>NZ_KB851200.1:799203-2486286 GCF_000368065.1 Acinetobacter seifertii
AACCGCTCTATCTCTGATTTCAGGGGTGTATTTTACTTTTTTCATCGGGACATTCTCTCAAGAAAAGTGGTCTCCGACAAACCCGGTACGGTTCATAACAAGTGTTCGCTTAAACTTGGTAAATACTAAGCATTTAAAAAGTCTGCTGAAATATATAACAGAGCATCGCCATACCATTGAGTTATGCGTCTTTCAGCCAAATTTTTCATCTGCGCCAAATATTGAATCTTTATCTTTAGAAGAAATTGAGCACAGTTGGCAGACTACAGGTTTAAGTGCAGTGAGCGTGTCGCAACTAGTGCTGAAACCGATGTTAAAGCAGCAAAGAGGTACAGTTATTTTTCTTGGAGCACCATCTCACAGTTCACCTCACCACGATGTATTAAGCCAAAGTATGTTTGCGGGTATTCGAGCGTTATCACAGTCATTGGCAAGAGAGTTTCAGCCCAAAGGCATACATGTGACGTATTGCATGGTAGAAAAATGGGATGGACAAAACCCGCACTTTATTTCATCTGTTAAACACGTATGTCAGCACATCTATCACCAATCTGACTCTGCATGGAGCCAAGAGCTTAGCATATCGTGAGATTTTACTTTTGAGGGTTCTTAAAATAGAGTACTGCTTTGGAATGACAGCACAACAATGATTTCGATAGGTACTTAAATGTTAAATATTAAGAACGTTCAACAAACGGTTAAAGTAGCGACTACAGTGGCAGCTTTGATGTGCTTTTCTTCATTGGCACAAGCATATCAATATGATCAAACAGCACGTTTAGTTAACGAGCGCTTATCTTATATGAAAGATGTCGCAGGCTATAAAGCAGAGCAGCATTTACCGATTGAAGATTTAGCTCAAGAAAAGAAAGTACTTGACCAATCACTTTCTGAAGCCGAGTCTTTTGGACTGAATAGCGAAACGGTAAAGCCGTTTATAGTGACACAAATGAATGTAGCAAAAGCTATTCAGTACCGATATAGAGCAGATTGGTTGTCTAGCCCTGAAACCAACTGGAAGCCTCAGGACTTAAGCGAAGTGCGTTTAAAAATTAGTTCTTTAAACACCGAACTTTTAAAAAATATTGCCTATGAACTTAAGAAAAATAATAACAAGGCACCGCATGGCTGTAGCTATATGTGGCCAGTTCAGCACCCTCAGCTAAAAGAAGCCGATAAGAAGGCTTTATGTGCAACATTGAATAAAATCAAATTAAAACAATGAAGCACCTAAAGCGGCTCATATAAGTCAATTATTCAATCAACATTAAGTCTGCAGTGTTGGCAGATTTAAGTGGTCGTAGGGCAAAGGTTGAACGCGTGTGCCGAATACCTTTAATCGAATAGAGCTTTTTACGTAAAAAGCGTTCGTAATGTTCGGCATCTTTTACGGCCACTTTCACCAAGTAATCATAGTCACCCGTAACTAAATGCGCCTCGACCACTTCAGGAATATCTGCCAAAGCTTCACTAAAGTTTTCTAGCATTTCGTCGTCGTGGCGTTCTAGCGTAATTTCAATAAAGAATAACTCATGAATGCCAATCGCTTTTGGGTTTACGTTTACCGTATAGCCTTCAATAATTTTTAGAGTTTCTAAACGTTTGAGTCGAGTCCAGCAGGGCGAGGATGAAAGCCCAACTTCTTCGGCGAGCTGTGCAACTGTTAAGCGGCCATTTCCACGAAGGGCAGATAATATTTTCCGATCTATGCGATCTAGTGTGTATTCTGTGCTGTTCAAAATATAAACCAAAGAAGATTCTTCTGTTAATTTTTAATATACGTGATTTTTATGCTGATATCATTTAAAAAAACTGAAAATACAGTCAACATTTTAAGTGAGACAGCCATACACTATTTCTATGCATCGGACTCTACTGGATAGGAGTTGTGATGGAGCAAAGAGCACTGTTTCAGTAAGGGTGACTAAACAGTGCTCTTTGCGGATCTTATAAAAATTTAAAGATGCGTATTTTTTGCTTCTAAAATTGCTTTAAAAAAAAATTTCACATATATCTTAGTTTTATTTAAAAAAATCTATTTGCATGTCTATCGCATATTCTTTCAAAAGACTAAATGAACTGATTTAATGAAGTTAATTCTCATTTTTATTTTATAGCTATTCTTATATAGCTTTATAATCTCTTTTATTAAGCTTAATAGAATGCCTAACTAGAATAAAGATTTAATTTAACTAATAAAGATAATTATAAAAACTTATATCACTTATTCATTAAACTTAATTCCATAATTTTAATAAGGTGATGAAATATTCAAAAGATAAGAGGATTTATCTAACTTTCTTATTATTAATAGACACTTATAAACAATTATTATTTAATACACCCGCAACATTGCCACTTATACTTTTAATAATTTTATCGGGGAAATAATGCGTAATTTTTTAGTAACAGCTTTCACTTTATTGGTAGGGTCATCAGTTTATGCTGCTCAAGAGCCTAAAACTTATATACAGCGAACAACTTGCGAGAGAACAGTACAACTACATGGTTTTTTAAGCCGTGCTCAACTTGATTGTAATTATCACTATACTTCACAAGAATTAGTTCATGAATCTGACAAATGTACCAAACATGAACTAGGTGAAAAGTATGGTAAAGAAGTTATGAGATTAGGTATGGACCAATTTGAAGCACGCAAACGTGAAGATATGAAAGGTCAATTATGTAGCACGGTTTTAAAAGAGTTTCCAAACTATATTAGAAAATAAAATGGGATCTTAAAAAGCCTCTGTAGGCAAGCCGATAAAATGGATTTTATGATTCATTTTATCGGTGTATCACAGTATATAACTATCAGTTAAATCAGAAAATAATCACTAATAACCTAATCAATATAAAAACCATCTATTTTTAGATCTATTGGTGATCATATTTTAGGTATGAGAATGAGTCGAAGATGAGAGGTGTTCTTTTAACTCTAATTTAAAATTTTCCCATAGTGTTTCAGGCTCTAATTCTGAAAAGCCTTCTAATGCCATATCTAGTTGAGTCTCATATGAGTAAATTAAAAACCGTAATTCTTCTTTTTCTAAGTAAGGATGTATGGAAACAATATTTTGAAAAAAAGAATATATCTGGTCTTTATGATTCACAATATTTATATACTTAAAAATAAAATTTTCTAAAACTTTCCTTGTTATTTCATCTACCGAAGTTTCACTAAATTCACTTTTTTCTGTGAGTCTGAAATATTGTAATATTTGCTCAGTGTTTGATAAAAAACAGATGTCTAAAGCTAGCTCATTTGTTGGATCATTCTCTAGTGCATGCACGGCCCAGTTCTGAATCTCTTCAGGCGTGATTAATTTTAGATCTAGCTCCATTTTTAATTGAAATTTATAACTATTAGACATTTATTTAACCTAAATTTATTACATGATATTTAGAGAAGGTAAGAGCAGCATCTTTCAATATGTGGTCATATTTAAAAAAACTAGATAAAACCTTCACTCCATTTTTTGTCTAATTCTTTTAAATCATTATATGCTTTTTCAAATTCGCTCAACGAAAAACTTAACCGCGGAGCAGAAGGTGAGGTTTCCCAAACTACGGATGTCACAACATCGTGAATATGGTTAAATGCAAGACCAAAACGAGCCCATACGACTTGATCTGCTGAAACAACTTGTTCAACCATAATTACGCTGCATGCTAGATCTAAATCATCAGAGCAAATTAATATTGGAACCACTGTTGAAACAGCTCCATTTTTATAAACTTCAGGCTTAAGAAGTTTCCATGCATTACTTAATGCTAACTCACTATCATAATCATATAACCAACCTTGAGCTGGAACTAAAGTTTCTGCACGATCAATAATTTGGGTATTCTGGTGCACCCATATATTTAATGGAATATTATCAATTGCAAGAATAGGGAATGGTTTAAAATTACCATTAGCATCTTTTATACATCCTTCAATCAGATGTTCACGTAAAAGAGTAGCTGAGATCGTATTCATATTTATAAGTTAATGTGCGTTAAGCAAATATAATATATTCTATTCAACAGATTAACGAATCTAATCTAATGAAAAACAAAAATTATTTATCCATTTTCTAGCCAATATCACATTGACACCCCAAATCTCTCCGATTATCCTTTGCCTGCTGGCCTACATTGCCAGTCGACTTTGACAGGTCGCCATCATCTAGAACATCAAGAAAGTAATTTTTTGGTGTTGAACTCGTTCGTCTCCCTTCGTAGCGGTAGGACGGAGGAGGGACGCCTTCGGGCGTGCCAGTTCCTAGATGACTGGTCTGTCAACCCGCCTTCGTTCTACCACCATAATCATTTGACAGTGATTGGGTAGAACTTCTATTTCATCTAGGAGTTCGCTATGCGTACTATTTCTTCTCATTTATTGGCCTTTGCCAAAGTCTATCTGTCCATACTATTTAAACATTCTATAAATCGGTTTAATCGACTCTAGGTTTTCTGCACCTTAAGAATCGTTACGACTCAAAAATCATAGCAACAATAAACCCGAGATAGGCGAGCACACCTTTGTTGTGTCGCTTTTACATGCCTGTTTTTAGCGCTCAATTTAAGAGTGATGGCATTTCTATCTCTTTTATATACAACAAAAAATTATTTTAAACGGTACAACTATGTCACCTTTAGTACTTTCTACACGTGCTTTAAAAGTTATTAATAAGGCGATTGATTTATTTCACCACCACGGATTCCATTTAGTGGGTGTCGACAGAATAGTGAAAGAGTCTGAAATTACAAAAATGACGTTTTATCATTACTTCCAATCCAAAGCGCGGTTTATTGAAATCTGCCTACTTGTGCAAAAACAACGTCTTCAAGACAAAGTCGTTGCAATGGTGGAATATGACCAAGACTCAAACGTGAGAGACAAACTCAAAACACTATATGACTTACATACAGACTTGGAAGGGCCGTATTACCTGTTATTGAAAACCATTTTTGAAACTAAAAATAATTATCCAAACGCTTATCAAACTGCAGTGAGATATAGAATGTGGCTCACCAATGAAATCTATAGTCAGCTAAGAATGCTTAAAGCGTATACTTCTTATGATGAGGCTAAACTATTTTTACAGATGATTGAAGGTGCTATTATTCAAAGGCTGAGTCATAACGATGTAGATGAAAGAGACAAGCAATTCCAATATTTTATAGCGATGTTTTTATAAAATACTCAAGATAATAAAAGCCCCGAGGTCGGGGCTTTTACTGTATTAGGAACTAAGCAAAGTTCTTACCACTTATGACTATAAGTCACTTTAAGCGTTATACCATTTGCGAGTAAGTGGCTAGTGTTATCGCTTGTTCTTAGTAATTGGCTATAAAGCGGGTAGTACTTGCGGTTAAACATGTTTTCTAAACCAATGGTCATGGTGTCTTTCTTGTTCAGCGCAAAGCTACTGATTAAATCTGCTGTGGTATAAGATTTTACATCGTAGCGACCAAAACTGTTTACACCATTTAGACGGTAATCTTCTGAACCGAAGTAAGTTGCTTGTAATCGGTTCGTCCAAGTTTCAGTTGGACTATAAGAAACATAAGCTGTGAGTTTTAATGGTGGAATACGGAAGCCCGTCATGTCTTGTTCAGAACCGTTTTGAGGTTTTTCACGGCCTTTCATCCACGTAACACTACCGCCAGTTCCCCACACATTTGCATCATCAAGATAATCAAGTGTTGCTTCAACCCCAGTAACTTTCTCTTTCGTTCGAGCCAGCACTAAACCATTGTTGAATGATTGCACAGCACCTAAGTCAGAAGTAGAGTGGAATACCGCTAAGCTTGAAGAGAAGTTATTAAAGTTACCTTTCCAGCCAAGCTCGTAGTTATCAACTTTTACAGGCTCTAAGAATGATGATCCAAGGTTAAAACCTTCACCAGCATTACGAATAATTAAACCAACATCAGGTAACTGAAAACCTTGGTTAAACGATGCATAGATCGAGTGCTGGTCGTTTGGTGAGAAAGTCACATTGGCATTGTATAACCATGCATCAGCTTTTACTTTTCCGCCTGGAACCGTGTAAGGATTGGTTTTGCCTAATTGTGATAATGGAACAAAGCTATCAATTTGGGCATAGCTATCTTCATAGCGTGTACCAGCTTCTGCTGACCATTGGTCAGTAAAGCGGTGTTTTAACTGTACAAAACCACCGACACTTTGCGTGGTCAGTTCAGGTAGATAAATCAGTTTTCCGATTTTTACAAACTCTAAACCGCCAGATTGATCATAAATATTAGGGTCGAAAATATCTAAAGGCATTTCGCTTTTTTCGCGGCTAAAGTCACCACCCCAAACCAATGATGTATCACCTAAAAACTCAAGGGGAGTGGTCACGGTTAAGCGGCTACCGAGTACGTTATTTTCTTGATAAATCTGGTCGACTTGTTTACCACGGTTGGCATTTGCACGGGCATCAAACGGTGAAAAACGGGTAAAGAAATCACGGTAATAAATTTGAGCATCAACCTTATTACCTAATAAGTCTTTATTGGTATAGGTCAAATTGTAGATCTGGTTTTCATTTTTATTTTGGTCTTTGAGCTTTAAGCCTTTAATGGCTTTGGCTGGCACTGTACCAGCTGGAGCTTTTTTAACACTTGGGTCAGATGCATAGTCTGAGTCTTGCTCGGCATTATAGTAGTTTGCAGCAAACTGTAGGTATTGGTTGTCATCAATGTGGTAACCCAGCTTACCACCGATGCTATATCCATTTGAGTCGTAAAGGTCGCCCTGACTTGGTTCTGGTGCAACACGGTCGCCACTTGCATCGTACGGGCTACCAATACGTTGATAACCAAAGTCGAGCGCATAGTCAAAAGCGTTAAAACTGCCCGTAAAATACTGGTGAATATCACCACTTAAAGCATTAGAACGCAGATTTGTAAGTGGTGTTTGAAGTCCAACGACGGTTTTAGCCGTAGGTTCACCGCCCGCAGCTTTTGTAGTAATTGAAATAATACCGCCCGCTGCGCCGCCACCATAAATTGCGTTACTACCGCGAATCACTTCAATGTTGGCAATACTTTCAGGGTCAATGGCTGAAAGTCCTCTCGCTGTATCACGTGTAAGGTTCATAGGAACACCATCGACCAAAATAAGCGCATTACGGCCACGTAAAGTTTGTCCATAATCGGTAATGGTTCGGCTTGAGTCCGATAGGCCCGGTACGGCTTTGGCTAAAACAGTCGCAATGTTGCCAGACGATCCATTTTTTAAAAGTTCAATTTGTTTTTCATCGAGCTTAGTGACTTGCTTAGCAGAGGTAGAAAGTTCATCTGCACGTGAAGCGGCAATTGTAATAGTAGGGAGGGCTTCAGGCTTTTTTTCTGTTTCTGCGGTGTCAGAAGTTGAAGCTGCAAATGCTGAGTTTGAAAGAATAATGGCTCCACCAAGTGAAAGAAGTGGAATGATATTTTTAACTTCAGATTTCCTCGTTAAAAGCTTATTACTTTTCTTATTTCTCATTGTCTCGCCCTGAGAGTGATTTTAAATTGACCGAATTATAAATGAGAATCATTGTAATTAACAATATTATTAATTGCTTTAAAAAAATATATTTGAAATTTATTCAATGAATTAGGGGAATAGGCTTTTATTCCCCTAAAAAGATTTGAACAGTTATGAGTTGTCTTTAAAGGTGTTTAGATGGTTTTGATGGGCACGGCGAATAATGCTGCGGTCATCGCCGAGTACAAAAAGCTGAACAGATTGCTGTTTCCATGCCGCGATATCTTCAGGTTGTCGGGGAATAGCACAAAAATGCTTTTGACTATTTTTAGTCTTTAAATACATCTCTTGAACTTTTTCTTTCACCTTTGGATGGCTAGTTTGCCACGGTATTCCCATCGATTGAGAAAGGTCGGCAGCACCTTCCAGAATAATATCAATACCTTCGACTTTTAAAATTTCATCTAGTTGTTGTAGTCCTTCTAAGCTTTCAATCATGGCAACGACAACCGTTTCGTTTGAGGCTTGTTGAACAAAACTCGCTAAATCGTCCATGCCATATCGATTTAATCTTGTTGAGTTGAGTCCTCTTTGCCCAAGCGGCATATAGTGGCAATAGTTCACAGCTTCTTGAGCTTGCTGAGCATTTTCAATACGTGGAAACACAATGCCTGTTACCCCTGCATCGAGCAGAGGTAGTAAGAGGTGGTTCGCGTTTAACGGCACTCTTACAAACACATCAAGAGGCATGGCTCTAGCAGCTAAAATCATAGTCTCGACTTGAGACGTACTAAATAAAGTATGTTCCAAGTCGATAATAATAAAGTCATAGCCCGCTAGTGCCAGTTGCTCGACATTAATTGGCGAAGCTACGGAACAAAATATTCCGTAGAGCGTCTCACCATTTGCTATTCGTTTCTTAAAAGAAATCGAATGCTTATTCATATTCAATTTCCTTAATTAGGCTGAGCGGGTTTGGCGTGGTTTGTACTCTTAAGCGAATTTCCGGAAGAAAACGGCGGCTTGCGAGCTGTTCAATATCGATGGTGTCATCTGTAAAGTTAAACAATTCATATCGTTCGCTAAACTCTGGATGAGCTTCTTTATGCTGATTGATGATGGTTCTTAACATGGTCCAGAATTTGATTTCATCGAAGTCATAATGTTCATTTAAGAAAATTGCTAACTCAGCCAGATTTACAAACCAAAGCGCATCTTGAGTAAAGTCTCTTAACTCATTTGGAGAGTGGGTTTCTAAGAATGAGTTCGGGTTAATTTTGGCATGTTCCTTTGGAGCATCTTGCAAGTTAGGTAAAAGGTTCGGCTCACGTAAAAGATGACGACTAAAACGGATTCCATCATGGAAATCTTTCAAGGCCGCTTTAACAGGTAAGCCATTTTTATGAATCAGTACCATGTTTTGCGCATGTGACTCTAAAGCGAGGCCGTGGCACCATAAAATATGCATGATTGGTAAATAGGCATTGCTGAGTAATTTTTCTAACCAGAACTCAATACCGTACTCTTGAATCCACTCATCAATAAGAGGTTTTTGGTCCGTATCAACTTGCATCAACCCTGTTACAGGCGTTGCTGATTCGCCTTCTTTTAAGTAGCTGTAAATACTTTCACGCCAAATGCAGGCGAGAGCGCCGTATTGAACAGGTAGCGCAATCTGCTGGTTCACTGAAAGGCCGCCAATCTCTCTTAAAATAACAGGCTTGCGCTGTTTTTCTAAAATAGGGTCTTGCTCAACAATGTTATACAGCCAGTCACTCATTTTTGCTGCATTTTGAACGGTATGTGGTGCTAATACACGAGAGGTAGAGGTATTGACCAAGTTCATGGCCAACTTAAGAGAAAGCGCCGAAATATCGCTAATATTTGATAAAGTTCGAATCGACTGCTGCGGTAAATAAGTCGGACCTTCAATATCTAACGGTATGATCAGTTGGTTGCTAATTGCATCTTGATAATATAATTCAATAATTTTATCCCACTGCCACGGGTGAATTGGAGTAAGGATATAATCTTTAAAATCTACATTTTGTTCTTTCAGTTGATCATTAATGGCTTGTAGATCTTTTTCTGAAAAATGCTGTTTATAGAGCTGCTCTAAGTTAATGGTTTCACTCAAAACCAGTTTGCATAAACTATTATGAGTTGCCACCCATTGAACCGTAAAACCTTCAGAAAGCTCTGGTGCGTATTTCTGGTTTTCTTTTAAATCGAAGCCGATACGAGACTTAAAACTTGGGTGATATAAATGCGCGTTGGTGATGCGTGCCTCTTGTTCTAGGTAAGGCAAAGTTCTTAAAGGTTGAGCAGGGGCTTGGCTCAAAGTCTGCGCATGTTTAACGTAAGTTAAATTCAGCTCATCATTAAAGTTTTGCCATTTAACTGGGTCAGCTTCAATAATATTTTTGAGGTCGGCAAGTAGCGTTTTTAAGTTAGGGCGAGTTTCAGTGCCTAAAGTAATATCAGAACGAACTAAGCTTGAAGGATCTAACTTAATTCGTTTAAAACTAAAATGTCGTTTGGCCGCACAGGTATAAAAAACGGTATCGGAAATATAGAACTTGATTTGACCTTTAGAAAACTCGTATTTAAAAGTATTTTCAAAAATGAGTGCTTCTAATAATTGGCCCATCACGCGGTTTTCCGCGAGGGTTTTATAATTGGTTTGTTGTGTTGGTTGAAGAGGGCAAAGCGCTTCTGCGCCGCGATATTTATAAATAGGGTTTTCAACTTCAATCCAGATAGGATTGCCACCACTGTGGTAGAGCGTATTTAACATATTTGCCTTAATTGGTAATGTGAGTGAATTAATTAATAAATCGCGGTATTGCTGGCCTTTGGCGCTAAAGTTTTCTTGTGTGAGTGTAAGGCGTGTGGCTTGCCAAAGCTCAGATTCATCAATTGCTGTAACTCGTGCAATTGCACTGATGAGATGAGCAATGTGATTGATTACGAGGTAATATTTTAAAAAGGTCCAAGCATCTTTTTGAGAGAACCAAACGGTACTATCTTCAGAAATAGATGAGTCATCTTCTATCATTTCTGGAACAATGCTAATGCCTTCCATATCTCGCAGAATAAGACGATGTGGATAGCCATTTTTAAATTCCATTAAGCTGTTTTGCATGTGCGCTTCTACGCTAATGCCTTTATTTGCAAACAACTCAATTAATGGAATGAGCGAAACTTTAATGTACTGTTTCCACCAAAAAGTAATGAAGTCTTTGGCATCGTTCGATTGTAAGTTTTGATTTGGTGCTGCTTGTTGGATAAAGCTTAAAAGTGGGATTTCATGGTTTTCGTTTTCTTCAACCAAGCCGCCTAGCATTCGGGTATTTTCTAATACATCAGGAGTGAGCCCAGCTCTATAAATAATGCCGAATGAACTCTCAAGCTCAGGAATTTTGACTGTTTTTGCTTCTAACTCTGGCAGAATCACAAGGTCGGGATATTGCTCATTAATCTTGTGATTAATAATAATTTTGCTCGCATCAATCGCGCGTTCCATTTCATCCATTGGGTTATTACGAATGAAACTGGTAATGCGTACATCAATAGAGAGTTTTAAGAATAGGTTCGATTGAGGTAGCCACACTGTGCGAACAGATGAGGTTGGCCATACGGTTTGACCTAAAGCGCCCAGATATATTACGTCTTGGCTGTCTAAATGTTTCTTTAACGATGGATGTTGAAGTAAGAAATTGGCTTGCCACGGATGCGTTGGCATGAGTTCATAATTTGTGAAGTTTTCTTGCAAACGATCTTTTGCAACTTCTAAAACTTCATCTTCAATACGGTGAGAAGGTTCGGTTTCGCTAACTAACTTTTGGATTAAAGAAGAATGAATTGCAAAGTAGTGGAGTTGGAAACTTGCGCCTAGCTCAGGGCTATACTTTTTCATGTCCTCTTTAGAAAAACCTAAATTGGCTTTAGAGGTCACATGAAAAGGGTGCCCATATAGCATGCCTTGTTCAGTAGCCTGAAAGCCACTCAATGCTTTAGTTGCTGTTTGAGATGGCTTATTTTCTAAAAAGAATTTTGTGTTCTCGATACTATTGGCAATATCGGAGTACAGATTTTTATTTTGGTTTTTATCTTTAAATAAGCTATTCAGTTCATCTGTAATCAGCTTCACTAAACTTTTAGGGTCGGTGAGCGAGTCAAATGTATTGTCGCTTAAATTTTGCAGAACAAAACCACGTTGATATCTATGATAACCCGTAGTTGATAAGTGCTGAACTACGCCATAAACAACCGTGTTAGATGCATGAAATGTATAAGCAAAACATAGGGTGTCTGGTTGCTCTGCATATAGGGTGAATAAAGGAGAGTCTTGAGCTGGAATAATGCATTCTTCAAGATTCACTTTGAGTTCACGAAAGAAAGTATTCAGGTACTGTTCGAAAAGTTTATAAGACCATGCATCTGTTGTAATAATTGAGTTCATTCTTGTGCCTCTTCTAAAATTGTGTCCATTAAGAATCTGTTCAAAATCACCACTAATCCCGCACCGATAAAAAATAGTGAGGTGCAGATTAATGCCGCGGTAATATTGAAAAATGAGTAGGTGAGCGTGATGGTGATTGGGCCAATAAGCTGTCCTAAGACAAAGGCACTATTTGAAATGCCAATCACTTTTCCTTGGCTTTGAGCGCCAGCTTTTAGAGAAATGGTGTGTAAGATTGAAGGAATCAGGGCTGCAAAACAAAAGCCTTGTATGAGTCGTAATACAAGAACTAGCCAAATATTCGAAACCCAGATCAATGCGAAAATCGTGATACCGCAAATTAAAGATGCGTAAATGAAGTTATTAAAAGAATCTCCTTTATCATCATTTCTTTTTCCCCAATAGGTTGCAGCAATAAAAGCGGCTCCCCATGAAAGTGCATGAATGGTGCCTGTTAAGCTTGCAGCAGATAACGAAGAGTGAGTGCTTTGGCTTATTTCACTAATGTATAAAACGAAGCAAGACACCAAACCAAAGCCACCGGCTTGAACCAAAATGCCAGCGCTTAACCATGAAAAAATCGTTTTATCAAAGAAAGCTGGAAGCTTAGATTTCTCTTTGGTTTTTGGCGCCTCGGTTTTAACGGGCTTGGTTAGTACAAATGACGCGATCATAATGAGTGTCATCACAACAAATGCTGTCGCGTTGAGTAATACTTCAACCCGCCATTGATCCATAAATATCCCGCCGAGCACGGGGCCACATAGGCAAGCTAACGCAACACTACTTTGTAGTTGCCCAAAAGCGGCACCACGTTGTTGTTCATTAGAAAGATATGAAACATAGGCATTTAAAATGACCGAAAGACCGCAAAAGCCGAGTAAAATTCGCGCGAAAATAAATAGGTATAAATGCTGGGCGCTCGCCATGAGCAGTATTGAAATACAGAACCCAGCCAGTGAAAGTAACAAGGCTTTTTTATGGCCGAATGTGTCGGATAGATGACCTACAATCGGTGCGGTAAATAAACTGCCAATAGCCGGAGCCGCGAGTGCCAAACCTGCCCAGATAGTGGGAGCACTCATATGCGCCGTCAGTTTTTCCATATAGAGCGGCATGATTGGAATCAGCACCATAAGCCCAAAAGTGGAAAAAAACTGACAGAGCAAAATAATGAAATGATCTAGGCGAGATGAGCGCATGATTTAGATATCCATGGTCTCATAGCTAGAAACAGATAAGCTGTGATAAGGGTTTGGCGTAGTTCCGATTTTACTTGGCATGCCTGTTGAGTCGCTTTCTTGCGCAAGTAAAGGCGTAAGTAGCTGTTTGAATGGCCAAGTCTTATTGTCAAAAAGATAGGTTTGAATTTGCGATTTTGTTTGTTCTGAAATAGGTTGGGTTTCTACAAAATCTTGAATAATGTCTTGAACCATTTCCCAAAAATCGCTTTCCGTATGCTCCGTATATTTCAAAGTAGCTAAAGCAATTGGGTAGAGGTTAATTTGAATCCCTAAAGTAATGAAGTAATTAAATAAGTCTTCATTTTTAGTAAAGATAAGATTGTTCGGTGTGCTGGTATCAATGGTATAAACCGGAGGTGTAAAACCACTTTCTTCAATGGCTGTGGTACATATTCTTAAGGTATCGTGGTCACGTAAAATAAAGCATTTCAACTTATTATTTTCATAACACACCATCGTGTTTTGCCCGTGGCATTCAGGCATGATGCCTTTTGCCCAAAGCGTTAAGAATGTTTGAATAAAATGAACACTTAAGTCTTTTAATAATGTCCATTTGTCGCCTTCAATGCCCAATGTTTCCCAAGGGTCAACATAGGTACAGCTTAAAGCTGACATAGTGATTGGAGTAACGTTTTGGTCTCGGCAAATATCCGGTAAATGTCGGACTTGGCAACCGATTACACCTAAATTTTTTACAATCGGCTCTTGTTTACCGAGTACCCACCAATGTGTTTCATTACTCAAAAAGAGACGATTTTTTAATAAAGCAGTTTCATTAATGACGTCATTTAAAAAATCATAAGCCGTATGACCATTCATTAAATAACGACCTGGCATGGAGCGGATTGCACCTAATGTTTTGGCATTGGTTGAAAGTTTTAAATGCAGAGTCGGGTTTGTGTTGTGAATAAGCGTTCTTAAAGAAGAGGTCGGTAAACCAATGGTGGTGACATGGTTTAGGTCAATACCGTCGTACTTATTTTCTTCAAACTTTAAATAGCGATGTTGCGTCTCTAACAACGGCAGGGCTAAGTAATCATCTGAAAGCTGAGCCATTTTGTCAGCAATAAGACTTTCCTCAACTTCTGATAACAGAAGCTCTTTGTGAGGAATCGACTCCATATTATTAATCACGTCATCTTTCTTAAATGCCCACCAGTACACCTCAATTTCTTTTTGAGTTGTGAGTGGTGCAAGTTCACCTTTTGAGTGAGCGAATGGATGAAATGGACGATCAGCTACCAGTGATAGCAATTCACTAGTAATCAAAGGCGAAGAAAATGAAAGGGCTGACTGTACAATTTGAGGAACTTTTTCAGCCGTCACTAAGTTGTCGAGCCAATAATTAATCGCTTTTTGATGGTGTGGCGATGGCCACCAAGTTGCTTTGGTTAAATAGGTAAAAACTTCAGAAATAGAAATTTTAGACGTTGTATTGTTTAAGAGGTTATCAAGCAAAACTTCGGGTTGAGTAATATAGAAAGGATTTACACCATCTACTTTTAAACAGTTGAAATAGAGTTCCAACTCATCATTGAGAGTAATTGCCAGATAAGGCTTTTTATAGGAAATATGATCTTTAAAATCTCCATAATTCTCCATGTAGAGTGCATCTATCGTTTTTTGTAGTTGTGCTGTGTAAATCCGATCTATCATTTTAGTTATTCCTATTCTTATAAAAGCGGTAGAACCGTGCCAACGTTTTGTTCTTGGGCAGCATTGAAGAACCATTTAGCGCAGACAATGTCATCAATCGCCATGCCCATTGGGTTGAGCAAAATGATTTCATCTTCGTGTTCGCGGCCGTTTTTATGACCAATAATGATGTCGCCAAGTTCAGCATGTAGTTTTTCACGGCTAAATAAGCCATCTTCAACCAGCACATTGATAACTTTCTTTTCTCGGTTTGATTGGTCCCAGTCATCCACAATCACTTTGTCCACTTTTAAGAAGACTTCAGGCTCAATGTCCATAATTGAAATATTTGAAACAAAGCAGCCTTTTTTAAGCCACTCAAATGGAATGTAAGGTTTATCTGAAACTGTGCAGGTAATGAGGACATCGGCTTGCTGAATCGCAGACTTGGCGCTGTCATGAATTTCAATTTCTAGATGTGGGTATTCTGATAAGAACAACGCTTTGAGTTTTTCAGCCGCTTCAGGGTTCACATCAAATAAATGGATTTTTTTCACTTGAGCATATTGTTCAAGCACCGTCTTAATCTGCATTTGAGCAATTGGACCGCAGCCAATTACAGTAATGTCAGAAAAGTCTTTTTTCGCTAGATATTTAATCGAAACACCCGTAATTGCAGCAGTTCGCATAGCACTGATGAGGCTACCTTCCATCACCGCAACCGGATAATTTGTTTCTGAGTCATTTAAAACAATCAGTGCGCTGGCACGTGGAATATTGAATTTTTTAGGGTTATGTTGTCTTGAACCAATCCACTTAATTCCGGCAATCGGGTCATTGCCGCCTAAATAACAAGGCATAGCGATAATACGGTCTGCAATATGGTCTGCACCTTGCCAGCGAAGGTATGGTTTTAAGGGTTGTACAAACTGTTTATTTGCATGCAGGGTTAAACCTTCAGTAATCGCTTCAATAAATGAATTACTATGATTTGCGCCAAGATTTAATAAATCTGATTGACTTAAATAGCGAAGGGTAGCCAAATTGCTCATGAATATGTCCTAAGGAGAAGGTTAAACAACATTTTGTAAAGTAAGGTTTTCTTGGCGTCGTGTGTTTCGATTGAAGTGACGCTTCTTGATCATTTCGAACCATTCATCTTCATAAACCAGATCGAGATAACGGTCTCCGCGATCGGGCAACAGCGTTAAGACGCATGAACCTTTTGGAATGGTTGGAATCAGTTTTTTGATGGCTGAAATAGATGAGCCGCTCGAGCCACCTGCAAAGATTCCTTCATGTTCAAGAAGTTCTCTGCAACCGAGTGCCGACTCATAGTCATCTACATAAATGACATCATCAATTTCATCGGGGGAGAGCAGCGGTGGGACTGTACTTGCCCCAATCCCGGGAATTTCGCGTGGACCAGATGTACCACCGAACAGCACAGAGCCGACAATATCGACAGCGATGACTTTTAATTCTGGAAATCTTTCTTTAAGGCGACGAGACACGCCCATAATCGTGCCGGAGGTACTTGCTCCAATCACAAGGTAATCAATCTTGCGATCAATTTGATTTAAGATTTCTTCTGCTTCACCAAAATAGTGACTTTTCCAGTTGTTTGGATTGGCGTATTGATTAATCCAAACAGCATTTGGTAGTTGTTGGCAGAGTCGTTTTACGGTGTCAATTCGGGTTTTTAAATAACCGCCGTTTTGGTCTTTTTCAGAGACCATTTCAATATTGGCTTTGTAAAGCTTCAGCATTTGTAGATTTGCTGAGGCAATTTTGGGGTCAATAACGGCAGTAAATTTTAATCCATATATTTTGCAAGCCATTGCAAGGGCAATCGCTAAGTTTCCTGACGAACTTTCAACAATGTGACTATCTTGACGAATTACTCCAGATTTTAAGCCTTCTCGTAGCATGAATAATGCTGGACGGTCTTTAATACTTCCTCCTGGGTTTAACAATTCCATTTTCGCAATCACTGAGACTGATTGATGCGTGAATAGCCTTGATAGTTGTAATAGTGGCGTTTTACCTATGCATTCGAGAATATTTTCGTGGATCATGGCAGATCTTCTCAGGTTTTTATGTGTTGTAAATGATAATTATTATTAATTAAATTATTATTACGATTTATTCCAAGATTGTTGCGGTTTGTAAAGAAAAAGTAGAATGAGTTATAGGAATTTTCACTAATTTTTTTGATCTAATTCTTTGAATAATAAAATCTATATTTTGTAAAAGGCTAAATAAATTAAGTTTTTAAATATAAGCAGATAGGCAGGAACTTACTATTTTATAAAAAATGATCACACTAACAAAAAGTAATCTTTTGGAAAAAATGACGGATATATTTTGTGAATAATGCTTTTTACATAAAAAAAGCCCCTATAAAGGGGCGCTGATTAAAACAAAAAATAGGTCAGCATTTAGCTTAATGTTGAAGCCGTAGCAGGATGTTGTGTCATTTGTTCAAAGTATTGAACGGCAGGTGAGCGAGCCATATACGCTAAAGCTTGTTCGGTGTCACCTTCATGGATCGGATTAAATTTTGGAGACAACCATCTTAATGTCGCTTTCCATAAATATTTGATTGTTGGTAGGTTATCTGATTGAGTAGCAGTTTTTTCAAACTCACGAATAATATTAATGTAACCCCGACGCATCAATTTTTGAATATCTTGGTGTTCCAAATCTTGTCGCCCAAGACTACGGGCGAAATCGGCAAGAAAATAAATAAATAATGGGAAAACTGCCATCATGATGGCTTGCCTAGAAATATAAAAACCAAATTTATTTGTTAATAAATGCTCAAATAAGTCATAGGCAACACAGCGATGCTCGACTTCTTCTGCAAGATGCCAACGGAATAAATCTGCCATCGCAGGATCTGCCTTATCCCACGACTTACTATCGAGAGTCCATTGACCAATTGTTCCGGTAAAGTGCTCAATTGCAGCAATTACACCGACTCGGAATAGTAACCAATACTCCTCAACTTTCTCACCTTTTAAAAAAGGAATACCAAGAGGCTTGTCACCTAATAAAATATTAAAAACCAGATGAGCACGATTGAGAGGATCTTGAATGTCGTAGCCATGTTCCCTTAAAAAGTCTTGTGCTTTTTCATGGGCACGAGCATGAGCTGCTTCTTGACGTACAAAACCAACGACCTCTTGTTTTAATTTTTCATCCTTAATGTAGGGTAGAGTTTTATTGAACACTCGGCAGAACCAAAACTCACCCGCAGGCAAAAGCATATTTATGCCATTAGCAACATGTGAACACAGAGGGTCATTTGGCATCCAACATACAGATGACTCTGAAAAGTCGAAATATACTTTTCTTGCTTTAAGTTGATGATTCCCTGTGAGCATAGATGTCACTCCATTCATAATTTTTGATTTAATGCGAATGGCTAATTTTTAGCATTAGGTAAATTTATTCACCATGTGCTTAAAGGACAAAAATCTGATTTAGATGGTCTACAAAGATAAAAGCGGCTTTGAGTTAGAAATTATTTAAGAACTTTCTAAAAATTTAAGCTTATTGCCTGTATGAATCATATTTCCATAAATTAATCTAATTTAGCGATTAAGTATTATAGACGTGTTGTATTTATGACGACATATGTAAACAAGTCTTAATCTATAGCACACGAACACTTTAAAATTATTGAAAATAAAGTTTTAAGGTGTAGAGGTTTGAATTTTTTTAATTATTATCGAGATCTTCAGGCTGAGTTAAGCAATTATCCTTGGCTAGAAATGATAGTTTCACTCACAATTTTAATTCTATTTGCTGCATTGGCAAACTTCATTGCTAAGCGAATTATTGTTCGGGGTATTCGTCATTTAGTGACTAAAATCAAGTCACTTAATCAATCTGTCTTTGCTCAACATAGTGTCATAAAGCGGTTTGCCAATATTGTTCCTGCTATTGTGATTATGAATGGTATTACCACCGTTCCACACTTATCTGAAAAAGCAATTGCTTTGGTACAGATGGGTGCGCAAGCATTTATTTTCCTGACTATTGCGCTCACGATCAGTGAATTATTAAATATATTTAATTTAATCTATCAACGTAATCCAAAATCTAGAAACAAGCCGATTAAGGGCTATTTGCAACTCGTTAAACTCATCTTGTTTGTAGTCTGTGGTTTAATGATTTTAGGTACATTCCTTAAAAAGGATGTATTTACCTTGCTTGCTGGTTTTGGTGCGATGGCAGCCGTATTAATGTTGGTTTTCCAAAATACGATTTTGTCATTGGTCGCGAGTGTACAAATTGCTTCTTATGACATGGTACGTATAGGGGACTGGATTGAAATGCCGTCGCTAAATGCCGATGGTGATGTGATTGATATTTCACTACATACTGTAACCGTACAAAACTTTGATAAAACCTATACCACTATTCCAACCAATAAACTTGTTACAGACACTTTTAAAAACTGGCGCGGTATGAGTAACGCTGGATGCCGTCGTATGAAGCGTTCGCTTTTCATTGACCAGAGTAGTGTGCACTTCATGACTGAAGAAGAGCAGCAAAAGCTAAAAGATTTTCTATTGTTAGATCAATACCTCAATGCTAAACAATCTGAGATTGATGAGTTCAATAAGCATTTAGGTAGTCAGTCTCGCTATAACAAAAGACGTTTAACCAATATCGGAACATTTAGAGCGTATGTTGAATTCTATTTACGTCAGCACAAAGGAATTGCACAAAATCAAACCTTAATTGTTCGTCAATTACAACCGACGAGTGAAGGTCTACCACTAGAGATTTATGCCTTTACTAATACCACTGCATGGGTTTCTTATGAAGCAATTCAGTCCGACATTTTTGACCATCTCATCGCGATTTTGCCTGAGTTTGGTTTAAGAGTGTATCAGGCACCATCAGGCCATGATTTTCAAAAACTTACAGTAGAGTAAGTGGGACAAGAATGCTATCTTCTTTGAATTTTCAAGTAGATAGCATTTTTTTAATATTTTTATACATTAATTTATAAAAATTTTTGGAAAATTATTATTAAATAGCGGTATAAATTGACTATATGAGTTATGCGCGTTTCATAACTTAGAAAAGAATGATTTTTGAGCAAACTCGATCCAAAATTTTTAAGGAGTGAGGCTTAAGTAACGAATTTGACACTTTGAACAAAGAAAATACTAAATGTTTAAGAATAACAAACAATAAAGTTGCTTTAATAAAATTTGTTAGGTGAGTTGGAGTGTTTGAATGGCTACAGCAATAGAGAACAGAGCTAGACAACTTAAAAACGCAAAACGTGGAGGATATGCGCCAACCATTGCCAAAGACGTAAACAAACACAAAGTACAAAAATTAAGGAGAGCTCTAGACGAAGCCCGGCGATATGTGAGTGAACTCAATGATGAAACGATTATCTTCGATGATCAAGACGCAAGGCAAAAGGCTGAAGGAGCCAAAGCAATTATTGAAATGTTTGAAGCAGCACTAAGTAGTGCATAAGCTGCATCAATCTAAAATATAAACCATAGAAGACCTTGCTGAATATAGGGTTAACTTTTATTCTTCGACTAAATCATCTCGTTATTCAGCAAGGCAGTAAATAAAAATAATTCAAATATTCCTATATTCTATTTTTAGCTAACATATCAGAAAAAACTTGGGTCAAATAATATTATTGATGAGCTTAATTTTTTTAGAAAATTATTACCAAATATAAAATTTTTCCGCATATAAATTGTGATGAGTTTTGCATTTTAATTATTTGCTGTGGTGAGTTATGGGCACAAGTTTCATAACACTCTTATTGATTACACTTGCCATTTCAACACTTACATACTGAAATGATATATCCATCATACTTCCTTAAAAATCAGTCTAACAAACAAAGTTAGAATAAGAGGGAAGGAACCATGCCAAAATTTATAACAATTGCCGAAAAGATCTATAAAAGATTTGAAGAAGATAAATTATTTTCTGACAACCTGATTGAACAACTGAATAATTTAGTCAGCATTATTCGAAAAGAGATAAAGGGTACTCCCTGTAAACTGAAATATAATTTTATAGATTTTGAAGAGTGCTTAAGTAAACCTTTAAATGAATGCAGCATTAAAATCGACATGAGCTTAATGCCTAAATATAAAAATAAGGGTGAATATATTATGTGGTTAGCAAGCTTTATTGAAAAAATTACGATAGGTGGGCAGCCAAAACTTCCACCACTTTCAAGTATTATGGCCACAGACTTTAATGTAAAAAAAGAAGCCCAGAGGGTACTGGAAAATAAAAAAGCAGTATCCGAAGAAAATGTCAGAATGATCGAAAATTATTTTAATTCTTAAGAGTATAAGAAAAATAATAAAAAAATAAATCTAGTCTAAAGTCCTATAAAAGTGTGTATCCACCGCACTTTTATAATCGCTGGAAAATTTCAGCAACCGCCTTCTGGGGCGGTTTTCTTTATATAACTTATTTACTTTATTTGATCATGATTGTCTTATAATATGCACTTTTTAATTATGATAAGTGAATATTATATATTATGAAATTAAGAGTTTTTATCTTGGGCTTACTTATTTGTACTAATAGTATGGCTGCTTCAAACACAAGTTTTGAAGACGAGTATTATAATCTTATAGAGAAAATTCATGTAGTTCAGGCAGAAAGAGACGCTTTTATCAAAAAGAATGCGAATAAAAATCTAACTGGTGCACAAAGAAAAAAGCTAGATTCAATAGAATGTACTTATATGCAATCTGAACTACAATATAATGAATTTCTTATTGCTAGATTTAAGGAGTATAAAACCTTCATGAAGAAATCTGGTCGAGAACTAGCAAATGATAAAGAATTAATTAAAATGGATATTGATTCTTTAAAAGAAGAAATAAACAGTCCTCATGGAAAGTGTAAATAACAATAAGCACCGATAACGGTGCTTTTTTTGAAAATTTCTATCAATCCTAATTAGAGAAAACAGTTCACTTTTCAACATGATATACATACTTAAACAATTACATCATAAAAAAATCCATAACTTATGTGCATAGCATGTTAAGTTTTCCTACACATCTATAAAAATTATGGAAAGGCTTAAATATGAAATGTTCATATCAAGATTTGGATGGCAATAGAGTTCATGTTACTTGTGAAAGTTATATACACATACCTTTAGGTGTGGGTAAAAGTAAAATAGCAGTAGATAATAGCTCAGAGGACTTAATCCATATCAACGAAGATTTTAGTTTTTTTAAAAAAACAGAGGCAGATTCAATTCCACTCTATCGATTCGCTATTGATAGTAAAAATAATGTTTTTAATAGTGATGAACTACCTGCTTTGGCACAAATTGGAACTGATTGGGAAATTTTAGATCAATAATTTTTTGATTTGATATATCAGTTGTTTAGCTGTTTTTTCAATATTTTGTAAAATTTATCAAATAGTAAATATTTAACTAAACTTAATAGAGGTATTATAGGCAACTCAGTTAAATATAGTCTAAATATTAATAGGCAGTTTTAGGCTAAATATCGAATATACAGAGAGAAAGAACATGAAGCGCCTTATTACTTTATTTCTATTGCCTTATGCAACGGGGACATTCGCTCAAGAGCCCTTCGAGGTCAGTAAAAGTTGTTTTGTCGTAAAGGGTAAAAATACTACAGAGACTTGCTTACTCTCTTCTACAAATAACTCAACATCTAACTTTGAAAGATTAATTTTTCCTAACACTAAAGTATTTATTAAAGAATCAAATATTTGTTCAAACGAGGACCCATGTGTTTCTGTCGGAAGTAACTTATCTAATTTAAAAGATGCACACATTTATTATCGTAATTTAAAGACAAAAAAAATTGTTGATAAACCTGAAAAAGATGCATGGACATGCTTTAAACAACCTCACGATAAGCTAGATTTTTGTGTTTCTTACGATTAGAACAGAACGAATTGCATTACTCGGATTAGTGAAAAGTTATAAGTAGT
Source organism: Acinetobacter seifertii (assembly GCF_000368065.1). GTDB lineage: Bacteria > Pseudomonadota > Gammaproteobacteria > Pseudomonadales > Moraxellaceae > Acinetobacter > Acinetobacter seifertii. Next base: position 822,014 of record NZ_KB851200.1, read on the forward strand.
GGCTTTATACAATTTCTAAAATAGTGTCTTACTTTGGCTACAGTAGATTGTTTCAGTTTACATTTCTATGTAGATAAAACAAAAAAGTCTATAAACCTATGCTGATCGTAATATTGATAGCCAGTATTTATTAGCTAATCAATGGAAATTGTATGAGGTAAAATATGACTAAAATAATAGCTATTCTAAGCTTAGTAGCAATCGTATCAATCTCTGTTATAGGTTGCCAAGGCGAGAATGATACGAAGCAGCAAGATAAAACTACAACGCCACATTCACTAGATAAAGATTCATAAAAACAAAAGCCCACCCTGAGATGGGCTTTTTTAATGATCATTTCATTTAGAAAAAAGTGGATTAGTCACAAAGATTAGGCCGACAGAGAAAAATGAGTCATCTTTTGTTTTATTTAAACGGTTACCATAACTTGCATTGAACTGGACATTATCTTTGTACAACATATATTTAATGCCGGTTTGATAAAATGAATCGTCTCGATCATTTCCATAAATTTCGGCAGTAAATGTTAATGGTTTCGTAATGAATGTTTCTGTACCCACACCCCAAGTAGTTTGTTCGCGGTGAGTGGTATGTTCTTTAAGCCAACCCACATTTGTATGTACCAAAAAATGGTCATCTAACATAGAAATACTTAAGGGAACATTCACAGTCCAATCTTTTTCAGAAGTATGGTTGTTACTCATTTGAGTCGAAAATGAAAAACCAATCCCCCAGTTATTCGTCTCAAGTGGTTTTAAGAGTGTTTTCCCTTGCACAGTTGTATAAGTCGCATTGCCAGTGTCGTCAGAAAAATGACGGCCCATGCCTATACCAAATTCAAAATTACCACCAATATTACAAGAAGGGATGACCCAATATTCCTTATCGTTAGGGTTATTCTGCATCCATGAGTCAAGCTGACAGGTGTGGGCAGGAACTAAAGAAGCATCATCGACAACCATTGGTCGACCAGCATAACTTGAAATAAAGGCTAAGCAAGTACTCACAAAGACAATAGATTTTTTTAAGTTCAGAAATAGCATTGATGACTCCAATACAGCAAAGAGCACATGTAAGTATTTGCTAGTTTGTAAACAAAACTGATGAATAAGAATAAAATAAGGTGGGGACTCTCTTAGATCCACAAGAGAGCCAGAGGGCTGTAGTGGATACTTAGATATGAGTCGATGATTTAATTCTATCAATCGAGCAAGTACTCACAATGAAGCCCCCAGAAATTCGTTGGGCGGATTCTAAATTGGTTTTATTGGGCTGGCAAGTTAAAGTTTAGTGACATCTATTTTTTAAGGCTATAAGAAAATGATTTACAAACTCAAACGCTACACATCAAATTTATACATAAATTAAAACTTAATAAAAAGTATATTTCATATAATTATTCAAAATAATGTTGAGGATTAAAAATGAAAAAAATCATTAAAACTATATTATTATCTGGTTTAATTTTATCTGTACCATTATCAGTTCTTGCTAAGAATGTTGAAACAAAAGTAAGTTTTTTAAAAGGTTTACATCAAACGACATTAACTGGAAAGTTTCAAGGTTATGATGATGTTAGATATAGAGTGTTTGCAAAAAGTGGGCAAGTTTTAAAATTCAATATTAATAGTTATAATAATTTAGCTTATGTTAATATTTTTGCTCCAGGTAAAAAGCCAGGCAAAGATCAAGCCTTGTTAGTGGGTTCGACATTAGGTTTTTCCGGAGAAATAGTATTGCCCGTCGATGGTGATTATATTATCCAAGTTTATCAAATGCGAAATAGTGCACGTAAAAATAGAACAGTGTCCTTTAATTTAGATTTGCAAATATTAGATAATAAAAATATAAAATGACAGAGATAATCTATACATAAGCTCTAAACTATCGAGCCTATGTATAGATTAAAAATAGAATCAGCTTAAATAAAGTTTTTCTACAATTCCGCATTTATCAACAAAATTTGAATCATGAGAAACAAGTAATACAGCACCTTCATAGCTTGAAATTGCTTTCGCGAAAAGTTCTCTTGATTCGATGTCTAAATGATTTTCTGGTTCATCGAGTAATAAAAGTTCAGGCATAGTCTCTGCATGACTCAAACCTAATAAAGCTACTTTTAACTTTTCACCGCCGCTCAGTTGAGTTAAAGGATGGGTACCTTTATCACCACGGAGCCTGAGTTGACCTAGTAAATTTCTCCACTCCAATTCGGAAATATTCGAATTAATATTCCTTAGGTTTTCAACTGCTGATAGATGATCTAACAAAAAGCTAAAGTTCTGATCAAGATAAAAACAATTTACAAATAGGCTAATTTCGTCGGTAGGCAATAAACTACTTTTAACAATCTGTTTCAACAAAGTTGATTTACCAATACCATTGCGACCAACTAAGTGAAGTTTTTGAGAAGCTTTGAGTGCGAAATTAATTGACTGCTGTGTGCCATACTTGAGTTTTAGGTTATGAACCCTGAGAATTTCTCCTGACCTTTTTTGAAAAGAGGGGAAGACAAATTGCTGGGGCTTAACGGTTTCCAGAAGTACTTTTTTATTCTTTAAGTCTTGCTGGCTTTGATCAATTTGACGCTGATGTTGAGAATGTATTGCTCCTAAGCTTTGTCCAGCCTGTTCTTTTTTAAAGTCGAGTAAAATTTTGGCTTGTGAATTTGAATCACGAAGCTTATTACCAGCACGTTCACGTTTTTGTGCTTTCATTAAGACATCATGTTGCTTCTGCTTCATGTGTTTAACTTCACGTTGATGTTGATGCACCGACTGCTCTAAAGACTCAATTTGATCTTGATATTGCTCATAAAAGAAATCATAGTTTCCAGTAGTGTGATGTAAACCATGTTCATTTAAATAGTAAATATGGTCTACTTCATTGAGTAAAGTCAGATCGTGGCTAATAATAAGAGCACCTGCCGGATGATTTTTTAAGTGAGCAATCAACCATTGTCTAGCATCTTGATCGAGATGGTTACTTGGTTCATCAAGCAATAGATAGTGGTCGGTTTTTAAAAATAATGCTGCTAACGCTAACTTGGTTTTTTGTCCTTCACTTAATTGATGAACTGGAAATTTTAAGTCGGTTGGTAGTTGTGCCGATCGCAATAAAGTTTCCCAAACTGAAGGAAGATCCCATTTGCCCTCTAATAAATCATAATCATCATATTCAGCTTCGCCTCGTTCTACTCTTTGCAAGGCATTGTAGAGATGATCGATCTCTAAAGCTTCTGCAATGGTGGATGAAGAAAGACGCATTAATTGAGATAAATATGCATGCTTCGTTTGCCAAGTAATTTGACCGCTGATGTGCATTTCCTCAGTGGGACAAACTTCTTGGAGCAATTGCATAAGTAAGGACTTACCTTGACCATTACGACCAATTAAAGCGGATACTTGGCGATACTCTAGTGAGAAATTCAATTGTTTAAACATCACTTTCGAAGGAAATTCTAGAGTGAGTTGTGATATTACACATGCCTGCTGAGTCATTAAAACCTCATAAATACAGGATGTACAAAATAGGAAAGTTAAACTTTAAATAAAGACGTTAAGCCACTAAGAAATAGTCTATTTTGCACATCAAAAAAGGAAAATTGATGAGAAAAAGGACTTACTTCATTGGCGTGACTCACAAAGAATAGGAAACGAGCTTGGTATTCTATAATGATTTTTAGTCTGTGTAAAATTTATGCAGTTTAAAAAGAAAAGCCCAATCCATAGATATAGATTAGGCTTTTCCTTAACATCAAGAAATTATTCTTTTACGACCAAAACTTGAATTTTGGTGCTGTTAAGAACATCTTGCGCAAAACTACCTAAAATAAGTTTTTGGAAACCTTTACGGCCATGTGAACCAATAACAATTAAGTCTGATTTTAAGTCTTCTACAGCTTTTAAAATACCGTCAGATGAAATTTCACCCTGAATAATTTCTGTATCAATATCAACACCTTCTTCAGCACATAAAGCTTTTACTTTAGCCAGTGTTTTTTCAGCATTTGCACGAGCTTCAACAAAATAATCTTTTACAACAGGGGAGATGTAATAAAAATCGACACCGCTAAATGGGTCTACTGCAACAAGACTAATCGCTGTAAGTTTACTACCAAAAGCCTTAGCAATATGGGCAGCTTGACGTGCTGCTGCCAAAGAAATTTCTGAACCATCTACAGGTACAATAATATGTTGATAATTCATAATGTTATTCCTCTTATTTACAAGTTGTTATATGTATGAAGCTTTTCTTACTTTAAGAGTAACACATTTGTTTAAAGGTACAAATCAATTCAATTAAGTCGCAATCAAATTAAATTTAATTATTTCATTGTTTTATAAGGTTTTTAAATATAACTATTAAGGTGGTAAAGATTAAACTGAAAACTTATTTTTTAGCTGAACTTTACAATAAATTACTTTTTCATATTTTTGTCACACTGAGCTCGTATAACCAAATAGTATATCGAGGGGGAGCGACCATATGGCAGATTTAACAGCAAAGAAAGTAAGTAAGCTTATTGAAGAATTTAAACAAACAGGTAAAGAGCCAGAAAAATTAGTAATCGGCTACAAAACTTATGCAAGGCTTATGGCTGATGATAAATTTGCAGAAAAAGTAGTACCTTCGCTCGAGAATGCCAAGGATCGATTATATAAAAATCTAAAAATAAAACTCGTTACTGAAAAGCATTATTTTGAAGTTAAATAAGAAATATGATCTTTATCATGTTTTTGGGGGTATTTAACATTCTGAAAAATTTAATAGCATATTAACTTCAAGCCTCTTTAAATTATTATTAGTTTAGGGCTTTTTTGTGCTGCTTTATTATTTAAAAAAGAACGTAAAATCGATGTTTTTCTATTGGAAATAGTTAGGTGTTATATATGCCTAATCGAATGAAAATAATTAAGCTACTTTATTTAGAGTTTTGTGTTTATAAAATACTTAAAAATGATCTATGTTATTTTAATGTTATGGACGCATGGTCTCGAAAAAATTTAGGGCAATTCTTAATAAAATTAAAAATTAAAAAATTACTTCAAGTATTTAAAAATAAAAACGTTTCCTTTACGATGAAACTAAAATGAAGTTATGTGTTTGGTGTAAAGTAAAAACATAAGAAAAGTGAGGTGTATGCATGAGTTATAAATACGAATATGCAGGGTTCTGGCTAAGATTTGGGGCAATGATTATAGATAGCCTTATCATGTTTTTAGCAATTATACCTGCAGCATGGATTTTTTATCATGGCGATTATGATTTGATATTTTCTACTGGTTTGAGCAGTAAACCTCAAAATTATGGTTTTGATTTGATCGTGAATTATGCTTTTCCGTTTTTATACACCGTTTTATGTTGGATCTATCTTGCGGGTACCCCTGGAAAACGTTTAATGCGTTTAAAGGTTCTCGATGAAAAAACAGGCAATAAGTTAACTTTGATGCAATCTATCATTCGTTATATTGGATATATTCCATCCATTTTAGTGTTTTGTATCGGTCTTTTTTGGGTGGCGTTTGATCCGAAAAAACAAGGATGGCATGACAAGATGGCGAAAACAGTAGTTGTAAGAGAGCTATAGGGCTTGATTAAAATTTTTGTTAATAAAAAATTACAAAAATAAACTTGTGTACTAGAGAGTAAAACATATACTTGCCGCGAGTTTATTTAATGGAGATCCTAAATGGGTAGTTGTTCGAGGTTCGAGTTTAATTATCAATTAAACCAAAGCCAATTCTGAGCAAGATCACCTTTAGGAAGGGCTATCTTGCAACGAGATAGCTTTGTAAAAAATTAGATTAAACCTATACAAATTACTTTATTTGTAATCAAGTACTTCAAGCGCTTATCTGTTTAGTTTCTCGCTAGAAATGGGGAGAAGCCAATGTTTTTATATGCTTCCACACACAGCTATGCCTACCAAACTTCAATGTTGGTAAATAATTCGTCTCATACGATTCAAAGTATCCGAGCTATGTTCAAACCTGTGACTTTTCGTCAGCGTTGGTTTGGCTTTGGGCTAATTTTCTCTTCTTCATCGTAAGTCTACGATCTCCAATTCCTTTCTAAATTTTAAATTTTTATAGACTTTATTTCTCAATAAGGTCGAGAGCTTTGTACGCCTAAAAAATGGAGGATTTCGTGATGAAATTCTGGCAACGACTCTTCACAGCATTTTTACAAAGATTTCATTTGATGCGTTTTTTTGGTCGTAATCGATCTTTTAAAGAGCTACATCAATCAAGCTATGCTCAAGAAATTAGCAAAAACTTATCTATGCGTCTGCTCGATGCATCAAGAGCCCAAACAGGTGACTTATTAAAACAATTCGATACTCACTTCACAGGGCTTACAGAAGAGCAAGCACATACCCAGCAAATGGCAGTGGGGCTTAATGAGATTACTCATGAGAAACCATTAACTTGGTGGCAACATCTTTGGTATTGTTACCGCAATCCGTTCAATATTTTGCTTAGCCTTTTGGCACTAATTGCTTTTTTTACCGATGATTTAACGGGTTCAACTATCATTAGTGTGATGGTTATTCTCTCGACGTTACTTCGTTATTGGCAAGAAGCAAAATCAAATCAAGCTGCGGATGCCTTAAAGGCAATGGTGAGCAATACTGCTACAGTACTTCGTCATCAAGTCAGTGCAGAAGATTTAGCGCTTATGCATGAGCGCTATGGTATTGATGTTAAGAATCAAACCAACCATCAATTTGAAATGCCAATTCAATATTTGGTGCCAGGTGATGTGATTTTACTATCGGCGGGAGATATGATTCCTGCTGATTGCAGAATTTTAAATGCCAAAGATTTGTTTGTTTCTCAAGCTGCAATGACTGGTGAATCGATGCCTGTCGAGAAATTTCCTTTACAGAAAAATCTCGAAGAAACGAGTGCTTTAGAGCTAGATAACATTGTATTTATGGGAACCAATATTGTTTCTGGTTCGGCTCAAGCAGTTGTTTTAAGTACTGGTATTCAAACATATTTTGGTGCACTTGCTCACCGAGTTACGGCTACTGATCGAAGCAACACAGCATTTCAAATGGGTGTTAACAAAGTCAGTTGGTTACTCATTCGCTTTATGTTGGTGATGGCACCTGTTGTACTGTTCATTAATGGCTTTACCAAAGGTGATTGGACTGAGGCATTTTTATTCGCGCTATCAGTTGCTGTTGGTCTTACTCCAGAAATGCTACCGATGATTGTGACTTCAACTTTAGCCAAGGGTGCGGTTTTCTTATCTAAAAAGAAAGTGATTGTTAAACGTCTAGATGCGATCCAAAACTTTGGTGCGATGGATGTTTTATGTACCGATAAAACTGGAACGCTCACTCAAGACAAAATCTTTTTATCTCAACATATTGATGTAAATGGTGAAAAATCAGACTTTGTGCTCATGCAGGCTTTTTTAAACAGTTACTATCAAACTGGTTTGAAAAATTTGCTTGATGTGGCTGTATTAGAAGCTGTAGATGACCAGATCAAAACGCAAAAGTTACGTTATAAGAAGTTAGATGAAGTTCCTTTTGATTTTGATCGCCGCCGTATGTCAGTCGTGGTACAAACGCCTCAAGAAAAAGTGCGTATGATTACTAAAGGCGCAGTTGAGGAAATGTTGAAAGTTTGCCGTTATGTTGAAGTAAATGGCAAAGTAGAACCTTTAATAAAACAACGTGAAGTGGCAATTGAAGCATTAATTCAACGTTATAACCGTGATGGCTTACGTGTTGTTGCTGTAGCGTATCGTGAGTTTGATAATAATCAGGAAAATTATTCGGTTATTGATGAAAGTGATCTCATTTTAATTGGTTATGTTGCGTTTCTTGATCCACCTAAAGAGTCTGCTCGAGAAGCAGTGCAAAGTTTGCATGCTCATGGTGTAACCGTAAAAGTACTTACAGGTGATAATGAGTTTGTAACTCAAAAAGTGTGCCGAGAAATTGGTCTGAATTATGATCAAGTTCTGTTAGGTGGTGTAGTTGAAACCTTAACCGATGAGCAGCTCAAAAGAGCAGTGGAGCAATACCATATTTTTGCGAAGCTTAGTCCAGTACATAAAGAGCGTATTGTTGATCAGTTAAAAGCAAATGGTCATGTGGTTGGCTTCTTGGGAGACGGTATTAATGATGCTGCTGCAATACGTGCTGCCGATATTGGTATTTCTGTAGATACTGCTGTAGACATTGCTAAAGAATCAGCAGATTTAATTTTGCTCGAAAAAAGCTTAATGGTACTTGAAAAGGGTGTAATTGAGGGTCGTCGAACTTTTGCCAATATGTTGAAATACATCAAAATGACGGCGAGTTCAAATTTCGGTAACGTTTTTTCGGTATTAATTGCGAGTGCTTTTATTCCATTTTTACCAATGCTGCCTATTCATTTACTCATCCAAAACTTACTTTATGATGTATCACAAATCGTGATTCCTTTTGATAATGTTGATGAAGAATTAATAGCAAAACCACAGCGTTGGCAGCCTGAAGAAGTTGGTCGTTTTATGGTGGTATTTGGACCAATTAGCTCAATCTTTGACATTATCACTTTTTGTTTGATGTGGTTTGTGTTTTCGGCAAATACGCCCGAACATCAGACTTTATTCCAGTCTGGTTGGTTCGTTGTAGGTTTACTCACCCAAACATTGATTGTTCATATGATTCGTACGGCTAAGATTCCATTCATTCAGAGTCGTGCTGCAACCCCATTGTTAGTCATGACAGTGGTGATTATGTGTATTGGTATTTTCTTACCAATGGGGCCTTTAGCAAGTTATTTAAAACTACAAGCTCTACCATTAAGTTATTTCTTATATTTGCCATTCATTTTGATTGCTTATATGTGTATTACTCAATGGGTAAAAAAAATCTACATCCGCCGTTACGGTTGGCAATAAAACTATAGGTGCAAGATGAAGTTGCAATTTCTACAACATGCAGATTTATCCAATATCGTTGATACTTTAATTAGTCTCTCAGTTGCTTTTGTTTTAGGAGCATTAATTGGATTTGAACGTCAATATAGGCAACGGACTGCTGGTCTTCGAACCAATGTACTCGTCGCTGTAGGCGCTGCAATTTTTGTGGATGTTGCAACAAATCTTACTGGAGCAGATGGCGCTGTTCGGGTCATTGCTTATGTGGTTTCAGGGATTGGTTTCTTGGGCGCAGGTGTGATTATGCGTCAAGAAGGTAATATCCATGGCTTAAATACCGCAGCGACTTTGTGGTGTTCTGCTGCGGTTGGAGCGGCGGCAGGTTCCGATTTAATTATTGAAGCTATACTGGCAACAGCTTTTATTTTATCTGCCAATACGCTATTGAGACCGATTGTTCATATCATTGACCGCCGTCCATTAGACGATGACACAGAAGTCTTGCATGTCATTTACATCATATGTGACCGCAGTCAGAGTAAAGTGGTTATGGATGAATTAAACCTAACGTTGAAGCATCACAATTATCCTGCTAAAGACATTGATGTGACACCTTTTGGAGAGAAAGAAGTTGAGATAGAGGTGACGCTTATTGCGACTTCAATTGAGACAGAAGAAGCACAGCATATTATTAACCACTTAAATGCAATGCCACAAATACGCCAAGCTTTTTGGGATAAAAACGCAATTAATTAATTTACTGCGACTTTGCACTTAACTGTTTATGAAATGCTCTAAATGGTTAAGCGCAAAGTTTTTATTTTAGGCCTTATTTTCTAGCCTTAAATTTAAGAACTACAAATACAATAATACCGACAATCAGACCCCAAAATGCCGAACCTATACCGAAAAATTGGATACCCGAAGCACTACATAAAAAGGTAAATAATGCGGCCTCACGGTCTTCAACAGGTCCAAATGCAAGTGCAATGTTATGGCTGATGGTACCAAGTAATGCAATACCTGCTAAAGCTACAATAAAAATATGAGGAAAAGACATGAGCAAGCTTGTCAGTGTTGCTGCAAATAGTCCCATCAATGCATAGAAAAAACCAGAGCTTATGCCAGCGATATAACGTTTACTTGGGTCAGGATGAACTTGATCGTCAAGGCATACAGCCGCACTAATCGCGGCAATATTAACGCTATAACAACCAAAAGGTGCAAGCAAAACTTGGGTTAAACCGGTCCAGCCAATGAGTTGGTTAACATGTGGTTGATAGCCATAACTCTTAATCATGGCAATACCGGGTAAATACTGCGAAGCCATACTAATCACAAAAAGAGGTAACGCTAAGCCCAAAAGAGCCGACCAGCTAAAGACAGGACTAATCCAAACAGGTTTAGCCAAAGACCAGTGAAGTGTAGGCATATGAAAGTCTAAAAACACAGGACAGAGCAAAACACCAGCAAGTGCTGTGAACACGATGCTATAACGCGGCCATAATCTTTTTGTAATGATATAAATGACGAGCAAAGATAAAACGAATGCCCAATCATTTTGTAAACTTGCGAAAAGTGAAATACCAAATTTGAGTAAAACGCCTGCAAGCATGGCACTGGTCAAGCTTTGAGGAATATATGAAAGTGCTTTTTGAAAAATTCCTGAAAAACCTAAAATCGCAGTCAGTACACCAACAACTAAAAAAGCACCAATTGCTTCATTTATGCTATATCCACCGCCAGTTGCAATAATTAAGGCGAGACCAGCAGTAGACCAAGCTGTTGCTACAGGGTATTTAAATTTCCACGAAAGAATAAATCCTGATAAACCAAGACCCAAACCTAAAGCCCAAAACCATGAGGTGATTTGTTCAGGTGAAGCACCTAAAGCTTGGGCAGCCTGAATCACTAAAATAGCCGAAACACTAATACCAATAAGAAAGGTAATGAAACCCGCGAATACAGCTGGAATAGAAAAATCTTGAAGAATCTTTTGCATGGCTAAATGTTCTAAATCCCTGAAAAATTAATATGTTTCTGCCTACATTTTCAGCTAGGTAAATCTAACAATTTTTTTTAAGAAGGTGCTTTCTATTTTTATCTTAAAAATGAAATAATATTTTTTAAATAGCTATAAATGCTATTATTCATTTCATAAAAATTAATGAATACTGGATATTGTTCTTATGGATGAACAAGCTGAAAATTTAACACCGCTTGATCTGAAAATTATGCGTTGTTTACAAGAAAATGGACGCTTAAGTAACGCCGAACTGGCAAAACTTGTAGGTATAAGCACCTCATCTTGTTGGAATCATACCCAGCGTCTTTTTAAAATAGGGGCAATCTTGGATGTTCGTGCGCGAATTAATCCGGCTACAGTACAGCGTGAAACAATTGTATTAGTGGGCGTAGTACTAGACCGTTCAACACCCGATAGCTTTCAAGCGTTTGAACAGGCATCGGGTGGTTTGGAGAATGTTTTAGAATGTTATCTAGTTGCTGGAGAAGTCGATTATTTTCTAAAAATTCGTGTTAAAGATTTGGCTGCTTTTAACCGATTTCATAGTGAGAAAATTATTGCTTTACCAGGAGTAAGGCAGGTTAGAACATTCTTTGTACTCAATGAAGTCAAAACAGATGGCATGCTGGCATTTTAAAAGTTCAGTATGTTCATTTTTATAGGCTAGGCAGATTACATCGTTGAAGTTGCCAACTTTAAACCAAATCCAAAAAATAAAATGCCAACCAAGAAAATACTACTTGCTGCAATTTTATGGTTTTGTTTAAAAAATGCCGAGAGCTTAATTCCAGAGAAAATAAGCGCTGTTAAATAGCTAAAGCTAATAATTTGTAAAATAACCGCTAAAATTAAAAAACTTAAAGCTGGATAAGCGTAATCTGGATTAATAAACTGAACAAAGAAAGATAAGAAAAATAAAATCGCTTTAGGGTTAAGTAAACTAATACTTAAGGCAGTTTTATACGGGTGAATTTTATCTAAAGTAGGTAAATCAGCCATTTCTGGTTGTGGTTGATTACGTAGTTTCCAGCGTTGAATACTGCCTTGTAAAAGCTTAAACCCTAAATAGGACAAATAAAGTGCACCAACGAGTTTAAGAATAATAAAAACCCAAGGAAATGCTTTTAATAAAGAAGCAGCACCCAGTACGGTACAGAGCATCAAAATAAGATCACCAGTAAAAATACCAAGTGCACCCATATATCCGGTTTTAATCCCATAGCGTGAAGCAATTGACATCACATAAAGGGAATTGGGTCCGGGTAATAACACAATTAGGAATGTACCAATAATATATGTTGTTATATCTGTTATGCCGAACACAAGAAACCTAATAAAAAACCGATTTTTGTCATGATAACAAAAATCGGCAATTTTGTATGAAAAGTGCAGTTTTTTTAAGGTTTAATTTCTGCATCAATTCCAAAAGATTGACGTAATAAAAAACTTAATTGGTCACGAGCTTTAATAAAGCCATCAACACCACCTTGTAAAAGTTGGAATGCCATTAAGTCATGATTAAGTTCGTCTTTAAAGCTTTGTTCGTTTTGAGCAGGTCTAACAATAGCCTCTGCTTGTTTTGATCTAGTCGCATCAAGAGCTGCATCAACTGTACGTGTATCTTGCTCAAGCTGGGTAAGTAGCCCCGGTGAAATCGTTAGCAAATCACATCCTGCAAGGCCAAGCACTTGATCAATGCTACGGAAGCTCGCACCCATCACTTGAGTTGGAATATTTTGCTGCTTGTAGTAAGTGTAGATTTTCTTAACTGAAACTACGCCTGGGTCTTTTTCGATTGGGTAGGCATCTACACCTTCAGCCTTTTTGTACCAGTCTAAAATACGGCCGACAAATGGTGAGATTAAAGTCACTTTTGCATCTGCACATGCTTGTGCTTGGTGTAAACCGAAAAGCAGAGTAAGGTTACAAGCAATCCCTTCAGCTTCAAGTACCTTAGCAGCTTGAATACCTTCCCAAGTCGACGCGATTTTAATCAAAATACGTGACTGATCAATACCATAACCTTTGTAAAGTTCACATAATTCATGCGCTTTTTTAATGGTTGCTTCGGTGTCATATGAAAGGGCAGCATCAACTTCTGTCGAAACACGGCCTTCAATGAGTTTTAAAATTTCTACGCCAAATTTTACGGTTAAAATATCAATGGTTCTTTCAATCAACTCATCACTTTTATAGCCTTCTTCTTTGGCTTGATAATAAGCATCTTCAATGAGCTCTTTACTTTCTGGTTGTTCTGCCGCTGCCGTAATCAATGAAGGATTTGTCGTAGCGTCTAATGGACGAAATTTACGAATTGCATCAAGGTCACTACTATCGGCAACAACGGTCGTTAATGTTTTTAATTGGTCAAGTGCTGTATGAGTCATTGATATTCAACATCTTCAGTAATAAATCTTATGTTTTCTTTATAGCACAAACTCTATCCATACTGTCGATATATCAATTGTTATGTTTCAAAGAAAAACGTTTATGTTGTGCATCTAAATTGAAATTATTTTAAGGGACCTGCTGCATTCGCTTATTACGAATATGGTCAATGAGGAATCGTGCAGCAGCACCAAGTTCATTTTCACGGCTCCAAACTAAGTCGACGTAATATTCAAAACGCGCTGTAAAATCAAATACATCTAATGCTTTTAGCTTGTTGTTTAACTCAGGGTTTTCTTTAAACATTTCTTGTGGCAGTACCCCCCAACCCAAATTACGTAAAATCATTAGGCATGCGGAGTGGTGGTTGTCTGTACGCCAGTAGTGTTTTGAAAATAATAATTCGGGTTTTAACGTCTCATCTCGACTTGCCACCACAATTTGTCTCGTACCCAAAATCTGCTCATAAGAAACATGCTCTTGGCTTGCGAGCGGATGGGTTTTTGAAATAACAGGAATTAAAGCTTCACGTTTGAGTTCTACAAACTGCTCTCTATTGTCTAAATGTTCACGTTCAAACATAAGGGCCAGTTGGGCAGAGCCATCTAGTAACATGTGAAGTGCATCCTCTTGAGGGGCAGACACAATATTAATTTGTAGGTCAGGGAAGCGGCTTTCTAATAGGCAAACATAGTCGGTCCAATTGGTATGTAGCAGCTCAGACACCACAACAATAGTGAGGTTTGGTTCTAGACCAGTACTTAATGCATGGGCGTGTTGTTTCCATTGATTCATTTCAATTAATAGTTGCGCCGTTTTTTCATATAGCACTCGTGCTTCAGCTGTTGGGGTAGGTTCACGGCCTTTACGTTCAAATAAAGTTAAGTCCAGATCGATTTCTAAATTAGCAATAGACATGCTTACAGCAGAAGGAACTTTTCCAAGTTTGCGTGCTGCTGCTGAAAATGAACCTGTTTCCATAACGGCTTGGAACATGAGCAATTGTTCTTGATTAATATTCATCTGTCAAAAAAACTGAAAGAACCTAATTGGATTAATCAAAATTATAAAAATAAAATGCACATTATCCAAGTAATTATTGAGTATTTAAAAATGTTGATTTCCAAGAGAAGACTCATTCATGCAATCAGTTATGAAGGAATTTTATTGGTCATCATTGCGATTGCATTAAGTTTTATTTTTGACATGCCGATGGAAGTGACCGGAACACTTGGTGTGTTTATGGCAGTGGTTTCAGTTTTCTGGAATATGATTTTTAACCACTATTTCGAAAAAGTAGAGCATAAATATAATTGGGAAAGAACGATCCCTGTGCGGATTTTACATGCAATTGGTTTTGAGGGTGGTTTGCTGATTGCGACTGTTCCAATGATTGCATATATGATGCAGATGACAGTGATTGATGCATTTATTTTAGATATTGGCTTAACCTTATGTATTTTGGTTTATACCTTTATTTTCCAGTGGTGCTATGACCATATTGAAGATAAGTTTTTCCCAAATGCTAAAGCTGCATCACTTCATTAAAATTAACTAGTTAAAGTAAAAAAGCACCCATCAGGGTGCTTTTTTAGGTGAGTCGTAAAATTATTTCTCTACGATTGCTACAACGCCTTCACCACCTGCTGTACAGATCGAGATTAATGCACGACCTGAACCTTTTTGATTAATCAATTTCGCAGCAGTAGCCAAGATACGACCACCAGTTGCAGCAAATGGGTGACCTGCACCTAAAGATGAACCATTTACGTTAAGTTTAGAGCGGTCAATTGAACCTAAAGGTGCATCTAAACCAAGACGTTCTTTACAGAATTTTTCATCTTCCCAAGCTTTCAATGTAGATAACACTTGAGATGCAAATGCTTCATGGATTTCGTAGAAATCGAAATCTTGAAGTTTAAGGTTAGCGCGCTTAAGCATACGAGGTACTGCATAAGCAGGAGCCATTAACAAACCTTCTTTAGGGCCGTTCTTACCAATGAAGTCAACAGCTGCTGTTTCAGAGAAAGAAAGGTAAGCTAAAACTTCATGACCGTTTTCTTTTGCCCATTCTTCAGATGCAAGCAATACAACAGAAGCACCGTCAGTTAACGGAGTTGAGTTACCTGCAGTCATTGTTGCAGTTTCGCCTTTACCGAAAACTGGTTTTAACTTAGCAAGTTTTTCAACTGTACTGTCTGCACGTAAGTTGTTATCACGGTTAAGACCCAAGAAAGGAGTCATTAAGTCATCAAAGAAACCACGCTCATAAGCAGCAGCAAGTTTTTGATGGCTGCTTGCAGCTAGCTCGTCTTGTGCTTCACGAGTGATACCCCATTCTAATGCAGTAATTGCTTGGTGCTCACCCATTGAAAGACCAGTACGTGGTTCACCGTTGCTTGGTGCATCAAGAAGCTTTTTAAAATCAATTTTTGTTAAAGCTTTAAGGCGGTCTTTACCCGTTTTAGCAACATTGAGCTCAAGTAAAACTTTACGTAAGCCATCACCTACAGCAATCGGCGCGTCAGAAGTTGTATCTACACCACCTGCAATACCTACATCGATTTGACCAAGTGCAATTTTGTTGGCAACTACAAAAGCTGCTTGTAAACCTGTACCACATGCAATTTGAATGTCATAAGCAGGAGTTTCAGGAGCAAGATCTGTGCTCAGTACAACTTCACGAGTCATGTTGAAATCACGGCTGTGTTTTAAAACAGCGCCCGCAACAACTTCACCAATACGCTTACCTTGTAAATTAAAGCGTTCAACCAAACCATTCAATGCTGCTGTCAGCATGTCAGAATTAGACGCTTTGAAATAAGCAGTATTTGAACGTGCAAATGGAATACGGTTGCCACCAATAATTGCAACGCGGCGAACAGTGTTTTGACTCATGGTTTTATCCTGTTGAACAGAAGGTTTGGTTTTTGTTGCTTTTGGTGCTGCAGCTACATTTGAAGATGTAGACGGGGTTGCTGAAGCAGCACTCTTACTACGAGGGCTACGTGCAGGTGCAGTCGTTGAACGAGTACGTGTCGTTTTTTGTGTATTAGTTGCTGCTTTAGGAGTAGTGCTGTTACGCTTAGCCGTGTTAGAAGCCGACTTTGATGTATTTGACACTTTTTCCTGAGCAGAATTCTCGACTGCTGGATTTTCTTGAGTTGTTTTGCTCATAAGGCTTTTCCAAGCATAATAACGATATTCTTGCTAGCTACCTTAACACAATTCAAATAGACCTGTATTGACTAGAATGACATTGTAGATAGCATTCAGGTCAAGACATCCAAAGATGAACTCAAGTATGATTTGGAGTAACTCTAATGAACGACTGATTTCATATTGTTTCTGTCCATCTCATAACATAATGAAGCCTGTCGTAGAAAATTCATTTCTTTGAGAGATAATAATCATGACTGATCAATACCAAGCATTTACGCAATCTCCTATTGGTAAATTCGTTGTTAAAAATCTGGGTTTACCATCACCAGTTGCATTAGAGCGTTTTGAAAGTGCTCAGCCAATAGTGAATGGTGCAGTATTGGTTGGCGCAGCGCCATCAAGTGTATTGTCTGGTGAGATTGCACAAGTACTTAGCAATATTCATGCTGACAGCTATGTAGGGAATAATGTTGCATTACAGCAAGAAGCTGCAAAAGTTGGTTTAAATTTACGCCCATTCAATGCAGGCGACAAAGAATCAAAATTCAAAGCAGTAGTATTTGATGCTTCTGGTATTCAAAACTCAGAACAGTTAAACGAACTTTATAAATTCTTTAATCCGATTGCACGTCAAGTTGCAACTTCTGGTCGTGTAATTGTGATTGGTACAACGCCTGAAACTGCAAAAACTGTAAAACAGGCGATTGCTCAGCGTGCACTTGAAGGTTTTATCAAATCTGTAGGTAAAGAGTTTAAAAAGGGTATTACTGCACAAGTTGTTTATGTAGACGAAGGTGCTGCTGCAAACCTTGAATCAACTTTACGTTTCTTGCTTTCTCCACGTTCAGCTTATGTGTCTGGTCAAGTAATTCGTGTATCTAAAGCAGATGTAGTTGATGTTGATTGGGCAAAACCACTTGCTGGTAAAACTGCATTGGTAACTGGTGCGAGCCGTGGTATTGGTGAAGCAATTGCACATGTGTTGGCGCGTGATGGCGCTCATGTTATTTGTTTAGATGTACCACAACAACAAGCTGACCTTGACCGTGTAGCTGCTGACATTGGTGGTTCTACATTGGCAATTGACATTACTGCTGCCGATGCAGGCGAAAAAATTAAAACTGCTGCGGCTAAACAAGGCGGTTTAGATATTA
This sequence comes from Acinetobacter seifertii, assembly GCF_000368065.1. Lineage (GTDB taxonomy): Bacteria > Pseudomonadota > Gammaproteobacteria > Pseudomonadales > Moraxellaceae > Acinetobacter > Acinetobacter seifertii. Next base: position 839,633 of record NZ_KB851200.1, read on the forward strand.
TCGTTCATAACGCAGGTATTACTCGTGACAAAACTTTGGCAAACATGAAGCCAGAGCTTTGGGACTTGGTAATTAACATTAACTTGTCTGCTGCTGAACGTGTAAATGACTACTTGTTAGAAAACGATGGTCTAAATGCAAATGGCCGCATTGTTTGTGTATCATCAATTAGTGGTATTGCGGGTAACCTTGGTCAAACCAACTATGCTGCATCTAAAGCTGGTGTGATTGGTCTAGTGAAATTTACTGCGCCTATCTTAAAAAATGGTATTACCATTAACGCAGTAGCACCTGGCTTTATCGAGACTCAAATGACTGCGGCAATTCCATTTGCAATTCGTGAAGCTGGTCGCCGTATGAATTCAATGCAACAAGGTGGTTTACCTGTTGATGTAGCAGAAACAATTGCATGGTTTGCATCAACTGCGTCTACTGGTGTAAACGGTAACGTTGTACGTGTGTGTGGACAAAGCTTGTTGGGCGCTTAAGCACTTTTAGCTAAATAGGGGTGCTTGTGCATCCCTTTTTTATTCAAGAATCTATAAATTATAAAAGGTTAGGTATGAATACTCGTCATTTTAGCCAACTACCAAAAGCGGCATTGGCTTATCCAAAAGTAGTACAAGGCTTAATTTTTAAAAAGCCTCAGGGGCCAAAAATCTTGCCACAAGTTGAATATGTGGTAGACCGTCTTGAAATTGATCAGAGCCATCTCAAAGCTTATAACGAAGTATGTGGCTTCCAAAATAATGGTTTTGTACCGGCAATTTATCTGGCTGTGCTTTCTCAAAGTTTACAAATGCACATGATGACAGCAGAAGCCTTTCCATTTCCAATTTTAGGTTTAGTACATATCCGTAACCAGATTAAACAAACCAGACCAATTGGTGTAACTGAAAAACTCACTCTGTCATGTAAATTTGGGGAACTAAAACCACATGATAAAGGTGTTCAGTTTGACTTTATTACTACGGCAAAAGTTGGCAATGAAGTAGTGATGGAAGGTTTAACGACTTATTTATCTCGCCAAAAAGTCGAGAAAAGAGTAGGTGAGAAAGCTAAAGAAGAACAAGCGCCAGCTTATGTTCCAAAGGCAGAGTGGGATATTTTAGAAAACACAGGCCGCCGTTACGCGAAAGTGTCTGGTGATTTTAACTTAATTCATATTCATGCCATTACAGCAAAAGCATTTGGCTTTAAACAGGCCATTGCGCATGGTATGTGGAGCAAGGCTAAAGCGCTAGCGAACCTCGAATTACCAAATGCTTATGAAGCAGATGTCTGGTTTAAGCTCCCAATGTTCTTACCATCAAAAGTTGAGTTTTTAACTGCTAATACAGACAAAAAGACTGATTTCTTGATTCGTAATGCGAAGTCACAAAAACCGCATGTTGCAGGAACTGTAAAAGCATTATAAAAATATCAGCAGCCTGAACAGAGGTTTGGGCTGCTTTTGAGCAAAATAACAAAAAATGCAAGGAACTTCATGTGATTAAAGAAATTTTACTGGCCGATACCCATAACTATCACGGTATTTTAGATGAACGTTTTATTGATTTAGCCCACCAGTTTAGCCGTCTTCAAGATGCTAGAACAGGACAAGGTGGTGCTGCATTAGCGGTTTATTTTAGAGGCCAGAAAGTTGTAGATATCTACACCGGTCTAAAATCACAAAATGCAGCTTGGCAACCCGATACTTTGGCAGTTTGCTACTCTACAGGTAAAGGTGTACTTGCAACCTTGGCGCATATTTTAGTCAGTGAAGGTTTTTTAGAATACGATAAACCGATTGCGACTTATTGGCCTGAGTTTGCTCAAAATGGTAAAGAGCAAATGACTTTACGCCATGTGCTAAGCCATCAAAGTGGTATGTTTGATATTCGAAATGTCATCGAAAGTGCGAGGGAAATGCTCGACTGGTCACATATGTTAGATGTGATGGCAGCCACCAAGCCAAGATTCCTTGCAGGACAGGGCAATGCATATCAAGCCTTAACATTTGGTTGGCTTGTCGGTGGCGTGCTTGAAAAAGCAACTGGTCAATCTTTAGATCAGCTCATGCAAAAATATCTTGTTGAACCGTTGCAGTTAGACGGTGCTTATTTTGGTACACCTGCAAGCGAACTGGATCGAGTAGCACGGTTAATTATTCAACCTAAACCAGAAAAACCAGCACCTACTCAAGCTGAAAAACCTAACAAACCTCAGCCGCGGAAAAGTTCACTTTCTGAAAAAATGATTACGTGGACTGGGCAGGACCCGCAAGATTTTCAGGATGCCATGATTCCAAAAGGAATGAAGAATTTTAGTTTTTTTAGTGATGAGGGATTACAAGCAGTTATTCCGGCAGCAAACGGTACATTTACTGCAAATAGTCTTGCTAAAATTTATGCGATGCTAGCAAATCAAGGTGATTGGGATGGAAAGCAACTCATTCGCCCAGAAATATTTAAAGAGCTCAGTACCATTCAAAGTTATGCACGTGATCGTGTTATGCCAATACCGATGAATTGGCGCTTAGGATATCATCGTATTATTACCATGGGTAAACGCGCTAAAAATGGCTTTGGGCATATTGGTTACAATGGTTCAGGCGCATGGTGCGATCCGGAGCGTGATCTTAGCTTTGCTTATACCCATAACTTTCAAATTGGTTCAATCACGGGTGATTACCGTTTGTGGGGGCTTACTCAAGAAGCCTTGCGTTGCACTGACCAAATTTTAAAAGGCCGTAAAGGTTGGTTCTAATTTTAGTGTTTTAAAGCTGGTATTCTAATTAATGCCAGCTTTTATATTTATAATAATTCTAGGCGAATAATTGCTTCAGTATGACGCTTGAAGTCTTTTTCAGCTAAACCTTGTAAACCAAGTTGATAAATACCTTCTAATCCGCACACAAAAGCAATGAGTCGCCAAGCTATATCTGTTGAATTAGATATATTTTTAAATTCACCTTCTTTTTTGCCAGATTCAATCGCGTGCACAATTGTTTGATGCCAACTTTGCATGGCAAGGTTATACGCCTTTCGTATTTCTGCATCTTGTTCAATCAAGAGTTCAGCTTCATTCCATAATCGTAAATAAGGCTGAAGTCTGTCGATATTTTCTGCACCTAACAAAATGAATAGCCTTTGAAATTGGCTAGTGGTTTTTAGGGCTTGTTCAATTTCATCAAGTTGTTCCATGAGCTTTAAAAAAGCTTCAGCTTTTAAATGAGATGCTGAAGAAAAGTGGTGGTGAACTTGTCCAGTTGATGTTTGTGCTTCTGTTGCGATTCGGCGTACCGTCATGGCTGTAAAACCTTCAGCCAAAGCAACTTGCATGGCAGCTTGCAGAATCATTTCTCTGCGTTGATCGCGATTAAGATAGGCCATGTTTCTTTCACCTGACTGAATTCGACACAAATTACATTAAAACTAAAAGTTGGACAAGTGTCCAATTGTGTATATAATAACCATGATTTGAACACGTGTCCAAGTTTTGGATATTGAAGAGCGTTATGCAAAAAAAATGGTTAATCCTGACAATTATCGTCCTTATATATTTACCAGTTACGATTGATGCAACGGTGATGCATGTTGCAACACCATCTTTAAGTGCAGCATTGAATTTAACTGCCAATCAGCTTTTATGGGTCATTGATATTTATTCACTGATTATGGCGGGTTTAATTTTGCCGATGGGTGCACTGGGTGATCGTATTGGCTTTAAAAAATTATTATTTATTGGAACTGCAATTTTTGGAGTCGGTTCCTTAGCTGCGGCTTTTTCTCCAACAGCTTACGCGTTAATTGCTTCCCGTGCTGTTTTAGGTCTAGGGGCAGCGATGCTTATTCCTGCCACTTTATCAGGCATTCGTAATGCTTTTACCGAAGAAAAGCAGAGAAATTTTGCACTTGGTCTTTGGTCTACAGTGGGTGGTGGCGGAGCAGCTTTTGGTCCATTGGTTGGTGGTTTTGTACTAGAACATTTCCATTGGGGAGCAGTATTCCTCATCAATATCCCAATTATTTTAGTCGTTCTGGTCATGATTGCGATGATCATTCCGAAACAACAAGAGAAAACGGATCAGCCAATTAACTTAGGGCAAGCTTTAATTTTAGTCGTGGCAATTTTAAGCCTGATCTATTCAATCAAATCGGCGATGTACAACTTCTCGGTACTTACAGTCGTGATGTTTGTGGTTGGTATAAGTACTTTAATCCACTTCATTCGAAGCCAAAAAAGAACGACCACGCCAATGATTGATTTGGAGTTATTTAAACATCCAGTGATTTCTACCAGCATTGTTATGGCTATTGTTTCCATGATTGCTTTGGTTGGCTTTGAATTACTCTTGTCTCAAGAGTTGCAGTTTGTGCATGGGTTTTCTCCCTTGCAGGCAGCCATGTTTATTATTCCGTTCATGATCGCGATTAGTTTAGGTGGTCCATTAGCAGGAATTTGTTTAAATAAATGGGGGCTTAGACTTGTATCTACTGTTGGTATTTTAATAAGTGGATTTAGTCTATGGGGGCTTGCCCAGCTTAACTTTTCGACCGATCACTTTTTAGCATGGATGTGTATGGTCTTTTTAGGCTTTAGCATTGAAATTGCTTTACTTGCTTCAACTGCTGCGATTATGTCATCTGTACCGCCTCAAAAGGCAAGTGCAGCAGGTGCGATTGAAGGTATGGCCTATGAGCTTGGTGCTGGTTTAGGTGTCGCTATTTTCGGATTAATGTTGTCTTGGTTTTATAGCCGCTCAATTATTTTACCAGCAGAGCTTCCGCCCCACTTAATTGAAAAAGCGAGTATCTCGATTGGTGAAACCATGCAATTAGCTTCTAACCTTGAAAGCCCTTTGGGAGGGCAATTAATTGCAGTTGCTCAGCAAGCTTTTAGCTATGCGCATAGTTGGGTGCTTACAATCTCCGCCATTTGTTTCTTCCTTTTAACGGTATTTGTCTGGTTTAGCTTTCCAAAGAAAGTAAACTAAAATAAAGGATAAAAAGCGAGATGATCTTTCTTTTTATCCTTAAATATCTTTTTTAATATTTTCTTTATAATAAATTTAGTTATTTAATTCTCATAAACAAACTATTCTTTAATAGGTTTCATGTTTTTATTTCAAAATGATTAAATATTCATGTAATTGAAATTTAATGAAAAATTATTTTATCGAAAATTGACTGTAAAAAAATGGTTTGTTAACCTGCTATTCGAAAATCTAAAAACAAATAAAAGAGGCTGCTGTGAATTTTAAATTAAAAACATCACTTATTATTGGAGCAATTGTTGCGTCTTCCCTTGTGTATGCCGCAACTGTACTTTCACCAAATCAGAATAATAATAGTGGATCCATTCCATCTGGTTATTCAGATTTAGAATTTTCTTTAGCAAATGGGAATTGGGTCAAAAATCTCTCTTTACCGGCGAGTGCTAATAATTCGGACAAAATTACAATTCGTTCTAGTGCCGCCTATAGTAGTTATTTAGATACTTCTAATACGAATATTCCGTTAGAAGTGTTGAAGATAAATAGCGGAGATATCTATCAATTCATCTTCAATAGCAGTCAAAATAAATGGATTGCTCAGCTAGCGACGGTTAGTCCTACTACTGGGGCTAACTATGAGTTAATACCGTTAACGACTGCAACCATGCAAAAAGTACTCATTCAAAATGACAAATGGGCACAAACGATTGCATTACCAAGTGATGTACGTGACGGAACAACCGTACAAGTTGTTTCTACGGCAAGTGCAAGCTCAGAGATTGATAAAACCAACTTACTTTTCCCGAGCAGTTTTACATTAAAAAATGGTTCGGAATATTGGTTTAAATATTATTCTGCTTTAGGAAAATGGGTTCCAGAATATATAAAACCTCAGAAGCTAAATGTTCAGCAAATCGGAACATCTTTAGCCGCGGTAAGTAGTCCACTTACCGAAATTGCATTTGGAGATGGGAACTGGGTTTCCAATTTCACTTTGCCTACCACTGCAAGTGATCGAGAAAGAATTATTATCAAGTCTACAGCGACTTGGTCTGCAAAAATTAATAACACCAATATTAATAGCCAAGCGACTTTAACGCTTAAAACAGGTGATCAATATGAGTTTATGTATGTAAGTGATAAAGGCTATTGGCAGCTGATCTCTTCACCAACAAAGGTGATTGATTCAACGGCAACAATCCCTGCAACTTTACCGAATATGACTCAGCCCACTTTAAAGGTAAAACTTTCTACATCAAATTGGCAGCCGACTTTGCAGCTACCCGCTCAAGCTCAAGTCGGGGATAAGGTGGTTATTGTGTCGAATGCATCGGCAGACACCTATATTAATGCTGCTAATGGTTTGTCGACAGCAATTAAAAATGGTGAAAATCGCCGTTTTATTTACACTGCCCAAGGCTGGACAGTAGATAGTTATACAATTGATATGTTGTTGGTTTCTAGCCCAGAAGTAAACTCAATTTTAGGAGAGAGTGCTGCAAAACTTAGAATGATTGAAGGCGTAAATTTAACAAATTTAACTGCTGAAAACTCGAATGCACGTTTTTACTTAAGAGATGTAGGTTATCTGACTTATAAAATTCCTGCTGCCACTTTAAAAGAAGCGATCTCGACTGGACGAGATGACACGACGGTACAAAATGAGCGTAAACGTGTATTGGCAGACGGTGTTTATTATCAAGGTAATGAACCTGGTGACGGTGGTTGTGGCTGGGCTTGGATTAATGCTTCTGCATATAACATGATTGGTGCAAATGATATTGCAGGTTGTTCTTTTGCCGCTATGCGTCATGAAGTCGGGCACAATCTTGGCCTGTACCATAATGGTTCAACCAATATTGGTTCAGGTTTTGCCCATCCGTTAGGAAGTACCGCAATGGGTGGTAATAATATTAATTTTTACTCTAGCCCGTATCTGTATAACCCTAAATATGGTGTACGTTTAGGTGTAGAAGGAAAAATTGATGCTGTCAGTGTCATTAACTTAAATGCACAGAAAATTTCTCTATATAACTAATCTCTATTTTTAGCTGTAACGAATGAACAAAAATAAATTGTTAATAGGAACTGCTATCGCTTGTGTGGCGTTAGCAGTTTTAATCTGGTTTGCTTTTTCACAGCAAAGTTCTTCTGCTTTAACGTCGCCTTTAAACGGTCGGCAAGAGTCTGGGCCAAAAATAGCAGATAATCAAAATGGTTTGGTCCGTCAAAATATGCTGAATTTGAGCCCGTCAGAAAAGGAAAAATTATCTCAGCAACAAATTGTTTTTAATGAAATAGAAAAAGATCAGCTTCCTTCTAATGTTAATTTTCCGCTACTTAAAAATGCGAAAGGTATGGTCATTAAATATGATCCAAATGTGATTGAGCTTAAAAAAGTGGGTGACACTGTTAAGTTTCAAATGTTGGAATATGGCATTAATTTCACAGGTAAAATTGTAGAGATCGAACCTGTTGACCAAGATATTGTTCGATGGACTGGAAAATTTGATCAGGGCGATCCGAATCAGAATTTCTTTACCATTACTCAAAGTCAAAAAGACCATTATACGATCATGCAGATTTTTACCGAGAAGGGAAATTATTCGGCTGAAATTAAGGATGGCGTGGGGCTAGTGCAAACGATGGATGAAGGCGTAACTGATCAAGAGCTTCATCATGATCATCCGTAGACAAATAAACGCTTCTGGCTTTGAAAAAGAATGTGGTTCGCAGTTTATCTGTACGGATATGAGCTTTATGCGTTCACACTCTTTTAAAAACAAAGTATGCTTATGCCTGTAACAAGGAGCATACATGTATCAAGTACTTGCTAGAAAATACCGTCCACGTAATTTCAATGAGTTAGTGGGACAAAACCATGTTTCTCGTGCATTAAGTAGTGCATTGGAACGCGGTCGTCTTCACCATGCTTATTTATTTACAGGAACGCGTGGTGTAGGTAAAACTACAATTGCCCGTATTTTAGCCAAGTGTTTGAACTGTGAAACAGGTGTGACTGCTACACCATGTGAAGTCTGTGCAACCTGCAAGGCGGTAAATGAAGGCCGTTTTATTGACTTAATTGAAATTGATGCTGCTTCAAGAACAAAAGTAGAAGATACGCGTGAACTTTTAGACAACGTTCCTTATGCGCCAACGCAAGGTCGTTTTAAAGTTTACCTGATTGACGAAGTACATATGTTATCGACGCATTCTTTTAATGCGTTATTAAAAACACTAGAAGAACCACCAGAACACGTTAAGTTTCTGTTTGCTACGACTGACCCACAAAAGCTACCGATTACGGTTATTTCACGGTGTCTGCAATTTACTCTACGACCTTTAGCTGTAGATGAAATTACTAAACATCTTGGTGCTATTCTTGAAAAAGAGCAAATTACTGCTGATCAAGATGCAATTTGGCAAATTGCCGAATCTGCCCAAGGTTCACTGCGAGATGCACTATCTTTAACTGACCAAGCCATTGCTTATGGACAGGGTGCGGTACATCACCAAGATGTTAAAGAAATGCTTGGCTTGATTGACCGTACGATTATTTATGATTTGATTTTAGCGATTCATCAGAACCAACGTGAGAAAGTTAGTCAGCTTTTATTGCAATTTAGACATCAAGCGTTAGATGTTTCACTGGTGCTTGATCAGTTGATTTCGACATTGCATGAATTGGCAATTTTGCAATATCTACCTGATTTGAGTTTGAAATATAGCGATGAAATCAATCGCAAAATCATGCAACTGTCTAAGCTGATTTCTGCTCAAGATTTGCAGCTTTATTACCAAATTGCATGTAAAGGTCGTTCAGACTTGCAACTTGCCGTAACGCAAGAGCAAGGTTTTGAAATGTGTATTTTACGCTTATTGGCATTCCGTCCTTTAGCGCCAAATGAAATTTTAGTATCAGAGCCTGTTCAACAAAATGAGCAAGCAGTAGTAGGGCTAAATCAACAAGCTCAGCAAACAGTTCAAGAGATTCCACCTGTAAGTACTGTTCAGCCGGTTGAAGTTATTAATCAACCCGCTATGGTTGAACCTGAACCTGAACCTGAACCTGAACCTGAACCTGAACCTGAACCTGAACCTGAACCTGAACCTGAACCTGAACCTGAACCTGAACCTGAACCTCAGTCTAATCAGGATTTAATGGTATTTGATCCAAATCATCATGAGCTGATTGGACTTGAGTCAGCAGTTGTTCAAGAGACCGTTAGTGTTCTAGAAGAAGATTTCATACCGGTACCAGAACAGAAGTCAGTACACGTTCAGGCTGAAAACCAAGCCAAACAAATTGAACCAGAACCAGCTTTTACTGCTGAGCCGCAAGGTTTATTTGAAGCATCTGATACTGAGTTTTCTCTTCGTCAGGATGCGCCTTTAACTCATGACCTGGTTTCTGAACCTATTATTGAGCAGCAACCATTAGTACAACCCGAAGTGGTTGTTGAAACTGTTACAGTTGTAAAAGAATCTAGCGCAATTGATAACGGGCAGTTGATGCCTCAGGATATTTTGAAGCTTTCTGCTCAAGTTTTGGAAGGTGAGTGGACACTTGAAAAATGGGAATACTGGTTTAGAAACAGCCAGCTTTCTCCAGCCGTCCAAGAACTTGCTCAACATGGTGTAATGACTGGGGAAATTGGTGGTAACACGGTTTTCCATATTCCTCAAGAATATGAAAATATGCTGACCCAATTACAGCAAGGCCTCATTGATGCTTTAAAACAACAATGGCCAAATACACAATTTACGGTTGAGTATGGTGCAGTTAATACATCTACACCTTATGTCATGCAAAGCATTCGTAAAGAAAAAGCTTTCCATAGAGCGACAGAGCTATTACAGCAACAACCCGTTATAAAAAGCCTGATTGATACTTTTGATGGCGAACTCCAAAATATTCAATTAAAGCCTTAAATTTACATAAATTTTGATCTGGTGAGAAATGTGAAAATAATAGAATTTTCATATTTTTCACTGGATTGAAATATTCAAGTCACGCCACTGTCATTGTACTTTTCTATGTTAGCCATTTTAGATTTTAAATGGACTATATATCGTCATGAAAAGGCAATGCACAGGAACACCTTCCTTTAAATATTCTTATTTTTTATTAATCGGCGCCATTCTGCTGAGTGGTTGTAACGACTCATCAAATGATAATTCAAATACACCAGAGACAGGTAAAAAGCCTGTAATGCGCTGTGCTCCTTAAACTTAAATAATAAAAAGAACCTGATCATGATTACACGTCGTAAATTTTTAAATTACTCTTTAAATATGGGTTTTGGTGCTGCGGCATTGGCAGCTTTTCCATCTAGTATTCAAAAAGCTTTAGCAATTCCTGCAAATAATAAAACGGGTACCATTCAAGATATTGAGCACGTTATTATTTTAATGCAGGAAAATCGATCTTTTGATCATTACTTTGGTACGTTAAAAGGCGTTCGAGGTTTTGCTGACCGCTTTACAATTCCTTTGCCAAATGGTCGTAAGGTTTGGGAACAGCTTAGACGTAATGGGCAAGTTCTAACGCCTTTTCATTTAGACGGTACAGCCAATAATGCACAGCGTGCAGATGGCACACCGCATACATGGAACGATAGTCAGTTGGCATGGGATAATGGGCGTATGGTGAACTGGCCAACTCATAAGACTGATATATCTATGGGCTACTTTAAAGAAAAAGAAATTCCATATCAGTTTGCGCTTGCCAATGCCTTTACGATTTGTGATGCCTATCATTGTTCCATGCATACTGGAACCGACGCAAACCGATCTTTTCATTTAACCGGTACCAATGGAGCAACACCGACCAAGCGTTCATTTGTAAACAATGAATGGGACTGGATTGATGGTAACCCCGCTACGGCAGATCGTGGTTACACATGGAAGACCTATGCCGAAAGATTAGAAGAAGCAGGGGTAAGCTGGATTTGTTATCAAAATATGCCAGATGAATGGGGCGATAATATGCTTGGTGCATTTCGTTCCTTTAGAAAGGCAAACATTGCTTCTGGCTACCCAGTTGCAAGTGGTGGTGAACCAAACAAACCCTACGCCGATACAGGTCAAAAGCTACCCTATAAAGCCTATGATGCTGCGACCGATAATGCCAAAAATCCACTCTATAAAGGCATTGCAAATACACTACCGGGCAATAAGCCTGAAGAGTACCTTGACGCTTTTAAAAGAGACATTCGTGAGAGTAAATTACCGCAAGTCTCTTGGATTAATGCACCATCAATTTACTGTGAACATCCAGACCCTTCAAGCCCAGTTCAAGGGGCTTGGTTTATTCAAGAAATTATTGATGCATTAACTGCTGTGCCAGAAGTTTGGAGTAAAACCGCACTTATTATCAATTTCGATGAAAATGATGGTTACTTTGACCATGTACCGTCACCATCTGCACCATCGCGACTTGCAAATGGTCAGTATGCTGGTAAATCGACATTAAGTAGTGTCGATATGCAGGATGAATATTTTGACCACGCTGCGCCTGAAGGAAGCCATTCTCAGCCTACACCTGATGGACGTGTTTATGGTCCGGGTCCTCGTGTTCCTTTATATGTGATTTCCCCATGGAGTCGTGGTGGCTGGGTGAACTCGCAAGTGTTTGACCATACGTCCGTGCTCATGTTTTTAGAAAAACGTTTTGGGGTTAAAGAGCCGAATATTAGTGCGTACCGCCGTGCAGTGTGTGGTGATTTGACTAGTGCATTTAACTTTAAAACACCAAATGCAGATGTTTTACCAGAGCTTAATGGCAAACAAACACGTATGCAGGCAGATACATTAAGGGTAAACCAAGAAGCTTTGCCTGCTGTTCCTGTACCAACTGATATTAAATTACCAATTCAGCAAAGTGGCATACGTCTGTCACGTGCGCTACCTTACGAGTTGCACACCAGCGCACGCTGTAATGCTGATGGTAAAGTGCAATTGATATTCTCTAATACAGGTACGCAAGCTGCGGTTTTTCATGTTTATGACAAGCTCAACTTAGACCGTATTCCAAAGCGTTATATTGTCGAGCCGAATAAAACTTTAGATGATGAATGGGATGCTTTAAAAGATAACTTGGGCCGTTACGACTTATGGGTACTCGGTCCAAATGGCTACCATCGCCACTTTAAAGGGGATACTCAACGTATTGTTGATAGTGGCGTTAAACCTGAAATTCGAGTGTGCTATGACATCGCCAATGGTGATGTATACGTAGAGCTCATGAATGAAGGAACCAAGGATGCAATATTGACGGTAAAACCTTGTGCATATCGACAAGATGCGCCATTACAAGTGACCGTAAAAGCAGGACAAGTGGTTAAACAACATTGGGCTCTGGCTGACGTCGGGCATTGGTATGATTTTGAAGTAACTAGTCAAAGTGATTCATATTATTATCGACGTTTTGCTGGTCGAGTCGAAACGGGTGAAGACTCTTTTAGTGATCCCGCAATGATGTAAGTTTGAAGAGGGCAAAAAGAACAGATCATTTTCTTTTTGCCCCATTTTTTATAATAAATAACTTTTTAAAGCTTCACGAACTGACTCAGAAATAGGCACAGTCTTACGCGTTCCACGATCTACAAACACATGCACAAAATGTCCTTGAGCTGAGGCTTGATCTTGACCTTGTTTAAAGATCGCTAATTCATAACGTAGAGAAGTCGTACCAATTTTACCAATCGCAACACCTACTTGAATAATTTCTGGAAATGATAACTCTTGTAAAAAGCTACAAGCTGAATCAACGACTAAGCCAATTGATTTTGCTTCATGAATATCAAAACCTGTTTTTTGAATGAGTAAAGCATTGGCTGCTGTATCAAAGTAACTATAGTAAGTCACATTATTCACATGACCATAGATGTCGTTATCTGCCCAACGCGTTTGAATGTCTAAAAAGAAATTAAATTGATCTCGGTTTTTTAAAACTGGTTTAGTCATTAATGAATCGCCTGATAAATTGCCAAAGCAGCGGCTTCTGTCATGTCACGTGGGTTATTTTGTAGTAAGCGGGTTTGCAACATGGCATCTTGAGCAAGTCGAGGTAAGCTGGACTCATCAATACCCAAATCTCTAAGTTTTAAGGTCAAGCCACTACGGTCTAAATGGTTCTGCATATGGTCAATAAACAGATCACATAACCCATCGGTGCTACCATTACTATATGGATCTAGCCATTGCATAAGCTCTGCATAGTATTTTTTTGCATTCGGCGCATTAAATTTTAAAACTTCAACTAGGACTAAGGCATTGGTATGCCCATGCGATAAATGAAAATGCCCGCCCAGTGGATAAGCTAAAGCATGTACCGCAGCAACGGGCGAGTTTGCAAATGCTTGCCCCGCGAGCATTGAACCAAAAAGCATGTTTTGACGTGCTTCTAAATCATTACCATCTTTAAGAACTTTCGGTAAGTTATGATTTAGTAGCTTCAAAGCATTCTTAGCTAAAATATCGGTATAAACATTTTTTTTGTGTTTAGAAGTATATGCCTCAATGGCATGCACCATCGCATCGATACCTGTTGCAGCAGTAATATGCGCTGGAAGGTTTTGAGTAAAAATAGCATCAAGAATCGCAGTGTCGGCGTACAGTACTGGAGAGACAATCCCCATTTTTGTTGTCTCTCCAGTAGTCACAATTGAAATAGGTGTTACTTCTGAACCTGTACCCGCCGTCGTTGGAATTAAAATAAGCGGAAGGCGAGCTGTGGTGACTTGGTTTACGCCATACATGTCTTGCAAACTTTGAGTCTGGTCGGGGTGGGCGAGTAAAGCGATTACTTTTGCAACATCTAAAGAACTACCACCACCAAAGCCAATAATGGCATCTACATTTTGCTGTTTTGCATAGTTAGCTGCATCTAAAACGACTTGTTCTGGTGGGTCAGCTTGAACATCTGCATAAATGTCATATTCAATATTGAGCGTATCTAAAATTTGAAGAATGGGTAGATGTAATTGATTTTTGATCATGCCAGCATCTGTAACCAGTAATAACTTACGGTAAGCTTTTGAAGACAAAACATTTTGTAATTCTTGTATAGAACCTAAGCCAGAGATGATATTTGGAACGGTTTGAAACTGAAAATGGCTCATATACGTTATTTCCTTATTCTTGAACATTATTGTTGAATGGTTCTATAAGATTCAATCTTTAAATAACTTAGCACAGGACACCTTAAAATAAAGTAGTTCTAGGGCAATTATGTTGGGTGTTAGATGACATAAACACTATTGTTATCTGTTTGGGATCGAGAAGGATGTGCAGATGATGCATAAGTTATTTAAAAAGGCATTGAATGGTGGGCTTTTTGTTATTTATAGGCTGGTAGAGATTTTCTGGCAAGCTTCTAATTTATATAATGCCTTAACAATTAATAACTTTATTCGGTTCTAAAAATGAAAATTTCTAAAATTTTACTTAGTGTCATTGGATGTGGTTGCTTCATGTTTAGCTCAGTAGCGTTGGCAAAAAACAACTCTGGTGTATTTTCACCTCAAAAGGGTGTAATTTGTGACAAATACATATGCGCAGACAAAAAAGGTATCTCAAAAAAACTTACAACTAAATACTTAGGTCCTTATAAGGCGAATAAGGCTTTCTCTCAAGGCGATTTTGATACTTCAGCATTTACACTCTCAAATGGTGTGTTCTGTGATACCAAAACAAAACTATGTCATGTCGATCGATACTTTGAAAATGGACATCGTAGTAAAATTGATAGAAATACGACTGATAAGTTATTTAAAAATAAATAAATTTTTTAAAAAATTATATAAAATTCTGAATTAAAATAACCTGCTAAAAGCAAATTTTTTACCATGTACCCTGCTAACTATCGACTAATGGTGGGGTTTTTTATTATTAAGTATTTCTGTAATATCAATTTAATAGTATAAGTTGGAAAAAGCCAAATAATTGATTTTAGAAAGTAAAAGGGAGGAGTTCATTTTTTAATAGTTTGAATTAAATAATTATTTATCTTAATTCGCGTTGAGGTTGTATAGACGTTAATAACTAGGAAATATGATCAAGTAACTGCTTCTTATTTTAGGTTTAAGCGTCTTTTCCATTAGGACTTTTTAATGAAAAGTGAAAATGGGTCTTTTTATTTTTAAGAAAAAGCATAATTGATTTGAGATGGGATTTACATGTTGATGTATACAATTAGATATGTTCATCGGAACAATACTTACTATATCGCTTCAAATAGCGAGGGAAAATTTATTATTTTTGAATCACTTGATTCAGAGTTCCGAATGGGCCATCAAATTTCTTATGAGAATGGGACAATATTTAATTTGACACTAAATGACGAAACGGATGCAGTTATTAAGCTGGAGAGTAATGAAAAAGGAGCCTATGAGTACTTACATTTAATTAAGTAAATAAGCTTTGTTTTTTTAGAAAAAACTATGCTATGTTTATTTTGCGCTTTAATGATGAGCAAGTTTAATTCATGAACTGTTTACTAAAAAAAATCAATACCACCACCACGACCTTCAGAAAAGGCTGCGTGTGATTTTTTATTAGAGCGACTTAATAAGATAACCAAACCCAGCCAATAATGGCTGGGTTTATTTTTCTCTGCACATTATTGGTTTTTTACAGAGAAAGATTATGGATAAAAGTCATAACTCAAAATCAGCTTTACTTGTTATTGATATGCAAAATGGCCTATTCAATGCAAAGTCGAAACCTTGTAACCATCAACTCATACTTTCAAATATTCTTAAGCTGATAGAACATCACCGATTGAATAACAGACCTATTATTTTTGTCCGTCATGTGGGTGACAAAAATACACCCTTAGATCCAGATAGTCCGAATACTCAACTAATAGCAGACTTATCTTTTAATTCAGATAAAGATTTTGTTATTGAGAAAACTTATCCGAGTAGCTTTAAGAATACGGACTTAAAAGAACTGTTAGAGAGACTTGATATTGAACAAATTATAGTAACTGGAATGAAAACTGAATATTGTATAGACACGACTATTAGAGCTGCCTCAGAGGCTGGATATAAAGTAATGGTTGAACCGTACCGGGTTTGTCGGAGACTTTTTTATTTAAGTTAGGCCACCTGACCTAACGGGTTAATCTTATCATAGTACATTGCTTCAAACTCAAAAGGCGATACATAACCCAGTGCACTGTGTACACGCTTTTTATTGAACCAATCTACCCAGTTTAGTGTCGCAAGTTGTACATCTGCTAAACCTTGCCAATCTGCTTTTAAATATTCAATCACCTCTGTTTTGTATAAGCCATTCACCGTTTCAGCCAAAGCATTATCGTATGAATCACCAGTTGTACCGACTGATGCTCGTAAATTTGCTGCTTCCAAACGATGGGTGTAACGAATAGAAAGGTATTGCACGCCTCTGTCGGAATGATGAATTACATTCTTTGGCATACCGCGAGCATGTAACGCTTGTTCCAGTGCATCAAGGACCATGTCTGTATTCATCCGTGTTGATACTTTCCAGCCAACAATTGCCCGTGAGAAAACATCAATCATAAAGGCGGTATACACCCAGCCTGAATGGGTTTGAATATATGTGAAGTCTGCGACCCACAGCTGATCTGGATGATCAGCACTAAAATTCCGTTTCACCAAGTCGGCTGCTCGTTTTTGATCATCTCTGCTACGTGTCGTTTGTTTGTTCTTACCACGCCAAACACCTTGTATTCCTAGCTGTTGCATCAATCGAGCAACTGTACAGCGCGCAACAATATAACCTTCCCGTTTCAGTTTTTGCCAGACTTTACGTACACCATACCGACCTGAACTTTCCTGCCAAATTCGTTTAATTTGTTCAGCATGATGCAGGTCATGTAGATCTCTTTTCGCTCGATGTTCTGGATTGTCCGCAAGATCTAAAGTTCGATAATAGGTTGAAGTTGCGATTGGTAGAATTCTACAAATCGCCTCAACACCGTATAGGTCTTTATGGTTATGAATGAAATCCACCATTATTTGTGTGGGCGGTCGAGCTCCGCCTGGGCGAAAAAAGCAGCTGCTTTACGTAGAATTTCATTGGCTCGCTGCAGTTCTTTATTTTCGCGTTCAAGTTGTTTAATGCGTTCTTGGTCTGAAAGCTGCTGTACTTTAATTGGATTCTGTTGATTCAAATGCTTCTGATGCCAGGAACGTAGTGTTTCAGGAGTACAGCCAATCTTGGGAGCAATTGCTGTGATTGCAGCCCAAGTAGAAGGATAATCTTTTTCGGATTCAATCAATAATTGAACCGCTCTATCTCTGATTTCAGGGGTGTATTTTACTTTTTTCATCGGGACATTCTCTCAAGAAAAGTGGTCTCCGACAAACCCGGTACGGTTCAGGTAGCCTCTGATGCACATACTACATTTGATTCAATACATTTAAGTGCCCAATATATAATTGATCATCACAACCAGATTTTTAGGAATGCTTTCGCTAAGGTAAACACTACAGAAGAGCTTATCTGTTAGTTTTAATTTATAAATAAAATCGTAAAGATAAGTGCTCTGATAGGTGTTTGAATAGTCTTACAAGGGCATGATTTAGCAAACTCAAAATGTCTTTTTTATTTTTAAGTATTTCTGTAAGATCATGGGGTTGCTTTAAACAACAATAAACCTTAATGATCAGCGCAAAAGTCATAAGGGGAAGCCTACTTGAAAGAGTAGGCTTTTTTTATTTTTAATATGATAGCTTTCCGAACTTGCATCACTGAACTTAAGATGTAGAAATTTATTTTTTAGAATGGATGAGTTTAAGTTCCAAATTCTTCAAATCTATAACTTGATTAGATGAATCAACAAGTTTTAATTTCAGTTCTTCATCGGTACTTTTAGCAAAAACTTTGACTACATCTTTACCTTCTTCAATAAAATTACCACCTGACTCAAGCATCGCGAGTAGAACAATATTTAGGCTTTTACCTTTTTTAGTGAGTAAATATTCTTTACGCTCTCGTACGCCAACTTCTTTATAAATTGATAGCTCGAATATTTCTAATTGGACAAGATGTTTGAGACGATCGGTTAAAACTTGCTTTGATATACCTGTATTTTCTAAAAAATCATTAAATTTCGTTACCCCATAGAAAGCTTCTCTTAATAATAAGATCGTCCATCTGTCATTCAATATTTCTGTAATTTTGAATATCCCACAGACGTCTACGGGAAATTTATGTTCTGGAATAAATTGATTTGACATTAGAGAAGGCTCCAATTAGGATGGGTCTTTAATTAAGACCCAGCATTAATTCAGGTAGCATTATGCCATTTATAAATATACAAACTATAGAAGGTTTACTCGATAAAGACAGTAAGGCTGAACTTTTTAAACGCATAACAGACTTATTTGTAGAAATAGAAGGTAAAGGTAATCCTGCTTTTCGGGAACATGTCTGGATTCGAATTGATGAATATCCACCTGAGCAGTGGCAATTAGGGAGCTTAAGGCCAACGAAGGAAATGATCGAGTTAATGACTTCAGCAAAATGATTTATCAAAAGCCCTATGAGTAGGGCTTTTATAATTGAATATGATTTTATTCAAAATATGATTGCTATTTCTAATTAAATTCAAAATAAAAGTTTAGCGACTTTATCGCCTGATTTATCAACTTTTAATCTATTGATAAACATTATTTTCCTTTTCAACCCAACTGAGTTTTGACAAAATGCAACAGGCCATTAGGGTCAAGAAAGACTTGACCAGATATGTAGCTTGTGGGAATTTTGCAGTAATTTTGCAAGCAATCTGTTTATTTTTATGTAATTCAAATGTTTGGAACTAATTTCTAATGGAAACACAATATAAGGTTTTATGTGTCTGTTTAGGAAATATTTGCCGCTCACCCACCGCTGAAGTGGTTTTCAGACATTATTGTGATAAGCATCAACTCAATGTAATCGTCGATTCGGCTGGAACGAGCAATTATCATCCAAATAAAGCACCTGATCAGCGTAGCCAAATGCATGCTAAAAAAAGAGGCTATGATTTGTCGTCTTTACGTGCTAGACAACTTTCAACTCGAGATTTTTTAGATTTTGATTTGATTTTGGCAATGGATCATCAAAACTTTGAAGATATTCATGATTTGCTACAAAACGCTATATTTCAATTTGGCAGTCATCAAATTCGAGCAAAAATTGCATTAATGAGTGAGCATGATCCGCAATATCCAAAACAAGCTTTGCCTGATCCTTATTATGGTGGTGAGGAAGGCTTTGAGCGTGTACTTGACCAATGTGAATCAAGTACTTTAGCGTGGGTTAATATCTTAAAAAAACAGTTGAATGTTTAGGAATAGGTTTTTCAATACAATGCAAATTCAAAATCAAGTACAGCTTAAGCCATTCAACACTTTAAGTTTAGATGTGACAGCTTCTCATTACACTAAAATCACATCTATCGAAGATATTAAAGCTGCTTTGGATTTTGCTAAACAGCATGAGTTAAACGTACTTGTTTTGTCTGGCGGTAGTAATATGTTGTTGCCGCAGCAAATTAATGCGCTAGTTATACATCTTGATATTCAAGGTATAGAAGTTTTATCTGAAAATCAGGATTTTGTTCAAGTCAAAGTAGGTGCAGGGCAGGTTTGGCACGATTTTGTTTTATATAGTACTAAGCAGAACTGGTATGGATTGCAAAATTTAGCACTTATTCCTGGATTAGTTGGTGCTTCACCAGTACAGAACATTGGTGCTTATGGCGTTGAAGTTGGTGAGTTCATTGAGTCAGTGCAAGTTTATGACCGGCAATTTAAAGAGATCAAATCAATTTTAGCAGCAGACTGTCATTTTTCTTATAGACATAGCATTTTTAAAGATGATCCGACACGCTACATCATTACGCATGTCACCTTTAAATTACCTAAGCAGCCTCATTTAAAGTTAAATTATGGTGATTTAAAGCAGGCAGTTGGAGACAATCTAACTGCTGAAAATTTACAAAATCAGGTTATTAACATTCGACAAAGTAAACTTCCTGATCCTAAAGAATATCCAAATGTAGGAAGTTTCTTTAAAAACCCAATAGTAAATGCGCAAGAATTTGAACGTTTAATCACACAATTTTCAACAATTCCACATTATCCTCAAGCTAACGGTAACGTTAAAATTGCAGCTGGTTGGTTAATTGATCAAGCAGGTTGGAAAGGTAAGCAGTTGGGTGTGGTGGGTATGTTTCACAAACAAGCATTGGTTTTGGTGAATTATGCCAATGCATCTCTTGCTGATGTGAAGAAAACTTATCAGGCTGTACAGCATGATGTTGATCAGCATTTCCATGTTATGTTAGAACCAGAACCTGTGCTTTATAACAGTTTAGGTTTAATTGAAAATCATACGGAATAGTTTTATGCCAAAAGTACATTTAATGGTACGTTTTGTACAAGTAGTCACTGTGCTATTTGTACTATTAGGCTGTTTCGTAGTTTTTTTATATTCACCATTTTATTCAAAACTTATTGTAGCTGGGCTTAACTATTTTGTGCCTGTGGATGTGAATGAAGTGGCTGCGGAAAGCCAGAGAAAAGCTGCCTTAAGTGAACATGATAACTTAGAGCCAGGTTCAAATTTATGGATTGCTCGTCAAGCTTATTTAAAGTTGACCGAAGATGCTTTACGTGAGAAAAAAGCAGCAGATTTGGGCTACATACAAGAAAACTATAAAGCTTTGCAGCAAATTATTCTTTTAGAAGAAAAAGAACAAGAAATGGAAGAAGAGCAAGAAACTTCAGCTGTAAGTGTTCCTTTAGTTGCTAAAAACTCAGAAATAGATGCAGCTGATGAAACAAGTGGTCCTATTGATGAAGCACTTTTTATTAACAGCTCAGAAAATAAAGCGCTTACAGAACAATACACAGAGTTTTTGACAAGAAAACCTGTAGTACCCGAGCATCAAAAAGCGGTAAGCGAGCCTGAGCAGAAAGTTGAAGATGTCAGTAAAAATACACTTCAACCTCAACCAAAAAAAATGTCAGAACCTTATGCAATTGTGGTGTTAGGTGGTGGTTTAACTTTAGATAAAAATGGCAAAGACATTGTAGTTAATAGTTATACACGTTTAAGACTGGAAAAAACGTTAGAAGTTGAGCAACAAAATGACCTCCCGATTGTGTTGAGTGGTGTTGAGGCACCCTATATGCAGACATGGCTAAAAAAGCGTGGGGTCGATGCAAAGTTATTAGAACAAAAAAGTATGAATACTTGTGAAAATACTCGTTTTAGTTCGTTACTGCTTCAAAAGAAAGGTGGTGCTCCTACGGTAATGTTAGTCACAGATGAATATCATATGCCGCGTACACGTCGCTTATTTGCTTTGAATGGTATTGAAACGATTCCTGTTATTGCCCCAATGCCAACAGCACTTACACGTTGGCAACCGAGTGTACAAAACTACGATCATAGTCGTCGTGCAAATTATGAATTACTTGCGACAATTCGTGACATGCTATTTGGTTCAAGTGATTGTCGAGAGGTGCCTTAATGTCTGAGATCCCATTTCTCAATCCTGCCGTATTAAAACAATTAGATTTACCGGTACCTAACCGTGATCTCACTCCGCAAGTTTTAAGCCCTCTTAATTTAAATACATTAGAAGAACCTTCTCGTGAACTTTTAGCATATCGCAAATTATACGGTTTACATTTACTCGACTGTGATCACTGGCAAGGCTATGTCCAAATGCCTTTATTCCGTCTGCATGTTCAAGTTTTTAAGCCTAAATTAGACAAAGTACAAGGAACTGTCTGTTTATTACATGGTTATCTTGAACATAGTGGAATATATCAGCCAATTATTCGTGAAATACTTGAACAGGGTTTTAGTGTAATTACCTATGACTTACCTGGTCATGGTTTAAGTAATGGTTCACCAGCAAGTATTCAAAATTTTGATCATTACCAACAAGTTCTGATGGCTGTTTATCGATATGTTAAACATGCAGATCAGTTACCTAAACCTTGGGTAGGGATAGGTCAAAGTACGGGTGGTGCAATTTGGATGCATCATTTGCTTGAGTATGCAGAAAAACGCCAAGATCCAATTGTTGACAGAGTTTTATTACTTTCACCTTTAATTCGCCCAGCTAAAACAGCATGGTGGCATAATCCAGTGGGACTTGGCATTATTCGCCGCATTAAACGCCAAGTACCAAGACACTTTAGACGTAATAATCATAATCCTGAATTTTTACGTTTTATTCGTTTAAAAGACCCATTGCAGCCACGCATGATGGGGATGGACTGGATTTTGGCAATGTCGAAATGGATGCAGGAAATGGAAGAACGACCTGCTTGTCGTATTCCTGTCTGGTTGGCGCAAGGTGCATTAGATCAAACAGTAGATTGGCGTTATAACATTGAGTTTATTCGCCGTAAGTTTAGGCTTCAAACCTTATTAATGCTTGAAGAAGGGTCTCATCAATTAATTAATGAGCGTGCAGATATACGTGCAGCTTTAACAGGTTTGATTCCAGCCTTTTTACATGCAAAGCCAAAGCATTTTTATTATTAAAAAAGTAATGCACTCAATCTAGTCAATAGATTGAGTGCATCAGTTAATTAAATCAGATGATTATTTTAAACTCTGATAAAGCTCAACGAAGTTTTTATAGACCGAAGATTGTTTCTGTGGAGAATACATATTGCGCTCAATAATACCTTTGTCAGTTTTAACTAGAACATTAATGTTTTGAGCATTTTTAAATTCCTGTAAGAATTGACTTGGAATAATAAAGTATGTCGTCGAGTGCTTAGGAACAAGTCGACTAACATTCGTTTTCTCAGTAGCTTGAGCTGGTTTATAACTAAACTGCTTTCCATCGATATCAAATACTAACGAATTAATATCATAGAAGTTGTAACTACTACTTAAATGAACATCTACACGAACTTGATTTTTCTGTTTTTCATTCCATTTAACCAGTAAGCTTGGACGTAATAATCCGGACAACGCCACGTTCAACAGGGGCCTTACCTGTAACCTCACCAATTTGCTCGCAAATGACGACGGTTTCGCCTTTTTTCACCAAGCGAGCAAGGTAGCCTTCAGCTGCATGGTAAGGAACACCTGCCATAGGGATGGGTTCACCATTGGCTTTGCCACGATGGGTCAGGGTAATCCCGAGAAGTTTAGCGGCCTTGTGTGCATCTTCAAAGAACAGCTCGTAGAAGTCACCCATACGATAGAACATCAAAGAGTGCGGATGTTGCATTTTGACGCCCATGTACTGTTGCATCATGGGTGTGAGTGTGGACAAATCAGTTATGATTCCCGAATTGCTCATGTAGGTGAAATCCTTAAATCTTTGAAAATGCACAATATAAAAATAGACCGAGCGACACCGCTTACCGTGTGTATTTATGCGCTATGAACAGCTATTGTATGAATGGCAATATCTTAGCAAAATTGAAAACGACTAAACAATAAATCATCTATAAAGCGAACAGTTGTTAAACAGCCAAGTGATTATTGCTGTAGGCATTAGGTGTAAAGCAAAAATAAAAAAGCCTAAACATCTGTTTAGGCTTTTTAAGATTTAAGGCTTATACAGACCGAGTTCAGTCAGCTGCAACCGTAGGATACGACGTAACTCAAGAACAGCTTCAGGCGTTTCTTGAATAGAATGTCCACCTTTAATAATCTTCTCAGACAATGCACCATCTAGATGGGCACTCGTATAAGGCACGACATCGTCTGTAATGATATTGATGTCATCACTTTTGGTCGCATTCCCCATGATGCTGTGGAATTTCATGCCTTTGTATGGAACGACGTTTTTAGTTAACCGAGTGAAGTTAGAGTTCTTGCTGAGATCACTTGGCCCATTTTGTATGAGTCCATTATCTACATCTTTAATAAATTCTTGTAGGTCAGGGTCACTACTTTGTATAACATCGGTCAGTGCCCCCAAAAATGCACCTGGTAGACGAATGACTTTACGCGCCGCGAGGGTAAACCAGCGGTCAGCAAACTCTGTCCCACGATGTGGCGCTGCTAAGAAAATGGCCCGACTGAAATTTGGAATCGGTTGAATGTCGAGGCGCGATTTAAACAGAGGATCATTTTTAAATTGTTGCACACGTCGATTGGGTAGCAGTTTCATTGCCGCAGGGGTTAAGTCAGCATCGCTTACCAAAAGCCGCGCAATAATACCGCCCATACTATGACCCACTAGCACGGCATCCTTTTTGGCAGGCGCTTTGCTATCGACCAAATTAAAACTTTGTTGAATGATTGCATAGATTTGGAAACGACTTTCCAAAATTGGCATATTGGTCGAGTAGAACACTTGCCAGACTTGATAGTGTTCACGTAGCACGGGATCGCCCATGACATCATTCGTCAAACGAATCCATGCCTCTGGACTACTGGCTAGTCCGTGAACGAGCACCACCACTTTTTTATTTGGGTTGTACGGCTCAAGCATGTATAGGTGCGGCATAGTGAGGCGTGCATCACGATCAATCAGTGATAAATACGCGGCTTTACCTAAATTGTTTTGTGCCAACCATAAGCCATAAGGCGCAGAAAAGTTTGCAGCAAGAGGGTAACTTTTGCCTGCAATTTTCGCAGATTCAAACTTATAGGGATCATAAGCTGAGATTTCAAACTCAGGGTTGTTTAAGATCTCATCGATATTGGATGCAGAGCGTGGTTGTGCGGTAATAGTCGCTGCTAAATAACGGGCATTGTGAATGTTAGGATTACGACCATTGGTGTACTGATAATGCAGTGGATCGACAATATATTTGGCTTTTTCTGGTGAGGTGTCATTGTGCTCGGGTGGGAGGACAATCAGAAACTCTGAACCAAAACCATCGCGACGTGTGATAGAGCGTAGGCCTGAAAAGTTCATATTGTAAGTTGACATCAGTTGTTCAACTTGACGGTTTTTTAAAAGTGGGTAGTTGTCATAATTTATGCGGTAAATACTTTGCCCCACTTTTATTTGATTGCCGACTTCAGATGGCCCATGGCGTAAGCGATAACTATTTACAAGCTTAGCGATAGCTTGGTTATAAAAGTCACGGAGTTGGACTTGTCGGTTATCAAAAATACGGTCTTGGGGGCCACGTTTGGTGTTAAACATGTAGGCATAACTGTAGCGAATGCTTTTATCCAGCATGCCGAGTTGTTGATCTAGGCAGCTTTGGTAGTTTTGTTTTTGCAGTGCCTGTTTTTCTTCAGACTGTGTCTTGGCTAAAATACTGACTTTACAGGCAGATGATTTTTCTAAGGAAAGTGCTTTAGCGAGATACAGCTCGCTGGCAGTAGAGAGGAGCTGTTCATCCTGAATTTGTGGAATCTGTTTGAGTTCGCTGACACATTCTTCAGGTTGCTCTGAACAGATTTTGGCTTCTCTACCCGTCATAGACAGCACGTTTAGACTCGCTTCACTGAGCTTATCCCGCGTTAAAATACTCTCACGCTCATTGGTAATCGTGACGTTCAGTGATTGATTTTTCACACTGACCACTTGGCAACCACTCAAAAGCGAAACGAGAGTGGTCATCATCAAGGTGCTACGGATGTATTTAGGCATAAAAAGCGTCGACTACCGTTTATTCTTTTGAATTTTTTAAATCATACGATAATTCTCGGATTTATGTAAGCATCCGCTGAACGCCATCGCCAAGTTTTAACGGGGTTCAGGTTTCCAGCGGTGAGGTAGTAATTCTTCTATTTGGGGCACTTTATGTGTTGGCAACCTTTTCAGCACATCACTTAAATAGGCATACGGATCCAAGCCATTCAGCTTTGCTGACTGGATTAAAGTCATGATATTGGCAGCTCGTTGACCACTGCGCAGCGAACCTGCAAATAGCCAGTTCTTACGCCCCAAGGCCCAGGGACGCATTTGGTTCTCTATCCAATTATTGTCAATGGGTAGATTGCCATCATCCAGATAGCGGCTTAAAGCAGTCCAACGTTTTAGGCTGTAATTGATCGCCCGGGCGGTTGGAGAACTCGATGGCACCGTCAGCTGATGTTGGTTGAGCCATTCATATAGTTGTTGCATGACCGGTTGACTATGCTGTTGTCGGTATTCGCAGCGGTCTTCCGCTGTACCATCCGTCTTTTTTCTTAATTCTGCTTCTATCGCATATAATTTCTGAATCAGCACTAATGCCTGTTCAGCGACCTGACTTTTCTTGGTCACATGTAGTTCATGGAATTTACGACGTGCATGTGCCATGCAGCCCACCTCAATGACCTGACCTGATCTAAAGCGTGCTTTATAACCACTGTAATCATCACAGACCAAATGACCCTGCCAGCCTTTCAGGAAGTCTTCAGCATGCTGGCCAGAACGGCTATCTTGAAAGTCATAGATCACTGCCTGAACTGGATTGTACTGTGTGCTGGCATAGGCCCAGACATAACCTTTTTTGGGCTTTTTCTCATTTTCACCCATCTGCATGACCGTCACCGGTGTTTCATCTGCATGGATCACCTGCTGTTGCAGTACCACCTGTTTTAAGGCATTGGCCAGAGGTTCCAGTTCCACCCCACAGCGGCCAATCCAGTCAGATAACGTTGATCTAGACAGATCAACACCTGCGCGTAGAAAGATTTGACGTTGACGGTACAAAGGCAAATGATCGGCATACTTTGACACCAGCACATGGCTAAGCAATTCAGGTGAAGCAATGCCTTTATCAATCACATAGGCTGGCATCGCTTGCTGAGTCAGAGTGTCACACTGATCACAGACCCATTTACCACGCACATGCTGTTCCTTATAGAACTGTGCCGGTCTGAAATTCAGTTTTTCACTGACATCTTCACCGATACGACGCAAGGTACAGCCACAACTGCATTGTGTTGATTCAGGTTCATGCTCAATACGGAGGGTGTGTAGATGATCTGGCAACAGCCGACGTTTAGGTTTGTTGACTGGGGCTTTCTGTGCAGCTGCATTGGTTTTATCTGCATTCAGTCGTTCCAGTTCCAGATCAACCGCTGCAATATCTTCTTCAACCGCTTCATCCCAGAGATGGATTTGTTTTGCGGTTAGATGTTCGTTTTTACTGCCGAATTTATGCTGTTTAAATAGTGCAAGCTCATGCTCGTATTTTTGATTGAGAATAGAAAGATGTTGAACTTTAGAATCTAATTGCTGATTGGTGACTTCAAGATGTTGAACTCTGGCATCTAATTGCTGATTTGATTGTTCCAGTTGTTGTTTAGATTGTGCCAGAGACTGATGCTGCATCGCCAACTGTCTGGTAAATTCCAGCAGTTGTTCATGGGTCAGTTGGCTTAAATCAGGCAGCGTATTCATGACCGCAGTATGCCTGAGGTCATGATGCAGAGGAAATAGAACGTTTGGAGAATAGCAGAATGGATGAGCCTGGTTTAGAGCATTGTTACCACTTGCTGCAGTCCGATTCTTTGCCAGGGCAAACCCTGGATCAGTGCCTGTAACTGCTCCGGGCTGATCGCCATACTTTCACCCTGGTGAACTTTAGCCCAGTGGAATTTCCCCTGTTCCAGCCGCCGGGCACACAGCCAGATACCCAGTCCATCATGCACCAGCACTTTCATACGATGGCCACGCTTATTACAGAACAGGTAAGCGCAATGCGGTTTGATGTAGCCAAAGGCTCTCAGCACCTGAGCCATGGCTGTATCCATCCCTGCACGCATGTCCATCGGCTGGGTAGACAACCAGATCTCATCAATACGAATCATTGAGTCAAACCCTGGATCAGCAACAGTAATTCAGTTACTGACTCCACCGGCCAGTCGATCTCGATCATCTGATCCCTTGCGGAACTTGGTGCCTCATGTAATGGAATCCTGATATGAGCGACAGCTTTCTTCTCTGGCACAGGTGGTAGAGGTGCTTCTTGTTTGACTGGAGTCGGGTGAAGAATGACCGGAAGAAAGTCAGTCTGTGGAATGGATGGGGTTTTTAATGCAGGGGGCATTGATCTGGACTGACGAATCCATTTATGTAGCAGATTGGCATTGATCTGATGTTGCATTGCTACCTTGGCCACTGATGTATCTGGCTGCTGGCATTGCTGAATAAGTTGATGTTTAAATTCAGCTGTGAAGGTTCGACGGGGCTTTTTTAGCGTTGGTGCACTGTCTATAACTGTCTTTAAATCCATAAATAGGTGTCCACTTAAATTTAAGTGGACACTATCGCGGTATTAATGAGTTAGAAAAAGTGGGGTTCAGCGGACGCTTACGCTTGGACAAAGTTCTGTAGGTAAGCAATTAAGCTGACCAGCTGTTTTTAGCTCAGATGTTGCTGTCGTGGTATTAGACTTATACGAGGTTGTGCTACAAGCTGCTGTAAGTAAACAAGTACCTAATAAAAATAGGGCTTTTTTCATAATGTAATTCCAAGAAAGCACGTTTAATATTATTTATCTTAAAGATGATAAATTTTACCCCTCATTAAAGAGTTTTTGGACTTAAAAAAGCAAATGGTTTCGTAACTTTAAATTCAGATGTCGCGTCACCTGCATAGATATGGCTCTGCTCAGGTCCAAGATCAAGTCTTCGCGTTTTACCGTCTTTAAAATTTATTTTCTTTAAGTCAACCCAAAATACATTTGGTGATAAGGCTGACTCAAAAAAATAAAGCATCTGTTTATGGTCTGCAACAGTTCTCCAGCGAGTCGATGAAATATTAGGCTCTTCTTGTGTGTTTAAACCGTATGGAACCGATGCATTACGAATTACGCTAAAGACAGAAGCCTGCGCTTGTTTCATATCATCATTTTTAGGAATTGCATTGATATAGAATGAAGCGCGAGCAAAACGGTCAGAAGCTCGGTTTGTACCAGGAAGCATAACGGTACCACCAATTTGTTTCCAATATTCTGCCAATGCCAATTGTTTATCAAAAGTAGGTGAGTTAGTCATGATTTGATAACTTCGGCTGTGGTGAATAACTTGCTTGCCACCAATGTATTCAATAATTGCGCTATCACCCGTTTTATCTGAAATAGATAAATGTAGTGTCGTTAATCTCGTTTCACCTGGAACGCTATCTGTCACAATTGTATAAGGTTCTTTCTCAAGGGCTTTAACAGCTTCATCTACGGTTGCGAAATTATCAAGTACATATTGTGCCCAAGCGGCAATACTTAACAGTGGTTTATTTGATTTTTTTACATCGGGATATTGAGATTCAACTAGCCATAATACATTTGCAACTAAACCAGCCTCATTCATTCCATCGGTCGTAGAGACTTCGTAACCGGTTGCAATAACGCTGCCATACTTAGAAGTCCATTTTATTGATTTAGATCCTGCACTTCCATCACGGGCAACACCACTTGGCAAAATCCATAAATTTGTACCCGTATCAACCTTCCAGTCCATCGAGCGAGCAGTAATAACATGTTGATTATTGCCTAAATAAACTGCACGTGTACAAGCAACTGCATAGCTACTTAAACCTACAGCCAATGCGACAAAAGATGAAATGAATGTTTTCTTTAACATGAGAATACACCTTCTTGTTATAACAATTTGAGGATATTTATTTAATAAAATTAAAGTATGTGTATTATTTATACTTTTATAGTAGGTGAAAAATACATTAAATACAAACTAAAATAAGAAACTAATTTAAGTAGAAATCACATATAAGTTTAAAATAGAAAAGAGCATCACACTTAACTATGATGCTCAAATTATCAAGTTAATATAAATTAAAAATGGTTGGCATCAGCCATATTCCACATTCGGTAATAAAAATTATCACCATCATTATTAAGTTCAGATTGTAAAAGCTCTCCATCTTTTAAGAAAAAGTGCAATTGAGCATAATTCTTAATTTCACGGTCATTTACACGTTGTGCCAAATGGTGGGCTTTAATATCCGAAGGATGGCGTAAGCCAGCAGCAGCAATCATTTCAGATAAAGCATGTAATGTATTTTTATGAAAATTAAATACACGTTCTGCTTTAGTGGGCACATGTAAGGCTTTTTGGCGATCTTTATCTTGGGTTGCTACACCTACAGGACACTGATTCGTATGGCAACTTTGAGCTTGAATACATCCAACTGCGAACATGAATCCTCGTGCTGAATTGACCCAATCTGCACCTAATGCAAATGTGCTAGCAATATCAAATGCACTAATAATTTTACCACTTGCACCAATTTTAACTTGGTCTCTTAACCCTGCACCTACAAGTGTATTATGTACAAAACGTAGGCCTTCACGTAACGGTGTTCCAATATAATCACTAAACTCAATTGGCGCTGCGCCAGTTCCACCTTCAGAGCCATCTACTACAATAAAATCAGGAACAATTTTGGTTTCAAGCATTGCTTTCACAATGCTCATAAATTGCCAAGGTTGCCCAATACACAGTTTAAAACCAACAGGTTTGCCGCCAGATAAAGTGCGTAACTTTTGCAAAAAGTGCATCATTTCAATTGGTGTAGAAAAACTTGAATGTTTTGCTGGAGAAATACAATCGTGATCCCGTGAGACACCACGAATTTCGGCAATTTCAGCAGTAATTTTATGCTTAGGTAAAATGCCGCCATGCCCGGGTTTAGCACCTTGTGAAAGCTTTAACTCAATCATCTTGATTTGTGGTAGTTGAGATTGTTTAGCAAATTTTTGCTCGTCAAATTTTCCATCTAAAGTACGGCAACCAAAATAGCCACTGGCAATTTGCCAAACAATATCACCACCATTTTCTAAATGATAAGGACTGAGGCTACCTTCACCTGTATCGTGATAAAACCCGCCTAATTGTGCTCCTTTGTTTAATGCGCGTATTGCATTTGCACTTAAACTACCGAAACTCATGGCAGAAATATTCATAATAGAAGCGCTATACGGTTGAAGGCATTGGCTATTACCAATTTGAATCCGAAAGCTCTTTGGGTCTGCCGGTGGACATGGGCTAATTGAATGAACAATAAATCGGTAATCTTCTTGATATACGTTAATAATTGAACCAAAAGGTTTATCTGCATTTTCATTTTTAGCACGTTGATAAACTAAACTTCTTTGCATGCGCGAGAAGGGTAGTGCATCTTGGTCGGCTTCAATGAAATATTGGCGAATTTCAGGACGTATGTCTTCAAATAGAAAACGAAAATGGCCCATGATCGGGTAATTTCTTAAGATAGAGTGCCTATTCTGTAATACATCATATAAGCCTAGTAGACTTAATACACCTGTAAGCACCCATAATCCATTGAGTAAAGTATCAGAAATAAAATAATAGATACTATGTGGGGTATATACAGTTCTGAACCAAGTGATACTAAGTGCAGTAAAAATACATAAGAACCAGAGAGAATGGCGTGAAAAAAATGTATTGAGAAATTTATGTCGAATAATTTGTGCTGGACTCGCCATATGTGAACAAATTCCTAATGTTTTACTGGTAGATACCTTGCCAAGAAGAAACTTAAACTACAAGTATGGAATTGTTAGTTTCAATGACGTGGAGGTCAAAAGTAGTCGATGATGCTTAAGATTAAAAAGTTTAATATTCTTATATGCCCAGAGCACTATTTACTCATTTTTTTAAATTTGGATATTTTAGATATTATTAAGTTTTAGATTAGGAATAATTTTAATAATATTTATATATTATACTTTTAATATGAGCGTTTATTAATTTTAAATATGTGAATAATTACAGAAATAAATTTTTTTAAACCGAGCTTTAATATTATAAAAAATAGTTTTTTATGCTTATTGCTGTTTTCTTAAATATTTAGCTAGGCTCTTAGAGCCTTGTTTGCTTGTAATTTGATCATAAGTGTAAATTTTGACTTGTTGATCTGATATTTTTTAGATTTGTTTTTTGGTAATATTTGTAGATTGATATAGTATTTTAGACCGATCTTATTACAACTATATAGCACTCTAAAAATTAAGTAGGGAATTGGGATGAGCTGGAAATTATTAACAATTTCTGTTTTTTTTACTGATGTATTTTTATTAGTTTTAATGTTTTATCTAGGTTATGATTTTGAAACTTTTAAAAAAGTTGCTTTAGTTGAATCTTGTCTAGTTGCAGTTGCTATCATTTTTGATGCTATGGAACAAAAAAAGAAACCTATTTTTCCAGGAAGTATTGTCTATCCCTTGTTAGGTATTTTATTTATTTTAGGCTTCACACCTATTCTTGATTTTTTTGCAGTAAGACCTAAAGGATTTCATACTTGGGACATAAAAAATATTTTGATCATTGATGAATATAGTGAAAATTATCAATTTAATAAGTTGGCTTGGTACGGAAAGGCTTATGTTCAACTTAGCTTTGCGATGGTAGGTGGTGTGTTGGGGTTCATTTTTCATTTGGTATTCAGAAATACTTAAGCAAGTATTTCTTTCTTTATAAATAGTTTTCTCTTGTTCTAAAGTTAAGGAAATCAATCAAAGTATGTTCTAAACTCTTAGAATTCTTATTCATTAAATTTTAATTTCTTATTCATTTAAAATATATAGAATTATAAATATGTCTATTTTTTAATCTTTTAATCTAGGATTAGTTCTAAAAATAATAAAATATAAAAAATGATGGTAAAATTTAACTAGTGAATTTTTATGATTTTTTAATAAAACTAATAAAAAAATTGAATAAAATTACCGGAAATTTCTTTAAAAAGTGGTATATACCATATAAATACTCATAATTGAGATATCCATCGAAATTTAACTTGTTAATAGATATTTAAAATGAAATGAATAGCTGTATTTTTGTTGTTTTTTTGTATGATGCGGGCACAGTAGAGTAAAAAAAAAGACGCTTTGAAAAAACAGTCAAAGAAGCTAGTGATTGGATTGGGGAAGGCTAGTTTTTACATCTATTAATTCTTATTGGCGTAATGTAAAAAGGTTTTCAATCATGAAAAAATCTCTCATCGGTTTATCTGCAATTGCTATGGGTTTAATGTCTATCACCGCCGCAAATGCTGCAACGGCTACTGGTACATTAACTGTTAAAGCCACTATTACGAATAGCTGTGTACTTAATACTTCAGCTACAGGCACAACTGCAAATGCAATCTTAGACTTCGGTACTTTAAGTTCTCTTGCGAGCAATGTAGATGCAGATACCACAACGACAGGTGGTACAGCAATTAAAGTCCTTTGTAACAACACTGTGCCATGGACGCTGGCGTTTGACGCAGGTAAAAATGCTCAGACTACTCAACGCCGTATGATTGGCGGAGCAACAAGTAACGAATATATCCCTTATAACCTTTTCTCTGATACTAACCGTGCAACAGCAATTGGTATTGCAACAACAGCTTATAGCGGAACTGGTACTGGTTCAGTACAAACAGTGAACGTATATGGCCGTATCCCTGCTGGTTCAGTTTTGCCAAGTGCTGGTAGCTATGTTGATACAGTAACTGTGACTGTGACTTATTAATTTTTAAATAAGTTCTGTTCATTGTTGTCGCTAGCTCTTTTGTAAGAGCTAGCTCTAGCTTAATTTGAGAAAAGTAATTCTGGGCAAGTTATGAAAAAAAATATCTTTGTTGCTACAAGTTTATTGTTATTTTTGCCTAGTGTGTTAAATGCTGCCTCAATACGTCTTTCTCCTGTGAATGTTGAAATATTGAGTGATCAATCTGCGTCCTCAATTAGTTTATATAACCAGTCAAATGAAAGTGCTGATTTACAAATACGTATATTTGAATGGACTCAGAATGCTGGACAAGATCAATTAATTCCAACAGATGATATTGCAATTAGTCCGCCTTTCTTAAAATTAAAACCGAATGATTCTTATAATTTGCGTGTAGTCCGTATTAAGCCAGAACCAATTTCTGGTGAAAAAACTTATCGTATTATTCTTGATGAATTACCAAAACCTATCGATAGTCGTAAAGCATCTCAAGGTGTAAATGTATTACTTCGCTCATCATTACCTGTATTTGTAGTGAATAAAGATGCGATTACAAAACTGAGTTGGTCAATACAGCAAGAACAAAACAATGCTTATCTTACTATTAGTAATGTTGGCAATCGCCATGCGCTTTTAAATAATTTAACACTTGTGGATACTACTTCTAATAAAAGTTATCCGATTAAAGTAAATACCGTAAATGGTTATATTCTTTCTGGAAAGTCAAGAAACTTTAATATTAGCCCGGATTTTAAATTCCAAGCTGATCATAAATATAATATTTCATTGAATATTAACGGTAAGCCAGCATCTCTTTAAAGAGGCACATATGAAATATCTCGTAAGTGCTTTGTGTGTTATGTACTTGCCGGTTCATGCTTTTGCTGAATCATTACAAGACAACACTAATGCCGCTTTGCCTAATATTCCGGAAGTTACAAACTCCGCTTTTCAGACCTCTGGTTCTGATAAAGGCTATATACAACTATTTTTAAATATTTCTATCAATTCTAATACTTCTACCGACTTAATATCGGTACATCAAGACCAAGATAGAAAATTATATATACGCGTCCATGACCTAAAAGCCTTAAGACTGAAAATGGATGAACATATCCCTGACAGCCAATGGGTATGTATTAACGAACTGAAAGGAATCCAGTTTAAGTATCTGGAAAATGAGCAGTCTCTAAACTTACAAGTTCCTGCGAGTATGCTGAGTGATTATTCTGTTGACTTAACTGGTCAGCCGACTACAAACACCAACTTACTAAAAATGAAACCATTAAATGCTGCAATTCTGAATTACAGCATGTATCACACCATTACCAATGATGAGAGTATTTTCTCAGGTTCGGCAGAAGGGATTTTCAACAGCGCGCTTGGTAATTTTTCATCAGGCGTTTTATATAACGGTAGTAATGAAACGAGCTATAGCCATGAAAAATGGGTACGACTGGAAACTAAGTGGCAATATGTAGACCCTGAAAAAGTCAGGATATATACCCTAGGTGATTTTATTTCCAATAGTTCTGATTGGGGCAGTAGTGTGCGTCTGGCTGGTTTGCAGTGGTCGAGTGCCTATACCCAGCGTGGTGATATTGTTACCTCGGCGCTGCCACAGTTTTCCGGTTCAGCGGCGCTGCCTTCTACACTGGACTTATATGTTAACCAGCAAAAGATTTATTCAGGCCTTGTTCCTTCAGGTCCATTTGATGTGAAGCAGCTCCCGTTTATTTCAGGGAATGAAGTTACACTAGTCACTACCGATGCAACAGGTCAGCAAACCATTACTAAGAAACCTTATTACTTTTCATCGAAGATTTTGGCAAAAGGTATAAATGAGTTTTCAGTCGATGTTGGGGTTCCGCGCTACAACTACGGACTGTACTCAAATGATTATGATGATGCCACCTTTGCCTCTGGTGCAATTCGTTATGGTTATAGCAACTCACTGACTTTAAGTGGTGGTGCAGAAGCTTCCACAGATGGTCTTTCCAACGTGGGAACGGGCTTTGCCAAGAACCTGTTTGGTGTTGGGGTGATTAATGCCGACATTGCTGCAAGTCAGTATAAAGATGAAAACGGCTATTCGGCTCTGCTTGGTTTAGAAGGGCGAATTAGCAAAAATATTTCGTTTAATACCAGTTACCGTAAAGTATTCGATAACTATTTTGACTTGGCACGGGTGTCGCAAATTCGATATTTAAAAGAAAATCAGATTAATGCTGAATCACAAAACTATTTAAACCACAGCGCGCTGGCAGACGAGATTATTAGGGTAGGGATTAATTATAACTTCTATCCGGGTTATGGTGTTTATGTCGGCTATAACCAGATTAAATACAGTGATAACTCATATAAGTTACTGTCTGCTAACTTAAGCGGAAGTTTAAACAAGAACTGGGGCTTTTATAGTTCAGCTTATAAAGACTATGAAAACCATAAGGACTATGGCATTTACTTTGCGCTGCGCTATACGCCATCTAGCAGAGTCAATGCAATTACAAGTGTATCTAATGACAGTGGTAAAACAACCTACAGACAAGAAATCAATGGATTTACAGATCCGCAAATTGGTTCATTCGGATGGGGTGGTTATGTTGAGCGGGATCAAGATGCACATGCTAACAATGCATCGGTCTATGGATCTTATCGAGCACGGGCTGCGTACCTGACAGGTCGCTATAACCGAATTGGAGATAATGACCAAGTTGCACTTTCAGCGACAGGATCTTTAGTTGCAGCAGCAGGCCGTATATTTGCGGCCAATGAAATTGGAGATGGTTATGCTGTTGTCACCAATGCTGGACCGAAAAGCCAAATTATAAATGGTGGAGTAAATTTAGGAGAGACAGATAAGTCAGGAAGATTCTTAATTGCGAATTTAAGACCGTATCAATCTCATCATATCTATCTAGACCCATCTTATTTACCACTCGAATGGGATGTGACAACGACCAATCGAACAGCACTTGTGGGCTATCGCCAAGGAACTTTAGTTGACTTTGGTGCTCATCGAGTTGTTTCAGGATTAGTCAAAGTTGTAGATAAAAATAACTCGCCATTGTTACCGGGTTATAGCGTCCGAATTAATGGACAACAAGATGCCGTAGTGGGCTATGATGGTGAGGTCTTCGTTCCAAACCTATTAAAGCAAAATAAACTTGAAATAGACCTTCTTGATCATGGTTCATGTCAAGTTAATTTCACTTACGAAAGTCAGCAATACAGTGCTAAAAAATTGGGGCCTTATGTATGTCAATAAGTATTGTAAGTCATAGTTCCTACATGCTAGCCAAAAAGTTTTCATCTACTTTAAAGTATGTTTTAGCTAGTTTATTGTTATTTGTACTTTATGCTTTTTTTAGTTCAGCACATGCTGCCTGTACGGTAACTGGAATCACAAATAGTACTTATAATTATACAGCAGCAACGATTAATAGTGACGCTACCATTACTTATACAGGAACTATTCGCTGTACGAACGGTGGAACTACTGCTCAAATATCAAAATATATGTGCATGAAAACGGTATTTACTGGTGCAACTACTTCAAATAGTAATGTTTCATTACCTTATACGGTTATTGCAACTGTAGGTGGAGCAGGTTCTTCTACTACAAATCAAACTTCAAATGTTTGGTATGGTCCTGTTACTACGGTGGCACCGAGTAATATTATTAGTTACTCAGTAAGTGTTAAAGTTCCAGCAAGATCGGGCTCTTTAACAGCCTATCCGGTAGGGACTTATATTGGCTCCATTCAAGTATTTTGGGACATGCAAGCAAATTCGAGCAGTGTATGTGAGGGTGATAGTGGTGGTGGCTGGGACTCGGGTAATATGACGATTACAGCTAACTATGTAGTACCAAGTTTCTGTCAGCTAGATTCAACATCAAATGTCGATTTTGGCAATATTAGTGATATTGGTACAACAAGTCGTGACTACACGGCTCAAGGTGCGATTAATGCAACTTGCAACAATGGAACACCTTATAGCATTTATTTGGGTGACGGCAATAACCGTATAAGCGGTGGATTTAGACGTATGACCAATGGAAGCAGTCAATATATTCCTTATCAGTTATACAAAGATTCTGCTTATGGTACAGTGTGGGATGCTACAGGTGGTACAACAGCGGTGGGTGGTTCTGGTGGAGTGTCAAAGACAGGATCTGGCACTAGTCAAATTTCAAATGTATACGGAATAATTCCACAAGGAACAGCTATTTCAAGTACGCCCGGTAACTATTCAGATAGCATAGTTGTTACAGTGACCTATTAATTATTTACCAACTCACTATTCACTTAAAGTAAGCAGATGGTGAGTTGGTAAGTGTATGTTTGTTAAGAATCTTATTTAGTTTGTAGAGAGCTTTGTTTTCGTATTAGCAATATAAACAGTGTGATTAATAAGCTAAATCCGAAAATAGGCAAACTAATTCCTAAAATAGTAAAAGTAAGTATAGTTAATATTTTTTGTTGATTAGTTGCACGCTTCCAGACCAATAAAGTTTGGCGAACAAAATGGCTAGTCGTAAGTTTTAAATTAGATGTTTTAAACCAAGCTTTATATGCGTAAATAATCATGATACATAGCCCAAGAGCATATAAGGCGAGTATCAATTGATTGATCCAACCGAATAACACTCCAATATGAGCATCGACCCCCCAGCGTGTAAGTTTTGCAAATAACGAGTAATCTTTAAAAGCTAGTTTGTCGATGACTTTGTGTTGATGTACATCAATCGCTACACTGTCCGCTTGAGTTGGCCATTTGCGCTTTAGTTCAGTAACAGTCCAAGCCTGATTTGCATCAACTGGTGGTTTGATTTGTATTTGGGCTGAATGAATTCCATTTGCTCTAGCAATTGCTAATGCAGAGTCGAATTCAGTTGGTATGATTTCTAAATCCGAAGTTTCCATGACCATACCATGATGTTCTTTATGCTCATCACGAGACATTTGGGGTAATGGAGCATTATTTAAAGTTGTGGCTAATGTTGGTGTTTGCCAATTTAACCATTGACGAGCGATACGAATATTATCACCAGCCCATTGGGACCATGTAAGACCAGTAATCGAAATGAACAATAAAAGTGGTAATAGGGTCAAGCCGATAGAACTATGCCATTTTAATAAACGATTTTTAGATGTTTGTCTGATTTTAAAATTTTGACGACGCTTCCACCAACTATATAGGCCCGTTAGGGTTAAAATGCCCAGCCAGCTTGCTGCAAGCTCACTATAAAAACGACCCCATTTCCCTAATAATAAATTACTATGTAATTGATCTAAGAATGTACGAAATGGAAGTACCCCACTGGTCCCATATACTGCAAGTTGACCTTTTATAGAGAGTGTATAAGGGTCTACAAAAACAGCTTCATTATTTAAATGATGAGCCTTGTCAGAAAAAATAACTCGTGTTGTTTGTGTGGAGCTTGGAGCTGGCCTAACTTCTGTAATTTGTGCAGATTCGGGCATCACTTTTTTTGCTGTCTCAACCTGTTGGCTTAGTGAGTAGGGATCTTTATTTAAAGGCTGAACATACAATGTATCTTTATAGATAGATTGTTCTATCTGAGGAGTAATTGCATATAGAAGACCTGTAAATGCCGCAATGAATATAAATGGGGCAATAAAAATACCAGCATAAATATGCACAAGACGAAAAAGACTACGCCAAAAGCTAGGGGTATGAGGCATGTTGAGGAGTATCAAACAAACTTTGGTGTGAAGTATATCTACTTTATTCTTAAATTTTAAAATAATTAAGGGATGAGGGTGTTTTGTATATCTAAGCACTTGTAAGAAAGGCTTTTTTAAATAAATAGATTAGATGGTTGATATAAGGTTTTGTTATCATGATTTTTATGAAAATTGGATAAGATTGACTATAGTCAGTTAAGGCAAAAAGATATTCAGATATCTTTATGATGGATGGCTTAAGCAATAGATTGATCAAACGACTAATAGAAATAACTTAACAGCTATTAAATTTCTACTAACCTAATAGTTTATAATTGCATTTTATATAATTAAATAATTTATATAGCTATGAAAATTCATCATTTGCGAAGTGCTACTTTTATTATTGAAGCTGGCCCTTATTTTATTTTAATTGATCCGATGTTGGGTGATAAAGGTTCGCTTCCTGCTTTTTCATACCTCCGCTTTAAGGCTAAAAAGAATCCTTTAGTTGATCTACCTTTGAATGCCCAAGAATTATTAAACAAAGTTACCCATTGTTTAATTACTCATAGCCAAACTTTTGGAATCAAAGCATTTCAACATACTGATCATCTAGATCAAAAGGGTGAGGATTTTCTTATTCAAAAGCAAATTCCTGTTTATTCCTTTCAAAATGATGTGTCGTATTTATCTAAATATGGGATAAATGTTCAGGCAGGTATTGATTACTGGAAAGAAATCGAGTTTTTAGGTGGAAGATTGGTCGCGATACCGGCGCACCATGGGCATGGCTGGATTAGTAAATTGATGGCGAATGGTTGTGGCTTCTATTTAGAATTGCCAAATGAACCTTCTTTATATATTAGTGGTGATACCGTACTTACTCATGATGTTAAAAATGCCTTACTTAAATTTCGACCTGATATTGCGGTAGTTGCTGCGGGACAAGCGCAAATGGATGTGGGGCAGCCGATTCTTATGTCGAAAGAAGAAGTGCGCGAATTTATTGAGCTTTCGCCTAAATATATTATTGCTAATCATCTTGAAGCATTAAATCATTGTCCAGTAAAACGAGATGAAATAAAGCAAATTCTGCATGAAATGAATGCAGTTGACCGTGTACAAGTACCCGATGATGGACAAACACTTATTTATGAAAATTAAGACAAAATTTAATCAATATTTATTAAATGAAAATCTTGTAATTCCATATTTTCTATTATGAATAACGCTATGAGTTTTTTATGTAAATGATAGAATTGCGACGGTCGGTAAGTTGATATCTACTTTGTCTAACTAATGTACAGTCTACAAAATGTTTAAGATTAAGTTTGTAGACTGTTGAACTACAAGTGAGGGTAAATGTAGATATACATATGCAACCATCTAAAATTTTAACCTATTGAAAATACAAAGGTTTATCACTTGCTCCCATCACTTACAATCCAAACCAGACTTGGTGGATTCTACTTTTTCTATTATTCCATTGTTGGTACATTCATGCCGTATTGGAATTTATATCTTCAAGATCAAGGGTTTAATTATCAACAAATAGGCATTTTATCATCTATTGCGATTGTGACACGATTTTTTGCACCTTTAGTTTGGGGGTGGATCGCAGATAAATCTGGTAAAAGAATGCTTTTGGTGCGACTGGCAACTTGGATGGAGGCCTGTATATGGTTGGCTATTTTTATAGTTCCTAATACCTTTCAATCTGTCGCTTTACTCATGCTTATTTTTAGTTTTTTCCAAAATGCAATTTTAGCTCAGTTTGAGGGGGTAACCTTATTTTGGTTAGGTGATCAAAGAGCAAAACTCTATGGGAAGATTCGAAAATGGGGATCAGTTGGATTTATTGTAGGTGTATTTACTATAGGTGCCATTTTAGAAATTATTCCAATTTCTATGCTGCCTATTTTATTGCTTGTTATAGCTTCACTTGCTTTTATTTGGGCTTTTACGATTCGTGAGCCTGAGGGAGCTCCAACTTCTCAAAAGCATTTAGAGCCTTTATTACCTGTGTTAAAGCGTCCTGAAGTTGCTGCTTTTTTTACAATCGAATTTATTCTCCTTTTTTCGCATGCGCCTTTTTATAGTTTTTATAGTAACTTTCTAAAATCTTTAAATTACAGTACGACTGAAATTGGCTTCTTATGGGCAATGGGGGTTGTCTCTGAAATCATAATGTTTGCATGTGCGGCTACTTTCTTCAAATATTTTTCTTGGCGTAGTCTTGTTGCCATATGTTTGGTTTTAACCAGCATACGTTGGTTGCTAGTCGCTCTCTTTTCTCATTATTTTATAGGTCAGCTATTTGCACAATGTTTGCATGCTTTTAGTTTTGGCCTATTTCACCTTATTGCAATGCGGCTTATTTTCCAAAACTTTTCAATAGGACAACAAGGTCGTGGACAGGCTTTATACAGTACCATGTGGGGATTGGGAGTGGCATTTGGAAGTATTTTAGCGGGTCATTATTGGAAAACTCTGACGGGTGAGCATATTTTTATGATTGCTGCGCTCGTTGTGCTATTCGGTTTATGTTTTGTATTTTGGTTACCTAAACAAATTGAAAAGCCAGCTTCTTAATCGAAACATCACTAACATTGTTAACATTACGTGGTTAAGCGGCTAAATTGTTTTATGGAAAGTATCTATTCGTTACGGTTGAAAAATATTGTTTTTATATGGTTATGAAGCAATGTTTTTCTAAAAAAATGTGCTAACTTAAACTCATGCGTTTAATGATTAATAAATCTATGAAAAATATTTATATTATGGGATTATTATTAGCTTTTTCTGGTTTTGCTATGGCTGAAACAGCAACGCAAAAGCCTGCTGAACAGCCTGTTCGAACTGCAAGTAATCCTAATGCTATACGTATTGTTACGCGTCCTGAGATTATGGGATTATGGGGAATGGAGATTCCAAATAATAAGAAATGTGTAGAGTACTATAACTTCCGCAGTAGTAATGATGTAGTGATCAAAAGTGGTGAGGAATGGTCATATGGTATTTATGAATATCAGCCATCTGATGACCCTAAAGAGCAGTTATCTGCTTTAGTTATGCAGATTAAGTTTGATAATAATAAAGTAGATTGCTCTGGTCAGCAGCAAGATCAGACTGGTGATGTTTCCCAATATTTTGTGCAGTGGAAAAATGACCATACTATTAATTTCTGCTCAACTGCCAAAGGTGAGCAATGTTTTGCAACTTTACGTCGAATGTTGCCATAAATCTAAATAGATATAAAAAAGCCTCTTATTTAAGAGGCTTTTTTATTATGCATGTTATGCAGTTTCAGCTTTCTTCTTTTCTTCCAATTGTTTCAACAAGTGCTTTTCAAGGTAATGGATGTCCATTGCCTGTTCACAGAAGCTTTTGTCTTGCAAGATAAGATCTTTATGCAAAGGAATGTTGGTTTTAATTCCAGTAAGAATCATTTCGTCTAACGCTTGACGCATACGAGCAAGCGAAGTTTCGCGATCTTTACCATGAGAAATTAATTTTGCAATCATTGAGTCGTAGTATGGAGGAATACTATATCCAGGATAGATATGAGAATCTAAACGAATACCTGCACCGCCTGGCGCATAGAAGCTCTCAATTTTACCTGGTGAAGGTAAGAAAGTTGTTGGATCTTCTGCATTAATACGACATTCAATAGCATGACCACGAACTTCAATATCTTTTTGTTGAAGCTCTAGACCTAAACCAGCTGCAATACGTAATTGTTGCTCAATGATATCAACACCAGTAACCATTTCAGTTACAGGGTGCTCAACCTGAACACGAGTGTTCATTTCGATAAAGAAGAATTCACCATCTTCGAACAAGAACTCAAATGTACCAGCACCACGATATTGCATTAACTGACATGCGTTAACACAAGCTTCTAAAATATCAGCACGTGCTTTTTCTGGTAGATTTGGAGCAGGGGCTTCTTCTAAAACTTTTTGATGACGACGTTGTAATGAACAGTCGCGATCATATAAATGAATTGCATGACCATTACCATCACCTAAAACTTGAACTTCGACATGGCGAGGTTTTTGTAAGAAGCGTTCCATGTATACGGTGTCATCACCGAACCACATTTCTGCATCACGTTGAGCCGCTTGAACTGACTCAAGTAATGTATCTACGCGCTCAACAATACGCATACCACGGCCACCACCACCAGCTGCCGCTTTAACAATGAGCGGGAAACCGATTTCTTTAGCTTCTGCTAAAGCGTTGTGGATAGTTACAGCATGGTCGCAACCAGGTACTGTAGGTACACCAGCTTTTTTCATTGCAACAATTGCAGAAACCTTGTTACCCATTAAACGAATATGTTCTGGGCGAGGGCCAATGAATGTGAAACCCGAGCTTTCTACAATTTCGGCAAACTCAGCATTTTCTGAAAGAAAGCCATAGCCTGGGTGAATTGCATCAGCACCAGTAATTTCTGCAGCAGTAATAATTGCTGGGATGTTTAAATAGCTGTCACTACTTGCACCCGGACCAATACATACTGCTTCATCAACGAAACGTAAATGCATCAAATCTTTATCTGCATCTGAATAGATACCGACAGTTTTGATTCCTAATGTTTTGCAAGCCCGGGTAATTCGTAAAGCGATTTCACCACGGTTTGCAATTAAAACTTTTTGCAACATAGTTGTCCCCGGGGTATTACGCGCGATAACGGAATAAAGGTTGACCGAATTGGATCACATCACCATTTTTCACTAAAATTTCTTCAATCACGCCGCTTTGAGTTGCTTCAATCGGGTTCATGATTTTCATTGCTTCGATAA
Source organism: Acinetobacter seifertii (assembly GCF_000368065.1). GTDB lineage: Bacteria > Pseudomonadota > Gammaproteobacteria > Pseudomonadales > Moraxellaceae > Acinetobacter > Acinetobacter seifertii. The sequence goes on from NZ_KB851200.1 coordinate 883,516, forward strand.
TACCCAAAGTCTCACCAGCAGATACAGTTTGACCTACTTTAACAAATGGTGCTTCACCTGGGCTTGGAGCAGCATAGAACACACCAACCATAGGAGAAGTTTCAACTGCTCCACGTGGGGTTTTTGCAACAGGTGCTTCAGCAACAGGAGCTGCTGGAAGTGCTACACCAGCCGCAGCAACGACAGGATTACGACGAGTTAAAGCGATTGATTGATCACCTTCTTTAACTTCAATCGCTTGCAAGTCAGACTCAATCATTAAATCGATGAGTTTTTTAATTTTGCGGATATCCATGGGCGACTATTCCTGAACTAGTTTGGGTTAGATGGTTGAATTTTTTCAATGGCGTAATCGAGTGCAAAGCTATAACCTTTTGCACCTAGACCACAAATCACGCCAATTGCTTTGTCTGATAAATAAGAGTGGTGTCTAAACGCTTCACGTGCGTGAACATTTGACAAATGCACTTCAATAAATGGAATGGCAACGCCAAGTAGAGCATCACGTAAAGCAACTGAGGTATGAGTAAGAGCAGCAGGGTTAATAATAATAAGTTTTACGCCTTCTGTTTGTGCCTGATGAATGCGGTCAACAATGGCACCTTCCCAATTGCTTTGAAAAGTATCGAGTGTAATAGAGGCTTGTTTAGCTTGAGCAATAAGTTGTTGGTTGATATTGTCTAGGGTAAGATGACCATATACTTCTGGTTCGCGTTTTCCCAGCAAATTCAAATTCGGTCCATGAATTACCAAAATGGTCGAACTCATTCAGATTGCTCCAGCTCTAAAGTTGCAAATAGTCTTTGCAAGATGTCTGCAAAGTTTGCTTATTATGGCATATGTTTCTACAAGTTTTTTATAATTTCTTTTAATTGTCGCAGAAAGGGTACACCAAATTCGGCTTATATATTGTAAATTTTGCGACGAATTAGCAATGTTAAAAAATGACAAAATTTCAAGTAATTTAACAAGGCTCATTTTAAACCGAATTGACAAAAACAGTTCATGTATTTTGTGTAACGACGGTATGGGCATCTTCAATTGTTAACATTTCATTCCAGCGAGTTAGGTAGTTTTTTGAGCGATGGCATTGTTTCATTTGCCAAGATGGGTTACGCGAGTGATATCCGACTTGTAAATAATGACTACCAAAACGCTTACGAACTGTACCTAAAGTTTCCATTAATTGTTGTCTTTGATGAATAAGTTCCAAAGGTTGCCATAAATCATCAATATGTTGTTGACGCGCGTGTAGACCACAAAATAATACTCCAATTTTTATATAACTTTTATTTTCTTTATATAAAACATCAATTTGATGCATTGCTGCTTTCGTGATTATGCATAAATCATCTGTTGCATAGTGAAGACCAATGGCCTGAGAAGTGGCTTTTTTATAAGGTGGCTTATCGGTTTTCTCATAAAGCATGACTTGAATACAGGCACACAATTGTTCTTGTTTCATTAAGCGGCGATGCGCTCGATTAAGATGAAAAATAAGTGCTTGTTTAATAATCTCGATACTGGATAAAGCTTGAGCAAAACTTCGTGACGCTAAAATCCGTTTAGTTGGAATACTAGGATCATCAAGTTCAATACATGATTGGCCTTTTAGCTCACGAATAGTGCGTGCCATGACCACAGAAAATGCCTTTGCCATATGGTGTTCATTGGCAAAAGTTAAGTCTAGGCATGAATATACTTCATAACTTTGTAGTTGTTTGACCAGTTGATAACCAATTCCCCATACTTCTTTGACCGATGTCTGTTGCATGAGGTCTTCCATAATTAATGGATCTAAGGTGATGAAATTACAGATTCCCTTAAAACTTTTAATTTTCTTAGCAAAATGATTGGCAAGTTTTGCTTGTGTTTTTGAATATCCAATTCCAATACAACAAGGTAGACCTAACCATTGGAGGAGAGTCTCTTTCACCTTAAAGCAGTAGTCAGATATATCAATAGATTGAAGGTAAGGAGTGAGATGAATAAAGCACTCATCTATAGAGTAAGCTTCTATATCATCTGGAGAGAAAAATTCACCGAGAACAGCAAAAAAACGACGAGACATCTCGGCATATAAAGTGTAATTGCTTGAATAGACTTGAACACCAGCTTGCACGGCATCTTTCTCAATTTGAAACCACGGTACTCCCATCTTAATACCTAAGAGTTTTGCTTCTTCACTACGTGATACCACACAACCATCGTTATTGGATAAAACAACTACAGGTTTATCAATGAGTTTGGGGTTGAAAAGTCGCTCACAGCTGACATAACAATTGTTAATATCAACCAGCGCATAAACTTCGCGGTGTGAGATATCTCTCATTATTTCATCCCCCAATTTATCAACTCAAAATATATTTTTGAATTTGTAACATAATCAAGTTAACAAAATTATGCACAGATATCTAGGGGAGTTCTGGTTGTTCGTCGAAATTATGAAAAGGATGCAAAAGTAATGAATTGTCAGTTATTGATATGGAAATGTCTGAAAATGATAAGTTTTAGTTGGTTATGATCAAAACCATAAGAGCTATATTTAATGGATGGGTTGTGGCCTTTAAATATAGTAATGCGTATAACGCATTTGTCTTATGGGTCTTTCAAGCTGTCTTTTTTAAAAAAGACAGCTTTTTTTTATGATGATTTGACTCTTGGATAGCTTATGAAGAATATAGCTGTTTGGCTTGTTCATAAGCCTCAAGATTAATACATTGAGCTCCCAAGCTTGTGATTTGTGCTTGGTCAATTTGAAGTTCATCCCACTTTTGCATTTGTTCAAATAGCCAATGGAAATCTTCAGGTTGTGGGGCAGCATTTTCTTCAACTAAGTTTTTTACAATATTTTGAATCATATAGTATTTATCTACATGTACTTCTTCAGAACAGTGAAAGCGGACAATTCCAAAATCGACCAACAACTTTAAGACAGGTGAAAAGTCTTTCAAATCACTCAATTCCTTTTGAGCTTTTATAATTGCTGTGGTGAGTGCAATTAAAGTTTGAGGATGTTGTTCAGCCCATTCTTGAGTTACTGCAAGAACTTTATCTGGCACATTGGGAATAATGTCTTGACTTGAACATACGATTTTACTTAAGCCTAAAAGTTCGCCCTGTGTATTCCACGGTTCTCCTACACAAAAACCATCAATGACATGATTATCTAAAGCTTCGACCATATACGGTGGTGGAAGGGCTTTGAGCTTAAGTGTTTGAGCTATTTTTGAGTCTGCCAAAGCAAGCCATTCTCTTAAACAATAATGATGAATTGAATGTTTAAATACATGAGCTAAGGACAAAGAATGATCTGCTTCAATATAGCTCGTCACTTTTTGGGCAGTAGTTTGTGCATTATCGTTTTCTTGAATAGCCAGTTGATGAGTTAATTTTTGGCTTAAGCTTATAAAAGCACGGTTTTTACTTAAAATAAGAGGGGTTTGCAGTGCAATACCAATTTGGTCTGCACCCACAGCTGCTGCAGGCAGCATGGCCGATAAACAATGTGCAGCATCTAATAAACCAAAAGCTAAACGGTCTCGAAGACTTGCCCATGATGCTTCTTTAACTAAAGTAACATCTAAACCGACTTCTTCGAAAAAACCTTGCTGTTTTGCCCAAAGCAATGCAAGACAATCAAGTAAAGGAATATAGCCGAGTTGCAATTGAGTCTTTTCTAATGTGCTCATTTATTCGTCCTTTAGTTGATCATTTAGTAGTTTTTGAGCGTCAAGTAAACGGCGTGCCATTTCTCCAATCGTGATCCGGTGGCTCATGGCATTTTTTCTAAGAAGTTGAAATGCAGTTTCTTCAGGTAAGCCATGCAGTTGCATGAGTAGAACTTTAGCTTTCTCAACATCCTTACGGTCAGCAAGTTTGGTTTGAGCTTCTTTTAAATCACCTTCGAGTTTTTTGTGCTTTTTATATTGCTCGATCGAGATTTCTAAAATGGTATGTAAGCGGGTAGGATCTATGCCATCTACAATATAAGCAGTTACACCTGCATCGATGGCTTGTTTGATGGTGTCTTTATCTGAATTTTTAGTGAATAGAACAGTTGGTAGGTCATAGCTACTCACACAACTTTCAATAATGTCACGATGGGGATGATCCATGTCGAGCAAGATGACATCGGCTTGTAAATCTTCAAGACGAAAAATATTCAAGTGATCCAAAGTAAGGCAGGCCACCACTTCAAAGTCATTTTCAAGCAAACTATTTTTTATATAGTCGGCTCGCGCATGATCATCATCGATAAGAGCTATTTTGAGTTTTGGCATAAGTTCAGAAAATCAGGCTAAGAAAATGCGCCAATTCGACGCGTTTTTTGTTATTGAGTTTTAAGCAAGATTAGTGCCATCCAAAATTAAACCAAAAATCAGGAGTTGTTGACAATCTAGGAGGCTAAAAAGTTGTTTTGATCGATATTGGTGCAAAACTGCGATTCATTTTGTGGCAAAACTTATTTTTATTTAAACCATATAGAGGAGCAGTAATAGTGCAGGTAAAATTAAATACTCTTTATAGATGAAAATAGGTTTTAATTTAAACATTTGAAAATAATAATAAAAAATTATTAATATTAATCTTAAAAAGAATTGGCATGCAAAGTGCTTACTTAATTACAGGTCGAAGACGACCATGAGTTTTAAAGACGGCCAACGATGTCCGTTCTGATCGAGTTTGTGAGTGCAACTGTACACACAAAGAAGTTACGTTCAGTCGGAGTGAAGGTCATGTCTTTATTTTTATTGCATAAAAAAGTTACATCTGAATTATCTAATTTTTCAGTTCCAGCGATGCGGGCCTTCTCTATGAGGGGGCTCGCTTTTTTTATTTCTTTTTATGACTTTGCTGTGCATTGGGTGTCGTTAACGAGTGAAAAGAATTGGTTTCAAGCAGCTAGATGCCTTGTGAGCTTGATTCGCTTCTCGATAGAGCACAAAGCAAAAGAACAACGTCTATTTGAGAATGGAATAACGCAGCTTAAAAGCAACGTGATTTGAGGAGAAGCACTATGAAATTGGTAATGATTGGTCATGGTATGGTGGGCCACAAATTCATCGAAGCCATTTTAGAAAAAGCAGATGATGAACTGGAAGTCACGATTCTCGCGGAAGAGCCTCGTATCGCGTATGACCGCGTACATTTGACAGAATATTTCTCTGGGAAATCGGCAAAAGATTTATCTTTAGCTCGTTTTGACTTTGCCGATGCTCATGGCATTGACTTACGTCTTAATACGAAAGCAACTGCAATTGATACAGCTGCGCAAACAGTCACAACCAACCATGGTGATGTGATTAGCTATGACAAATTGGTGTTAGCAACTGGTTCGTATGCCTTTGTTCCACCAATTCCGGGTAATGACCGTGAAAACTGTTTTGTTTACCGTACGATTGAAGACTTAGACGCGATTCGTGCAGCGAGTTTAAATGCAAAAACAGGTGTCGTGATTGGCGGTGGTTTGCTCGGTCTTGAAGCAGCGAAAGCATTGCGTGACTTAGAGTTAGAAACGCATGTTGTTGAATTTGCACCACGTTTAATGGCAGTTCAAATTGATGACTTGGGTGGTAAAGTTTTACGCCGTAAAATTGAAGACCTCGGTGTAAAAGTTCATACACAAAAAGCGACTCAGTCTATTGAGTCTGGTGTAAATACCAATCATGTGATGAAGTTTGCCGACGGTAGTGAACTTGAAACTGATGTGATTTTATTCTCTGCGGGGATCCGCCCACGTGATGAGCTTGCGCGCAACAGTGGGCTTGCGATTGGTGAGCGTGGCGGTATTGTCATTAATGATTATTGCCAAACATCAGATAACAACATTTATGCCATTGGTGAATGTGCGCTTTGGCAAAATAAAATTTATGGCTTGGTTGCACCGGGCTATGACATGGCACGTATTGCAGCAAAACATATTTTAGATGAAGAGTGTCATTGCTTTGCTGGCGCAGACATGAGCACCAAGTTGAAGTTGATGGGTGTGGACGTTGCCTCTGTAGGTGATGCACATGCCATGACTCCGGGTGCATTAAGCTACTTCTATGCAGATGAGCATGCACTGGTTTATAAAAAGATTGTTGTAAATGCAGATAAAACCAAATTGCTGGGCGCGGTTTTGGTGGGCGATGCGAAAGAGTACAACGACCTTTTACAAATGATGTTAAACGGTCTGGCTTTACCGGAAGTACCTGAAAGCTTGATTATGCCGGGCTTTGAACAGTTGGCAGGTAAGTCTGGAGGTAGCGGTGTAGATTTGCTTCCAGACAGCGCGACCATTTGTTCGTGTAACAACGTATCAAAAGCAGACATCTGCCAAGCAATTAGCGATGGTTCGACCTCTTTAGGTGCATTGAAGAAATGCACCAAAGCAGCAACTGCATGTGGTGGCTGTGCACCATTAGTGACGCAAGTTTTAAAGTCAGAGTTGCAACGTCAAGGTGTGACTGTAAATAACCACATTTGCGAACACTTCCCGTACTCGCGTCAAGAGTTGTATCACTTGGTTCGTGTCAATGAAATCAAAACTTTTGATGATTTAATTCACCAACACGGCCATGGTTTGGGTTGTGACATCTGCAAACCGACTGCTGCAAATATCTTGGCTTCTTGTTGGAACGATTTCGTACTTGAGCCAAGCCATGCAGGTCTGCAAGACAGTAACGACTACTATTTGGGCAATATTCAAAAAGATGGTTCTTACTCAGTTGTACCACGTATGGCTGGTGGTGAAGTGACTCCAGATGGTTTGATTGCCATTGGTCAAATCGCGAAGAAATATAACCTATATACCAAAATTACTGGCGGTCAACGTGTAGACATGTTTGGTGCGCAAGTTCATGAGCTTCCATTCATTTGGGAAGAGTTAAATGCTGCTGGCTTTGAGTCTGGTCATGCTTACGGTAAGTCATTGCGAACCGTGAAATCTTGTGTGGGTAGCACATGGTGCCGTTACGGGGTAGACAACTCAGTTGGTTTAGCGATTGAGCTTGAAAACCGTTACAAAGGTTTACGTTCACCACATAAATTAAAAATGGCAGTGTCTGGCTGTACGCGTGAGTGTGCAGAAGCGCAAGGTAAAGACGTAGGTATTATCGCGACTGAAAAAGGTTGGAACCTTTATGTATGTGGTAACGGTGGTATGAAACCACGCCATGCAGAGTTACTTGCCTCTGACCTTGATAAAGCAACGCTCATCCGTTACATCGACCGTTTCTATATGTTCTACATTCAAACCGCAGACCGTTTACAACGTACGAGTGTATGGCGTGACAACATGGAAGGTGGTCTAGATTACCTTAAATCTGTCGTTGTGGACGATTCTCTTGGTTTAGCTGCTGAGCTCGAGCGCCGTATGGAACACATTATTGGTACATATCAAGATGAATGGCGTACAGCTGTCGAGAACCCAGAAGTTCGTAAACGTTTCCAGACTTATATCAATGCAGGCGCAAGTGAGCAGGCCGATCCACACATTCAATTTACAACTGAACGCGGTCAAATCCGCCCATTATCAGATGTTGAGCGTTCAGAAGACCGTATTCCAATGGTTGAAGCATAAGCAGGAGAATTTCTATGAATATTGTACATGATAAAAATATGCTTCCTGATGGTCAATGGATTGATGTGTGTGCACTTGATGACTTAACTCCTAACACTGGCGCAGGTGCGCTAGTGGATGGTCAAGCAGTGGCTATATTTCGAGTGGGACATGAAAAACGTGTTTATGTGCTCAGCAATAAAGATCCGTTTAGCCAAGCCAATGTCATGAGCCGCGGAATTATTGGTGATTTGCAAGGTGAGCGTGTCATTGCATCGCCAATCTATAAACAACATTTTAGTTTGGCAACGGGCCGTTGTTTAGAAGATAAAGACCAAAAACTTTCGGTTTATCCGAGCAAAATTGTTGATGGTCGTGTTTGGGTCAATGCAATACCGCAAAAAACTTATATTACCAATACAGGTGTATCACAAGACAAACTTAAACTGGTGCTGATCGGGAATGGTTTGGCAGGAATGCGTTGTCTGGAAGATTTACTTGATATGGCACCAGACCGTTATGAAGTTACAGTGATTGGTGAAGAACCATGGGGTAACTATAACCGTATTATGTTGTCTCCGGTTTTATCGGGTGAAAAAACTATTGAAGACATTATGTTGCATCCACCGAAGTGGTACGACGATAAAGGCATTAAATTTATTGCTGGTGATAAAGCCGTAAAAATTGATCGTCCGCGTAAAGTGGTTTACACCGAAAAAGGCCAGACAATTGATTATGACCGTTTGATTCTGGCAACAGGCTCGGCACCATTTATTCCACCAGTTCAAGGTGTCGACTTAAAGGGCGTGTTAACTTTCCGTGATATTTATGATGTTAACACCATGATTGAGTACTGCAGTTCAAAAACCAATGCAGTGGTGATTGGTGGCGGTTTACTCGGTTTGGAAGCGGCCTACGGTTTAAAACAACGCGGTATGAATGTGACAGTATTGCATTTGATGGACCGTATTATGGAACGTCAACTTGATGGTCGTGCGAGCCAGTTACTGCGCCATAGTATTGAACAAAAAGGCATTCAAATCATTACCGAAGCCAATACTGAAGCGTTAATTGGTGATGAAAACGGTCATGTCAAACAAATACGCTTGAAAGATGGCACAGTGTTAGATGCTGACCTTGTGGTGTTTGCTGTAGGTATCCGTCCGAATATTGCTTTGGCCCAAAGTGCTGGTCTACGCTGTAATCGAGGTGTGTTGGTCAATGACACCATGCAAACATTTGACCCAAGTATTTACGCGGTGGGTGAGTGTATCGAACATCGTGGACAGACCTTTGGTTTAGTTGAGCCACTATGGGGGCAAGCTTTTATTTGCGCGACCCATTTAGCAGAGCACGGCAGCTTAACTTTTAAAGCGCCAACCGTACCGACTCAGTTAAAGGTGAGTGGAGTCGATGTATTCTCTGCGGGCAATTTTGAACCGAAAGATGATTATGAAGACATTATTTTAAACGATGAAAAACGCCAGATTTATAAGCGTATTATCATTCAAAGCGATCGGGTAATCGGTGCAGTATTGTTTGGAGATACTGAAGATGGCATGTGGTATGCAGAGTTAATTGCAGATCAAACCCCTGTTTCTTCATTTAGAAATAAGCTGCTATTTGGTCGAGATTTTGCATTAAAAAATGCAGGCTAAATAGGGAAAGGAGCAGTTATGAACAGTATTCCAAGCGTTGAAGTCGATAGCTCCGATCATGTTGCAAAAACAATCAAAACAACATGTCCATATTGTGGTGTAGGTTGCGGTGTTAGTGTAAACGTTCAACAAAAACCGCAAGGACCTCTTGTACAAGTTGAGGGGGATGCTGAGCATCCTTCCAACTTTGGACGCTTATGTATTAAAGGTAGCCGTCTTGCGGATACTTTGGGGTTAGAAACACGTGTTTTACAACCAATGATGGGGCGAAAAGCTGATCGGGAGGTAACGACATGGGATGCAGCAATCAATAAAATTGCCGATAAATTCCAGTCTTGTATCGATAAATATGGTCGTGACAGCATTGCATTTTATGTTTCAGGTCAGCTTTTGACTGAAGACTATTATGTGGTGAACAAGTTTGTAAAAGGCTATTTGGGCACTGCAAATATCGACACCAACTCACGGCTTTGTATGTCATCTGCGGTGGCAGGTCATAAACGTAGCTTTGGTGAAGACCTTGTCCCTGCAAGTTATGAAGATTTTGAACATGCAGACATGGTAGTTTTGGTTGGTTCCAATACCGCATGGTGCCATCCTGTGCTGTATCAACGGATTATGCAGGCTAAAAGCCACAATCCCGATATGTTTGTTGTGGTGATTGACCCACGTTTTACCAGTACTTGTGAACAAGCGGATTTACATTTACCGATTTTACCGGGCCAAGATGTCGCATTGTTTAACGGTCTATTCCAATATTTATATCAAAATGGTCATGCCGATCAGGCTTTTGTAGATGCTTATACCGAAGGTTTGCAAGAGGTTTTGGCAAGCAGCGAGCCAGAAACTAATGTGGAATATGTGGCAAAGCGTACAGGAATTGCACTCGATAAGATGCAACAGTTCTTTGAGAAATTTGCGCAGACTGAAAAGGTAATCACGCTATTTTCAATGGGTGTGAACCAATCAAGTCAGGGCGTGAATAAAGCCAACAGCATTATTAATTGCCACTTGCTGACAGGCAAAATTGGAAAGCTCGGCGCTGCACCATTTTCAATGACAGGCCAGCCCAATGCTATGGGTGGTCGAGAAGTGGGTGGCTTAGCCAACATGCTAGCGGCACACATGGACTTAGATAGCCCTTTACATCAAAAAGTAGTGCAAACCTTTTGGGACAGTCCATTTATTGCAACTCAAGCTGGCTTAAAAGCAGTTGATTTGTTCCGTGCTGTTGAAGCTGGAAAAATTAAAGCCATCTGGATTATGGCAACCAATCCGGTGGTAAGTTTACCAGATGCTGATCAGGTGAAACGTGCTTTAGAAAAATGCGAATTGGTCGTTGTGTCAGATATTTGTGCCGATACGGATACTACGGCTTACGCCGATATTTTGCTTCCAGCTTTAGGTTGGGGTGAAAAAGACGGAACCGTTACTAACTCTGAGCGTCGTATTTCACGTCAACGTGCTTTTTTACCTGCGCCGGGTGAAGCAAAAGCAGATTGGTGGTCAGTGAGCCAAGTTGCGAAAAAATTAGGCTTTAAAGGTTTTGACTTTACGAGTACTGTTGATATTTTTAATGAACATGCGGCTTTGTCAGCACAAGATAACGCGGACATTGAAGCACGTGAGCAAACTGATACGTTCCGTTATTTCAACTTAAAAGGTTTAATGAACCTAAGTACTGCTGAGTACGACACTCTACAACCAGTGCAATGGCCAGTCTGGAGTAAAAACCAAGACGCTAAAGCTGTTCAACAACTGTTTGGCAAAGGCACGTTTAGTCACAAAAACACCAAGGCAAAACTAATTCCGACTGTTGCAATTAATCCGGTACATGCAATTTCAGAAGATTATCCGCTCATTTTGAACACGGGGCGTATTCGCGATCAATGGCATACCATGACACGTACTGGTTTGTCGCCAAATTTAACCAGTCACCGTGCTGAACCATTCTGTGAGATTCATCCAAGTGATGCATTGAAGTTTGGTGTACGTGATCAAGGTTTAGTAGAAGTTCGTTCGAAATGGGGCAGTTGTGTACTGCGCGTGACATTCTCATCAGGTGTCCGTCGTGGGCAAATTTTTGCACCGATTCACTGGACTGAACAGGTCGCATCCGACGCCCGTATTGGTAAAGTCGTTAATCCGGAAGTTGATGCAATTTCAGGTGAGCCCGAGTTCAAACATACGCCTGTAACTATTCAGCCGTTCTATACCACTTGGCAAGGCGTGCTCTATATTCGTGAAGGATACGATTCGCACATTCAAGAATCGCTACATCACTGTGCATGGTGGACTAAAGTCAAAATGGTGAAAACCAATCGTTATGAACTTGCAGACCGCCAAACTTTTCATGATACTCAAAAGAATCTGAAAAGCTTTTTGCCATTTGCCGATGAAACCTTTGAATGGTTAAGCATAGAAGATATTTCTTCACAACTGAGCCATAGTGTTATTTTGAAAGATGGCATTGTAATTGCAAGTCTATATATTGCACCGCCAGATTTATTGCCAGACCGTGACTGGGTAGTAAGTCTGTTTAAACGCGAACGTTTAAGCGCCTTGCACCGTAAAGCTTTACTAGCAGGTATGCCAATGTCGGCTACTAATAATGATGGGCCTTTAGTTTGTAGTTGTTTTAAAGTAGGTAAGAATAAAATTATCGACGTGATAAAAACACAAAACATTACCCATGAAAAACAGGTTACTGCATGTTTAAAAGCAGGTGGAAACTGTGGTTCATGTTTACCTGAAATCCGAGGCTTGATTAAAGCTTGCCAGCAAGAGGTGGAAGTGTGAATAAGGGATATCCCGTAACTGATTTGGTCATTCTCGCGGGTGGACAAGCCCGCCGTATGAATGGTTTAAATAAGCTGTTGCAACAATTCGATGGCGATACGCAACTACTCAAAATTCATCAAAAACTAAAATCTTCGGTATCTGAAATTTGGGTGAATAGTCATCGTGATTATTCGATTTATCAAAGTATTGTGCCTGATATTAAATGTTTTCAAGATGATGCTTCCGGTTTTTTCGGCCCACTTATGGGAATGAAAAGTGCATGGTCACATGTAAAAGCAGATTATGTTTTGTTTATCCCTTGTGATGTGACCTACATACCTACGCAAGTCGTTGCGAAATTACATAGCGCTCTTCGCAAAAATAAACAGGCTCAGGCAGCTTACGTTTCAATTAACGGAGATGCCTTATATCCATTTTGCTTATTAAAACGTGAAAGTCTCATCACCATAACGGAGCAAATTGAAAAGCAACGATTAAGTTTGAAAGAATGCTTTAAGCTTTTGCATGCGCAAGTCGCTATATTTCAAAAGCAAAACTTATTTTTCCATAGCATTAATTCTTTAGATGAACTTCAACAATACAAACAAATTAAAGCATTTAAAGAGATTTTTTCGACAAATTAGAACTTCAATCATATCGATTTAAAATTTACATTGATAATCTGAAATCAATTTTTAAATTTTGAGTTATTGACTGTTTAGAATTTAAGTTCTATTTTGGAACTTGTTATTTTCATTCTAGCCAGATGTATAAAAATAAACGGAGCCAGAAAATGATGGACGCAGCTCAGCAAAGTAAAACAGATGTGACCGCATGTATTTTATGTTCAAGAAACTGCGGCTTAAGTGTGGAAATTAAAGATAACCAATTTGTCAAAATTAAAGGTAATCCTGAGCATCCATTTTCTCAAGGTTACATTTGCCAAAAAGCCGCAAGATTACAGCATTACCAGAAACATGCAGACCGTTTAACCGCACCTTTAAAACGCCAACCAGATGGCTCATTTCAAGAAATTAGTTGGGACGAGGCTATACAAGAAATTGCCGATCAATTGGTTCAGATTAGAGATAAATTTGGAGGTACAGCTTTTGCCTCTGTTGGGGGCGGTGGTCAGGGTAACCACCTCGGTGCAGCTTATGGTCGACAACTTTTATTGGCTATGAAAAGTTATTATGCATATAACTCACTTGCCCAAGAAAAAACAGGTGATTTCTGGCTCAATGGCCGCCTGTTCGGTAGTCAGGCTTGCCATACGACAGAAGATGTTGAACATGCAGATTACGTACTTTTTATTGGAACAAATCCATTTCAAGCACACGGTATTCCTAACGCACGAGACACGCTAAAACATATTAAGAAAGATCCGAACCGAACCATGGTGGTGTTCGACCCGCGTGTTACCGAAACGGCAAAACAAGCAGACATTCACGTACAGCTAAAACCGGGAACAGATGCTTTTTTAATGTCGGCCATGATTGCGATCATTATTGAAGAAAAACTTTATGATACAGCATTTATTGAGCAGCACACACATGGGTTTGAAGAAGTAAAAGCTGCATTTAACCATGTCCCGATTGAAGACTATATTGCTAAAGCTGATGTACCTATTGATTTGATTTATCAGATTGTTCGAGATTTTGCCAAGGCAAAAAGAGGCTGTGTACGTATCGATTTAGGTATTCAACATACTTTGAATACAACATTAAATGGTTATTTAGAAAAGCTTTTATACTTGCTGACAGGGAACTTTGGAAAACAGGGTACCAATAATTTGCATACCATGTTTATTCCAATTTTAAGTGATACAGATGAAAGAAATCCAAAATATCGACGTAGCGTTTATCATAAAATGTTCCCGATTTCAGGGTTTTTCCCGCCTAATATTTTACCCGATGAAATCCTAAAAGCAGGGGAAAAACAAATTCGTGCGGTGTTTGTAGATAGTTGTAATCCACTATTAACTTACCCTGATACACCTGCCTATGAAAAAGCCTTTAAAGCATTAGATTTATTGGTTGTAGTTGATGTTGCGATGACGGAAACCGCTAGGCTTGCGGACTACATTTTGCCAGCACATACCCAGTTTGAAAAATGGGAATTTACTGGTTTTAATTTGGAATTTCCTAAAAATGGTTTTCACCTACGTCATCCTGTATTGACCGCTCAAGCGAATACTTTGCCAGAGGCAGAAATTTATACACGATTACTTGAAGCCATGCAGGTGATTCCAAAACGTTTTCCAATTTTAGAAAAAATAGCTGCGGTCGACTCGAAAAAAACAGCCTACTTACCCTACTTGTCTGCGCTAGGACTTACCTTGGCACGGCATAAAAAATATATCCCTTTTGCTGCCTCTATTATTTATCGAACTCTTGGCAAACGACTTGGCAATTCTGCAGATTCAGTTGCTTTTTTATTGCCGCTATCTATTCAATATGCTGTTTTACATACCAAAGCGGTACGCCGTGCAGGTTATAAAGGTAATCCGTTAACACAAGGTGTCAAACTATTTGAGCAGATATTAAAGCAACGTTCAGGTATGGTTTTATCGCAACATGAATATGACGAAGTCTGGAAACTGGTGGCCTATAAAGATAAGAAAATACGTCTTGCAATTCCCGAGATGTTAAGTGAACTCGCAAGCTTGAAAAGCCATAACGTTAATATTGAAGAGTTTCCTTTCATCCTTTTGTCAGGTGAACGCCGTAGTTACAACGCCAACCAAATTTACCGTGACCCTGCTTGGCGAAAAGTAGATGCAGAAGGTGCACTACGTATTCATCCCGAAGATGCAAGGCACTTAAATGTAGATACAGGAGAGCAGCTTAAATGTATCTCACAGCATGGACAAATTCAGGTAGCTATTGAGTTAGATGATGGGATGAGAAGAGGTGTTGTATCACTGCCACATGGCTACGGTATGCGCTTTCGAAATGGAGAACCGATTGGGCCACAATTAAACTTACTTATTTCTGATGAACATTGTGATCCATTGTCGAAAACGCCGTACCATAAATATGTACCCATCCGTCTAGAAAAGTGTTAGAAATAGAATCAAGTAAAACATAGATTTTACCGCGCTAACTTGGGATTTATTTTTTAATTTTTCTTAAGGTAGTGCGATGAAAAGTCTATAAAAAATTTAAATATTATGGAAAATAAGTAGAGCTGGAACGAATTTTGCAATTAAAAAACAAAGCACTATTAAGATGCAATTTTTTGTATTTGATTGTTCATAATCGGTGCTCGCAAGATTTGAAATGTTCTCGATATGAGTGCAAATGATGAAACAATATCACTCTGAAAATGCGCCAAGCCTTCTGCAAGATCAATATGGGCGTATCAAGCGTAAGTTACGAATTTCTGTAACTGATCGCTGTAATTTTAAGTGTGTATATTGCATGCCTGAGCATCCAGAATGGTTAAATAAACAGGACTTGCTTAGTTTTGAAGCGCTCTTTCAATTTTGTCATTTTATGGTGCAGCAAGGTATCGAGAGTATTCGCATTACGGGTGGTGAACCATTAATGCGTCAAGGCATAGTTCATTTTGTTCGTGATTTGCAGGCCTTAAAAGCATTAGGTTTAAAACGTATATCGATGACTACAAATGGTCATTACCTTGCTAAATACGCTAAACAACTAAAAGACGCTGGATTAGATGATTTAAACATTAGTTTAGATAGTCTTGATTCAATTCAATTTAAAGAGCTCACTAAGAAAAAGTTAGAACCAGTTCTTGAGGGTATTCAAGCTGCTAAAGATGCAGGACTACCTTTTAAAATTAACTGCGTATTAATGAAAGATAAAAATGATGATCAAATCTTACCCATGGTGAAGTGGTCAATCTCCAACCATATTCCTTTACGTTTTATCGAGTTTATGCCGCTTGATGGTGATGGACATTGGTCAAATAAAGATGTGGTAAGCGAGGCTGAAATTTTACAGGTATTGCAACAGTATTATTCGCTACAAGTCATCGAGCAGCAACATGAGCCAGCGCGTCAATATCTAATTAACGGTAGCTACCATTTAGGAATTATTTCCACAATTACGCATTCATTTTGTCATCAGTGTGACCGCATACGAATTACAGCAAAAGGCGAACTATATAACTGTTTGTTTGCACCGCAAGGTTTAAATATTAAGCCTCAGCTTGAAGCATTGGTAAGTAAACAACATACGCCAGAATACGATATGACGGTCCAAAATTTAAATCATTTGGTTCATCCTTATATCTGGCACAAAGCCAAAGGTTTCCATGCCTTACAACATCAACAAACCCGTAAAATCAGCATGCATATGCTTGGGGGATAAATGCAAAAATCTATCCAAATTAAAGTCGAAGCATTTGGTGCAATTGAAAAATTGCTTCCTGAAAATCTTTCGCTAGTTTGTCCTAACCATAGCTTGGTTAAAGATGTATTAGATGAAATTGTTTTATTGCATCCGGAATCTACAAAAGCCATGGAAAAATGTGCATGTGCGATTGGTGATAATGTCATCACCAGACAAGCTACCTTAAGTGAGGCATGCACTTTGGTTTTATTATCACCCGTTGCTGGAGGATGAATCATGAAAGAGTTCGCAAGAATACAAGAGCAAGCTTTAAGCCTTGATACTTTTGATCCGATTCAATCTTTTCCTGAATGCGGTGGTATCGATATTTTTATGGGTACGGTTCGTAATCACCACGAAGGTAAAGCGGTAAAGGCGCTGAAATATACATCGTATAAACCGCTTGCAGAAAAAATGATACGTGAAATTGAACTAGAAATTGAGAAAAAGTATCAGGTATCTTATGTGCGAGTGGTTCATCGGATTGGATATCTAGATGTCGGTGAAACAGCCATTATTGCGATTGCGTACGCAGCCCATCGCCGTGAAGCTTTTCAAGCATGTGAGGAAGCAGTCGAACGGGTAAAACATGAAGTACCTGTCTTTAAAGAAGAGTTCTTTACCGATGGCACAAGTCATTACGTAGAGGGCTGTTGTATTCGTAAGGATGCACCACATGACCATAAGCATCACCATCATCATGCCGGCCATGAACACTCACACTGAAATATGTAATACTAGGATAAATAATGAAAAACGTTGGAATGAAGCCGGAAAGTTATCGTGTTGCCGAAGCACAAGCGATTTTATATGCACCACCGCACTGTATTGAACTATTAAGACAAGGAAACACGGAAAAAGGTGATGCATTAAAAACAGCACGTGTTGCAGGAATTTTGGCAGCAAAACGAACTGATGAGCTGATTCCATTATGTCATCCGCTACCGATTTATCGGGCAGATGTTGAATATGAATTAGAACATGATTTTGTAAAAATTATTACGGTCGTTGAGACCATTGGACCAACTGGCGTAGAAATGGAAGCTTTAACGGCGGCAAGTTTGGCCGGTTTAACCATTTACGACATGTTAAAGCCACATTGTGAACCAGAAGAACTCTGGATGGATCAATGTAAATTACTGAAGAAAAAAGGCGGAAAATCCCATTTTAAACGGGTATTGCGTCAACCTGTTTCGGCTGCGGTCATTGTATTGTCAGATACCGTAGCAGTGGGTAGAAAGCCGGATACTGCCGGAAAATCTGTGGTTGAAACGTTAACTGAAGCAGGATTTGATCCGATTCACTACCAGATTTTGCCAGATGAAGCGGATACTTTAAAAAACTTAGTGCTTGAGTTGAGCAAATCATATGCTTGCATTATGACTGTTGGTGGTACAGGAATTGGCAAGCGTGATATTACAGTTGATACGCTAGAGCCTCTTTTAGAACGTAAATTAGATGGCTTAATGGAAGCTGCTCGCTCATTTGGACAAAAGCGTACACCGTATGCTGCTATGTCACGTGGAGTGGCAGGTTTTATTGACCGTTCGTTAGTGGTGACGTTACCGGGAAGCCGTGGTGGAGCAAGCGAATCAATGGCAGCTATTTTACCTGCCTTAGTCCATA
The DNA here is from genome assembly GCF_000368065.1 of Acinetobacter seifertii. Classification (GTDB taxonomy): domain Bacteria; phylum Pseudomonadota; class Gammaproteobacteria; order Pseudomonadales; family Moraxellaceae; genus Acinetobacter; species Acinetobacter seifertii. The sequence goes on from NZ_KB851200.1 coordinate 901,485, forward strand.
TTTTTGATGTTTGTCGTGATTTACCGCATCCGGGAGGCTATGAATAATGTCAGGTTGTGATGCTGAGCGTGGCTTAATCAGTATAGATGAAGCGCTAGATTTAGTTATTAATAAACCTAAAAACTTAAACTCTATTCAAAAGACTCTGACAAATAGCCTAGGTAGTTATCTTGCAAAAGAGATTTACTCTGAAATTAATCTACCAAGCTTTTCTCAAAGTGCGGTAGATGGTTATGCACTTTGTAGCCATGCAGAAGACTTAAATAATCAAAAGTTCCAAGTTACAGGTGAGATTCGTGCCGGAAGTGAAAGTCATGATATTTTGATTGAAGGACAGGCAATACGAATATTTACGGGCGGCAAAATTCCTGAAGGGACAACACATATAGCTCGGCAAGAAATTGTATCGGTTATTTCGGCTCATGAAATTTGTTTAACGGAACATATACGCCCTCAAGCTGATATCCGTTTTACTGGTGAAGAAATCCAGCAGGGGCAGTTGCTTGCTCAAGTTGGACAGTTTCTAAATATTGGAAGCTTGGCTGCTTTAAGTATGGCGGGAGTGCAAGAGCTTACTGTTTATCGTAGACCAAAAGTTGCAGTACTAGTCACAGGTGATGAAGTTGCTCAAACGGTAGATGATTTAATTGATGGAAAAGTCTTTGATGCAAATGGGCCTTTATTAAAAGCTTGGTTTATAGATTATGGTTTAGATATCGAACTCATTCATGTTGCAGATGAAGCTGAACAGGTCACTCAATACTTTAACCAGTTAAAAGACAGCCATGATGTTGTTATAACGACTGGCGGAGTTTCAGTCGGAGACTACGACTTTGTTCGACCATGCGCTTTCGAAGTTGGGTTTGAGCAAATCTTTTGGAAAGTTAAGCAAAAACCGGGTAAACCTTTATTCTTTGCCGAATATCATAATTCACAAGTTAGCCATTCTTGCTGTTTGCTAGGCCTACCGGGCAATCCAGCTGCGGTATATGTCGCAATGCAAATTTACGGAAAATCTTTGCTTGATGCATTGCAGGGCAATAGACGCGGACCAGAATGGTTTACTGCGATTTTAGAGCATGATTTAAAAGAAGATGCACGTGAACGTTTTTTACGAATGTATGCTTATTTTGATGCAGGACAACTTAGAGTAAAAAGTTTGGCTAAGCAGCAGTCTCATATGCTGAGTAACCTTATGCAAGCCAATTGTTTAGTCCGTATTCCTGCGATTACAAAACTAGAGTCAGGTACATTATTAAAAGGAATCTTTATTTCAAATTAGCCTATAAATAAGCTGAATATGATTAATTTATACTTATAAGTTAATCATATTTTATAAGTATTTCTATTCATGGTTATTTAAAAAATAAGCATCATAAGTACATTAAAAACTTATTTTTAAGCTGAATATTGCATATAACATATTAAGTGGTTTAGGGTATAAATAATAAGGCAAGTAGGCCAGTTATATATTGAGGTAAGCATAAAGATGAAATGGGATGACATCGGTGATCAACCTTGTTCTGTTGCCCGTATGCTATCAGTAATTGGTGATCGATGGACGATGCTAATATTACGTAATGCTTTTATGGGAATTCGCCGTTTTGATGATTTTCAAAAATCGCTAGGTGTCACTCGTCATGTCCTATCGGATCGTTTAAAGCGTTTGGTTGAATACGAAATTTTAGTCAAAGCTCCTTATTTTGACCGTCAGGAACGCTTTGAATATCGTCTCACAGATAAAGGATTTGAGCTTTATCCAATTATATTATCTATGGCGAACTGGGCAGATAAATGGATGGATCAAGGTTTAGGTAAACCGTTGGAATATCGTCATAAAGCTTGTGGTCATAAATTTGAACCAATCATGGTATGTTCGGTCTGCCGTGAACCTTTACATGCAAAACAAGTTCAAGTTACGGCTGGACCGGGCTATTTTGCTTATATAGAACAAAAGCAAAAAGAAGCTTAAAGCATTTTCTTTAAAGACTCTTGCTGAAGTGCCTCTGTAAGAGTCTTATAAATATAATCATGATTTGATTGGGTAATATTAAAACGAATAAATTGGCCTGCCGATTGTGCTTGGCTAAAGGCATTACCCGGAGCAAGAATTACTTCTCGATTCAGACAAAACTGAGCAATCTTCGCTGCATCTATTCCTTCGGGTAACCGACACCACACAAAAATTCCAGCCTTTGGTTCAATCCACGGTTCTATTCCAATCGCTTTAAGCTTTACTATCGTTTCCTGCATGGCTTGAGATAAACGAACTTTTAACACATCTAGATGCTTACGGTATGAACCGTCTGTTAAAGCTGTATGTAATATTTTGGCTGAAAGGCCATTGTGAGAAAAACTGGTAGCTATTTTTAAATCGGTAATTTGATCAATCCATTCTGGTTTAGCAATAATATACCCGCAGCGAATAGAGGCAGAGAGTGTTTTAGAGAAACTTCCAATAAAAATCACGCGTGAAAGGTTGTCTAGGGCCGCAAGTCGTGGCGCTGAAGTATGTTCAAAATCTGAAAATATATCGTCTTCAATCACAATCAAATTAGACTGCTCAATCAGTTTTAATAATTGATGAGCGATCGAAAGTGAGAGTGTTGCACCAGTGGGGTTGTGTATTCCAGAATTTGTAATGTAGAGCCGTGGATTATGGGTCTCAATCGCTTCTTTAAATGTTTCTAAATCTGGTCCGCTTGATGTATAAGGAATGCCAATAACTTTAACTTGATGAACTTTAAGTAAAGCATGAAAGTTAAAGTAACAAGGGTCATCAATCAAAACAACATCATCTGGTTTAAGTAAAAAACGACAAACCAGATCAATTGCTTGAGTACCAGAATCAGTTAAAAGAACTTGGTTTAAGTTTGCTTCTATACCTTTACTTTGCGCTCGCCTAGCGAGTAAATCTCTTAATGCTGGTAGCCCTAAAGGTGACGAATAGCCCATTAAGTTATCATCTTCGTTACGTGTAGCAGATCTTAAAGCTTTACGAATACTTTCAAGTGGCATCCAGTCATTTGGTAACCAGCCACAACCAGGTTTAAATGCATCGGGTTTTGCTTCCAAAGACTGACGCGAAATCCATAACGGATCTATAGAACGATCTAATTTAGGGCCTAATTCACTTAAAGCCAAAGGGGCAAGCGGTCCTACGACATAAAAACCGGAGCCACTACGAGATTCAATTTTACCTACGGCAATTAACCGCTCATAAGCTTCAACAATAGTAGAAACAGAAAAACCTAAATCTTTGGATAGTTTACGTACAGAAGGTAAACGGGAGCCTGGCGTTAAAGAACGATTTTTAATTTGCTGTTCAATCTGTGAAATAACAAGCTCGATTTTTGTTTTTGACTGATTCACGTTAACCATCTCTAACTGTACTGCTTATTTATACATAACAGTTTTTTGAAATTGTACTGCTTTGTATCTGGTTTTGACACCATATCACAGCTTAAATTCTTCGTATAGTTGCGGAGAATAATATGCAAAAGTTTATGAATGGTTGGGTAAATGGTTTTATTGGGGTTGCGATTTTTGCAGGCTCATTACCAGCCACCCGTGTTGCGGTTACCAGTTTTGATCCTGGTTTTCTTACGGCGGCAAGAGCAGCCATTGCGGGTATTTTAGGTTTAATTCTTATCTTTTTGCTTAAAGAAAAAAGACCGGCTAAACAATATTGGGGGGCACTTGCTATAGTTGCTTTAGGTGTTGTGGTGGGTTTTCCCTTATTTACGGCACTTGCTTTGCAATATATGAATGCAGCACATTCAATTGTCTTTGTTAGTCTTCTACCGCTTGCAACAGCGATATTTGCAGTAGTGAGAGGCGGAGAAAAACCAAATTTATTTTTTTGGATATTTGCAATTTTAGGCAGCCTGGTTGTCTTTACCTACATGTTTTTTTTGTCAGGTGAAGCTTCTTTTGGCATCGGCGATTTATACATGCTTATTGCAATTATTCTATGTGGATTTGGCTATGCAGAAGGCGGAGTACTTTCGAAAAAAATAGGTGGGTGGCAGGTGATTTGTTGGGCGCTTATTTTAGCTTTACCGATTATGTTATTTGCTACTATTTTTTACATGCCTGTTTCTTTCCAAGATGTATCTACATCGGCGATAGCAGGGCTGGTTTATGTATCGTTATTTAGTATGCTTATCGGGTTCTTTTTCTGGTACAAAGGGCTTGCACAAGGCGGTATTGCTGCAATTAGCCAGCTACAGCTTTTACAACCTTTAATGGGACTCGCGATTGCCGCACTGTTATTACATGAACATGTAAGTTGGTCGATGTTAATGGTAACGGCAGTAACAATTCTATGTGTCGCTGCCGCTAAAAAGTTCGCATAAAAAAGTTATAAACAATTTGCTGGTTTAGGAATGCCTGCTAAACGACTGAGATGGCGCGCAACTAAACCAGTATTAAATTTTTGCTGTAAAACAGCATTATTGATATCAGGATTGACAGTTTTCATTAAGAATTTAATGAGGGGACGAGTCGCTGGAGAATGCCCAAATTGCTGATAAAATTGGCGAACCGCAGTTAAAACTTCAAAATGCCAGTCTGTTAATTCAAGATCGAGAGATTTGGCAAGTTCCTGTGCGACTTCTGGATTCCAAATCGTATAGTCGACTAAATGACCATCTTGATCTAATTCTAAATTCATAAAAATGAGCCTAACTATATTATTTCAAAGAAATACATCGATTAAATTGTAAAACCAGATCCGCAAACTGGTCATAATTTAATATCTTAACGTGAGCTAAGGTTTCTGAATCAATTAAATCTTTTTCATGAGACAAACAAGAAACTGAGCCAAACTGCTTACAAATGCTTAGGGAAAGCTGTGCGGTTGAATCGCCCATAAAAACAATCTGATCGTCTTGATGAAAAAGCTTTTCAAGTTCTTCAATAATACGAGGGGTATGGTGATAAGAAGCTTGCACCAGATAAAGTGTTGATTGCGTCATTAAATTTACACCTTTATCTACCAATATAAGACATGATCGAAAGATTGGATGAGTTCAGTATCTAACTGAACAAACTCTAGCTCCTGCTCACTGTTTTGAACAAAAGGATGCTGTTTATTTTTGGTCTCAACAAGAATGGGACTCAAGTCATAAAACTCAAAGCTATCCACCATGTTTGAAGCAATTTTAAAAGCATGTTGCAACTGGTCAAAGTTATGTTCATTTTGTAAGAGGCTAAGAGCTGCATCTTTCAATAATACTTTGACTGGTGAGCCAAAGGTTGCTAAAACCATAGTAGCGGCGAGGCTTTCATTGACTTGTAGGCTGGTTAGATTGGCTTGGGTCAAAATAACGAGTACAGTTTTCACACAATATACCTTTTAAAAGCAACAATCTAAGTTAACAAAGTAACTTAGAATTGAAGAAGACGAGAGGCTGACTGTACTGCATCAGCAAGTTCACCTAGTCCAACTAACTCAAAGTTGTCTGCTAGGTTGTGATGACTAAGTTGATGGCGACTCGCATTTTCTGCATCGGTAATACCACGTGCAAGGGCGGCGCTGACACAGACAGGAAGTCGGATCGAGAGCTTTTGCCATTCATGCGTTAAATTACGCTGGTCGTCAGGAACCCACTGAAAATCATTCGCAACCTGAACGCCATCTTGGTAAAAGAATACACGAAAGTCTTCATTTTTACTTTTGAGTGCCTGAGCAAGGCCCAGTGCATGCCAAGCATGGATTGAAGTAGGAGCAGAGGTTATTAGTAGTAATGTACTCATTGAGAATTCACTATGGTCATACGTCTAAATGGGCGTAGATACATTAAGAGAAAGGTAAGTATACAATGATTTTAGTGACAGGTGGTTTAGGCTTTATCGGTTCACACATTGCATTGAGTCTGTTGGCTCAACGCCAAGAAGTGGTTATTGTCGATAATTTGGCTAACTCGACCTTGCAAACGCTTGAGCGGTTAGAATACATCTCTGGTATGTACGTTCCGTTTGTTAAACTTGATGTACGTAATACACCTGCATTGAATAAGGTATTTGAACAATACTCAATTGATGCAGTCATTCACACCGCTGGTTTTAAATCCATTGAAGAATCTAACTTAAAACCGCTCGAATATTATAACGATAATGTCAGTTGCATCATGAGTCTATTACGTGCGATGCAACGTACAGGAGTTCGTCATTTTATCCATTTATCTAGCTTGGCTGTCTATGGGAAATCTGATTTAGAACTGAGTGAAACACAAGATTTCAACTACGCTTATCCAAATCCATATATAAAATCTCAACAGATGATTGAAGAAATCATCCGTGATACCTATAAAATTGATCATGAATGGAAAATTGCGATCTTACGCCTATCAAATATTGTAGGTGCTTTTGAGCATGGTGTATTAGGTGAGTATGTTGCGCAGCTTCCTAAAAATATTGTACCGCTTGCATTGCAAGTAGCAGCCATGCAGCGTGATTTAATTGAATTACAAGACCAAGTGTCTACCGAAGACCATACTGTAGAGCGTAGTTTTCTACATGTCTTAGATGTATGCGAAGCTGTAAGTGCAACTCTACTATGGCTACGTGATCAAACCCATTGCTGTGAAGCATTTAATATTGCACATGACCAAGTACATTCAATTCGTCAGTTATTAGATGAAATTTCACAAGTGACCCAAGCTGAAATTCCGACACAATCGGCAATTTATAAACATGAAGAATTGGCTCAACTTGGTGCAAATGTAGGAAAAGCAAAAACTTTATTACAATGGAATCCGAAACGAACTTTAAAGCAAATGATTGAAGATGAATGGAGATTCTATCAAAACACATTAAATGGAAGATAAGATAATGATTCTTATTTACAATAATGGAATGCTTGAGTACGATATTAAAATTAACTAGCCAAAGCAAAAATTGCTTCAGCCCGTGAGTTCTTTAACCAGATAACCGAGGTTTCTATGCAAACACGAATTGAACATGACACTATGGGTGAGATTGAAGTTCCAAATGAAGCGCTATGGGGAGCACAAACCCAACGTAGCTTACAGAACTTCAAAATCGGGCAGGAGCGTTTACCCCGTGCCATGATTCGAGCGATGGGATTGGTAAAAAAAGCAGCAGCAATAACCAATGCAGAGTTAGGACAGTTACCACAAGATTTAAGTCAATATATTGTGGGCGCTGCCGAAGAAGTGATTGCAGGAAAATGGGACTCACAGTTCCCACTCGTAGTTTGGCAAACAGGTTCTGGTACACAAAGCAACATGAACTGTAATGAAGTGATTGCCAATATTGCCAACCAAAAATTAGGTGAAGTGCTGGGCGCACAAAAACCAGTACATCCAAATGATCATGTCAATCGTGCGCAATCTACCAATGACTCATTTCCAACAGCTATTCACGTAGCAGCAAGTTTGCAAATTAATGAATTGCTGATTCCAGCTGTAGAGCAGCTTAAAGCGACTTTGCAGAAGAAGTCCGATGAGTTTCACGATATTGTTAAAATTGGCCGTACTCATTTGCAAGATGCTACACCATTAACCTTAGGCCAAGAATTTAGTGGTTATGTTTCTCAGCTTGAGCACGGTTTAGTACGTCTACAACAAGCTTTAACTGGTTTATATGAGTTGCCATTGGGCGGCACAGCAGTAGGAACAGGGTTAAATGCTCATCCTGACTATGCTGTTAAGGCAGCAACTCAGCTTGCAGCTTTAACAGGTTTGCCATTTGTTACTGCTCCTAATAAATTTGAAGCACTTGCAGGGCGTGATGCCGCTGTTTTTGCATCAGGTGCATTAAAAACGCTTGCAGTAAGCTTAAATAAGATTGCTAACGATATTCGTTGGTTAGCAAGTGGGCCACGCTGTGGTTTTGGGGAAATTCGCATTCCTGAAAATGAACCAGGCTCAAGTATTATGCCAGGTAAAGTGAACCCAACTCAAAGTGAAGCAATGACCATGGTGGTTGCACAAGTGCTTGGTAACGATACCACTATTAATATCGCTGGTGCTTCGGGTAACTTCGAATTAAACGTATTTATGCCAGTGATTGCTTATAATTTATTGCAATCTATTCAGCTTCTTGGCGATGCATGTAATAGTTTTAATGATCACTGTGCGGTTGGAATTGAACCTAATCGCGATAAAATTGACCACTTCTTGCATAACTCTCTCATGTTAGTTACTGCATTAAATCCAGTTATTGGTTATGAAAACTCTGCAAAAGTAGCGAAAACTGCGTATAAAGAGAATAAGACTTTAAAACAAGTGGCTGTTGAGCTTGGTTTAGTAACAGCAGAACAGTTTGACGAGGTCGTTAAACCTGAAAAAATGGTTTCGCCAAATAGTAAATAAGCAGTCTATATAGCCATCAGTAGTGCCATTTTGTACTGAATGTACAGATAAACTACTGATGGCTATTATATGTACGCATTAAATCTATAGCTTTTGATATGTGCTCTAACTTATTAGGTTGAGAATAAAAGCTACATCAGTAGATCTTCTATATATTCCCAACCATTTACTTTCATTTCTTCAAATTTTCTTTTTAGTTCTTCTTTCGTGTATTCATGAGCATCTTTTGCTAAAAGAACATGATAAGAATTAGAGGTCGGATCTATAGTGACCTCTGTAATTTCTATCGGTTCAATCACACCATTTTCGGTCAAACCAAGATCGGTAAAGCACATTCCTTTTACTGGAATAACGCTGCATTCATATTCTTTTGAAATAAAATAGTGATTTGAATAAGTTGAATAGGTACGTGAAGCTCGAATCTTCATTGATCTCTCCTTTATTTGTAGGGAAGACATCAATAGTTTGGTGTCTTTTAACTGTTAAAACTGTTTAATTTTTATTGTTTATTTACTATGAATCTTTGTTTTTTATAATTTTTAACCCTCTATCTCAAAGTTTCTTATAGAAGCCTTCCATTAAAAGAAGGCTTCAGAATATATAAAAGCTTATTTTAAAATTTTGTAAACTTTCTCTTTGTATTCGTCGTTGGAAATGACTCCTTTATCGTATTGCTGTTTTAATGATCTATATTGTTGAATACGAATATCTCTTTTGAGACCTATATCATCATGATTTCTAATGTAGTAGAGACTTCGGTCATGATCACTCATATTCACAGTTGGATCTGGAGAGTGAGAGTATGTATTTTGTGGTTTCTCATCTTGGTATTGTTTGGCAATTTTAAAAAAATCTACTGCTTTCTTGTTCGAATCGGAACGAAAAGGATTGTATTGTGATTCGTTAAACTTATGATTTGAATTGTTTATCTCAAGCATACTTCTATGGCGATTCGATTTTTGGTCATAAAACTCTTGTTCAGTTGGGAAGGTAATCGTTTCAGAAAATACAGAAGAACAAAAAGTAGCAATACTTAAAAATAATAAAATTAACTGTGATCTATTCATTTCTTTGGGAGCCAGATGAAATTGAGTAAATCACTGTATTGTAACATTAAATCTTAATAAGAGGCTGAGTTGTAGTATATTTAATGATCACTCACTTTTTGAGCTATTAATTCATATCTGCGCTCTTTACAAAGTTAATTGAATTTAATTGTTCTTATATAGCTTAATCAAACTAACTTAGAGTTGAATAAGCTGTCATAATTGTTAAAATGCCCACCTTATCCTGTTTTTGTATTGTTTTTAATTTGCATTTATTTTGCGATATGGAAATTAAACACATAATAAACAGTTGCTTAGCTAAGGATTTTTGAATGCTCTCGATTTATTTAACAGATACCGAACAACATGTGCAGTTTAATGATTACCCAAGTGATCAGTCTGTTAAATTTCTGTTAAATCTTAAAAAGATTTTTCCAAGTACTGGTGATTTACTGTTACCTGTTTTACCCGAAGATAATAATCTGGAAAACGTAACTTGGGAATCAACGACAAAAGACTTTGAAATCTTCAAAAAATTGTTGGCAGGTTGGGGTGTTATTGAGCTTCGTTTAAATGCAATCACAACATATAAAGATAAAAATTTTGCAAATGAGCTCATTAAACAAGCTCAATCTAAACGTAAAAAAGTAGCACAAAAAAATCATCAACTGTCTTTAGTCGCGTTGGATTATATTTTTATGCACGAAATTCATGCACTAATTGATGCTGAGTTGGTCACAATTGGTGAGAAGTTTTATTTACCAACCTTGCGAGAGCAATGGAAAGGTCTAGTTTCTGACCAAGTGCTTGAAGGAAAGCTCTAATAAATAGCAAAAGGTGAATTTAAATAATTCACCTTTTTTTATAATTAAATCAAATACTTTCTTATTTAATTAAATTGTTGTACAAAAGTTTACAAGAAAAGAATGCGTTTTTTTAAAAGTGGCAGATACATTGCTTATATAAATACAAAATTATTGCGGGAGAGAGGTTCTTAGGAACCCGCCGAAGGAGCAACAGGCCCGGAAACTCTCAGGCAAAAGGACTGTAATAATTAAAAAATCTGGAGAGCAGCTTAAGATTTATAAGCATGAAGAATAAAAACTTATAAGTCATAAACTCACCGAAGGGGAAGATCGAAATGCTAAAAGGTAGTGTTTAGGTCGAAACTCTCAGGTACAAATGACAGATGGGCTGTACTGATGAAATGTTTTTGCATTTCAGAGGAGTCTGTTATGCCACATGTTATTGTGATTGGTGCAGGAATCACAGGGGTTACTTCAGCCTATGAATTATCTCAATTAGGTTACCAAGTCACAGTGATTGATCGCCATCTTTATCCAGCTATGGAAACATCATTTGCAAATGGAGGGCAATTATCTGCTTGTAATGCAGAAGTCTGGAACCAGAAAGCGACTGTTATAAAAGGTTTTAAATGGATGAGGCAAAAAGATGCTCCTCTATTACTTAACCCTTCTTTTAGTTTGCACAAATATAGCTGGTTAGTTGAGTTTCTATCTCATATTAAAAATTATGAGGCTAACACCATAGAAACTGTTCGCTTAGCATTGCTCGCTCGTAAGCGCTTGTTTGAAGTCGCTGAAAAAGAGCAGCTTCAATTTGATTTGGAGAAACGCGGTATTCTTCATATGTATCACAGTAAGGCTGATTATGACGTTGCTAAACAGGTGAATGACGTCTTAAACAAAGGTACTTTGGAGCGCTATTCAGTTTCACCAGAGGAAATGAAGACAATCGAGCCATCTTTAACTGGTGATTACTTTGGGGGTTATTACACTCCAAGTGATGCAACTGGAGACATTCATAAATATTCAACAGCTTTAGCTGAAAAGACTAAACAATATGGTGTTCAGTATAAATTTGGACTTGAAGTGACTGATATTAAGTGTCACACAGATAAAGTAGTGTTGAATTGTCAGCCAAGTGCTGAACATCCTCATCTTTCTCAATCAGATAGCTTTCAATTGGAAGGTGATGTTCTGGTTGTTTGTGGTGGTGTCGGAAGTTATCAGTTGGCTGATATGGTCGGTGAGCGTGTAAATGTTTATCCAGTTAAAGGCTATTCAATTACTGTCCAATTGAAAGATGAGAAAAGTATTAAAAATGCGCCATGGGTGAGTTTGCTTGATGAAAGCGCCAAAATTGTAACGTCTCGTTTAGGCCAAGATCGTTTACGTATTGCAGGTACAGCTGAATTTAACGGCTATAATCGAGATATTCGAGCGGATCGTATTCAACCCCTAGTGAATTGGGTGAATCGTAATTTTGACATTTCAACTGAGCATGTTGTTCCATGGGCAGGTTTAAGGCCGATGATGCCTAATATGCTGCCAGTCGTAAAACAGTCTAAACAGCCACGAGTTTTTTATAATACCGGACATGGCCATTTAGGTTGGACTTTATCAGCAGCGACAGCTGTTTTGGTGAGTCAAGATATTCTACAAAAATATCCAACTTAAAAAAGAAAAGCCAGTGTAGATTCACTGGCTTTTTTGTTTTATATCAACTAATCATATAGTCTATAAACACCAGTAAATCGTTCACAGCCTTTTTGTTGGGTTTTCACTACAAGTAAAGCTTTTTGGAAATCGAACTTATATTTGCAGTTATGTTCGTTGTCTAAAATTTCACTTTTCTGTTCAGGAGAGCTATAAGCCATTAGTGAAATAGTTTGAGTATCTTTTCGGTTATTCGGATTACGGTAAGCTAATCCTTCGATTTTGATTTTATCTTTAGCAAGTTGATGAATTTGTAAATGAACAGGTTGAGCTGCAATATGCCCATTTTCAAATTTAAGATAATGCTGTGTTAGGGTTTGCTTAAGTGATGCATAAAAGTTTAAATCATCCCCACGTATATCAAACTGTTGTTGAAAACATGAAGTGTTTTTGCATTGTTGAGTATGTTTAAACCACAAAGTCTGCGTATCTTGTAGAAGTTTTAAGGGGGCATCTGTAACTAAGTATGCAGAAAGATATTGATTGTTGAGTTGCTTACGCGCTTCACTAAAGGTTTTTGAGCAGATTTTGAGCTCAGATTTTGAATTTGAGCAGTCGATAGATTCCGCAAAAACAAATGGTGAGCATAAACAACTCAATGTCACGACAAAACTTAATTTCAATTGATTCATATCAGTATTCGACGGCATGATCGCTTATACTTTCAGTCTACTTTGCTAAGTGTACTATAGCGAAACACAACAGCTGAATACAAGATTTCTTAAGTTTTTATAAAAGGGAAGAGTTGATATGGTTGCTCAAATTCGTATTGGACAAGGAATGGATGTACATGCCTTTGAAGAGGGTAACTTCGTAACTTTGGCTGGCGTTCAGATTCCACATACGCATGGCTTGAAAGCACATTCTGATGGCGATGTTGTGTTACATGCGCTATGTGATGCTTTACTCGGTGCACTGGCGCTTGGTGATATTGGTCAGCATTTTCCAGATACCGATCCAGAGTTTAAAGGAGCGGATAGCCGTGTACTGCTAAAACACGTTTATCAATTAATATTAGACCGTGGTTATCGTTTGAATAATGCTGATATTACTGTAGCTTGCGAACGTCCTAAATTAGCGAAACATAATTTAGAGATGCGCCAAAGCATTGCAGATGTTTTGAATGTGGATTTAAATCAAATTAGTATCAAAGCGACCACTACCGAAAAACTTGGGTTTACGGGTCGCCAAGAAGGAATTTTAGCAACAGCGACAGTATTAATCTCTAATTAAACTAAATCATCAGTTTGTTGCAAAGACTGTTGGAGTTCTAAGGTAGCCTTACGGCCTTGTAGCTGTAAGGTAATACTATGGATCAGTCCTGTCCAGGTTTCATTTGGTTCCCAAATTTCGTGTAGTAAATCCTGAGAAGTTGGCATGTCCATATTCATATAAAATTGTCTGTATACGTACATGAGACAACTTACACGTTTGTTTTTGGCACAATGTAACCAAACGATTTCATTTTGAACCAAATGATCAATTAAATCTAAAACCAATAAGCATTGGTCAGAAGAAGGTGTTTCCCAATCAATTGGAATATGAATGTAATTTAAACCATGCTCAAGACAAACCTGATCTTCATTTTCAATACAATTCGATGAATTTGTCAAAGCTAAATTGATAACAGTACTACAGCCATACTCTTTAATGAGTTTGAGCTGTTCAACAGAGGGTTGTGCTGAACTAAATAAGTGTTCGTGAATAATTGAAAATGCAGGGATTTGAGATAGTGATTCTTCAAGGGTTGTCATAATCGCACTCTACAAGAGTAGGCTTGGCTTATTGTGTAGAATGTTATACACGATTCTAGAGTGTAGTTGAAATATAGACTGTTTATATATTCAGCAACATCGTGAAAAATTTTAAAAAATAAACAAGAAAAATAAGAGTTTTATGGAAATAAAAAAAACAGCACCTTAAAGATGCTGTTTTTCTATCGAGATTAAGCTTTTTTCAAATTTTCATTCAATAAAAATTCCATTAAAGCTTTCTGAGCATGTAGGCGGTTTTCTGCTTCATCCCATACGACTGAATTTTTATGATCAAGCATGGTTTCTGAAATTTCTTCACCACGATGTGCTGGCAAACAATGCATAAACAAACAGTCTGGATGTGCAAGACTCATCAGTTTTTCATTGACCTGAAAAGCTGAAAAAGCATTCTTACGTAATTTTTGTTCTTCTTCTTGCCCCATGCTTGCCCATACGTCTGTAACGATAAGGTCAGCATTTACAGCAGCATCTTCAGCATTGTCAAAAAGCTCAACACAATGACCAAACTCTGCTAAAAATTCAGGTTTAGGTTCAAAACCCTTTGGCGAAGCAATTTTTAATTTAAAACCCATTAAATGTGCAGCTTCAATATATGAATTACACATATTATTGCCATCACCAATCCAAGCTACGGTTTTACCTTCAATACTACCGCGATGCTCAATATAAGTTTGTAAATCTGCAAGTAACTGACAAGGGTGGTGGTCATCAGTTAGGCCGTTAATCACAGGAACTTTTGAGTAAGATGCAAACCGTTCAACAATGTCGTGACCAAAAGTACGAATCATCACAATATCAAGCATGCTTGATATAACACGTGCTGAGTCTTCAATAGGCTCACCACGACCTAGTTGTGTGTCGCGAGGTGACAAAAAGATGGCACTGCCACCAAATTGGTTAATACCAGCCTCAAAAGAAATACGAGTGCGTGTGCTCGATTTTTCAAAAATCATTCCCAATACTTTACCAACAAAAGGCTGATAAACCTTATTGCCTTGTTGCATTTTTTTTAGTTCACTTGCGCGTTCCAAGATGCGGTTAAGTTCTAATGTGGATAGATCACGTAAAGTCAGGAAATGTCTTAGAGCCATGTAGCTACTCCATAATAATTGTCTTTGAAATACAACAATTATCTGTTGTTGGCTGGGTGGATGTGGAGAAAAAGAAGTCTACTATACTATAAGCATTTCAAAATGCAAAAGAATTAGACTTTATGGTGGCCTTTTAAGAAAATGTCTACACAATATTCAATATAATCAAAAGCTTCTTTCTCATTGGGTAGAGCTGGCATACCCATAATCATACGCCACTCAATATCGCGTAAAATCCCAAAGTACATGAGTGAAGAATGATAAGGAGAAGGACATGTGATTTCTCCTGCATTATGTGCAAACTCTAATGCTTGAGTAAGAGTATTCTGTAAGTTGTGTACCCATTTGTCATAAAGGTATTGTATGAGGACCGTATTACATTCTGTCTGTTCGATAATAAGTCGTAAAAACGCGATATGTTCTGGTTGAATGATATGAACGTAAACACGTTCGAGCGTTTGAATTAGATATTCTTTTAAAGTACTTTTTTCAGGATTAAATGGAATACACACATCTTTAAAAAACATCTCACGCTTATAGTCACAAATAGCGGTAAAAAGTCCTTCTTTGTTTCCAAAATATTTATAAATAGAGGCCTTTGAACCACCTGCATGATTTACGATATCGTCCAGAGATACGGCATCATATCCTTTTTCCAAAAACAGCTCGGTTGCGCTTAGCAATAAAGCTAAACGACGTTCGATACCGCGGCGCGTCTGAGGTTTGTCACATATAGGATGATGTGACTCAAGGACTGGATCATGCATAAAATTTAATAACAACGATTAATACTGCTTAGCTAGTATATCAAAACTATCTTTACCGATGGACATTGCTATATTCTTAGATTGTCTGCTAAACAATCATATAAGTATGAAACTGAATAAATATTTTAAAATATAAAAGCTTACACGATCTTTTGGAGTTTTTTAGTGATGTAACTATATGTTCACGCTTTAATTTAAAAATTAATTTCCTTATCAATAGATATAAATAAAAAGCGGCTAAAATCAATTAGCCGCTCTTGTTGTGTATTTTACAATTAAGCTTCAGACAAAGTTGCTTTATGTTCGTCCTCATCATCGTCATCAGCAGAATCCATTCCTAGTTCCTTTAACTTTCGGGTTAGGGTGTTCCGTCCCCAACCTAATAGTTCAGCTGCATGACGTTTGCGTCCACGAGTTTGTTGTAGGGCAGCATTAATTAATGTGCGTTCAAACATCGGTGTTGCAATATCCAAAATCTTCATTTCGCCATTTTTGAGCTTTTGAATTGCCCATTGGTTTAGCAATTCATCCCAATGATGTAAAGAAATACGCTCAAAAGACGGGGCTGGCTGACTAGTTTCACTAGTTTTTTGAAGTGGCACTTGTTTTAGTTCAGAAGGTAAATCTTCTGGATAAACTTCACGACCAGTAATCATGACAGTTAACCAACGACAGGTATTTTCAAGCTGACGCACGTTACCTGGCCATGGCAGTTGTTGCATATAGTCTGTTGTTTCAGTACGTAAAATCTTTGGACTTACACCTAACTCTTTGCCTGCACGGGCCAAGAAGTGTTGAGCAAGCATTGGTATATCTTCGCTACGATGCGCAAGCTTAGGAATATGAATACGAATTACATTTAAACGGTGATATAAGTCTTCACGGAATCGACCTTCATTCACCAATTTTTCTAAATCTTGGTGTGTCGCAGCGACAATTCGGACATCAACTTTAACAGGGATATGTCCACCAACTCGATAAAATTCACCATCTGCAAGTACGCGAAGTAAACGAGTCTGTGTTTCAAAAGGCATATCACCAATTTCATCAAGGAATAATGTTCCGCCATTGGCTTGTTCAAAACGACCTTGATGTTGAGTATTTGCGCCAGTAAAAGCACCTTTTTCATGACCAAATAATTCCGTTTCGATTAAGTCTTTCGGAATTGCTGCCATGTTTAGTGCAATAAATGGTTTGGCACGGCGCGGTGAGTGCTTGTGTAAAGCATGTGCAACGAGCTCTTTGCCAGTTCCTGACTCGCCATTAATTAAAACGGTAATGTGTGATTGCGATAACCGCCCAATTGCTCGGAAAACCTCTTGCATGGCAGGAGATTCACCAATAATTTCTGTCGATTGTAGCGGAGAAGCAGTTTTTGTAGCTTCTTGCTGCTGCAATTTATTGATATGCAAAATCGCACGATTGACTAAAGCTAAAGCTTCATCAATGTCAAATGGCTTTGGTAAATATTCAAACGCACCAGTTTGATAGCTTGATACAGCTGACTCTAAGTCTGAATGAGCTGTCATAATAATGACGGGTAAGTCGGGGTGTGTGTTTTTTACTTTGGATAAAAAAGTCAACCCATCGATACCAGGCATACGGATGTCAGTTAAGATGACATCGGGCGCATCATGATGTAAACGTTCGAGTGCTGTTTGAGCTTCTTCAAAATTGGTGACGTCAAATCCTTCTTCTTTAAAGGTTTTTTCAAGTACCCATCGCATGGCGCGATCGTCATCAATAACCCATATTTTATTTCGCGACACGGTCTGACTCCCAAGGTAAATATAAGCTAAACATTGTTTTTCCAGGAACTGATTGGCATTCAATCATTCCGTTATGTTGATGCATAATGTTCTGTGCAATACTCAGGCCAAGCCCTGTACCTTTTGCTCGCCCTGTAACCAACGGGTAAAACACAGATTCTAAAATGCTTTCTGGAATACCCGGTCCATTGTCTTCAATATCAACTCGTACAGCAGAGCGGTTGAGCACACCATTAATAGTGACTAGACGTTGAATTCGGGTACGTAAAATTAATTCGGGTTCTTGATCTATAAAAAATGACTTATTTTCTGTAATCGCTTGAATGGCATTAACGCTAATATTAAGCATAACTTGAATTAATTGATCTCGGTCAGCATTCACATCTGGCAAAGACAAATCATAGTCACGCGTAATTTTAATTTTTTTCTTGGTTTGGTTTGCAATTAAAGACCGAACTCGTTCCAAAGGTTCATGAACATTTACGTTCTCATAACTCGGCAGTTGTCTTGAACCCAACATGGTGTCAGCCAAATTGGTAAGACGATCTACTTCATTGATAATAACATCTGTAAATTCTGCATAACTCTCGTCATTCAAGCTCCGAGCAAGTAATTGAGTAGCACCTCGTATCCCAGCCAGTGGATTTTTAATTTCGTGAGCAACGCCTCGAACCAACTGTCTAGCCACTTGATGTTGTTGAATTAAGTTTTCTTCTTTAGAAATTTTCAACATACGGTCAATTGGATTTAACTCAATAAGTAAAAGTGGATGATAACTTTTACCTGCATTTAATTGTGAAACCGTATAATCAACATGTAAGTCTTTAAAGTTGACATTAATTACAGCTTCACGACGTGTATAAGGTTGTCCTGTTTTTAAAGTATTGAGTAAAGCTTCATGTGTATTAAAGGTATCATCGGGCGCATGAAGTAAATTTAAAACCGGCTGCCCAGAAGCACGGAGCAAACTAATGTCGAAAAGTGCTTCGCAAGCTGAATTCAAATAAAAAATATTAAAATTACTATCGATTAATAAAATCGCAGTAGTTAAATTGTCTACCAAAAGGCGATAGTCGATAGGTGCGTGTTGATCCATTAGCGAATCGTTCCTGTCTTAAAATGGCGCAATGGCATCTTCATTGGTTATCGGTATTCACCGTTATAGAACATGAATGATGCAAAATGTACGCCAACTTTGTTTATGGATTATTTTGAGGTTTCAAGCGTAATTAAAGCGCGCTAAAATCGTTCTTAATATCTTTTGGTCAAAAATAGCAGCCTGCTTGCTAATAATAACATGTTCCAACTTGGTGCAATATTGGGTTTTGGTGCAAATATTGGTTGTATTTTGGTGCATTACACAAAGAGTGGGGTTTCCACCTATGCGTGAGACGAGAAAAGACATACAATACGCGCATTCAAGTGGAGCGCAGATTCATGAAGACCCCCAAAGTCGGTTTTGTTTCTTTAGGTTGTCCTAAGGCATTGGTAGATTCTGAACGAATTTTAACTCAGTTAAAGACTGAAGGTTATCAAGTTGCATCAGATTATGATGGTGCTGATTTAGTAGTTGTTAATACCTGTGGTTTTATTGAATCTGCGGTACAAGAGTCGCTAGATGCAATTGGCGAGGCCATGAGTGAAAATGGTCGAGTAATCGTTACAGGATGCTTAGGTAAAGACGAAGATAAAATTCGTCAAATGCATCCGAACGTTTTAAAGGTTACTGGTGCGGCAGCTTATCAAGATGTGATGGAAGCTGTACATGAATATGTGCCAGCACCGCCGAAACATAATCCTTTTATTGATCTTGTTCCTGAACAAGGTATCCGTTTAACGCCTAAGCATTATGCTTATTTAAAAATATCTGAAGGCTGTAACCACCGTTGTACCTTCTGTATTATCCCGAGCATGCGTGGTGATTTAGTATCACGTCCGGTTGGTAGCGTGTTAGAAGAAGCAGCTGCGTTAAAACGTGCAGGTGTGAAAGAAATATTGGTTATTTCACAAGATACTTCAGCTTATGGTGTAGATACTAAATATAAGTTGGATTTTTGGAACGGACAGCCAGTAAAAACCAAATTCTTTGACATGTGTGAAGCACTTGGTCAGCTTGGAATTTGGGTGCGTCTACATTATGTATATCCGTATCCACATGTTGATGCAGTGATCGATTTGATGGCTCAGGGTAAAATCCTGCCTTATCTCGATATTCCATTCCAACATGCGAGCCCACGTGTTCTTAAATTAATGAAACGTCCGGCGCATAGTGAAAATACCCTAGAAAAAATTAAATTGTGGCGTGAAAAATGCCCGGATCTTGTTATCCGTTCTACTTTTGTGGTTGGTTTTCCAGGCGAAACTGAAGAAGATTTCCAGATTTTGTTAGATTGGTTAGTTGAAGCTCAACTTGATCGTGTAGGCTGCTTTACTTACTCACCAGTAGAAGGCGCTACGGCCAATGATTTACCAGATCATGTGCCAGAAGAAATTAAGCAAGAGCGTTACGAGCGCTTTATGCAAGTGCAGCAGCAAATATCTGCTGCCAAATTACAAAAACGTATCGGTCAAACGATGACTGTATTAGTCGATGGCTTGGAAGATGAATATCCTGTTGCTGTTGCACGTTCTTATGCCGATGCTCCGGAAATTGACGGTAATGTCTTCGTAGAAGATATCGATAAGAGCACGATTCAACCAGGCGATATGTTGGAAGTCGAAATTACCGATGCGGATGAATATGACTTATTTGCAAAGTTAATTAAAATTAAATCGGTCTAATCGAATCACGATTCAAAAAGCATTCAGTTTAAGAGGTCTTGGAGCAAAATCATGGCGGAAACAATAAGCCCCCGTTATTCACGAATTTTATTAAAATTATCTGGTGAGGCATTATCAGGTAATAAAGATATGGGTATTGATGCTCAAGTTTTAGATCAGATGTCACTTTCTATTGCACATTTGGTGGGCTTGGGTGTGCAAGTAGGTATCGTTGTTGGTGGCGGTAACTTATATCGTGGTAGCCAGTTACAAAAAGATGGCTTGGTTGGCCGTGTAACAGGTGACCAGATGGGTATGCTTGCAACTGTCATGAATGGTTTGGCAATGCGTGATGCATTAGTGCGTCGAAACATTAGAACTCGTCTTATGTCTGCATTACCAATTGGTACTGTTGTAGAGTCATATTCAAGTCGTGATGCAATCCGTCATTTAAGCCAGGGCGAAGTTTGTGTTTTCGTTGCGGGAACAGGTAATCCATTCTTTACAACTGATACAGCAGCATGTCTACGTGGTATTGAAATTGAAGCAAATTTAATTTTGAAAGCAACCAAAGTAGACGGTGTTTATAATAAAGACCCTAGCAAATACGAAGATGCAGTCAAATATGATCATTTAACATTTGATCAAGTGTTAGATGAGAAGCTAGGCGTTATGGATTTAACAGCAATTTGTCTATGCCGTGATCACAATGTGCCATTGCAAGTATTTGATATGAATAAATCTGGTGCGCTTTTATCAGTCGTAATGGGTGAAAAAGAGGGTACACGCGTTACTAAATAATGTACGTGTGCTGCAAAGCTCTTTATACTAGCGCTAAATTAAATTTGTTATATACATCCTTGAATAAATAAGTAAGGAAGATCATATGATTAACGATCTGAAAAAAGACAGCGAACAGCGTATGATGAAAACTCTTGAGTCTTTGGAGCAAGGGTTTAATAAAGTTCGTACCGGCCGTGCACACCCATCAATTTTAAATGGGGTAATGGTTCCTTACTATGGTTCTGATGTGCCTTTAAACCAAGTAGCGAACGTTGGTGTTGAAGATTCGCGTACGCTTATCGTTCAACCATTTGAACGTACAATGGTTTCTGCAATTGATAAGGCAATTCGTGAAAGTGATTTAGGTTTAAACCCTATTACTGCTGATTCAATTCGTGTGCCTTTACCAGCTTTAACTGAAGAAACACGCCGTGATATGCAAAAAGTTGCACGCAGTGAAGCTGAAAATGCAAAAGTTGCTATTCGTAACATTCGTCGTGATGTTTTAGGTGATATCAAGGCACTGTTGAAAGAGAAAGAAATCTCTGAAGATGATGAACGTCGTGCAGGTGATGATATTCAGAAAATCACTGATAAATATGTTGCAGAAGTAGATAAACGTCTTGCAGCGAAAGAAGCAGAATTGATGAAGGTCTAATTTTATGACCGAATCAGAAGAGTATCATCTTCCTCAGCATGTTGCCATCATCATGGATGGCAACAACCGCTTTGCCAAGAAAAATCAAATGCAAAAAGGCGATGGGCATCGAGAAGGTAAAAATATTCTTGATCCTATTGTTGAGCATTGTATAAAAACTAGCGTCCGTGCTTTAACTGTTTTTGCATTTTCGAGTGAAAATTGGAATCGACCACAATATGAAGTCGATCTGCTTATGAAGCTTCTTGAAGAAACGATTCATGAGCAAATACCTCGCATGAAAAAATTCAATATTGCTTTGCGTTTTATAGGGGATCGTTCTAGATTACCTTCACATTTAGTTGCCTTAATGGAAGATGCAGAGCAACAAACAGTACATCATGATGCCATGACATTAACTATTGCGATTAGCTATGGTGGTATGTGGGATATTGCAAATGCAGCTAAAGAGGTTGTACAAGCAGTTTCTCGTGGTGAAATTGACGCTGATCAAATAAATGTTGATTTGTTCGGAAAATATGTCAGTCTAAACGATCTGCCAGCTGTGGACTTGTTGATCCGTACAGGTGGAGATTTTCGTATATCTAACTTCCTGTTGTGGCAAGCAGCTTATGCGGAACTGTATTTTACGGATACATTATGGCCGGAATTTACAGTCGAGGAATTCGATCATGCACTGAATGTATTTTCAGGGCGTGAACGTCGTTTCGGTAAAACATCTGAACAAATTCAGCAAGAGAAAATCGAGAAATTATAATGTTAGAGCGGATTGTTACCGCATTGGTACTTGTTGCAGTTGTTTTGGGCTGTATGTTTGCTACGCAATCACATTATCCAATGTTGGTACTTATGATTGTGGCGGCAGCTGTTGCGGGGTATGAATGGTATAAGTTAATGCCTCATGAAGCTGGTGCGGTAGTAAAGCCTAAAGCATGGGGTTATGGTCTACTTGTTGCCTTTGTTTCTGGTGTTGCCTTATTCTTTCATGACATTGCATTGTTGCTATGGTCTGCTTCAATTTTAACTTGGCTCGTTAGTGTATATTGGGTTAAGTCTTTTCCTGAATTTGATGGTTGGTATAACGCGACTCTCTATATTATTGGTTTAATTCTTATCTGTGCAGCAGTGACTGCAATCTTTGTAGTATGGCAAAGCTCACCATGGTGGTTGATGTATTTGTTCTTGCTTGTATGGGGTGCAGATAGTGGAGCTTACTTTGTAGGTCGCAAATTTGGTAAAAGAAAATTGGCACCCACAGTAAGTCCAAATAAATCGGTAGAAGGATTGTATGGTGGTATTTTAACTACAGTGATTGTCATGCTTGTAGTGCAATATCAATATTTAAACCTAACTTGGGTTCAACAACTTTTATTCCTGATCTTATCTTTAATTACAGTATTTGGTTCAGTATTAGGTGATTTGTTTGAATCAATGATCAAACGTCGTGCTGGTATTAAAGACTCTGGCCGTGTGTTGCCTGGTCATGGTGGTGTGTTGGATCGTATTGATTCTTTACTCGCAGCAGCCCCGATTTTTGCAACGGGAATGTATATATTAAAGCTTATTGGTGTAGATTTATAGATGACACAATCTGTTTGCATATTGGGTGTAACTGGTTCTATTGGACAAAGTACCTTAAAAATTTTAAGTCAGCATCCAGATAAGTATTCAGTCTTTGCAGTTTCGGCACATAGTCGAATTTCTGAACTTGTTGAAATCTGCAAACAGTTTCGCCCTAAAGTTGTTGTTGTTCCTGAACTGAAGATAGCTGAATTAAAAACATTATTTGCGCAACAAAACATACAAGACATTGAGATTTTAGTTGGGCAAGATGGTCTGATTGATATTGCATCACATGCTGACGTTGATATTGTAATGGCTGCAATTGTAGGTGCTGCAGGTCTTTTACCTACTTTGGCAGCTGTTAAAGCAGGTAAACGAGTATTGCTTGCAAATAAAGAAGCATTGGTGATGTCTGGTGAAATCATGATGCAAGCTGCTCTTGATCATCAAGCATTGTTATTGCCAGTGGATTCAGAACATAATGCTATTTTCCAGTCATTACCTCATAATTATTTAGAAGTTGAGAGAACTGGGCAACCACAATTAGGTGTATCCAAAATACTACTGACGGCATCTGGTGGTCCCTTTTTAAATCATTCCCTAGAACAATTGGAACATGTAACACCACAGCAAGCATGTAAACATCCAAACTGGTCTATGGGCCAAAAAATCTCAGTTGACTCAGCTACTCTTATGAATAAAGGGTTGGAGTTAATTGAAGCGTGTCATTTGTTTTCAATATCTGAACATTTTGTTACAGTTGTTGTTCACCCACAAAGTATTATTCACTCTATGGTGCAGTATGTTGATGGTTCAACATTAGCACAAATGGGTAATCCTGATATGTGTACGCCAATTGCACATGCATTAGCATGGCCTGAGCGTTTACAAACAAGTGTTCCTGCTTTAGATTTATTTGAGTATTCTCAACTTAATTTTCAAGATCCGGATACCCAAAAATTTCCTGCACTAAATCTTGCAAGACAAGCAATGCGTGCAGGAGGTTTGGCGCCTACCATTTTGAATGCAGCGAATGAAATTGCTGTTGAAGCATTCTTAAAGGAAAGGATTGGATTTACACATATTCCGCAAGTGGTAGAGCATACTTTGCAAGATTTAGAGAATGCAGCCGCTGAGAGCATTGAGTGCATTTTAGATAAAGATAAAATGGCTCGCTCAGTAGCTCAACAATATATATCAAGTATTGGAGGCTGAAATGAATGCTCTTTTTATGATTGCAGCAGCGGCTCTTTTACTTGGTCCGTTAATTGCAATTCATGAGTTTGGTCATTACTGGGTTGCTCGTAAACTTGGTGTTAAAGTTTTAGTTTATTCAATTGGTTTTGGTCCAACTTTACTCAAATGGACCTCTAAAAAGTCCGGCATTAAATATCAGCTTTCTGCTTTACCTTTAGGTGGCTACGTTAAAATGTTAGACGAGCGAGAAGGCAATGTGGCAGAACAAGATTTACCATATGCTTTTAACCGTCAAAAACCATGGAAACGTATTGCTATTGTTGCGGCAGGGCCATTAATTAACTTAATTTTTGCCGTATTGCTTTTTTGGGTTTTATTTTTGCCAGCGCAACAACAATTAAATACTAAAATCGGTAAAATTATACCAAACTCTCCAGCTGCAGCTGCTCAGTTACATGTGGGTGATAAAATTATTGCTGTTGATGGTAAAGAAACAGCAACTTGGGAAAAGCTAAATTTTGCTTTGATCGATCGTGTAGGAGAAACAGGTACTGTAAATATCGATGTAAATCGTGCAGGCACTGAGAAAAATTTTGTATTACCGATAAAAGATTTTTTAAAAAACCAAAATGAATCTGCACTCGATGTATTAGGCTTCTTACCTTATCGACCTGTAATTCCTGCTGTTGTAACAGATTTAACAGCAGATGGTGCTGCGATTCGTCAAGGAATGAAAGTGGGTGATCGTATTGTTGCGATTGACGGTCAGCCTATGAAAGATTGGTTTGATGTTGTTGAGATTGTTCAGCGCTCTCCAGAAAAGTTACTTAATATTGATGTGTTGCGTCATCAACAGTTGGTTCATTTACAAGTGATGCCACAAGGAAAACGCGATAACATGGGACAAGTAAATGGTGTTCTTGGTGTAAAAAGTGACGCTGGAAAAATTACAATTCCTGACGAATATAAGCAAACAATCCAATATACTCCAATACAAGCTTTTGAAATGGCTCTTGATAAAACTGGCCAGATCTCTAGCATGATTTTGAACTCAATAGTGAAAATGGTAAAAGGACTTATTGGATTAGAAAATCTTTCTGGACCTATCACTATTGCAAAAGTAGCTGGGCAAAGTGCAGAAATGGGATGGCAAACTTTTATCTCTTTCATGGCATTGATGAGTGTAAGTCTTGGAATTTTAAATTTATT
Organism: Acinetobacter seifertii; assembly: GCF_000368065.1. Lineage (GTDB taxonomy): Bacteria > Pseudomonadota > Gammaproteobacteria > Pseudomonadales > Moraxellaceae > Acinetobacter > Acinetobacter seifertii. Next base: position 926,964 of record NZ_KB851200.1, read on the forward strand.
ACCAATTCCAATGTTAGATGGTGGCCATCTAGTGTATTACATCATTGAAGCTATTCGAGGAAAGCCTGTTTCTGAACAAATACAAATGTTTGGTCTGAAAATTGGTATGGTACTGCTCGGTAGTATGATGCTTTTAGCTTTATTTAATGATTTTATGCGTTTGTAAACGTGTATGGATTTATAACTTACTGGAAAAAACTGGCATGCGGCACACACATTTTTTAATGCCTTTGGCACTTGTTAGCGCTATGGCAGCGGTACAACAAGCATATGCAGCTGATGATTTCGTCGTTAGAGATATTCGTGTAAACGGTTTAGTCCGTCTTACTCCTGCAAATGTTTATACCATGTTGCCAATCAACAGTGGCGATCGCGTTAATGAGCCGATGATCGCCGAAGCAATTCGAACATTGTATGCCACTGGTCTTTTTGATGATATTAAAGCATCGAAAGATAACGATACTTTGGTTTTTAATGTTATTGAACGCCCTATTATTTCAAAACTTGAATTTAAGGGTAATAAACTTATTCCTAAAGAGGCGTTAGAACAAGGCCTTAAAAAAATGGGTATTGCAGAGGGTGAGGTTTTTAAGAAATCTGCTTTGCAAACCATTCAAACAGAATTAGAGCAGCAATACACTCAACAAGGTCGTTATGATGCTAGCGTTACTGTTGATACCGTTGCGCGACCAAATAACCGCGTTGAATTAAAAATTAATTTCAACGAAGGAACGGCAGCAAAAGTTTTTGATATCAATGTAATTGGTAATACTGTTTTTAAAGATAGTGAAATCAAGCAAGCATTTGCTCTTAAAGAAAGCGGCTGGGCTTCAATCGTTACACGTAATGACCGCTATGCGCGTGAAAAAATGGCTGCAAGCCTTGAAGCATTACGTGCTATGTACCTTAACAAGGGTTATATTAATTTCAATATTAATAACTCTCAGCTTAATATTAGTGAAGATAAAAAACATATCTTTATTGAAGTTGCAGTTGAGGAAGGTAATCAGTTTAAATTTGGCCAAACTAAATTTTTGGGTGATGCACTGTATAAGCCTGAAGAATTACAAGCCTTAAAAATTTATAAAGATGGCGATACTTATTCTCAAGAAAAGGTAAACGCTGTTAAGCAATTACTTTTGCGCAAGTATGGTAATGCAGGTTATTACTTTGCTGATGTAAATATTGTTCCGCAAATTAATAATGAAACTGGTGTTGTTGATCTAAATTATTATGTTAATCCGGGTCAGCAAGTTACCGTACGTCGTATTAATTTCACTGGTAATAGTAAAACTTCTGATGAAGTATTACGTCGTGAAATGCGTCAGATGGAAGGCGCTTTGGCAAGTAATGAAAAAATTGACTTGTCTAAAGTTCGATTGGAGCGTACAGGTTTCTTTAAAACTGTTGATATTAAACCTGCCCGAATTCCAAACTCACCTGATCAAGTCGATTTGAATGTAAATGTTGAAGAACAACATTCAGGTACCACAACATTGGCGGTAGGTTATTCGCAAAATGGTGGTATCACGTTCCAAGCAGGACTTAGTCAAACCAACTTCATGGGTACTGGTAACCGAGTTGCAATTGATTTGTCTCGTTCAGAAACTCAAGATTATTATAATTTAAGTGTCACTGACCCATACTTCACCATTGATGGTGTAAGCCGTGGTTATAACGTTTATTATCGTAAAACTAAGCTAAATGATAACTATAACGTTAATAACTATGTAACCGATAGTGTGGGTGGTAGTTTAAGTTTTGGTTATCCTATTGATGAAAACCAAAGTTTAAGTGCTTCAGTTGGTGTTGATAATACTAAAGTCACCACTGGTCCTTATGTTTCTACCTATGTACGTGATTATTTATTAGCAAATGGTGGTAAAACTACTTCAACCAGCACGTATTGTTTGGTAGATCTCGACACGAGTGGGAACTGTCCAGATGGTCAAACTTCTAAACCGTATGGAAGTGCATTTGATGGTGAATTCTTTACCTATAACTTAAACCTAGGTTGGTCATATAACACATTAAATAGACCGATTTTCCCAACATCTGGTATGTCTCACCGTTTAGGCCTCGAAATTGGTTTACCAGGTAGTGATGTTGATTACCAAAAAGTAACTTATGATACACAAGCTTTCTTACCAATTGGTAGTTCGGGCTTTGTACTTCGTGGCTATGGTAAGCTTGGTTATGGTAATGATTTGCCGTTCTATAAAAACTTCTATGCTGGTGGTTACGGCTCTGTTCGTGGTTATGACAACAGTACCTTAGGCCCTAAGTATGCTAGTGTAAACTTACAAGAAACACAACAAAATGATTCTTCACCTGAAAATGTGGGTGGTAATGCTCTAGTTCAATTTGGTACTGAGTTAGCATTACCTATGCCATTTAAAGGAGATTGGACTCGTCAAGTACGTCCTGTACTGTTTGCTGAAGGTGGTCAGGTCTTTGATACTAAGTGTAACATTAATAACTCTGTATATGGCGATAAAGGCATGAGGATTAATGGTCAGACAATTACAGACGTTAAGAAGTATTGTGAAGATAATTATGGTTTCGATTTAGGTAACTTACGTTATAGCGTGGGTGTGGGTGTAACCTGGATTACTATGATTGGACCATTGTCACTTAGCTATGCATTCCCGTTAAATGATAAACCGGGTGATGAAACTAAAGAAATCCAGTTTGAAATTGGTCGTACTTTCTAAGTACGACTTCATTGAACAACGAAATAAGGAAAGTGATTATATGAAAAAATTAAATGCATTAATGTTAGGATTGGGTTTAACGGTAGCTTCAGTGGCAGCTAATGCAGCTGGTTATGGCGTAATTGATCTAGCTAAAGTTGTTGAAAGTAGTACTTATTTGAAACAACAAAATGCAAGCTTAAACCAGTCTGTGAAACCAACGACAACTAAGCTTGAACAACTTGGTAAAGAGTTAGAGGGACTTCAACGTCAGGCCCAAACTCAAGGCCAAAAAATGAAAGAAGATGATATTAAGAAATTGCAATCTCAGTATCAATCGAAATTAAATGAATTTAATTCTACACAGCAAGGCTTACAATCTAGAGTTCAAACTAGCTTACAAAGTATGAATACAACGTTTGAAACAAGAGTTAAGCAAGCTGCCGAACAGTTACGAAAAGAAAATAATCTTGACTTTGTTTTGAATAAAAATTCAACTGTTGCCTATGACCCTAAGTACGATTTAACTGATAAAATGATTCAAAAGGTTAATTCAATGAAATAAATTAATGAAAGTGCAACAATATCGTTTAGATGAATTAGCTCATCTGGTTCAAGGTGAGCTAATTGGTGAAGGCAGTCTTCAACTTTCGAACTTGGCAAGTTTAGAAAAAGCTAATTCAAACCATATTACTTTTATAAATGGTGAGAAATATCTTGAGCAAGCCAAAATGAGTAATGCTGGTGCCTTCATTGTTACAGCTACTTTAAAAGAACTTCTTCCAGAAAAACATAATTTCATTATTGTTGAAAATCCTTACCTTGCATTTGCAATTTTGACTCATGTGTTTGATAAAAAGGTTTCCATAACGGGGATAGAAAGCACTGCTCAAATTCATCCATCTGCTATTATTTCGGAAACGGCATATATTGGTCACTATGTGGTTATTGGTGAAAATTGTGTGGTAGGTGATAATACGATCATTGAGTCACATACTAAACTTGATGATTATGTAGAAGTTGGAAAAGATTGTTTTATCGATTCTCATGTCACCATTACGGGGAGCTCTAAATTACAAGATCGTGTGCGTGTACACTCGAGTACTGTGATTGGAGGTGAGGGCTTTGGCTTTGCGCCATATCAAGGTAAGTGGCATCGTATTGCGCAGCTAGGTTCGGTCTTAATTGGAAATGATGTTCGAATTGGATCAAATTGTAGTATTGATAGAGGTGCACTTGATAATACAATTTTAGAAGATGGAGTAATTATTGATAACCTTGTGCAAATTGCACATAACGTTCATATTGGTTCAAATACTGCTATTGCAGCCAAGTGCGGTATTGCTGGAAGTACAAAAATTGGCAAAAACTGTATTCTAGGTGGTGCATGTGGAGTATCAGGTCACCTTTCAATTACCGATAATGTGACTTTTACTGCAATGTCAATGGTCACAAAAAATATTTCTGTTGCAGGAACTTATTCATCGGGAATTGGATTATTTGAAAATAGTCATTGGAAAAAGACTGTTGTACGCTTGCGACAATTAGCAGATGTGCCATTGACCCAAATCACTAAACGACTTGATCATATACAAGCTCAAATAGAGTCTCTTGAATCAACTTTTAATTTGCGTAAATAGAATATTATGACCGAGTCAACTACCCCTAAATTTGCCATCCCTGAATTACCAATGCAGATTCAAACGATTCGTCAATATTTGCCGCATCGTTATCCATTCTTGTTGGTTGATCGTGTGACTGAAGTTACTGACAATAGTATTGTTGGTTATAAAAATGTTTCTATCAATGAAGAGTTCTTACAAGGACATTTCCCAGAATATCCAATTATGCCTGGTGTTCTAATTGTTGAAGCACTTGCTCAAGTTTCAGGTGTTCTTGGTTTTATTATGAACAATGAAACGCCAAAACCAGGTTCTTTGTTCCTGTTTGCTGGTGCTGAAAGAGTTAGATTTAAAAAACAAGTAGTTGCAGGTGACCAACTTGTATTAAAATCTGAGTTGGTAATGCAGAAGCGCGGCATTTACAAATATAATTGTACAGCTAGCGTTGATGGCATTGTAGCAGCAACCGCTGAGATTATGATTTCACACCAAAAAACAGAGCAGGCATGAGCAATCACGATTTAATCCATTCTACCGCCATTATTGATCCATCTGCAGTAATTGCTGCAGATGTTCAAATAGGACCTTATTGTGTTATTGGTCCTCAAGTGACTATTGGTGCTGGTACTAAATTACATTCTCATGTGGTAGTAGGTGGTTTTACCAGAATAGGCCAAAATAATGAAATCTTTCAATTTGCAAGTGTTGGTGAAGTTTGCCAAGACCTCAAATATAAAGGTGAAGAAACTTGGCTTGAAATTGGTAACAATAATTTAATTCGCGAACATTGCAGCTTACATAGAGGCACAGTGCAGGATAATGCATTAACCAAAATAGGTAGCCATAATCTATTGATGGTAAACACGCATATTGCACATGACTGTATTGTAGGTGACCATAATATTTTTGCTAATAATGTTGGTGTCGCTGGGCATGTACATATTGGTGATCACGTTATTGTGGGTGGGAATTCTGGGATACATCAATTCTGTAAAATTGATTCTTACAGCATGATTGGTGGTGCTTCATTAATTCTTAAAGATGTACCTGCCTATGTGATGGCTTCTGGTAATCCTGCTCATGCTTTTGGTATAAATACTGAAGGTATGCGAAGAAAAGGTTGGTCTAAAAATACAATTCAGGGTTTAAGAGAAGCTTATAAATTGATATTTAAGTCTGGACTGACTTCTGTTCAAGCTGTTGAACAAATTAAAAGTGAAATTTTGCCTTCTGTTCCAGAAGCTCAATTATTAATTGATTCTATTGAGCAATCAGAGCGTGGAATTGTACGGTAAGCATCCGCTGAACGCCATCGCCAAGTTTTAACGGGGTTCAGGTTTCCAGCGGTGAGGTAGTAATTCTTCTATTTGGGGCACTTTATGTGTTGGCAACCTTTTCAGCACATCACTTAAATAGGCATACGGATCCAAGCCATTCAGCTTTGCTGACTGGATTAAAGTCATGATATTGGCAGCTCGTTGACCACTGCGCAGCGAACCTGCAAATAGCCAGTTCTTACGCCCCAAGGCCCAGGGACGCATTTGGTTCTCTATCCAATTATTGTCAATGGGTAGATTGCCATCATCCAGATAGCGGCTTAAAGCAGTCCAACGTTTTAGGCTGTAATTGATCGCCCGGGCGGTTGGAGAACTCGATGGCACCGTCAGCTGATGTTGGTTGAGCCATTCATATAGTTGTTGCATGACCGGTTGACTATGCTGTTGTCGGTATTCGCAGCGGTCTTCCGCTGTACCATCCGTCTTTTTTCTTAATTCTGCTTCTATCGCATATAATTTCTGAATCAGCACTAATGCCTGTTCAGCGACCTGACTTTTCTTGGTCACATGTAGTTCATGGAATTTACGACGTGCATGTGCCATGCAGCCCACCTCAATGACCTGACCTGATCTAAAGCGTGCTTTATAACCACTGTAATCATCACAGACCAAATGACCCTGCCAGCCTTTCAGGAAGTCTTCAGCATGCTGGCCAGAACGGCTATCTTGAAAGTCATAGATCACTGCCTGAACTGGATTGTACTGTGTGCTGGCATAGGCCCAGACATAACCTTTTTTGGGCTTTTTCTCATTTTCACCCATCTGCATGACCGTCACCGGTGTTTCATCTGCATGGATCACCTGCTGTTGCAGTACCACCTGTTTTAAGGCATTGGCCAGAGGTTCCAGTTCCACCCCACAGCGGCCAATCCAGTCAGATAACGTTGATCTAGACAGATCAACACCTGCGCGTAGAAAGATTTGACGTTGACGGTACAAAGGCAAATGATCGGCATACTTTGACACCAGCACATGGCTAAGCAATTCAGGTGAAGCAATGCCTTTATCAATCACATAGGCTGGCATCGCTTGCTGAGTCAGAGTGTCACACTGATCACAGACCCATTTACCACGCACATGCTGTTCCTTATAGAACTGTGCCGGTCTGAAATTCAGTTTTTCACTGACATCTTCACCGATACGACGCAAGGTACAGCCACAACTGCATTGTGTTGATTCAGGTTCATGCTCAATACGGAGGGTGTGTAGATGATCTGGCAACAGCCGACGTTTAGGTTTGTTGACTGGGGCTTTCTGTGCAGCTGCATTGGTTTTATCTGCATTCAGTCGTTCCAGTTCCAGATCAACCGCTGCAATATCTTCTTCAACCGCTTCATCCCAGAGATGGATTTGTTTTGCGGTTAGATGTTCGTTTTTACTGCCGAATTTATGCTGTTTAAATAGTGCAAGCTCATGCTCGTATTTTTGATTGAGAATAGAAAGATGTTGAACTTTAGAATCTAATTGCTGATTGGTGACTTCAAGATGTTGAACTCTGGCATCTAATTGCTGATTTGATTGTTCCAGTTGTTGTTTAGATTGTGCCAGAGACTGATGCTGCATCGCCAACTGTCTGGTAAATTCCAGCAGTTGTTCATGGGTCAGTTGGCTTAAATCAGGCAGCGTATTCATGACCGCAGTATGCCTGAGGTCATGATGCAGAGGAAATAGAACGTTTGGAGAATAGCAGAATGGATGAGCCTGGTTTAGAGCATTGTTACCACTTGCTGCAGTCCGATTCTTTGCCAGGGCAAACCCTGGATCAGTGCCTGTAACTGCTCCGGGCTGATCGCCATACTTTCACCCTGGTGAACTTTAGCCCAGTGGAATTTCCCCTGTTCCAGCCGCCGGGCACACAGCCAGATACCCAGTCCATCATGCACCAGCACTTTCATACGATGGCCACGCTTATTACAGAACAGGTAAGCGCAATGCGGTTTGATGTAGCCAAAGGCTCTCAGCACCTGAGCCATGGCTGTATCCATCCCTGCACGCATGTCCATCGGCTGGGTAGACAACCAGATCTCATCAATACGAATCATTGAGTCAAACCCTGGATCAGCAACAGTAATTCAGTTACTGACTCCACCGGCCAGTCGATCTCGATCATCTGATCCCTTGCGGAACTTGGTGCCTCATGTAATGGAATCCTGATATGAGCGACAGCTTTCTTCTCTGGCACAGGTGGTAGAGGTGCTTCTTGTTTGACTGGAGTCGGGTGAAGAATGACCGGAAGAAAGTCAGTCTGTGGAATGGATGGGGTTTTTAATGCAGGGGGCATTGATCTGGACTGACGAATCCATTTATGTAGCAGATTGGCATTGATCTGATGTTGCATTGCTACCTTGGCCACTGATGTATCTGGCTGCTGGCATTGCTGAATAAGTTGATGTTTAAATTCAGCTGTGAAGGTTCGACGGGGCTTTTTTAGCGTTGGTGCACTGTCTATAACTGTCTTTAAATCCATAAATAGGTGTCCACTTAAATTTAAGTGGACACTATCGCGGTATTAATGAGTTAGAAAAAGTGGGGTTCAGCGGACGCTTACATTGTACGCTAATTAATAAGACATAAAAAAGACACTGTTTAACAGTGTCTTTTTTTATGTCTAAATTATTTTTTAAAGAATTTAACTTCTTCAGATTTAGGATATTGCGTAAGTAATTTGTTCTTATATTGGTTTGCTGATGCAGTATTCTTATCAACATCCTTTGCAATACTATACAGTTGATACAATGCTCGAGGAGCTTTACTAGAGTTTGGATATTGATTCGCAACAATATTATAGTTTTTCTTCGCTTCATTGTAGTTCACAGGGTCTGTGGCTAAATGAAATTCAGCTAACCAAAAGTAAGCATTACCTGTATAAATACTATTAGGGTGGTTTTTAATAAAGTTTTGCATTGGGGCAATAGCTTTTTTCGCTCCACCCTGTTTGTAAGCATCTAAAGCTACTGTATAAGCGGCTTTTTCTAATTCAAGTGGATTTGACTGGTTTTGAGCAGCAGTGGTTGGTTGAGCGTTTGTTACTGGTGCGCTAGGTTGTTGTTCAGAGGTGGTTGGAGTAGGCGGAGCTGCAACTACTTTGTTGCCATCTGTAGGCTGAGAAGAAGGTGCTGATGTATTTGTAGTGGCGCTACTATCGGCAGTCGTATTTGAGCTATCATCTTGGGTCGCACTGTCTGGGTCAACTTTTTGATGTAGTAGCTCTAAACGTTGATCTAGGTCTGTATAGCGGTTGGCTAGATCTTTCTTTAGTTGCTCAATATCATTTGCTTGTTCTTCTAATTGACCTCTTAATGTGCGGATATCATTCTCTAATTGTTGATTTTTTTGCATCAACTCCCAGTTTAAATTGGTGGGAACTGAAATATTGCTTGAAGAAGTATTAGATGCACTACCATCATTTTGACTTAAACCACGAGACTCGATAGGAATATTTGCGTATAGAGAAGTGGTACTCATTAAGGCAATAAATAATAAAGAATGCTTCTTCATTTGCATGTGTATAAATCCATAATTTTATATAAAAGCCACCTTGAACACCGGAATATAAAAATCAATTCACTAAATATCTAAGGTTTTTCATTGATCAATGCAATTAAAACAGTTAACAGTTTAAATGCAAGGATAGTTTACAATCTTCAAGCATATTTTATGCAAAATGAAAAAGGAACTTAAGCTCATAAAATTACATTTTCAAATTTTAAGCGATTATTGTTGATGAATTAATCAATCGAAACAAAAACTTGCTGAAAATGGGATAGAAGGGTTGCATCTCTTTTAAAAATCTCTATACTTTGTTTTGCAATGGTAGCCCCGCTGGTGGCTTCGCAATTGTACTCTGTGAACCCCGCCAGGACCGGAAGGTAGCAACGGTAGCAGATCTATGATGTGCCGAAGTTTTGCTAGTGGGGCTGCCACCTTTCTTTTAATCCAATTTTCTTTGGATTGCTTTTAAAATTACATCTAAATCAAACCCTCTATACTGTAAGAATCTAATTTGTTTTGCTTTAAGCTTTGGATCCTTTTCGACAACTTCTCCAAATTTCTTAACTTTAAGCTGATAAGCTTGCTCTACCCAATCAATTTCGTGAATTTCATCAGCGATTAAATCGTTCTCAATCTGTTTGGTTTTTAAAGCTTGTTGAATGCGTTTTGGACCTTTACCTTTACGAATCTGACTTGCAAGCATTTGCTCTGCAACACGTTGGTCGCTTTGATAGTTTTGCTCAGATAACTCTTCAACGAGTTGTTTCACTTCTTCTATATTTTGTGCATAACGGGCTAATTTTTCAATCAGTTCTGATTTAGAGTAGTCTCGGCGAGTAAGTAAAGCAAAAGCATATGATCGTAAACGCTGGCCAGTAAGTGGGGGACGCTGTCGAGATTGCTCGTCGTTTCTTTTGAACATATAGGTTTCCTTGTAAAAAACGCCCCGAAGGGCGTTTTATGACTCATCTATAATTAAGATTCTAATAATAGATCTGGCTCTTCTTCGTCATCTTCAACTTGTACTGCGCCATTTGTACCTGTGGTCAGCAATTGCTCTCGAATATTGCGTTCAATCTCTTCAGCGATTTGCTTATTTTCTTCAAAATAACGAATCACGTTATTCTTACCTTGGCCAATTTTATTACCTTGATATGAATACCATGCACCAGCTTTTTGAACGATATCTTGTTGAACTGCCAAATCTACAAGTTCACCAAGTTGGTTAGTGCCTTTGCCGTATAAGATTTGGAAAATAGCTTCTCTAAATGGAGGAGCCATTTTGTTTTTAACGACTTTAACTTTAGTTTCTGAACCAACGATTTCGTCGCCTTCTTTTACTTGACCGATACGACGAATATCTAAACGAACTGACGCATAGAACTTAAGAGCGTTACCACCCGTTGTAGTTTCTGGGCTACCAAACATAACACCAATTTTCATACGAATTTGGTTAATGAAGATAACCATACAGTTTGAACGTTTAGCGTTACCCGTAATTTTACGAAGCGCTTGGCTCATAAGACGAGCTTGTAGACCCATGTGAGAATCACCCATCTCACCTTCGATCTCCGCTTTAGGTGTAAGGGCAGCTACCGAGTCCACAACGATTAAATCAATTGCGCCTGAACGGACAAGCATATCGGCGATTTCAAGTGCTTGTTCACCATTATCAGGTTGTGAAACAAGTAGGTTGTCAATATCTACACCAAGTTTACGTGCATATTGAGGATCTAGGGCATGCTCGGCATCGATGAATGCACATGTACCACCAGACTTTTGACATTGGGCGATTGCTTGCAATGTCATTGTGGTTTTACCAGAAGATTCAGGACCATAAATTTCGATAATACGGCCTTTTGGTAAACCACCAATCCCCAATGCGATGTCTAAAGTTAAAGAACCTGTAGATACGGCTTCAACTGCTTGAACAGTGTTATCACCGAGACGCATAACCGTATTTTTGCCAAATTGCTTTTCAATTTGACTCAAAGCGGCTTGTAATGCTTTGCTTTTATTCTCATCCATCTCAAAAACCTCAATACTCTATGTTCATCACGTTTAACCCAAGTGGATGCATTGAATCTCAACTTGTTTCACAGGGCTAATAGTGACAGATTTTTTCTTTAGCTTCTATATCTTATATATGTGAGTGCGACATAACTCGACGTTTCTATTCATCATCATAAGACCAATGATCTTCATAATGTTGATCGTTATCCTGTTTAAACCGATTGATTTGTCGTCGATCTTTCTTACTTGGTCTATGGTCAGGTCGAGCTAGATTATGCAATTTTCGTTGGGACGCAATCAACTCCCGTCTCGCAATACTTACTTCAGTTTCTTCATAAAGTTGCTGCGCAACTGGAGCTGGTCCTCGGGTGTTGGAAAGTGCTTTGACAACAACTGTCTTTTTTTCAAAACCTTGTTGAACAACAAGTTCCATTCCAACACGAATTTCTTTAGAAACTTTTACACGCTCATTATTGTGATGTACTTTACCACCTTCAATTGCAGCTTTAGCAATAGAACGAGTCTTAAAAAAACGTGCTGCCCATAACCATTTGTCGACACGCATCGTGTCTACAGCATCGTTTTCATGCAATTTTGACATCATTATCCTTTCTATCAGTTTGATTCAAAACAGACAGTAGCTCTGTAAGCTGATCTAGAGCTTTATACTCTAAATCTTGTGGCTGTCTTTTACTCTTAAGAGTTGAGGGCTGTAATATAGTAAACAAGTGTCTTATACCAAATTTTTCTGCAGTTTTTAAAACTTGAAGAGTATCGTCTAAAAAAATAGTGGTTTTGGGTTCAAAATAATGCAAGCGTTGTAACTCTTGCCAAAACTGAAGATCTTCCTTCGCATAACCCATTTGTTCACTAGATACAATCACATCAAAAAAATCTTGAATAGGGATGTTATCAAGTTTTAATTGTAAACTTGCGCAGTCTGCATTGGTCACTAACCAACATTGATAACCTTGTTCTTTTAGAGCATTAAGTAGCTCCATACATCCTGATCGTGTTTTAATTTTGTGTTGAAATTCTTTCTGAAGATTTAAAACATCTACTCCAGTAGTTTTCGTCCAATAATTTGAGGAGTACCATGAAAGAGTGTGCTTATTACTAAGATAAAACTGAGTCAATATTTCTTGGCTTTTTGTTAAAGAGAGTTGATGCGTCTGAGAATGCCGTACAGGTAGACATTCGTTCCAGATAAAGTCGTCAAAAGCCAAATCTAACAAAGTTCCGTCCATATCGAAAAGCACTATTTTAGCCATGTTTTAAGGACTCCAATTTGAATAGACAAGGAAGAAAGTTAGGCTAAGATTATAAGCATTAAAGCCTATAAAAACGGATTGATTTGTTATTATTTCATCATTTAGAGGTCTATCGAGGCTGATTAATAATGATTGTTAAAAGTGATAAATTCAAATGCTGCCAAGGACTTGATTGTTATTTTTTAGATGGAGAGTCTAATGAAAATTGAGTGATCGCAATTCTGATCAATTTATTCAAAATAATAAATGGAACTTTAAATGATGGGAATCTATCAATAGTACTCTTATGTCTATAAAAGTAGTAATCGCACTATTTTGATTTACATAGTGTACGTATTGGCGAACATTTTATAAATTGAACTGTGCATGTTTAAAGTTATATTAAAAATTATCCGAATAATAATTTAGAGTAGGCAATGAAAATTGGATTTATTGGAGGAGCCAATGATGGCATAGTTATCAATGCCGCAAATGGCATTGATACTTATAAACTTGAATGGCATTACAAGGCTGAAAAGCACTGTCAAGAACCATCACTAGGGCTAAATGGTCCTGAATATGACTATTACAATTTATTAATTTTGAGAAAAAACAAAGAGGCAAAACTTTTCTATGTTTTAACTACAATGGACAAAGAAGCTATTGCAGATAAAATTAATGAGTATTGGGAGCATTCAACTTCGGTAGGTTATGACTTTGATGAATAGCTCTGGTTTAAATTTATTAGTAATCTTTGATCATATCACTATTTCATATACTCATAACTCAAATTAAGGATTGTATATTTCATAAAGAACGTGTTCTTGAAGTGCGTGCCCATCTGGAAGCTTGGGATGATTGAAGTGTTTAACTTTACGCATTCCTAGTCTTTCCATTACAGCTTGAGAAGGCTTATTCACTGTTGCTGTAAAAGAAACCACTTTATCTTTATTAAGCACATTGAAGGCATAGTCTAATGCTGCTTTTGCTCCTTCTGTGGCATAACCTTTTTTCCAGTATTTTGTAGCAATCCTCCAGCCAATTTCAATGCAAGGGGAAAAATCAAATTGTTCTGGTTGGTCGTGTAGGCCAATAAAACCAATAAAGTCATGGCTTTCTTTTAATTCTACAGCCCAAAATCCCCAACCTTTTTCATCAATAAGGGCCGATGCTCTTTGAATTAAATTTATACTTTCAGTAGCAGATAAAAGCTTTGGAAAAAAACGCATAACATCTTTATCCAATCCCATTTCGATAAAGGGGGCAGCATCAGTTTCTTTCCATTGTCTTAAGATTAAACGTTCGGTTTCGATCATAGTAAAAGCTCTTTAAATATAATTTTAATTTAACCATATAGTCTACAGTGGCTTTTGTATAATTTTCTGTAAGATAATCTTAGAATTAATGCTTACCACTCCTTTAATTTTATTGAGTGTATTAATAACAAAGTGAGAAAAAGAATCTAGATCTTTAGTGGCGACATGCAGGACATAATTAGATTCGCCTGTAATGATATAAGCATTAATAACTTCATCAAAATTCTTGATCTGGCTTAAAAAAAACTGGTGATCATTTTCAGTGAGTTGAGCAAGTTTAATTTCAACTATGGCCTCAATTTTTATACCTAATTTTTCGTAGTTAACTTTCGCTTGATATTTTTCAATGATGCCGTTGGTTTCTAAAATCTTGACACGTCGGTGACAAGCAGATGCTGAGAGATTGACTAGATCAGCAAGTTCTTGGTTACTTAAGCGGGCATTATCTTGTAAATACTTCAAAATTTTTAGATCGATTGCATCGACATTCATTTTCGAATTCCATCCATATTTTTTAATTTTAATTAGAATTTTATACGAAATTAGTAATTTTTTATCAAATATTATCGAATAAATCGCAAGAATTGGCGTGATAAAATTCAAATACAAAGGAAATGTTGAAATAGGTGCAATACCAAATGATTACTCGTGAACAGTGTCTATATTGGGATCAGGAAGATGAACTCAAAAAATTTAAAGATGAATTTGCATTGCCAGAAGGTGTCATTTATTTAGATGGTAACTCTTTAGGTGCTAGACCAAAGAAATCTATGGCTGTCGCCCAGCATATTATTTCCCAAGAATGGGGAGAAGATTTGATCAATAGCTGGAATAAGGCTGATTGGTGGGGGCTACCAACAAGATTGGGTGACAAAGTCGCAAAACTGATTGGTGCTGACCAAGGCGAAGTTGTTATTTCAGATTCAACTACACTGAACTTATTTAAAGTTTTATCAGCAGCGGTAAAAATTCAAGCTGAAAAATTTCCTGAACGCAAAATTATCATTGCGGAAAAAGATGCTTTTCCAACAGATATTTATATTATTGAAGGTTTCATTGATTTAATTCAAAAGGGCTATCAAGTTGAATTGATTGATGGCGTAGAAGACTTAGCTCGAGCGTTAGAGAAAGATGTTGCTGTAGTGGTACTTTCTCACGTGAATTACCGTACTGGGTATTTCTACGATATGTCATCTATTAATGAGCAGATTCACTCTAAAGACGCTTTGTTGATTTGGGATTTATGTCACTCCGTTGGTGCTGTTCCAATGGACCTGAACCAAAGCGGCAGTGATTTTGCGATTGGTTGTACCTACAAATATTTAAATGGTGGTCCTGGTTCTCCAGCAATGTTGTGGGTCAATGAAAAGCACCGTGATCAGTTTTGGCAACCTTTATCTGGCTGGTGGAGTCACAAGAAACCATTTGATATGGCACAGCATTATGAGCCTACTAATAGCATTCGTCGCTATTTATGTGGAACACAGCCAATTATCTCTATGAGTCTTATTGAATGCGGCGTAGATATTTTCCTACATGCCGATATGCAAAAAATCCGTGAGAAATCTCTGAAATTAACTGATTTATTCATTCAACTGGTACAGCAAGAATGCTCTGAATTTGGTTTTGAGTTAATTACGCCTTTAGAACATAAATATCGTGGTAGTCATATCAGTTATCGCCATGAATTCGGTTATGAAATTATTCAAGCGCTTATTGCACGTGGTGTGATTGGTGATTATCGGGAACCAGCGGTCTTAAGATTTGGTATTACACCTTTGTACTTAGGATTTGAAGATATTTGGAATGCAGTACAGCATTTAAAAGAAACCATGCTGAATAGTGAATGGAAAAACAAGCGCTATTTAGTTCGTGGTGAAGTGACCTGATTTTAAGGAATCAAAATAAAACAAATGGCTAGGGGGGCCTATGAGTAGTTTTGATGAAATACAAAATAGAGAAGCTGGGCTGCATAAAAAGTTATCTGCAAAACAGATGGGTATGATTGCCATTGGTGGAGCAATTGGAACCGGATTATTTATGGGAAGCAAATTTGCAATTAGCTTTGCAGGTCCCGCAGTCATCGTCAGCTATGCGATTGGTGGTTTAATTGCATTTGCACTTATGGCTTGCTTAGCTGAAATGACGGTTCAGCATCCTACTTCGGGCTCCTTTGGGGCGTATGCAGAACATTATATGAGTCCACTTGCTGGCTTTTTAGTTCGCTACTGTTATTGGGCTTGTATTGTGCTGGCTGTAGGTACCGAGATTACCGCTGTAGCTGACTATATGAAGCTTTGGTTCCCCAATGTAGGCTCTTGGATCTGGATTGGTTTTTTTTCACTGACCTTACTTGTTATAAATGCCTATAGTGTTAAAGCCTTTGGACTAGTTGAGTACTGGTTTTCTACAATTAAAGTTTTTGCCATTATTGTGTTTATTCTTTTGGCTATTGGTATCTTGACTCAAAGCAATCAGGGAATGAATCAAGTTGTGACTAATTTGTCAGGGCATGGAGGCTTTTTCCCCAATGGCTTTAGTGGGGTATGGATTGGTGTCATTATTTCAATATTTAGTTATTTAAGTATAGAAATGATCGCCGTCGCAGCTGGTGAAGCAAAAGACCCTGAAAAAGCAGTAAAAAAGGCATTTAAAAGCACAGCACTTCGACTCATTTTGTTCTATTTATTGTCCTTATTTCTCATCGTTACTTTGGTGCCATGGACGGTTTTGATTGGAGCAGATGCAACAAGTCCTTTTGTTATGGTCATGAAGATTGTTGGTATTCCATACGCCGATAGCATTTTAAATTTTATTGTAATTGTAGCTGCCTTATCTGCAATGAATAGCATGCTTTATATTTCAACTCGTATGTTGTTTAGCTTGTCCCGTGCAGGTGATGCACCAAGAGCTTTTGGCCGAATCAGTAGCAACGGTGTGCCAGTAAATGCACTATTGTTATCAGCGGTGGGCATTGGTATCGCTAGCATTGTTTATACGATTAATCCGGCTTCTGCGTTTCCAATCATGATTGCACTATCAATGTTCGGTGCATTATTCACGTGGGGCACCATCTTTGTAACACATATGTTTTTTAGAAAGCATATGGCTCAGCAAAACATACAGCTAAAATTTAAAATTCCTGCTAGTCGATTCATCTCATTATTTGGTTTTATTGCGATTTTGAGTATTACAGTAACTACTTGGTTTACCAATGAGTTTAAGTCTACTTTACAGTTTGGCGTACCTTTGGTGCTTGTTCTGATATTTTGCTTTTACTTAAAACGTTCAACCTTAAAAGTAAGTCTTAAGTCTACTGAAGAGACATTGAAGTAATCGCGATATGAGAAAATATGACAATGCTACAACGGTAGCAAATGAAGGTGAAATATTAGCAAGCTTTCAATCTAGAAGCTTGCTAATTTATCAGGCCTATCATCATATAAAAGATATTAAGTATGGTTCACAGAACCGATCAATGATGGATTTTTTCCCTTTAGAACATGCCAATAAAACCGTGATTTTTATACATGGAGGATATTGGCAGTGGTGTGATAAATCGGACTTTGCCTTTATAGCACCGTATATTTTGGCAAAAGGAGCGCAGTGTGTACTTGTAGAATATGACTTGGCTCCTCAAAGCCATATTTCGCAAATTGTGGATCAGACTCAAAAAGCCCTAGATTTTATTGCACAGCAGAATTGGAAAACGGATGAGGTTTTATTAGTGGGTCATTCAGCAGGGGCGCATCTCGGAGCATTATGTTTAAGCCACCCTTTGTTATCTGAGGTGGCTTTATTAAGTGGAATATATGATTTAGCACCTATACAAGCGACTCATTTAAACCATGCATTAAAGTTATCACAAGACGATATTTTAAAATATAGCCCTATTCATCGGGAAGAGAATGTTGATATTCCTTGTACGCTTTTGTGTGGAGAGTTGGAGCTAAGTGAGTTGAAATGGCAAAGCCAAAACTATTTTGATCATAAGTGCAAACAAAATCAGAATCTTATGTCATTAGATATTATTTCAGAAGTTAATCATTATTCTATTTTAGATTATTACTTTAAGTATATATTTTAATAAAATCGAAAAATGCGAAATAGAAAACTTCGGGAATTAAATTGGATAAATTATAGATTTTAAAAATCAAAAACTTATCCTTGCTCTATAAAAGAGAATACCTCCATCTCAATTGTTAATTTAAGTGTATAGACGATTTTAAGTGATTGTTAGACCTTATGTGGTAAATCAATTACTTGAACCTAGAGCTAGATTATATATATTTATTTAAATTTTAATGATATATATTCATTGTTTATTATATGTGGATTGAACTGTGAACTTTTTCACATTTAATTAACTTTTTTATTGATATATATGCTTTAGAGTTGACCTAAACTAATATCTCGATTAGATTAAAAAGATAGTGTTTTCTCTCTACGCGACAAATTGTTTAGCTGTTGCTTAGATGAGTTTTATAGTCCGTAGCTTCCCAAGATACGGACTTTTTTATTTTTAAACTTTCTTTTGAAAAATATTTTAGTACATAAAATCATCAAATTTGCTCATACTTATAGTCATAAGTCACTAAATTTATCAAAGAGGTATTGAAAATACATCTTTAAGCGATTATAGTAGTTCAAGCATATACTGCGTCTGTAAAGTTATTTATTTTTTAATACCCTCATATTTTTTAATATGGGGGTATTTTTTATTAAGAACTAAATCAATAATTAATATATTTATACATTTCTGATACGAAAAATTTGTAGTTGAATAAATTGTAAAATTCTTATGGTTGATAATTTGATTGAATTTTTAAATAATTTTTAAAAGTTTGGTTTTTTCTATGATTTTATGGATATTTTGAAGTTTCTAAAAAGTTTTAATACAGTTGGTACTTATTTGACTGTTATGCTTATTGTTTTAATAAGTATGCTTTTATATTTTTATATAATTGCTCCTCAAACGTAAAAAGAAAGGTCCCGAAGGACCTTCTTTAAATTTTTGCATGAGTACCATATTTATCTATCATGATTGAGCTGTCTTCATTTAGACCGCGAACAGTTACTTTAATATTGTTTTTTTGAAATTTATTTACTACAGAATCTAGCATAGCAACTGAAGTCACATCCCAAATATGAGAATGGGTAAGGTCAATAATGGCTTCTTTAATATCTTCTTTAAAGTTAAAGCTTTGCATAAGTTTTTCAGATGAACTAAAAAATATTTGACCACTTAACTTATACAGACGAGCTTCACCTTCTAAGGAGGTTTCTATACGAATATCATTTTCAAGTTTATTTGCTAAGAAAAGTGCTGAAAGTAATACGCCCGTCAATACGCCTAACGCTAAGTTATGAGTGGCAACTACCATGATAACTGTAGCAATCATAACAACATTACTGCTTTTAGGATTGTTTTGAAATTGTGTTAGTGAACTCCACAGCAGAAAGTAGATAAACGTGTGCGGCCACCCGATTTTACATTAATCATTGATTGACCAATCATGGCACAACCGGCCATACCACCCAAAACCTGAAGCAATATAGCAATCCCTTCACACGTAACTACACGACATCACTAAACAGTGATGAGTTATTTACAAGAAATAAGAGGATGTAAACTTAAGGTGGCGTAAGCATCATGGATATAGAGTTTGAAGTATTTAAAAGTGTTTGAGGAATAGCATAAGATCTAAAAATTAATAAAAGAGATAAGAATAAATTTAAGTTGTTTAACTTAAAAGAAGTTTATAAAGATGTTGAGCTCTTTTTAATAGCTACTTTTATGCAACAGAGCCTTTCATAAATTTGGATTTTAATAAATGTGCTATTCATCATAATACAAATCATATAGAGAGCATGTACCAAACTTTTGCTAAAAGTTTAAAAATGCTCGTAAATTTTGAAAATTTATAAGGTGGACATATGAATAAACATTTATTGACTAAAATTGCTTTAGTGGGTGCTGCCCAGCTATTTACATTCAATACAGCGTTTGCTGATATTCCTCTTACTCCTGCACAATTTGCTAAAGCAAAAACAGAAAATTTTGATAAAAAAGTTATTTTGTCTAACTTAAATAAACCGCATGCTTTGTTATGGGGGCCAGACAATCAGATTTGGTTAACTGAACGAGCAACGGGAAAGATTATAAGAGTCAATCCTGAGTCTGGTAGTGCAAAAACAGTGTTTCAGGTTCCTGAAATTGTGAATGATGCAGATGGACAAAATGGTTTATTAGGCTTTGCCTTTCATCCTGATTTTAAACATAACCCTTATATCTATATTTCGGGTACTTTTAAAAATCCAAAATCTACAGATAAAGAACTACCAAACCAAACGATTATCCGTAGGTATACCTATAATAAAACAACAGATACATTTGAAAAACCTGTCGATTTGATTGCAGGTTTACCATCATCGAAAGATCACCAGTCTGGTCGTCTTGTTATTGGCCCCGACCAAAAAATCTATTATACAATTGGTGACCAAGGTCGAAATCAACTGGCTTATTTGTTTTTACCAAATCAGGCGCAGCATACTCCAACTCAGCAAGAGCTGAACAGTAAAGACTATCATACCTATATGGGCAAGGTATTGCGCTTAAATTTGGATGGAAGTATTCCTAAAGATAATCCGAGCTTTAATGGGGTAGTTAGCCATATCTATACTTTAGGGCATCGTAATCCACAAGGTTTAGCATTTGCTCCGAATGGAAAGCTTTTACAGTCTGAGCAAGGCCCAAATTCTGATGATGAAATTAATCTCATTTTAAAAGGTGGGAACTATGGTTGGCCAAATGTAGCGGGTTACAAAGATGACAGTGGCTATGCATATGCCAACTATTCAGCTGCAACTAATAAATCTCAAATTAAAGATTTGGGCCAAAACGGGGTAAAAGTAGCCGAAGGCGTTCCCGTGACTAAAGAATCTGAATGGACTGGGAAAAACTTTGTAGCACCTTTAAAAACGTTATATACCGTACAAGATACCTATAACTACAATGATCCAACGTGTGGCGATATGACTTATGTCTGCTGGCCAACGGTTGCACCGTCATCGGCATATGTATATACGGGAGGCAAAAAAGCGATTCCGGGATGGGAAAATACATTATTGGTACCATCTTTAAAACGTGGGGTAATTTTCCGTATTAAGCTAGATCCGACATATAGTGCGACTTTGGATGATGCTATCCCGATGTTTAAAAGCAATAACCGCTATCGTGACGTGATTGCAAGTCCAGAGGGCAATGTTTTATATGTACTGACCGATACAGCGGGGAATGTGCAAAAAGACGATGGTTCTGTAACGCATACTTTAGAGAATCCTGGTTCTCTTATTAAATTTACGTATAACGGAAAGTAGTTTATGCAAAAAACCCAGCTCTATAGCTGGGTTTTTTATACAAGTTTAGATTTATTTATTCAGTTACGACCAATACTGGTACATGGATTTCTCCTAACAGTGCTTGAGTCACACTTCCTAAGAAGAACTTTTTAAAACCTTTTCGCCCATGAGAACCAATTACCAATAAATCAGCTTTTAGCTCAGTTGCTGCTTTGATAATTTCTGTGTGAATTGTTTGACCTTCAACAATCTTTGTTTCAACAGAAATTCCGTGTTGACTAAATTGTTCTTTAGCTTGATCTAAAATGCCCTGAATCGAAGCTCTCGCTTTATTAAAGTAATCTTGCGCAATTTCTGTACTATCAATGATTTCAACTGAAATAAAAGGATCAATAGTGAGCGCATATACTAAAGTGACTTTACTGTTAAATGCTTTTGCAAGACTTGCAGCATGATTAACCGCAATAAGTGAAGTAGGAGAACCATCGACTGGAACTAAAATATGGTGATAACTCATATATTGCTCCTTATTGCCTTGTGACAATATTTATTGTTGAAGAACTAAAAATTAGTTATCGTTATGATTATATTATCGTCAATTTTATGGTTTTTATTGTGTGTTTTTAGTGTGTAAAGCGAGCGACTTCTTTTAAATATTCAGACTAATTCATAGAATAGTGGCTTTCTATATAAGCCTGACCTTGTTTAAGAATAGATATAACCTGATTCGCATCAATAGCTTGTTCAAATAAGAAACCTTGTCCAATGTTATATCCGAACTGGAGCAGTAACTCTTGTTGTTCTGGTGTTTCAATACCTTCTGCTATTAGCCTAAGGGAAAGATTAGGTGCAAGTAAGCCGATTGCTTGGACGATTGCATAAATTGATGGGTCATGTTGCATCTTTTGTATAAAGCTACAATCGACTTTTAGGCAATCAATTGGATAGTCTCGTATATGCGTTAGAGAAGAAGATCCTGTTCCGAAATCATCTAAAGCAATGCGTACCCCATGTTGTTTTAGTTTATTGAGTGCACGAATAACATATTCAGAACCACGATCACCAAGCATATGCTCAGTAACTTCTATTTCAATTAAATGTGTAGGAACTTCAAACTGATAAATCTTTTTTAATAGGCGTTCAGCGTAATTGTCTCTTAAAAATTCAACTGGCGCTGCATTTAGAGATACAGGAAGCGGCTGAAAACCTAATTTTATCCATTTAGCCATATCATGCAAAACTTGATGTTGCATGATTTCACCAATTTTACTCGCTAAATCATAATCTTTAAAAGCTTCAGCAATCTGGGAGGGTAATCCTGTTTGAGCTGATGTTGTGTGCCAACGTAATAATGCTTCAAATCCTAGGACAGCATGAGTTTTTAAATCAACTTTGGGTTGATAGTAAGGTTGGATGGTATGGTGACGAATAAGCTGCCGAGCAATGTTAAGCTGAGATGCGATTGCTTCGGTTAATTGCATCATACTGGGGTTATACATACGTATACCACCACGACCTCGAGCTTTTAAGTCATGTAATGCCATGTCTGCACAGCTTAATAAACTCGACTGATCAACAGCATCTTGCGGGTAAATGGCACAGCCGATACTCATTCCACCGTTGAGCACATTGCCAGCATATGTAATAGGGTGATTGAGTTGTTGAAGTAATACTTCAGCGATACCTCGAATATCATCTTCATCTTTTAAATGACTAATAATGACCGCAAATTCGTCTCCACCTAATCTAGCAACAATACATCTTTCATGATCTACGCACTGATTAAAACGTTTCGATAGAATTTTTAGCAAGTGATCACCAGCACTATGACCTATAGTGTCATTAATGTGTTTGAAATGATCTAAATCAATTAAAAGTAACCCTACGCTGGTTTGAGTTTCTCGTGAGTAGGCTAGGGTACGTTTTAGTTGAAGCTTAAATGAGCGTCGGTTAAATAATCCGGTAAGTTCATCACGCTCACTAATATCTCTTAATCGGTTTTCAGTAATATGTTGCTGAGTAACGTTCCGAGAAACACACAATATTTGAATAATTTCGCCGTTTGTATGTTGGATTGGGGTAAGTATATTGTCCCAATGTTCAGGATCCTGATTGGGTAAAGAACTCATGCCAGCGAATCGAGCTACTTTACCTTGTAAGGCTTTTTTTAAAGCAACTCTTCCACGTTTACGTATATGAGGCGGTAAAAGGTCTAACCATGGCATTCCAAATTTTTTTTCATTTTCAGGCACGCCTAGAGCAACGCATCCTGATTTATTCATATGAGAGACTGTGCCATCTGTATTTAAAACT
Organism: Acinetobacter seifertii; assembly: GCF_000368065.1. Taxonomy (GTDB): domain Bacteria; phylum Pseudomonadota; class Gammaproteobacteria; order Pseudomonadales; family Moraxellaceae; genus Acinetobacter; species Acinetobacter seifertii. Next base: position 950,362 of record NZ_KB851200.1, read on the forward strand.
TTAATACAATCGACACTGATATCAAGCATTTGATTTTGTATATCAATATCTTTACGTAAGTTTTGTTGTTCTTGAATGTCTTGATCAATATCTAAAAAACTAATAAACCATTCATTTTTAGGCAAAGATTCATGATATTTTGACAATTGAATTGAAAGCTTACACCATCGATAGTCATGGCTTTTATGTAAAAGACGACATTTAAATTCGATTCTTGATAGGAGTCTTATAGCATCTAACCATTTGTTTTTAACTTCTTCTAAATCGGCAGGGTACACGAAATCTAGCCATTGTTGAGATAATGGGGGAGAAGTATCGTGCCAGTATTTTGTACACTCCGTATTGCAATATAAAATTAAGCCTTTTTCATCACTAACCCATGTCGGTAGAGGAATCTGCTCAACAATAAAATGCTTTTGGGTAGTGTTCGACATTGAAGTCATAACATGCCTAAAAATTGCTGAAGAATTAAACTATTTATAAACTGTATTGTAATAGTTGTGTCGTCAGCACAAAAGCTATAAAAACTCGACATTTGGTGTTTTTTTGAGCTTAAATAAATATTTTTCTAAAAATATAATTGTAATTACTCATGTATGCGTATGTTATTTATTAATTTTTAATTCTATTTAGGTTGCTAAAAATAGAGTTTTAACTTTAAAAAATTATGCTTATTTTTGTAAAAAAATTGTTATAAACAGTTGTTTATATATTAGAAAAAAGAAGAGATTATGGAGATATATAAATGAGATAAAATATTTTTTAAGGCGCAAGTTAGGTTAGATTCAATATTTTACTTAAAAAAATTTATATAAATAATTAATTTAAATTATTAAGTACAAATACAATAACTACTATTAAGTTTACAAAAGTAACATAAAATAAGGCCTTATATTATCGTAGAATTCTTTTTGTCGAAAAGGATATATACATCCTTTTTGTGCATTTTATAGCCTACATTTTCCCCAAGATGTAGGTTTTTTTTATGCCATAATTTTATCATGTTACTGTTTATTAACTTTTAAATTATATAAAAAAAGCCATGATGGCTTTTTATACGGTTTCTGGTTTTTTCAATTGTTGTTGAATATAAAGGTTCATATAATACTGCTCTATATAGTCATCAGCATAATTGTTAGCTAAAGTTTTTGTAGCTACCTGTTCATGCTTATTATAACAATTAGTTTCTAAATCCTTCTCAAGTACCCACCATTGACGGTTAATACGACGTACCTGAAACTTATCACTTTTATATTTTCTTTTAGCCATTTTTCCAAAAATTACGATGTAGATAATAGAAGAGAGTTTCTACTGGAGTTGAAAGAACAAGTCAACACGCATAGTGTTTAATTGACTAATTTATGAAATTTAAGTTTCTAGTCATGGTCAATAAATGTAAAAAAGCCCTCATAAGAGGGCTTTAAAATTCAGTAAATTATAGAAAGTAATTAACGAGATAGATTCTTTAAAAGCATTTTTAAGCTTTCCATCATTTTTTCTAACTGTAGAGGGGTAATACCTTCAAATGATTGCTCAAGTACTACGCTGGTTAGATCATTAATTTTATTAATCATTTCAGTACCACGTTCAGTAAGATATACGCGTGTAATACGACCATCTGTTTGGCAAGAATATGTTTCAACTAAACCTTCATCTTTTAAGCGATAAACAATTTTAGTTGTAGTCGACATCTTTGAAATAATCATGTCAGATAGCTCAGACACGCTAGCGTGAGGTTTACTACTTAGCGCAAGCATAATGCGTCTACGTGAGTTATCTAAGCCATATTTTTTAAGGGCATTATCAATATTTTGAACATATTGAGCATGGACCTGAGTAATCCAATAATATGGAAAATCTTCAAGAGTGAAAGATTCTGTTGTAGGTAAAAAACGCGCATACTTCTTTGTCATTGACTTTTCCCCATACCTTGGTGGATCGCATTTTATGAAACTAATCTTAATAGTTGAAAAATATAGTTTCACTAAGCAAGTTATATCAGGACTTTAGGTCGTGAGCAAAATTTATATTGTTTGATTTAACAAGGACAAACTATAAATTTTACTAATCTGATAAAACTTATTTCTTACCGTTGATTTGAACTTGGCTGCTCGCTTGTTCGTAAAATGAGCGATATCTCTTTGCCAGAGAATCCTAGAAAAAAAAATTTGTTTTGAACGTGACATTTCTCTAAATATTTTTTGTCTACAAAGTCATAACCATAAAAAATAAATGCATTTAATAAAGAAATATTTAATATAATCAAATAATTATTCTATATTTGCGGCTAAAAAATTTACCAGACATTTAACATTATTCATTCACTAACTTAACTAAATAAAAAAATATCTTCATAAATAGTTGATTATTAATTAATTTAATTTTTATTATATTTTAAAGGTTTTAACTTTTTTGATTAATTATTTTAACTTGAATATTAGATTAATTTTTTGACAATTAAGTTTTGTTTCATTGTTGTTTTTTTGTTTATTTTTGGTATAGTGCGCGTTCAAATTAGCAATGAAAATTTTTGCGTATTCATGATGAAAAAAATATTAGTCAGTTCAATATTAGCTTTCACTATCGGTTTGAATGGCTGTGCGAGTATCATAACTGGCCCTTCACAGATCGTTACGTTTACGAGTGTGCCTGAATCAGCATCTATAGAGATAAAAAACAGAAAAGGTGTGAAAATACATACTGGTCAAACACCTGTTACGGTTAGTTTGAAAAAGGGAGCTGGATACTTTAAGCCTGAAAAATACGAAATAACATTCAGTAAAGCTGGTTATCAAACTAAAACCGTAGAAGTAACTGGAACATTAAGTGGGTGGTATTTAGGTAACATTCTTTTTGGTGGCTTAATTGGAATTTTAATTGTCGACCCATTTACTGGCGCAATGTTTAGGCTAGCTCCTAAAGACGTAAATGCAGTTTTAGAAGCTCAAAACTTGAAAGATGAGTCTAACCAAAAACCAACTCTTGCAGTGGTATTAGCCCAAGATCTTCCAGAAGAAATTATGGCGCGAGCAGTTCAAATTCAACATTAAAAATTAGCTAGTAATAAAAAGGGAGAATTAATATTCTCCCTTTTTATTAACTTATGAGTTTGTTAATAGTTTTTCTTCTTGGTTCCTTTTTAGGATGGCATAACTTACACCTGTTACGATGCTTCCAGCTGCAATTGCTGCTAGATATAACCAAGCATGATTAATTGCATTTGGAATTAGAAGTACAAATACACCGCCGTGTGGGGTAACGAGTTCACAGTGAAATAAAGCAACCAGTGCTCCAGTTACTGCGCCACCTAAAATACAAGTTGGAATAACACGCATTGGGTCTTTTGCTGCAAATGGGATTGCACCTTCTGAAATAAAGCATAAACCAAGCACGAAAGCAGCTTTGCCAGCATCTTTCTCGCCTGTACTAAATTTATTTCTAGCGAGGAAGGTTGCAATTGCCATACCTATTGCAGGAACCATACCACCTGCCATAGTGGCTGCCATTGGCATATAGGTATTGGTTGTAAGTAAACCAACCGTAAAAGCATAAGCTGCTTTGTTAATTGGGCCACCTAAATCAATACACATCATACTTGCCAGAATAATTCCCATTAATATGGCATTTGTGGTGCCCATGTTATTGAGGAAATCTTTCATTAACTCAAAAATATGTGCTACAGGTTGGCCAACCACATAGAACATAATGAGACCAACAAATAACGTTCCTAATAATGGAATAATTAAAATAGGTTTAAGAGACTCTAAGCTAGTTGGTAGTTTAAGTTTTTTAGCAATAAATAATGCGATATAACCAGCAAGGAAGCCAGAAACAATGCCTCCTAAAAAGCCCGCTTGTAGCTGTGCAGCTAATAATCCACCAATTAAACCAGGGGCAAGACCAGGACGGTCTGCTATGGAATATGCAATGTAACCTGATAGCATCGGTACCATCAGCATAAATGCTGCTGCACCAATCTGTTTTAATATAGCTGGTAGGCTACCAGCTTGTTCTGCTGCATTCAGGCCAAAACATAAAGAAAGTGCAATTAACAGACCACCTGCAACAACCATAGGTAGCATATAAGAAACACCAGTTAATAAGTGTTTATATACTCCAACTTTTTCAGTTTTCTCTTTATTTTCCGTTTTAGCTTGTTGTTTACCTTGTTCTAAAACTTGTGCATTTACAATTGCTTCGGCAAAAGCCTTGTCAGTTTGTTTTAATGCAAAGCCAGTACTGCATCGATAAACACGTTTGCCTACAAAGCGGTCTGTATTGACTTCAATGTCAGTTGCAAGAATAACAATATCAGCATCCTCAATCGTTTGAGCTGACAAAATATTCTTCGCACCCACTGAACCTTGAGTTTCTACATCGATTTGATATCCAAGTCTCTCTGCACCTTGCTGTAACGCTTCGGCTGCCATAAATGTATGGGCAACTCCGGTTGGGCAAGCAGTAATTGCAACAAAGTGAGTTGCTGCATTTGAAGTCTGTTTAGGTTTTTGAACCCATTCATTCGTTGGTTTCGAGTGTTCAAGTGCTGTTAAAAATGCTTTATCTGCATCTTCTTTAATATCTTCAATAGAAACTAGAGATAAAGTACTTTGACCAAAAATATTTAAGTTTTTAGGCTCTTGCCCAATAATAATCACATGATTAAAGTCATCACTTGATTCAAATTCATCGAGTGAAATAATACTGTGTTTATAGCCATGTTGTGTTGCGACTAAAGCAAGTTTACGAGCTAAAATCAAAGCATTGACTTGCTGTTGCGGACTATTCGTGACAAATAATAAATGTTTAGCAGTTTGCATCAGATTCACTCAATGAATTGATAGTAGTTTGTGCTTTTAATTGGTCTAGAACTTCTGGATTAGGAATTCGAAAACCAATTTGTGTTACAGCATGGCTTGCAATTGCTGTCGCAGTTTTTAAAGTTTCTTCAGGAGAAAGTTGGCTTACAAGTCCGTGAATCATACCTGCTAAGAGGGAGTCACCAGCACCGACTGTACTTTTTACAATAACTTTCGGTGCTTGAGCATGTAGAGGGTGTGAGGCATGCAGCCAATTTACGCCACCTTCACCCATTGAAATAACCACATGCTCAATATCGCTTAAGCTGTCAAAAAGTTTTCTTTGTTCAGCATAGCTTGTTGCAGGACGTTGATAACTTTCTAAGAGCTCATCAGTATTAGGTTTGATCATCCAAGGTTGACATGCAATTGCGGCAACCAAAGCTTTACCGCTGGTATCTAATGCAACTTTTTTATTCTGTTTTTTGATTAGTTGAATAAGTTGTTGTAACTCATCAATACTAAAACCTTGGGGTAGGCTACCAGCTATTGCAACCACCTCAACTTGGGGTAATAGAGATTCAATCTTATTAAATAGGCTTTGTTTGTTTGTTTCAGAAACAAAGAAACCTTTCCCATTTAAATCGGTCATCTGCCCAGACTGCTCAGCAATTTTTATATTTTGACGTGTTTCGCCATCAATATAAATAAATTCTGATTGAAATTGAGCTTGGGCAAAATGTGTATCGAAAATTTGTCGATTACGTTCGCCTAAAAAACCAGTTACGATGACATCGTGACCTAAGTCTTTTAATACTTGAGCAACATTAAGGCCTTTACCAGCCGCATGAATTTCTACCGACTCTTGTCGGTTCACTTCACCTACCTGTAACTCATTTAGTTGGATGGTTACATCAATTGCAGGGTTTAAAGTAACTGTTAAAATTTTAGCCATTACTATTCCCAATTTTATAAGTCTTGTTCAGAGAGCTGGCGTACAGCAGGGGCGCTATCACACAGTAAAGCTTGTTGCGCAAGTTTTTGAGCATCACTATAGCTCAGCGTACGAATTTGGGCTTTTACTAATGGAATGCTATTTGGCGACATACTCAGTTCGTCCACGCCCAATCCCATGAGAATAGGTACAGCTTTCGGATCTGCTGCAAGCTCACCACAGATCCCCACCCATTTGCCGTGTTTGTGGGCAGCCTTAACAGTTTGATCAATCAAGTTTAGAATACTTGGGTGTAACCCGTCTGCTTCTGCTGAGAGGATTGGGTGGCCTCTGTCAATCGCTAAAGTATATTGAGTTAGATCATTTGTTCCGATACTGAAAAAGTCGACTTCTTGTGCAAGAATTGGTGCAAGTAAAGCAGCAGAAGGAACTTCAATCATAATGCCAACTTGTAAATTGTCACATGGATGTTGAGCTCTTACTTCATCAAGAATCGCTTTCGCAGCACGCCATTCTTCAACGCGCCCAATCATAGGGAACATAATTCGTAATGGACGATTATCCGATGCTTTTAATAAAGCAGTTAATTGCTGTCTTAAAAGCTCAGGGCGTCTTAAAGTTAAACGAATTCCTCTTAATCCTAAGAATGGGTTCTCTTCCTCAGCAATTGGCAGATAAGGTAAGGGCTTGTCACCACCTACATCTAATGTACGTACTACAAGTGGGCGGCCAGCAAGTGCATCTAATACCACGCGGTAGTCTGCTTCTTGAACAGTTTCACTCGGTGCACTGCTATGAGACATGAAAACCAGCTCTGTACGAAGTAATCCAATCGCTTCTGCACCACATTCTACTGCTTGTGCTGTTGCTTGAACTTTACCTAAATTTGCCGCAATTTCGATTTGGTGTTGATCTAAAGTAATAGCAGGTTCTTGGCTATGACGTTCGGCTTCTTCACGAATTTGACGCTGTTGCTCACGCTCTTGCTTAGCTTGTTCGATTTGAACTGTATCTGGATTTAAAACAAAAGTTCCCGTGTCACCATTAATGAGTAGGGTACTTTTCTGATCAATTTCCAAGACTTGTTCACCAGCACCAACAATAGCTGGAATACCTAAAGCACGTGCCACAATTGCACTATGAGCACTTGCACCGCCTATAGCAGTCAAAATGCCTGCAACGCGGTCTTTGTTAAGACGAGCGACATCGCTTGGCCCAACATCATGCATAATTAAAATATACGGCTCTTTAGGCTCTTCAATAACCACTTCACCACATAGTTGTGTTAAAACACGGTCACCAATATCACGTAAGTCTGTTGCACGTTCAGCGAGTAAACGATCTGGTAATGCTTCCTGCGCTTTAGCTGCAGCCTCAATGTGCTCATGCCAAGCAGCTGGCGCTGATAGATTGTGGTTAATTTTTTGATAGACACCATTAATCAAATCAGGGTCATCAAGCATTTCTAAATGAGCTTGAAAGATTTGCTTAATTTCAGAAACATCGGATTTGGCAATAACTTGATGGATATTGTTTTTTACTGCATGTAATGCAATATCTAAATTTTCTTTTTCAGCTTTTACGCTTAATCCCATACGCTCATATTGATAAACCTTTGGTTTAATCACATGTACTGGTCCAAAAGCCAAACCGCTCGATGCCGCGATTCCTGTGTTGTTGTTTCCTAGTATTTTTACGCTTGATGTAGATGGTTGTAAAGAAACCTGGTCGGATACTTGACTGGTTATTGCTATTGCCTCGACTTCTTCGCCTAAGCCTTGCTCTACTGCAAAAATCACTTTATTTAAAGCATCTACTGCATCGGTTTCTGGTTCTGCAATAAAACGTAGAGTTTGACCACGTTTACAACCTAAGGCTAAAAGACGAGTTAAACTTTTAGCGGAAACAAAGTTGCCATCATCTACAGCAACTTGGATGTCGCCTTGAAAAGTTTTGGTCAAATTGACTAAGTGCGTAGCTGGTCGAGCATGTAAACCATGTGCATTTGCTAATACAACTGAACGTTGAGGCCAGTCTGGAATAACATCAGCCCCAATAATTTTGGCAATTTCGTTTGGAGTTTGGGTTTTATCTAGCTCTGCAACTTGTTCTGGGTTGAATAAAATATCAATTAAACGATTAAATCTTGCATTATCGAGCTGATCATTCGCTGCTATACAAACTAATGTATTTAGCTTTTTCCCATTTAGTTCTAAAACGTTTGATGGTTTAGTAATACTAATAGCAGGTTGTTGAACAAATTCATTGCTAGAAATAGACCAAATTTGATCTTGTAATTGGATGGCTTGTTCTGGATTGAGTGAACTTAAGAAACCACATTTTACAAAATTATGTTTTTTTAGTGTCTGAGAAGCTGTCCAAAATAAGTCTTCGATATCTTGCGCATCAATTTCAGTTTGAATGAGATTTTCATGAAGTGCTAAAGATAGAGGCTGAGCTTGTAGTAATTCAATAATTTGTTCAGGTTTAGAAGCATTTTTTACTTGTTCACTCACATCATGCATTAATGCGCGAGTAAGAATTTGCAAAACTTGCAAATGTTCATCAGATTTTGCTGCAATAACGACAGCTAAATAGATTTTATTTTCTCCATCCCAAATTACGCCTTCCGGAAAATGGGCTAAGCGAATACCTGTTTTTAAAATATATTCACGTGATTGGGGAGTACCGTGGGGAATAGCAATACCTTGGCCTAAATAAGTCGCGCTTTGTTGTTCACGATTGATGAGTCCTGTTATATATTCAGGTGTAACTAACCCATCATTTTCTAATATATCTACTAGACACTTTAATGCATGTGTTTTATCAACAGCATGTTGATTCATATGAATATGTTGAGGCTCTAGTGCTAGCATAATTATCCTTGAACAATTTCTTTGGCTTTAGCTAAAACAGAAAAAAAGAAGCTGTATGCATTAAACAAGTATATTTACTTATTTTTGACAACAGCTTCAGATGAATTACCTTAGCAGAACTTTAAATGTATATCGACGCATTTAAGTAAAAAGTAGTTCGTTTTTAATACAAAAAAACCTCTAAGTAGGATTACTGACTTAGAGGCGAAAATAAAACTAGTGATTAATGATTAATTTCTTGTTCTAAAATAGACCAAAGTTTTTGATGTGATTTTTTAAATAACAACATATGGCCAATTGATTTATATCCTAAATCTTTTGGATTAAGTTCAATCATTTTTTTATTTGCATTTGGATATAGACTTAATAATTCTTTTACATTGTATTTGGTTGCAATCTCATCGTCATCAGCCCAAATCGCAGTAATTGAACACTGAATTTCTGAATGAAAATCATGAAAAATAGTCTTGCCGATGGCATTTTTGACATATCCGGGATGGCTACAAAACTCTCGCCATTGTTGAGCAACTTTTTTAGGTAGGTTTTCTCCCATACCAATGAATTGAGTTGCGCCATAGCCTTTAACGAGATTAGAAATAGGGAAGATAAGATTAAACATCACTGGCGCTAGAAACTTAGTTTTTCCTTTAAGACCTTTAATGTTTCCTGTTGAACATGCAACGGCTATAACTTTTGCGACTTTATTATAATTAGGCACGACTCCAAGTAATTGTCCGCCAGCACTGTGTCCAATAAGAATAACCTGTTCTGCTCCAGTTTTAATTAATAGAGCATCAATGGCAGCTGGTATATCGAATATGCCCCAATCGGTAATGCTTGCGCTACTTTGCTTTAAAGTACCATGTAATGATTCACCAATTCCTCGGAAGTCAAAACTCAATACATCGTGGCCTTGTTGGCTTAACCATGCCGCAAAGGAGTGATAAAAGTTTTTAGTAATACCCGTTGCTGGACAAATAAGAATAGGGTGGTCAGCTTTCTTTTCTTGAGCAGGATAAAATTGTGCTGCAAGTTGATAGCCATCTCTACAGGTAATCCAAAAAGATTCAAAAGTCTTATCCATATATTTAAAGCTAATTATTTAATCATTCATCTTAATGTACATGAGTTCTGAAAAGGTACTTGATTAAAATGTGACTATAAAGTCAAGATTTATGTTATACAGCTCTTCAAATTTTAATAAAACGAATAAAGGAAATGATGGAAATATCGAAAGCTATACAGTTGGCTATTGTCTTTAGCGGTGTCTTTTTATGGATAGGAATGTTAACAGGAGTATGGAAATATTGGCAAATTCGCCGTTCGGAATTAAGCCGTGCACATTATTATGTAGACATTGCACATAGAAGTAGTTTGCTTTATGCAGCTGCTACACTTACTTTGGCTGCATTAAGCTATTTCACGGTTTTAAGTGAAGATATAGCTCTATGGTGTGTATTGGCAAATATACTATTTTTTAGTTTCTCAATTTTAGTTTATATCATTCATGGTTTTTTGCAGGATACGAGCAATCAGTTTAAACAACCACATAGGTTAGGGCATTTAAGTTTACCGACATGGTTGATGACTTTAATGATGATTGCTTTAATTATTACTGAGTTATTAGCCACTGCTATTTTACTAATGGGAACCATTCTATTATTTTTAGGTAAATAAAAAATGGATGATCGCTCATCCATTTTTTAAAATTCTATTATTTCTGTCGACTCATTCGTCTTTTAGCTAATTTTCGCATTTTGTGATCGACAAAGGCCCATACACAAAATACAAAAGAAACAACCATGGCGTATACAAAGTACTCGGGTTTCAGATTCCCTTTAATCATACCTTGAAACAGTAAAGTGAGCATAAGAGCAAGCGTGGTTACTCCATACACAACTGAATCTTTACTGTTCAGAGTGTTAATGAAGACTTGTTTGTTGAAATGTAATGATAACATCTCCATCCCTCCTTGTGGTTGCGCTAAAACCAAATGTTTTAGTCAAGAATAAGTTTAATGTTGTACTTGTATTTTTAGCTTAATTCAATAGTCAATTGAAAATTTTTTGAACAGTTTTATGAAAACCTCTATATTTATAAATAGTTAAGGTATAAGAAAGGTAAATATTAAATATTTTTGTATAAAATACTTAATATTTTAGAAAAGAGAAATTTTTAGGTGAAAAGTAAAATAATTTCTCTTTTCTTTAAATTTACTTTAGTTGCTTTGTTTCTTTAAAAACACATCAATTGCGTGTTGTGCAATTTCAGCATCTTCAAAAGATTGGACACCAGAAACACCAATTGCGCCTAAAATCTGGCCTTCATAAATAATCGCTTTTCCGCCTTCTAGCATACCTTTAGCACTTGGCAGACTTAAGAAACCAAGACGGCCATTTTGAAGAAGTTCTTCGTAAAATTTTGAAGGGCGGCCGCTCATTGATGAGCATTTAGCTTTTTCTAGACAGATATGTGTACTGAGAGGAGAAGCGCCATCTAGACGTTTCATAAGTAATAAAGAACTTGTTTCATCAACAATAGCGATACTAACTTTAAAGTTATGTTCTATTGCATATTTTTGAGCTTCTTCCATTAAAAACTCTGCATCTGCTAATGTCAGATAATATTTACTTTTCATTTATGCTCTTCTTTCCTGAGTAAGCTAAAAATTATTTTAGTGTAATATTACAGTAAAAATTAATTATATCTATAGTTGAATTGTCATCAAATACTGGTGTTTGAAATAAAATGCTGGTTGGGTAAACGCAGCATTTTATTCGATATATAAAATCATGTTTGGGTAAAACTCGATTTCAAAAAAACACCAGATTAAATGTTTTTATGTTTAACTTTGTCGATAAGGGTTGTTACTGCAAGAACAATTAAAGCTGGGATCAGCCATGCTAGGTTTTGTTCATTTAATGGTAAATGCTGAAGGAACGTAGGAAGATTATCCCCAAAACCTGCAACTTTAAGCCCATCGATGATTCCGAAAATGAAAGCAATACTTGTTACTGAACCGACAATAAAAGACGGTTTATGCCAAAATTTCCAGAAGAAGCTAAGCATAATCACCACAATAGCAGGTGGATAAATTGCACTTAAAACTGGAACAGATACGGCAATCAGTTTGGTCAATCCAAGATTAGAAATAATGAAAGAGAAACCAACCAGAATGAAAACTAAAAGCTTATAAGGTAACTTGGTCAATTGGGCAAAATATTCACCACATGCACAAGTTAAACCAATTGCAGTCACCATACATGCTAAGAAAATGAGGCCAGTTAGGAATAATGAACCCATATTACCAAAAGCATGTTGAACATAGGCATGTAAGATTACAGCACCATTTGCTGCATTTGGTGCAACTTCGTGGCTACCCAAACCTAATTTAAATAAGCTTAAGTAAACTAAAGTAAGACCAACACCTGAAATAAGGCTAGCAATAATGGCATATTTGGTTACTAGTTTGTTATCGGTAACGCCACGCGAGTAAATTGCTTGAATAATTACAATACCAAATACTAAAGCGCCTAAAGTATCCATCGTCAAATAACCATTTACGAAACCTTCTGAAACAGGTGAGTTCACGTAATGATTGATTGGAGCAGGAACATAGCCCGAAGGAATCATAACCGCTGCAATTCCTAAAATTGCGAGAGCAATAATTTTTAGGGGAGCGAGTACATGTCCAACAGTATCTAAAAGCTTGTTTGGATATAACGAAACTACAGTTACAAAGGAAAAATAGATTGCGCTATAGATTAAAAGGCTACTACTTGATGTTCCAAAATATGATGAAAAACCGATTTCATATGAAACAGTTGCAGTACGTGGAGTGGCAAATAAAGGACCTACTGACAAATAACAAACAACAGTTAAAATCAGACTTGCTATTCGGCCTAAAGGAGAACTAATAATTTCAATGGAACCCTGCATGCGAGAGAGTGCCATAATCGTAATGACAGGTAGGCCAACTGCGGTAATCAAAAATCCTATGGCTGCCAACCATACATGATCACCTGCTTGTTGAGCGACAATGGGAGGAAAGATAATATTGCCAGCTCCAATAAAGAGCGCAAAGGTCATAAAACCTAAAGCAATAATATCTCCAGTACGAAGTTGTTGCATAAATCAAATTTAACAAAAAAGAAAGAATTTTAGAGCAAACGAGAGCATGATCAAGCGCTATTTTATGTGAAAAAGCTTTTTTTCCGACCTTATAAATCATTCAGAGATATGAAAAATATCAAGTGGTTAAGTTATGTAGTTGAAAAACCTTTGAAAGAAATAAAGAAAAGATTTTTTAGATCTGACTTTTTAAGAAAATTATGTAAAAATAAAAATATCAATTTCTATTATGAATGTTGAATATTTGGGCATTTACAGCTTCCTGCCTACTCTACATCCGTTCTAAAATATTCGAAATTAACTTACATTTTTGTAGACATGGTAAAAGCAATGTCTACGAGGATAAAATTGAATGAGAGCTTCTACTGTTACAATTAAAACCGAACAAGACCTGGAAAAATTGCGGATTTCTGGCCGTTTGGCTGCACAAGTTTTAGAAATGATAGGTGAGTATATTAAACCCGGTGTAACAACCGAATATTTAGATAATATTTGTAATGATTACATCGTAAATACCTTAAAAGTGATTCCTGCCAATGTGGGTTACCACGGTTTCACAAAAACAATATGTACCTCAGTTAACGAGGTGGTTTGTCATGGTATTCCTTCACCAAATAAAATTTTAAAAGATGGTGACATTATTAATATTGATGTAGCGATTATTAAAGATGGCTACTTTGGTGATACAAGCCGTATGTATTATGTGGGCAATGTCAATCCACATGCAAAAAAACTAGTTGAAACAACTTATGAGGCAATGGTTGCCGGTATCCACACAGTTAAACCTGGGGCGACTTTAGGTGATATTGGTTACGCTATTCAATCCGTTGCTCATCGCGAAGGGTATAGCATTGTTCGTGAATATTGTGGGCATGGGATTGGTAAAGTCTATCATGAGCAGCCTAATATTCTGCATTATGGGCAACGTGGACAAGGATTAGTTTTGAAGAAAGGTATGGTCTTTACGATTGAACCTATGGTGAATGCAGGGAAACCTCAAGTTAAAGAATTAAACGATGGTTGGACGGTTATTACTCAAGATCTTTCTTTATCTGCCCAATGGGAACATATGGTCGCTGTTACAGATACAGGTTTTGAATTGTTGACACCGTGGCCAGAAGGTGTGGGAAGCTATCCGAAAATTTAATCGCTAAAAGTATAAAAAGTTCGATGTCTCATCGAACTTTTTTATTTTTTAATATTATCAATGCTCAGAAAGATGCTCTACCAAATAGTCAATGAATACGCGTACCGCTGGAAGCAATCCTCTACGAGACGGATAAACTGCATGAAATATACCATGAGCAGCTTTCCAGTCTGGCAAAATTTGTACAAGCTGGCCGGATTTCACAAAATCTTCAGCAGCTGTTTCTGGTAATAAGGCAATACCGCAATTTTGACTTGCAAGTTGGGCAAGCATATAAAGGTTGGTTCCCATTACAGTTGGACTGACTTTGACTTTTTTCAATTGGTTGTCTGGTCCATGTAAAGTGAATTGTTGATCTAAATGCTCTTCAGATAGGCTTAAAATACGATGCTCACTCAATTGTTCTGGTGTCTTGATATTGCCAAATTCATTTAAATAAGCCTGACTTGCAAATAGACTCTGCTCTATAAGTGAAAATTGCCTTAACACTAAGCTTGGATCATCATCTAATTTAGATCTGACACGTAAAGCAACATCAATACCTTCATTAATAACATCAACTCGGCGGTTACTTACGATAAGTTGTAAGCGTATTTCAGGATATTTTTTTAAAAATGCCGGCAAAATTTTAGGGAGTTGGTTTTGGGCAATATCTACAGGAACACTTACTTTGACCACACCTCTAGGTTGAATACTTAAGTGGTCGACTAGATCATGAGCAGCTTGAGCAGCATTCATCATGACTTGAGCATGTCTATAGATATCCATACCAATATCAGTAACGGCGAAATGGCGTGAGCTGCGCTGTATTAACCGGACTCCTAAATTTTCTTCTAAATTATAAACACGACGACTTAATTTTGATTTTGGGATGTCAGTAACACGTTCAGCGGCGCTAAATCCACCATGCTCAACAACAAGGGCAAAACAATAAAAATCATCAAGATCGGTGAGCATTAAAATATCCTATTTATGCAACACTAAAGATTTTACATTATTATTTTTGCAACGATAAAGTTTGATTTTAATTTTTTGTAAAAAGTATATAAAAAGGACTCGAAAAGCAAATTTAGATGGTTTGAAATGCAAATGTAATGACATTGAAATTGTTTTGTGTGTCGTTTTTCGAATTAAAAATCAAATATGGTGTTCATACGTTATTTTTCATAAAATATATTTTTATCAAATTTTTTTAAAGTATGTCTTACCAGTTAGTTGAATTAAAAGATGCGACTGCAAATATTCTTTGCCCAATTTGTAAGCTTGCAGTTATTGATTGGTCACAAGAGCAATACGTTCAACCTTGTGAACATACATTGTTTATTGCAATGGATTTAGGCTTTGAATTTGTGGCTGACCGTTTTGAAGAATCTATGACTCAAAATGTAGATGAGTTACATGAAGATCCAAATATGAATGTTTTTGAAGCGATAACCAGCACATCATATAAAAATTTGACTATTTTAAAATCAGATCTTGGTGTTGATGGTTTGTTCCGTTATGTCGGCATAAGTGATTGTTAATTTGATGGGTATAAAAAAGCCAATCTTTCGATTGGCTTTTTTATTATTAAGCTTCTGGAGCTGCGCTATATTGTTCAACTAATGGTTTTAATTCGCCATTTTGGAACATTTCAAGCATGATATCGCTACCACCGATAAGTTCGCCATTTACCCATAGCTGTGGGAAAGTAGGCCAGTTTGCAATTTTTGGTAAAGTTGCACGAATATCAGGGTTTTCTAAGATGTTCACATATGCGAATGGACGACCAATTTGACTGAGCGCCTCTACTGCACGTGCAGAGAAACCACATTGTGGAAACTGTGGAGTGCCTTTCATGTAAAGTAAAACGGGATGCTTCGCAATTTGATCGCGAATTAACGCTTCAGTATCACGTGCTTGTTCAGTCATATGTAGATCCTCAACTAATCTTGCAGCATTATAGGGGGTGTTCACATTGGTTTGCAAACCACCTTGCTGTCTAAAGTTGCATAGAATATTCAATATTTTATTGTATAAACCGAAGTGATAGTAAAAAGCAGACGAAATTTTAGATAAATGAATGATGAGACTTTCCATCAGCGCAAGTTTTTGTTTATATAAACCCTTCTTAAAACCTCATACAGACAGAGTTCGTGATGACTGATATTACCCTAGCTCCAGTACAACCTGATCAACCAACACACTTAATGGCTACTTATGGTCGCCAAGCGATCAGTTTTGTCCGAGGCCGAGGGGCATATCTATACACACAAGATGGTACAGAATATTTAGATGCATTAACGGGTATTGCTGTCTGTGGTTTAGGACATGCTCATCCTGCTATTGCTGAAGCAATTGCTGAACAAGCAGCAACGCTCGTACATACCAGTAATTTATTTGAAATTCCTTGGCAAACTGCTGCTGCTCAGAAGCTTGCTGAAGTTTCTGGTATGGAAGAAATCTTCTTTTCAAATAGTGGTGCCGAGTCAAATGAAGGTGCAATCAAAATTGCTCGTAAATTTGGTACTCAACAAGGTATAAGTCTGCCAAAGATTATTGTAGCTGAACAATCATTTCACGGTCGTACTTTGGCGACACTTTCTGCAACTGGTAACAAGAAAGTACAAGATGGTTTTGCTCCTTTAGTAGAAGGCTTTATTCGAGTGCCATTTGGTGATATCGAAGCGATTCAAGAAGCTGCTCTACAACATCCAGATATTGTTGCTATTTTGATTGAGCCGATCCAAGGTGAAGGTGGTATTAATACTGCGCCACAGGGATTTAGCTATTTAGAAGAAGTTCGCTACCTTTGTAATCAGCACAACTGGTTGATGATGTTAGATGAAATTCAAACTGGTAATGGTCGTACTGGTAAATACTTTGCATATCAACATACCAATATTATTCCAGATGTTTTAACCACTGCTAAGGGATTAGGGAATGGTTTTCCTGTGGGGGCTGTAATGACCCAAGGTAAAGCTGTAGGGTTATTAGGGCCTGGCAGCCATGGTTCGACTTATGGTGGTACTGTATTGGGTTCTCGTGTGGTTTATACGGTAATTGATACGATCCAGAAGGAAAATGCAGTAGAGAATGCAGCAGTAGTTGGTAACTATATTGTTGATCAATTACGTGTTCAATTAGCAGATAAAGGCGTACAAGTGCGTGGTTTTGGTATGATGATTGGTATTCAATTGCCTAAAGATTGTGCTGAACTCGTTGCGATTGCTCGTGATGAATACAAACTTATTATTAATGTAACAGCAGGTTCTGTAGTTCGCTTATTACCTCCAATTAATATGACTCAAGCTCAAGCTGATATTTTGCTAGAACGTTTAGTTGCTTTAATTACCAATTATCTTTAAGTTTTAAAAGAAATAAAAATGGGCGATTAACGCCCATTTTTATTTTGTACGTTTAGCCAGAAATATATTGCTTTAATTGTTCAATTAAAACTTTTTGGTCTTCCATTGCTGCTTTAACTAAGTCACCGATTGAAATAAAACCAACTAGTTTTCCATTTTCTAATACAGGTAAGTGACGTAAATGACGATCGGTCATGAGCTGTAAACATTCTTCAACTGTATTGTTTAGGCCTACAGTGATTACTTTTGCTGTCATAATTTCAGCAACTGTTGTGCTATAAGACGAGCGTTCCATTAGAGTTACTTTTCGAGTGTAATCACGCTCAGATAGTATTCCAACTACTGTTTCACCCTCTGCTACGACTAAAGCTCCAATTCCTTTTTCAGCCATAATCGTGATTGCTTCAAGGACAGTTGCTTCGGGTGAGATTGTGAAAATAGCTTGTTGTGATTTGTTCTTAATTACTTGTGCAACGATAGTCATTTCTTCTGTCCTGTTGTTTTATCATTTTGATTTAAATTAGCCTGATTTTAGAAAATTGCAAAGACTCCATAGTCACTCAAATACAAGTTTTATGCTCAAGCGTTCAAAAAGTACTCTATATTTGGTTGCTTAAAAATTAAGCTACCTGCCATTTAGGATGATTAAAAAAGAAATGATGCATTTGCTGAGTAGAAAGCTTTAACTTGCGGTGAGATGAATTAAATAAAGCAGGGGTAACTTTTAACCGTGTTAAGGTTGGTAGTAGAGATTCATGGAAGTCTTTTGGAGTGATTTTTCTAGGTTTGTAATTAGGCCAGTGAGTTTTAGCATATCGATGCGCCTGAACTCCATTTAACCAAAACGGGAAAATGAAATCTTCCTGATCCGATTTAATGGCCCATCCTTCATCAAATAGTCCCCAAAGAACCCCGCAGTACATCATGGTTCTTAAAATATAAATCTTGATCATCAAGTCTTTAGAAACTGGTTGTAGATTACTTAAATTATTCATTTTTCAATTTAAAGGTTTTAACTTATCTAGCTTATTATAAGAGAATCACATGACATTTCAGTTTAAACAGGTGTCAAAACGTAAACAAATATTGATGACTAGAAATATCAACGATAAATACCAAATAAAAATATTGTTTTCCTAGTTATTGAAGAAGCTTATTAGGCTTATGATCCATTTAGTTTTTACGGGTATAAAAACGCCACCTGAGCAAGATAAAGCGACTGAAGCTTTGGCGAAGCGCAAGAAAAAGAACAGATGAATTTCTCTATATCAAATTTTTCACAGGCAAAAAAACGCCATCAGAGCCACGACTAAAGTGGTGAAGTAAGGCTTCTAAAAAATTGATAACTTTGGTTTTTTATAGACGTAAAAAAACGCCACCTGAGCAAGATAAAGCGACTAAAGCTTTGGCGAAGCGCAAGAAAAACAACAGCTAAATTTGTCTATATCGAATTTTTACAGGTATAAAAAAACGCCACCTAAGTGACGTTTCTTTATGCTTGCATGGTGGCCAGTTTCTGCCAATATTGTGCTTTCAGGGAGTCACGTTCAACACGGAAACCTTGATAGTATAATTCTGCTAAGAATAGTGCAGCTTTACCGTGACCAGCACGAGCAACTTCTTCTAACTGTGCAACTGCATCTTGGAAATTCATTTGAGAGTGAATTGTGTTAACCGCAGTTGCGTATACATGTTCTAAATCATGATGAGAGATACGTTGAATCATATAAAACTCCTTATTGTAATTATGATTACTTTTTCTAAAGGTCGCTGCCTTTAATCTAATTTAACTTAGAATTGTTAAACTAATATTACAGATTAATTGATTTGTCAACTATTGATCAGCTTTCTTTATTTCACTATTAGGATACATGATTAAACATTATTCGCAAATAATTTTGAGTAAAATCAATATGAGAATAAAAGACAAGGAGAATAACTATGACAAATACAATCGATGGCTTTGTTTTTGATACTCCTCCTAAAGAGGACCAAATAATAGAGCTTGCTCATTATCATCGTAAATTATTAGACGAAGCAATTTTTCATCAAGAAATACATTTAGGTGATTATTGTTTGGCACAAAGGAAACGCGTTTTTGATTACGCTAGCCAATTAGATCCTAGTCAAAAAGCTCAGTTCTATAATATATATGATGGTGAGCTCAGAAAAATTGCAGATGAAGATGAATTGCACCCGGCAGATGCAGAAGAAGGTTTGAGCATTTTTGCTATGTTCCTTGTTTTAGTGATTATTGCTGCAATTTTATACTTCTCTGTAATTCGATCTCTAATCAGCTAAAGTTTGCGATCCAGTAGGGATAAAGAATATTAGCCTTACTGGATTTTGATCTTGTGCTGAAGTGCATTGAACCCTACACTACATAAATTAGAGGTAGGTCATGCTCACATTCAAACAAAATTTTCTTAAATTAAAGTCTGAGTTAAAGGCAGAGCAATGTTTTAATCTAGTTGTGATTATTATTATTGCCTGTATTTTTGTACTTTCTTATTTAGCATTACTTCGTCCTGTCAATTCAGAGCAATACCAAAGAATTGTACAACTTTCTCGGCAGGCGACTTATCCTAGAACTCAGGATATGGCTGAGTTGATTATGACTCAATCTGAGATTCATCGAGCAGAGTATTTGAAATTAATGCATGCTTATCAATTTGAACACAATCATATCAAAGAATATCCAGCATTAGCGCAAGAAGATACTCAATAAGTATTGTCTTTATTTCAACAAGGTTTTGCTCGCTATTGGAGCAGGCAAAAACTTGAATTTATGCTAAACTTTCCGTTTTTTAACACGCTGCTTTTCAAGGAATCGGCATGCAACAACAATCGAATATGCAAAATAAATTCTTGATAGATGCTGAGATCGGGGATGACGATGTCACATTGCCTAATTTACCTGCTATCGATGTTCCTATCGTTGAATCACCTGTTAAGCAAGAAGTAAAAGTTGAAGAAGCTATTGAAACTGCACCTTCTTTAGAGTCAGAAAAGCCAAAATCTGGTTT
Source organism: Acinetobacter seifertii (assembly GCF_000368065.1). Classification (GTDB taxonomy): domain Bacteria; phylum Pseudomonadota; class Gammaproteobacteria; order Pseudomonadales; family Moraxellaceae; genus Acinetobacter; species Acinetobacter seifertii. Next base: position 970,643 of record NZ_KB851200.1, read on the forward strand.
CTTTGGGCGAATGAAAGATGGTTTGACTAAAACCCGTCGTAATTTCACTGATGGTATGGTCAACATCTTAATTGGTGGTAAAGAAATTGATGATGAGTTGCTTGAAGAAGTAGAAGAGCAGTTATTGGTTGCTGATATTGGTGTTGAAGCAACCAAAACAATTATTACCAACTTGACTGAACGTACCGCTCGTGGCGATTTGATTTATTCACATTCGCTTTATAAAGCTTTACAAGAAGAGTTGGTTGCTTTACTTGCTCCACGTGTGAAGCCTTTACATATTGACCCAAATAAATCGCCATATGTGATTTTAATGGTGGGTGTGAATGGTGTAGGTAAAACAACGACAATTGGTAAACTTGCTAAGCGTTTACAAGGCGAAGGTAAAAAAGTAATGCTAGCTGCAGGTGATACATTCCGAGCAGCTGCTACTGAACAATTGCAAATTTGGGGTGAGCGTAACGATATTTCTGTTGTTGCTCAAGGCCACGGTGCAGACAGTGCTTCGGTTATTTTTGATGCTTTTGAAAGTGCGCGCGCTAAAGGTATTGATGTATTGATTGCAGATACCGCGGGTCGTTTACATAACAAAAGCAACTTGATGGAAGAGCTTAAGAAAGTTAAGCGTGTGATGCAAAAAATTGATGCAACAGCACCGCATGAAATTATGTTGGTGGTCGATGCAGGTACTGGGCAAAATGCAATTAACCAAGTACAAGAATTTGACCAAGCTGTAGGTCTAACAGGTATTACTATTACTAAGTTAGATGGTACAGCGAAAGGTGGCGTACTCTTTAATATTGCCAGTCGTACTCATGTACCGATCCGTTTCATTGGGGTAGGTGAAAAAATTGATGATTTGAGACCGTTCTCGGCGAAATCATTTGTAGCAGCATTGTTTGAGACTGATAAATAATTGCCTATAGATTTTTAAAAAGCCTTACTTCATCGTGAGGCTTTTTTTATATAAATATCTTTTTTTATTGTTGCGAAAATAAAACGAACTGTCATATTTTTAATGCTGATTATAAGAAGTGAGTTTCATAGACTATATTCATTCCCAAACAACGGCCAATGGTCAATCAAATACGTAGGAAATAACAAAATGTCTACTTTCTTAGATAAAATTAAAAACCGTCGTACTATTTATGCAATTGGTAAAAATGTTGCATTAGATCGCACTAAAATTGAAGAAACAATTCGTGAAGCGGTTAAACATAGTCCATCATCATTCAACTCACAATCTTCACGTGTAGTGACACTTTATGGTGAATCACATGCTAAATTCTGGAATTTAGTTCGTGAAGCATTACGTAAAATTGTTCCTGCAGATTCTTTTGCTGGTACAAATGCTAAGATTGATAGCTTTGTGGCAGGTGTTGGTACTGTACTGTTTTATGAAGATCAAGCTGTTATTAAAAGCTTACAAGAGCAATTTGAATTATATGCAGACAACTTCCCAGTTTGGTCTGAACATTCAACTGCAATTGCTCAGTTCGCAACTTGGACAGCACTTTCAGAGCTAGGCTTAGGTGCTTCTTTGCAGCACTATAATCCAATTGTTGACGCAGATGCTGCTGCTGCATTTGATGTACCTGCAAATTGGAAATTACGTGCTCAGCTAGTATTTGGTTCTGTTGAAGCACCTGCTGGTGAGAAAGCGTTTATTAGCGATGAAGATCGTTTTAAAACATTCAACTAAGTTTAGTTGATGAAAAGAGTACCTTGTAGGTGCTCTTTTTTTTATGCTTGAAAAATGGGTTGTAACTTTGTTTTAAAATAGATAATGACTAAAATTCAATAATATATTTTAAAAAAATTAAGGCTAAGTTTGTATAAATAAAGCTTGTCATAAAATGGTCATAATCATGTTGCATATTGCTCATGTTTTTACAAACTATTAAATATTATAGAGACGTGAACAGATGACTTTAAGATTAAGTGTTGCTGCGATTGGTTTATTACTCAGCGGTTCAGTATTTTCAGCAGTTACAATTAAAGCACCAGAGGAAATTGTAATCCTCGCGGTGAATGGTCAAGAAGTCAATTCTGGATTATTTCGTTCTTCTAAAAATAGTTACAAAGTCGATGCCGGCGAAACAAACTTAAGTGTACGTTATCAAGAATATTTTGAACATTTGAATGGTGAGCACGATATTGTTAAGTCGGGCGTGGTTACTATTCAAACACCAACATTAAAAGACGGCCAAACTTATAAGCTGGCGATGGTTGATGTGCCAAAAAAATATGAGCAAGCAAAGAAATATGCTGAGCAACCAACAGTGGCTTTATATAATTCAAATAATGAACTAGTTGTTCAGCAAACTGGTGCAAACAACGAAGCAAAACCTTGGTTTGCAACTGGCTTGTTGGGTAAGGTCGCTGACTTTACAACAAAACCTTCTAAACCTCAGCCTCAAGCTGTTTATGCTGCTGCCAAGCCATCTACTTCTCAAGTTACTACATCTGTTGCTGCAACGGTTCCTTCGACAGGTGCTGCGCAAAGCAATGATCAACGGTTGGTTGAAGTGTGGCAGAAATCTTCTAAAGCTGAGCGTCAAAAATTTATGGCTTGGTTGGCAGAACAATCAAATTAAATTATTGCTATTCAAAATAAAGCCGATTTAATATCGGCTTTATTTTTATAATATTTTAAATAGCCTAAGCATATTTATGATGAACTTAAATTTCCGTCTAGCAGAATTGAGTGACATAACATCATTGGTCGATTTAATTAATCAATCGTATAGAGAGCAACAAGGTAGAAGCTGGACAACTGAAATTGAATTTTTAAAAGGGCAACGTATTAGCCAAGAGCAACTACAACAGCAATTAGAGTTGTCTAATTCATTACTAATAGTTGCAGAAATAGATTCTTCTAAAATTGTTGCGTGTATCGGATTAAATTTTCAGGATAATAATGTTGAGATTGGAACGTTCTGTACCGATCCTAATCTACAGAACATGAAAGTTGGCCGCTGTGTTTTGGAATATGCTGAACAGCTTGCTTTACAAAAAGTCCCTGAATTAGATAGTGCGATCATGTATGTATTAGATGTTCGTTCAGAACTGATTGCTTATTATGAAAGACGCGGATATACAAAAACAGGCCATGTAGAACCATATCCATATGAAGCAGATGTTGGAGTTCCTCTTGTGCCTATACAACTGATTGAAATGAAAAAGGACCTCAAATGAGGTCCTTTTTTTAGGTTAAAAACCAGATGTAATAGCCTAACAGCATAAGAGGCCAAGCTATCCATGGGCTAAATAACCATTTCCATAACCAGAAGTGGGGTACGAAACCAACACCGTAGATAAACCCTCCGGAAATTCCCACCATAACCTGCATAAGCTGACTATGGTTGTAGTGTCCGTTTGCATCTAGCATCAGTGAAGGATGAACCAATAAAATTGCAGCAAGCGGCAATGCCAACAGAAATGAAATGGCCATTGCAAATGCTTGAGCTTTTCGTTGATTTGATGTTGTCATTGCATTTGCCATGATCTATTCCTCATCTAAATCTTGATGATGTTCGATATAAAGCGCACTGAGTACACCCGCAAAACATGCCATCAAAATTCCAAGAATCCATGCGAAATACCACATATGCTTCTCCTTATTAGTACAAGCTGTGCGAGTTTGACTCGATATGTTTATTGGTAATCACGCCCCACATTTTGTAATACGACCAAGTGGTATATATCAAAATGATTGGAACAAATATACAAGCAGCAACTGTCATAACACCTAAAGTACGGTGACTTGATACAGCATCCCACATTGTTAAGCTCGAGTTCGGGTTAATACTCGATGGCAATAAAAATGGGAAGAGAGCAAACCCAGCAGTTAAGATCGCACCAACAATCATTAAGCTTGTACCAGCAAAGCTCAAGCCTGCTTTTGCTCTTGATGCTGTAAAGAAGGCAAGAATTGCCCCTAAAATTGCGACAATTGGAGCAACCTTAGTGATTGGATAGCTAGTGTAGTTGTTCATCCAGCCTGGGTTGTTATTTGTGACGACTTGTTTAGCTAAAGGATTAAGAGCAGCGTTTGGATTAATTGCTGCAGCATAGCTATAACCTGGTACTTGACCGAAGTACAACCATGCACCAATGACAAGGAAACAAATTAAGAATACTGCTGCCATAATTTGTGTGGCTTTAGCAGAACGTTGTTTTAAAGCGCCGTCTGTACGTAGCATTAGCCAAGCACCACCATGCGCACACAACATAGATAAACTAACAATACCGCAAACTAAGGCAAATGGGTTAAGAAGAGCAAAGAAGCTACCTGAATATTCAGAGCGCAATGTGCTATCTAAACTAAAAGGGATACCTAAGAATAAATTACCGAACGCTACACCGAAAACTAGAGCAGGCACTGCACCACCTATACATAGCCCCCAATCCCAAGAGTTACGCCATTTTGTATTTTCAAGTTTAGAACGATAGTCAAAACCTACTGGGCGTAAGAATAAGGCAAATAGCACAAGTAATAAGGCCCAATACATTCCCGAGAATGCAACTGCATAAACCATTGGCCATGCAGCAAATAAGGCACCACCTGCAGTAATAAACCAAACCTGATTTCCATCCCAGTGCGGTGCAATAGTATTAATAGCCGCACGGCGTTCATTATCAGTTTTACCAACAAAAGGCATAAGTGCCATTGAGCCCATATCGAAGCCATCGGTTAAAGCAAACCCGATGAGTAAGACTCCAACTAACACCCACCATATGATTTTTAGGAGTTCGTATTCAATCATGATAAAGCCTCCCCATTAACAGCTGCTTTTGTCTCTTGCTTTTCAAAATGATATTTACCAGTATGAAGTGAGCTTGGTCCTAAGCGAGCAAATTTAATCATTAAGTACATTTCAATAATAAGCAGGACAGTGTAGAACGCTGCTAACGCGAGGATAGAGCCCCATACATCACCTGTACTTAAACTCGAAGTTGATAAGTGAGTTGGTAGAATTTCACCAATAGACCAAGGTTGACGGCCACCTTCAGCAACGAACCAGCCTGTTTGAGCTGCAATCCATGGAAGTGGTAACGCAAACAATGCATATTTGAGTAACCACGGTTTATTTTCAGCATTTCTTTTTGCTACAGCCCAAGTGGCCAAAATGAAAAGAAGCAACATTAAGAAACCAGAGGCCACCATTGCACGGAATGAGAAGAATAGAGCAGTTACATTTGGAATGGTGTCTTTAACAGCGGCTTGAATGTTTTGTTCACTTGCATCCACGACATTTGGTGCGTATTTCTTAAGAAGTAAGCCATAGCCTAAATCTTTTTGATTTTTTTCAAATGAAGCTAATAATTCTGGTGAGCGGTCTCCAGCACGTAGTTTTTCAAGTTCAGCATAAGCAAGCATACCGTTACGAATACGGACTTCGTGCTGTTGCATTAAGTCTTTTAGACCAGTGACTTCTTTGGTTGTTGAGCGAGTTGCAATTAGACCTAATGCATAAGGAATTTTAACTGCATAGTCTGTTCGCATTTCTTCATGGTTTGGCACACCAAATAAAGTAAATGGAGCTGGAGCAGGGTGAGTATCCCATTCTGCTTCAATTGCAGCGAGTTTAGTTTTTTGTACATCACCTAGTTCATAACCAGACTCATCACCAAGCAAAATCACTGAAAGTGTAGAGGCAAGACCAAAAATGGCAGCAATCGCGAATGAACGGCGGGCAAAAGGCAGATCACGTTTTTTAAGTAAGTAGTAACTTGAAATTGCGAGTACGAAAATTGCACCTGTTACGTACCCAGCAGAAACAGTATGTACAAACTTAACCTGTGCTACAGGGTTAAAAATAAGTGCACCGAAATCTACAAGCTCCATACGCATTGTTTCAAAGTTAAATGCTGCACCTACAGGGTTTTGCATCCAGCCATTGGCAACTAAAATCCAGAGAGCTGACATATTAGAGCCAAGGGCAACTAACCAAGTAACCCCTAAATGCTGTACTTTACTCAGACGGTCCCATCCGAAGAAGAATAAACCGATAAATGTTGACTCAAGGAAAAATGCCATCAAGCCTTCAATTGCTAATGGGGCACCGAAAATATCACCAACATAGTGTGAGTAATATGCCCAGTTTGTTCCGAATTGGAACTCCATGGTGAGGCCAGTAGTTACGCCTAAGGCAAAGTTAATACCGAATAGTTTTCCCCAAAATTTAGTCATATCCTTGTAAATTTCTTTACCCGATATAACGTAAGTGGTTTCCATAATAGCCAGAATGAATGCAAGGCCTAGGGTCAAGGGTACGAAAAGAAAGTGATACATTGCGGTCATCGCAAACTGGAACCGCGAAAGATCAACCACGCTTTCAGAAATCATCAACGTGTCTCCTTAATATGGGAAGTATTATCGCCAGCAATATGCTCAGCGACTTGATTGTCGAAATTTTTGGGGATGGTGGGAGCATCAAACCAAATATGTTTGATTGTTAAGAGAAGCACGACTTTAATTATTAGAATAATCGTGATTTCTCTAACTAATTTGGCATTAATATCTAGATTTTTAAGGCTCATAAAATAAACCTCGATACATATTAATTTTATTATTAATCAAAATATATTAAAAATAAACAATAAATATATTTTAAATAAAAACTTAATTATATTTATTATTTAAAACAATAACTTGGATGTTTAAATAATTTAAAATAAAATATCTTACTAAAATGGTTTGAATTGATTGTTAAATCCAACTAAAACACTTGTAAATAATAAAAATTAAATCCAACTAAAATACTTGGTTATTTTTTATTCTGAGTATTTTGGTTGGTTTAAAATAAAAATTGAACAAATAGAAGGGAGTGGATATGACTCAGTTAAGAAAGAGCATCCATAAAAAAAATATTGTTTTGATAAATCTTAAGAAGGGTATAAAAGTATAAAAATTAGTCTGGTGCAAATAAGTCGTTGGACATCGAAATCTTTTTTGCAAGATAGTGGCTTTTTTGAACTCTCACTAAAATCACTTGTGAATATAATTCTAATTCACCATATTCTGGTTCAACTTGAACATAATGTAGTTGACCAAATTCATCTCTTACGCGTGCTTGAGCTGAAAAACCTGGTCTAGCACTGCCGCTTGAGATAGTTGCTAGTCGTCCTAACAGATTGTAATTGGTGTGAGTGAGCTTTGGTTTAATTACTTGGTCAAGACAGTGGATCATGAATACAGTAAAAAAGATTGCGATGACCAGTGCAGGAATAATTAAATAAAAAGGAGTTATAAAGTAATGCTGTATTGCAAAGAAAGAGAGTTGTAAGAAATAACCTGCAAAGCTGAAATTAATAAGTAAAAAAACGAAAATTAGAGCTTTAGAAAATTTAACATTTAGTAATGGCGAGTTAGTAAGCCAGTCGGGTGCAATTTTTTTAAGTAGTTGGCTTGGACGTAACCCAATATACATACCAATGGTTTCTACCACGCTGAGCAATATCAAAGCCACAACACTTAAATGAAATGGCATAAGATAATAATTAAAAAAGAAATCAGCCATGGTAGAAACTCTAATGTTGATGATCTTAGTCTACGATATAAATACCGCCATCTGAATGGACTTTAATCTCAACTTTATTTAAAAAATCACCTAAACAAGGACCTGATATACATTCACCAGTTTCCACGTTAAATAAAGCACCGTGAGTAGAACATTGAATATATTCTTGGTCTTGATCTAGAAATTGATTTTCTAAGTATTCAAGTTCTGTTTGCAAATGTGGGCATAAATTCTGATAAGCATAGAATGAGCCATCACGCTGTGTAATGAAAATAGTTGTTCCTTGTAAAGTGTCAAAAGCTCTAGCTTCACGCTCAGGAACTTCTTCCGTCATACAGATCCTTTCCATTTCAAGCACATTCCTTCTGAAAATTTTCAAGAAGTTTAGCATAGTCATTAATGGCTAAACGAGGACCAAATTGAGACACAACTTCACTAGAAATTAGGATAGCTAACTGTGCAGCAGAATTTAAATCTTCGTGATGGTTTAATGCATAGAGGAATGCGCCTGCAAAAGCATCACCAGCGCCATTTGTATCTACAGCTTCTACGTGACGACCTGCCACATGAAAATGTTGCGTAGGGTTTGCAACTAAAGCACCTTTTGCACTTTGTGTAATCACAATGGTGTGGTTTTTAAAGCGTAATTGAGCAAGTGCATCTTCTACGGTAGTCGTATTGGTATACATTAAAGCTTCTTGTTCATTACAGAACAATAAATCTACACCATCATCCATCAGCTCTTCTAGACCTTCACGGGCATATTGAACCATTGCAGGATCTGATAAAGATAAAGCGATTTTAACGCCGTGAGCTTTTGCAATTTCTCGTGCTTGTTTTACTGCTTTACGAGCTGTTTCACTTGTAGAGAGATAACCTTCAATATAGAGCCATTTTGCTGTTTTTAACGGCTCAAAATCGATTTGATCTTGAGAAAGTTCAGCCGTAATACCTAAATAGGTATGCATGGTACGCTCAGAGTCTGGGCTAATAAGTACCATACAGGTACCTGTTACACCTTCACTGATTGACTTAGGAGTGGTTTGGATGCCAGCTTCGTTTAGACCTTGTAGGTAAATTTCACCTAACTGATCATGACCAACACGACACCCATAAAAAGCGCTACCGCCTAATGCAGTAAAGGCTACAGTTGTATTTGCTGCAGAACCACCACTTGCTTGGCCTTTGTAATCTTGAGTTTGCTTTAATTTTTCATATAAAGCAGATTGTGTTTCACCGTCAGACAACTGCATGGTGCCTTTTTGTAAGCCTTGCTGACTAAGAAAATCATCAGACACTTTAAATTCTTGGTCGATTAATGCATTACCAATTGCAAAAAGATCTACAGTTGCCATATGTGTTGTCACAGAGTAAAAAATCAGATTTATAAGTTTACACCATTGCTCACCTTTGCTGTAGTTTGTTGAATAAAATTCAGGTAATTCAGCGGTTAGCAGACAAAGTATGTTTTGGCTAGGCTATTGAAATAATCCTTTTAATAAATATTATCAATTAATAATGATTCTTGATAATATTTACAAAGGTATAGTATTTCATTGAAACTTCGCGTGAAATTATTCATAGCGAACTTACATGAAGCGTTCTATTTTATTTATTTCATCATTTGGGGTTATAACAGGCCATGTATATGCCGCAGAGGCAGACTCACAGGCTGTAACCAACCTTCCAACAATTTCAGTAAAGGCTGAGAAGGAAAAAAGTTTAAAACAAGAAGTAGGTCAAGCATCCAGTGCCACTAAGGGACTTATGCAATTAAAAGATGTTCCTCAAATTGTAAATGTTGTACCGAATCAAATTTTAAGAGAGCAGACAGTGACATCTATGCAAGGTGCCTTGCAAAACGTTGCTGGTTTAAGCTTTAGTGTTGGTGATGGACAACGTGATCAGGTCATGATTCGTGGTTTCTCAGCAATCACAGATAACTATGTAGATGGTATTCGCGATGATGCATTGTATTTTCGTGATATGTCGAATGTTGAACGAGTTGAGGTACTAAAAGGACCTGCTTCTGTACTTTATGGACGTGGTTCAGCGGGTGGTTTGGTCAATAAAATTAATAAAAAACCAATGGATCAATCTTTGCGTGAAGTGAGCCTGATTGGTAGTACTACAGGTCAACGCCGTGCAGAAGTCGATGTGAATGAAAAAGTGGCAGAGAATGTTAAGGTTCGTTTAACTGGTGCAGTTGAAGACTCAGATGGTTATCGTGATCAGGCCTTTTTAAAACGTCAGGCGGTGGCTCCATCAATACAGTGGGATATTAGCGATAAAACTAAACTTTTACTACAGGCTGACTATTTGCATGATGATCGTTTAGCGGATCAAGGCTTCCCGACAGATCCAATTACAGGTAAACCTGTTAAAACAAATCCTAAAACTTTTTATGGTGCATTAAACGGTAAAGAAGTTGGGGATGTTGACACTGAAATCTCAAGTCAAACTATCAGCTTAGACCATGAGTTTAATGATCAACTCAAATATCATGGTGCAGTTCGCCACTATAATTATTCATTAGACCGTCAATATAGTGTTGTATCCCATCAAGATTCTGCAAAAAATAAATTGCCTGCTGATCAAATTCAATTAAGTCAAAATAAACGCTTGCGTAATGAAGATGGTGTGTATGTTCAACAAGAGTTGAGCGCTTTATTTAATACAGGTTTCTTAAAGCATAATATCTTAATAGGTGCTGAATATAGCAAGCAGCATAAAGATGAGATACTTTGGCAAGGTGCTAAAACAACTACTGATTTATATGACCCTAAATTAGAGTACTGGGCGCCTATTAATACAGGAACTACAGCTGCACGTAATAACAATAGCAATACTTTTGAAAATTACGGCGTGTATCTGCAAGACTTAATGACTGTTACAGACCAGCTTAAAGTTTTAGTTGGTTTACGTTATGACAATCTATCTCAAGATCGTGATGATAAAACAAGCGCGAATTTAGACTTAAACCGTACTGACAATACTTATTCTCCACGAATTGGAGTGGTCTATCAGCCAATAAGCAATCTTTCACTCTATACTTCTTATAACCGTTCTTTTCAGCCTTTGGCTGATTCATTTGTTTTTTATCAAAACAGTGATGATTTAAAGCCAACAAAAACCGAAAATTATGAGGTGGGTGCAAAGTGGGATGTAAATGATCAATTGAATGTGACATTGGCTTTATTTGAAATGAGCCAAACCAATATTCAAAATCAAGATCCAGCTAATCCAACGCAAGCACTGTTAGCAGGCGAACAAAAAACCAAAGGTGTTGAACTTTCATTAACAGGTCAGTTGACTGATCAATTGTCCGTGCTAGCTGGCTATTCTTATATGAATGGTAAGATTGAAAAATCGACCATTGGATTTACGGGTAATCACTCAGCGCTTACGCCAAACAATACAGCTAACCTGTGGTTAAAATACCAAATTAATGATCATTGGTATGCAGCTGTAGGTGGTCGTGGTGAATCATCACGTTTTAGCGCGCCAGACAACAAAAACGTTTTACCAGGTTATGCTGTTGTAAATGCGGCCTTAGGTTATCAAAGTGAACGTTATGATGTGAACTTGAACCTTAATAACTTGTTTGATCGTGATTACTTTGTTTCAGGTCATAGTGGAGCAAATGATTCAAACATGATGGGTGACCCGCTAAATGCACAAGTCGCACTTCGCTATCGTTTTTAATTAACAAATATCAAAAAAGCTCATCGAAATGATGAGCTTTTTTGTGTGTTGTATAGCATATAGATAGTATTAAAAGGTTTTGTTCTGCTAGGATACAACCACGTGGGCTATGTGTTTGATATCAAAGCTATGCCCATGAAAACTAATACTCAACAAAAACATAGTATTTTACTTGGCTTTTGTTCGCCAATCTCAAGCCGACTCAGGCTATAATGAGACTTATTCACTTATCCGATATGTTAGGAGATCACATGACTGTAGATGTCACTGAAACCATTTCTCAAACTGTTCACCCTGCGTTTCAGTTGCTACGTCAGCACCATGTTGAAGCATTAGATATTTTAGTGTCTGAATATAAGCATAAAATCACAGGTGCGGTGCATTATCACTTGGCAACTGATTATGATGAAAATGTATTCCTTGTTGCGTTCAGAACACAACCGATGGATTCTAAAGGAACTGCACATATTTTAGAGCATACAGCTTTATGTGGTTCTGAAAAGTTTCCTGTTCGTGACCCATTCTTTTTAATGATTCGCCGTTCATTAAATACATTTATGAACGCGTTTACAGCAGCAGATTGGACAGCCTATCCATTTGCAACTCAAAATAAGAAAGATTTCCAAAACTTACTCTCTGTTTATCTTGATGCGGCTTTTTCAGCAAATTTAAATCCTCTTGATTTTGCTCAAGAAGGTATTCGTATTGAACTTGAAAACGGTCAGCCCGTATATAAAGGCGTAGTGTTCAATGAAATGAAAGGTGCGATGAGTGCACCGTCTGATCAGCTTTATCACCAGTTGGCTCATCATTTATTCCCTGAAACTACATATCACTACAACTCAGGTGGTGATCCTAAAGATATTCCTGATTTAACGTATGAACAGTTAGTCGAATTTTATAAAACTCATTACCATCCAAGTAATGCGGTATTTATGACCTTCGGTAACCAAACGGCATATGAGTTACAAGAGCAATTTGAAAAACTAGCTCTACATAAGTTTGCTGCGGGTACAACTTTATATTCAAAACCAGAAAAACGTTTAACAGCACCTGTAGAAGTTACAGAAAACTATGCTGTTGATGGCGATGAGTTAAAAGATAAAACTTACCATGTATTGTCTTGGTTGTTACCGCAAGCGAGTGATATCAAACTACGTCTAGGTATGCGTTTGGTCGAAGGTGTTTTACTTGAAAACTCAGCGTCACCACTACGTCATTATTTAGAAACCTGTGGTTATGCTCAGTCGACTGGTCCATTAATGGGCGTAGATGACAGTAACTTTGAAATGACATTCTATTGTGGCGTTCAAGGTTCAAACCCTGAGTATGCAGAAAGCTTTAAAGATGGTGTTTTAAATATTTTACGTGAAGTAGCTGCAAAACCAATTGATTCGGCTTTGGTTGATGCGATTTTGCATCAAATCGAATTGCATCAACGTGAAATTAATGGTGACGGTACACCATATGGCTTAAGCCTGATCTTAAATGGTTTAAGTGGTGCTATTCACCATAATGACCCAATTCAGATTTGGGATGTTGATAGTGCCATTGCTCAAGTCAAAGAAGAACTACAAGACCCAATGTGGTTATCTAATTTAATTCAAACACATTTGTTAGATAATCCGCACCGTGTCCAAATGACTTTAGTACCTGATGCAACCAAGTCTGTAAAAGAGCAAGAAGCTGAAAAAGCACGTTTAGCTGCGATTGGTGAAAAACTCACTGAAGAAGACAAAGCAGAGATTGTTGCTAAAACCAAAGCATTACAAGAACGTCAAGATACACCAGACAATCTTGAGCTATTACCTAAAGTTGGTCTAGAAGACGTTCCTGCTGACTTGCATATTGTACAAGGTCAATTGCGTGAAATTATCTGTAATCGAATGGATACGCCGTTGAATTTGTATCATGCCGGAACGAATGGTATTTACTATCAACAAGTCCTCATTCAGATTCCTGATGATGTTGTTAGCTCACCTTACTTTAATTTACTCTCTATCTTAATGGGTGAAGTTGGTGCAGGTGAGTATGACTATCTTGAACTACAAAACTTACAAACAGCTGTAAGTGGTGGTTTGGGAATGGGTGCTTCGTTACGCAGTAAAGTTGATGATAAAAACAAAATTAGTGCTTGGTTAACTTTAACCACTAAGTCTTTAACTCAGAAGTTCGATGCGATTCATTTATTAAAACTAGCATTTGAACAACTTCGCTTCGATGAGAAAGAGCGAATTATTGAGTTGTTACAGCAACGTAAGACACGCTGGCAGTCTCGTTTATCAGGAGCTGGTCATAGTTATGCGATGCAGATTGCTTCTCGTAATATGAGTGCATTAGCTCAACGCGACTATCAAAACACTGGCTTAGGGGCATTGAACTGGTTAGGTGAGCTTGTTACTAAAATTACTCAAGACGATGCTGCTTACAATGCACTTATTGCTGAATTGAAGCATATCCATACCAAATTATTGCAAGCACCTAAACAGTTCTTATTGGTATGTGAAGAGCATCAGTCAGAGCGTTTAGTTGAAGAAATTCAAAATGTTTGGGATAAGCTAAACGTTGATAAAGCAGCAACTGAGTTAACTCAAGTTGAGCAAGAAATTACGAACGAACATGAAGCATGGTTAATTCAATCCAATGTTCAGTTCTGTGCTTCTGCATATCAAGCAGTTGAAGTGTCTCATCCAGATGCAGCACCTTTAATGGTGTTGGCAGCCTACTTGCGTAATGGTTTCTTACACAGCGCTATTCGTGAAAAAGGTGGTGCTTATGGTGGTGGTGCTAGTTATGATGGAAATGCATGTTCATTCCGTTTCTTTAGTTACCGTGACCCACGTTTAGCTGAGACGTTTAAAGACTTTGAAGCGAGCGTGCAATGGTTGCTAACTACGGAGCAACAACCTCATCAACTAGAAGAAGCAATTCTTGGTCTGGTGGCGAGTATGGACAAACCTGGTTCACCGGCAGGTGAAGCAATTACTGCATGTTATGCACTGTTACATGCAAGAACTCCAGCTTTCCGCCGTACCTTACGTGAAAGACTATTGCATGTGACTCTAGAAGACTTACAGCGTGTTGCGCGTCAATATTTAGTTGAACAAACACCTGTAAAAGCTGTGGTTGCACCTTTTGCAAAACGTGATGAATTGCAGCAACTGGGCTTTACAATTAAACAAGTTAATTAAAATAAAAATTGGAGATGAACATGGCGTTCAGACAATTTGAACGCACATCATTACAGCTAAGTATGGGAACCCTGCTTAGCTGTTTATGTGCGTCGGTGGCATATGCTGACACCTTAGCCCCTGTAAAACCTGCGACCGTAGATGCATGTGTTGCCCTTGCTTCAAATGCTGATCGCCTAGCTTGTTATGACTCTGTATTTAAACCCTCGGCTTTGCCCGCTCTGCAAGCTGCAGCAGTCCCAGAGCCTGTTAAAAAAGTTGATCAGCCTGCTGTTCAACCTGAAACATTTAAAGAGAAGGTTGTAGATACGGTTAGTAATATTAAAGTAATAGGGAAGGCTCCAAAAATTGAGCCTACTACTTCTTTACTAGACCAACGGTGGGAGTTATCTGAAAAGAGTAAGCTCGGTGTTTGGAATATTCGTGCTTATCAGCCTGTTTATTTACTACCTGTATTTTGGACTAGTGATAAAAATGAATTTCCAAGTAGTCCAAATCCCAATAACACTGTTAAAGAAGCTCAAGATTTGAAATCGACGGAAACTAAATTTCAAATTTCTTTGAAAACTAAAGCTTGGGAAAATATTTTTGGCAACAATGGTGATTTGTGGGTGGGGTATACGCAATCTTCACGTTGGCAGACATTTAATGCTAAAGAATCTCGTCCTTTCCGTGAAACGAACTATGAGCCTGAAGCAAGTTTAATGTTTAGAACAAACTATGAGTTGCTCGGTTTAGATGGTCGTTTATTAGGTGTAACTTTAAATCACCAGTCAAATGGTCGTTCAGATCCTTTATCTCGTAGCTGGAACCGTGTCATTTTTAATGTGGGCTTAGAGCGTGGTAACTTTGCTGTCATGCTTCGTCCTTGGCTACGCATTAATGAGGCTGCCAAAGATGATAACAACCCTGATATTGAAGACTATGTTGGGCGTGGGGATTTAACTGCTTTTTATAAGTGGAAAGATAACGATTTCTCGCTAATGCTACGTCACTCTTTAAAAGGTGGTGATGACTCTCATGGTGCAGTTCAGTTTGACTGGGCGTTCCCAATTAGTGGTAAGTTACGTGGTCACTTTCAGCTATTTAATGGATATGGTGAAAGCTTAATTGACTATAACCACCGCGCAACTTATGCAGGTTTGGGTGTTTCACTCATGAACTGGTACTAAGTTCAAGCTGATAAAAATGCCGCTGTAAAAGCGGCTTTTTTTATTAACCAATTTGAATGTTGGCCTGAGGATGTTTGAGACGACTCTTTTTAGGGGTGGCGATCAAATATGCCAGAGTTAAAGGTCCAAGTCTTCCTGCAAACATAAGTAGGCTTAAGATAAACAGGCTACAATTGTGTAAATCTGGGGTAATACCACGAGAAAGTCCAACTGTGCAGGCTGCCGATACCACTTCAAATAATAAGTTCATAAAGTCAGCTTTCGGTTCTAAAAGCAAAAGTATGAAGAACCCAATAAATATAAGAATACTGGTAATTGCAGTAACTGCTAAGGCCTTATAAGTAGTTTCATGAGAAACAGAATGATTGAAGACTCTAATTTCATCTGTACGTCTTAGAAATGAAAGTACACTTAAAACCAATATCGCAAAGGTTCCTACCTTAATACCACCAGCGGTACTCAGTGAGCCGCCACCAATAAACATGAGTAGCATCATAACCAAGGAACTACTATTAGTCATTGCACCTGTATCAATAGTATTAAACCCTGAAGATCGTGGAACAGTTGCTTGGAACCAAGCATGTAAAGCTTGATCGCCTACACTCAGCATTCCTAATGTATGTGGGTTCTGCGCTTCTAGAGCCCAGATTAATATGAAGGCGACTAAATTAATAATCGCTATTGTTGTAAGTATTAGTTTGCTATTAGGGTTTAGTTTTTTCCACTTTTTATTCTGCTTGATATCCATCAAAACTAAAAAGCCAAGTCCACCTAAGATATAAAGTAAACTCACTGTAAGGCAGATTACATAGTTGTTTTGGAATCCCATTAAACTATTATTAAATAAAGAAAAACCCGCATTATTAAATGAAGAAATACTATAAAAAATTGCATAATACAAACCGCGAGCAAAACCAAACGCAGGTGTAAATGCAGTCGTAAGAATTATGGTTCCGATCAATTCAAAAAGAAAAGTATAGGCGACAACACCTTTTGCAACAAAGGTCACTTTAGAGAGGCTAGTTTGACCAAGACTGTCTTGAGCCATCATTTGCTGCTTAAGGCCTACTTTCGGCGATAGACTTAGTGCAGCCAAAATTGCAAAAGTCATGAAGCCTAAACCACCTGACTGAATCAGTAATAAAATAATGACTTGCCCAAAAAGTGTAAAAGATTGATGAATATTTAAAACAGATAAACCTGTAATGGTAACCGCTGAGGTTGCTGTAAATAATGCATCCATCCAACTTACATGTCCGTTATTGGCAATAGGAAGCTTAAGCAACAATGTGCCGAATATAATAAATGCTAGAAACCCTAAGGCTAATAAAGATGGAGGACTTAAATTTAGTGTTTTGTGTGGCTTAGGTTTAAGAGACATATTTTCTAGTTCGTTTTCTTATGAGAAACAATGTGAGAGTTTTTTAAGTTGCTGTAAATGACCTTCCAAAATAATAATATCATGCATTTTTAAGGTAAAAGTCTCATCAGTTTCAAATAGAATTTGCTGCTGTCTTTTTACAAGTAGTGTTTTAACCTGTGGTGCTTGCTGCATAATTCCATACAAGTTAATACCATTTAATTTCTCGGGAATATCAATTTTCACAATATAGTGATCATCATCTAAAGACATGTAACGACTCACCATAGGGTAATTGAGTGCTTGCGCAACACGTACGCCCATGTCTTCTTCAGGATGAATGATTTTATTGATATTGAGGTGGGATAAAATTGTGTGGTGGGCTTTAGTTTTTGCCTTTACCCAAATTTTATCAATACCGAGATTTTTTAAATTCAGCACACATAAAATACTGGCTTCAATATCTTCACCAATTGCAACGACAACTGCATCACAATTTTGAATGTTTAATTCATCTAGTACATGTTCATCTGTAGCATCAGCAATGACAGCATGAGTTAAAACATCGGCAAGGTTCTCTACATTCTTTTTGACTGTATCAATGCCAATAACATCATGATTTAATTTTGTGAGTTCTTGAGCAACTGTTGCTCCAAAACTTCCCAAGCCGATGACCGCGAACTGTGCCATAAATAACCTTTTATACTTAATTAGGGCTTTATTTTTAATGAAATTTTCTTTGAGATAAAGACAAGCAATGTAAATATAAAAAATATTGAGCTTAAATCATAAAAAAGCCGACAAATTTGCCGGCTTTTTTATCAAAATAAAAGATTATTTCAAGAAACGCTTATAACCCACATTGTCAGTAATTTCTGCATATGGATAGCTAATTTGCTCTAGAGTTTCGATTAGGCCATCTGGATTCTGTTTCGCATCTGTTGCTTGTAAGCCAACCAATACGCGACCTTCAGCAGCACCGTGGTTACGGTAATGGAACAGGGTAATATTGTGGGTTGGGCCTAAACGAGTTAAGAAGGTGAGTAATGCACCTGGACGCTCAGGGAACTCAACACGGAACAATCTTTCATCGTCAAGATTGGCATGACCACCAATCAAGTAACGAATATGCAATTTAGCAACTTCATCATCAGATAAGTCATCGACAACATAATTTTGCTGTTTAAGCTGCTCTAAAATTTCATGGCGTTCAGCATCACCACCTTTTAAGCTAATACCCACAAAAACTTGTGCTTCTTCTGTGTTATTTGCGCGGTAGTTAAACTCGGTAATATTGCGGCCTTGTAGGGCACGGCAGAAACCTAAGAATGCTCCTTTTTCTTCAGAAAGTGTAACCGCGTAAATTGCTTCACGTTGTTCACCGAGTTCAGTACGCTCTGCAATGTAACGTAAGCGGTCAAAGTTCATGTTGGCACCACAAACAATCGACACCATGTTTTTACCGCTAATTTTATGCTCAGCTACATATTTTTTAATACCAGCTAACGCCATTGCACCTGATGGTTCAACAATGCTACGGTTTTCATCAAAAGTATCTTTAATTGCAGCACAGATTTCATCTGTATTTACAGTCACAATGTCTGGGTCAACAATTGGACCTGAGTTATCAGATTTGCGAAGACGAATAATATCAAACGGCAAAGCACCAATTTGTGCAACAGCAGTACCGTCTGCAAATAAGCCTACATGTGGCAAGATTACGCGTTCATTTGCTTCTAGTGCTGCTTTTAAGCAAGCAGACTCTTCATATTCAACGCCAATAATTTTCACATGGGGTGCAACTTCACCAAGGTAAGCTGCTACACCTGAAATTAGGCCACCGCCACCTACAGCAACAAACACATATTCTACATCACGCCATTGACGTAAGATTTCATTTGCAATTGTGCCTTGACCAGCAATAACAAGTTCATCGTCATAGGGTGGAATGAATACAAGACCTTCAACTTCGGCACGTTGCTGAGCGTATTTATTTGCTACATCAAAACTATCACCATGTAATACAACTTGACCACCCAAGCGTTTAACTGCTTGAACTTTAATGTCAGGAGTTGTACTTGGCATAACAATAATCGCAGGAATGCCTAAACGTTGACCAGACAATGCCACGCCTTGCGCATGGTTGCCCGCAGATGCACAGATTACACCACGCTCAAGTTGATCTTTCGGTATTTGACTAATACGGTTATAAGCACCGCGTAATTTAAAAGAAAAAACAGGTTGTAAATCTTCACGCTTAAAACGAATTGTATTATTTAATTTTTGACTAATTCGTGGAGCTGCTTCGAGAGGTGTTTCAATTGCAACATCATAAACCGTTGCTTGTAAAATTTGTCGTACCACACGAGACAGCATGTTCATCTTCCCTATAACAGTTTAAAATAGGAAATTATTGTAGCAAACCCTTGTGCATTTGCGCCGATTATTGGCGTATAAATGTCAAAAAATAGTTGAGTGATGTAATGAGCCTATATGCAACCCAAGATGAAAAGAAACAAGCTGCTGCTAAAGCTGCTTTAAAACACTTACCCAAAGGTGGCATTTTGGGGGTAGGAACTGGAAGTACTGTAAATTTTTTAATTGATTTATTACCTGAACTACAATTAGAGGCAGCTGTGGCAAGTTCGCAAGCAACAGCAGATCGTCTTAAAAAATTAGGTATTGAAGTGGTTGATATGAATCATGTAGGCAGCCTTGATGCTTATGTTGACGGTGCAGATGAGATTGATCGTCACATGCATATGATTAAAGGCGGCGGCGCAGCATTAACTCGTGAAAAAATTGTAGCTTCAATTGCTAAAAAATTTGTATGTATCGTTGATGATTCGAAATGGGTTGATCAACTTGGTCGTGATTTCCCATTACCAGTAGAAGTGATTCCAATGGCGCGCTCTGCTGTAGCTCGTAAATTGGTCAGCTTAGGTGGTGACCCGGTTTATCGTGAAGGTGTGGTAACAGATAACGGAAACGTTATTTTAGATGTATTTAATTTGAACATCTTAAATGCAATTGATTTGGAAAAGACCATTAATAATATCCCAGGTGTTGTGACTAACGGTATTTTTGCGTTAAACCCAGCAACAATTGCTATTGTTGCGACAAATAATGGTATTGAAGAGCGTACAGCACAGTAATGTCTGTGGAAATGCCAGAAATTAAAATTGTTCGTCACGTAAGGGCAAGAAAATTGCGCTTACGTGTTGAGCCTGCGTCTATACGACTGACTGTTCCGTTATTTTGTAGTAAGAAACAAATTCAGCAGTTTTTGGCGCAGTCTGAACAATGGTTGATTGAGACGTGGAGTAAACAGCAACACGTTCAATCTACATCGTTTGAGATTCCTTCAGAAATTTCTTTTTTCAACAGAGAACAGCCTTTTCAAGTTGTTGTACAAAAGCAACATCGCATTTTTCAGTTTGATTGGGAAAATAATTATTTATTTATTAAAGATCAACAACCTTACCAAGCTTTACAAAATGCCGTGATTGCTTATGCCAAACAAGAGTTACCACTTCTTTTGTCTGAGCTTAGCCAAAAAACTCGGCTGAGTTATGCCGAGTGTGCGATCCGACGTCCTAAAACACGTTGGGGAAGTTGTAGTAGTCAACATAATATTATGCTGCATGCAGGTCTGGTTCTTATGCCTGCCCCAATTACCCGTTATGTTTGTATTCATGAGTTAGCACACACTAAACACTTCGATCATAGCCCTGCATTTTGGGCCGAAGTTGCAAAGTTCGACCCCAACTATATGCAGCATCGCAGACAATTAAAAGGTAATCCATTGCCTGCGTGGTGGTATGTCACAGCTTAGTTAAAGCTACATTCTAATTGTATTGTTTGTAATACATCCGGTGCTTTGCGGCTATCAAGGCCTGCTTGAGCACTGACAATTTTATTGGCTTTAATATGTAGCTGTATAAAATTATATTGCTGCGTTGAATTGTTGGGTTCAGATGAGCTTGAGTTAAGTAAGTAACTATAACTTGCAGCATCTGTTTGCAGTAAGTTATCTGTACTATCTGCGCTTAAGGCAGAACGATAAGTTTGTGAGCCTTGAATTAACTCAATTTGGCCATTTGCACGAAAATTGAGTTGGCAGCCCGATGCATTGTTTTCATAGTGACCAACTAAATAGTCTGTGGCTGGGAGTTTAGGGTCAGCTATATTGATGCTGGTTAAACCTTGTTTACACGGATAAGCCGAACCATTACAAGTCGCCGTAATACCACTAAAACCAACAGCACGTCGGTAGTCACCCGCACCATCTATACGGAAAAAATCAGTCGTATTTCCAGAAGGCACAACACCAGAATAGAGTTTTTTCTGCAAAAGAGCATATCCAGTTTGATCTAAACTAGACTGACTTTGTGAATCTGCTAATTGTAATGTGGCAACTTTTAAATTAGTCGCAAAATAATCGCGAGTCACTTTTTGATTAGCTGCCATATCTAACAGGGTGTTTTTTGAAGGGTCAATATTATCGGGTGATGGAATAAAAAGAGGTGTCATGGTCGTATTGTCACCAATCAGCTTTTTACCGTCTAAATATCCATCTTTTAAATCAGTCGCAAGGCTATTTGTGAGTTCTTGATATGCATTGGTACGGCCATGAATGGTATTCCAGTACTGTAAATAGCCAAAGCTAAGATAACTATCAACATAGGTGCTCGGTTGCTTGGTGGAATACTGTAATAAATTTAAAACTGTAAGAGGGCTAGCAGGACTTAAACTTGGGATGGCAGCATCTTTAAAAGCGCTAATAAGAGCTGTGTAAACATCTTGAGAGGCTAAATCAACATGTGATAGTTCAACACGAGTCGGATCTATAGTTTCTTGGGGAAGTTGTCCTGATCTGATGATAGCACGTTGGTAAATTGCTTCAGAACTTGGGCTAATGAACTGGGTTTTATTGCTGATAGAACTTGGTGTAATAAAAGCATGATAAGTACCAGCAATGTTCTGGTATGTAGAGCTAATTGGATCAAATACTTGAGATGAGCTTTGCGTTATGACGTCAACGCGATAAAGACGATTCAATTTAGTACTTGGAAGTTTAATGTTGTAACTCGTTAAGCTGGCAACTTGGGTATCTATCAAAATGCTATTGTCAGTGTTGTCATATACCTTGAGTTGTACATTGCGTAGTTCGACAGGGGTTTTCAATGTAAAATCGGTCATGACTTCAGGAGTGGGCGTAGTCGGTGTTGGTGTACTAGATGAGCCTCCACTACTACTGCCACCTCCACATCCGACAAGGACAGCACTTAAAATTAAAGTACTCAGGCCGAGGTACGTGTACAACTTTATTTTTCTTGATTGATCAAGCATCCTAGCTCTCCAAAAATGAATCTGGTCATTATTTACTGATATTTGTTTGGTTCTGACAGACCAGCAAGCACTATGTAATTAGCGCTAAAAATAAAAAAATTAAAATTACCAAGCATGAAATGGTTTTGTAAGCCTGGACATCCTGTCATACTACCGCAAGTATAGATTCAATATTTGAGGTAATGCACGTGATTTCTGTCGGAATTGTTGGTGGAACTGGTTATACAGGCGTTGAACTATTACGTATTTTATTACGACATCCAAAAGCGCAGGTTCGAGTTCTGACTTCACGTACAGAAGCAGGTAAACCAGTTGCTGATATGTTCCCAAATTTACGTGGGCATACTGATCTTCAATTTTCAGATTTAAATATTGATGCATTAAAAGAATGTGATGTTGTATTTTTTGCGACTCCACACGGTGTTGCTATGCAGCATGCAAAAGATTTGATCGAAGCAGGGACCAAAGTTATTGATTTGGCAGCGGACTTTCGCTTGCAAAATCTTGAACAGTTTGAAAAATGGTATGGCATGGAACATGCGTGCCCAGACGTACTAAAAGATTCTGTTTATGGTTTAACTGAGTTAAATCGTGAAAAAATTAAACAGGCTCAAGTCATTGGTAATCCAGGTTGTTATCCAACAACTGTTCAATTAGGTTTGGCTCCACTTTTAAAATCTGCACAAGCATTGATTGAAACCAAGAATATTATTATTGATGCAAAATCAGGTGTTTCTGGTGCTGGCCGTAAAGCAAGCTTAGGCATGATTTACAGTGAAAATGCCGATAACTTTAAAGCGTATGGTGTTGCAGGTCACCGTCATCATCCGGAAATTGTCGAAGCATTAGAAAATATTGCTGGACAAAAAGGTGGGTTTGATGGCCTTTTATTTGTACCGCATTTGGTACCAATGATTCGCGGTATGTTGAGTACAATTTATGTGGACTTGACTGAGGCTGGTAAGCAAGCAGACTTACAAGCTTTGTATGAAAACTTCTATGCAAATGAAAAATTTGTAGATGTCATGCCTGCGAATAGTTCACCTGAAACACGCAGTGTGCGTGGAGCAAATGAATTACGTATTGCTTTGTATAAACCACAACCAAATAAACTCATTATTTTGGCGGCTCAAGATAATCTTGTAAAAGGTGCATCTGGTCAAGCTGTACAAAATATGAACCTTATGTTTGGCTTTAATGAAGACGAAGGCTTACAAGGGATTGGTTTATTACCATAAAAAACTCTTTTTTGCTTCACACACATTTAAATTTCGATTTAAATGTGTGTCTTGACTCTGATCTTAAACACTGAGATGACGATGCAAAACTCGGAACAGACGACTTCTGTAGAAAGTTCGTTGCAAAAGAAAAAATTTTTAAACACCAATAAGCCTTTGTTTATTGGTGCTGCTATTTTAATGAGTGGTTGTTTTGCGCTCGGCTATACAATTGGGCACCGTCAAGGTTTAACTGTTGTAGGTTACGATGCAGATGCAGAGCAATTGGTTGAAGTAGTGCAAAAACAAAAAACAGCGTTAGATGCAGTTAACAAAAGCCTGAATGCTGCAGTACAAGAGCGTGATGTTGCTGTTACAAATGCGAATGACTTGTTTACAGCACTTAATCAAGCCAATGCTGATAAAACACAACAACAAGGTATGAGTACTATCTACCGTGAAATTTTAAGACAACGTGGTGGTTTAAGTTTAACCATTCAGGATTTGGCAATTAAACCACTACCAGAAAATGCTTATGAATATCAGCTTGATCTGGTGCAAGTTAGCCCGAGCAAACGCCGTGCTTCAGGTTCAGTTGAAATAAGACTGATTAAAGATACTGAAGTCTTGGTTGTGCCACTTGAAGATAAGAACTTTAACTTCACTGATTTTGAGCGTTTGACTGGCCGTTGGACAATGCCTAAGGGCTTTACACCTCAATATATTGAAGTGCGTTTAACAGGTGGTTCTGAGACACCAGTGATTAAACGTTTTAGTTGGCAGCGTGGTAAACCTGTCGAAACACCTTCTGCTTTTGTTGCAGAAATTCCTCAAGCTGAAGCAAATTCACAATAGTAACATCATATGCGAACAAATAAGCGTCAAACAAATTTAAAAGATATTAAGGCTTCTTTTCAGCAGTCTGGCTATGTCGATTGGCACTTCAATCCACGCTTAAGTGATTCGCAAAACGAAGATCATGACGGAGAGGTTGTTGTTCAAACAGCACCTCCCGAACTCAAGCGTCCACCCTTATATGCAGTAGTATTATTGAACGACGATTACACGCCAATGGACTTTGTAATTGAAATTTTACAACAATACTTTGCAATGAATCTTGACCAAGCAACTCAAGTAATGCTAACAGTACACTATGAAGGTAAAGGTACTGCCGGGGTATATCCAAGAGACATCGCGGAAACCAAGGCAAACCTTGTTAATAATTACGCTCGATCGCAAGGTCATCCATTACTTTGCCAGATTGAGCCTAAAGCATAAGGGGGTCACATGCTCAGTCGTCAATTAGAAGTATCATTACGTTTGGCTGTTAGCATGGCTCGTCAAAAGAGACATGAGTTTCTTACAGTTGAACACTTACTATTAGCCTTACTCGATAACGATTCGGCTGTGAATGCATTAAAGGCATGCGGTGCTGATATTGTTTCTTTACGTAAAGAATTAGAAGAATATGTAGAACAACATACTCCTAAGCTTGGCGAAAATAGCGAGCAAGCTCCACATCCAACTGAAAGTTTCGACCGCATTTTGCAACGTGCAATTTTCCACGTTCAATCGAGTGGTGGTGATCGTACTGTTGAAGGTGCGGATGTTTTGGTCGCAATGTACTCAGAGCGTGATTCTTTTGCTGTTTATTTACTTAAACGTCATCAAATTAATCGTTTGACTTTGACTCAATACTTGTCTCATGGGACGCGTAAAGACGAAGTTCAGGTTGAAGAAGAAGTTGAAGACATTGAGGGTGAAAGCAATTCAGGCAATGCAGGGCCATTGGAACTTTATACGCTCAATTTAAATGTTGAAGCGCAAAAAGGAAAAACAGACCCACTTATTGGCCGTGAAAAAGAAATTGAGCGTACAGCGCAAATTCTTTGCCGCCGTCGTAAAAACAACCCATTGCTAGTGGGTGATCCAGGTGTAGGTAAAACTTCCATTGCAGAAGGCCTTGCTTGGCTCATCGTAAATGGTAAAGCACCAAAACCACTGAGCAATGCAGAAGTCTATAGTCTCGACATTGGCGCATTGGTAGCAGGTACAAAATACCGTGGTGATTTTGAAAAACGTTTAAAACAATTGCTGAATGCTTTGAAGAAAAATCCAAACGCGATTTTATTCATTGATGAAATTCATATGATTATTGGTGCAGGCTCAAGTATGGGCAGCACTATGGATGCATCGAATCTCATTAAACCAGCTTTGGCAAATGGTACTTTACGTTGCATTGGTTCAACGACTTTCCAAGAATATCGTCAGGTATTTGAAAAGGATCATGCGTTATCTCGTCGTTTCCAAAAAATTGACGTAAATGAACCAAGCATTTCTGAAACTATCGATATTTTACGTGGCTTGAAAACCAAGTTTGAAGATTTCCACCACGTACAGTATGACGACAAAGCTTTGGTTTCTGCGGTTGAGCTTTCTGCGAAATTTATTAATGATCGTTTCTTGCCAGATAAAGCAATTGATGTCATTGATGAAGCAGGTGCTCAGCGTCGCTTGAAAGCAGAAAGTGAAGACAGCTTAATTACTGTTGAAAATATTGAAGACATCGTTTCTAAAATTGCGCGTATTCCGCCTAAGACTGTATCTAAAGATGATAAATCAGTACTTGAAAATCTTGAGCGTGACCTAAAACGTGTTGTCTTTGGTCAAGACGAAGCAATCACTGCTTTGGCTTCTGCAATCAAGTTGTCACGTGCTGGTTTGAAATCGCCAGATAAACCTGTTGGTAGCTTTGTGTTTGCTGGCCCAACGGGTGTTGGTAAAACTGAAGTTACTAAACAATTAGCGAAATTGCTAGGCGTTGAGCTTGTTCGTTTCGATATGTCTGAGTATATGGAACGTCATGCTGTTTCTCGTTTAATTGGTGCTCCTCCAGGTTATGTAGGTTATGACCAAGGTGGTTTGCTCACAGATGCGATCCATAAAAATCCGCATTGTGTCTTGTTGCTTGATGAAATTGAGAAAGCACATCCTGATGTGTTTAATCTGTTGTTGCAAATCATGGACCATGGTGCGTTGACAGACAATAATGGTCGTAAGTCAGACTTCAGAAATGTCATTATTGTATTGACCACAAACATTGGTGCAGAAAGTATTTCACGTGCAAGCATTGGATTTACAGAGCAAGACCATAGCTTAGATAACCAAGATGCAATGAAGCGTGCATTCTCACCAGAGTTCCGTAACCGTTTAGACAGTGTTATTCAGTTTAAAGCTTTACCAACCACAGTAATTGAATCTGTAGTTGATAAATTCTTAACAGAATTACAAGCACAGTTAGATGAAAAACGTGTGGTTCTAGATGTAGATCAAAGTGCGCGTGACTGGTTAGCAACCAATGGTTATGATCGTTTAATGGGTGCTCGCCCAATGCAACGTCTTATTCAAGAACACTTGAAGAAACCATTAGCTGAAATGATTCTGTTTGGTGAACTTGCAGATCATGGCGGTAATGTGGCGGTATCAGTGAAGAAAGAAGATGGCAAAGCAGTTGGTCTTAAACTTGAAGTTTTTGAAGATCACCATACGGCAGAACCAGCTTAATTTATGTTAATTGATAGTCTTTCTATAACCCGAATACTCAGTGTGTTCGGGTTATTTATTATTACTGCCATCGCTGAGATTTTAGGGTGTTACTTTCCTTATCTTATTTTGAAAGAAGGGAAGTCCGCTTGGTTGTGGTTGCCGACAGTCTTAAGTTTAGCTGTCTTTGTTTGGTTACTTACATTACATCCAGCAGCCTCTGGACGAATTTATGCGGCCTATGGTGGTATTTATATTTTTACCGCGCTGATGTGGCTACGTTTTGTCGATCAGGTTGCTTTAACGAGATGGGATATTTTAGGTGGGTTGATTGTACTTTGTGGTGCCAGTTTGATTATTTTACAGCCGCAAGGATTAATCCGCTAAAAATGAAAGTGGTCAGTTAAGTTTTAAGTGAAAAAGTAAGAAATATTTTCGCAAAAAACACTTGTCAAACTCATCAACAATGCGTATTTTAGATTTAAGGAACATTTTTTAATATTTGAGATAAAGATGTTAAATCAATCTGTGAATTCTAACGCTTACTTTTATTTCTGGCAATTTAGATAGTTGCCTGAGCGTATTCGGGCACGAAAGTTGCCCATCACAGTTAATACCTGATCGGCAACCCCGATCAGGTTTTTTTATGCTTTATCTTTTTCAAATCGAGGAACTCAAAATGAACAACATGACTTATTCATACTTTAGCAACTTTTATTGGTTTTACTTTTGCCTACCTTTGCCAACGAATAGATCCAAAACGCTTAAATAAATGATCGGACTGATTCGGTTTCAGTCCAAAGGAAAAGACCAATGAATGCTTTAAATACTCTACTAACTCAAAGTAATACAAAAGAAACACCAGTTAGTTTACCTGTCCAGTTAAAAGCTAAATATCCGCTTGTGCAGACCTTCGCACGTCAAATTGCAGAACACCGCCAAATTATTCAAAATATTCTTGCTGGTAAAGATCAGCGCTTAATGGTTATTACAGGACCATGTTCAATTCATGACCCAGTTGCGGTTCTTGAATACGCAGAAAAACTGCAAAAATTACAAGAAAAAGTAAAAGATCAAATATTCATTGTGATGCGTGCTTATATTGAAAAGCCGCGTACAACTGTAGGTTGGAAGGGTTATATGTATGATCCAAATCTTGATGGATCATCTAATCTACAATTAGGTTTAGAAAAATCACGTGAGCTTTATTTACAAATTATTGAAAAGGGTTTGCCAATTGCGAGCGAAATTTTAAGTCCAATGGCAACAGGTTATTTCGATGATTTGTTGGCTTGGGGAGCAATTGGTGCTCGTACCAGCGAGTCTCAGATTCACCGTGAAATCTCAAGTCACATGTCATACAGCATTGGTTTCAAGAATGGCACAGATGGTTCAATTCAAATTGCTTTAGATGCTATTCAGTCGGCACAAAATGAGCATCAATTTTTAGGAATGAATCAGCAAGGTTTGCCTTCTGTCATTCAGAGTGCTGGAAACCCATTGCCGCACTTGATTTTGCGTGGAGCAAATCATGGTCCTAATTATGACTTAGCTTCAATTCAGGCAATACGTGAAAAACATAAACAAAATCTTCCTGCTTTAGTTATTGACTGTAGTCATGGCAACAGTGGTAAAGATCCTTTACGTCAACCAGAGGTTTTACAGCAAATCGTTGCTGAGCGCTTAAAAACTCAAGTAAAGGGTGTCATGATTGAAAGCCATTTAGTTGATGGTAATCAGAAAATTTCATGTGAAATGACTTATGGTCAGTCAGTGACAGATGGTTGTTTAGGCTGGGATAAAACGGAGCAGCTTTTGTTAAGCGTTGCTGAGCAATTAAAAGCAAATGAGTTAGCTCATTCTGCTTAATATTTTATAGATTTAAAAAAAGGATCTGTTTTAGCAGATCCTTTTTTTATTTTAAGAAGCATATTTCAGTTCGGATAAAAATGTAGTGATTTCATGGCCGAACTTTTTCGGTTCGGTTAATAATGGCGTGTGACCTGAGCGCTCGAAATAAATTGCTTTTGCATTTTCAACACTGTGTGCAATAAGTGTTTGACCAGTTTCTGGGTAAAGTGTCGAATTACGACCAATAAAGAAAGTAGTAGGGCACTGTAATTGTTGAAGCGCCTCACGATAATCTTCATTGTGAAAAAGATAATTTTCGACATACCAAAATAAGTAGTCTAAACGTTGAATGGGTAATAGATACTTCTGTAAAAAAGGTTGTTTTAAAGCCGTTTTAAAAACAAATGGGCTAAATGGATTGTTGCTTTGCAATTCAATAAAATCTACCCATAATCGTACAAGTTCCTGACGGTCTGGAAGCGATAATTCATAAAGGTATTTAGCATTTTTGTGTTTTGATAATAATTGATAAATATCATTGAGCAGTTGTTTAAATTGAACATGTAGCGGGCCAAATAAACCATATTGCCACGTCGAATCTACTGATATTTTTGGAGTTTGATCGATATGTAAATAAGCTTTTAATTGCTGCGCCAGATGAGCATGCTTCATACCATGCATTGCTGTGGTAGCGCCCATTGAGTAGCCCATTAAAATAAAGTTATCAAGTTTTAGTTGTTCAATTAAATGAGCGACATCTTGCCAATGACTAGAAATGGCATCTTGCTCGGGAATTGCACAATTTTTTGAACCGCCAAAACCACGCCAGTCAGGAATAATAAACTCGTATTCTTTACGATTTGCATAGATAAAAGGTAGCCATTGCCAACTCTGCATACCTAATCCAGATAATACTAATACCGGTTCACCACGACCAACACGGCGTACAAATAAACTTTCCTGATCGGGCATGGTGTAATAAGGCATGTTTATTCTCCAGATACGTTATCTTGAGCAAAAAGTTTTAATTGAGGAATGACTTGTTCTAACCATTTGATCCATTCAGTTTCCATGGTAATACCGAGCTCCAAAATCATTTTGTGGATATATAGCACTCGATTATTCAAGTCATCGTTATCTTTAAAATCTTTATCATAAATACTTTGATAAAGCTTAAGCTTTTCTTTGTGTAAACCAAGATGTCGCAATAGTTCGGGCAATATTTGATTATTGCTCAATTGTGCTTCTGCACGCAATCTTACCATTAAGTCATCTCTAAGCTGTGCAGGTTCACTTTGCTGTGTCATCCATGAAGCCAGTTCTATACGCCCAAGTTGTTCGACCTGATAAGTTTTTTTTCGGCCACTATCCATCTCATTTTCTAAAGTAGAGACCCAGCCTTTTTTAAGCATGTTGTTGAGTTCACGATAAATTTGCTGATGCGTGGCATTCCAAAAAAAGCCCATAGAACGGTCAAAACGGCGAGCGAGTTCAAAGCCAGTGCTTGGACGTTCTAGTAAGCTGGTTAGTAAAACATGGGGAAGTGACATGGCAATCCGTTTGTAAGCAAAAGTAAAGTGTGACTCATAAGATTATGCAACATGTTGCATAAAAGTCAAAATTTGATTATAAATTTGTGCAACAAGTTGCATTAAGCAAGCATATTAGCAAGCCAAGGAGTTATTATGTCGTTATATCCACATTTATTAAAACCATTAGATTTAGGTTTTACGACATTAAAAAATCGCGTATTGATGGGATCTATGCACGTTGGTCTAGAAGAGGCGCCAGGTGGTTACGAACGTATGGCAGCTTTTTATGCAGAGCGTGCTAAAGGGGATGTTGGACTCATTGTTACTGGCGGTATTGCACCCAATCAGGCAGGTTTAACCTTTGCTCATGCTTCTAAGTTAGATAGCACAGAAGAAGCTGAAAAACATAAAGTCATTACCGAAGCCGTCCATGCTGCTGGTGGAAAAATTGCATTACAAATATTACATACGGGCCGATATTCTTATCAGCCTGAAATTGTTGCACCTTCGGCAATTCAAGCACCAATTAACCCAATTAAACCTAAAGCAATGACTTCTGCTGAGGTTCAACAAACCATTGATGACTTTGCAAACTGTGCGAAACTTGCGCAATATGCCGGTTATGATGGCGTTGAAATTATGGGCTCTGAAGGTTATTTAATTAATGAGTTTATAGCAGCCAGAACAAACCATCGTGATGATGAATGGGGTGGTAGCTATGAAAACCGCATTCGTTTTCCTATCGAGATCGTAAAACGCACACGTGAAATAGTCGGTGAAAACTTTATTATTATTTATCGTTTATCGATGCTTGATTTGGTTGAAGGTGGCTCTACTTTAGAAGAAATTATTCAGCTTGCTAAAGCGATTGAAAAAGCAGGCGCTACCATTATTAATACGGGCATTGGCTGGCATGAAGCCCGTATTCCAACAATTGCCACAAAAGTACCAAGAGCTGCATTTACTTGGGTCACCGAAAAATTAAAAGGCGAAGTTTCAGTTCCATTAATTACCTCAAACCGTATTAATACACCTGAAATGGCTGAGCATGTATTAGCATCGGGTCATGCTGATATGGTTTCAATGGCACGTCCAATGCTTGCAGATCCTGAGTTTGTTTTAAAAGCAAGTGAAGGTCGTAGTGATGAAATCAATACCTGTATTGGCTGTAACCAAGCCTGTCTCGATCACATTTTCTCTATGAAAATCGCAACATGTCTAGTGAACCCTCGTGCATGTTATGAAACAGAACTGATTTTTAAAGAAGCACAAAATCAGAAGAATATCGCTGTCATTGGTGCAGGACCAGCAGGTTTAAGTTTTGCTGTATATGCGGCAGATCGCGGACACCAAGTTAAAATTTTTGAAGCAAGCCATCAAATTGGTGGTCAGTTTAATATAGCTAAAACTGTACCGGGTAAAGAAGAGTTCTACGAAACATTACGTTATTTTAATCGTCAAATTGAATTACGTCCGAACATTGAACTTGTATTAAATCATAAAGCGACTTATGAAGAGTTAAGCCAATCAGGCTTTGATGAAATTGTAGTTGCAACTGGTGTAACACCTCGTCAATTACAATTTGAAGGTATTGATCATCCAAAAGTACTGAGCTACTTACAAGTACTTAGAGAGCGTGTGCCAGTAGGTCAACGTGTTGCCATTATTGGGGCAGGTGGTATCGGTTTTGATACAGCTGAATACCTAACCCATGAAGGTGAAAGTGGTAGTTTAAATCCTGAAAAGTTCTATGAAGAATGGGGTATTGATACTCACTATGAACACGTTGGTGGTTTAAAGCAGCCGAAAGTTGAAGCTTCTGAACGAGAAATCTATTTGCTACAACGTAAAGCTTCTTCAGTAGGTGCGGGACTAGGTAAAACGACTGGTTGGATTCACCGTACAGGGCTTAAGAACAGAAACGTGAAAATGTTAGCAGGCGTACACTACGAAAAAGTCGATGATCAAGGTCTTCATATTACGGTTGATGGAAAACCAACAGTGCTTGAAGTTGATAATGTCGTAATTTGCGCGGGCCAAGAATCATTTACTGCAATGTATGACCAATTAAAAGCAGATGGTAAGAATGTTCATTTGATTGGTGGTGCTAAAGAAGCCGGTGAGTTGGATGCTAAACGTGCTATTCGTCAAGGTGCTGAACTAGCAGCGGTTCTTTAATGAGTTAAGTGAGCATTGTCTTAAATAAGAGAATGCTTACTATTAAAACCAATTTGAAGGAAAAGAAAAATGACACTTGAAACAACGAAACAGTCATTAGAAAAATGGCACCACATGATTCAATCAAACGACTTATCGAACTTAAATGATTTGCTCGCAGATGATGTCGTTTTCCGTTCACCGGTTGCTTATAAACCTTATGAGGGAAGACAAGTTGTTTTCTTTATTCTTACTAACGTGATTCAGGTATTTGAAAGCTTTACCTATCACAGAGAATTCTACACAGAAGATGGTGAAAATGTAGTGCTTGAGTTTAGTGCGAATGTAGGTGACAAATCATTGAAAGGGATTGATATGATCCGTTTTAATGAGCACGGTAAAATTATTGACTTTGAAGTAATGATTCGTCCAATGAGTGGTTTAGCTGCATTGGCTGAGCAAATGGGTGCAAGAATTACTCAGTTCAAACCTCAATAGTTTTTTATTAAATAGCCTAAGTTTTTTGAGGTATATTAAATGTGGTTAAAACTTTCAACATTGCTTTTATTGCCTATATTATTTGTGCAAGGCAATAAAGTCCGAAAGAATACTCCACGTTTATTAGAGCCTAAAGGTGAACGAGAAGGTGGTATTGGTCAAGGCAAGCCTTTATCTCTGCTTATTTTGGGAGATTCAGCAGCAGCAGGTGTTGGTGTAGAAAATCAGAAAGATGCTTTGTCTGGTGCTATTATTCAAGAACTGCAAAATGAATTTTCCCTGCAATGGAAACTTCATGCCAAAACTGGTGATACGACCCGACAAGTTTTTCATGCTTTACAGCATTTGGAAGAGCGGAAGTATGATGTAATTGTGACATCTATTGGTGTAAATGATGTTACTAAGTTGACTTCTGCCAAATCATGGATCCAACAACAAAAACAATTATTTGAGCATATTCAGAAACGTTTTCAACCAAAACTGATCATTGTTTCTGGAGTGCCTCCAATGCAACATTTCCCAGCTTTACCCAATCCATTGGCTTGGTTATTTGGGCAATATGCAGAGCAAATGAATCAAAAATTATAGCAATGGTTAGCACCACAGAGCCAGTTTAAATTTCTTCAATATGATATTGAAACTTTTCAAGCCATGAATTTGACAATGGCAAGTGATGGTTTTCATCCTAGTAAGGAAGTTTACGAAATTTGGGGAAGGCAGATTGCAGCTTTAGTGCGTCAATCATTTCACTCATAGTCATAGGTAGTCATTGGATATGGGCATATCTGTTTTTAGTAAAATTAAAGATTTCGGTTCAGAGTTGTTCGATTTAGTATTAGGGGCGGAGCATCCAAAAGTTTATTATGATCCTCAAGGGCAAATAAAAGATGTGTTGGAGAAGCTCCCTCAACTCAAGCAGAAATATCGTCCTACACCTTGGTTGACGAATAATCATGTTCATTTACTCTATTTCGATCTTATTAGAAAACAATCAATAAAATTGGAATATGACCGGATTGATCAACTTACGATGAGTGATGGCGGTATTACCGCAATTGCTTGGTATGGCTATAATTTACCAGCAGATACACCAACGGTTGTAATCATGCATACCATTACAGGTACTCCTGAGAGTATGCGTGAGTTGGTACGCGATTTAAATCAATATACAGGCTGGCGAATTGCATTATGCCTTCGCCGTGGTCACGCAGGTTTACCAATGCCTGTGCCACAAATTTCTCTTTTTGGTTCTACTCGTGATTTAAAAGAACAGCTTGAACATATTCAAAGCTTATTTCCCGCATCAGATTTATATGCGGTAGGTTCATCGGCAGGTACAGGCTTGCTTGTTCGCTATTTGGGTGAGCAAGGTGAAGATACGCCTTTTAAAGCTGCCTTTGCGATGTGTCCAGGTTATAACACGGAAATTGGTTTTAAAAATGTTCATCCTTTTTACAGTAAAATGATGACCAAAAAGCTCTTTAAGTATTTTATTTATCCGTATCAAAATACGTGGAGCAAAATTGCATCTTTAGAAAAAGTTTTATCAACTAACAATTTAGAAGAATTTGAAAAAGAATACTTCGAAATGGCTGGTTTTCAAGATTACGAAACTTACTGTAAATCTATTAATCCAATTTATGTTTTCGAGAATATTAAAATTCCATTAATGATTCTGAATGCTGAAGATGACCCAGTTTGTTCAATTAAAAATTTGGAGCCATATAAAGAGCCAATTCAACAAATGAGTACTGTAGCGGTAGTGACAACTAAAAAAGGGAGTCATTGTGCATTTTATGAAGGGTGGCGTAGCACTTCATGGGCAGCACGTCTCATGTCTGATTATTTTTTAATTGAACGTAATAAATAGGCAATCATCAGATGCATAAAAAAGCCCAGACTTTGGGCTTTTTTTTTTACTTTTTAAGATAAAAGTAGTGATCTATCATTTATTCCAAGTTTTACTTTGGTAGCAGCAACCAGAGCTTTCTCATCTGTCTGGTTGGGGTGAAAGTTAAAACGATAATATTCAAGAAACTTTGGAATTAAAGTTTTATATTGTGTGCTTGCAAAACCAAAAAAGTTGCGCCAAGTTTGAAAATTAGTCAGTTGTTTGTCGCGTTTCATTAAAACAATTTGGTAAATGGTCGAAAAAGCGGTAATCAGGATTAAACTAAAAGTAAATACTGAAATACGTGGAATATAAGCACTTAATCCGTTGCCATATAAATGCTGATATAAGTCAAATGCAACAGCTTTGTGTTCGGTTTCTTCTACGCTGTGCCATAGCCATAAGTTACGAATAGTTGTATCAGTCATAAGCTCATTTACTGATTGCATCATGCTAACTACAAGTACTGCGGTGTAGTGCTCTAAACCAACCGTTACGAGTAAATTCCATTTTTTGCTAAAAACTTTTTCAATACCTTTAAGAATAATCCCTGTTGCTTTTTCTAGAGACTCAGGATTTAAACCATGCTGCTGTGCACTAACATGAAAAGCATGATGCTCCTTAGAATGCATTGCTTCTTGGCCAATGAACGCACCAATCTCTCTGTCTAAAGTTTCATTCTCTTTTGCCTTAGCACGTAAAGCGCGGACAGATCTAACAAAGTATGATTCTCCTTCGGGAAACAAAGTAGAAAGACCTGTGAAATAATGGGTGAGTGAGGGATCGTGATTGCACCAATAACGTGGAATATTTTCAAAATTGTAGTCCATACGACGTACTGGAAAAGAGGCGGGTGCACGGTTTAAAGCTGTTTTCATTTTCTTGCTCCAATCTTTTTATTTGTAAGTTCCAAAAAGGAACTTGTTGATAAAAAGTATAAGTAGATAGGGTTGGAGTCAATGATTTTTGAATGGATGAAACTAGATTGTCCCGAAATGATAGACAAAGAAGTTTTGAAGATAAAAGCAAAGAAATTAAATTTATTTTTATTATGAATATTATATAAATGCCCAAATCAAAAAATTAATTTGGGCATTATACGACACGCTTAGTTCTTAAGCGCTGGTGTTGCAGCGGCAATTGCAGCAGCCACTGCATCATCTTCTGTCTTAGCAGATTCAGTTGCCTTAGCTGGTTTTGACTGAGCTTTTTCAGCTTTAGGTTCTGCTTTAGCCTCAGTTTTCTTTTCTGGTTTAGGTTCTACTTTTGGTGTCTCAGATTTAGGTTGTTCAGCAACTTGTGTCTGTGAAGATTCATCAGAATGTGCAGGACGAGTTTCACGGCGAATTTCAGTTGTAGTGTTGTTTGTTTCTTCACGATGAACTTCAACTTGTGGTTGTGCTTCAACTTGAGCTTCTTGATGAGTATCCACACTCTCTAAAGACTCAAATTTTGCAGGCTTCGCTGGTTGAGGTTCTGAAACAGCAGTTTCAACCTTGTCTTGCTCTTCTTCTTTAG
The DNA here is from genome assembly GCF_000368065.1 of Acinetobacter seifertii. Taxonomy (GTDB): domain Bacteria; phylum Pseudomonadota; class Gammaproteobacteria; order Pseudomonadales; family Moraxellaceae; genus Acinetobacter; species Acinetobacter seifertii. The sequence goes on from NZ_KB851200.1 coordinate 1,007,156, forward strand.
GTGTCTCTTTTTTAACGCATGCGGTTAACAATAGTCCAGCCGCAATTGCAGCACAGATTAAAAGTTTTTTATTTGCCATTGCCCTAAACAACATTTAATTGAGGAATTGACATTATAACAGTAAATAGCAATGAAAAAATCATGTGAGATTGAGCTAATTTTTTATTAAAAATGCTGCTAGAATAACCAGTTGTTTATTGTTCTTTGAATTGATGCGGTTTGACTTTGCTTTATAGGGGCAGAGTACAGTAAAATTGCCAAACATTGTAGGCCGATTTCGGCTTGATTGTATGAGAAACTTAATGACCCATTTTATTTTTGTCACTGGTGGTGTGGTTTCATCACTAGGTAAAGGTATTTCTGCTGCTTCTGTTGCTGCACTTTTGGAAGCTCGTGGCTTGAAAGTCACAATGGTTAAAATGGATCCTTATATTAATGTCGATCCAGGGACAATGAGCCCATTCCAGCATGGTGAAGTTTTTGTTACCGAAGATGGTGCAGAAACCGACCTCGATCTGGGTTATTACGAACGTTTCTTACGTCGCGCTAAAATGACCAAGCTAAACAACTTTACGAGTGGTCGCGTATATCAAGACGTTTTAAATAAAGAGCGTCGTGGTGATTACTTGGGTGGTACAGTTCAGGTTATTCCTCATATTACCGATAATATTAAAGAACGTGTTCTTCGCGCAGGCGAAGGCTATGATGTTGCTATTGTAGAAATTGGTGGCACCGTAGGTGATATCGAATCATTACCGTTCATGGAGTCGGTTCGTCAGTTAATGGTTGAGCTTGGTCATAAACGTACCATGCTTATGCATTTAACCTTGTTGCCATATATTAAATCGGCAGCAGAGTTAAAAACTAAACCAACTCAGCACTCTGTAAAAGAGTTACTTTCAATTGGTATTCAGCCAGATATTCTGATCTGCCGTACTGAATATGATGTAGATGTTGATACTAAACGCAAAATTGCATTGTTCACTAACGTCGAAGCGCGTGCTGTAGTGGTATGTAAAGATGCGAAAACAATTTATCAAATTCCACGTACATTCTATGAGCAAAATGTTGACGACTTGATCTGTGAACGTTTTGGATTTAATGATCTTCCAGAAGCAAATCTAGAAGATTGGGACAATGTAGTTGAAGCATTATTGAATCCTGAATACACTTTACGTGTAGCTATGGTTGGTAAATATGTTGAATTACCAGATGCTTATAAGTCTGTAAATGAAGCATTATTACATGCTGGTATTAAGAATCGCGTAAAAGTACAAATTGATTACGTCAATGCTGAAGAGCTTGAGAGTCAAGATGTATCTATTTTAAGTACAGCTGATGCAATTTTAGTTCCGGGTGGTTTTGGTGAACGTGGTACTGAAGGCAAAATGAAAGCTATTCAGTACGCTCGTGAAAATCGTATTCCTTTCTTAGGAATTTGTTTAGGCATGCAATTGGCAGTTATTGAATATGCTCGCCATGTTGCAGGTATGCCAGAAGCCTCTTCTACAGAATTTAACCGCTCTACAAAATATCCACTTATTGGTTTAATCACTGAATGGTTGGATGAGCGTGGTGAATTACAACAACGTAGTCTCGAATCTGATTTGGGCGGAACAATGCGTTTAGGTGCACAAAAATCAGAATTGGTTGAAGGCACAAAAACACGTGAAGTCTACGGAAAAGCTGAGATCACTGAACGTCATCGTCACCGTTATGAAATGAATAACCGTTTCATCGAGTCGATTGAAAAAGCTGGTATGAAAATTTCTGGTTATTCTTCAGCACAACATTTGGTTGAAACTGTAGAAATTCCTGAACATCCTTGGTTTATTGCTGTACAATTCCACCCGGAATTTACAAGTTCACCACGTGATGGACATCCATTATTTGCTAGTTTTATTGACGCTGCGAAAACTCAGCATCAAAAAAGTAAATAATGCGATTTAAATAAACTGGGAAAGTTTAAATGTCACAATTAAAACCACAAGAAGTTGTACGTTTAGGCGATATACAAATGGCAAATCATTTGCCATTTGTATTATTTGGCGGAATGAACGTACTTGAATCAAAAGATTTAGCTTTTGAAATTGCAGAAACGTATGTAGATATTTGCAAACGTTTAGAAATTCCTTATGTTTTTAAAGCGAGTTTCGATAAGGCAAATCGTTCTAGTCTACATTCATTCCGTGGCCCTGGACTTGAAAAAGGTATTGAATGGTTAGGTGATATTAAAAAGCATTTTAATGTTCCGATCATTACTGATGTGCATGAGCCATATCAAGCTGCACCAGTTGCAGAAGTAGCCGATATTATTCAGTTACCTGCTTTCTTAAGTCGTCAGACTGATCTTGTTGAAGCGATGGCAAAAACACAAGCTATCATTAATATTAAGAAAGCTCAGTTTTTGGCACCTCATGAAATGCGTCATATTCTGCACAAATGTTTAGAAGCAGGAAATGACAAACTCATTCTTTGTGAACGTGGTTCAGCATTTGGTTATAACAATCTTGTTGTAGATATGCTTGGCTTTGACATCATGAAAGAAATGAATGTGCCAGTTTTCTTTGATGTGACACATGCATTGCAAACTCCTGGTGGTCGTGCTGATTCGGCAGGTGGTCGTCGTGCTCAAATTACAACTTTAGCACGTGCGGGAATGGCAACTGGCTTGGCTGGGCTATTCTTGGAAGCTCATCCAGATCCAGAACATGCAAAATGCGATGGACCTTGTGCATTACGTATGTCACAACTTGAGCCATTCTTGGCGCAAATAAAAGAATTGGATACTTTAGTTAAAGGATTCAAAAAGTTAGACACCCATTGATGCAGTAATCTGCATCTCGTTATTCATTCAACAGAGGAATTGTTCATGAGCCAAATCGTTGACATTCGTGCACGTGAAATTTTGGACTCTCGTGGTAACCCAACCATCGAAGCAGACGTAATTTTAGAATCTGGCGTTGTTGGTCGTGCATGTGCACCGTCTGGTGCTTCAACTGGTTCTCGTGAAGCTTTAGAACTGCGTGACGGTGATAAATCACGTTACTTAGGTAAAGGCGTTCGTACAGCAGTTAATAACGTTAATACGTTGATTCGTGATGCTTTGTTGGGTAAATCAGTTTTTGAGCAAAAAGACATTGATAACACAATGATCGCGCTTGATGGTACTGAAAACAAAGAAAAATTAGGTGCTAACGCAACTTTGGCTGTGTCATTGGCTGCTGCACGTGCTGCTGCTGAAGAAAAGAAACTTCCTCTTTTCCAATACATCGCAGATCTTCGTGGTCAAACAATTTTGACAATGCCTGTACCGATGATGAACATCTTGAACGGTGGTGAGCATGCAGATAACACTGTTGATATTCAAGAGTTTATGATTGAGCCAGTAGGCTTCACTTCATTTGCTGAAGCTTTGCGTGCTGGTGCTGAAGTATTCCATTCTTTAAAATCAGTTTTAAAGAAACAAGGTTTGAATACTGCTGTGGGTGATGAAGGTGGTTTTGCGCCTAACCTTCGTTCAAACGAAGAAGCAATTACTGTAATTCTTCAAGCAATTGAACAAACTGGTTATAAAGCTGGTTCAGATATGATGCTTGCACTTGACTGTGCATCTTCAGAATTCTACAAAAACGGTCAATACGTTTTAGAAGGTGAAGGCAACCGTGCATTTACAAGTCATCAATTTGCAGACTACTTAGCTGGTCTTGTAAATCAATATCCGATTATTTCAATCGAAGATGGTTTAGATGAATCTGATTGGGAAGGTTGGAGCTACTTAACTTCAATCCTTGGTGATAAAATCCAATTGGTTGGTGACGATTTATTCGTAACTAATCCTAAGATTTTACAACGTGGTATTGATGAGAAAGTTGGTAACTCGATTCTTATCAAATACAACCAGATTGGTACATTGACTGAAACTTTAGATGCAATCTACCTTGCTAAAGCAAATGGTTACTCAACTGTTATTTCTCACCGTTCTGGTGAAACAGAAGATTCAACTATTGCTGATTTGGCAGTAGGTACTGCAGCTGGTCAAATCAAAACTGGTTCACTTTGCCGTTCTGACCGTGTTGCTAAATATAACCAATTGCTTCGTATTGAAGAAATGACTAAAGCGGCTTACCGCGGTAAAGCTGAGTTCAAAGGTTTAAACTAATCTTTTGAATAATGCTTTGCTTATTTAAATATTGATGAAAAATTAATATTTAAAATAAAGTGCTATTTCTACTTCTTAGAAATAGCACTTTTTTATTTATCCTAAACGCCGAGTTTTTAAAGATTCAGCCCAACTATGATGATGACAACGGGAACATTCTTGATCGAGTTTATTTAAAACCTTAGTTTCACCGCATTTCATACAAGAATAAAAAGTATTCGTCTTAAGTATTTTAGCTTTGTTATAGGCATCGGGAAATAAAGGAAGACCCCATTTAACGTCTTCATCCTCATAATAAAGCAAGCTCAAAATCCCATCGGATTCAAGTAAGGCCGTTCTGACTTGACCTAAATGTTCTACATTCTGTTGCCGCATTTCTGAGAAAAATTCATCGTGAGAATATGTTTGTTTCTGAAAATCTTTGTAGACCAAAAGACCCTCTTTGACAACGCAAAGAGCTCTTCCTTCTAACAATGTTTCAATTTTTTTGTGCTTTACCATACCCCAAGTGATAAGGCGATATAAAAAGAGGATTACAACAAAAACCACTAAAGCGTGTGCAATTGGAACGTCTTTAGTAAACATAGGGTCACCAGCTGCAGATCCTAAACATAAAATGATAGCTAGTTCGAATAAAGAGAGTTGTCGAATACCACGTTTACCAGATAGTCTTAAAAAGCTAATGATAATAATGAACATGACAGTGCATCTTATTAAAATTTCTAAAGCAAAGCTCCATGTGGTATCACCAATAAAAATATTAGAAAGATCCATCTTTATCTCGCTTTTTCAAATTTTACAGATAGGGTAGATTTAAAATTCATAGCAAAATAAAAATCAAAAAACTATAGTTTTTAAGTGGTTATTGGTTAAAAATACAAAAGATGTGTGATCGTGTATTAATTAAAAATAAATGAAATTCGTAGTGCGATTTTAATACATAGATTATTGTAGTCTCTTAAGAATAATTATTTTGGTTTGGCCTATGATCTATGTGGCACTTGCTGTTATTGGAGTTCTTTCAGGGCTGATTAGTGGAGTGGTTGGAACTGGATCATCAATTATTTTATTACCAATTCTTGCTTATATTTTTGGGGCCAAATTTGCTGTACCTATTATGGCAATTGCTGCAATTATGGGGAACATTTCACGTGTGATAATGTGGCATAAAGAGCTTAATATTAGAGCATTTCTTTTATTTACAAGTTTGGGCATACCAGCAACGATACTAGGAGCCAATACATTATGGGTGATGTCACCTGTATTGTCTAACTTATGTATAGGTGTATTTTTCTTCTGTTTAATACCGATTAGGCATTATGCCAAACGTCATAGTTTTAAATTTAGTTCATGGCAAATGGTCATTGCTGGGGGAGTGCTAGGCTATATCACAGGTGTTGTTTTTTCGACAGGCCCCTTATTACTCCCAGTTTTTAATGGTTTCGGTTTAACGAAGGGAGCTCTCTTGGCGACAGAGGCTGCTGCTTCATTTGGTATCTACGTAACAAAAAGCTTAACTTTTGGTGCACTAGGCGTTTTAAAACAAAATATTTTAATTGCGGGAGTTGCTGTTGGTTTTTCTCTAATTATTGGCAATTATATTGGCAAAACTTTTGTAATAAAGATGTCTGAGAAAACTTTTGATTTATTGCTAGATTGTATGTTAGTAGTTGCTGGTTTTTCGATGATATTGGCAGTTTTTAATCATTCTTAACAGTAACTTTTATATGCATAGATTGATTTATAAACAGTTGTGTTTATAAACATTATTTTCCTTTCCAATTGAGTTTAATTTTGACAAAATGAAACATGTCACAATGGTCAATTTAAAGTAATATGGCCATTCATAGTTTTGCAGGAATGTTGCAGGAATTTTGCATGTCGCTTGTAAATTGTCATACAATACAAAAACTTAATAAAGTTTTTAATTAAAGCTCTTAATGCTATGTTAGAAGTATTTCGATCCACTTCAAGCAAACTTATTTTGCTACTGGTTATTGTTTTAGTAGCTATATTGCAATATCAGTTCTGGTTAGGTGAGGGTGGTTATTTTCCTCATCAAGCACTTATGCAGCAAATTCAACAACAAGCTGAAGTAAATGATGAGCTTAAAGAGCGAAACCGTATTTTGGCAGCTGAGGTTTTCGACCTAAAAAATGGTACGGAAGCGATAGAAGAACATGCTCGTCTGGATCTTGGTTTGGTTAAGCCTCACGAAACATTTGTTCAAATGAGTACGATCAGTACTAATTATAAACCTATTTATATTGACCCGAACGCTAAAGTAGATTTGGAAACTAATGAGACACCTCCATCACCAGATATCCCAGACTAAACTATGGGCAGTTATTCCTGCTGCTGGTTCAGGAAGTCGTTTTTCCAAAACTGAATTAAAGCAATATCAATATATTCAAGATGTGACAGTGTTAGAGCATACTGTTAAGCGTTTAGCTGAGCTTCCTTTAGCTGGCTATGTCTTAGCAATTGGTGCGCAGGATACTCTTGCTTCTACTTTAGCTTTTAGCGAAAAGCATAAGGCACATTTTTGTAATGGTGGTGCTGAGCGAGTCCATTCGGTTTTAAATGCGCTAAATTATCTGTCACAAATTACAGATGAAGATGATTGGGTGTTGGTACACGATGCTGCACGACCTTGTGTAACCCTTGATTGCTTAAATGCTCTTGTTTTGCATGCGATAAGTTCAAATCAAAGTGCTATTTTGGCAATTCCTGTGCGCGATACGTTGAAGCTTGTAGATAAAGAACAGCAGATTAATAAAACGGTAAGTCGAGAGTTATTGTGGCAGGCTCAAACTCCTCAAATTGCAAAAATTGGGACACTTAAAAAGGCGATTGAACAAGCGCTAATTAATAATTTGACTATTACTGATGAGGCAAGCGCGCTTGAGTTTATGGGGGAGAGCGTACATGTAGTTATGGGACGGTCTGATAATATAAAAATTACTTATCCCGATGATTTAGAACTTGCGCGTTTGATTCTGCAATCACAATCTTAATATTTTATATACTTAATAGCAGGCTATTTTATTTTAAAATAGCCTAAGTATACGTTTCATTTCTACACATCTATTCGAAATAATTTATATTTTTTTATAGCGGAAGTAGATAACATCATTATGTAATTTAATTAGATAATGTTCGATAGTCGAACAAAAAAATCCTAAATCGAACAAAAGTGTATGTAGCTTACTAGATCAAAATCTGAAAATTATCAAAAATAATCAAAAGGGAAATCTAAGGGAAACACTCGGGATTGAGTGAAATATTTATCTATCTTATTACCCCAGTGTGCCTATTCTCTTACCTTTCTCTTCTTCAATGAGCACAATGGAGTTGTCTAATGATTGACAAAAGTAAGTCCTCACTAAGCGAGGTTCTATCGCAGATTAAAGATGGTGCAACCATTCTAATTGGTGGTTTTGGTACCGCAGGACAACCCGCTGAACTCATTGACGGTCTTATTGAACTGGGTATTAAAGATTTAACCATTGTCAGCAATAACGCAGGTAATGGCGATTACGGTCTGGCTAAACTTCTTAAAGCTGGTTCAGTTAAAAAAGTGATTTGCTCTTTCCCACGTCAGTCAGACTCTTATGTGTTTGATGAACTGTACCGTGCCGGAAAGGTGGAACTTGAGGTTGTACCACAAGGTAATCTGGCGTGTCGTATTCAGGCAGCAGGTATGGGACTTGGTGCTGTATTTACCCCAACAGGCTTTGGAACACTTTTAGCTGAAGGCAAAGAAACCCGTGAGATTGATGGTAAAGATTACGTACTTGAATATCCAATCAAAGCAGACTTTGCCTTGATTAAAGCTTACAAGGGCGACCGCTGGGGCAATCTGGTTTACCGTAAATCTGCACGTAACTTTGGGCCAATTATGGCCATGGCTGCAGATGTCACCATTGCTCAGGTTTCTGAAGTGGTTGAACTCGGTGGACTAGATCCAGAACACATCATTACCCCAGGTATTTTTGTACAACACGTTGTACAAGTAGCGCCAGCACAGTAAGCAATAAGGAGAAAGAACATGAGCTACCAGAAACTCAGCCGTGACCAGATTGCAAAACGTGTGGCACAAGATATTCCCGATGGCGCCTATGTAAACTTAGGCATTGGCTTACCAACCAAGATTGCAAGTTACTTACCTAACGATAAAGATATTTTCCTTCATTCTGAAAATGGCCTGTTGGCTTTTGGTCCACCACCAGCGGCAGGTGAAGAAGACCCTGAACTGATTAATGCGGGTAAAGAGTTCGTGACCATGCTTGAAGGCGGCAGCTTTTTCCACCATGGTGACTCATTTGCCATGATGCGTGGTGGACACCTTGATATTGCAGTGCTTGGCGCCTTTCAGGTTGCAGCGAATGGTGACTTGGCGAACTGGCACACGGGAGCACCGGATGCGATTCCTGCCGTGGGTGGTGCGATGGATTTAGCTGTAGGTGCCAAGAAAGTATTTATCACTACAGACCATGTTACTAAGCAAGGTGAACCGAAGATTGTGGCTGAGCTGAGCTATCCGGTTACGGGTAAAAAATGTGTTGACCGTATTTACACCGATCTTTGCGTGATTGATGTGACCAAAGATGGTTTAAAGGTGATTGAGAAAGTGGAAGGTCTTAGCTTTGATGAGTTACAGGCTTTGACTGGTGCAACTTTGATTGATGCCACTCAAGGGTAAGGAAGTAGGGAAATGACATTAAAAAACGCTTATATCATCGATGCCATCCGTACACCATTTGGCCGTTATGCCGGTGGCCTTGCACCTGTCCGTGCCGATGACCTTGGCGCTGTACCGATTAAAGCCCTCATGCAGCGTAACCCAAATGTAGATTGGGAACACGTCGATGATGTGATCTATGGCTGTGCCAACCAAGCCGGTGAAGATAACCGTAATGTTGGCCGTATGTCAGCACTACTTGCTGGTTTACCGTATCAGGTGCCGGCAACCACCATTAATCGTTTGTGTGGTTCATCACTCGATGCGATTGCTATTGCTGCCCGTGCCATTAAAGCAGGTGAAGCGAACTTGGTGATTGCAGGTGGTGTGGAAAGCATGAGCCGTGCACCTTATGTGATGGGTAAGTCTGACAGTGCTTTTGGTCGTAGCCAGAAGATTGAAGATACCACTATGGGTTGGCGTTTCATTAACCCTAAACTTAAAGAATTGTATGGTGTAGACACCATGCCCCAGACTGCCGAAAACGTAGCTGAACAGTTCAACGTCAATCGTGCAGATCAGGACCAGTTTGCCTTGGTGAGCCAACAACGCACCGCAAGCGCGCAAGCCAAAGGCTTTTTTTCTAAAGAAATCGTGGCAGTTGAAATCCCTCAGCGTAAGGGTGATGCTGTTGTGATTGATACTGATGAACATCCACGTGCATCGACCACACTTGAAGCTTTAAGCAAACTTAAACCTGTGGTTAAAGCAGAGGGTACAGTCACTGCGGGGAATGCTTCAGGCATTAATGATGGTGCAGCAGCATTGCTGATTGCTTCTGATGAAGCAGTTCAAGCTTATAACCTCAAACCTCGTGCCAAGATCATTGCTTCAACAGCGGTGGGTGTAGAACCACGCATTATGGGGTTTGCTCCAGCACCAGCCATTAAAAAACTACTTAAACAAGCCAACCTGACTTTAGAGCAGATGGATGTGATTGAGCTGAATGAGGCCTTTGCTGCACAAGCTTTAGCAGTGACCCGTGATTTAGGTTTGCCAGACGATAGCAACAAAGTAAATCCAAATGGTGGTGCAATTGCATTGGGCCATCCACTGGGTGCATCAGGTGCACGCTTAGTCACTACAGCATTAAACCAGCTTGAACAAACAGGTGGTCGTTATGCCTTATGTTCAATGTGTATTGGTGTAGGTCAAGGTATTGCTTTGATTATTGAGAGAGTCTAATCATGAGCCAGTTATATGCCAGTTTGTTTTATCAAAAAGATGTCACCGACATCTTTAGTGACTCATCTTTAATCAAATATATGATTGAGGTTGAAGTCGCGTTAGCTCAAGCACAGGCACAAGTTGGCGTGATTCCTCAAAATGCGGCTAACACCATTACCCAAGTAGCTGAGCAAGCAATAGAAAAGTTTGACTTTTCAGCCTTAGCCGTGGCAACTGGCTTAGCTGGAAACATTGCAATTCCGTTCGTAAAACAACTAACGGCAATTGTTAAAGATGTTGATGAAGATGCTTCACGTTATGTGCATTGGGGCGCAACAAGTCAGGATATTTTAGATACAGCTTGTATTTTGCAATGCCGTGATGCGTTGAATATTGTAGAAGCTCAACTTCAACACTGCTATGCGACTGCATTAGAACAAGCCAAGCAATATCGCTATCAAGTCATGATTGGGCGTACATGGTTACAGCAAGCTTTGCCTATTACCTTGGGACACAAGCTTGCTCGTTGGGCTTCTGCATTTAAGCGTGATTTAGATCGTATAAATGCAATGAAATCACGTGTACTTACTGCTCAGTTAGGTGGTGCTGTGGGTTCACTCGCTTCTTTGCAAGATCAAGGTTCGCTTGTAGTCAGTGCATTTGCTCAGCAACTGAATCTGACTGTACCGACAAGCACATGGCATGGTGAGCGTGATCGTATTGTAGAAATCGCAAGTGTGCTTGGCATGATTGTCGGGAATACCGGCAAGATGGCACGTGATTGGTCACTCATGATGCAAACTGAAATTGCAGAGTTATTTGAACCAACTGCAAAGGGTCGTGGTGGTTCATCAACCATGCCGCATAAGCGTAATCCAGTTGCAGCAGCTTCAGTACTTGCAGCAGCAAATCGTGTACCAGCACTTATGTCTAGTATCTATCAAAGCATGGTGCAGGAACATGAGCGTAGCTTAGGTGCGTGGCATGCAGAATGGTTAGCAATCCCTGAAATTTTTCAGCTTTGTGCTGGAGCATTAACTCGTACTGGTGAAGTTTTAAAAGGTTTCGAAGTTAATGCTGAGCATATGCAGCAGAACCTTGACTGTACCAACGGGTTGATTATGGCAGAAGCTGTGATGATGGCACTTGCTCCAAAAATTGGACGTTTAAATGCTCATCATGTTGTTGAAGCCGCTTGTAAAACAGCCGTGGCTCAAAAGCAGCATTTATCTGAAGTTGTTAGTCAGTTAGATGAAGTAAAAGAACATTTTAGTCAAACAGAAATTTTGGAAATATTTAAAGCAGAAAATTATTTGGGCAACATTCAAGCTCAAATTGATGCTGTTCTGCAAGAAGCACAAGGAGGAGACATAAAGTGAAACAGCTTATAACCAATCGACAAGGTAAACAGCTCGCTGTATATACCGACGGATTAAAAGATGCTCCAGCACTTGTGCTATCTAACTCGTTAGGAACAGATTATGGAATGTGGAAGCCGCAAGTAGATGAGCTTAAAAGTCATTTTAATGTCATTACATACGACACACGTGGTCATGGCGAAAGTGATGTGATCGCTGAAACATCTTTACAAAATTTAGGTGAAGATGTTGCTGATATTTTAGATGCTTTAAATATTGAAAAAGCTCATTTTTGTGGCATTTCTATGGGCGGAATTACAGGGCTTTGGTTAGCTATCCATTACCCAGAGCGCTTTCTAAACATTACTGTCGCAAATTCGGCGGCAAAAATTGGACAGGTTGAAGCGTGGTTGAGTCGCGCAGAATCAGTAGAGCAAAATGGACTGGCTGAATTGGTTAAAACCACGCATACACGTTGGTTTAGCGAAAAATTCGACTATCAACATAATGTGGTTGCACAAACGACGATCCAAAGTCTGGCAAACACACCAGCACAAGGTTATGCCAATGCGTGTCGTGCTTTAGCGCATGCTGATTTAAGAGATGAAATTACGCAAATCCAAGTGCCGGTATTGCTCATTGCAGGAACGGCAGATCCAGTGACAACAGTGGCAGATGCTGAGTTTATGCAGAATGCTATTAAGAACAGTCAAATTGCTAAATTGGAAGCATCTCATCTTTCTAATATTGAGCAACCGCAAAGATTTACTCAGGAATTGACTAGGTTTATTCAGCAAATCTAATAGCTTAGTAGTTTAAAAGGAATTGGCCTTAAGGAGGCAAATATGGCGTCTCAGGATTACGCTGCACCAAATAAAAGTATCGATGCTCAAGCATTAATTAATGATGCTCCACTCAGTAAGTATCAATGGATGATTGCAATCATCTGTTTCTTAATTATTTTTACTGATGGTATCGATACTGCTGCAATGGGTTTTATCGCTCCAGCTTTGGCTCAAGACTGGGGTGTTGATCGCTCTCAGTTAGGCCCAGTGATGAGTGCTGCACTTGGTGGAATGATTATTGGAGCTTTGGTTTCTGGCCCAACAGCTGACCGTTTTGGTCGAAAAATCGTTTTAGCTTTTTCGATGCTTGTGTTTGGTGGTTTTACTTTAGCATCTGCGTATGCAACCAACTTAGATAGTCTTGTCATTTTACGCTTTTTGACAGGTATTGGTTTGGGCGCAGCGATGCCAAATGCCACTACATTGTTTTCTGAATACTGTCCAACTCGCATTCGTTCACTGCTTGTGACATGTATGTTCTGTGGTTACAACTTAGGTATGGCAACAGGTGGTTTTATTAGTAGTTGGCTCATTCCGACCTATGGTTGGCACAGTCTATTCTTACTTGGTGGTTGGTCACCTTTAATTTTAATGGTTCTAGTGGTTTTAGTTTTACCTGAATCTTACCGCTTCTTGATTGTTAAAGGTAAAAACCCAGAAAAAGTACGCAAAATTTTAAATCATATAGCACCAACTCAGGTTCAAGATGCCACTGCATTTCATGTACCTGAAGAGAAAACTGAAACAGCTCAAAAGAAAAATGTCTTTGGAATTATGTTTTCTAAACCTTATGCGAAAGGAACACTTTTACTTTGGTTGACCTATTTCATGGGCTTAGTAGTTGTTTACTTGCTTACAAGCTGGTTACCAACATTGATGCGTGAAACGGGTGCTTCAATGGAACGTGCTGCATTTATCGGTGGATTGTTCCAGTTCGGTGGTGTGGTGAGTGCATTGTTCATCGGTTGGGCGATGGACAAATTCAACCCGAACCGAGTCATTGCCATTTTCTACTTTGCAGCGGGTCTATTTGCGATTGCTGTTGGTCAAAGCTTAGGAAACTCAACATTACTTGCTGTATTGGTACTTTGTGCTGGTATCGCAATTAACGGTGCACAATCTTCAATGCCAGCTTTGAGTGCTCGTTTCTATCCAACACAATGCCGTGCTACCGGTGTGTCTTGGATGACAGGTATTGGTCGTTTCGGTGCGGTATTTGGTGCTTGGATTGGGGCTGTATTACTTGGTAATGATTGGTCATTTACTGCCATTCTTAGCTTATTACTAATTCCGGCGTCTGCTGCTGCTGTTGCTGTATTTGTTAAATCACTTGTTGCGCATACCGATGCAACTTAATAGAGGTCTATCACGATGAATGATGAACAACGCTATAAACAAGGCATTGAGGTGCGGACGGAAGTTTTGGGTGAAAAGCATGTTGGTCGATCTTTGCAAAACTTAAATGACTTTAACCAAGATTTTCAAAACTTTATTAGCCGTTACGCATGGGGTGAGGTGTGGTCTCGTCCGGGCCTACCGCGTCATACACGTAGTTTAGTCACTATCGCAATTTTATTGTCGCTTGGCCGTGAAGATGAACTACGCATGCATTTACGCGCTTGTTTCAACAATGGTGTAACTAAAGAAGATTTAAAAGAGTTGATCTTACACAGTTCACTCTATGCAGGTTTACCTGCGGCAAACGCTGCAATGCATATGGCTGAAGAAGTCTTTAAAGAGTTGGGAATAGAAGTAAACCCAATTGCAGCGAAAGAACAGGATTAAGGAGATAAAGATGTCACAACATAGCTGGGGTGCTTACGCCCAACGTAATACAGATGATCATCCACCAGCGTATACGCCAGGTTATAAAACAAGTGTATTGCGTTCGCCAAAAAATGCATTGATCTCTATTAACGAGACTCTAACCGAAGTTACTGCGCCGCATTTTTCTTCAAACTTGTTCGGTCCAAAAGATAACGACTTGATTTTGAACTATGCCAAAGATGGTTTACCAATTGGTGAACGTGTCATTGTCCATGGCTATGTTCGTGACCAATTTGGTCGTCCTGTAAAAAATGCACTTCTAGAAGTATGGCAAGCCAATGCTTCTGGTCGCTATCGCCATCCAAATGACAAGTTTATTGGTGCAATGGATCCTAACTTTGGTGGTTGTGGCCGTACCTTAACTGACGAAAACGGTTTTTATATTTTCCGTACCATTAAACCAGGTCCATATCCATGGCGCAACCGTATTAATGAATGGCGTCCTGCCCATATCCATTTCTCATTAATTGCTGATGGTTGGGCTCAGCGTCTGATTTCACAGTTTTATTTTGAAGGCGATACGCTCATTGACACTTGCCCGATCTTAAAAACAATTCCTTCTGAAGATCAACGTCGTGCATTGATTGCACTAGAAGATAAAAACAACTTTATCGAAGCCGATAGCCGTTGTTACCGTTTTGACATCACTTTACGTGGCCGTCGAGCGACTTACTTCGAAAATGAATTGACTTAATCGGGAGCACGAGCATGAACAACTGGAATTTTCAGGAATTAAAAGAAACTCCATCTCAAACAGGTGGTCCTTACGTTCACATTGGTTTATTGCCACAGCAGGCTAATATTGAAGTATTTGAAAATAACTTTAATAACCAGTTGGTACAAGACCAGACTAAAGGCGAGCGTATTCGTCTTGAAGGTCAAGTATTTGACGGATTAGGGTTGCCGTTGCGTGATGTACTCATTGAGATTTGGCAAGCCGATGCAAATGGTATTTACCCAAGTCAGGCAGATACGCGTGAACAAAAAGCTGACCCAGCATTTCAAGGTTGGGGTCGCACAGGGGCAGACTTTGAAACAGGTGTTTGGAGCTTTAATACAATTAAACCGGGTGCAACAGCAGGTCGTAAAGGTTCAACTCAGGCACCGCATATTGCATTAGTAATTTTTGCGCGCGGTATTAACTTAGGCCTTCATACACGTGTTTATTTTGACGATGAAGCTGAGGCAAATGCTAATGATCCGATCTTAAATAGCATTGAGTGGGCACCGCGTCGCCAAACTCTTGTTGCTAAACGTTCTGAAGAGAATGGTGAAGTTGTTTACCGTTTTGATATTCGTATTCAAGGCGATGACGAAACAGTATTTTTTGATATTTAAGGAACACCTAAGGCTACACCTGATTATTCATGGATATGTGTAGCCTTTTTAAGGATGAATGATATGAAAATGAAAACATTATTAAGCTTAAGTTTGCTTACACTCCCATTTTTTGTAGCACAGGTGAATGCTGAACCTGTTGCTTTGGCTGCCCAGACACAACCTGCTATGACAACAGTTAAAACAATTGTTCCGATCACTGCAAAAACTAAAGAGCAAGCTTTAGCTCAAGCTCAAGTTATTGCAAATACAGCGGATGCTGATTTAGCTGAGTTTCGTATCGATTTACTCAGTTTTGCAAGTGATACAAAACAAGTGATTGCATTAGGACATGAATTGAAAAAGATTTTAGGTCATAAGCCTATGATCGCCACCATTCGTACTAAAAATGAAGGTGGTCAGCTCGAAATTAGCGATGCTGATTATGGGAAGACTTATCAAGCTTATTTAAAAAATCCGTTCATGGACTGGTTAGATGTTGAAATGTTCCGTGATCAAAAAGTAGTTTCAGAAATTGTTCAAAAAGCACATCAAAAGAAAGTGCTCGTTGTTATGTCTAATCATGACTTCCAAAAAACACCAAGCCAAGATGAAATTGAAAAACGCTTGTTAAAACAAGATCAGATGGGTGCAGATATTCTCAAAATTGCGGTAATGCCGAAATCTAAACAAGACGTCTTCACTTTAATGAATGCCACTTTAAAAGTAAGTCAGAAAACCACTAAGCCATTATTGACAATGTCGATGGGGCAATTAGGTACGATTTCTCGTGTTGCAACTGCCAATATGGGCGGAAGTTATAGCTTTGGCATGATTGGTCAGGCTTCTGCGCCGGGTCAAATCGATGTGACTAAGCTCAAACAGATTTTACAAACCGTTCAACCAACAAACCCATAAATCATAAGGATATGATGAAATGAATACATTACGTTTAACTACTCTTGCATTAGGTTTAATGGTTTCAGGAATAACTGCAGCACAAACTTATGTTGTTGACCGTTATCAAGATGATAGCAACAAAGGTTCTTTACGCTGGGCAATTGAGCAAGCTAATGCTAACCCAAGTGAAGCAAGTGATATTTTGATCCAGGCGGTAGGCAAAGCACCTTATGCGATTAAATTAAATAGCGCACTTCCTGAAATTAAAGCACCTGTCAAAATTATTGGTACAGAGTGGGATAAAACTGGTGAATACATCGCAATTGATGGTTCAAATTACATTAAAGGCGAAGGAGCAAAAGCATGCCCAGGTGCAAACCCTGAGCAGTATGGTACCAATGTCCGTACTATGACTTTACCGGGTTTTGTACTACGTGATGTCAATAACGTGACTTTAAAAGGATTTGATATCCATCGCTTCTGTATTGGGGTATTGGTTAACCGTTCAAGCAATAACCTTATTCAGCATAACCGTATTAGTAATAACTATGGTGGTGCTGGTGTCATGATTACGGGCGATGATGGTAAAGGTAATCCGACAGCAACCACTACAAATAACAATAAAGTTTTAGATAACATTTTCCAAGACAATGGTGATGGTTTAGAGCTAACACGTGGTGCTGCATTTAACCTGATTGCAAATAACCATTTTATTTCTACTAAAGTAAACCCTGAGCCATCACAAGGTATTGAAATCTTGTGGGGGAACGACAATGCTGTAGTTGGTAATAAGTTTGAAAATTATTCGGATGGCTTACAGATTAATTGGGGCAAGCGTAACTATATTGCCTACAACGAAATGACCAATAACTCGATTGGTCTAAATATGACTGGTGATGGCAATATTCTTGATAGCAATAAAGTTCATGGTAACCGTATTGGTGTTGCCATTCGCTCAGAAAAAGATGCAAATGCAAGAATTACATTGACTAAAAACTTAATTTGGGACAATTCTAAAGATATTAAACGCTGTGAAGCGGGTGGATCATGTGTGCCAAATCAGCGTTTAGGTGCAATAGTATTTGGTGTACCTGCACTTGAACATGAAGGTTTTGTTGGTTCACGTGGTGGCGGTGTAGTGATTGAGCCATCTAAACTACAAAAAACTTGTACTCAACCAAATGAACAAGGCTGTAATCCTCAACCTAATCAGGGTATTAAAGCACCTAAGTTAACAGCAAATAATGGTTCAGTTAATATCGAGGTTAATGGTTTACCAAACCAGCGCTATCAAGTTGAGTTTTTTGGCAACCAAAAAGCGACTTCAAAAGAAGCTGAGCAATATTTAGGAACAATAACAGTTGCTACAGATACACAAGGCAACGCAAAAGCCAATTGGAAACCAAGTGTCAAAGTTGCATCAATTACAGCGAATGTAACAGATCACTTTGGCGCCACTTCTGAGCTTGGCTTTACGCAAATTAAATAACAACAAATAAAGCGCCTCAAACAGGGGCGCATTTAGAAAAGATAAAAGGATTTAAAATGCCAAATTTAATGAAACTGAGTGTGTTAACGATTGCTGTGATGGGTAGCCAATTTGTTCTTGCAAATGAACCGTGGTCACAAGACCGTCAATGGTTACTTGGTGATTGGAATGGCGAGCGCCAACAGCTAGAGCAACAAGGCTATAAATTTACAGCTTCTATCATGAGCCAAGCTGCTACAAACTTAGATGGTGGCTACAACGACAATAATACTTTTGAAAATGCTGCACAGCTTTCTTTAGGTGCAAACTTTGATTTAGAAAAAATCGCTGGGTGGAAAGATACAACAGCGAGTCTCGTTGTGACTAAACGTGATGGTAATGCGCTTACTTTAGAGCGTATTAAAGACCCACGCTCTAGCCAACTAGGCAACGCGCAAGAAATTTATGGTCGTGGAAAAATCTGGCGCTTATCTCAAGCATGGATCAAAAAGGGTTTTGCTGATAATACCGTACAAGTCAAAGTTGGCCGTATGGGTATGTCAGAGGATTTTAATAGTTCTCAATGTGAGTTTCAGAACTTATTGCTTTGTGGGGGACAGTTAGGAAAATCAATTGGTTCAATTTGGTATAACTCACCAGTTGGTATTTGGGGTGCAAACGTTAAATATCAGTTTGCACCCGAGTGGACTTTTGGAATTGGTGCGTATGAGGTCAATCCAGACAATATTAAAACAGCATCAAATAGTGATGGTTTTAATCTGGATATGAATAATGTGAAAGGTGCAACCATACCAGTTGAGCTTGCATGGAAACCAAAACTTGCTCTATTTAATGGTTTACCGGGTGAATATAAAGTTGGTGCACTGTACTCAACCGCAGAGGCGAATGATGTTAAAACTGCGGGTAAGGTTCATGACGGGAAACAAAGTTTCTGGATTAACGCACAGCAACAACTTAGCCATGCTGGCCAAGATCCAAAACGTGGTTTATACGTAACTTTTAATGGCGTTGTAAATGATAAAGCAACGACTTTTGTTCAAAGTACACAACAACTTGCACTTTGGTATAAAGGGCCATTTGACAGCCGTCCAAATGATTCGATTGGATTTGGTATTGCCAATTATGTAGTCAATGATCGTGCTAAAGATAAGCAAATCGCAACAAACGAAAGCCGTGGATATTATAGCTATGATCCGATCGCATCGAACTATATTCCAATTCAAGACGACGAATTAAATATTGAGCTGAACTATACCTATCAATGGTCTCCAGCTGTCATGTTGCGTCCAAATATTCAATATATCCATCAACCTGCTGGTGTAAAAGAGGTTGACGATGCTTGGGTGGCGGGCCTGAGTGTGAAAGTCAATTTTTAACAATGATGATGGCTGGTTAGACATGGTTTAACTGGCCTAAATGCTTGAACTATTTGTGTTCAGTATATGTGGAGTAGGATCTATGTCTGAGTCAGATTCTAAGTTTCATATCTTATTCAAAATATGGTGTTTTATATTAGGTCTAGTTTTATTAGCTACCGGTGTTTTTTACATTGTAGGTGGTGGGAAGCTAGTATCTCTTGGTGGTTCTTGGTATTTCTTTATTTCAGGATTATTTATAACGGTTTCAGCAATTAGCATTTTCCGTAAAAAAGCACTGGGTGTTTGGATTTTTGCTGCTGTTTTTGTTGGTACGGTAATCTGGTCATTTGTTGATGCCGGCTGGGAGTTTTGGCCGTTATTCTCACGCTTAATGTTTCCTGCTGGTCTTTTTGCTGCGTTACTGTTTACCTTACCTTCAATTCGACGTTATCAATTCCAAAATGGATCGGCAGCTCCAGCGTATGGTGTTGCTGGTCTAGTTGTTGTAGGCATGTTGATTGCGCTCTATCAAATGTTCCAGCCGCACCCAACGGTAGCAAGTTCAGGTGAAAAGCTACCTTTAGTACCAGTTGATCCAGCTAAAAAACAGGTGAATTGGGAAAATTATGGAAATGATACGGGTGGTAGCCGTTTTGTTGCCCTCGATCAAATTAACCGAGACAACGTCCATAAGCTAAAAGAAGCATGGCGCTTTAGAACAGGTGATTTTACAACGGGTAGTGGTAATGGTGCTGAAGACCAAATGACACCACTACAGATTGGTAATAAAGTCTTTTTATGTACACCACATAACAATATTTTTGCAATCGATGCTGATTCGGGCAAGCAACTCTGGAAAGCTGAAGTAAACTCTAAAGCCGATGCATGGGAACGTTGCCGTGGTGTTGCATACTTTGATTCGACTAAACCACTTGTTCAACCAACTTTGGCTGGTGCGAATGCAGTAACTACGGTTGCGACCAATACAGCTTGTCCACGCCGTATATATACCAATACTCCAGATGCTCGTTTAATTGCAGTGAATGCAGATACTGGTGAGCGTTGTGCAGACTTTGGTGTGAACGGAACAGTTAATCTACTCGAAGGCTTAGGCGATGGAACAAAAGCTCCACGTTTTGAAGTCACTTCTGCACCAACGATTGCAGGTACAACCATTGTGGTGGGTAGCCGTATTGCTGATAACGTAGCAGCGGATATGCCGGGTGGTGTTATTCGTGGTTATGATGTGATTACAGGTAAACTCCGCTGGGCATTTGACCCTCGTAATCCTGATCCTAATCATGTTCTAAAACCAGGTGAAACGTATAAACGTAGCTCGGCAAACTCTTGGGCTGCTATGTCTTATGACCCGCAAATGAATACAGTTTTCTTACCTATGGGTAGTTCATCTGTTGATATTTGGGGGGGTAACCGTAATCCATTAGACCATAAATACAACACTTCAGTTTTAGCACTTGATGCAACAACTGGTAAAGAGAAGTGGGTATATCAAACTGTTCATAATGACTTATGGGACTTTGACTTACCAATGCAACCGAGTCTAGTCGACTTCCCATTAAAAGATGGTACGACGAAACCAGCTGTTGTGATTGGAACCAAATCTGGACAATTCTTTGTTCTTGACCGAGTTACAGGCAAACCACTGACTAAAGTGATTGAGCAGCCTGTTAAAGCTGCAAATATTCCGGGTGAACAATATAGTTTAACCCAACCTCGTTCTGTTGAAATGCCTCAAATTGGCAATCAGACTTTGACTGAGTCAGATATGTGGGGCGCAACGCCGTTTGACCAACTTATGTGTCGTATTAACTTTAAGTCAATGCGTTACGAAGGTCTATTCACTGCACCGGGTACTGATATTTCATTAAGTTTCCCAGGTTCTTTAGGTGGTATGAACTGGGGTAGTATTGCTTTCGATCCAACACATCGTTACATGTTTGTAAACGATATGCGTCTTGGTTTGTGGGTTCAACTTCTTAAACAAACCCCTGAAGATATTAAGATTCAGGCGAGTGGCGGTGAAAAAGTAAATACAGGTATGGGCGCGGTACCAATGAAAGGTACACCATATAAAGTGAATAAAAACCGCTTTATGTCTGCTTTAAGTATTCCTTGTCAAAAACCACCATTTGGTACCATGACGGCAATTGACATGAAAACTCGTCAAGTTGCATGGCAAGTACCATTGGGTACAGTTGAAGACACGGGACCTATGGGGATTAAGATGGGCTTGAAAGCACCAATTGGAATGCCGACTATTGGTGGCCCAATGGCAACTCAGGGTGGTTTAGTATTCTTTGCTGCAACTCAAGATTACTATTTACGTGCTTTTGATTCTTCTACAGGTAAAGAACTTTGGAAGTCACGTATGCCTGTTGGTAGCCAAGGAACACCTATCAGCTATGTTTCGCCTAAAACAGGTAAACAGTATGTGGTTGTTTCTGCGGGAGGAGCACGTCAGTCTCCTGACCACGGTGATTATGTAATCGCATATAGCTTAGAGAAGTGATTAAAGAGGGCAAAAGGATAAATTTTCTTTTGCCCTTATTTTTTTATATCTTTTTTATATTAAGGTATTTATGGAAATTCTATATTTTTAGTTAGATAGCTTTACCAAATAGTAAAAAAGTGCTTGAAGTTATTACTAAACTTAGAAAATTCTTATAAACGATTCGACACGAACACTAGTCATAGCCTAACTATTAAGCAATTTTTTATAATGTTTTAACTATAAATAAACTTTAAAAATTTATTAAGTTTTGTTTAACTTAAGATCGTGAATTTTAATTAAAAATAAACATTATTCAGTTTTTAATCATCAAAAACCAGTTTTTTTTGTTGGAAAAACGAGCGTAAATATATATTTATATTATATTTATATAATTTATTGCATTACGCTAGAATGGTTGGCGCAGGTTATTACTACCCAGTAATAATTTGTATTTCAGGAATTTAAGCTTTAATTGGCTTAAGGCTCATCGAAAGATGGGCCTTTTTTTATGTGCATTCTATCCTAATTTTATAAAAATCTGAAAATAGCCTAAGCATTACTAAATAAAGAGACGAAAAATGAGTCTTTAATGACAATTTAGATATGATTTGTTAGATTAAAGCCACTTGATAATAATAGGTGATGTAATGAGATTTTTAGTTCTTGCAACTTTATCTGGTTTAGCTTTAATGGGTTGTGCTTCTGTTCAGCAAGCACCTAATACACAAGAAACAATTCGTTATGCTTCTAGTCCATGTTTTGGTGCATGTCCAATATACTCTGTAGAAGTAACACCTACTGGTTTAATTCGATTTGAAGGTAAACAATATACAAAAACACTTGGTGTTAAAGAAATCCAAGGTAGCGTAAAAGATTATCAAAAACTTGCCAGTGAATTAAAAACTTATCGTCCTCAAACAGGAACTCAATCAAAAACTGCGGGTTGCCAGCAAACTGCAACTGACATGTCTAGCTATTACATTACTTGGATTAAACCTAATGGCACAGAAACAAAATTAAGCCATTACACAGGTTGTATTTCTCCAGCAAACAACAGACTAAATAAAGTTATGGAAAAGTTACCTGAACAATTAGGCATCAAAGATTTAATCTAACGATAAAAGCCCCATAATTTGGGGCTTTTTCTTGTTAAGAATATTTATAGACTTAAGAGTTTTATTTTAAGTATTTCTAAATAAATAAGCGTATAATACATATTATAAAAACATATATTGTTTGGGTAAGTACATGTCAAATATTGTTTATGCCTTCTTAGGTAGTTTGCTACTGGGCATTGCAACAGTCGGTTATTTATATATAAACGGTCGCATCGCTGGAATTAGTGGTTTGCTTGCTCAAATCATTAATCCGTCTAAAGATATCTTTAAAGGCTCTGCATTTTGGTTTATTGCTGGATTAATTATTACACCCTTTATTTATGGCTATTTTTTTCAACCCGAAATTGAAATTAAAGCGAATATGTTTGCTCTTATTTTAGCAGGCTTATTGGTTGGTTTTGGTACTCGGCTTGGATCAGGTTGTACAAGTGGTCATGGTATTTGTGGGATGAGCAGATTGTCAAAACGCTCCATGATAGCAACAGCAGTTTTTATGTTCGCTGG
Organism: Acinetobacter seifertii; assembly: GCF_000368065.1. Lineage (GTDB taxonomy): Bacteria > Pseudomonadota > Gammaproteobacteria > Pseudomonadales > Moraxellaceae > Acinetobacter > Acinetobacter seifertii. The sequence goes on from NZ_KB851200.1 coordinate 1,030,457, forward strand.
CATGTTAACTGTTTATATCGTTCGTCATGTTTTGGGGTAATGTCATGAAAAACATTTTTGCTTTTATATTTGGTAGTTTGTTTTCATTAGGCTTAATGATTTCGGGAATGTCGAATCCTGAAAAAGTATTAGGTTTTTTAGATATCTTTGGGCAGTGGGATATCAGCTTAATGTTTGTGATGTTAGGCGCAATTGCTGTGGCATTTATTCCATTTCAAAAGGCTATAAAAAGTCCTAAAACAATCTTTAATGAACAAATTCAATTACCAATGAATACACAGATTGACCAAAGGTTAATTGTTGGTGCTTTTATTTTCGGTATAGGCTGGGGAATAGCAGGCATATGTCCAGCGCCCGCTTTAACACTTATCGGATTAGGACATTTTGAAGCGCTTTATTTTATTGTGGCAATGTTATTAGGAATGTTTATTTACCGAGTTTTAAATAAAGGAAATTAAACTTATGCAACAACCTCTAGTAAAAGATTTTTTTGATGAAAACACCAATACTTTTAGCTATGTTGTTGCAGATTTAGCGACTCGTCAATGCGCGATTATTGATAGTGTGCTTGACTACGACGCAGCTTCAGCAACTACAAAAACAACCAACGCTGATTTAATTATCGATTATGTTTTGGCTCAGAACTTTAAAGTACAATGGATTTTAGAAACCCATGTACATGCGGATCATATGACCGCGGCTCAATATTTAAAGTCTCAATTGGGTGGTACAATTGCGATTAGTCAAAAGATTTCAATTGTCCAAGAAACATTTTCTGCTATTTATAATTTTGATTTTAAGAAATTCAATGAAAATCAGCCTTTTGATTATTTATTTGAAGACCATGAACATTTTAAAATAGGAGAGTTAGATGCCTATAACATTCCTACACCTGGGCATACACCCGCTTGCTTAAGCTATGTGATGGGTGATGCTGTTTTTGTAGGTGATACTTTATTTATGCCTGATTATGGCTCAGCGAGATGCGATTTTCCTAAAGGAAGTGCGGCAGCACTTTATGATTCGGTACAAAAGCTTTATACACTTCCTGACAACATGCGCATGTTTTTATGCCATGACTATAAGCCAGAAGGCCGTAATGAATATGTCTGTCAAACAGATATTAGAACCCAAAAACAAAGCAATATTCATTTAAACCAAAGAGTTTCCAAAGACTCATTCATAAAAATGCGTCAAGAGCGAGATGCTACTTTGGCAATGCCAAAATTAATTCTGCCTTCCATTCAAATTAATATAAACGGTGGAAACTTTCCGGAACCAGAATCAAATGGCATCCGTTATTTGAAACTACCTTTCAACTACTTCTAAAAATAGCCTAAGCAGTTATTCTAAATCTTTTTTATCTATCCGAATAGCCTAAGCTAATTATAAAATTGACACCTTATAAAATAGCCTAAGTAAGATTTAAAGAACTTGTCTTAAATCCCGCGAAGTCTCTTGCAATAAAGGCAAAATGTGTTGGATTAAATATTCTTCAGTTGTTTTCATAGTTGGAGAAACAATATTTAAAGCTGCAACCACTTTAAAGTCTTGTCCATAAATGGGTACGGCGAGCGCATGAACACCTAATTCGTGTTCTTCACGTGAATAACACCAATCTTGCTCTCGAATTTCTTTTAGTAACTCTAAAAATTTATCATTTTCGACATGCGTATATTTGGTTAGACGCTGAAGAGGATATTTTTGAAGCCAGTCCAATTGTTCTTGCTGGCTTAAATGTGCCAGTAAAATTTTACCCGCCGATGTCGCATGAGCAGGTAAGCGGTTACCCAAATGTAAACCATATGGATTTACACGGTCGGTTTGTTGGTGGGCAGCACTACGGGCAATGGTAATGGCCTCATAACCATCAAGCACCATCACTGAATAAATGAGAGAAGTTTGGTTAGTTAACAGATTTAATAAAGGCTGAGACACTTTTGGAAGTTGAGCTGCACCTAAATAAGCTCCTGAAAATTTAAGAACTTTCGGAGTTAAATAGTAATAGTGGCCATCTGACTCAAGATAACCTAAATATTCTAATGTTAATAAGTGTCGTCTTGCTGCCGCTCGGGTGAGTCCGGTTTTTTCAGCTGCCATAGAAATGTTTAAACGATGTTGATTACTGCTAAAGCTATCTAAAATCGCCATGCCTTTACCGATGCCAGCAATGTAATCTTCATGACGAATCGTTTTTTTGTTGTCCTGATTCTGGATTATCCGTTCATCTTTACTCATTACTGGTCCTTGTACGATAGAAGCTTAGTAGATCAATTTGCTTTACTGAAAAAGTTTACTAATTTCATGTCGCAAAAATTGATGTCTTAAATTATCCCTTAAATCTTCGTGCCAAAACATACCCATTTTAATATTGGTTATCTCAAAAGGCAGAGAATGTAAGCAAATTTCAGGACTATAAGATAAATGCTGCAAAATCATACGAGGCATGGTCAATATTGCGTTGGCTTGAGCCGCCAGAACTTGTAACGCCGTTGAGTAGTTTTGACAGCGCATAAATACATTTCTTGAAATTTTCTGATGTTGGTTTAAATAAATATCTTCAAGCAAAGCACCCGTACGGCGTGACGAAACACCGATGTGTCGTCCATTAATATAACGAGATAAATCGACTTCTTTAAGTTGGCTGCAAATGACGAACTCATCTGTGACCAAATGATCAAAGGTAATTTTAGGAGATAAGTATTGTTCTAGGTCAATCACGAAATCGAGCTGCTGCGTCGCCAAGTCCGCCATAATATGTTTTCGATCGAGCTTCATACTGACAAACTGCAAATCTAAATTAAGATTTTGAAAATGTTGAGCAAGCCTTGGAAGAATAATAGGCTCAATTTCATCATGCACGGCGATTTTTAAGCTTTTTAAACTGGTTGGATCAAAGACATGTTTCTGCTGGCTAATATTTTGGATGGTTAAAAGTGCTTGTTTCACAGTTGGATAAATCTGTTCTGCAAAAGGCGTTGCAGACATTTTATTACCTACACGTATAAATACATCATCTTCAAGTTGCTGACGTAAACGCTGCAAAGCATGACTTGCTGCTGACTGCGTAATATTGAGACTACTTGCCGCATTTGAAATACTTTTTTGCTCATAAATTGCGATAAATAGCGGATATAAATTGATATCAATTCGGTGAAAAAAGCTTAAGTCTAAACCGTGAAGGTTATGAATATTATTCATTTGATGTTATTTAATAAAATCATTTTATTCATATTAAGTTTCAAGTTATGTTGATGTAAAGACCAAATAATGATGTAAAGGAAAAAGAATGTTTGAACTCTCAAAAAAAGCTCAGGATTTTACCGAGCGAACAAGAAAATTTATTTTAGAAGAAATAGAACCTGTCGAAGCAAAATTTTGGGAAGAAGTTCATGAATTAAATCCAGATGGAGACTGGAAAAAATGGCAATGGCCTGAGCTTTTAGAAACTTTGAAATCTAAAGCAAAGCAAGCTGGTCTTTGGAATATGTTTTTACCCGATGAAAAGCTGGGTGCAGGGTTAACTGTTCAAGAATATGCGCATATTGCTGAATTAACTGGCCGCAGCTTATTGGCACCTACCGTTTTTAACTGTAATGCACCAGATACAGGAAATATGGAATTGTTATGGCGCTATGGCAGTGAACAGCAAAAAAAGCAATGGTTACAGCCTTTATTGGACGGAAAAATTCGTTCGGTTTTTTGCATGACTGAACCTGATGTTGCATCAAGCGATGCAACCAATATGCAAGCAACTGCACTCATCGATGGTAATGAAATTGTTTTAAATGGCAAAAAGTGGTGGTCGTCTGGCTTAGGTGACCCAAATGCTAAAGTCATTATTTTTATGGCACATACTCCAGATGAAACTAAAGACCCCCATCATCAACACTCTATGGTTTTAGTACCGATTGATACGGCGGGTGTCGAAATTCAACGAATGTTACCTGTGTTTGGTGACTACGATGCACCACATGGACATGGTGAGGTTCATTTTAATAATGTTCGAGTACCTATTGAAAACTTTATTGGTGGAGCTGGCCAAGGTTTTGAGATTGCACAAGGTCGTTTAGGGCCAGGGCGTATTCACCATTGCATGCGTTGTATTGGAGCTGCTGAAAAAGCTTTAGAGCTTATGATTGATCGAGGCATGTCTAGAACGGCGTTTGGCAAAGAAATTTTAAAACTTGGTGGGAACCTCGAACGCGTAGCTGATGCTCGTGTCGCCATAGATCAAGCCAGACTTTTAACCTTGTATGCTGCTTATAAAATGGATACTTTAGGAAATATGGCTGCTTTAACAGAAATATCTGCAATTAAAGTAGTCGCTCCAAGTGTATTAGAAAAAGTAGTCGATATGGCGATTCAGCTACATGGCGGTGCGGGCGTTTCAAGAGATACGCCATTAACGGGTTTCTTTGCCCAAGCACGCAGTTTACGTTTAGCTGATGGTCCAGATGAAGTACATAAAGGCATGATTGCCAAATTAGAGTTGGCCAAACGTGGTTATTTCGGTCGTCATAAGAAAGTATAAGTTTAAAGGAAATGAAGATGTCGGTAATTGATATAGGCGGTGAAGTACGTGAAGGTGAAGAGCTTGATATTGGGGCAATTGAAAACTGGTTAAAGAACCAAGGTGTTGAGTTGATCGGCTCAGCAGCCGTTACTCAATATACAGGTGGGGCATCGAATTGGACTTATCGTTTAAAGTATGAAAATACCGATTTAATTTTACGTCGTCCTCCTAAAGGCACAAAAGCCAAGTCAGCCCACGATATGGCCCGTGAATATATGGTGCAGAAAAATCTTGCACCTTATTATCCTGTGCTTCCTAAAATGGTCGCACTTTGTCAGGATGAATCGGTCATTGGCTGTGATTTTTATGTCATGGAACGCATTGAAGGAATTATTCCTCGTGCAAAATTACCGCCTGAGCTTGGCTTTAATGAAGAAAATGTTCATGAGCTTTGCGTAAATGTTGTTGATAAGTTGATTGAATTACATCAAGTTCCTTATGAGAACACGCCTTTAGCTGAACTTGGCAAAGGAACAGGATATTGCCGTAGACAAGTTGAAGGTTGGGATAAGCGTTATGAAAAAGTCCGCACAATCAATGTCCCTTCTTTTAAATATGTCCGAAAATGGTTAAATGATAATATCCCTCAAGACTCTACGACTTGTATTATTCACAATGATTGGCGTTTTGATAATGTGATTTTAAATCCAGAGCATCCAACAGAAGTGATTGGGGTGCTGGATTGGGAAATGGCGACCTTGGGCGATCCATTAATGGACTTGGGTAGCGCTTTGGCCTATTGGGTTGAGCCAACGGATAATATGATTTTTAGATCAACACGCCGGCAGCCAACTCACTTAAAGGGAATGTTCTCTCGTAAGGAAGTCGTTGAGTATTATTTGCAAAAAACAGGATTGGAGCCTCAAAACTGGGCTTTTTATGAAGTGTTTGGTGTATTCCGTTTAGCAGTGATTGCCCAGCAAATCTATTACCGTTATTACCATAAACAAACTCGAAACTCTGCTTTTAAAGATTTCTGGATTGTCATTCATGCGCTACATATCAGAGCTTTAAAACTTATCGCACAGCAAAAATTGCAAGAATCTGAATTTGCTCAGCAATCTCTACAGAAAATACAGGGTATTTTAAGAAAATGACCACAATTTATCTGGTAAGACACGGACAGGCATCGTTTGGTAAAAGTAACTATGATGAGCTGTCTGAAAATGGTGAGGCTCAGGCGAATTTATTAGGTCGTTATTTTAAGCAAATATTGAAAGAACAACCTTATGTGGTTGCAGGAACTATGCAGCGCCATGAGCAGACTGCAAAGCTCGCACTTAATGAATGCTTTCCAGATGCGGTGATTCAACATAATAATTTATGGAATGAGTTTAACCATCAACAGGTTTTTGCACGCTATGAGCCGCGTTTTGAACAGCCTGAACTGCTAAAAGCTGATGTTGCACAAGAACAAAACCCGCGTGCTTATCTTGCCAAAATATTTGAAGGCGCCATTGGACGATGGACAGATGGCGATTTTCATCATGAATATGATGAGTCTTGGCCCCACTTTAAAGAAAGAGTCGAAACAGCATTGCAGCAACTTTGTGATGAGTTAGCAAAAACCAAACCTCGCTATGCAATTGTTTTTACATCTGGTGGTGTGATTTCTGTAGCAATTGGAAAACTGCTTGAACTCAGTCCTAATCGAACTTTTGCATTGAATTGGGCAATTGCGAATACAAGCCTCACGACTTTACGTTTAGTTGGAAATGAAGCTCAGGTTTTAAGTTTAAATGAACACCATTTTATAAAAGCTGAACGTCCAGATTTACTGACATGGATTTAAAATAAGGATAAAAGCATGGCAAAGACAATTTTAATTACAGGTGCAAGTTCTGGATTGGGCGCAGGTATGGCGCATGAATTTGCAGCCAAAGGTTATAACTTGGCGATTTGTGCACGCCGTTTAGACAGATTAGAAACTTTAAAAACTGAACTTGAAAACGAGTACGGTATAAAAGTCATTGCAAAAAGTCTCGATGTCACCAATTACGATCAGGTTTTTGAAGTATTTCGCGCCTTTAAAAAAGAGTTTGGCTATTTAGACCGAATTATTGTAAATGCGGGAGTCGGAAATGGCCGTCGTATTGGTAAAGGTAATTTTGAAATTAATAGAGCCACGGCCGAAACAAACTTTATTTCTGCTTTAGCACAGTGTGAGGCAGCAGTTGAAATTTTTAGAGAGCAAAATGCAGGTCACTTGGTGGTGATGTCATCTATGAGTGCTATGCGTGGATTACCAAAACATTTATCGACTTATGCTGCAAGTAAAGCCGCGGTTGCTCACTTGGCCGAGGGTATTCGTGCTGAATTATTAGATACCCCAATTAAAGTCTCAACCATTTTCCCGGGTTACATCCGAACTGAAATCAATGAAGGCGCTAAACATTTACCTTTTGAAGTCGATGCAAAAACAGGATGTAAAGCTTTGGTCAAAGCTATCGAAAAACAACCTGTAAAGGCTTATGTGCCGCAGTGGCCATGGTTACCCATGAGTATTGCTATGAAAGTTTTGCCTTTAAGATTAGTTAATAAATTAGGATAAAAAATACCCCCTAATTTAGGGGGTATTTTTTAATTAAAACTTTTTGGTGTAATTAACAAAAAAACGGTCTTCGCCAAAGTCATTGCCGTGCTTAACATTGTAATCAATACGAATATATTGTAGGGCCACGCCTTTTAAGAAGGGTTGCTGAAACGCATAGTTTAAAATCACATTCGATTCTGTTTCATGATTTTTCTCACCATTGGCTGCTTTAAAGTCATTTCCGTAAACATATTTCACCATCGCGTTTAAGCCTGGTACATAATCTTTAAAGTCATAGCCATACATGACATGATAAGACTTTTCATCTTTTTTAAAGAATCCGGTGGCGTTCCAGTTAATGAAATAGGTCTCTGGTAAGAAACCATCCGGTAAAGGGTATGCCGATTCACCAATAATTTGTTGGTAACCCAAACCAAAGGTATGGTTTTTTACTTTAACTGTTTCTAGTACCCCAATATTCTGCGCATCGATATCAAAAGTATTGCCGTCATTTTTGGCATTGAAGTACTTAAACTTAGAAGTAAGCGCAAAGTTAGGTTGTTTCCAATTATGCTCAAGTCCTACATAGTGCTTGTTGTAGAGGTCTTCTAAATTACCGAAGTAGTATTCGCCCTTTAAAGACGGCGTAAATTGATAGCGCAGGTCAATGTAATTCAAGCCATCAGATTCTTTGGTAATTCCATTTGATGTGAACGAAAACTTTTTAAAATCTTCTTCATTTCGTGGCGACACTTTTTCCACTCGGCCAATTTCAGCATAAAGCTGATCTGAAAGTTGTGACTTTAAGTTGGTTCCCCAATATGAAGTGAGTAACTGACGACTAGCGTCTACGGCAGTTACTGGTAAATCTAACCAAAGTTCACCCACACTTAATAAAGTTTTGTCATAGCCCAGCTTTAAAGTAGCGCCGTATTTTAAATAGTCGGATGCCTGAGATTGTGTTTCTTTATTAAAAGGTAGAACCGTATCTGCGACGTGTTTGTCAGAACTTAAACGCACGGCGTATTGAACAGAAGCATCGGCCCCAATTGTGATTGGCTTGTCAGCTATGACTAACGGGGTGTCATGCATTTTCGACTTATAAAATAATGACGCTGCCTGAGACCAACTACCCGTATCTTTGATGGCATCGTTATCAAAATCGCGATTGATATAAGCATTTTTTAAAGTGAATTTCCATTCATCTTCAGTTTGCTGATTTGGATTTGCGGCCCATGAGTTGCTGCACATCAGTAATAAAGTGGCAACGGCTAAAGTGTGTGGTTTAAAACGGTGAAATAATTCCATAATCCATTTCCCAAATGTATGCCAGTCCTCGGCACTACGTAATTTTGAATATTTCGGTACTCTCTAAGCGTTTAGTTAGAGAGTACATTTTGGCAATTGGTGAGACCTATTAATTTAATTTTTCAAGCTTCATACTTTCACTAAAGAATTTGCAGCCTTTAAAAAGCAGAATTAGAGCCAGTACACACGACAGACCATCCACAATAGATAAAGAAGAACCCACCATTAACGGACTACCAAAAACTTTATCTGTAATAATTGCCACCAATGTTGTACCAATACCGAGTCCAATTAAGTTACTCACCAAAAGGAATAGGGCAGAAAGACGTGCTCTAAATTGGTTGGGCGCTAACATTTGTAATGCTGTTGCCGAAATTACTAGAGGGAAAGATGCAAAGAACATTGCAGGAATCAATAAGCTGACTGAAAGCCAGAGCTGATCTATTTGGGTAAAAAACGCGATTGGAATAATCAGGCCAACAATACCAATCACCCCCGTAAACATTGGTGCATCTTGACGACCTTTTTTAATAAACCAGTCGTTTAGCCAACCTGCACAAAACACACCTAAGGTATTTGCAATTAACAGAATCGTACCGAGCATGTAACCTGTTTCAGTCGGTGCAAGTTGAAACTTTCGAATATAAAATGCAGGTGTCCAGCTAGTCAGGCTGTAGAGTGCCATTGCATAAAAGGTAAAACCTAAATAATGACAAACAAATGTTTTCGAATGTTTTTTGATAAACTGAAGACATTGTGAGAATTTGACTTGGTCAACTTGTCCATTTTGGTTGAGCTGTTGGCCTTTACGTGCAGGGTCTTTAACGGTCAGAATAAATAGCAGACCAATAATGATGCCAGGTAAACCGACTACAAAAAAGGCAATTTGCCATGCTTTAAGTGCGCCTAATAGTGGAACTTCAATGAGCGTTACGCCTTTAAGCAAATTAATGACATAACCGCCCACTAAAAAGGCGATACCACCACCTAAAAAAGCGCCAATTGAATAAATTCCGACAGCACGACCTAGTTTGTCCTTACTAAACATGTCGCTGAACATTGAATAAGCGGCTGGAGATAACGCAGCTTCACCCACACCGACTGCCATACGACTCAGGAACAGTTGAATAAAGTTTTTACTTAAACCACAAGTGGCCGTTGCTAAGCTCCAAACAATAATCCCGATTGAAATCAATTTTGGTCGTGAAAAACGATCGGCAATATAGGCTAAGGGTAAACCCATAACCGCATAAAACAGTGAGAAGGCAAGGCCATGTAATAGGCTAAATTGTGTATCTGAAAGCTGGAGATCTGCTTTGATGGGTTCAATCATCAGCGCCAGAATTTGGCGGTCAATAAATGAAAATATATATGCCAACATACAAAGTGTGACGACATACCATGCATAAGCATTGCTTTTCTTTTGTGTCCTTTCAACAGCGATATTACTTTGGTTCATACACTTAATCCTTATGTATAAAACGCTTAAAGAAATTGATATCTAACTTTTATTATTCCTCTGAAGTTTTCGATATTTCCCCCTTTTAGATAAGAATAATAAATAGGCTAGAAATGAGTAATTTGGTCTCGTATAGACCGGAAGAGTGTGTTTAAACCCAATTAGGAGTTAATGGGTTTTTAAAGATCATGGAATTATTATTTTCTTTTTATATGTAAAATTCCATTACTTATTGAGTATGTTAGAATACCTAAAAAGTATGTTAAGTAAACAAATAGTAATAATTTATTGAATTAAGAAACTGATTTTTATTTATTTTTTAATATTAAAACTTATTTTGATAAAGAGCAGCGAGAAAAGAAGAACTGTTTCATGCTGCTCTTGAGCGTATCTAACCCGATATCAAGTCAAATAATTAACTTGATGGCATGAGGTCAAATAATTTTTTTAACTGGTGATTTAAATTGTGGAGCTCATCTTCTGAAAAAGCATTCAGGATGCCTGCCAAGGTAACCACACTAATTTGATTAATCTGTTCAACCAGCTCGACACCTTTGGGAGTTAATTTCACCATCGAAATTCGTTCATCGGTGGTAGAAGAGTAGACCTCAACAATTCCATCTTCTACTAAGCGATATACAGCTTTTGTTGCCGTAGTTAACTTTAAGGTAGAAAGATTAGCGATATCGGTAATACTGGCTTCACCCAAAGCATTAGTACTTAAAATGATTTTACGGCGTGTATTATCAATACCTAGTTTTTTTATTGATTTTTCAATGAGTTGTGAATATTTTCCGTTAACTTGGGATACCCAAAAAAAAGGGAAGTTTTGAATACTCGACGGTTCTTTATTAGGAAGAAATTGTTCTAAATGATCAAGCATAGCTAAGCAATAACTTAGTGAAAAAAGGGTAATCCTATTATAAACAAAATTTTGGATATTTCCTTGGGAACAAATTATAAAAAATACTTGACAATTCCATTAAATTTTCCGATATTTTAATTGATTAATAAAAATACATGGAAAAGTGAATGAATATTATTAGCCAAAGCGTGCACAAAGGAAGTGGCAAGCTCAAGGTGATGGTCAAGGACACAATTGATATTCAAGGTCTAAAAACCATTGCTGGTAGTCGAGCTTTACTAAATGTTGAACCTGCTCAAGATGATGCTGAGGTGGTTAAAAACATTTTAAAAGCTGACTGTGAAATTATTGCCAAAACAAATTTGCACGAATTGGCTTTTGGCATTACAGGCATTAACCATGCTTTTGGTACACCCATCAACCCTAAATATCCTGAACTTATTCCAGGCGGATCTTCGAGTGGTTCGGCTGCGGCAGTTGCAGCAAAACAAGCAGATTTTACTTTAGGTACCGACACGGGCGGCTCTATCCGTATGCCCGCTGCGTGCTGCGGAGTTTTTGGTTTAAAACCAACTTTTGGCCGTGTGAGCAGAAAAGGTGTATATCCGCCGTCGAGTTCTTTAGATTGCGTTGGTCCTTTTGCAAATTCAGTCGAGATGATTGAAAAGGCCATGCAAATTATTGATCCAACTTTCAAACCTACGGAATTTACTCGTACACCAAAAATTGCTGTTCTCGATGTAAGCGCAGATCAGGTTGTTTGGAACTGTATTCATCAAGCACTTCAAAAAGCCAATTTACAGACCACTTTAGAAAAAGTTGAACATTTTGAAGCAGCTTATGATGCAGGCATGCAGATTATTAATTATGAAAATTGGCAAGCTTTTGGTGAATTAACCCAAACTGGCTTAATTGGTTCTGATGTAAATGGCCGTTTATTAAAAGCAGCACACACCACTTTAGAGCAAGTAAAACAAGCGGAAGCTGTGAAAGCGCAGTTGACCCAAGAACTTGACGCTCTACTAGAAAAATATGATGCCTTGGTTCTACCAACACTTCCGCAAATTCCACCAAAAGTTTCTGAAGCTGAAAACACGGTCGCTTTTTTGAATCTTACAGGTTTAGTTCGACCATTTAATTTATCAGGTCATCCCGTTATTTCAGTGCCACTTGAAACCAGTGAAGGTTTACCAGTGGGCTTACAGATCGTATCGAAGCATCAAAAAGATGAGCAATTATGCGCTATAGCTAAATTTTGTGTTGATGCAATGCAATAAATTACAAGGAGTTAGATGATGAATAAGTTGTCTAAAATGGAGTTTGTTTCTCAAGACAAAGCAGTTAACTTAGATGCTTTGTGCCAAGAAATCCGTGAGCGCGCAGTGACAGGTGAGTTTGATGAGCAGGCTTATATCTCACTGGATATTATCGAAAAACTTAAACAAATCGGTGTTTACCGTGCACTGGTTCCGAAACGTTTTGGTGGTGATGAATGTTCACCACGACAGTTTTGCGAATTGATCGAAACTTTATCTAAAGCTGATGGTTCGGTGGGCTGGGTAGCAAGTTTCGGCATGAGCCCTGCTTATTTAGGAAGTTTGCCAGAAGAAACGCTTAAAGAATTGTACCAAAACGGACCAGATGTTGTGTTTGCAGGAGGTATTTTTCCACCACAACCTGCTGAAATTACCGATGAAGGTGTAGTGGTTCGTGGGCGTTGGAAATTCTCAAGTGGCTGCATGGGAGCAGACATTGTTGGCGTGGGAATTTCACCGCTTAAAAACAATGAAATGCAAGGCTTACCACGCATGGCAGTGATGCCTGCCAAAAAAGCCAAAATTGAAATGACTTGGGACACCGTTGGCCTAAAAGGTACAGGAAGCCATGACTTAGTCGTTGAAGATGTATTGGTCGAAAAGAAATGGACCTTTGTCCGTGGTGAACCTTCAAAACTCAGTGAACCATTTTTTAAATATCCGTCACTGTCTTTAGCGACTCAAGTATTAACCGTGGTGGGTATTGGAGTTGCCGCTGCCGCATTAGAAGAATTTGAAAAATTAGCACCGGGTAAAGCATCCATTACAGGTGGGTCAGAAATTGCAAACCGTCCAGTGACCCAATATGAGTTTGCTCAGGCAGATGCAGAATTTCAGGCTGCAAAGTCTTGGTTTTATCAAACCATGGATATTGTCTGGAATGAAATTATTGCTGGGCGTGAAGCAACTGCTGAACAAATTAGCGATATGCGTCTGGCATGTACCCATGCAGCGCGAGTTTGCGCCAAAGTCACCCGAAAAATGCAAATGCTCGCGGGCATGACAGCGATCTATACCAACAATCCATTTAGCCGTTTTGTGAATGACACTAACGTGGTGACTCAGCATGCCTTTATGGGCGATGCGACCTTACAAAATGCAGGCTCAATCAGTTTCGGGTTAAAGCCAACCCCAGGTTATTTATAAGTTTTAATTTTTTAAAAAGGATATTGAGATGGAAGCTAAAAAATCATTACGCGTTTTGTTCTGCATGGGTATTAACCAAAACTTTTTTGATGCAGAACCTGCTGAAGCCAAAGCAGTTTGGGCAGCGTTTGGTGAAATGTGGAATGGCATTCATGACTTACCGGGCGTGCATGTTTTTGGAAATCTTGATGATGACCAAAGCATGGTTGGCCCAAGTGCAGGTTGGCCTTGGACCACTTATTTGCTTGCTGATGTTCCGGATATTGAAACCGTACATGCCGCTTGTAACTTGTTTAGAACGACGGTAGTGGGCGAAGGGCCATACAAACTTTGGAAATATTGCAAAGTTGAAGCTCGTGTTGGGCGTGAATTGATTATCCAACGTTAAGGCGATGGCAATGAATGACAAAGTGAATTTTGCAGAAATCATAGAGCGACTAGAACAGTTAGAAGCGCACAACGCCATTCGTAACTGCCTGAACCGTTATATGGAAATCTGCGACGAGCTCAATGCAAATACAGACCTTAACGAGCTGATGAATCTTTTTGATCAAGACTGTATTTGGGAAGGTGTTGGTGAGAAATATGCCAAATCCTTTGGCCGTTATGATTCTTGGCAGTCGATTTACGACATGTTTAAAAGCTATACCCAAAAAGAATCTCACTTTGTTATGAATGCACACTTTGTAAATTCAGAACAAATTTATGTAAATCAAAATGATGCAAATGCTTCATGGCTGATGTTGCAGACTTCAACGTTTAAAGATGGCCGTAGTCACTTAAATACAGCAAAGCTCAACGTGAAGTTTCAAAAGCAAGCAGATGGAACATGGAAAATTAAACATTTCCAAACACAGAATATTTTCAGTCGTCCCGTATCGCATTGGCACAGTGAAGCCGAATTGCCGGTACCTTCCCAGGAATGACCCAGGACATATTTAAAAGGACTATTGATATGAACAGTATTATCCCAACGCATAACATTGGCACTGATTACGATGCTTTGGTTCAAAGTGACCGTGCCCATACCTCTCTTTATAAAGATGAACGCATTTTTGATGAGGAAATGGAAAAAATCTTTTATAGCACTTGGGTGTGGGTTGCACATGCCAGCGAAATTCCAGAAGGCGGAAGCTATAAAACCATTAATATCGGTAAACAGCCTGTGGTTGTGGTACGTGACCGTAAAAAGAAAGTCCATGTACTTTTAAACCGTTGCCGTCACCGTGCAGCAACTGTATGTGAACATAAGAAAGGAAAAACCAACAGTTTTGTATGTCCGTACCACGGTTGGAGTTATGCACTTGACGGTAGCTTACGTGGGGTGCCATCTCCGGAAAGTTACGGCTATTGTTTAGATAAATCAGAATTACCGTTGGTGAGTCTACGTGTAGAAGAATATAACGGCATGATCTTCGCTTCATTTAAAGAAGATATCCAACCGCTTGAAGAGTTCCTTGGACCAGCAAAAAAATGGATTGACCTGTTTATGAAACAAGGTGCAGGTTATCCAATTAAAGTGTTGGGTGAACACCGTTTCCGCTTCCCAGGTAACTGGAAAATCCAGCTTGAAAATACTACCGATGCTTATCACTTCCCATTGGTACACAAGTCATTTTTAAGTTCTGTCGATGAAAAAACCGAAGAACTCTTTAACTTCGAAAACCAGCCGGGTTTTGTTGAAGATTTAGGTAATGGTCACAGTGTGATGGTCATGATTCCTGAACTGGTTGATTTAGACGAAGAGCTCATGGAGCGTCCAATTCAAGAACGTTTTGAAGGCTTGGCTCAAGCTTTGCGCGACGAAGGTCATGAAGAGTTAGAAGTACGCCGTATTGTTCGTGCAGTTGGGGGTTCTGGCTTTAATTTAAATTTATTCCCGAATATTGCATGTTCAATGGCGTTCTTCCGTGTTTTACAGCCAATTTCAGTTGCTGAAACAGAAATTCATCACTCGGTGATTACGATGGACGGTGGTCCACAAATTGCCAACCAATATCGCTTACGTTTGCATGAACATTTCCAAGGTCCATTTGGTTTTGGTACACCAGATGACTCAGAAGCTTGGGAGCGCGTACAACACGGCGCCAATGCTGGTAATGATTTATGGATCATGCTCAACCGCGGTTTACCGGGCGAAGTCAAAACCGAAGATGGCTTAAAAAGTGATGTCAGTGCTGAAACAGGTATGCGTGCAGCATATCAGCAGTGGAAAAAGATGATGACGGCTTAAGGAGAGAGCAATGAATATGAATCTGCAATTATTAAATGAAGTCACTGCTTTCATCTGGGCTGAAGCAGATATGTTAGACCACAGTGAATACCGTGAATGGCTCAATTTATGGAATGAAAAAGGTGTTTATATCATTCCGATTGACCCAAACCTCACTGATTACGAAAACAACTTAAATTATGCCTATGACGATAATCATATGCGTACTTTGCGTGTAGAGCGTCTGGAAAATGGTGAAGCAATTTCTACAGCGCCTAAAGCAAATACTGTGCGTAGTATTTCTCGTGTACGAGTGATTCAAGATCAGGATGATGAAATCGTTTTACGTTGTGCTCAAAACTTACGTGAATTCCGGAAAGAAAACCTCAAGCATTACACAGCTGATATTACCTACCATCTAACTCGTGATGCGGCTACAGGTTTTAAGATTAACCGTAAAATCATTAATTTGGTTAATTCTACCGATACCTTAGCTGGTATTAGCTACATTCTTTAGGAGCGGTAACATGAAACAAGTTGTTTTAGTGACAGGTGCTGCTTCTGGACTCGGTAATGTCATTGCTGAATATTTTGCGAGCCAAGGCCATCAAGTGATTTTGTCAGCGAGTACGCTTGCAAAAGCCGAAAACGCCAAGGCACAAAGTCAATATGCACAAAATATGTTTCCCTTGAAATTAGATATTTCAGTTGAGGCAGATTTTCATGCTGCGGTGCAATGGATTGAAGAGAAATTTTCTAAACTTGATGTGTTAATTAACAACGCAACCGTCACCAAAGCAACGCCAGTATTAGAAATTACCGCAGCTGATTTTGATTGGGTGACCCAAGTCAACCAACGTGGCACCTTTCAAGCTTGCCAAATTATTGGTCAATATATGGCTAAAAAAGGCTATGGACGCATCATTAATATGGCGTCTTTAGCTGGACAAAATGGCGGTACGGCAACGGGTGCACACTATGCGGCAACCAAAGGCGCGATTGTGACGTTAACCAAAATTTTTGCCAAAGAGTTTGCGGCAAAGGGGGTGACGGTCAATGCGGTTGCACCGGGACCGATGGAGTCTCCAATCGTTCATAGTGTGGTGTCTGACGAAAAAATGGAACAGTTCATCCAAAATATTCCGGTTAAAGCTTTAGGAAATATGCATTTTATTGCTGAAACTTGTGGGTTGCTTGCGAGTCCAAATGCGGGGTTTGTGACTGGTGCAACATGGGATATTAACGGTGGTTTATTCATGCGTTAAGCCAATCGCTTAACCATGAAAAGGGAGTTAAATCATGACTACACTTTATGATGTTGTCGTTAAAAATCGCCATGTGGAAGGTGGAAATATTGCAGTCATGGAATTTGAGTCTGCCACTTCTACAACATTGCCAAAAGTTGAAGCGGGTGCGCATATTGATGTGCACCTACCAAATGGTATGGTGCGCCAATATTCGCTTTGTCAAAATCCAAATGACGAAGGTAAGTTCCGACTAGGAATTTTGCGTGACCCTGAATCACGTGGTGGCTCAGTCTCGGCTTTTGATGAAATTAAAGATGGCATGCAAATTCAGGTCAGTGAACCGAAAAATTTGTTTCCACTTTTAAAAGCCAAACACAGCGTATTGATTGGTGGTGGAATCGGGATTACGCCATTAATCACGATGGCATATCAACTTGCACATGAAGGGTCATCATTTGAGCTTCATTACTGCGGCGCTAGCCCTGAAAACTGCGCTTTTGTTGATGAAATTAAAAATGGTGAGTTAGCAAAATATACAACCTTCCATTTTAAATCCGAAGGTGCAAGCCACCGAGCATTTTTTGAATCTGCCATTAAAGATATTGACTCGGAAAGCCATATTTACACCTGTGGTCCAGTCGGTTTCATGGACTGGGTGATTAACCTTGCCACGACTCACGATTTTACTGAACAGCAAATCCACAAAGAATATTTCCAAGTTGAAACTGACACTTCTGGAGATTCATTTGAGGTGGTGGCTGAGCGTAGCGGAAAAATTATTATGGTTGAAGCTGGCGAAACCATTTTGCAGGCTTTAGCTAAAGAAGGGATCGACATTGAAATGTCTTGCGAGCAAGGCGTATGCGGAACCTGTATGTGTGATGTAATTGAAGGCGAACCTGATCATCGAGATGTTTATTTTACTGATGAAGAAAAAGCCAGCAATGAACAAATATTGGTGTGCTGTTCGCGCTCTAAAACACCGAGACTAGTTTTAGATATCTAATGCTCTCGTGATTTATATGGATGTAAGAGAAGGTTTAGGAGAAAGATGATGAATGTATTACAACAAATAGATGAGTTTACGGTCGATCCACTACAGTTTCGACGAGCATTAGGAAATTTTGCAACAGGCGTTACCATTATTACTGCACAAAATGCACAAGGTGAGAAAGTCGGTGTAACCGCAAATAGTTTTAACTCGGTGTCACTCGACCCACCACTTATTTTGTGGAGCATTGATAAAAAATCTTCAAGTTTTTCAGTATTTGAAGAAGCGACACATTTTGCAGTCAATATTTTATCGGGCACGCAAATTGAGCTATCTAATAAGTTTTCGAGACGTAATATTGATAAATTTGCAGACACCAATTTTCAACTTGGTGCAGGACGCGCCCCCATTTTAGAAAATTGTTCTGCGGTGTTTGAGTGCGAACGCTATCAGGTTATTGAAGGTGGTGACCACTGGATTATTGTTGGTAAAGTGGTTCGTTTCCATGACCAAGGCCGAAGCCCGTTGGTATACCATCAAGGTGCATATTCTTGTGTCATGCCGCATCCAAGCCTTCAAGTTAAGCAAACTGAAGAGAACGGCGTAGACCAAACACATTATGGGCACTTATATAACAATGTCTGCTATTTGATGAGTCGTGCTTTTAAAGCTTATCAAACCGACTATATTCCTAAGCAAATGGCTTCTGGTTTCCGGACCAGTGAATCACGTCTTTTGCTCGTTTTGGCCAGTGGTACTGCTTCAAGTAAGGAAGATTTACCGCGTGATATTGCTATGCCAATGCAAGAGGTTGAAAGATCGGCTGAAATTCTAAAATTTGAAGGGTTATTGGTTGATCACGATAATTTATATGCACTAACGGAAAAGGGTAAACAAACGGCACAGTATTTGTTTGATATTGCCGATAGCCATCAAAATGAGGTGTTTAAAAAGTATTCTGAGGAACAAAAGGATATTTTTATTACCATGCTGCGAGATTTTGCAGGAGTAGCATAAGTCCCATTAAGCTGATAAATTGAATTGATTTATCAGCTTCTTCACATCTAGCTGACTATCATCAAAACAATTCCAAGGATAAGGAATTTTTGGCACATAATTTGTTTATCAATAAAACAAGATTGCAAATAAGCCAAGACATTGCACCACCATAAACGCAAAATTTTGAGCGGTTGCACATGTATAGAGAGGTAAGGGATGAACCAATATGTAAGCGATGCATTACTCACATGGACGCACCATATTAAAAGTGTGTGCGGCAATTTTGAAACCGATTTTGACGGAACCCGTAATTTATTCATTGGTGAAGTTCAGTGCTTTTTATTGGGCGATACCGAAATTGCTTTTATCAAAAACAATGCCAATAAAATTGTCCGAAAAGCCGATGAAATCGATCGAGTCAATAATCGTTTTTGTTTTTTGATTTTGCAGTATTCGGGAAAAATGCTGCTCGAATATAAAAATGAAACCTTAAGCCTGAATGAAGGCGATATTGTGTTGGTCGACCCAGTCGAAACCATTTCGATGTACCCGCAAGGTTTGGTAAGCCAGATTTCAGTGCACCTGTCGCGTGAAAAATTACTTAAAGAAAATATTAGTACCGAATATTTTGGAAAACTGATTACGCAAAATATGAGTGGTTTTTTGCTCAAGAATATTTTGAAAAATATGTCTGCTGAAAACATCAAACTTTGGTACGCAACTGAAGATGGTAATGCTTTTGAAGATGCGCTGATCGCCTTAATCAAACCCACAATCAATTATAAAAATATTAATAGCTCCAATAATCTAATGGAAAAAGCTGAGCGTTATATTATAGAAAACTTAGCAAAACCAGATTTAACACCTAAATTAATTGCAGAGCATATTGGAGTGTCGCTACGTCATCTCTACCGTCTATTTCTTCAAGAAAATTTATCTATTAACAAATATATACAGCTTAAACGCCTAGAAAAAGTTAAAGCAGATTTGCTTGATAAAAAGAACAAACAAAGCTCAATTACCCAAGTTGCCTTGAAATGGGGTTTTTGGGATGGCGCTCATTTTTCAAAAATCTTTAAAAAGACTTATGGTATTTCCCCTAAAGAATTTAGAGAGGGGATGTCGGTTTAAAATTTTCATCTCTCAATGTCATTTTTAGACAAGTTCGACGTCATTCTTGAACAAGCTAGCCCTATGTAACTGTGTTGAAATTAAATTCATTAGAGCAGGTTAGATAAGCTTAATAACCATAAAACTATTAAGTTGGTCTAATGAATTTCACTCACAGGAAGTGCATTTTAACTATCTGATTCAGATAGTTCAGGGATAGATGAAAAGGATGAAACCAATGCGTAAACAACGATTATTGAATGACATACAAAAAATACTGGTACTTAACTTATCAATCGCTGCAAGCTTTTGGGGACTCAATACTCAAGCGTTTGCTCATGGTGGCAAGGCCGACATGGTCTCACTTTATCAGAACATGAGTGAGCAAGGCGCTAAAGTTGTTAAAGATGACTTTACCAATACCTATACAATTACCAAAGGCTCTATGGTGGTGAGAGCCAAGCCAAACTCAAATCAGGTTTTAGTGAATGGCAAACCTTTAAAACTCAGCGTGCCTTTATTAATCAAAGAGGGTAAACCTGTTATTGGAAAAGATTTTTTTAATGAAGTCTTCCAGTCGGGGTTAGATCAAACTTTTAAAGTTGAAAATACCTTTCACCCGCTCAATAGCTTAAATTCTGATGAAATCAAAAATACATTTGATGTGATTAATCGCTCGAAATACGCCTACAAAAATATGCGTTTTGCCGAGTTAAAGCTTAAAGAACCTGAGAAAGCTAAAGTTTGGGATTACTTTATTAATCACAAAGAATTTAAAGAAGATCGTATTGCCTCATTTATTTTATTAAAGGGCAAACAAGCGATTGAAGGTGAAGTTAATCTTAATACTCAACAGGTCACAAAATGGAATGTACTTAAAGATACTCACGGTATGGTGCTTCTAGATAATTTTGAAGCTGTACAACGTGTAATTGAGACAAGTAAAGAATATCAAGATGCGTTACGCAAACGCGGCATTAGTGATGTGAAGAAAGTGATTGCTACTCCGCTAACTGTTGGATATTTTGGCGGTAAAGATGGTCTGGATAAACAACTCAATATATTAAAAGTCGTCGCTTACCTTGATGTAGGAGATGGGAACTACTGGGCGCATCCTATTGAAAATTTAGTTGCTGTAGTCGATTTAGATAAAGAAAAAATTATTAAGATTGAAGAAGGTGCCATCATTCCTGTGCCAATGGCAAATCGACCATATATGTCGAATAAGCCCGTAGCAAGTAAGCTAAAACCACTCAATATTACTGAACCTGAGGGTAAAAACTTTAGCATTACTGGTCAAACCATACATTGGGGGAACTGGTGTTTGCATGTGGCCTTAGATTCTCGTGTTGGCTTACAGCTTTCAACGGTGACTTATAAAGATAAGGGCGTAAAGCGTAAAGTCATGTATGAAGGTAACTTGGGGGGAATGGTGGTTCCATATGGCGACCCTGATATTGGTTGGTACTTCAAATCTTATTTGGACTCTGGCGAATATGGTATGGGAACACTTACCTCATCTATTATTCCGGGAACAGATGCACCCGACAACGCTGTTTTACTTGATGCCGTGATTGCAGACTATAAAGGCCAGCCTCAAGTAATTCCAAATGCCATTGCTGTGTTTGAACGTTATGCAGGACCTGAATATAAACATCACGAAATTTTTGGCAATCAAGATGCCAGTGAAGCACGCCGTGAACTTGTCGTGCGCTGGATTAGTACGGTTGGAAACTACGATTACATGTTTGACTGGGTATTTGCCCAAAATGGTGTAATTGGGATTAATGCGGGTGCAACCGGTATTGAAGCTGTTAAAGGCGTTAAATCACGCACCATGCATGACAATACAGCCAAAGAAGACACTAAATATGGAACTTTAATTGACCATAATATTGTTGGGACAACCCATCAACACATTTATAACTTCCGCTTAGACATGGATGTAGATGGGGAAAACAACAGCTTTATGCATATGGACCCTGTGGTGAAAGCCAATGACAAAGGTGGTGTCCGTATAAGCTCAATGCAAATTGACAGTAAAGTCATTACGAATGAGCAAAATGCAGCTGAAAAATTTGATCCGTCTACCATTCGCTTACTTACGAATTTCAATAAGGAAAATAAATTAGGCAATCCGGTTTCTTACCAATTGATTCCGTTTGCAGGTGGAACACACCCTGTGGCGAAGGGTGCCAATTTTTCGAAAGATGAATGGTTATTTAAACGTTTGAACTTTATGGATAAGCAAATTTGGGTGACTCAGTACAATCCAGACGAACGCTATCCTGAAGGGAAATATTCAAACCGTTCAACTCATGATACAGGGTTAGGACAGTTCATTGGCAACAATGAGAATATTGAAAATAAAGACCTTGTGGTGTGGATGACAACCGGTACAACCCATGTAGCACGTGCTGAAGAGTGGCCAATCATGCCGACAGAATGGGTGAATACACTCATCAAACCTTGGAACTTCTTTGACAACACCCCGACTTTAAACTTGGGTGAAGAAGAGCAAAACACACAGCACGACCATCACTAAAAATGTGAATAAGCCAGAATGGGTAACGAATCAGTTACCCATACCTGAGCACGGTTAGGCCGTTCGCAAAAAAGGAATTTCTCAATGAAAAATTTATTTTCTCAGGTTATGAGAGGGACTCTCTTTGTCTCATTTTTTTCAACTGTGCATGCTGGTGAGTTTGAAATTAAACCGACTTTTGAAGCAACTTTTGGGGCTTTTAGTAGCGGTAAAAGCTATAACGGCGAAAACCTAGATGATGAAAGAATCAATTGGCAAGAAGGTCATCTTAAATATGGTGCGAAGGGAAACTACACCTTTAAAAACAATCAGCTCTATGCAAGCTTGAGCGGCATTAGCTCGGCAACATTTGGTGATGGTGACGCCGGCCAAAATAGTAATGGCAAAGAACGTAAAACAGATGTGAATGAATGGATCATTGGTTTTAAAGACGGCACCAATAAAGATGAGTTAACGACCTATGATTTAAGTATTGGTCGACAAAATATCATGATTGGTGACGGATTCTTTATTGCGGGTGATGCATTAAATCTCGGTAAAGCGCCTGCGGACGGCACACTAGATCGGGGCGGAGCATATTATCTGGCAGCTCGTCGAAGCTTTGATTTTACAAGTTTGCTTCAATACAAACCGCAAGAGAATACAACCCTAAAGTTGGCTTATTTAAAGTCCGACAATAAAGCACAATTTTCACCTGAACTGTTTGTGACTGATCTGATGTATCAGCTTAAAGATAAAGGCATTGGGTTCACTTACTTAAATGTATTGGATCTTGAAGATGCTGAACAGGTTTCAGGACGACAAGACCTTAAAAATTATGCTTTACGTCTGAATTATCAACCTTTACCAGAGCTACAAGTTAAAACTGAGTTTGTTGTGCAAGATAAAAAAGATGGCCAAGAAAATGCTGGCTACTTAGCACTGAACTATAACTTTTTATCTTCAAAATATACGCCTTCATTAGGCTACCGCTTTAGTCATTTTTCAGACCAATACGACACCATGTTTTATGGAAATACAGTCGGTTTTGGCACGTGGTTTCAGGGAGAAGTTGCTGGAAATTATGCTGGCCCATTTAATAAAAATGCAGATATCCATCAAGTCTCTTACAGTATGAATCTAAAAGAAAATTTTATGTTGGGTGCTTTGGCCTATAAGTTCAAAACAGTAAATAAGTCTTTAACCAATGTAGATGGACATGAACTGGATGTCTTTTCAGTCTGGTCGGTTAATAAAAAATTCAACGTTATTCCTTTAGTGGGACTCTATAAACCAAAACACGATATCCATAGTGGTGGTACTCAAAACTACGATGACAAGACCAATGTATATGCGCAGTTGATTCTGCAATACATCTATTAAATTAGAGCGAAGGAGATCGTGTTTATTGGCGGTACATTCATAGAAATAAAATTAGGATGAAATCAGATGAATCAACAATATGACTATATCGTGATTGGTGCTGGCTCAGCAGGCTGTGTGGTCGCAGCAAGACTATTAGAAGCCAAGGCAGGGCGTGTTCTTGTTCTAGAGGCAGGAAGCCGAGATAGCAGCATGTTTCATACCATACCTGCCACGGTGGTTAAAGTATTCCAGCAAAAATCATGGCAATACATGACTGTTCCGCAGAAATGTTGTAATCATCGTGAAATGATCCTTGCACAAGGAAAAGTGTTGGGAGGTGGAAGCTCGGTCAATGGCATGATCTATTGCAGAGGCCAACGTCAGGATTATGATTTATGGGCGTCAGAGTGGGGATGCAATCAGTGGTCATATCAGGAGGTACTGCCTTTTTTTAAGAAAGCAGAAAAAAATGAAAGTCTTGCTGATGAATATCATGGACAAGATGGCATTTTACCTGTCAGTGAAAACCGCTATCGCCATCCTTTAACGCTTGCTTGTATTAAAGCAGGTCAGCAAATGGGGATGAGTTACGTCAATGATATTAATGGTTGGGATCAGGCGGGTGTAGGGTTTTATCAAACTACTACTCAAAACGGTTCTCGGGCGAGTACTTCTAAAACCTATTTAAAGTCAGTCGAAAACCACCCAGACCTTACGGTTATTACGGATGCCTTGGTACATAAAATTGAAACTCAAGGTGATCAGGTTACTGGGGTTACTTATAGTGTTAGCGGAAAATCACCAATTACGGTAAAGGCTCAAAAAGAAGTCATTCTGAGTGCTGGTGCAATTGGCAGTCCTAAGGTTTTATTACTTTCGGGAATTGGTCCAAAACAGCATTTAGAGGAACTCGGAATAGAATGCATTCGTGACTTACCTGTAGGTGACAATTTTCACGATCATTTGCATATGTCGATTAATGCGACAGTAACAACCAATAATAGTCTGCTTGGTGAAGACCAAGGTTTAACCGCTGTACGACACTTTTTACAGTGGTGTTTTACGCGTTCAGGATTGCTAACCACCAATATTTTAGAGGGTGGTGGTTTTATTGACACCAATAACAATGGTCGACCTGATGTCCAATTTCATTTTTTACCTGTGCTGGATAATTTCGATAATACCCCTGGTGAAAAAGCAGTTGCTCAGGCACATGGCCTTACCATTAAAGTCGGGCATGTACAGCCAAAAGCACGTGGGACTTTACGTTTAAGCAGTAAAGATCCAAAAGATTTGCCTGTCATTGACCCTAATTATCTAGGACATCAAGAAGATATTGACGCAAATATCCGTGCGGTACAGGCCGGACTTCGCTTATTACAACAACCAGCATTGAAAGCGATTGTCAAAGAAGTGATTGAGCCTGCAAATGTCGATCCTGATGATATTGAAGCGATTGATAAATGGATGCGTCAGAACATTAAAACGGTCTATCACCCCGCAGGTAGCTGCAAAATGGGTAATGCTCCGCAAGATTCGGTCACCGATCAGACGCTTAAAGTACATGGTTTCAAAAACTTACGTGTGGTGGATTGTTCTATTTGTCCACAAGTTCCAAGCGGTAATACCAATGCAATTGCCATTATGATTGGTGAGCGTGGTGCAGACTTTATTTTGAATCAGGTCGCGTAGTTACTGTCATATCAATATTTAGAAATGAAAAGAGGAAAAGAAAATGAGTGAAGTTCAGATTTTAGCAAGCGTACAGCAATTTATGGCACGTCAACATGGACATTTTATTGATGGGAAGTTAGTTGCTGCCGAGCTTTTAGATAAAGTGGATATTGTGAATCCATCGACTGAACAAGTGGTTGCTCAAATTAGTATTGGTAGTCAACAAGATGTAGATAGTGCGGTAAAAAGTGCTGAACATGCTTTTCAAAATGCTTGGGCTGAAACTACGCCGTATGAACGTGGCGTTAAACTGAACAAGTTAGCCGATTTAATTGAGCAACATGGTGAAGAACTTGCACAGCTTGAAACTTTGTCTACCGGAAAACTTATCAATATTTCAAGACACCTTGAAGTCGCACAATCTGTTATTTTCTTGAGATATTTTGCTGGTTGGGCAACTAAAATTAATGGTCAAACCATGCAACCCTCTATTCCGTCTATGCAGGGTGAGAAATATACGGCCTTTACTTTAAGACAACCGATTGGTGTGGTTGCAGGGATTGTGCCTTGGAATTTTTCACTCATGATTGGTGTATGGAAAATCGGTTCAGCTTTAACAACTGGCTGTACCATTGTGCTTAAACCAAGTGAGTTTGCCAGCTTATCTTTATTACGTTTAGCCGAACTTGCGATTGAAGCAGGTATTCCAGCTGGTGTAATTAATGTGGTTACGGGTAAGGGCGATACAGGGCAATATTTAATTGAGTCGCCGCTGGTTAAGAAAGTCTCATTTACAGGTTCAGTACCAACAGGTATTACGATTGGTAAACTTGCGATGAGTAGTGATTTAACCCGTGTAAGTCTAGAGCTGGGCGGTAAAAATGCCATAGCTGTTTTGGCTGATGCAAATATTGATGAGATTTTACCAACTTTGCTGCAAGCAACTTTTGTACATCAAGGCCAAGTTTGTGCATCGCCCGAGCGTTTTTTTGTACACCATACAAAACATGATGAACTTGTCGAGAAACTCTCTAAAGCACTCTCGCAGTTCAAAATTGGATCGGCTATGGATGAAGGAAGTATGTTTGGTCCACTCTCTAATCAGCCACACTTTAATAAAGTAAAACATTATTTAAATATAGCTAAAGCCAACAACCAGATTATTGCGGGTGGTGAGGCTTTAGATCAGACAGGGTATTTTGTACAACCGACTTTAATTTCCTTTAAAAATACGGATGATCCTTTATTTTCAGAGGAAACTTTTGGTCCAGTGGTCGGGGTAATGCCATTCGAAACTGATGAAGAACTCGTTCAACTGATGAATGAGTCGCGCTTTGGTTTAACCGCTAGTATCTGGACAAATGACTTATCTAAAGCTTTGCGTTTAATTTCTAAAATTGAAGCAGGGACCTTGTGGGTCAATATGCATACGTTCTTAGATCCATCTGTTCCATTTGGTGGGGTAAAAGCTTCAGGAATTGGCAGAGAGTTTTCTGATGCATTTATTGAAGATTACACCGAATTAAAATCGGTGATGATTCGTTATTAATTTTAAAAACTAAATGCAGATATAAAAAATGGCCCCTATAGGCCATTTTTTTTGAATCATTAAATTAACCTAATAAAAAATCCTTTAGGATTTTATTAAAAGCTTCAGGCTGTTCTACATTGGAAATATGAGATGCGTCTATTTCTGCAAGTTTTGATTGTGGAATGCGTTGCTGCATAAATTCACCATCTGCAACAGTCGTTACTGGGTCTTGAGTTCCAGCAATCACCAATACAGGTATTTTGATGTCGTTTAACTGCTCACGGACATCCGCTTTAGCCAAAGCCTCACAACAATTGGCATAACCCATTGCGCTGCCAGCACTTAAGTCGTTACACAGGTTGTTGACAATAGAAGGATGACTTTGGATAAAGGGATCTGTAAACCATCGCGAAGCTGCTGTAGCTGCGATTGGTTGTAAACCTTGTTCACGTACTAATTTTGCACGGTCAAGCCATGCTTGTTCTTGTCCAATTTTAGCGGCAGTATTTGCCACAACTACATGACTAAAACGGTCAGGATAGTGAATTGCCAGCCATTGACCAGTTAAACCACTCATAGAAATACCACAAAAAGCAGCTTTGCTAATATTTAGATGATCCAGTAAACGGATAACGTCTTCACCTAATTGCTCTACAGTATATGGACCGTCAGGCGTAGATGATGAACCGTGACCACGAGTGTCATAGCAAATCACAAAAAATTGATCTTTTAACTCATTAAACTGTTTTTGCCACATACCATAGTTGGTACCTAAAGAGTTGGAAAACACCAAAGCAGGGGAGGATGGTTCGCCAAAGGTTTGATAGTTAATTTGTGCTTCGGCAGCTTGAAAAGATGGCATTTGTTTCTCCTTAAAGTGCTTCAACACGTTCAATAATCAAAGCAATACCTTGACCTACACCAATACACATTGAACATAAGGCATAACGACCACCTGTTTGTTCAAGCTGGTTTAAGGCTGTAGTGACTAAGCGTGCACCTGATGCACCCAGTGGATGGCCCAATGCAATTGCGCCGCCGTTTGGATTTACCTTGTCAGAATCATCTGGCAAACCTAAATCACGAGTCACTGCCAAAGCTTGTGCAGCAAAAGCTTCATTGAGCTCAATTACATCCATCTGATCTAAAGTCAGGTTGGCTTGTTTAAGTAATTTTTTAATGGCTGGTGCCGGAGCAAACCCCATAATACGTGGTTCTACACCCACCGCTGTTGAAGCAATGATCTTGGCACGTGGTTTGAGGTTGTAAGCTTGAACCGCCTCATCAGAAGCAATCAGCAATGCGGCTGCACCATCGTTAATCCCTGAAGCATTGCCTGCTGTTACTGTGCCATCTACTTTAACCACAGGTTTAAGTTTGCTTAAAGCTTCAAGCGTAGTAGATGCACGTGGATGTTCATCGGTATCAATCACAACAGCATCACCCTTACGCTGAGGGATTTCAACTGCCACGATTTCTTTAGAAAAAAAGCCTTTGGCTTGCGCGCTTGCGGTGCGTTGTTGGCTCACCAAGGCAAACTGGTCCTGATCTGCACGATTCACGTTGAACTGTTCAGCGACGTTTTCGGCAGTCTGGGGCATGGTGTCTACACCATACAATTCTTTAAGTTTAGGGTTAATGAAACGCCAACCCATAGTGGTATCTTCAATCTTCTGGCTACGGCCAAAAGCACTGTCAGACTTACCCATCACATAAGGTGCGCGGCTCATGCTTTCCACACCACCTGCAATCACCAAGTTCGCTTCACCTGCTTTAATGGCACGGGCAGCAATGGCAATGGCATCGAGTGAAGAACCGCACAAACGGTTAATCGTGGTTGCCGGCACTTGATACGGTAAACCTGCAAGCAATGCCGACATACGGCCTACGTTACGGTTATCTTCACCGGCTTGATTGGCACAGCCATAGATCACATCATCGACCTGTTCCCAATCTACATTTGGGTTCCGCTGGATTAAAGCCTTAATCGGCACAGCCCCAAGGTCATCGGCACGGACAGGTGCAAGGCCACCGGCATAACGGCCAAATGGTGTACGGATGGCATCGATGATATAAGCGTTTTTCATTCTAACTTTTGTCCTTTACTTCAGGCCTTTTTAGCCATTCTCCGTAAGTATTTCGAGGTGGCGACATGGATGTCGCCTCGTTGCTCAGCACAACAGGGAGGTTGTGTCTGAGTAACAAAGGTTTTTGGTTACTTTTTTAAAAAAGTGACATGAATTAGCTGGTGGCATCTGGTTTCAACAGATAAGACTCCGTTGTGATGATTTATAAATTTTCATATCAACGGATAACATCATGGCTGTAATTTACTGTGATATCCGTAGGTCTGTTGTATAAGCGATACCTTACTTTTGAAAGGTCAAAAGTAACAAAAACCTTCGTTGAACAGAGGAGGCTTCCTTGCCTCCCTGTCCAACGGGCGACATCCATGTCGCCTGTCACGATACTGAATGCTGTAATAGATTTTTGCTATGCAAACCTTAGCCTTGAGTCGCATCAATCAAAGTTGCACCAGTCAAAGCCTGTAACTCATCAAAGCTAAGACCTTCCACTTTCTCAATCACCTTTAAACCATCTTTGGTCACATCAATCACGCAAAGATCGGTGTAAATACGGTCAACACATTTTTTACCCGTAACCGGATAGCTCAGCTCAGCCACAATCTTCGGTTCACCTTGCTTAGTAACATGGTCTGTAGTGATAAATACTTTCTTGGCACCTACAGCTAAATCCATCGCACCACCCACGGCAGGAATCGCATCCGGTGCTCCCGTGTGCCAGTTCGCCAAGTCACCATTCGCTGCAACCTGAAAGGCGCCAAGCACTGCAATATCAAGGTGTCCACCACGCATCATGGCAAATGAGTCACCATGGTGGAAAAAGCTGCCGCCTTCAAGCATGGTCACGAACTCTTTACCCGCATTAATCAGTTCAGGGTCTTCTTCACCTGCCGCTGGTGGTGGACCAAAAGCCAACAGGCCATTTTCAGAATGAAGGAAAATATCTTTATCGTTAGGTAAGTAACTTGCAATCTTGGTTGGTAAGCCAATGCCTAAGTTTACATAGGCGCCATCGGGAATATCTTGTGCCACACGTTTTGCAATCTGGTCACGGCTGAGTTTCTGGTAGCTCATGTTCTTTCTCCTTATTGCTTACTGTGCTGGCGCTACTTGTACAACGTGTTGTACAAAAATACCTGGGGTAATGATGTGTTCTGGATCTAGTCCACCGAGTTCAACCACTTCAGAAACCTGAGCAATGGTGACATCTGCAGCCATGGCCATAATTGGCCCAAAGTTACGTGCAGATTTACGGTAAACCAGATTGCCCCAACGGTCGCCCTTATAGGCTTTAATCAAGGCAAAGTCTGCTTTGATTGGA
Source organism: Acinetobacter seifertii (assembly GCF_000368065.1). Taxonomy (GTDB): domain Bacteria; phylum Pseudomonadota; class Gammaproteobacteria; order Pseudomonadales; family Moraxellaceae; genus Acinetobacter; species Acinetobacter seifertii. Next base: position 1,060,718 of record NZ_KB851200.1, read on the forward strand.
TATTCGAGTACGTAATCTTTCCCATCAATCTCACGGGTTTCTTTGCCTTCGGCCAAAAGTGTTCCAAAGCCTGTTGGGGTAAACACAGCGCCTAGGCCCATACCCGCCGCTTGAATACGACACGCCAGATTACCTTGAGGCACGACTTCAAGATCTACTTTTCCGGCACGGTACAGTTCATCAAACACATAAGAGTCTGACTGACGTGGGAAAGAACAGATTACTTTTTTAACCGAACCAGCTTTAAGCAGTTTAGCCAAGCCATAATCGCCATTACCGGCGTTATTGCTGACAATGGTTAAATCTTTAATACCCAGTTCAATAAGACCGTCAATGAGTTCAGCGGGTTGTCCTGCGGTACCAAAACCACCAATCAGAATGGTTGCACCATCTTTAATCTGCGATAGAACCTCGCTTAGTGAGGACTTACTTTTGTCAATCATGTGAGAAACCTTAGAGCATGAGGTAACGTGATGTATTACTACCGCTAAAAATTTATTGAAATTCTTAATGGTAGTAATAAATGGAATAAATTTTGTGAGTCAAAAGCGAACTTTTAACTCACATATACTTTCAATTAAGCACTAGCGCGACGACGTTCAACTTCAGTTGAAGGAGCGGCAGCGGCATCTTTAACAAGTTCGATGTTAAATGTGATGTGTTTGAAAGCGTGATCTAAACCACGGCGTTGAATTTCAGCTGGGTCATTTACATCAACTGCTGTTGCCACTAAGCCGTCACGGGTTGCGAAGGCAAAGTCGTCCCATAAGTACTCATCACCCTCAATGTTGAATTGAGTAGTCAGCTTGCGGAAACCTGGCGCAGAAACGAAGTAGTGAACGTGAGATGGACGGTTACCATGACGGCCTAATTTGTTAAGAAGGGCTTGAGTTGTACCTTCTGGCGGGCAACCATAACCAACAGGCATCGTGGTTAATGCAACATATTTACCATCAGCATCAGTCAAAATACTACGGCGTAAATTGAAGTCAGATTGAGACTTATCAAAGAATGAATAGTTACCCAAACTGTTGGCATGCCATACTTCAACTTTGGCATTTTCAATGATCTTGCCATCAGTATCGGTCACAGTACCTTCAATAATTAAGGTATCGATTTTGCCAGATTCTGTACCATCATCCATACGCGCAAAGCCAACAGATTCAGGCGCGCCAGCTACATAAAGTGGGCCTTCGATGGTACGTGGTGTGCCACCCGTAACGCCAGCTTTTGCATCAGCTTCATCAGCACGTAAATCAAGATAGTGCTCTAAACCTAAACCAGCTGCCAAAAGACCAAGTTCGTTTGCTTGACCTGCGTCTGTGAAATATTCCAAACCTTTCCATACTTCTGAAGGTTGGATGTCTAAATCTTCAATGGCTTGAAATAAATCCTCGAGAAGGCGCACAACAATTTGTTGAACACGTGCATCGACTTCACCTTTAGCAGTGTCGACATTCATTTGTTTTACAAGCGCATCAATTTGTTGACGGTTCATACTAAAACTCCTTAAGTATGCAATACGGTTTTGGGTGGCAGCGCTGCGGGCATTTTGTTTTGCTAGCGAATAAGTGCTGCCACATTCCTTTTTACCTTCTGAATAATCTGCTTGGTTTTTAAATGGACTTCAGAGATCACATTTAAAAAATTTTTTGGTTTACGAATCATCATCACGAACAGAAGATGGGTGACGGTTCATTGCCATCACTTCAATGTCCATATATGGATAGAGAGGTAAGCCCTGTAAAATGTTGTGCAATTCCTCATTGCTCTCAACATCAAAAATACTGATATTTGAATACTGGCCTGTAATACGCCAGATGTGACGCCATTTACCTTGGCGTTGTAAATCTTGTGAATAAGCCTTTTCAACGGCCTTAATTTCATTTGCTTTGTCGGCTGGCATATCAAGTGGAATATGCACATCCATACGTACATGAAATAACATGGGAAACTCCTTATCCTGTTGCCTTAACGACGTAATTTCTCAATCTTATCTTCATCAATTTCAATGCCTAAGCCCGGAGCTGTTGGCAAATGCAATTCAAAGTTTTCGTAACGTAGCGGCTCTTTTAAAATTTCTTCGGTCAGTAATAACGGACCAAATAATTCAGTACCGAACGCTAACGTTTCAAAAGTTGCAAATGCATGAGCAGAAGCAATACTTCCTACAGGGCCTTCAAGCATGGTACCGCCATATAGGTCGATTCCAGCTAAACCAGCAATTTTGCCAACTTCACAAGCTTCGATCAGGCCACCAGATTGTTCAATTTTCACGGCAAATACATCTGCACCATGATTTTTTGCAATACGGTATGCGCTGTCAGGACCAGTTAAGGCTTCATCTGCCATAATTGCGACATCAAAACGCTGGGTGAGGCGAGCAAGTGCTTCGGTATTTTGAATTGCACATGGCTGCTCGATTAAATCGATTCCACCATCTTGGAGCTGTTGAATACCTTGAATACATTCAAGCTCTGACCATGCACGATTTACGTCAACACGTACACTAATATCTGCACCTAGTGCTTTTTTAATCGCAATCACATGGTCAACATCTTGCTGTAAAGGACGTGCACCAATTTTAAGTTTGAACGTGTTGTGGCGCTTCAGCTCAATCATTTTGCGAGCTTCAGCAATATCTTTTTCAGTGTCACCAGACGCAAGCGTCCAAAGTACAGGTAAACTATTACGCAGACGGCCACCTAAAACTTCGCTTAATGGCACACCTAAACGTTTGGCCTGAATATCAAGTAGGGCAGTCTGAATGGCACACTTGGCAAAGCGGTTACCATTAATATTTTTACGAATCAGTTTGAGTGTTTGTGCAACATTTAAATCTTTAACTGATGTCAGTAATGGTGCAAAGTAGGTATCAATATTGGCTTTGACACTCTCAGGACTTTCTTCACCATAGTTCAGCCCACCAATGGTGGTGGCTTCACCCCAACCGACAATACCATCCGTGGTCGTAATTTTAACGAGTACCAAAGTCTGGATACGCATAGTAGTCACAGACAACTGGTGAGGACGGATAGTTGGAATATCCACAAGTATGGTTTCTATGGTTCTATACATGAAGTTTCAACTATTACGAACTTGTTTGTATACCATAGAAGAATGTAATAGCCTAAAATAGATATAGAACGGTATTTTAAGATACTAAAAAGGTATATTAATGGAATTAAGACATCTACGTTATTTTGTTACCGTGGTTGAAGAACAGAGCCTGACCAAAGCCGCAGAAAAGCTTTTTATTGCCCAGCCGCCTTTAACACGCCAAATCAAAAAACTAGAAGAAGAATTAGGGATCGATTTATTCGAAAAAGGCTCTCGTCCATTAAAAGTAACGGAAGCAGGGCTGTTTTTTTACCAACATGCGGTGCAAATTTTGACGCATACGGCTCAAGCTGCTTCGATGGCTAAAAAAATGAAGCTAGTCGAGAACGTTGTTAAAGTGGGTTATGTGAGTTCACTTCTTTATGGACGATTACCACAGGTCATCTATCTATTTAGACAAAAAAATCCTGACATTCATGTTGAGCTTATTGAGTGTGGTACACGAGATCAGGTTGAAGCATTAAAACTCGGTAAAATCGATTTAGGTTTTGGTCGCTTGCCAATTAGTGACCCTGCCATTAAAAGGCTTTTACTTCGCAAAGAAAAATTAAAACTCGCGATTCATAAAAAACATCCTTTAAGTGAGTTCCAAGGGTCAGGAATTTATTTATCTCAAATTATTAATGAGACAATTTTCTCTTATCCAACTACACCTAGACCGAATTTCTCGACCACTATTCAAGCTTTATTTACCAAATTAGGTCTAGTTCCAGCCAAACTGACAGAAGTCCGAGAAATTCATATGGCACTTGGACTAGTGGCATCTGGCGAAGGTATTTGTATTATTCCGGAAAGTGCCTGTGACATTGGTATGAAGAATTTAACTTACTTAAATATCTTGGACTTAGAAGCCTATAGTCCAATCTCTCTATCCATGCGCAACATGGATCAAAGTTCCTATATTCCTAAAATTTTAGATTGCATTGAAGAGATTTATAGCGAAGAAGATGTATCTAGAAACTTGAATTTATAAACCTTTAAGGTTCTTAAAGTGGATATTTCATGTTATTTTAAAACTTTAAACCTATAGGTAATATGTAAAAGGAATTATTGAATGAGAAAAATTTTAGGTTTAGTTTCACTTATTATGTCTACTAGCGTTGTACATGCAGAACAATTAAAAGAACAAGAAAAAACCTCTCCATATAGCGCAAATGTTACTTTTGCTAGTCAATATATTTCACGTGGTTTCCAACAAACATGGGGTAAACCAGCCTTACAAGGTGGATTGGATTATGCTAATCCTAATGGTTTTTTTGTAGGGACTTGGGCATCAAGTGTCAGCTCTAACTATCTGCGAGATGCCTCGGTTGAATGGGATTTTTATACAGGTTATTTAAAAACAATTGATAAATTTTCAATTGGGATGTCGGTTTTTTACTACTACTACCCAGGTGCGAAAAGTACACCAGAAACGGGGAGTAGCACTTATAACTATGGTGAGATTGTACCTCAAATTGGCTATGGCCCTTTAAGCCTTAAATACTTTGTGACTTACACACCAGATTATGCTGGTTATAACTCTAAAACCATGGGGGGACCTGCTGGTAAAAGGTCGAGAGGATCAAGTTATTTAGATCTTAACTTTACCCAGCCTATCAGTGATACTTGGACTTTTGGCGCTCACTATAGCTATGAAAGAATCAAAAACTTTTCAGAGTCGAATTTTCAGGATGTTAAAGCCGAACTTATTAAAGATTTAGGTGATGGTTGGAGTACAGGACTAGCGTATACAAAAGCATGGGATAAAAATGCTTATTATAAAAAGTATAGCAATGGTGAGGCAGGCGCACCTGTTTCAAATCCTATCGATTCGACTTTTACAGTATCTGTAAAAAAGGTCTTTTAATTTAAATTTATTAATAATGGTCTCATTAACTACGTTTGAAAGTTAGGTGTAAATTTAAACTTCCAAACGCAGTTAAAATTAATTTTTATTGAACTAAGGTCGGCAAATTAAGGATGACTTGTGCATCTTCTATAACATCTAAGCGTAAAATTTTTGAAGCGCCAAGTTCATTTAATAACTTTGTTAAAGGCCCATCGTGTTTCTGAAGTTGAACATTCTTTGGAAAAAGCTTTTGTGCAAAAGAAAGAATGTTGGACTCAACTTCTGTTTGATGCCATTTTCCATCGACTACATGTAGCATCGTTGCTTTATTAATATGAGTTTCAGAATCGACACGTTTTAAAGTCGGTACAGGAGTTTTTAAGCTTAAATCTAATTTTCCATTAAGATCGGCAATATTGGCTTGCACTTCTTTTTGGTTAATGTCGATGTCAATTTTCGTTAACCATTTTGGTAGCTGGTAACCATATACCCCACGGACTCTGGCAATTTCTGTATCTACAGGTAAAGCCAAAACATGTGCATAAAAATGACGTTGACGTATGGATTTCATCAACTCCGCAATATGTGGTCCGTGAGCATTAGGTTTACGTACAACAATCGCAATCGAAACTTCGTTATAAGGGTCATTATCACAAACTGAATAGCTAAAGAATGTGATCGCGACCAATCCATAACCCGGAAATGGTTGTAACGGTGTTAAGGCAGCAGGCAGTTTTGCTTTAATCTTTTTAATGGGCGCAAGCATGAGCAGTTGTACATTCGCACTACGATAATAAAAATTGGGTGCCCAGACAGGGCCTACACGTGATTCCACAATTTTTTTAGGAATATGACGGAAAAAGTCGATGTTACCAACAGCAGGATCTAGAGCGACTTCATCTAAATCGGGGTTCATTCTGAAACGGTCATAATAACCACCTTTGGGTACTTTGACTTTTTGTTGCCCAAATTCAACTTCAGTAAACCGTTGTTTTGTATTCATGAAAGTTCACCTTTACATTAATTGACCGAGTAGCTAATGCTGTATATTTCAAGACGTGTTAATTTAGAACCAGTTCAGAAACTATAAGTTTAAAGTTAACTTTAAAGTCAAGATTTTAATTTTGATGATTAATGTCTTTGACATTTAAATGAAATAAAAAAGGGGAAAGATGAGAAGAATTTAAGACGGTACTTTCATATAAATTTTATTTTAAAAATACAATTAAGGTGATTGACCTTAAAGTTAACTTTAAGCTTAGTATCAATATTCAAATTTTATAACCAATCTATAAACAGTTTTTTAGCAGGAGAACAAAGATGGGATATGTAACCACAAAAGACGGCGTAGAAATTTTCTATAAAGATTGGGGTCCACACGATGCCCAAGTATTATTTTTTCATCATGGTTGGCCTTTAAGTTCAGATGATTGGGATACTCAATTACTTTTTTTCCTTAAAGAAGGTTTTCGTGTAGTTGCTCATGACCGCCGTGGGCACGGGCGTTCAAGTCAGGTGTGGGATGGTCACGATATGGACCACTATGCAGATGACGTTGCAGAAGTGGTGAAGCATTTAAATATTAAAAATGCAATTCATATTGGCCACTCAACAGGTGGTGGTGAAGTGGCTCACTATATTGCTCGCCATGGTCAAGAAAACGTTAAAAAGGCTGTGCTTGTAAGCGCAGTACCGCCGCTTATGGTTAAAACTGAAAATAATCCAGAAGGGTTACCAAAAGAAGTTTTTGATGACCTGCAAAATCAAGTTCTCACCAACCGTGCGCAATTTTTCCGAGACCTTCCATCTGGTCCATTCTATGGTTTTAACCGACCAGATGCGAAGCCATCTGAAGGTGTTATTGCTAACTGGTGGCGTCAGGGCATGACAGGTAGTGCCAAAGCGCATTACGACGGTATTGTGGCATTCTCGCAAACTGACTTCACCGAAGACTTAAAGAAAATCACCATTCCTGTTTTGGTGTTACATGGTGATGACGATCAGATCGTGCCTTATAAAACTTCTGGCGTGAAATCTGCTGAATTGCTTCAAAATAGCCAACTCAAAATCTATCCGGGTTTTTCTCATGGCATGTTAACTGTCAATCATGAAGTGATTAATGCGGACTTGTTGGCATTTATTCGTGAATAATTAAAAGCGTTTAGACTTTAGAAAAAGAGGCATATCGAGTGCCTCTTTTTTTATATAAAAATTAATAAATTCAAAATATTAATGAGATAAATACTAAAAGGTGTTGACATTAAAGTTAGCTTTAATCTTAAAGTAAAGCCATACTGAATGAGGTCATTCCAATGAAAGTGTTCGAAAAATTAGTATTTCCAAATGGCTCAAATGTTCCTAACCGTATTGCCAAAGCAGCAATGGAAGAAAACATGGCTGATTTAAACCATGCACCGTCAGAAGAGTTAATGCGTTTATATCAAGCTTGGGCAAATGGTGGTGTAGGTTTAATCATTACCGGAAATGTGATGGTAGACCGCCGAGCAATGACTGGACCGGGTGGTGTCGTACTAGAAGATGAAAAGCATCTAGATACTTTTAAAAAATGGGCGCAAATTAGCCGTTCAAAAGGCGCTCAGGTTTGGCTTCAAATTAATCATCCCGGTCGTCAAATGCAGTCAAATTTAGGGCAACAAACATGGGCACCTTCTGCTGTTGCTTTAGATTTAGGAAAAATGTCAGACCGCTTTAATACACCAATTGAAATGAACGAATCTATGATTGCAGAAGTGATTCAGCGTTTTGCAAATACGGCACGTTTAGGCGAAAAAGCAGGGTTTACAGGTGTTGAGATTCATGCAGCGCATGGTTATTTATTAAGCCAGTTTCTTTCGCCACTGAGTAATAAACGCCAAGATCGCTGGGGTGGTTCTTTAGAAAACCGCGCTCGTATTTTAATTGAGATTGTGGAAGCAGTTCGTAAAGTAGTTTCGCCTCATTTTACTGTAGCGGTAAAACTCAATTCAGCCGATTTCCAACGTGGCGGATTTAGTGCTGAAGATGCTCAACAAGTGGTTAAAATGTTAAATGTGCATGCAGTCGATTTGGTTGAACTTTCAGGTGGTAGTTATGAAGCACCAGCCATGCAAGGCCAAGCACGTGATGGTCGTACACTTGCCCGTGAAGCTTACTTTTTAGAGTTTGCTCAAGAAATCCGAAAAGTTGCCAAAATGCCTGTTATGGTCACAGGCGGTATCCGCCGTAAGCAGGTAGCAGAGCAGGTGGTTGAAAGTGGTGTAGATATGGTCGGTATTGCCACAGCTTTAGCCATTGAACCTAATTTGCCAAATGCTTGGAAACAAGGCCAAAATGTTTCACCTGAACTCAAACCAATTACTTGGAAAAATAAAACATTTGCTTCACTTGCCAATATGGCTGTGGTCAAATTTCAGTTACGTAATTTAAGTGCTGGTAAAAAAACAAAACCAAATGTTTCACCAGCTTGGGCTTTAATTTTGCAACAATCAGCGATGTCATGCCGTACTCGCCAATACAAAAAAGGCATGCGTGACTATTCATTTGCTTCTTAAAAAGTGAGTTGTGTTATGACAAATCTTAACGATTCAAACTGGTTAATTTATGGAGCAAATGGCTACACGGGCGAATTAATCGCTCGTGAAGCTGTACGCCAAGGTTTAAAACCGACTTTGGCTGGCCGTAACAAAGCTAAGGTTGAAGCACTTGCACAAGAGTTGGGGCTTGACTATAAAGCTTTTGAGCTTGATAACGTAGATGCAATAAGTGAGCAACTCCAAGGTTTTAAACTGGTTATGCACTGTGCAGGGCCTTTTTCAGCGACATCGAAGCCTATGATGGAAGCGTGTATAAATGCCGGCGCTCACTATTTAGATATTACCGGTGAAATCGCTGTATTTGAGTTGGCACAGTCACTGAACAGCCAAGCTGAAAAAGCCGATATTGTGCTTTGTCCGGGTGTTGGTTTCGATGTGATTCCGACAGATTGTGTCGCTGCCGCGCTCAAAGAAGCATTGCCAGATGCGACTCATTTAGCACTTGGTTTTGACTCTAGAACAGGGTTTTCACCGGGTACTGCTAAAACCAGTACAGAAGGCATGGCAGAAGGTGGAAAAATTCGTAAAAACGGAAAAATTACCACCGTTCCATTAGCACATTATGTTCGGACCATTGATTTTGGTGATGGTAAAAAAAGTGCCATGAGTGTTCCTTGGGGAGACGTATCTACAGCGTTCTATACAACAGGTATTCCAAACATTGAAGTCTTTGTACCCGCATTTCCCAAAATGATTTTTGGTGCGAAAATGATGAACTATGTACGTCCAATATTAAAAATCAATGCCGTGCAGAAGTTTATTAAGTCGCGTATTGAAAAAACGGTTGTTGGGCCAAATGAGGAACTCCGCGCGAAAGTACCTACCTATGTTTGGGGTGAGGCAAGAAATACGCGTGGGGAAATCAAAACCGCCCGCATCCAAACGGAAAATGCCTATAGCCTTACCGTAAATGGCTCACTGACTGTGGTGAATTATTTACTCAAAAATACTGTTAAAGGTGGTACATATACACCAGCAAAACTGATGGGTTATAAGCTAGTGACCGAGTTGCCGGGTTCTGGTCCGCTGATCATTAATTAAAAGCTTTTATTAAAACAGCATGTTTATAGATCGTCCCGAACAAGGAGTTATTCTTGTTCGGGTTTTTTTTAAATATTTCAAGTAAATAGAGCTTTCTATAGATAAAAAGAAAAACAGAAAACAAAACACTCCATAAGTAATAATTCAAATTGAATATACTAAAAAGCGATAAATATTTTTCATAACAAAGGAATGAGAATAATGAGAAAACTCATACTGTTTCTACATGCATCGCTAGACAGTTTTGTGGAAGGTCCAAATGGGGCAATGGACATAGGCTGGATTGCTTACGATGCCGATTTGGCAAATCATGCCAAAGAAATTTTGAGCACTGCCGATACGGTGATTTGGGGACGTGCGACTTACCAAATGATGCATAATTACTGGCCAACCATGCTTTCAAATCCTGAAGCTTCAGAGCATGAACGTAATCACGCTAAGTGGATTGAAAAGACCGAAAAAATCGTTTTTTCAACCACATTAGATACAGTTGAATGGAATAATTCCAGATTGGTAAAAGACCATGTCGAAGAAGAAATTAATAAGCTGAAACAAAAAGCGGGTAAGGATATGGTGATTCTGGGGAGTCCAAGGTTCGCGCACTATTTGATGCAACTTGGTTTAATTGATGAATATAAAATTACGGTTTCACCTGTACTAATTGGTAGTGGCTTGCCGCTATTCCAAGGTATTCAAGAAAAGACCAATCTTAAACTCATTGAAAATAAAACTTTTGCTTCTGGTGCGATAGCTCTTCACTATCAAAAGGTTGGTTAATTTTTTCTATAATATTTATATGAAAAAGACGAATTACAGGGGTAGTCTGTAATTCGTCTTTTTAGATTTATTGAATTGTACTTAAACGCTTAATCACTGCTTCAGCAATTTCTTTACTTGATTGAGGGTTTTGTCCAGTAATAATTCTGTCGTCTGAAACCACATACGACGTAAACGGAATAAATGCTTCTTTGTATTTTGCGCTACGTTCAATGAGTCCATTTTGTAAAGAAAATGGAACTTGAGACTTAATACCTGAAAGTGTTTCTTCTATATTTGCAAAACCTGTAACAGTTCTACCTGCAATTAAGGCTTTGCCACTTTCATCCTGTAAAGGCAATAAACCACCTACGCCGTGACAGACCGCTGAAACGACTCCACCTTGGCGATAGATTTGTTCGCTAATGTTTTGCAAAGCTTTATTGTTTGGAAAATCCCACATGGTACCGTGCCCACCCGTATAGTAAATGGCTTTGTACTGGGTAGGATTAATCACATTTGGAGCCAATGTTGTTTTTAATCGTTGCATAAATGCTGAGTCGGCTAAATGCTGACGGGCAGATTTGTCTAGGTAAATAGACTTTAAGCTACGTTCATCTAGAGGCACTTCACCACCTAAAGGACTTACAAAATCCATTTCATAGCCGGCAGCTAATGCAACATCATAAAAATGGGTGAGTTCGGTTAGCCAAAGTCCTGTTTTATCTGAACGAGAAGGGTAAGTCGAATGATTAGTCATTACGACTAAAATTTTTCCATTTGTTTTTGCAAGGCTTTGAGTTTTATCTGACTCTGCGGCATAAACCACATTTGTAGATAAAAGAATGGCAAAAATAATGGTTAACCAACGCTGAAAATTCCAAACTTTAAACATGACAGATCCTCATTCATTACCTGTAGCCAATCGTATGTTTAAAGCACGCTTTAAGGTCAATAGAGTTGTTAAAAAATTATGGTGTTTTTGCTTTGTCGAAATAGAGATTCATAAGACGTTCTGCATTTTGCTCGCAGGTAATTTCATCGGGTTTGTTGTTGATTGCATCAATCATGGTACGTAAGTTTTGCTTACTCACCTTTAGCTTTTGTTCTAAAAGTTCTATTTCCTGAATTTTTAATTCAATGGTTTGGATGAGTGCGTCATGGTTCCAAGTGGCAACTTTTGAAGGCAAAAAAGCTTTAATTTCTGCTAAAGAAAAACCAACTTGCTGGGCTTGCTGAATCAAAGAAAGCTGCTTCAAATCGTTATCGGTATATTCACGATAACCATTTGATTTTCTTTTTGCTTTAGGTAAGAGTTTGATTTGCTCGTAATAACGAATTGTAGGGGTGCTTAAACCACTTAATTTTGATAACTCGCTAATATTCATGGCCACAGACTCTATTGACATTCAAGTTAACTTTAGACTTATAGTTGCTTAAAAGCAAGGTTCATAACTTTACCAAGCACACACTTTCAGTAACAGCTTTCTATGCTTTGATAGGATGTTATTCACCAATTAAAATGTCTATGCGATAAACCATTTAAAATGTCCTGTTTTTAACCACAAGAGTCAAGCACAGGATTTAACTTTCTTTGTTCAATAACAGCTTTCTGAGCTTTACGACTCGGCATACTTTTCTTGAGACGGGAACGTTTATTCTGTTTTTCCAACTCTTCATGCTGTTGCTGAATATGTGCCAGAACTGTACCTAACCGTTTATTCTCAACGATCTCATTCTGCTGTAGCCCAGCTAATTTATTGAAAATGCTGTAGTTGAGCTTTCGTCCCTCGTACATGAGGGCCACAGTGCCATCTGGGTACTCCAGAAATGAAATATATTGCCCAACAAGCTTATGATTCAGCTCTGTCGGTTCAAGCAGATAAATACATTTGTCATAGGTCAGGGTCAGATTCTTGGTGACCTTACGCGGTTCCTGCCAGGTAAAAATATCATCCAGTTCAAGATGAGATTCGGTTAATGGCCGATGTAAATTCTTTGAGTTTCGCGCACACTTGGCAAACTTCTGATTGAAATGCTCAATAAAGCAGGGCAGCCAGGCATTTGCCTCGGCAATTGAACAGATACCTTCTAGGCGCATTTCCTTGATCAGGCGATCCTGGAGTGTTCTATTGGCACGTTCCACACGGCCTTTGGCCTGGGGTGAGTTGGCGAAGATAATATCAATATTTAACTCATTCAGAATCCGCCCAAATTGCGTGATCTGGCTGTCCTGGCTCGATTTCTGGTTCACTCGGAAGACCGAATGTTTATCGCTATAAAAGGCCAGAGGCTTACCGTATTGTTCAATGTAGGCTCGGGTTGAAAGCATATAGTCGAAGGTCGTTTCCGCCTCACAGAAGCGCAGATGCAACAGCTTTCCAGTGGCATCATCGATATAAACCAGCAAGCAGCACTTAGCAGCGCGTCCTTCGAACCAGTCATGATATGAGCCATCAATCTGGATTAGCTCACCGAAGCAATCCCGGTTATAACGTGGCTGATATGGACGTTTAAGGCGCTTGGATCGTGGAATCCAGAGGTCATTTGCAGTCATCCAGCGCCGAAGCGTTTCTACCGGGATATTCAGGTCAAACATGCTGCTGAGCTTCTCATGGGCCAAGGTAGGTCCAAATCCCAGCAGATGTTCAGAAATAATGGAAAGACATTTTGATTTTAATAAATCATCATGGCGACGATGGCCAGGTTGACCACGACTGGCATGCGCCATACCTGAAACACCATCTTGATTGAGCTTCTGTAATAACCGGGTAATTTGACGGGTTGAAAGATTAAGGATTTCAGCAGCACGGACTTGTGTAATACGATGATCTCGAACGTCTTGCAGAACAGCAAGACGTTGAATTTCTTTGTCAGACATAGTGATCAGCATCTATATTTCATATCCAGTCCATGATGTTTAAGCCATCATAAACTAGACATTTTTATTGGTGAGAATATAGACACTTTAAATGGGTTCTAACAATAGATATAAGAATAGAATTATAAATATGGAAATGAGGTGAAAAAAATGTCTAAACGCATATTACATGTCGTGACTAATATTTCACGCTATAAGGATGTTGATGAACCAACAGGGCTATGGTTAGGCGAACTTACCCATGCCTATGATGAGTTTGAAAAGCAAGGTTATATACAAGATATTGTTAGCCCAAATGGTGGTAAAACACCGATTGAACCTAAGTCACTTTTGCCTTTAGTTGCAGATAAATCCGTTAAAGACCGAGAAAAAGATCAATCTTTTATAATGCTGCTGGCAAACACCTTTAAGCCTTCCGATATTCATTGGCAAGATTATGACGTGATCTACTACACAGGTGGTCACGGTGTCATGTGGGATTTTTTAGATAATCCTGAACTGCAAGAAATCACCAAAAATATTTATGAAAAGGGCGGTATTGTTTCAAGTGTTTGCCACGGATATTGCGGCTTGCTCAATGTTAGGCTTTCAAATGGTAAACGGCTTATAGACGGGAAAAAGTTAACTGGCTTTGCATGGAGTGAAGAGGTTCTGGCTGGGGTTGCAAAAAAAGTCCCATATAATGCCGAAGAGCTCGCTAAAGAAAATGGCGCTCGTTATGAAAAAGCTTTCATTCCATTTGCACCGTATGTCGTTCAAGATGGCAACTTGATTACTGGTCAAAACCCGTTTTCAGCTAAGAAGACGGCTTTAGCGATTATAGAAACGCTTGAAAAGAGTGCTTCGTGAAAATCAATCAAAGTTATAAATAAGATAAGCCGAATACTGCAAATGAGCATTCGGCTTATTTTTATCAAACTATGAACGCCACCAATAATTTTCGACATTTGGCTCATTTAAGTTCAAGATCTCACCCATCTGAGGCGTGCTAATCGCTAACTTATTTTCATGTGCCAAACAGACAATACGTTCAAACGGATCATCCCAAGCATGCAGTGCCAAGTCAAACGTACCATTGTGCACAGGTAATAAATGACGACCCTTTAAATCGATATGTGCTTGTAAAGTTTGCTCTGGTTGCATATGAACATCGGGCCATTCAGGGTCATAAGCGCCAGTTTCTAACATAGTCAAATCAAACGGGCCATAGCGGTGTCCAATCTCTTTAAACCCGTCAAAATAACCCGTGTCACCGCTAAAAAATACACGTAAGTCATTATCAATAATTACCCACGAAGCCCAAAGCGTCGCATTGCTATCGCCCATACCACGGCCTGAAAAGTGATGAGCAGGGGTGGCAACCAATTTTAGTCCATCCACATGGGTAGTATCCCACCAATCAAGTTGTTGAACTTTTTCTGCTGGAATTCCCCATTTAATAAGGGTGTCGCCCACACCAAGCGGTGTTAAGAAATGTTCAACTTTATCGTTAAGCTGCATCACTGCATGATAGTCAAGGTGGTCGTAGTGATTATGCGACAAAATCACGCCTTTAATCGGTGGTAAGTCAGCAATACTAATCGGTGGTTGGTGGAAACGTTTTGGACCAATCCATTGAAAAGGTGAAGCACGATCTGAGAAAACAGGGTCGGTTAACCAAAACTCATTTTGCAGTTTTAACAAAATGGTTGAGTGGCCCAAACGAAATAGAGAGCGGTCAGGCGCACTTAAAAGCTGTTCTTTGGTTAAGCTTAAAACAGGAATTTCTTTGTTTGGAACGGTGTCTTTTGGTTTGTTAAATAAAAACTTCCACATAAGTTGAAGTGTTTTACCAAAAGAAGGCTTGTGTTGGTTCGGACGCGTATTTCTAAATTTGCCATTGTGCTGCTGAGATGGCATTAAGGGAGAAGGCAAGTCTGTTGTGTTTGAAATAGTCATCTTGTTTTTCCTTTATTGGAACAAACCTATATATGCAAATAAGAACTTGGGCTAAGTACTTATTTTGACTTAATTAAATGAGTATTTACTCACTCATTAATTTGTTTAAAAATAAGGACGCCGTGCATCCTTATTTTTTATCTATATTGAAACTGCATGCCAAAACGCTTCAAAGCCAGATTTGCGATAACGCTCGGCTTGAGAAGGGTCTTGGGCAATAAAATTAAGAGTAACTTCGGCAAGCGCACCTAAAATCGAAGCAATAAATAACGGTGGATAATCTCTTAATTTGCCATCGTTAATACGTTCCTGAATGTTTTGGGTGAGGTCACAAAAGGTTTGCATACCAATTTGTTTGCTTTGCTCAGTAATTTGTTCCGAGGTCGAAAGCTGTGCCATCACTTTACGCTTAAGGGGAGCTTCTAAACTCCAGTCTAAATAGCTTTGCCAGATATGCGACATTTGTGTTTGTAAGTCTGAGTTGGTAGGGTAACCAAGCATCATGACCTGACGTAGCTCAGCCTTGAGCGAAAGATATAACTGGTTAAGCAGTTCTTCTTTATTACTAAAATAGGTAAATAAAGTACCTTCTGCCACGCCAGCAACTTTAGCAATTTTTGAGGTAGATGCACGCTCGCCAAGCTCTGCTAATGTTTCAATAGCAGCGCTTAAAATTGCATTACGTTTATCTTCACTACGAGGACGAGCCATATACAAACATATTAATTGAGTGATTACTCAATCATATATAAAAAATGTGAGAGAGCAAGTTATCTTTTGTGTAGAAGTAAAAAATTATTCAAAATTTCTAAAAACAATGAAGATGAGAGTCGAAGATTGCTGAATATATTAAAAAAAATATGCTATTTTTCACAGCACTTTGGTGAGACTAATTTTTCATGTATCGGTTTGGGCTCTTAATCGGCTTACTAGCAATATTGCTACAGAACCTTGTGTTCTGGCAAAGCCTATTGCCCAGCGAAATGCATCAGCAAATGGTATGTCAACTTACGGCATTTATATAAAAGATGGCTGGCAAGTTTTTCTAAAGCGCCATTTGCTAGAGCAAAGTTATAAAAAAGAGTGACCGATAAAATAATAAAGAAAATTTTGACAGGCCATAACTCAATAACTTCTGAAGGCTTTAAACCCATCCCAAAGCAGCCAATGAGGTAGGCGAATGCTATTGCAAAAAATCCAATATTGATTTTGGTTTTATAACCTAAACCTATAGATACGGCTAAAGCTATAAGCATCAATGCAGCCATATTATCTTCCTTGATAAATATATAAACATCTAAACATATATATGTTTGGTTTTTTGTATTACATATAACTATGCTAATATTGTCAAATCGATTTCATAATGTTTAACGCAAATGCTTGATGAGACTGCATTTAAAAATTTTAAATTGCCACGATATGAAAAGGTCCGTTGGGAGCTTCAAAAGCTACTGATCCAGTCAAAATGGACAGTTGAAGAGCCTATTCCAAGTGAACAAGAGCTTGCTCAAATGTATAGCGTGTCGGTAGGAACCGTAAGAAAAGCTGTAGAAGGACTAGTTGAAGATGGCTTGTTAGTTAAACAGCAAGGCAAAGGTACTTTCCTAAAACAGCCTAACTTTGAAAACTCACTTATTCGTTTTTTTAGACTACGTAATAAAAAAGGCGAGTTCATTCAGCCACAAGGACAAATTAAAAAAGTAGAAGTGTGCGATGCAATACCAGAGGTGAATGCAGAGCTGGAACTTGGGCACACCGAAAAGCTTATTTATATCGAGCGTGTCCGTAAGCATGAAGAAGTCGTTGTGTTGAGTGAACGAATCTGGTTGCCTGAACATTTATTTAAAAATCTGGAAGAAATTCCAATCGCTGAGTTTGGGAATCTACTTTATCCTTTTTATTATCAGCACTGTGGTCAATTTATTTCTTCTGCAACAGAACGCTTAACTTTCGAGAAAAATATCAAAGATAGCCATTTAAATAATAAGCTTGAAGATCCTTTGGTTAAGGTGTGTCGTATTGCAAAAAACCTTGAAGGTGTGGCAGTCGAATACCGTGAGTCTTATGGTTTGGCCGATAATTTTCATTATGAAATATCGATTAACTGATGACTTGTTTTAATTTCTGATTTCAAAATGGATTTGATTCAGAAAAAAGTTCAAAACATACTCTTCTTAACCATTGATTGCTTGGTGTTTGATGAACCCGTGCATGCCAATGCTGCTTCACGCTATAAGTCGGAAAACTATAGGGTGGTTCTAAAACTTTTAAACCGCCTCTGACCAAAAGCACTTGACTTAAATAGTGTGGAATAGTCGCAATTGCATCTGTGTCTTGTACAACCAAACCAACCCCTAAATAGCTTGGTAAACGAACCAGAATATTTCGGTTTACTCCCAGTTTTTGTAGTTCATGCTCCAGCACGTAGTGTCCACCCGTTGCAAAAATATCGACATGTAGCTCTTGGCGAAATTCTTGATCTGAAAGCGTTGTACCTGTAAGTCTCGGGTGTTCTTTACTAGCAATGCAAACATAACGTTGTTGGAAAAGCGTTTGCTGATAAAAACCCGCTTCGAGCTGAGGCAAAAAACCAATGGCTAAATCAATGTCTCCATTTGACATCATCACTGGCGTATTGGCATCAATTGGGATAATTTCCAAGCGAATGTTGGGTGCATGGGCACGTAAATAATTGATCAGTTTAGGTAATAAAACCAGATGACTAATATCAGTCATGCTGATTTTAAATTGATAATTTGAAGTCTGTGGATCAAATTCAATATTGTAGTTTTGAACCAGTTTTAGTCGGTTCAGAATTTCTACAACAAGTGGATATATTTGTTTAGATAACTCAGTAGGTTGCATTTTATTTTCAATACGGACAAAAAGTGGGTCCTGAAAATGCTCACGTAATTTATTTAACGCAATACTTAAAGTGGGTTGTCCAATTTCAAGCTGTTCAGCAGCTTTAGACACACTGCTATGTTTATAAATTTCAAAGAAAATTTGTAAAAGCCGAGTATCAAGATCAAACACTTTAATTTCCTTATATTGATTTTATCAATACAGACTATTGTTTTTTGTGCATGGATTCAACAATTTTCGATTGTTACATTGATGATCAAGGAAGAATAGGTCGTAAAAGTACAAAGCATTCTTGTACAAATTGGCCTTAAATAGAGGATCTGAAATGGAACAGTTAGCAACGCTAGATGACTTGCCAAAACGTTATCTTGGTCAACTTGAAGAATCAAATTTAGTCCCTTTATGGCCAAGTTTACGCAATGTATTACCTCCGCATAAACCGATGCCGCAGACCGTAGCAACTGCTTGGTATTTTCAGAATATTAAACCTTTATTGCTCGAAGCAGGTGAGTTAACACCAATTGAAAAAGCTGAACGCCGTGTATTGGTTTTAGCCAATCCCGGACATGGTCTGGAAAATATGAAAGCCAGTTCGGTCATGTATCTTGGCATGCAGCTTTTGTTACCAAAAGAGTGGGCGCCATCACATCGACATACCCCAAATGCAGTACGTCTGATTGTTGAAGGTGAAGGCGCGTATACGACTGTTGAAGGTCAAAAATGCATGATGGAGCATGGAGATTTAATCCTTACGCCATCCGGGCTTTGGCATGAACATGGACATGATGGCGATGAGCCTGTGATCTGGTTAGATGTGTTGGATTTACCTTTGGTTTATTACATGGAAGCTTCTTATGTACAACCGGGCGAAATCCAAAAAGTGACCAGTGCCGGAAATGCTCATCATTATGGAACGGGCATTGTACCAACAGCACATTTTACTCGTGAAAATGCTTCGTATCCGATCATGCGTTACTCTTGGAAAGAAACCAAAAAAGTTTTGCATGCGCTTGCCGATGATAAAAACCATCAAGCCCCAATTCAGGTGACTTACATCAATCCTGAAACCGGTGATGACTGTCAAAATATTATTGGTTATTCGGCTTTAATGCTCAGACCAAATGAAACTTTACAGCTCCAACCGCGCTCTAGTGCCCAAATTTTTCATGTGATTGACGGTCAGCTCCAAGTCAAAATTGATCAGAAAGATTTCAATTTAAATAAAGCTGATACGGCATGTGCGCCATGTTTTTCTCATATTGATTTAATCAATACCTTAGATCAACCATGTTATTTGTTTATTGCAGATGAAGCACCCTTACAACGGAAACTGGGTTTGTACTCTGTGCGTGAGCGCCAGTAAATAGAATATTTTATAAGGATATAAATCATGTCAAATACTCAACAACCGATATTAATTGCTGGTGGTGGCATTGGCGGGTTTGCAGCTGCACTCGCTTTGGCAAAACAAGGCTTTAAGGTACAGGTTTTTGAACAAGCGCCTGAAATTGGTGAGATCGGTGCAGGTATTCAATTAGGCCCGAATGCATTTCATGCCTTTGATGCGCTAGGAATTGGTGAAATTGCTCGCAGTAAGGCGGTCTATACCGACTATATGGTTATGCATGATGCGATTGATGAATATCAGGTTGGTAAAATTCCAACCGATGAAAAATTCCGTGAACGTTTTGGTAACCCATATGCGGTGATTCACCGTGCTGATATTCATGGTTCATTGGTGGAAGGCGCTAAACAATACGGCAACTTGGAAATTATTACTAATTGTCATATTCAAAAAGTTGAGCAAGATGATGCTGGTGTAACGATTACCGATCAAAACGGCAAACAATATCATGGTCAGGCACTTATTGGTGCTGACGGGGTTAAATCCGTTGTGCGTGATACCTATGTGGGTGACCCTGCATTGGTTACAGGTCATGTGGTTTACCGTGCTGTAGTACCTGAAAGCGAGTTTCCTGAAGACTTGAAATGGAATGCCGCGAGTATTTGGGTCGGGCCAAATTGCCACCTTGTGCATTATCCACTACGCGGCGGAAAGGAATATAACGTTGTGGTGACGTTCCATAGCCGTGAGCAAGAACAGTGGGGTGTAACCGACGGCTCTAAAGAAGAAGTGCTGTCTTATTTTCAAGGAATTTGCCCGAAAGCTCGTCAATTGATTGAGTTACCTAAAAGTTGGCGCCGTTGGGCAACCGCAGACCGTGAACCAATTGAAACATGGACTTTTGGCCGTGTGACATTACTTGGCGATGCGGCACATCCAACCACGCAATATATGGCGCAAGGTGCATGTATGGCGATGGAAGACGCTGTAACTTTAGGTGAAGCGTTACGTGTTACCAATCATGACATTTTAAAAGCTTTTGATATCTACCAAAAAGCACGTGTGGCACGTACAGCACGTATTGTTTTGTCTTCACGTGAAATGGGCAAAATTTACCATGCCAAAGGTGTACAACGCTTGGTTCGAAACGATTTGTGGCGTGGACGTCCTACTGAACGTTTTTATGATGCAATGGAATGGTTATATGGCTGGAATGTCAATAACTGCCTTGATGCAGTGAAAAATTATCAAGGAAATGTAGCATGAAACTCTATAGCTTTTTCCGTAGCGGTACATCGCATCGAACTCGTATTGTGTTGAACCTAAAGGGTTTGGCTTACGAAGCAACTTATATCTCGCTCGCTAAAAATGAACACCTTCAAGCTGCTTTTAAAGCCTTAAATCCGCAAGGGTTTGTACCAGTACTTGAAACTGAATCAGGAAACTTGTTGCAAAGTCCAGCCATTATCGAATGGCTAGAAGAACAATATCCCGAACCCGCTTTATTGCCTACAGATGCATTGGGTCGTGAAAAAGTCCGCGCCATTGCTGCATTAGTTGGATGCGATGTTCATCCATTAAACAACAAGCGTGTTCTTGAATACTTACGCCAGAACTTAGGGCTGGATGATGCACAAATCAACGCATGGTGTGCCAAGTGGATTCAGGATGGATTTGCAGCTTTAGAGCATATTTTGGAACAAGACCAGAATCGCGAAAAGTTCTGCTATGGCAATCAACCGACCATTGCAGATGCCTATTTAGTTCCACAAGTCGTTTCTGCCGAGCGTTTTAAAGTCGATTTATCGGCTTATCCAAACATTAATGAAATTTACCAACATTGCATGACCTTAGAAGCATTTCAAAAAGCAGCACCTGAACAGCAGGCCGATGCATTTTGAGTCGTGATTAACTTAATAGAAGGAATTTAGATATGTCATTTATTTTTGAACCAATGACCACTGCGGGTCTATTTATTCACGGCTCAGCGCATAAATTTCCAGTACGCCGTGTGTATTGTGTTGGCCGTAACTACGCTGCTCATGCACGTGAAATGGGTTTTGACCCAGACCGTGAACCACCTTTTTTCTTTTGTAAGCCAAATGACCTTGAGTCGATTGTTCCAGTAAATACAGATGCGGTTGATATTCCATATCCATCTGAAACTTTAAATTTTCATTATGAAATTGAGTTGGTTGTTGCAATTGGTAAAGATGCCAAAAATGTCTCGGTTGAGGATGCAGTGAACTATATCTATGGCTATGCCGTTGGTTTAGATATGACACGCCGTGACTTACAGATGGCAATGCGTGAAAAAGGTCGCCCATGGGAAATCGGTAAAGCTTTTGATTTTTCTGCACCAATTGGCCCAATTCATCCGATTACTCAAACGGGTGAAATCAATAATGCCGATATTCATTTAACTGTAAATGGTAAAACCGAACAGCACAGCGATGTCAGTCACCTGATTTGGTCTGTGGCTGAAACGATTGCGAATTTATCTACGTTATTTGAACTAAAAGCAGGTGATTTGATTTTTACAGGAACTCCAGAAGGTGTGGGTGCTGTAGTGAAAGGTGATGTTATGCGTGCAGACATTACCGGGTTGACTGGCATTACGGTGAATGTGAAATAAATCAAATTGATCTGATTTATTGAAATAGGTGCTCAACCTAAATAAAAAATACAGTTGGGCACTTTTGCTAAGGATTGCATATACGCCAATGTATTGGCGAAAGGAGCTCTCATGTCTCAAAACTCTATAGACGTACAAAGTTTCATTGATGAAATACCGCTATCGTCTTTGCAAAAATTAATCATGTGGTTGTGTTTTTTGATTGTTGCGATTGATGGTTTTGATACCGCAGCAGTTGGGTTTATTGCACCTGCTTTAAAGGCAGAATGGGGGTTGCAAGCAACCGATTTGGCGCCTTTATTTGGCGCTGGCTTATTTGGACTGATGGCTGGTGCACTTATTTTCGGACCTTTATCCGATAAATTAGGCCGTAAACCGATTTTGATTGGGTCGGTCATTATGTTTGGAATTGCCAGTGTTTTTGCCTCTTTTTCAGCAGATTTACAAACACTGATTATTTGGAGATTTCTCACTGGTTTGGGTCTAGGAGGGGCTTTACCCAATGCAATTACTTTAACCTCTGAATATGCGCCTACATCTCGTCGCTCTAATTTAGTGACCATGATGTTCTGTGGCTTTACGGTGGGTTCCGCTCTTGGTGGTATTTTTTCGGCTCAGCTACTTCCTCATATTGGCTGGCACGGTATTTTGCTCATTGGGGGAGTATTACCTTTAGCAACAGTACCTTTCTTATATTTTTTATTACCTGAATCTATTCGATTTTTAGTGCTTAAAAAGAAGGGTACCGAAAAAATTGAAAAGATTATTCATCGTATCGCACCGCATTTAAATAGCACACCGACTTTGGTTCCAACAGTCAATGAAGTCGAAAAATCAAGTTTGAAAGATTTGTTTAATAAAGGCTTTGCTTTGGGCACTTTTTTGATTTGGTTTACCTTTTTTATGAGCCTTCTCATTATTTATATGATTTCAAGTTGGATGCCTACTTTATTGACCAATGAAGGCTTTAATTTATCCAACGCGTCATGGCTGACTTCAATTTTCCAAATAGGTGGAACCATTGGTGCGATTGTCTTAGGCCTGCTAATGGATAAGATGGATGCAACTAAAATTTTAAGTACGGCTTATGTTTTTGGTGGTTTTTTCCTGATTTGTTTAGGGTTTGGAATTGAACAGGCAAATACGGCTTTATTGATGTTTGCCATGTTTGGGGTAGGTGCAGGAATTAGTGGTTCGCAAGTGGGAGCAAATGCTTTTGCATCTAGTTTTTATCCAACACATTGTCGTGCAACAGGGGTAAGTTGGGCCAATGCAGTAGGGCGCTCAGGGTCGATTGTGGGATCAATTATGGGCGGCTGGTTAATGTCATTAAATCTCTCCAGTTTTGAAATTTTAAGTATTTTAGCGATACCTGCATTTTGTGCCGCTGTTTCGTTGTTACTCATTAAACGTTTAAAGAAAAATCAGTCCCAAGTTTTAGTCGCATCGAACTGAGATAAGACGATTCCACCGGACAAATATATGTCTGCGCCAAAGGATGGCGCAGACAATAGTTAAAGGATGATTTGTTTCATGAAATATTTAAAAACACCATATTTAAAGTTTTCTACTCTTTTATTTATCTGTAGTGGTCATTCATTGTTGTGGGCAGCACATACCACTCAACAAGGCGAAGATGAATGGAAATTTACGCTAAAGAATGCCTATATTAATCGTAATTTTGATAATGATGCACTCAAAGATACGGGTAGCTGGTCTCAGGCAGCATCATTATTTTATAAGTCGAAAATGCATGACACTCCACTGCAAATTGCAGACAAACCGATTACGATTGGTGCCGATGCTTCTGTTCAATATGCCGTTCGCTTGAGTTCAGATAAACATGTTGCGGACACGGTTTTGCCTTTTAATAAAGAAACACAGTCACAAGCATCCGACTTTTTAAAATACGGCGCAACTTTAAAACTGGGCTACGACAAAACTCTATTAAGCGTAGGCGAACTCTGGCTAGATTTACCTGTAACGGCTGTCGATGCTAGCCGACAATTACTTGCTTCTTATTGGGGAACCAATCTTAAGTCGCAACTTTCAGATCAGCTTTATGCAGAAATTGGCCGAGTGGAAAAAGTGTCACCACGCAATGAAGAAGACTTTAAAAAGTTTTCTTTCACGGCAAATGGAATGACTAAAGAATCTGATGGTTTGAATTACATTGACCTGCGCTATCAATTTACGCCGTCACTCAAGGGTGAATATTACTTTGGTAATTTAGAAGATCTCTACAACAAACACTATGCAGGACTTGAGCATAACTGGAAACAACCTAACTTTGCGCTTACTTCTAAATTTAAATACTTCAATGCCAAAAATGACGGCAATACTTTTGATATCGATGCGCAAAACATTGGAGTACTAGAAACACTCAAAGTAAAAAATCATACCTTTGGCTTGGGTTACCAACAAATTATTGGTGAATCGGCATACCCATTACCGGATGGTTTCTTACCAGAGACCTATTTCATTAACTGGAATGCCACTGGCTTCTTTAAAAAAGATGAAAAGTCTTACCATGTCATGTATGGCTACGACTTTAAAGATTACGTGCCGGGCTTAAATGTGATGGTGAAATATGTTTACGGAAATGATTTTAAAGCAGCCAATGGTGAGAAAAATCATGAAACTGAGTCGAATGTGATTTTAAACTATACATTTCAACAACCGCTCTTAAAAGGTTTTGCTCTGCAATATATTCGTATTGACTACAACGTAAAAAATGGTAATGACTTTGGTGAAGACCGCTTGTTTGTAAACTATACCAAAAAGTTTTAAAGACTTTTTAAAGTTCATCATTAAAAAAGAGACCGTAAATGGTCTCTTTTTCTCTCATATTTTGAAATCTAGACTATCTATTTATTTATATCTATTGATACTAAAACCGATAAACCAGGACGTAATAATTTAACATCTTTTTGATTTTCAATAAGCTTGATGCGTAAAGGTAAACGCTGAACAATCTTGGTAAAGTTACCTGTCGCATTGGTCGCAGAGATCGGAGAGAAAAATGCGCCAGTAGATGGAGAGAAGCTGTCTACTACACCTTTTAATTCAACATTGTAAGCGTCAACATAGACAGTGACAGGCTGACCGATTTTAATTTGTTTTAGCTCAATTTCACGGAAGTTTGCTTCTACATAAACTTGGTCTAAAGGCACAACCACCATGAGTGGATTACCAGCGCTGACAAAGTTACCTACGTTAGCTGACTTTTGACCAATCATGCCATCAATAGGTGCTCGAACTTCTGTATAACTCAAATTCAACTTTGCTTTATCAAGTGCCGCTTGTGCTTGTTTTAAAACCGCTTGTTTGGCTTGAACCTGAATTTTATATTGGTTGAGCTGATACTGTGCATCGGTAACTTTTTCTTTACTGCTGTCTAAGTCAGCATATTGCTCAGTCAATGTAGTTTTTGACTGTTGTGTAATTAATCTAGACTCAGCACCAAGTGCCTGTAGTTGCTCATAACGCGCTGTATTATCTTTAGTGAGTTTAATTCCAGCTTCTACTTTTCTAAGCTGAGCCTCTGTTTCTCGAATAACAGTCGGTTGTCTTTCTACTGCTAGCTTTGCTTCATTTAAATCAGCTTCAGCTTTAGCATAATTAGATTCTGCTTCAGCTAAAGCAGCTTCATAATCTCTTGCATCAATCCGTGCCAAAAGCTGGCCTTTTTTTACGGTCTGATGATCTTTAATATAAATTTCTTCGATATTTCCAGAGACTTTAGGGGCAATTGTTGAGTACTCTACATCTACACGTGCATCGTCTGTTTCAATAGTCGAAGATGGTAAAAATATAAGTTTTAAAACCCATAAAATAGAGGCTAAAACAATAATGAACGCAATAACCATAACCCAATGCTTTTTGAGATATTGCACCTTTGTTAATTTGGCTGACTCGGTCGCAGAGTGATCTTGGGCTTCTAGAGTACTCATAAAGATTTTCCTGAGTTATGACTATTCATTAACTTAATGAGAGCAATGCGTGGTGGATAAGTTCTAACGGGTAAAATCAGCATAACGATAAATAAAATTGCAGTAAGGCCAGCTAAAATTAGATATTGATCGCTAATCACTAAAACAGATTGTTGCGCTTGAATCGCAGAATTTAGAGCAGATAAACCGCCTGAAACACGATCTGCACCATTTGCGGTAAGCACAGGCGGAGTAAGTGGATTAATGACAGGGCCTTGAATATTTTGGAAAACATGTTGTGCGGTATTTTCAATCAACCGTGTTGAATGGTATTCACCGCGGACACGATTGACCCAATCCAATATGCACACACCCAGTACACCGCTAATTGCACGCGGCGTGTTAATCATTGGTGATGCATAAATTGCCATGGTTGGATGAACACTGTTTGTACCCATCATTAAGAGTGAGAGCACGACACAAGTTTGGCCCAAACATGAGATGGCATGCCAAAAGTAAAATTGGTCTTGATTCCAAGTGGTATCGAGTTGGCTTGCACCTAGGCAACCAGCAATGACCAGAAGCAAACCAAAGCCATGTACATAACGGCTGTCGACCCAAGCTTGATTTAAAAACTTAATAACAATTGGAATATAAATAAATTGTAAGGCCGCAATTTGTAAACCAATCCACATGGTTTGAGTTGGTTTATAACCATGTACAGCGCTTAAGTAATTGAGTGGTAAAGTGCTTGTTGACATGCCAATAACCACAAAACAAAACAGGGCAATAACGGCATAGGCAAAATTTCGTATTTCGAGCATTTGCGGTTTAATTAATGGCGTTGGGTAGCGCCATTCATGTATTAAAAATAAAGGTAGGGTAATGGAACTGATTAAAGCCAAAACACTAATCAATTTAGAATGGAACCAGTCCAAGTGATTGCCATGTAAAAGCATGGTACTTAAGCTTGCTAAGCTAATAATCGCTAAAATCGCACCTGTCCAATCGTAAGTTTTTATTTTTGAATAATTTGATGGATCTTGGGGAATACCAAAATAAACTAGCGCAGCGCTTAGTGCACAAAAAGGAATGGTTTGGAAAAATATCATTTTCCAACCAATCACATCTAAATAAAACGCAGAGAGTGCAGCACTTAAGTTGGGAAAGAAAGTTGCTGTTAGCGCATAGCAGGCCAAACCCCATAAACGGATTTCTGGCCCTAGAAATCTAAGTGCACATGCCATGAGTAAAGGAATGGTTAAACCATTGGCAAGCCCTTGCAAGCCACGTAATAAATAAAATATTTCAATGTTGGGACTAAAAGGAATTAAAACGCTAGAGATGAGACAAAGACCTATGGCAAAAAGAAGGACTCTACGCATGGAAAAAATAACGGCCCAACTGGTAGAGAGAATCATGCCAATAATCATGGCACTGGCATAAATACTGCTGACCCAATAACCAGAGTCGACACTAATACCCATTGCACCGCGAATATCGACCAAAGTAATACTGGTAATTCGGTTATTAAACTCGACAGTCATTGCTGCAAAAATTGCACCTGCCAAACCGATGAGTGGTCGTATATTCATCTTTTACCTTAAATTTTAAAAATGAACTCGTTGCATAGAGAAGTTATTGAGCTCAACTGTACCGATCGGTACTGTACTATCTTATTAAAATTACGTCAATTCTCGATTTTGAACTTTTCGATGAGTTACACTAATCATGAAATTTCTAAATATATTTGTAGGTTCGTATGTCTGATTGCATTAAAGCCAATGAGAAAGATCAAAAAATTCTGGATGCAGCAACAAAGTTTTTTCTGATCCACGGTTTTAGTGGCACAACGACAGACATGATTCAAAAAGAAGCTGGTGTTTCAAAAGCCACCATGTATGGTTGTTTTAAAAATAAAGAAGCGATGTTCGCTGCGGTCATTGAACGTCAATGCACCAACATGCAAAAGCAAATTATTTTAGTTGAAACGCAAGCTAAAAATTTACGTTCAGCTTTAACAGAGATGGGTAAAACTTATCTCTGCTTTATATTGTCACATTCAGGTTTGGCTTTTTTTAGGGTTTGTATTGCTGAAGCAGTCAGGTTCCCAGAATTATCTGAAAAATTCTTTGAACTTGGACCACAAAAACTGGCAAATATTATTGCGGGTTATCTTGAAAAATCGGTCAAACAAGGAGAAATTGAGTTAAGTTCTTCCTCTGAAGCTGCGGCAAATATCTTTTTATCGCTTTTACGAAGTGATGCTCATTTAAAATGTCTGACCCATCCTGATTATTTAATATCTGAGAGTGAAATTAGTATTTGGGTTGAATATGTAGTCAATTTATTTTTAAAGAATATGAATTATCAAGAAAATAAAAGTTCTACATAAAAGTGATAAAACGAAGGCCGCGAGAAGCGGCCTTTTTAATTCTGTATGAAAAAGATTTATGGTTAATGATGTCCCTGTGAAACACCACCATTACCATCTGGAAGGCTAATGCGAATGTTTTGCATCATGCCTTGATCTTCATGGTCTAGAATATGGCAGTGCAATACAAAGTCACCAATGTAGCGTTCGTACTTGGTTCTGACAACGACTTTATAACTGGCTCCTTTTACATTTTTAACCCAAATGGTGTCTTTCCATGTACCTTTGAGACCGCGGTATTGTGGGTCGGGTGGAGCGGATTTGTCGTAGTCATCAACGGCGTTGATATCACTGACATCTTTTCCACTAGGATCTTTAATCTCAACGATCTGAAATGGATTTACATGAATGTGGAATGGATGACTGGCTAATTTAGAGGTGAGTATCCATTCATCGGTTTTGCCCAACTCGAGCGTACGGTCAATTCGGTCTGGTTTATATGGTTTTCCATCGACCTGAAATTGAGTTGGATTAGCCTTAGTATCAATATTAAATTCTAAAAATTGTTTATTTGGTGTTGCCGGTAAATCCTGATGAGGAACAAAATGACTGAGCTTTAAATTTTGTTGTAAATCTTGAAGCACAGCAAGACGCATATCTGGTGCAATATTGCGTGTTGCATTATTACTTAATGCTGTTGTTAAAGACTGAGGTGCTGAAGTGGATTTATTGACTTGAATAATCCCCAGTAAGCGTCTCTCAGAAGATATACGGTCCACGTTAGCAGAAGCTGAAGCAGCTTCATCAATCAGACAATAGCGGCCTTCTTGCGGAAATTGTATTAAGGCATCGAAACGGTAACCCGGTTGAAAAACAGTGACTGTTTTATCCATGACTTGTTTGAAAGTTAAGCCATCGGCTGCAATAAGGTGTTGACTTACAATCGGGCCTGTACAGCTTTCTCTTAATAATTGCTTTTCACCCGTTGGTGTTAAATCGAGTTCAGAAGGGATGTTTTGCATTTGACGAACGCTCAGGTTAATACTGTCGCGCACACCAGCATGAACCATTCGCCAACGTTCGACTTGTCCTGCTACAGCTTGAGTAATGAAAGGTTGAACTTCACCATTAATGCTTGTATATCGTCCTGATTTTCCCCAACCGCCGACACCAAAGCCCTGATAATCCCTAATTTCACCAATTTGATTATTTGGGCAAATATAATTACCTTTTGAGTCAGTTTGGATTTTGCCGTTAGCATCATAGCAAGCATATTGAATTTGCTGAAAAACGAGCGTTCGTTCTTTAAAACCATAGGTGAGTAAATCTAAATCACCTGTTTTATTTGGTGTGGGCTGTCGATATCCACGAATAATTAGCGCACCCGCCATACCACTTGCGACTTGAATCGCGGTTGAACCATGTCGATGTGGATGATACCAAAATGTTCCGGCTGGATGATCTGGCGGTATATTGTATTCATACTGGAAGTTAACACCCGGATTAATCGAAACTAAAACGTTATCACTATTTCCTGCAGGGTTAATCCATAACCCATGTGTATGCATATTGGTACCATCAAAACAATGTGGTTTATTCACATCAAAATGATCGCCAGTACAACTAGGGTCTTTAGGAAGTTTTCTGTGAGTTATTGGATCTATATCAAGCTGATTATCTAAAGTTGCTCGTACAGTTTCACCAGGAAACACCTCAATGGTTGGAGCAATATAAGGTGTATTGGGCTGTGTATTTGTGCCTTGATAGCTGCGTAACATGACTTTGTCATAACTGTTTGTTGCTGGGTTCCAGAGTCTATTTATTGTTTTTTTAACCTCCCAAGTAAACAGTGCTTCATTTGAAGACTGCATTTGCGGAACGGTTGTTGTGGCAGTAGTAGGGCTCGGTACCGCAAGTAAAGCTTGATGATTACGTGCAACAGACATTTCAGGAGGGTCTTCTAATATACGGTCAGAAGACTCCTCTGCTAAGGCATACCCACTCACTAACGTTAGAGGGGTACATAATATTAAATGAGCTATTTTCATAATAAATATAGGCCTGAAAAATCAGGCCTCTCCCTTAATTATTATTTTGAAGTTTCTAAGCGAACTTGAGATATGCTCAGTCCTTGAGAACTTACCTTTTGCTTCACTGGGTTAAGGGTTAAATCGGTAGCAACAAACTGAACCTCTAAGTCTTCAGCAGGTACGCCTAATTGATTAACTTGATCGCTGACTTGATAGACCAATTCACCCATAGCACCATTGCTCGCATGCCCGCCGTGGCTATGATCTAACACACCGAAATAGTTAATTGTGGCAACATAAATTTTTTGGTCAGGTTTATTTTTAGTAGATAAATAAATCTTATAAGTTAGATTTGGATTACCCACCATTTGTACATTATCTAAGATTAAATAAGTTTGTCCTGATGAAAGTGTAGTTTGGGAAAGTTGACTAGCACTTTTTAAGAACGTTGTGGTTTGAGGCGCTAAAGCTACTTTTTGACTTACACCCATCAGTTGAATGGTTTTATTACTGCTGACTGGTTTATGCGCCTTTTTGAATAGATTTACTTTTCCTGCTTGACTACTCATAACTGGTGCTTGAACTTTACATGCATTTTCATTGGTATAACGCACCGGAATTTTACCAGGGGTAAATACATCAGCAATGGTCATGGTGACTTTATTGCCGTTTTCGTCTGCAAAGGTGTATCGAGTGTTATACCAGCTATCTGGCATACCTAAGTTTTTCTTTGCCCACTCAAGTGTAATGGGTTGTCCATTGGCTTTTTTATTTAGCCAACATTGCCACAAGCGGTCGATATTGGCATGGTGCATATAAAATACAGGGTCTAAACCTGCAATTGGTACAAATCCCATATCTGGCAGCACACAGTTTTTACCTACCGCGCAGTGCATTACACCATGAGGCTGAGACTGTAACTGGTTGGAAAATGATGTGAAGTCATTCCATTTAAATGCTTGGGCAGCGCTGGCATCGTCTGGATCTATAGCGCTGATATTCTCATTTAAACCTGGTGTACGGAACTGGTCATATAAACTACCTGCTTGTTTACCTCGAACCAATTGAGGCAGGGCTAGTCCTTTTCCATTAGCCGCTTTTTCTTGGTAATAGTCCCAATAAGGAAGAGAGTAATCTTGCCCAACATATTTGCGCACTGTTCGCTCGTAAAAATAAAGCATCATACGGTGCCAAGGTAAGAAGTTTAGATTGCCATGTTGGCATGTACCCCAAACTTCATCGGTAAAGCCATCTTTTGGAACTGTAGAATTTTGAATATGTTTATAGTAACTATCACACAAGGCTTGACTATTATCTTGTAAGCAACCTGCCATACGGTTTTTAAGATATGTAGTTTTATCAGTGCCATGTGTACCCGTACCAAAATAGCCGTGAGTATTTGCCCAATAATTAAAACTTGTACGAAACTCCGGAGATAATGGATTTGCATTATTATTTGCTCGCATTTTTTCCAGACCTTTTTGCAGTGCGCTTACTTTAGCTGGGTCTTTTGCAAACTCCGTGGCACTCATTCGTAATGAGTCGGCATGTGTTGCTAAGCTCATGCCACATAAAAGAGTGCCTAATATATAATAATTTCTTTTCATGGTTTAAAATCCTTGTCGTGTTTAATATTCTTATAGTTCGTAAGTTATTTGTAGTATGAGAAATTTCCAAATAATTGGATAATTCTTGTACATTAATCTAGCACATGAAATAGTCATTATTAAAGATTTATCTTTAATATTAACTTTAGATTAATTTACTTTTTAAAGTTGTAATTTTTTAGAAAAACTTAATTTTATTATTTTAACTAAGATTTTGTTTATTATTAATTATTTATTTAATTGATAAAATTAAAAATGAGAAAATAACTATATTTTTTGAGTATTGTGTTTCGTTTTTTTAATTTTTATGTTTTTAGATCTCATTATTTTTAAATATTTTACTCAATTAGATTTTAAAATAACTGGTATTAGTTAACTCATTATTAGAGAAGTATGAAAGCCCATAAATATTTTTTCTGACTTGAAACAAGTATGACAACCGATTGATGGGTAAATTTATTTTTTAATTCTGGCATTTTTATTGCTTAATTATTTGTATCTTTAATTAAACATTTAATTTGCACCCCATATAAATGATGATTCAAACCGTTTTGCTCTCTTATGGTGTTTTTTTCACATGAAAATTGCACCAAATAAGTACATCTTTTTATTTTGCACCATATTTGTGCATGGAGAGGTGTAATGAGGTTTTGGGCTTCAATACTCACTTTACTCATTCTATGTGGATGTTCTTCATCTGAACAAAGTAGAAAAACTAAAGAAAACTTAGCAGTTCATTCGATATGCGTTTTTGATAGTACAAATACAAAAGTGTGTGTAGCCAAGCCAGCGCAAAGAATTGTTTCTCTATTTGAGTCAGGTTTAGATGGCTTATATATGCTAGGGCAAGGCCATAAAGTGATTGGCATACCAGCTGAAGTATACATTCAACCTTTATTATTTAACGCCTATTCAAAAATAGATCAACGCATTGCCAATAAACAGCTTGCAACGCCTTCACAAGGTGCCAATGCAACCAATATTGAAAGTCTCGTATTGTTGAAACCCGATTTAGTAATTTTGGGGAGCGGGCAGACCCAAACGATCGCATTATTACGACAGTTTGGTATCGCTGTATATGTAATGGAGTCTGGCACTTACCAGCAAGTGAAAGAAGAGCTATCTGAAATTGCTGTTCTGAGCGGTGCTCAAAAGCGAGCTCAAGAAATTTTGAGTTTTTCTGATGAAATTATGGCAGAAGTCACAGCCAAAACAGCACGTCAGCCAAATAAGCAATCGATTTACTATGCGTGGTCAGGTGGGCGAATTTTTTCCACTTCAGGACGTCAGTCTATTACCAATGATTTTATTGAGCTGGCAGGTGCTTACAACATTGTTCAGACCAATGCTAACCAACCTAATGTAAATCCCGAGACTCTCATTGAATGGAATCCTGACAATATTGTGCTTTGGAATACCAACCCAAAATTGATTTATGAACGCAAAGAATTACAAGGCTTAAGTGCCGTACAAAACCGTAAGGTATTTAATTTGAGCCCTGCATTTATTTATAACCCCCATACCATCAAAATCATTATTACGGCGATTTATTTGAACCACAGCATTTACCCTGAACAGTCCGATTTACCAGTAAGTGCTTTACAACAGCGTATTTTAACCAAGTTGTATGGTGAGCACCTTGCCAAAGCGTTGGTGCAATGAATATGCAAAAACTGAAATATTATTGGTTTTACCCGTTACCTTTCATCATGATTTTTATCTCTTTGCTCATCGGGCCAACTCAAACCTTGAGTGCATGGGACTATTTGCGGTGGGGTGTTCAAGCAGTCTTTGGTACGCCATATTTTGATGCTGAACAATTTAGGCTGATGCAAAACATACTAGTCAATGTCAGATTACCCAGAATTTTACTGACATTTATGGTGGGAGCTGCGTTAGCAACAGCGGGTAACGGTTTACAGGCATTGTTTCGTAACCCTTTGGTTGACTCGTATGTACTCGGTATTTCTTCTGGTGCCGCGTTTGGTGCAGCTTTGGCACTTTCTTTAAATTGGCTTTCGTCAAATCTATCCGCCTTTATTTTTGGCGTATGTGCTGTTGCTTTAACGTATTTATTTGCACATCAAAAACATGAAAGCCAGACGTCTTTAGTGATGGTAATTTTATCCGGCATGATTGTGTCGGGGCTGTTTTTGGCAGGACTTACAGTTATTCAATATCTAAGTGATCCATTTAAATTACAAGCCATTGTGCAATGGACGATGGGCAACTTACATCAGGCATCTTGGCAAAAGGTTCAATACGCCGTACTTCCTATTTGGGTGGTGTTTCAAAAAGTATGCTGAAACAAAGCAGGTTGAATTTTGATAAAATAGAGAAATGCGAATAACTCTAGAAATCAAATGTCCAACCTGCCTCAGTGACAGTATAAAGAAAAATGGCATCAAAGTAGATGGGAAACAAAACTATCAGTGCAAAGACTGTAAACGTCAGTTTATTGGTGACCATGCTCTGAGCTATCTAGGATGTAATTCAGGCATTACTCGAAAAATATTACAGTTGATGGTCAGAGGTAGTGGTATACGAGATATCGCTGAAGTTGAGCGAATCAGTATCGGTAAAGTTTTACGTACTTTAACCGAATCGACCTACCAAATTCAGCCTAAACAAAGTCATTATGAGTCTCTTGAAGTTGATGAGTTTTGGACTTTTGTGGGAAATAAAAATAATAAACAATGGCTTATTTACGCCTACCATCGAGAAACAGGTGAGATTGTTGCTTATGTTTGGGGTAAAAGAGACTTAGCTACAGTTCAACGATTGAAAACAAAGCTTAAACAATTAGGTATTCACTACACCCGAATTGCAAGTGATCATTGGGACAGTTTCATAACTGCTTTTAAAAACTGCAAGCAAAGTATTGGTAAATTTTTTACTGTAGGTATTGAAGGTAATAATTGCAAAATAAGGCATCGAATTAGGCGTGGTTTTAGAAGGAGTTGTAATTTTTCAAAAAAGATTGAAAACCATTTTAAAGCTTTCGACTTAACCTTTTTTTACATCAATAATGGCTTCATTTAATGTCAGCATACTTTTTGAAACACCACCCCTATTTGTATTGGCCTTCTCGGATTATTTGCAATGCGTTGGCGCTTAAACTTAATGGCACTCGGTGCTGAAGAAGCGCAGGCGGTGGGTGTTAATCCACGTTGGGAACAGCTTCTTTTAATTGTACTAGTGACTGTATGTACATCAACTTCTGTAGCTGCTGCTGGCATTATTAGTTTATATGGACTCTTTATGCCGCATATTGTGAGAATATTGGTGGGGCCAGATCACCGCTACAGCATTCCTGCCAATATGGTGTTGGGCGGTAGTTTCCTACTCATGATTGATAACTTTTCACGGGTTTTACTAACCTTTGAAATACCAATTGGTATTTTTACCATGCTACTTGGTGCGCCATTTTTCTTATTATTAATGAAAACACAGAGGACTCATTGGGCATGATTCAAATTGATCAGTTAAATTATGCCTATGGGCACAAACAGGTTCTTAGAAATATTCATCTGGAGTTTCCTGAAAATCAGTTTTCCGTCATTTTAGGGCGCAATGGCTGTGGAAAATCGACACTTTTTAAATTGATGGCTGGCTTAGAACCTGTAAAAGATGGGTTGATCCGTTACTCTAGAAAACCATTATCAGACTTTAAAGGTAAAGATCGGGCTGCGTTACTTGGCTTTTTACCACAGTTTCATAAAACCGTATTTCCATTTTTAGTTAAAGATGTAGTTATTACGGGACGTTCCGCTTTTAGCAGATATAGACCTTCAAAATCAGACTGGGAGCGTGTAGATCAAGCTTTGCTTGATTTAGATATTGAGCATTTACGTGACCGTCCTTATACAGAACTATCAGGTGGTGAAAGGCAATTGGTTATGATTGCCCGAATTTTAGTGCAAGCACCCAAAGTGATTTTGCTTGATGAGCCAACCAATCATCTCGATGTTTATTACCAGTCTTATTTAATGAAAAAATTGCGTCAGTTGTCGCGGCAAAATTTTACAGTGATTGCAATTATGCATGATCCTAATTTGGCTTTTTTATTTGCAGATCATTTGTTTTTTATGCGCCAACACGAAGTAGTTAAGCCTGAGTCAAAAACACGAATCACCGATCCGAAGTTTTTAAAAAGTGTCTATGATGTTGAGTTCCATGAAGCCATGATTCAAGACAAAACCATTGTTATCCCTGACCATTCTTGGCTATAAATATGACTTTTCACTATCATCTAGCAGACAAATCAGACTATGCATCTGCTGTAGAGTTTGCACTTTATACAAGACATTTATTATTCCCAGAAATCTATCATGGGCAAGTTCCCAAAGATTTAAAAAATTTTGGGCAATATTATGTTAATGATCCATTAGGTTGCTTTATTACCGTAAAAGATAAAAACCGTATTATTGGCACTATTGCATATCGGGCGTATGACCATCGTTTTGATTTAAATTTGCCATCTAATACAGTGGAAGTGGTTAAGTTGTTTGTATTGCCTGAATACCGCCGTAATGGTATCGCAACTCAGCTATGTGACATGTTGTTTAGCCATGCAAAAAACAATGAAATTACGACTTTGTATTTGCACACTCATCCATTTTTGCCAGCGGCTGAAAAGTTTTGGCGTCTACAAGGCTTTGATGTCATTAACCGTGAGTGGATCGAGACCTATGACACCATTCACATGAGTAAATCTTTATAGCGCTTTATTATGCGTATGAAATCTTTTTTGAAAATGGGTAGGTGGATAACCCATAATTTTACTGAACATTGCAGTAAATGCTGCCGAGTGCTCATAGCCCAAACTAAAGGCAATTTCAGTAATCGAGATATCTGCTTTTAATGCATTTAAAGCATAGATGATGCAGACTCGATTACGCCAAGCCTGAAATGACATGCCCGTTTCTGACTTAAACCAGCGGTGAAATGTTCGCTCACTTTTATTATGGACATGTGCCCAATCTTTAGGGCTGCTATGAATATCGGGATGCTCCATAAACTCAGCACACTGATTAGATAGTAATGTGTTGTGAGGCAATGGAATAAACAGATGCAGGGCTGGTGCAGCTTCTAATTCATATAACAATAAATCGATAACAGCGCCGTCACGGCCTGAACGTTGGTAGTCAACAGGCAGTTGATTTGCTTGAATCAGCAACTGATGCATTAGCGGTGAAACTTGCACGACCTCGCAATAGTTTGCCTGTCTTGGGGCATTACTTACTTCTATATACAAACTATAAGTACTGACTTTAGATAGCCATACCTGATGTGGTTTGCCTGCGGGTATCCATACGCCACTGTACGGTAACACGAGCCATTGTCCATCTTCAGTTTCAACTTTCATAAGCCCTTCGGGTGCATATAAGAACTGAGCACGGCGATGGCTATGCGTATCTAACAAAGTATCAGCAGGATAGTCCGATCCTAACGCTAAAACCACTTGTGGTAGATGGTCTACATCGTTAATTGGAATATTACGCATATATTTTTGTCTGAAATAAATAAAAAGATGGCTTTTCTACGTTAGTTTGCCATAGAGCTATTTTATATCATGCCTCTATAAATGTGAGGAAGATAACGATGCTATATGAGCTATTTTTATTTGGACTACTTTCAGGAGTTACCACTTGGTTATTTGGCTTTGGCGGCGGTTTTGTTGCTGTTCCTTTGCTTTATACAGTCATTATTCAAAATTACAGTAGCGAAAGTATGGTTGGGGTACATGCGATGCAAATCGCCGTAGCTACATCAGCTTTTGTCATGCTCTGCTCGGCAAGTTTTGCAACTTTTCGGCACTATCGTTCGGGACACATAGATTGGCTAAAGATCAATTTTTTATGGGGTGGTATCGCATTTGGTGGAGTTGTTGGTGCGGTAATGGCTTCACTATTTAATGGAAACTGGCTTCACTGGATATTTATGGGTTATGTATTCATAACCATTATTGATTGTTATTACCGACCAGGCTTTATGGTGGCATCAAGACAAACGCAAAACTATGGTCAAAACAGTGAACTCATTAAAGGCGGAATAATTGGTTGGGTTGCAGCACTTTTAGGTGTGGGTGGCAGTGTAATGACAGTTCCTTTGTTGCGGCGGCGGGGTAGTTCTATGGCAGAGGCTGCGGCTATTGCAAATATTCTCACGCTGCCTTTGTCTTTAACTGCAACGCTAACCTATTGTGTGTTGTCACTTTGGCAATCTACATGGGCACCTAGTGGATTTATCGGTCTAATCTGGTTTGAAGCTGCTTTATTCTTAGTTGCTGGAACATGGATCGGGCTATATTTTTCAGAAAAATTTATCTCAAAACTACCTGATTTATGGCGGGCAAGATTGTATCCGCTACTTTTAATAATAGTTGTAGTAGTCATGATTTTTGTAAATTAACTTTTTATTTCAATTAATTGAAGAATAATTTCTCTTAAAAATTGAATCTCTAAATGCTCTAAAACCGTAAATTTTATGCCTTAAATGGCTTTGAAAAAAGTTTGAAAAATAGACTTGAAATATATAGTGGCTTTGTGCCACTATATATTCATCGAAGGTCATCAGACAAAAAGAGGATGATATGGCTATCCAGCTTTTAGATGCGGCAAGAAATGAAATTCCAGTGAAATTCACGCAGTTTTCTGGTGGAGAGCGTCATGTTCAGATTGATGAGACAATCTTAGGTTCACTATCTGGCAACGTATTGGTCCGCGCGCAAATGACCTCAAGTCACGATGTGATGGACTATTTACTACTTGAAAATATATTGCTGAATCAGGGGTTAACAGTTGACTTAGAAATTCCGTATTTTCCATACGCTCGTCAGGACCGTATTTGTGCAGTAGGCCAAGCGTTCTCACTCGATGTGATGACCAAGCTACTTAACATCAACGCAGACAAAAAAGCGGGTAAACAAGGCAAGGTGACTGTTTGGGATTGCCATAGTGAAGTTACTACAGCCTTACTCGCTGCCAATACTTCTTTTAGTGAAGTTGTAAATGTGAGTTCAGTCGACATCATTGCTAAGAGTGAAGCACTAAGCACACTGTTAAAAGATGAAAAAACAGTGCTGGTTTGCCCAGACAAAGGCGCAAAAGCACGCACAAAAATGGTTGCAGATGCTTTTAATCTGGAGCGCAAACAACCCATCACTATTATTCAGTGTGATAAAAAGCGTGATCCAGTGACTAGCAAAATTTTAGGTACACATGTACATGCGACTGATTTATCGGGTTTAACAGCTGTTATTACCGATGACATTTGCGACGGCGGCGCAACCTTTATTGGTATTGCCAAAGAACTGCGTCGCCTCAATTGCCATAAGGTCGTTCTATACGTGACCCACGGTATTTTCAGTAAAGGAACAGAGGTTTTTGATGGATTGCTTGACCAACTATTTACCTCGGACAGCTTTCCACAACAAGCAACAGACAAAATTTCAGTAATTGCTTTTGCAGCAAAATAAAGAGAACAAAGATGACTATTAAACTTAATCCATTAAACGCTATCGATTTTTATAAAGCTGATCACAGACGTCAGTATCCAGCAGGTACAGAGTATGTATACGCCAACTTTACGCCGCGTTCATCTCGACTCGCAAAAATGCTACCTGACTTTGACGATAAAGTTGTGTTCTTTGGTCTTCAGGGTTTTATCAAACACTTTTTAATAGATACATGGAATGAAGGCTTTTTCAAACAGCCTAAAGAAAAAATTGTGGCTGCATATAAACGCCGTATGGATAGTTCATTAGGTGAAGGTGCTGTACCGGTTGATCACATTGAAGCGTTACACGACTTGGGATATTTACCATTACGCATTAAAGCCTTGCCAGAAGGCAGCCGCGTCAATATGCGTGTACCTGTGCTCACCGTGATTAACACTGACCCACGTTTCTTTTGGTTAACTAACTATATTGAAACTGTATTAAGTGCTGAGCTTTGGAAAAGCTGTACTACGGCCACAATTGCCTATGAGTACAAACGCTTATTAACTCAATATGCTTTAAAAACTGGCGCACCACTCGATTTTGTACCTGTGCAAGGACACGATTTTAGTAGCCGTGGTATGAGTGGAATTTATGATGCTGCACAATCAGGTGTGGGGCACTTAACTAGTTTTATTGGAACAGACTCGGTTGCTTCAATTGACTACGCAGAAGAATATTACAATGCCACAGGTGTGATTGGGATATCTGTACCAGCGACCGAACACAGTGTGATGTGTATGGGCACAGAAAACAGTGAGCTAGAAACATTTAAGCGTTTAATCTGTGAGCTTTATCCGTCTGGTGTTGTCAGTATTGTGTCTGATACATGGGATTTTTGGCGAGTGATTACCGAGTTTACTGTGGTTTTAAAATCTGAAATTTTGGCAAGACAACCCAATGCTTTAGGCTTGGCTAAATTGGTTTTCCGACCAGACTCTGGTGACCCTGTCAAAATTATTTGTGGTGACCCAGACGCCGAAGTCGGTAGCCCAGCCTACAAAGGCGCAGTTGAATGTTTATGGGAAGTGTTTAGTGGTACAACCACAGACCAAGGCTATAAAGTACTGAATGAACGTGTCGGTTTAATTTATGGCGACTCGATTACTTTAGAACGTGCACAGCGTATTTTAGAAGGATTAGAAGTCAAAGGCTTTGCTTCAAACAACTTGGTGTTTGGTATAGGCAGCTTTACCTATAACTATTTAACTCGCGATACCTTTGGATTTGCTGTGAAAGCGACTTGGGGGCAAGTAAATGGTGTAGGACGCGAGCTGTTTAAAGACCCAATTACTGACTCAGGTGTGAAAAAATCTGCGAAAGGTCTTTTACGCATCGAAGAAAGTGAAAATGGTTTTACCTTGTTTGATCAGCAAACAGCCGAACAAGAACAAGGCGGAGCACTTAAAACAGTCTTTGAAAATGGTAAACTTCAATATGAGTGTACTTTGGATCAAATTCGCGAGCGTTTATCCATCGCATAATTGAGTTTAGATGAGCCGTTGCATGTGTATCGGCTCATCATTTTTATTGAGAGGCTGAACGTGACTATTCAAACTGAACAAGAATTCCTTGCCAGTTATGATCGCCGAGATTATGACGCACCTTTACTCACGGTCGATATGGCTATTTTCTCGGTATTTAATGGTCAGTTGCAGGTATTACTCATTAAGCGACCCAACTTTCCAGCCAAAGACCAATGGGCTTTACCGGGTGGTTTTGCCGATTTAACCTATGACCAAGATTTGATGGCCACAGCCTATCGTAAGCTAGTCGAAAAAACAGGAATTGCTTCACCTTACTTGGAACAAGTTGCTTCTGTCGGCAATGCCAAACGTGACCCGCGTGGCTGGGCTGTGACGATTTTGTATTTTGCTTTAATTGATTTTAATGCCTATCAATACCAAGCTTTGGCTGAGTACAGCGAATGGGTGTCTGTAGCAAAAGCACAAGATTTAGCATTGGCGTTTGATCATAATGAATTGCTCAGCTTAGCTTTAGAGCGTTTAACCAATAAAACCCGCTATACCGCATTACCAGCCAGTCTGATGCCTGAATTATTTACACTTACCGAGCTACAGACTATTTATGAAATTATTCTTGGGCAATCGTTAGATAAAAAAGCGTTTAGACGCCGTATGATAGAAGCAGGTGCAGTTGAAGAAACCAATCACAGTAAAATTGTGGGAAAACGCCCAGCTCAGCTTTACCGCTACGCACTCGATTCTTTTGATTTTATATTTCCACGCTCACTCGAATTACCCAGAAATAAGGAGGGTGAAGATAAGCAAAACAATGAGCTTTCTGACTAGCGCATCTTGATGCACTTTGATTTATAATGCCGCGCTTATGATTGATGTCATCTTTTGATCAGCACTTTGCCTATGTCACACGTTTCTCCCTGCTTCCAACAAAATCAGTTTTTTGTGTTGGTGGAATATCTCACTTCACTGCATGAAATTTATCCTGTGAAACATGAGTTTGCAGGATATCCGGCTGCAATGACATTGGCAGATCGCGTACATTCAGATCATGATATTGCTCCGCTTGAAGCCAGCATAAGTTATCCGGACTCAATCGATAAAGTCTTACACTTTTCAGGTAAGGCCCGAGATATACAAGACTTCGAGCAATTTTTAGAACAAGCTCAAGCAGCCAATATTCAAAACTTGTTATTGCTTACAGGTGATAAACTCAAAGAACACCATAATGGTCGAGATGGGCAGCCTCGTAGTCGTTACTTAGAGTCCGTAAACGCCGTAATGGCTGCCAAGCAACATGGCGGGTTTCGTATTGGGGTTGCTTTTAACCCATTTAAATATGTTGAAGCTGAGCGTGATGCACAGTATTTAAAACTACATAAGAAAATTAAAGCAGGTGCTGACTTTATCATTACCCAATTGGGCTATGACATTGAAGCTTTAAAACAAGCCAAAGCATTTTTAACCAAAAACAATTATTCACAGCAAATACTGGCTTGCGTCATGCCACTGACTTTAGGTCGTGCCAATTTTATGGTGAAGCATAAAGTTGCAGGTATTGTAATTACTCCCCACATGCTAAAAGTCTTGGCAGATGAAAAACAGGCAGGGCATACCGACCGAGTTTATTTACGCTGCGCTTTGCAAATTTTGATATGTAAACACTTAGGATTTGCAGGAATTCACTTATCTGCCTGCCATAAGCCAGAGGAGCAAATGCTGCTTGAAAGCTACGTCGAGCAATACAGACATCTGGAGCTTAAAGCTTTAGAAGAGCTTTGGAATTCACTTTGGCAAGTCACTAAAGGTAAAGAGTTTTCGCCTGAAATTGCTCGGTTTTCGCGTCAGCCAACGTCTAAACAAATCATTAAATATCGCCAACTGCATGTTATGCATGAAGCAATGTTTGGTTCAAAAATTGCTAAAGGTATTGGACGGTTTATTTTTAAAGCGTCTTTTTGGGAAAATACTTTGGTCGCTAAAGTATTACTTAAAACAGAAGTACTGAGTAAACATAGCTTAGTGGGTTGTGAAAGCTGTGGTCAGTGTCGCCTAAGCGATACTTTATATATTTGCCCTGAAACGTGTCCAAAAGGTTTAGCCAACGG
This sequence comes from Acinetobacter seifertii, assembly GCF_000368065.1. GTDB lineage: Bacteria > Pseudomonadota > Gammaproteobacteria > Pseudomonadales > Moraxellaceae > Acinetobacter > Acinetobacter seifertii. The sequence continues at coordinate 1,103,759 of NZ_KB851200.1, forward strand.
GCCTTGTGGTGGAACAACTTTAGACCGCTGTGAATTTGGTGACCGTGAATGTATTCATTCGGTCAAAGCAAGACTTGCTAAAGCTGTTGAACAAACTGAAATATTAAAAGAAAAACTCATTCCAACTGTGCCTCTTGAAATCAGAGGAACCAGTTCTTGGAAAAATTGGTATTTAGGTGTGGAAGCTTAAGATTTGCATTCCATCTTAAGCACAACGATAGTTCAAATTAAAAAGCGGTGTATAAGCTAATAGAAGTCAAAAATTATAGTAAATATTTTAAGTTAAACATCAATAGATTAGTTTAAATTATAGTTTTTAACATGTAACGCCAAATTTTTCCCAGTTTCACAAGATTGAAGATAAAGGTCAAATGAAGGTGTTATGCTAGAATCAATTAAGGAATGAATTGCAAAAAGTTTTTTTAATTGTTCGATGTAATAGTTAATAAAATCAATTTCGTTATCAAAATTTAATAAACTTTTCAAATTACATTGAAAATTCTGAAAATTGCTTAAATCAGATGGAAGGTTAAAACAACAAATATCTATTGTCCACTCTTTAACTTCATATATTCTAGAGCGAATAATTGGTATACCTTCTATATCAATTTTCTTAAAAAACTGCTCAATTGGTATAGTATATAAAGAAGTTTCACAGCCATTATATATTGAAAAAATTATTGTAGTATTAATTAGTACCTCTTTTGGTATTCCTTCTATTAATCTTCTTTCAACTTCTTTATGAATTATACTTAATTGGTAAAGATTTAGATCAGTTGGATTTAAACTCTTAAAGTAATTCATAATTCTATTTATTAATACGGTATCACCAGTTCCTGCGATAGCGCCTCTACACCATAATTCTATTTTTGATTCATCATTATTTGATACGCGCATTGCCCCTGTTTCCAAGTCAAAGATCATTGCCCGTTTGTCTGCTGAAATCAAGATAAAATCCCCTAAGTGGGCGGATATAATCATTGTCATAGATATACATTATTTGAATTTTAAAAAGATGTGTTATTCTAGACACAAAATTACATTATAGAGAATAAAAATGGCTGGTGGTTCACGTATTGTAATAAATAAGCAAGGTATTATGATTTCAACAGGTGGAAAAATTTTATATCAAGCTGGTCAACATATTTTCAAAAGTGGTGCTGAAGTCGCTGTAAAAGCTCGTGTATTACCAACATTTGTACCTCATGAAGAAAGCCATCAATTTAAAGTTATAGATGAAAATAATAATCCATGTGAAAATACGGAATATTTAATTTTAGATCAAAATAATCAAGCACATATAGGTAAAACAAATAAAGAGGGCTTAACTAAACGAGTTTTTTATGCTGAAAATACTGAATTGAGAGTTTTTTATGGTGCTGATGCTATTGAAAAAATGGAGCAGTTAGGGTTGAAATAATTATGGCCGAAAATGAAGTTAAATATAAGAAATTCCAGAAAGTTAGAACAGCAAATGATAAACCTACAACTTCTGTCGTCTTAAATAAATATATTGTGACCATTGGTTTTGAGGTTAACTATCCTGATGCTTTTGTTGAACGTGATAATGGTTGGGTTTCAAAAAGTAATGAGCGAACACAATTGCTAGATATTGATTATGGTCATGCTTTTTTTTACGTTACCAAAAATGATATTGTTGAAGTCTTTTTTAGTTTTGGGCCATCTGGTGCAGGAAAAAGTGGATGGTTTAATAAAGGAAATAGCCAAGCACCAAACAAATGGAATACTGGTGCCCCTATCAAAGATGGATATGCTAGTAGTCGGCCAGGAACACCTGATTATGGAATTGGGGAAACTGCAACGCTTTATAGAATAGTGGTTAACGAAGATTCAGCTAAAAAAATAATTGCTGAAGCTAATCAAGTACGTCAACAAATCATTTCTGGCGACCAAAAGTATACAGCTTGGATAAATGATACTTGTGCTGAAACAGCTAGGGATATTTTAAGTAAATATATTAGTAATTTACCGGATGGGACTGGAGCTATAAAGCAAGCTGGTATCCCTACTTTAAATGTTATAAATCCCTATATGTGGCATTATAATTTTAAGAAATCAAAATTTGCTAAACCTGAAATTATTTATCCTCTTGCAGGGAAGGCTTCAGGAAAAGGTGTTATTTCGGAAGGATTTCATTTAATCAAAGGTTGGAGTTTAAAACCTAAAGATAAAGATCCATTAGTTGATGAAGGATATATTATTAAAAAATGAAGAATTTAAGTATAGGATTAGTTCTTATGATTTCATTATTTGGTTGTGCCAATTCCACCGCTAAGCATCAAGACAAATTCTTAGCGCATATTCATGAAAATACACCAAATCCTTACAAGGAATGTATGGTCAAATATATTAAAGACCATTGGGATGAAGTTTGGAAAACTTACAATACTGAAAAAACTAGGGAGGCTCGTGGTGAAACAGATATAGTCAATTTCATGATTGAAAAGTATCTATCTGAATGTAAAAAATAATACATTTGAGCTAAATTTATTTTTATGTATTTAAGGCTTTCAAAGCCCTGAGTTTTCAGGGTTTTACTAATAGCCGCTTTTAAGAAAGAAATATTTTTAAGTAGGCAGTATGCTTTAAAATTATTTTAATATTTGCATATAAATGTTATAGAAAAGGATGGAGTTAGTAATAAGAATAAGCTCAAAGGAAGCGCTTAACCGATCTTCTTAAAATTCGTTGGATTTCGTTGTATAGGTAAACAATGACCGCACTTTTAGAAAAGGATTTCAGCCCATCTGAGTTTACATTGTTCTCCGAAATATTATGGAAACTTGGCTCAGGGAAAGGGCAATACAATTTACGTGAAAATATCCTTGCAGATATTGCCATCTTATTACGGGCTGATTTCGCGGCATCTTATATTTGGGATTCAACCAATAACTTATCGAGAGAAGGCGTTATATGGAAAATCGACCCAAAAGCGATGGAGGACTATGAGTGTGTTTGGCAATTTGATGATCCGATTACTGTACAGCTTCGTAAACGTCAAAAACCAACCTTTGTAAATGAGGTTATGCCTCTCGCAGACCTGAAAAAAACACCCTATTACAATGAGTTTTTGAGTGCCTATGGTTTGTATCATGGCATCAATATTTATTTTGTCCGAAACGGTATGGATATTGGTGATTTACGCATTTGGCGTGCGAAAGACGCTGACATGTTTGGTGAACGTGAAAAAAGAATATTAAGCCTACTTGAACCTTATTTTACCCAAGCCTTACCAACTAATTTATCAAGTCAATACGGTTTGACTTCGCGTGAACAAAAAGTGGTTCGCTTGGTAATTAAAGGTTTAAGTGATAAAGAGGTGGCAAATTTACTTGGTATTAGCTTTACTACATTAAGGACTCATTTGAACAATTCTATGAGAAAAATCGGCTGCAATAATCGCACTGAAATGGCCTTGCTCATTCGACATTAAAGTTTAAGCAATCCTCAAATTTGAGGATGCGAATCAATGAGCAATTTATACTAAGTTCCTAAAATTACAACTTAAATGGATTCTAAGTTACTATGTTAAATACAAATGAAAAAAATAATGGGATCGAATCACTCGATTTATCAAACGCTTCAGTAGATATCATTACTAAACTCATTCATGAAAGAAAAGTATCTTGTGAAGAGCTTGTGCATCATTACTTCGATAATATTGAAAAACAGCAATCTTTAAATGCATTTATTAGCACAGATAAAGCTTCAGCAATTCAACAAGCTCAATATTGGGATAAATACCTACTGAGTGGAAAACCATGTCCAGCTTTGATGGGTATTTTAATTGCGGTTAAAGACAATATTCATGTTGCAGGTTTTCCCAATAGTGCAGGTACGCCAGCTTTAGCTCAATTTAGACCTCAAACTTCTGCCCCCGTTATTCAAAAGCTTATTGATCAAGGTGCAATCATTGTTGGTAAAGCCAATATGCACGAATTAGCCTTTGGGGTAACAGGTTATAATACTGCCATGCATATAGAAGGCGTTGTGGGTACACGAAATGCTGTAAACCCGTTACACATTGCTGGTGGGTCTTCTTCGGGCAGTGCGGTGGCTGTTGCAGCGGGCATGGTTCCGATTGCTATGGGTACAGACACAGGTGCTTCTATTCGACTGCCAAGTGCCCTAAATGGTTGTGTAGGTTTTCGTCCAACAGTAGGACGATATTCACAAGAAGGTATTACCCCAATTTCACATACTCGCGATACCGCTGGCCCAATAGCTCATACCGTATCTGATGTTATTTTAATTGATGAGCTTATTACTCAAGAACCAAGAAAAGAACCATTTGAGCCTCATCAAATTCGACTCGGTATCAATTCATATTTTTGGAATAATTTAGACGAAGATGTTTATGAGCAGGCTCGTATTGCGCTTGAGCTTTTAAAAAGTGCAGGAGTCGAAATTATTCCGGTCGATATGCCAAATTTAGAACAACTCAATCAAGCTATTTCATTTCCTGTGGCCATCTATGAAGGCAAATATGACCTAATTCAATATTTGAAAGATCATCATGTAAATTTGACCATAGAGGCTGTAGTCGATCAGATCTCAAGCCCAGATGTACAGGCAATTTTTAAACTGAATATTCTTCCTGAGCTAACTCTAGATCCGACGGGGCAACTTGTTCCAGTTTTACCTTTGTATGAAAAAGCGATTAGCGAAGCTCGGCCACAATTGCTTGAACTCTATCAAAACACATTTAAAGCGCATAACTTACATGCTTTATTATTCCCAACATCACCAATTGTGGCACCACTAGCAAATGAACAAGTTTATTCAATTGAAACTTTCCAGACCCTCATGCGAAATACAGATCCCGGCAGTAATATAGGAATACCAGGGCTGAGTTTACCTATTGGAAAGGGGGCGAAATCAAAACTGCCAGTTGGTTTAGAAATAGATGGCTTAGCTCATCAGGACAGTGAAATACTTGCTATTGGAATAACTTTAGAAAAAATTTTCAAAGGTTTAAATCAATAAAAAATCACTTAAACTACTATTTTTAAAGGTTTGTTTTTGCTTTTAAATAATGGGTTTGAGATAGTTTCTGCTTTTATTTTATCTGGAAAAATATAAGTCACTTTACTCGGTAGAGTGACTTAATTATTAAAAATTACCGTTTATCATCTTTAATGATTTTGTTAGATTTCTTATTGTTGTTTTTAAAAAATATAATATTTATAAATTATATATATTCTATATGTATAAGTATAAAAATTTTGATTGTTAACTCATTTTTAAATTACATGTTATTTTAATTAATAATACTTAAATATTACACAATAAAACTTATTGTTAACATTTTTGCAATAAATTAACCGATTTGGAGTTTTGAATAAAATATAAATAATTTTGGTAATTTGTTAATTAACAAATATTTATGTTTGATTTTTAAATCGATTTATTAAGAGAAATCTATCGTAATTAGAATTAAATATTTTTTAAATATAGTTTATATAACATGATTTATTGACATAAATAGAAAAAATATATGGCAAAGAGGTCAATGATATTTAATTAACTTCAGAACCATAATTTGCACCAAATTTTACGCTGTCACGATTCATTGAATAAAACCAAGTGAAAAGTTACGTAAATAAGAAACCAATAATTTTATTGGCTTAAATAAAAAATCGAATATTACAAATAAGCGGAATGAATATGGATAACGTAGCTCAGCTAGAAACTGATACTAATTTCCAAAGTCGAAAGAAAATAACATGGGGGGTTTTTAGTGTCCTGTTGTTATTTTTAATTGCTGGTATCGTATATTATTTTTTTGTATACCGATTTTATCAATCTACTGATAATGCTTATGTGCAAGCCGATGTAACTTGGGTGATGCCAAAGATTTCAGGCGAAGTGATGGAGTTATTAATTAATGATAATCAGGTGGTAAAAAAAGGGGAAACTTTAGCGGTATTAGATCACCGCGATTATCAAGCTCGTTATGATCAAGCCCGTTCTGTGGTCAGCTTGAAAGAAGCCGCACTCGGTGTACAACAACAAAATGAAAAGTCTGCCAAGTCATCAATTACAGAAGCAAATAGTGGCGTAGTTGCAGCACAAGCCGATTTAACTCGCTTAAGAAAAGAGTTTGAGCGTTATCAAGACTTATTAAAAGATGGCGTGATTACCCGTCAAAACTTTGAGGGTGTTCAGTCTCAATATTTAACAGCTCAAGCACAGCTCAGCAAAGCGCAAGCCGCCGTAAATGCAGCAGAAGCTCAGTTGGGGAGTTTACAAGCGAGTCGAGCACAGCTTTTAGCAGATATCCAAAGTGCCAATGCAAATTTGAATCTCTATCAGGTCGATCTAGCTTCTTCAAAAGTGGTGAGTCCTGTGAGCGGTAAGATCGGTAGCCTTGCAATTCAAAAAGGCTCACGTGTTTCTCCACAAACCCGCTTAATGGCGATCATTCCTGAAAACAGTTTGTATGTACAAGCGAACTTTAAAGAAACCCAAATTGAAAAAATGCATGTTGGTCAGAAGGTGAAGTTAAAACTTGATGCCTATCCGAGCCTCACCTATACCGGAAAAATTGAGAGTTTTTCACCAGCTTCAGGTGCAACTTTTTCACTCATGCCACCGGACAATGCAACGGGCAACTTTAACAAGGTTGTACAGCGTATTCCTGTACGTATTGCCATAGATTCAAGCCCACATATTGATTTGATAAAACCTGGAATGTCGGTGAGTGCCACCGTTGACCTAAGAACTTAATAAAAATTTTAGGTAATAAGAAAATGAATAAGCATGTTGAAGCCGAGTGGAGGTTTCCTGCAAAAACTGCATGGGCAATTTTTGCTGCCATGATTTTTGGCAACTTCATGGCGATTCTTGATATTCAAATTGTGGCGAGTTCTCTAAACGAAGTTCAAGCTGGCATGAGTGCAAGTCGTTATGAAGTCACTTGGGTACAAACGGTTTATTTAATAGCCGAAATTATTGCAATTCCAATGTCGAGTATTGTCTCGCGGGTGCTTTCAACACGGGTGTATTACACCATCTGTGCAATTGGTTTTACGGTGAGTTCTTTACTTTGTGCTTTGTCATGGAACTTGGAAAGTTTACTGGTGTTCCGTGGCATTCAAGGCTTTATGGGCGGCGGCATGATTCCGACTTCCATGACGGCGTTGTATTTACTGTTCCCCGAACCAAAACGGTCATTGCCTTTGGTCATGTTTGGCATGATCAGTACTTTAGGGCCTGCGATTGGCCCCACCATTGGAGGTTGGCTCACCAATAACTTCTCATGGCACTGGATGTTCCTGATCAATATTATTCCGGGCATTATCATTGCTACGGTCATTTACTCAGGCCCAAATATCGACCGAGCGAACTATTCACTCATCAAAAGCATGGACTGGTTTAGTCTGGTCGGTATGGCGATGTTTTTGGGTGGGCTTGAATATTTCCTCGATGAAGGTGCACGACATGACTGGCTTGCAGACACAGGCGTTCGTATTGCTTTTATGGTCTGCCTGATAGGCGGCATGATTTTCTTCTCTCGAAGTTTTACCCAGCCTAAGCCTTTGCTCGATTTATCGGTATTTAAAAACAAAAACTTTACCTTAAGTGCAATTACAACGTTTGTGATTGGTATGGCGCTGTATGGCTTGGGTTACATGATTCCCGTGTTTCTTGGGCAAGTCCGTGAAATGAACAGTAGCCAAATTGGTCACGTCATGATGGTGACAGGCATTGTCATGTTCTGTTTTGCACCGTTCCTTGCGTGGCTTATTCCTAACTTCGATACCCGCAAAACCGTATTTGTGGGAATGGTTCTGGCTGGTTTTGGTGTATGGCTAAATTCGCACCTCAGTATTCACAGCGATTATGACTTTATGTTTTGGCCGCAAATTTACCGAGGTATTGGTCTTATGATCTGCCTAATTGTGGTGTCGCATTTGGCGATGAGCACTTTGCCACTTAGTAAAGTGGCCGATGCCAGTGGTATTTATAACCTGATGCGCAATATCGGCGGCGCGGTTGGACTGGCGCTGATTAACTCATCCTTAGACTGGCTGACCGCCATGCATGTTACCCAGATTAATCAGGCGATGACACCGCAAAACTGGATTTTTACAGAAAGGCTTGACCAACTCACGGCGCAATATCAAGAAGTCGGTGCAAATGCCCAGCAAATCGCGCTGAGTGTGATTTATCGCGACATTCATTTTCAGGCTCTGACATCGAGCTTTAATGATTTATTACGCATGCTCGCAATCATTATGTTTGTGACCGCCTTTTTAACCATCTTTATGGACAGGGGGAAGAAAATGAATATGTAAATTTTTAGCAGTAAAAGACAGCTTTTTAAAGAATGAAAACAATAGGGCATATCAAAACGTATCCCTTCTTAGAAAAAGAACATTTATACGAGTTTCTAACATCGCCGTACGAGCGAGCGGAACTCACAGATCTGAATGTGGGAGATTAAAGTATTATGATTAATACAACATATAAACTGATTTCAAAATTGAACCTGAAAAACGCAACTTATGGGCAATATTTTGAAAAAGAGCAAATTGATACTGATCGACTAAAAGAGATGTATTCCATTTACGAACAGTATTATGAAAATACCAGATTTTCTATTTTTGTAGATGATTTTGAAAATAAAAGCGGTGCGATCTTAATTTTTGACTCAGAAACAGATGAGATTGTGGGTTTCTCGACTGTTGTGGTGCAGCACTTCTACTTAAACGGTAAAGACTACACCGTGCTCTTTAGCGGTGATACGGTCATTTTGAAGAAGTTCTGGGGCACCCGTAGCTTACAAAGTACCATGCTCAAGCTTATGATTAAGCTTCGCATCAAATATCCTTTTAACGAACTTTATTGGTTACTCATTTCTAAGGGCTATAAGACCTATCTATTACTTGCCAATAACTACTATGTCTATTACCCAAACATTAAAGATGAAAACCAACACCTTTCGGAAGTGGTTGAGCACTACTGTGAGAAATTCTTTGGTGAATATTACGACCGTGAAGCTGGTTTACTCAACTTTGGTGATGACTATCAGCCACTAAAAGGCGAAGTTGCACCCATTACCGCCGAAATGCGAGAAAAGAACCCAAATATTCATTTCTTTGAACAAAAAAATCCGACATGGAAAGCCGGTACAGAACTGCCATGTATTGGTCGTCTAGGCTGGAAAGATATTGCCCGTTTCCCAGTTAAGCTCATGACTAAGCCAACCAGTAAAGGAAAGTTTGAAGCTTGTGTAACCCATAAAACAAAACGTAGAGAGGCCATCCAATGAAAACTAATGAATGGCTAACGCTTGGCTCGCATCTTATTTTAAAAAAATGGTGTGATGCATCTGACCGTAATTTCCAAAAACAGTTTAATGCTTTAGAAACCACACAACGTCAAATTTTGCATTCGATATTACAGACCTCGACCTTTGCCAAAGATAAAAAGGTTCAAAACTATGAGCAGTTTGTAAAAGCCTTTCCTGCGACTCGTTATAGCGCATGGCGAGAAGACATTCAGCGTTACCGTGAACAAAAGCTTTCACTGTCTAGTAGTAAGCTGGTTCGTTTCCAGCCAACCAGTGGTTCGAGTGAACAAATCAAGTTTATTCCATATACCAAGCTGTTTTTAGATGAACTTGACCATGCGATTGCGCCGTGGATGGCAAGTTTATACCGTAAGTGTCCAGAGCTTAGTTCGGGTACACATTACTGGTCGGTGTCATGGTTACCTGAAAGTCAGCGTGAAGTTTTAAAAGATAAAAACTTAAATGATGACAGTGCGCTACTTGGCGTAGGTAAGCGCATTTTATCTAAGTTTACCCAAGCCGTTCCAAGTAACGTTGCTTTTGCAGCCAATGCAGATGATGCACTGTTTGCCACCATTTGTTATTTGGTCGCAAACCGTAATTTAGCGATGATTTCGGTATGGAGTCCAACGTTTGCGTTGCAATTGCTTGAGCGTTTGGAGTCATTGCAAAAAGACGTGATAGAGGTGCTTAACAGTGGCAAATGGGGCAACCGTCAGGCTTCACTAAAAGAAGTGACCGCACCCCATAGCCGTGAAAGTGCTCAAGCATTAATTGCAAGTTCAAACGGCGCACAGATCGACTTTAAAAAACTTTGGCCAAAGTTAAGTCTGGTTTCGAGTTGGGATACCGCAGGCTCAAAAGCTTGGGCCGAGAAATTAAAAGAGAAATTGCCCAGTGTTCAGTTTGAAGGCAAAGGGTTATGGGCAACCGAAGGTGTAGTGACTATTCCCTATAACAACCAATACCCATTGGCCTACCAAAGTCATTTCTATGAGTTTGAATACTTAGAAGGTGAGAAACAAGGTCAAATCGTTCCTTCATGGCAACTCAAACAAGGCGATGTGGTCAGCCCACTCATTACTTCGGGGAATGGCTTACTGCGTTATTGTCTAGATGACTGCTTAAAAGTGACTGACTTTATAGAGCAAATTCCGTGTTTTGAGTTCCAAGGCCGCCGTTTTGGGGTAGATCTGGTCGGTGAGAAACTTGCACCTGAAACTGCCCAGCAGTTGTTGTCTCAGTTAAATGAAACGGAATCGAAAGCGATTTCTTTACTTGCCATTGATACTCAACAACAAGTTAAACCATTTTATTGTGTGCTTTTTGAAGGTGAAATTCACCACAGCATTAGCAATGAATATATCGACAGTATTTTGCGTCAAAACTTCCATTATGAACTTGCACGAAACTTGGGACAGCTCGACCAGCCTCAAATTCGCCAAGCCCATAACGGCTGGAATGCGTATAAGCAACTGGTCATGTTTGATGGCATTATCGAAGGCAATATCAAACCTGAGCCACTTAAAAAAGTCACCCTCAATAGTTTGGAACAACTATGAAAGGGATGAAGTCATTTAATACTCGATTTTTAACACTTCGACACGCCTTGTATTTAGGCGTGTTGGTTGTGTCGAATACACATGCCATGACTTTAGACGAGGCGTTGTCTGCCAGTTTAAGACATGAAAGTCAGCTTGAAGTCAGCCGTTTAAGCGTAAACCAGTCTACCGCTATGCTTGAACAGGCTAAACAGCGCGATGGACTCAAAGTCAATTTAGTTGGGCAACTTGACTATGAAAGAATAGATACGCCACCAAAAGTTATGTTTCCAACCGAAGGAAACCGTAAAGGACGAAGTTTGCAGTTACAGGCAGATTATCCGATTTATACCTCTGGGCGGCATCGCTTGGGTGTAGATATTGCCCAGAGTCAGCTTTCTGCCCAACACCAAGGTTTGTCAGATCAACGGTCGGAAACGATTTTAAATACGGTCATGGTCTATACCGACGTATTAAAGAAGAAAGCCATTTTAGAACTCAGACAAAAGACTATGGCAAATCTGCAACGGTCTTTATATGAGTCAAAGCGCCGTTTTGATGTCGGTATGATTACCCGTGCAGACTTGGCTCAAGTTTTGGCACAAGTCGCGCAAGGCCAAGCCGATATTACACAGGCGCAGTCTAACTTGACTGTAAGTGAAGCACAGTTTTATCAAGTAACTGGTACAACACCTGACAACCTTGTTGCAATTAAACAATTGCCTGCTATACCGAATGGATTAGATGAGATTTTGGCGCAAACCAAGAACCATCCAGCTTTAATGCGCGCTAAATATGAAATGCAAGCCGCAGAGAAACAATACGCTTTAACTAAACGGGAACTGTGGCCAACAGTCATGCTGACCAGCCGTGCCGGAAAGCAAGATGAAGCGAGTTATATTGGTTCTGAAAGTAATAACTATATGATTGGAGTGCAGCTCAATGTTCCGCTCTATGACGATGGTTTAAATCGCGCCAATGTTAAAAAAGCGCAGGCCGATATCGATTTGGCTCACCAGAAAATACGAAGTCTTGAACTGGACTTAAATAAGCGTACCCGTACCACCTACGCGCAGCTTCAAACCATCCGACAAAATAAAGACGCACTGGCAAATGCCATAGAGGCAGCGTCGATTGCCTTTGTTTATACACGTAAAGAGTTTGACGTGGGCACCAAAACCACCTTTGACTTGCTTAATACCGAGCAGAAGCTACTCGATGCCCAAACTCAGAAAACCGTAAATGAACAAGACGAAGTGGTGTTTGTTTATCAGCTCCTCGACCAAATGGGGCGCTTAAATAGTTTGGTTCCTATGCAGACCGCACAACAGGTGAATAATGAATAAAACAAATACACCACTCGTAGAAAATACCCTGATTACCCGTGAAGCAACTTTGGCAGACGACGAGGCTTTGCGAGAGTTAATTGCGGTGCCCATGACCACCAAAGGTATACAAATTAGCTTTCAGCGTGAACCGAGTTATTTTAAGGCGTCCGACATTGTGTATCGGCATAAACTGCATGTTGTAATTGAAGACACCGAGAGTCAAAAGAAACTCGCTTGTTATAGCAATGGCTATCGTCCTTGTTATGTTGATCGGAGCGTTCAAAACTTGCGATACGCTGGCGACTTACGGGTAGATCATAGTTATCGGGGTAAATCACTGGTGAAGGTATTAGCCAAGCATGTAAAACAGACCATGCACGCACCCAACTTTAGCCAAATGATTATTTTTGGGTGGTGTTTCAAAAAGTATGCTGAAACAAAGCAGGTTGAATTTTGATAAAATAGAGAAATGCGAATAACTCTAGAAATCAAATGTCCAACCTGCCTCAGTGACAGTATAAAGAAAAATGGCATCAAAGTAGATGGGAAACAAAACTATCAGTGCAAAGACTGTAAACGTCAGTTTATTGGTGACCATGCTCTGAGCTATCTAGGATGTAATTCAGGCATTACTCGAAAAATATTACAGTTGATGGTCAGAGGTAGTGGTATACGAGATATCGCTGAAGTTGAGCGAATCAGTATCGGTAAAGTTTTACGTACTTTAACCGAATCGACCTACCAAATTCAGCCTAAACAAAGTCATTATGAGTCTCTTGAAGTTGATGAGTTTTGGACTTTTGTGGGAAATAAAAATAATAAACAATGGCTTATTTACGCCTACCATCGAGAAACAGGTGAGATTGTTGCTTATGTTTGGGGTAAAAGAGACTTAGCTACAGTTCAACGATTGAAAACAAAGCTTAAACAATTAGGTATTCACTACACCCGAATTGCAAGTGATCATTGGGACAGTTTCATAACTGCTTTTAAAAACTGCAAGCAAAGTATTGGTAAATTTTTTACTGTAGGTATTGAAGGTAATAATTGCAAAATAAGGCATCGAATTAGGCGTGGTTTTAGAAGGAGTTGTAATTTTTCAAAAAAGATTGAAAACCATTTTAAAGCTTTCGACTTAACCTTTTTTTACATCAATAATGGCTTCATTTAATGTCAGCATACTTTTTGAAACACCACCTATTTTTGATGATAACCATGCCGCACGCGCCGCTATACAAACGGGCAAAACCGGAATGCCTGATTATTATGATGAAGGGCTTATAGAGACACTCAGTCTGACGAGTACTGGCGCAAAACGAAAAATCACGGCTTTTCTAAAGCAGACTTCTCAGCAAAGTGATATTCAAGAGATTCATAGTTGTATAGCCGAAGCCGAACATGTACCAGCCATGAATCAGTTTATTCGCGACATGGCAGAATACTATAACTTTATTCCAGCCTATAACTTTGAAGAACTTGCTCAAGGTCATCAGTATTTTTCAGGGATGAAACTCTCAGACTTTTCACTTTACTTTAAGGATGAAAAACTGGTGGGGATGTTTGGCTTGTGGGATCAGCATAGTATTAAACAAACTAAAATTCTAAATTATACTTCGGCTATAGGTGTGCTTAGACCCGTTTATAATTTGCTAACTCCAATTACTAAAGGGATGCGTTTGCCTAAACTCGGTGACTCGATTCAGTACCATGTATTGCATACGCTTGTGTGTCATCCCGAAGATTTAGCTTTGCATCATAAAATGCTCGAAGACGCTTATAACCAGTCCAAAGAGCAGGGTGTTGGTGTGGTGAGTTTTACACTTTCCCATAAAGACCCGCGTTATCAGTTAAATCAGTTTTATAAAGGTGAGCGTTTAACGGGTATGCATGGTTTTATTAGTTATGAGGGCGACCCAAGACCAAATTTTGATAAAAACCTGATTCCATACTTAGAAGTTGGGCGTATTTAACGCTTAGATAGCTTCGCCATAGGTCATGAATGCGCAAATATTTGCTCAATTCTTATGAATGTTAAATAAGTTTGAGCAAATATATGCGCAAAATGGTGAATGTTCGTTAGAGCAAGAGACTTTTTAATAGTGATTTTGATTACGTTACAAAATCAAGATAAAACGTTTTTGATTTAATAAACCTAGCAACTTTGACCCTTTAGGCCAACCTATCTTGCGCCGTTGAAACAGCTAACATGGTTTGAAGGTAATAATCGACGCGTGAGTGATTATTGTCCTTATGTGAGTTATGCGCATTAAAGGCTGCATCATGAAGTTTCACCACTCGAGCAATTGGATTTAAACCACAACGGAATAAATATTCTTCGCGTGTTTCATCTTCTCGTTTAGTTAATGCATCGACGGCATCGCGGATTTCTTTTCCAAATAAACTTTCGATTTTGTCTAGGGTAAGAGGCGTGTCTTCAACACTATCGTGTAGAAGGGCGGTAATAATGTAGATTTCTGAAAATTGATGCTCGATTAATGAATTGACTACACCTTTAATATGGTACTCAAAGTAATCATGAGGCCCATACTTTTGACCTTGATGAGATTCTTTTGATAATTTCTCTGCGAGTTCAACTTGATTTTGAGTCATTTTTTGCTCTTATCACTTTAAGTATATGACGCGGCCTAATTTGTAAGATGGTCGCTTAGGTCATAATTTTATACTGAATAGCTGCTTTGTTGTGAATACTCTGGTTTGTTTGGAGAGCCTCCGCAACGTGATATTCAACGTATGCAAAAGAATAAATAAATTATTGCTATCTAAAAATATGCAATGCGCAAAAATTTGCTCAAATTTATCTAAAATAAATAAAATTGCGCAAATATATTCACAAAAAATCATTTTTATAGTATTTTTGAGAAAATAATTGCTCATTTACACGAATGAAAAAATTAACAATACAAGCTTTACTAAATAAAAACTGGATAGATATAGCAGAGCTAAAACTGTTAGAACCTAAGTTGGGTTCGGCTAGTGCCAGCGAACTAGAATATGAATTGGATTATGCTATTCAATACTTAGACAGACGAGATGAGCACGCCTGTAGTTTATCGCTTCCTGTACAAATTCTTATAAAACACGAATCGAACACATGGTTTGGCTTTTTAGATGACATTGTTCCATCTGGAGCCGCACGCCGTTATTGGGTGAACTATCTAGATTTACAACGTTTAACCCATGCAGAGCAAGAAAGTATTCTGTTAGAAAAAGGTGGGATGGCACCCGTTGGTAATTTACGAATTAAGGAAGCATTACCTCCTCTAAACCCAGAATCAACCTTACATTTACGTTATTTTTCTAAGGAAGATGTGGCTGAGCGTAATATTGATTTTCTGGAATATGCTCAACAAATGGGAGCTATTAGTGGTGGTGCAACTGGTGCAGGTGGTGAAGCTCCCAAGTTACTTATTCGTGTTTCACCAGAGCAACAAGTCTGGATTGATACCTACCAAGAACAATTTGATCAGCCAGATCAGCATTATTTAGTTAAATTTCCGCGAAATAAACGTAGTGAAATTGATTGTGACATTCTCAGAGCTGAATATTACTACTATCAAATACTCAATGAGTTAGGTTTTAGTACTATTGAAACAACGCAAATGCAGCTCATTGAAGGTACAAAATATCCATCTTTGTGGCTACCACGATTTGACACAGAATGGCGTGATCAAAGTTGGCATCGTCATGGCCTAGAGTCTGTGTATTCGATACTCAATAAATCTTCAGGCAGTCATCTTAATCATTTTGAAGTCATTGAAGATCTATGTAGATTACTCACAAGCATTGATGCAGATTTTGATGCTTCACAATTTGTTTGTGAGTGGTTACAACGAGATTTACTCAATATCATTTTTGGTAACTCAGATAACCACGGTCGTAATACCTCATTCCTAAAAAAATCTGGAAAAGTTTATCTTTCGCCTATTTATGACTTTGCACCTATGAAAGCCGATCCAGAAGTTGTGACCAGATCGACGACTTGGGGAAGTCCATACGAAGAAGGTGGTGAATACCGTTGGGCGCAAATTACTCAAAAACTTGCTACTTGGTGTGATCCTGCCGTATCGCTAGCAACATTAAAGACTCTGGCAAATAATCTGCTTGGCTTAAGACAACGATTAGTTGAGAAAGGTGTTCCGAAACAAATTATTGAAATGCCTGCGCTATCATTTGATTACATAGAAGCTAAATTAAAAAGATGGGAACTGCTATGAATATAAAAAATCAAACCCAAGACCGTCAGCAAGTTCTTATCGATTTATATAAACAGTATTTGTTGAGTGAGATTACGCTAGGACAACTGCTCTCGTATTTACGCAAAAATGTGTTGGGCTTGTCTCAAGAACAATATGCAACTTTAGTGGGTATAAGCCGTCGAACTTTAACAGACATTGAGCAAGATAAAGGTAAACTGACTCAGTCTGTGTTGGATAAAGTATTTAAGCCACTTGGTTTAAAAGCAGGGCTTGTGCCTACGCATGAACATATTGTGAGTAAAATTATAAAGCCAAGCGAGTAGGTACCTAATGAATATTCATTAGGGTAAGCTCATGAACGTTATAAAAAAAGTTTTTGAGCTTATCTAGCCTATAACTTTTAACTTTTTGAAATTTTAAACTTTAACTTAATGATATAAAAGATGATTGTAAATATTACTTAAGAATTTCCTTAATTATCTAATTAAATGAAAAATAATAACTATTTAAATAATTTCTAGCCAATTTCACATTGACACCTCAAATATTGGAGATTACCATTTGCGGGCTGGCCTACATCGCCAGTCGGTTTTAGCAGACCGTTTGTTTCGACCGCATCAGGATTATTTCTTCTGAGGAATAGTTTTGTGCGCGCACTCCCAGTTCCCTCCCGTAGCGGTAGGACGGGAGAGGGACACCCTCGGGTGTGCTGGAGTCGAAACCAGTCTGCTAACCCTCTTCCGTTCTGCCACCATAAATTTTATGCTCTGGCAGAACTCCATATATAAGGAGTTGGCTTTGCACATCCATAATTTCTTGGCAACCATTGCCAAAAGCTATAACAATACAGCTTAAAACATTTAACGCAGCTTGATCGCCGTAAGGCTTTTTCAGGCTTTAGCTCGTTATTACTTAAAACTTCATCAACAACTAAAACTTGAGATGTGCTCGGCACAGTCTTTACGGCTTTGCTACGCCTTTTTTTCACCTTTAGAAAAGTGGAAGGGTTTTATATCTCATTTATATACAACAAAAATTTAATTTATAACGGTAAAAATATGCAAAATTTGACTCTCCCAACACGTGCATTAAAAGTCGTAAATAAATCAATTGAGCTGTTTCACTACAACGGGTTTCATATAGTCGGCGTGGACAGACTTGTAAAAGAGTCTGGTATTCCAAAAATGACCTTTTATACCTACTTTCAATCTAAAGAACGCTTTATTGAAATTTGCCTGATCGTACAAAAAGAACGACTCCAAGAAAAAGTAGTCTCTATGGTCGAATACGACGAATACACCAGCGCAGCTGATAAACTTAAAAAGCTCTATGACTTACATGCAGACATAGACGGGCTGTATTACCTGTTATTTAAAGCCATTTTTGAAACGAAAAATAACTACCCAAATGCGTACACAACCGCCGTGAGATATAGAACATGGCTCACCAACGAAATATATAGCCAGCTTAGAGCACTTAACTCCGATGTTTCTTTTACAGATGCCAAACTCTTTCTATATATGATTGATGGTGCAATCATTCAGCTTTTAAGCTCAGATGAAGTTGATGAAAGGGTGTTGGAGGTGTTTTTGAGGGGGATGGGGGGTAAAATTCATTGAATAATTGAGTAGATGATTAAGTCCGGACTAACTATGAATATGTATTTGAATTCTTATTTTTCATGTTGAAGAGTACAGACAGTTCTGTATAATGCTATTTCACATAATATAAATCAATAATATTTAAATAGGTAAAATATGAAAAACTTAGCATACTCAAACACAATAAATTCAGAAGAGCTTTTAGATGTTAACTATCAAGATTCTTTTTTAGCTTTAAAAAGTTCGTTTGAAAAAAATGGCTTTTTACAATATAAGGCTGCTGAGGTTGATTCAGATTCAAAAAGAGTAATATTTGAAGAGTTTCAAATGTTAGAAAAAGATCAATTTGCTCCTTCAGATACCCAGCGATATCGTCGGTACGGAAATGCTTTAATATTGCCATGGGAAAAAGAGATAAAACCAATTTGGTTACCACCTGTAGCAAATGATAATGGTGAATATTTATCAGGATATGACCAAGGGAATAACAACCCCGAACATAGCTCTATCAGATACTTTAATGCTTTAAGTGAAGATGTAAAAAAGACTAAGTATTTAAATCAACTTGTTATTGATGATTATAAGTTAACATTTGGACTAAACGATCATTATCTTCCTATTTATATTGGGGTACATTTTGTTAAATTAACCTCTAATTCAAATGGTATTTTAGGAATTAGTTCACCAGATTGTTTTCATCAGGATGGAGAACCTTTTACTTTTGCTCACTTAATTTATCGTAGTGGTAATATTGTTGGAGGGGAAAATTATATAGCTCATCCAAGTGAGAGAAATAAAAGTCTAAAAGAGGTTAATGTTGAGAATATTTATAGTCATTTTACATTAAAAAATATTTCCGATAGTTTCGCTGTTCATGATTCCTCTGTATGCCATTATGTATCACCAATTAAAAAAGTTGAATCATATCAAGATGATTTAATAGGTGAAAGATGGATGATTTTAATTGATTATTCCCTAACGAAACAAAACATATGATAAATCACCTTATATTTTCATTACTCCCTATCATATTAGCTCTGGTCTCAGGATGGGGAGTCGGACAAGCCGCAAATAGTAATACTAGAGATAAATTAGTTAGTTATATATCTATTCTAGTTTGGTTACTTTTAATATCTATAGGATTTCAATTTGGTAGTATTCTTTTTGATAAGCAATTAGGTACAAAAGTAATTTTAGAATCTTTTGTTTATTCAACAATAATCACTTTAGTTACTTTTATCTTTTTATTTAAAAGGGTTAAAAATGTAAATGAACATAAAAAATCTTTATCTGAGATTTTTAAACCTATTAAAGAATGCTTAATTGCCATTTCTATGGTTATTATTGGTATGGTCTTATATCTTTTACTGCCTAGTGGTTGGAGTAGTGAGGTTATAAGTAGTATTTTACTTTATATTTTAATTTTTTTAGTGGGAATTGATTTATCAACGATTAGAATTCAATCTCTAACTATCAATCACTTTAAGGTGCCCTTAGTTACAATCCTTTCATTATTTGTTGCGGCTTATGTAGCAAAATTTATTTTAGGTAAATCTTTTTTTGAACTGGTCGTTTTAGGAAGTGGCTTTGGATGGTTCTCTCTATCGGGACCGTTAATAGGAAAGCTATTAGGACCAGAGCAGGGCACATTTGCTCTACTTACTGATTTAATCAGAGAGTTTTATGCCATAGGACTATTATATCTTCTTGGAAGAAATTATCCGAATCCTGTGATTGGAGTTTGTGGTGCTACAGCTATGGACTCAACACTTCCATTTGTAAAAAACAATTGTTCACAATTAGATGTTCAGATTGCTATTTTTAGTGGTTTTATTTTAACAGTATTGGCACCTTTTTTTATTGTGTTCTTTTCAGTATTTGTCTAAAAGAATATGATAAAAATTAGTTGGATATTGACTAAAACCTAATTAGTTATAAATAAATTTTAGCCAGTGGTTAGACAATAGGTATTGTCTCTGCTGGCTAAAATTTAAATCAATCTCACTTGATTTTATATTCAAAGTATTTTTCAAAAGCAGCCATAGTTTTAGCATTCTTAAATAAGTTCTAAGGTGTTTGGAATACTTTTACCATCGAGTATGAGTGGTTGATATAACTGATACTTTACTTTTAATAATTTTCTAAAATAAGATCTAATAAAATTTTATTCAAATAACTTTGAGAAGAAATATGAAAAATATTGAAATTTTAGAAATAAAAGAAATTGGTGACTATGAATAAGGCTTATCACTATTGTTAGAAGATTCTATAAATAGCGGAGCTTCTATAGGTTTCTTAGCTCCCGTAGAAAAGAACGAAGTCTTAGATTATTGGCGTGAGGTCAACCATAAATTAGCACAAGGTAATAGTCGTCTGTGGATTGCCATTCAACAAGGAAAAATTGTAGGTAGTGTTCAATTGTCCTTGGTGAGTAAAAAGAACGGCGTTCATAGAGCCGAAGTTGAAAAACTCATGGTTCTGACAAAAGCAAGAAAACAAGGAATAGCAACATTTCTAATGAATGAACTAGAAAATTTTGCACGAGAAAAGGATTTGCGCTTACTTGTTTTAGATACGCGTGAAGGCGATGTCTCCGAACTTTTATATAGCAAAATTGGATTTGTTCGTGTGGGAGTAATTCCAAGTTTTGCATTAAGTTCAAACGGGAACTATGACGGCACAGCTATTTATTATAAAAATCTTGATTGAGGGCTGATATAAGTATCTACAGAGCAACCCATTTATCATTTAATTTTTATATTCAAAGTTTTTTCTAAAAATGAATCACTTTTAGTTTTCCAGACATTAGCAGGCACAGGATGTTTGGCATCTTGAATAAGTTCTAAAGTGTTTGGAATACCTTTACTATCAAGTACTTGATGTAGCTGAATACTTTGCTTTGGGCCAACAATAGGGTCTTTAGTGCCAACTAATATAAGAGTAGGTGGATACTGAGACGAAATTGGTAATGATGATCTTGTACTAGATGCTGTTTCTATATTTTTCTCAGCAGTTATAGATTCATTTATCTCGTTCATAACATTTGACGGTAGTGTTCTAGCGTTAGAACTCCACTCAGCATACATACCTTTAAAGTCATAAAACCCAGAGACCAGAATTAAAGCATTTATCTTTCCAGAATTTGCTACAACATTTGCTATAGACGCACCACAACTAATTCCAACTACTGCAACTTTGTTTGGGTCAACATTGGGCTGTGATCGAGCAAAATTAATGGCTTGTATAAGATTATTTTGTGAGGCTTTACCACAAAAGTCTGATTTCCCAGATGACTCACCATATCCACTCATAGATACAGCAAAACTGAAAAAGTTCTTTTTAGCATATTCACTTAACAAGCCTGAGCGTACAAAGGCTTTAGCACCTTGTTTATCTTTCTGAATACCATGTAAGAAGATAATTGCTGGATACTTTTTATCGGCTAAGAGAGCTGGTTTTTTCCAATAAATCTCAGTTGTTTGATTGTTTGCTATTAAAAGTTGATGCTGTGCTTGCTTGGTATAAATATAAGGAAGAATAGATACACGGAAAAAGGCATAGAAGCCAATAACTAAAATCAAAGGAAGAATGTAGCAAAGGGCTATATTCTTTTTCTTATTAGGAAGCATGAGAACTCTTATAGTTATTTATGGTTGTGAATGATTCTCTAACTATTGAAATTTAAAATCAATATATAAGTTTATTAATTGTTTTTGCTAAATTGAATACTCAAGACAAGGTTTGGAAAGTTCCCCGATTGAGAAACTTTCCAACATCTTTTTTAAAGATACTTTTGAAAGAATGGAATAATTTTTTCTAAGGCTTGAGCAACAGGTTCAGGTTGATCATATAAGTCATAATGGCTTGCACCTTTAACTACAAAGAGGTTTTTATCTTTAGAAGCCGCTTTGCTATATAGCTCATAACCGTCACGATATGAACCGAAGCCTCCCGGAACTCCACCAATCACAATTTGTAAGGGTTGGGTGAGTAGATGATCTGCCAAATGAAACGCATCAAACCCAACAGCAGCCGCTAACCCTGAAAAGCGAAGTTTATTGGGTGAACCTTCTGACTGACCGCGCGGGGTTTTGTAGTAATCTACAGCTTCTTTAATATCAATATCATGAATGCCAGCTTGTTCACGCTCTTGTTGTGAGTTAGGGATGTACTGAGTAATAAACGGTTCGGCACCACGAGCTTCCGCAGTACGTTGTGCTGCAATGGCTTCTAAAGTTTTAATGGCAGCTTCAGGTGTTTGGTCACCTTCACGCATTAAACGACCATAGTTTGCTGCAACCACAGTTGCGACTGCTTTAAAACGGCGTTCAGTCATAGCAGCATTAACAGCATAACCACCGCCACCACACACACCTAATACACCAATACGGTTTTCATCAACATAAGTAAGCGTTGTTAAATAGTCGGCTGCACAGCGGAAATCCTCTACACGTGTTGCAGGGTCTTCAAGAAAACGAGGTTCACCACCACTAGCACCTTGATACGATGCATCAAATGCTAAAGTAATAAACCCAGCTTCAGTGAGTTTTTCACCATAGATTGCGCCGGCAGTTTGTTCTTTACAACTGCTAATTGGGTGGGCGCATACAATCGCTGCATATTTTTTGTTTTCATCAAAATCTTTTGGAAAACGTATAGTTGCAGAAACATCAATATTTTTATTTTTGAAGGTTACAGTTTTCATCATCTTATCTCCAATAGAGAAACTAGGTCGATGAAACAAATATACCCGTAGTGATTTATTATGATAATCCACTATAATTAGATAGCACTTATATTGAATACTTATAAATAATGAAAGAAAATTTAAATGATTTACACACTTTTATGGTCGTTGCTCAAGAACGGAGCTTTACCCGCGCAGCCGCAAAACTCAGGACTTCACAGTCAGCCATTAGTCAAACACTCCGTAATTTAGAAGACCGAATTGGCATAAAACTATTATCAAGAACAACACGAAGTGTGGCACCTACAGAAGCAGGTGAATATCTATTAAATTTGCTTCAACCTGCAATAGAAGAAATAGAAAATGGCATAAATCAAATTAGTGCTTTAAAAAATGATCCAGCAGGAACATTACGTATTAGCGCAGATGAATATGGAATACAAAGTGTTTTATGGCCAGCAGTTGAAAAAGTCATACAACAATTTCCAAAAATTTCAGTAGAGATCATATCTGATTATGGTCTTGTTGACATTGTAGAAGGGCGTTTTGATGCAGGACTTAGAAGAGGCGGTTTAGTTTCTAAAGATATGATTGCTTTACAGGTGAGTGAGCCAATACAAATGCTCACTGTTGCAACCAAAGAGTTTTTAGCTCGTTATGGTCACCCAAAGCATCCAAAAGATTTGGTTGAACATCAATGTATTAATTTAAGATTACCAACACATGGTGAACTCTATCGTTGGCAATTTACCAAACAAGGTAAAACTCAGACAGTTACCGTTAACGCTAAAGTTATTTTTACAACCTTATCTCCAGTGCTTCAAGCAGTAAGGAGCGGTGTAGGAATCGCTTATCTACCTATTGATATGGTTCAGCCTTATATTGAAAGTGGTGAATTAGAAGAGATACTTAAGGACTGGCGACATAGCTATGAACCTTATCATCTGTATTATCCCCACAGACGTGAGCAAGCACCTTTATTAAATATCTTAATTGATGCGTTAAAAGAAAATTTTAATAAAAAATAGCTGCTCATTAAATGAACATGGGTATTTCAGAACATCCGTGTAAGAAAATTGGTTTAAGTTAATGATGAAAGAAGAAGTTCCTTAATTTATTCATCATTTAACGCACATTCAAAATTACTTGGGTTTTCTTTACATCTTACTTTCTTAAGAAAATTCATCATTTTAGGATCGTAAATACCTGCCTTTGTTAGCTGTATACGTGCTTCGCGCATCATTTTCATATAGTTTAATTGTTCATTTTTAGGAATATCCATCCAGTATTTTGAAGGAATATCACTTTCGTATTTAGCAATAACGCCAAACGTTCTGTTTAGTTGGCTGGCTACCCAAGTCCGTGACTTTTGCCCAAAACCTGCTGGAAATTGGTCTTTACGAATAATGAAGTTTGCTGAAATTTGAGTTAAAGGAAAACGAACGATAGCTCCTTTTTCACCTAAACCTTTGTATAGCTCAAAAGGTTTAAATGCTACAATAGGAGCGGGTAAAATATCAATTTCATGGTTATTAAACTTTGCGCCAGCATTGGTGACGTCTACCGATACAGCCTGACCGCCAACCTGTTGCACAAGCTTTGGTTGAGCTTCATCATATTTAAATACCCCAATTTTCTTACCGGCAGCTTTAGCGAGTGTATTGATACTTCTATCATTTACAAATAAATATGCAGGGCCAATAGTCCCTAAACCTGCAATTTCGTAAGGGCCTACCACCATGTTTTTTGCGGCCATGGGTGATGACAACAGCTTATAGGCATTAATTGCCGTTTTCATATTTGTTAATGCGCCAACAACATCTAAAGACCCTGTATATTTATTAAACTGACGGCCACGTAAACCGCTAATAATAGCGCCATCACATTTCCCAACTTTTAAGTCTTCAGCCGCAACACGTTCATCAACATATGCTTTTAAAGATAGATCAGCTCCCCAATTTTTGGCTTCAAGAGCATAGTCTTTAGCTAAAGCGAAAGCATCTCCTGACTTACCAATTGGGTCAAAAACACAGACGACTTGTTGTTTGGCATAAAGAGTTGTTGTTAAACATGTGCTTGCAATCAATAAAATAACTTTCAAACGATCCATATTTAATTATCCATTATTCAAATTATAAAAATTATTTTATGAGTCTGACGTAGATTAGATATGGCATTTCAAGGAAAATATTTAGTGAAGAAGTCAAAAGACAGCTTTGAGTTGGATCTTATTTTTTTGTGATTTAGCTATGGCTTAAATAATTTGAGCACTATCAGTGAGTTAAATTTAAAGAATAGCTGCACACACGTACTATATCAGTTTTTAAGAGCATGTAAAGAGGGTTTTTAGAAATATTTATATAAATTTCAATAAGATAGAAAATTTTTTGTGTATTGCAATTTAGCCTAAGCAAATTAATAACTTTAGGAGCCAAAAGTCGATTTAGCAAAATAATCTCTAGGTATCCAGTAACCACAAATACAGATGATGAATTTAGGATGTAGTGAGTCGATCAGCTCGCTAGGGCAAATATAAAAGTGTAATTACATTTTGTAGAAGGCTGCCTAGAGAATTATTCTGACTAAAATTAGAAATAGGGTTATCCCAAAGGTAATTAAGAGCGCGAAGACTCAGCAGAAATTGGCACAAGCTTAATAATTGACCATAGTAAAAAATAAACGGCGTAGCAGCAACGTAGAGTAGCCAAAGTCATATATAGGTAGGTTTCTACATATCTTATTTAACATAATATACATTATACGAACAGTTGTTGTTAGAACCCATTTAAAGTGTCTATATTCTCACCAATAAAAATGTCTAGTTTATGATGGCTTAAACATCATGGACTGGATATGAAATATAGATGCTGATCACTATGTCTGACAAAGAAATTCAACGTCTTGCTGTTCTGCAAGACGTTCGAGATCATCGTATTACACAAGTCCGTGCTGCTGAAATCCTTAATCTTTCAACCCGTCAAATTACCCGGTTATTACAGAAGCTCAATCAAGATGGTGTTTCAGGTATGGCGCATGCCAGTCGTGGTCAACCTGGCCATCGTCGCCATGATGATTTATTAAAATCAAAATGTCTTTCCATTATTTCTGAACATCTGCTGGGATTTGGACCTACCTTGGCCCATGAGAAGCTCAGCAGCATGTTTGACCTGAATATCCCGGTAGAAACGCTTCGGCGCTGGATGACTGCAAATGACCTCTGGATTCCACGATCCAAGCGCCTTAAACGTCCATATCAGCCACGTTATAACCGGGATTGCTTCGGTGAGCTAATCCAGATTGATGGCTCATATCATGACTGGTTCGAAGGACGCGCTGCTAAGTGCTGCTTGCTGGTTTATATCGATGATGCCACTGGAAAGCTGTTGCATCTGCGCTTCTGTGAGGCGGAAACGACCTTCGACTATATGCTTTCAACCCGAGCCTACATTGAACAATACGGTAAGCCTCTGGCCTTTTATAGCGATAAACATTCGGTCTTCCGAGTGAACCAGAAATCGAGCCAGGACAGCCAGATCACGCAATTTGGGCGGATTCTGAATGAGTTAAATATTGATATTATCTTCGCCAACTCACCCCAGGCCAAAGGCCGTGTGGAACGTGCCAATAGAACACTCCAGGATCGCCTGATCAAGGAAATGCGCCTAGAAGGTATCTGTTCAATTGCCGAGGCAAATGCCTGGCTGCCCTGCTTTATTGAGCATTTCAATCAGAAGTTTGCCAAGTGTGCGCGAAACTCAAAGAATTTACATCGGCCATTAACCGAATCTCATCTTGAACTGGATGATATTTTTACCTGGCAGGAACCGCGTAAGGTCACCAAGAATCTGACCCTGACCTATGACAAATGTATTTATCTGCTTGAACCGACAGAGCTGAATCATAAGCTTGTTGGGCAATATATTTCATTTCTGGAGTACCCAGATGGCACTGTGGCCCTCATGTACGAGGGACGAAAGCTCAACTACAGCATTTTCAATAAATTAGCTGGGCTACAGCAGAATGAGATCGTTGAGAATAAACGGTTAGGTACAGTTCTGGCACATATTCAGCAACAGCATGAAGAGTTGGAAAAACAGAATAAACGTTCCCGTCTCAAGAAAAGTATGCCGAGTCGTAAAGCTCAGAAAGCTGTTATTGAACAAAGAAAGTTAAATCCTGTGCTTGACTCTTGTGGTTAAAAACAGGACATTTTAAATGGTTTATCGCATAGACATTTTAATTGGTGAATAACAGTTGTATAATTCACTATTAAGTCCTTGATTCTGTTGTTGTACGTTTAGCTATACTTGTTGCCTCTACAAAGAATCATTAATTATTTTAGATGCGTATTATGCAATTTATAAAAAAGACCTTTGTTAAGGTCTTTTTGCACAGTTAAATTAATTTCATAATTTTATTTTGAAGAATTCCAATAATTGACGTAATTCAACTGTTGAATACCTCGTTCTACAAACTCAGCATTTTGCCATTGTTTTACATCAACATCGCGTTTTATCAGCTTGGCCTTTAATGCAGTCTGCACACCTTCTTGTAGATGCCCTAGATAATATTCATCCAAAAGTGGTGAAAAAACCGTTTTTAAGGCTTTGTCTTGTAGACTCAATGCATAGAGTTCTGTTGGTAATCCTGCATTTTTAGTGACAAGTTGAATGGCATTATCGCGGTTTTCAGGCTGTGAAACCCAATGTGCTGATTGTAAAACCGTATTGACCAATGTTTGTACGATTTCAGGATGTTGCTTAATAAACTCACTACGGCCCACCAAACCTGATTGAATTGTTCCAGCACCATCTTGTCTCTGCCCAGTACTCAGAGGAACTTCTACAATTTTCTGTTGTTTGAGCGCTAGAATTGGCATTAAACCCCAGCTAGCATCAATTTGCTTCGCTGCAAGTGCTGCATTGGCCGCAGCAGGATCTAAATTAATAATGCGGAAATCTTTTTCAGTAAAGCCATATCGCTCGATATATTGATCAAACGATAATTGCATAGCAGTTCCTTGAAAAATTGCTATTCGTTTACCTCTTAACTGTTCAAGACTGGTATATCCTTTATTTGGCAAAACACCCAAATAAGCATCTATGTGCCGTCCAGTCGCTACCAATAAAGTAGTATCGATTTGATTCGATTTACCAATAATGGCAGCTAAGTCACCTAAAAAAGCAAAATCTAATTGCTTATTGGCTAAGGCTTCATTAATTACAGGCCCTGCACCTTTAAAAAATTGCCATTCAACCTGAATATTTTTCTTTGAAAATTCTTTTTCAAGTAACTGATTTAAGTAAATATAATCAACTAATGGTGTGCCGCTGCTGTGTCTTTCACTACTGCTTAGATCAGGTACAGCAATTCGAATTTTTACAATGTTTTCAGTCTGATTTGTTGTTTTTGATGGTGCTGATGAAGATGGTTTGAAAATAAACAGTAATAAAGCAATAAAAATAAGCGCAGGAATAATCCAGATAAATCGATTACGTTTTGATAGTGTGGCCATATCGTTTTTCTCAACAACATATACAACGTCACTGCTTAACAACAGTGACGTTTTGCATGTTTAAAATAGTCTTTAATTGGCATTTAAAACAGCGTGAAGCTTGGCTTTTTCGAGTTGTTCTGCTGATAAATCTTTGGGTAATGTGGTTTTACCTTTTAAACCATGTACACCAGTCGTTACTTCACCGGCAAGTGTAATTCGGCGTACAACGCGATGTTGATCACCATAATCGTTAACCGCGTAGTGCTGTGTAGAGCGATTATCCCAAATCACCACATCTCCTTCCTGCCATTGCCAACGTACTGTATTTTCTGGTCGCGTTACTTTTTCTTGTAAAATATTAAATAAAAGTTGTGAATCACTTTGACTGAATCCCACAAGTCGTTTGAAAAAATGTCCAAGTAATAGGCTTTTCTTGCCAGTTTCTGGATGTACTACGACTACTGGATGCTCTGTCTCATACTTGGTAGATACAAAAATTTTCTTCAGTCTTTCTAGTTGTTCAGGCTCGACATTTTGTTTTGGTCCACCATAGTCATATTCATTTGAATGTACAGCTACCAATTGCTCAGCAAATTGCTGTAAAAGCTCAGGAAGGTCCTCATAAGCAGTTTCAGTATTTGCCCAAGTTGTATCACCACCTGTTTCAGGGATGATTAGGCTTCTCAAGATACTAATTTTAGGATAAGCATCGACAAAAGTGACATCAGTATGCCAAGAGTTAGCTCGTGCACCTTTTTGTGAGTCAAGTTCAAAAATAAAATCTGTGCCATCCACCGCTGGTACTGTTGGATGTTTAACGGGTGAACCAAACAATTCTGCAAATTTCTCTTGTTCGGTGTCCCCCAAATGTTGCTGGCCACGAAAGAAGAGTACTTTATGCTCTAGTAGCGCATCGTGTATAAACTGAACTGTAGATGAATCAAGCTCAGAGCTTAAATGAATGCCTGATATTTCAGCCCCAATTCGACCAGTTAATTTTTTAACTTGTAGTTGTTGTGCTGGTTTCTGAATAAATGTTGTCATGTTAATTTCCTGTCGTAATATATGACTGAATTTTTATCAGAAACGGCGGCTTATTCTGTTATTTCAGAGACAATCCATCACGTAAAAAATTATTTTGATATTTAAATAATTAATAACACGCACATATGAAAATTAAATATGAAATTATATTTTTTTGAAATTTGAATAAATTTTAACTCTGATAAGCTGTTTAAAATCTTAGTTTATATCTCTGATTTATCATGAAAGCATCATCAATTATCGAGTTTAGGAATCCTATCTCAAAATATCAGAATGATTTTGACGGCGGACAATCTTCGGATCATCAAATTATAACGAATGAATTTATTCATAAAAGTATTCGTATTTTAGAAAACTATCAGGTTATTCAATCTTTATCTAATACAGAGAAATCTACGCTTATTCAGCATTTAAAAATTAGAAAGTATTATCATAATCAAACGATATACAATCAAAATGATCCGTGCACTGATATCAATATTTTGCTTGAAGGCGCACTTAAACTTGGCTGGAGCACATCGCAAGGTAAATATCACACCGATATTTTTGTGCCCTCAGGTACATTAATCAATATTGTTCCGATTGTAACGGGTCAACCCCTACTTCACGACCATATTGCACAAGGTAGAACGGTCATTGCCAACCTTCCTGGCCAATTGTTTATGGATGTTATCAGAAATAACGCAGATGCTTTGTTTATGGTGCTGAAATTAATCTGTGTAAGAACACAACTAAATCGTGAACAAAACTTCATTTATTCAACTGAAACATTGCAAACTCGTCTCGCTAAAAAACTAGTTTTTCTAGTGGATTATCATTCTTATCAGGACAAAGATAAAATTTTACTGAATCTCAAATTGAGTCAGGAAAATCTGGCAGAGCTTTTGCAGACTTCAAGACAAAGCATTAATAAAGAACTAGCAGCGCTTTCGAACCAAAACATCATTGAGGTTAAATACAATCAAATCTTTATTTTGGACTTTGAAAAACTAAGCGATATTGCTCAGACTCATCAGTTCAACAGTACCACTAAGTTTCTTTGATATATCTGCTTTTGTCATAATGATATGATTTTATTAGGAGATAACTGTCAGAATAGAAACAGAATAAAAATTTGTCATATTTACACTAAGCATTTTAGTCGCTTTGTTGGATAAAACATGACAGATGTAAATATCAATAACCAACCTAATATTTTATTGATTGTGGCAGATGATTTAGGTTTTTCAGATTTAGGTGCTTTTGGCGGAGAAATCAATACACCTCATTTGAATCAATTAGCATTAAACGGCTTAAGACTGACTAATTTTCATACGGCGTCAACCTGCTCCCCCACTCGTGCGATGTTACTTTCAGGTACTGACCATCATTTAGCTGGCTTAGGAACCATGGCTGAGGCCCTTACCCCAGAACTTGAAGGTAAAGAAGGCTACGAAGGTGTACTAAATAACAAAGTTGCCGCATTACCAGAATTATTAAAAGATGCAGGTTACTACACCATTATGTCTGGGAAATGGCATTTGGGACTAAAACCAGAATATTTTCCAATAAAAAAAGGGTTTGAACGTTCTTTTGCACTATTACCTGGGGCTGCTAATCATTATTTATTTGAAGCTGATATTCCAGAAGACCAAATTCCACGCTTACTTAAGTCAACAAAAGGACTCTATGCAGAAGATGATGAGTTTTCGGAAGAACTGCCTCAAGGGTTTTATTCATCAGATTATTTTACCACTCGCCTTCTAGACTTTTTACAAGATGATGAAGCACGCCAAGGACGTCCTTTTTTTGCATATTTACCTTTCTCTGCACCGCACTGGCCACTTCAGGCACCTCAGGAAGATATCGATCGATATAAAGGACGCTATGCAGATGGCCCCGTCAAGCTACGTGAACAGCGCCTTGAGAAACTCAAGCAACTTCAATTGGTAGATGCGGAAACAACGATTCACCCTGTCCTCGCTAGAACTCCATTCTGGGAAAATCTTACTCAAGAGCAACGTGATAAGTCTTCAAGAATTATGGAAGTCTATGCGGCCATGGTAGATCGTATGGATCAAAACGTTGGACGTGTGGTGGAATACCTCAAAGATCGAGGGGAATTGGACAATACCATTGTTATTTTTCAATCAGACAATGGTGCAGAAGGTGCTCAACTCGAAGCTCTACCCGTCTTTGGAGGTCAACTTAATGAAATTATCGAGCAATATTACGACAACAGTATTGATAATATTGGACGAGCAAACTCATATGTTTGGTACGGAGAACATTGGGCACAAGCAGCCACTGCCCCTGCTCGCCTATATAAAGCACACACTAGCGAAGGTGGAATTAGAACAGTTTCGTTCATTCACTATGCAGGGTTTAAACGCCAAAATCAGATCAGTCACGAATTTTTGACGGTTATGGATTTACTACCAACCCTATTAGATTATTTAAATATTCAGCACCCTGGTCAGGTGTATAAAGGTCGTCAATTGGTACCCCTACGAGGTCGTTCTATCTTGCCTTATTTACAAGTACAACAAGACCATATTCACAGTGAAGATCATGTCACAGGCTGGGAGTTATTTGGTCAAAAGGCTCTGCGCAAAGGAGAATGGAAAGCGCTCTTCATCCCTGCGCCAAATGGTCCAAATCGCTGGCAGCTATACAACCTTAAAGATGATAAAGGCGAAACTCAGGATTTGGCAAAACAATATCCAGAAAAGCTCGATGAATTACTCAAAGAATGGGCAACTTATGTCAAAGAAAATGGTGTCATCGAAAATGTGCAACAACGAAGATTATTACAGAATGATCAGCTAGAACCATTTGAAGCATAAAAATAACGAAAAGATTAGTATTTAGATTGAACTAAGCCAGCAGCAAATGCTGGCTTTTACATTTGCCGCCTGAATAATATTTTAAAAGGCCTATGTTTAAAAAATTACTATTAAATATAAAGATAAGATCATCAAAATATAAACTTAAGTTTGTACTGATAATGACAGTGTTCAATTACATAAAAATTAAAATCATCACAAAGAAAACACAAAACGGAGTCATTAATGTCAGTTCAAAAGCACACCTTTCACTTCAAGAGAAAAAGATTAGTTTTAAATAAAATCACGCAAAGTCTGTTTATTTCACTTATAGGGTGTGCAGGATATTCATCTATTGTCTATGCCGAGGACACTTCCGCTACTTCAGGTACAGCGGTAACGGAAGCCAGTACGTCAAATTCAAAGTCAAACAGTAAAGCAGATGATGTCATTCAGCTTGCAGATGTTATAGTGACTACACGAAGACGTGAAGAAAAAGCACAAAATGTTCCAACACCGATTAGTATTTTAAGTGCTAAAACACTGGAAACACAAAAACTCAGCAAACTTGAAGATCTACAACAAGCCCTACCCAGCCTTAATGTTGCTTTCTTGAACCCACGTCAATCGAGTGTAGCTGTTCGAGGTTTGGGTAATAACCCAGCCAGTGATGGTTTGGAAGCTAGTGTTGGGGTCTATCTGGACAATGTTTACTTAGGTCGCCCCGGCATGGCTGTATTTGATTTATTAGATATTGCCCAACTCGAATTATTACGCGGGCCACAAGGGACATTATTTGGTAAAAATACCACGGCGGGTTTATTAAACATTAGCTCAAAACAGCCTACCTTCGACCCAGACCATTCTGCTGAAATTTCTTTTGGCTCACGCAATTATTTGCAGGCTAAAGGAACATTTTCAGATGCTCTATCCGAAACTGTAGCAGGCCGACTCTCTTTTTATAAAACAACTCAAGATGGTTTTATTCATAATACCTATAATGGTAAAGATTATAACAATACAGATCGCGAAGGTGTCCGCGGTCAAATTCTCTGGAAGCCGCAAGAGAATTTTAATTTACGTCTAATTGCAGATTACAACAAGCAAGATGATGATCAAGGTGCGATGGTGGTGTACTACGCTGGGCCAACGTTTAACAGTACCGTATATGGAAATAACTACAATCGTTACTTAGAAAATGCCACACAGTCAGGTGCCAAAAATCTTTATACCAACTGGAAAGATAAACAGATTCATTCAGATGCCCCACAACATATGTCTGTTGAACAAGGTGGTGGATCGGCAGAAGCCAATTGGTCGCTAGATAGCGGTAAAAAAATTACGTCGATTAGTGCATACCGCTTTTGGAACTTCACTCCAACCAATAGTGATTTTATTAGTTCAAATGCATTGACGAATGCCGGTGTTTCGGTTCGAGATAAACAGTATTCTCAAGAGCTACGCCTAACATCTGCTGGAAATCAAAAAGTGGATTGGGTAACGGGCCTATATTACTTTCAGCAACAGTTAGACAATACGACTTTCTCTTTATATGGAGATACGGCTGACGCATTCTATCTTTATAACGTTCCGAGCGTGAGAACCTTAATTGCAAATGGTCAATCGAATATTTTGAATAATCGAGATTCGTATGCATACGGAACAACTGAGACAAAAAGCTCAGCACTATTTGGTCAAAGTACATGGCATGCGACACCGAAGTTAGACATCACCACAGGTGCACGAGTCACCTATGAAGATAAATCTGCCAGTATCTATAGAACCGACCCTATTGGGGGTACTCCAGTTTCGGGTTTAAGTGCGGCAGAGCGTAATTTACTAAATGCCCAGCTTGGCGCATACGATTCGGGTGAACTGAAGCAACATGGTTTAAGTTACTCTGGCTTACTGACTGGCAGCTATCGGGTAAATCCGAGCACACTGGCCTATGCAACGTATTCACACGGCGAGAAATCTGGTGGCTTTAACCTAAGCATTGGTTCTGCACCAGCAGCGGGTGCTAACTCGTTAAAGGTTGATCCTGAAAAAGCAGATAACTATGAAATTGGATTGAAACAGAATTTTCTAAATAATACCTTACAGCTCAATAGTAATATATTCTGGATTGATGTTTCTGACTATCAAACCACAAGCTATGAACAAGTCGGTAACTCTGTAGTGAGTGTATTGGCAAATGCGGGTAAAGTACGCAGCCGAGGGATTGAACTCGATGCAACCTATCAACCTATTCGTCGCCTTACACTTAACTTTAATGGCTCTCTTAACGATACTACCTATACAGAATATAAAAATGCCCCTGCTCCATCCAATATCAGCATTCCAACAGGCGTAAACACACAAGATCTATCTGGAGAGCGTGTATATGGCGTACCGAAATGGATTGCAAATTTCAATTTCCGTTATGACTTAGCTGAGCATAATAACTGGCAGCCCTATGTTTCAGGAAGTTATGCTTGGCGAGATTGGTCATATGGCTCTTTAGATAATAACCCGTACAGTGTTATTAAAGCCTATGGATTAACAAATGCGAGTCTAGGTGCCAGACATCGTATTGGTGAAAATGAATTGGATGTTGCGCTATGGGTAAAAAATCTCACCAATGAAATCTATGTAACTAATACATGGAATTCTTCTAATGGTATTGTTCTCGCTAGTTTAGGTCAGCCTCGTACTATTGGTGCAACAGTGAAACTTAGCTTTTAACAAATAAAATGCTCAATCATTGCAGCACTGGCTCCTTGAAAGCCATGCTGCAAAGTTTGTATCAAGTTATGGCCTATTTAGAATAGCGTCAATCTGAGTCAACTCATCTGCACTAAACACCGTGTTTTGCAATGCTTTTAAGTTTTCGATGATCTGCTCTGGTCGGCTAGCACCAATAATTGTCGATGTAATACGTTCATCACGTAAAACCCACGACAATGACAATTGAGCCAATGTTTGGTCTCGACGCTTTGCTATTTCATTTAACTGCTGTATTTGCTGTAGCTTCAATGAAACGAGATGCTCTGACTGTAAATAACGACTACCACGCCCGATACGTGAGTCTTCAGGTACACCATTCAGATATCGTCCAGCCAAAAGGCCTTGGGCCAGTGGTGAGAACGTAATTACACCAAAACCCTCTTGTTTAGCAGTCTCCGTTAAACCTTGCTCAATCTGACGTTCAAAAAAATTGTAAATCGGTTGATGCAAAGTAAGTGGAACGTGATAAGCCTGAAGCAATTCTATCAACTGTAATGTTAACTCTGGTGTATATCCAGAAGAAATCCCCACATAGAGAGCTTTACCTTGTTGCACAATATCAGCAAGTGTCTTGGCTGTTTCTTCAAGCGGTGTTTCTGGGTCATAGCGATGTGAATAAAAAATATCGACATAATCAAGCCCCAGTCTCTGTAAGCTCTGATCAAGACTAGCCATCAGATATTTTCGGCTGCTACCACCTTGTCCATAAGGTCCAGGCCACATGTCCCAGCCTGCCTTTGTCGAAATAATGAGTTCGTCTCGATATGGCTTGAAATCAGTTTTTAAAAAGTACCCAATATTTTTCTCTGCACTTCCAAAAGGTGTTCCATAATTATTGGCCAGATCGAAATGATTAATTCCATGATCAAATGCCGTGTAAAGTACCGATTTTTGTTGCTGAATTGGAGTGTCATCTCCAAAGTTATGCCAGCAACCAAGTGACAATGGTGGTAATACCAAACCGCTATTTTTAATTTTTCGATATTGGAATGATTGATATCGTTCTGAATTTGCGAGATACATACTCTGCCCTTTTATTCGGTAGCAGCCAAGAGGCCAAGGTTTTGTCTTAATGTTTGACCTTCGTATTCTTTGCGGAATAAATTGCGCTGTTGAAGGATGGGAATAACCAGATCGACGAAGTCTCTAATTCCATTTGATATAACGGCAGGCATAATGTTAAATCCATCTGCTGCACCACTAACGAACCATTCTTCAAGCTGGTCGGCGATATATTCTGGCGTTCCAACCAAACAAAAATGCCCACGTCCCGATGCAATACGTTGATAGAGCTGTTTAATGGTTAGACCCTGCTCTTGCCCAAGAGCCTGAATCAATTGCTGACGGCTTTGCTGCCCCGTTTGGGTTTCAGATAAATCTAAGGAAGCTAAAGGCTCATTCACATCAACACCGCTTAAGTCAAAATTGCCCAGCATTCTTCCTAAAAGCGCTAGGCCAATGTCATCATCAACGAGTTCATCTAAAAGCTGTTGCTGTTTCCTCGCCTCTTCATGTGTATGAGCAACAAGCACATATACGCCAGGCATGACCACTAACTCATGTTCTTGGCGATCAAAGTCTTCAAGACGTTGCTTTACATCGCTATAAAATTGCTGTGCCGCGGCTAAGTTAGATTGCGCAGTAAAAATGACATCTGCCGTACGAGCTGCCAGATTTTTACCTCGTTCTGAACTGCCTGCCTGAACCACCACAGGGTGAAACTGTGGGCTTGGGCTAATATTGAGTGGACCTTTTACCTGGAAAATATCACCGCAATGATTGAGCGTGTGTACCTTATCTGGATTAAAGAAAATGCCTGTGGCTTTATCATGAATAGCTGCATCCTCATCCCAACTATTCCAAAGTCCTTTTACGACATCGTGAAATTCTTCAGCACGTGCATAGCGATCTTGATGTTTGACATGTTCCTTTGTACTGAAATTCTTCGCTTCAAGCGCAAAATCAGTGGTGACGAGGTTCCAGCCTGCACGTCCAGCAGAAATTTGGTCTAAAGAGGCAAATTTTCTTGCGAGATGATATGGCTCATTATAGGTTGTTGTAGCTGTTCCAATGAGTCCAATATGACGGGTTTGTGTCGCGATTGCTGAAAGTAACGTAAGGGGCTCAACCTCGCTACCGCGAATTTTGCCTGATGTGGCTGTTGCTGGATCAACAGCTAGACTATCGGCAAAAAAAATGGCATCAAATTTACCCTCTTCAGCTATTTTTGCTGCATTTAAGTAGCGCTCATAGGGGCTTAGGTTTAATTGACTCGCTGGATGTCTCCAACTGACCAAATGATGGCCATAACCGTCTAAAAATAAATTAAGGTGAAGCTTTCTTGTAGACGAAGAATTACTCATTTTAATCAGTCCAATGGATGGGCGTACACCTCGAAAAAAACGAGGCGTACTAGACATACTTTTTAGAAATTTTTACGGAATGAAATGCCAAAATAGCGTTCATCATCTCTAGGGACTTGACGAGTAATACGGCTACCATTTGTGCTCAGTAAGGTCGCATATGATTTATCCGTTATATTTCGTACATTCAATGCCAATCGCCAGTCAGAAGCAGTATCAGCTAAAGCAATGCTCGCATTCAAAAGTCCATATGCACCCTGAATGGTGTTTTGGTTTTGGTCGAGACTGAACTGTACTTTGCTTTGCCATGCATATTGGGTTGAAAGTTCAATTTGCTTGTTATTTGCTAGAGTAAAATAGCGATCGAGCTGGGTATTAAATTTCCAATCAGGAGAAAATGGCAGCGGCTTACCGTTTACATTTGGGCACGAAGTATCGGCAGCTGGACATTTGAAGTCATCAATTCGTGCATGTGTATAGGCACCTGAAAAGTTTAGTGCCCAATTTGGATTAATCTTATATACCGAATCAATTTCGGCCCCATAGGTAGAAACACTTCCTGCATTAACCAAGCGGGTTATCGGGAAACCATTTGGGTCGAGGGTTCTAAAATTTGCCTGATAGTTATCATAATCCGTATTAAATAACGCAACATTGACACGCAGACGATTATTCAGCCATTGAGATTTGAGACCAAGTTCGTAAGAGTTAGCCGTTTCAGGATCAATGACAGGTGTATCATTTTGCTGCATATTAAAATAAACGTTATATGCAGGACCTTTATAACCTCTTGAATAGGTAAAATAGCCCAATATATTCGGTGTAAAGTCATATTGAGGTCCAATACGGCCCGAAACTCCAGTTTCACTGGTTGATCCATCACTGCTAAATGAAGAACGAATAGCATTTCGGACACCTACACTGCTTGGAACAGTTGAAACTCGGCTATGATCATAAGACAACTCATCTCGAGTAACACGTAAGCCTGCAATCCATCTCAACCGATTTGTGAAATGAAAGGTACCTTCACCAAATGCAGCATAGTTGGTGCTGTCTGTGTTATAGATTGCCTTACCAAAATCTACGACATAAGCATTAGAAGCATTGTTGTACCAAGTTGACTCACGTTGATAAGTCTCATCGTTTTTGTTTTTAGAAAAATATAGACCCGCGACATAATCAAAAAAACCATGATCGAGCGGTTTAATTCTAATTTCTTGAGAAAACTGCTTACTGTTAACATGACCTAAATCGGCAATTCCTGCAAAATTTGGTGTCGGAGCAGCAAGCTGATCGCTGTCACCAATCTGTGTGTTTTTCCATTGGCGAAAGGCCGTAATGGATGACAATTGATGATTGGTTAATGTCCAGTCTGCGGTAAGCGCTACCCCCTGATTGGTATCATCAGTCGAGGCTTGAGTATTTTCAACCGTACTTCGATTGGTTGGAGATGCTACAACAGGCGATAATGCTGCTGCATAGTTGGCATCGGTATTTTTAACCACAATACCTGTTGGGGCACTTCCTTTTTTATGCAGATAATCGGCAGTAAAGCCTAAAACTAAACTATCGGTAGGCGTATATTCAAATTTGGTTCTAAACCCATAGTTTTTATAGCCATTAACATCTTGATTGGTTGTAAGGTTATCTACATTGCCATCAAAATTACCTAATAGCGCCGAGACATTGGCAGTTAATTTTTCAGGAATTAATGTACCAGATGCTCCTAGTTTAATTCGTTGTTCACCATCGTTAGTGGCATAGGCATCGATATAACCAGAGGTTTCACTGGTTGGATTTTTGGTCACAATATTGACTACACCTGCCGATGCATTTTTACCAAAAAGTGTTCCTTGCGGACCACGAAGAACTTCAATACGATCCACATCTAACAAATCGAGTGTTGCTTGCCCCGGTCGGCTGTACACAACGCCATCGATCACTGTAGAGACGGAAGGCTCAACACCCGGTGAAGTGGTAACAGTTCCAATACCGCGAACAAATAAAGAAGTATCTTTATTGGAAGCTCCAGCCCGAAAGTTAACACTCGGTACTTGTGTTACTAATGTTTCAAGTGAGTTTCGCTGTTGCTTATCGAGTTCCTTTCCACTAATAACTGAAACGGCA
This sequence comes from Acinetobacter seifertii, assembly GCF_000368065.1. Lineage (GTDB taxonomy): Bacteria > Pseudomonadota > Gammaproteobacteria > Pseudomonadales > Moraxellaceae > Acinetobacter > Acinetobacter seifertii. Next base: position 1,143,053 of record NZ_KB851200.1, read on the forward strand.
ACAGGTACTTTTTGGAGTGATTCTTCACGGCGTGTTGCTGTCACAACTACGGTTTCTAACTGTGCCACATCCTCTGAAGAACGTGCGGTATTTGAGACTGTTTCTGCATGAGCTTGTCCCCAAACTGACAAGATACTCAGCGAAAGCAGACTTAAATTTAAAATTTTTTGTTTAGTAGCTGACGTGAACGGATCACGCGCTACATTCTTCGAATGTATCGACATTATTTACCCCATAATTAAGTTTTAAAAGACGGTGCTTATTTCACTGATTTCAAATATTCGTACTGCTGAGTTGGTTTCCAGTAGGTCTTTAAATTTGATTGTTCAAGTGCTTGATTTACAAATGACGGATTAATCCAGCTTTTGACGTCAATATTTTTGCGTATCAACCCTTGTTGCGTAGCCAAAGTGATTTTTTGCTGCAATTGTTGGGTGTAATAGCCATCAAATAACGGTGAATATAAAAACTTCAGATTTACACCATTGAGTTCCTGAGCATAGATAGATGCTGGATAACCCGATTGGGTAAAAAAGAGTGCGACTTGTGGTACTCGATTTTGCTCATTTGAGAGCCAACTCAGACCTTTTACAACCTGAGTCACAACCTGTTGTGTTTCATTTGGATGTTGTCGAATAAACGATTGACGACCTAAAAACACACCTTGAGTAGATCCTGCACCATTTAACTGACGACTACTGATAGGCAAGTTAACGATGTGTTTGTCACGTAACGCAAAAAATCGAGAAGGTCCCCATGATGCATCAATTTTTTTTGCGGCCAAAGCAGCGTTGACGGCGTTAAAGTCTAAATTGACCACTCGCACATCGTTGAGCTTTAAACCTTGGCTGTTCAATGCACTCACAAATGACAATTCATCTGCTGTTCCTCTTAACAAACCAACGCGTTTCCCTTTTAATTCAGCAAAATTTTTGATCGGAAGATCAGATCTTACCGCCAAATAATTGGTGATACCGCGCGCCGTTGGAACAAGTAATTGGGTATCCAATCCATTGGCCTTACCAATGATTGGAGGTAAATCCCCTAAAAAGGCGAAATCTAGTTGATTGTTGGCCAATGCTTCATTAATAGCTGGCCCAGCACCTTTAAAGAAATGCCATTCCACTTTGACATTTTTTTTTGCAAGTTCTTGCTCAAGCCATTTTTTGTTGTAAAGCACATCAACAACTCCACCACCCGCGTGTTTCTGACCAGCAGTCAAATCGGGAGAACCAATTCGGATTGTTTTAAGGCTTTCAGCGTAACTGGCATGTCCAAAAGCCAATAAGCTCAGCAAGATCAATTTCTTAAAAATTGATGGTTTCATTATATTTTCCACATTTTTTATTGATAAATTAGCGTCGTATTATTTAGTCACTTATGACGTAGATGGCTTAATTTGCTTACTCGCTTTGCCATCGATATCAACAGGAACATCGCCTGCCAACGTAACGCGTCGCATAATACGCAAAGCATTACCATAATCATTAACGGCTAAATGCTGAGTGGCACGGTTGTCCCAAATAGCGACATCTCCGTCCTTCCACGTCCAGCGAATCGTGTTTTCTGGTTTGGTAATACGATCTTGAAAAATTTCAAATAGCTTGTTGGACTCTTTAGCAGTCAGACCCACAAATCGTTTAAAAAATTGGCCTAAAATTAAGGTTCGCTTACCTGTTTCAGGATGTACTCTGACCAATGGGTGTTCTGCCTCATAGACCGTTGAAGCAAAGATTTTTTGATGGCGTTTTACGACTTCATCACTTGCAGAAGGCCGAAAACCACCATAATCAAAATCATTGGTGTGAATCGCACGGAGCTGATTGGCAAGGAGCTTTAGTGGCTCAGGCAATTCATCATAGGCTGCTTCTGTATTTGCCCATGTGGTATCTCCCCCTCGATTGGGGGTAGTTACTGCTCTTAGAATGCTGATTTTTGGATAATTTGAAACAAAGGTAACATCGGTATGCCAAACGTCTGCACGACCGTCATGACGGGAATCAAGTTCAAATATATAAGTCGAACCCTCTGCCACTGGAACAGTAGGATGTGAAATAGGTTGTCCAAGTAATTCGGCAAACTTTTCCTGTTCTTGATCGGTTAAATGTTCCTGATTACGGAAAAAAATAACTTTATGTTCAAGCAATGATTGCCTAATTTGATCCAAGACCTCAGGGTTAAGGTTTGAAGATAATTCAACACCATTAATTTGCGCACCGATACGACCTGCTAAAGGGATCACATCGATTAACTCACTCACTGGTTTTCTTATTAATAAATCTGCCATATCATCGTTCTCGTCATTGATGATATGAGTTTAGAAATTCCCCCCTTTAAATTCTGCAACAAAAATTACATAGCATTTCTGCATTTATGAAAAATTATTCATAATTCGTCATAATCTCTTTAGTGCAGTAAGGCTTTTAATTTGTCGATGTCTTTGACAGAGATATGATTGTATTTTGTTTCTATAATGCCTTCTTCAACAAACCACTGAATTTCCTTTCTGATACTTTGTCTCGATATTTTTAAAAGTTCAGCTAAATTTTCTTGTGAGAGTTTTAATAAAACCTCAATGCCTTTTTGAGTCTGAGTCGAAAAAAATTCGATTAAATAGATGAGCTGTCGCGCAATTTGTACCTTTAAAGGTTGTGTAGATGTGTGATAGATATCATTGTCTAAAAGACGTGTTCTTTGGCATACCAATTTTAAAACCTGATATAGCATGCGTGAATTGTGCTGTATGGTGTACTTAAAGATATGCTCTGGAATGGTCGCAATCACAGTTGCTTCGTGTGCAACATATTCATGCTCTAGCGCAGATTCAGAAATAAGATAGACAATATTTAATAGTGCGCCTGTAGGAATAAAGCGATGAATAAGATATTTCCCATCGTATGAATTCCAACCTAACTTGAGTACACCACTTAAAACAATGATCAGTTCACGACAGTTTTGATTTCTCGAATATAGCACTTGCCCTTGATAAAGATGCTTTATCTTAATTTCATTAAATAATTTTTGCTTTTCTTCAAGCGAACATGCGTCCATGAATTCACATTCTGACAGCATTTGTTCAGCCAGTTTTTTATATTCAAAGGTAATGTTGAAATCTTGATAACGATTGATATGAGTTTGATCTAATAAATCTAAAAAATGATCATAGTTATTTCTTCTTTTATCGTTATAAACAAGTGTTGTCATTCGCCATCTCACCATCAAATTGAAGCTCTAAAATAGACCATACAACCTAATCGTGAAATTCAAGTTTAATATAAATTTAGATTAAACAATTATATGAAAATCAAGTTCTCAAATTTGGATCTTGATTTTCTTTCGTCTTGTTTATTTTGATAGAACTTAAGACTTAGGCGATGTAATGACTGATAGTTTATCAACGCCTACACGTTCTATGCTGGCCAGTAACTTGGCAACCGTACCATAAGGAACGGTCTCATCTGCATTCAGGTTCAGAGCCAGTTTAGGATTGGCCGCCTTACGCGTTTGAATGGCCTGTTCGAAGTGTTCAAGAGCGACTTTATCTTTATCCAGATAAATTTCCCCTTTTGGATTAACACTAATGACCACAGCCTTGGTCTGAGCTGTCACCTGTGTTGGTGCAGCTTTGGGTAAGTTTACCTTAACAGTATTCGTCAGTAAGGGCGCCGTGACGATAAACACAATCAACAGAACCAACATCACGTCTACTAAAGGGGTAATGTTAATCTCGCTGACGACATCATCTTGTTCTGATGTTGAAATGGCCATTATGCATATACCTTTTCTTTATTGTGGTTATGGCTTAACTCGCTGGCTGGAATGCTCGTATTTGTTGTTTGTGTCTTGACTGCCTTAAGCTGGAAACCTGATTTTTGGTTTAGGCTGACAAAATCAGTCGCAAAGTCATCTAGTTCTGCACCAATAGTTTTTACTTTACGCACAAAATAGTTATATGCCAGTACTGCTGGAACAGCCACTGCAATCCCGATGCCTGTTGCAACTAGCGCTTCACCAATCGGCCCTGCAACGACATCCATACTGGCATTACCCGAATGTGCAATGGCCTGTAAAGCATGGATAATCCCAAAGACTGTACCAAATAGGCCAATGAAAGGTGCATTATTACCAATTGATGCGAGCAAGGCAGAACCTTTTTCTAATTGGCGGCGTTCAGACAAAATTTGTTTGCGTAAATGACGCTCGAGTAAATCTTGACGACTCCAACTATGTTGTAAATCTTGATGAGTATCATCGTCTGCATCGGCAAGTGTTTTAAAACCAGTATTTGCAATGCGTGCCACTGGTCCTTGCCCTACTTCCGATTTTTGAATCGCATCTTGCAGATTTTTGGCACTCCAGAATTCTTCTGCAAAGGCTTTGCTTTGACGGTCAGCTTTTTGGGTTTGAACCAGTTTAATGACAATCAAACCCCACGTCACAATTGAAAAAGCAACCAATAACCAGATAGTCCCATCGTGGATCAGGGAGTTTATATCACTCATGTTAAAATTCCTTATAGATCAATATTAAGTTAAAAATTATTTCGGGAGTTGATAGTGAATAGGAACATCGACCCATCCTTCGACTGGTGTCTTCCCTTTTAAGGCTGGTGAGAATTTCCATTGTTTTACGGTTCTCACTGCTGCACTATCGAGTATTTTTTTGCCACTACTCTGTTTGACTGTCACGCTATCAGGGCTGCCATTTGGCAAGACTTTTACCCTCAAGATGACTGAACCTTCCCAACCCCGATCGAGAGCCTGTTCAGGATATTCAGGCGCTGGATTACTCAAATAACCTGCATAGCCTTTTGCTTCTGTAACTGGCAAGTTGTCATCAGCAGCTTTCGCAGGTGCTTCAGCGGGTTTTGAAACGGGTTGTTGAACAGGAGCCGCCACCACGTTTTTACTTAAGGGTTCCGCTACAGGCCGTGGTTGCTCTACTGCCTTATGCTGTTCAACAGGTTTAGGCTGCTCAACGTGTTTCTGTACTGGTTTTGGTGGCTCTATTTGCTTTTGTACAGGCTCAGGCTTTGGACTAACAGGCGGTATCTTTGGCTTTTGCACCACTGGAGGGATTTTAGGTTCAATCACCTTAGGTGGTTCAGGCGGTTTGACAATCTCTATCACCACAGGGTCAGGTGTTTTAACATCAAGCTGAGGTGTAGGAAGTTGTTTGGCGATATACCAGATTCCCAAATGTGCCGCAGCAACGGCGACAATCGCAATTGCCAAAGCATTCTTTTTTGGTCCAGCAGGATCATTTCCAGCATCTACGTTTACGTTATGGCTAAAAGGATCATTAACCGTCGTTGTATGGGAGACTTGATTGGATAGTTGCTCAAATAAAAATGCTTTTCTAATCGAGCCTTGACTAAATTCACTCATCAATAACTCCTATTAACCAATTTTGTCTTCGGTCAAAATCCGAAAAATCTGTTCTTTTAATTGATGCAATTCAAAACTTGAACGATTTCGAGGACGCGGCAAGTTGACGGGAATAATCTGTTCAACACGACCAGGTTTAGGTTTTAAAATCACCACACGATCTGCCAGAGTTACGGCCTCTTCCACATCATGTGTAATAAAAACAGTGGTCATTTTTTGTTGAGATTGAATGCGTAGCAATTCATTTTGCATTTGGTGCCGTGTTAATGCATCCAAGGCACCAAACGGTTCGTCTAACAGAAAAATACGTGGTTGCACAACAAGACTGCGTGCAATAGCTACACGTTGAGACATCCCGCCAGATAGTTGGTGTGGGTAGGCCTTTTCAAAGCCATTTAAGCCAATCAACTCAATTGCTTTCTGGACCAGAATATCTTTATCACGTGAAGTTAACGCCTCATTTAATAAACCTAGCTCAATGTTTTGCTCAACGGTAAGCCAAGGAAATAAGCGATGTTCTTGAAAAACTACCGCTCGATCGCCGCCAATGCCGCTTACATCGGCACCATCAATTAAAATTCGACCATCAAAATCTTGATCTAGTCCTGCCAAAAGACGTAAGAGCGTAGATTTACCGCAGCCACTGCTACCCACAATCGCAATAAACTCCCCTTCTTTAATTTCTAGATTAAAGTCGTGAATGACCTTAACAGGTTGTTGATTGACGACAAAAGACTTGTGGACATGGTGAAATGCCACACGTGTTTGAGCATTAGATTGAAAAGACTGGTGATGTTTTTCAGTATTTGTATTAAGGGTAATTGTCATGGTTTGACCTCAATTTTTTCGCCAAGATGTTGCGTAGTTTTCAGTTATTTTGCCCAGCCATGCCAGAATCGCCCCTAAACCAGCGACCAAAACGGTTGCTGCTATCACACGCTCCATTTCAAAGTTTTGCTGTGCAGCCATCATGTAGCTACCTATACCAATCCCAGAGCCCATCAAGTATTCAGCTCCAAAAGATGCCATCCACGAATAGAGCAACGCCAATCGAAATCCAGCAAACATTGATGGTGCAATGCTCGGTAAAATCAAAAGCGTTAAGCGTTGAAGCAATGTCATTCTTAAAGTGCTCGATACCTCAACAAGCTGCATGGGAATGCTCGACATGCCTTTCCATGTCGCAATAAACATCGGAAAAAATGTCGCTATTGAAATGAAAACAATTTTTGATAAATCTTCGAGCCCAAACCAAGCTGTCAGTAGCGGAATCCAAGCAAAAATGGCAATTAGACGTAATGTGTTGAGTGTAGGTGCCAACAGATTTTCAATAGGTTTAAATAACCCCACCACAATTCCTACAGACGCCCCAATTAGCCCGCCGATAATCAAACCCAAAATTGCACGATAAAGGCTGTAATACATGGCGGTAGTGAGTGAGAAATCTTGAATGCCTGACCACAGTGCTTCTAATACTTTCCACGGCGCGGGCAAAATTTGACTCGAAATCAAGTTAAACCAACTGCTCACTGCCCAAAGCACCACTAAACTCAAAGGTAAAACCCATGATTTAAAAATATCTGTTCTATTTTTTTTGTGAAAAGTATGAGCACTCAAAGCAGCATGTGGCCAAAACACAAACTTTCGTTCAATTCGATGCAGGATAAAATCGAAAATAATTCCTACAGATGCGATCACAAAAATCGTGACAAAGACAATATCAAGCTGAAATAGCTGACGACCTGTCACCATCAAATATCCAATGCCTTCCGATGAAGCCAACAATTCAACAGCAATTAAGCTCGTCCAGCCTGCTGCAACAGCTAGTCTTAAACCAGTAAAGAAATATGGAAGTGTGGCTGGCAGTACAAGTTTTGTAAGCAAGGTTAGCCGATTAAACTGTAAGATTGCTGCCATTTCTTTGAGTTTGGGTTGAATGTCACGTACGCCTGCCTGAGTATGTAAGGCAATCGGCACCATTGTGGCCTTAAAGATTATGAAAATTTTTAAACTATTTTCGATGCCGAGCCAGATCATGAGCAAAGGCAACCAAGCCAATGTTGGGATAATGACCAACGCATAAAACGTTGCAGAAAGGTATTGTTCTGCAATGCGGCTATAACCAAGTAAAACACCTAGAAATACGCCACCTAACACACCTGATAATAGGCCAAGACCAAAGCGCTCAAGACTGATCGCAAGCTGTGACCATAGATCTTGAGATGCAATTTCAACGAAAGAATGCCAAGTGTCTTTTGGGGTAGGTAAAATTTGAGCAGGCATCCATTGCTCGTTTGACGCTACCCACCACAGTAAGAATAAACAAAGAGGTACAATCCAATAGATCGCAAGCGAGTTAAAATACCCAACAGAAATGAACCATGGTTTCTTGGTACTTTTCCAGACAATGCCGGATGAATTTTTTTGCGAAATTATTTCTTTCATATCTCGATATATATCCATACATTCTGCTTTTATAGATTTCTCAGAATGTTTAACTAAACGTATACCTGATGATCATTTATCCGTGTCATGCAGATCTAATATGAGACGTGTTGTGATCATCTTTGGTGTTATGCTCTGGATGAGTGTAAAGAGAGATGTTTTGTTTAACTGTCTACACAGGTACAAAGATCAGAAAATATTTATATTTATAAATAAGAGATAAAGATAAGAATTCTTGTATAGAGCTTTCATAAAAGATCAAATGCCTATAAGGAACAAAATTTAAAAAGCCCAACTAGCTTACTAATCAGGCTTATTTAAAGAACATTTAAACTTTAAAGCGCAATATCAAACTCTGGGCTAGCTACCGTAGGCTGTAATCGAGCACGTTGCTTTTTAAAGTGTGGAAGAACGTGTTCACCAAGACGGTATGACTCTTCAAGATGTGGATAGCCTGCAAGAAAGAATAATTCTATGCCAATGCTATTGTATTCTTGAATACGCTCAATAATCTGTTGGTAGCTCCCTACCAAAGCAACACCTGGTGGCACACCAATGTATCCAAACCCTGACCAAACATTTGGATGGATAAAAAAGTCGCTGACATTTTTACTGCCATCTTTTTCGGCGTACTCTTTTTCGAAGCTTAATACTCGCGCTGAACGTAACCCCGCATGGGCTGCTGCTGCGTGTAAACGTTGTTTTTCAGCAGCTTCATCGAGAAACCGCTGTGCTTCAGCTAATGCTTCTTGTTCAGTACGGCGAGCAATGGTATCGATCGATAGACCAAATTTTATATTTTCACGACCATATTTTTTTGCACGAGTACGTACGTCTGCAATCAATGCTGCAATTTCTTCTGGTTTTTCAGCTCGCATTAAATAATAGTCGGCATGTTTTGCTCCAAACTCACGAGCAGCTTCCGAAGAACCTGCTGTGCAAATAATTGGAAGACTTGCTTTATTCAGTGGATATTTTAGACCACCGCCTTCTGCCGAATAGTACTTTCCTTTATAGTGAAATGAAGGATTATTCCAATATCCTTTTACAACATCTAGAAACTCTGTAGCACGTGCATAACGCTCATCATGAGGTAAGTCATCGCCGACCTGACGTTGGATTACTTCCGAGCCGCCATTAATAATATTCCAAACCAGTCGATTGCCTGTTGCACGCTGATACGTTGCCGCAGTTTGTACAGCATTATATGGACTAAAATGATAGGCCTGAAATGCAGTCACAAAGTTAAGTTTTTTGGTTTCTCTTGCAAGCAATGAACATACTGTCCAAGGCTCTTCACCCGTTGGTGCGTTCACCATGAGTGCACCAGCAAAACCATTAATTTCTGCTGCCCGCGCTACCTGACTTAAGTAATCAATATAGGTAAAGTCATCACCGACTTCATAGTTCGAAACCGCTCCGGTATTTTCAACATTTTCAATATTGGCCCAATCACCACGATTACGTGGGTCCCCGGGTAAAAATTCTGTTTCGCCATGAAGTGGTAAACGTGTAAAAAATTCAATTCCCATTATTTTCTCCTTAAAGCAAAGCTTAGAATTTTGCAGTGAGAGAAACACCAACTTGACGTGGGTTTCCATAGGTTAAGACATATTGTCCAGCAGGACCATTTGGTCGCCCATGAACTTGATATTCTTCGTCCAGCAAGTTTTTAACGTAAGCATTAACTTGGTATTTATTATTTGCGCTGATATATCCAACGTTCGCGTTCCATAAGGTGTACCCTTTTTGACTCAAGATTGGGTCAACAGAATAATCTTGACGATTGACTAAGAAAAACTCGCGGTCACGATATTTTGCATCTGTGCCCACAATAACGCGTGCTCCACTATCAAGATTAAAGGTATATTCACCTCCTAAACCGATGGTGTACTTTGGAGAACGAACCAAGCTGTTACCTGTATTGTCAGCATTTACGACATTGGTTACTGGGTTTTTATCAACAAAGTCGGTGTATTCACTGTCTAAATAAGCGCCTGCAAAACGTAGGCGTAAATTATCGGTAGCTAAATAGGTGGTGTTTCAAAAAGTATGCTGAAACAAAGCAGGTTGAATTTTGATAAAATAGAGAAATGCGAATAACTCTAGAAATCAAATGTCCAACCTGCCTCAGTGACAGTATAAAGAAAAATGGCATCAAAGTAGATGGGAAACAAAACTATCAGTGCAAAGACTGTAAACGTCAGTTTATTGGTGACCATGCTCTGAGCTATCTAGGATGTAATTCAGGCATTACTCGAAAAATATTACAGTTGATGGTCAGAGGTAGTGGTATACGAGATATCGCTGAAGTTGAGCGAATCAGTATCGGTAAAGTTTTACGTACTTTAACCGAATCGACCTACCAAATTCAGCCTAAACAAAGTCATTATGAGTCTCTTGAAGTTGATGAGTTTTGGACTTTTGTGGGAAATAAAAATAATAAACAATGGCTTATTTACGCCTACCATCGAGAAACAGGTGAGATTGTTGCTTATGTTTGGGGTAAAAGAGACTTAGCTACAGTTCAACGATTGAAAACAAAGCTTAAACAATTAGGTATTCACTACACCCGAATTGCAAGTGATCATTGGGACAGTTTCATAACTGCTTTTAAAAACTGCAAGCAAAGTATTGGTAAATTTTTTACTGTAGGTATTGAAGGTAATAATTGCAAAATAAGGCATCGAATTAGGCGTGGTTTTAGAAGGAGTTGTAATTTTTCAAAAAAGATTGAAAACCATTTTAAAGCTTTCGACTTAACCTTTTTTTACATCAATAATGGCTTCATTTAATGTCAGCATACTTTTTGAAACACCACCGCTAAATAATCTAATTCTAATTCGGCACCTTTTACTTCTGCTTTAGGACCATTTGCCAGAACTGAGGTTACCCCACCACCTTGTCCTTCTGTCGCAACCAATAAATTTGTTTGAATATCTTTGTAGTCATAATAGAAAATATTGGCATTGGCGGTTAAATTGCCTTGTAACAAGCTAGACTTCAAACCTAGCTCATAGCTATTTAAATATTCAGGGTTAACATCTGCAAGTTGCGTCAGGCTACTAGAAAGTCCAGTGTTAAAACCACCTGAACGGAAACCTCGAGCAAAACGGAAGTATGTGTTGATATCAGGAGTGATTTCATATTCTGGCGTAATATCGTAAGTCAGCTCATTCCATCTCTTTTTACGACTTGTTGAACCATTTGCATTCGGCGCTGGGTTATAGACTGCATTGCTATACCCATCCTTTTGCCACCAACTGCCTTTGGTGTAATCACCTGAGGTAATTTGAACAAGATCTAGATCAATATCTTTTTCTTCACTTGTCCAACGTAGACCACCTGTCACTTTAAATTTATCGGTAAATTTATAGGTGCTGTTACCAAACAAGGCAAAACTTTGTGTGGTCTGGTTATAGGTAATATCTCTAAAAGCTGGTGTTCCCGCCGTCTGAGCTGGAGCGCCATTCGGTAATGTTTTATTTACTCGCGCACTTACACCTGTTGAATCTAAGTCTTCATTAAAAAAGTGGAAACCTGCGATCCAACTGAGTCTTTTTTCAGCATCAGAAGAAACACGAAACTCTTGGCTATATTGGCGCCATTCATTATCGCTATAGCTTCTTGCTACATCGTAAGGCGTATAGTCACCATCAGAAATAGATTTTTGAGTGGTTTTATCAAACGCTGTAATGGATGTAAAAGTATGACCGCCGCCTAAATCTCCTGTTAATGTGAGTGAAGCGCCATCATGTTGAATTTTATTACTTTCAAGTAAATCTAAATTTGTATCTCGGCCTTGTGGTCTTTCATAAACACCCCAGTATTTTCCAATACTTAAAGAGCCATTATTACCAAGACCATTATAAGTTTGGCTATGTAGATTGACTAAAGCATTCCAATCATCATTAACTTTTCCTAATATCTGGAAGCGAAATGATTTTTTATCTACATCCCCGTAATTTTCACCATTGGCTAAATTTTTTGCATAGCCATCGCGGTCTTCTGAATAGAATGCTCCTCGTACGGCAACGTTATCTGATATAGCCCCATTCACGGCACCTTCAAAAGTACGAAGATTATGGTCACCTATTCCTATTGTTCCATAACCAGTCGGTTTATCTGTAAAAACAGGTTTTCGTGAAATGTAATTTACTGCCCCAGCCGTGGTGTTTTTACCGTAAAGCGTGCCTTGTGGACCACGTAGAACCTCAATACGTTCTAAATCGAATAAATCTCCAGCACCAGCAACAGGCGCATTTAAATAAACGCCATCTGCATAAATACCGACTGGAAAAACTGTAGAGGCTGCTACATCGCCAGTTCCTAGACCACGAATATACCAACGTGGACGGCTATCACCATCTGGGTTTTCCGCTGCTGCATTGGGCGTATAAGTTAAAACATCGCCAATAAATGTTGAGCCTTTCGCGGCCAAATCTTTGCCTGAAACCGCTGTAATTGCAGTTGGAACTTTTTGAATGTTTTGTGCACGATATTGTGCAGTAACGATGACATCGCCTAGTTTTTTTACATCTTTAGCATTTACCACTTGAGCTTGTTGCTCAGCAGGAATTGCATCAGCATCATCGTTCGCTAAAGCTAATGTCGAAACACTCGCCGTTACTCCCCACATAGCAGTTAAAATACTCTGCCTAATTTTTGTAACCTTAAACATGGTGACTCCATTTAAATAAATCTATTCTTATATTGGCAACTTCTATGCCATTTAATTTATTTAAATAATTTCAAATGCTTAATAAAATTTTAAAAATAAAAATGATTCAATGCTGCTGATAGATAGACAGTCTGAAAGGTATTATTGTTGTTATTTCAACATTCACGATTTAACGTGTTTTATATCCCGTATTAATAATAAAGCCATACAGACGCATGGCTTTTTAAGATTCGTGGAAATGATTGATTGGTTTTAAAATTTATAACTAAATTGGCCTTGTACAGTCAGAGGACGCATTGGTTGTAAAAACTCACTATTCGACCCTGCCAAACCATTCACAAAATTTCGTTCATTGGTTAAGTTAAGAATGTTAAGGCCCACCGTCCACTGTGGCTGGCGATAATAAAGACCTAAGTCCAGATTATAGTTATTCGGTACTTTCACGGTTTGACTTAAGTTTGTGTACCAGTAGCTTGTCCACCATCCCGAAAGGTTGACGCCAAAACCAGACTGATGTTGGTAATCTACATAAGCACTTGCAGAGTATTTGGGAATTCCTGCTGCATCATAACGTCCAGCTTTACGTTGGTTTAAAGCATTATTGTCTCCCCAAACCGTAGCATTGTCCGCATGAAAGCCAAATGGTGAAAAACCAGCAGGTACAATAGAGCTGTATTCAGCATTTAAATAAGTGAAATTGCCCCCAATCGCTATATTTTTTTGGAGTTGCCATCTTAATGATGACTCAATACCTTTTATTTCAAAGCGAGCCATATTGCCGTTGGTATCAGGCGATAAATCTCGTTTTTGTTCAAATCCACTTAGGGTTAAAAATAACTGGTCAGTGATAGGTTCATATTTAAATCCTACTTCTTTTAGTTCACTTTGACTGTCAAAAGATAAAGGATTGAGTTGATTTCCTGCACCCCAAATCAAGAAAGGCCCAAATACTCCCGTATTTAATGCAGTGCTTTTGTCATAAGTAAAATAGAGTGTGCTTTTCGCAGTAGGCTTAATAAACGTACTCAGTTGATAGCTCAATAGACTATATTTGTCACTCGAAGAACGGACATCTGTTGGGGTTAAAACAAGTGGGTTTTCAAGTTTTGCTCTTACAGAACTGTGGTTAATGCCTAAATTAATACCGAATACATCGTTAAAGGTAAAGTTTTGTTGAGTGAACACACTCAACGTATCCCAGAAACCAGAGCCCGTATAGACAGCGCCTCCTCCATTCGGTGGAAAGCCACCTTTTTCAGCATATAAACCATTTCCAATTGGGTACATGCGCGGCAAATTTAAATAGCCAAAATATTGAGAATATTGTGGTACTCCGGCTTGTCCAATCCAACCTCCTGTTGAACCGCTATTGTTAATCAACCCCAGTAAATCACCAGGGTTCTTCTGCGATGGATCATTGGTTAAATCATAAGGATTAATATTAAAACTATTATTTGCAGCTAAAGAGGTAAACTTCTCATGACGATATGTTCCTCCGGTACTGCTTTTATTATTAATTTTTATGCCAGCTATTTCAAAATCATAGTCACCTAAAAATTCTAGTCGGTTATCAATTAACTCATGATCTAAATCTGTAAAAAAGCTTCCAACAGAGTCGCCTAAATCTTTGTTATTTTGATAGAGCGTACTGTTTGCAATAGACCAATGGTCATTTAAATCTTTAATTACTTTTAATTGAGTGCTAAATCGCTTAGCACTATTTTTATCTTCACTACGTCCTGAAACATTATCATCTAGCTTGACCAATTCATTACCGGGGATTGATGGATCGTAGACCCAACCTTTAATCGTTCCTGCTTGATCAGCAGTTGAGTTCGGTAACGGCGTGGTCTGAACTCCACCAACAGCAACATATTGGTTTTTATCGTTCTTCTGACGAGTTTGCCAACCAATCACTTTAGAATTTGCCGCACCCGATTCAAATACAGGAGACCAAAAAGTCGATCCGTTTTGAATAATAGGCGTAGCTCTACCTTTGTAATAAAGGCCATTATCAACAGATTGCTGCGACGCTCTATTCCAGCCATGCGTCACGTTAAAATCGTAATAGTCATCGTAACTGATATTCCAATCTACCCGTAAACGATCATTTGGACGCCAAGCAAGTGCCCCATAAAATGCATTAAAATTATTTTTCACATTGTCATAATAGTCATCTGTCTTTTGTGCTGTTGCGCTCACGCGAAATGCTAATTCTTTTGAAATGGGTGCCGTATGATCAATACTGACAGAGAAATTAGGCTCTGCACCTTTACCTGAGTAAATGGAACCTACAGTCCCAGAGATATTGGTTTCAGCTTTATTAAAATTAGGCTTTTTGGTCAGGTAGTTAATATATCCGCCAGAACCTGAAGTCGGCGCAAAAATTACACCTGTTGGCCCTGCCACAATATCGGCTCCTTCATAAGCATTGAGATTGGTTGGATGGCGAGTACTGTAAATGCGTTGACTATCTTGAAAAACTTCCGAGTTCTGTCCACGAATTTGTGGAGCAAAGTTAGCATTTTGTCCCCCGCCTCGCGTAATACTCGGTGCATATTTGACGAGATCATCCGCACTGCGAATAACATCTTCTCTAAATTGTTGTTCTGATACTTGGGATACTACACGCGGGGTATCCAATACAGAGCTATCCGTTCCATAAATTGAGGTAACTTTGCGTTTAGGAATTACAGTAGTTTTCTTGGCTGCTCCAGTAACGACTACATCGGACAAAGTAATTACATCACTTTCAGAATCACCTGCTTGCTGTGGCGTTTCTTCGGCAAAAACATATAACGGTAAAGTCGCCCCTAATACGCTAAGCGCAATAACTAAAGGTTTTAATTGAAAAGGCTGTCTCATATCACACTCAGTAAAGTAAATTTACAATGCGTTACGCAAAGCCTATGCCAACCATTGAATCGCCAAATAATTCAATCTAACAATCTGATTTATTTATTTTTAATTTCTAATTGTTTACTTATCAATTCTATTCATGTTTATTTTTTCAACAAAGCTGTTGAAATAGAGACACTCACCAAAAACAATAATTATATAAGTATTTGATAAATATATTAAAATTATATAAAAATATTGGCATTTATTCTGCAATACCTTAGAAGATGAAGATCTAATCAGGTATTTATAATGACAAATCAAACATTTCAGTTATCACGTCGAAAATTTTTAACACAAAGTCTCACGGCGCTAGGTGGCGTCTCTTTGTTGGGCAGTTTATCAGGTTGTGGCCCCTCTCCAGATAATAGTAAAGAATCAAAAACTTCCTCTTCAGCAACACCTAAGCATGGAGGTGTTATACGCTTAGGTTTAATTGGAGGACAACAATCAGGCAGTCTAGATCCTCATCTTTCAGCATCAGGAAGTGGTATTACACGAGGTTTCGCTATTTATAATAAATTATGGGAATGGGATGAAAATATGCTGCCCCGACTTGCTTTAGCGGAGTTTGCAGAACCTAATCACAATGCAAGTGAATGGACCATTCGGTTACGTAAAGGCTTAGAATTTCATCACGGTAAAACCATTACTGCTGATGATGTGATCTTTTCAGTTAAACGTCTAACAGATCCTAAACTCGCCTCACCATTTCGTAATCTGGTGCAGTGGATTGACCGAGATCGTATTCAAAAACTAGATGAATATACGGTTCGTATTCCTTTTATTAGTACGATTCCCGGCTTTGTTGCACTGCCCGAAACTTGGGTAAACTTTGGAGGAATTGTACCGACTGACTTCGACCCTATTCATAATCCAGTCGGAGCTGGTCCATATAAAGTCAAAGAGTTTATTCCGGGGCAGCGTTCTGTTTTTACCCGTTTTAATAATTACTTTAAAGCAGACAAACCTTATGCAGATAGTTTTGAAGTGATTGATTTTAAAGATCAGGTCTCTCGATTAAATGCTTTATTGGCTGGACAAATTGATGTCGCAAATGCGATCTCACCTGAATATATTAAAATTTTGGAGCAAGCAAAACACATTCAAACCATACGCTCTGCGACCAATACGCATAATAGTTTTGACTTTAACACTCAACAAGCGCCGTTTAATGACCCTAGAGTGCGTCAGGCATTTCGTTTGATTGCAAACCGAGAAGAGTTGGTACAGCGAGGCTTAAATGGACAAGGTCGAATCGCCAATGATCTTTATTCGCCGCAAGACCCTGCCTTTCTCAATTTGCCGCAGCGCCAACAAAATATTGCCGAGGCAAAAAATCTATTAGCGCAAGCAGGTTTTAAAGATGGTTTGAATGTAGAACTTGTTACCCCAGTGAGTAGTGCTCAACCTGCATTAATTTTTGCCGAGCAAGCAAAACAAGCCAATGTGAATATTCGAGTTAAACAAGTCGATTTTACAACATTTAATGGCCCTGACCGCAGTAAATGGCAGCTATCGAGTAATGCGACCAATGTCGGCACGCCATATTTATCGACTGCCGTTGTTAATGATGCACCCATTTCCACAACGAATCGTGTGAACTTTAAAGACCCTGAATATAGTGAGTTATTTTTTAAAGCCCTGGCAGAGCCTGATTTAGCCAAACGCAAAATCCATTTAGCGCAAGCACAAAAAATTCAACATGAGCGTGGTGGAATGCTCATTTGGGGATTTAGCCATACGATTGATGCAGCAGCTAAAAATATTGGTGGTTTAGCTCCTGAACATACGATTTTTCCGACATGGCGCTTTGAAAAACTCTGGAAAGCTTAATACTCATCTGTACTCACAATATAAAAAAAGCTGCCGAAGCAGCTTTTTTTATGGAGGTATAATTATTTAGGCACTGTAATCACAGAAAGTTTATCTACGCCTACACGTTCAATACTTGCCAATAATTTTGCAACTGTTCCATACGGTACGGTCTCATCAGCATTTAAGTTTAATGCTAGTTTAGGGTTACTGCTTTTACGTGACTTTATTTCTTGTTCAAAGTTCGCAAGTGTCACCTTATCTTTATCAAGGAATATTTCACCTTGTGGATTTACACTAATCACTACAGCTTTGTTTTGGTCTGTCGATTGAGTTGGAGCAGCTTTTGGTAAGTTCACTTTCACCGTATTTGTTAACAAAGGAGCTGTCACAATGAATACAATGAGTAAGACCAACATGACATCGACTAGCGGCGTGATATTAATTTCACTGACGACATCGTCTTCTTGAGAGGTAGAAATTGCCATTATGCAAACACTCCTTTCTCTTTCACTTCTTTAGCAGAATTATCTTTAAGCGCCGTATTACCAGTCGTACCCTTTTTTGCAGTTGGTAGTTGGAATCCTGCTTTTTGATTCAGGCTCACGAAATCCGTCGCAAAATCATCAAGATCTGCGCCAATTGTTTTTACTTTACGCACAAAGTAGTTATAAGCAAGCACCGCAGGTACAGCAACTGCAATACCAATACCTGTTGCCACCAGCGCTTCTCCAATTGGTCCAGCCACGACATCCATACTTGCATTACCTGAATGAGCAATTGCTTGTAATGCATGAATAATCCCAAATACTGTACCGAACAGACCAATAAATGGGGCGTTATTTCCAATAGAAGCCAGTAAAGCTGAACCTTTTTCTAATTGGCGGCGCTCAGTTAGAACTTGTTTACTTAAATGGCGCTCTAATAAGTCCTGACGGCTCCAACTGTTTTGTAAGTCTTGATGCGTCTTTTCATCTGCTTCAATTAAAGTCTGAAACCCTGTATTAGCCACTCGTGCTGCTGGGCCTTCACCTAGTTCAGACTTAGTTACTGCATCTGATAAGTTTTTTGCTTTCCAAAACTCTTCTACAAAAAGCTTACTTTGTTTTGTCGCTCGTTGCGTCTGGACCACTTTAACCACAATCAACACCCAAGTCACAATTGAGAAAGCAACTAATAACCAGATCGTGCCGTCATGGATCAATGAATTAATATCTGACATGAAAATATCCTCTTAATTTAAATTTTATTTCGGTAATTGATAATGAATTGGAACATCGACCCAGCCTTCTACAGGGGTTTTCCCTTTTAGCGCAGGTGAAAATTTCCATTGCTTTACTGTTCTTACGGCAGCACTGTCTAGAAGTTTTTTGCCACTACTTTGCTTGACACTGACCGTATCAGGACTGCCATTTGCTAATACTTTGACCCGTAAAATGACTGAGCCTTCCCAACCACGTTCTAAAGCTTGTTCAGGATATTCAGGTGCAGGGTTACTGAGATATCCGGCATAACCTTTGGCTTCAGTCACAGGTAAATTGTCATCTGACGCTTTTACAGGCTCAGCCACTTTTTTAACCGGTTCTGCGACTACTTCTTTTGTGACCACAGGTTCTGCAACTTTTTGTGGAGTGGGCTCAGCCACCGCTTTTGCAACTGGCTTAGGTTGTTCCACACTTTTTGGGACTGGTTTAGGCTGTTCAACCTGTTTAGGAATTGGCTTGGGTTTTTCCACCACAGGTGGAACTTTTGGCTTCTCAGTAATCGGTGGAATTTTGGGTTCAATCACTTTAGGTGGTTCAACCGGTTTTACGATTTCAATCACCACAGGTTCTGGTTTATGAATATCTAAAGCTGGTGTCGGTAATTGTTTTGCGACATACCAAATTCCAAGATGTGCTGAAGCAACCGCAATAATTGCGATTAAGACTTTATTCAACTTCACTGGAGCAGGTTGAATAACGTCTTGATCATGCCGTGCAAACGGATCTGCAATTTCAGTTGTGGCTGCAACTGTCGCAAATTGCTCAAAGAGCAAAGCCCGCTTATGGGGATTAAAGATTTGATCACGCATAAAAATTTAAACTAAAAATAAAAGATTAAGTGGTAAATTGCACAAGCCATGCCAAAAATATAAGTTATTATTTTTTATGAATTTAATTTGTATTTTTCAAATGATTGATACAAAAGATGTTGGTTTTCAGACAGTGTTATGCTGTTCAAACAACAAGATCCCTTTGATATCGCAAAGGGATCTAAGTTTATTATTTTAATTTATATCCTACTAAGGGTAAGACTTCTTCAGCCACTCGATATGCTTCTTCTAAATGCGGGTTACTGGCTAAAATAAAATGTCCCACCCCAATATCAATATATTCTTGCAAACGTTCTGCGACTTGCTCATAGCTCCCGACTAAAATACAGTTTGGGCCACCTCGTACATTTGACATTCCCGCCCACACATTCGGACTCACAAATAGGTCTTCAAAACGGTTGCCCTGTGCTAAGGCTTGCTGACGCTTCGCTCCTACAGATTCAGTGTCTTTTCGTTCAAAAGCATTACTATCGACAGCAATGGTTTCATACATTTGTTTAAGTTCTTGGAAGGCTTGTTCTTGGGTTGGTCGCGCTAAAATATCAATACGCATACCAAATTTAACTTTTCGTTCTGGTGAATTCTGTTCAAAGAAATTTTGAGCCTGTTCGATTATTTTCTTCTGTTGGTCTACAGGTTCGCCCCAAGTTAAGTGGATATCTGCATGACGGCCTGCGACTTGTAAAGCCGCATCGCTTGCACCTGCTAACCATAAACGTGGAACGTCATATTGATTCATTGGGTATTTCAGGCCGCCCTGTTCAACATGGAAAAACTTTCCATCGTAATTGAATGGTGCATGGTGCGAATAACCTTTCACAAATTCTAAAAATTCGTTGGTCCGTGCATAGCGTTGATCATGTTCAATAAAGTCCCCATATGCGCGTTGTTGTGCACCGCCTCCCCCTGAAATCACATTCCACTCTACTCGTCCCTGACTTAAGCGCTGCAAACTTGCAGCCATTTGGCTTGCATAAGCAGGATGAATAAACCAGGGCTGAATTGCGATGAGCAAACGAAGTCTTTTAGTTTCTCTTGCCAGTGCAGACGCTAACACCCATGGTTCTTCAGTATGTGGAAAAGCTGGAATGAGTGCGCCGTGAAAACCAACAATATCGGCTGCTTTCGCCACTTGCTCGACATAGTCATAGTAAGCAAATAACTGATCTTCATGTTGCGGTGCAACACGTTGTGGAGATTGGACTGTTGGAGTTAATTGATTCCATTCACCGCGTGTGTGTAATTGATGTGCTCGACGACCATCCCCATGAACAGGGATTCTCCATAAAAACTCAACTGACATAATGAATCTCGATAATTTAAAGATTTGACGATATTTAATTCGTTAAAAGTCTTATGAGCAGGAATCATGCCGTTATTTTTTTAAATTAATTTTTAGCTATACTACTGTTTTATATAAATATTAAAAAATCGAGTTTAAAGGCTGTGTTGATATTTCAACACTTAAACGCTAAAGAGTGTCCCAATCACAACACAACGGTGGCATTTAACCTCAATAATAATTCAGAAAAAATATAATCAATTGATTTGTTTAAGATAATTTTATTGGCTTGGTTCTTGCTCAATACCCATATATTTTTTAATTCTTATGATGATATGCGTATTTTTCCACGTCTAGTTTTAGGTTTTAGTTTTTTGGGTCTTGTTGCTTGTGGCGCACAAAAAACAGAAGAGACCACCCCAAAACAGTCTGAACAGCAACAACTTCGAATTGCTGTGGTTGCCAATGGCACTTCAGGTAGCTTAGATTTCATTGGTGTGCCACAACTTATTTCACAAGATCAAATTTTTCTAAAAGCATTAAAGCAAAATCACATTGAATTAAAATGGGAACCTGTGACTACTGCTGCTGTAGCAACTCTGGTTAATGAAAGTTTTCTAAATAATAAAATCGATTTTGCTTTTTATGGAAACCTTCCTGCTGTAGTCCTTAATGCCACAGGCGTTAAAACACAAATTGTTGTACCCGGAGGTATTGGTAATAACGTCTACCTTATTGTTCCAGAAAACTCACCTATTAAATCTATTGAAGAATTAAAAGGTAAAAAAATTGCATTACATCGTGGCCGTCCGTGGGAAATTAACTTTGGGCAACTCATACAAAGTAAAGGATTAAGCCTAAAAGACTTTCAAATTGTGAATTTAAACCCGCAAGCTGGGGCTGCTGCTTTATCTGCCAAAAGTGTAGATGCCTTTTTTACCTTAAGCGATGCGCTTACTTTACAAGATCGCCATTTGGGTAAAATTATTTGGTCGTCACAATCTTTGCCAGCAGACTGGAAAATGCGTGCCGAACTCTGGGGGAGCAAAAGTTATATTGAGCAACATCCAGATACCACGCAATTACTTGCTGATGCGACAGTACGTGCAATGGACTGGATTGCGCACCATCAAGATGAGTTTCAGCAAAGTCAAACTAAGTTTGGCCAACCTCTTAGTGTGATTCAACGTGAAAGCCAGAATACGGCAAGCACATGGCAACAAGACTGGTCTCCAGACTATCAAGTCGACTTTCTGAAACAGCATTATTCAAAAGTCATTGATCATGCAGTGAAAAATCAGCTTATTCAAACTCCAATCAAAGCAGATGAACTGTTGAATCCGAAGTTTACCCGTCAAGCGATTCAAAATTTACAGACGAATCATGCTTCAAATAAGCAAGGAAACTAGACAATGAAAATACTAGTAAAGCCACTTATTGAGCAAAATAACGTTTTATTTGAGCCTGTAAATTATTTTGTGTAAGTTCCATTTTTTATAAATGATCTTTTAATCGATCATCGAACTGAATCGTAAACCAATTCATTGCTAAACGCCAATTTTGAATTGGCATCGTCCATTTCTTCGCAGCATTTGATGTTGCTAAGTAAATGACCTTCTTTACTGAGTCATCAGATGAAAAGATTTTCCTTTTCTTCGTTGAATGGCGTATTACGCTATTCAACGACTCAATCGCATTTGTTGTATAAATTGCATGACGTATTTCGGCTGGATAGCTAAAGATCGTTCGGATATTTTCCCAATTGGCCCGCCAGGATTCTCCAATTTTGGGATACTGGTGATTCCATTGATCACAGAAGATGTCTAGGGATTTTAAAGCATTTTCCTCTGTACTTGCCTGATAAATCGCTTTCAGACCCGACGTAACAGCTTTGTAGTCTTTCCAGCTTACAAATCTCAGGCTATTGCGTACAACATGCACGATACACAGTTGAATATCAGTATGAGGGTAAACAGAGGCTATCGCGTCAGGGAAGCCTTTTAATCCATCTACACAGGCAACAAGAATGTCCTGTACTCCTCGATTTTTTAGCTCTGTCATGACTGACAGCCAGAATTTGGCACCTTCTGTCTGAGCAATCCACATACCCAGTAATTCTTTTTGCCCATCCATATTGATGCCTAAAGCAAGGTATACGGACTTGTTAATCACATTGGAGTGCTGACGGACTTTGACAACAATACAGTCAAGATAGACAACAGGATAAAGGCTATCTAAGGCTCTATTTTGCCACTCAGTCACTTGCTCAATCACAGCATCGGTAACTTTGCTGATGAGAGATGCTGACACATCGGCATCGTACATTTCTTTGAAGAAGGCTACAATTTCCCTATTAGTCATTCCTTTTGCATACAGTGAGAGGATTTGGTCATCCATACTGGTGATGCGTGTTTGGTGCTTTTTGATAATTTGTGGCTCAAATGAACCTTCTCGATCACGGGGAATATCTAAAGCCAGTTGTCCATCTTGAGTTGTAATGGTTTTAGAACTAAACCCATTACGGCTATTTGAGCCTTTCTTGGGCTGATGCTTTTCATAACCGAGATGGTCTGAAAGTTCAGTATTGAGTGCAGTTTCAATCATGAATTTTTTAAAGACTGCTGTCATTTGGTTTAAGTCTTCTGGTGTTTTTAGACCTTTAGCCAATTCGGCAGCCATACTTTTGATTGTTGCTTCATCCATGTGAAGTACCTTTTGTAATTATCCTCTGAAGGATAAATGAAAATTAAGTACTTACACAAAATTTAGAACAGTCCCTTTTATAAACCCCACTCCGTAAGACATTTTCTTCTAAAAAGGTGTATGGGCTGCTCTCTGTGATTTCACCCTTATTAGTATTACTCATTTGGCATTTGATTAGTTCTTTACAGATTTTCCCAACCCAAATTTTGGTGCCGCCTAAAACTGTCTGGAATACTTTCATTGCGTTGTTACAAAGTGGTGAACTTCAAATGCATCTCAAAGATAGTCTTTCTCGTCTGTTTTTGGGATTTTCTATTGCAGCAATCAGTGCAATTGCTTTTGGTGTTGCCTATGGGGCGAATACTTTATTTCGCAATTACACCTATATTTTATTTAACGTTTTTTATCAAATTCCGATCTTTGTCCTTATTCCTATTTTTATTTTAGTTTTTGGGATTGGTGAATTATTTAAAATTTTACTGATTATTAAAGCCTGCTTTTTTCCAATTGCATTAGCAACGGCCGATGCAGTCAAAAATATTCCCAAAAAATATATTGAATTAGGACAAATCTACCAGCTTAAAACACGAGCTTGGCTCAGGCTTATTATTCTTCCGTCCATAGTCCCGCCGTTAATTGGTGGACTACGAATTGCACTTGGTCGTGCATGGCTGATTTTAGTTGCCGTTGAACTACTGGCAGCTGGAACGGGTATTGGGCAAATGATGGAACTAGGACGTCAAATGTTGCGCTTAGATATCGTGATGGTTGGCGTGTTTATCACAGGCGTGGTCGGGTTTGGTTTAGATAAAGTTTTACGTTTAGTGGAACAACGATTTATCTCGCCTGCGCTCAGTTCGGGGGAGAAATAAATAATGTCTCAGCGTTCATTTACTTTAAAACAATCATGGCAACGGCCAATTATTTTAATACAAGGCCTAGTACTACCATTACTGTTATTAGGCTTATGGCAATACAACTCAAGCTTAGGCGCCAGTCATGCCTATGCATTTGTTCCTTTGCAAAACATTTATTTCGCATTTATTAAATTGCTTGAAACAGGTGAATTGTGGCTAAACACGTGGGGAAGTCTTAAAAAAGCTGGAATTGGATTTATCTTGGGTTCGATAAGCGGATTAATTTTAGGTACTTTGCTTGCCTATTCAAAAGTTTTAAATGCTTTAGTTTCTCCAATATTTAACAGTATTCGACAAGTTCCATTACTGGGTTTAACACCTTTAATTGCCTTATGGTTTGGTAACGGAGAAGAAGCAAAAATCTTTATTATCGCGCTTGCTTCGTTTTTTCCATTAGTGATTAATACATTTCAGGGCCTTAGCCACAATGATGCAAAATACGATGAAATCGCACGTATTTATCAATTTTCATTCTGGCGAAAATTTAAAAAAATACGCCTTCCTCAAGCCCTACCCCATATTTTAACTGGTCTAAATTTAGCCGTGCCCTTTACTTGGATCACCACTACAGCAAGTGAATTGCTATTCAATGCAGGTGCAGGACTCGGCAACTTAATGATGAAAGCCGAGATTAATGCAGAAATGGATATTCTGTTGGTTTGCGCCATAACGGTTACTCTTTGTGGGGCCTTTATGACAGCAAGTATTCATCTTATTTCAAAACGCCTGCTGCAATGGCGTACCTAATTTGTCTTTTTAAAAAATATTGTTAGGAATTTATATGTCTTTCTCACTACTTTCTATTAAAAAACTCAGTAAATCTTTTCAACGTGATCAAAATACTTTGACCGTTTTAGATGGTATTAACCTCAACATTGAGCAAGGCGAATTTATCTCGATTGTTGGCAGCAGTGGCTGTGGAAAATCAACATTATTACGTCTTATTGCTGGATTAGATCAAGACTATGACGGTGAAATTTTATTGAATCAAACCCAAATAAAAGGTACCGATTTAAAACGTGGTCTTATCTTTCAAGAACACCGATTACTTCCATGGCTTACTGTTTTTGAAAATATCCATTTAGCACTTGAAGAGACTCCACTCACCCGTGAAGAGCGAAATTTACGGGTAAATGAGCATATAGAAATTGTTGGGCTGAAAGGTTTTGAAAAGGCTTATCCACATGAGCTGTCTGGTGGCATGGCACAACGTGTTGCAATTGCCCGTGGACTCGTTAATAAACCCGATATTTTACTTTTGGATGAGCCGTTTGGCGCTTTAGATGCCATCACACGGAGTCACTTACAAGCTGAGCTTCAGCGTATCTGGCAACACGAAAAAATCACCATGATTTTAGTCACCCACGATATTGAAGAAGCTGTCTATCTTGGAGACCGTGTCATTGTGATGTCAGCCCGACCAGGAAAAATTAAAGAAATTATTCAAGTTCCACTGACACATCCTCGACATAAAGAAAGTGAACTTTTATTTGGTTTTCGCAATCAGGCACTTAATATGCTAGATCACAAAGCATAATTAATTTGAATATTGATCGATATTAATATGATTTAGAAAACAGATAATATCGTGATATTAATATTCTTTACATTTAATTAATATAGGATAGAGAAAATGGGTTTATCTATTTGGCATATTTTACTATTTGCAGTGATTGTTGTTTTATTATTTGGAACTTCAAAGTTAAAAAATCTAGGTAAAGACTTAGGTGGTGCAATTAAAGATTTTAAAGATTCAGTTAATTCTGATGATCAGAAGTTATTGCAAAACCAGCAATACAAAGATATTAGTCCAGTTGAATCACATAATGAAAAACAAAATAAAATATGAGTGATTTATTATTATGTTTAATATCAGCTTTGGAGAGTTATTAGCTTTTGCAATTATTGCGCTTATTATTTTAGGACCTGAAAAGCTTCCTCACACGTTAAGATCAGTCCTCCTCAAATACAGAGCAGTTAAAAACCAAATTAGTAAAATTCAAAATGATATTGAAAACGAACTTGACCTGATCGAACTTAAGAGAGTCATGCAAGAAGAGCTGCAAAAAATAAAACAAAATGAAGAGCAGCTCAAACAACAACTTGCTCTCATGCAACAAGAAATTGAAAATGTACAAACATCTGTTTTTACAGAACAAAAAACCAAAGCACGCCGCATCAATGACTATATCTATACCCGCTCACAAGATGAGCTAAAGACACCATTTTTAGCTCATTTTAAAACAGCCCATAAATTCAGTGAGGATCAAGCCGCATGACGGAACATATTGTCAGAGAAAGTCTCACTGAAATGAAATATAGCGAACATTTAAAAGAATTAAGAAAACGGCTGATCTATAGCATTGGTATTGTTTTAGCGATTTTTTTATTATTACTTCCGCTTGCTCAGAAGAACTACCATTTTCTTGCTCATCCTTTAATTTCATTACTTCCTAGCAATTCCACCATGATTGCAACAGATGTGATGAGTACATTTTTAGCACCATTTAAACTCAATATTTATTTTGCGATTTTATTAAGTATTCCCTTTATTCTTTATCAATTTTGGCAATTTGTAGCTCCAGCTCTTTATCAAAAAGAAAAAAGATTCGGTATAGCACTTGTACTTTCGAGTAACCTTCTATTTTATTTAGGAATTGTGTTTGCCTATACTTTAATTTTGCCTCTCGCTTTAAAGTTTTTCGTCTTGGCATCGCCTGATAATGTCTTACCCATGACGGATATCAATAGCTATCTAGATTTTTGTTTAAAGCTTTTTCTTGCTTTTGGTCTGGTATTTCAAATTCCAGTTTTAACCTATATTCTTATTTTTATTGGTCTTATTTCTATTCAACAGCTAGAAGCACATCGTAAGCACATCATTGTATTCTTCTTTTTTATTGCAATGTTTATTACCCCTCCTGATGTTTTTAGCATGCTTGCTCTTGCAGTCCCAATGTGGTTGTTATTTGAATTGGGTTTATGGGTCACAAAATTCACAACGCAAAAAAACATCCATTAAAAAATGGATGTTTTTTCTAGGTAAAACCCTTAAGCAATTTCATTTTCATTCTTATTAGGCAGTAAGTTATATCTTGATAAAAGATTGCGTAAAACATTACGCGATAGGCCTAACATTTTTGCTGTCTTGACCTGATTATTCCAACAACTTGAAAATGCAGTATTTACTATTTTATCTTCAATGATATGCCATGCTTCCCCATCATATTCTTGAAAAAGACGCTTCAAAATACTTTCAAACTCTTGAATAAGATCATTGTCTGGTAACACGGCAGAACCCGTTTCCTCAGAAAATCTTAAATGCTCAAGATCAATTGTTTTACCGCCACTCACCAGCAAAGCATAGTGAATATTGTTTTCTAGCTCACGAATGTTGCCTGGCCAGCTATAGTTCAGTAGCGCATTTCTTGCTCTATCACTGATATTTGGCTTAGTGGTAATGAGCTTTTGAGAGTATGAACTTAAGAAGAAATCAACCAGAGGTAAAATGTCCCCTTTACGTTCACGTAGTGGCAAAATATTAAGCACAACCACGTTCAAGCGATAATATAAATCAAGACGAAACTTGTTTTCTGCTACAGCTTTACGTAGATCGACGTGCGTCCCCGACAAAATACGGACATTAATTGGAATTGGTTTTCGACCACCCACGCGTACGACTTCTTTTTCTTGCAATACTCTTAACAGCTTAACTTGTAAGGATAGAGGCAACTCACCTACTTCATCTAAAAATAAAGTACCCCCATCGGCTGTTTCAAAAATACCAGCTCGAGTTTTGTTTGCACCCGTAAAAGCGCCAGCTTCATAGCCAAACAATTCAGACTCGGCAAGAGTCTCGACCAAAGCACCACAATTGACCGCAAGAAAAGGCTTATTTTTACGATCACTTTTCAAATGAATTTCGCGTGCAATTAACTCTTTACCTGTCCCGGACTCTCCTTGAATGATGACACTAGCAGAGCTTGGAGCAATCGTTTCAACTTGATTTAATAATTTACGGGAGTTCTGATCTGAAAAGATAATTGCTTTTGCTCTTATTGGTTTTACAGGAACACCATTATCAGGCAAAGTAATTACTTTATAATCATTATCTAAAAAGGTCTTCATAATTACCCCATAAAACTTATGATATAAGCATTCTAAAAGGCTATATTACATTTCAGTGCGTTTTTTAATAAATAACAAATAAATATATTTAATCCAAAATTCACCTATTTTATTCTGAAAATATTTTCTCTTATAAATTAAAAATAAACACAATTCTTTTTTTATGATGTGTTGCTTATCAAACACAATGTTGTCTTTTTGATTAAATCTAAACACTCTAAAAAATTATAATCCATTCCTATATTTGATTTATATAGGTATAAAGCTTGGCATTTATTTTGCTCATTCATTTAAAATTCACAAAATAGGTTTAATAATGAGCATCGAATTTGTAGGTATGGTTTTCCCTAACCAATGGTCTGAAACCAAAGGAACACGAATTGGCCATAAAATTGACCTCGAATATCTACGTTACCATGCACGGGCACATGAATATGCTGGTTTTGATAAAGTCTTAATTGCTAGCGGGCCAAGCAGCCCAGACAGTGCACAAATCGCGGCATATCTTGCCCAACATACAGAACGTCTTGGATTTATGATTGCCCATCGTCCTGCACTGCTCACTCCAAATCTTGCTGCGCGTTCTTTTGCAACACTTGATCATACTACTGGTGGTGGAAGAATCCGTTTACATGCGATTACGGGAATTACAGCTGAGCCTCAAGAAGGTGATTATATTATTGATAAAGTTCAGCGCTATGAGCGGACGGGTGAATATCTAGATATCATCCAGAAACTTTGGAAAAGCGATCAACCAATTAGCTATGAAGGTAAATACTTTAAGTTAGATAATGCTTTTTGCCCGTTAAAGCCAGTCAACGGTACAATCCCGATATCATTTGGTGGCTCATCAGACATTGCTTATGATATTGCAGTTCGCCATGCAGATCTCTATTCACTATGGGGTGAACCACTGGCTGGGGTAAAAGAGCAAATTACTAAGTTGAAGCTCGCAGCAGAAAAAGCCAATAAACCGCAGCCTCCTGTTAGTTTATCTGTACGTCTTATTATTGGTGCAACCGAAGAACTTGCTTGGCAACGAGCAGAACAGATTCTTGCAGATATTCAAAATAATCCAACTTTTCAAAATAATGGCACATTATCTGGACATAAAATCAAAGGCATTGGTTCACAGCGCTTATTGGCAGCAGCCCAGCAAGGTGATCGACATGACCGCGCATTATGGATGCCAACCGCAACTGCAGTAGGGGCTTATGGCGATACGACTGCCCTTGTTGGTACGCCAGACACCATTATTGCCTCATTACTTGATTATGTAGATTTAGGGGTGACGACTTTCTTAAATCGGGGCTACGATCCGATCTATGATACGGTCGATTATGGTCGTTATATCATCCCCGCTGTACGTGAAGAAGCAGCCAAAAGATTAAAACAAATCGCTTAAACATTTAAAGCAAAAGCCGCTCATTCAATATCTTTGAAGAGCGGTTTTTTTTAATAAAGATTTTCTTCAGTGAGAAAATCTTTAGTCCATCTTTTATTGCAAGTCAGGTTTACAAATAGCCTGAATTTTCTCTCCTGCAATCACTTTTTTAGCAAACGGAATTGAATCTTTTAATGAGGCATTCACAGTTTCGCTATGTCCTAAGCCATGATACAAATGACCTTCGACCACTGTACCTGCTTTACAAGCATCTGCCACCAGCTTCATTTGAGAACGAGCATCTGGTGTTCGGTCATTTGCTCCCGTTCCAATAAATAATGGATGACTAATTTTTAATGTAGGGTAATAACCATAATCATTTGACTGTTTCTCTTGCAGCTTTTTATAGCTTGCCGGCGGATTAGGTTTATATGCTTGTGCTGGCGAAAGCCCTGCGGTTTGAATATCTCCCATAAAACTTGTTAAGCAGGCATTTCTTGCTTGTTCAACTAAAGGAGCAGCTTCAGGCGTGAAAATATCGTCTGTTTTAATTTCTGGATATAAGCTTTGTGTCACTAAAAAACTATAGATGCCATAAGCCAGTGATGGGCTGACTTCGTAAGGATTTAACTTTAACTGATTTTTTTCAGGCGTCGCTTCAGGATCTTGATAAATCACACCTGTACCAATTGAACCTTTAATATTTAAGTCAGGTGCGTACGTTGCCGAGTAGGAAGAAGCCGCAACAGCCCCAGCGCCTCCTTGTGATTGGCCAACAATCACAAACTTATTAGCAAGTGGCAACTTGGTTTTTAAAGCGGCTCTACCGCTATCTAAAATACTATAAGCCAGCATTGGGTTATTAATTAACAAGTGCGGTCCTGCAACACCTAACCCTTCATAATCTGTGGCAACGACCGCAAATCCTTCTTTAAGCCAACGATTTAAATATTGTACATCTCGGTATGATCGTCCACTCCAAGACGGCGCACAAGCATCAGCCAAACCGACCGTACCATGTGCCCATAACACCACTGGCCAACCTTCTTTCGGCGGCGTTCCTTTTGGTAAGTGAATACTTCCTGAAACCACAATAGGTGTTTTGCTATCTTTACCACTGGTAGAACTGTAGAGAATCCGAATAGCCTGACTGTCATTTGCCAAACGAATATAAGGATTATGAATCGCTTCTGTTTTTAATAATTTTCCTGCCTGTTCAGGAATAGCTGATTTCCATGTATAAAACTCGGAAACTCGGCCATCTCCATATTTATCTTCAGGCGCTGGAGCTTGTTGAGCAGTCGCCAAACAACTTGAAGTTAACATTGTTGTGATTAAAGAAAACTTGCATAGAGTTGATAAAAAAGTATGTTGCATTGTTATTTACCTTAAAAACTGTCTCATGATTTTTGATTTAAAATTCGTAACTTACGCGGCCATATAAATACATTCCAAATGCTCCTTCAGGCGCATTAAAACTATATTTGACAATATTGCCGACCGAAGAATCTTTGGCTTGATCAGGATGGCTATTAAATAAGTTGATCGCCCCTAAATTGAATTTCAGGCCTTTCACTAATGCATCCGCTTTGTAGCCAATATCCAAATCTGCAATCCACTGAGGGTCAAAGGTTTGGTCTAGTGCAGTATTGGTATTATTTAAAGTGGTCCATTTATCGTAGCGACGGACAGCCGTATTCACGCTCCATGCTTGATTTGACCAAAGTGCGCCAAGCGTTAGCTTTGTTTTCGGTGCAGCAGACTCAATCAGGCTTTGTGTATTTCGTCCTGCAATACTTGAAACAGGAATCCGCTCACCTTTTGCGGTAATAGAATCTCGAGTTTCGGTAATTTCATTTTTGTTATATGCCAGGCCTAGGTTCAGATTTAACTTGCCATATTGTTCAAGGTTTAAATCATGTTTAAGTGCGAGCTCTAAGCCTTGAGTACGTGTATCTAATAAATTATTAAAGAACGCCACATTGGCAATATTTGAATACGGTGTATTGGCAAAAGCATTGGTAATTACACTTCCGGTAATATTGTCTGAAAGCAAAATACGATTTTTAATATCGATTTGATAAAGGTCTAAAGTTGCCGATGTATTAACAAGTGGCTTCCAAACAAAACCTAAAGAATAATTCGTCGATTTCTCTGGTTTAAGAGAAGTTCCGCCAATGAGTAAAGCCGCCTCACTTCCTGCAACTAAAGTTCTTTGTTGAACATCTTGCCAACCTGAAGGGGTTTGCACTGTTTGTACGCTATAAGCCGAATAGCCCTGCTGTGCCAATGACGGCGCTCTATAGCCTGTATTTACTGAACCACGTACCGTAAATTTAGGTGATACATCATATTTAGCAAATATTTTTCCGTTTGTGGTCGAGCCAAAGTCTGAATATTTTTCACTTCGAACAGCGGCACCCACATTCAAGTCTTTAATAATATCTGCTTCTAAATCTAGATAGATACCATAAACATCGCGGCTGATTTTTCGTTCATCTTGGTCTGTAATTCCGGCATATATTCCTGGAACACCAACACCCAAAGTTGTGCTTGGATTAAAATACGGGCCGCGGGTATAGGCAATTGGATCACCTGCATTTTGCTTATATTGCTCCCAACGATATAAAACCCCTGTAGATAACGTGAGTGGGCTTGCTAACCAGTCAATTGCAATATCACGGCTATAATCTAGCCCTGTATTTAATTGTGAAAAAATATTTTCACCCAAGTCATAGTTTGAAGGAGAATTTGGCCCGTAACTTGGATTAATGCCATTGCCTTGTTTTGTGCTGACTTTATTTTGTCCATAGGTCGCATAAAGATCATATTTACCTGACTTCTGCTCTCCTTTTTTAACTCCAACGGTCGTTGCAAAATCATCTACAGTGACTAAGCTCAATGGCGAGCGTCCATCTGGATAGCGTTCTTTAAAATAGCTGGATTGATTCAGTACAGTTTTGGTTGTTGGTGGCTCATAAAAGTTTTCCCCTATTGTTTTACGATGTCCATAGCTACTAAAACCATAAAGTGCAAGGTCATCAGTCAAAGGCAAATCTAGATTGGCAGTCACATTGATTTGATCTTTTTGTTCGGGGGAGCCAAATTTCCAAGTTCTATAGGGTGTATTTTGTTCTGTATATTGAGCCTTGGTTGAACCATCATAAAAAGTTCGCGTATCAGGTGCCGTGTTACTTGCGGCTTCACGTTTGCCTAAATCTAATGCAACCGTCAACGCACCATCATTAGGGAGCGCAAAACCTTTCCAAAGATTAACTTTATGTTGTTCACCATCTCCTTGAGTATAGCCACCCGTTTGATAGCTTACGCCCCCTCCATGATCTCGTGATTTCAAAATAATATTAACGACACCGGCAATTGCATCTGAGCCATATTGTGCCGCAGCTCCATCTCGCAAGATTTCTATACGCTCGATCGCGCTCACTGGAATTAAACTTAGGTCAGTTACCGCTGCGCCTCTTCCACCTGCATAGGCTTGGCGGGTGAAATAAGCGGATGTATGACGACGTTTTCCATTAATTAAAATTAGAGTTTGATCAGCAGATAATCCTCTAAGTGCAATACTTGGCGGAACCGATGCCCCAAACCCACCTGCAGGAGAACTCGGTAAAGTCACCGAAGGAGACAATCGTGTTAACGCTGCTGCAAGATCAGTTGCACCAGTCTCTTGTAACTCTTTGGCAGTTAAAATATCCACGGGTGCAGGTGCATCAAGAGAATTACTAATTGCTCGTCTAGAGCCTGTAACAACTACAGATTGTAATGTGATGGCATCCTCTTTCTCTGGCAAATTCTTTTGATCATTTGCCAAAGTAATTGAGGCAGTGAGTGTACTCAGTGCAAAAATTGAGGAGTGAAGAATGAATTGAGAAAAATATGTACGCATATTGGCTTCCTTAACGATCTAGACCGATATAGCAAAGCCGATGCCAAATATTTTATTGTTTATTATCAATATATTAAGAAGATTAAATAAAAGAATCATTGTTTAAATTTAAACAATGATTCAAAAAAATGTTTATAAAACTACAGTTGTTAAATTTGCAAATCTCTTAAACAAGTTGGTTTTGTAAATATGACTGATATAACTGAAAGTAAGACGACTGTTGCTGTATTAACTGCTCATGCGAACCTTCTTCTACGACATGGCCATTTTCAATCACGACAATTTTGTCGGCCTCACGAATGGTACTTAGCCGATGTGCAATGACAATACAGGTTCTATTTTGGCATAAGCGTCTAAGCGCATATTGTATTTTTTGCTCGGTATAAATATCGATTGCAGAGGTGGCTTCATCTAGAATTAATATTTTGGGGTTTGCTAAATAAGCACGAACTAAGCAAACAAGTTGCCTTTGTCCATGACTAAGATTTTTACCAAGCGCCCCAACTTCGGTTAAATAGCCTTGCTGCAGTTGTTGCAATATCTCGTCTGCCCTTAAGTCTTCAATAACTTGGATAAGTTTCTGGTCTGTAGCATCAGGTTGAACTAGACGTAAGTTATCTAAAATAGATCCACTAAATAGAACGTTATCTTGTAAAACGATACTCACATGCTGTCTTAAACTTGCAAGATGAATATTTTGTATTGGATAACGATCTAGAAAAATTCCACCTTGCTGGGGTTCATAAAATCGCGTTAGTAACTGAACCATGGTACTTTTGCCATGTCCAGTTGGCCCTACAATCGCAATTATTTTTCCAGCTTCAATGTCCAAATTAAAGTTTTGTAAAACAGGTTTGTGGGTATAGGCAAAATCTACCGACTGAAAACGAATATGACCATTTAACTGTTCAAGCTTCACAGCATTCGGTTGTTCTTGAATCGTAGATTGAGTGTCTAAAAGTAGAAATATTCGCTGCGCACACGCTGCTCCATTGGCATAACGTTCAAATAAATCGGTCAGTTCCTGTAACGGCGCTAAGAATAAAAACACATAGAAAATACTTTCTGCAAACTGCCCTATACTAATCATGCCATCACTATAAGCATAACTGCCAATCACAATGAATCCGGCAGTGGCTAGAGTCGAAAGTAAACCTGTAAAAGGAGCAAACCAACTGGTCCGCTTGCTGCCATAAATAATAGAGTTATTAAAGTCTTTTAATAATTCTTGATAACGAGATTGATTGGTTTCAGTGTAATTTAACTGCTGAATGATTTTTGCTCCATTTACTGTTTCAACCAAATGAGCAGTAAATCGACTGCGTTCCTCCGCAACTCGTCCCCAATGTTTTTGTGATGACTTTTTAAAAATAGCAGTCATTCCAAATAAAATGGGTAGTGTCGCAAATAAGCACCAAAAAAATGGTGGATAGATATGCCAAAGCAGTACTGAAGCTAATCCACAACGCAAAATTGCCGAAAGTAACTCTGGTGGCCCTTGTATTAAAACAGGCTCTAGCGTTTCGACATCACGATCGGCCCGTGAAATAATCCTGCCAGCCTTGGTACGATCAAAATAACCAATATTTAAACTTTGGATATGCTGAAATAACGAACGTCTTAAACCATTAATCACTTTCAAAGCTGCTCGGCCTGAAAGATATTTTGATACGCCCGCTAAAGCAAAACGACAAATCCAACTTAAGGTTAAAATGCTAATCGCAATGAATAAAACAGGCTGATTCAATACCATTTTTCCAGCAATTTGTTGAAAGCCCGAATCTAAAATATATTTCACCACCCAAGGCCGAACAAAAACGCTCATCACTTGTAAAATTTCTCCTGCAATTAAAGCAAGCAGCAAGTAACGGATGGGATAAATTAAAGGAATAAGTTTTTTTAGCATTCCTCTATGAATTGAGGCATTTGCCAAATTTTCTTCGATTTGTAGATCAGCTGATTTTGCAAATGGGCGGAAATTTTTAACACTGGTATTCATGCATCAATCTCCTGCTGCTCTAACTGAAAACCCATCAACTCTCGATAAAATAAACAATTTTGAACCAATTCAGCATGTGTGCCTTGGGCAATAATATGCCCCTGATCAAGCACAATAACGCGATCAGATAAAGCAATCGTGGTTTGTTTATTAGAGTTAATAATGATTGTTTTCTTAAAATTATTTCCATCATCAGAAAGTACTGATAGACGCTGTAAAACTTGTTTTTCTGTAGTGGCATCTAAGGCACTGGTAGAATCATCTAATGCTAAAATTGGCGAATTTTTTAAAATAGAACGGGCCAAAGCAAGTCGTTGTTTTTGTCCTCCAGACAAGGTAACGCCTTTGTCTCCAATCAACGTGTCTAAGCCATGATCAAGTCTTTGTAATAGTTCAGATGCAGAAGCTAAATGTAAAGCCTCTTTCATCTCTTGCTCCGTTGCATCTTGCTTAGCAACTCTTAAGTTATCTGCCAGTGTGCCACTAAAAAAGAAATTTTCTTGAGGAATGATCTGAACCAAATGTCGTAATTCAAATAGGCTCAAATCTTTAATATTCGTCCATCCCATTTGCTCAGAACCAATCAAAACTTGCCCTTCTGTTGGGTCAATAAACCGATTCAGTAAATTCATCAAAGTCGTTTTACCTGAGCCTGTCTTACCGACAACAGTAACGATTTCACCTGCTCGAAATCCAACACTGCATTGCTTTAAAATAAAATTTTTTGTTGTTCTATCCTGAAAACTGACATTTTCTAATTTAATGCTTAACTCATCACGCCATTGTAATGTTAGAGGATATTGTTGATCTTCAATTGCGGACTTCTCATCTAACATTTGCCAGATTCTTGTTGCAGACGAACGCGCATCAGCAAAAATATGTAAGACCTGACCAATGCTTTCAATACGAAACACCAATAAATTTGCCATGAGAATTGCAGCAACAAATTGCCCTACTTGCAACTGATTTTGACCAATTAAATAAGCACCAAAAGCAATGACCCATAAGTAAGAACCTGCAATAATCACTTGTGGAATAGGAAGTCGTTTCGCACTTGTCTTGATGGTCTGAATAGAATGATGAATAAATAGATCTACAGCATGGTTAAAACGTTGTAAGAGTTTCTCTTCGAGTTGAAATGCTTTGACTACCCGAATTCCATTCACACTCTCTGCCAAGGTATCGCTGACTTTTTCATATGCAGATGCAACTTGATGGTCCAGAACCACCAATTGATTGGTCAGTTTAAATAGAACCCAAAGTCCTAAAAAAATAAATAATAAAGGAACCAGGCCAAGCCAAGGATGATACCAACATAAGAGCCCAACGGTTACGGTAACAACCAAGCTTGACTCAAACACTTGTCGCCAAAAATTGATGAGCGCTTCTTTTAATTTATCTGAATCACGTGTTGTACGAGATAATACTTCTCCTAAGCCATGTTTCCAGTGCCATGAAACATCTAAATGCTGTACTTGGCTAAAGATTCTTTCTCTTAAAATACTCAGTAGTTGCTGGCCAATGGTTAAAGCACTTAACCCTGCCAGATACTGAATAACGGCTCTAACGCTAGCAATACTCGCAAGTAAAATGAACCAAAACCAAGGATTTAAAGGATCAGTGATAGCATGCTGAAATAAGGTTTCTCGTTCACTATGTTTTAAGGTATCAATCGCATGTCCGATTGAATATTGTTGAAGTGCTAACCCTATATTCGCAATAACAAATAAGGTCGCCGTCAATAAGAAACGAAATGGCATAAAACGATATAAAGCCAAACTTCGTAATAATGGATAATTTTTAAACATAAAAGATAGTAAAAATTTAAGATTTCGTTTTATTGCGAGATTCATGCCAAATTAATGATCTTAAAAAATATTTTAAATTATTGTTTTATATTGTTTTTATACAGTGCTATTTATGGGGGTGTTGTTTTTAAAACACCAGCGCAATTCTTTTGTTGTAATCGCAACAAAATTTGATATATCAACATCATAAAAAAAGATATTAAAAATACTTTATAAATATCAATATATTAATTAATGGCATCAATTTTGCTTTAAAGCATGAAAACCACAAAAGGATGTCACGATGACAACACATCAAACTCAACCATTAAACACACTTTGGTATACACGCTGCCCTGTACCAACTGGTCTAGGCATTTCAATTCAAAAAGGTTGGCTCAAAGAAAAGTTTAATGAGCAACAGATTGAAATAAAATCAATTCGAGAATCAAACTCCAAAGATATTCGTAACTCTCATTTTAATCATACCCTTGCCAACTCAGTTCGACATGGCGGCAGTATCCCTGCAATCTGGGCATATTCATCTGGTCAAAAAACTAAAGTAATTGGATTATCTTGGGCGGATGAAGTTCAACTATTGTTAACGCGCTACGATTCAAACATCAAAACTGTTGCAGACTTAAAAGGCAAACGTTTTGGTATTCCACTGAATCAAGATGCAATTATTGATTTCTCGCGTGCACAGGCGATTCGTGGTTTAGAAAATTCATTAAAAACCGTAAATTTGAAGGTGAATGATCTTGAGTTGGTCGATTGTTTACGAGCAGACATTTTAGCTGCCCAACAACAACAGCCTGAAGAAAATGATTCTAGCTTTTATGGTAACCGCAACAAAATTAATGCAAGTGCAGAGATCGTGGCATTAATTAAAGGTGATGTTGATGCTATTTTCCTAAAAGGTGCACATGCTGCGCAAATTGCTCATGATTTTGCCCTGCATACCATTATTGATATTGGCTCACATCCTGACCCTATTCTACGCTCCAATAATGGAACACCAAGAACGCTGACTGTCGATGAAGATTTTCTAACACAATATCCAAAGCAAGCCCAATCAATTGTCGATGCTGTTTTACAAGCAGAACAATGGGCACATGCACATGCCGATGAAACCCATCGTTATTTGGCAAAAGAATGTAATAGTAGTGAGCAATGGGTTCATGCAGCATACGGTGCAGATGCACATCTAAAACTGAACACTAACTTTGATGAGACTTCTATTGTTGCTTTACAAGACTTGAGTGACTTTCTCTATCGCTGGAACTTTATTCCTGCACAGATTAATGTTCGTGAATGGCTGGCGCAGGATATTTCTATTCAAGCTCAAGTAGCTTAATAGTACAAAAGCAAAAAGGTTGTCTTGATGACAACCTTTTTTGTTTTTAGCATCCAAATTCAAGTAACCATAAACTATCGTAGTAGTTAGCATCAGTAATGTTAACCTCTTTAATAACAATTATTTTAACGGAGTCTTATCGAGTTTTTATCCAATTTGGAGACGTTTCCGGGTACCATATTTCTGATCGAACTCAGATTAGTTAAACCATTAATTGCCTTTGCTTGTGTCAATTCAAAATCTAAACTCACGAAAACATTTACTGGTGCAAAGGCGGCATGGATGCCGTCCGTTGGGCTGTGGCAACATGGACGTGCCATCAGCCAAACAAAGGATTTTTGTTACTTTTCATCCCTGAAAAGTAAGGCAGCACTTATACAAAAAAAACTTCTGACTAATCTTAAATTATGAGGCAGTATTAACCTCTTTACATACCAGACCTAAATTTAATTCCTATATTTAGATTATTTATTAAATTTAGTCACATTTTCCGCCTGCTTCTTTAGAAGTACGGAGTTGTATTCTCCTGGTGGAATATTATTTAAATAATAATTTCCAACATGATAGAGCCTCCAGCGAATTGGATCATGCGTGGTGTGAGTTCGAGCATTACGCCAGAAGCGATCTAGATTCCATTTCGATAAGGTTGAACTTGCCCCGAGTAATCCAAAAATTTCACTCGAAATTTTTAAAGATGCATGATCAGACTCACTACGGGTAGCAGCAACCGATAAAATCAGTTCAGTTTGTAATTCTTCATCTTCTACATTTGCCAAATGCTGTTCAAAAATCTGTGCTGAACGATCTAACAATGCCTCAGCCGAACGGACCAAAACAGCAAACTCACCAATTTGTTTAATGATATGAGGTTCATGTGTAGGTGAATCGACGCCACTTTCCACCCAAGGTCGAGCATGATGTTGTAAATAATCAATCCCGCCTTGTAATGCGCCCTTCGCAATTCCTGTGTCCATTGCAGCGTGTAGAATTTGAGGCCAAGTCAGTCCCGTACGTAGAACCGTACCTAAACCACCTGTATTTCGCTTGGCAACATAACGTTCATCAACAATCACATCTTTAAAATTAACAGTGCCACTGACGCTATTATTTTGTCCCATTGCATCCCAGTCATCGAGCAACTCTACTCCCTGTGTATTTCGATGAATTAAAATTGAAACTGGTCCATCATCACTACCAGCAAATAAAGAAATCCATTCTGCGAGTAAAGAGCCTGTAGAATAAAACTTACTACCATTTAAAATTAATTGTCCTTCTGCATTTCGTTCTACGCGTGTTTTATGATGGAACTTATCTTTGCCTCCCACTTCTGCAAGTGCATTGCCCAAACGCTTTCCACTTAATACATCGGCAAGTAATTGATCACGAATTTCATCGTCATAGCCAGTTAAAATTCCTCGGAACATAGTGAAGTGAATTTGTAATAACTGCCCTACACCACCATCGGCAGATGAAATAATTTTCACCACATTGACCAAAGTTGAAATACTGGCACCTAAGCCTCCAAACTGCTTAGGTACAATAATCGCGGTTAAACCAGCTTCTGAAATTAAACGCGCCTGATCATAAGGGACAGTCTTGTTATAACTTGGATCTCGAGCAAATTGATTCAGTTGATCTGCCACCTCTTTTGCAATCTCAAGTGCTTCTTGCTCACTTTGAATATGTCTTACGCTACCTAATTCTAAAAAACTGCGTTGGTTAATATCGTTCATTTTTAACTCCGAAAAATCTGTTCTTTTTTATGCGCTAACTTCTAATACGTTGTTTTTAAACAAGCTTGGCGCATGGGTAAGCAAAGTTTTGGTATATATATGTTGAGGATGACTCAGCACTTGATCTGTTTCACCGTATTCAACAATATGTCCATTTTTTAATACGGCGACCCGATCTGCGATTGCACGAACAACCCCTAGGTTATGGGTCACAAATAGTAAGGTCACACCTTGCTGCTGAAGATCTTGTAACAGTTTTAAAATAGATGCCTGAACTGAAACATCCAAAGCAGAGGTAATCTCATCACAAATCAAAACATCAGGTTGGCACAGCAAAGCTCGCGCGATAGCCACACGTTGTCGCTCTCCACCTGATAGATCTCTAGGATAGAGTTCTTGAACTTGTATAGGCAGAGAGACTTGTTTAAGTACCTGTGTGACTTTTTCTAAGGCTTCTTGTCGAGATGCTCCAAAGAAATGCTGCACGACCTTAATTAATGTCTGACCAATCGTATGTGCTGGATTCAAGGCTTTATAAGGGTTTTGAAAGATATATTGCAGTTTATGTCGCTGCCGTAAATGACGCTGTTGCCCACGCAATGACAAGACTTCATGGGCTAAGGTAATTTGTCCATCTGCATTTTCATTCAGGCCTGCAATAACACGTGATAAAGTTGTTTTTCCTGAACCAGATTCACCAACTAATGCTAAACATTCGCCTTTTTTGAGTTGAAATGAGATATCAAAAAGAGCCTGTTGCTGCCCATACCATGCATTAATATGTTCAACTTTTAGCAGT
Organism: Acinetobacter seifertii; assembly: GCF_000368065.1. Lineage (GTDB taxonomy): Bacteria > Pseudomonadota > Gammaproteobacteria > Pseudomonadales > Moraxellaceae > Acinetobacter > Acinetobacter seifertii. The sequence goes on from NZ_KB851200.1 coordinate 1,184,370, forward strand.
GCTTCTCGATCAGTTTCTCTTTCAATAACCTGATGATCAAGCTCTTTAAAATTAATCACACCAACATGATCCGAATGGTGACAAGCAACAAAATGTGGGTCAAACTCATCTTTTAATTGAGTTAATTCAGGTTGTTTTTGACGGCATATGTCTGTGGCGAAAGTACAACGTACTGCAAAAGCACATCCCGCTGGACGTTCATTTGGTGACGGCGCGTGTCCTTCAATTGGAGATAAATATTTTCGAATAGCCACATCGGGAATGGCGTTAAGTAAACCTTGCGTATAAGGGTGTTTAGGGGTTTCAAATAGTTGGGTTAATACCGCATCTTCAGCAATTCGCCCTGAATATAAAACAATCACCCGATCTGCAATGTCTTTTACAACTGTTAAATCATGCGATACATAAATAGCAGCAACATTATATTCGCGGCATAATTTACGGATGATGTTCAACACCAAGGTCTGTGTCGTTACATCTAAGGCGGTGGTTGGCTCATCTAAAACAATCAAACGTGGCTGTAGCAAAAAGGCCAATGCCAATAAAATTCGTTGTTGTTGCCCACCTGAAAGTTGATGAGGATAACGCTTTAGAAATAGCTCATCATGAGGTAATCCCACTTCGTCTAAAATTTTGGCTACTTTCTGGTATTTTTCAGCACTTGATGACTGTGCCTGATGGACTTCTAATAATTCAAATAAATGTTGACCAATACTTAATGCTGGGTTAAGTGCCGTTCCTGGATCTTGAGCGACATGACTAATTTTATGGCCACGAACCTGACGTAAAGCATGATCATCTAAACTGAGAATATCTTCATCATCCAGTTCAATAGTCCCTTGGATGATTTTGGCACCATGCCGTGCATAGCCCAATAAGGCACTTGATAATGTCGTTTTACCAGAACCACTTTCTCCGACCAGCCCTAGAACCTCACCTTCTCTCAAGCTAAATGAAATATTAGAAACGATATGATTACCGGTGTTTACCAATGCCACAGTTAAGTCTGTTACGGTCAATACTGTATTTTTAAATGTATTTGCCATGTTTATTTTTCCTCAATCCGAGCTGCTGCACGTCCAACTCCCTCTGCCAATACATTTGTTCCAAGTGCAAACAAAGCAATTAAAATGACAGGAGCAAACACGGCCCATGGTTGAACTAATAAACCAGCGCGATTTTCATTAATCATGAGTCCCCAATCTGCTGCTGGAGGTGCCACACCATAACCCAGAAAAGCCAAACCTGATAACATGCCCACCGCCCATGTCAGCATCACACCCAGATGAATGAGTAAAGGTGTCAACATGTTGGGTAAAATTTCACGAAATAAAATATAAATTTTTGAATAACCAAGAATTCGGGCGGCTTCGATATATTCCTGTTCCACTAAATTAAGTGCAACGCTTCGCGCAAGACGTACGACTCCAGGAATAAAAGCAATTGAAACCGTTAGAACAATGAGCCAAGGCTGTCTACCTAACATCGAAACGATAAGTAAGACTAAAATAAGATCGGGAAAGGCCATAAAAACATCAGTCAGCCAAGTCACGAACTGATCAATCTTATTTCGTGCAAAAGCAGCTAATATGCCTAAACTAGAACCAATCACTAATGCGACCAAACTAGCAGCCAGTGTCATCCAGATAATTGAAGCACCGCCAGCAAGTACACGTGACCAAACATCATGACCAATATAGTCATAACCTAAAAATGATTTTCCTTCAGGTGGTCCATAAGTCATGCCGACCAATGCAGTGGGCTCAAATGCAACAAATAACGGTCCAACCAGTGCGAAAATCAAAACCGGAGCTGTGACTACAAATCCAAAACGTACTTGTCTTTCACGAATTAATGTTTGAAAAAAGTTTCTTTGGTACCAATGAAGTGAGCTCATTTCCCACCTCCTTGTTGAATATTCTTTAAAGCATTGCGACGATCGACAGGTTTTACCGTAATTGGTCGGCCAGACTTCCATAAACGTAATGCCTGACGTCGCCCTGGCGAACGTGCTTTATGTCTTTTTGCAGTTCGTATTTTGGGTGTGAGTAAAGTCGTGATTAAATCTGCAATTAAATTAACAACCACCACACAAATGGTGAGCAATAAAACGATTGCTTGAATGGTCGGGATATCCCTCATTTCGATTGCTGCATTGAGCGCATTACCAATACCGGGGTAACTGAAAACCACCTCAATAATGAGCGCACCACTCAATAGAACTCGTATGGTCAATGCTGTACCCTGCACCACAGGAACCAATGCATTAGGTAAAACATGTTTCCAAATAATCCGGCGCTCAGGAATACCTCGCAGTCGCGCAGAGGTTACATATTCTGACTCTAGCGCATCAATCATAGAACCACGTACTAAACGCATCAGATATGGAATGAGTGATAAAGCTAAAGTTAAAATTGGTAAAATTAAAAATTCTAGTTGGCTATAAGGCGACTCATTAGGAATCAGCAACGATGCAGCTGGCAATATGTGTAAAACCGATGTTGAAAAAAACATCATTAACCAAATCGCAATAACAAACCCTGGCACCGCTTTAAACACAATAGAGCTAGAGACAATAATACGATCGAGTTTGCTATCGCGATGAAGCGAGAGCCACACACCTAACACGACTGAAAGCGGTACAGTAACAACAATCACGAGGCTCGTGAGTGCAACTGTATTACCAAAATAATTCTGAATAATTTGTAAAACAGGCACATTGGAATCAATCGAGCGTCCAAAATTACCTTGTAACAATTGACTCAACCAATGCCAGTATTGAAGCAATATTGGATCATTTAATCCCAATTGTTGACGAAGTATTTGTACCGTTGCTTCAGGTGCTTCTGGTCCTAAAATGACACGAGCTGGGTCAGATGGAAGTGCTTGTGTCGCAATAAAGACAATGAGACTAATAACAAATACAACCAATACCCCTGACACCAAACGTGTCAAAAACCAAGGTAACCATGCAGGAAATTCAAATGACTTGGCAATTGCTGGTTGTTGAATGGATTCTTCTATTTTGCTGGATTGAATTGTCATATCGGTTACCCTCTACGCCAGAATTCATCTGTACGCCACGCAGCAAAACCAGTGCGATCAGGCGTTACACCACCAATTTGGTTCGAATGTGCATCAAGGACATTATTAAAGCCCCAAATGAGTAAACCACCTTGCTCATGTTGAATATGCTGTGCTTCATGAACAAGAACTTTTCGTTTTTCCAAATCGGGTTGTTGTAATGCTGCATGCACTAGTTCCGTAAAGCGCTCATTCTTAAATCGAGTTTTATTATTTGCCGCACCCGGCCCATCAATTTGCAAGACTGTTAATAAGAAAGGACGTGAAACATTCGAGCCTGTATTAAATGCCCAATCTTGTTTTACAGCATCCGCAAAAGTAGCAGCTTCAACCTGTTTAACATTAACAATGACACCAGCCTGAGCAGCATGTTGAGCAAAAACTAATGCGGCATTGCTATCTGGGCCTGTATATAAATCGACTGTTAAACTGTTATTAAAACCAGCTTCTTTGAGTAGCGATTTTGCTTTATTTAAATCTTGCTTGCGCTGAGCAATACTGTGGTCATATACAGGATCGCTAAACGAATAAAGGTCATTTGCAACTCGTCCTTGCCCGGCTAAAGCCCGTTTAACTAAATCATCTCTATTGGTAATCAATCTAAAAGCTTGTCGTACCCGAGGATCATTGAACGGAGCTTTAGATGTATTCATATCAAATGATTGCCAAGCATCGGTTTCCGATGAAACTAGATTTAGCCGTTTATTAGATTGAATTAAAGCAATATGCTCCGCACTTACCCCAGAAGCAATATCAATTTGGCCAGATTGCAAAGCAGCAAGACGCCCGGTCTGATCCTTAAAATCAATAATTTCTATTGCATCAGCATAAGGTTGATTTTCTTTCCAGTAATTTTCAAAACGTACAAAACGTGAACGCTGGCCGGGTGTAAAACTTTCAAGCTTAAAGGGGCCAGCGCCGATTACATTTTTAAGTGGGTCGTAGTCTGTAGGAACAATACCACCCCAGCTCATCCATGCTTCTGGTAAAACAACCAATCCCTTTCCTTGAGAAAAAGGAATTTCAACGGTATATTCATCGCGCTTTTTAATTGCATCTCTTTGCAAAGAATAAAGATAAGCTGCAAATGGTGAGGCAAGTTTGGGGTCGGTTAATCGCCGTAAAGAGAAAATAACATCATCGGCTGTAATAGTTTTACCGTGGTGAAATTCGAGTCCTTTTTTTAGACGAATGGTCCATTTCGTTCCATCATTATTGGGTTCAGCAAATTCAGCAAGGGCAAGTTTTGGCTGAATATCTCTTCCCCATTCCCATAACTTTGCATATAAAGGCCAGCCTCTAAACGCACTGGACATACCAATAGGTTTATGTGCATCTAAATTGCCTGCTTGGTTACCATTGATCACTCCAATTTTGATAACACCACCTTTTTTCGGCGTATCATTTTGAGGTGAAGCGGCAGTAGCGCTTTCAGACGATGAAGAGTCGGGCTTAGAACATCCTATAAGGCTCATTGCAGCAAAAGCGCCAACACCTAATCCCGTCTGTTTAATGAGTTCTCTACGTGTAATTTTATTCATGCCTTCTCCCTTAAACCACGACTTCTTGATTCAAGAGGGAATCAATGGATGAATTTTTATTTAGCTTAGGTAACTCAAAACCATGATCTAGCTCTAATAATGGGAACAATAAATCTGCTACGCGATAGGCTTCTCCAATTAACGGAAACCCAGACAAGATAAAGGCTGATACACCATAGCTTTCGTATTCTTTAATCCGTTTGGCAATATTTTCAGCACTACCCACTAAGGCAGTTCCTGCGGCTGGGTTTAAAATATCGAAACCAAATAAAGATGGGCCAGTCCAAACATTAGGATAAATTTCAAAATCTTTAGCTTGAGGCAAAACACCTCGACGTAATTGTTCTAAGTTCTTTTGAATAGATGGGTTGTTGCTTTGATAACTCTCAAAACTTTCATTTGGAGGAAGCTGTCGTTTAACAGCTTCAATTGCATAATTTACATCAATCTTGTCAAGTAACGACTGAGCATATTGCCAAGCCTCTTCTTCTGTTTCCCGAACAATAATTTGTAATCGAGTACCAAATTCTAAAGTTCGGCCAATTTTTGCTGCCTCAGCCGCGACCTTGCTAAACTTTTCTCCAAGTAACGGCGGTGTATTCGCAAAACTCAAATATACATCTAATAATTCAACAGAGTGCTGAACGCCTTTGGCAGAAGTTCCTGCTCCCCACAAAGGAACACCTTGTTTTTGAGTTGGACCACGCCATTTGGACATTGGCGATCCGCCCTCTGAGCGTGGAGCAATTTGAATAAACTCGCCCTCAAATCCCGAGGTATCACCTAAGTAGTTTTGTTGAAATGCATTCCAGTATTCTTTACTAAAGTCATAACGCTTATCATGAGTATAGTGAATGCCTAAAGCTGCTAAACCCTTATCATTTCCATTAACGACATTAAATAACAAACGCCCTTTAGAAAATGCATCAAAAGTTTGCGCATATTTTGCCAAAACTGCTGGCTGAACTTCTCCGGGATGTTGGGCAACCATAAACTTTAAACGTTCAGTAAATGGAATTAAACTCGCAGCAACAGCAAGTGTTTCATACTCACTTGTACCCATGAGTGAACCGTAAAAACCAAGTCGATCTGCGCTAATCGCAATCTGTTGCAAGTGTTCATAATCAGTATCCCACCGCCCAGATTCCAACCAAGGATATGGCCCATCTGGAGAAGTGAGATACCATAAAAGTTTTACAGCCATAGTATTCTCGATCTTTATTTTTTAAATCTTTATCTAATTCAGAGGAAGCAAGCCCAGCGATTTTGCTTTTTCAGTCAATCCACTCATTTTCCATTGCTGATGTAAAACCCCTTGCCCGTATTCTCGGCTCCCACCGACTAATTCAGCCAGCAGCTGAATTTGAGCACCTTCTTCAAGCAATAAAATAAATTCAGCAGTTTCCTGTAGTCCTTGGCGTCCCCATACAGTCGCTCCGCCATTGGCTTCCAAAATGGCCCGATGTTCAATATCAACTTTGAGTTGATCTAAAATAAAATCCACTTCAGCTTGACGGCGATCAATGTAAATCGGCAACTCTTTAAACAAATGAAAGCGTTGAACAGGCACATAACGAATCGGTAAAGTGCGATGGGTTTGAGCCCAAGCGCCTAAATTCGGCGCGTGTACATGAGATATTGTGGTGACATCTGCATGCTCTTTAAAAAGCTTGTTATAGCGGCCACCTGCACTTTTTCTTCCCAAGAAAACTTCACCATCAATTGTCTCCACCAATACTTTGCTTTTTTTATCTTTAGACCACGGCCCTGCATAGTTAAAAGTGACTAAGGTATTTTCAGGTCCACGTTCAACAAAATTAACGGTTCCATTTGCAGTAATTGTTCTTGTTTCACGGAATACTTCAAAAGCAAATTCAGCTTTTTCACGGTTCAATTCGATAAAGTCATTGAGTTCACGAGATAATGGCGTTTGAATAAGTGTTGTCATGGTCAAATCCTCTTTAAAAATTTTTATTTTGGCGGCGTTTTAAAACTTCGAGTAAAGGACGATGATCAACCCATGTTTCAATATCGACATCGCACTCTAAGAAGCCATGCAACCAAAGAAAATCTTTTTGTTGTTTTAATAGCTCTAAACGGTCTTCACTTAATGACGGATGTAAAGACTTATGAAAATTATTTCGATAGGCTGTTGCAACACTTTCTGCTCCTGCAATCGTTTCATCTTCTAAAATGACCAAGACCTCATCTAAATGATCTTGTGCCCAATCTGCGGTATCAAACAACTCTTCAAGAAAATCGACGACCACATCAAAATGATCTTCTAATAGGTCTTCATGGACTGTAATTGGACGAGGTGTACCGTTATTAACACGAGAAGTCACATCTTCAAATTTATCTAAATCAATCCCAACTTTTAGGCCACGTTTAGTTGCAGCTTCAACAGCAGAAGCCCCTTTTACATACACGGCATCAACTTCACCTGTAATTAATGCATCAAGACCTGACCAATACGTACTCGCATCACGATTCTCTTTAGATCCAGCACGTTCAGGTACTTCAATAAAATTCACATCACGAAAAGTGAGATTGGCAAGTTGTAAAGCGCCACGAATACCTTGCAATGACATGGCTCTAAAAATACTGCCAGCACGTTTGTCAGCATATTCTGGTAAAGCTACTTTCGCATTTTTTAAATGCTCTGGCTGGCTAATATCTGAATCAGGTCGCACAATAATGACTTGCCACTCATCAATCCAAGTCAATCCAATGAGTCGGCTTGGCGCGCCTTCAGAGCGTGCAGCTAACGCAGGTACATTTCCACCCTCTCGGAACAGAGCTGGCAATTGATGATCAAAATGATGGACCGATAAACCTTTACGCGCATCTTGCAAGACGGCAACATCAATGCCGTGTTTTTCAAACTTTTTAACTAAAGTACCGCGTTTTAATGAAATACCTGTTGCTGTGGGTACTGGACATCGAGTGACCCAAATTTCAGACAGGATGTTTTTTACAAATTCTTTAGAATTTTCTTTTTTATCTACTACAAGTGACATACGGGTTCCTTAGGACAATTCCACTTTCATCACTTACATTGAGCAGCTTTTATGCCAATTTAATTTATTGTTAATTTTCAATTATTTAAGAAAATATAGTAGGATTGGAAATGTTTATATTTCATCATTTTTCAAGGCTAGTGTTGTTTTATCAACAATTAATTTAGACAAATATAACTTTCTATATATTTGTTATAACCACTTTTTAATTCAATGATTTTTTAAGGATGCCAGAACACTATCTTCTAGATATAAGTATCAGAAAGCTAAGGATTCAATGTGTATATATAAAAACACATCAGTTATCTCATCTCACTAATATTATGGACTGAAAGCAATTCTACATAGGCTTCATTAAAAATATCCTTATATTACTGCTCATTAAGGTAACAAGTTCAGTTAAAAAAAATTAACTCAACTTGTTACCTTATTTCTTAAATTATTGAATTTTATAAGACCAAAAAGGAACAAGTTGAGTTAAACATACGATATTTCCCACTCTGGCATTTTGTTTGCTGACTATGTATTGAGCTTTATCCACTAATACAAATTTAAGAGACTTATTTTGTTCAAAGTTAAGGATTAAAACAAATTCATACAAGTAGCTAGCATTTGTCATAGTACAAGAATTAGCTTTTGGAGCCTTAAGTGGCTTCAAAGTCCAATTTTAAAACTATTAATTTATTCTAAATAAATTTTTGCAATTATTTAACTGTATTTTAAAATTTGGTTATTTTATTAATTGAAAATTTGAAAGAGCTTTAAAGGTTTGTATTTTATATTATCAATTATTTTCATGATTATTGAAAAATTATATTATATAAATTTTATTATTAATAAAAATATCCAAGAGTAAGTTTAATCTATCGCTGAAAGATGGTGTTTTTATTAAAAGTATTTATTATCAGTAATTTAAATTTATATGGACTGCGATTCATTATTATCACAAAAGTGTGATTTTATTATCATTTCTATTAAATTAATTGTAAAGTATTAACTATTTATATAAATAAAATAATTAGTGAGATATAGGTCACATGTTATTTATTTATTTTTTATTAAAACGAATTTTTATATTGTTTTTAAATAAAAATTATTGTATCTCTTATATTAACTATTTAATAAATAGGTATATATAAAATGAAAAATAATATATTTAAACTTATGGTTTTGGCGGTGATTTCCACTTCCCCACTATTTTGTTATGCAAATAACACAATAATGATTAAAGGAAATATTGTTGAAGACACTTGTTCTACAGTAAATGTTGAAAAAGCATGTGCTCAAATCAATACTCTGAATACGACTATCGATACTCAATATTTAAATAAAGACAATGTATTCAACTTGGCAAGTCATACTGAAAAAATGGATACGAGTATTGAAACAATAACCGCGAATAAAAAAGTAGTAGTTCTAAATTATCACTAAAATGATTAGTCCAGACTCATTTCTCTAGATGAAGTGCTAACATAGAAATTAAGGTGAATCGTTTATCATTTGAACAAAATAATAAACAATTCGCCTTTTATCTTAAAAAATGATTAATTTCTCACACTTTGTTGGGCAAAGAGATAAATTATCGTATATAATTGTTTTATTGATTTTTTTTCAAATATCTATTCTTTCTAGTACTTCTCTTATGTAATTTTTTTTATACATTAATTAATACACAATTCTTTTTTTAAAACAATTGATTAGATCGATAAAACTATGCTTAAGTTTAGCTCAAAACAGCAGATTATTTCTTATTATTTAAAAATAGTGTGATGAGGTTTGCATTTTGTTGAAAAAATGTTAGTATCGCCGCATTACTTTTCAAGATGCCAACCTCTGGAAAAGTAAGAGATTAAACTTTTATCCAGACTTTTTGAGAAAACACTATGAAAAAACTTGCTTTGATCGCTGCTCTTTCAGTTGTAGGGATTGCGAACGCTCAAGCGGCTGATGGTACAATTACAATTAATGGTTTAGTAACAGACAAAACTTGTGACATCGTTACACCTGCTGGTAAAGACTTCACAGTTACTCTTCCAACTGTTTCTAAACAAACTTTAGCTGCTGCTGGAAATGTTGCTGGTCGTACTCCTTTCCAAATCAAGTTAGCTAACTGTTCAGAAGGTAAAGTTGCAACTTATTTCGAACCAGGTGCAACTGTTGACTTTAATACTGGTCGTTTACTTAACCAAGACGCTACTGGTGCTAAAAACGTTAATGTTCAACTTTTAGGTAACAATAACCAAGTAATTCCAGTTCTTGCTGCGGGTGCAAATGGTGCTCAAGCGAACTCTCAATGGGTTGACGTTGCTGCAGCTGGTAGTGCAGATCTTAACTACTACGCTGAATACTATGCAACTGGCGCTTCTACTGCTGGTAAAGTGAACACTTCTGTTCAATACACAATTATCTATCAATAATTGATAGACAATAGGGTTTCTATATTTTTATAGAAGCCCTATTTTGTGTACGCTTTCCCGAACTTCCTTGGCTGAGAATCCAGAAATGAAATTGAACAGTTATAATTTTTTGTTAGGTTTGGCATTTGCTTCAGCGCTAGCCGCACCTGCCTCTCATGCAGAAATTGTAATTCATGGCACTCGTGTAATTTATCCATCAGATGCTCGTGAAGTGACGCTACAAGTTAGCAATAACGGTTCAAAACCAGCTCTTGTTCAAGCTTGGATTGATGAAGGCGACCCAAAAAGTACTCCGGATCAATCAAAAGTTCCTTTTATGATTGCTCCTCCAATTTCTCGTGTTGAAGCAACCAAAAGTCAGACTTTTCGTATTACTGCCCTACCTACTGCTTCTCAGTTAAATCAGAAGCAAGAAACAGTTTTATGGTTGAACGTTTTGGATATTCCACCAAGACCAACTTCCAAGGGTGCAGATACGACACCTGATAATTTTCTGCAATTAGCTATTCGCTCACGTATTAAATTCTTCTATCGTCCAGCTTCGATTAAAGATGACGCGAACTTAGCAGCAGATAAGCTTCAATGGGTTAAATCTGGTCAAAACTTAACGGTAAAAAATCCAACACCTTTTCATATCACAATGACTTCTATTTTTCAGAAAGTTGGTGATAAAAAAGTTGATTTATTACCTGAAGGGCTAATGGTTAAGCCTTTTTCTGATGCATCCGTTCAGCTTAAGAATGGCAATGTTCAGGATATGAGTTTTATTAATGTGAATGACTACGGTGGTCGAGTCGAACACACGATAAAACTTCAATAATCAGATTTATATTTTTAATAAATTTTAAGCACCTATTATGTGAGTAGGCGGACTTAGCTATGCCAAAAAAACGGCAAGAATCTTATAAATTATTAAAACGCCATATTTGTTATTACTTGGCTTCTGGCGTTGTTACAATGACAATGCCTGTATTCGTGCACGCTGAAGAAACAGCTGCGAGTGCTCCTGTCGAAGCTGAGTTTGATTCTGCTTTCTTAATTGGCGATGCCAAAAAAGTTGATATTTCTCGTTTTAAATACGGTAATCCTGTTTTACCAGGCGAATATAACGTTGACGTATATGTAAATGGTCAATGGTTTGGTAAACGTCGCATGGTGTTTAAAGCAGTAGATCCAACACAAAATGCTGTAACTTGCTTTACAGGAATGAATCTTCTTGAATACGGCGTAAAGCAAGAGGTTTTATCTAAGCATGCTCCGCTTCAAAAAGAAAATAATACGTGTTACAAAATCGAAGAATGGGTAGAAAACGCATTTTATGAGTTTGATAACTCTCGCTTACGTGTAGATATTTCAATTCCACAAGTCGCATTACAAAAAAATGCTCAAGGTTATGTTGACCCAAGTGTATGGGATCGTGGCATTAATGCAGGCTTTTTATCTTATAATGGTAGTGCTTATAAAACGTTTACTAATTCTAACGATAGAAGTGAAACGTCAAATGCATTTATGGGGATTACAGCCGGATTAAATTTAGCCGGCTGGCAATTACGTCATAATGGTCAGTGGCAATGGCAAGACACTCCTGCTGAAAATCAGTCTAAATCAAGTTACGAAGAAACCAGTACTTATTTACAGCGAGCATTCCCTAAATATCGCGGCGTTTTAACACTTGGTGATAGCTTTACCAACGGCGAAGTATTTGACTCTTATGGTTATCGTGGTATCGATTTTTCAAGTGATGACCGAATGCTACCGAACAGTATGTTGGGGTATGCTCCACGTATTCGTGGTAATGCGAAAACCAACGCCAAAGTTGAAGTTCGCCAACAAGGTCAACTGATTTATCAAACAACAGTAGCACCGGGTAACTTTGAAATTAACGACTTATACCCTACTGGTTTTGGTGGGGAGATTGAAGTTACTGTTATTGAAGCAAATGGTGAAATACAAAAATTTGCTGTACCTTATGCATCTGTTGTACAGATGTTACGTCCTGGCGTGAACCGTTATTCATTAACAGTCGGTCAATTCCGTGATCGAGATATTGATCTTAATCCTTGGGTAGTTCAAGGTAAATATCAACAAGGTATTAACAACTACTTAACGGGTTATACTGGAATTCAAGCTTCTGAAAATTATACAGCCTTATTGTTAGGTGCTGCTTTTGCAACCCCTATTGGTGCTGTTGCATTTGACGTTACCCACTCTGAAGCGGACTTTGAAAAACAAGCTTCACAATCAGGTCAAAGTTTCCGTTTAAGTTATAGCAAGTTAATTTCTCCAACGAATACAAACTTAACACTTGCAGCTTATCGCTACTCAACAGAAAACTTCTATAAATTACGTGATGCCCTGCTTATTCGTGATTTAGAAGACAAAGGTATCAATACTTACGCTGCTGGTCGCCAACGTAGTGAATTCCAAATTACCTTAAACCAAGGTCTTCCTGAAGGTTGGGGTAACTTCTACATGGTAGGTTCATGGGTCGATTATTGGAACCGTAGTGAAACCACTAAACAATATCAAGTTGGTTATAGCAATAATTACCATGGTTTAACCTATGGTTTATCTGCGATTAACCGTCAAGTTGAATATGGTTCAAACACTCAATCACGTGATACTCAGTACTTGATGACACTATCTTTCCCAATGAACTTTAAAAAGAATTCAGTCAATGTCAACATTACTGCGTCTGAAGATAGTCGTACAGTGGGTGCAAGTGGTATGGTGGGTGATCGCTTTAGTTATGGTGCTTCTATGTCGCATCAAGACTATACAAATCCATCATTTAACGTAAATGGTCGTTATCGTACCAACTATACAACTGTTGGTGGTTCTTATAGCGTAGCTGATTCTTACCAACAAGCAATGGTTAGTTTAACTGGTAGTGTTGTTGCCCACTCAGAAGGTGTTTTGTTTGGCCCTGAACAAGGACAAACGATGGTACTTGTTCACGCACCTGAAGCAGCAGGAGCAAAAGTAAGTAATACAGTGGGTCTAAGTATTAACAAAGCGGGTTATGCAGTAGTCCCATATGTTACTCCTTACCGTCTTAATGACATTACGCTTGATCCTCAAGAAATGTCTAGCAAAGTAGAACTTGAAGAAACGAGTCAACGAATTGCACCGTTTGCTGGTGCAATTGCTAAAGTGGACTTTGCAACCAAAACTGGTTATGCAGTTTATATTAATAGTAAAACTGTAGATGGCAACAGCTTACCGTTTGCAGCCCAAGTCTTTAACCAAAAAGACGAAGCTGTAGGTATTGTTGCACAAGGTAGTATGATTTACTTACGTACCCCACAAGCTCAAGATCGTCTCTATGTAAAATGGGGTGATGAAAGCAATGAGCGTTGTTCGGTTGAGTACAATGTGAGTAACCAGTTGCAAAATAAGCAACAAAGCGTAGTAATGACTGAGGCTGTCTGCAAATGAAAAAATTACTTTTAAATAGTGGTGCTTTAGTAGTATTAGGTTTTTGTATTAATACTGGTGCTCAAGCATCATGTACGACTAGTAGCGGTTTCAGAACAATTGATGTTCCAATGCAGGTTGGACGAGTTGTGGTTCGACCAAGTGACCCTGTAGGTAAAGTTTTAGTTAAATCACTTTTTGAGATTAGACCAGATCCTTATACAATGTATACCTGTAATTCTTCGGATATGATGGTTGCTCAGTTATTACAAAATTACCCAATTAGCATACTTGGGGATAGCATCTACTCAACAAATATCCCAGGAATTGGTATTCGTCTTTATCGTGAGGCATTTAATGCCGAAAATTTTTCTGGTTACTATCCTTATACTCGTCGTGTCCCAAGTACTCGTATTACTCTTGCTGAAGGTTATTTTGTTGTAGAAATTGTGAAAACAGCTGAAAACACTGGATCTGGAACTTTAGTCCCTGGTGTTTATAGTACTTATTATGCCGGAAATCGAAGTGATCGCCCTTTTTTAACCAGTACTGTACATGGCAATGCAATTACAATCGCTTCTTCTTCTTGCGAATGGCGCGGTGCTATTAATAAACAGGTACAGTTGCCAACTGTTACAAAAGCAGGATTTAAAGGTGTTGGTTCAACCCAAGGCGACCAGTCATTCGATCTAAATATTTTATGTAATGGTGGTATCAACCCTACTGGCTATGAAGAGAAAAACCTCATTAGCTTGAGTTTTGATTATCAACAGGATGGCACTAATACCCAAGTTTTAAAAAATCTTGAACCAAATGCAACTAAAGCAAATGGTGTTGGGGTTCAACTTTTATGGAATTATCAAAATAAGAATCAGGTTATTGGTACAGGCGATAAACTAGAGTTGGGAACAGTGAAATCAAATCAAACTGTTGAATATAACGTGCCATTGACTGCTCGTTACTATCAAACAGCAACAAATGTGACTGCTGGTAAAGTACGTGCAATGGCTACTGTAACGATTCAATATGATTAATCATATTGAATCGTTATTAAGCTGAATAAAATTTAAAAACATAAATATTAATAATAAATTTTACTTTAACACTACTTTCTAAAAATTTAACACTTAACTCGATAGGAATATTTTATGAAAAAAATAGGCATAGTTGCTGTTGGTGCAATTACATTATGCTGGGCAATATATGAAGTATCTTCTGATAATACCAATACAACATCGCGTAATGAATCCGATCAAAAAGTCGCATCTAAAAGCATTTCATCACCTACAAAGAATGAAAAATTAGCACCTCAAATGCTTTTGACTCAAACTACCTCCCTTAATTCTTCTGCTCCAGTCTGCAAATATAATTTTGATGCGACTCTAGAAGATTATGATCTATTTAATACTCAGTATCCTGATCGACCACCTACGATGAAATTTCCTCGAATTAATGGGCAAAATTTCGGTTTCAAAATAGACCCAATCACTGAAGATTATTACGGTTATTTTGTATACACAGCAAAAAGCAAATCAAAAATGAATTCAATAAGCTATGAAGGTGATTTTTTATTACCTCATAAAGATATTGTTGCTTTTGAAATGCAGCTTAAGATACCTACAATTTCTTCAGGAAGCTCCTATTATTCATCTGATATCAGTTTTACGGGTGTCACAGATAATAATTATATAATTAATTCATTTTATAATTTTATTGTTGGCGCATATGATCCTGACTTTGGTGAAAACCCTCCTAGTTTATATTACAGCTTAAGTTCCCAAGTTAATGAGGATACTTTAATAGATAGATATCATAAAAATAGAAACATGACAGTTAATACAAATGCATATCAACGCTTAGGTATTTACATCAACCAGAATACTAGGCAGGTCGGATTCATTTTAAATGGCCTTGATGAAGGATACAAATTTAAACTACCTGGTGCACTACAGAAAGTGGCGTTTACAGTTGATGGAGTTGTAGATATTCATTCTACAAATTTATTTGGCCAAGAGTTGTCGAGTGAACTCATTACTGACCGTAATGCGCTACAGTTTAGCTATCCTCAAGGCACAACTGACATGTGTGGTAATGCCCTCTAAGATATAAAACTATAATAAGTCATAAAAAAGGGCTGAATCACAGCCCTTTTTCTTTTTTTAAAAATGAATGACAGTACGAATTGATTTACCTTCATGCATTAAAACAAAAGCTTCGTTAATGTCTTGTAGAGGCATAGTATGAGTCACAAAAGGTTCAAGTTGAATTTCACCTTTCATCGCATCTTCGACCATTTTAGGAAGTTGTGTACGGCCTTTCACACCACCAAAAGCAGTACCTAACCATTTACGGCCTGTCACTAACTGAAATGGGCGTGTCGAAATTTCTTGACCTGCACCCGCTACACCAATAATAACGGATTGTCCCCAACCACGATGTGCGCACTCTAGAGCCGAGCGCATAACGTTTACGTTACCAATACATTCAAATGAATGATCTACACCCCAGCCTGTCATTTCTACAATCACTTGCTGAATAGGTTGATCATAATCTTTAGGGTTTAAGAAATCTGTAGCACCAAACTGTTTAGCAAGTTCAAATTTATCTGGGTTTGTGTCAATTACAATAATCCGTCCTGCTTTTGCCTGACGTGCACCTTGTACAACAGCTAGGCCAATACCACCTAAGCCAAATACCGCAACCGAGTCACCTTCTTGTACTTTTGCTGTGTTATGCACGGCGCCAATACCAGTCGTCACGCCGCATCCAAGTAAACAAACTTGCTCGTGATTCGCCTCAGGATTGATCTTAGCTAAAGATACTTCAGCAACTACCGTATATTCACTAAAAGTTGAACAACCCATATAGTGGTAAATCGGCTCACCATTATATGAAAAACGTGTAGTTCCATCTGGCATTACACCTTTACCTTGTGTAGCACGTACGGCAACACATAGGTTTGTTTTTCCAGATTTACAGAATAAGCATTCTTTACATTCTGCTGTATAAAGCGGAATAACATGATCACCCGGCTGAACGCTTGTTACGCCCTCACCAACTTCAACCACGACACCTGCGCCTTCATGGCCTAAAATCGCAGGGAAAACACCCTCAGGATCATCACCAGATAGTGTAAAAGCATCGGTATGACATACCCCAGTATGGGTAATTTTTATGAGAACTTCACCTGCTTGAGGTGGTGCAACATCAACTTCAACAATTTCTAAAGGTTTTCCTGGGGCAAAGGCGACAGCTGCACGAGATTTCATCTTTGGGTTTCCTTTAAATCATTCGGTATTTATAGTCGAGCAAAATAGATTATATATTGGTAATACAAGAGCTTAATTTTGCTTAAATTAAATTGGCTTTCATGACAATCCATCACAGCATAGCCAGTCAAGTACGTCTAGGCAAGCATGTTTTTCAAAATCAAGAAGCCTCTTATGTTAAGAGGCTTCTGATTAAATTGTTTATATATTAAACAGCTTATCTTTACTTATAGGTAAATATCTGGTGGATATGGTGTGTTATCACTAATAGGTGTATATAGCGTATTTTCAACAAAAAAGCCATTTGGAGCTTGAGTAGTATCAATCGTAATCGAGTCAAACATCACTTGTGGATATGCCCAGATAAACTGCTTCATCAGACCAAGCGATAAGTTGTTTTGCATATCTCCAAAAATCCGTTGCCAGATCGGTGTACGATATGGTTTGTTTTTATCGAACCCGTAGATATAAGCAATAGATGCATCTGGTACAAATCCTGATAAATAAGCCACTTTATTTACAGGGTAGCCTAAATCTTGAGTTGGTATTTGTGAAACAGCCTGATGAGCTAAATCTAGTTTCGCTTCTAAAAGCCAATCATAGGCCTCCGTCATGATGTAATCAAAATTTGGATAAGAATAGTGCTCGCTTGGATAATTGATATAAGTTGCTAAGGTTTGTATTGGAGAACGAATAGATGGGAAAAAGATTAATGGGCACACTTGAGCATTTGAATATTTTGCTTTAATCGCTGTTCGAATATCTTGGCATGTTTGTCCTAATTTATTTCGTAACCATGACTTAAACTCATCGTATGGCGTTCCAGTCTTATTCATTGCATCATAAATTGTTCCCAAGTCCGGCGCATATAAACCTGTATCTGCATTAAAAGCTAACTTAGTTGGATAGTCATAGACACATGGTAAGTTCGTATCCGTGTTGTACCACCACCAAGGCTCACCAATTTGCATGTTGACATCACACCCGCCCGTCACCAAGGTATCTGCAAACTCAATAAAAACTTTATGTAAGTATGCCAAAGCATTTTGATCACATAAACTAAAGAAATAACTTGGTGGCTGGTAGGCCGTTTTACCCAAATTACTATTCCAGTCGCGCTGTGCCCAAAACTCATTTGCTCCTAACGAGTACATTTCAAAACTTACCCCAAAAACAGGTTGCATATTTGCATTATGCAGAGCTTGAGCATATTTCTCATGCCATTTACGGGTACAAGGGTTAACGACATCTTGACCTGTAACGAGTGTGTCTGGAATCTGGAATCTATTAATATCACTTCTCCAGATCATTTCAGGATAATGTGACATACCACAGTAATGGTTAATAAAACCGTGATATCCCAAAGCAGCCATGTTATCTACTATTCGCTGTGGATTCAGATCGTAATGGTCGTCATAGCTAGTACATAAGCCATAATTATGCTGAGGTACGATCACTCGGCTTAGATTTAACTGTGCATTTGTACCAGTAACGACTGAATTGGTAATACGAATATAACCATCTTCTGACTGACTCAAGGGCAATGATGAGTGGGCGTTATAGCTACTTGTAAACGCTGAAAATGAAATTCTCTGAATATTGGTAACTGGAAAGCTATCTGTAGCCGAGAAACCTGCTTTGACTGTATCCCAATTAATATGAATATGAGCAGATCTTGAAGATGGATTATCCGCGTAGTTGAACAAAACAATATACGCGATTTTATCTACCCCATTGTCGTTATAGTAAACAGTTAGAGTTGGCGTTAATGACTCATTATTTAAAACAGGCATAGAGGATGACAGTTCAATGTTAAAGTCCCATATCACGCCTGAATAGCTATACTTAGTTTCATAAGCTAAAAGTTTATGATCTTTAGTGTCATACGAGTTCCAACTAATACCTGCTAAGTCTGTGGTCATACGTGAGCGGAAAGTTGCCTCAAAACCATTGCCATAATTGGTAATAGCAAAAGACATACTTTGTGGGCCATCTATTGTCCAATAGCTTGGACTGAACCTGTCAATAAGTATATTTTGAGTAATGGGTTGAGGAGAAACCGTAGAATTATTTTGTACATTTTGTGAGTTATTTATCATGTCATAATGCTCTTAATGGCTTTAAGAAGTCTTATATTAAATAATTATTTTATTTATATTGTTTGGATAAGTAACAATTGAGTTTAATCTACGAAGAGTAGATAATTATTATGATTATTAAAATAATATGAACCTAACACATTATTTTAATTCTAAAGTGGACTTTGCAATAAGGAGCAATGAATGCCAAATCCTTCTCGGTTAGGACACTTTAGAATAGTGTTACTTTTGACTCCAGCTTTATCATTATTAAGTGGTTGCAGTGATACAGCATTTCATAAAAATAATAAGCCTATAGTTATTTCTTCAAGTATTGCGAAATCTTATCCTGAGCCAGATACATACTTGGGTGAAAAGCTGCAACCAAATGAAAAGTTAGTGGCTCAGCAAATATCCACAGTTATTGAAGAATCTATCCGAAAAGAATACTCACCCGGCAAAGCCTTAAGAGATGCACATCCTAAAGCACATGGCTGTGTTCGTGCCGAGTTTCATGTACTTAAAAATATTCCAACTCAACTCGCAAAAGGTGTATTTGTTCCCGATAAAAGCTATGAGGCATGGATTCGCTTTTCAAATGCATCTAACGATGCTTCTCAAGCAGATATTGAAAAAGATGCCCGCGGCATGGCTATAAAAGTCTTAGGTGTACCGGGTGACAAAATTTTAGAGAGTGAAAAGGAAGCGACAACTCAAGATTTTATCATGATCAATCATCCAGTCTTTTTTGTAAATGACGGTCAAAGATATCTTTCATTTATTCATGATGTGAACAATAAGGGTTTCTTTAATAAACTCCACATTCCTTTTGCCCTAGGTTTAAAAGGAACAATCAATGCTTTAGGAGCTCGTAATTCTAAAATTTCCAATCCACTCTATGCACGTTACTGGTCTATGGTGCCCTATCAATTAGGAT
Organism: Acinetobacter seifertii; assembly: GCF_000368065.1. GTDB lineage: Bacteria > Pseudomonadota > Gammaproteobacteria > Pseudomonadales > Moraxellaceae > Acinetobacter > Acinetobacter seifertii. The sequence continues at coordinate 1,204,133 of NZ_KB851200.1, forward strand.
TAGGTAATGACCGTCAAGCTGTTAAATATTCAGTAAGAAATTGCTCGGCGGTGTCCCCAGCTTTCCCTGATCATCCAAGCCATGATTTTTTAAGAGATGCTTTAAAAGATACTTTGCAGAAGCAGGATGTTTGCATGGAATTTTTAATACAGCCAAGAACTTCAAATAAAATGCAAGTTGAAGATGCAATGACTGAGTGGAAAGAAACGGAAGCACCCTTTTACCAAGTTGCGACTCTTCATATACCAAAACAGAGCTTTGATACACCTGAGCAAAATCAATTTTGTGAAAATCTCTCTTTTACGCCGTGGCATGCATTACCTGAGCATAAGCCTTTAGGCGGAATAAATAGAATGCGTAAAATTATTTACGAAGATATAAGTAGAACTAGACATGAGATGAATTCTGCTCCACGTCATGAACCGTGATAAATTAGCTCAGCTTAATGAAATTTTGAATAAAAAAACCGCCCCAGAAGGCGGTTGCTGAATTTTAACAGCGATACATAGAAGTGTGGTGGAAACACTTCTATATTCTTTAAATTATTTTCTTTCTTTTACCATTTTTTTAAAATCTTCCGATTTAAAGTACTTAATGATCAGTTCACCATCATCATTTTTCTGTGCAGTTTCTGAAGAATTTTTATAGTGGTCAAACTCACTATTAAACTTAAAATCCGGGGGAATTAACTTTGAAATAGACGGAAGTCTAGTTTCTCCACCAGTAGTGATTCTTTCAATAAATCCTGCTAGCCATAAAATATACTCATCTTTATTTTTATAACTAGGCATCAAACTAATATCAATTTTAACGGCGCACTGATCTAGTGGTTTGGTTAGACACTCTTCAAAATCAATGAAGTTATATTTAAGCTTAAATTTGGTGTCTTTAATTTCTTTACGAATTACTGCTATTAAGTTGTTTAGTTGTTCGGTGGGAATATTTGAAAAAAGATCTTGATCTTTAAATCGTTTATAAACCTTTTCAGCAATCATCAAATATTGGGGCATGTCCTATCTCCTTTTTACCTTCCTTCTTGGTCGGTTGCTTACTCAGCCTTTTAAAGAAGTATGATACAAAACATGTGTTTTCTTGTGATTCTTAAATATCTAAATGTAATTAATGTGTAGTTGTGAAATTCTATTGATAAATAATTCACAATATTTGGACTGAAGATGTGGTGTGTCTCGGTTTTTAACGATAAATTTTTAGTGTTGGTAATAGCAGCTTTCAAAATACTTAACTACATCAATTTTAAAAAAAGAAGATAATCATTTTTAACTTTTGATTATCTTCCCTTATGTTTAAATCAATTTTCTAAATATATTGATGTGCTTCGCTTGGGAAAGAACCTTCTTTTACAGCTTTAACATATTCTTTAATAGCAGACTCAATACTTGATTGTCCTTCCATGAAATTTTTCACAAATTTTGCGGGCTTATCGTTTAAACCCAACATATCATGTAAGACCAGTACTTGTGCATCTGTATCGGCACCAGCACCAATTCCAATTACTGGTATAGAAACTGATTGACTGATTTGTGTTGCAACAACAGAAGGTACACATTCAATCAACAGTATTGCTGCTCCAGCTTCTTCTAAATGCTTTGCTGTATTAATTAAATTTTTTGCTTGGTCTTCAGTTTTACCTTGAACTTTAAATCCACCCAAAACATTTACAGATTGAGGTGTTAATCCAATATGAGCACATACAGGTACGCCATTTTGAGTTAATTTATGAATTGATTCAGCAAGCCATGAATCTCCTTCGATTTTTACCATATGTGCTCCCGCTTGCATTAAAAGGCCAGCATTTTTTAGCGCATCTTCCAGCGTTCCATAAGTCATAAATGACATATCAGAAATAATAAATGCGTTAGTATTTCCGCTTTTAACACAAGCAGTGTGATATACCATTTGTTCAGTTGTTACAGGTAAAGTGCTGTCATATCCCTGTAATACCATACCTAAAGTATCTCCAACTAGCAAAACGTCTACTCCTGCATTATTTGCGACCTTAGCAAAGGTAGAGTCATAACAAGTCAGAACAGCTATTTTTTGTTTTTGTTCTTTCATAGCTTTTAATGTCGTTAAAGTTATCGTTTTCATAGCTAGTGATTCTAATTTTTAAAGAAGGATTTAAAGGTTAGTCTTTTTTGAAAGGTAAAATTTACTAAAAAATAATATATAAAATAACAACATTAGAAAAATCTTCTAAAGATGAGGTAAAAATTAATTTATTTTTCTTTATTATATTGATTAATATAATTAAGATTTTTTTCTTAATTTATGAATTATTATCAAAGTATTATGCCCCTTTTATTTTAAAAATTTTATTTTACAACTATTAAATTTAACATGAGTATTTAAAGAAATTTAATTAAAAAATTTATATATATTAATTATATAGCTATATTTTTAACATTGTAAAAGATAAGCTTTACTTCTATTTTTTCCCGCTTTCTTTTTAGTTTCATAAAAATATGCAAAAAATAGTCAAATTGGTAATGTTAACCAAAATATATGACTAAATTTCATCAGATGTACGAGCAATATAGTACTATGGCCTTAAGTGCTTGGGGTTTTACTGATTTACCTTCTTATACAGATAGATACGATCCTAATGAGAAAGATATAGTGATAAAGACAAATAGCTGGTTGAATGATGATGTAGCAGAAGAAAAAACGCGTCAGGGTCTTACCGCCTTTGTAGCCCTCGATGATGCATTTATGAGTATCGCCTCACGTATATATGTCATTAGAAATGCCAAGGAAAGTATAGATCTACAATATTATATTTGGACTAATGATTTTGTGGGTAACCTGATTCTGCATGAGTTACTTAAAGCAGCAGATCGAGGAATAAAAGTTCGACTGTTAATTGATGATCAAAACGGTATAAAGCTTGATGGCATATTAAGAAGTCTTTTACAGCACTCTAACTTTGAAATCAGACTCTTTAATCCTTATAAATTTAGATACTTAAGAATATTTGATTATATTTTTCGCTTCAAAAAAGTGAATCACCGCATGCATAATAAACTTATTATTGCGGATGCCACTATTGCAGTAACAGGTGGTAGAAATATTAGTAGTGAATACTTTGAAGCAAGCAGTAAGTTTCAATTTACTGATATGGATATTTTGTTCTATGGAGATGCTGTAAGACATGCCCAAGCTGTATTTACTGATTTTTGGGAAAGTACCTTAAGTGTAAATGCAACTGATATTATTGGAACTTGTGCTGAGCATCATTTAAAAGCTCTAAGAGAGCATTATGAACAATTACATCATGAAGGCCAAAGCCTTACAGAAGATAAGCTTTATGATGCCCAGAGTTATTTAAAAGAGCTTTTAGAGCATAATCCTATTCAGTGGTCTAAAGCACACTTTGTGGCAGACTCACCCAAGAAGATTTTAGGTACAGCAACTGAACATGAAATGCTATATGGGCAAGTCATGTCTATTATGGGTAAACCTAAGCAACACTTAGAATTAGCTTCGGCTTATTTTGTACCAACCCAACAAGGTACATATTATTTAAAGCAACTGCGAGTTGAAGGAATCAAAGTTCGAGCGTTAACCAACTCTTTTGCCGCAAATGATGTTGCGATCGTACATGCTTTTTATAGTCAATACCGCGTAGAAATGCTTAAAAATGGTGTTGAGCTTTATGAGTTTAAACCTGTGCTAGAACGGCGGCGTAGAACTTGGTACGAAATTGTAACGGGTAGCGTTATACCAGCAAAAGGTAAAAATAAATCCAGTTTGCATGCTAAATTTTTTGATGTAGACGGCAAAGTATTTATTGGTTCTTTTAACTTTGACCCCCGCTCTACCTATTTAAATACTGAAGTTGGCTTAGTGATTGAGTCTAACCAGTTACAAACCCAAATTTCCGTTATGTTAGATCAACACTTAACTCAAGTGGCCTATCAACTGAAATTAAATAGCGAAGGACAAATAGTCTGGCTCGATTACCAGTCGAATGGACAAGTAATTGAATATAATAAAGACCCGGGAACTAGCCGTTTTCAACGAACAATGATTAAAGCTGTTTCTTACCTGCCTATTGAATGGATGATGTAATTTTTCAATATTACAAGAATCCGATTTTATTAAAGAATTGTTGATAGGCTTCTGCTTTTTTCTCAAGAGCTAATGGATATGCTCTAGAAGAAGATGGTAACCGATATAAATCAATATTGCGGTCTGCAAAGTAAGTTGATGTAGATGTCCCAATTAAAGGTTTTTCCGTATTTTCAGGTAAAACCGAAATTAAGGTATCAGTTGCTTTGTCGCCTGTCGTCATAATTGTCTGGCACAAAGGAATTTGCTGAAGCAGAGTCGTCAAGTCTGTGGGAGTCACAATTTCCAGAAATTTATCGGAAGCATTACCCTTGAGGCGTTTAATTTGATAAGCCGTATCGAAAATAGCAATACCTGTTTCAGTTAAAAACTCTCGGATACGTTCTTCATTAAATGTTTTTTGATTTTCACTTAAGAAATAGGTTTTATCTTTGAAAAAAATTAGGCCAAAAATTCTCCACATGTCATTTTGAAAATTTGGATAATAAAAATCCATCTTCCATTTATTACGAGGTGGTGGAAAACTCCCTAGCATTAGTAAACGAGCATTTTCAGGTAAAAATGGTTGTAGTGGATGGGTTTCTATCTCAATTATCATAAAAAATCAGTATTTACTTCAAAATTTATAAATAACTTAACGCATTTTCAGATTAATCACGAGTCAATAAATGCAAATTCTGTTAATCAAAAGTATTGAGGCGGAACCCTTTATTGTTTCGCCTCAATCATTTCTTTTATATTCATCTAAAGCTAAATTATTTAAGAGTTTAATACCTTAAAGACTTTACCTGTTCTCGGATGAGCAAAGCTATTGTCTTGATCTAAATTGATGACTTTGTCTGAAATCACAATCTTAGAAAGAGGTAACCAGTTTTGTTGTATTTCACTTGAAGCCAAATTTTTTTCAAATATATTTTCGAAAATTTGTTCTACTACAATTTCCATACCGCACATACTTTTCGCATTAACTTCTTTTAAAATATGACGTTTAGACATTTTAGTCTCCATTTTCTTATTCTTAACATAAAAAATAATAGAGTTTGTTTTGCTACAATGTGTAAAATTTAACATTTAAAGTGTTCTTTTTGTTTTATTAAATATTTCTCAAATAATTAGATGAATAATAAAATTTTATATAACATGAAATTTATTTTTAAATTAACTTATTAGTCTTATTTTTATTTTAGATAAAGTTAATTTTAAATGTTAGAAGGGTTCACTGATGAACCCTTATGAAGTTCTAAACTTGTACAGCATTATCGAGTGAGCCATCATCTTTAATTTTGTTATTATCTTTATTAATTAATGAGTCAGTGTCACTACCTGTGCTAAAGCTCTTACTATTTTTCTGCTTTTTCTTGTACATGCACATGCCAATTGCAATACCTGTTCCTAGTACTAAAATTGATTTTAACATTTTACACCTCTTCAATCGACGGAGAAACTTTTTATAAATCAGCTTAAATTAATAGCACATTCTTTGTTATTTAAGGGCTTTGATTTGAGCCGCTTTTGTAAGGTATTTAATTTTTATGTTAATTGAAGAGTGTAATAGTTTCAAAAATAAATTTTGATACAAAGCAAAAAGCCTATTCTAAAAAAAGAATAGGCTTTCTACTGTATTTCAGGATTAAGCAGTATTATTAATTGCTTGAAGCAATCTTATTTATCTTTGAATACAACTTAAATGTATTTAATGCTGAACTTTTAGTCAAGATAGTAAAGAGATGATTTGCAGTTAATTAGTAAATCCTGTGATGAACTTCTCATTTTTTACAAGCAAAAAAAAACGCCCATTTCTACTTCTCAAGAAAAAATGGGCGCAAGTGAAAACCACTAAAGACCTGAAATACCAAATGTTCTTACATTCAGTAATATTGATTCTATTTAATTTACCGAATGGTTGACAATTAAACCAGTTGTACTTTTTCTAGTCATTTCGGCCAATAAAAAATGTAAAATAATTCGCTATTTTCAATAAGTTTAGCGATAGATTATTCATCTAAAATACGATTAAGCACAGTCAACCAGTTAGAAAAACAGATTTTTTCTATGATTTCATGCGAATAGTGCCTTTTTTGCATTCTCTCGATGAGTAGGTGTAGTCCCCTTACATCTTCAATTTCATGACTAATGAGCGCCCCATCAAAGTCGGAACCAAAACCAACATGATCTATCCCTATTTCGTCTATTAAATATTCTAGATGTTCTAAAATGACATCAATGGATGTGTTTGCATCACGCTGTCCATCTTTACGTAAAAATGCGACATCAAAATTTAATCCAACTATCCCTTTAGAGTCTCTGATCACTTTGAGTTGGTCATCTGTTAGATTTCTGGCCTGTGGACATAAGGCATGGACATTCGAATGAGTCGCGACAATGGGCTGTTGAAGAATGTTAGCGGTATCCCAAAAAGCTTTTTCGTTCATATGGGAAACATCAACCACCATTTTTTTATCAACACAGCGCTTTATAAATGCTTTCCCCTCGTGTGTAAGGCCGGCTCCCGTATCTGGTGAATGTGGAAACTTAGCATTTAAACCATGTCCAAAACGACTAGGTCTATTCCAAAGCGGCCCGATGCTACGAAGCCCTGCATCATAAAATACATCGAGTAAATCTGGATTAAGTTGTAGTGCTTCGGCGCCTTCCATATGCAATACAATGGCTAACTTTTGTTTTGCTAAGCAGTGCTGAATATCCTGAACAGTTGTGCAAATTTGAATGTCATTAGAATACTCGGCGAGTTGTTTTGCTAAATCGAGTTGTTCCAGACAAATTTGTTCAATTTGCTGTTGTGTGAAGTCAGATGAAGTTTGGTCAAAAAGCTTATTAGGATGGTGCTGCTGAACATAGGCAAAAGGTGGTAAGAAAATAGCAAACATACCGCCAACAAAACCCGCTTCTTGACAGCGTTTTAAATCGAGATGCCCTGCTAAACGTTCCTGAATAAAAGCTTGAGCAGGATTGCGATGATCGCTTAACCAAAGGCGCGTTAGTACATCATTATGACCATCAAAAACAGGAATTGAGCTATGGTTCATATTTACGTTCTCACCACTATTCATCTGCAATATTTTGAACAGGAATGTTTTGCTGAACCGTAAATTGCTTTGAATTTTTAGTATTACGGAACACTAGTTTTTCTAGAGAGGAATCGAGTTCACTCTCGGCACGTGCTTGTTCAATAAGCTGATGATATGGCGATTTACCGCAGACAGGATCTGCATTGCTTGCATCGCCTGTTAACATATAGGCTTGGCAACGACAGCCACCAAAGTCGCGGTCTTTATCTGGGCAACTACGGCAGCCTTCTGGCATCCATGCATCGCCACGGAAGTGATTAAAACCTGTAGATTCATACCAAATATTGGAAAGGCTTTGCTCACGAACATTTGGGAAAGAAATTGGTAACTGTCTAGCGGCGTGACAAGGCAAAGCCATACCATCTGGTGCAACGGTAAAGAAAATTTTGCCCCAGCCATTCATACAGGCTTTTGGTCTTTCTTCGTAATAGTCAGGCACTACAAAAATAAGTTTGCAAGGATGATTTTGTGCTTTTAACTTGTCGCGATATTCATTGGTAATACGCTCTGCACGTATAAGTTGTTCTTGCGTTGGTAATAAACCTTGACGGTTTAAAAATGCCCAACCATAAAACTGACAAATAGCTAACTCGACTGTATCTGAATTAAGTTCAAGGCAAAGCTCGATAATTTTATCAATCTGGTCAATGTTATGTCGATGAATCACAAAATTAAGAACCATCGGATAATCATATTCTTTTACCAGACGACACATTTCATACTTTTGTTCAAAAGCATGTTTTGAACCTGCCAAAGCGTCATTAACAACTGGGTCACTTGCTTGAAAGCTAATTTGAATATGGTCTAGGCCAGCTTGCTTTAAATGGGAAATACGCTGTTCGGTAAGGCCCATACCAGAGGTAATCAGGTTGGTATAAAACCCAAGTTGGTGCGCATGTGCTACAAGCTCTTCTAGATCTTGACGTACTAAAGGCTCGCCACCCGAAAAACCGAGTTGCACAGCACCCATTTGACGCGCTTGATCGAAAACGTCAAACCACTCTTGAGTGGTCAATTCATTTTTGTGCTGTGCGTAGTCTAAAGGGTTTGAACAATATGGACATTGTAGCGGGCAACGATACGTTAGCTCCGCTAGTAACCATAGTGGTAAACCAACACCATTGGTCATATAAAATCAATCCAGTGCTGTTGCTGGGCAACTAACATGTAATCAATAACATCACTATCAATTTCAGCTATCTCGCCAAATTGTTGCTTGATCTGGGCAATAATGGCAGAGACATTATTTTTCCCATCAATATATTGTCCAATGGCCCCTGCACTTTCATTTAACTTGATCATGCCTTCAGGATATAAAATCACAAAGCCATTTTGAGCGGGTTCAAATTGGAAACGATAACCTTGTCGCCATGTTGGCACAAGATTTAAATCAAATTGTTCTTTATTCATTTAAATAGTCCTTTATGCCATACACGTTCTTGAGTCACACTGTGATACGGTGCTTCATTGTGTACGTATGCCAGTGTTAAGGCATCTAAAATGCTCCATAAAATATCCAGTTTAAACTGCAATATTTCGAGCATTCTTTGTTGTTGCTCATGTGTGGTAAATGAATCAAGTGTGATTGTTAAACCATGTTCAACATCACGGCGTGCTTGACTTAAACGAGAGCGGAAATATTCATAACCCTTGTCATCAATCCAAGGGTAATGTTGTGGCCATGACTCAAGTCGTGACTGATGAATCTGTGGGGCAAAAAGTTCAGTTAAAGAGCTGCTTGCTGCCTCGCGCCATGATGCACGGCGTGCAAAATTTACATAGGCATCTACAGCAAAGCGAACACCCGGTAAAACCAATTCTTCGGAAATCACTTGCTCACGACTCAAACCAACAGCTTCTGCCAAGCGTAGCCATGCCTCTCGACCACCACCGTCAGGATATTCACCATCTTGGTCAATCATGCGTTGAATCCATTCCTGACGCACGCGCTGGTCTGGACAATTTGCCATAATCGCGGCATCTTTGAGTGGAATGTTGATTTGATAATAATAACGGTTTGCAACCCAAGCCTGAATTTGTTGCTGAGTCGCTTTACCTTCATACATCATTACATGAAATGGATGATAGATATGATAATACTGACCTTTATCAATAATAGCCTGTTTAAATTGTTCGGTTGTTAAAGCTTCAGGTGTTTGTGTCATAGCTCACCTTAGAGTTCGATCTGCATGCCATCATAGGCAACCTCTACACCATTTGCCTTTAGTTCGGCAAACTGAGCGGAGTCTTCATTTAAAATCGGATTTGTATTGTTAATATGAATTAGTACTTTTTTCGGTGTATTGAGTTGGTTCAAATAAGACAACGAACCACCTTCACCACTAATGTATAAATGACCCATTTCACGGCCAGTTTTTTTACCTACACCCGTTTGTTGCATTTCATCATCGGTCCAGAGTGTACCGTCAATCATGATACAATCTGAATTTTGCATAATCTGCATGATTTGATCGTCAATCTTTCCAAGCCCTGGCGCATAAAACAACTGTTTTTGTGTTTTACGATCTTTGATGATTAAAGCAATATTGTCGCCTTCATGCGGGTCATGGCGATGTGGTGAATATGGTGGTGCAGCGCTTTGAATAATTAAAGGTAAAAATTCTAAATTTTCGAAACCATTAATTTTAAAAGCTTGTTTAGGATTAATTTCATTGTATTGAAGACCTCCATTCCAGTGCTTCAACATATTAAAGACTGGAAAACCTGTGGTCAGGTCTTGATAGACCATTTCTGTACACCACACATTCATTGGGCAGCCTTCACGTAGAGTTAAAAGTCCAGTGGTATGGTCAAGCTGGCTATCCATTAAAATAACGTTGGTAATGCCCGTGTCACGTAATTTACGCGCAGGTTGAGCTGCTTTAAAATCAAATAATTGCTGACGGATATCTGGTGATGCGTTTAATAAAATCCAGTCTACGCCGTTTTCTGAAACCGCAATTGAAGATTGAGTACGCACTTTGGAATTCATCGTACCTGTACGGACACCATGACAATTAGGACAATTACAGTTCCACTGAGGGAAGCCGCCCCCAGCTGCTGAACCTAAAATATAAATATACATAAAATTAATATCTTATTAGAAAGACATAAGCCCTAGAACAAAACTAGGGCTTATGACAGATTTGAATAGAAATAATTAACGTGCTTCAAAGTACATTGTTACTTCAAAACCAATACGTAAATCAGTGAAAGCTGGTTTTGTCCATTGCATAAATTTTTCTCCAGTCAGGATTAATCTTGTGAAATGAATCACTTGATCAAATCTTATAAAGCAATTAAAAATTTATTCTAATTAAAAATGTCACGTTTGTAGATAAGGTTGGTACAAGATATTGTTCGATAATTGTGTTTTTTGTCCAAATTTTAATAACTCCTTATCAATCAAAGGCGATTAAAAGGCCATAGCAGATGTATATACTGCTATGACAGATGTTTTACACGGCTAAGTTCATTAAGTGTTGCTGCGCAATATAAAGCTCTTGCCCCTCTTTAGCCTGACATTGCACCCAAGTTCCATCGGCTTGTAACTCCCACGCTTGACGATTATCCTTTAGATAATTGTTTAGCCCATCTTCAATCACTTGTTTCTTTAATTTTTTACTTTCGATTGGGAAACAAGTTTCGATACGAGAGAACAAATTACGTTCCATCCAGTCTGCACTAGCGCAAAACACTTTTGTATCGCCATCATTATAAAAATAGTAAACCCGAGTATGTTCTAAATAACGGCCAACAATTGAACGTACCCGAATATTATCGGACAGCCCTGTAACTTGTGGTCTTAAACAGCAAATGGAACGAATAATTAAATCAATTTGTACACCTGCTTGAGAAGCTTTATAAAGCGCGCTAATGAGCTGTGGTTCAGTGAGTGCATTCACTTTAATGATGATATGTGCCTTCTTGCCAGCAAGACGATTTTTAATTTCTTGTTCAATAAGCTCTAGCAACTGAGAGTGCAAGGTAAACGGTGCATGAAAAAGTTTTTTAAGCTTTGCCATTTTGCCCATACCAGTCAGTTCTTGGAAAATCTTATGTACGTCTTCACAAATTTCAGCATCACTCGTAAGCAGGCCAAAATCGGTATAAATTTTGGCATTCACCGCATGATAATTGCCTGTACCTAAGTGGACATATCTTTTCATTTTGTCTTGTTCACGGCGAACGACCAAAATCATTTTAGCGTGAGTTTTGTAGCCAACAATGCCATAAACGACAACTGCGCCCGCTTCTTGCAATACGTTAGCTACTTCAATATTGGACTCTTCGTCAAAACGTGCCCGTAACTCAATGACCGCAGTAACTTCTTTTCCATTACGTGCAGCTTCTGCAAGAAGTTGAACGATTTCCGAGTTCGCTCCACTACGGTATAAGGTTTGTTTAATAGCCAAGACATTTGGATCTTGTGCAGCTTCCCGAAGAAACTTGATGACAGGTGCAAATGAGTCAAACGGATGATGAAGTAAAACATCTCCTGCTTTTAACACATCAAAAATTGGCTTTTTGCTATAGAGGAGTTTTGGTAAAACTTGTTGATACGGTTTATAGCGTAAATCTGGCAAATCAAAGTTTGAAATAAAGCGGGCTAGGTTGACGGGACCATCGACGTAATAAAGATGTTCAGCATCTAAATCAAATTGCTCTAATAAATAGTTTGCAATTTCTTCAGGACATTTTTTTGCAACTTCCAAACGAACCGCTTGACCAAAACGGCGTGAAGATAACTCACCTTTTAAAGCCACGGCCAAGTCTTCTACATCTTCTGAAACGGTTAAATCGGCATTTCTGGTCACGCGAAATTGATAACAACCTGTGGCTTTCATGCCCGGAAATAAATCTGAAATGTGCTGATGAATAATAGCCGAGAGCAAAATGTAATGTTCTGCACCACCAGAAATATGCTCTGGAATTTTAACCAGTCTTGGTAAAGAGCGTGGTGCTGGGACAATTGCTAAATCAATTTGGCGTCCGAAAGCGTCTTTACCTTCCAAAGTCACAATGAAGTTAAGACTTTTATTAACTAACCGTGGAAATGGATGCGCCGGATCTAGACTAATTGGAGTAACGACAGGTTGTACTTCTTTAAAAAAGTATTCTTTAATCCAGTCTTTATGTTTCTCTAATATATCGCCGTGCTGAATAAAATGAACACCATAACCTTGTAGCTGTGGCAACAAGGTATAATTTAAAATGTTATATTGTTCTTCAACGGCTTCATGTGCATTTTTCGAAATTTGTTTTAATACTTCTGCTAATGGCAAGCCTTCTGGCCCAGTTGCTTGACTCATTAAGCTAATTTTCTGGATTAAACTTGCAACACGGATTTCAAAAAATTCATCCAGATTACGTGAAAAAATAATTAAAAAATTTAAACGTTCAAGTAATGGGTGTTCAATATCTTTGGCCTGAGCAAGCACTCGCTTATGAAACTCTAATAAAGAGAGTTCTCTATTAATATACGTTTCTAAATTATGCTGGTTTGGGCTAGATAATGTAGGTAATGATGTCATTCTTGACTCTTATAATTGATAAAAATTGTACATGAATAAAAAAGATTAATTTAATAATGTATAACCGATTTTATTCACCGGACATCTTGTAACTATTTTATTGCAAATTCATGAATTTTTTATGAAAACTTTCAAAATTACGATCTATTTTAACCTTTTGCTTATTTCCTTGCGTTTATGGGTATCTATTATCATCTTAGCATTAATTTTTTAAAGATCATCTGATTTTGATAAAGATTTAGTTTTCATTAAATATTCATATAGTATGCGTATTTTTTATGCATCTTAATTCACCAATTGATAAAAAATGACGACTTTAAATATATTATTTAAGACAACATCTTTATGTCTGGCAATGGCTTTATTAGCTGGTTGTAATGATAACAATGACAGTGATTCAAATACATCTGCACCCCGAAGTAACCAGACGGTCGATATTTTAGCTTTTAACGACTTTCATGGAAATTTAGAACCACCTAAACGCTATGTTGATGCAACTAACCCAAATGATGCATCTCAGACAGTACGTATTCCCGTTGGTGGTGTGAGTTACTTTGCAGATGCAATTAAGAAACTTAGAGCTCAAAATCCCAATAATGCTGTTGTTTCAGCGGGCGACTTAATTAGCGCTTCCCCACTGACTTCTTCACTATTTTTAGATGAACCTACCATTGATGTCATGAATGATATTCAAATTGACTTTAATGCTGTGGGTAACCATGAGTTTGACCGCGGTACAGATGAGTTACGCCGTTTGCAAAATGGTGGCTGTAAACAATATACAAGTACAGCACCCTGCCAAATTAATAAAAACTTTAGTGGTGCAAAATTTAACTTCCTTGCCGCCAACGTTGCAATGAAAAACGATGCAAGCAAAACAATTTTTCCAGCTTATAAAGTCAAAACTTATGGCGGAATTCCAGTTGCATTTATTGGTTTAACACTTAAAGCAACTCCAAGCATTGTGTCTGCAGCTGGTATAAAAGACGTTGAGTTTCGTGATGAGGCTGATACAGTCAATGCCCTTATTCCTGAACTACAAAAACAAGGCATTCAGGCTTTTGTGGTGGTTGTCCATGAAGGTGCAGCACCAAGTACTAAGCTTAATCAAAAAACATGTGATGGTTTAAGTGGGCCGATTTTAGGTATTTTAGATCGCTTAAATCCGGCAGTTGATATTGTTGTTTCAGGGCATACGCATCAATCTTATATTTGTGACTATGCAACTAAAAACCCGGCTAAACCGTTCTTACTGACTTCCGCTGGCCAATATGGCACGCTGATTACCGATATTAAGATTGAGCTAGATGGTAAAACTGGCGACATTATTAAAAAAGATGCTAAACAAGTTCCGGTTCAAAGTGAGGCCTATACTTCAGGTACAACCACTGTAAGCCTTACAGATCTTTATCAAAAATTTAGTAAGACACCAAGTATCGAAGCGATTTTAGACAAATACCGTCAAGCAGTAACGACTATTTCTGGGCGCGTGGTTGGAACGTCTACTGCCGTTGTGAGCCGTACTCAGGCTGAAAGTGGTGAAAGTCCATTAGGCGATATGATTGCTGATGCACAACAAGCCTCTGCTCTTAAAGCAAGCGACCAAGGTTCGGACTTTACACTCATGAACCCAGGTGGTGTACGTGCCGACCTACTGATTAACAGCAGTAATCAAATTACCTTTGGTGATATTTTTGCGGTTCAACCTTTTGGTAATTCGATTGTGACGCTGAGCTTAACCGGTAAACAAATTCGAGATGTGCTTGAGCAGCAATGGACGGGTGGAAATGCAAGCTCACCTAAAATTTTACAGCCATCTAAAGAGTTAAGTTATCAATATTCAGCAAATACAACTGTTTCACCGAGAGCAAGCAATATTATGATTGCTGGTTCCCCATTGGTTGACACCAAGGTATACCGTGTAACAGTCAATAGCTTCTTGGCAGATGGTGGTGACAACTTTACGGTGTTAAAGGATGGTCAGAACCGTGTTGGTGGCGGTCAAGATATTGATGCCTTTGAGAGCTATGTTGCTAAAAATTCACCACTCATTATTCCGGCTACTACTCGAATTAAAGTCATCAAATAATTTCATTTAATGACGTATAAAGGACAGTACGAAGCTGTCCTTTATTTTTATATGAAAAGCTAAAAGAGCTTTCATTCAGTATAGAGATTAAGTTCTACACTGCTGATGTCTGCTCCAGTATTTGCAAAAATAATATCCATAACTTCATGCAATAGTTCCTTCACTTTTTCATGTTCAAAGCTTGAAGTTTCTGCTGTTTTTAAGCAAATCAGATTACAACTCATTTTGTCTTTTCTGAGCTTATAAATACTTTTACTTTTTCCCAAAAACACTCTTTTGACGAGTTTGCGATTTTCAAACTCAGATAAAATTCGGTAAATGGTGCCTAGTGTAATTTTATATTCATTTTTAATTTGTGCATAAATGCTATCCGCACTTAAGCCATGTGGGTTCTGATTTAAAATTTCAAAAACCTGTATTCTCGATTTTTTTATAGGTAATCCATTTAATAATGATTTTGATATTGTCGTCATGTTAATTAACCTTAAAGTTTAGAAATATAGAAATTTTTAAAAATTATTTTGTCTATATTTACTTGAAAATTATGGATGTTTTCTAACTGAAAAGCTCAAAGCCTATTCCCCTATGAATAAGCTTTGAGCCTAGATTTAACTTAGAAACTATAAGTCGCTTTCACAAAGTAATTGCGGCCATAAAGTTTGGTATTAAAAGTTTTGTTTTTATCTTCCAAGTCAACATCGGTCAGGTTTTTCACACCGTAGTCCAGTGTTAAACGTGGCGAAATTGGCGAGGTAAACGTAAGGTCATAGGTCGTATACGCTGGTAACTCCTTAGTTGCAGAGTACATTTGTTTGCCTACATAACTCACGCCTGCATTTACACGAAAGTCTTGAACTGGTGCCCAAGAAATAGAGCCATTGGCAAGCCATTCTGGTCGTTCAGTTAAGTCTTTACCTGTAGTTTTGTTTTTCGCATCCAGATAAGTTGCGTTTGCCTTAACGCCTAAATTGTCAGTGAAATCATATCCACCTGTAAGCTCAACACCTTTCAGTTCTGCGCGGCTCACATTGGTCCAGATTTTTCTAAAATCACCTACTAAACGCGGGTCCCCATCACTCAAGGTAATTGCTTCAATCAAGTTCTTTACATCGTTTTGGAAAATCGTAACGACAGCATTCCAGTTTGGACGCGTCACAATTAAAGACGCTTCATAGTTTGTACTTTCTTCTGGCGCTAGGTTTGGATTACCTCGAATGTGGCAACTACCTCCACATGAAATCATCGAGTAGTTAATGTCTAACTGAGCAGGAGCCGGAACTTTATAAGCTTGTCCCACGCCACCTTTAAGTATGACTCCTTCAGCGAGTTGATATGCTAAATAGGCTTTACCAGTCGTTTTACCATCAAAGTCATCAAAGTTGTCGTAACGACCACCTAATGTTAAGGTAAGTGCATCATTAATGTGGGTATCGTTTTGCACAAAAATACCGTAGCTTTTTTGCTGATTTTTTCCAGTGCCGATATAACTTACAACGTCTGTAATTTTCTGGTCTTTATAATCGAAACCAGCAGTCGTGTTATTCATGAGCCAGTCAAAGTTGGCAAAAGCACGACCAATTAAATTTTCTTGTTTATAGTGACGGCTTTGCGGCGCATCGTACTCACTGTCATAGTCATAGATTTTAGCTGTTTCTTTACCAATATAAGCTTCTGTTTTTCCCCAAACCCATTTACCACGGTGAGCAATGCCTACATTGGTTCGCTTCATTTCAGATTCTTGAATAGATGTAGCTGCATCTTGCGTCAGCGGGCGTTTATCGTTGTTATAACCCAAATCTAAATCTAGAGTTTGCTGATCATTAATATTCCAGCTTAAAGTACCATTTACATTTTTGGTGTCTTTTTCTACAAAATATGCACCATCTGGATCTGGCTGGCCTTTTCTATACCACGCATCGCGGTTATAGGCGTCACCTGCCAGAGTAAAACTTAAATTATCGGTTAAACCACCATATAGGTTAAATCCATAACGGTACTGGTTTTTACCATCGCCTCGGTCAGCCCGGTTATATTGACCAAAAATAGAACCGTGTAATTGTCCATCTTCTGCTTTTTTAGTAATTATGTTAATTACACCGCCCATCGCATCTGCGCCATAGAGTGATGGCATAGGCCCACGAATCACTTCAACACGCTCAATGCTATTTAAAGGAATTGCGCTCCAGTCAAAGTCATTACCTCGCCACATGGCGCCATTAGATGACATGCGTTTACCGTTTAAAAGAATTAAGGTGTAGTTCCCCGAGGTATTCAGCATTCCCCGTATAACGATTTTATCTTGACCACTGTTATAGTTATATACCCCTGCTTGTTTTTGTAAAACGTCTGCAAGGCTCAGTGCTGCACTACGTTCAATATCTTCACTTGTGATGACACTAATGGATGCGGGTGCTTTATCTACATCTTGTTCTTTTAAAGCAGCAGAAACCACAATGGTTTTAAGTTTTTGAACAGGTTCATTTGTGCCCTGTTGCTCAATATCTGTATTTGCTTGGACTGCGAATGGAAGCAGTGTTGAGAGGGCGACCACCAGCGCCTTTTTTGTTAACGTCATTTCTCGGTCCTTATATTTTATAACGATTACCATATGATAATTGTTATCATTTATGATGTGCCGAGCATGATAGGCTCATGACTTTTATTGTTCAAGATAAAAGTAATTATTATTTATATAATGATAATCATTATTGTTTGTTTGATTTAAAAAAGTTAATATTGCAATTTGGTGTGCCTAAAAACCTATTGAAAACAAGCTTAAAGTAGACATAACAATGCTCTCTCGATTTTTTATTTATCACCCCATTTTTGTATCTGTCATTGCCATCACTATTCTTATTTTTGGTTTTTTTTCTATTCGTGCAATGCCCGTTGAGCGTTATCCAAACTTAGCTCCTCCAAGTGTCACAGTGGTTGCTAATTACCGAGGTGCGTCTGCTGAAACTGTTGAAGAAAGCGTAACTCAGATTTTAGAACAACAAATCAAAGGACTGGATAACTTACTCTATTTCACATCAAATAGTGAATCTTCAGGAACGGCCAGTATTGATATTCATTTTAAAATTGGTACAGATATTGATAAGGCACAACTACAAGTACAAAACCGCATTAACAGTGCATTAAACCGTCTCCCCGAGCAAGTACAACGGCAAGGGGTAAATATTTGGAAAACCACAGGTGATATGCTGTTAATTGTGGGTCTATACGATGAGACAGGTAAAGCCAGCAATATCGAATTATCGGACTATATGGTCAATCACTTTGAACAACCTCTCTCGCAACTGCAAGGAATTGGTGAGGTGGATGTGTTTGGTTCAAGTTATGCCATGCGTATTTGGTTAAATCCAAATCAGCTTAGAAATTATCAACTTATGCCGAGTGATATTGAAAAGGCACTTGAAGACTACAATACCCAAATTGCTGCAGGTTCGATTGGTGCTATGCCTTCGGCTGCTGATCAGAATATTTATGCCAAAGTCACAGCGGGTTCTCGATTAAAAACAGTCAACGATTTTAAATCGGTTGTGGTTAAAGCCAATGTAGATGGGAGTCTGGTTTATTTAAAAGATGTAGCGAGAGTCGAGTTAGGTGCCGAAAACTATGAAAGTATTAATACACTAAATGGCTACCCTTCTGCTGGTTTAGGCATTTCACTCAGTCCCGATGCGAACGCAATTGAAACCTCTGCTCTAATTAAAGCAAAAATTGAACAGCTCAAGCAGCATCTACCCACTGGATATAAAGTAGTTTATCCACGTGACAATACCCCATTTATTGAAGAGTCGATTAAACAAGTCATCATTACTCTGCTTGAAGCTGTGGTGTTGGTCGTCATTGTCATGTATCTCTTTTTACAAAATTGGCGCGCTACACTTATTCCAACCATTACTGTACCTATTGTGATTTGCGGTACCTTTGTTGTGTTGTATTTGTCTGGAATGAGTATTAATACACTTACCCTGTTTGCACTGGTTCTAGCAATTGGTTTATTGGTTGATGACACGATTGTCGTGGTTGAAAATGTTGAACGGCTTATGCATGAGCAACAATTAAGTGTTCGGGATGCATGTTTAGCATCGATGCAAGAAATTAGCGGTGCATTGATGGGTATTACCTTGGTACTAACCGCCGTATTTATCCCTATGGCTTTTTTTAGTGGTTCAACGGGTATGATTTACCGCCAGTTTTCAATCACCCTAGCGGCTGCGATGTTGTTATCTTTATTGGTAGCCATGTTTATTACGCCAGCTTTGTGTGCTGTCTTACTAAAAAAACAAACTCAACAACCTAAATGGGGACAAAAACTTGAGACTTTGCTTGAAAAAGTTAAAGTTGGTTTTAGTTTTTTAGCAAAAAGTTTAATCAAATTTAAAGCACTTTCATGTCTTGTAGTGTTAGCTTTAGCTGCTGTTTTAATTGTGATTTATCGTAGTTTGCCGACGAGCTTTATTCCAAATGAAGATCAAGGTTTGTTGGCTGTGCCTTATAGTTTGCATAACAGTGCTTCTATGAGCCAAACACAAGAAGTAGGTAAACTGGTCAATAACTATTTCTTTGAACATGAAGCCAAAAATATCAATACCGTCTTAGTAGTTAATGGACAAAATTTTTCGGGAAGCGGTCCAAATTTAGGTATGGCCTTTGTTTCGCTTAAACATTGGAATGAGCGTAAAGGAGAAGCCAATACGGCGAGTGCTATTCGTGGACGTGCGCAAGATTACTTGCAAAAAAACTTACCAGCCAAAGTTATGGTGGGTATGCCTGCAAGTGTTTCTGGTTTGGGCCAATCTGATGCTTTAGAACTTTGGCTCAGAGATGTAAATGGTCAAGGACGCGATGAACTCATTAAACAATATAAAGCCTTAGAAAAAGATTCTCACAATTACCCTGCGTTTGAAAATTTAAGTCCGCTTGTAGATGAAAATAAGGCTGAAGTTTTTATTCAATTCGACCAGAATAAAGCCAAGATATTAGGGATTGATCAACAAGCAATACGTTCAACTTTATCAACTGCTTGGGGTGGAAACTATGTGGGAGATTTTGTTGAAAGAGGCAAAATTAAACGAATCATTATGCAAGGTGATGCTGAATTTCGCTCTAAACCTGAAGATTTAGCTTATTGGCACGTCCGTAATAATACAGGTGGAATGCTTTCTCTTGCCCATTTTGGTCAAAGTGAGTGGACTGGTGGTCCAGAAACACTAACAAGATTTATGGGACTTGCTGCAATACAACTTGAAGCAAATGTGAGTTCTGGCTTTAGCTCAGGTCAGGCAATGCAACAGTTAAGTGATATGGTGAGTAAACAGTCTGGTGTAAATGTCGCATGGAGTGGCCTCTCTTTACAAGAGCAGCAATCGAGCCAGCAAGCCTTATTTTTATACATTATCTCTATTTTATTTATTTTCTTATGTTTAGCCGCTTTATATGAAAGCTGGAAAGTACCTCTTATTATTTTACTAGGACTTCCGCTAGGCATTACGGGAACTATTGTATTTGCTCAAATTTTTAACTTACCAAACGATGTGTATTTCCAAATCGCGTTACTAACGGGTATTGGTTTGTCTTGTAAAAACGCGATTTTAATTGTGGAGTTCGCAACTAAAGCCATAAAACAAGGTAAAGGCTATGTTACTGCCGCATGTGAGGCTTTAGCTCTACGCTTACGTCCAATTTTAATGACCTCGCTGGCTTTTGGTGCGGGTGTTATTCCCCTTGTTGTTGCCACAGGTGCTGGTGCAGTGAGTCGCCATGAAATTGGTATGAGTGTATTTGGCAGTGTGATTATAGGAACCGTACTGGTCCCTGTATTTACGGTGTTTTTCTTTGTCTTGGTACATAGTTTACCGACTTTGCAATGGTCGCTTGGACGGGTTTGGTTTAGACGTGTATCTAAATATAGAAAAGATCATTCCTCTTTATAGAACAAAAAAAGCAGATCAATGATCTGCTTTTTTATTGTTTAAATTTAAGCGACTAGTTTCTCAATCCATACTTCTAATGTAGGTTGTTCTGCTAAATCTTCAAAGCTCACTTGAGCGCCGTAAGCCTGCCATTTACCCACTAAAGTCATTAGGCGAACTGAATCAAGCCCAAGCATGAGTAAATCATCATTTAACCGAATGTCCGAAGCTGGAATCTGTAGTTGCTCACTTACCGCTTGAACAATCCCTGCTTGGGTTAATGGCGAGGCTGCTTGTTCAAGTGTCCAAGCACGAGTCACTTGCTGGGTGGTCATGACTTGAGCGCAACGTGTACTTGCATATTTTAATGCCATGTCGTGTTCTTCACGGCTAAAGTCAGCGAGTGCATCACCACATAAAAATGGTTGTATGTTGAGCATGAAGGCTTCTGCGGCACTCATGAGGCAGCCAATATGAGCATAAACACCACAAATAATGAGCTGATCACGACCTGACTCACGCATAAGTTGTTCAAGTGGTGAAAACTTAAATGCGCTATAACGCCATTTTGTTAAAACGGTATCATTTTTCTGAGGTGATATTTCCGGCAAAATCTGAGTAATATACGGATCATCTTTTAGACCAGTTCCCCAAAAATCAGTTAATAACTGGCGATGTTCAGGTGTCTGGTTACCGGGCTGTGCAGTATAGACGACAGGGATATTAAACTTACGCGCAGTTTCAATCAGTTCTTTGGTATTTTTAATGAGCTCTGGAATAGGTGCTTGAGTTTGATCATAAAAGTCTAAAAAATACTGCTGCATATCGTGCACTAATAAAACGGCGCGATTAGTATGTAACTGCCAATGGGTTTTATTAGGTGTAAACTCATGGGCTTGAGGCATACTGTAACTGGCAATTTTGGGAATACTCATCAAATTTTTCCTTTTTTATCTTTAAGCAAGAACATTGGTTTTAGTTTCAAGTTGTTGACGGAGTGTTTTTTTGTCGATTTTTCCAAAGGCTGTATATGGAAACTGCTCGATAAATTCGACACGATCGGGAATTTTGTAGGTAGCAAGCCCATAGTCTTTCAGATGTTGACGAACTGACATAGCAAGGCGAATTGGACTTGGATCATTGGTTTGTGATTGCCATGCAATAAAGGCACAGCTTTTTTCACCCATAATCTCATCAGGCATAGCAACCAGTGCTGCAAGGCGAATTTGTGGATGAGTTAATAAAGCTTGTTCCACTTCTTCAGTCGCAATTTTTTCACCAGCACGATTGATTTGTTCTTTTGAACGTCCTTCGACAACAATGCAGCCATCATCACGAATACGAACTAAGTCACCTGTACGATAAAAACCATCTGGCGTAAAAGAACGAGCGTTGTGCTCTGGTGCTTGGTAATAGCCGCGAATGGTATAAGGACCACGAGTGAGTAGATGCCCTACCTCTCCAGCTTGAACTGGCTGGTCATGATCATCCAACACCAAAATTTCATCATCTGGCGAGATTTTTAAACCTTGGGTATGAATAATTTGTTCTTTTGACATGCCAAAACGGGTGTAGTTCACAAGTCCTTCAGCCATTCCAAAGACCTGTTGCAAATTAATCTTAAACTCATCAATCAAGCGTGTGGCAACTGCATCGGGTAAACGGGCTCCTCCGACTTGCAGGCAACGTAAAGTTGATAATATTGGATCTTGATCTTTTGCTGCTTTATCCATCCACGGTCGAACCAATGCAGGAACTAAACAAGCATCTGTCACACCGTGTTTTTTAATAAGTGGAAATGCAGTTTCAGGGCTTGGATCTGTACCTAAAACCACCGCGCCACCCGCATAAAAAATGCCTAAAGAACCAGCCGAGCTCATTGAAAAGTTATGTGCCGCAGGTAAAACCATGAGTAAGCGTGATGCCTGATTGAGTTGGCAAATTTTGGCACTCTCACGCACACTGTAGAGATAATCATCATGAGTACGTGGAATCAGTTTTGGAACACCTGTGCTACCCCCCGAAAGCTGTAAAAAAGCCACTTGATCTGCTGTAGTTGGCGAGATTGCTTCCGCTAGAATTTCTGTTTCTTTTAATAGATTTTCGATAGCAACAAAATTACCAGCATCACCAAGTACAAATACATGCTCTAAGCAAGGTGCTGTTTGCTGAAGCTTTTCGGCAAGCTCTCGGTAATCAAATTTTTGGGCGCCAAAATCTGCGCAGAAATAAGCTTTAGCTTGCGTCTGTTTAAAAAAGCTACTGAGTTCGGCATATCGATGGGCAGGCAAAGACATGATAGGTAAAGCACCTAATCGAATCAGTGCAAAAAATAGAATATAGAACTGATAGCGGTTTGGCATTTGTACGACGGCTTTATCGCCCGCACGTAAGCCATATTGATATAAATGGCTTGCACAACAGTCAACTAAGTTGTCAAATTTTTCATAGCTAACAGCTTTATCACCATCATAAATTGCAATATTTTTCGCATACTTTTGAGCACTTTCCCGTAAAAAATCACTCAGATTTTGTCCAATCCAATAGCCTTTCTTACGGTAAGCCATGGCAAATTCTTCTGGATATGGCACAGCGCCCTCTAAATACTTTTTTGTTGTCATCTGTATATTCCTTATCGTGGTAATTGGTCTGGTGAAATGTGCAAGCCATCAAGTACAGTACGGAACTTTGCAGCAGTTTCAGCATGTTCAGCTTGTGGACGTGAGGCTTCCACAATTCCTGCACCGGCAAATAAACGGGCAATATTTTGATAAATACGAGCACAGCGCACGGTCACAGACCATTCACCATTACCTTCGGCATCGGCCCAACCCATGGTTCCAGCGAATAGTTCACGGTTAAATGGTTCAAGTTGCTGAATCAAATTTTTTGCTATGGAACTTGGCTCACCACAAATTGCAGGTGTTGGATGTAGACGTTCAATTAAGTCAAAAACATGAGTATCGGCTTGCTTAAGCTCGCCCGTAATGTGTGAGGCCAAGTGCCAAAGACGTTTGGTGCGAATAAGTGAAGGTTGTTTGGGCACATGTAGTTGCTTGCAGAAAGGAGTGAGTTCATCGGCAATCATTTCGATGACAAGAGCATGCTCATATTGATCTTTTTGTGAAGCTAATAAAGCTCTTGCATTATTTTGGTCAACAATCGGATCATCATCGCGTGCTAATGTGCCCGCAACAGGTTTACTCCACATTTTATTATTTTGCTTTGCAATTAATAGTTCAGGACTTGCACCAACAAACCAACCTTCGCTTTGAGGGTGTCTTGCAACTGCATAGTTATATCCTTCAGGATTATGCTTGGCCAAGTTATAAAGTACATCTGAGACTGGAAGATTCTCTTCAAATTCAAGTTGTAAAATACGAGCAAGTACTGCTTTATCTAGCTTTTGTGCCCGCATTTGTTGTACTAAATATTCAACCTGTTGTTTATAGTGTTCACCTGAAGGTAAATAATCGGCCTGCTTTAAGATTAAGTCATCAAGATTAATATCGGTTTGTGAAAATAAAGCTTTCTGGTAAACCTTGGCATCTTGCATCAGCATTAAATTAACATCTGCCGATGAACTAAATGGCAACCCACCCATAACCTTGGCATCGCTATAACCATCTGCAATCGCTTGTTGTAATTGTAAACGGGCTTCGGTTAGCCACTCTTTTAACTGAGTGTCTTTTGTAACCTCAATATCTTTAAGTTTTTGATGACTCGATATGATGTATTCAGGAGTCGTAAATATAAAACCAGCGTTATCAGTGCAATTTAAAACTTCTTTTGCGAGTGTAATTCTGCTTTCAGTAAAATTTTCTCGTTGGATAAAATACGGATGCTGTACCGACATCTCGCAACTCCTTATAAAATTATTTTGTTGTGATGAATTAATATTTAAACGCCTAATGTGGCTCCCCCATCGACCACAATTTCTTGCATAGTAATTTGTGCTGCTTGGTCTGAAAGTAAAAAGCTAACGGTATTAGCAATATCTTCAGGCTGAGCAAGTTTTCTAAGTGGAATACCAGTACGGTACTGGTTTAAGTCACCATCAATAACAGCAGGTGGAGGTGAATTATCTGTCCAAAGCTGCTGCTGCATTTGAGTGAGCGTAGAGCCTGGTGAAACAATATTGAGCCTGACTTGGTGAGGTGCGATTTCAAGTGCAAGATTACGGCAGTAATGGCTCAGTGCAGCTTTACTCGTTGCATACATGCCAAGTTGTATACGTGGCATACGTGAACTGTTCGAGCTAATCGTGACAATGCTTCCCTGCTTTTTTTCACAAAAATGTTTAGCAAGTTGTTGACTAATCGCAATGGGTGCCATGACATTTACAGCGAAAAGTGTTTGCCAGTCTTCTGTTTTTGCTTCAAGCATAGAACGCATAATTAATACGCCCGCTGCATTTACTAAGCCTGTAATGTTGTGCTTTTCCAAAAGCTCCGCAATCAAATTTTGAGTAGTTTGTTGCTGTGTAATGTCTTGTGAAATTCCTTGCCAATGTGATATTTCATAGTTTTCTAGCTTTTGAATGATTTCCCATTGTTCTGGGTTTTCCTGTTGGTCAATACCAATCACTTGATACCCTTGCTGCAATAATTTTTTTGCAATAGCAGCTCCAATACCTCTTGCAGCACCTGTGACTACGATGGTAGAGCTCATATTTAACTCCTGTTTGAAGCAATATTAAATTGCGCAACATAATTGCAAATAATTATCATTATTATCAAGTGCAATAAATATCAAACATATGATTACAATCTAAATTAAGCTATTTATTAACCATAATTTTAAATTAAGTTATTGTTTTTAATTAATATTATAAAAATAAGCATTTCTTTATTGATTATAATGATAATTGTTTTCATTTACTAATGATAATCATTTTGATAATTTGACCGCGCTTTCTTGTCGAGATGGACTCAAAATGAAGCCATTTTCTCATCCCTTACATCCCCTATTTCAACAACTCAATGTTGGGAGTGAGGTCTGGTGGAATATCGTTAAAAAAATAGGTAACCCACTCGTTAACCTACAAAAAAATAAAGCGCTATGTACCTTTGTTTGGCGTAGTCCTGAGCCTAAAGAAAGTATCTTTGTCTATATTGATATTTATTCACAAAGCCCTTCTATCTATCAAAAGTGGAATCGTTTTAGCCGTATAGCTGGGACAGATGTGCATTTTTTTGAAATAGAGCTGCCTCTAGCTTGGGCTGGTAGTTATGTTGTAGTTACGGCTAGTGAAGAAGCGCCAGAAACAGATTGCACGTCCACACGCCGCTCATGGTGGCAGACACAGCTTAAACAAAATGCTCAAATTGATCCTTTAAGCCACCAAGCAGTTTATACAGGACATTTAGCGCGTTATATCAATCAGATTCAACTCAAGAACACAAAATCTTTAATAAGCGATTGCCCAATTACAAAGACATTTAAATGGTCAAGTCGCTTATGCCAACAGGATTATTTGGTCGATATTTTTATTAGTGGTGAATTAGCAGAAGAAAGTCTGCCATTAGTTATTTTGCTTGATGGCCAAATCTGGAGTCGAGAGCTTTCAATTCTGTCCGAAATTCAACATTTGACTGATTCAAATAAGATTCGTCCAGCAGCCTATGTTTTTGTTCATAGTTTAAATAGTCAACAACGCCAACAAGATTATGGTTGTCATGAAGCATTTAGTCGGGCGTTGGTTGAAGAACTCATTGAAATGCTCCTAAAAGAATATTCGTTTATTTCTAAAACCGACATTACGTTATGTGGTCAAAGTCTAGGTGGTTTATGTGCTTTACATAGCGCTTTGCTGTTTCCGACCATTTTTACTTCCCTAATTTTGCAATCTGGATCTTATTGGTGGTCAGATTTTTCAAACAGTATTTTAGGGCAAAAGCATAAAGGTAATATTTTAGAACTGCTTCAAAACCTATCTCATCAATTATCAAAAACAACTCAAATTTATATCAGTGCCGGCACGTATGAAACCGATATGCGGGACGATGCCCTTCAGCTTTATCAACAATTGCAATCATTCAATCAAGTGAGTTTTCACACTTTTCCAGGCGGACATGATGCTGTGAATTGGCGTACTGACTTGCTTAAGGCATTGCAACAAACACCTTCACTATAACCATTTGTTTCATCAAGGATAACAATATCATGCGTAACTTACAGGAAAATTATATCAATCCATTTGATAACGAAAGTTTATCTTTTCAAGTTCTAAAAAATCAGCAAGGTGAGTTCAGTTTATGGCCTGCTCAACATCAGGTGCCATCGGGGTGGGATATTCAGCATGGACCAGATACGCGGGCTTCATGTATTGCATATGTAGAAAAGCATTGGTTAACCATTAATCCTTTTCAACAAGCGTAATGGAGAACAATCATGAATCAAGCATTACATAATGAGTTTACCCAAGAGCTTTCTGGGCCAACACGCTTTGAGCTTACTTCTACACAATTGGGGATATTTCTTGCCGATCATTTAAGTTCTATTAATGATCTATATACCATTGCTCACTGTCTTGAACTTCCTAAATCGGTTGATCTTTCATTATTTAAAGAAGCCATTCAAATTGGTTTAAATGAAGCCGATACGGTCATTGCTTCATATTCATCTGACGCGTCTCAACCGTTTATTGAGCTTAACAATCAAGTTCAAATACAAATAGAGGAGTTTGATTTTTGTCATTTAACACCTAAAAAAGCTCAGCAACGTTTATGGGACTGGATGCCATCAGATCGTCAATGTGCTAAATCACTTAAAGCGGGTGAATCTCAACTGTTCCGTCAGGTGTTATTTACGACCCATGACAAAGTGTATTGGTATCAACGTTATCACCACATCATGCTTGATGGTTTTAGCATGATTAACCTGACCAAACGTATTGTTGAACTCTATCAACAATTACAAGAAGAAAAAGACCTTTCAATTTCTCCTTTCATGGGCGTTAATGATGTTATTTCTGAGCGCCAAGCATATGAAAATAGCCATCAATTTAAAATAGACCAAGCTTTCTGGAAGGCATATTGTGAAGATTTACCTAGTCCAGTTAGTTTAAGTACTCATCATTTAGCGGCAAAAACCACAGCGACATTTATTAAGCATCAACTCCGTTTTTCGACAGGAATTTTAGAGCAAATTCAGGCTTTGGCTGCGCAATCTAAATTAGCTTTGAATGACATGATGATGTCATTGTCATTACATTATATTTACAAAATGACCGATAAAGCCGATTTGGTTAACGGTATTCCATTCATGCGCCGTTTAGGTTCAAAAGCGATTCGCTCAACCTTACCGACGGTAAATGTCTTGCCTGTGAAGTTTAAAGTTGCTGAAAAAGACAGTTGGGTAAGCTTGGCTCAACATGTACAAGAGCAATTACGACAAATTCGTCCACATCAGAAATATGATGCTGAACAAATTTTAAGAGATTTAAATAGTATCGATATTCATGAACGAATGTACGGCCCTATTTTAAACTATAAAGCTTTTGATCAAGACCTGATGTTAGGTGGTGAAAAGGTCAAAACGCACCATATTTCTACAGGGCCAATTGATGATTTTGAGTTTTCTTTTATTGTTCAAGATCATGAACTCATTATCGAACTACGTGCAGATTCGCAGCGTTATACACAAGATGAACTATTTAACCATGGTCAACGCTTAACTTTATTGCTTGAACAAGCTCTAATTCGTCCAGAACAGGCCTGTAGCAATTTTAATATTACGACACCACAAGAGCTTGCTGCCCTTACTCAAAGTGGTATTGGTCCGCGTGTTAGCCATCCTGAACAATATAATAATGTTCTAGATATTTTTTATGAGCAAGTTAAGAAGTATCCCAAACGTACCGCAATTGTGAGTGGTGAACGTCCAAACCTTCAGCATCTTAGTTTTGCTGAGCTTGCAGTACAAGTGAATCAACTGACTCGTTTTTTACAAGAACATGGTGCCAAAAAGCAAACTGTCATTGCTGGAGCTATTCCTCGTTCGATTGACTCAGTTGTTGTGATGTTATCTGTACTCAATTCTGGGGCGAGCTTCTTACCTCTCGATTTAGATTACCCAATCGATCGTATGCAAATGATGTGTGAAGATGCAAATCCATTATTTGTATTAACCACACAAGCACTCGCACAGCAACTACCACAAAATATTCAGCAGTTATATCTTGATCATGAAGATGTTCAAACACAAATTCGAAAGCAAGATGCGAGTAATATTCCTGCCGAAAATCGTAAATTTAATTTCCAAGACGTCGCTTATGTAATTTTTACCTCGGGAAGTACTGGCCGTCCTAAAGGGGTAATGAACACACATGGTTCTTTACTCAACCTTATTTTGTCGCATAAACCAACCATTTACTGGCCTGTATTAGAAGCTGTAAATCAGCGTTTCCCTGAGCGTCCGTTACGTGCAGCGCATACCCACTCTTTCTCATTTGACTCATCTTGGTTACAAGTTTTCTGGATGCTCTGGGGCCAAGAGCTACATATCTTTGATGAAAACATGCGTCGTGATGCATTTGGTTTAGTGCAAGAGATTCAGCAACGACAAATCGATACACTTGATTTACCGCCATCTTTTTGCGCGCAAATGATAACGAATGGTTTATTTGCTGAAAATCAGCATCATCCAAGTCTTATTTTGATTGGTGGTGAAGCTGCACCATTAGCTTTATGGCAACAGCTTAATGCTCAGCCTGAACTTTTTACTCATAACTTATATGGCCCAACAGAATATACTGTTGATACTTTCCGAGCAGAATTAAAGCAGACAGCTCGCCCTGTCATTGGTAACCCTATTGGTAATACACAAGCCTATGTACTCGATCGCCACTTGCAACGATGCCCGACTGGCGTTATTGGTGAGCTTTATATTTCTGGTTTTGGGATTGCCAATGGTTATTTAGGTCGCGCTGACTTAAGTGCTGCCCGCTTTGTAGCGAATCCATTTGAATATGGACAGCGCATGTACCGTACGGGTGATTTAGTCCGCTGGAATAGTGCGGGTAAACTTGAGTTTATGGGCCGCTGTGATGACCAGATTAAAATTCGTGGTTATCGAGTTGAGATTGGTGAAGTTGAAAATGCACTTTCGATTTTAGCCAATGTTGAAAGCGCAGTCGTGATTGCAGAACCGATTAATAATAGTCATCGTTTACTCGGTTATTGTGTGGTCAAAGACATTGAACTTGATGAAAAAACCAGTGAGCAATTAAGTCAGCAATATTTAAGTTTGTTACGTCAAAACTTACCTGAATATATGGTGCCATCTGCCCTGACTGTTATGTCCGAATTTCCACGAAATGTAAGTGGCAAAGTGGATAAAAAAGCATTGCCAAAGCCTCAAATTCGTACCCACAGCCGAATGCCCCAAACACCTGAACAGCAACTTCTATGTCAAATTATTGCATCTGTTCTTAAGCTTGATGCTATTGGAATTGATGACGACTTCTTTATGACAGGTGGCGATAGTATTTCTGCGATTATGCTTTGTACTCAATTGCGCCAACGTGGGTACGGCTTAAGACCAAGTGATGTATTCCAATTTAAAACAGTCGCTGCTATAGCACAGCAACTCACCCGACTAGATGAGCAACAAGCAGCCATTTCAAAACCGTTATTTTCAGCTGACCTAGAACAAAAGGTTCAAGAAAAATATGGTAAAAAAAGCACTATTTTACCATTGCTTCCTTTGCAAAAAGGCATGCTGTTCTTGTCTCAAGTTGAAAAACAATCGAATTATAATGCTTTTACTCGTCTTAGCTTAAATGGAGACATTGATCCGGTACGTTTGCAGCAAGCGTTGATTACTGTATTAAAACGTCATCCTCAACTAGGTGGACATTTTGATAGCGAATTAGCTGAAGAACCTGTTTTTATTTATTCATTACACCCTACTCAAGCTTGGCCAGTTCAGTTTTGTTCAGTCACTCCCGATCTGCTTGAGCAAACCATTCAAGAAGCATTGCAGCAACCGATTCATCTCGACCAACCTTATGGCCTGATTCGGGCAACCTTAATTCAACATGCTCCAGAACAGTTAGAACTATTGATTATGGTGCATCATCTGTTAACAGATGGCTGGTCAACTCCACTATTTTTACAAGATTTTATTAAGGCCTATCAGCAAGTTAACCAGCCATTACCTGCACTTGAACATAGTTATGAAAAGGTCATTAAAGCCTTATCTGCACGTGACCATGAAATATCAAAAGTGATATGGAAACGTGATTTAACTGATTTGCAGCCACTTATTTTATTTAATCAACCACAGAAAGCTGTACAGGAAACTTCATATCATTTAAGTGCTGAGTTGGGTGCAAAACTTCAGCACAAATTACGCCAGCAAGGCATCACGCTTAATGTCTTCATGCAAATGATTTGGGCAATAACCTTAAATATTTATGCTCATCGTGAAGATATTGTATTTGGTACACCTGTTTCTGGGCGTTCAGCACCTATTAATGGTTTAGAACAGCAAATCGGATTGTTTTTAAATACAATTCCAGTGCGTGTGAAGCTCAACATGCAGCAATCACTTTGGGAGCAATTACCTCATTTACAGCAATTGCATGTTGAACATTTAGAACATGATGGTTTAGGCCTACACGGTATTCAACAGTTAATAGCTCAAGGCAATCTTTTTGATAGTTTGCTAGTTGTAGAAAACTACCCAGATAGCCAATATTTACAGCAAAAACTTGGTAATGCTGCAATTTCAAAGCTCACAAATCGCGGTTATAGTCACTATCCACTTGCGTTACTGGTCATCCCTGATCATCAAATTGAGCTGTTGCTTGAACAGCGTGGTGTAATTGATCAGCCTAAGCATTTCCTTGAGCGAATGGTTCAATTAATTGAAATCGCATTAAATGAACCGGAGACTTGTCTAGGTCACTATCGCTTACAACTTGCTGGGGAGCGTGATTTAATCCAGAAAGTTAATCAAACTCAACATGAAGTTCGTCCAACAACCTTACAGCAATTACTCAGAGAACAAGCTCGAAATACTCCCGACAAAACAGCGTTATGTGATGAACATTATCAGCTTAGTTTTAGTGACGTACGTTTTCAAGTTTGTGCTTTAGCTCAGCAATTGCAAAAAATGGGCGTGCAGGCTGGAGACATAGTTGCCGTTGCCCTGCCAAGATCAATCAAACTCAGTATTGCTATTTTAGCGGTGATTGAAGCAGGTGCAGCTTATTTACCTATTGATTTACAACATCCGTCTGAGCGCATCAAATTTATGTTGCAGGATGCCAAATCTAAACTTGTGATTGGTGAACAAAAAGATCTAGCTGCAATTGCCCATCCATCAATAGCTACCTGTGCTTTTAATGAATTGTTTGATGACACAAAGGTTGATTTAAGTAGTTATAAAACGACAGTTATTACCCCACAGCATCCGGCATATTTAATCTATACATCGGGTACAACAGGCCAACCAAAAGGTGTCATGGTTTCTCACCAAGCCATTGTGAACCGTATTTTATGGATGCAATCAGAATATCCACTGTCAGCCAACGATACGATTTTGCAAAAAACGCCATGCACTTTTGATGTCTCTGTATGGGAATTTTTCTGGTCATATTTAGTTGGTGCACGATTGTTTATGGCACCTGTAGATGCACACCGTGATCCATTGGCATTATTAAGCCTTATTCAAAAATATCAGATAACGACATTACATTTTGTACCTTCAATGCTGGCTGTTTTTGAAAATGCTGCCACCGAAATTTTGTCATCTGCTCAACTCCAAAGTTTGCCAATCCGCCGAGTATTCTGTAGTGGTGAGGCATTACCAACGGCTTTAGCAAAATCATTTACCGAACACTTTAGCTGTGAGCTGCATAACTTATATGGCCCAACAGAAGCTGCGGTAGATGTGAGTTATATGGACGCAACACTGGGACTACATCCGGAAGAAAGTAGCGTTGCAATTGGCTATCCAGTCTGGAATACCCAGCTTTATATTTTAGATCAATACTTACGCCCTGTTCCTGTTGGAGTAGATGGTGAGCTTTATTTAGCAGGTCATCAATTGGCAATGGGTTATTTGCATCGAGCAGACTTAACGGCAACACGTTTTGTGGCAAACCCATTCGCAGCAGGTCAACGCATGTACCGCACTGGTGATATTGCCCGTTGGCATGCAGACGGCAGTATTCAATATGTGGGCCGTGCTGATGACCAGTTAAAGATACGTGGACAACGTATTGAACTGGGTGAAATTGAACAACAATTACGCATACTCAGCGGTCTTGATGTTGTTGTACACCCTATCGTTACTGAACAAAATAAAGCTGATGTTCAGTTGGTTGCTTATTTGCAAACAACAGCCCCTGTGGACATTGAGCAGCTAAAGAAACAATTGGCGAAACAGCTTCCTGCATATATGGTGCCGACCCACTATGTATTAGTTGAGAAATTCCCATTAAGTCATAATGGTAAGCTGGACCGTAAAGCGCTGCCGCAACCACCCCTTACTCCTTCAAATACAGAAAAACAGTACGCCACCACTACTTTTGAACATGAACTGACACGTATTTTCCAGCAAGTTTTAAATACAGAGCAAAATATTGGTGTGAACGAAGATTTCTTTGCCATTGGTGGGCATTCCATTTTGGTGATGAAGCTCGCAATTGAAATCCGAAAAGTATTTAAGCGGACCATTCCAATTGGTCAATTGATGAGTCATGTCACGATTCAACGTTTATCGGCTTTACTGCTTACACAAGAACGTTTGGCAGAAGTTGAACAAACTGGCATGCAACCAATTTTACCCATCCGTTCTGGCTCTGGGCATCCATTGTTCTGTTTCTACCCAGGTTCTGGTTCGGCATGGCAATATACGGTTCTGAATCGTTATCTGCATTCTGATTTACCCATTATTGGATTGCAGTCACCTCGACCAGATGGCCTATTGGCAAATAGTACTGATATGGACGAATTGGTTGAAAAACAACTTGAGATTATTCGCAAGCAACAACCAACAGGACCTTATACGTTACTAGGTTATTCACTTGGCGGCACTGTAGCCTATGCAGTTGCAGCGAAGTTAACTGAACAAGGTGAAAAAGTTGATTATCTCGGCTTATTAGACACTTACCCTGCTGAAATTCATCAGTGGTTAGATTTATCGGTAGAGGAAATGAATGCAGAAGCCGAACAAGAACAGCTTCAATTTTTCAATGATATTTTAGCCGATGTAGATACGGCATTAAGTGAAGAAACCCGCCGTTTACAAGAGGATATTTTTGCGAACTATCGCGATGCCGTCCGTTTATTAAAACCATATAAGATGCCGAACTTTGATGGTGAACTACACTTAGTTGTCGCTGAAAAAGACTTGCTGCCGTATATCCAACCAGAACAACAATGGTCACCTTTAGTTAAAAAACTCAATATTGTTCGACTCAGTGAAGCGGACCATACCGATATATTGTCTCCGCAGCAGCTTGAAACACTTGGCCCGATTTTAAACCGTATGATTTGTCAGGCACGCGGTTTAGAGGAGCACACGCCATGAGCTTCAAATCTATATTGACCGATTTTAGTCTTTTAAAACGTAATGCTCATTTCCGACATGTATTTATTGCCCGCACATTGTCATTGTTAACCATTGGCATGTTGGTCGTGGCTATTCCAAAACAAGTCTATGACATTACGGGGAACTCGCTTAACGTTGCTGTCGCAATGGCTTTTGAAGGCATTGCTATGTTTATTGGTTTGTTACTTGGTGGTTTGCTGTCAGATCGCAAAGATCGAAAATGGCTGATTTTATTGGCACGTGGTGTGTGTGGTTTAGGCTTTGCCGGCCTCGCCATCAATGCCATGTTTGAGCACCCTTCACTCTATGCGATTTATTTTTTATCGGCATGGGATGGTTTCTTTGGTGCACTGGGTGTAACGGCAATGATGGCGATCATGCCTGTGATTGTAGGGCGCGAAAATATTGTACAAGCCCGTGCGATCAGTATGGTATCTGTACGGCTTGCAACCGTTATTTCACCAGCAATCGGCGGTATTTTAATTGCGGTTAGTGGTGTTGCGACGGTGTATTGGGTCTCAACCGTGGGTACTTTACTCACTGTGTTTTTATTAATGGGGCTGCCTGCACTTAAACCACAACATGCATCAAATGGTGAGAGTCCTCTTCGCCAATTAGCTCAAGGGTTTAAATTTGTTTTTAAAAATAAAGTAATCGGTAGCACGATTTTAATAGGCACATTGCTTAGTTTTAGCAGTGCTATTCGAATTATTTTTCCACAAATGGCAGATGAAATTTTTCACGGCGGTGCATTTGAACTCGGACTTATGTATTCGGCCGTGCCTTTAGGCTCAACTTTAGGTGCCTTACTAAGTGGATGGACAACAAGGTTACTCAAACCCGGCTTAGTCATGCTCTATACGTGCTTAGGTGTTTTTAGTTGCATGATTATGATTGGACTTTCACCTTGGCTCATCGTGACTTTACCAATTTTATGTGTTTTCGGATATTTGATGTCGATTGCCAACTTGCTTCAATACAGCATTGTGCAAGGACATACACCTGACGAATATCTAGGGCGTATTAACGCAATTTGGCTCGCACAAGATGCGTTAGGCGACTCGATTGCCACTACAACTTTGGGTCTCTTAACTCGGTTTTTACCAATATCAGGAAGTATCCTCTTCTTTGGCATACTAAGCTTTGCAGTAGGATTTATGTTCCTATTCAACTCTCAAGATATGCGTGAAACAGGATTCCAAGATCCTAAGTTACAAGAAAATTAAACCCTAAATAAAAGAAGGCAATTCGTTGCCTTCTTTTATTTTAAGCAAAATTTCGTGCCTGAAAAACCCAAGTCATAATATGGTCTTGTTCTATGGTCCAGCCACCGTCATAGCGTTCTAAAAGTTGATAGCGGTGCTGAATTTCCGGCAAAAAAGTTAGCGTTAATGTTTGATTTTCAAAATTAATATCAATGATAGATGCTTCCAAGAAATCAATATATTGCTTTGCAGTAGGATAAACCGCTTTATATAGGCTTTCTTTTATAGAAAAAATTAAGCTCACATAGTGAGCAAAATCCAAAAAATCAGCCGCTTTACTTTTCCATAAATTGAACTCAGATGGCGTTAAAATAAGATGTGCACTCTCTTGAGCAAATTCTGAGGTCACCCAGTGCTCGATATCAATTCCCAAATAAATCGCATTATTAGATAACGCAACAATTAACTTATTTTGTGAATGACTAATACTCCCCAAAACATGGGATGGCCAGATGGGTAAAGGTTCGTGCATAGAGGTTATGGGCTGATCTAAACCAAAATGATGATTTAAAACAGCCTGAGCTAAGACCCTGCCACATAAATACTCATTTTTACGATCGACACACGCTTGAGCAATTTTTAGGGGATGCTCTAATTGTTGGTTTATATACAAATGCATTGTTTGCGATAAATCTAGCCCATAACAAAATAGCTCTGATGTAAAAAAAATAGGGTTCGAAATTTCATAAATTGATGTACTGATTTGTTCAGGAATGTAGAGATAATTGCTCACGTATTCGACTTCAAAATAAATATTTTTAAAGAGTTACCCCTATTTTATATTACTAACTTCTTATGATAAATAATTATATTTATCATTTGATAATAATTATTACTTACTTATACTGTTGGGTAAATTTTGACTTTAATTTACTTATAAACATCGATTATGAAACTTATAGGACTTTTTTTGACCCTGTTGGGAGCGGTCAGTATCTATTGTAGTCATAGCAACCAAAATCTGTTGTCTCAACATCTTCCTACTTTCTTTAAGTATTTGGGTCTAGTGCTATTAGGCATTGGATTCATTGCACTTTTTGCAAGCTTACCGAAAGTGGTTGCCGCTTTTTGCTGGTTCATGCTCATCATTTTTGCGTGGTCGTTTCTTCCTTTTATGGTGCTTTTTAAACGGAAACTGGTTTCATGAAAGCTAAAATTCAGTCTCCGATCCAGCCAGACTGGTGGAGTAAAACTTTTGCTGGTGGTGTTTTTGGTCTAAGTCTTTCTATCGCTATTGGTAATTTGATTGTTTTATTAGGCCAACCTTATGTTGCCATGGATTTATTGGTGCAAGTGGGTATGTGGAGTGTTCCTTGGGTTTGGATGCCGATTATGTTTGCTAGTTATTTTTTTACGACTGGACGAAAAGCGCTTATCTATTTATTGATTGCGAATGCCCTAGCGTATAGCTGTATTTTTGTCTTACGGGGTTAAATATGAAAGTACGTTCAGACATCATGAAATTAGCAAAAAGCATGCATACTTGGGTGGGTGTATGTGCTGGGATTTTGCTTTTTATCTGTTTCTTTGCTGGTGGCCTCAGCATGTTTCAGCACCATATTAGTAAATGGGCTACGCCAACACAGCAAGTTTTGCCTAAAGTTTCACCCCACCAATATAATGAGCTTATTCAAAAAGTTCAGGCTGCCTATCCTGCCGCACAAAAGAACTTCACACTGAATTTATCGTCCAATGAATTTCACTATGCACCCATTACTTGGAGTGAACATGAACGTGGAGATGGCTTTAATGCTGCTCAGTCTACGTGGATGGCTAGCTTAGGTGATAAAGGTCAGTTAATCATTGCCCGAGAAAACTTATCTAAAGCGGGCTGGCTAATCGAACAGTTACATGAAACAGCAGGCATACCGGGCATGGCAGGCCATCACGGATTAGGTCTCTATGTGATGGGCGTGGTTTCAATTTTATATTTTCTTGCCCTGCTTTCAGGAGTGATCATACTTTTACCAACCTTGGTAAAGGATTATTTTGTTATTCGGCCTGGCAAAAATAAAAAGCGCTTTTGGCTAGATGCGCATAACGTGATTGGAATTACGAGCTTACCTTTCCACATCATTATTAGTATTAGCGTTATTGTCTTTGCTTTTCATGACTTTTTTTATGATGCGATTGGACAACTTGCACTCAAAGGACAACCTGTTTTTCAGCGTTCTCCCCCTGCGCTTATTCAACCTAAACAAACGCACATTGATGTGCAGCAAATATTAGCTCAAGCTAAAAAAGTAGCGCCTGAATATTCAGTTGACTATATCCAGTTCAGTGGCCTAGATAAACCTGAAAAAGCCAATGCACGTATTGCTCTCTATAGCTCAGATCAGATGTTGCGTGGTGCAAATCATGACTTTATGCGTATGAACCCATATGCAGTTGAGCACTTTAATCATAAAGGTATTAACACACAGACTGATGCTGGAAATAAGTTAATCAACGCCATGTTTAGCCTGCATTTTGGCAGTTTTGGTGGTACTGGCGTACGTTGGATTTATTTTGTTTTAGGTGTTGGTGGTGCCTTCTTATTTTATACGGGCAACATCCTTTGGGTTGAAACTCGTGCACGTAAGCAAAAGCGTGCTGAAGACCCTGTTCCTGTTCAACGTAAAGATGTGGTGTTCCTTGCGAACTTAACGATAGGTGCATGTTTAGGGTGTGTTTTAGCTGTCGCAGGTACAATGTTGGCCAGTCGTTGGCTTTTCGCAGCGCTTAACATTGAAAGCATGAATCACCTCTTTATGTATGGTTATTATGCGATTTTCCTACTGAGTTTGATTTATACCTTTGTGATTGGCTATGCAAAAGCTTTACCACAACTGCTGTTAACCTTAGTTTTGGTGTTATTTGCGATTCCGCTTACCTCCCTTTTAGCCTACTCCATTCCCCAAAGTGGCCTATGGGTACATGGCGGAGAAATCTTAGTGGTTGATTTCTTAGCTATCATTTTTGCTTTTGCTTTCTGGCGTTTTTATCAACAAGCCCAAGATCGCCGAAAATCTGCTCCAACTGGTAGTTTATGGGCTAGCTAACAACCATGAACTAACTAGACTGAAATAATGTGTGAAATATGAAAAATTATAAAATCCACATTGTTTCGGTCAGTTGTTTAATTTCCTGAATATCATGACTCACATAAATCATCGGAATTTTTATTTCCTCTTTTACCTTCTGAAAAAAAGGAATAATTTCAGCTTTATGATTCGCATCTAATGCAGATAAAGGTTCATCAAGTAGCAACAGCTTAGGTGAATATAATAATGCTCGGCCCAGTGCTATGCGCTGTTTTTCCCCTCCTGAGAGTTTGATGGGCATACGTTGTAATAAGTGCCCTAACTTTAATAACTCAATAATATAATCTGCTTCAAAGTGACGTTCTTGTTGGGAAAGATGCTTAAGACCAAATAATAAGTTTTGCTTCACCGTTTTATGCGGAAAAAGCTGAGCATCTTGAAAAACCAATCCAACATGCCGCTTTTGGGTACTCAAATTAATGTTTTGATCTGAATCAAACCATGTTTGATCCTGTATTTTAATGAGTCCACTATGCGGTGTGTTCAACCCTGCAATGGCATGTAAAATCGATGTTTTACCTGACCCAGAGGCACCAAATAATCCAATAACAGCAGCATCCGACTGGAAGTTAGGTTCAATATGAAATTGACCCATCTGTAGCTGAAAACGGCAATCGATCAACATATTTCTACCGTCCTAAGCGCTTTTTTTGATAACGATGAAACCACTGTGCAAACCATAGCGCTAAAAAAGCCACACTTAACGATAAAACAATAAGCCGTTGAATAGCAGCCTCTGTATCGGGCTGTTGCATTAAGCTATACATAGCCAAAGGCAAAGTCCGGGTTTCATTTGAAATATTACCCACAAAGGTAATGGTCGCACCAAACTCACCTAAACTGCGGCAAAAGCACAAAATAGCACCAATTAAAATACCACTGCTCGCAAGCGGCAAAGTGACATGAAAAAATGCACCTAAAGATGAGGCACCTAGTGTCTTTGCTGCCATTTCTAAGCGCTGATCGACCAGTTCAATCGCTAGTCGAATCGATTGCACCAATAGCGGAAAACCCATTACTGCCGAAGCAAGAACTGCGCCTTTCCAGTTAAATGCAAAATCAATTCCGAGAGGCGCCAAATATTGCCCAACAACACCGCGGCTCCCAAAAACTTGTAAAAGCAAATAACCAGGAACCACTGGCGGTAGCACTAAAGGTAAAAACACCAATGTTTCAATAAATGACTTACCCCAGAACTCTTTACGTGCCAAAAACCATCCCACACAAATTGCAGGAATAATGCTGACCACAAGACAACTTGCTGCAACCTTACAAGAAAGTTGAAGAACGCTGAGTTCTTCTGGGGTTAAAGAAAACATCATGGTTTAACTGGAGCTAGCACACTAAAGCCATATTTTTTAAAGACTGCTTTAGCTTGGTTGCTTTGTAAAAATTGATAGAACTTTGCTGAGTTTGAGTTCTTTTTAATCAACCCTACAGGATAAATAATTGGTGAATGTGTATTTATCGGAAATACGCCAGCTACCTTCACATCTTTGCTAATTGCTGCATCGGTTGCATAGACAATACCAACCTGACATTCACCTCGCGCAACAAAGTTTAATGCCGCTCGAACATCTTCTGTTTCAACTAACTTTGGCTCAATACGGCTCCACCAACCTATATTGGTAAAAGCTTGTTTAGCATATTTGCCTACAGGCACACTTTTGGTATCCCCTGTACAAATCTTTCCGGTAAACACTTTATTTGGATCTGTTGTTTTATCTAGTTTTACGTTTAGTGACTGCCCTTTTGGAGTAATTAGAACCAAACGGTTGCCTAATAAATTTACACGGTCATTTGCTGCAACTAATTTTTTGTTTTGTAGATAATCCATCCACTGTGTATCAGCAGAGATAAATACATCGGCTGGTGCCCCAGCTTCAATTTGTTTCGCTAAGGTCGATGAGCCTGCATATGAAGTTTTAACTTCTACTTTATTCTGTTTTTCGTAAATTTTTTCTAAATCGTTAATTGCATTTGTTAAGCTCGCTGCTGCATAAACGGTAACCGATTCAGCTTTAGCTGGAACATTAAAGACCAATCCTATGCTGAGGACTGAACAGACTAAAGCCAACTTTTTTATCTTCGTATCACTTACCATTATATTTACCTTTTTGTCGTTTTTTGCAGCGATATATACCCAAGAATATAGCGATAACCATAGACGATGAAAAGTAGAAATTATTTATAAAGATGGATATTTTTTCTGAGCAACTGAAAACTATTGGTAGATAAAACTGATTCGCGCTTAAATTCTTTGATTTTGAAAGTATTCCTCATCTTATTTCTTTAAATAGCTACTCATAATTTGATAATCATGTTCTAAGGCTTGTTGAGCATTAACTTCCATTTGACGATAGTATTGTAAGACTTTCTGGCCCAAAGCTGTAACGGCTGCCCCACCACCATGTGTTCCACCTGTTTGAGTTTCAACTAAAGCTGTTTCAAAGCACTGATTCATGGTGTCGACCAACTGCCACGCACGGCGGTAACTCATATTCATAGATTTTGCGGCTTGTGAGATCGAACCCGTTTTCTCAATTGCTTCAAGTAAGTCTGCCTTACCCGGACCAAACGCAATGTTCTGTTCTAAAAGAATTCTAATTTGTAATTTTAAGTTTTTTTCTTTCATAGGCTTAGTTCACAAAAGTTTATTTTATGCTCACTAACATTATAGGGAAGTTTAACAAGCTAAGACATATACAAATTTAAATCTCTACTCTTTCCTAAAAAGAGTTCAATTAAAAAAATCAAAACTGCACAAAGTGGATAAAGATCTGGAAAAAACGGATAGAGGCCAAAGCCTAATCGCGGTTCAATCAGTTAAAAGCTGAATGAATAGGATTGAGCAAATGACCTCATCTAATTTAAAACAATGGAATGATTTTGTAGATGGATGTATCGACTTCCGTCCTAACGATGGCGTGTTTCGTATAGCACGTAATATGTTTACTGAGCCTGAACTATTTGACTTGGAAATGGAACTTATTTTTGAAAAGGTTTGGATTTATGCATGTCACGAAAGTGAGATTCCAAACAATCATGATTTCCTAACAGTTCAAATTGGTCGCCAACCGATTATTGTGAGCCGTGATGGTAAGGGCGAATTACACGCGATGGTCAATGCTTGTGAGCATCGTGGAGCGACCTTAACACGCGTTGCTAAAGGCAACCAATCTACATTTACTTGTCCATTCCACGCATGGTGTTATAAGTCAGATGGCCGCTTGGTGAAAGTCAAAGCACCTGGTGAATATTGTGAAGATTTTGATAAATCAAGCCGAGGCTTAAAACAAGGCCGTATTGCCAGCTATCGTGGATTTGTATTTGTAAGCCTTGATACTCAAGCAACAGATTCTCTAGAAGACTTTTTGGGTGATGCAAAACTGTTTCTTGATTTAATGGTTAATCAGTCGCCAACAGGTGAACTCGAAGTACTTCAAGGCAAGTCATCTTATACCTTTGCAGGTAACTGGAAGCTACAAAATGAAAATGGCCTAGATGGTTACCATGTAAGTACTGTTCACTATAACTATGTATCTACAGTTCAACACCGTCAGCAAGTCAATGCATCAAAAGGTGAAGAACTCGATACGCTTGACTATAGCAAGTTAGGTGCCGGTGACTCAGAAACTGACGATGGCTGGTTCAGCTTCAAAAATGGTCATAGCGTATTGTTTAGTGACATGCCGAACCCAACGGTTCGTCCAGGCTACAGCACAGTTATGCCGTATATGGTCGAAAAATATGGTGACAAATATGCTGAATGGGCAATGCACCGTTTAAGAAACTTGAACTTGTACCCTAGCCTATTCTTTATGGACCAGATTAGTTCACAGCTTCGTATTGTTCGTCCTGTGGCATGGAATAAAACCGAAGTCATTAGTCAATGTATTGGTGTTAAAGGCGAATCTGCTGAAGCGCGCCGTAACCGTATTCGCCAGTTTGAAGATTTCTTTAACGTATCAGGCCTTGGTACACCAGATGATTTAGTTGAATTCCGTGAACAGCAAAAAGGCTTTCAGGCACGACTTGAGCGTTGGAGCGATATTTCTCGTGGCTGTCAGTCTTGGGAATATGGCGCGACCAAAAACTCACAAGATTTAGGCATTCAACCCGTCATTACTGGCCGTGAGTTTACCCACGAAGGACTCTATGTAAACCAGCATGGACACTGGCAACGTCTAATGCTCGACGGATTAAACAAGAAAGCATTGAAAATGCAAGATATTACTTTTGAAAACAATGCCCTAATGGATGAGGTGTAACCATGTCACAAGAACTAAATTTTGCTGTATCTCAGTTTTTGTACAAAAAAGCAGAACTTTGTGACGCTTATGACTGGGATGCCTATCTAGAACTTTACGATGAAGATAGTGAATATCATATTCCACAGTGGATTGATGACCATAACTATGTTCAAGATCCAAATCAGGGTTTGTCTTATATTTATTATGCGGACCGTACTGGACTTGAAGACCGTGTATTCCGTATTCGTACCGGTAAAGCTGCATCTGCAACGCCGCTACCACGTACGTTACACAGCATGAATAACATTCGTGTAAAAACACTGGATGACGGATTAATTGAAGCAAAAGTCGCATGGCAAACGCTCTATAACCGTCAAGGCTTAGAAGGCTGTTTTTACGGACACGCTACTTATCTTTTACGCCAAACAGCGGATGGTTTCCGTATTCGTCGTCAACACAGCATTTTGCTCAATGACAAAATTGATTCCGTTTTAGACTTCTATCACGTTTAAGGGGAATGAAAATGGGACATTCAGTTGCACTTAACTTTGCCGATGGCAAAACCTTTTTCATTTCGGTAAATAACGACGAATTGTTGCTTGATGCAGCAGTTCGCCAAGGAATTAACCTACCGCTAGACTGCCGTGAAGGTGTTTGTGGTACCTGTCAGGGTCAGTGTGAAACTGGTATTTATGAACAAGAATATGTTGATGAAGACGCATTAAGTGAGCGTGATTTGGCTGAGCGTAAAATGTTAGCTTGCCAGACGCGTGTGAAATCCGATGCAGCTTTTTATTTCGATCATGATTCTGCGATCTGTAACGCTGGTGATACTTTAAAAATTGAAACCAAAGTGACCGCTGTTGAGTTGGTTTCTGAAACAACAGCAATTTTGCATCTTGATGCAAGCAGTCATGCTGCCCAACTTCAGTTTTTACCGGGTCAATATGCTCGTTTGCAAATTCCAGATACTGAAGATTGGCGCTCATATTCATTTGCAAACAGACCAAACGCAACCAATCAATTGCAATTCTTAATTCGTCTTTTGCCAGATGGTGTGATGAGTAATTATTTGCGTGATCGTTGTCAGGTCGGACAAACCCTACTTATTGAAGCACCGCTTGGTAGTTTCTATTTACGTGAAGTACAGCGTCCACTGGTTTTTGTGGCAGGTGGAACAGGATTATCCGCATTTTTAGGAATGCTTGATAACTTGGTCGAGCAGCCTAACTCACCTGCCGTTCAGTTGTACTACGGCGTAAATAATGA
The DNA here is from genome assembly GCF_000368065.1 of Acinetobacter seifertii. Classification (GTDB taxonomy): domain Bacteria; phylum Pseudomonadota; class Gammaproteobacteria; order Pseudomonadales; family Moraxellaceae; genus Acinetobacter; species Acinetobacter seifertii. The sequence continues at coordinate 1,248,291 of NZ_KB851200.1, forward strand.
AACTGACTTGTGTGAACAAAAGCGTTTACATGCCTACGCAGAACGGCTTCCAAACTTTAGTTATCACCCGATTGTGACTAAAGCAACTGAAACATGGCAAGGCAAAGCAGGCTATATTCATGAGCACTTGAATAAAGATCAACTGGCTGAACAAGCTTTTGATATGTATTTATGTGGCCCACCACCAATGATTGAAGCCGTGAAAAATTGGTTAGATGAGCAATCTTTGCAAAACTATCGTATTTATAGCGAGAAGTTTTTACAGAGCAATACCTCGCGTTAAAAGTGTAAATAATTTAAAAACCACTTAAACCTGAAATGATTCAATATACTCTTATAAGGGGTATATTGAACTTTTACATTTAAATTAAAAGTTTTAATATATCAATAACATAAAATAATTAATTCCGACAAAATAAATTGACCAGCTCACTCGGATTTGCTATAAATTTTGATAGATCTTAAGGAATAAGATCATGATGAGATTAACTTATAGCACCTTTTATATCCCCCTATTCTATTTCTCGAATGTATTAAATGGATGGACAAAATCCGACGTAAAAATTTGAGAAAATCACATTAACTAGCGGTTAAATTGGTCTGTATTTTGCTTATATCTCATTGTAATTTGCGAGTAACTTAATTTTTTAAGTGCCGTATTTACGTGTTGCAAAGCTAAGGCTTCACACATTTTGCACAGTAAATACAGGAGTGAGCCAAAAGGGATAAATATGAACCAAGCCAACTCCCCAGAACTCAGTGGACGTCATTTTCAAAATGAGTCTATCTTTACCAAACATAATTTGGTATTTGATCACCACGATTTAAACGAAACTTGCCGAAATGTAGGGCAAATTTTTAAACCACATGATCTTAAAATCTCTCAGCAGAAGCGAGATTTCAGTGCAACTATGCACCATGTTAAAACAGGCGCATTGTCTATTAGTCGCTTGGAATATGGTGCGGATGTCATCATTGAACCAGATCACCTAGATAACTTTTACTTAATTCAAATTCCAACTCAAGGCTATGCAGAAATCGAGTTTGGTTCACAAAAGTTTATTTCTTATTCTCAAGTTGCATCTCTTATTTCTCCTCAGCAATCTTTACGTATGCGCTGGCATGCGAACTCACCACAGCTCATTCTAAAAGTTTCAAAGGATGATTTTACGTATCATTGCCGTCAGCACATTGCCGATTCAGAAAATAACTTACTCGTTTTTGACCCAAAATTAGACTTTTCTACACAAAGTGGAGCCTATTTTTTACAGCTCGTTAGAACCTTGATAGATGCTTTGGCATGCGAGCAACACCCGCTTCATCATCCTTTAGCCTTTAAACAATTTGAGTCAAATCTATTTAATGCACTCATTTATGGTCAACCCAATAACGCATTACATAAAATAGATCAGCATAAAGAAAAAACAGTCTCTCCTTATTTCGTGAAGCGTACTGAAGCCTATATTAAAGAACATTTACATGAGCCGCTTAATGTAGAAATTTTGGCTGAACATGCTGGCGTGAGTGTGAGAACACTATTTACTGGTTTTAAAAACTATTTGGGGACTACCCCAATGTCTTATTTAAAAGAATTACGTTTTGAACAGGCTCATTTAGAGCTGATGCACAATGAGAATCTCTCTGTCACTGACGTTGCATTTAAATGGGGATTTAGTCATTTAGGCCGTTTTTCTCAAGAATATAAACGCCGTTATGGGGAATTACCATCTTCTACCCGCCGTTCTGGTCAAAGTGAAGGCTCAGGCTTAATTACTTCAATTTTTTCGTAAACTAAAAATAGATAAAAGCCTTTTATATTGATTGATATAAAAGGCTTTTTTTATGATTTAAAAATGATGGACATAACGAACTTGTAGTCGTGTTCCCTCTGGACGGTTTTCAGCATCTTGCTCAAAATAAGCATTTGCAACCAAGTGATCATTTTTAGAAAAACTATACATCGCACCCGGACCAATCGCCCAGACTTGCTCACGTCTACCTTTGACTTTTTCACCATCGACTTCGGTATCAGTGACTTGTTTTAGCCAATAGCCATTTAGTCCTAAGCGAAACTGTTCAGTAATGGCATAGTCTGTTGCGAAGTTTGCATGAATTGCTTGCCCAGCTTGCATATCATTAGCTCCAGCAAAAGCATAGCTTGGGTCATTATTCTTAAAGTTATAGAGATAATGGATACGTGTGGATGCAGTCCATTTAGGATTAAACCAATACGTTGCAGCCCAATAAGGGTCAAATGAAACAGCGTTATTACTGGGGTTAATATCTTTTTGCCGATCGTATTCGCCAGTAGGTAAATTCACCTGAAACTCAAAACGATGTACAAACTTCGGCCCTTGCGCGCCCATGATTGGATCGAATTGAATAAAAGGTCCTATCATAATGTCCCCAAAGCCACTTTGGGCTTTAATAGCAGCATTATTCAAGCCATCATCCATGTCCATTTTGCTGACAAAAGGAATTAAAAAATTCATACCTAGGCTGGCTTTATCTTTTACTCGGACATTCGATAAATAACTAATCTGCTCAACCAATACTTGATAATTTAAATCTGTTTTAGGTAAACCTAATTTTTGTCCATTGGCATCGGCCAGTTTATTACTATCGTAATTTTGAAAGTAAGTTTGAGCATACCAGCCAGGCCCTGCGGGTAATCCACCATCGAGAAAGCTGGTCATACCTAAGTTTACGTTCGGTAAATCATAGGCATGAGAAACTAATGGCAAACCCAACAATGTCCCTGCTAAAAATCCATGTTTAATTAAAGTGCTTTTCATCTTCTTATTTCCTATAAAAAAATCACGACCGGATTGATCGTGATTGTGGTGAATTAATGTGCTAATTCTGGATGCTCTGCGGCAATCCGATACTTTCCTGCGTGGAATACCAATGGTTCACCTTGGCGTTGTTGGTATTGTTCAATTTGACCAATAAAAATCAGGTGATCTCCGCCTTCATACTGATTTACATTGCGGCAAACCAAGGTTGCGAGTGCGTCGGACAAAATTGGAACGCCTGCATTGCATTGTTGATGGGCAATGCCTGCAAATTTGTCTTCAGCACCTCGAGCAAAATGCCCCGAAAGTTGATGATGCTCCTGCGCCAACATGTGAATGGCAAAATATTCAGCTTCAACAAAATCAGACAAGCTTGGTGCTGTTTTTGAAAGGCTCCATAAAATTAATGGTGGATCTAAAGATAATGATGAAAAGGAATTGGCTGTCATGCCTATCTTCCGACCATCTTTACCACGAGTTGTAATCACGGTAACGCCAGTTACAAACTGTCCAAGCAAATTACGGATTTCTCTCGGGTTTTCAGCATTAATTGCTTGTAAAGCTAAAGTTTCAATTGTGTCCATTTTTCATATCTCCCTTTGCTGTTTTGCCCTTAAGCCACTTTTGCTGCGGTTTTTGAGGCCAAGAATGCTTGAGCCTGATTTGCATCAAACCACCAAGGAGCAAAGGCACGAGGGTCATCAAAGTTATTGGCCATAATGGAAGCAATGCTTTGGTTTTGGCTTGCGGCTGCTAATAGCTCAACAACATGGGGTTGCGGTGGTACTAACAGACTATTAGTCCAAGCCACCACTTTTTCTGCATAAGCCCAATAACGTTCAAAAGTTTGAACCATCCATTGTTCGCTAAAGTTTTGATTATCATTGGCTAAAATGGCATCGAAATAGATTTTGCTACACTTAGCAGCGTTGTTTGAGCCTTGACCAGTAATCGGGTCATTCACCACCAAGGCATCTGCCATCCCAAAAATTTTCTTGCCAGACGGTAAGGTTAAAACGGGTTTACGTACTGTCGGCGGGAAACGTCCTGCTAAATATCCACCAGCATCGGTTAACTCAACATTAGCGCAGCGTTCATATTCCCAAGGCACAAATTTCTTGAGTAAGTCCAAACTGCATTGCAGATGCTGTTCTGGTGTTTTGACATCTTGCCAACAGTCCATTGGCCCATTTGGGATACCTTCAAACACCATAATGTCGCAAGGACCATTTACTGTAAGTGCTGGAAATGAAAAGTATTCGCCCACTTCTGGAATAATATTAAAAGTCACACGAGAGTATGGCGAAATTGGCTTCATGTTTTTGACATAGGTCAATGCCAAAGCACGCTGTGGCTTATCAAAAACACTACGTGCATCATCACGCTCAAATTGTTTAACGACTTCACCTTTACCAGCAGCGAGTAATACAAGTTCGTAGTCGTTTGCGAGTTGTTCTAACTCGTCTATTCCCACATCCTGAATTACCAATTGACCGCCACGGCGTTCAAACTCTTCCATCCAATATGGCATTTTGACGCGTTGATCGACCGATTGAGCGTAACGCTCAAGCCGAGCACTCCATTCAAATGCTTTACCACCATTTTCAGGATTAACTAAAGCTAGCCCAATGCCTTCTACAGCTGGACATTCTTCTTCCCAAAAATTTAGTCCCAAGTCACGTTCAGTTTGTAAAGCGGTATGAAACATACACTGGCTTGACATGACTTTACCTTGGCGGATTTCATCGGCAGTTCGATTGGTGACCATGGTTACGTCATAGCCTGTATCTAATAAGCCCAAACCAAGCTGTAAACCAGACTGTCCTGCTCCAACAATTGCAATACGGCGCATAATATTCTCCATAATTTTCTAAATGTGCTTTTAAAACGCTGTGCTATTCGGCTAAACGTGGAATAGCAGGCTGTGATCCTTCAGGGCCCATCACTGAATATCCGCCATCGACCGCATAATCTGCTCCGGTGACAAAACTCGCAGCGGGTGACAATAAAAACAAAACAACATTGGCAACTTCTTCGGGATGACCCAATCGACCTAGCAAGTGATAATCGGCTGCCACGCTATCGGCCTTTTCGCGGTTATTACCGCTGACTTCTGCAATAACACGAGACCATGTCCAACCCGGAGAAACTGAATTGACGCGAATGCCATCAGCAGCAAAATCCATTGCCATGCTTTGTGTGAGTTGACGTATCGCGGCTTTAGACACTGGATATAACCAGCGCCCTGTTTGTGCCACTTTGGCCGAGATTGAAGTAAAATTAACGATTGAACCTTGCTGCTTTTTTAGGTCATGGTATAAAGCACGGCTCAGCTCAACTGTAGAGACCAAATTAATATCGAGTGCTTGTAACCAGTCCTGACGTGAAGATTTAAAACCGTCATCTAAGTAAGTACATGCCAAATTCACCAAGTAGCTCACTTCACCTAAATGTTGGTGAATATCTGCCACAGCTTGTTGAATAGCCGCATCACTGGTTAAATCGGTTTGAATAAACATCACATCATGATTAAAGCTTTCTGCAATTGCCTTGCCTTTGGCATCAATATCTAAGATAGCGACATGAGCACCTGCACTGACTAAGGCTTGTACAACAGCTTTACCAATCAGTGTTGCGCCGCCGCTCACCACAGCGACTTTTCCTTTTAAATCTATATTCATTACAGATACTCCTTAATTGACTGGCTTGCCTTCACTACTTGACCAAGATGGCATCAACGTATTTGAAGGAAGATCTTCATCAAGAAGTTTTCGCGCGGTCTCTACACCTGCAACGGGTAAGCCCGTTGGGTCTAATAAACCAATTTGAACCAGTACCGATGCTTGGTCCCAGTAAATATGCTCATGGCACAGCTTTGAACCTCTAAACTGAATTACACCTAGCATTGGAATTTCGACGTATTTACCAGTCGGTTTTACACCCGGTAATAACCAGTCAATTTCAGCATCGTGGGTAAAGCTCATAATGAACTCATCTACCACTTGCGTTGAGCCAACCGTACGAGAGATCGAAGTGATCTTCATATCTTTTGGATTTTGATGAACAAAGTGATATTGATAAAAACGAGCGAGCTGGCTTTGACCTACACCGCCAGTTAAGGTTGGAATATGGTTGACATACGGTTCTGCGACCATTGTTGCCATGGTTGCTGGCACGTCACGCGTATCGAACTCATGACGAATATGCTCTTCCCATAAAGCAACTAAGTCATATTTCGGTCCAATCGTGTTATGTAGAGCTGTTACTGTACGCTCGTGGGCAAAGCGGGCTGAAGGTTTGTGATAATGATTGCTTTTTGGGCGTGCAAAAGCATGATCAACACCTTCATAAACATAAGCTTGTACATTTGAATATTGGTTGGCTGCATCAACAATCGCTTGTCTCGCACCTGGCGGTGTAAATTGGTCCAGTTCTGCAATATGTAAAACCAAACTTCCTTTTACGTTGGCTAACTCATCTAACGATTTTTCAATGCCTACACCGTAATAACCTACAGCACATGCCACGTCAGGAAGTCGGCAGCCTGCCAGATAAGCAAGCTTTCCACCCAAACAGTACCCCACCACACCGAGGCCTGTAGAGGTGTCACATTCTGGTCGAGTCTTTAAAAAAGCTAAGCTGTCCTGAATGTCTTCAACCCCAAGATTTTCATCATATTGCTGATAAAGCTCGAAAGCCTTTTGAAAATCTTCTGGTGTGTAACCCAGTTCTATATTAGGTGCTACACGCCAAAATAAATCAGGAACTAAAACGGTATAGCCTTCTTCTGCAAGAAATTCTGCTTTTTCTCGCATGGCCGCATTCACCCCAAAGATTTCCTGACAAAGCACCACACCGGGTCCTTTTCCTGTTTCTGGTGTCGCTAGATATGCACTGAACTGCTTTCCAGATGCTGTTTTAATTTGAATGGTTTGACCAGCCATAGTGTCAACTCCTGACATTGTTATGGCTTTATCTTCTATCCGAAATTTTTTTTAGACTGTCCAAAAGCTGCAAGCACTATCCAATCTCTGCGCAATTATCAAAACTTATCAAACTGGATAAAAACTAAAAAAACAAGAAACACCTATATTTCAAAAGCTTAAATTAAAAAATTAAATTAATACTTTTTATCTCATTTGGAAAAAATGGATGAAGATTAGGACTTATTGGATAGTGACGATTGGCTAAAAATAGTTCAATCAAGTCATGTAATCCGTTTGATTACATAAAAAAAGCCCAGTCATTTTCTAAATTAAGGCGTTTTATTTATGCATCGACCATGGCCACTTTATGGACAACAAAAAACGTTAATGCTCATCAATATTTTATGTTGTAGTGCATTTTCTACTCAGGCTTATTCAGCGGATGAAGAATGGAAATTTACATCAAAAAATGCATATATAGACAGAAACTATGACAATCCAGATGTAAAGGACACAGGTAGCTGGTCACAATCAGTTTCTCTATTTTACAACTCAAATATGCATGATACGCCGTTAGAAATTGGGGGAACCCCAATTCAAATTGGCGCAAATGCTTCAGCACAATATGCGGTTCGTTTAAGCCAAGATAAACATGTTGCAGATACGGTATTACCTTTCGATAAAGCGACGCAGTCACAAGCACCCGATTATCTAAAATATGGTGCGACCTTAAAGCTAGGCTACAACAAGACACTACTCAGCATTGGTGAATTATGGCTGGATCTACCCGTAACCACTGTAGATGCAAGTCGACAACTCCTGACATCTTATTGGGGAACTAATCTTAAGAGCCAGCTAAACGATAAGCTTTTTGCAGAAATTGGCCGCATTGAAAAAGTATCTCCGCGAAATGAAGAAGACTTTCACAGATTTTCTTTTACTTCAAAAGGTGTGACTGGCTACTCCGACGGACTTAACTACATAGATCTGCGCTATCAATTTACGCCTACATTGAAGGGAGAATATTACTTTGGGAATATGGAGGATTTATATAACAAACACTATGTCGGCATTGACCATATATGGAAAAATTCTAATTTTTCAGTTAATTCAAAGTTCAAATATTTCAATGCCAAAGATAATGGAAATCTTTTTGACATCGATGCACAAAATGTAGGGCTACTAGAAACGCTTAAAGTAAAAAATCATAGTTTTGGTGTGGGTTATCAGCAAATTATTGGTGAGTCTGCTTACCCGTTACCAGATGGTTTCTTGCCTGAAACTTATTTCATTAACTGGAACACGACTGGTTTCTTCAAACAAGATGAAAAGTCCTATCACTTTATTTATGGCTATGACTTTAAAGGTTATGTGCCTGGCTTAAATACCACTTTCAAATATGTATATGGCGATCACTTTAAGACAGCAGATGGCTTAAAAAATAAAGAAAGTGAAGCAAACGTTATTGTCAATTATGCCCTTCAACAGCCATTCCTCAAAGGCTTAGCTCTTCAGTACATCTTCATCAATTATGACGTTAAGCATGGAAATGATTTCTCTGAAAACCGTTTCTTCGTCAATTACAGCAAAAAATTTTAATGAATAAGGAATACGTATGAAAACGATAGATGCAAACACGATTATCAACCGTGAGAAACTGTCTCCACTACAGTGGATGGTTTTTATCCTAGGCTTTTTTGTCTTCTTCTGTGATGGTCTAGACACAGGAATTATTGGTTTTGTTGCCCCTGCATTATTAGATGATTGGGGAATTACCAAGCCGCAACTTGCTCCGGTTTTAAGTGCTGCTTTAGTTGGTATGTCGATCGGTGCAATCATTTCGGGGCCTTTGTCCGATAAATTTGGACGTAAAGGCGTCATTGTTTTTACAAGTCTTTTATTTTCAATATTTACAATTTTGTGCGGCTTTGCTAATTCAACTCAAGACTTAATGATTTATAGGTTTATTACAGGTGTAGGTTTAGGCGCAGCCATGCCAAACATCAGTACAATTGTCTCTGAATATATGCCTGTAAAACGTAAAGCATTCTTAACAGGTCTTGCTGGCTGTGGTTTCATGCTGGGTATTTCTTGTGGCGGTGTGCTGTCAGCTTATCTATTAGAAAGCTATGGCTGGGCTAAAGTGATTATTATTGGCGGAAGCATTCCCCTCATTTTAGTGGTTGCTTTATTGCTTAAATTACCTGAATCAACTCAATACTTAATTACACGTCATAAACAAGACAAAGCTCAGCGTATTTTAGAAAATATTCAAGGACATTCCTTCCAAGAGCCGGTAAACCTTGTTTTAACTCAAGCAGAAAATGCTTCAGATGAAAACCCGGTTAAAGTGGTTTTAGGAAAATATCTGTGGGGTTCAAGTATGCTTTGGCTCTGTTGCTTTACGAGTCTGTTGGTGTTCTATCTTTTAACAAGCTGGATGCCAACAATTTTAAAAACAGCTGGTTTCAGTACTCAACAGTTTAGTTTAATTGCTGCGATTTTCCCTTTTGGTGGTGTAATTGGTGCAACCATTATGGGATGGTACATGGATAAGCTGAATCCAACTACAGTCATTAAATATTCATATCTCATTGCTTTCGGCCTATTCATTGTTGCAGGTCTAGTAAGCTCAAATATTTTCTTATTAGGGCTTACTATTTTCTTAATTGGTGCCTTACTCGCTGGTGCTCAGTCCTCATTACTGCCACTTGCAGCTATGTTCTATCCAGCAGTGTGTCGCGCGGTTGGTGTTTCATGGATGCATGGTATTGGTCGTATCGGTGCAATTTTAGGTGCTTTCTTTGGCTCGCTCATTTTTACTTTTAACCTAAGCTTAAGCGGTATTTTCTTTATTCTAGCAATACCAACTTTCGTCTCATTTATTGCGCTTAGTCTGAAAGTGATTTATGAGAAATCTAAAAACAAACAAGTGTTAAAGCTAGAAGAAAGTCTATAAATATTAATCAATAAAAAACTGATTTAGGCAACTACATCAGTTTTTTATTGGAAAAATTAAATATCAGAAAATTTTGCCTTTGGTCTCACTTGGATTTTCACCAAACTCTTCACGATATTCTTGAGAAAAACGACTTAAATGGTTAAAGCCCCAGTCATAGGCAAGCTTTGAAATAGAAACCTTTCTATCTGCACCTGTGGTGCTCAGGATTTTATAAATTTGTTGGAGACGATATTTTTTTAAATACGACATTGGACTGGTGCCGTAGTACTGTTGAAATTCGTCATACAATTTTGATTTTGAAACCCCAGCGAGACGTTGCAAATCTTCTGCACAGATTTCTTCGTGAGCATGTTCAATAATAAAATTACGAACCTTAAGAATATAAGCTGGCTCGTCTTGATGTGAGAGTGACTTTAAGGCTTCAGAATAATTATTTTCTTGAGACAATAATAACGCTTTAATTACAAAATTTTCATAATCTTCAGACAATATCTGCAAACCATAAAAATTGCTATATTGTGATTTTAACTGTACAAAATTTTGAATGTTCTTCCACCATGCACCAATCAATTGCTCAGAGTCTAAGTGCATTTCAGGGTTAAAAATAATGGGAGCTTCTATGGGTTTATTAAGTAAATCCGCAAGCACAATCTGCATACTCCGTTCAGGAATAACCACCTGAAATTTTCTGCAATCTTTATCGATAATCAAATCTTGCTGATCGTTATTTGAAACAATAAGGCCTCTATTTTCATCAGATTGATAATGAGCGCCACGAATGTTGAGAGCTTGTCGACCTTGTATAGGTAAACTGATGCTATAAGCTTTTAAATTTGAGATGTTAATGGCAACGTTTGCACCATAACTGATTGTACCGATCGCCATTTTTTTATTAGGCAAACGCATTCCGTCATAGTGAAAATCGAGAGTATCTTTGTAAATTGTATCTAGACGGTGTTCACCGCAAATTGTGGACATCAGATTTTGCGCAAATTCAGCTTTGCGTGAATAATGATTGAGTTCCATCTGTTGGCTGAGTGATATCATATCCTTTTCACCTAGCTAAATAACTTATTGCTTAAAAAGCAACTTGTATGCCAATTAATATCCTTTAATTGACGAATTTTCCTGAAAATACCGAATCAAGAAAGAGAGTAAAGATTACTTTCTCATACTCTATTAAATTTTAAAAATGGAAATAAGTTAAATACCTTTAAAGTATAATTTTATACCTTAACGAACTTATTTTATTAGATTTTTTATAAACAAATAGAGTAGATATAAATCATTATTTTAAACAGTGGACTATCGTAAATTTTAACGAATAAAAAAACCGCCTATTTTAAAATAAGCGGCTTTTAAAACACTTAAATTATTGAGCTGTGTAGCCACCATCCATAACGACAGCTTGGCCTGTTACTCCACCAGCTTTACTACTCGCAAGGAAAATTGCATAGTCAGCGATTTCTTCAACAGATAACAAACGCTTTTGAGGAACCATTGCCAAAATTACGTCTTCAAGTGCGCTATCTAAACTTACATTACGAGTTTTAGCCAAATCTGCAATTTGCCCACGAACCAATGGCGTATCTACATAACCCGGACATAAAGCATTTACCGTAATACCATCACGTGCACATTCCAATGCCGCAACTTTTGTTAGACCAATCACGCCATGTTTCGCGCTGTTATAACCTGCCTTTCCAGCAAAACCAATCAAGCCATTAATTGAAGCCATGTTAATAATACGTCCATATTTTTGAGCTTTCATGATTGGTAAAACATGTTTAATACCAATAAATGCTCCTGTTAACATGACCTGAACTAACTTTTGAAAAACAGCCGTTGGAAACTCTTCAATAGGTGCAACATGTTGAAAGCCAGCATTATTAATTAAGATATCAACCGTGCCAAAGTTCTTTTGAGTAAGCTCAATTGCTTGTTTATAAGCGTCTTCATCGGTCACATCACATGGTGCAGATAATGCTTCAAAGCCTTGCTCTTTAAGTGAATTCGCCGTTTCTTGGCACTTTTCGGCATTCATATCAGAAATAATAACTTTGGCACCTTCTTGAGCAAATTTCTTAGCAATCTCTAGACCGATACCACTTGCAGAACCTGTAATAAAAGCAACTTTACCGTCTAAAAGTTTAGTCATCTATTTACTCCTTAATACTTATAACGTGCTGATTTAAACAATACCCGTTACGGTAAAGACCGTAATCACTACAAATACTGCTAATGTTTTAATTACCGTAACTGCAAAAATATCTTTATACGATTGTTTATGGGTTAAACCTGTAACAGCGAGTAAAGTAATGACAGCACCATTATGCGGAAGCGTATCCATACCACCCGACGCCATTGCAACCACACGGTGCATGACTTCTGGTGGAATACCTGCAGCTAAAATCGCGGCGTTATAATGTTCAGCCATCGCACTTAAAGCGATACTCATACCACCAGAAGCCGAACCGGTAATACCTGCTAAAACGGTTGTCGTCACCGCCCCATTTACTAAAGGATTTGTGAAGGTACTGCTCATTGCATGACTAATCATGGCAAAGCCCGGTAATGACGCAATAATTGCACCAAAGCCATACTCAGAAGCCGTATTCATCACTGCTAAAAGTGAGCCACCAATACTGGCATTAATGCCTTCTTTAAAGTTCGTCACTACACGTTGGTAATCAAACAAAATTGCAGTAATAATCCCGACAATGAGCGCAAGACCAACCGCCCAGATCGCACCAGTTTTTGCAACGTCTACGGTGTAATCAGCAAGACCAACTGAGGCAAAATCAAAGCCATTTGGATACCACTCTTTGATTGCTTTAGACAAATATTTGTTCATTACTGCAACAAGAATGAGCGGTACAAATGCTAGAAACTGACGAGCCTTACTTCCATTATTTTGTAGAGCCATATCAGCTTCAATTTCTTGAGACTGCATATTGTCTATACCAAAACCAGAGAATCCTTCCCCAGCTTTTGCAGCAGCACGGCGACGCCATTCTAAGTAGCTTAAACCCATACACAAAACAAAAATAGCACCAATAATTCCTAGAAATGGTGCGGCATAAATATTGGTACCAAAGAAAGTGGTTGGAATTACGTTTTGGATTTGTGGAGTACCCGGCAATGCATCCATGGTGAATGTAAATGCACCAAGCGCGATAGTTCCCGGAATTAAACGTTTTGGAATATTGGCTTGTCTAAATAGCTGGTTTGCAAAAGGATAAATTGCAAATACAGCAACAAATAAACTTACACCGCTATATGTTAAAATTGCACCTAACAATACAACGGTTAAAATTGCTTTTTTTGCTCCAATCCATCTTACAATGGTTCTAGCAATAGACTCAGCAATTCCTGACATTTCAACAACTTTACCGAAAATTGCCCCGAGCAAGAATACAAGAAAGTAATCTTTAATAAAGTTCACCATTTTGGGCATAAAGACACCCGAATAAAACGGTAAAACATTGGCTGGGTTAATGAGTAAAACTGCAAGTAAGGCACAAATGGGTGCCATGAGAATGACTGAAAAGCCCTTGTAAGCTGTATACATTAACAGCCCAAGCGAAAGTAGAATTACAAATAATTCCCACATATATTCCTTCTCCCTAAAGAATAAATATTTTAGAAATTCCATATCTATTTGATTAATTTTAATTTTATTAGATTTATTTCGATGTCCTGCAAAATAAATGCAAAATTCCTGCAAAACAGTTAAATCTAATAATCATTTTACTGACATAAATGACAACATCCATTTTGAAGTTTTCTATAAAGATTTCTTGTATAAGATGTTGTAATTTTCATGTAAATAACTATCTAGACATTACATCTATTAGAGTCTTTTTTGTACTGATATTTGAGAGGAATTACAAAAGCATAAAAGTATTAATTTTCTAGTTTTTATATGCCCATTACATAAAAAAGCCCTCCGAAGAGAGCTTATAAAGACGTGGGTTCAACTCCCATCATCTCCACTGAGCTATTAGTTTCTATTTAGTAAATGATAGCGGTCCATTGGAGGTAAATGCCAAGGATGAGTATCTATACGTTTATGTAGCTCAGCTCTTTTATCTTTTTCAATAAATGACCAAGCAACAAACTCACTTGAGGGCTTTTCTTATTTCTATCCATACATCAACTTTAGCAGCAGATTCATTCCCTTTTGCAATCGTATCAACTGCTCAAAGGATAATAACTTTACTCCAAATAATAAAAACCCGCATATATTTGCGGGTTTTTGAACTAAAAAATTATTTTTCGTCGATCACCATAAAACTTCCAGCAGCTGAACCTGAATTAATAAGAATTGTATAATTATCACACTCATATTTTTGATCAACGAATTCACCGTATTTTCCATCAACACCTTTTTTTATTTTCCAATTGGATTTAGGTAATCCATATAACTCTGTAAGAATTTTTCTTAACTTAATGTGGTTAATATCATCCAAATTAAAACTCACACTATAACCAGAAATAAGATAATTACGTTTATAATACTGAATGTAACTAAAAGATTGAACCGGTGTTTGAACCGTACCGGGTTTGTCGGAGACTTTTTTATTTAAGTTAGGCCACCTGACCTAACGGGTTAATCTTATCATAGTACATTGCTTCAAACTCAAAAGGCGATACATAACCCAGTGCACTGTGTACACGCTTTTTATTGAACCAATCTACCCAGTTTAGTGTCGCAAGTTGTACATCTGCTAAACCTTGCCAATCTGCTTTTAAATATTCAATCACCTCTGTTTTGTATAAGCCATTCACCGTTTCAGCCAAAGCATTATCGTATGAATCACCAGTTGTACCGACTGATGCTCGTAAATTTGCTGCTTCCAAACGATGGGTGTAACGAATAGAAAGGTATTGCACGCCTCTGTCGGAATGATGAATTACATTCTTTGGCATACCGCGAGCATGTAACGCTTGTTCCAGTGCATCAAGGACCATGTCTGTATTCATCCGTGTTGATACTTTCCAGCCAACAATTGCCCGTGAGAAAACATCAATCATAAAGGCGGTATACACCCAGCCTGAATGGGTTTGAATATATGTGAAGTCTGCGACCCACAGCTGATCTGGATGATCAGCACTAAAATTCCGTTTCACCAAGTCGGCTGCTCGTTTTTGATCATCTCTGCTACGTGTCGTTTGTTTGTTCTTACCACGCCAAACACCTTGTATTCCTAGCTGTTGCATCAATCGAGCAACTGTACAGCGCGCAACAATATAACCTTCCCGTTTCAGTTTTTGCCAGACTTTACGTACACCATACCGACCTGAACTTTCCTGCCAAATTCGTTTAATTTGTTCAGCATGATGCAGGTCATGTAGATCTCTTTTCGCTCGATGTTCTGGATTGTCCGCAAGATCTAAAGTTCGATAATAGGTTGAAGTTGCGATTGGTAGAATTCTACAAATCGCCTCAACACCGTATAGGTCTTTATGGTTATGAATGAAATCCACCATTATTTGTGTGGGCGGTCGAGCTCCGCCTGGGCGAAAAAAGCAGCTGCTTTACGTAGAATTTCATTGGCTCGCTGCAGTTCTTTATTTTCGCGTTCAAGTTGTTTAATGCGTTCTTGGTCTGAAAGCTGCTGTACTTTAATTGGATTCTGTTGATTCAAATGCTTCTGATGCCAGGAACGTAGTGTTTCAGGAGTACAGCCAATCTTGGGAGCAATTGCTGTGATTGCAGCCCAAGTAGAAGGATAATCTTTTTCGGATTCAATCAATAATTGAACCGCTCTATCTCTGATTTCAGGGGTGTATTTTACTTTTTTCATCGGGACATTCTCTCAAGAAAAGTGGTCTCCGACAAACCCGGTACGGTTCAGTTCCTAATAGCCAATATTTCTCAACTTTAGGACCAATAAGAGCTTCCCCAAAATTACTATTATTATTCTTATTCCAAACTTTATTATCTATTTCTACCTTATATTTTTCTAATTTCCTAACATCATGCCCAAGACCAACATTAGCAATTACGATTTGATCTTTAGGTACTTCACAAACAGAAGCCCAAACAGCAATAGGAAAATAAGAGGCAATTAATAAAATTCTTTTCATAATATCCCAATAATTTACTTAAAAAAGAGATTATGATATTTCAACATAATTTGCTCAACAAAAAAGTCTACTATGGGCAGAATTTCCACCATTTTTAATTAAAGTTTTACCGTTTGGAAATGGTTAAGATAGGCATACGAGAATCATTAAAAATGCTGACCTTAAAGTTGCTTTAGATCATGGTCGCTAATTATTAGATCTGAATAATTCAAATAGGCTTTAATCTGGCATAACACATTAAAAAGCCAGCTAAATGCTGGCGTTTGTTCATTCTAATTAATTAAAAAGATCCTTATACTCGCTTAGAGCTCTAAGACACGTAGAATTTCGCCCAGTTTCCTCCATTTCGGCTTTTACAGACATAATCCCTATCTTTGTAGCATTTGCTATTTTTTTCTCACCATAAGCCGCTATACACTGTTTATTAAGCTTTTGCAGATATGATTCATATCGGTCATTCAATTTAACTATGCAAATATTTTCGATAGCAAGGGCGTAACCAAGCATGTCTCCATTATCTTCACATTCCTCTAATTGAGGTTTCTCCGTTTTAGCCTGAGCAAATGCAGAGGTAGAACCTAGTAAAACTAAAGTAAGAATAAATGTTTTCAAATAATTCATTTTTAATCTGTTTAATGTGTGGGGCTTAATGGTACATATAAATTGCTTTCATTCAAAATATGGAGTTAATCCTGTAATAGTCGATTCCATCTTTTTAAGAAAAATATTTTTGTGCTGCAGCAATTGCAAAAACTATATTGCATGTACGAAAGACTACTTAGGCCGTTTATTTACTATTTGGTCCTCTTTTTCCAAAGGCTGGCTTAAGTTCAAAAGCTAGATCATCTTCAATTAATTGAAGAACTTCTCTACTTACATCATATTCTTTAATATGAATTTGATATTGCCCCTAAAACCAATTACTCAATCTTAAAGCATAAGTACCTCTGTTAACGCCAATTGTATGTTCTTTTAAACGACCTTTCCCCCTTTTTGATAGTGCATTAAATCTATTGAATAACCAAGGAAAAGTAGGTTGGCCAGATCTTACGGTCGATGGTATTTATGGACCAGCTACTCTAAATGCTCTCAAAATTGCACGCTGTAAAAGAGGCTTAGCAAAGTTGGTACCACATTCACGCCTGTATCTAAAAGCTCTTCAGCTACAGCAGAAGACATTGCATTCACTTGGTCAAAACGTGGTTCTATCCAATACTGTTTCCGATAAATGAACTTGGCCACATCAAGCGGTAAATCTTTCATGTTTCCTTTGTAGCCATTTGCTCTAGCCACAGCTTTAGTAATACCGTATTTAGTTGCACCACCTCGATCTGCTGGGTTATTTACATAACCACCCTCACGTTTGATGAGTTCTTCAAGATATTGTTCGATGTTCATTTCGGTTTCCTTTAGACGTAAAAAAGCCACCCGAAGGTGGCACAGTTTTTTAAGTTGGTTTATGCTTTTATAGAAGCAATTATTACATCCAACTTCCACATTAAGATTGGTATGAAAAACAAAAGAATAAATGCAACTATTGTTTGCCATAATCCGTACTTTTCAATAGATACTTTCATAAGCTCAACTATTGGTTTAATATGCTCCATATAGATATTTCTTCTCCTTAATCTAGCTCTGGTTAAGTTGATAAAAAACCTCAGTGCGCCAACACTGGGGTTTTTGCTTTTTTGATCATAGAAAAATTAGCTATGAGTTTCCTCCGGCCCGATTTCCATGTAATAAAAAACCGCCCGAAGGCGGCTGTTAAGAAAAATCAGTTAATTCAACTTGCTTTTTACAAAGCTACCCCGCAAATATCTTTAGTACTTGTTGGATAAGTTTGTGTAATTTTTGATTGATCCAGCAAGAACTCGATTGAGACATCTTTGTTCGCATCAGTTGCAGCTAAATCATAAAAATTAGAGGTTAATGAAAAATATAGATTATCGAGTTTGGAAGGGAACGTTGCAAAATAACCTTTGTTAACTCCATTAAAAACTAAGCCAACTTGATTAGAGTTCTGATTAATATAGATACCAATCTTTTGGTAACCATCAGAAGTAGCTTCCGGAGCTAAGTTAAAGAGATCGGAAACCAATGCATCATCATTTGATGTAGTTTTAATATAAAAGTTATTAACTGTAGGCCCATGTTGGTACGCAACTATAAAATTCACAGCCTTACCATTTTGCATAATACCGGCTGCTAGAGCTGGGAAAATATTTACATAACCGGTATTACCTAGTGTAGGAACTTTAATTTTATATTCAAATGCTATAATTCCAGAAGTTGGTATTATCTTATCCCCTCTGGTATATAACATTGCTGATGAATCATTTGCTGCTAAAAAACGTGAAATGTAATCTTGACTAAAAGCCATATAAACCGGACTTTGCTGAGAAGTCTTATAGGAAAACTTATTTCCTATAATCGTTGGGAATTTCTGAACAGAAGTATTACCGAAAGATTGTAACTGGGTTAAGGTTGCATCAAAGTTATAAGTACATTCTGCAAAAGTACTACTTACTCCACTGAAACCCATTACTGTTGCTAAAATAATTTTTTTCACGGCATTATCCTGTTTTTATTTTGAACATTCAGTATAACCAAGTCACTAAATCTTTTGATTAAATCCGATAAATGACAGAAATATATGTGATCTAGTTAGTAATACCACCCGTAGGTGGTTAACTATTTTTAATTTCATCTTTGGCTTTTTTTACTTCTTTGATTACTTCGACAATTGTCTTCCCTTCCTGTTTATCAATAAAGTTAAAAATTCGGTGGTGTTTCAAAAAGTATGCTGACATTAAATGAAGCCATTATTGATGTAAAAAAAGGTTAAGTCGAAAGCTTTAAAATGGTTTTCAATCTTTTTTGAAAAATTACAACTCCTTCTAAAACCACGCCTAATTCGATGCCTTATTTTGCAATTATTACCTTCAATACCTACAGTAAAAAATTTACCAATACTTTGCTTGCAGTTTTTAAAAGCAGTTATGAAACTGTCCCAATGATCACTTGCAATTCGGGTGTAGTGAATACCTAATTGTTTAAGCTTTGTTTTCAATCGTTGAACTGTAGCTAAGTCTCTTTTACCCCAAACATAAGCAACAATCTCACCTGTTTCTCGATGGTAGGCGTAAATAAGCCATTGTTTATTATTTTTATTTCCCACAAAAGTCCAAAACTCATCAACTTCAAGAGACTCATAATGACTTTGTTTAGGCTGAATTTGGTAGGTCGATTCGGTTAAAGTACGTAAAACTTTACCGATACTGATTCGCTCAACTTCAGCGATATCTCGTATACCACTACCTCTGACCATCAACTGTAATATTTTTCGAGTAATGCCTGAATTACATCCTAGATAGCTCAGAGCATGGTCACCAATAAACTGACGTTTACAGTCTTTGCACTGATAGTTTTGTTTCCCATCTACTTTGATGCCATTTTTCTTTATACTGTCACTGAGGCAGGTTGGACATTTGATTTCTAGAGTTATTCGCATTTCTCTATTTTATCAAAATTCAACCTGCTTTGTTTCAGCATACTTTTTGAAACACCACCAAAAATTCATGTTTTGGTCCTCCAGTGTCGCGGCTAAATCACCAAGTTTTTCCTTCCGTTGTTCATCATTAAGAGCTTTAATTTCATCCTTCGTCAACTTAGCAGCTTCTGCTTGCTCTTTTAACTTTGCTGTAGCTTCAGCAGATTTACTTGAGAAATACATATAGGTAGCAGCTAAAGCTGTAACGCCCAAGGTAATTGCTCCGATTGGACCTCCAATTAACCCCCATGCACCACTTACTAGACCTGCCATTGAAACACTTTTGCCTTGGGCCAATGAGACCGCTTTCGTTGCTTTCTCAACATTATTAGCTGCGAGAACATATCTTGCACTAGCTGCACTTGCTCCATATTTAGCTTGTGCCTCAGCATTCGTTGCTCGTACATTAGCTAAATGCGCCTCAGCTTCAACCAATGCCGCTTTTGCGCTATCAATAGACTTTTGCTTTTGCAATTGTGAAGCAGCATTGTCTGCAACTACCGATCCTAATTTGGTATTTAAAGCTGATACCTGTGTTGCGATTGCTTTTGTTAATAATGCCGTACCACCCAAAATAGCAACTTAAGAAATTGACTGTAAGTTTTCAGCTAAAATCTGAATAGAGCCAGATAAGGTTTGAGCAGCTCCACTTCCTTTCCCCGCTTCACCTACAAATTTGGTGATTTGGTTATTCAAAAGTGTTAAAGATTGTCCAATAGTGATATCGGTCTTAGCAAACAGTGCATCAACATCATTTTGAACATTTTTGAGAGCTTTAACGATTTCTTGTGAAGTAATTTTTCCTTGTGCAGCTACAGAACGCAACTCACCTACTGTGATACCCCACGCTGAATAAGTTTTCTGTGCAATTCTAAAAGTATCTTTATTGGCTTTATTCAACTCAGTTTGATTATTGGTTACTAACTTGAGTCTGTTTTGTAGCCCTGTATAAGCATCCATTTTAGATATAACTGCCCCTACAGTTACTAGTCCAGCCATGTAACCAGCAAGTTGTCGAGTAGCTACAGATAAGCAATCGGTTGATTTGGATGCAAAATCACCTTTTCTTTCTATGCTGTCGAGTTGATTGCCTAGATTACGTGCATTGCGTTCGGCATTTTGTGAATCAATAACAATGACCAGACGGGATTCTTGTGCCATTTTTACTTTCCTCTAGGCAATAAAAAACCCGCTTTCGCGGGTTCTTTTACATGAAAAATTACTTCTCTGGATCAGGATGATATTGACCATCACTTCCTAAAAATAATACTTTATTTGCAACTCCAACTACATCAGCTCCATAAGAGTTTTGAGCTGTATATTCAATACCTATTTTAAGCAGTGCTCCTTCTTGCTTTACAATTGCGCTTCTTGGTTTAAATGAATAGGGATTTTTTAAACCAATCTTTTCTAAAACTGACACAAAATATAAGTTCTGGGAAATGCCCTTTTTTGAAAGGGTGAACCGTACCGGGTTTGTCGGAGACTTTTTTATTTAAGTTAGGCCACCTGACCTAACGGGTTAATCTTATCATAGTACATTGCTTCAAACTCAAAAGGCGATACATAACCCAGTGCACTGTGTACACGCTTTTTATTGAACCAATCTACCCAGTTTAGTGTCGCAAGTTGTACATCTGCTAAACCTTGCCAATCTGCTTTTAAATATTCAATCACCTCTGTTTTGTATAAGCCATTCACCGTTTCAGCCAAAGCATTATCGTATGAATCACCAGTTGTACCGACTGATGCTCGTAAATTTGCTGCTTCCAAACGATGGGTGTAACGAATAGAAAGGTATTGCACGCCTCTGTCGGAATGATGAATTACATTCTTTGGCATACCGCGAGCATGTAACGCTTGTTCCAGTGCATCAAGGACCATGTCTGTATTCATCCGTGTTGATACTTTCCAGCCAACAATTGCCCGTGAGAAAACATCAATCATAAAGGCGGTATACACCCAGCCTGAATGGGTTTGAATATATGTGAAGTCTGCGACCCACAGCTGATCTGGATGATCAGCACTAAAATTCCGTTTCACCAAGTCGGCTGCTCGTTTTTGATCATCTCTGCTACGTGTCGTTTGTTTGTTCTTACCACGCCAAACACCTTGTATTCCTAGCTGTTGCATCAATCGAGCAACTGTACAGCGCGCAACAATATAACCTTCCCGTTTCAGTTTTTGCCAGACTTTACGTACACCATACCGACCTGAACTTTCCTGCCAAATTCGTTTAATTTGTTCAGCATGATGCAGGTCATGTAGATCTCTTTTCGCTCGATGTTCTGGATTGTCCGCAAGATCTAAAGTTCGATAATAGGTTGAAGTTGCGATTGGTAGAATTCTACAAATCGCCTCAACACCGTATAGGTCTTTATGGTTATGAATGAAATCCACCATTATTTGTGTGGGCGGTCGAGCTCCGCCTGGGCGAAAAAAGCAGCTGCTTTACGTAGAATTTCATTGGCTCGCTGCAGTTCTTTATTTTCGCGTTCAAGTTGTTTAATGCGTTCTTGGTCTGAAAGCTGCTGTACTTTAATTGGATTCTGTTGATTCAAATGCTTCTGATGCCAGGAACGTAGTGTTTCAGGAGTACAGCCAATCTTGGGAGCAATTGCTGTGATTGCAGCCCAAGTAGAAGGATAATCTTTTTCGGATTCAATCAATAATTGAACCGCTCTATCTCTGATTTCAGGGGTGTATTTTACTTTTTTCATCGGGACATTCTCTCAAGAAAAGTGGTCTCCGACAAACCCGGTACGGTTCAGGGGTATATTAATATTTGGATCTAATACTGTTATTACACTAATGTTAGTTTGTTTCCCTTCTCCATCCTTAAGTTGAGCAATGTACTTTGTATCTTTATGAATCAAATCCTTTAAATTCTTTTTTTTAAGGTTTTCATTTGCCAACTTAAAAAGTTTTTTGTTCTCTTCTATTCTTTTTTCAATAATTTCAGAATGCTTTTTTTCAACTTGTTTAGTTTCATAATTCTCGTTTATGTCTTTAAAAGTATAAATCGATGAGAAATTTACTTTTTTAAAACTATTATCAGAATTAAATGATGACTTTAGTGCATTAACTAAGTTAGCTTCATTATCTCCAATTATGTAAGTTTTAAAATCGTCATCAATTAAGATAATAAGAATATGTCTTGTTTTAGAATCAAATGCTACATAACTTTTTAGATGATGACCGACAATTTTATTTTTTTTTGTGAAAAATCAGCTGTTACAACCCCTCCATAAAGATTGCTATCATTAATACACCCATCTTCATCAAAATCTGTTGATTTCATTGCTCCAAACTCTTTTAGTCTGGTATCAAAAGCATATTTGAAGTAGGAGCCATAGGCTAGGATATTAAAACCTCTTAATTTACAGTTTTCAGAATCATTAAGAGATTGTGGATTAATCGCATTCGTAAAAACTGGTAAGCAAATTAAGCTTAATAAAATAATCTTTTTCATAAAAAACCTATCAAATATCACAATTTAAAAAAATCAGCTAATGATCCAAATAAATTTCATTTTACTTCCTTACATACTCTGGAAATTCTTTCAATAAATTATTACAAGTCCTATTCTTCCCGTCTTTTTTCACATTTCGGTCAAATTCTTTCATGCCAAACATAAGAACTTTTTTCCCATATTCATCACCGAGCTCATGCTGAAAACACTTGGCTGAATCCGAGATTAATTCATTGTTATATTCACTATATCCACATTCAAATTGTGCTCTACTTAATAAGCCATGGACCGAAACAATCTGCTCACAATAAGTTGGCTTATCTCCATTTTTTGGAGCTAAAGCATGTGAAAATGATGTAGTAAAAGCAGCCGCTAAGATACTCCCTAAAACAATCTTCTTCATCTTAATCTGAACCGTACCGGGTTTGTCGGAGACCACTTTTCTTGAGAGAATGTCCCGATGAAAAAAGTAAAATACACCCCTGAAATCAGAGATAGAGCGGTTCAATTATTGATTGAATCCGAAAAAGATTATCCTTCTACTTGGGCTGCAATCACAGCAATTGCTCCCAAGATTGGCTGTACTCCTGAAACACTACGTTCCTGGCATCAGAAGCATTTGAATCAACAGAATCCAATTAAAGTACAGCAGCTTTCAGACCAAGAACGCATTAAACAACTTGAACGCGAAAATAAAGAACTGCAGCGAGCCAATGAAATTCTACGTAAAGCAGCTGCTTTTTTCGCCCAGGCGGAGCTCGACCGCCCACACAAATAATGGTGGATTTCATTCATAACCATAAAGACCTATACGGTGTTGAGGCGATTTGTAGAATTCTACCAATCGCAACTTCAACCTATTATCGAACTTTAGATCTTGCGGACAATCCAGAACATCGAGCGAAAAGAGATCTACATGACCTGCATCATGCTGAACAAATTAAACGAATTTGGCAGGAAAGTTCAGGTCGGTATGGTGTACGTAAAGTCTGGCAAAAACTGAAACGGGAAGGTTATATTGTTGCGCGCTGTACAGTTGCTCGATTGATGCAACAGCTAGGAATACAAGGTGTTTGGCGTGGTAAGAACAAACAAACGACACGTAGCAGAGATGATCAAAAACGAGCAGCCGACTTGGTGAAACGGAATTTTAGTGCTGATCATCCAGATCAGCTGTGGGTCGCAGACTTCACATATATTCAAACCCATTCAGGCTGGGTGTATACCGCCTTTATGATTGATGTTTTCTCACGGGCAATTGTTGGCTGGAAAGTATCAACACGGATGAATACAGACATGGTCCTTGATGCACTGGAACAAGCGTTACATGCTCGCGGTATGCCAAAGAATGTAATTCATCATTCCGACAGAGGCGTGCAATACCTTTCTATTCGTTACACCCATCGTTTGGAAGCAGCAAATTTACGAGCATCAGTCGGTACAACTGGTGATTCATACGATAATGCTTTGGCTGAAACGGTGAATGGCTTATACAAAACAGAGGTGATTGAATATTTAAAAGCAGATTGGCAAGGTTTAGCAGATGTACAACTTGCGACACTAAACTGGGTAGATTGGTTCAATAAAAAGCGTGTACACAGTGCACTGGGTTATGTATCGCCTTTTGAGTTTGAAGCAATGTACTATGATAAGATTAACCCGTTAGGTCAGGTGGCCTAACTTAAATAAAAAAGTCTCCGACAAACCCGGTACGGTTCAATCCACCTTTATCATACATTCTTATACTAGTTCCTAATCCAGATTGTGATATATCAATCACGTAGTCCTTACATCTATAATGATATTCATTGACTTCACCGTATTTAGGATCACTTTCTTGCGTCAAATTCCAACCAACTTTAGGTAAACCATATAAGGTTGTAAGGGCATCTTTAACTTTGCCAACTGGAAAATCATCCATTGTTAGACTTAATCCAAAACTTAAAATTTTATAATTTTTTGGATCATAGGTTATGAAGTTAAAATCACTGATTGGTTGACCACCCAACCAAATATTATTATTCCTATTTAAGATAGAAACACGATATTCCTTAGCCGCTATTTTGTTAAAAACATCATTCTCAAGTTTAAGCTGTCTATAATCTTTTGATACTAACTCCTTAACTGATCTCCCTAACCCCACATCGCCAATAATAATTTTATCTTTTGAAATCTCACAAGCACCAAGGTTTTTATGTTCTGCCCATGAAGAAGAAGACAAACAAATTAACCCTAATAAAATAATTTTCTTCATGATTTCACCAATTGTTATAAAGTTCGCCAATTTAACAAACTGGTTACTAAAAGTCACATAAAGAAAAACCCGCCATAAATCTCACCTTTTCACACTGACCTAGAACCATGCATTTTTTAGCTACGCACGCAGATGAAGCCCATACACAAGCTAAAAACTCTTCATTGTCATGAAGTAGTTCAGCAATATGATCCTGATCGGGGTTATGTAGCAGTCCACCAATAATTAAAAAGTTTGTAATAAACCAATTCATTAAGTCAGGTGCTGGAGCTAGTCTAATTGCTTCCTCCTCTTCGGCTTTATCAATCAAGTCCTGTGGAGGAAATGGTCTGATCTGATCCATCTTCAATTCTCGCTCCTTCGCTTTTAATCCAGTTGATTGCATAACCTGATTCAATTTGATGAGGCTCTAGACATTCAAATACATAACCCCTATCTAGAGCTAGATCATGTTTGCTTAGTAAATTTGCTATCTTTGTGCGACCGCGACCAACGGCCCAAGGACTGCCAGCAATTTCCATAAGAAGTTTCAACTTCACAATATAAAAATCAAATCGCCAATTTTTAGTTGATTCAAATTGAAATTTTCTTCGATAACCAATTCGATGCTCTTCTAATTCTTGAAATAATGTTTCTTCAGCTTCTAGATAATTTTGTTTAGCCTTAGGTAGTGGTCTTGTTCTTGGTTTTAATTTAATTGGCTTCTTTTTTGTAAAGCTGTTGTATTGGTTAATTTCCATAATTATCCACGCCTTTTTATTATAAGAAATTATTTACATTAAATATTTATTTATACAATATACTCTGCTATATGTATTAAAGAATTATAATTTTATAGAGTAACAAAATATGGAATTGCATGTTGAATATCCCACACCTGAACAAGTAGTTGCTATATATGAAAATTTCATCAAAAATGGTAGTTGTTTTCATAATGAATTAAACGATTACACATATAAAGGCTTTGAACAGATCGTTCCTTACCTTGACTCTGAGTTTAGAAAATTAGGCTATACAGGAGCTAGATTAGCCTTATTTGGATTATATAAAAATCTTTGGGGCACAGTTGTTTGGATTGAAGACCCCGCTTTAGAAGACTATGAAGCTAATAAGGAATTAATTGATTTTTATATGGAAAAAAATTGAAGAACATGGTATAACATATTAAACCTAAATACTTAAATTAGCTCAAACAGTTAACCATATTTAAAAAACGGTCTTATCTATTCCGACAATCAGGAAAATGAAAGCCAACTTCGTTTTTCATAAATTAAGTCCAATAAAAAAACCACCTCAAAGGTGGTTATTAAATATCAAAAAGTATCACAGTAACTTCTTATAATTCTGCTTACCGCACTCATAAGGAGTACCAGTTAATTGTTTAGCAATATCAAGATAAGACTGATTTTCTTTTTCTAATTCCAGATTCAATTGTTCACGAGTGGTTTTCTCTTTTGCTAATTCTTGAGATTGTTCAAAATTATCATCATAAAATTTTTTAATCTGCTCATTTGCCTTAGCAAGATCACAAACTGAATTTGTAAGTTCCAACTGCTCTTTAAAATTAAGTTGTCTTTTCTCTGAAAGCATTCCCAATGCTTGAAATCTATTGATAGCATCTGCACGTGCATCAAATAGCTCACTGGCCTCTGTTAAAAACTCTAATTTTGATTTTGGATATGCCTGAGATGAAACAAGTCCCAAAAGTAACAAACTTATTGCTAAATGCAATTTCATATTAATCAACACTATAAGGAGATAAATTTATTGGTAAAGTATATCGCTAAAGAGGAAATAGTTTTAAAACAAATAATTTTTAAAATCATTACAGTAAGTGTTTATAACTCTGCTTATCACATTCATAGGGTGTATCTTTTACTTCTTCCAATTCTTCAAGTAATTTTTGTCGTTCAGGTGGAAAAAGAGTTATCACTTCCTCATCTTTCAATCCAAAAAATGCTTTATTTAACTTCATAAATTCTATTAGGGGTTTTTGTGACTTCCCTAGTTCACAGTAAAGATCAGCCAACTTCATTTGATCTTTAAAATTAGCTTGTCCTATCGTGTGAATTTCACTTATGTAATTTATTAAATTTTGATCAGCAATTCGATAATTTTCCATCAATTTTGCATAAACTTCAATTTTCTCTTTGCCTAGTTTTTCAGCATGCAGACATGTTGAACTACAAATAATAATAAAAAGGAAAATTGAAAATAACTTCATTGATATTACTGTTAAAAATTTATTGGATATGAATTATAAACCAAAAGCCCCGCCAATAATCTATATTTAGCAGGGCTTTATTGTGCTGATATGTCCGGCAAGTAAAAACATAAACATTAAAAACCCGCTTCCAAATAGAAACGGGCCATAAAAAAAACTTTCAGCGCAGTATTTGATACTGATAATACAAATTAAAATATGTATTTACAATATATTTTAAGAATATAAATGTTGAAATAGGATATTGGCCAACCAAGTATTAAAGGCTTGCTTTGATACGAAAGACGGAGCTTGGAATAGATCTATATCAACATTTAGATCATGATGACCTACAACTTTATATCTACCACCACCTAAAATAATGATGTCTGTATGAGGATATCTCAATGTTGTTAATGCATTGTCTAAAAATCTAGCTTGCTTTTCTTTATCATGCTGATACGTTTTAAATTTATGTGAATTTACAAAGAGATCATATTCTCGATCTATTGTTGCCTGAATTTTCGTAAGTTCCACTTCGATCTCCTTATTATGGGAAATCTTTTTATAACATATAAAAACTCACTATTAACGAGTTCTTAGGTTAAAAATTGATATCGATGTTATCAAAAATAGATGACGCAAAATCAGCTATATCTTTTCCGATTTCTACAATTAAATCTTTTACTTCAACTAGATCAGGATTCACAGAATTAAGCACCGAGTTTTCTTGCTTTTGCTCGTTTTCGGTATCTAATTGCTCAATCATATTAATCTGTTCATTTTGATTTTGCATTAGATTAATTATTCCTCAAAAGTCTGAAATTGCGGAGGAGCAAATAATGCCGTCTTATCCTTTGTACAAATTCTTTCAATTCTCAAACCAAAATCTGTAGCAGCTTTTTGTTTTTCATCTTCTTTTGTATAAAGAGGAATCTCATATGCCAAACCAGTTACATGACCAAAAAAATTATTGGTATGGTAATTCGTTATTGCATTTTTCTTATCTTGATCTAATGGAATAGTTAGATTTTCAAGCAAATCAAGGAGCTTAACACCGACTTAAAAAGCGAGTAACTGACTGCCCCCATATTTCTAAACGATTATTTACCAGTAGTTGATATCCTTTAGAAATCATATGAGCTGAAGCTTGATTAATATCCTCAACTTCAAACTCAATCCAACTTTGAGGAACAGTAAACTCCTCGGGCCATTCCTTTCGACCAAAGCAGGACTCTGCTGCTTGATGTAATGGCCACAGTGCAAAGTGTTTTACACCGCCCAGCTCGCCATCTTCTGTACTCATATAAGATTCATTACCTTCCATCGCTTTTATTGGAAGGTTTAATGTGTCTTGATAGTGTGCTTTACTCTCTTCATTAACTCTTGTAATTGGTCCAAATCCAGCAACAAAAAGTACTTTGATAGGAGACATTTTTAATAACTCATTTTTATAAAGTAATAGATTCTTTTATACTTGAAATAATTCATTTTTTAAACATTAATTATTTTCTTGCTAATTTATGCCTAAATATTTTAAGGATCCTCTTATCACTATCATCACGTCAATCATGCATAATTTATTTTCTGAGTTTTTAAAAATAATTATTACTATTTCTTTTAGAAGAAATTTTAGAAAAAATTGCCTAGAGAATGTTTAAATATTCCGACAAAAAAAACCTCGCCAATGCGAGGCTTAAATGTTCTAAAATTTATTTACTCAGAAGCTTCTCAACATTCTTTTCAATTAATTTTTGGTGGTGTTTCAAAAAGTATGCTGAAACAAAGCAGGTTGAATTTTGATAAAATAGAGAAATGCGAATAACTCTAGAAATCAAATGTCCAACCTGCCTCAGTGACAGTATAAAGAAAAATGGCATCAAAGTAGATGGGAAACAAAACTATCAGTGCAAAGACTGTAAACGTCAGTTTATTGGTGACCATGCTCTGAGCTATCTAGGATGTAATTCAGGCATTACTCGAAAAATATTACAGTTGATGGTCAGAGGTAGTGGTATACGAGATATCGCTGAAGTTGAGCGAATCAGTATCGGTAAAGTTTTACGTACTTTAACCGAATCGACCTACCAAATTCAGCCTAAACAAAGTCATTATGAGTCTCTTGAAGTTGATGAGTTTTGGACTTTTGTGGGAAATAAAAATAATAAACAATGGCTTATTTACGCCTACCATCGAGAAACAGGTGAGATTGTTGCTTATGTTTGGGGTAAAAGAGACTTAGCTACAGTTCAACGATTGAAAACAAAGCTTAAACAATTAGGTATTCACTACACCCGAATTGCAAGTGATCATTGGGACAGTTTCATAACTGCTTTTAAAAACTGCAAGCAAAGTATTGGTAAATTTTTTACTGTAGGTATTGAAGGTAATAATTGCAAAATAAGGCATCGAATTAGGCGTGGTTTTAGAAGGAGTTGTAATTTTTCAAAAAAGATTGAAAACCATTTTAAAGCTTTCGACTTAACCTTTTTTTACATCAATAATGGCTTCATTTAATGTCAGCATACTTTTTGAAACACCACCTGCAATTTTAGGTGCAATGGAGGTTTCTGAAAATGGTGACTTAGCCAACTGGATGATTCCAGGTAAGAAAGTCAAAGGTATGGGCGGCGCAATGGACTTGGTTGTTGGTGTCCAAAAAGTTGTAGTGCTTATGGAACATTGTGCAAAAGATGGTACACCAAAAATCGTAAAAAACTGTAGTTTACCTTTAACAGGTAAAGGCGTAGTTCATCGAGTCATTACTGACTTGGGTGTAATGGATATTACCCCACAAGGCGTAGAGCTGATTGAACTTGCTAAAGATGTCACGCTTGAACAAATTCAAGCCGCTACAGGTGTCGAGTTTTATAAAACGTTAGTCGCGTAAATTCTAAGATTTAGTTAGCTGTACAAGACTCAAGTTAGAAAGTGAGCTTGAGTCTTAGCCCTTTTAAGCACCGGATGTGCTGTTTATAAATAAGAACGAGAAGGATTTTTCAGCTATGGAAAAACAGCAAGGAATTTTTGAAAGATTTGCTCTTCGGATTAGTGACTGGTCTGAAAAATGGTTTCCTGATTCATATATTTTTGCTTTGCTTGGCGTCATTATTGTGTCTATTGCTGCTTTGAGTATTGGCGCCCCAATCCATGATGTAGCGACTTCATTTGGTAATGGTTTCTGGAGTCTTATTCCATTTACCCTGCAAATGACGATGCTCATTATTGTAGGTTATGTCGTTTCTGTATCTAAGCCCGTCAAATACCTCATCCAAAAAATGGCACGTATTCCAAGCTCTGGTCGCGGTGCCATTGTTTTGGTAGCAACTGTCAGCTTATTAATTTCACTGGTCAATTGGGCTGTTAGTACAATCCTTACAGCGCTTTTAGTGATTGCATTAGCTAAACGTAAAGAGCTGAATATGGATTACCGTGCAGCAGCTGCGGCAGCAATCATTGGTATGGGGGCGACTTGGGCACTAGGAATCAGTTCTTCAGCAGCACAGCTTCAGGCAAATAAAAGTAGCTTACCTGAGTCAATTTACAACCTAACTGGTGTTATTCCATTTACTGAAACGATTTTCCTTTGGCAATCAATTGCGATGACCATTATTTTGGTGATTGTTTCAATCGCGATTGCATATTTTTCAGCTCCAAAAGGCAATAGTGTTAAAACGATTGATAGTTTTGATGTGCAGTTTGAAGAAGACAAGCCACATGAGGAAAAATCAACACGCCCAGGCGATTGGTTAGAAAACTCACCTATTTTAACGATTATTGTAGTGGCTTTAGGCTTAATCTGGATGTTTTTTGAATTTTCAAAAAGCAATCCAATCATTGCGATTTCAAGTTTAAACACATACAACTTTGTTTTTTTAATGCTTGGTCTAGCGTTGCATGGCACGCCTCGAAACTTCTTAAATGCTGTTGCAAAGGCAGTTCCAGCCGTATCAGGAATCTTAATTCAGTTCCCTCTGTATGGAAGTATTGCATTTATTATGACGCAAGCTTTAAACAGTCAGGATTTATCGCTGTCTCATTATGTTGCCGAGTTTTTTGTTTCAATCGCATCAAAAGAAACCTTTGCGATTGTGATGGGAGTTTACTCTGCTGTACTTGGATTCTTTGTACCGTCAGGTGGTGGAAAATGGATTATTGAAGCCCCATATGTTATGCAAGCAGCAAATGATTTAAAGGTTCATTTGGGCTGGTCTGTACAAATTTATAATGCAGCCGAAGCTTTACCAAACTTAATCAATCCATTTTTTATGCTTCCAATGTTAGGCATTTTAAAACTAAAAGCAAAAGATGTGATTGGGTTTACAGTCACTCAGCTCGTTGTGCATTTTCCATTAGTTTTATTCTTGCTGTGGTTCTTTGGAAGAACACTCAGCTATACCCCTCCAACTTTTTAATTTAGTGGCGCCTTTGGTTTAGGCTAAAGGCAAATTTAGCAAAAACACCAATAAGAGATATTAAGATGAGTTCAATAGTTATAGTTTCAGGTAGCCGTACGGCAATGGGTGGTTTTCAGGGTAGTTTATCTTCTCTAACCGCTCCAGATCTTGGCGCTGCTGTCATCCGTGAATCGATCCAACGTGCAGGTGTTAAACCTGAACAAGTAGATGAAGTTATTTTCGGTTGCGTACTCAGTGCAGGTATTGGTCAAGGCCCTGCTCGCCAAGCTATGCGTAAAGCTGGTGTACCTGATCATGTCGGAGCTGTGACCATAAACAAGCTTTGCGGCTCTGCGATGAAAGCTGTATTAATGGCATCGGATACCTTAAAAGCAGGCAGTGCCAATATTATTGTGGCTGGCGGCATGGAATCTATGACCAATGCACCTTATATTTTGCCGAAAGCTCGCGGTGGTTACCGTATGGGCCACGGCGAAATTAAGGACCACATGTTTTTAGATGGCCTTGAAGATGCTGAAACAGGCCGTTTAATGGGTTCTTTTGCTCAAGACATGGCAAACACCAAAGGCTTTACCCGTGAGCAAATGGATAACTTTGCGATTTCTTCACTTAAAAAAGCGCAAACTGCCATTACAGAAGGTTATTTCAAAGAAGAGATTGTTCCTGTTGAAGTAAAAACTCGTAAAGGTGTGGAAGTTGTTGATCAAGATGAGCAACCATTAAAAGCAAATCTTGAGAAAATTCCGACTCTACGTCCCGCTTTTAGTAAAGATGGTACAATTACAGCAGCGAACTCAAGCTCAATTTCTGACGGTGCTGCTGCGTTAGTACTTACTACTGAAGAATATGCACAGTCTCATGGTTTAAATACCTTAGCAAAAATTGTTGCAACGTCTACTCACTCGCAGCATCCAAGCGAATTTACAATTGCTCCAATTAGTGCGATTCAAAAAGTGCTTGAGCGCGCTGGCTGGTCTGTTGACGAAGTAGATGCTTGGGAAATTAATGAAGCTTTTGCAATGGTGGCAATGGCACCAATTCATGAGCTAGGAATAGATGAAGCAAAAGTTAACGTACATGGTGGCGCTTGTGCGTTAGGTCATCCAATTGGCGCTACAGGTTCAAGAATTATTCTTTCTCTCATTTATGCATTAAAACGCTTAGGTAAAAAGAAAGGTGTTGCAGCCCTATGTATTGGTGGCGGTGAAGCAACTGCTGTTGCAATTGAAATCTAATTAAAAAATAAAAGAAGATGTAAGGACTTTCCTTACATCTTCTTTTTTATAAATAAAATTCTTAAGCTGTTTTAAATAGCTCATAGCAAGTTTGACGGAACCATTTATGACTACTCTTATGGTGGCAAGACATATGCCAATGTTGCTTAACATCATAAGTTGGAAAATCAAGCGGTGCAGGTAAAATTTGTAAGTTCTCTCTAACCAATAAAACTTGGCTTAAATAATATGGAACAGTGGCAATCGCATCTGTTTCCTGAACAACTAAACCTACACCTAAGTAACTTGGTAAGCGAATTAAAATATTTCGATCCAACCCTTTATTTTGTAGCTCATTTTTAATGTGATAATGCCCAATACCTGCATCAATATCGATATGATATTCACGCATGTAATCTTCTAGAGTAAAACTATTTGGATCTAAACGCGGATGGCTTTTCGAGCTAATCACGACATAGTGTTGACGGAAAAACTTCTGCTGATAAAAACCTTCTTCTAATTGTGGCAAGAAACCTATCGCCAAATCAATTTCACCATTTGCCATTTGATAGCTGGTTTCTGGCGTAATCGGTCTAATATTTAAACGAATGAGAGGTGCTTTTTCTTTTAAATAGTTAGTTAATTGTGGCAATAAAACCAAATGTGATACATCAGTCATCGCAATGGTAAACAGCTGATCTGACGTTAGCGGATCAAAGTTCACATTAAAGTTATTAATACTTTCAACTTTATCAATCACTTCACTAATCAGAGGAAAAATCTGCTTTGCAAGTTCGGTCGGAATCATTTCATTTCCAACTCGAATAAACAAAGGATCATTAAAATGTTGGCGAATTTTGTTTAGACCGTTACTTACACTCGGCTGTGTTAAACCAATAGCATCTGCAGCCATTGAAACACTTTTGAACCGATAAATATGATAAAAAATATTTAATAATCTACTGTCTAGATCAAACAAAATTGTCTCCGCTTGGACTCAATAATCCAGTGAAATAAGTCAAAAGCAGGTATAAATGATAGAAAGATTCCTATACCCTACTTTTGACTTATTGAAATTTACTC
The DNA here is from genome assembly GCF_000368065.1 of Acinetobacter seifertii. Lineage (GTDB taxonomy): Bacteria > Pseudomonadota > Gammaproteobacteria > Pseudomonadales > Moraxellaceae > Acinetobacter > Acinetobacter seifertii. The sequence goes on from NZ_KB851200.1 coordinate 1,282,261, forward strand.
TAAATTAGCAAAGAACTTAGATGAGGGGCAACGCTTTATCATGCCTTTCATCATAAAGACCCAAGCATAATCTACTTATTTGATTAATTTATATATAAATATCGTGTACTTCATCTTGCGAATAAGTATGCGTTATTGTTCTTGCTGGGCTTTAAAACCATTCCATATTTGTTGTACCGATTTATTATCGCTCAAATTATTTTTAAAGATATAAATATCTTGCGCAAGGCAATATTCTTGCTGATCTAAAATGACTAATTTTCCAGCTGCAAGGTCTTCTTCAACGTTAATTTTCGGAATCCATGCAACCCCTAAACCTTGTAAAACCAGTTCTTTTAAGTTAGTTGCATTGTCCGTTTCATATAACGTTTTATAAACAAGTTTACCTTCTATCAGTTGGTCTACCAGTTTTCTTAAGTAAGCATGTTTGCTATAAGCAAGCAATGCAAAATTACTTTTTATTGTATGTTTAGGGCTATGGTCAGGTTCTGTAGCAGAAACAGGAACAATAACTGTCTCGGCAATTTTAATACCACTTAAAATATCATCTCCAACTTTTCTAATATTGCTTTTATCTGCATAGCAAATCATGAAATCACAGGCACCTTCTTTTAACAAAGACAGGCCTTCTCCACTATTCGTTGCGACAATTTCAATTTTTAAATCACGAATAAGAGTAGGAAATTTCTTTAAAAATGTTGTTAAAAAACCTGAAGCTAGTGAGTGAACAACACAAAAACGAATAGTAGATTCACTTTCATTTTTAATATTTTTAATGAGTTTTGCGGTCTCCTCGACTTGCTTTTCAATATTTTTAGACATTACCAACAAAATTCGTCCAATGTCTGTAAATTCGATATTGTTCTTATTGTTTCTAATAATGACTTCAGCACCAATCATTTCTTCAATTTGCTGAATTCTTCGAGTAAAGGCAGATTGGCTAATGAACCTTTTCTCTGCTGCTTTTGAAATTGAGCGTTCACGCTCTAGAGTGAGGAGATCCTCTACCCAGCGAACTTCTAAATTCATCTTATCTATTCCCTTTTATATTTATAATTTTATTAATTGATATTTTTGGGAAGTCGTATGAATAAATGTAGAGATGAATAAAAATGATAAAACATAGGGAGTACCTGCAAAAATGCGAGAAAAGATTGGACAATGCCAAACTATGAAAATGAAGTATGATCCTAGACAGTATCGTGGACAACAAATCCCTCTAAATTCTTAAAATATTTCTTCTCAAAGGCTTCAGGGCTTAACCAGCCATTTGCAGAATGTCTTCTGACCCGATTGTAATAAATCTCAATATAGTCAAACAAGACAGCATTCGCTTCTTTTCGAGTGGCAAACACACTGCCATGGACCACATGACCTTTCAATGTATGAAAGAAGCTTTCAGTCACTGCATTATCCCAACAGTTTCCACGTCTAGACATACTCTGAGTACAATCATTTGTCAGTAACAGCGCTCTAAAATCACGACTACAGTACTGTGAACCTTGGTCCGAATGAACCATAACACCAGTTGGATAACCCTGACGAGCCATTGCATAGTTAAACGTATCACACACCAACTGGCGGTCTATTCGATGGCTGGTTTGCCACCCCACGATACGACGACTAAATAGATCCAGCATCACACATAAATACAGCCAACCTTGCTTGGTACGGATATAGGTAATATCCGTTGTCCAAACCTTGTTAGGCTGAATGACTGTAAATTGACGCTCTAACAGATTGGGTGCTGTAGGCAAACGATGGTTTGAATCAGTCGTATGCTTGTATTTACGCGCAATCCTGCTGCGTAAACCCAGATTTTTCAGCATTCTTCCAACAGTGCGTTCACTCATGCTGTAACCTAAATCATGCATGTCATGTACCAATGAAGGTGCACCCAATCGTGCATGATGCTGCCAATATACGGCTTTTAAATCATTATATTTCTCTACCGTATTGGCCTGACGTTTTCGCCAGGCATAATAGCCTGAAGTGCTGACACCTAGGTATTTACAGGCAGAAGATACCGTGACTTCATTCATATCTAGATCTTGAATTACCGTGTACTTTTCTTGGCATGATCTGTTAGAAAGTACACATGCGCTTTTTTTAAGATGTCATTGGCTTCCTTGAGCTGTTTGACTTCTTTCTCTAATTCCAAGATCCGCTGTTGTTCTGGTGAAAGTTGACGTTTGCTTGAACCCACTGGATTGGTTTCACGAATCCATTTGTCTAAAGTTGAATAACCCACACCTAATTTCTGGGCGATTGCAGCTATAGGCTCGTGTGAGTTTGAAAGTGCATAATCAATTGCTTGCTGTTTAAATTCAGCACTAAAACGTTTGGCCATTTCTTGGATCTCCAAAGTTAACGTTACGTTATCTTTAGAGGGAAGTACTGTCCATTATTTTGGCTAGGATCAGTATTTAATAATTCTGACATAGAAAACAAGATAAGAGAATAATAGGTTTTGTTTTAACACGTTAAGAGATGAACATAAGTACGATCTAATAAAAAAAATTTTTGAAATCAATGAATAAAAGAACATCAGAAAAATAAATAATTCAGTTCAACCAAATAAGTTTTAGAAATAACTATAGGCTTTTATTTAATCATTTTTTATAAAAAATATAGCTTCAGGAATGAAGTAAAATTTGGATAAAAAAAGTCCGCACCTTGGGGAAGAATGCGGACTATGAACTGTTTCAATAACCCATTGTTAAGTTATTGACTAAATTTTGATGCTATTAAATTAGTACACTATTCAACTTTAAGAGCAATCATAAAATCTGATTAAACAACATTTTCCATTTTTATTTCACTAAGAAATAAGAATCTTTTATTTACTCTTACAATAGCTTATAAAGTAAAAATAAATTTAATGAATAATTACTACAACTTATTTCCAAGTTCTATGTAGTGATAATAATTAATTGTATTTCATACAATATTTATAAAGAGTATAAGGCGAAAATTCAATTCCGACTATTATACTAAAGTATCGATTTGCTTATTTTGAACTTATAAAGTCATCATTCACAATAATGACTTTATGGACAAAGGAGATATTCAAAGCAAACTAATACTCTCCAATCAAGTAGTATAATTTTCTTGAAATTTCAACCATCATATTTGCAGTATATTGACTAATTTCAAATATTTGTTTTTTTTGTGGATTAAATACCATGTTGTCTTTTTCATCGCTAAAAAAAACATAAGTTGTATATTTATCCATGTGATGAACATGCTCTTTTAAGCTTAATTTTTCACCAGAATTAGGGTCATATGCAATAAACTTCATTCTCATGCATTTGTCTCTTACAGCGCTTACATCTCAATAATTTTGAATCAAGAGATTATTTAATAGACAACAATCTCAAGCTATAACTCATCGATACGATGCAGTTGGAATATTTTGCTTTGCTTTTTGAATGGATAGCTCAGCATTTTTTATTGATTGCTCAGCCTCTTTAAGCATGTGTGAACTTTTGGTTTCAGCTTTTTCTTCAGTGCCCCAAAGAAGATAGCAAGCAAAACTTCCCAATATTAATAATCCAGCAGTTACTTTTAACATAAACTTAATAAATCAAAATTTTCTGTATTATATGTATTTTTATGTGAAATGCATCACAATTTTATTAAAATTTATTAAACAAAGCTCATTATTTATTCTTTAAAATTAATATTCACATGAAATTTCAATTAAATTTACTGTTTTTAAAAAATAAAATTATGGCCTAACCATATTTAAAACACTCAATTGACGTAATCATTTTTACAATTCTGCACATCAACTATGAATATAATTATTTGAAATAATTAAATATTAATAGAAATTAAGTCTATTGATCTATTCAATTTTTAACTATTCTTTTTAGCTTAACTCATTTTTTGATATGCAAAAAATGCATAATTAGTTTAATAAATGCATTAGAAGTGAAGCATTTCGAATTCTAAGATGAATCATCTTTAATGAATCGAAGTTTAATGATGAACGCTGATATTACTACCCGTATTGAGAAGGATCTTATTGGTCATCGAGAAATCAACAATGACCATTATTACGGAGTTCAAACATTACGTGCTTTAGAAAATTTCAACTTAACAAATAGCAAAGTTGGAAATTTTCCTAATTTAATTAAAGCATTAGCTATGGTTAAACTAGCTTGTGCTGAAGCAAACTATAATCTTAAAAGCTTAGATCAAACTAAATTTGAAGCGATTGAATACAGCTGTAATCAGCTTATTCGTGGTAATTTCCATGACCAGTTCCCAATCGACATGATGCAAGGCGGTGCTGGTACTTCAACTAATATGAATGCAAATGAAGTATTGGCAAATGTTGCTTTGGAATATATGGGCCATTCTAAAGGGCAATATCAATACTTGCATCCAAATAACGACATTAATATGTCGCAGTCAACAAATGACGTATACCCTACTGCAATCCGTTTAGGTCTGCTATTAAGCTTAGATGAGTTAAATCTTCCATTTAACAATTTAATTTTAAGTTTTCTTAACAAATCTCAAGAGTTTGCACACATTTTAAAAATGGGCCGTACTCAATTACAAGACGCTGTACCTATGACTTTAGGTCAAGAGTTTGGTGCATTTGCAGTTACCTTGCAGAAAGATCTTGAGCAAATTAATACGCTTATTCCAAATGTTTTAGCTTATATGAACCTTGGTGGTACAGCGATTGGTACGGGAATTACGACCGAATATAATTACCGTGAACTGGCTATTCAGGCACTTGCAAAAATCTCTGATAAGAAAATTAAGTCAGCTCCAGATTTAATTGAAGCAACTTCAGATATGGGTGACTTTGTTCTTTTATCTGGTTTATTAAAACGTACTGCTACGAAACTTTCAAAAATTGCTAATGACTTGCGTTTACTTTCAAGTGGCCCACGTACTGGCATTAATGAAATTAACTTAGAAGCGCGTCAACCGGGTAGCTCGATCATGCCGGGTAAAGTAAACCCTGTTATTCCTGAAGCGATGAACCTTGCTTGCTTCCAAATTATTGCAAACGATTTGGCTGTAACTTTAGCTGCTGAAGCTGGCCAATTACAGTTAAATGCAATGGAACCGCTTATTGCATTTAAACTATTTGAGTCTATGGACTTACTTGGTAGAGCAATGGCAATGTTCCAAAGCAAGTGTATTGATACGATTACAGCGAATCCTGAACACTGTAAAGCTTTAGTTGAAAACTCAATTGGTATTGTGACTGCACTTAATCCATACCTAGGTTATGAAACTACAACTCGTATTGCTAAAACTGCAAACGAAACTGGACAAAGCGTATTGGCTTTAGTTCAAAAAGAAGGTTTATTATCAACTCAAGTGCTTGATGATATCTTGTCGATTAATAATATGGTTAAACCAAAAATGTCGGCTTAATTCCTGAAAATAAAAAAGGAGCTTTTATAAGCTCCTTTTTTATTTATTCTGTATTTTAAAAACTGAAAGTTGTAGAGAACTGGGCTGTACGTGGATTACCTAAGAATAGATAGTCATCTCCCATAAATGCACCCACATCACGCCAATACTTCTTATTAAATAAGTTATCAATATTGAATCTGAATGTCGTGTCATGCCCAGCAAAATTTGTTTTATAGGCAGCACCAATATTAAAGACGCTATAGCCACCTACTTTTGCCGTGCCCTCTTTATTTGCATATTTACTGCTACTATATTGCATACCACTCAGTAATCGTAATCCTTCAACAGAAGGTAATTTATAAGATAATTGCGCAGTTGCGCGGATTTTCGGCACATTTTGAGTCTGATGGCCTTTGTAGCTGTCAGTATCAATATCAACAAGACGAGATTTGGTATAGGTAACACCTGAACTTACATCGAGTGTATCGGTTAAGGCTCCTGTTAAACCTAATTCAATACCTTGATTGTGTTGCTCACCTTGTTCAACAAAATCGAAAGTTCCATCTGCATTTACTTTGCTATATTGATTATCTTGTTTTAAATCAAAAATAGCTGCTGTTACCAAGAAGTTGCGTATCTGTTGTTTAACTCCAAGTTCATATTGTTCAGAATTTTTAGGTGATAGAACTTCTAAAGCATTATTAGCAAACCATGGTGCTTCACCACCATCTGATAAACCTTTAGCATATGAAGCATAAAGATTAGTTGTAGTAGTTGGGCTATACATGAGCGCTAATTGTGGCAAGAATTTGTTTAAATCCGTATCACGGCTTTGCTGCCCATCTGAATTATAAGCTTGCTCATCAAGGTGAATAAGTTTCCCACCCAATAAAGTTGACCACTGATCATTAAATTGAACTCGGTCAGATACAGTGAAAGCAGTCTGATCACTCTCTAAAGCTTTATAGTAATTTCTTAAGTCAATCTGAGCTGGTGAATAATCCTTTGTTTCTTGATAGATATTACCTAATCCGATAGGGTCAAGCTCCATTGAGTTTGAGTTGTAGCGCTTCAATGTTTTATAAGTATGTTGTACTTCAAAAGCTACCTGATGCTGAATATTGCCAGTCTTGAATTGACCATTTAACCCAGCAGCAAATTGGCTGGTAATACGTGTATCATCTGGACTACGAAAATCGTAAATACCGTAATTACCATCTTTATCAAAAGTATTATTTTGACAGATTCCATTACTATAACAAGCCCATGGAAAAGCGCTGTAATCATCAATCACAACACGGCTTTGAGACGCACTTAAGCTACCATTCCATTGATCATTAAATGCATATTGATATTTCAAACTCGCATTTACACTGTTATTTACAACTGGTTTACTCCAAGACTGATAACCCAATAAACGGTCTTGATCTACGTTCGTTGGTACTTCTTGCCCATCAAGCAGTTGATAGCCCGGTACAGAGCGTTGGCTTTGACGCTGAGCTTCAATATCAAACAGTAAGTTAGAGCGATCATTAATTTTCCAGTCTAAAGCAACTGAACCAAACTCACGCTTACCATTTGCATGATCAACATTTGGGTGAATACTTTCATGCACTAAATTGATTCGATAGCCAAAGTTATCATTTAAAAAGCCGCCTATATCTGTTGCCAGTGTATAGCCACCTTCTGAATTTGCATCGACCGTAATATTTTTAACATCGGCAGGTCTTTTGGTCACGTAGTTAACCACACCACCGGGTGTCGACATTCCACTTTGAATCGCAGAAATACCTTTTAAGATTTCAACTTGCTCTTTATTTTCTAAAGCAACATTTTGCTCACCACGTATACTATGACCATTAATGAGATAACTTGAACCTAAATCGAGTGCGAAACCACGAGCGACAAAGTTTGGATAATAGCCAATAGCAGCGTAGCCATCGCCTAGCGATGAATCATTTTTAATAACATCGGTGAGTGTTTTTGCGTGCTGATCTGCTAGACGCTCAGAAGTAATGGTTGTAATGGAGGCAGGAACTTTCTTTACATCGCCAGTTTGAAAACCAGATAGATTAACTTTCTTTGAGGTGTATAGCGCATCACTATTTTGTGTGGCATTCACAGTAATGGTTGGGAGCTGCGAAACCTCCGCTTCATTTGCATAAACTACAGAGCTTATAAGTGCAATAGATGAAGCCAATGCTGTTTTAGAGCATGTTATGAAGTAAAGATTTAACGCGCGTCTTTCCATTGAATAGTTACCTGCCATAGCGAGCATAATTTATAAAGCTAAAAAACGGTTATATGCCCTATTTTTCAGCCACGCAAGAATACAGGCACCCATATTGAGAAACAACACATTCTGTATTTTTTCGATTAAGTGAATTTGATGCAACTTTTATGCACTTACTTATCAATATATAAATTTCTTTTATTTTCTTTGAAATTGAGGTTATAACTTTTTAAGTATTACAAAATAGCAAAAATGAAACTAAGCTCAAAACTAGAGGAGTCAGGAGAAATTTAACAATAGATATATTTTTAAAATTAGCTCAATGATTTTAAATGCAATTCATTATCAAATTGAATGAAAGGAAATGTTCGATCATTGGTTAATTTATCTTTAAATCGAACAAAAGGACGTAATTTTACTAGAATCGAATTTTAAAATTAGAAAAAATGAATGGTTAGGAATTTTAAGGAAGTGCTCAAGGTCGAGTGATTTTTAATGTTTCATTCTATTTTCTGTATAGCATACCTAAAAAATTCCTAGTTTTTGTCTACAAAACGATGGAATAAATATGACATATACTCAGGAAGAAAAACGTAGCCGGATACGTGGGATTGTAGGCGCAGCCTCTGGTAATTTAGTTGAATGGTTCGACTTTTATATCTATGCAGTATTTGCTGCCTACTTTACTCAAGCCCTAACCGCACCAGATATGGATAGTACGACTAAGTCTATCTATGTTTGGGGTGTGTTTGCTGCAAGTTTCTTTATGCGTCCGATTGGTAGTTGGGTATTTGGACGCATCGCAGACCGACATGGTCGAAAAAAGTCGATGATTATCTCAATCTGTTTGATGGCCCTAAGCTCATTTTTGTTTGCAGCTTTGCCAACTTATGACCAAGTTGGTTTATTTGCACCCTTTCTTTTACTTGTAGTGCGATTACTTCAAGGCTTATCGGTTGGTGGCGAGTATGGTGCAGTTGCAACTTATATGAGTGAACTAGGCTTAAAAGGTCAGCGTGGTTTTTACTCGTCTTTCCAGTATGTCACCCTCTCTGGTGGTCAGTTACTCGCAAGCTTACTTGGCGTTATTTTGTTGGCATTTTTAAGTGAGCAACAATTACATGACGGCGGTTGGCGTATTCCATTTGTGATTGGTGGTATCGCGGCAATTTTATCTTTACTTGCTCGTAGTCGTTTAGAAGAAACACTTTCTCATCAAGATAGTGAGCGTAAAGAGTCTGGTAGCTTAAGAGAACTCTTTAAAAAGCATTGGAAAACCTTTTTATTGGTGGTCGGATACACTTCTGCTGGTTCATTAACGTTTTATGTAGAAACTGTTTATTCAAAAACTTATTTGACCAATTTAGGGATGGATGGAAAAACCGTTGGTTATATCATGACCTTCGCGCTATTTGTCTATATGTGTGCTCAACCTGTATTTGGTGCAATATCCGATCGTATTGGGCGCCGCTCTTCAATGTTGGCATTTAGCTTATTGTCCGCCATATTTATCTATCCAGTCATGGTGGTCGGGATGCGAGCCAATATTGACTCTCCGATTATTATTGCCCTCCTACTCATCTTTATGATGATGTTACTCAGTTTCTATACCTCTATTAGTGGTTTGGTAAAAGCTGAAATGTTCCCACCTCATGTACGAGCTTTAGGCGTAGGTTTTTCGTATGCAGTAGGTAATGCGCTGTTTGGTGGTTCTGCACCTTCAGTTGCCTTACAGTTCAAAGCTGCTGGAATTGAAAATACTTTCTTTATTTACGTCATTGTCATGCTGATTATCTGTTTCTTATGTAGCCTTGCGCTTCCGAAAAATCCAGATTATTTAGAACATGATCACTAAAAACTAAAAGTTAGATATTCTTCTAGAGCTTTTTTTAGAAGAATATCTTTTTAAAATAATAAGAAATTCATTTTTGTTCTGTATCTTATAACTACTTAGTACAACGCACCTGCTTAATTCATTGGCAATTTTGAGTTTGATGCTGCTGATCTATATAAATCAATTTTTTTGATGGGATAAAAAATGGAAAACGAAAAATCCCCTTTACCTGAAAGTATTATTCAAGTTACCTTCTGGCAAGCCTTCTTATTTTGGCTCAAGCTCGGCTTTATTAGCTTTGGGGGGCCAGCTGGACAAATCGCTGTAATGCATCAGGAACTCGTTGAACAAAAGCGCTGGATATCTGAAAAAAGATTTTTACATGCACTGAACTACTGCATGTTGTTACCCGGTCCTGAAGCACAGCAATTAGCAACCTACATTGGTTGGCTCATGCACAGAACTGCTGGAGGATTAGTCGCAGGCATTCTATTTGTACTACCGTCTTTATTTATTTTAATTGGGCTGTCTTGGGTCTATATAAAATTTGGAGATGTTCCGGTTATTGCGGGTATTTTTTACGGGATTAAACCTGCCGTCACCGCAATTGTTTTCCATGCAACTTACCGTATAGGCAGTCGTTCACTTAAAAATAGATTTTTATGGCTCGTCGCAATTGCTGCGTTTCTTGCCATTTTTGTCTTAAAACTTCCTTTCCCGCTTATTGTTTTATCAGCAGGCATTGCAGGTTATTTAGTTAGTAAAAAGTACCCAGAACTATTTTCCTCAACAGCTGGGCATAAAGTCAGTCAAAAAGATTATGGCCCAGCATTTATTGATGATGATACCCCGACACCAGAGCATGCTAAATTCCATTGGTTACGGTTAGCTAAAATTATTTTTATGGCTATCGTTTTATGGTTATTGCCAATTTTAGCTTTAGGCGCATATTTTGGATGGCATCATTCTTATACTCAAATGGCATGGTTTTTTACTAAAGCTGCATTACTCACTTTTGGAGGCGCTTACGCGGTTTTACCTTATGTCTATCAAGGGGCTGTGAATCATTTTGGGTGGCTTTCACCTACGCAAATGATTGATGGTTTAGCGTTAGGTGAAACTACACCCGGTCCACTGATTATGGTGGTTGCCTTTGTTGGTTTTTTAGGAGGTGTTAATCATTCATTACTTGGGCCCGAGCATCTATTTTTTGCTGGAGCGCTCGGTGCTGTCATTGTGACTTGGTTTACCTTTCTCTTTTCATTTGTATTTATTTTTGCAGGTGGCCCTTTTATTGAATCTACTCATAATGAAATTAAATTTACGGCACCACTCACTGCGATTACCGCGGCTGTGGTCGGTGTCATTTTAAATCTAGCATTATTTTTTAGTTATCACGTGCTATGGCCACACGGTTTTTCTGGTCACTTTGATGTTGTCGCTGCGATCATTACTGTGGCTGCATTTATTGCCTTATTCCGCTTTAACATTAATGTACTCTATGTCATTTTTGCATCAGCACTAATTGGTTTAGGTATTTATCTTTTATAAAAATGAGTCATGGGTCTTTTAACGTAATTGTGAAGGACTCATGCCATAAAACTGTTTAAAGCGATGGCTTAAATGACTCGCTGAACTAAACCCACAAACTAGGGCAATATCTTGTAAAGAAAGCTGAGATGACTGAATTAGCCCTTTTGCCTTAGTTAAACGTCTTTGCATGACATATTGGTGAGGCGCCATATTCATGGACTGTTTAAACATATGAGCAAAATGGTATTCGCTTAAATTCACAACATTTGCCAAGTCTGACAAAGCGAGCGCCTGACCTAGATGATCTTCAATCCATTCTTGAATATATTTGAGTTTATGAGGTGCCAGTCCGCCTTTAATGGCAGGCTGTTGCCATTGAACACTACTGTATCTTCGAATTAAATGATTCAACAACAAACTTGCTGTTGTACTCATTTGTAAATGGTTTGAAGAATCTTGCCAATCACAATCTAGTAAGAAGAACTGATAAAGTGCTCGAATCCGTTCATCATCACTAAATGCAACTTCGTTTAGTTGAATTTGATTCGGTTCTTTGTCCCATATTTTTTCGGCAACATCACGCAAATGTTGGTCGGTATAATACAAGTGAACGAATTTAAGCCCACCACGTATGTCCCAAGTAGACTCCTGATGTTCAGGCAACAAACAAAAACGACCCGGCCCACCGCCGTTTTTCCAGCCTGCAGGGGTTTTTTGATAGCTTTCATAGCCATCTTGAATATACAGACTTAGAGTGTGATGATCGCTACAGACACTTACACGATCTTGCTGATTAGACCAAAATGCAAGTTGCATATTTTCATCAAGCACCACAGTTTCGTGAAGCTTGGCTTTAGATTGCTGTAGCTGTTCTAAAGTTTGATAGGCCATGCAAAATTAAAACGAATATCATTGGGCTTAAGTTAACCATATTCAGCAAAATTCAGCTAGTTCAGTTATATAAAAAGCGCAAGATCTTGCATGTATAACACAAGAATATATACGTGAAAAATGAAGCATTCCTAGATACTTAAGCTTGGTAATCGAGGATGAAGTTATGAATATTTTACTCTATGTTGCGGTGGTGTTGATTTGGGGAACAACATGGATTGGAATTGCCGTTCAAAGCCACTATGCAACACCCGTTGTCGCAATTTTATGGCGTTTTGCCATTTCAGCCTTATTACTGTGGGTTGTTTTACTATTTTCAGGAAAATTACAGCGAATTGCTTTAAAAGATCACTTGTTTTGTATGCTACAAGGACTCTGTGTTTTCGGCCTAAACTTTATTTGTTTTTATACTGCGGTTAAATATGTAAATAGCGGTTTAGAGTCTGTCATTTTTTCAATGGCTGTTTTCTTTAATGCCATTAATGCGCTTGTCTTTTTTAAACAGAAACCTTCTCCAAACTTTGCGCCAGCTGCACTTTTGGGTCTAAGTGGTATTGTTCTACTGTTTTGGCATGACCTGATTAATAGTCAGTTTAATGCGCAGTTATTAATGGGTATTGGGCTATGTGCAATAGGCACTTACGGTTTTTCTTTAGGAAATATGATTAGTGTTAGACACCAAAAACGTGGTCTAAATATCTTTTCAACAAACTGTTATGCCATGACTTATGGTGCATTGGTGATGTTAAGTCTAGCTTTATTTACAGGACAAGATTTAATGCCACCGATGAATTTCCCATTCTTAAGTTCGGTACTTTACTTGGCTGTTTTTGGTACAGTTATTGGGTTCTCTGCTTATTTTTCTCTGGTTGGACGAATTGGCGCAGCCAAAGCAGCTTATAGCACGTTGCTCTTCCCTTTAGTTGCTTTAACAGTTTCTACTTTCTTTGAAGGATATGAGTGGACTTTAAATGCTGTACTTGGAATTTTATTAATTTTACTTGGCAATTACTTAATGTTTAGTAAGTTAGAAATTGGAAAAAAGTTATTTAATAGTCAAAAAAGTTGTGAGAAGCAGGCCTAAGCCTGCTTTTTTATAAATCATAATTAATTTTAACAGCCCGTTTTTAGCAATAACTCGAAATCTTTTAAAGCTGCAGCTGCTGTAGCTAAAGGCGCAGATGCCCCTCCACTGACCACAAACTCACCCATCTCTTGCGTTAACACTCGTATGCATTTATTAGAACCTTGCAAATGAGCAAAAGGATGATTTGCTGCAACTAGTCTTAATTCAACACCCGTTTGAATTTGCTGATTTTTAATATGAATAAAACCAACCAAACGAGGAGTTAGATTTTCATTTTTCCAATCACGTATATGATCGGCAGTTACATGACTGATTCCTTGTCTTGGAATATCTTTAATTTTTATATCAGCTCCCAAAACAGTATTGGCTAGTATTGTAATTTTAGCAGCGGTATCCCATCCATCTACATCGAAAGAACTGTCAGGTTCCGTAATACCTTTTACTTGAGCTTTTTCAAGAGATTCTGTAAATGCACATTCGTGTTGCAACATATCATTCAAAATAAAATTTGTGGTGCCTGTAAACACACCTTCTATTTCTAAAATTTGGCAACCAGCCAAGTTATATTCAAACAAATCAACAGTCGGTAAAGCCGCAGCCGTCGCGCCGCTAAAAAATAGTTTTTTATTGTGCTGATGTGCCAAGTTAATTAGTTTTTTACCTTCTACGACTAAAGCACCTTTAGATACTGCAATCGCATTCATGTTATGTGTTAAAGCATAATTTAAATAAAATAGGCCTTTTCCACCTGTCACATAATCACTTGGGCCAGTCTCAATAATGACATCCGCCTGAACCTGTTGTAAAAACTTTTGTTCAGTGAGACCTGCTCGATATTGTGCTTTATCTAGCCACTTTGAAGCTTGTAAACCATCTTGGTCAATTAAACCTGAAGATGAATTACAGACACCCACTAAACGGGCATCAACTTGATATTTTTGTTTATAGTATGTCGATCGATTTAAAAGAAGCTCTGCAATTTGTTGCCCAATCCGTCCAAAACCACAAATTGCCACGTTAACTCGCTTCATATCGCTTTCTCAAAAATTTATATGATTTAAATCAAAAGTTTCCATAGACAATTTCAATGCATCATCTCTGGAAACTTTGTATTTATATAGATAAGTTAAAATACTATATCGCTCAGATATTTGTTAGATTAACAATCTTAATAACCATATAAATTGCGACAGCAAAAACCATTAAAGCAAAGACTTTTTGTACAATCGCAGGTGGAATAAAGAGAATGGCTCGGCGACCTAATAGCATGCCTGCTACACATGCGAGAGCAAATGTACTGGTAATGGCGACTGGATAATGAAAACCCTCTGCAATATGCATTACAATACTTATGCCACTAATGAGAAAAATAATCATAAGTGAAGTTGCAACAATGCTATGCATATCCAAATTTGTGACTTTTCTAAGCGCTGGTACAATTACAAAGCCACCACCAACACCTAGCATACCAGTTAAAAGCCCTGCAATAATTCCAATGCCGGCAAGTACACCTCCAGTTTTAAAATTCCAGATAAATCGCCCTGTACTTGGATTGACCTGACACGGCGGGTTATGGAAATCTGAAACTCGATTACTGATGAGTCGATAACCCACTGTAAACATAACCAAGCTAAACATTAACATGAGCCAGACAGGTGAAATCGTATTGGATATTAAGATTCCAATATGGGCCATTGGAGTACCAATAATTGCTATCCAGATTGCAGCGCGATAGCGCACAATCTTTTTAAATAAGCCTTCAATAGTCCCAATCAGGGTAGATAGCGCGACAGCCAGCAAACCAATAGGCGCTGCTTGAGCCACTGTCCAGCCTTGACTTGTCATGAGTGCGGGTACAGCGAGAATACCGCCACCCGCACCAGTAAGACCAAGTAAAAAGCCAATCACAATGCCTTCAACGACAAGTAGTAACATATCAAAAGCCTAAAATTGCATATATTTCATTTGCTGTGGACTGCCATTTAATGAGTAAGCAAATTCTCATCTTCTTGCGAAGCTTTAGCCGCTTCTCAGGACAAAGCGTTGCTTTACTTAACCTCTTCCGCTCAAGCACAGCTTTCGCCTTCTTGCGAAGCTTCAACCGCTTCTCAGGATAAAGCGTTGCTTGTTTATCCTCTTCCACTCGAGCACAGCTCTCGTCTTGCGCTCGGGTAAAGCGTTGCTTTACTTATCCTCGCTCAGGTTTGACCATCCACTCGCGACCTTTGAGCATGCCTTGCCAGTAAATCGGTGGCAAAATCTGTTCTTTAAGCAACCAAGCCAAACGAGATGGTTTTTGTCCATCAATCACCCATTTTGGAAAACTAGGAAGCAATTTACCGCCGTAACCAAACTCGGCTAGAACGATTTTTCCACGCTCTACTGTGAGTGGACATGAGCCATACCCATTGTATTCACAGAAGTTTTGTTCACCCTTGAGCTGCGTTATCACATTCACAGCGACGATCGGAGCTTGTGCGCGTGCAGCAGCAGCCGTTTTGGCATTAGGCGCATTCATCACATCACCTAAAGCGAAAATATTGGTATGTTGTGTGTGTTGTAAGGTTTGAGGATTCACACTCACCCAGCCTGCTTCATCAGTAAGAGTACTTGCACGAATAAAGTCTGGCGCTTGTTGCGGTGGAACAACATGCAACATATCGAAATCGGTCTCGACCAATACTGCATTTTCATCGTTTACTAACTTAAACCATGCTTTTTTTGCAGGCCCATCTACTTTGACCAGTTGATGATTAAAATGAAGTTCAGAGCCATATTTTTCGACGTATTGCATGAGTGCAGGCACATATTCCTTCACACCAAATAAAACACCGCCGGTGTTATAAAAATGTACAGAGATATCTTTTAATTTGCCTTGCTTTAACCAGTAGTCGGCTGAAAGATACATTGCTTTTTGAGGAGCACCAGCACATTTAATTGGCATAGGCGGTTGAGTAAAGATAGCCTTTCCACCGTTTAGCTGTTGCACCAGTTCCCATGTATACGGCGCTAGATCATAACGATAGTTAGACGTTACCCCATTTTTACCTAAGGTTTCGACTAAACCTTCAATGCCATGCCAATTGAGTTTTAAACCGGGACAGACGACTAAAGCTTTATATTGAATGGGCTGGCATCCTTCCAAAATAACCTGATTATGCTCAGGGTCGAATCCAGCAACCGCAGCTTTCATCCATTTCACTTTTGAAGGAATCACACTTGCCATGGAGCGTGCAGTAACTTGCGGTTTAAAAATGCCGCCACCCACCATGGTCCATCCTGGTTGATAATAATGGGTATCTGCCGGATCAATAATGACAATATCCAAATGAGGTTCACGAGACAGTAAACTCGATGCTACAGAAATTCCAGCTGCGCCTGCTCCCACAATCACAACGCTATAGCAAGGAACTGAGCTTGGTTCGTGATCGCGTTTTAAAATACGAGGAACGAGGCCTTTTAAGTTAAAACCAAGTTTATTACCAGATTCAACTAACAGTGCTGCATCTTTTGGAGCAACTTCGGCCAAAGCCCATAAACTGATTGCACGCATACCAGAACGGCAATACGCTAAAACAGGTTTTTGGGCATTCTGATAAAGCTGTTTAAACTCGGCAACTTGTTGATCGGTAATTTTGCCACTGCTAACAGGTTGATAAATTACCTTTAGGCCATGTCGCTGAGCTGCTTCTTCAATTTCAATCACATTGGGTTGGTCTGCACCTTCTCCATCCGGGCGGTTACATATCAGAGTCTTTACTCCCTGATCTACAATTTTTGCGACATCATCAGCGGTGATTTGAGCAGCAACATAAAATTCTTGATTAACTCGTTTAATTTCCATATTGCCACCTTATGATTGTGAAATTGAGCCGCAGGCCTGATTAGCAGGAAGTGCTTTATCGATCTGCTTTGGATATGGAAGATTTAAATTATTCATTAATTTAATAAAATCTTCACGCGAACGATTCTGGCCTATACGTGAGTTATTTAAACGTTCATTGCCAATGGTTGAAGATAAACGACCTTTATAATCGTGTCCCGGATACACAATAGTGTCGTCAGGCAAGCTAAAAAGTTGTTTATGAATACTGTCATAAAGTGTGCCCGCATTTCCCTGCTGGAAGTCGGTTCGACCACAGCCATCAATTAATAATGCATCACCAGTGAAAACCATATTTCCCACCAAATAACTCGTACAAGCATTGGTATGACCTGGTGTATAACGTGCTTCAATACTAAGTTTGCCTAGTTTCAGCGTACAACCATCTGTAATAAGAATATCTCCACAACTTACATCTGAACTTCTATGTAAAACCGATTTACAATGAAAACGTTCACGCAGTAAATTTGCAGCAGTAATATGATCTGCATGAACATGTGTATCTAAGGTATAGATGAGCGTAAATTGATGCTTTTCTAATGCTTTTGCATAGATTTCTATATCTGATGCAACTGGGTCAATTAAAACAGCCTCTCGTGTTTCTTCACATCCAAGCATATATGTATAAGTCGAACTTTCTTGTTCAAAAAATTGCTTAAAGAACATGATTTATACCCCGATAATTTATTTCTATCCTATATTTTGCAAATACAATGCCAATTATTTTTATTTAAATAATAAGTTTAAAAATCATATAGTTAATTAAAAATTTAAAATTAGAATCAGAATATAAACTTTTCTTGATGTTTCTGTGAAACTCAAGTATGTTTCAATGAAACGATTGTGAAACATGTGAAATGGCAAAGCTAAATTTTGAGTCAGAACAAGATTTTTATATTTTATTTGAGCAACTTAAGGCTTTATTCCCAAATGCGAGTCTGTTTTTAGCAGACACAACGACTCACGCAATTCACTATAAATTTAACACAGATGATATTTCTGTCGAGAGCATGGCAGCGCTTACTCAAGATCATCACAATCAATATCTTGAAATTAATACTCCTAAAGTTAGAAAGCGATTTATCTATCAAGAACATGATATTTATATTGCCGAGCATCGGATTATTGGGAAGCTACATATTTTACAGCCGATAAGCAATGAAAATGACATTACAGAACCGTTAGAAATAACAGAGCAATTGAAAGACTTAGCCAAAGTTTTTAATAGCTGCTCACCAGAAATGGCTCGTATGTTTTCGATTATTCAAAGAGTAGCTATTACTGAATTTCCAGTGCTTGTCCGCGGTGAATCTGGGAGTGGTAAAGAATTGGTAGCAAAAGCCATTCACGATTATAGCCAGCGCAAAAACAAAATTTTTGTAGCGATTAACTGTGCTGCTCTCAATGCCAATATTTTAGAAAGTGAGCTGTTTGGACATGTTAAAGGTGCTTTCACAGGAGCAATTCGTGACCATAAAGGCGTGTTTGAACGTGCCGCTGGTGGAACACTGTTTCTGGATGAAATTGCCGAGATTCCTTTAGAGCTTCAAGCTAAATTATTACGGGTGCTAGAAACAGGTGAATTTACGCCTGTCGGTGGTGAAAAACCGATTCAAGCCAATGTCCGAATTATTACTGCAACACATAAAGCTTTACGCGAAGAAGCTAAAGCCGGACGATTCCGTCATGATTTACTTTACCGTTTACGCGTAATTCCAATTTTTATACCACCACTCAGAGAACGAAAAGTCGATATTCCACTGATTGTCGATCAGATTTTAAAAGAAAGCTCAACTCAACTCGACACCATGCCTCATCATGTCAATCAAAAAGCTATGCAAGTTCTTTTAAATTATGACTGGCCGGGAAATGTTCGCGAGCTTAAAAACACCCTACTTTATGCATTAACGATGGCAAATGGTAAGGATGAGATTGAAGTTGAAGACTTACCAAATGAACTTTTAAATGCTGACGATTACGTTAAATTGCCTGAGACAAATACCGAGCTTAGTCCAGAAAATGTACAAGCTGCTTTAGAAAAATATGACCATAACCTGAATATGGTTGCTAATATTTTTGGTATTAGCCGTACAACGCTTTGGCGATATAGACAAAAACATAAGCTTTAGCTAGGTATTTGTTAGATCTAAGGCGTATCATATTGTAGTTGGTTAGTTCCATTAAATTCAAAGGCTTTCTATGATTGTTCGCGATAAAAGCAACGTTTTTAAACTCTTATTTGCATGGAAAGGAACTGTTCTACCCAAGGTCTTGCCAGCATTGAGTTTTGTTGTATTTATTTCAGCATGTGTAGTTTGGCTTTCTTATTATCATTGGATTCAAATTCCTACTGTACCCGCAATTGGATTTACAATCTTTGGTGTGATTCTTTCCATTTGTACGGGTTTTAGAAATAACGCCTGTTATGACCGTTGGTGGGAAGGCCGCAAACTTTGGGGTGCATTAATTGCGAATGCCAGACACATTGTTAGAGACAGCCATGTTCTATCTAATGAACAACGTGAACATTTAATTCATCAGGTCTTAATTTTTAGTAATTTACTACGTGATCGACTGCGCCAGCAAACCGCTGAGCCGACCAAATTTCTTGAACATGCTTATTTAAATAACTCTTCACTCGATTATTTAAATGATCATATTAATGCACCGCAGTTTGTACTCGAAAACATTCAAAAAGATTTAGTTAAAATACTAAAGGACGGCGAAATTAGTGACATTATCTATAGCACGCTAAGTCGACATATTATTGAGTTAGGCAATATTCAAGCAGGTTGTGACCGTATTGCCGGTACACCTTTACCCTACTCTTATTCTGTACTTTTACATCGCGCTGTTTATTGTTTCTGTTTCATATTACCGTTTAGCCTTGAAGCAGCTTTAGGTATTTGGACACCGCTTATTGTTGGCTTAATCGCTTATATGTTTTTAGGGCTAGATGCTTTAAGTGCTCAAATTGAAGAACCTTTCGGTTTGCAAGAAAATGATTTACCGCTCGATTCTATTGTACGTTTGATTGAGCGAGAATCTTTAAGCTCTTTAGGACAGCCATTACCTCCTATTATTGAAGCCAAAAACAACAATTTACTTTAATAAAAAAGAGCGATGATTCGCTCTTTTTTACATGTTTAAGTTTCTATTTAGGGTTGTACAATAATCTTAACTGCCGACTCATTGTTATGAATTAAGGTTTCAAAACCTTGTGAAATCAAATCATCCAGTTGAATACGCTGCGTAATAAAAGGTTCAAGATTTATTTTACCTTCTTCAACCAGTTTGATCGTCTCCTGATGGTCATTTACATAGGCAATTGTGCCTCGTACATCAAGCTCTTTCATTACCACACTATGCACATTAATTGATGCTGGGTGGCTCCAAATCGAAACTATGACAATCACACCAGTTGGTTTCACTGCTGCAACTAAAGTATCTAATACCTTGTTAACGCTACTACATTCAAATGCGACATCGACACCATCGCCATTGGTAATTTTCATAACCTCAGAAACAACATCAACTTCAGATGGGTCTAAAATATAATCTGCGACTCCCGACTCTTTGGCTTTTTCTTTACGTTTGGCACTTAATTCGGTAATGATGACTTTAAGACCTTTCGCTTTTAAAATTGCCGAAAGCAATAAACCAATTGGCCCAGCACCGCCAACCAGTGCAATATCACCAGCCTTTGCACCACTACGCACGAAAGCATGGTGACCCACCGATAACGGTTCAATTAAGGCTGCCTGATCCAGTGGAATTTTATTGGAAATTGGGTGTACCCAACGGCGTTTAACTGCAATTTTTTCCGATAAACCACCTCCACGACCACCTAAACCAATAAAGTTCATATTTTTGGAAAGATGATAATTATCGCCCGGTCCAGTCGGTACATCATCGGCCACAATATAAGGCTCTACCACCACATGTTGACCAATTTCAATATCATTAACACCTTCACCTACGGCATAGACCACCCCTGAAAATTCATGTCCCATAGTAATCGGCGCAGATTCGCCTGAAATAGGATGCGGATGTCCGCACGGTGGAATAAAAATTGGCCCTTCCATAAATTCGTGCAAATCTGTACCACAGATTCCACACCAAGCTACCTTAATGCCTACAGTGCCAGGACTGACTTTTGGTTCAGGGATATCTTCAATACGAATATCACCTCTGTCATAAAAACGCGCTGCTTTCATTATTATCTCCCTCAAATCAGGATGTTGTTTTAGCGATAGACTATTCCACCGTCCGTTAAAATGGATTGACCTGTAATATAGTCCGAATCTTCACTTGCCAGAAAAGCAACTAATGCAGCTACATCATCTGGTGTTTGGGCTCTACCTAAAGCAATGCCTTCTACATACTTTTTATAAGTTTCACCAATTGCGGCACCCGTAATTTCAGCAAAACGTTTATCAATTTCAAGCCACATGTCAGTTCCGACAATTCCGGGGCAATATCCATTTACCGTAATACCATGACTGGCATATTCTTTTGCCGCAGTTTGCGTAAGTGCTCGTACCGCAAATTTGGTTGCCGAGTAAATACCGAGTAAAGCAAATCCGTCGTGGCCTGCAATTGAACAGGCATTAATGATTTTACCTTTATGTTGGCGTTGCTTAAATTTTGCTGCTGCAGCCTGTATGCCCCACAGCACTCCACCAATATTGATATCAACAATTTTTTGAAATTCATCAGGTGTGATATCGGCAATCGCTTGAACTTGAGCGATTCCAGCATTATTAATCATGACATCAAACCCGCCAAGTGTCTGCTCAGCATGATTTATAGCGGCATACACTTGCTCGCGGTCACTGACATCGGCAATAAATGTGCTCGCATATACACCTAAAGCGTGAATTTCCTGCTGCACATCGTTCAGTCGATCTTGTTTCATATCCACTAATGCAATATGTGCCCCTTCTTGCGCCAAGCGCAGGGCAATCCCACGGCCAATGCCTTGAGCTGCCCCCGTCACTAAAACAACTTTATTTTTTAATCCCTTAACCATGTTCAACTCCTGTAAATGCAGAATTTTTACATATGAATCGCTCGTTGCATTGAAGCTAGAATGGATTCATGCATAGCTTCTGATAATGTTGGATGCGGGAAAATCACTTGAGCTAAACTTTCATCAGTTGCTTCTAGGTATTTGGCAATAGCAAATCCTTGGATATGTTCGGTTACTTCATGGCCTACCATATGTGCACCAAGCAGTTCGCCCGTTTCTGCATGAATAATAGTTTTCACAAAACCTGACGCATCTCCAATTGCCAAAGCTTTGCCATTTGCAGTTAAAGAGAACTTTCCGATTCGTATAGGTAAATTCTGAGCTTTTGCTGCATTTTCCGTTAAACCAATACTGGCCACTTGTGGATGTGTAAAAATACAACCCGGTATCTGACTACGGTCGAGTGAATGGACGTTTATCACACCAGCGATTTTCTCGACACATATCATGGCTTCGTGGCTTGCTTTGTGGGCAAGACACGGTGCTCCAGCCACGTCACCAATGGCATAAAGCCCTGCTACGTTGGTTTTACAATAGTCATCAATTGCCACAAAACCTTGTGGATTAAGTTCTACACCTAAACGTTCTAGTCCTAACCCTGTGGTATTCGGCTGTACACCAATTGCCGAAAGCACACGGTCAAAAACAAGGGTTTGAACGTCATTTGCCGTTTCAATTACACAGTGGACTTGATCATTTTCAATTTGAATACTTTGAACAACAGCATCGGTTAAGACTTTCATGCCTTTTTGTTCAAATTGCTTTCTAACAAATTGAGCAACTTCCGCATCTTCAGTTGGTAAAATCTGCTTGGCTAAATCAATAAGCGTGACCTGACAACCCAAGTCTTGATAAAGGCTCGCAAACTCACTACCAATTGCACCTGAACCTACAACCAGTAAACTTTTCGGTAACTGCTCTGGAACAAGAGCCTCTTTATAGCTCCAGACATAGGTTCCATCGACAGGAAGCTGAGGAACATGTCGAGCTTTAGCTCCAGTTGCCAAAATAATATGCGGTGCACTCAAAGCCTGACTTTTACCTTGAGCATCTGTCACTTCAAGTTTTTCTTTAGCCGTAAGTTGAGCACGGCCATTAAGCACTGTCACATGATTCTTTTTCAGCAGGTAGTCGATGCCTTGTACTAATTGAGCTGACACTTGTCGGCTATGTTGCACAAGCTTTTGAATATCAAAATCGAGTTGGGATACCTGAAAACCAAACTGTCCAGCATGTTTAAACTGGTTTGCAAGCTCTGCCCCTGCAAGCAAAGCTTTAGTTGGAATACAGCCCCAATTTAGACAAATTCCGCCTAAATGTTGCTCTTCTACAATTGCGGTTTTTAACCCGAGCTGGGCTGCACGAATTGCAGCCACATACCCACCCGGTCCCGCGCCAATCACAATTAAATCAAATTGAGCTTCTGACATGCGGGTTCTCCTACACCAAAATTAAAGCAGGGTTTTCAACAAACTGCTGAAAGCTGGCCAAGAATTTCGCCCCAACTGCACCATCAATGACTCGGTGATCGCAAGACAATGTCGCTGTGACAATCTCACGAACCACTACATTGCCATTTTCAACAACAGCACGTGATTCAGAAGCACCTAATGCCATAATTGCACCTTGCGGTGGATTAATAATGGCATCGAACTCTTTAATGCCTAACATTCCTAAATTTGAAATGCTAAAGCTGCCGCCCTGAAACTCATCAGGTTGTAACTTGCCAGTCTTGGCACGCGTTGCCAAATCACGCATGTCATCGGAAATCTGTGCTAATGACTTCTGATTTGCTGCTTTTACAATCGGTGTAATTAAACCGTTTGGAATCGCTACAGCCACCGAAATATCCGCTTGAGAGAACTGTAAAATTGATTGAGTCGCCTCATCAAATTGAACATTCACCTCAGGTACTTTAATCAGCGCCGCTGCCGCTGCCTTAATTAGCATGTCATTAATAGAAAGTTTCACTTGTGGAACAGTCTCATTAATCTGCTTACGTAAATTTTGCAAAGCTTCTACGTTTAGATCGACCACTAAGCGAAAATGTGGTGCATTACGTTTTGCAGCCTGTAGCCGTGAAGCAATCGCCTTACGCATCCCATTCATCGCGACAGTAGTAACGGTCGATTGTGCTTGAGCAGCACATTGCACAGATTGTTCATTTACTGGCATTGGGTTGTTACGATAGTAAACTGCCTCAACATCTTCTTTACAGACACGGCCACGAGTACCTGAAACACGGCAATCATTTAGGTTAATGCCCCACTGTTTTGCTAAACGGCGTGCTACAGGTGTCGCTAAAACTTGGCTATCATCGGCAGTAGATTTAACTACTTTAGCTTGAGTTTGCTGCTTAACATCAGGCCACTGACCACCAGCAGCTTGTACAGCCTTCTGGATGTCTTGAACACTAATACGTCCTTCACGACCAGAACCTGTAACTTTTGCCAAGTTTACATTGTACTTTTCTGCAAGCTTTAACGCATGCGGTGTTACAAACAGCTCATTAGATATTTGATAACCTAGTAATGACTCTGGTACAGCGTAATCATCTTTCGCTACCTTTTCAGGAGCTGGAGCGCTAGCTGTTAAAGTCTGTGGCTGTTCTGCTTTTTCAACAATAGGTGCAGATGTTTCTGCTTTACTTTGCTCCGAAGGTGCTGCAGGTGCTTGAGCTGCTGAACCACCTAGTGATGCGATAAACTTTTCAATTTCTGCATCAGAAACTTCACTATCAGCACATACGGCAATAAGACCACCAACAGGTAAAGTATCACCGTCTTTTGCTAAAATTTTACGGAGCGTTCCAGCAAAAGGCGCTTCTAACACATTGACGATTTTTGTGGTTTCAATTTCACAAATCTCATCGCCCTTATTAAAGCCATCACCCTCTTTAATCAACCATTGGGCGATCGTACCTTCTTCCATGGATAATCCCCATTTTGGGATCTCCAGCGTTTTAATTTCGCTCATCCTAAGCCTCCAATGTTTTTCGCACAGCTTGCTCAATACGCTCTACACTTGGAATCCATTCTTTTTCTAAAACTGGAGAGAATGGAACAGGCGTATGTGGTGGCGTTACGAGTTCAACAGGTGCTTTCAAATAGTGGAAACCTTTTTGGGCGATTAGTGCAGCCACATCATGTCCAAAACCACAGCGTGCTGCTGATTCATCCACAATAACCACTCGTCCAGTCGACGCAACAGACTCTAAAATTCCTTCTTCATCCAGAGGGGAAATCGTACGAGGGTCTACTACTTCAACCGAAATACCATCTTTTGCCAGTTTGTCTGCTACTTCATTGGCGCGGTGTACCATCAGGCCTAAAGCAATAATGGTCACGTCTGTCCCTTCACGGGTGTAATTTGCTACACCAAAAGGAATGGTATAGGCCTCATCAGGAACTTCGCCTTTAATGTCATAAAGCATTTTATGCTCGCAGAACACCACAGGGTCATCATCACGAATAGCCTGAATTAACAGCCCTTTCACATCATATGGGCTAGATGGAACTACAACTTTTAAGCCCGGAACCGCGGCAAATACGTTATATGGTGACTGAGAATGCTGGGCTGCCGCAGAAAAACCTGCGCCAATCATGCCACGTACAACCATGGGTGCTTTTGCCTTTCCGCCAAACATATAACGGAATTTAGCGGCTTGGTTATAGAGCATGTCATGGCACACGCCGTAGAAATCCATAAACATTAAATCGGCAACAGGACGTAAACCTGTTGCAGCAGCACCCGCGGCCATACCGATAATTGCAGACTCGGTAATTGGCGTATCAATAACACGTTCCGAACCAAATTCTGTCCATAAGCCTTTGGTTACGCCAAGTACCCCACCGAAACCTTCTAACTGGTTGTCTTCAGTGTTTTTACCGCCGTGTCCACCGCGAACATCTTCACCAACAACAAATACGGTTGGGTCGCGGCGCATTTCTGATTCAATGGCTTCTTTAATTGCATTACGAAAATTTTTATTTGGCATCTTTACTATTCCTTTAGTAAGAGACATAGACGTCGGTAAGGAGTTGTTCTGGTTTTGGATATGCCGCAGCACGAGCTTTTGCAACGGCATCATCAACATTTGCCTTTGAAGCTGCATCAATCTCGTCTAGTTTGGCATCATCAATTTTGCCTTTGACTTTTTCGCGGAAAATTTTCAAAGGATCTTTGTTTTCTTTAATAAACTCGACTTCTTCCTTAGAACGAATCAAGCCAGGGTCACCTTCAAAGTGGCCATAAAAACGGTTTGTAATGGTTTCAATCACGCTTGGTCCTTCACCACGACGTGCACGTTCAATGGCAGTTTGAGCAGCTTCATAGACAGCAAAGAAGTCTGTACCATCAACTTTAACCGCAGGTAAACCAAAACCTGCTGCACGACCAGCTATGTCCTTACTTCCTACAGCGTAATCATGACCAGTCCCCTCGCCAAAACCGTTATTTTCAAAAACGAAAATCACTGGAAGTTTAAGCACAACCGCCATGTTCATTGCTTCAAAAGTAAGACCTTGGTTTGAACCGCCGTCACCTGTAAAAGACAGTCCGACGCCGCCAGTCTTTAAGGTTTTCGCTGTCAACGCTGCACCAATTGCTAAAGGAGGCCCACCACCCACAATCCCGTTGGCACCAAGCATACCTTTATCTAAATCGGCAATATGCATAGAACCGCCTTTTCCACGGCATAGTCCGTCATCTTTACCGAAAATTTCCAGCATCATGGCGTGAATGTCACAGCCTTTTGCGATACAGTGTCCATGTCCACGGTGTGTTGAAGTGATATAGTCTTTGTCGGTTAAGTTTTCGCAAATCCCGACTGCAACAGCTTCTTCTCCGCTATATAAATGAATAAAACCGGGAATATCACCATTGGTATTTTCTTCGTGAAGTCGATCCTCAAATTCACGAATATCACGCATGCGTTTGTATGCTGCGAGTAATTGCTCTTCCGTTAATTGCATATCCTTTTCCTTTATTATCTTGATTATTGAAAATCAACCAAGTTTCAGCGAGAGATATATATTTCTCTATAAACAATAAAGCTCAATTTAATTTAATATGCTATTAGACTAAAAAGTTTTAAATAAGTTTTTTAACTATTAGTTTTTATTTTTCACAAACTTACAATGCAAAAATAAAATCAAAAAATTTTAATTCATTTCATTAACTTATAAAACAAACCTTTAACCAACCTTTGTTAATTTATAATATTTGCTGTGTACTGTGTGTATTAATAAATTCATTTTTTATTATTTTATAAATTAAGATTCTATTATACACAACCTAATTTCAAATGAATTTAATATAAAATGGAATTTTATATATGAACTTAAAAAGGCAAATAGAGGCAGGTATTAAATTAAGAGGAATAGATAAAGTTTCTCGTATTCCGATTAAGATTTTACCTACCGAAGAATTACCTAAAAAACCAGAATGGATTCGAGCAAAAATAACGGATTTCGAAGAAATTCAACGTATCAAAAATTTATTACGTCAACAAAAACTACATAGTGTTTGCGAAGAAGCCGCATGCCCAAATCTACCTGAGTGTTTTGGTGGCGGTACGGCAACATTTATGATTATGGGAGATATTTGTACAAGACGATGCCCTTTCTGCGATGTAGCTCATGGTCGTCCAATGCCTTTAGATGAAAATGAACCTAAGCATCTGGCAGAAACGGTCGCAAACTTAAACTTAAAATATGTCGTGATTACCTCTGTAGACCGCGATGATCTACACGATGGTGGTGCAGCACATTTTGTAAAATGCATTGAAGAAATCAGAAACCGTTGTCCAGACACGCTGATTGAAATTTTAGTTCCAGACTTTCGTGGTCGTTTAGAAACTGCACTTTCGACATTAAGTTTATCGCCACCCGATGTGTTTAATCATAACATTGAGACAGTACCGCGTTTATATAGTGCGATGCGCCCTGGTTCGGACTATCAGCATTCGTTAAATTTATTAAAACGTTTTAAGAAATACTGTCCAGATATTAAAACCAAATGTGGTCTGATGGTTGGATTAGGAGAAATTGAAGCTGAGGTGCTTGCTCTACTCAATGATTTAAAAGATCACGATGTAGATTTAATCACTATTGGGCAATATCTACAGCCCTCAAAGTCACATGCCCCTATTCATCGTTTTGTCCATTTAAAAGAATTTGAAAGATACACTCAGCATGGAAAGCGTTTAGGCTTTAAAAATATTTGGAGTGCACCAATGGTACGTTCTAGCTATTTTGCCGATCGGCAATACTTTGGAGAACCTGTACCGAAGCCATTTTCAAGAGAAGATGTTTTGTCTTAGCGCAATCCGAAATAACAAAACTTATCCAATTGGCTAATGGTCAAACCCATTAAAACTATTTAAGGTAAATGAAATAAGAGGAAATTGTCACAATAATAAAGTTAAACCTGTTGAGCGGCTAAGGATACGTCATTTCAACGATAAAGGAATTTCGATATGGATATGTCAAAACAACTATTATTGCCTTCTACAGATAACCTTCCGTCTTTCTTTAGAACGGAAATAACCTCTGAAACAGCCTATTCAGTGAAAAAGCCATCACTCGATTTAGATGCAGCCCCTTTATTTGACCTTGATCAGGAATGGCAACATTCCTTATTTGGTCGTTCAATCCAAGAGTGCCATAGAAATTTGATGCATATTGCTGAAGATGCGGATATGGCAATTGGCGTGACAGATCCTCACGGTACTTTACTCTGGACATGGAGTAGTACACCTATGCGTTCATCTGCTGAACAAGTTCACTTTGTTGAAGGTGGGCAATGGTCCACTCAAGCGGTTGGTCAAAATGCAATTGGTCTTGCCCTAAATACACATTCAGCAAGCTGTGTTTACTCACACGAAAACCAGATGAACAGCGTTAGAGACTGGGTATGTTATGCAGCCCCAATCACCGATGCAAACACAGGCCAGTTTTATGGCATTATGAACTTATCAACTAAGTATCAAAAGCATAATTCACTTGGAATTTTAGCAGTTGAACGCTGTGCAGATCTTGTAAAACAAGCCATTCAACTTCATCAAAAAAACATTTTATATATTAAGGCTCTAGGCACACCTAAAATTCAATACAATCAACATGGCTTAACACTCACGCAGCGTCAAATCGAAATATTATGTATTCTTGCCTTGTGTCCAGAAGGTATAAACTTAGAAGAACTGCACTACGCTTTATATGGCGACCGCCCAGTGAGTACAACCACATTAAAATCTGAACTCTCTCAACTTCGAAACTTAATTCCAGATGTTATCGAGTCACGGCCATATAGACTCAACTGTGAAATTCAATGTGACTTTCTTATGGCTGAGCAGGCGTTAAACTTAGGGTTTACTGCAACCACTTTAACACTCTACAGAGGTAGTTTTTTAGCCAAATCAGAAAGCCCATTCTTATGCGCTTGGAGAGATTGTTTTGATGCTCGATTGAGCCATGTGATTTATCAAATTGATGATATAGATCAACTGTTACGTGTAGTCAGTCGTGTGCCTGATCGAGTTGATGCTGTTGAACGCTTACTTGAATTATTACCTGAGGATACACCTTATAGAGTAAAGCTTTTAAAATTGCTTGAATAAAATAAAAGGGAGAATATTGTATAAATATTCTCCCTTTTCAAGATCAGTTTAAGCAGAAGCTTTAAGCTGTATCCTATAGCAATCATCTAAAGCCAGCTCATAATAACGCAATCCTTCTTCAGCAGCATGAAATGCTTTTTGCTGCCAATCGGGGCGGTCATTCGACAAACGTTTAATCAACTCCATGGCTTCATAAGGATGTAAATCATCATAATGCGCATGGGCACGCAACCAAGCTAAAGAGCGCTTATCAATCGTAACTTCAGGGTGATCTGTATAAGCATGAATACCTTTATAGACTTGAATAGACCAGTCACCTGTCGCCCATTCAATTGCTAAGTTGGTGGCAGCTAAACATTCAGCTAAATTACCACGATGACTCATGTTCCATAGAAAATGGTTCACCGCATTCATTGCAGCCGGCGGTCTCACGCTATCAAGCTGTTCTATAGTTAATCCAAAACCTTTAGCCCAATCACGATACCACCGCAAATGGCGTTCTTCGACTTTAATATTTTGAATTAACCAGTCTCGTGCTTCCGTTACACCTGGTTCAGCAAAAGCAGTCGCTTTAGCTAATGCACCAGCCATATATGATGGAAAGTGCGCTACTAATGGATAGAAATTAAGTAATGCATAACGGAAACTCTCTAGGCTCAATCCCCCATTGGCCATTTCAGTAAAAAACGGATGTTTACTGACTCGCTCCTTAACTGGTAAAAGATCATCCCAAAATCGCTGAGACCATTCATTATGCGCTGTAATTTCTAAATTAATTCCATATTGATTTAAAGCAGTCATTGCTAATTTTCCTATTTATATGACAGCAATCATCTGTACTTCACGGCTATAAGTCTATCCGAAAATGATAAAGATACAATCTTTAATCGACCATTTGTCATTTTTTCTCAAAGGTTTGGGGTCTTTAGATAATTGTGACGCTAATCATTGAAATGTCGTGATTTTTATCACAATTAGAGAGTATAAAAATCATTACTTTTTTAAAAAATCTGTATTATTATTTTTAAATAATCCACACATTATATAACCAATACTTTTAGATGGAACTTTAATAAACCAAGTCTCATTTTATGCCAACTTCCAATATAGAGAGCATTAATTATGAAGTTGCAAGGTTCCAATATATTGGGACAGGAACAAATAGATTTATTAACCACACGCGGATTAAATTTCCTCAGGTTTCCAAAGCAACTTGAAACGATTTATCGTTTTCAATATCAAGAAGGTGCGGCCTATGAGTTTCGCTATAGAGCACCTATTATTTTAATATTATATTTATTTTTAAGCTTTGGTATATACCAAGTTTTACCGACTGAACAAGTTTTATCCTGGTTAAACTATTATTCTTGGGTGGGTATAATAGTTTTAATTGCATGGATTTTATCATTTATTAAAAAATTAAATCAGTGGTTTGATTATTATGTCGGAATTGGCTCTGCTTCCGCCGTTGCTATCACCTTTATTTTAATTAACGTTTTAGAAAATGGCCAAGATAATGTTCTTTTTCATGCAGCGATGATGTATGCAATTGTGATTATCTACGGTGCTGTAGGTATGCGCTTTTATACTGCCATTATTGCCGGATGGATTGGTGGTTTTGTTGGTATTTTAGTCAGTACTTATGTAAAAGGTGACATTGATTGGACCTTTTTAAACCGTTCATATACGTTTAGTAGTTTCTTAGGAATGACCCTTGCTTACGCGACAGACCGTCAACACCGAGAAAACTATTTACAAAACTGTATGATTGAGCTCAACCGTATTGAACTTATGCAACAAGCGCAGCAGCTATCTTTGCTTTCACAACAAGATGCTTTAACTGGGCTTGCTAACCGACGTTATCTTGATGAAACACTAGATAATGAATGGCGACGTGCACTACGTCATGAGACATCACTTACCATTATGATGGTCGATATCGACTTTTTTAAGTCATATAACGACACCTTGGGCCATCTTAAGGGTGATCAGTGCTTAAGAGATATTGCTACTGCAATTTCATCTATTGCCGCTCGTAGTGGAGATTTGGTTGCTCGTTATGGTGGTGAAGAGTTTTTACTTCTTTTCCCTATGACAAACCCACAACAGGCTCAAATTCAAGTTGAAAGATTAATGAACGCAATTAAAAAAATTGCAATTGTTCATCCATGTAGCAGTGTTTCACCGTATGTAACCATTAGTGTGGGTGTCGCAACGACTGTTCCGCGTTTAAATGATTCAATTTCTGCCTTTGTTAGCCGCGCAGACCATGCACTCTATCAAGCAAAAACAAATGGTCGTAATCAATATCAAATTGCTGTAAATGAAGAACAAATTGTAGACTTAACTTAGTTATTTATAAGTTTATATAATTAAAAAAATTGCTATCAATAAATAAAAAGCCACATACTTTAAATTATGTGGCTTTTCTTAATTCAACCAGAGCTATGGCTAAGGTTCAATCGGAGCAAATGGAGGAACAACATCTGCATTTTGAGCACGATGGCGTAGGAAATGATCCATTAAAACAATAGCCAGCATTGCTTCCGCAATTGGAGTTGCTCGAACGCCGACGCACGGATCATGACGCCCTTTAGTTAATACATCAGTATCTTCACGATTTAAATTAATCGTTTTCCCCGGAGTTGTGATACTTGCTGTTGGTTTTAGGGCAATCGCTACACGAATGGTTTGACCACTTGAAATACCACCCAAAATTCCACCAGCATGATTTGCTAAGAAGCCATGACTCGTCAATTCATCACGTGTTTCATGACCAAACTGTCCAGCAACTGCAAAACCATCACCAATTTCCACACCTTTCACCGCATTAATACTCATCATTGCATGTGCAATGTCAGCATCTAAACGGTCAAAAACAGGCTCACCCCAACCTACAGGAACTTTCTCAGCTAAAATTTCTAGTTTAGCGCCACAGCTTGTGCCTTGTTCACGTAAAGAAGTAACCAATGCTTCAAAGCGAGAAACAGCATCTACATCGCCACAGAAAAATGGATTATTTGGAACTTCATTCCAATCTAGTTTCTCGGTAACTTCATTACCAATTTGAGTGACGTGACCACGAATCAAGACACCAAATTTTTCTGCTAAATATTTCTTCGCAATAGCGCCTGCTGCAACGCGCATAGCAGTTTCACGAGCACTTGAACGACCGCCACCACGATAATCACGGAAACCATACTTTTGTGTATAGGTATAATCCGCATGACCCGGTCTAAAGGTTTGCGCAATATTTCCATAATCTTTCGATTTTTGGTCAGTATTACGAATGAGTAAACCAATTGGAGTACCTGTGGTTTTCCCTTCAAATACACCTGAAATAATTTCAACTTGATCAGGTTCTTTGCGTTGAGTTGCAAATTTCGATGTACCAGGCTTACGGCGATCCAAATCTATTTGCAGATCTTCTTCGGTCAATGCAAGGCCCGGTGGCACGCCATCAACAATTGCCATTAAGCCAACACCATGTGATTCACCACATGTAGTTACACGAAAGAGTTGTCCAATAGTGTTCCCTGCCATACGTACAACTCCTTAAGATTGTTCTGGAAATAATTTTCTATAACGACGACATTGTTCAGCAGTCAAAGCAAAAATACCTGAACCGCCTTTTTGGAAAGTAAGCCAGTTGAAGTCAATTGTATTGAAGTTCTGACGCATTGCCCATTCAGAGTTACCCACTTCAATGACAATTAAACCATCTTCTGTCAAATAATCTGCTGCTTGAGCAAGCATTTTACGTACTAAGTCTAAACCATCTTGACCCGCTGCCAATGCAAGTTCAGGCTCATGTAAAAACTCTTCTGGTAAGTCAGCCATATCTTCGGCATCAACATATGGCGGGTTACTTACAATTAAATCGTACTGATTTTCAGCTGGAATCTTGGCGAATAAATCAGATTCAAGTAACGCAACTTGATATTGCTTATTGTGGTGTTCAACATTGATTGAAGCTACTTCTAAAGCTTCTTTAGAAATATCTGTTGCATCCACTTCAGCATCTGGATAAGCATAAGCTAAAGCCACAGCAATACAACCAGAACCTGTACACATGTCTAAAATACGTTGCGGAGTCTTAGGCTTGGTATTTTCTGGTAAGTTGTTGAGTGCTTCACGCATTTGACCATTTTCATCTAAGCAATATGGTGCAAAACGTTGCTCAATTAACTCTGCAATTGGTGAACGAGGAATAAGTACGCGTTCATCAACATAAAATGGCTTATTGAAGAAGTAAGCTAAATTTAATAAATAAGAAGTTGGAATACGGTCATTAATACGACGCTCCAGCAAGCTTAAGAATTCTGCTTTTTCACTTGGTAAAAGCTTAGCATCTAGAATTTCTGCATCTGCTGACCATTCAAGAGATAAGGTTTGTAAAACTAATGCAGAGCTTTCTGCAAAATAATCTTCAGTACCTTGTCCTAAATGTGCATCATGTTGACGTAATGCTGATACCCCAAAACGAATAAAGTCCCGAATTGTTGATAGATTTTCAGCAGCTTCCTGTAAATGTTCAGGGCTAATCGTCGGTCGCTCCACTTAGGCGTCTCCAAAGGCAATTTTTGCAAAGTGACTATTCTACTGAGTGAGACAAAGCAACGCAACGCTTTGCCTTGTGAACCAGTGTTTTACATCCCAATCTATATAAATCACGGCTTTAAATTAGAATACTTTGTTTTAATTAAGAAATAATGAACTTTATAAGTAGCGCAATATGTAGTCTCTGAAACAAAAAAGCGGCCTTTAAATACTGACCGCTTATGAACTCTAGTTGGCTTAAAGCTTAAGCTTTTCTGCAACATAATCGGAGTCTTTATCTCCTCGTCCAGAAAGATTCACCACAATCATGGTTTCTTTCGGCAGCTTTGGCGCTTCACGAATTGCCCATGCAACAGCGTGTGAGCTTTCAAGCGCTGGAACAATTCCTTCTACACGAGAAAGTGTCATAAAAGCATCTAAACATTCTTGGTCGGTTGCAGTGCTATATTCCACACGACCTAAATCTTTTAAGAAACTATGTTGTGGCCCAACACCCGGATAGTCTAGTCCTGAAGCAATAGAATGCACTGGTAAAGGTTCACCAGCCTCATTTTCAAGCACATAACACGCCATACCATGAATTTGACTTGGCTTACCTAAAGTTAAGGTTGCCGAGTGCATATTGGTTTCTAAACCATGTCCAGCTGGTTCAACCCCAACAAGTTTTACATCCGAATCATTTAAAAACGCAGTAAACGCACCGATAGCATTTGAACCGCCACCAACACATGCCACCACATAATCTGGATTTTTACCAAAGCGCTGATGCGTTTGATCTTTAATTTCATTACCAATAATAGATTGAAAATCTCGAACCATTTTAGGAAATGGATGTGGTCCAACCACAGAACCAATGGCATAAATAAAGTTTTTAGGGTCTTTTAAATATTCTTCAAATGCGCTATCTACCGCATCTTTTAAGGTTGCTGTACCACGTGTAACTGCCACCAAATGTGCACCCAAAATTTTCATTTTGACGACATTTGGATGTTCTTTTTCAATATCAACTTGACCCATGTGAATTTCACACGGAATACCCACTAAAGCACACGCTGTTGCCAAAGCAACTCCATGTTGACCTGCTCCAGTTTCAGCAATGACTTTCTTTTTGCCCATATATTTAGCAAGTAAAGCTTCACCTAAGCAGTGATTAATTTTGTGGGCACCCGTATGATTTAAGTCTTCACGCTTTAAATAAATTTGTGCGCCGCCTAGCTGTTCTGAAAGACGTTTTGCATAAAATAAAGGACTAGGACGACCTACATAATTTGCAAAGAGATCCGATAATTCATTTTGAAATTCTGGTGTGTGGCGAATTTCTTCATAAGCAACATTAATTTCATCCATTGCTTCTTTTAAATGTGGAGGAATAAATTGCCCTCCATACTCACCAAAAAATCCTTGTTCATTCGGTAAAGCAATACCATTAATTTGATGTTGCATATCATCCCTCTATTTTAAATTATTAAAGTTATCAAGTTTATCGAGAAAGGTAACGCGTTAAATCCTCAATGCCTTTTAGGGTCATTGGATACATATGGTTTTCAAAAATCTCTTTAATCCAACCAATTGTTTGTGTGTAATGCCAATACCCTTCTGTTTCAGGATTTAACCATGCTGTTTTATCAAAATGCTGACGTAGGCGGCGTAACCAAATTTCACCTGCCTCATCATTCATATATTCAACCGAGCCACCTACCGATTTCAGCTCATACGGTGCCATACTGGCATCACCTACCACAATTACACGATAGTCGCGTCCGTAAGTATGAAACAAATCCCATGTATTCATACGCGTAGCTGTTCTTCGGTAGTTATCTTTCCAAACATAGTCATAGAGACAATTGTGGAAATAAAAGTATTCAAGTGTTTTGAATTCTGTTTTAGCTGCGCTGAATAACTTTTCACATTGGGCAATATGAGCATCCATTGAACCGCCCACATCAAACAACATCAATACTTTGATTCGATTACGGCGCTCTGGAACCATTTGAACATCCAAGATACCTTGCTTGGCTGTTTCCCGAATTGTTCCGTCAACATCTAGCTCTTCAGCAGCACCTTGACGAGCAAATTTGCGTAAACGTCGTAACGCAATTTGCATCTGACGAGTTCCAAGGACTTGGTCGTCATCTAGGTTTTGGTATTTACGCTGTTCCCAGACTTTAACCGCCGAACGTTTACGCCCCGGCCCACCAATTCTGACGCCTTCTGGATGGTCACCAAAAGCGCCAAAAGGTGATGTTCCACCTGTGCCAACCATACGGTTACCACCTTGGTGTTTTTTATGCTGTTCGCGTAAGCGTTCCTCTAGCATTTTCATCAGTTCTTCTAAAGAGCCTGCTTTTTGAAGTTCAGCTCTTTGCTCTGGTGTTAAATGCTTTTCGAGAAGTTCTAAATCGAACCAGTCTTTTGGTAATTTATGGACTTGCTTGAGTAATTCATCGATATCAAAGGTTTCTATGCCATCAAAGTAATCTTTCATGGCACGGTCAAACTTATCAAAAAAGCGTTCATCTTTAACTAAAATGGTTTTAGCAAGCTGGTAGAACTCTTCCTGATCGGCAAAAACTAAACCTTCACTTACTGCACGGTTTAAGTCAATGAGCTCACGTGTAGTAACTGGAACACCGTATTTACGTAAGGTGTAAAATAACCGCACAAACATGGGTTATTCCCTCCTTTAACGTCGTGACATGAAAGCCAAACGTTCAAGCAGTTGCACATCTTGCTCGTTTTTAATGAGTGCGCCATACAAAGGTGGAATCGCTTTTGATGTATCTCGATTACGTAATACATCTTCAGGCATATCATCTGCCATAAGCAGACTTAACCAATCGATTAATTCTGAAGTAGATGGTGGTTTCTTCAAATTAGGAATTTCACGAAGTTTGAAGAAAACTTGAAGTGCTTCATTTACTAAGGTTGCAGAGATACTTGGGAAATGTACCGAGATAATTTCACGCATAGTTGCTTCGTCTGGAAACTCAATGTAGTGGAAGAAGCAACGACGCAGGAACGCATCTGGTAATTCTTTTTCATTATTTGAAGTAATAATTACGATTGGACGTTGAGTAGCCGTAATCGTTTCGCCTGTTTCATAAACATAAAAAGACATCTTATCAAGTTCATGTAACAAGTCATTTGGAAACTCGATGTCCGCCTTATCAATTTCATCAATTAAAAGCACACAGCGCTCTTCACTGGTGAAAGCTTCCCACAGTTTACCGGGCTTAATATAGTTCTTAATATCGTAAACACGATCATCACCGAGTTGACTATCACGCAAGCGGGACACAGCATCGTATTCATATAAGCCTTGCTGTGCTTTAGTCGTTGACTTGATGTGCCAAGTGATGAGTTTTAAACCAAGACTTTCTGCAACTTGCTCAGCAAGTAAAGTTTTACCTGTACCTGGCTCACCTTTAACCAATAAAGGCTTTTGCAAAGCACGAGCTGCTTTTACAGCAAGTTTAAGACTATCAGTCGCGATATATTGATCTGTACCGGTAAAATGTTGGGTATCAGCAGACATGTAGAGACCTTATTTTTCTATTTCAATGGTTAGATGGAACGCATGCTCTTGTTTGTTGAATATTTTGACCAACAATAGCCAATAACCAAACCTAGACCAACCACAAACAGAATTAAGGATAAATTTGACCAGATTAAAGGACTGTCTTTAGTTAACACACCAAACAGTAAACCAAAAATAGCTGGTGCTACAGATGCATTAGGCCCTTCCGAAACGGTTGGCGTCAATAAAATAGCAAACACAACTAACCAGCTTATTGCGCCAAAAGTAGTAGGTAAACGACGCATTAAACGCCACCAACACCACAAAGCAATAAGAGCGCCAACGCCATAAGCTGTTAAAGCAATGATTTCCTCAGGAATTGCATCGAGAGAAGAAAGTAATTGATTTAAAACTCCAGCTTGATCTTCACGCACCACGTAAGCCCTCTGGTTCAACTGCATTTGGGTTAATTAACCCTTCTGGCGGCATCTGAATAAAGAAACCTTTTGTTTGTAATGAGTCTAGAACATGTAAAACATTTACACGCGCTAATTTACGTGTTGGAGCCAATTCTAAATGCATGACAAATGTTGCACGACCAAATGCTTGTAAAACAGCTTCTGGAACTTTTTCAAACGGATCGGTTTGCTCCGTATCATCAGGATAGTTTGGACGAGCAATATAAATGTACATTTCATCTTTTTTGCTCGATCTATAAATATCACAGTGCATTTCAAATCAACTCTTGAACTAAGGACAGCATACATGAAAAAAAACAACAGACACACGCAGGTTTGTTTACGCATCAGTCGTTTTTTCTTTTCTTGCGAAATATTAACCCACAACAATCATTAAGGTCGACAAATAACTTTTAATTTTCTAAAGTTTTAAATTTTCTACCTTTAATAACCTATTAATTTTACATAAAAAATCCTTTGAACTACTTTTATAAAATGAAAAAATTACATTTTGAAAACAATCAAACTTTAATTTAACTGAAGTTAATCCAGTTTAATTTATTGAAAATTATAAATTTAATTTAAATTCTGCTTTAAATTAAACCTTGGTAAGTTTTAACTTATGCATACAGGATAAGACATTATTTAACCGATTATAAATTCGGATGTGTTTCAATAACTATAGATCTATAAATAGGAGGTCTATGCTATGTCTCGTGGCGATAAATCATCTTATACAGCAAAGCAAAAGCGTCAGGCTAAACATATTGTTGAGAGTGAAGTAGATAGAGGTCATTCTCAAGAAGAAGCTGAACGTATTGCATGGTCTACCGTCAATAAACAAGATGGCGGTGGTAAGAAAAAATCACATTAAAATTACCACTAGATACTTCTTTGGTTAACTTGATGACTAAAGAAGTATCCTATTAATAAGCTAAACAAAGACTTTAAAAGACTCTTGAGCCTTGCATATAGTCATTACTCACCTGATTTAACGCACTCAAAATTAAGCTGTCATCTTGAGTAAGTAAGGCCTCATTTAAATGACTCATGTAATTCATTAATGTTTCTTTTGAAGCTCGCGCAAACTCGGTAGTCACTGCTTCATCTTCATATAAGATTACATAACTACGAGCAAACCCATAAATAAGATAAGTCGCTGATTTTTGGTTTAGATCTGGAGATTGTTTTAGATACTGCTCAC
The DNA here is from genome assembly GCF_000368065.1 of Acinetobacter seifertii. Lineage (GTDB taxonomy): Bacteria > Pseudomonadota > Gammaproteobacteria > Pseudomonadales > Moraxellaceae > Acinetobacter > Acinetobacter seifertii. The sequence continues at coordinate 1,321,499 of NZ_KB851200.1, forward strand.
ACGCATTTTTTAAGTTTTTAAATGCATCTGTACCAGTAGATTGATTTTTGAAAGATGAAAGTATTGTTTGGAAGTTCATATCCATATTCCACTCAAAAAATAAAGCTACAGAAGAAGTATAAGCCTGTCAAACAATATATTGATTTTTATAAATTTAGATTGTAAAAAAATATAAGAAACGCCCTAAAGTATGGGCGTCTGATAAAAAATTTAGAAACTAACTTCAATATTGACCGTTGTACCAGACTGTTCAATATTAGTTGAAACATTAAAACCTCGAGCTTTTAGCTCTTCTTCTACTTGGGTAATATGTTCAGGATGTAAGGCATCTATTGGAAATTGAAACACTGCTCGGCGTTTACCTTCTTTGGAAATTTCCTCAGTTCCAGATAAGATTTTTTCTAACAATATTGTTTGATCAATTTTTACATCTTTAGCATTTTTTCTTGCCTGTTCAGCATTAAAATTATTAGTCATGTTTATCTCTCTAGTTATTAGTAAGCTTTATTTATAGCATAAAAAATTAATTTCAATATTAACTTATTATTGATTTTAAAAACTTTTTAAGATTGCACAAATAAAATTAGAGGCCTCCTCTCCCCGAGAAGGCCTCTATATTTCTGCACCGAAACAAACTTATAGTTATATATTATTTATTTTGAAATTGTTTTTCTTGCTGCCAAGAATATACAGACCTGTATATATACGCAATTGAATTTTTCTCATGAATAAAGTTAATTTAATTCAGCATAGGTATATATAATTAAGATTAACTGATATTTATAGTAATTAAACTTTAAAAAAGTTCACCAATATAAAGCAAAGCTAAATAAAAAATTAAGTTCATAAAGCTGTGCTTATAAAATAGTCTTATTTTAAAGTAATATTAACAAGCATTATTTGAATAAATATTAGCCAAACAAACTATTTCTTAAATACAAAGAGTTTATTTGAACTAAAAACACCTTTATAAATTTAAAATAAGAGACTTGCCTTCTCTTCTGTAAATAGCTCAATAAGCGGTTTGGTGAGTAATTCGTAACGCCACCCCAACAAGTAATCAGGTAAATCTTGTTCGTCACCTTTAGAAAGCACATGCTGATGAATCGCATTTAACCATTTCTTACGAAGCAAAACTTCTTTTGGAATGGAGGTCTGATCTATAGCATTAGCAATTAACGCATCCATTTTATCTAAAGTTTTTTTCGAAGTAATTTTAAAAGGTTTAGCAATTTTAGCTGGCCATTGTCCTTCTACTGGTAAGTCTTTTAAAAGATCCAGAATAATCTTGCCATATTCACGAACAACATTTGGGCGAATATCTCTGACTTGAGATAATTGGAAATTATTACGCGGATTCTTTTCGACTAAATCAATCATTGTCGAGTTTCTAAGAACAAAACTACGTGGCTGGTTAGTTGCTTTAACTATATGTTCTCGCCATTCACTCAAATTCTGCAACTGCATTAATTGACGACGCGAATGTCGATAATTCCCTACATCTGTATAAAGCAATGAAGTTGGTGTTTCACTAATAATTTCTTTGGTGAGACTACTGCAATCTTCAACAACATAGTCGTAAAGCCCTTTTTGTTTAAGCTGCTCCTGAATATGGGTAGCCAATTGCATAAGATATAAAACATCATTTGCAGCGTAACATAGCTGTTGAGGAGATAAAGGTCTCGCCAACCAGTCTGAACGTGTTTGATCTTTTTCAATGTCAATGTCTAAACAAAGCTTTAAAGCACCTTGATAGCTGACTTGTAAACCATGTCCGAGAAAAGAAAGCCCAACTTGAGTATCAAAAACATTTAACAGGTTTTGTTCATCGGCATAGTGGTAAATTAAATCGATATCTTCACTACATGCGTGAAAAATATTTTGTTGAGCAACAAAGATTTTTTTCCAAAACTCAGTTAAATCTAACGATACCCCATCCAACAAATATACGTTTTCGTTGACATTGACCTGACATACTCCAAGTTTAGGCCAAAGGGTGTCAACCTTAATAAATTCTGTATCAAGTCCATATGTTGAACATTGATCCATTTGTTGAAGGACATCAACCAATTCGGTTTGCTGTTGGATAAACTGAAACATGCTTTCTCAAGTAAATGCAAAGAGTGCTTTAAACTCTGGTATATATAACATAGCAATAGAAAAATGCTACTGAATCTCGGATGAATAATCTATTTTTGAACAATTTCCCTAAAAAGAGATAATTTTTTGATCATTATTTTAAAGTTTTTCAATTTAACACCCTTATAAAATTTATTTTTCCACAACCGCTTCTTTTTAATTTATATATTCACTAAGTAATTTTTAAAAATATACTTTTGTCTTTTAAAACTATTTTTAATAATAGGATTGATTTTAAAAACTTTGAAATAAGCACCGAAGTACTTATTTCATACGCATGCGGTTATGAACAGCCTGACTTAATGTATGACTATCAACATATTCAAGTTCACCACCTTGTGGTACACCCTGAGCAATACGTGTCATATGAATAGGTAAATGTTTCGTGGCTTCGACCAAATAGTGTGCTGTCGCCTGACCTTCTACTGTAGCATTAGTTGCCAAAATAACTTCTTCAATAGTTCCTTGGCTTAAGCGTTGAATTAGGTAAGGAATACCTATTTCCTCTGGCCCGATCCCATCTAAAGGAGAAAGATGACCACCTAGTACATGGTATTTGCCACGGAAACTACCACTTTGCTCAATTGCCATCACATCTGCCGGAGACTCAACTACACAAAGCAGTTGATCTTCTCTTTCTGTTGAGGCGCAAATGTCACAAATTTCGTGCTCTGTTAAAGAGTGGCAAACACTACATTCATGAATATAACTTGATGCTTCATGTAGAGCATGCGCTAAAGCAAAGGCACCTTCACGATTTTTCATCAACAGATGTAAAGCCATACGTTGGGCCGACTTCGGTCCAACGCTTGGCAAAATACGTAAAGCTTGAACGAGTTGTTCAAATCTATCACTAAACACTGAATTTCCTTAGAACATGCCTGCTAAACCAGGAGGTAAACCCATACCTGAGTTAGCTTTTTGCATTTTCTCTTCAGAAATTACTTCTGCTTGACGCACAGCGTCATTAACCGCAGCAGCAATCAAATCTTCAATCATGTCTGGTTCATCTTGAAGTAATTCTGGATTAATTTCGATACGTTTTACGATATAACGACCAGTCATGGTTACTTTAACTAAACCACCGCCAGCTTCGGCATGTACTTCAGTTTGAGCAAGCTCTTCTTTGGCCTTTTTTATATTTGATTCCATATCTTTTTGCATGCGCTGCGCTTGCTGCATGAGCATATTGATATTCATAAACCTAACTCCGTATCTCTATCAAATATGATTGATAGTCACATAACACTTCGGAACTTAAACTCTTTTATTACCCCGACCGATCATCAAGATCATTGAGGTCATTACGTTTAAATCAAAATTAATCCGCAATTCTGACACAATAAATTAATGTTTTCTATTGGTATCTATGAAACTATTTTCGTTAACTCATCCATTTAAAGTTTTCTATACAAAAGTTTTGAGACTTAGGAACTGGTTCTTTAATTTAACTGACACTACTGTGAAGCTTGAAGATTTTTATTGTCAGGTTTGTATTCATTTAAAGGCATTTTCTGAAAAGAGGCATTTGCTTTTTCAATTGAATGATCGGCATCTTCAACTGATTTATTCGCATCATTAATCAACAATACAGTTTCGCTGATTTGAGTTGGTTCATCTTTTTGGGCAAATACTCTATATCCAATTAAACCAATTGCCCCTATAGCGACTAAAAAAATTATAGGTTTAAGCATGGTTAAAAACTCGCTTTGTTATTTTTATTAACTTTAGAACTTTTTTACGTTTCGATTTTAAAGTCATTTATAACAAAATGTAGTTTTTTTATTTCAATCGTTGGTTAAAAGTAAAAGTGAATTTAAAGAAAAGCCATACTAAAACCAGTATGGCTCAGTCTTAAATATATAAATTAATTAGATTAAATCTAATCCGCGTGAGATATCACCAATAATATCGTTAATATCTTCTAAACCAACTGAAACACGGATTAAACCTTCTTGAATTCCTGCTGCTTGTTTGGCTTCAGCAGAAAGTTTGCCGTGTGTTGTTGTCGCAGGGTGTGTGATTGTCGATTTAACATCACCCAAATTACCTGTAATAGAAATAAACTTGGTGTTATCAATTACTTTCCAAGCGCCTTCACGTTCACCTTTAACAACGAAAGAAACAATCCCACCAAAACCATTTTGCTGTTTTGCTGCAAGTTCGTGTCCTTCGTGAGTTGGAAGGCCTGCGTAGTAAACTTTTTCTACTTTGTCATGGGTAGATAACCATTCGGCAAGAATTTGAGCGCTCTCACAGTGTGCTTTCATACGTAAGCGTAAAGTTTCTAGACCTTTTAAGAAAACCCATGCATTAAACGGGCTCATAGATGGGCCCAAAGTACGGACAACACCAAAAACTTCTTCTAAAAGTTGATGTTTACCAACAACTGCACCACCTAATGCACGCCCTTGTCCATCTAAATATTTAGTTGCCGAGTAAATGACAAGGTCTGCCCCAAATTTTAATGGTTGCTGTAAAACAGGCGTACAAAAACTATTGTCAATCGCAAGCAATGCGCCATTCGCATGCGCAATATCTGCAAGTGCCTGAATATCAGCAATTTCAGCTAATGGATTTGATGGTGACTCAACAAATAAAAGTTTAGTTTCTGGACGTACTGCATTTTTCCATGCATCCAAGTCACGTAAATCAACAAATGTAATATCTACACCAAACTTGGCAATATATTTCTCAAATAGAGCGACAATTGAACCAAAAACAGCTCTTGAACAGATGACATGATCACCCGCTTTTAGATAAGCCATAGCAATCGACAGAATTGCGCCCATTCCAGAACTTGTCGCAACAGCACGTTCAGCACCATCTAAAGCTGCTAAGCGTTTTTCGAACATCGATACAGTCGGATTGGTAAAACGAGAATAGATATTTCCTTGAACTTGACCAGAAAATTTTGCAGCCGCTTCAGCAGCATTTTCATATACAAAAGATGAAGTCAAAAAAATCGGTTCGCCATGCTCACCTTCAAAACTACGAGTATGTCCGGTACGAATGGCTAAAGTATCAAGTTGGTATTCTAAATCATCAGACTGGTTCATTAAATGTTCGCCTTTACTGGTCATGTACTAAAAACTATCATCATTTTGAGTGCCTAGGGTATTTAAGGTCAAGGTAAACCTGAAAATTATCGCTTAGACTTCAATCAATCTTTAGTATAGTTGGTAAAACAAGATGAAACGCTTAAAGTCCCTTGTCTCTGAACAAAGTCAAATCAAGCACCTCTCTACCCGACTATTCCACCCCAAAACACTGGTGTTGTCACAAAGCACGCATTTCGAAGTTATTGGTCAATTTAATGGAACTCGCATTCGTTACTATGCTGCTGCTCAAAAGCGCTTTAAAGAACCTTTAGTTTTTGTTGCACCTTTAGCGATTAATATGGCGATCTATGATTTATATCCCTATCGTTCTCTTATTAAACATTTCCAGAATGCAGGTTTCGACGTATACCTTGTCGATTGGGGACGTTTAGGATTTAAAGATAGACATCTAAACTTTTTATCATTTATTGAAGATTTTATTCCTAAAGCCATCGAGGTAATACGAACGCATTCAGGTAGCAGTCAAATTTCACTACATGGATGGAGTATGGCAGGCATATTCGTTACTTTATATACGGCGCATAACCAACCTAATTATGTCAAAAACCTTATAGTGTTAGGCAGCCCTATCAATAGTTATGCATCTGGTTATATTGGAAAACTCTACAGAACCATAAATAATGCTATTAGTCATAATAAAAAACTTCAGCAACGTATTTATTCTGGTTTACCAAAGCGGTTGATTCATACTCCAGGTATTTTAAATTCTTTGGGATTTAAAATTCTTGACCCAAAAGGCTGGTTCGACGGTCATATTCAATTACTCAAAAACCTGGCGAATTCAAACATGAGGTGCGACAGTTTCAAAAGCCATATGATAATCAACAAGCTGAGCAAATTTCTCTAATGGTGTAAGCCAATCTAACGCCTTTCTAGGACGAGTATTCAGTGACATGGCAACTTGATTTAAATAATGCTGATCTGCCTGATTTAAATCAATCCCTTTAGGTAAATATTGCCTAATTAAACCATTCATATTTTCGCATGTGCCTTTTTGCCAGGGTGAATGTGGGTCACAGAAATATACATCTATGCCTAAATCTTCTTCGAGTATTTTATGTTCTGACATCTCACGTCCACGGTCATAGGTCAACGTTTTACGCAGTTCTGCAGGTAAATATTTCAGAGCTTCAGTTAAAGCCTTGCGCACTGATTCTGCCTTTGCATCAGGTAATGTTGCCAAGATACAGAGCCGTGTATTTCGTTCAATAAGTGTTGCTATCGAACTTTTATTGTCTTTACCTTTAATTAAATCAGCTTCCCAATGACCCGGTATTTTTCTTTCTTGAACTTCGGCTGGGCGCTCATGAATAGTTTTAATATCCTGTAATATAGAATCTTTTTTAGGTTCACCGTTAGCTTTTCGCTTTTTATTTTCATGACGTAGACAGGATAATAAGTCTTTTTTCAACTCACCCTTGGGTAATGCTCGTATCGTTGAATAAATCGTTGTATGGCTTACATTCATTGTTTGATCCAAATCAGGAAATGTCTTTAAACGCTTTGCTATTTGCTGAGGAGACCATAAACAACGGATCGCTTCAACAATAAATTTCCAGAGGATTGAATCGATTTTGAGTTTTCTGTGACCACGTCTACGTCTAGCAAAAGTGTTATCAGAAGCATATTGAGCTTGATAAACGTCATTGATGCTATTTCTTTTAAGCTCACGATAGATCGTACTAGGATGTCTTTTAATAAGTTCAGCAAATTTTCTGGCTGAAAAGCCTTCTTTTCTTGACTCAAGCATTAATGCAGTACGATCTTCAAAGTTAAGATGATGGTATGACAATTTTATATACTCCATAAACCCTTTAAATTAATTAGGTGGTTTATGTCGCACTTCAAGTTTTACTCTGCCCCTTCATGACCTTCAATTTGTACAAGAGCACGCCACATTAAGTAGTTTTTTAAACAATATGATTGATTATCCTGGTGGTATTAATCAGGACATGTTATTCAACGTATGGCTACAAAATCCGTTGAATCAAGGCTATATTCAATTAAAAGATAAAAAAATTGAATTAAAAAATATTGATTGTTCTCTTCTAGTCGGTGCAGGTCGTAGCGATCAATTAGTCACAGCAGATGCTGCTCAGCCATTAAGTCAATTAACCAGTAGCCAAGATGTGACATTTACTCTTATTCCCGGAGGTCATTTAGGACTGATGTCTAGCCAAGCAAGTGCACAAGAATTTTGGCCTAAACTGGCAGATTGGTTGACGGAACGTTCGACTATAATTTAAAAAACAACTACGAAAAAGCCCTGATATAAAGGGCTTTTTCATTTTTTATAAACCATAACTATATATTTGATCAGTTTTGAAGATTGCTAATATTAGAAATCTTCAACATACAACCGAGTTAAAAAGATATCTTTTTAAATACAAAATACCCTACCTTACTTTCGAAACTTCCGTCTTTTTGAAGGTTGAAATATTTTCTGACAATATCTGATGCATTTTCTTGTAGATACTTAAGCGTTTTTATCTGATCTTCAGGTGTTTTCATACGCTTTACCCAACTATCAAAATCTAGCATGAGCGATTGTTTGTCTAAAGCAGTTAACTCAAAGCCAGCGTCCTCAATGAAGTAAACCCATTCTTTAATACTGTAATTTCTTACATGACTCGGGTCTCGAATCACTTCTATAGTTTGCAAAAAGGTATCTAATATGGGAAAACTTGAGCTAACAATATCAACAAAAATAACGGTACCATTAGGTTTTAAAACCCGGTTTATTTCTTTCATGGCCGTTGGTACATGTTGCCAGTGATGAGCAGAATATCGACTAATGACTACATCAAACTGTTCATCTGTAAAAGGCATATCTTCAGCTATACCTTGTTGTACAAAGATATTCTTTATTTTTCGGTCATTGGCAGCTTTTGAAACAGTATCGAGCATTTCATGAGATAAATCATAAGCAAAAACCAGATCAGCATGATGAGCAACGTTATAAGCCACATGACCACCACCACAACCTAAATCTAAAACAACCGCATTTGGGTATTTCTCAATTTCTTTAATAAATTTATCAAATTCAACCCCTTCAGAATGAGCGGTGCTATTCAAATAACTTAAAGATTTATTGTGGTACTGCTTTAAATTAATCTCATGTTGATTCAACATGGCTTATTCCTCTTTTTCGATAAACTAAACATAGAAGAAAAAGCTGATAAAAAATAATGATTAGTTTTTAAATAATTAATAACCTAAAGTTATCAATAAATCGTAAAATTCCCTATAAAAACAAAGAAACCACCTGCTGGTAGTTTCTTGAAGTAAAGAACAAGTTCATATTGAAAAATTTACTTAGATATAAATTTTATATTGAATTTTCTAGCTTGTTTTCGAACCTCAGGATTATTAGGTAAATTAAATGGACTTGAACGCCATATAGCTTTTTCAATACTTGATTTAAACTTTGGATCTTCTTTATCAAGAAAAATAATTTGCTCAATTTGACCTGTGTCAGTTAAAAAAACTTTAACACTAGCACTCATACCAGATGAAGATGACGGGACATCCCAAGTTCGAAAGATTTTTTTCTGATATTGTTGCTTATATTTTTCAGCTTCTAATATCGTTTTATCATCATTACTTTTTGGTGATGATAATGACTTAGTATTAATTGCGCACCCGCATAATAAAAATATAGAAGTAAAAATAATGATACTTTTCATTTATAAAACCAATTTTTTCAATGATTAAAATTTAACATTTTATCTTTTTAAAAACCACCAAACTGGTGGTTTTATACTTAGCAGCTTTTACTAAATAGTAATGCTAGTAAATTTAATATTTCAGCTAATTGACCAGTTTATTTAGTTTAACTATTCAATTTCAAATTTTGTTCACTTATTAAAATGCTACCTCATAACGTGAATTGATATTTGAATGTTCAGGCATGTTAGCAATATCTTGCTCAGTAAAAATTCCATGCTCAGGTACTTTCGTTCCATTAAATGCGGTATTCACCGGAGTAATTGGTGACTTGCTAACATAATTTTCATCAGCTTTATGGGTGAGTGATGCACAACCATTCAGCGTCAGTACCACAGCAAAAGCGAATAACAATTTTTCCATACAGCCTACCCATTGTTGTAAAAAATAAAACAATCTATCAAATTAAACAAAAATTGTCACATATTTAAAACGATCATATTTTGATCGTATTTTAACAAATCTTAATAAAATGCAAACCAATTTGCATAAAATGTTAAATTGTGTAAAATACCTAAATAATTTAACGATATGCTTTAACTTATGGCTTTTCTACTTTTTTTATTTTTATTATTTACATTCGTGCTTCTTTTAAATGCTCACTATAAATAAGTGGAGTATTTAGCTATAAGTTATTATTTTAATGCATATTTTATTAGTTTAAAAACAAGAATATTTTCTTCTCATTCAGCCAACTTTTCAGTTTAAATTTATACAAAAAATAAAAAGCCCGCTTTGTAAGCAGGCTCTACCCTTTTGATTTTTTGCGCTGATCATTCAGGACTTTTGCTGTTTGTGACAGCGATCGGATATTACACTTATACTTAAATATTAAAAAGAATAATATTATTTAAATTGATGTTTTTACTCATCAAGTTCTATCGGATCACCGTCTTCAGGGCGAATATGGGCGAATTCAAACATGAGGTGCGACAGTTTCAAAAGCCATATGATAATCAACAAGCTGAGCAAATTTCTCTAATGGTGTAAGCCAATCTAACGCCTTTCTAGGACGAGTATTCAGTGACATGGCAACTTGATTTAAATAATGCTGATCTGCCTGATTTAAATCAATCCCTTTAGGTAAATATTGCCTAATTAAACCATTCATATTTTCGCATGTGCCTTTTTGCCAGGGTGAATGTGGGTCACAGAAATATACATCTATGCCTAAATCTTCTTCGAGTATTTTATGTTCTGACATCTCACGTCCACGGTCATAGGTCAACGTTTTACGCAGTTCTGCAGGTAAATATTTCAGAGCTTCAGTTAAAGCCTTGCGCACTGATTCTGCCTTTGCATCAGGTAATGTTGCCAAGATACAGAGCCGTGTATTTCGTTCAATAAGTGTTGCTATCGAACTTTTATTGTCTTTACCTTTAATTAAATCAGCTTCCCAATGACCCGGTATTTTTCTTTCTTGAACTTCGGCTGGGCGCTCATGAATAGTTTTAATATCCTGTAATATAGAATCTTTTTTAGGTTCACCGTTAGCTTTTCGCTTTTTATTTTCATGACGTAGACAGGATAATAAGTCTTTTTTCAACTCACCCTTGGGTAATGCTCGTATCGTTGAATAAATCGTTGTATGGCTTACATTCATTGTTTGATCCAAATCAGGAAATGTCTTTAAACGCTTTGCTATTTGCTGAGGAGACCATAAACAACGGATCGCTTCAACAATAAATTTCCAGAGGATTGAATCGATTTTGAGTTTTCTGTGACCACGTCTACGTCTAGCAAAAGTGTTATCAGAAGCATATTGAGCTTGATAAACGTCATTGATGCTATTTCTTTTAAGCTCACGATAGATCGTACTAGGATGTCTTTTAATAAGTTCAGCAAATTTTCTGGCTGAAAAGCCTTCTTTTCTTGACTCAAGCATTAATGCAGTACGATCTTCAAAGTTAAGATGATGGTATGACAATTTTATATACTCCATAAACCCTTTAAATTAATTAGGTGGTTTATGTCGCACTTCAAGTTTTACTCTGCCATGTCTTGTTCCGTCATCGGCAGGATCAACGCTAGATCCATCCTTAGTGATCGAGTTATACATTTCATCCTCTTTTTTATCGTCTATAAATTCTTCATCTTCAAAATCAAGAGGCTCTTCATCATCTTCAAAGTTTAAAGGCTTTTCTTCATCTATCATGTGATTCATCCTTTTTAAGTTATGTCATTTCATGCTCAATTAAATACAGAATATATTCAACAGTGAACACACATCATTTATGTAACGAACACTTAAGAAATATTAAAAGATATAAAATTAAAAAGATGTTATTCGAAGTACTTTAAAAATTCTTTAATAACAGGCAAACATTTAAAACTTTCATGAGCGTTCGCTAACCTCCCCATTCATATTTTGACTTTATACAAAAAGCTTTCTTCGACCAAAGTCACGCATTCGCTCCCGTACCCGTTTGTTTTCGCCATAAACTGCAATGACAGTAATAAATAGTTTTCATTTAAAGAAATATAGAAATTTTCTTGATTACATAAACAAGAACCGATGTTACTCATATAGCGTATTTAATTCATCACTATGAAATTTTAATAATCGTTTTAAATATTTATTATGTATATATTTTTATTATTTAATCTAAAATAAAATATAACTAATTGATTTAATTTAAATTTTAAAAAAGATATTGATATGTAAAGCTTTTTTGTATTATAAGATAAAACATGATTTTTAATAACACTTGAGTAATTAATAGTCATTGAAATATTGGGAATAAACCTTATATTGAGTACAGGTTCATACCTTAACTGAGGAAAAGCTCATGAATAAATTATTGGTTGCAGTATTCACTGGAATGGTATCTCTTGCCGGCTTCAGTGCTCAAGCTGCAACACCTGAGCAAGAATGTCAAAAATTGCAAGATGATTACAATTTGATTTATGCATCAAAAGGCTTTTGCTTTAAAGACCAAGATGCTAAAGAAAAATATGGTAATGAAAACTGTCATACGACTAAGCCAAAATTCTCTGATAAAGAGCAGCAACGTCTAGACGCAATTAAAGAACGTCAAAAAGAATTGAAGTGTAAATAGTACTTAAAGGAATAATTCATGGCATATGATGATCAAAATATCTTCGCAAAAATTTTACGTGGTGAACTTCCAGCGATAAAACTCTATGAAGATGATCAAGTTCTAGCTTTTATGGATATTATGCCCCAAGCCGATGGTCATGCATTAGTTATTCCAAAAACTCCTGCAGTAACTTTACTTGATTTACCCCCTGAGGGAGCAGCTTACACCATCCAGATTGTGCAAAAGATTGCGAAAGCAATGGAAACAGCACTAAACCTAGATGGTATTGTTCTCATGCAATTATCTGGCGCCGCTGCTGGACAAACTGTCCCTCACGTTCACTTTCACCTAATTCCAACAAATGTTCACCAGCTTGGTAAACATGCTGCGCAATTAGGAGATCAAGATAAAATCAAGGCTTTAGCCGAAAAAATTAAAGCAGTTCTTTGATTTAAAGAGTTAAAAGCGGAGCTTAGGCTCCGCTTTTTTTATTTAAAAAGTGTAATAAAATCAAAATAAAATAAAGTATTTCTAATTCTTATTTGTCATAAAACTGTCATTTCTTCTTCACTCCACTGTCACAAAGTTTACAGATACTTCTTAGCAAGTTGGTGAGCTTCTGTAACTTTTTGTACATAAGCCAACTACAAAATAAAAGTTAGCTAGGCATACGCCATTTAAAAATACCTTTTGGAGAAATCTCAATGAAGAAATTGCTTCTCGCTGCCGCAGTTGCAACTCTAAGCGTAAACGCGGTGCAAGCAGCGCCAACTTTGTACGGTAAACTCAATGTTACCATTGACCAAGTTGACAACAAAAATTTCGATGGTAAAAGTGACGTTACCGAAGTTAACTCTAACGCGTCTCGTATTGGGGTAAAAGGCGAAGAGAAATTGACTGATAACTTGTCAGCAGTTTATTTAGCTGAATGGCAAATTAATGCTGATGGTGATGGTACAGATCTTGGTCAACGTAACCGTTATATCGGTATCAAATCAAATAATGTTGGTACATTAAAAGTTGGTAAATTTGACTCTTACTTCAAAAATGCCGCTGGTAACTACCAAGACATCTATAACGACCACACTATTTTAGATATTACCAACACAATGTATGGTGAAGAACGTCTAAATAACGTTATTGGTTTTGAATCTGATCCTAAACTTCTTGCTGGTGTAACATTCAATGTAATGTTCCAACAAGGTGAAACGCCTGCTGATCCAACTCCAGGCGCATCTGGTAACGATGACAAACGTAATGGTTTTGGTGACTCAGTTTCAGGCTCTCTCGGCTACGAAAATAAAGACATTGGTTTAGCATTGGCTGCTGCTGCTAACTACAGCGTACAAGGTAAATACAATGCTTATGGCCTTAGCAATATTTTCTCTGATGCTTACCGTGTAACAGGTTCTTACGATTTTAGCAAGCTTGGCGCAACTGGTCTTGTGTTGGGTGGTTTATGGCAACATGCTGAACCAACTGATGAGTTGACTAAATATAAAGGCTTACAAGAAGATGCATGGGTTGGTGCTATAACTTACAAAATTGGTGAAACACCTTTTGTTGTAAAAGGACAATACCAATCATCTAAAGCTTCTGTAGATGGTCAGCAAGATCGTAAAATTGATCAATACGGCGTAGGCTTAGACTACAAAATCAATAAACAAGCACGTTTCTACGGTATTGTTGCTCAACAAAAACGTGACTGGCTTGCTCAAGACGATAAACGTACTGTTGTAGGTGCTGGTATGGAATATAACTTCTAAGTTATTAACCATCCTTCATAAAAATAAAAGGGCTTGCGCCCTTTTATTTTATTGTACGTACTAAAAAAGCCGATATAAAAATGATCGGCTTTTTTAAAGTATATCTCTTATTTTAAGAAACCACTTACCAGATTCATCACATTTTGAATGTCTTGATTCGCTTCTTGATGATCTGTACTGTCACCCTGAGGTGTTAAAGAGTCAATAACCTGAGGTAACACAGATGCGATCGCACCATAAACTTGTTCTTTTGGCGCTTGAGCCTGCTGGGCAACTTGCTCAATATCTGCTGGGTTAAATAGGCTTTGTAATTGCTGGGTAGGAACTTCACTATTACTTTGATTTGGGTCAACCCAACTTTGAACTTGGCTACCTAAGCCAGCGCCTTTTAACTTTTCTAAAGCAGCTTGTAATCCACCTTGTTGTTGAACCCAACCTAAAATTAAAGGTACAACCGCAATTAATAAACTTTGTACGCCACCACCTGTTTGAGGTGCATTGTTGTTGCCTGTCACTTGTCCTAATACCGAACCTAATACTCCACCCAAACCGCCTTGAGCACCAGAAGAAGTATTACCGCCCATTTGTCCCAATACAGAACCTAAAATTCCACCCAAACCACCTTGACCTGATGCTTGCTGGTTCCCACCTAAAGCCTGCTGAGCCAAAACTTCTACAATGTTGCTTAAATTTGTCATGTGTAACTCTTATGTATGGTTTATACACGAGCATACGCGGATTCTTGTTGAGACAGCAAAAGCCAAATTGTTAAATTTTGAAAGAGATTTAGTGCTCTTTTACCAGCGGAATTTATTCCAGTTCTCTGGGTTTGCCCAGAACTTTGAATTAAACCAATCTGGAACATGCTTATAGGTCAAGATGTTAAATTGCCATAAAGCAAAATCACTATCATGTGATGTTTTATCAATGAGTTGCGTAAAACCTAAAGAACGTAATAACTGTTCATCACTGCGTTTACTTACTACAACAATTCGTTTTGCTAATAAATCTCTTAGCTTCACTAACAATTGTGACTTTTGTAGTTCAGTTATGTTCTGCATTTCATCTGTATCAAACAATACAAAACCCAAATCATAACGCTGAGTAAAAGGCAGACTTAAAAGCTCAATTACGGTAAAATAGTGCCATTGAATTGCGTTATTCTGGTCAATTTTCTGGCCAATACAAAGTGCAGTATGAATGGGCTGTTCGTTTGATAAATCGTCTAGCATAGAAGTGATGACATTTTGTTCAGCCATAACTGCAACCCTTAATTGAAAGATGTGAGTTTAAACTTTATGGAACTACAAGGCATTTGCCATAAAATGCATGCAGGCCTAAAAGATGCTAGTGTAACTGATCAACAGACAACCAAGGCAAATGTTGAATACAAATTTGTATTAGACCGTTCAGAAATTGATCTTCCTTTTAATTTAGGACAAGAACTAGAAATCGAATGGACAGGTAATATCTATTGCACTTCATGTGGCACTAAAACACCGAAGTCTTATTCTCAAGGTCACTGCTTTAAATGTTTTAAAACAAAAGCTGAATGTGACCTATGCATTATGAAACCAGAAACATGCCACTACCATTTAGGTACATGTCGTGAAGATGACTTTGCCCATAATGTTTGTTTCCAACCCCATATTGTGTACTTGGCAAATTCGAGTGCTTTAAAAGTAGGTATTACTCGTGTTAGTCATATGCCAGGTCGTTGGTTAGATCAAGGAGCAACTCAGGCTTTACCAATTATGAAAGTTGGATCACGCCGTTTATCTGGTCAGCTTGAAACGATGTTTGGTTCTTTAATTGCTGACAAAACTGATTGGCGTAAACTCCTTAAGGGTGAAGCTGAACCTCTTAAACTGACAGAACAGCGTGATCAATTAATCGCGGAGTTTGCACCAAAAATTCAAACGATTCGTGAGGAATTCAGCCAAAATCTTGAATTTAACGAAACTGTTGAATTATTAGAAGATGAGTTACCGCGCGAATTTGTCTACCCAGTAGAACAATATCCTGAAAAAATTAAATCTCTAAACCTAGATAAAACACCAAAAATTCGTGGTGTATTACAAGGTATTAAAGGCCAATATTTAATCTTTGATATTGGTGTGATCAACATTCGTAAATATACGGGTTACGAGCTTATTATACGTGCCTAGATAGGTTTTAAAGCCCCTAAAATGGGGCTTTTTAATTAAGATAATCTGTTTCTGAATAGCCAAGCTGCTAAAGGTAAAGTAACTACTCCCAGTATAATCATTGGGATAAAGTTGTATTTGACTTGTGCAAAGCCTGCACCTTCCAAATAAACTCGTTGTACCAAGTTAATTCCAAATCTTAATGGATTTGCGTACGTTGCTATTTGTAATACTTTCGGCATATTTTCTACTGGTGTAAGTAAGCCTGAAAGTAACATTAAAGGCATAATGAGTAAAAACGTAAATAGCATGGCTTGTTGCATATTTAAAGATAACGCTGAAATAGATAAACCCACACCAACTACAGCTACGTTAAAACTCAATAAACCAAAATAAAGTAGCCCAATAGAGCCATACATGGGAATTTTAAACCAGAACAAAATAATCAAGAGAATAATAGTTGATTGCATCAACCCTACAAAAATTGGCGGTAAGGCTTTACCAATCATAATTTGTAATGGTGTATATGGTGTCACTAGTAACTGATCGAAAGTACCTTGCTCACGTTCACGAGCAACTGATAAAGCAGATAAAAGTAATGTCTGCATCATACTTAAAGCTGCAATTAATGATGGCATTAAGCTCCAACGAGACTCTTGATTTGGGTTGTACCATGTTCTTGTTTCAAAACTAATCGGCAAAGCTGAGTTAAATTTTTGCTGATTAAACTCCCCAATTATTTTATTTAGATATGAACCGGCTACAACTGCGGTTGATGAATTCCTACCATCAACAATGACCTGTATAGGTGAACTTTGGTTATCATTTAATTTGTTCTCAAAGTCTGAAGGAATCGTAATCACGACCAGTGCCTGACGGCTATCAATTATTTGTTTGATTTGTTCGGTATATTCAAGTGTTGCAACACGTTTAAAAATACCAGAACCATCTAGTTTTGAGATTAGCTCATATGAGACTTGTCCATTACTCTGATCTAAAATTGCATAGTCCACACGGTTAACATCATAAGTTGCAGCATAACCGAATAAAAGTGCCTGCATGAGGGCTGGTACAAATAGAATGACTCTATTTGCAGGGTCACTAAAAATGGTTAAGAATTCTTTTTTAACTAAAAAACTTAAATGTTTTAGCCAAGCGATTAGTTGCTGCCCCATAACTTTATCCCAACCGTTTTTTTAGTGAAAAGTTCACGGCACATATCAAAACGACGATATATCCCAGTAAAAAGCCACATTCTTTAAGCCATAACTTCCAATCATCACCTCCCATAAATAAAGTTTTAATTAAAATCATAAAGTGTGTAGCTGGAAGCAATTGGCTAATAATTTGCACAACTAAAGGTAAGTTGCGGGTATCGAAAACAAATCCTGACAGCATAAGTGCGGGCATAAAACTTGCCAATAAAGCAATTTGACTTGCCTGAAACTGACTTTGAGCAAAACCGGATATAGTTAAACCAAGTAATAAAGAAACAACTAAATAGAGAAATGAAGCCGATAAAATTGCGAATAATGAACCGCGCATGGGCACTTCAAAAATAAAATAGGCAGCAATAATACAGATCACGATATCAATCATGCCGACCACCACATAGGGAATGAGTTTTGCTAATACAATTTCAAAAGGTCGTACGGGCGTAACAAATAAGGCTTCTAGTGTTCCTCTTTCCCTTTCACGGGCAATAAGCAGCCCCGTTAAAAATGCGCCAATTAAAGTCAAAATGAGTACCATTAAGCCAGGGACTAAAAACCAAGTACTATTCGCAGATTCGTTAAACCATATTCGTTGTTCAATATTAATGGCGCTTGACGTTGCTAATATTTGCCCACGGTCAACTTGTATAGACGGCGCGGTAGCTAAAGCACCTGCAACATAACCTTCTAAGGCTGTTGCTATGGTGGTGGATGTACCATTTAATAATAGTTGAACCTTTGCATTACCTTGCTGTGCCTGAGTGGCGAAATCTGAAGGAAAATGCAAAATGGCATCAATTTCGCCATCTCGAATGGCCTGCTCTGCTTCAGGTAAATTATGAAACTCTTGACTAGTTAAATATCGTGAGCCATTCAAACCCGCTAAAGCTTGATGGATTTGTGGTGAAGACTGATCAACGACAACTCCGACCCTGGCCTGATTTAAGTCAAAGGAAAGTCCATAACCAAACAGTAGAATTAAAATAACAGGCAAAACGAGTCCAATTCCGAGGCTACTTTTGTCACGAATGAGCTGCTTAGTTTCTTTACGAACTAATGCGATCAATCGATTCCAAAATCCTAAGCTCATTATAGACCTCCTAAACAGCATGCCTTAAAGCACGTGCTTGTTCCACAATCGCTATAAAAGCCTCATTCATGTCACCAATATGCTTATCTTGACTGGCTAAATTACGTACTTGTTGGGGTGAGCCTAAGGCCAATAACTTTCCAGCATCCTGTATTGCAATGCGGTCACAATATTCTGCTTCCTCCATAAAATGAGTGGTAATAATGATAGTAATCCCTTGATTTGCCAGCTCGCCAATGCTGTACCAAAATGAACGCCGTGCAAGTGGATCAATACCACTCGTAGGTTCATCTAAAAATAAAATCTCTGGGTCATGCAATAATGCGGCAGCCATAGATAATCGTTGTTTATAACCCCCTGGTAAATCACCGCTTTTAATATGTGGCTTTAAATCGTATTGCTGTAAGGCTTTATCAATTTGTTGATTTAGTTTTTTGCCAGCTAATCCATAGGCCCCACCAAAAAATTTTAAGTTTTCCAAAACTGTTAAATTACTATAAAGCGCAAATTTTTGAGAGACATACCCTACTTTTGCTCTGGCCTCAGCACGAGCTGTACGTAAGTTTTTACCAGCAACTTCTAGATACCCACTGCTTGCTGGTAACAATCCACATAACATCCGAAATGTTGTGGTTTTACCCGCGCCATTCGGCCCAAGTAATCCAAATATTTCGCCTCGCTTTACATCAAATGATGTATTGGCAACGGCAGTAAAATCACCAAAGGTTCTAACTAAATCTTTAACCACAATGACGGGTTGTTCTGATTTCAAATGATTGTTTTGTTCTAATTGAAAATTCTGCTCAGGAACAGATACTAGTTTTCGTTGCTTTTGAGTCTGCTGCAACAACATCATAAACGCATCTTCAAGTTCTGCTGATCGCCTATGAGCGACTAGCCCCTGAGGTAAAATATCTGTTGATAATTCTTTTTGGCGACCGATAAAATTTACTTGTTCACCCTTTGGAACAGCATCAATAATGTCAACAGAATTTCCAAGCAATTGAGCTTGTAAAGTCCGTGCCTTAATTTGCTCTGAAAACTTTACTTTCCATGTTTGTCCATGCGCTATTTCTTTTAATTGCTCAGGTGAACCTTGCTTTAAAATTTTGCCCTCATACATGATATACACGTAGTCACACTTTTCTGCTTCATCCATATAAGCTGTACTTATAATAACGCTTAAGCTTTCTTCTTGAACAAGCTGTTCAATAATGATCCATAAATCTCGTCTTGATAGAGGGTCTACTCCAACACTAGGCTCATCAAGTAACAATAACTCTGGTGAACGAACTAGAGTACATGCCAGACCTAGTTTTTGCTTCATACCACCAGAAAGTTGCCCAGCTAGACGCTCAGTGAATTGAGTAAGATCCGTTATTTCCAATAAACGTTTAAATCTTTGACTACGTACTTCCCTTGGAACGCCATGTAAGTCAGCATATAAATCTAAATTTTCTTGTACACTTAAGTCTTCGTAGAGCCCAAAGCGTTGTGGCATATAACTAATACGGTCTTGTACAGCTTGCGAGTGTTTATCGATATCAAATCCAAGCACATGCAAAGAACCAGAAGTTGCTTTATATAGTCCTGCAATTAATCTTAATAAAGTTGTTTTTCCTGAACCATCTGGGCCAACTAAAGCAGTAAGCTCACCTTTTTTGATTTGCATATTCAAATCATTAATTGCCTTAATTTCTGCTGATTTTTTATTTTCAGCTTTAAAAGCCATAGATAAATGATGAGCTTGAACCACTACATTATTATCAGTCATGAGCTTTCTCACCTGAAACAAGTGGTACTTTTACAGTCACTGGTTGACCCATTTTCAATTGATCATCCGGGTCATTTACATAAACCCGAACTTCATAAACTAGAGTTGTTCTTATCTCATCAGTCTGTACAGTTTTAGGAGTGAACTCAGCCACAGAAGATATATAGCCAATTTTTCCATTGATAGGTTGATTAGGGTAAGAATCACGAATGACCTGTGCCGTACCACCCATATGAATGGAACTTAAATCTTTTTCATTTGCATATACACGAACCCATTTGGGATCGGTCAAGGCCAGTGTATAAACTGCCATTTGTGCAGTAGTCATATCTCCAACTTCTTGTAGTCGAGCCCGTACTACAGCATTTACAGGAGACTTTAGTTCAGCTTGACTAAGGTTATAGTTGATTAGATCTAAATTAGCTTTGGTTGCGTCATATTGTGCTTTGGTTGCTTCCCGATCCTCTTGTCTAGCCCCTTTAATGATCAATTCTAAATTAGCTTGTCTTTCACGGACTGCTGCTTCAGCACTATGTTGATTGCTTTTGGCATAGTCGAGCTCTTGTTGGCTTATTGCCCGACCATCGGTACTGTTCACCAATATTTGCAACCTTTGCAAGTTTTTGCTGGATTTATCTAAGTCAGCCTGTGTAGAAGCAAGTTGTGCTTTTGCTTGACTAATTTCTTCTGGCCGAGCTCCGACTTGTTGTTTAACAATTGCCTCTTGTTGAGCTTTAAGTTGTGCTTGAGCTTGCTTAGCCTGAATTTCTAAAGAATTGGTATTCAGGGTCGCCAGTACTTGACCTGCTTTAACTTTATCGCCTTCTTGAACTAAGAGTTTCTCTATACGGCCAGACTGTTCAAATGCGAGGGAAACTTGGCGAATATCCACGTTTCCATATAGAGTCAAATCATTATCTTTTTGATTCTTATTATTATATTTCCATACCCAGAAGCTGATGATAACCAGAGCTAAAATAACTAGGACTATGGCAATCACTTTTTTATTCATCTTATTATCCTTCTTATTAAATTCAAATTTTCTTAGTTTAAATTCAATTTAAATTTAAATTACTCCAATCTTTGAATAAAAGATATACTTTTATGGTGAATGAAAATTAGGTTTAAACATGTCCAGATCTAGACGAAGTGATGGTGACTTAACCAAGTCTAAAATTATTGAGGCAGCAGGACCACTAATTGCCCAATATGGTTTTGCAAAGACAGCAAACAAAACAATTGCTAGCGCTGCCAATGTCGATTTAGCTGCAATTAATTATCACTTTGATGGTCGAGATGGACTATATCAAGCAGTTTTGGTGGAAGCGCATGCCCACTATCTTGATGAACAATACTTACTAGAACTTGTCGAGAGCACTCACTCACCAGAAGAAAAGCTGAGCTTATTACTTGAAACTTTGCTGCATAAGTTAACTGAAAAAGATGTTTGGCATGGCAAAGTCTTTATTCGTGAGTTGTTCTCACCTTCTGAGCATTTATTAAGTTTTATTGAACTTGCAGGTATGAGAAAATTTTTTCTTATTCGTAAGCTCATTAGTCAAGTTGCAGGTTTAAATGAAAATGATCCAGCTGTTTTGCCTTGTATTTTAAGCGTGATGACACCTTGCATGATGCTCATTATTGCTGGACCAAATGCTCAAGCACCTGAGCCGCTTAAAAATATTGCTCAGATGCCATTACACGATTTAGTTGAACATTTTAAAAAATTTTCATTGGCAGGATTAAAAGCAATTAACCAATCAAATCTTAAAAATTAACGATTTAAACATTGCAAAATGGCTTGTACCGGATCTTCTGTATTTCCAGAAATAAGCTGTTTATGCATAGTTAAATGTTGCATTACCTGAATTTGAGCCGTGTCAACGTTCATTAGTTTTTCTATTTCAGCGGCTAAATTTTCCGGTGTTGCATCGGCCTGAATCAGTTCTTCAATGACTTTCTTACCCGCAATAATATTCGGTAAAGAATAATAAGGAATTTTCACCAAAAGCTTAGCAATTATATAGGTCAACCAATGCAACTTATAGAAAGTGACCATCGGTCTATGCATGAGCATGGCTTCTAAAGTCGCCGTTCCAGAAGCTAACGCAATAATATCACTTGCATTCATGACCATACGGCCAATTTTAGATTCACTATCAGTATTTTCTAAAATATGAATAAAAGCCTTTAAATGAGGTGCTAGTTGTTGAACACCCTGCTCAATCTGTTGCTTACGGGCATCATTAATTGCCGGAATTAAAAATTGGATGTCTGGATATTTGGTATGCAAAATATTAGCAGCACCCAACAACATAGGAAGAAGTCGCTCTACTTCACCTTTACGGCTACCTGGTAATAACGCAATATGTTTTTGATTTTCATTAAGGCCTAATTGCTGTTTGGCAATTTGAATTGGATTTTCAAGTGGTAATTGTCTAGCTAATGGATGCCCCACAAATGCCGCTGGAACTTCATATTGTTCATAAAAAACTTTTTCAAACGGAAATAAGCAAAGTACTAAATCGATACTTTGTTTAATGCCGTGAACACGTCCTTGGCGCCACGCCCAAACAGATGGACTGACATAGTGAACTGTTTTTATTGGAAGATTATTTTCTTTAATACTTTTTGAAAGTCTGAGGTTAAAATCTGGCGCATCAATACCGATAAAAATATCAACCGGATGCTGAGTCCATTGATTAATTAAACCATCTCGTACGGCGAACAATTTTTTTAAGTCTTTTAATACTTCAACAATCCCCATCACAGATAGAGTTTCCATCGGGTAATAACTGTTAAAACCTTCAGCAATCATTTGGGGTCCGCCGATTCCCTCAAACTCAGCATCAATTCCTTGCTCACGGAAATTACGCATAAGTTTGACACCTAGCGTATCTCCAGAAACTTCCCCAACTACAATGCCTATTTTAAGTTTTCGATTTGCCAAGTCGGTTTACCCAAGAATTTGAAATAATACATTCTAGCATAGAGGTTTATTAATCTTGAACTTGCTAGATACATGCTGGCGAAAGTCTGCCTCCGCACGCCATAATCTAGAATTACACTCATTCACTATATTTTAATCAAAATTAACAATGCAATTTGAATTGTAGCTTACATTTACAAACAATAAAATAAATGAGAATTATTTACATTATCTTTACTATTATGACCTTCCCACCTCGACCATTTAAACTTTCTGTAATCGCTTGCGCGATTTGTTATGCAAATCTCACGTTTGCTCAAGACACAGATGTGCAATCTTTGCAGACGATTCAAGTTAAAGCATCCAATGCTGAGCAGTCTTCTGAACAAACAAAAGCATATAATGTTAAAAACTCTAGTAGTGCAACCAAGCTTAATATAGAAGCTAAAGAAACGCCTCAAACTATTAATGTCGTTACTCGTCAACAAATTGAAGACTTTGGTCTTACTAGCACTCGAGATGTTCTAAACAACACACCCGGAGTCACAGTTACCAATCAGGAAACCGAGCGAACTACTTATATGGCTCGTGGTTTTGAGATTTCAAATATATTGACTGACGGCGTAGGTTTTCCCCTCTCAGGTTATAACTACAACAACACCAATCCTGATACTTATTTTTATGATCGTGTAGAAGTCGTTAAAGGTGCTGACTCTTTAACGAATGCATTTGGTGACCCAAGTGCAACTATCAACAATATTCGAAAACGCCCAACTCAAGAATTTCAAGCAAGCGGCGGTATAAGTTACGGGTCTTGGGACACTCAGCGTTATGAGGCTGACGTCTCTGGCTCAATTCTACCGAGTGGAAAAGTCCGTGGTCGCATTATGGGCTATGAACAAACTGGTGACTCATACCTTGACCGATATTCTTCAGAAAAAAATGGTTTCGCTGGTATTGTTGAAGCTGATTTAACAGATACCACGTTACTTACCGTAGGTTATAGCCAAGAAAAAAATAAACCGAATGCAAACAATTGGGGTGCTCTACCCTTACTCGATGCCAATGGTAAACAAATTTCTTATGATCGCTCATATAACCCAAACCCTGACTGGGCACATTGGGATAATGAAACGCAAAATGCTTTTGTTGAATTAAAACAGAAAATTAATGATCAATGGGCAGCTAAGCTGACTTATAACTATCTTGATAGTAAACACAATAGTCGCCTTCTTTATTATTATGGTTATCCAAAAGCTGATGGTTCAGGAGTGTCTTTGACACCATGGGGTGGTCAAGAGCATCAAGAACAACATGCTGTAGATTTTAATCTTGAAGGAACTTATAACCTTTTTAATCGAGAGCATGAAGCAACTTTAGGCTATAACTATGTACGTAGTCGTCAGCATGATAATCAATCTACGGGAACAATTAACGACACCAATGTTATCAATTCTACCACTACAAATTGGGAAAGCTGGACACCTCAATCTATAACGTGGTCAGATTTCACGGAAGCAGCGAACTATACGCAAAATATAGATTCAATTTATGCAGCTACACGTTTACATCTCAATGAAGATTTAAAACTTTTGCTTGGCGCAAACTATGTGCGAGCTGAGAGTAAAGGCGAAAGCTATGGTTCACCCATGGAATATAGTGAAAGTAAAGTTTCACCTTATGCAGGCCTAACCTATAACTTTACGCCTGAATATACAGGTTATATGAGCTATACCTCTATTTTCCGTCCTCAAACTGGTATCGATCAAAATACCAATCAAGCTTTGAAACCTGTTGAGGGTAAAAGTTATGAAATGGGAGTTAAAAGCTCATGGCTAGACGACCGTTTAACAGGTACTTTTTCGGTATTTAAAACCGAGCAAAATAATTATCCGCTACGTAACTCAGACGGAAATCCATTTAACCGAAAAGTACCAACTAGTGATTTAGAATCACAAGGTGTTGAAGTTGGCTTATCAGGTCAAATCACTGATAACGTCAATCTTACTTTTGGCTATGCTCAATTTAGTATTAAAGATATTAAAAATGGTGGTGAAGCGAGAACGTATAATCCGAACCAAACTCTTAACTTGCTGACGACCTATACGCCATCTGTTTTACCTAAGCTAAAAGTTGGTGCAGGACTACAATGGCAAGACGCCGTGAAACTATATGACTCGACAGCAAACAGCACCATTAAACAAGATTCCTATGCTTTAGTGAATTTAATGGCGAGCTATGAAGTGAATAATCACATTACGCTTCAAGCCAACGGTAATAATATTTTCGATAAGAAATATTTGTATAGTTTCCCTAATGGTCAAGGTTTTTATGGATCCTCAGCTAACTATACAGTTGCTGTAAAATTTAAATATTAATCGTGTAGCCAACTCCAGTTTAGGTGTTGGCTTTCTTTTTATTTTTTATGTGCCAGTAAAGATGTCCAAAACTTTAAATCTCCCTATGTCATATCGCATAAAAGTTTTCTACCGATTCTTAGTCGTTTTCGGTATGGGTTATGCCTGTATGGCTTATTTAAGTCTTGGTCTTACTGGCATTTTTCATTTGACCCTAGACAAACCTGAAGCCATTTATTTGGCAGCATTTATCTCTATTTTGTTTTATGTACTTTTCGTGATTATAGGTTTCTGCATTCAATCACTTTTGAAACTGACTGGGCTATCAATCGCGTTATGTCTTCTTTTCTTTTTTGTGACACGGATGGTGAGTTATGCATAAAGGTATACGCCAATCTATGGCATGGCTACATTCATGGACTGGATTAATTTTTGGATGGCTCGTATTTGCTATTTTTTTAATGGGAAGTTTGTCGTATTACCGCCATGAAATTAATTTATGGATGCAACCAGCACTTGCACAGTACGAAATAAAACAAGATGTAGCAGTTAAAACAGCATATCAATATTTACAAAAACACGCTCCAGATGCCAAGTCTTGGTATTTAACTGTTGCTACCGCAGAAAGCCCCGTTAACACCATGTATTGGGAAAAACCTGACGGTGGTTATGGCAATGCCACACTCGATGCAAACACAGGTCAAGAACTAAAACTTTCGGCAACCGAAGGTGGTGACTTCTTTTATCGTTTTCACTATCAACTTTTTGGTGTTCCGATATTCATTGGACGGCTAATTGTATCTTTAGCAGCTTTTATTATGTTGATCGCCTTAGTCTCAGGCATTATTACCCATAAAAAAATCTTTACCGACTTTTTTACCTTACGCACCTTTAAGTCTCAGCGGTCATGGCTAGATTTTCATAATGTATCATCTGTACTTGCATTACCCTTCTTTTTGACTATTACTTTTACAGGCTTAGCTATTTTCTTCTATTTATATCTACCTTGGGGAATGCAAAAACTCTATCCAAATAATCCATATCAATATTTCAATGATATACGTAGCAAAACAGTCTCAGAAAGTAATGCTCCGCATCCTGCGCAAAATCTACCCATCGAAAAACTATTAGCTCAACTTGAACAACGCTGGGGAAATCAAACTTTAGCAACTATGAGTGTTAAAAACCCAAATACGAATCAGGCTCAAATTACGTTTATTCAGCAAGAAGACCGCTCCATTACTCGTAATCAAGCGCAAATCATCCTAGATGCTACAACTGGCAAAGTCTTAAGTGATACACGTAATCATAGTGCCGTTGCCACACTTTATGCGGGAGTATATGGTTTACACATGGCAACTTTTGCTCAACCTTTACTTCGCTTAGGATTATTTTTCTCAGGCATTTTAGGTTGTGTGATGATTGCGTCTGGCTTGTTACTTTGGAGCCTTAAACGCCAACTTCAAAATAAAAATACTAAGTTTCATTTCGGGCACTATTTAGTTGACCGTTTAAATGTTGCCACATTTGTAGGCTTGCCTTGTGCAACACTTGCTTATTTATATGCGAATCGATTGTTTACCGTCACTATAACTACAATCAATTATGAAATTTATAGCTTCTTTTTAGTCTGGCTGATGAGCCTAATTATTGCATTGATCACTAAAAAGCAGCATTTGTGGCGAACTCAATTGAGTATTTTTATTCTGCTTTGTATTGTACTTCCAATCTTAAATCTAAGTTATTTAATCAAATATAATTACATTCAAAGCCTCAGCGACTATTGGACGTTTGCACGTATAGACGTATTTTTATGGATATTTGCAGCTTTAGCACTTTTCATATTCTGCAAAATTAGACCTATTCAGCATAAAGCTACACAAAAAATTCAAAAGAAACTGAGTAAGTTAAATATTGAGGTGAATTCATGATGATTATTGTTTTTACCCTGACTGTGCTAGGTATGTATTTACTATTCATATCGAGCGAGAAATATCGATCACCGAAATCAACTGGTTATTTCAAAACCTTAGCTCAGAAATCTCACTCATTGTTAAGAATATCCGCTTGTCTGTTGTTTGTTTTGAGCGGATTTATTCTTATCAAAAAAAATGGTTTATCTATTGGTTTTGTTAGCTGGTGGATATTTGCAACACCTTTAACTTTTGCTCTGATACTTTTAATTAATCCACTCAAGCCATCAAAGTAATCTCTTTATTAAAAATAATGATTAAAAATAAAACAAACTAAGTAATATTTGCATTGCTTAGCTTTTTTTTGCATAAGTAAATCATTATTCATGACAAAAGTTTATCTCTAAAAGGAATAAGATATCTGCGTTTCGTGATAAGTGGCGATAAAGATGTCTGGTGCTTTTGAATTTATCTTAGCGGGTATGTTAGTTGGTTTCTGTGTAGGGATTACAGGAGTTGGTGGTGGGTCATTAATGACACCAATTTTAATTGGTCTTTTTAGAATTGAACCTCATATCGCAATTGGTACCGATTTACTTTATGCCGCAATTTCAAAGTTCTGTGGATCAATGGTTCACGCAAAGAAATTGAATATCGTGTGGCCTATCGTTTTATGGCTCGCAGTCGGTAGTATTCCTGCTTCTTTCGTTACCACTTGGGTACTCGAGCATTATTTAAGTCAATCTACGCACTATAAAGCCGTATTAACAATGGTGTTAGGTTTTATGCTGACTTTGACGGGTGTTTCTATTATTTTCCGCTCTCGTATTGAGAAGTTTTTTAGTAAATTCCGCAACAAAGAAACTACTCATAGTGAAAATGAACAATTAGCTATTCAAAATAAGCGTACCTACATTGTGATTATGGGCATCATTTTAGGTGTATTCGTAACACTATCATCTGTTGGTGCTGGTGCCTTTGGAATTATGGCACTCGTGATTATGTTCCCGAACTTGCCAATGATTCGAATTATTGGATCAGATGTTGTACATGCCGTATTACTTACGCTAGTTGCTGGTCTTGGACATATGAGTGCAGGTAATGTCGACTTTATGTTGCTTACATGGTTATTGGTAGGTTCAATTCCTGCAATTATTGTAGGAACATTAATTAGCTCTCGCATGCCTGAACGTTTAATCCGTAAAATTTTAGGTATCACTCTATTTGCCCTTGGTGTTAACTTTATGGTTCATCCAGTCAAAGCAAAACCGAAAGCACCTGTGGTACAACAACAAGCTCAAGTTGCTGAAAAAACAGGCAACTCGACTGAAAGATAGTAAAATCAATAGGATTTTTCCAAACTGAAATACCATGGGATGTAGTATTTTCATAATTATTTCATGGTATATTCAGTACACAAAACAACCTTTAGTATGATCGAACCAGTGACAGCAATGACTACACATTTAAATTCCGTTTCAAAGCCAGATATCGACGACGTTAATATTAAAAGCATCCAAACTCTTGTAACACCAGCTGAACTTAAGTCAGAACTTCCTTTATCTGATGTTGCTTCACAAACTGTTCTAAAAGGCCGTGAAACTATTCGCGATATTTTGGATGGTTCTGATAAGCGTTTGTTTGTCGTTATTGGTCCTTGCTCTATTCATGATCCTAAAGCTGCTCACGAATATGCTGATCGCTTAAAAGCACTAAGCGAAAAGGTTAAAGATACTCTCTATTTGGTTATGCGTGTTTATTTTGAAAAACCACGTACGACAATTGGTTGGAAAGGTCTAATCAATGATCCAGATATGAATGACTCATTTAACATCGAAAAAGGTTTACGTATTGGTCGTAAGCTTTTGCTTGAGTTAAATGAAAAAGGTTTACCTTGTGCAACTGAAGCACTTGATCCTAACTCGCCACAATACTACCAAGACTTAATTTCATGGTCTGCTATTGGTGCGCGTACAACCGAGAGCCAAACTCACCGTGAAATGTCTTCTGGTCTATCATCTCCAGTAGGTTTTAAAAATGGTACAGATGGCGGTTTAACTGTTGCAACCAATGCCATGCAGTCTGTTAAATATGGTCATAGCTTTTTAGGCTTGAACGAAGACGGTCAGGTTTCAATCATTAATACAAATGGTAACCCTTATGCGCACGTTGTATTACGTGGTGGTAATGGTAAACCAAACTACGATGCTGGCTCTGTTGCAGAAGTAGAAACTGCTTTAGCGAAAGCAAAAGTTAGCAATAAGATCATGATTGATGCAAGTCATGCCAACTCAAATAAAGACCCGTACTTACAACCACTTGTTCTTAAAAATATTACTGAACAAATTTTAGATGGTAATAAGTCAATTGTAGGTATTATGGTTGAAAGTCACCTAAAAGGTGGCCGCCAAGATATTCCTGAAAATCTTTGTGATCTTGAATATGGTAAATCGGTAACTGATGGTTGTATCGATTGGGAAACTACTGAAAAGACATTGCTTGAAATGCATGAAGCTTTAAAAGATGTTTTACCAAACCGTTAATTCATCTTTTTAAGATTGAAAATTAAGCCCTCAAAAATGAGGGCTTTTTTATTTTGCTTGGACAAAATTTAATATCAAAATAAGTAAAAATAACTCACCACAAAAGTAAAAAGCAGTACAGTTTCACTAATCTCAATTGCTGCGCCGACAGTATCGCCTGTAATACCACCTATTCGTTTTATAAATAAGTGTCTTAAATAAACAAGACTACTTAAAAAGCCAATAATCGTAATAAGCCCTTGCAATTCCCAATACAAAGGTAATAGCAGAACAAACCCTGTTATTATCCATGAAGGAATTTTAGGTAAATGATCTGTCAAAGAACGCCCTAAACCTTTTTCACGAACATATGACGTAGTTAAAAACAAAATAGACGGTACAACGCGTCCAACCATAGGTACAAGTATTAAAAATAATGTTTGGTGTTGTTCAATCAACACATAAATCAGTACAAATTTAAGTAAACAAATAATGACTAAGCTCAGTACTCCAATTGGACCGCAACTTGGGTCCTTCATGATTTGTAAAGTACGTTGTTTATCACCAAAACCACCTACCCACGCATCGGCAGTATCAGCTAACCCATCTAGATGCAATCCACCAGTCAACCAAATCCATAAAGTGAGTATGATTGAGGCAAGTAGAACAATAGGGAGTTTAGCCAAAAGACAGGTGAAAATAAAAAGTATGCCACCGATAATCAGCCCAACCAGTGGATAAAACAAAATAGCTTGACCATTTTGTTGCGTCGTTGGTATTGTTTTTAACTCAATAGGCAGAACAGTTAAAAATTGCAATGCAATCCAAAAAGGTGTCATATCCCACTCTCTAACTGAACTATATTTAAAAATAAACTGAATTATGAAGAAATAAAAATGGGAATAGCAATCCCTATTCCCATGAAAGACTTTAAAAACTGAAAATCTATTGCATTTGATAGCACTGTTTCAATTTAATGTAGTCGTAGTAAAAACTTGTTGGTGTGTAACGTGCATAATTACATGCAGACTTAAATAACGTCTCTTTTTCGTTATAGAGCATCTTCACTAAAGTATTACCTTGGTTATTTTGGTAAATATCCCACTGTACATTGGCTGCCATAGGTGAAACTACTTCACCACGCCATGTGCTTGTTGAATAGTTATAAGTCTGGCGTAGGGGTAAAGGCTGCATCATATTATGCAGATCTAAACTGGTCGCTAGAGGAATAATAATTTCAGCATGAGCAAAACGTAAAACTGCTTTATATGGTTGGGCTTTATTTACAACCGCATCAACTTGTTGGAACAGGTCCTGTTTAAGCCCTTGAGCAATTTCACTTGTAACTTGGTTTGACTCTGTAAAACTTGGGCCTTTTTCATAAAAATCATTGGCATCATTAAATTCAGCGTAGAATTTCGCAGCATCTAAAGGCATATATTTATCAAAATCAACACCTTTTAACTCATCTTTCATGCCACCAGAAATAGAATAAAGTTCATAAATATAAGCCGCAGCATCTACTGCACTAGCAATGGTATTTTTACCCTTACCCTTTTCTGTAATTTGTTCGCCTTTAGGTGAAGTTACTGTAAAAGCCCCATTATTGCTAAAACTATAACCTGTTGTGCCAAGCTTTTTAATAAAGTCTGCTTTAAAAATTGGAGTGAGTACGGTCTGAGCAGTTTTTTCTGCCTGAGGATTTTTTGATAACTCACTCAACTTTTGGGCTAAATCTTTATTGTTTGCTTCGAAATCTTGATAAGCCTGACTAGCATCATAAATTTTTTGTTGGCTAGCACTCAATGGCTGAGTCAAATCTTCAGTCGCATTTAGACTATGAAAATAAAGTTTAAAACGATCAACACCATTATCTACAAGACTAGGAACGCTTGAACTCGATAAACTGGTATAAGACATTGGTACAATCTTATCTTTCAAGAGGGGTTGTTGCTTAATAAGTTCAGCAGTGAAGAATTTAGCACTATCCACCGCACGATCTACCCCAGAACTTTGTACCAATATAGATGCTTGAGAGTTTACAAGTATTGGTAAACGTTGTAATAAGCGATCGGCAATGCCACGGTGTTCTAAAATACCAGTCATGGTTTCATTTCCGTAACCATATTGGCGAATACCTTCAACACCATAACCTAACAGGATATTGGCCTTCATCATTGCTTCTAAGTCAGTACCTAACTGCTCACCTAACGGCGTTAAAGCATTTTCTACTTTTGCCTGTTTCCATAAATTATAAAGTGCTAAATCATATTTAAGACTTGAGAGTCCTCGTGAACCATGACGTGCCACTAGCTCTGTAAAAACTGGTTGGAACCCATTGGGTGCTTGTTCATAGCTTTTTAGATCTTGTTGCGGTTGATAAGGTGTTTTGGTTTGATAATATTTCGATGAGTTTGTAGATGGTGTAGTTTGAACTTCTTGATCATCATTGTTATTGCAAGCCGCAAGCAATAATGAGGCGGTAAGTACAGTCGTTTTAAATAAAATATTCATAAGTCAGATGAGGTATTAATAAGAAATGTCCCTAGCTTAGTTTTTAGCAATTACAGTTCTATTAAACGGACTTAAATATCTATATAAAAATAATAACTTACAATTGTATAAAAATATAAAACCACTATTTCAAGATAAAAGTTAATTGTTCTTCTTCTTCAAAAAATTCGAATGAGTATAATTTTCCAAGTTCTGCCTGCATTTTTAACAAGTCATCTAAAGGTTGTTGCCGTGCTAAGCAAGACAATAGCTTAATCACGCCTCCATGCGTAACAACCAATGCACGTTGCCAGTTTTGTTTTCGCATCTCTAAGAGTAAATCTTGAAAGCCTCTCAAAATCCTCGTTTGAAATTGTATTAAGGTTTCTGCCTGTGGTGGACAATATTGACTCGGTTTCTGCCAGAAATTTACAAGTAGTTCGGGTGAAGTTTCGTAAATTTGCTGAGTTGATACACCCTCCCACTCACCAAAATACATTTCCTTTAAGTCATGATTTAGACGTAAAGGCAGCTGAGTTGTCTTTGCAAGTTGTTCAGCAAAACAAGCACACCGTTTTAATGAAGAACTTACAATGACATCCCATGTCTGGTCTGTAACTTGCTCAATGGTTGACTGCATTTGCTGCCAACCTTTTGCGGTTAACTCATCATCCAAATGCCCACGTAGAGTATGGCTATACTGACTTTCGCCATGTCTGAGTAAATCGATTCTAAATTTACCCAATTTTATCCCCGCTTACAGCAGCTTGGGCAAAGGTAGCCATTTGATTATGTAATACACATGCCATTTTAACTAATGCCAATGCAGCACCAGCACCACTACCTTCACCTAAACGCAAGTTCATCTTTAAAATCGGGTCAGCATTGAGCTCTTGTAAAATACGGCGGTGGCCATACTCAGCCGATTGATGACCGAATAACATCCAGTCACGTACTTTAGGGTTCATCCGCACAGCGCATAAAGCGGCTACAGAACTAATAAAACCATCCACAATAATTGGTAAACCCACTTGTGCACATCGAATATAAGCACCGGTAATTGCGGCAATTTCCAAACCACCTACGGCGCATAATGTTTTGAAGACATCACCAACGACATGTTTATGATGAAGTTCTATAGCTTTCTCAATGACTTCAATTTTATGTCTTAACTGATCGGCACCTATTCCTGTCCCAACTCCAGTCAATTGCTCGGCAGTATCATTTAGTAAAAGACAAGCTAAGGCAGAAGCAGAACAGGTATTCCCGATTCCCATTTCACCTGCAATATAAATATCTGCGCCGTCGGCTTTTGCAGTATCTACACTATTTTTTCCTAACTCTAGCGCAGCACGGCATTCATCAGCATTCATTGCGGCTTGTTTAGCAAAATTTGCAGTCCCAGCACGAATACAGTGACGTTCAACACCTGAGTATTCATATGCTTCGCCCACTGTGCCACAGTCAATCACTTGTAAATGAGCTTCATGATATTTAGCAAGTACACTAATTGCTGCGCCACCCGTCGTGAAGTTTTGCAACATTTGACGGGTAACAGCTTGAGGATATGCAGAGATATTTTCTTCAACTACGCCATGATCGCCTGCAAAAATTGTGATCCATGGATGGTTAACATGAGGATGTGCATTTGATTGTAAACTAGCAAGTGTAATTGCAATCTGCTCTAAATCACCTAAGGCACCAGTAGGTTTAGTGAGCTGGAGTTGATGTTGCTCAGCTTGTTGTTTTGCATCCAGATTAGGTTGCTTTACAGTTTCTAACCACCAGTTCATTTTACTTCTCACCTTTTAAAATCATTGGAAAACCAGCTACACAAAACACAACTTTATCTGCAATTTGCCCTAACGCTTGATGTAATCTTCCCGCTTCATCGACAAAACGGCGACTAATCTCGCCGAGTGGGACAACACCAAGCCCTGTTTCATTACTTACTAAAATAATTTCTGACTCAAGTGTAGTTAAAACTTTTAATAGTTGCTCACACTCAAATTGTTGAACACTTTGATCTTCTAAAAGTAACAAATTGGTTAACCAAAGAGTTAAACAATCTACCAAAATAATTTGATTAGGTTGATCAATTTTTTTCAGAGCATTTGCTAAAAATAATGGTTCTTCAATTAAGGACCAATGTGCAGGACGCTGATTTTGATGATGTGCAATTCGACTTTGCATTTCTGGATCAAGCGCTTGCGCTGTCGCCACATAAGTCACAGGTAATTGTGTAGATATTGCCGTTTGTTCAGCGAGTCGACTTTTGCCAGAGCGGGCACCGCCCAAAATCAGTTGCAACATGAATCACCTAAAAACAAATGCTGATACGAAAACAGCTTACCTTGTAAAGTTTGAGCTTCATAAAAACCAAACGTTAAATGCTCAACTTTCAGTTCAAATTCAGCGTTTTTGTATTGTACAGGTAATTGAGAAATTTTTTGCAAAATCAAATCACTACTACAAATGTTTTTATATAAGCCTAAGGTGATATGGGGATAGTAATCTAAAGCAGCAATTTCATTAGAAACTATGCCTAATTTTTGACGTATGTGAGATAAAACATTATCGGTATCTTGGATTTCTACAAATAAAGCACTACTAAAACTATCAACTGAACCAATTTTTAATCGAAATGGTGAAATATTTTCTTTTTTTAAAATTTCTCTTTGTTTTGAGAAATCATGGAAACTAAAGTCATCACTATAAACACTAGGTTCATGGGTTAAAAATCCACATATAAATAATGTGACATGATATTGACGATTATTCGGTTCTAATAAAAATTCTGAAAAATGTGTACGTAAGACATCTAGATAATCAACTAATTTCTGATCATTAATCTCTAGATACCATAAAGCATAATTTTGACGTCCTAGGTGCCATTCCGGATAATCCCGTATAGTCGTTGGCACCATGAACGTCGTAGGTTTTAGCAGCACAGTTTTAATTCAAAGTCACTTAAGTTTTGTATTAAAACATGTTTGCCTTTTAATTGTAGAGTGTTAAATCATTAAATGCCTTCAGACATATTGGGTAGCTGTCGTTCTGGCTTTGTTAGTTTTCATATCCAAAAGCTGTTGGTCTTGTTCAGAAAACAAATACTGAATGTTTTGGACCAAATCAACTTCAAGCTGTCTTTTTTGAGTCATATTCAGATCTAATTTTAGAATTTGTTGCTGTAAATGATGAATAGCAGCATTATCATCAATTTCTAAAAATTGAATCGCATAGGCATAACCTAGAGCAGTACCTTTTAATAAATTCTTATAAGGTAAATCATGACCTATGTTCATTTCAATTGATGCCATGACACGTTCATTATGGTTGAGTTTGCGTAATGGATCTCGAGCTACTCGTTGGCACGGATCTTTAAATGCATATTCACATGAGTCTAGAAAACTTTGAGCCATTCGGTTCAGATCTTTTGCATAGTTAGGCAATACAATTGCAAGCCCCTGTTTTACTTCTGTAATTAAGTTTTCTGCAAATGCTTTTACTGAATGATCACCCATAGCAATCCCAATAGATTCATAACCCATTAAAGATGCATACCAAGCAAGCATCGCATGCACGCCGTTCCATAGGCGGTTTTTAATAAGTTGAATATCTGTAATTTGTTCAACCAATACAACCTGACGTAGCTTTTCGAGTAAAGGACTGCCTTTTTCAATATAAATTGGCATATCCGTTTCACTGTGGAATAAGATTAAATCCATACTTTGTAAGATATGACCAGGTTGGAAATTACGACGCATATTTTCAACATAAACCGATGCATTGTTTTGCTGATCTTGAGTCAGTTTATTGCAGTCTTCAATTTCAATTTGATCTTCTTGTTCAACATCTTCTAAATGCTGTTCAAGGAAATTATGCTTAATACGAAGTTGTCGATATAAATTCTGATTAGAAAGTTTTGAAACCATTCGGTTTACTACAGTGTCACAAAAGTAATGCTCTTTTAAAATATGTTCAGTCACATCCTCATCATTCGTTAACTCTAATATAGCTTCACGAAGATGCTTCATCACTAAATATTTAGCACCCACTTTATTTAAAATAATTAAAAAAGTTAGCGGTTCTATACATGTTTCAAGTGGCGAGTTAAAACGGGCGTATAGTCCTTTGGCTATCATTTTTGATTCAGCTTCAATCGCTTGCTCTGGCAAACAAAGTGCAATCAAACTTGAATGAGTATACATCTCTAACATTTGTTGCTCATTGTCAGAGTCAACAATCGTCATATTCTCAATACGTTCATCATAAGAAAATTGTCCATAGCGAATACTATAGGTTCCAAACGCATTTACGGCCTCGCGAAAAAGACTATTACGAGTTGAAGCAATTATTTTTCTTGGTTTTGTATATCCATCCCAATGTGACAATATTTGAGCTATATATCCCCCACCAATAGCACCGAAGCCATGTATTCCAACCGTAAGTTGATTAAGACTCTGTGGAAAAGGTTCTTGTAATTCCGGCATATCCATAACAGGAATGAACTGGTCAAGATCGGTTAAAAAGTCATACATCTGATCATAATAAAAATCTGCTTTTTCGAGCATTTCATCATTTGGCTCTTTAATATCCTTTAATAAAATCGTTAGACCCTCAGATGTGTAAGCTGAGGTTAGACCATTTTCAGAATCTTCAAACATTAAACATTGCTTAGTGTTTAAATTAAGTTGGCTTGCTGCTTTTAAAAATATTTCAGGATGAGGTTTCCCCTGTTCTACTTCATCACCACAAGTAATCACATCAAAGAACTTATAAACATTGGCATTTATTAAATATTCTTCGGCAATTGCTCTACGACTTGAAGTGGCTACGGCCATTCTTAAACCAGATTTTCTTAAACGTTCAAGAACTTGAACTAATCCCTTTTTAATAGGCACGCCGTGTTTACGAATATGCTCAAGCTCCATCTCATCAGCTCTTTTTCTTATTTCTTTATACGGAACATCTACCCCATATAAACGTTGTGCTAGTTTTTCTGCTGTTGTCGCACTTAAACCCAAACATTGCATTAAATATTCGTGTGAAAACTCCTGCCCAATCAGCTCTTGAGATGCTTGTTGCAATGTTTGAAACCGTAAGCGCTCAGTGTCAAACATTGTCCCATCCATATCAAAGATAGCTCCATGAACAGGTTTTCCATGAAAAATAAGCACGTTTTTACCTCTTTTTTTGATCATGTTTTATTCAGGGTATACAAAAAATTGATTAAAAAGTCAGGATGATAATAAATGAAACATTACTGGTTATTTTTTAATCAAAAATATAAGTAATCTGTTACTGAGAGAACTTAAAAACTCTAAAAGGTTGAATAATGAAAATAATTCTGAAACCGAGTTCTAATGCAAAGATAGCAAGCTATCCTTGCTTGCTATCTTTACTTGTTCTTTTTATTGCGCTGATAATGTTTATTTTTCTTAGGTCCATTTACTGCTAAACAAACCTGCATTGTTTTTATTATGTCTGCAGGTCTACCAATACCAGAAATTTATCTAACTCTTGTTATCTTTTGGTAGAACCAAACTCCATACAATAATGATAATCATTTTCATTTAATAAGTCAATTTTATATTGCCCTTATTTTAATCAATCAAGGATATCTACAAATTGCGCCGTCAATATTTGCGCCAGATCATTCGGATTTAGACCAATATCTAATCCTCTTTTCCCCCCACTTACATAAATTTTGCCAAGTTCTTGTGCAGAAGCATCTATCACAGTTTTCAAACGTTTCTTTTGTCCTAATGGACTAATTCCACCCACTAAGTACCCTGTTAAACGTTCTGCATCTTTTGGATTTGCCATTTGTAGTTTTTTACAGCCAACCGCCGTAGCAACCTTTTTTAAATTGAGTTGATGATTAACAGGTATAATTGCGACAAAATAATTTTTTTCATCAGTTACCAGTAGCGTTTTAAAAACTTCATTTACATCAAGATTTAATTTTTCGGCAGCTTCTAAACCGAAACTTTTAGCATTTGCATCATGCTCATATTCATGAATTGAAAATTCGATTTTATTACTTTTTAACAGTCTACATGCAGGTGTCATAGGATTTTAGATTTTAATGAAATGGTATTAATTATATTTATTTTAGTGAAAAGTTTAAAATTTGCTTAGGCTATTTACATCATTTACATGAAAAATCAAACAGACACTGAACAAAAAACAATCTGAACTTGATATTGAGTGGATGACTCCAATATATTTAATTGAGATTTAAAGTCTGAACTGGCAAATTTATGAGTTACAAACACAATAATCTGATGGCAATGCGTCACCGTTTTTGGGATGAATCTTCAGATCATGTATTAAATGAAAAGCAATTTTTACAGCAGACCTTAATCGAACAAGGCATTTTTAATAATGCCACTTTTGAGGATGTTAAGTATTTTTTCTATACACTACCGAGCATCGTTATTGTAAAGGCCCATGCTCTTGGTTTTATGCATGATTCTGTCAAGCAAATGGTTATTCAACATATTCAAGCTAATCGTATCCACTTAATGCAAAAAGCTGAATTAAAAATTCAGTTTAAAATGTAAGTTAATGATTAATATTTAATGGCTTTTTAATCTAGTTCCTCTTTCTGGAGAAATTGTATTTTAATTTTTATTATGTTGCTTAGGCTATTTTAGAAAATTAAGATATAAAATGATACTTTCAACTCACCATTCAGTCTGAGGGAACTATTTTAATACGTTCAAAACATGTAATATTCGTTACAATTTTAGATCACCAGCGTTTGGCTGCATGATGCGCATAGGATTCTATTTTCATGTCAAATCAGAACGATAAGCTTAAGAGTTTAAAAACTTCTTCCATGGATCGACGCTTATCAATCGCGAAAGCTTCTTTACTGGCAGGAACACGTTGGGCTACTGCAAGTGCCTCTACCCTTTTTTCTAGTGAAGAAGAAAAAGAGAAGAAGCGTAAAAAGGCAATGAGCGAACAAGCTAATTATCTTGTTTCTGAAATTGGCAAACTTAAAGGTTCTATTGTTAAGATTGGCCAAATGATGGCTCTTTATGGTGAACATTTTTTACCAGAAGAAATTACTCAGGCGTTAAATACCTTAAACAACCAAACGGTTGCTTTAGACTGGCCTGCGATTAAGCCACATTTACAAGAACAACTTGGTTCTAAGTTAAACGATTTAACCATTGATCATGAACCTATTGGTACAGCGTCTCTTGCACAAGTTCATCGCGCAATCCGCAAATCAGATGGATTAGAGTTAGTTTTAAAAATTCAATACCCTGGTGTAGCGAGTGCAATTGACTCAGACATGAGTCTATTTAAAAACATGCTTAAGCTTACACGTATGGTTCCTCAGACACGTGAGTTTGATCAGTGGTTTGATGAAGTACGCGAAATGATGCATCGTGAAGTCAATTATGATGTAGAAGCAGCAACCACTCGCCGCTTTGGTGAGCGCTTAAAAGATGATGAGCGCTATATTGTCCCTACAATTGTAGATGATTACTGCACAGATCAAGTCTTATGTATGACGTTTGAACGCGGCGTACCTATTAATAGTCCTGTTATGCTTTCTCTTCCACAAGAACGCCGTAATCAACTTGGTGAAGCGTCATTAGAGATTGCTGTTCGTGAGATTTTTGAGTGGGGTGAAATGCAAACTGACCCTAACTTTGGTAACTACCTAGTTCGTTTAGGTAATGGCCAAGATGTTCAAGATAAAATCGTACTATTAGACTTCGGCGCGATCCGTCAGTTCGATGAACACTTACTCTCAGTTGCACGCAATCTCATACAAGCGGGTTATCAGCATGATAAACATGCGATGGTCCAAGCAATGACTGGATATGAGTTTTTCGATGCAATGCCTGAAAGTATTAAACCTGGCATGGCAGATGTATTTTTACTTGCGACTGAAGCATTCAGCACACCTGTAAATAATCCAGATATGCCAGCCGGCCTGATGGATGAACATGAACGTTATGACTGGAAAAAAAGCCAGTTACATAGTCGTGTTATGCAGCAGGCAAGTAAATCAATGGCATCCCGATATTTCTCTGTCCCTCCAAAAGAGTTTATGTTTATTAGCCGTAAGTTTATTGGTGCATATACATTTATGACTGTTATTGATGCCAAGACAAATGTACGTCGTATGATTCGTAACTTTGCTTAATTTGATTACGACTAGAATGGCTCAATGTCATTCTAGTCAATGCAAACAAAATTATTATTTTTAAGAACTAATTTTTATTTATAAAATCAAAAACATAAAATCAAGTCTATTTTATTTTTACCATTTATCTACTCTTTTTTTGAATGTCAGTAACGACATAGTTTTTTCTTATACTGCGTGTCAGCATAAACCAATAACAATGTGTTAGGACACCATAATCATGACAAATATGATCAATAAAGCCCAAGGGTTGGGTTTATCGCTGATCACAAAATTAGCTGGAAGCGATGTACTTGATCAACTCAAACTACGTAAATTTCTTGAAAAGTCTCTTTATCAAGGTTCAAAAGCTGGCTTTAGAGCATTAAGCCAAACTCAAAAAGCATTTAAACCTAAACAAATTCCACAACAACGACTACCTCAGCAAAAGAAAAACCTATTTGATTTAAGCCTAACTGAAGAACAACAAATGACTTCTGAAGCAATGTCTCAATTTGCTAAAGAAGTTTTACTAGCATTAGCTCATGATGCCGATCAAGCAGCACAATTTCCAGAAAACCTTTGGCAATATGTTGAAGATTTAGGGCTAAATTATTACGCCCTACCAGAAGCACTAGGTGGCGTTGCTGCTGAACAAAATATTGTAAGCAACTTACTCATCGCTGAAAAACTAGCTGAAGGTGATTTTAGTCTTACAGCGGGATTACTCAGTACCTTTAGCGTTATTAATGCAATCACACGTTGGGGATCTGCCGAGGTTCAGTCAATGTATCTGCCATGTTTTGCTGAAGACTCAGACATTACAGCAACCTTTGCAGTACAAGAAGCAACTCCAGCATTCAACCCTTATGTTTTAAAAACAAAAGCTTCTCTTGAAAATGATCAATTTTACATTGATGGTGAAAAAACCTTAGTCATTTTAGGTGATTTGGCTGATGTGTTATTGGTGAGTGCTGACTTTAATGGCAAGCCAGATGTATTTCTAGTGCAAGTGGGTGACACTATTTCCATTAAGAACACTCCGGCAATGGGCCTCAAAGCAACAGAGACAGCTACTTTAAAATTTAGCCACACACCTGCTCTACGACTAGGCACAACAGATTTTGATTACACAGCCTTTGTAGATTTGGGCAACTTGATGTGGTGTGCAATGGCTGTAGGTACATGTGAAGCTGTAAAAGCCTATTGTATTAAATATGCCAATGAGCGAACTGCTTTCGGAGAACCAATTTCACATCGTCAAAGTGTCGCATTCATGATTGCAGACATGGCAATTGAAATTGATGCTATGCGTATGCTGATTTTAAATGCAGCAAGTCTTGCTGAAGCAGGTAAATCTTTCCATCGTGAAGCATATTTAGCTCGTCTTCTTTGTTCAGAAAAATCCATGAAAATAGGAACAGATGGCGTACAAATTTTGGGTGGTCATGGCTTCACAAAAGAACACCCAGTTGAACGTTGGTACCGTGATTTACGTGCGACCGCAATTTTACATTCTGGCTTACATGCTTAAGATCAATCTGAGGACATTTTCATGAATTTACAAAATCCCAAAAAATTCAAAATGATGATTGATCAAGCACATGATGTTGCGATCAATGTATTACGCCCTATTTCCCGTAAATACGATAAAGCAGAACATGCTTATCCCAAAGAGCTTGATATGCTTGCCTCACTCATCGACGGTATGAACGAAGGTGGCGAAGGAATTAATGCAGGTGCAGCTGGTGCAAGCAAACGAGGTGAAACAGATAATGAAGGTGTCCGTAACGGCACCAACATGTCGACAGCACTAGGTATCATTGAAATGTGTTATGGCGATACTGGGCTATTACTCAGTATGCCACGCCAAGGTTTAGGAAATTCTGCCATCGCAGCAGTTGCAAATGATGAGCAATTAGAACGTTTTAAAGGTACTTGGGCTGCAATGGCGATTACTGAACCCGGCTGTGGTTCAGACTCTGCTGCTATCCGTACTACAGCAACTAAAGATGGTAATGACTACATTTTAAATGGTGAAAAGATTTTCGTAACCTCTGGTGAACGTGCAGACTCTGTGGTTGTCTGGGCTACACTCGACCGAAAACTTGGACGTGCAGCCATCAAATCATTTGTAGTGCCTAAAGGCACGCCTGGAATGAAGGTGGAGCGCCTTGAACATAAATTGGGAATTAAAGCTTCTGATACGGCAGTTATTAGTTTTACTGACTGCCGTGTGCCAGCCGAAAATCTTTTAGGTAATGCCGAAGTGGACGTTGCTAAAGGTTTCGCAGGTGTAATGGAAACTTTTGATAATACACGCCCGTTAGTCGCTGCTATGGCCATTGGCTGTGCTAAAGCTTCATTAGAACGTATTAAAGAAATTTTTAAAGATCAGTTGGACCCAAATTACTCAACTCCATATTTACAAACGTCCAATCTTGCGGCACAAATTTACCGTATGGAGGCCG
Source organism: Acinetobacter seifertii (assembly GCF_000368065.1). GTDB lineage: Bacteria > Pseudomonadota > Gammaproteobacteria > Pseudomonadales > Moraxellaceae > Acinetobacter > Acinetobacter seifertii. The sequence goes on from NZ_KB851200.1 coordinate 1,364,358, forward strand.
AATGGGAAGCAGCACGGTTACTCATGTTGAAAGCAACATGGATGGCTGACAACAAGAAACCAAACTCAAAAGAAGCTTCCATCGCCAAGGCAAAAGCAGGCCGTGTAGGTAATGAAATTACTTTGAAGTGTGTCGAGTTAGCAGCAAGTGTTGGCTATAACGAAGATGAATTACTTGAGAAATGGGCACGTGATTCAAAAATTCTTGATATTTTTGAAGGAACTCAACAAATTCAGCAGCTTATTATTGCTCGACGTGAGCTTGGTAAATCGTCAAGCGAATTAAAATAAGAGCGTTGCAAGGAAGTTAAAACTTCCTTACTGCTTAGTACTACTCTATCTACAAAATAAAAACCCTCTAATCATATGATTAGAGGGTTAGGTATTTCAGGTATATATTTTTTATTTATTTAACTGGCGTAACTTCTAATGACTTATCAACTACACCGAATTTTTTAAAGATTTTTGCACGACGTTTTGGTGAAATATTTGCTTTATTTAAATCACCTTTGTAGTGATCAAATACACGCTTGTCCATCATTTTAAACCACAGTGAAGGAATTAATGCTGGTAGCAACATACTTGCATAACCACTTGGTAACTCAGGTGCTTCATCAAAATGACGCAGTGCTTGGAATGGACGAGTTGGATAAGCATGGTGATCTGAGTGACGCTGTAACTGATATAAGAACAAGTTTGTCACTACGTTGTTATTATTCCAGCTATGCTCTGGCATTGTACGCTCATATTGGCCGTTTTCTTTTTTCTGGCGTAGCAAACCATAATGCTCAATATAGTTAATAATTTCAAAAAGACTAATACCGTAAAATGCTTGCGTCGCTAAATACGGAATCGTACCTTTACCAAAAAGTCCAATCATCGAACTATGAAAAGCAGCAGTCATACCCCAGCCTTGCAGTAATTCATTATCGAGTGACCAAAACTCTTTACCTTTACGTTTTAATCGGTTTTTCTCAATTTCAATTGCTGACTTGAAAGAACCAATAACTGTACGCGGCCAGAATTCATAGAATGTTTCCCCCATACGTGAAGAAGCAGGGTCTTCAGGCGTTGCCGCACGCTTATGATGGCCATATGGATGCTCAATACGGAAATGGTTGTAACCTGTAGGCACCAAAGCAAGATGAGATAAAATATGGTCAATACGATCATGCTTATGGCTTAGTTCATGAGCAGTATTAATCGCAATACCATTAATTGCACCCATAGAAATACCAAGTAAAATTTTATCTATAAAAGAAGTAGTTTTACGGCTTGTTAAATAACATGCATAAACGTTTGCTGCATATTGTAATGGGATAAAGCTCTTCACCAAACGCGAATAATACGGATCTTTTTCTAGAAGTTTAATTTCTTCGTCAGTTGGATTACGTGCATCTTTACCAATAATCGTATCAATTGCAGGAATCACAACATGTAATAAAAGTGGGCCACCCAAAGCAAATACTTTCTTTAATGGGCGTGGACCAAAATGGTAACCAGCTAAAATACCTAAACCAATTACAGGTAAAGCCGGACTAATCATCCATAAATAGCGCTTACGATCTATCTAACGCATAGACGCTGGCACTGGCATAAGTTCTTGCTGAACATTTACTGGTGCATTCATAGTCATATTTCCTTTTTCTATATATCTATATAGTTAAAGAAATACCATTTGCTTAACAGTTGTAACCGTCCAAAAAACCTATTTCAAAGTCTTTGGCATTTTCTTCCACTTTTTTGACCTAAAAACACATGTTGATCTATTCTTACAGCTCACTATAATTTTATTAAAATAATGATTGATCGCGTAAACATGGATGCACTAAGTAAATTTTTTGATGATATCCACTTAAATAAGTCAGAATATATCTATATCAAAGCACAAAATGAATGGGCTTTTAAAACACAAGATCAATCTGCTTTACTTGCTTATATCGTTTTAACCGGTTCTGTATATATTCAAATAAATGCTTCAGAAAAAATAACAGCTAAGGCTGGAGATATTATTTTAATTCCCTCTGGAAAAGCTCACCATGCTACAGACTCAAAAGCGACTGCAAGTAAACTTGTAGATCCTGTCGATATTACTCCGTTATTTAACGGACATCGACAAGACCCGATTGAGCTCGGTTCAGCAGCATCTGAAAATACATTACTGCTCTGTTTACGCTGTCAAGTTGATACGCATATGGCAGGACCACTTATTAATGCATTACCACCTATCATGCATATTCAACGAGAGAATCAAACCACTCCTCCTGAATGGTTGCAAATAGGACTGTATTTTTTAGCAGTCGAAACACAAAAAATTCAACCTGGGCATGACAAGATTATCGATCATTTAGTGAGCATTCTTTTAATTGAATGTATTCGTGATCATATTCAACAAATGTCAGATCAGCAAAACTGGTTAGGTGCCTTAACTCACCCTGAGCTGAGTAATGCTCTATCAGCAATTCATAGTCAACCTGAAGCAAGCTGGACTGTTGAATCATTAGCTGAACAATGTTGCATGTCACGATCTAAGTTTGCCAATCTTTTTAATAGTATTATTGGTGAACCTCCTCTTACATATTTACAGCATTATCGCTTTCGTTTAGCGAGCCAATATCTGCGTACAAGCAATTTATCAATTCAACAAATTTCAAATAAAGTCGGTTATTCTTCAGAAACAGCCTTTAGTCAAGCATTTAAAAGAGTATTTGATTTATCGCCTAAACAATATAGACAAAACTATGTTGGGAGCAGTCTAGATCAGTAATAAAAAAAGCGCCGAAGCGCTTTTTTTATTACATAAATTTTATTTGATTTTAGCGTGTGACTTTAAGTATTCGCTGTAATCTTCAAGTATTTGCTGCCCACGAGACTGGCGATAAAGCTGCTGTAATTGCTTTAACTGGTCAGCTGGCATAGCATTTACCGCAGCTGAATTTACATTAGATACAGCAACAACGACTAACTCATTTGGTAAGTTTGCTGTTGTAACAGACCACATACCAGGTTTTGGCGTAGGAACACTAAATGCTGCACGCTCAATTGCACGTTTCAAACCTTGTGAGCGAGTAAATACACCTGCAGATTCAAAAGGTACCTTATTTTTTGCAACAACCTGTTCAGCTGGCTGAGTTTTGAATTCAGTCAACATTGTAGCAATTTTTGCTTGAGCCGCTTTACGTGCTTTTTCATCGATTACTTTAGCTTTCGCTTCATTCATCGCTTGAGCAATTGGTTTAACACCAGCTGCATGATAGTCACGTACTTTAATCCAGACTGTATCGCCATTCGCTAATTGAATATTTGATGAAGCATTACGATCACCATTTTTCACATCATCGTTAAACAATTTAATTTTTACGTTTGGATCACTTAATTGCGGATTTTGAGTAGCTAAAGTTACACCATTTAAAGATTCAATTTTTGTACCTTTAACTTGTTGTACAACTGCATCTAAAGAATCATTACCAACAATCGTTTCATTCAAACTATTAACGGTATCTGAATAAACAGTAGCAACTTTATTCTTTTCAACTTCTGCAGTTAAGCGTGCCTTCTCAGCATAAAATGAAGGAATTTGAGTCGCTGGGGTTTCTGCTTCAATAATATGGTAACCATATTGTGTTTTTACTGGCTGTGAAACTTGACCATTTTTCAAACTTAAAACAGTTTTATCAAATGCATCAGAGAAAATACCAGGTGCATATGCCTCAACTAAGCCGCCTTTCGCTTTCGAAGTTGGATCTTCTGAAAACTGGGCTGCTGCTTGAGCAAATGAAAGACCACCTTGGATTTTTGCGTATACATCTTTAGCAAGCTTTTGGGCTGCTGCATCATCACGACCATCAGTCGTAATAAGAATATGTTTAACAACACGTTTAGCATCTTTTTGCTGAGTTTCTACAAACTTCGCATAGGCTTGCTTAAGCTCAGCATCTGTTGCTGGTGCAGGCTTCGCCATTAAAGATGGAGATAAGACAACATAATCCACATCAACTGAAGCAGGCTGTTTAAACTCATTCTGATGTTTGTTGTAATAGTCAGTAGCTTCTTGATTCGATGCAGTTAAGCCAGTTTTATAACTGTCTAACTTGATACTAGCCAAATGTAATGTACGTTGTTCTGTTTGCAAATTCGCAATTTGCATTAAATCAACTTTACTTACTAAAGAATAATCTGAAAAAGTTGAAGTCAACATTTTTAAAGCGTGATCTTGACGCAAGCTCGCAATTAAAGCTTGGCTTGTCATACCAATCGAACGCAAATAATTTTCATATAATTTTTGTGAAAACTGGCCATTTTCTTGCAAACTTGGCTGTTGAGCCAACATTTGCTCAATTTGAGCATCACTTAAAGAGATACCGAGTTTTTCAGCTTGCTGAATAAGTAAATTACGAGATACCAATATATCAAGTGCTTTCGCTTGAATTACCGGTAAATTAAGTAAACTTTCATCACCCTTTACAGCAGCTAAATATTGTTCTTTATACCTTTGCGTTAAAGTTTCAAGGTCTTTTTTTGATATGTCCTGTCCATTGACAGTTTTTGCGACATCTGCCTTGTTTCCCCTATTAAAATATCCATTAATACCTACAAGCGCTAAAGGGGTCAAAAACAAAATTAAAAGGACTTTGCCTAGCCAACCCTTAATGACTGTACGAAAAGATTCCATAAGTATTCCAATATTTTATTTCGAGGAGAATTTTAACTGAAAAACCACAATGAATGAATGAGCAATATTGGTCAATTCAGATTTTTAATAAAAAACGCGCCTATATTGGCGCGTTTAATCATCTTAAAAGATTAAGCAACTGAATCTTTAAGACCTTTACCAGCTTTAAAGCTAGGTACTTTTGTTGCTTTAATTTGAAGCTCTTCACCAGTTTTAGGGTTACGGCCAGTACGTGCAGCACGTTCTTTAACACTGAAAGTACCGAAACCAACTAAAGTTACTGTGTCACCTTTTTTTAGTGCTTCAGTAATAGACGCAATTGTCGCATCGAGTGCCTTGCCTGCATCAGTCTTAGATACTCCCCCTTTTTCAGCAATTGCATCGATTAATTCTGATTTATTCATGAATAAAACATCCTCTTAATATCGTTTGTTTAAGGTCCAAGGCTATAGTTTAAAAGGCCATGACGCCTTTATAGCAATGCTTTGGGGGAAAACGCAATACTAGAGCAGAGCTTTTAGCAAAAATAAATGCTAAAAAACTGTTATATATTTGCTAAATCCCTACATTTTTTTACTTTTCATTCAATTTTGCCTTCAATTTTTGATTTTCTTCAATTAAAGCATCAACCTTTATATGCAGTTGAACCAAGAGTTGTTCTATATGCTGTAAATCCTTAGGAGTAACTAAGCCAATTCTATTTAAAGAATGATTCACACTGGTATCTAAGATTTTTTCAACTTTGTCTTTGGTGTCAGAAACAGACTCTTTGGCTTTTTCGGTTACTTTACCAACAGTTGTATCAGCTAAATCACCTGTTTTAGACTCAAGCTCTTCACCTACTTTGACTAGCGAGTCAAATAGTTTATTGCCTTCTTCTTCAGCACGAGAAAAAGCACCTAGACCTGCTAACCAGATCTGTTTAGTATACTTTCTAAAATCTAATGCAGACTTCCTAGAACTTTTTGATTTTAATTTATTTTTTTCTCCTTGCTCTTCTACTTGTGTTTCTATATTTGCATTATCCATTGATCTAAGCTCCTGATCGGATGAGACAGACGAAGTCTTATTTAACCACAAAATATTCTTATAATATCAAAGTCAAGACTTGATACATTTATGAAACTGTTCTACAAAACAATCATGTCATGTAAATATATTTAACAGGACATTATGCTAAGTTTGAGATAGGATGTCTCATTCCCTCAATTAATCTCTAATATTTAAGGATAAACTTTTATGAGTGAAACGCAACAAAGACAAAAACATCCACGTCTGTTGCTGAATATTGTTCTAATTATTTTAGAAACTTTTTTCTCATTTATTCTCACCCACGATGGTGTTCTTCGCTTGCAAGCGAAAAAGTTTATCGCTAATAAAATCACAATCCGCATTAATAGCTATTTGCCATTTTTCGACTTCTATGTGCAATTTACTGAAAAAGGCTTGCTATTTGATATTCACTCATATGACCGTCGTATTGACTTAGAAATAAATAGTACACTTATTGATCTTATCAAGATTTTCGCTTTCTCAAATCAACGCAGTTTAAACAACATGCGAATTGATGGAGATTCAGAAACTAAAAAAGAACTCATCGATTTAATTTCACATCTCACATTACCTAAACTTCTAGCAGACTGGAAACAATGGTTTAACACGCCAGATGACGAAGCTGAGACACTTGCTTCACGCAAAAGAATTGCCCCATTACTTGAAAAAATCGATCAACAACGTTCAGAGATCAATTCATTAAATGTAGAAATTAAACAATATCAGAATCGAATTGCACGTTTACAGCAACGCCAACGCAATATTAACTTGTGCTTTGGTATAATTAGCCTAATATTTTTTGCTTATTTGATATATAATTTATGGGCAGCATAACTCATTTTTTTCTATTCTGATCCTACACTTGAATTAAAAATAAAAAAACTTGACTATTTTAGTCGGGATTCATAAAATCCTATTATCTAGTCTTAACATGTGTATCGAATCATGCGCCTTACAACTCGCGGTCGCTACGCAGTGACTGCTCTACTTGATTTAGCTTTGCAGCCAACTGAACAAACGATCACGCTCGCCGAAATTGCCGCACGTCAATCTATTTCAGTTGCTTACTTAGAGCAGTTGTTCGCTAAACTTAAGCGTCATGGGTTAGTTTCTAGTGTTCGCGGTGCAAATGGTGGTTACCATTTGGCTCGAAACGCTGATGAAATTACTGTGTTAGAAATCATTGAAGCCGTAAATGAAACCGTTGATGCAACGCGTTGCGACCATAAAGGTAACTGCCAAAATGGTGCAATGTGTCTGACTCACGATTTATGGCAAGAACTCTCTCATCATATTGCCGACTATTTAGCCAAAATCACTCTTGCCGACCTCATTAGCCGAGACAACGTTCAAACTGTTGCACTACGCCAAAATGTGACTGGCATAGATTCAGCTCTTTTATCGGGTACAGGTATTTGATATGAAACGTCCAATTTATCTTGATTACGCAGCAACCACTCCAGTAGATCCGCAAGTTGCAGAACGTATGATGGAGTGTTTAACTTTCGACGGTACCTTTGGTAATGCTGCATCTCGTTCCCACGCTTATGGCTGGCAAGCAGAAGAAAAAGTTGAATATGCACGTGAGCAAGTCGCAAATTTAATTAAAGCTGACCCACGTGAAATCGTTTGGACTTCTGGTGCAACCGAATCAGATAACCTTGCTCTTAAAGGTGTAGCTCAATTCTACGCTTCTAAAGGCAAACATATCATTACAAGTAAAATTGAACACAAAGCTGTTCTAGATCCTTGTCGTGAATTAGAAGAACAAGGTTTTGAAATTACTTACCTAGAGCCACAACCACAAACAGGTTTAATTACTCCTGAGATGGTGAAGGCTGCCCTTCGCCCAGATACTATTCTTGTTTCTCTTATGATGGTAAACAATGAAATTGGTACAGTTACAGATGTAGCGGCGATTGGTGAATTAACACGTGCCAACAAAACATTTTTCCATGTAGATGCAGCACAAGCAGCTGGTAAAGTTGATATCGACTTATCTACTATGAAAATTGACCTTATGAGTTTCTCTGCTCATAAAATTTATGGTCCAAAAGGTATTGGCGCATTATATGTACGTCGTAGCCCACGTGTTCGCTTAAAAGCACAAATTCATGGTGGTGGTCATGAGCGTGGTATGCGTTCTGGTACTTTGGCTACTCACCAAATCGTAGGTATGGGTGAGGCTTTTGAAATCGCAGGCAAAACCATGCATGCTGAACAAGAGCGTCTTCGTAAACTTCGTGACAAACTTTGGAACGGTTTACAAGATCTTGAACAAGTGTTCTTAAATGGTCATCCAACTCAAAACGTTGCAAACTATTTAAATGTCAGCTTTAACTTTGTTGAAGGTGAATCTTTAATGATGTCGCTTAAAGATGCTGCCGTATCAAGTGGTTCAGCTTGTACTTCTGCAACTTTAGAGCCTTCATATGTTCTTCGCGCATTAGGTTTATCTGATGAGCTTGCACACAGCTCAATTCGCTTTAGTTTTGGTAAATACACGACTGAAGAAGACATTGACCACGTGCTTACAATTACCAAAGCCGCTGTTGAGAAATTACGTGAACTTTCTCCGCTTTGGGATATGTACAAAGAAGGTATCGATCTTTCTACAGTTGAATGGGCAGAACACTAATTATTGAAATTAGTGTTTTAACCCTCATATTAATATTAGGCTGACCCCGAGGTTTGGAGAAGCGAAATGGCTTATAGCGAAAAGGTAATTGATCATTACGAAAATCCACGTAATGTTGGTGTTTTAGACAAAAACTCTGAAAATGTTGGTACAGGTATGGTGGGTGCACCTGCATGTGGCGACGTGATGCGTTTACAGATCCAAGTAAATGACAGTGGCGTAATCGAAGAAGCACGCTTTAAAACTTACGGTTGTGGTTCTGCAATTGCATCAAGTTCTCTTGTAACTGAATGGTTAAAAGGCAAAACTCTTGATGAAGCTCAAGCAATCAAAAATATTGATATTGCGACTGAGTTAGCTCTTCCACCAGTAAAAGTTCACTGCTCTGTTTTAGCTGAAGATGCGATTAAAGCTGCGATTGAAGATTATCGTAGTAAAAAGTCAAAAGCTTAATTTGTTACCATTATAAACGTTGGAGTTTTCATGATTCATTTAACTGAAAATGCTGCGACTCATATTAGCAATTACCTTAAAAACCGAGGTAAGGGTGAAGGCATTCGCGTTGGTGTGAAAACTTCTGGTTGTTCTGGGTTGGCTTATGTTCTCGAGTTTGTAGATGAAATCGATGAACATGATCAAACTTTCGAACAGTTCGGCGTTAAGGTTTTTGTAGATCCGAAAAGCCTAGTTTATTTAGAAGGCTTAGAAATGGACTATGTTAAAAATGGCCTTAATGAAGGGTTCGAATTTAACAATCCTAATAAAAAGGGTGAATGTGGTTGTGGTGAATCTTTCACTGTTTAATCCTCTCCTTTCCTTTTTCTCATTAAAACAGTGTCTATCAAGCACTGTTTTAATGTATTTAATTAACGCGGATCCCATTTCTAATGAATCATTTTGAGTTGTTCAATTTACCTGTGGCACTCGATATCGATTTGGCAAGCTTAAAATCAAATTTCTTGAGTTTGCAGCAACAATATCATCCAGATAAAGCCTCAGATAAAGATCAAGCATTGATCAAATCAAGTGAAATCAATCAAGCTTTTAAAACACTATCACAAGTAGATAGTCGTGCTGCTTATCTTTTAGCTCTTAAGAAGCAAGATCATCATCTTGATCAATCTATTAGTGATTTTGAATTTCTACAATCTGCTTTAGAACTTCGTGAACAACTTGACGAAGCGACAACAACTGAACATTTACGTACTTTAAAGCTAGAAGTACAACAATGGATTGATGGCCTGGTTCGTGAATTCAAAATTGATTACAGCGAAGAAGATTGGGCTGAAGCACGTGATACAGTACGTAAGTTACGTTTCTTTCAACGTGTTTTGAACGATATTGATAAAGCAGAAGATCAACTGTTAGATGAAGAAGACAGCTTTGATTTAGACGATGATTTTTAATTTTGCTTTTTCTATTTTATTTTCAAGGGATTTAACTCATGGCACTTTTGCAAATTGCTGAACCGGGTCAATCCAGTGCCCCACACCAACATCGCATTGCGATTGGTATTGACCTAGGAACAACACACTCACTAGTTGCGACAGTGTTATCAGGCAAACCTAAAGTACTCAATGATGTTCAAAATAGAAGATTACTTCCTTCTATCGTTCATTATGGGGACAATACAACTCATTATGGTGAAGAAGCTAAACCATTTATCATTGCAGATCCAAAAAATACGATTGTATCTGTTAAACGATTTATGGGTCGCTCAAAAGCAGATATTAAGTTTCAGCATCCATATGAATTAGTAGGCTCAGAAAACGAGATGCCTGCTTTTGAAACTCGTGCTGGACGTAAAACACCTGTAGAAATTTCAGCTGAAATTTTAAAACAATTAAAAGATCGTGCTGAAGATAGTCTACAAAATCCTGTTAATGGTGCTGTGATTACAGTTCCTGCTTACTTTGATGAAGCTCAACGCCAAGCAACTCGTGATGCTGCTCAACTTGCTGGTTTAAATGTATTACGTTTATTAAATGAACCTACAGCTGCCGCAGTTGCTTATGGATTGGATCAAGAAAGTAACTTAGAGACCGACCGTAACTATGTAATTTACGATTTGGGCGGTGGTACTTTTGATGTATCAATCTTGCGTTTTTCACAAGGCGTATTTGAAGTCCTAGCGACAGGGGGTCACACAGCTCTAGGTGGTGATGACTTAGACCGTCTAATTGTGAAATGGGCAAAAAAACAGCTTAATATTGATGTATTAAGTAACGAAGACTATGCCGTATTTATAGTCGCAGCGCGTCAAGCTAAAGAACAATTATCTAATCAAGATTCAGTTGAATTAAAGCTGATTGATACAACTCTTACACTAGATCGCCCTACATTTGAAAGCATTATTCAAGTGGCTCTAGATAAAACCATTAGTGTTTGTAAGCGTGTACTACGTGATGCCAAGCTTGAGTTAACTGACATTCAAAATGTTGTTTTGGTAGGTGGTTCTACCCGCTCTTATGCGGTTCAAAAAGCAGTCCGTGACGTTTTTAATCAAGAGCCTCTTTGCACAATCAACCCGGATGAAGTTGTGGCTATTGGTGCCTCGATTACGGCAAATCAGTTAATCGGCAATAGTCAAGATGGTTCACTTCTTTTAGATGTGACGCCTCTTTCTCTTGGGTTAGAAACAATGGGTGGTTTAGTTGAACGCCTAATTTCTCGTAATACCGCTATTCCTGTAGCCCGTCGTCAAGAGTTTACAACTTATCAAGACGGCCAAACTGCCATGTTAATTCATGTAGTTCAGGGTGAGCGTGATTTAGTTGAACATTGCCGCTCATTAGGCAGATTTGTGCTTCATGGTATTCCACCAATGACAGCAGGCCAAGCTCGTATTGAAGTCACTTTCCAAGTTGATGCAGATGGTTTACTCACTGTTTCTGCTCGTGAAACAACTTCTGGTGTACAAGCCTATATTGATATCAAACCATCTTATGGTTTATCTGAAGCAGATACGGAACGCTTATTAATTGAAGGTTTTCAACATGCCGAAGAAGACAAAAATCTTCGTCACTTAAAGGAAACCAAAGTTGAAGCAGAACGTGAACTTGAGGCTCTAGAGCAAGCATTAAAAGTAGATGCAGATTTACTTGATGAAAACCAGCGTGAAGCTCTTAACTCTGCAAAAGAATCCTTGAAAACACAGCTTGAAGGCAGCGATATCCAAGCGATTGAGCAAGCAGTTCAACAGCTTAAAGTACATAGTGATGCGTTTGCAGCACTACGAATGAATCGACATATTGACCATGCCTTAAAAGGCACAAAACTCGACGATTGGTCAAAATCAAACTAAAAGGTATAGGTGATCAATATGCCACGTATTAAAGTACTTCCTCATGCTCAGATTTGTCCCGAAGGCGCAGAATTTGAGGTTGAACAAAATGCAAATCTTTGCCAGAGCCTGCTCAACAAAGGTATCAAAATCGAACACGCTTGTGACATGTCATGCGCATGTACAACTTGCCATGTCATTGTTCGCAAAGGTTTTGATAGCTTAGAAGAAATGAATGATGTTGAAGCCGATCTTTTAGACCGTGCTTGGGGCTTAGAGCCAGACTCTCGCCTTTCATGCCAAGTTAAAATCGTAGATGAAGATCTTGAAATCGAGATTCCGAAATACACAATTAACCATGCATCAGAAAATCATTAAAATATAATAGTGAAAAAGCTGCTTCGGCAGCTTTTTTATTCTTGTAATTTATATTTGGTTTTGCTTTTGATCAATATTTATCTGTTTAACTTCATCTTCAAGTTTAAGCTGAGCCACACCTTGAGTATTAATCAAAGTTTGTTGAACTTTAATGCGTTGAATCATTTTTTCAAGCACTTCAACCAACTCTGGATATTCGTAGTTCTGTACTTCTTCTAAGTTCAGGACTAAATGAAAACCTTTATACTCATAATCAAACCATTGCTGATGATCTGACTTGTTACCTGTATATTTTTCCATGACTTGCCATGTTTTTACTGCACCTTGAATACCTTTTAAATAAATAGGTGTTTTAGGTGCACATAGAAAATCACTTTTAATAAGTTGATAAGTATCATCAGAAATGAGTATCTCATCGATTTCAGCAGCATATTGTAAACGTGCCGCCAAATTTACATCACGACCCACAATCGTATAAGCCATACGATGTGTTGCCCCGTAGTTCCCAACGTGGCAATAACCCGTACTAATCCCCATACGGATATGTAAGGCTGAATATCCCATTTTCTTCCAGCGTTCGCGCAACAACTTCATTTGCTGACGCATAGCAATTGCCATTTCTACACATGATTTGGCATCTTGCTCAACACCTTGTGAGTTCGGATCTCCAAAAAATATGAGAATCGCATCTCCCATAAATTTATCAACAGTCGCCTCGTATTGCTTCGCAATTTCAGTCATATGACTTAAATAGTCATTAAGCAAGAAAGCCAAATCATCTGGAATTAAGGTTTCGGATAACTCAGTAAAACCCTGAATATCAGAAAAGAATACTGTCATTTTCTTACGTTTATATTCAATTTTTGCCTCAGCCTCACCGCGCATAATAGATTGCCATAATTGTAATGGAGCATAGCGACTTAACTGATTAGCAAAAGCGATATAACGCGTCATTTGGTCATAATAATGCTGGCGTTGCTGACTAATTTTTTTAACCCAGCGATGTTGGTAATAATTTCCAATGGTTATAAACATCACTAAACCAAGTAAGGTAATTACCGTTAATTCTTGGCTCGTTGCTTCAAAATATGGATGAAAACCAAATAGGAAAAAAGTACTTAAATAAAAAATAATCGCACCAAGTAGACTCGTTAAACAAATTACTGCAAACGAAATACGACTATTAATTGCTGAGTAAAATAATGCAAAAAGCGCAATAAATGTAGGAACAAGATTGAGATGTACGCCCGCTAGAGTAACCGCCACCACAATTGCATCTATCGCAAAGAAAACACTTTTTTGGGTTTTCTTATCAAACTGGTACTGTAACCAGTGCTCTAATTTAGAACTAACAAAAAGTAAAAAGAGAAAGAAAGGAGGAATATAGATTTGATAATTAGTATCTGGTGAGGTAAAGGCATAGATCACTAAAATCAATGACAGAATTGAATACCCCATCAAACGATGAAAATATGCAAACTGCTTAGGTTCCCGATCTATAAACCTCTCTAATTGCACCCTATCCTCCACATTTCAATGTTGCCACACTCACATGTGGCATGACATTGATTTAATCCATACGCCAATCAAAAGGCATATCACCTTGACCACGTAAAGCAAGCATAAGGGTCTGACGCATGTGAGCCAAAACATCACTTGTGTATGGCACGGCTGGTGTACCCCATACTGGTTTAGGCCAAGCTACGTCATTTTGATAGCGGACAACATGGTGAAAATGTAATTGAGGAACCATATTACCTAAAGCTGCAACATTCATTTTGTCAGCACGAAAAACGCGAGCTAACTGGCTAGATAACCAACTTGATTCACGTAAAAACTGTTCTTGGTCAGCTTGACTTAATTCGTATAATTCCGTGATCCCTGGTACACGTGGTACTAAAATCAACCAAGGAAATTGCATATCATTCATTAAACGACATGTTGAAAGCGGAAAATCGCCTACAAAAAAAGTATCTTGAGCAAGTTGTGGATGCAAACTAAACATATCTTTTATAAATGACAATAAACAATAATGGCTAATACTACCACATCAGTTTTGATGTGAATATTATTAGTAGCCCGTTTGCTTACAAATAACAATGATTTTATGCACTTATTCATATCTCAAGGTATAAAAAAGTGCATAAAATCCAATCACAGCAAAACAAATGTTCCGATCAGCTACCGCTTATTAAAAAAACAGAACTCAAGCATGTAATTCACTCATCAATTTTTGTAGTAAATCATTAATAAATTGAATTCGTTTTTCATAATCTTCAAGCTGCACCATCACTTTTAAGCGTTGTCCACCTTCCATACGATAATAGGTCGGGTTCTTTTGCATGAGTTGAATAATACTAATAGCCTGAACAGGAGTATCTGGTGAAAATTCAATGTTGCCGCCTTGAGTATTAATATCAATTTTTGTAATACCCAAATGCTCCGCTTTTAAGCGGATCTGATGCACGCTAAATAAGTGCTTAACTGATTGCGCTGGAACACCAAAGCGGTCAATAAGCTCCATGCGGATATTATCCAGTTTTTCTTGAGTATCTGTATTACTAATACGCTTATAGAATAATAAACGTTGATGTACATCACCTAAGTAATCATCTGGAATAAGTGCAGGAATATGTAAATTAATTTCGGCAGTTAACGACAATGGTGCATCGAAATTCGGTGTTTTACCCTGTTGAATTGCTTTGGTCGCTTTCTCAAGCATTTCCATATACAGACTATATCCGATCGCCTGCATTGAACCACTTTGTTGCTCACCTAACAATTCACCAGCACCACGAATTTCTAAATCTTCCGTAGCGAGCATAAAACCTGCGCCTAATGTAGAAGCTCGTTGAATTGCATCAAGGCGTTTTTCAGCATCACCTTTTAAATGTTTGATTGAAGGCACCAATAAGTAAGCATAAGCTTGATGATGCGAACGACCTACACGTCCACGCAACTGGTGCAATTGCGCTAAGCCAAGCTTATCTGCACGCTCAATTAAAATTGTATTGGCATTTGGAACATCAATACCCGTTTCAATAATGGTTGAACACACCAGCACATTATATTCTTTGTGGTAGAACTGCTGCATAACTTGTTCAAGTTCACGTTCGCGCATTTGTCCATGTGCTACTGCCACGCGTGCTTCAGGAACAAGCATGCGAATATTTTCAGCCGCTCGCTCAATGGTATCTACTTCATTATGTAAGAAGTAAACTTGTCCACCACGTAATAACTCACGCAAAATCGCCTCTTTGATTGAAGCATCTGTATGTTCTTGTACAAAGGTTTTTACTGCTAAACGACGTGCTGGCGGAGTGGCAATGATTGACAAATCACGCATACCAGAAAAGGCCATATTAAGCGTACGAGGAATTGGGGTTGCGGTAAGAGTCAACATATCAACATCGGCACGTAAAGCTTTAATTCGCTCTTTGTCACGCACACCAAAACGATGTTCTTCGTCCACAACCATTAAGCCTAAATCTTTAAACTGAACATTTTCTTGTAATAGTTTGTGTGTACCTACCACAATGTCGACTTTACCATCTGCCAAGTCTTCAATATTTTTCACATGAGTTTTGTTTGAACCGAATCGTGACAACACTTCAATACGAACGGGCCAATCAGCAAAACGGTCTTTAAAAGACTCATAATGCTGTTGGGCAAGTAATGTGGTAGGAACTAAAACCGCAACTTGTTTACCATTTTGCACTGCAACAAACGCTGCACGCATGGCCACTTCGGTTTTACCAAAACCCACATCACCACACACCAATCTATCCATTGGTTTTGCTTGCTGCATATCATACAGTGTGGCTTCAATTGCATTGGCCTGATCAAGCGTTTCTTCATACGCAAAGCCGCTCGCAAATTGCATATAAAGCGATTGATCCAATTCAAAAGCAAAGCCGGGTTTTGACTGACGACGTGCCTGAATATGTAAAAGCTCGGCTGCAACATCATGAATTTGCTCTAATGCCTTACGTTTTGCTTTACTCCAAGCATCAGTACCAATTTTATGTAATGGTGCTAAATCTGGGTCACCACCACTATAACGGCTAATCAGATGCAAGTTGGTTACTGGGACATACACTTTTGCATCTTCAGCATAATCCAGTTGCAAGAACTCATAGTCTTGACCTTCGATAGCAAGTGTAATTAAGCCAGCATAACGCCCCACACCATGATCAATATGTACAACAGGAGCACCTATACTAAGCTCAGTTAAGCTTCGAATCAGAAATTCTTCTGAAACTTCTTGTTGACGCTTACGGCGACGCTGTACAACTCGGTGTTCGTAAAGCTGATTTTCTGAAATAACTGTTAATTGATCAGTTATAAGTAAACCACGGT
Organism: Acinetobacter seifertii; assembly: GCF_000368065.1. GTDB lineage: Bacteria > Pseudomonadota > Gammaproteobacteria > Pseudomonadales > Moraxellaceae > Acinetobacter > Acinetobacter seifertii. The sequence continues at coordinate 1,380,740 of NZ_KB851200.1, forward strand.
CTAAAGGTGCATTGGTAATCGCAATTGCAAATTGACTGGTTTTGAATTGCTCAAAATTCTCTACATTCGGAATTTCACCCAAACTTGAACGCAATGCATCTTTTAAACTTTCTCGACGTCCTGCACTTTCCGCAACTAGTAGAACAGGATGGTTTGCTTCATCAATATATTTTTTTACAGCCGCAAATGGTTTTTCTTTTTTTGGATCGACCGGTAATTTAGGTGGTTGCTCAGTTTTAAGATTAAGTGCACCAGCTTTTTCTTCAATCGTTTCTGCACTCACAAGCATTCGTGGAAACTGATTTAAAGCACTCAGCAAATTATTTGGAGAAATAAATAGCTCTTCAGGTGCAAGAATAGGTTGATCAATATTATGACGTCGATCTTCATAACAACGCATAACTTCTTTCCAGAAGTTAGTTAAATCAGTATCAATATCATTAGTTGTAATTACAATGCAATTCTTTGGTAAGTACGTTGTAAACATACTTTGCGATTGCATTTGCTCTTTATCAAAAAATAATGGTAAATAAAACTCAATTCCGGGAGATGCTATGCCATCTAAGACATCTTGATAAATTGGATTTTTCTTAGGATTTGCTGTCGGAAAAAACTCAGAATAACGATCTCGAAAAACTGACCGTGCTTCTTTTAATGGAAACTCTTTAGCTGGTAGAACAGTAAAACTTTTTAGTGTTGTCGTTGTTCTTTGGGTTTCAGGGTCAAAGAATTTTAAAGAATCAATTTCGTCATCAAATAGGTCTATGCGGATAGGAGCTTCTTGCCCAGATGCAAAAATATCCATAATACTACCGCGTACCGCAAATTCTCCATGATCATACACTGTATCTACCAAGTGGTAGCCAGCCTGAACCAGTCTTAATTTTTGCTGTTCTAAATCAAATTTTTGTCCCACTTTTATATCAAAGTGTTTACCTAAAACCCATGAATAAGGTGCAACGCGTTGAGCCAAAGTACTTGCTGAGATGAGTAATACGCCTTGATGCGGCATATTCGATAAAATCGCAAGACGCTCCGAGACAATATCCTGATGCGGTGATAAACGATCATAAGGCAAAATTTCCCAATCAGGGAAAATTGTCGGTTTTATCCCATAAAACTCAAGTTCACTTTCTAATTGTGCAACATGTTGGTTATTTCGAGCGACTAAAACTAATAAAGAAGAATGCTGAGTCGCAATTTCTTTAAGCAATAAAGCGGCTGATGAACCTAATAATGACCCCACCCAACGCTTTTCACCGGCCTTGAGCTGTTGCAAATTCAATTGAGAGATTTCTTGTTGAAACATGTATATGGCTTTTATGAGCTAAAAAGATATGAGGTTAATAGTAGCATGATGTTTTTATTGAATTGAGTTATTTTTCTGAAATCAAGCTACTACTTTACGATACTTTTTTATAGTTCTTAAACAAATGTTTGAACTTATTTATCACGTAGAAACATCACATAATATTGGTTCAATATTTGTATGATTGCTTTAAGTCCAAGTAACTTTTCTTCAGTATTACCTAACCTTTCGACATAGCGTTGGCTTGCAATCTCTAAGTCGATTTTTTCATTAATTTGTGGCGTAATTTGAAATAACTTACGTAAATCATCAAAGTTTTGTAATTTACGATTTGAAAAATATTCAAGATGCTCTGACCATTTCTCGTTAATGACAATATTTTTAATTACGGGTCCGCGCTCAGAATCAAAACTAAGTTGATTCTCTTGTAAATATATTTGCTCTGGTGACTCTTTCGAGCCTTGAAAAAGCTGGCTTAACTTTTTAAACATTTCATCACATCATATTAGTTTCAATGTAAATAATGGAGGCAACCTATTCACCTCCATCACTTACGCTTAATTAATTTCTAGCGACTATTCGTCACCCAAATCATCTAGGAAATCTACAGTCGGTACAAAAAATAAAGTACCAGTTTGCGCAGTACTAAAGTCAAGTAAACGGTCAAGATGACCTTGTTCATTTCCTAGGAACATATTTTCAAGCATTTGGCGTGTTGTACTAAATTTACGCGAATAACCAATAAAAAAAGTACCGTATTCATTTTTTGAAGGATTCGAGAAAGGCATATTGGCACGCATAATTTTTAGTTCATTGCCCTCTGCATCATGCGCTTTACTTACCACATTATGAGCTGTTAAAGGCTTTTCATCATCACCAAGTTCAACATCATTAAACTTCTTGCGTCCAATCACTTTTTCTTGTTCTGCATCGCTTAAAGCACGCCATTTTTCCATGTCATGGGTATATTTTTGAATAAATGCATAACTTCCCCCAATAAACTCAGGATCTTCACTACCCACTAGCGCCCACTGCGCAGCAATTACAGGTTCAGGGTTTTCTGTTCCATCTACAAAGCCAATAATCGCTCGACCATCGAAATAACGAAAACCATGTACTTCATCGATTGGATAAGTCACTTTACCCAACTGTTCATTGATTATACTTCCCAATTCATAGCAGAGAGCTTGTCGATCAGCACGAATATGAAAGAATAAATCACCAGGTGTTGAAACAGCTGTGTACTTTGGGCCTTTAATTTCTTGAAATGTTTCTAATTCCTGTGGCTTTGCTTGTTCGGGAAATAAAATGCTCCATGCATTTGAGCTAAATCCCAAAGTAGCATTAAATTTACTATCCGGATAACGGTTAGATAAACTTCTGGTTAATGCTGAAAAATTAGCAGCAAAATCTTTTACTTTTTCTACAACAGAATCACCTTGAGCTAACCCCAATACAATAAATAATGCATTTTCTCCAGGATGACTTGTTACTGGCTGAATTCTCATACATTCCATAAAAACAGGCCTTATTTTTACAATTTACGGTAGTAATTTAGCATACTCATTTTTTTATCGTACGATTTCTTATTCTTTTATGTTTTGAAAGAGACTGAATTTCCCCAATCTCTTTTAAGTTTTTTAATTTATCTTAACTACCATATTGTTGTTTTAAATATTTTACAATTTGAGCAGATTCAAACATTTTAACCCCTGTATTTGGGTCAACTAGATAAGGTACTTGCATTTTACCTTGCATAATCGGCAATAACTTTTCTCTTTTCCCATCTTTTAAAGGTACATATTTACCCGGTTTTAAGCGAAGAATGGCAGGCCCCATATCTTGCCATCTTTCTTTTGCAACATTATGCAAAATATAAGGAATTTCAAGTTCACATAACAAACCTCTTACTACTCTCGAATATGGGCTTGCTTCAAAACTCCATAATTCAAGTTTTTGCTCAGGTGCAGCTCTATTTACTATTTTTTTATTAATCCAGACCCCACGTGCACCATTCAATAACGTTCCTGCAAATGCCAGATATGGCATTTTTGGATAATTTGAAAATTTCTGAGGTGTTTGTCCTGTCTTTCCATAATGTTTAAATAAGTGATGAATAATATCTTGTGATTCGTATAGCTTATCGCCTGTATTTTCATCAATAAAAAAAGGAAACTGTAATTTACCGCCTATTTGTTTTACAACTGAACGATACTTTGTTCCTCCTTTAGGGCACGGATAAATTTCGACATCCAAATTCAAAAGTGTAATCACTTCACGAACACGACGACAAAATGGTGAACCCTCAAATTCATAGAGTTTTAACGCTTTAACAGGTTGATTAGGAAATGCTGTACCTGTAACCCCTCTACCACCCTCAGCAATTGCAGATGCTACTGCTTGCAGCACTTTAATTTGATGATTCACCATGTCATGTTCCTTTATATTGTGGAGCTAAACTAATTTTTCCTTAGCAATCACAATTCCATTGTTATCTGCATAAATGAAATCTCCAGATTGAATTGTGACTCCACCAAAATACAAAGGAATATCTACTTCACCAATGCCCTTACGATTACTTTTTTGTGGAATTGCTGCCAATGCATGTACACCTAAATCCAGAGTTGCAAGTGCATCAACATCTCGTACACAGCCGTAAATAATCACGCCATTCCAGTTATTTTTAACTGCCGACTCAGCAATCATATCTCCCATAAGTGCACAGCGCATTGAAGCACCACCATCCACAACCAACACCTTCCCTGTACCATCCGTTGCCAATAACTCTTTTACACGTGAGTTATCTTCAAAGCACTTTACAGTTACAACCTGTCCGCCAAAGGTTTGACGCGCACCATAACTTTTAAAGAACTTACCATCCATTGAGGGTATGACCACTTGTAAATCTTTTTCTGGGTTATCATCCAATAAATCACATGTCACAAATGGTACTCTAGACACTTTTATTCTCCCTTATCGAGTTTGCTGTATGCTCAGATTATCATATCGCTTAAATGCTTCAATTTGCGCTAGCGCCGCTACGACCATGGTATGAGCCAATTGCTCAGCAGTAACGGGTTTATATTTGAATGGTTTATGCCATTTATTTTCAATGAATTTAAATAGGCTTTGTCCTAAATCTTCAATAAAACGCACATCGCTACGTTTACCAATTAATAAAGATGGTTGGAAAATCGATAATTTTTCAATATCTAAACTTTGAATATAGTCTTCGAGTTGTCCTTTTACTTTATTGTAAAAAACTGGTGACTTAGCATTTGCTCCAAGCGCACTCACAATTAAGAAATGCATATGTTTATCTTGGATCAAGTCGGCAAAATGAGCATTTATTTCATAGTCAACAGCATAAAAGGCTTTCTTTGAACCTGCTATTTTTAGAGTTGTACCTAAGCAGCTAAATGCATGAGTATGATCATTTACGTCTTCGTCATTAAGTAATAAAAAATCCTCTATGACTAGTTGAGTAACTTTTTTATATGTATTAAGTAGTTGCGATTCTTTTCTAACAACAACCGTAATTGCTTCAAATTCTGGTGTTTGCTCAAGCTGCTCTACAAGAGCTAAACCAACAAGTCCTGTAGCACCTACTACAATTGCTTTTTTCTTGCTTATAGTCATTTTTTATCCAACCTTCTTTAAGTTTGTTTCAAATTTAACCTTTTCTTACGCTTTTAGCAGCCCCTAAAACGGCTTAAAATGCTCGCAAGGCTTGACTTCACGGTGTTGATTCATCACAATATGGCACTTGTTTACGGGCTGGTGATGGTTACACCAGTTTACTGGATTGACCACAGCCCGCCCAGACCAACTTATTTTCAAGGAGTGCAAGAGTGGCAAACTCTGCTCAAGCTAAAAAACGTGCGCGCCAAAACGTTACAGCGCGTAAACACAACGCAAGCTTGCGTTCTATGGTTCGTACTTACATCAAGCGTACTTTAAGTGCAATCGCTGGTGGTGATTATGCAGTTGCTACAGAAGCTTATAAAAAAGCTGTTCCTGTAATCGACCGCATGGCTGATAAAGGCATCATCCACAAAAATAAAGCTGCTCGTCATAAGAGCCGTTTAAATGCTCAAGTTAAAGCGTTAGCTAACTAATTTGAAGCATATAAAAAAAGCCCAATAGGGCTTTTTTTATTATTTATATTTTTTGCTTTTACTGTTCATTATGAAATTTTGATACGTCCAACTCGTAAGCCTTGCCTCTCCAAATCCACTTTAATTTACAGTTGGGAAATTCATCCCCTTCAAACCATACAAATAAACCTTCCATCATTGCAGGCCAATCTGCCTTTTGTATCTGATTATTACCCGAAATTACAGCAACTATAGCTGCAATAATCGTGTCATGACTTACAGCTAAACTTAGCCCACTTTTTGTTTTAGGATGAGTTCGATAAATCAGTTCTAATACATCTAAAACACCAGTAATTGGATGTTTCATGCCTGGCAAAGCATTATTCACAAAACTATTAATAAACCCGAGTGCCCCTTGTTTACGAAAATAAGGAGCAGCCTGCTGAATATCGAGTACAAAACTTCCCGGCTCTACCAATAAGCCTTGCTCAACAATTTCAATCGTATGCGTATTAGGTTCAGGACTTACACCGTCTGCACCCTCAATCATAAGTGCAGCCGTATCGACACAACGTTGAATTGGACTAGAAATACAGTGTTGAATCACACGATCCGTATTTTTAATTAAGTAGCTACCCCATGCTTGTGCAAGCTCACGGCCTTGAGGAGTAAGTTGAAGGTCGTATCCCGCCAAGCCTTGCCCATCTACCAGCTCTCTTAAAGAGTGACGTGTAAAAAGGGTTACAGGGGTTGAAGCATCAGGCAATAAATCAATTGCTTCAAACATGCTTTTAGGCAATAAATCGAGTGCCATTTTGATCGTATCATCTTTTCTCAATATTTTGCCACTATAGCATGTCTACAATAACTCTCAATCCAAAACACCCGATTGAGCCAAAGCTTCAAATGCTATTTTTTTGCTTTCTTGATCACGAAATGCGATAAAGCCCCCGTTTAATACAGTATCACGTTGGTTATATTCAAAGGGTTTACCTTTTAAGGTGAGTAACCCCCCACCTATACTCTCTAATAATCCCTGACCTGAGCTGGTATCCCATTCAGAGGTAGGATGAAATCTAGGGTAAATATCAATTTCACCTTCTAACATCATGCAAAACTTATAAGCACTTCCCGCTTCACGTCGAATTACGGTACGTTTTTTTTCAATCGGTTCAATAAATTTATGATATTTCGGATTTTTACTACTATGGCTTAAACCAATTTGTACAGGTGCTTGTGTTGAATAGGGTTCGCAGTTGGAGCGAGCTATCGTTATGAAGATTGGACTTCAAAAGTAATTGCTGATGTTGCTCGACTTGCTCCTAGTACTGGTAATGATCCAGATGAACCAGAAAATAAAGGTGATCGTAATATCAAATCGGTATTTACCGAATTTCATATTCCACTGCACAAAACTTTAGAAGCTCAAATTGCTGCTCGTTATGATGACTACAATGATTTTGGTGATACCTTTAATCCAAAATTCGCACTTCGTTGGGAACCAATTAAACAACTGATGTTCCGTACCACTTATAGTACAGGTTTCAGAGCACCTACACTTTGGGAGGTTAATGGGCCAAACTCAGTAACGAATACTGGTGCAACATATAATGACCCAGCACTTTGCCCTGGAGGTGTTATACAACCTGGAGGTAAAAAAGAACGCGACTGTAATATGCAGTTTAAACGCCAAAATGGTGGAAACAAGAGTCTTGATCCTGAAGAGTCTAAATCTTTTACAGCAGGCTTAGTCTTTGAACCTGTTAAAAATTTAGCCTTTACTCTCGATTACTTCAATATAGAAGTGGACAAGCAAATTGCTACTCTATCTGAAGCTGCTATTTTTAATGACCCTGTAAAATATGCAGACAAATTTGTACGTAATGCTGATGGCTCACTAAATTATATTATTACTACACAACAAAATTTAGGTGGCATTAAAACATCTGGTTTTGATGTGGGCTTAAGTTGGGTTTCCCCAATGACAGCTACAGGTCGATTTGGTTTCAATATTGATGGCACATATATCACAGACTACAAATATCAAGCAGAACCAGATGGTGAATGGATAGGTGTTGCAGGCTCATATACTGGCTTAGATTATCAATCAATTATTCTTCGCTGGAAACATACCGCCAATGTGAATTGGAACTACGAAAATTGGGCTTTAAACCTACAACAAAACTTCTCACGCGGTTATCAAGATCAAAACTCAAATGATCAAAACCATAGAGTAAGTGATTACACAACTTACAATATTTCAGGCACTTACAAAGGCTTTAAAAACCTAGAGTTAACAGCAGGTATTAAGAATATTTTTGATGAAGATCCACCTGCTTCTAATGTAATTGATAACTTCCAAATGGGATATGACCCACGTTACGCAGATCCTTTAGGACGCACTTACTTTGTACGAGGTACATATAAGTTCTAAATGGTTGTTCTGCAAATATAACACTCAAAAGTTAGTTTGCAGAACAAATACTCATTCTTAGCCAAACAGTTATTTCAAAAATTGTTTGTCTACAGTTTCAGGAGTAACTATGGGCATGACTTTTACAGACATAGAAAATAAATCTGCCAAACGCCTTATTGGTATTGCTGCAGTAATTTTTCTGCATCTTCTTGTTGCCTATATTCTGATGTCAGGTTTAGCAAACAATATTCAAAAACCAGCAGAAAAACCTGTGGAATTACAAATTATTCAGGATATTAAACCGCCTCCACCACCAAAACCAGAGGAGCCTAAACCTAAGGAAAAACCACCTGAACCGCCAAAAATGGTGGAAAAAGTTGCCAAGGTTCCAGAGCCTCCTAAACAGGTTGAGAAAGTTGTGACTCCTGTGCAAAAAAACACTCCAATAGCTCAACCAACTAAAGTTGCGACTCCTGCTCCAGCAGCACCGGCTGCACCTAGTGCACCATCACCAAGTCCAGTTGCGGCACCTGCACCAGCTGCGGCTGCTCCAGCACCTAAACCAGCTGGCGCAACTCGTGGCGTTTCAGAAGGTTCCGCAGGTTGTGAAAAACCAGAGTATCCACGTGAAGCACTGATGAATGAAGAACAAGGTACGGTGCGCATACGTGTTTTAGTTGATACTTCCGGCAAAGTGATTGATGCGAAGGTGAAAAAATCGAGTGGTAGCAAAACCTTAGATAAAGCAGCAACTAAAGCTTACAGCCTATGTACATTCAAACCAGCAATGAAAGATGGTGTGCCTCAGCAGGACTGGTATGAAATTGAATATCCTTTCGTAATTGAATGAACAAATTGAATTAATCAGAAATTAAAAATATTGGAGAAAATATGATGAAAAAATCAACTCAACCGCTAGTACGTTTCGCTTCTGCAAGCCTAATCGCAGCTTGCTCACTGCTCCCATTAAGTACAGCTTTTGCAGAAGAAACGAGCAATACTCCTGTTGCAACCGCAACAACTGAAGCAACCTCAAACTCAAGCACACCGACTCCACCGCCAAAGCCTGCAACGAGTAAAACCGTTAAAAACCCTTATGGTTTAGAAGCACTTTGGCGTGAAGGTGATTTAGTTGCAAAATCAACCCTATTCATATTAGTACTTATGTCTATCGGTACATGGTACATCATCGTTTCTAAACTATTACAACAAGGAAAAGTTAAACGACAAGGAAAAGAAGCTGAAAGACATTTCTGGGAAGCTACTTCTCTTGATAATGCTGCTGAAGGTTTAGAACAAAGTAGCGCTTATCGATTTATTGCAGAAAAAGGAATTAACTCAACTAAGTCACACGGCGGTTCGTTACTTGAACGCATTGACTTCAATACTTGGGTAAGCATTTCAATACAACGTTCAATTGAAAAAGTACAAAACCACTTAAGTGGAGGTTTAGCCTTTTTAGCAACGGTTGGATCTACAGCCCCTTTCGTAGGTCTATTCGGAACAGTATGGGGAATCTATCACGCGTTAACAGCTATCGGGATTTCAGGACAGGCATCTATTGATAAAGTTGCAGGTCCAGTTGGTGAAGCACTGATTATGACAGCTATTGGTCTTGCAGTCGCAGTACCAGCGGTGCTTGGTTATAACTGGTTGACTCGCCGCAATAAAGCAGTGATGGAAAACGTGCGTTCATTTGGTTCAGATTTACATGCAGTTTTATTAAGCGGAGAAATTAATACTAATAATTCAGTTAACCGCAGTATTAAATAATCAGGAGCAAACATTATGGGTATGAGTGTTGGTTCTGAAGATGAAGACGAAATGATTGGAACAATTAACACGACGCCTCTGGTGGACGTCATGTTGGTTTTACTTATTATTTTCCTAATTACGATTCCGGTAGTTACACATACAGTACCTGTGAAACTACCTGAAGAAAAAAATACGCCGTACGCAACTACGCCTGAAAATATTCAACTCTCAGTCAATAAGAAAGGAGATATTTTCTGGAATGAAAGTTATGTACCAAATAAAGAAATTTTATTAGCGAAATTACAGGCTGTGGCGCAAAAAAGACCGCAGCCAGAGGTACATATTCGAGGAGATCAGCTTACCCATTTTGAAGCGATAGATCAGGTCATTAGTACGACCAAACAAGCTGGTATTGGCAAAATTGCCTTTGTTACTACCCCTCCAGCCTCCCCATAACTGTTTTAAGGAGAATCTTATGGGTATGAATGTCGGTTCAAATAATGATGATGATGTGATGTTGGAAGTCAACATGACACCGCTTATTGATGTCATGTTGGTACTCATCATTATGTTTATTATTACCATACCTGCACCCAACAACGCGATTAATATTAATCTGCCAAATGGCACACCGCCACCAACAAATGAAAAGCCACCCGAAGTTATTGATGTAAGAATTGATTCAACTGGTCAAGTATTTTGGAATAATCAAAAGGTTTCTGACCGCAAAGCACTAGAGACTTTATTTCAAGGTGTTGTTGCCAAAAAAGATCAAGACCAGATCAAACTCAAACCAGACCAGATGGCTGAATATAAAAATGTAGCGATGGTGATGGCTACAGCACAGCGTTTAGGTGTAACTAAAATTGGAATTGTAAGCAGTAACTAATATTACTTTTAATCTATTTAACTCTATTAACTCCTGCGCTAACTTGAATCTTCAGTTAGCGTTTTTTTTGAAGCGAAATATTCAACTCTAAAATAATATCTCCACACTCATCATATTCTCCAGTTTCTATAAAACCCATTTTTTTATAAAGTTTTCCAGCCACATAGTTGGATGACTTATACATCGTTCTAATTCGTTTAGCTTCTTTTGTAGCCATTTCATCAATTGCCATTTGCAATCCCTTGGTACCATAACCTTTAGCTTGATGATCTTTGCTAATCATAAAACGAAATAACCAAAATAATGTCTTATCAGGTGGATCAATTTCGACGCAATACATCAGAACCCAACGACTTCATCATTAAAACAGATGACTCTTGGACAGTAATGTTCTTCTACTTTAGACTCAGCAATAGAATATACATTTGGTGCAACATAATCTTTTTGAGATTCATCCAATGATAATCTTGCACATAGAATCCAATTCTTACGATCAAGATCTTTTAAAATAATCAAATGCAAAACCGTTTAGCTATAAATTCCCTTTCTATAAGCACAAAACATACCGAAAATAAAAAAAGCCCCCGAAGAGGCTTTTTTTCAAAACAGGTTAAAATTAGTCACCTGTATAACCTTTTAACTTTAAACGAGCAGCATGAAGTAACGGCTCAGTATAACCAGAAGGCTGTTCACAACCTTTAAAGATAAGATCAGAAGCTGCTTGGAAAGCAATATTCGTTTCAAAGTTAGCTGCCATTGGTTTATACAATGGGTCATTCGCATTTTGCTCATCAACAATTTTTGCCATGCGTTTAAGCACTTCTTCAACTTGTTCACGAGTCACAATACCGTGACGTAACCAGTTCGCAACGTGTTGAGAAGAAATACGCAATGTTGCACGGTCTTCCATTAAACCTACGTTGTTAATATCAGGAACTTTAGAACAACCCACGCCTAAGTCAACCCAACGAACAACGTAACCTAAAATACCTTGGCAGTTATTTTCAAGTTCATTGTTGATCTCTTCTGCTGACCAGTTTGTTTCTGGTGCAAATGGAGGAGTTAACAAGTCATCTAATGACAACATTTCTTCAGCTTTTAACTGATCTTGACGCGCTTTTACATTTACTTGATGGTAATGCATCGCATGAAGTACAGCACCAGTTGGTGATGGAACCCAAGCACATGAAGCACCAGCATTTGGATGAGCAGCTTTAGTCGCTAACATATCTTTCATACTATCTGGTTTTGGCCACATGCCTTTACCAATTTGAGCTTTACCTTGTAAACCACATTTCAAACCAATGGCAACGTTACGATTTTCGTAAGCAGCAATCCATTTTTGTGTTTTAACCGCTTCTTTACGAACAACTGGTGCAGCTTCCATAGAAGTATGGATTTCATCACCTGTACGGTCCATGAAACCAGTGTTAATAAAGATAGTACGATCTTTAGCAGCAGCAATACAGTTTTTCAAGTTTACAGATGTACGGCGTTCTTCATCCATAATACCGATTTTTAAAGATTTCGCGGGTAAACCTAATGCTTGCTCAGCACGTTCAAATAATTCAACAGCAAAAGCAACTTCTTCTGGACCATGCATTTTTGGCTTAACAATATACATAGATCCTTTACGAGAGTTTTTATTTTCGTTCGTACTACGGATATCAGCAACTGATAACAATGGAGTTACCAATGCATCCATAATACCTTCGAAAATTTCTTCACCATCTACCAAAATAGCAGGATTCGTCATTAAGTGACCTACGTTACGAAGTAACATAAGTGAACGACCATGAAGTTTTGTTGTTCCACCAATTAAGTTTTTAATTTCACGGTCTTTGCTTAAAGCACGGACAATTGTTTTACCATTCTTTTCGATAGATTCTTGAAGTGTACCCTTCATTAAACCTAACCAGTTACGGTAACCTTCAACTTTTTCTTCAGCATCTACAGCTGCAACAGAGTCTTCAAGATCTTGAATCGTCGTAACCGCAGCTTCAAGTGTTAAATCTTTAACACCCGCTAAATCAGTTTGACCAATTGGGCTATTTGCATCGATTTCAATAATGACATGCAAGCCATTACTTAAAAGTACAACTTCTGAAGGATTTGCTTCTTCACCATTAAAACCAACGAACTGAGCTTCATGAGCTAAACCTGTTTGAGTACCATCTTTTAAAGTCACAACAAGTTTATTTTGCTCAATTGCATATTTAGTTGCATCTGCGTGTGAGCCTTGTGCAAGCGGGAAAACCTCATTTAAGAAGTTTTTAGCAAACTCAATTACTTTAGCACCACGTACAGGGTTATATCCTTTCCCTTTTTCAGCACCACCTTCTTCTGAAATTACATCGAAGCCATAAAGTGCATCATATAAAGAACCCCAACGTGCGTTTGCTGCATTTAAGCAATAACGTGCATTACGTACAGGTACTACTAACTGCGGCCCTGCTAATAATGCAATTTCTTCGTCTACATTTTCAGTTATGATCTGAAAATCTTCAACTTCTGGTAATAAATAACCAATTTCAGTTAAAAACGCTTTATAAGCACCTAATTCAAATTTGTTATTACGGTGCCATTCATCAATTTTTGCTTGTAATTCATCACGCTTAGCCAATAACGCTTTATTTTTTGGGCTAAGATCGACAACAACTTGCTCAAAGTTCTTCCAGTAAGTTTCACTATCTAAACCAGAACCTGGTAAAGCTTCATTTTCGATAAAATCGTAAAGTTCTTTAGCAATCGCTAACTTGCCTTTTTGAATACGTGCAGTCATTGTCTTTCCTGAAGTTGCTACTTTTTATACCAAGAGAAACCTAGTATACCGATTTAAATTAAGCTGAATACTAATATCACATTCCTAAATAGTAAGCATTTTCCCTTGCAAAACTATTGACAAAGAAAAATTTTTCTATATAGGAAAATATTAAAATTCTAACTAGGTTTCTCAACAATTTATTCAATATTTAAAAATACTGAAACTAGACTTTTTGTTAACAAACAAAAAATTTCAGTATCTGATTTTTCTAAAGCGTATTCAGTTATATCAAACTTTAAGCTGTGAAAAAGCACTATTTAATTAAATTTATCAATTTTTTGTTATAAAAAAAGCGCTCTATTTAGAGCGCTTTTCACAACTATCTTCTTAAGAAGTTTTAGCTTCATCAATTTGTCGGTGTTCTGAATGCAAATAATCATCTGACTGCATTTCCAACAAACGAGAACGCGTACGCTCAATTTCAAAAGCTAATTTCTCGCCTTGATAGATATCAATGATACTATCTTGAGAAGTTAAGAGTAATTTCACGCCACGGTCATAAAACTCATCGACTAGATAAATAAATCGACGCGTTCCTTCTGACAAGAAGTCAGTTAAGTGCGGAACATTGCTGACCAGAACTGTATTATAAATATTAGCAATTTCAATAAAATCTGCTGGGCTACGCGGCTTTAAACAAAGTTCAGAAAACTCACACCATAAAACATCTTCGGTGTGACCTAGTGTTTCAACAACACGGTTATTGATCACAATTGGTTCTTGAGAATTTGCTTGCGTATGCGTTAAGGCAGTATAACGCTCAGATATCCAACTTTGCGCTTCATTGCCCAATGGTGATTTAAATAATTGAGCTTGTTTCAAAACACGTAAACGGTAATCTACGCCCGCATCTACATTTAAAATAGCACAATTCTTTTTAACCATTTCAATGGTAGGTATAAAACGGTCGCGATGAATGCCATTTTTATATAAACCGTCTGGTGCAATGTTCGAAGTAGCAATCAGTGTTACACCACGAACAAATAACTTCTGGAATAAATCACTCAAGATCATTGCATCTGTTACGTTTGAAACGAAAAACTCATCAAAACAAATAACAACCGCATCTTTATAAATTTGATCAGCCACGATATCGAGTGGATTACGTTGACCAGAAAGTTTATTTAATTCTTTATGAACGTGTTGCATAAAGTGATGGAAATGCATACGTGTTTTACGACGAAATGGCACAGACTCATAAAATTGGTCCATTAACCAAGTTTTTCCTCGACCTACACCACCCCACATATAGACGCCTTTTGGAGAGGTTTGGCGACGAAAGCGACGGAAAGCTTTCTTAGAAGCTTTATAGCGGTTTAAAAGTTCCTTCCAAACACGATCTAATTCTTGCACTGCCTGTGCTTGTGCTTCATCTGCCATAAACTGGCCTGAAGCCAATGCCTCAGCATAGCGCTCTGCTGGGGAAGAAGGAGTAAAAGCAGTACTATGAGAAGATTTTAAATTTAACATATCATTTTATTTCAATTTTAACTGAAGAGAGTATAGCGAACATTTTGTCCGACCACATTAGCTTTTAGCATCAAGAGTTATGCTCAGTAAAACTCTTTTCCATATTGCCGAGGGCTCTGCCCAAACCATCTTTTAAACGCATGATTAAAAGCTGCAGGTTCAGAATAGCCAAGCGACTCAGCAATAACTTCTATTGAATATTCTTTATATTCCATAAGTTTAAGCGCCTTATTCTTAATAATCTGTTCACGAATCTGTTTGTAACTCGTATTAAGCTGCTGCAATTGATGCCTTAATGTCCTTTCAGGCATTTTTAAAGCGAAAGCGGTTTCCGCCATGCTCGGGATAATTCCTTGTTGTAGCTCTAGATAATCTTGTACATATTGAATAATGGGTGGTATTTGATGATCTTGCTCATTTAATCGTTTTATTTCTTTAATACATTTCGCTTCATAGATACGATGAGTAATGATATCCGCTGAAGGAACTTTTATTCCAAGCACATTCTTACTTAGGCTAAATGCTGCATGTGTAGAATTAAAATGCAGATCATCTCCATAATATGAGAAATATTGAGCAACGGTATCTGTATTATTTGGTTTGAGAAATGGCAAATCTATACGCATAAGAGGCATTGTTAAGCCCATCATGGTGTAAATATCTTGAATAAATTTATAAGTCCCTGAAATTTCACACTGGGCACGAAGCAAACCAATCTCTGTTTTTAAGTCGACAGGTAAATAGTTCAGAAGGATGTGATTTTCTGTTTCTTGTAAACTTAAAGTGCCAAATAAATGAGTGAGTTTTTGATACTGTATGCCTTTTTCCAATGCAGTTTGTATATCTTGGCTTGTTACAAGTAGCATTAATAAAGGACCATAACCTGCTAATGCATAGTGCTGCCCGATGAACAAACCTTTTTCAGGATCAACATTTTCACTAATAATTTGTTGAATATCCCATTCTAAACTATCGTGAATTGTTGAACTTGGGTCCAAAGAATCTACTTTAATGCCTATATTAGCCAAACGTGAGTCGACATCAATGCCCGCATTGCGCATTCCTTGAATTAAATAGATTAAACCAAGTGCCGATCGTTTCATTCTTCTATCAATTTCCCTAGACTGAAATGTTTTACTATAAAGAAGTAATAAAATTAATTGCCGAATATATCAATTTTCACGTCGGTACAATCATGTTTAAACTGATCAAAAAACGTTAGTCTTGCCTGCAATCCTCTTTACGGTATATGCAGGGTTTACAATGCACAGTGCAAAACAAAACGCTATTCAAAAAACTAAAATCGCAATTATTGGTGCTGGATTCGGTGGCCTTGCAATGGCTATTCGTCTATTACAGAACAAGCAAACAGATTTTCTTATTTTAGAAAAATCTAATGATGTGGGTGGAACTTGGCGCGAAAACCGCTATCCAGGAGCTGCATGTGACGTTCAGTCGCATATGTATTCTTTATCTTTTGCACCTAAAACTGACTGGTCAAAACGCTATGCAGAAGCACCGGAAATTTTTGACTATATTCAAGATATAACTCATAAATATCAAATTAAAAACTACTGTAAGTTTAATCATGAAGTTACTCATGTTCAGTATGATGAAACTCGCCATGTATGGACGTTAGACTTTACAAACCAACCTTCTCTCGAAGCACAATTTGTAGTATTTGCTTCTGGGCCCTTACATATTCCACAAATTCCTCATATTCATGGTATCGAAAAGTTTAAAGGTAAGGTATTTCATTCATCACAATGGGAACATAACTATAACCTTATAGATAAATCAGTTGCCTCTATTGGTACAGGTGGTAGTGCAATTCAATATATTCCAGAAATTGCAAAAGATGTTAAACAACTATATGTGTTTCAAAGAACAGCCGCATGGGTGATTCCAAGAGATGAGCGCAAATACTCAAACTTAAGTAAAGCCCTATTTAAAACGTCTAATCTTTATAGACAAATTCATCGCAGTCGCCTTTATTGGAGTAACGAATCCCGCGTTGTGCCAATTGTCCAGCCTCAAATCATGAAATATGGGCAAAAATTAGCTGAGGCTTTTATACGTTTCCAAGTCAAAGATAAAGAATTAGCTAAAAAACTTACACCAGACTTCGTGATGGGTTGTAAACGCATTCTTATTTCAAATAAATACTTTCCGACATTTAACCGTAAAAATGTTGAATTAGTGACAGATGGTATTCAAGAAATTAAAGAGCACAGCATTATCACAAAAGATGGAAAAGAAAGACCTATCGATTGCCTGATTTATGGGACTGGTTTTATTACCGACCCACGTATTTACTTAAAACATTTTACTTGTATTGGTCGTAACCAAATTGAATTAAAACAAGCTTGGAAAGATGGTGCAGAAAGTTATTATGGCATTATGACCAAAAATTTTCCTAATTTATTTCAACTCGTTGGGCCAAATACTGTTTTAGGTCATAACTCAGTTATTTTTATGATTGAGTCACAAGTTAATTATATTTTACAGCTGATTGAACTTGTCGATAAATCTGGTCAACACGCGATAGAAATTAAACCGGAAGTCCAAGATGCTTTCAATGAAAGAATACAGAAACAACTTCAAGGGACAGTATGGCAAGCTGGGGGCTGTAATAGCTGGTATCAAGCTGCCGATGGAAAAAACTTTTCCTTATGGCCAACTTACACTTGGAAGTATTGGCTAGAAACTCGTAAAGTGAATACCAAAGATTATTTGCTGCTAAATAAATGCTCTAAAAGCTATGCAGCATAAAATGTTCAATACATAATAGATAGGTTGATAACAATCTATCTATTATATGCAATCTGTTAGCCTCATTATTCAAATTTTTATTGTCATAGCTTTTGGTTACTTTTTAGGCCCTAAACTTTCGTTAAATATTCGAAAATTTATTTTCAAAGTTTTGCCCTATTTTTCTTATATTTTACTCACAAGTGTTGCTTTAGAATTAACGATTGCGCTTGATCAAATTAACAATCCTTCTACCATACTACCACCTGCCCTATTAATTGCAGTCACGACATCACTCGGTTCCTTTTTTACATGTTTATTAGCGTATACAGTTTTCGATAAAGAAAGTGTAAAGGGAAAAATTTCACTTCAACTTTTTATAAATGCTTTAAAAAATATTGCAAAGGCATTTTTGGCTTTAGCTGTAGGTATCATTTTAGGTATTTTTTTAACTCGATTAAATGTACATATTCCATTTAATAGCTGGTATTTACTATTACTTTTTATTTTTTTAATCGGAATCGAACTTGCCTTTACTCATTTCAACCGTACATGGTTAAGCTGGAAAATCCTTATTGTGCCATTGGCTGCTTTTATAGGTTCATGTATAGCTGGGTTTCTCAACTATTTCTTACTAGGTAACCATTTTACACTCAACGAAATGCTAGCTTTGGCTCAAGGCTATGGCTGGTATTCAATGTCGGGCATTTTATTTACACAGTTACACTCAGCCGAGTTAGGCGGAATTGCTTTACTTACAGATCTATTTAGAGAAATAGTGGCCATTTTACTGATGTATACAATGGGATGGCGTTTTCCGCGCCCAGCAATCTCAAGCGCTGGCGCTACCTCAATGGATGTAACATTAGCTATGGTAAAACAGTCATGTGGCACACATTATGTACCACATGCCATGATGAGTGGCTTACTTTTAAGTCTACTCGCTCCACTTTTAATTACTGTGTTTTTAAACTTTTAAGCAATTGAAGCAAGAATTGATTTCAACATCTGAGTTGGGTCCTCTGCTTTCGTAATTGGACGACCAATAACTAAATGAGTAGAACCATCAAGCATTGCTTGTTTTGGAGTAACAATACGTTTTTGGTCATCGGCATTGCTACCTTCTGGACGTATTCCAGGAGTAACTAAAGAAAAATCTTGTCCAATTAATTCACGGAGAATTTTAGCTTCCTGAGCAGAACAGACCACACCATCTAAACCACTGTCTTTGGTAAGTTTAGCCAATCTTTTAACTTGCTCTACAGGCTCGATATCTAAACCAATATCTTTTAAGTCCTCACGCCCCATTGAAGTTAAAACTGTTACTGCAATTAGCTGAGTTTGATAATTACCTGCCTTTAAGCGCTCTACACAGGTCTCCATCATTTTACGACCACCAGATGCATGTACGTTCACCATCCATACCCCCAAATCTGCTGCAGCACATACAGCTTGAGCAGTCGTATTAGGAATATCATGGAATTTTAAATCGAGGAAAACTTCGAAATTTTCATCTTGAAGTTTTTTTACAACAGATGGGCCTTCATGAGTAAAAAGCTCTTTACCTACTTTTACACGGCATAACGTAGGATCAAGTTGTTCAACAATTTTTAAAGCGTCATATTGGCTTTTAGCATCCAACGCAACAATGATACTCAAGAGACTTTCTTCCATCACATAAAATCAGCGCTATTATAATAGACAAGTCAGCTACTAATAAAGAAATCTATTGAGACAAGTTTTTGAATAAGAAAATATTGATTTTGAATTTATTTAGTAATTGAAATACAGAAATGAAAAATACTACTCTTTATAACTGGATAAAGAGTAGTATGAAGAATAATTATAACGGAGTAGAGTTTTTATCTTGCGGATAAATATCTACAACAGTTTTTTCATGTCTTACATTTGCAGCTGCTTCTGCCGCTGCCAATTGAGCAGTTTGAATTTGTTCTTTTCTCAAATGATCAATATCTTTGCGAAGACGTTTGATTTCCCAGCCTTTTTGAAAGACTCGGAAAACTTGCACACCTAATAAAAGTCCAACCACAATTCCAAGCGCTAAGGTAAGCAACAATAATAGCCCTAAACGCATTGCTGGAACTTGAGTAAATAATAAATCAACAGGAAGTTCTGTTGGGTTCTGCAAAACGAGTGCTAAAGAATAGCCAAATAAAATAATGAGTAATGCAATTAGAATATAACGCATAGGCACCCCTTATGAGTTTTTATTTATTTTCCAGATTCATTCACTGCATCACGTAGTGCTTTACCTGGTTTAAAGTGCGGAACCGCCTTTGCTGCAACATCAACTGACTTACCAGTTTTAGGGTTGCGACCAAC
Organism: Acinetobacter seifertii; assembly: GCF_000368065.1. Classification (GTDB taxonomy): domain Bacteria; phylum Pseudomonadota; class Gammaproteobacteria; order Pseudomonadales; family Moraxellaceae; genus Acinetobacter; species Acinetobacter seifertii. The sequence continues at coordinate 1,400,594 of NZ_KB851200.1, forward strand.
TCTAGGTTCACGGTGATGTAAAGCAAAGCTACCAAAACCACGGATTTCAATACGGTTGTCCGTCGAAAGAGCTTCAATCATTTGATCAATCATGATTTTAACCGCTTCTTCCACTAAAGGTTCAGCCAAGTGTGGATTTTTTAGCGAAATGCGTTCGATTAAATCAGACTTATTAAGAGCTTCAGTAGTCATCTACGACCTCGTTATTTATTACTACTCTAAGTCGTTTGATAATAACCTGTTTAAATACAAAACGGTAGCGCAGTATGTTGAATACTACGCTACCGTTTACAGTAATTTGTATAAAAAGTACAATTTCGTTACATGAAACTGTACTTTGTTAACTTATTACTTCATTTGTGCTTTGATCAAGTCACCAATAGTCTTAGGACCATTTTCTTGAGAAGCTGATGCTGTACGTAAGTTAGCAACTGCTTCTTTCTCTTCAGCTTCGTCTTTCGCTTTGATAGACAAGTTGATAGAGCGAGATTTACGATCAACGTTGATGATTTTCGCTTCAACTTCTTGACCAACTTCTAAGAATTTAGTCGCATCTTCAACGCGGTCACGGTTGATTTCAGAAGCTTTAAGAGTTGCTTCAACTTCGTCAGCTAACTTAACAGTTGCGCCACGAGCATCAACTGCAGTCACAGTACCTTTAACTAAAGCACCACGTTCGTTAGCAGCTAAGAAATCATTGAACGGATCGCTGTTCAATTGCTTGATACCAAGGCTGATACGGTTACCTTCAGCGTCTACAGACAAGATAACAGCTTCAACTGTGTCACCTTTCTTGTAACGACGGATAGCTTCTTCGCCTTGTTCGTTCCAAGAAATATCAGACAAGTGAACTAGACCGTCGATACCGCCATTTAAACCAATGAAGATACCAAAGTCAGTGATAGACTTGATTGTACCTGAAACTTTTTCGCCTTTCTCATGAGACTTAGCAAACTCTTCCCATGGGTTAGCACGAGTTTGTTTGATACCAAGGCTGATACGACGACGTTCTTCGTCAACTTCAAGAACCATAACATCAACTTCGTCACCGATCTGAACAACTTTAGATGGGTGGATGTTTTTGTTAGTGTGGTCCATTTCAGAAACGTGTACTAAACCTTCAACGCCTTCCGCGATTTCAGCGAAACAACCGTAGTCAGTTAAGTTAGTAACACGTGCTTTAACGATAGAACCTTTAGGATAACGGCTCATGATCGCTAACCATGGATCTTCGCCTAATTGCTTAAGGCCTAAAGATACGCGGTTACGTTCACGGTCAAATTTAAGTACTTTAACAGTAACTTCTTGACCAACTTCAACAACTTCTGAAGGATGCTTGATACGCTTCCAAGCCATATCTGTGATATGAAGAAGACCATCAATACCGCCAAGATCAACGAATGCACCGTAATCAGTAAGGTTTTTGATAGTACCTGTAACTGTTTGACCTTCTTCAAGTTGAGCAAGTAATGCTTCACGGTCAGCAGAAGATTCAGCTTCCATAACAGCACGACGAGATACAACAACGTTGTTACGTTTAGCATCAAGTTTGATTACTTTAAACTCTAACTCTTTACCTTCAAGGTGAGTAGTGTCACGGATAGGACGAGTGTCAACTAATGAACCTGGTAAGAATGCACGAACAGGACCGATGTCAACAGTGAAACCGCCTTTAACTTTACCAGAGATAACACCAGTAACGATTTCGCCATCTTCAAAGATTTTTTCAAGTTTAGTCCAAGTTTCAGCACGTTTAGCTTTTTCACGTGATAAAACTGTTTGACCCATACCGTTGTCAAGAGCTTCAACAACTACGTCAACAGTATCGCCAACCTGAACTTCAAGTTCACGTTGTTCATTTAAAAATTCAGCACGATCAACAATGCCTTCTGATTTAAGGCCAGTGTCAACAGTAACCCAGTCGCTATCGATGTTTACAACAACACCTTGGATGACTGCACCCTTTTCAACGTTGAGGTTTAATTCACTTTCTTCAAAGAGGGCTGCAAAAGATTCGGTCATGATATACCTGATAAATTCAGCGGTCTTGGATCAGACAAGGCCGGTTTAGTTAAGTATCAACATAGTCTTTATAGACTGATCAAGCTATGCGTCAACTGATAATCTTAGTTGCTAACAGTACGGCTATTGACATAATCAACCATTAACTTAAATACTTGATCGATCGTTAATTCCGAACTATCAATAATATAAGCATCTGCGGCTGGCTTGAGAGGAGCAACTTCTCGCTCCATATCTCTTTTGTCACGCGCTTGTATATTAGCTAAAATGTCGTTTATTTTAGCATCTAGCCCCATGCCCTGCAACTGTTTTACTCTTCGCCCAGCACGCGACTCAGCCGAAGCTGTCAGATAAATTTTTGCATTAGCTTCTGGGAAAATTGATGTTGCCATATCTCGGCCATCTGCAACTAAACCTGGAGTTTGCGCAAATGCTCTTTGACGATCAAAAAGTGCTTGTCTAAGTTCAGGAATTGCTGCAACTTTAGATGCATATTCACCAACTCGCTCTGTGCGGATGGTTTGCGATACATCTTCTCCATCAAGGAAAACTAATGTTCCCTCAGATGAAGTTTCAAACTTGATATTAAGCTGACGAGCATAATTCACACACTCATCTAAATGGCTATCTAATTTTTCCAATAAATCATGTTTATGTAATGACAACCCTAACAAACGATACAAGGCGCCAGAGTCAAGTAAATGAAATTGATAATATGCAGCAAGTTTTGCCGCTAATGTTCCTTTACCCGAACCACTCGGACCATCAATAGTAATAATTTGAACTGTCATTGAACTCTCACTAAGAAGCAAATGCTTTAGCTAATCTCGAAAAGCCTAGTGTAATCGCTAGTTTTAGCTGTGCAAGAATTAATTTACTTACAACAGGAGCTTTTGCTGTTAATTCGATACGATAAGTGACCAAAGTAATATAAGGGGTAATTTCAGAAAACTCGATACGGCCTAAATGATGTTTAATTAAAGGATTATCAATCAATTTATATTCAATACGCTTGTTTTCTTCGAGATGAGTAATTTCTTCTTTAAGCGGTTTAATTGCACCAAATCCCATACGACGAATAGAACCAACCCCATCTGGTCTTTCAGGATCTGCTGAGTCTTTCACACGTACAACTTGTAGTGGAGCAAATGCCTTGTTGTAAGTGGCATGTTTAGAAAGCAGGTTAAATACATCACACAACGGAGCATTAAATTCTTTTTGTATAGTAATTACATTACGCATGAAAGTTCCTTATTTAAATAAATCATGTCAATGAAACGGCGCTAGTTTGCCATAACCCCATGACATTTTTTAATCATTTAAGGACGTTTTTTGTTGTTTCTCTTTTTTCTTTTGTTCACGTCTTTGCTTAAAAAAAAGACTTAACTGTTGAGCACATTTTTCATGTAAACACCCTTGCTCAAAAGTAAATTTATGATTGTAATAACCATTTTCTAATAATTGGCGCGCACTGACAAGTGAACCAGCTTTAGGTTCTGTTGTGCCAAATACAACGTGTTTAATCCTTGCATGTACTAAGGCCCCTACACACATCGTGCAAGGTTCAAGCGTAACATACAAAGTTGCGTCTTCTGGTAAACGATAATTTTTCAATGAGTCACAAGCCGCACGAATAGCTTGAATTTCCGCATGGGCAGTAGGATCAGATAAACCAATTGGAGCATTAAAACCTGCTCCAATTAATTTATTTTGACTTACGATTACAGCACCTACAGGAATTTCACCCTGTTCAGCCGCTAACTCAGCTTGCTCGTAAGCAAGCTGCATCCAATACTCGTTACTAAATTTGGACATTTATTGACTATGAAACTACGCCATATTGTCTAAGTAAGGCATTCCAGCTATCAATAGACGTTATTGGTGGATCATCAGCCAAAATACCTCTTAAGCTAAGATCTTCACATGCTTTCCATTCTGGCGATAAATCTTTATCAACTAAACGGGCACGAACACCTTCGACAAAATCAGGATGACGAATTTTCCATTCAGAGATTTGCGCTTCTAAATCAAAAACTTCGTCCCAAGAATGTACTTGCTTACCCCATTGCCATAATAACCAAGTAATGGCTGCTGTGCTCGGTGAACCCTTTTGCAAATTTTCGCTGGCTTGACGCAACCAATCACTGCTTGCATCTCGTAAGCTAACAATTGATTGATAGTCTTGTTCAAAACTTGAACCACGACAAACACTATGGATAACGTCTAACGAATTTTGTAATGGCCCTGCTGCAACCGGGCGATGCAAACTATTTAAAGTATCATCAATCGCGCGGAAATCACCTGCCGGATAGTGAGCCCAATTAATATTAACTACTTTTTGCAGGACATTATCACGTTGTGCTTCACAGATATGTGTCGCCCAACCAATGCTAAATGCCCCAGCAGCAGTCATAATTGAACCAGTCAAACCAGTAAATAAACCAATTTGCCCACGGTCAGCAAGGAAACGGCTTGCTCCAACATCCGGATATAGGCCAATGTTAATTTCAGGCATTGCTAAACGTGAATATGGCGTAACAAGGCGGAAAGGCGCCGCCATGAACAAGCCTAGTCCACCACCCATTACATAACCTTCGCCCCACACCACAATAGGTTTGGCATAGTTATGCAACAGTAAATCCAAAGCATATTCTTGCTGAAAAAACTTATTTGCTGTTTCTACTTCTTGATTGATCACCAGCTGACGTAATTTGCGTACATCTCCGCCTGCACAAAAAGCTTTTGGTGTTGTCGAATCCAACCAAATTGCTTTTACTCGCTCATCATCACGGAAGTCTTCAAATACTCGTAATAAAGCCGTTACGATTGATTCATCTAAAGCATGTAAAGATTTAGGCCGATTCAATCGTACAATACGCCAACCATTTTTCGCTTCTTCAACTACCAAATCCGGATGATAGCTATTTACATTGGGAGAGTTCATCATGCGTCCAATTGCCAGTCTATGGGCTCAATGCCATGTTGTTTCAAATATTGATTTGTTTTTGAAAACACTTTACACCCAAAGAAACCACCACGATTAGCCGCAAGTGGTGATGGATGTGCAGCTGTTAAAACCAAATGTTTTTCTCTATTTATACGTTGTCCTTTACGTTGTGCATAAGCACCCCATAAAATAAATACGATGTGCTCACGTTGTTCATTTAAAACATCAATTACTGCGTCAGAAAATTCTTCCCAACCTTGTTTTTGATGTGATGTTGGTTGTCCTGCTTCTACAGTAAGTACACTATTTAATAAAAGTACACCTTGCTCGGCCCATTTAGTTAAATCACCATGACGCGAAACAGGTACACCTAAATCAGTGTTTAATTCATGAAAAATATTACGTAAAGAAGGAGGTAATGCAATCCCTTTTTGCACGGAGAAACTTAACCCATTCGCCTGATTAGGGCCATGATATGGATCTTGCCCTAAAATAACGACCTTTACATGATCTAAAGGCGTAATATTTAAAGCACTAAAAATTTGTTTGCTTGGTGGATATATTGTTTTCTGAGCTTGCTTCTCTTGGAAGAGAAAGTCTCGCAAACTATCCATATAAGGGCTCAGCAAAAATGGAGTTAATGAGCTTTTCCAGCTTTCTTCTAATTGAACTTTACTGAGTTTGTCTTGCTGTTGCTCAGTTAATTGCATTAATGTCATCCTAGATCAATTTTCATTTCTAAAAACAAAGGGAAGTTAACTTACACTTCTACTTGTAAGTTAACATGCGGATTATGAAATTTAATCCCTTGTTTTAAATTTTCATACATTTGTGGATCAGTCCACTCAGATTGAACTTGTTCTGAAAAAACAATTCCTTCAAGGTTTAACAAACCCATTTGCTCATTTTGAATATCTTCAAGAAAACTTTGGGCATACCCCGTATCAGTTTCATGAACAATCACTGAATAAACTTCAACATCGCCTTCCCCATTTTGGGTAACGGTCGATTGTAATACCTGTTGAGCTAAGAAAAAGAAGATACGAGAAAATTGTTCGGCAGATGGAGACACTGGTAAAGAAATCCAACGTGCACTAAAAGTCTTACAAGCATCGATATATTGAGGATCATCTTTTTCCCAGAAACAAATCGCATGATCAAAACTATCAAAAAGGTCTTTAATTACACCTTTTAACAGTCCAAAATCATATACCATTTGTCCATGATCTAATTTCGAAGCTTTAAGTAATAACTCGACTTTATAACTATGCCCATGAATCGATCGCTTACAACGATCCGATGTACAGTTACGTACAACATGTGCATTTTCAAACTTAAATAACTTACGAATTAACATGTGCCAAATCGATCATTCCTTCTAAGAACATTATTATAAAGCAAAAGACAAAAACTTCGCACCACTTTTCAAATAGAAACAATTAGCAAAAAGTATGATAAGAGATGTGAAGGAATTTTGAAGATATTGATTTTTACTTTAAATACTGTCTATGCAGAAATATGACCCCATCCCTTTTATTAATAAGTTTCAAGTATTACAGACTCAAAAAAAATATCAATAAATTTATTCAGTTAAATGGAGCCAAGCTCCTGGAATATACATATACTTGCTTGTCTTTTCGCATTAAAGCACTGGTAAACTGACGCTTTCTATTGTTTAGAACAACTTCAATTTGAGCTTGAAAGAAGTTGGATTTAACATCAATAAGACTACTCACCTGCTTTTTCTTCTCACTATCAACCGCTGAAAAAGCATTCAATTGCCAAAGTTCATCAACATTTTGAAAGAACTTTAAGTTTTGCTGTCGTGCTTGTAATTCTTTTTCTATAGTTCCCATATCTAGTTTTTCATCAATACTTGCTAAAACCAATGGTGAAGCAGTATTAATATTTAACTTCGTATTTTCAGGTAAGGCAGAAATATATGGAGAGATAAGGTCATATTTTTTACCTTCAAAGCCTCTGACCAGCTTTAACTCTTCAATACGATGAAATTTAGTATTTGCAGCCATATAGCTTTGATCTAAACCTTGATAATAACTACTTTCTGCTCCCATTGGTCCAGCTGGTTCATCATTTGGGTCTTGCCAATCAATAACAGCTTGACTTAACTCAGCGGGTAAACCTACTCGTACAAGCAAACGCTCGAACCAATTTTTAGCATCTTCATTGACAGCGCCTTCCCCGTTGGTCAAATTATTTAGATTAAACTTCCCCGACTCATCAAGTAAACGCCCTGAGACAGAACCATCTTCAACTGGGAACGGTGGCATAGGTTGCGCCCATGTTTCCTTTAAATGATCCACTCCACCAGCATTATTTGCATCTTGAATTAATAATTCCGAAAAAAAAGCTTCTGCACTTTTTGCATAGAGCAAAGATTGATTTTGCCGCATTAAGTAAGCTGTATTTTCCATAGTATTATTTTGATGCTTAGCAATTGAAGCAGCTAAAATTGTAGCCAAGGCGACCATAATAAGTATTGTCAATAAAGCCACGCCCTGTTGGTGCTTATAACGAATAACCATTATGAACCACCTTGCTGAGAAAGTGCCAAGTTGCTTTGATTTAAGCTATAAACCCATTCATAACTTACTCCTGCAACTGTAACTTGGATTTTTATTCCTTTCGGTAATTTTTTTAACTCGTTAGGTTTTGTTGGATCAATATTAACTTCGGGCCATTTTGTTACTTCCTGCGGAGTCAAAACCATAACTTGATATTGGTCAACTTGGCTTAATAAGGTACTTGATAAAGGTTGCTCGTTATTCGAAGTATTTAAATTTGTATATTTAAGACGATATAGTTTTTTTTGGTCAGCATCATAACGATATTCAATTCGTTCAAATGGTGACAAACCCTGTTTTAAAGGATCAGTTACGCCTGCTTTGCTAAAACGTAAAATTTGATTATCGATTTCTAAAGCTGGATGGAGTTGCCCACCTTGATTTGCAGATAAAGGAATAATTTGCAGAGTATCACGAAGAATTTGTTGATAAGCATCTTGTAATTCAAATAAATGCACTTCATGTTCGGCGTTACGATCACGAACCTTGAGCAAATAATCGAATATTTTCCACCCCAATAAAGATAAAACCGCGAAAATAGCAATCGCAACCAATAACTCAACCAACGTAAATCCTGAGGCGCGAGCTAATCGAGCACTGCTCGATCGCGCCGCAAGATGAGAAACAGTTTTTCGAGTGTGAGAATCACTAAAACAGCGCTTTGTCTGAGCGTAAGACGAAGAGCTATGCTCTGAGCAGTCAGTCGTTACAACGTCTGATCCAGCTGCAAGACGTGAAACTTTGCTTCGATTGCAAAAGTACTTATTTTTTATCATTATTTTGCTTTCACTGGATAATTAAAAAAGACCATATGCGTAATACCGTTTTGTACTTTTCCCTTATCCGGATCATATAAGCTAATTTGTACATCAATTTTTTGAACATTAGGGCTAACAGTCGATTCAGCTGATTTATCAACCTGCCATGTCTCACCTTGAGAGGTTACTTGCTTACTTTGAGTGCCCTGCAACCACTCTTGATTAATCTCCATCATAGCAATTTCATTCATTGCTACAAATTGAGCTTTGGTTCGTAAAATCGCATTAGAGGTAGACTGAGTGTACTGCATAGCCACTTTAGTTAAAGCGACAGCTGCTACAGCAAAGATTGCCAAGGCAACCATAACTTCTAAGAGGGTAAAGCCTTTAGATTTCATTTATTTTACCCAAGTGATCTATTTGTATTTCTGAACCAATCGGTTTTTGTTCTAGATAAAATTGTATTTTAACAGTCTTGGCTTCACCATTGCCAAACCAAATGAGTTGAGGCGTTTGCCCTCCCACTAAATCGGTATTTTTAGCTTTAGAATAATTCTGCCCATCTATCGGTTGCACAGAGAAAGACACATGCGTAGGAAGTTGCCGTGTTTTAAACTCAGCATATTTCTGCCATTGGTTTTTTATATCTTGTACTTGCAAGGTACTTTGATCGTGATATTCGTATAATTCATAAGAAAATGGTGAGACATCTGTCTCACCATGAGTTTCTAAAGCTAATACACGCGATTGATCAAGTGATTCTTTATTAATTTTCTGCAAATCTAATAAAAATAACTCTCGTGCCTGCATTGCCTTCTTTTGGTCTATACCACCGATATTCAATACAACAAGTGAGGTCATAATTGTCATAATCACGATGACCACCATCACTTCTATGAGGGTAAAGCCTTTTTGTGATTGAAATGATTTCGATTTCATATCGACCTATTAAGCGTATTGCTCAACTGCTTGTTTCGGTAAGGCCAATGCCTGATCAATATAAGCTACCCTTAAAGTATCTCTTGAACCCAAATAACGTTGGTAAAAACTTGAGTTCAGAATTGCCGCAGCTCCATGAGTGAGCGACCAGATTGAAGCCAAGTAATCGCGCGTAGTCATATGACTCTGGATTGACTCTAAATAATGGTCCGTCATACGAATAATGATACGTAAGCGCTGTTTTCTTACCTGATACAGCTCATTAAAAAGATGGTGTACACCTTGAGCAGTAATCGAAAGCTTTTCTTCAATTTGATGAAACAAAACAGTTCGTTCCGGGTGATGCAAATGATGCAACATAAAGAAAGCCAAATGCTCTGGAAAAGCTTTTTCAGTGTCTTGAACCATTTCAAGTAGCATGCGCTCATTACGAATAATTAACAGCATGTACAATTCATCTTTACTTTGAAAATGTTTATACAAAGTACCTTTTGCCAAATCAAGCTCAGCAGCCAGCACATCAAGTGTCATTCCGGCTTCGCCATTTTCTAACAGCAACTGTTCCGCAACTTGAAATATTAACGCTTCTCTTGCTCGGAACTGAGCTTGACGGTCCATCTTCACGCAATTACTCTCTTTATATAGTTTCTATAAGTTAAATCGCTTTGAGTAAATTTTCAAAATTTTGAGAAGTGATTCTTGCAATTTCCTCAACCGACTTATCATATACATCACTAAGTGCTTTCGCTACATAGGGTACGTATTTTGGTTCATTTGTTTTACCACGATATGGTACTGGAGCCAAATAAGGACTATCTGTTTCAATTAAAAGTCGATCCAAAGGGACTTGCTTGGCAACATCTCGTAGATCTTGCGCATTTTTAAATGAAACAATCCCTGAAAAGGAAATATAGTAACCGCAGTCTAATACGGCTTTTGCTGTTTCCCAGTCTTCAGTAAAACAGTGCAAAATACCATGTGTAGATTGTTCAGCTCGAATAATATCTACCGTGTCATGTTTGGCTGAACGTGTATGAACAACTACTGGCTTTTTGACATTTTTAGAGGCTTGAATATGCCGAGCAAAACAAGCCTTTTGCTCATTAATAAAGTCAGTGCTATGGTAATAATCTAAACCTGTTTCACCTAAAGCCCACACTTTTTCTGATTGGGCTAACTCAGTTAAATACTCAGTCGTTGCTCGGGCCATGGTATCTACATCCTCACAAGGATGTACACCAACAGTATACCCAACATCTTCATGATGCTTTGCGATTTCAGCTAAAGCAATATGATCATCAAGGTCAACTGAAATTGCCATAAACTTAGAGACACCTTCTGCTCGTGCAGCAGCAAGTGCAAGATCTAAATCACCGTTATAAGGTGTTAAATCCAACATTGTTAAATGGCAATGAGTATCAACAAACACTGTATTTTCCTATCTGCTTACATGGTATAACTTGGACGATCTAAAGACATACTACCAGCTAAAATCCGTTCAGCCTCAGCTTTATAGTAAATACCTTTATCACCACTTAATTGAATTGCGAAGCCTTGCGGCTTAAAGCCACTTTGCTTATGTGAAATCCACACTACTTTACCAGTTAAAGGAATTTTTTGTGATTGTTCTGGTAACGTAGCTAAAATAAAAATTTCTTGGCCCATCTTCACTTTTTGCTTTGATGGCACAAATAAGCCCCCACCTTGCACATAACCCATATAGCTTGCTTGCAAGGTTGCTCTATCAGGAATATTGACCTGAATAATTCCACCCATTTGTGGCTGCATTATAGTTTCCCCTTAAACGTTCATTAATTTTATAAAAAGTTGATCTGTGATGAGTTGTGTTTGTACATTTTGTTCAACCAATCTTTTAGATTGCTGTAATTCCTCATAAAGACTGAATAAGCTTTCTAAATTATAGTTTTGTGCCAATTGATCAAATTGTAAATCAATATTTTTCTGTGGTTGGTTCAGCTTGACACAAATTAAATCCCCTAACAAGTATTCAAGAAGCATCATAAAATCACTAAAGTTGAGTTCTTTCTGCCACTTAGCCGAATAAAATAAAGGCATGTTTTTTTGATGAACTACCTTAGTCCAGTCTTCTAAAAATGTTTGTCTTTTCGCAAACCAATCGCTAGTGGCAATTTCAACTGCTTGCAAAGGCATATCATTAGAAAGACCTAACAATAATTCAGGTGGCACTGACGCAATTTCAGCCAAATGCTCATTTAGATAAGTTGTTGCCTGCTCATATGAAATACGGTCTAAAGCAAAATGCTGTAAACGACTTCGAATGGTAGCTGGTAATTTCAAATAGTGATCAGCCAACAAAATTAAAACAACACGCTCACCGGGTTCTTCTAAAGTTTTTAACAGTGCATTTGATGATGCAAGATTTAAAGCTTCGGCTGGTTCAATAACAATAACACGCCATCCTTCACCAGTTTGCTGGACAAATGGCAATAGATCTCGAATTTTTTCTATTTTAATTTTTGCATTCTGTTTTTTATTTTCTTCATCAGTCGTGATATGAACATAGTTTGGGTGCGTATCTGACTTTAACCATTGACAGCTAGAACATTCACCACAAGCACCGTGAGGTTGTTTATTTAAACAAAGTACCCACGCTAAGAAATGCTTAGCAAAAGCATGCTTGCCACAACCTTGTTTACCATAAAATAATAAGCCATGCCCAATATTGGGAAAACGTGTTGTTAACGTTTCCCACATTGTCTGTTGCCACGGATAAACCTTAGAAATCACATTCTGATTCATTAAATTAACACTTACTCAAAAGACTCAACAGGCATATTATTTAGACGGTCAAGATCTGCTTGAGTATCAACACCTGGCGGTAAATTCGCTTCTGCTACAGCAATAGCAATACGGTGCCCATTTTCTAAAACACGTAATTGCTCAAGACTCTCTAACTTTTCAAGTTTACCAATGTCCCATGTAACATATTCTTGTAACAAGTTCACACGATAAGCGTATAAACCTAAATGACGAAATGCTTGACTATGTAAAGTTGATTCAGCTTGTTTAGCACCATCTCGATCATAAGGAATAGTTGCACGACTAAAGTACAAAGCTTCATTTTGATTAGACATGACCACTTTCACAATGCTGTCACGCTGAAACTCATCTAAAGCATAAATAGGCTCACATAATGTGGACATTGAGCAATTTGGTTTTTCAACTAGAAGCTTAGCAACCTGCTGAACAAGTTGAGCTGGCAGTAAAGGCTCATCACCTTGTACATTTACAATAATGTCATCCGCATCCCAACCTTGAATACGAGCAACTTCACTTAAACGGTCTGTTCCCGATGGATGTTCAGCACTTGTTAAAACAACATCAACGCCCTCTGCACGGCATATTTCAGCAATACGGTCATCATCGGTTGCTACACACAGATCATCGAAACCTTCAACTTTCTTTGCCTGATCTACTACGCGTAAAATCATAGGACGATCATGAATAAGTAACAATGGCTTACCTGGCAAACGCGAGCTTGAGAAGCGTGCTGGAATAACGATGTGTTTCATTTTTTCTTCCTAAGATATTTGAATATCAAGCTTTTGCAATTGCTGATTTAAAACCTGATAGCATTCTTCAGACAAAACAGCTTTAACAGGTACGACCCAAATAGGCCGTTTAAATTCTGGATGCTTTTCGAGTAACGGTAACAACTTAACCGCATCTTTTTCAGTCGTAATGATAGGTTGGTCATCATTAAATACAAGGTCATCAATAACGTAATCATGATGATCACGAAAAGCATGCTCTTGAAATTGGTTTATACCTAAACCTTTAAGTGTTTGGTAAAAGCGCTGAGGAAAACCAATACCAACTACTGCATGGTAATTATTTTGAGTATTAAATGATAACTCAATTGCTGAAGAAACATTCAACAAGTAAGGTTGGCCTGCATCCAAATGCATATGCATTGCTGTTGAAGGGGCAAATGCATGTTCGATTACTGTACCCGTTTTTAAACGTTCAGCAGGTTCACGCAAATAGCCTTCTGGTAATAACTTTCTATTTCCAAGGCCACGATTTTGATCAAGCACAATCCATTCTATTTGACGGCCTAATGCCCAATGTTGCAAACCATCATCACTAATAATTAAATCTAGTTTTGTTGATGCTAATAATAACTCGATTGCTGCTTGTCTATTGGGCCCTACAGCCATAGGTACGCCAGTTGACTGTACAATCAAAGCAGGTTCATCTCCTGCTTCAGCTGCCTGACTTGGGGATTTTACCAACATAGGAAAAGGACCAGCTCCACCATACCCCCGACTAATTACCCCTACTTTTACGTTATGTTGTTTTAGGTAGTTAACTAGCTCTATTAATAATGGCGTTTTGCCACTACCTCCCACTGTAATATTTCCAATCACCATGACCGGTACAGGCGCGTTATAGACCTTTTTTAAACCGGACTTATAAAAATGACGATTCAATAAAAACCCAGCACGATACAAACATGATAATGGACGCAAAACAACTAACCAATTTGATTGTTTATTCCATGCATTTTGTATCAGCTGGGCTAAAGACATACTTAGTTGTCCTCAAAATTACGCTGATGTAATTGATGATAAGCACCCTGTTTAGCAAGTAATTCTTGATGAGTACCTTGTTCAACAATTTGTCCACGATCTAACACAACAATACGGTCTGCATTTTCAATTGTTGATAAACGATGCGCAATCACAATCGTTGTACGATCTTGCATCGCTTCATCAAATGCTTGTTGAATAAAATGCTCAGATTCATTATCAAGCGCACTTGTCGCTTCATCTAAAATAAGAATTGGCGCATTTTTCAAAATTGCACGAGCAATTGCTATACGTTGACGTTGACCACCAGACAAGTTTAAGCCTTGAGCACCTAAGACAGTATCGTACCCATTTGGTAAGTTCATAATAAAGTCATGGGCATAAGCAGCTTTTGCTGCGGCTATCACTTGTTCATCACTTGCATCATGTAACTGACCATAAGCGATATTTTCACGTACTGTTCGGTTAAACAAAACAACTTGCTGATTTACCATTGCAATTTGCGTGCGCAAACTTGAAAGCTCAATATCACGTATTGGTAAATTATCTAAATAAATTTGACCACTTGAGACTTCTTGGAAACGTACCAACATGTTCACTAAAGAGGTTTTACCAGCACCAGAACGGCCTACTAATGCAACAGTTTCGCCTGGGCGGATATCTAAAGAAAAGTCTTTAATCGCCTGAGTGCCATCAGCATAGTTAAGTACAACATGATCAAAACGAATTGCACCTTGCAACTTAGGCTGAAGCTGACCACTGTTTTCTTCTTCAGGTAAATCTAATAATTCAAAAACTGAATGTGCTGCCGCCAAACCACGCTGCAACTTCTCATTGACATCAGTTAAGTTTTTGACAGGTTTAGAAAGTAAGCCAGCAGCTGTAATATATGCGACAAACTCACCAGCACTTGTATTACCTAAAATTTGTGGTCTTAAAGCCAACCATACAATAAGAGCCATTGCGCAAGCCATAACCACTTGAACAACGGGGCTATTCAGGTTTTGTACAATCACCATTTTTAAACCGCGTTTTAAGTTCTCTTCAGATGACTTATAAAAACGCTCTTGCTCTGACTCTTCACCTGCGAAACTTTTAACAACTGCACTACCACCAATACTTTCTTGTACTACATGGTTGACATCACCCATAGTATCTTGCACTTGCAGTGAAAGTTTACGCATTCTTTTTGATGCCCTACGTACCAAAACACCAATAATAGGTAGGAAAACCATGATACAAATAGTCAAACGCCAATTTGTATAAAACAAATAACCCAACAATCCCAAAGTAATCATGCCATCTCGAACGATGGTTTTTAAGGATTCAGATGAAGCAGCCGTCAGCTGTTCAACGTTATACATAATTTTGGCTGTAATGTGTCCCGAAGAGTTATCGAGATAATACTGGGCTGGCAATCTTAAAAGTTTTGCATAAACCTCTTGGCGAATGCTAAAAACTAAACTACGAGATATAACAGCAGTATAGTAGCCACCCATAAATAGGCCAAGACCACGGAAAAATACTAATAAAATAATTAGTAAAGGGAACCAATCCAGATCCGCTCTACTCGAATTTTGAATTGCATCAATAATGAATTTAATGAGCTTAGCAACTGAAACCTCTGTTGCTGAGTTCATACCGAATCCGATAAGAACTAATAAGGCCACGCCCCAATAAGGTTTTAAATAAGATATGAGACGCAAATAAACCTTAAAATCTTGATTCACTCAGAAAAACCTCTAGAAGGAACTTTGGTACTAATATTGATGTTAACAAAACCGAGTTGTCCTGCTACATCCATAACACGAATAACATCCTGATGAGACGCTTTTGCATCTGCAGCAATGATAAACATAAAATCACGGCGCTCTTGAGCAATTTGCTTAATTGCAGTACTCAAATCTGCTATATCTTTGGTAGACAATGCCTGACCGTTGACAGCGTAATGACCGCTAGAGTCTACCACGACTTCAATTTTATGATCGTACTGTTTTGGTGGGACGCCTTGCGCATCTGGTAATGTTAAATTGATACGACTGGGCTGGTTAAAAGTAGTAGATAACAATAGAAACACTAAAATAAACAACAAACAGTCAATCATCGGCGTCAGATTGATATGAATATCTTCAACTTGAGAACGTTTAAACTTCATATTGTTCCCTATCCCTCAACCAACACGACGGTGTTCTTGAGCAACAGAAGAGCGTTTGTAAAACAGTGATGCGTGAAAGAGCGTAGACTGCTGCTCTAATTCCGCAATGTAGTTTTGCACTACTCTTTGAAAATAGCGATATGAAATAAGAGCAGGAATTGCAATAAGCATACCAACGGCGGTCGTAATTAGGGCTTTTGAAATACCCGGAATCATTAGACTTGGACTACCTGCCGAACCAAAATCAATCACTAGAAAAGACTCAATAATCCCTACAACTGTCCCAAGCAACCCAAGTAATGGTGCAATCGCACTTAAAGTTCCCAAGAAATTAATATTTTTTTCTAAATAAGAAATTTCTTGAGAAGCCATTGCTTCCATTTGTGCTCGAGCAAACTGCTCACCATGCTCCTGATGCTCAAAACCAGCTTTTAGAATATTTCCTAATGCTGTGTTTTGGGCAGCAGTATCCTGCTCCAAATTTGTGATGATATGAGAAACATCTGCACTACCATCACTCATCAGTAATTTGGGCAAAACTTGTGAACGTCTTAAACGTATAAAACGCTCAATACTAATAGCGACCGTTAAAATTGAACACAAAATTAAAGGCAGCATTAACCAGCCACCCGCTTTCACAAGTTCCCACATATTTTCTTCCCCAAGAATATAAATTAGAAATATATGACCTAACTTAGAATTACTCTGGCAAACAAATATTCAAAATACCATCTAACTCATCGAGTGAATGATAATGAATAACAAGCTTACCTTTACCTTTCTGGTTATGATCAATTTTAACATTGGCACCAAATCGCTCAGATAATTTTTGCGTTAATTGCTCAATGTCTGGTGCAACAGGAGTTTTTTCTTTTTCCTGTTTAGGCTCATTCCAATCGCGCACTAACTGTTCGGTCTGACGAACAGATAATCCTTTTTCGATAACAATTTTGGCAACTTCAAGCTGCTCTTTGCCTTTTAAAGTCAAAATGGCACGAGCATGCCCCATATCAAGCTGGCCCTGTTGCATAAACTCTTTAATATCATCAGCCAAGCTTAATAAACGCAGTAAATTACTCACAGTTGTTCTTGCTTTACCAACAGTATCAGCAATTTCCTGATGACTTAAACCAAACTCATCATGAAAACGTTGCAATGCTAAAGCTTGATCAATAGGGTTTAAATCTTGACGCTGAATGTTTTCAATCAGCGCTAAAGCAATGGCAACTTGGTCATTTAAATCACGAACAATTGCAGGAATTTCAGTTAAACCGGCAATTTGTGCAGCACGCCAACGACGCTCACCTGCAATGATTTCGTAAGGATGAGCTTCATCATCTACAGGGCGGATAACGATTGGCTGCATTACCCCATGCTTTTCAATAGATAATGCTAACTCTTGCAAATCATGTTCATGAATAAAACGACGTGGCTGATATTCACCACGTTTCAACAAATTCACATCAATTTGCTTTAATTGACCATGATCAAGCGCTTGAGCTTCTAGTTGTAATTTTTCTTTTTGAATTGAACCAAGTAATGCATCTAAACCACGTCCTTTCGCCAATCCGCGTTTTTTGATGCTCATACTTTACTTCCTTTCTTCACTTTACTTTTCTTTAACATCTCAGCTGCAAGATTTAAGTATGCAACTGCACCTTTAGAACTTTTCTCAAAATAGATAACTGGTAAACCATGTGCAGGCGCTTCTGCCAATCGAACGTTACGTGGAATTACGGTATCGTAGAGTTTTTTACCAAAAAACTGCTCCAACTCAGCTGATACATCACGTGTCAAAGCATTACGTGCATCATACATAGTACGTAACACACCAATGATTTCTAAATCAGGATTTAAAGCTTTTTGAATACGATCGATAGTTTGAGTTAAATCTGCCAAACCTTCTAATGCGTAGTACTCACATTGCATAGGAATAATTACACTATCTACCGCCGCTAAGGCATTTACTGTAATTAAACTTAAGCTAGGTGCACAGTCAACAATAATGTAATCAAATGAATTTCTGATTTCATTTAGTGCATTCTTTAAAATGAATTCACGTCCTTCTTGTTCCGCAATTGCCAACTCAACGCCTGAAAGCTCACGGTTCGCGCCTAAAACCTTATATCCAACCTCTGCCTTTTGAATTGCTGTTTCGATTGGAACTTCACCCAATAAAACATCAGTAATTGAATAAAGCAGATCATTCTTTTGAATTCCAGACCCCATCGTTGCATTACCTTGCGAATCTATGTCGACAAGTAACACACGTTTTTTCAATACAGCTAGTGACGCTGCAAGATTTACTGCAGTCGTTGTTTTACCAACACCACCTTTTTGGTTTGCAATCGCAATAATTTGAGCCATGGTAACCCTAATACTTTTTATTTAAATTCGTTGAAGTAAAAGTAAATGACGTTGTTCATCAAGTCTTGGTACATGCAGTTCAATTACTTTACATGAAAACTCTTGCTTAAGCTCTTCCATTTCTTCAAATGGAATGAGTCCTTTCATTGCAGCAATTATGCTCTGATCATGTAAATATGGACGCGCAGCATCAACAAAATCAGTTAGTGATGCAAATGCACGACTTGTAATCACATCAAACTGACCAAGCTCATCAATTGTTTCTTGATTTTCAACACGTGTTTGCACAGCTACTACGTTTTTAAGCTTAAGGTCAGCAATAAACTGTTTCAAAAAGCGAATTTTCTTACCATTTGAATCAAGCAATACACAAGAACGTTCCGGCTGACATAAAGCAATGATCATGCCTGGCATGCCACCACCTGTACCTACATCTAGCAAGCGCCCTGCTGGTAAGTCTTTCAAAATACTTAGGCTATCTAACAAATGCTTCACTAACATTTCTTTCGGATCACGAATCGCTGTTAGATTATAAGCTTTGTTCCAAAGTACCAAAGCATCTTGATACTTTAACAATAACGCCAAAGCTTCATCGCTAAGCGATAAACCTAATTTTTGACTACCCTGTTGTAACTCTTGAAAAAACGGATGCATAAACAGATAACATCTAAGTAAAATTTAAAACAAAGTATACCCATTTATGCATCGTGGAACACTATTTAACGATTAGGGATTACGCAGTTAATCGTAGAAGCCTTCACGAATTTGCAAATCTAGCTCCATTAAGCGCTCTGGCGTCCCTACATCTACCCATGCACCTTTAAGCTTTTCAGCGGATACCTTTTGATTTTGCATTGATTGCTTCAATAGTGGAGCTAAAGGACGTTTACCAGGTTCCAATCCATCAAAAAGCTTAGGATGGATAACAGACACACCACTAAAAGTTAGATTCTCACCCTTCACATCTTGATCAAATGCAAAAGCGCGCCCATCCAATAATGTAAAGTCGCCTTCAGGATGTTGTTTAGGATTATCAACCAATACAAGGTGTGCTAAATCATCATTTAGCTTAATATCGCAGAGAGCTTCAAAATCCATAGTGGTCCAAACATCACCATTCACTAGAATAAAAGGATCTGCTCCAAGTAGTGGCAAAGCATTAATAATGCCGCCAGCTGTTTCAAGACCTTCTTCTTCTCGTGTCCAACGGATGTCCACACCAAATTGAGAACCATCGCCTAAACTACTAATCAGCTTATCAGCCAACCAGGCAGAATTGATGACTATTTCAGTCACACCAATTTTCTTAAGTTTTTCGATATGCCACACAATAAGTGGCTTACCGCCTACCTCAAGCAGAGGCTTTGGTGTATATAGCGTAAGTGGTCGCATACGATTGCCCAAGCCAGCAGCAAGAATCATTGCTTTCATTATGCTGCTACCTCATAGCTACCATATTTCTCGATAAACTTAGGCATCACTATCTTATTTACAAATGACATGAACTCTTCAAGCTCTGCGTAACCACGACTTTCCTCAAGTAAATACCACATCACTCGCGGTAAATCTTTTAGGTATCCTGACTTGCCATCTCTCTCAAACAAGCGGACAAAAATACCCAAAATTTTGATATGGCGTTGAATTGCCATTAAATCAGCATCACGTTTAAATTGCTCAAAACTTCGGTTTTGTTTAGCAGAGACTGGTAAAAGCTCATAGAAAACTTTAAACCAATGATAAACACGTTCGGCATTCCACTGAACATATGCATCGCGCGTAATCGAGATTAAATCATATGTATCGGGCCCAATAACCGCATCTTGGAAATCGATTACACCCAATTCTTCTTGGCTTGCAATCTTCATCAAATTACGGCTATGAAAATCGCGATGTACAATAACCTGAGGTTGAGCTAGTGCTGATTGAGCCAAAAAATCAAAAGCATTATCAATAATTTTCTTTTGCTCAGCCGTTGGATGAATTCCAAGTGATGGCAACATCCAGTCTGTTAACAAGTGCATTTCTGACATTAACTTTTCATAAGAATAAGCTGGAAAATTGTCAGTGCCATTAATCGATTGCAAATGAACGAGCTGCTTAAAGCTTTGTTCGTAATACTGATCTACTGTTTCATCATTTAATAATGTAGATAACAGCACATCCCCAAAGTCTTCTAACAAAAGAAAACCTTGAGTAAGATCCTTTGCAATAATTTGGGGTACCCGAACTCCATTACCCGCAAAAAACTCGTCAATCGTCACAAACGGAACACAGTCTTCTTTTTCAGGAGGCGCATCCATAAGCATATATGTTTTATTTTGTAACTGAATGCGAGCATAACGACGGAAGCTCGCATCACCTGCTAAAAAAGCGATCTGAAATTGATCATTTTCAAGAACAGATGTAAGCCATGTATGTATCAATTGTTCACGTTGTGTATTCATTTGCAATAAAATCTAAAACAAGCTGAGATTTTTGAAGGGTTAAGTGTAGCCACTTATAAACTTTTTCTCTATGATGCGACAATAATTAATTGTGAATTAGCATACTTGGTTAATGAGACAATGAAGCATCAGTTTAAATTTAATCCTTTAGCGACCGCTATTTTTACGCTCTTATGTAGTGGCTCCATACAATCAAGTTATGCTGAGTCAGCTGATGTTGTCTCCAACATAGACAATAATCAACTTAAGGCGAGTATTAAGGAAGCCTATCCAGGACAGGAATTCTTTCAACAATATTATGTTGATAAATCTGCACCTGAGGCGCAGTTGCGCAATAATAAATATTTGAGTTCGGCATTTTGTCAAGGAACTTGGATTACCCCTATTAATCCTGAAACCAAAGCGTTAGATGCAGATAAAACCACTTCGGTCGTTACGGCTGATTATGGTCATTACAACCCTGCTGGCGACTCGGTGTTAGAAGGAAATGTGGTAATTGATCAAGAAGGTCGCACGGTTCGTGCCGACAAAGTGACCATTGATAAAACTCAAACATTTGCACATGCAAAAGGCCGAGTACAGTTGGCTCAAGGTGGCTTACTCTCTCAAAGTGACGAAATTGATTACAATCTAAAGACTCAGACTGGTAATTTAGACAATAGTTTTTATATTGCCGAACAACAACATGCCCATGGTCATGCTGGAAAAATCGAAAAAACCTCTCCAAATGTGATGGTTCTTAACGATGCAACATATACCACTTGCCCTCCAGGTCAAAAACCTGCATGGAAGATCCAAGCCAATAAAATTGAGCTAAATCAGGAAACTGGTCGCGGCGTTACGCGTGGAACAAAAATCTATGTTAAAGATGTTCCTGTTATTGCCGTTCCATATTTCAACTTTCCAATCGATGACCGCCGAACCACGGGTATCCTCAACCCTCAATTTGGCTTCTCAAACGATGGTGGCGTTGAACTTTCTGTACCTGTTTATTTAAACCTTGCGCCTAATTATGATGCAACCGTGACTCCACGTTATTTAGCAGACCGTGGTGCAATGTTGCAAGGTTCGTTTAGATATTTAACTGATGGCTTCGGTTCAGGTCAAATATGGGGCGGTATACTTCCATCTGATAAAAAATACGATGATCAAGATCGTAAAAACTTTAACTTCCTTCATAACTGGGATATTAACGATCAGTGGTC
Organism: Acinetobacter seifertii; assembly: GCF_000368065.1. Classification (GTDB taxonomy): domain Bacteria; phylum Pseudomonadota; class Gammaproteobacteria; order Pseudomonadales; family Moraxellaceae; genus Acinetobacter; species Acinetobacter seifertii. The sequence goes on from NZ_KB851200.1 coordinate 1,422,590, forward strand.
AACCAATCTTGAATATCGTTATGCATCGGATAAAGATTATTTTGCTGATTTAGATAACAGCCCAAACTCTAAAACCGATGTAAATTTACGTAGAGCTTGGGAACTTAACTATCAGCACGGTATTCCTGGCTTAAAAGCGCAGCTTAAAGTTGAAGACTTCCAAACACTAGATCCAACAATTTTAGATGCAAATAAACCTTATGCACGTTTACCACAGTTTTTATTAAATTATGTCACTGGTAACCCACAAGGATTACAATACGAATTTAATAACGATACGGCATACTTTAAAAAATCAATTAATGACGGTTCTGCTCAGGAAAGTAGTGGTACGCGTATTTATAACCAGTTCGCAACACGTTATAACTATCGAACACCATCAGCCTTTGTTATTCCTGAAGTTTCTGTACGCTCCATCCAGACATTCTATGATAAGGACAGTATTGCCTCACAGGGTCTAGACGCAAGTTCGGAATCTAAATCAGTTGTTGTACCTCAGTTTACTCTGGACAGTGGTTTAACTTTTGAACGCGAAGGTAAATACCTACAAACGATTACCCCTCGTGCATTTTATGCGTATGCGCCTTACAAGAACCAAGACGGTTACCCAAACTTCGACTCAACTTCAGCATCAGTCAATTATGATCAACTCTTTAACCCATACCGCTTCTATGGTCATGACCGCCTTGAAGACAACAACTTCTTATCACTAGGTGTAAGTTATAGTTTTTTTGACACGGTAGGTTTAGAACGTTTGCGTGCAAGTGTAGGACAAAGTTATTACTTTGAAGATCGCCGCGTTACTTTAAACGAACAAGATGAGATTGATACCGAACGTAATACTGGTCCTGTCGTAAGCTTAACGAGTCAGCTTAACCAAAACTTTACTATTGCAGCCAATTCAGCATGGATGTCAAATGGTGATAACGCCCAGAGAGACTTCCAAGTTTACTATACAGGCGACAAAGGCAACCTTTACAACTTAGGTTACTTCTATCGCAAAGACATTCCTGGTCGTCAAGATACTTACGATCAAGTTGTTGCATCGTTTATACAACCAATTAAAGACAATTGGCGTATTATGGGCCACGTACAATATGACATCGATAATGATGTTGCCCGTGAAATTTTACTCGGTGTTAACTACGAATCATGCTGTTGGGGTATCTCAGTCTATGGTCGATCTTACTATAACGACCTAGATGATCCGAAAGCTTCGAATGTTAGTGAAAAACGTGCGATCATGGCTGAAATTACCCTTAAAGGTTTAGGCGGTTTAAACAATAAACTTGCATCTTTACTCGAAAATCGCGTGTTAGGTTTTAACAAAATTAATCAATCTTGGACACAACGTTAATGAAGACAAAGCATCTTAAACAGTTTTTTAAAGCAACAACCCTTGCTGTATTAATATCTTCATCAATGCATAGTTTTGCCCAACCCGCTGATGAAGTTGTGGCAATTGTGGACAATAGCGTAATTTTAAAAAGTGATCTTGAACAAGGAATGGCTGAAGCCACCCATGAATTGCAAGCACAAAAAAAAGAAGTACCACCTCAACAATACCTACAGTTTCAGGTTTTAGATCAACTTATCTTACGTCAAGCTCACCTTGAACAAGTAAAACGTTATGGCATTAAGCCTGATGAGAAAAGTCTAAATGAAGCAGTACTTAAAGTAGCAAATCAATCTGGTAGCAAAAGTTTAGAAGCCTTTCAACAAAAGTTAGATGCTATTGCACCAGGTACTTATGAAAATTTACGTAGCCGTATTGGTGAAGATTTAGCAATCAATCGCTTACGTCAACAACAAGTAATGTCTCGCATTAAAATTAGCGATCAAGATGTAGACAATTTCTTAAAGTCACCTCAGGGACAAGCAGCTCTTGGCAATCAAGTACATGTGATTCACATGCGAATTTCTGGGGACAACCCTCAAGAAGTTCAGAGTGTAGCCAAAGAAGTTCGTTCGAAGCTTGCTCAAAGTAATGACTTAAATGCACTCAAAAAGCTTTCAACTACAAGTGCGAAAGTTGAAGGTGCAGATATGGGGTTCCGCCCTCTTTCTGACATTCCAGCTGAACTTGCTGCGCGCATTACTCCGCTACAAGAAGGTCAAACAACTGATCTAATCTCTGTACGTGATGGCGTACATGTTCTAAAACTTTTAGAACGTAAGCAAAATGAACAAAAAGCTTTAGTAACACAGTATCAAACTCGCCATATTCTTATTCAACCGTCTGAAGTCGTTAGTCCTGAAAATGCGAAACAAATTATTGATAGCATTTACAAGCGATTAAAAGCAGGACAAGATTTTGCTACACTTGCAGCAACCTATTCAAACGATACAGGTTCAGCACGTGATGGCGGTAGTTTAGGCTGGGTTACACCAGGTATGATGGTTCCTGAGTTTGATAAAAAAATGCAGGAAATTCCTGTGGGTCAAATTAGTGAACCTTTCCAAACTCAATTTGGCTGGCATATCCTACAAGTGACAGACAAACGCGAAAAAGATATGACTCATGAATATCAAGAGCGTATGGCACGTCAAATTCTAGGTGAGCGTCAATTCAACACAGAAGTTGATAGCTGGTTACGTGAAGTACGTGCCAATGCCTATGTAGAAATTAAAGATCCTAGCCTCGACAAGAAAAACTTACCAAAGTAAGTTCTTCTCGCCGCTATTAAAACCTGTGTTTATCACAGGTTTTTTTATGAATAAAAATCCAGCTAATAAAAAACCGGTTATTTACATAACCGGTTTCTACAAATCAAACCCTAACGGGAATTATTTATAGCGATCAACCATTTTCTCTAAAGAAATTGGGCGGATCTTATCAGCATTACCAGCTGTACCAAACGCTTCATAACGATCAATACAAATTTGCTTCATTGAATCTACAGTTTTAGCAAAGTATTTACGTGGATCAAATTCAGCTGGGTTTTCAGCCATAAACTGACGAATTGCACCAGTAGATGCTAAACGTAAGTCTGTATCAATATTGATCTTACGCACACCATGTTTAATTGCTTCTACAAGCTGTTCAACAGGCACACCATAAGTCTCTTTAATATCACCACCGAACTCATTGATTACTTTCAACCATTCTTGTGGTACAGAGCTTGAACCATGCATAACAAGGTGAGTATTTGGTAATGCCGCATGAATTTCTTTAATACGGTCAATTGCCAAGATATCGCCTGTAGGTGGACGAGTAAACTTATAAGCACCATGTGAAGTACCTACAGCAATCGCCAATGCATCTACATTGGTATCAGCAACAAACTGAGTTGCTTCCTCAACAGAAGTAAGAAGTTGTGAGTGATCAAGTACGCCTTCAGCACCAACACCGTCTTCTTCGCCAGCCATACCAGTTTCAAGGCTACCTAAACAGCCAATCTCACCTTCAACAGAAACACCACATGCATGTGCTAAAGCAACAACATTACGAGTTACATCAACGTTGTATTCGTAAGATGTAGGTGTTTTACCATCTGTACCTAATGAACCGTCCATCATCACAGAGCTAAAGCCAAGCTGAATTGAACGTTGACAGATCTCAGGACTTGTACCATGGTCTTGGTGCATTACCACCGGAATGTGCGGCCATTCTTCAATTGCAGCCAAAATAAGATGGCGCAAGAATGGAGCGCCTGCATATTTGCGAGCTCCAGCTGATGCCTGAACAATCACAGGTGAATTAGTTGCATCCGCGGCAAGCATAATTGCACGCATTTGTTCTAAGTTATTTACGTTAAATGCTGGTACGCCGTAGTTATGTTCTGCAGCGTGATCCAAGAGCTGGCGCATTGAAATGAGTGCCATAATATCCTCCCAGGTAGTGCGGCTTATTCTACCTTGTCATTTATTTCAATTCAGCAACAAATCACAGTATTTCAAAAAAAATCCCTGCATTTGCAGGGACTTTTTAACAAAATACAACAAATTAATGAGTTTCTGAAGCAGCCGGCTCGCTAGAAGCGCTACCTTCAACCACATCGGTATTCTTTTCATCTAAAACTGGCTTATCAAGCGAATCAATTGTAGCTTGCTGTTCAGGAGTTACTTTATCAGCAACTGCTGTAGAAGCAGCATCTTGTCCTGCTTTAGAAGACTCTTCTTTTTTGCCACAAGCAGTCAACATCACTGGAACAATTAACAAAGCAGCTAAGGTAAGTTTTAAATTCATCACTATTTTCCACAATTGGTGATTTAGTGCTCATTATTTTATTTCAAAAATATGACAATTTAATGACTTATCCATGAAAAAAAGGGGTTGAACCCAACCCCTTCTTATTTTTGCATATATCTATTATGCACGTTCTAATAAAACTGCAACTGCTGGCAAAGTTTTACCTTCAACGAACTCAAGGAATGCGCCACCACCAGTTGAAATATAGCCAATTTGGTCAGCAACATTATATTTATCGATCGCAGCAAGAGTATCACCACCGCCAGCAATCGAGAATGCATCAGATTCAGCAACAGCAAGAGAAAGTGCTTTAGTACCTTCGCCAAACTGATCAACTTCAAACACACCAACTGGGCCATTCCAAAGAATTGTTTTAGAAGTAGTCAAAATTTCTGCAAAAGCTTTAGCTGTTTCAGGACCAACATCTAAAATCATATCGTTTGATGTTACATCTTCAACTTTCTTAACAACAGCTTCCGCTGCCGCTAAAGAACCCAAGAAATCTTCAAAATTAATTTGAGATGCATCAGCAACAACAACATCTGTAGGAAGCGGAACACTTACTTTAGCAGCAATTTGTTTTGCAGTTTCAACCAAGTCAGCTTCGTATAAAGATTTACCAACGTTGTAACCTGCTGCCGCTAAGAAAGTGTTTGCGATACCACCACCAACAATAAGTTGATCACAAATAGTAGACAATGAGTTTAAAACATCAAGTTTTGTTGAAACTTTAGAACCAGCAACAATAGCAACCATTGGTTTTTCAGGTGTTTGCATTGCACGACCAAGTGCATCTAATTCAGCAGCTAATAATGGGCCAGCAGCTGCAACAGGAGCAAAACGCGCAACACCTTCTGTAGAAGCTTCCGCACGGTGAGCAGTACCAAATGCATCCATAACAAATACATCACATAGAGCAGCATACTTTTGTGCAAGTTCAGGATTGTTCTTCTTTTCACCCACATTAAAACGAACATTTTCAAGCAAAACCACTTGTCCAGCCTGAACCTCTACACCATCAAGATAGTCAGTAAATAATTTAACTTCTTGGCCTAATGCTTCAGTTAAATATGCTGCAACTGGTGCAAGTGATTGTTCTGGCTTTGGCTCACCTTCAACAGGACGACCTAAATGCGAAAATACCATTACAGCAGCGCCTTTTTTTAAAGCAGCTTTTATTGTTGGAAGTGCTGCACGTAAACGAGCATCGCTGGTAATCACGCCATTTTTAACAGGAACGTTTAAATCTTCACGAATAAGTACACGTTTACCTGCTAAGTTAAGGTCAGTCATACGCTGAAAATTCATGTAAAGCTCTCTTTATGATTTTAAAAACGCGCCAATTTTAAATGATTACATCAAAAAAGGTTAGTTTTTTTGCATAAAAGCTGTAGAAAGCCAAAGTTTTGATTATGATAGAGGTAGTAATCTAATATTTCATCCATTATGTCTATTCATCCAGATCCACAAATCAATCGTTTAAATGTTTTAGGTGAACCTTTAGCAAGCTGTTGTTTTGATCCTATTACTGGTTATTTTCGAAATGGTTTTTGTCATACAGCGGTAACAGATCTTGGGCAACACACTGTATGTGCCCAAATGACTTCAGAGTTTTTAAATTTTTCACAAAAAATTGGAAATGATCTTATCACCCCTCTACCTGAGGCAGGCTTCCCGGGTTTACAGCCTGGCGACTTCTGGTGCATCTGTGTAACTCGCTGGGTTGAAGCTTATCAAGCTGGGCAAGCACCTCCCATCAAACTCCACGCTTGTCATCAAGCAGTATTAAGCTATGTTCCTTTAGATGTGTTAATGGAATTTGCAGTTTGATGAAGCAACCCAAAATTATCTTGGCATCGAGTAGTCAAACGCGTAAGGATTTGATGAATCGTTTAAGACTCGAATATACCTGTATTAGCCCAGATATTGATGAAAGCCCTTGTGGTGAGACTCATGCCGACGATTTAGCAAAAAGATTAGCATTTGCTAAAGCACAGCTTATAGCTCAACAGAATCCTCAAGCAATTGTAATTGGATCAGATCAGGTTGCATGGCGAGAACATGCACCTCATGATTTTATTGGTAAGACATTAAACTTTGAAAATGCCAAAGCTCAATTAACGGCCAACTCTGGTAAAACAGTCTTTTTTAGTACAGCTTTAAGTGTCCAGTGCCTTGAAAAAGGTTTTGAACACACTCTTATTGATCACTATCAAGTTAAATTCCGCAATCTAACCCAGTTAGAAATCGAAAGATATATCGAGTTAGACAAACCCTTCCATTGTGCGGGAAGTTTTAAGTGTGAAAGTCTAGGTATTAGTCTATTTGAAAAAATGATAGGCCAAGATCAAACCACTTTAATGGGTTTACCCATGATTCAGCTTTGTCAGATTTTAAGACAGCTTGAACTTCAAATTCCTTAATATTTATTAGCTTATTTATAGGTTATCTCCATGACACAACCTTTAACCGTTTTAGGCGGCATTACTGCTGAACAATTCCTAACAGAATATTGGCAGAAAAAACCATTACTTGTGCGCAATGCCATGCCTGAAATTATTGGTATGTTAGAGCCAAATGATGTAAAAGAACTTGCTGTAGAAGATCATGTCAGTGCTCGTCTTATCCGTCAAAAAGATAAGAACCCAAATGAATGGCATTTAAAATCATCGCCGTTAACAAAAGGTGACTTTCAAAAACTCCCAAAACTATGGACGCTTTTAGTACAAGCAGTTGATCATTACTCATTTGATTTAGCCGAGTTATGGAAGAAGTTTCCTTTCATTCCCCAATGGCGTCGTGATGATATTATGGTTTCTTATGCCCCTAAAGGTGGTTCAGTCGGAAAACATTTTGACTTTTATGACGTATTCTTAGTTCAGGGCCATGGCCACCGTTGTTGGCAACTCGGACAAATGTGTGATGAAACTACTCAATTTGTACCCAATCAACCTTTAAAGCTTTTATCTGAAATCGATGTTCATTTTGATGAAGTTTTGGCTCCTGGAGACCTTTTATATGTTCCACCTGGATTATCTCACTATGGTGTTGCAGAAGATGAGTGTTTAACCTACTCATTTGGTTTTCGCATGTCTAATATTTCAGGCATGATCGATAGAATTAGCGATCAATTTGCTACCGATGAATTACTACAAAACCCAGTTGTAGATATTGCTCGGAAGAATATTTCTCAAGTTGGTGAAATTAATCCAGAAGAATTAGCTTATTTAAGAGATTTGGTTTTAGCTCAGTTGCAAAACTCATCAGTACTTGATGCTGCTATTATGGCCTACATGACTGAACCTAAATATCCAGACAATATTCCAGAACCTGATGAAATTGAAATTGAAGATTTAAATGCTATTTTGTCAGAAGGCTATGAATTATTACTAGAACCTGCTTCTCGCCTGCTTTATAAAGAACAAAATGGTGTTTTAAAGTTTTGGGGTAATGGAGAAGATTTACCAATTGTGGAATCTTTTGCCACTCAACTTAAAGCTATAGCTGACGGAAAAAGTGTTCCTTTCAATAACAAACTAAGCAGTTCGGATATTTTAGAGAATATTGTTCAATTATTAAATGATTCAATTATCATGCTTTTACCTCCTGCGGAATAATATTAGCTAATCATCACGAAAGGAGAAATTTATAAATTTCTCCTTTTTTCTTTTATAAATACATGTTTAAATATACCATTCTTTAAACCCATGTTTATGGTTATTCGTTTATGGTATAAATCAATCTTGCTAAGTGAAAAAATGATCTATTACAGACTTTGTAAAATATAGAAATTTTTTTTAATAAATATAAAATTTATATTTAGAGCATTTGGCTTTATATCTTTTATTGTTTTCAAAAAACGTATTTTTTTCTATCAATAACAATCAATACAATGTAAAATTGCGCGTTCGTGCTTTTTATTTATGCATTCCACCATTTAGGCTAAGAGCAAAATATTTGTGTGAGGCTATCAAAACATGTCAAAAAAAGATGACATCATTACCACTGCTTTAAGACTTTTTAACTCATATAGTTATAATTCTATAGGAGTAGATCGTATCATCAGTGAGTCTGGTGTAGCAAAAATGACATTTTATAAATACTTTCCTTCAAAAGAGAAACTTATTGAAGAGTGTTTATTGTTGAGAAACTCACTTTTGCAAAATTCTCTTACTGCTGCTATTTCCCACGAAGATGAAAACAATCCATTAGCTCGTATTAAAGCAATATTTTTATGGTATTCAAATTGGTTTAATAGTGATGATTTTAATGGGTGTATGTTTCAAAAAGCCCTAGAAGAAGTATTAAAACAGTACCCTTCTACTCACCAACCTGCAACCTTATATAAAATATGGTTGACCCAGCTAATGCAAGACCTTCTTATTGAACTTAAAATTGAAGAGTCCCGCCCTTTAGCTTTACTTCTAGTCAATATTTTAGAAGGTATGACCATTCAAGCTCAAGTTGAACATGGTTCAGTAAAAATTTATGACTACTGGAAACGTGTGGAGAGATTAATTGAGTTTGAAAAAACTGCACATTAAAAAATAAAGCGTGATATTATTCTTCTTATGTTGTTGAATCTTCTTCTTATTCATCACGCTGCGTCTGAAAGTCATTCTAGTTTAGAGTTAGACTTCTTTTTGGAATAAGATTCCAAACCAGAATATACAGACCTGTCTGTACACGATCCATTATATCTTTAAAAAGTAAAAACTCAATCTTTTTTTATCGACTTTTTTGACATAAATCAGAATTAACTATTGATGAGAGTTAAAACAAGGATTGTTTACTTCAACTTTGTTTCATTTATACTTAACAATTACGCTTCTCACACAACGCAACACTTTTGACACAAAACAACTACAAATTCTTGTTTTACCTTAATAATGCTATATATTTATCAATTACACTTATAAACCTTTTCAACAAAAACAATTGGATTGATTAGTTTTGCTACATTCATTTCTGCAAGATCAATCTATACTATGCCGGCCATATTGATATAGGTATAAAGTATGAAAGATGGACTCCAAATTGAAGAAATGAAAAATGCGGCTGATTCTGTCGTAGGAACATTAAAGTCTTTAGCTAACACTGACCGTTTATTAATTTTATGTCACTTAGCTCATGAGGAGTTGAATGTCTCTCAGATCGAAGACAAAACACAAATTACCCAGCCCACCCTTTCACAACAATTGATGATGTTACGTAAAAGTGATGTTGTTTCAACCCGTCGTGATGGCAAACAAATTTTCTACTCTATAAAGGATGATAAGATGCATTCAATTTTAAATATGCTTTATCAGTTATATTGCATAAAGTAACTGATCTGCACTTATAAAATTATAATAATATTAATGTATTTCCTGAAATATGCGATTTTTCAACTTGGTAGCGGGTGTAGTTGTTCCAGCAAAGAGGATTGAAAATTCGCGTAGTTTTTCTAGTATTCAAATCTATTGAAAACAAAAATAATCTCTTCTATTTCTTTTTACATCTTTTATCTTCAACCATTCATTTACTAAATAGCCAAGTCTACATAATTGGTTTATTGATTGTAATGTAAGCAAAACATCTTTCTTGGCACTTTAATAATATTATTTTAATATTTTAAAAACATATACTTAATATTACCATAGCTTATAAACCCAATTAGTTGCTATAAAAAAGCTTAAGATTCCGATCACTTAAGTATAAAATACTCCGCTTGTTCAACCTTTAGCCACGAATAGGTTAATAAGGCCTTTATATGCTTGAATTCTTTTCTCGATTAAGCTTAGTCACCAAAATTATTATTGCGATTGTTTTAGGGATAGGCGTTGCACTATTATTTCCAAACGTTACACCCTATCTAAGCTTGTTTGGTGAACTGTTCATTAAAGCATTGAAATCAGTTGCTCCTATTTTAGTTTTTGTATTGGTTCTTTCTTCTATTGCCAATTTCCAAGTAGGTCATAGTGCAAATTTACGTCCAGTCTTATTACTTTATGTTGTGGGCATGCTATTAGCTGCTTTTAGTGCTGTAGTTGCTAGCTTGTCTTTTCCAAGTACGCTTTATCTCAATAGCGTTAGCCATAACAATTTACAAGCCCCTGGAAGCCTCGCAGACATATTAAAGAACTTGCTTTTAAGCTTTATTGCAAACCCTGTTCAAGCAATTAGTGAAGCGAATTTTATTGGTATTTTGGCGTGGGCTATTGGTCTTGGCTTAGCAATGCGTCATAGTTCGGAAACAACCAAACAAGTCATGCATGATGTTTCACATGCAGTGAGTGCCATTATTCATAAAGTAATTGCATTTGCACCTGTAGGTATTTTCGGTTTAGTAGCTGTGACTTTTGCCGATGCTGGTTTAGCAACACTCGAAAGTTATGCGCACTTATTAGCAATCCTATTAGGAACAATGTTATTTGTTGCTCTTGTAGTTAATCCAATTTTAGTAGGTTTAACAATTCGTGGTAACCCATACCCACTCGTTTTTAAATGCTTAAAAGAAAGTGGTATTACGGCATTCTTTACACGTAGTTCAGCAGCTAACATTCCGGTTAACCTCGATTTAGCTGAGCGTTTAGGCGTTAACCCATCTACTGCAAGCGTTTCTATTCCTTTAGGTGCTACTGTTAACATGGCCGGTGCAGCTGTGACCATCACAGTACTCACGTTAGCAACTGTACACACATTAGGAATTCATGTTGATTTAGCAACTATGATTATTTTATCAGTAGTCGCTACAGTTTCAGCATGTGGAGCATCTGGTGTTGCAGGCGGTTCACTACTTTTAATTCCAGTAGCTTGTAGTTTATTTGGTATTTCATCAGAAATTGCAATGCAAGTTGTTGCGGTAGGTATGATTATTAGTGTATTACAAGATTCAACGGAAACGGCTCTTAACTCATCTACTGATGTTTTATTTACAGCCGCAGTTGATATTCGCTCCAAACAAACCTCTTAGAGAACATGCCATTTCAACGTTTACCAAACTGGTTCCAAATTGGTGCCTTCTTACTGGCAATAAATGCCGGAATGATTAATGTATTAGGGCTAATCACCCTTTTACATCAGTCAGTTTCGCATATGACAGGTAATGTCAGTATGCTAGCGATGAGTTTGGTAAACTGGCAATTTGAACACATCATATATTTAGTACTTGTTATACTGTGTTATGTATGTGGATCATTTTATAGTGGCTTTATTTTAGGTAACAGTCATTTTAAATTAGGCCGTCGATATGGCCTTCCTTTAAGCTTAGTTGCTCTCTTTATTTTTCTATGTTGGCTATTACTCCCTTATTTTCCCAAATATGGATTATTATGGGCTTGTGTCGCCATGGGATTACAAAAATGCCATGGTCAGCCATTACAAAGGTACTATTATCCGGACCACTCATTTATCAGGTGTTTTGACAGACCTTGGTCTTGCTCTTGGTTACATGGCACGTGGTTTAAAAGTTGAAAACCGTCGTATAATTTTGCATCTACTTATTTTTTCAGGTTTTCTGCTTGGTGGTATAATTGCTGCTTTAGTTCACCCCTACTTGAAATTGCAAGCATTTTTGCTTCCAGCAATTTTGAGTTTAACTCTCAGTATCTCGTATTGGGTTGTTTATTTTCACAGTTCTTCTTCAAATTCGGATTAAGTCATGGTTAAAAATGCCTTACAAGCTCAGTTACTCAAAGCTGGTTTAGTTGATAATAAAAAAGCGAAAAAGCTAACCAAACAAGCTCAACACGAGCAACGTACAGGCCAAAGTAATGAGGCAGAAATTAAGGCAAATATTGAAAAAGCTCAAAAAGAGAAACTAGCAAAAGATCAAGCTCTAAATTTAGAAAAACAGCAACAACTTGAAGAAAAAGCATTGAAAGCTTCAATCATTCAAATGATTAAGCAACATAAAATTACTGATTTTGCTGGCGATGTCGCTTATCAATTTATTGATGAAAATAAAGTTAAAAAAGTCTACCTATCTCAGCAAGTCTATAATGCCCTTGTAACAGGAAGCTTAGTGATTGCTAAAGATCAAGATCAGTATGCTTACCTTCCAAAGGCTTTAGCTGAAAAGATTGATCAAAAGATGCAAGGCTTTATTTTGATTAATAATGCAGAGAAAAATGAACAAACCACCGACGAAGAAGATCCATACGCAGCGTATGTTATTCCAGATGACTTAATGTGGTAATTTTCTCAAGCCTTTATCAATTATGCGATAAAGGCTTATACTTTTTAAATTAATTATTAATATTTTATCAATTATTAAAAAAAACTATAAAAATTACATTCTGGTCAAATTCATTCACCACTTCATCTATTATTATCGATATAATGAATAAAACATTTTGTCTTTACCATGCCTTTTAGGCTTTTCCCGATTCCAACTTTATGTCTTGTCTAAATCATGTCAGTTTTAGCCAAAGATATAAAACATAAACTTTGATGTGTTTTCACACATATCCGAAAGATCAACATCTTTGTCGAGCTTGATCTAACTGACTTTATTGCAAAATTAAATTGCGGAATTTTAATAAACTAGCTGATGTATAAAGGTAGTCATTCATGCTGAAGTGGTTTGAAAAACTTGTCGATCCTTATCCAACCAAAGGTCTGGATGAGCCCTTACCAACACGCTTTTTCCCATTTGTTTGGCAAGCTACTGAAGGCGTACGTCCATACTTACTGCTTCTTGTTATCTGTACAGCGGGTGCAGCTACATTTGAAGCATTACTCTTTTCAAAAATTGGACAACTTGTAGATTGGTTAAGTAAAAGTCAACCTGAAAGTTTTTTAAGCCAACATGCTTCAAATATCCTTATTTTAATAAGTGTCTTATTTGCTAATATTTTATTTGTTAATATTCAATCTATTATAAAACATCAGATTTTATATAGCACTTTTCCAATGCGCTTACGTTGGCGCTTTCACAATCTTTTATTAAAACAAAGCCTAGATTTTTTCCATAATGATTTTGCAGGTCGCCTTTCAGCAAAGGTTATGCAAACAGCTTTAGCCATTCGCGAATTCTGGATTATTCTGGGCGATATGTTGGCTTACGTCAGCATTTACTTTATTACTGTTAGTATTGTTCTTGGTGCAATTTCACCGACTTTACTTATTCCACTTATGGTTTGGTTGGGCTTATTTTTATTAAGTGCTTGGTTCTTTATTCCGCGTTTAAGTAAAGTGTCACAACAACAAGCCGATGCACGTGCCGTAATGACTGGCCGCGTAACTGACGCCTATACAAATATTCAAACAGTTAAACTATTTGCCCATGCGGGCCGTGAAAGCCAATACGCAAAAGCCTCAATGAAAGAGTTTATGACAACGGTCTATGCGCAAATGCGTTTAGGTACTCTTTTTGAAGTTAGTATTAATATGCTTTCTGCTGTTTTATTTGTAGGCGTGATTGGTACAGCAGTTTGGTTATGGACTCAAGGTTTAGCGGCTTTAGGTGTTATTGCTGCAACCACAGCCATGATTTTAAAACTTAATAGTATGGCTGAGTTTATGATGTGGCATATGTCCGCGTTATTTGAAAATGTTGGAACCATTCAAGATGGTATGCAAACACTCGGCAAAAAAATCAATATTCAAGACAAAGCAGAAGCAAAACCACTTGCAGTAAAACAAGGTGAAATCGTATTTAAAGATGTCACTTTTGCCTACAACAATAAAAATGTCATTGATCACTTTAATCTACATATTAAAGCAGGTGAAAAGATCGGTATTGTTGGGCGCTCAGGTGCAGGTAAGTCTACTCTCATCCAATTACTTTTACACTTCTATCATCTTAAAGAAGGTGCAATTTTAATTGATGGACAAAATATTGAAGATGTTACACAAGATAGTTTGAGAGCGAATATTGCTTTAGTTACTCAAGACACGTCCCTCCTACATCGCTCAGTTGCCGAGAACATTAAATATGGTCGTCCAGATGCAACTGATCACGATATGCAAAGTGCTGTTCATAAAGCTAAAGCAGCCGAGTTTATTCCCCAGCTTGTAGACCTAAAGGGTCGTTCTGGTTATGAAGCACAAGTTGGTGAACGTGGTGTCAAACTTTCAGGCGGTCAAAGACAACGTATCGCTATTGCACGTGTTTTCCTAAAAGATGCACCAATTTTAATATTAGATGAAGCAACAAGTGCACTAGACTCTGAAGTTGAAGCAGCCATTCAGTCTAGTTTAAATGACCTGATGGTTGATAAAACGGTTATTGCTATTGCTCACCGTTTGTCTACCATTGCTCAAATGGACCGTTTAATTGTTCTTGATGAAGGTAAAATTGCAGAGCAAGGTACACATGAAGAATTAATTGCCAAAAATGGTATATACGCACAATTATGGAAACGTCAAACTGGTGGCTTTCTTATTGAGCAAAAAGTAGTACAGGGTCAAGATTAATGCTTTATTTAGAAGATTTAAAAGTTGGTGATCGTTTTATTAGTCGTGAATATGAAATTACACTAGATGAAATTAAACAGTTTGCAAGCCAGTATGACCCCCAACCTTTTCATACAAATGAAGAGCTAGCCAAAGAAGACCCTATCTTTAAAGGTATTGCCGCTAGTGGGTGGCATACTTCTGCAATTACGATGCGCTTATGGACAGAGTGTATGCCAATTCATGGCGGACTAGTGGGTTCAGAGTCTAGTCTGCGGTGGCCACGTCCAACACGACCAGGTGATCGTATTCATGTTGAAGCTGAAATTTCCGCCAATACACCATCCAAAACAAAATTGGATCGTGGTATTGTAAGTTACGTTACACAAGCCTTAAATCAACATGGGGATGTTTTACTTATTTCGACGACAAAAATCGTTGTCTTTAAAAAGAATGTTTAATGAATCGTTGATATGATTGTCTAACAGTTTTTATAAACTCAAATTATATTTCATGACAAGATGTGTAAGAAATGCACGTAGAGAATTGATGAGAGCAACGGAACGCATATGAAAATTACCTCAGCTCGTCAAGATCAAGGTATTCCAGGAGTCTATGGCTTATTGCTTTTAGATGTTGTTTCACGTTGGGGATACAACGATGAGACTTTATTTGCTCCTTTTTATCTTACTAGTGAGCAATTGGCAGATCCTGAGTATCGTATTTCAACACCTGTAGCAAATGAACTGGTTAAACATGCCTTAAATCTCACTGGTGAAAGTACATTGGGGTATCATATTGGCACCCAAATGCGTATTTCGATTCATGGATTTATTGGTTACGCAATAATGACAGCAAAGGATATTACAGAAGCGATTGCTCTTGCTGCTCGTTTTATCCAGTTACGCTTACCCTTCCTACAACTCTATTTTTCTACATTTGGCCCCAAAGCCACATTACAGTTGCAATGTGATATTGAATTAGAGCCACTTCGCACCGAAATTGTTTTAGGCTTAACGATTGGCATCATGACGATGGCAAAAGCAATGACAGGTATCGAAGATTTAGCAGGTGATGTTGATTTAGACTTTCCTGAACCAGCAGGCTTTGATAAATATAAAAGTAAATTAAGCAGCACTATTCGTTTTAATCAACCTCATTTAATTTCTAGCTTTGATAAAAAATATTTAGGTCTTAAATTAATTAATTCAGATCCAATCGCCAGTCAAATCGCCATTAATCAATGTGAAGCGGAACTATCAGCTTTAGGCGAACGTCGCCGTTTGGCAATGCGCGTACGTGATATTTTAAGTAATTCTGAACAACATTACTTAAGCATAGAAAATGTAGCAGAATACCTACATATGTCGGATCGTACTTTAAAACGACAGTTGGCTGCTGAAGGAACATCATTTTCAACATTAGTAGATGAAGTCAGATATCGTCATGCGACTTCATTACTTTCACGTACAGATTATAGTCTTGAACAAATTGCGGATGAACTTGGTTACTCCGATGTCGCAAATTTCAGCCGTGCTTTTAAACGCTGGAGTGGCCGTAGTCCAAGCAACTGGCGCAAAGACCCCTATTTATAATGTTATTAAAATATTGGACACAAGCTTAAGGAGTTGTCATGAACCACCCTTCAGAATTGAAGTATGCACGTACACATGAGTGGGTAAAAATTGAAGGTGATCTTGTTATTACAGGGATTACTGACCATGCACAAGATGAACTTGGAGACTTGGTGTATGTTGAAACTCCGGAAGTTGGCAGCAAAGTAACAGCTGGCGAACAAGCTGGAGTAGTTGAATCAGTTAAAACGGCCTCTGATATACACGCCCCTGTATCTGGGACTGTAGTAGAAGTAAATACAGACCTTGAAGATGATCCGGATTTCGTAAATGAAGATCCATACGGCAAGGGCTGGATTTATAAAATCAAGCCAAACAACATGGCAGACGTTGAAAAACTGTTAACAAATGCAGAATATGAAGCTGGTCTATAAAAGTTAACAACGCTTTCAGTATTTGATAAAAACCAGTTTACTTTTAAACTGGTTTTTTTATATATGTATAAATTAGCTATAAAGCCTGATGAATAGGAGCACTGACATGACAAGACTTGTTGTATTTTCTGGTGCAGGTATGAGTGCAGAAAGTGGAATTAGTACTTTTCGCGACAGTAATGGCCTATGGGAAAATTATGATATACAACAAGTAGCCACTCCAGAAGCTTGGAACAAAAACCCGGCTTTAGTCCAACGGTTTTATAACGAACGCCGTAAAAATATTTTAGAAGCTCAGCCAAATGAAGCTCATCAGTACATTGCCAAACTACAAGCTCATTTTGATGTACAGGTTATTACTCAAAATATTGATGATTTACATGAGCGTGCTGGTAGCCACAGCGTCTTGCATCTACATGGTAATATTCGACTAGCAAAAAGCTCGGGACCAGATGCACAATATACAACTCAGTTTTATGAGATTAATGGTTGGAAGTTAGATTTAGAACATGACTTTTGCCCGAATGGTTATCCACTTCGTCCTCATGTAGTTTGGTTTGGTGAAGCAGTTCCAGCATTTGAAGAAGCCATCAAGCAAGTACAGGAAGCAGATATTTTCATTGTTATTGGTTCAACCTTAAGTGTTTATCCTGTTGCTGCTTTAGTTCATGAAATTCCTAATTACACTGAAGCCTACTATATAGATCCCCAAGCAGATCATTCTCGTGTTCCATCTCAATATAAACTATTAAATATGACAGCCACAGAAGGTATGAAAGAGCTATTTCATCAGTTGACGAACTGATATTTTCATAGTTTTTACTGCAGATTTCGTCTTTAGAGTAGTCTCTTCATCTAAAATTGATTTAAAAATACTCAACTCATATCAATTTTGCTTGTAGTGAATATATTGTCATTGCTAATTTTGTAACCAAAAATGCTATTTTATTCTCAAAATTTACCATTTCTATAATTTTTGAAAGTTTATAAGAATTATGCATGCCCTATAAGATATTGATTAAGATTAATTTAATTTATAATGTAACTAAAATTACATTGGTTTACATAAAAATACATAAAATACATCACAAAGATAACAGAGCAAAAAAATTCTTTTGTGGTTGAATCTCAACCTCTTGAAATGCCGTACAAGAAAACAGCGACCTGGATTAGGTTACAATCACGGATTATGGATATAAGGACACACATCCATTATGAGTTATTTTGATCCCACCCTCATCATGTTTATGGTGTACATCGTAGCAATGGTACTTATTGGCTTATTCGCCTACCGTGCTACAAGCGACTTCTCTGATTATATTCTTGGTGGTCGTAGTTTAGGCAGTTTCGTTACTGCATTATCCGCAGGCGCATCAGACATGAGTGGTTGGTTACTCATGGGCTTACCAGGAGCGATTTATCTTTCTGGTTTATCTGAGGCGTGGATTGCAATTGGCCTAATTATCGGTGCTTGGCTTAACTGGTTACTGGTTGCTGGTCGATTACGCGTTCATACTGAAATCCAAAATAATGCACTCACTCTGCCCGACTATTTTACAAGTCGATTTGATGACCAGAAAAAGATTCTTCGCATTTTCTCTGCCGTTATTATCTTGGTTTTCTTCGCAATTTACTGTGCCTCAGGTATGGTAGCTGGCGCACGTTTATTTGAAAATTTATTTGGTATGTCATATACCACCGCAGTCTGGTTAAGTGCTATTGCAACAATCAGTTATGTTTGTATTGGTGGGTTCTTAGCCATTAGCTGGACCGATACTTTCCAAGCTGGCTTAATGATTTTTGCTCTTTTACTCACCCCAATCGTAACTTACCTTGCAATTGGTGATACGACTCACTTTGTAACGCTCATTGAAACTGCTCGTCCACATGCATTTAATATTGTTTCAGATTTAAGTGTGGTGGCTGTTTTATCTTCCATGGCATGGGGTTTAGGCTATTTTGGTCAACCGCATATCCTAGTTCGTTTCATGGCTGCTGATTCTGTAAAATCAATTCCTGCTGCTCGTCGTATCGGCATGACTTGGATGATTTTATGCTTAATTGGTGCTGTTGGTGCTGGTTTCTTCGGTATCGCATATTTTGAGCAACACCCTGAATTAGCAGCTGTTGTAAGCAAAAACCCTGAAACTGTATTCATGGAATTGACTAAAATTTTATTCAATCCTTGGATTGTGGGTATCATTTTGGCTGCAATTTTAGCTGCTGTTATGAGCACGCTAAGCTGTCAACTTTTAGTATGTTCAAGTGCTTTAACTGAAGATTTATACAAAGGTTTCCTTCGTAAAAATGCATCTCAAAAAGAGCTTGTGTGGGTTGGTCGAGTTATGGTTCTTGCGATTGCAGTTCTTGCAATTGTGCTTGCAGGTAATCCAGACAGTAAAGTTCTTGGTCTTGTTGCCTATGCATGGGCTGGTTTCGGCGCTGCATTTGGTCCGCTTATTATCTTGTCATTGTTCTGGAAACGTATGAATTTACAAGGTGCTTTAGCGGGTATGATCGTTGGTGCTGTTGTAGTGATTGGCTGGAAGAATCTTTTCGCAAGTACTGGTGTTTACGAAATTATTCCTGGTTTTATTCTTGCATTTATCAGCATTATTGTAGTGAGTCTTTTAACTAAAGCGCCAAACACAACAGTAACTGGACGCTTTGAAGAAGCAGATGAACTCTACAAAGAAAGTGTATAAAAATGAGTAAAATAAAAAGGGGCTTAGGCCCCTTTTTATTTGCTTTTAGTTTTGATTTTAATTTTTGAAGTATCTTTGACTACTTGCATTACAGGGTAACTACGGGTTTCTTTTACCCCTGGTAATTGCCATAGTACCTGCCCAGCAATACGTCTAAACTCCTCCATGCTGCCACTTCTTAACTTAATTAAGAAATCAAATCCGCCACTCACCATATGGCATTCAACGATTTCTGGATAATGCACGACAGCATCAATAAACTCGTCTAAAACGTTAGGTGTTGTTTTATCAAGCAAGACCTCTACAAACACTAAAAAATTTGCATTCAGTTTGATTGGATTCAATTTTGCTTCATAGCCCAAGATGAATTCATCTTTTGTTAACTTCTGCACCCGAGCCATAACAGCGGTTGGAGATAAGTTCACCATTTCGGCTAATTTACTATTAGAAATTCGCCCATCTGTTTGAAGAATATCCAAAATTTTTAAATCAGTGCGATCAAGGCTTAATAATGGGCCATTCATCTGAATTTTCCTCTAAAAAATAGGCTAAATATAGTGAGTTATTCGGTGTTTCTTCTGTAATCATAAATTATCTAAACCTCTCTACTCAAGATGAGTTTATGAGAGTCGGTTGTCGGAAATAGATATGAACACAATGGATACTTTTCATCAAATGGATAAATCTCACCAAGGCTATATCACCGAATTCAATGATAAAAGTGAGTTTGAACAACGCATTAATACAGCTTGGCGTCGTGCTGAACCGGAAGCTGTAGAAGAGCTATTACAAGCTGCTGCGGTATCTGATGATTTAGATCATAAAATTTATGAACTTGCATTTAATCTTGCCCATAACTTACGTGAACGTAAAACCTCTTCAGGTAAAGCTGGTATTGTTCAAGGGTTATTACAAGAATTCTCTCTTTCTTCTCAAGAAGGCGTGGCGCTTATGTGCCTCGCTGAAGCTTTGCTTCGTATTCCAGACTCTGCAACACGTGATTTGCTTATCCGAGATAAAATCAATCAAGGTAACTGGAAAGAACACGTTGGTCAAAGTAGCTTAATGTTTGTAAATGCTGCTGCATGGGGCCTTATGTTAACTGGTAAGCTTATGGAAACCCCAAAGCAAACCAGTCTTTCAAGTGTACTTACTGGCCTTTTAGCCCGTAGTGGACGTGGCATTATTCGTAAAGCAGTTGATGTTGCAATGCGTATGATGGGTGAACAGTTTGTAACTGGGGAAACTATTGAAGAAGCTGTAGACCACGCAAAAGTGCTTGAAGATAAAGGCTTCCGTTATTCGTACGACATGCTAGGTGAAGCAGCTTTAACTGACCATGACGCTGAACGCTACTTTAACGATTATACGCAAGCTATCCATGCAATTGGTAAAGCGTCTAATGGTAAAGGTGTTTATGATGGCCCAGGTATTTCAATCAAGCTTTCTGCTTTACATCCTCGTTATCAACGTGCGCAAATTGAACGTGTTCATCAAGAACTTTACGGCAAAGTATTTGAACTCGCTCGTTTAGCCAAACACTACAACATTGGTTTAAATATCGATGCTGAAGAATCAGAGCGTTTAGAAATTTCGCTTGAGTTACTTGAACGTCTTTGCTTCGAGCCAGAACTAGCCAACTGGAAAGGTATTGGATTCGTTATTCAAGCTTACCAAAAACGCTGCTTCTTTGTAGTTGATTATATTATTGATCTTGCTAAACGCAGCCAAAAACGCCTCATGATTCGTCTTGTAAAAGGCGCATATTGGGATAGCGAAATTAAGAAAGCTCAAATCGAAGGTATGGATGACTACCCTGTCTTCACGCGTAAAGTACATACAGATTTATCTTATATTGCTTGTGCTAAAAAATTACTTGCAGCCCCTGAGTTCATCTATCCACAATTTGCAACTCATAATGCTCAAACATTGGCAACGATTTATCATTTAGCTGATCCAAGCAAATATTATGCTGGTCAATATGAGTTCCAATGCTTACACGGTATGGGTGAACCACTTTATGAACAAGTTGTGGGTCCTCGTGAGCAAAATAAATTAGGCGTACCATGCCGTATTTATGCTCCGGTTGGTAACCATGAAACTTTGTTAGCTTATTTAGTTCGTCGTTTACTCGAAAATGGTGCAAACACTTCATTTGTTAACCGTATTGCCGATAAAACACTTAAAGTTGAAGATCTCATTCAATCTCCAATTTACGATATACGCAATACCGCTAAACTTGAGGGTTCAGTTGGTTTAAAACATCCATCAATTCCTCTTCCTTTAGATATGTATGGGTCACTTCGTAAAAACTCTAAAGGCTATGATTTAGCAAATGATACTCCACTTGCAGCTTTAGATAACACAGCTCAACAACTTCGTAACCGTGTTTGGCAAAGCCATCCTTTACTAGGAAATAACGCTTCAACAGAACAACGCCATTCTGTTGCAATCACAAACCCAGCACAAAATGATGAAATTGTTGGGTATGTACAAGAAGCTGATCTTAATGATGTAGAAATTGCATTGAATGCAGCTGAACAAATACAAATTGAATGGGCAAATACACCCAAAGTTCAACGCGCACAATATTTAAAATGTGCAGCTGACCTTATGGAAAGCCGTATTCAAGAGCTAATGGTATTACTTTGCCGTGAAAGTGGTAAAACTTATGCCAATGCCATTGCAGAAGTTCGTGAAGCTGTAGATTTTTTACGTTACTACGCAACTCAAGTCGAGAATCTTCCTTCAAATACAACGATTCAGCCGCTTGGTACTGTACTTTGCATTAGTCCATGGAACTTCCCTCTTGCAATTTTCTCTGGTCAAATTGCTGCAGCATTAGTCAGTGGTAACTGTGTTATTGCAAAACCTGCTGAACAAACACCATTAATCGCGGCTCAAGCAGTGCAAATTTTATGGGAAGCTGGTATTCCACATGGTGCTGTACAGTTATTACCTGGCCGTGGTGAAACAGTAGGTGCTCAGCTTAGCCAAGATCGACGCATTGATGGCATCATGTTTACTGGCTCAACTGAAGTTGCAAAAATTTTGCAGAAAACAGTAGCAAAACGTTTGGCTGCTAATGGTCAATCTATTCCTCTCATTGCAGAGACTGGTGGTCAGAATGCGATGATTGTGGACTCATCTGCTTTAACGGAACAAGTTGTACTTGATGTTGTAAGTTCTGCATTTGATAGCGCAGGTCAACGTTGCTCTGCTTTGCGTATTTTATGTGTACAAGAAGATAGTGCTGCAACCGTTATTAAAATGCTTAAAGGTGCAATGCAGCAGTTAATCGTAGGTAACCCTGCTATTTTAAAAACAGATATTGGCCCTGTTATTGATGAAGAAGCAAAACAGACAATTGATCAACATATCCAAAAAATGAAGTCTAAGGGCTATCCAGTACATCAACTGATGTTTGGTGCGACTAACCAAAATGAATTGAGCAAAGGAACTTTTGTTGTACCGACAGCAATTGAGTTACCTAACCTCGATGACTTACAACGCGAAGTTTTTGGTCCTGTTTTACACATAATTACCTATAAGTACGGCGAGCTTGAACAACTTATCTCTCGTATTAATGCCAAAGGTTATGGTTTAACAATGGGTCTGCATACTCGTATTGATGAAACCATCCAAACCGTTATTCAACATGCTGAAGTTGGTAACCTTTATATCAACCGTAATATTGTTGGTGCTGTTGTTGGTGTTCAACCATTTGGTGGTGAAGGTTTATCTGGTACAGGTCCGAAAGCTGGTGGCCCGCTTTATATGTATCGCTTAATGCAAAATTGTTCAAATAAAGTATTAGCAACACCATTTGCTATGAAAAATGAACAAACTGTATATGAAGGTTTTAACCGAGAGGTTTATCAGAGCTTACAAAACTGGGCGAAACAGCATTTACCTCAAGCAAATCGTGATATTGAACCATTTGGTGTAGGCAAGTTTTATGAGTTACAAGGCCCTACTGGGGAAAGTAACCAATATATTATTTTGCCGCGTCACCGTGTGCTTTCAATTGCTGACACTGAAGAAAATCAATTACATCAATTGCTCGCAATTTTTGCAGTGGGTAGCCAAGCTGCTGTAATGCCAAATAGTCCATTGCTGGTAAAACATAAACAAACGTTGCCAAAAGAGGTACTTGATGCAATTACTACAGTTAAAAACATTACGTCAGATAATTTTGATGCTGTTTTACATCATGGCAATCGTGAAGAGGTTCTTTCATTACAGCAAGAAATTGCTAGCCGCTCAGGCGCAATTGTTGGCATTACACATGTTGAATCCAATGAATCGATTCCACTTGAACGTTTAGTAATTGAACGTGCAATTAGTGTGAATACAGCCGCTGCTGGTGGTAATGCAAGCTTAATGACTATGTCTGACTAACGCATAATTTATTTAAAAAGCCCAAATCTCAGTATTTGGGCTTTTTTATTTAATGAAGTAATCTATTTTTAAATATATAAATTTTATAGATTAGAGAGTTTCGTAGTGATCTTTTTAGAATCAGAGCAATATCAACAAAAATGTATTCAACTTTTTAATTCGTATAAAAAAGATATTTCCACACTTCTCCCATTTGCCAAAGTTGAGCATATAGGTTCTTCTGCAATACCTCATGCAATTTCCAAAGGTGATCTAGATATTTATATCGAAGTTATGCCTGAGCAATTTGAATTCGCAATAAATCAGTTGAAAACACTTAATTTTATAGAGAAACAAAATACGCTTAGAACACACGAGCTTTGCATGCTCGAATCACTGAACAACGATGATGCTGCATTTCAAGTTGTAGTAGCCGATTCAGTATTTACGTTTTTCTTAATATTTAGAAATAAGCTTATAGACTCACCAAAGCTCGTGAACGAATATAATCAACTAAAATTAGAGTGTAGTCATTTAGACCATGATCAATATAGAAAAGTAAAATCAGATTTTATTCAAAATGTCTTAAATCATCTCTAATTTAAGTACCCTATTTGTTTATGAATATCTGAGTAAAATTGGCTCCTGCAAGCGCGTTTTTTTTGGTACCATTCACTATTTGATTCTGTTTAAATTTTCTTTGTCTATGACCTCTTCTTATCGTCAACAACTTCAAGCTAAAATTGATCGCATTACTACTCAATTTTCTGAATTTACACCGCCTACATTAGAAGTGTTTGAATCACCTGAACAACATTTCCGTATGCGTGCTGAGTTTCGGATCTGGCATACAGAAAATGATATGTTTTATGCCATGTTTGAACGTAACGATGAAGACAAGCAAAAAACAGTTGTTCGCATAGACGAGTTTCCTATTGCTGATAAAAGCATTAATGATTTAATGCCGAAACTTTTGGAAGAACTTAAAGCAGAAGATAAGCTTTCTAACCGTATATTTGAAGTGGATTTCCTCGCAACACTAAGTGGGCAAATGCTAGTTACTCTAATTTATCACCGTAAATTAGATCAGGAATGGGAACAAGCAGCCAAAACACTTGCTGAAAAGCTAAATATTAAAATTATGGGTCGTAGCCGTGGCCAAAAAATTGTGATTGGCGACGACTTTGTTGTAGAAGAATTTGAGCTTTTAAATCGTACATTCAAATATAAGCAAATTGAAAGCAGCTTTACCCAACCTAATGCTCAAGTTTGCAAAAAAATGCTGCAATGGGCATGTGATGCAGCGGAAGGTTCGAAAAAACATTTATTAGAACTTTATTGTGGTAATGGTAACTTTACCCTTCCTTTATCACTAAAATTCGAACGCGTACTTGCTACAGAACTTGCTAAATCATCAGTCTATGCCGCTCAATGGAATATTGAACAAAACCAGATCGATAATATTCAGGTAGCTCGTCTGTCGGCTGAAGAGTTTACTCAAGCATATCAAGGTGAGCGTGAGTTCCGCCGTCTACAAGAAGCAAATATTGATATTCAGAGCTATGACTTTGACACGGTATTCGTAGACCCTCCGCGTGCCGGAATTGATGTTGAAACTTTAAAACTTTTACAAGGTTTTGAGCGTATCATCTACATTTCATGTAACCCTGACACTTTATATGAAAACTTAAAAACACTCACAAAAACTCATCAAGTGACTAAGTTTGCTTTGTTCGATCAGTTTCCTTATACACATCATGTCGAATCAGGTGTATTACTTGAGAAGATTTAAACAAAATCTTTCAATGTAACCAAATTTTATAAGGAGATTAAATATCTCCTTATTTTTCAATGCATTTCATATAAGCACTTAAATTTTTAAAAAATATCAAGTCATCTATTCGTCATAATTTCGTTTAACTCAACCATTACTATCGAAAATTCTTGAGTTCAACTGGTGGATTTATCACATATAGAGTCTTGTATTTTAATTTAAATTGGCTATATTTCGAGCTATGTTAGGTTGTATATGAAGGCTCTATGAGTTTTTGGCAAAAGCTGTTCTTAGCAGATCAACAGCATAACGAGCATAAGAATCAAACTGCTTGTGTTGAAAATGACTGCTCATGTAAAACTAATGAACAACTTCTAAGTGCGCTTGCACAAGCAACAGATGAAGATGTCATTATGGGAATAAAAAAAGTTCTTATTTCCCGTGGGTATAGCCGAAAAGAGTTAAATGAACTCATTCAAAAACCATCTATTCATTAATGATAAAGCCAGTCTTGTACTGGCTTTTTTGCATTTTATTTGACTGTACAATTTTTGCGACTAACCACACCAATAATTGGCCCCATATAAAATTTTCTATCATTACGGTTATTTTTTTTCAAATAAAGACTAGATATAGAACCATCAAGATAAAGAGCTTGTTCTACTTTTAAATTCTTTTGGAAAAATTCAGCGAAATTATAAAAATTCACTCTATTTTTAGAAATTACAAAATAAAGCTTATTATTTTTTATACCCACCCCATTTCGTATTTTCTTTGAATCGCTATTTGCTAGAAACAAGGGATTGAGTTTTCCATTAATCACCAGCATTGGACCAGATTGTGTCGCATAATCCGGTTGAAAAGCCTTTGCTTCATATTGTTCAGTTGTCCATATAACAGCTTGTCTTTTATTCCATGCAAAAACTCCGTTAGGCTGTAAGAAGAAGTTCCCCCACCCTTTATCCTGATTTAAAGGTTGGATCTCTTGCCCTTCTTCGATATATAGGCCTACAGGTGAAAAACCTGAATGGAACATCCCTCCGTTCATGGCAAAAGTAAGTTGTTCACATGACTTGAGCTGGTACTGAATATTATCGAAACTTTTATAATACTCATTCGTTTGTGGCTTTTTCAGAAATAGACGTAATTGATTTAAATTAGAAATTTCAATAACTTCAAATTGATCATCCGTATCATTTTCAATTTGTCGAGGCTCTAATGCTAAAGCAGACTGCACAAAGACAAAAAAGTTCATAATACACAGTATTACTATTTTCATTAACGATGAATCTCATAAGTCATTTTATGTTTATAAAATACACTTTATTAAATTAAAAAAGGTTTCATAAGATGTATACCCGAAAGTCGCTTATTCCACCTAATCAATACACTAGGACACAATCATATTCGCTATAATGCTCAAAGCTTTTAATAAAAGTGATTAAAACTTTATCGGATCAGCGTGAATATGCAACAAACAAATAAACGCTACCCTTTAGGGGCTCATCTTATTGTAAAACATCTCGGTTATAGCCATCATGGTATTTATGCTGGGAGAGGTCGAGTTATTCATTATTCAGGCCTAGCACATTTTATAAAAAAGCGTCCCATTGAAATCACTTCAATAGATGCCTTTTCTCACGGCAAAAAAATTCATGTACGTTCTTATGATGCTCCACGCTACAAAGGCAAGGTTGTTGTACGACGTATGCGCTCACGCATGCACGAAAATCATTATCATTTGATTATTAATAATTGCGAACATTTATGTAGCTGGGCAATTACAGGTATAGAGAGTAGTACTCAAGTTGAACGTATGATGCATCGTCTAACTACAATAGGCTATGTAAGTTCAATTATGAGTTATATGAATGGCATGATGCTGACGTTAGCAACGACCTGCTTTGCTCTTGTTCTCTATATTAAAAAGAAATTACGTGATCAGGCAAAAATGAAAGTCCCGACATATCAATTTTTAAGAGAAAAAGCAGAGAAAAGAAAGATTGATCCTGCTCAACCTTTAGTTTTTATAGAATCAGATAAAAAAGAACCCATCTAATTAAAAAAGTCCTCACAATTGAGGACTTTTTAGAAAACTCACAACTTATTTTTTAGCTGCAGTTGCTTCAGTCGTAATGTTTACAGTGATCTTATCACCTACATTCGGTACATAGCTGCCTAGACCAAATTCAGAACGATTGAATGAAGTTGTCGCGTTGAAACCAATCGCGGGAACTTTTGCCATTGGATGTTCGCCCTGTTTATTTAAAACAGCATCAAGCACAACTGGCTTAGTTACACCTTTAACAGTTAAGTCACCAGTAATTTTGAAATGCTTTTTGTCTTTAGTTTCTACTTTCGTACTTTTGAAAGTAATGTTTGGATATTTAGCTGCATTAAACCAAGCTTCTTGTTGGAATTCTTTATCTAAAGCAGGTACGTTTGTATTTACGCTGCTTAAAGGGATTGTAACATCTACAGAAGAATTTGCTGGTTTAGCATTATCAACTTTGATTACACCTTGAATATCTGAGAAGTTAGCACTTGGTGTTGAAAAACCAAAGTGATTCCATGAAAAAACAGTAGCTGTGTGTGTTGGATCAATTTTATAGTCCACTGGAGCAGCCAAAGTAATCGTACTTGCCAATGCCACTGCTAAACCGAAGCTTAATGTTTTAAGATGCATTTTCGTATCCTTTATTGATATAGTCGTTAGTGTATACATCAAGTAATTTAATTCACTATTCTTTATAAAACGATATGTTTCATCCATGCAACAATAAAAGCGTTACAGTTGTTATTCAAAACCCATATTATAAAGTATAGATATTTTTCTATCCGAAACCTTCAGATTTATTGGTTTTTACTTCAATTTTATTGATAAATAACAAGGTAAAACATGGTTAACACAGTCCAAGCACAAAGCACTTCTACTCCTTACCGAGTAACACTTACCGACCCTTCTGGTCATCAATGGTTTGGAGATGAACCAACTGATAAAGGTGGACAAGATACAGCTCCAAATCCAGTTCAGCTTTTACTATCGGCTTTAGGTGCCTGTACCACCATTACTTTAGAAATGTATGCAAGTCACAAAGGAATTAAGCTTGAGCATGTACAAGTCGATTTAGCCTTAAATCCAAATGGTGATCCGGAAGCAGGCACAAATAACATTGAGCGTAAAATCACACTAAAGGGTGATTTCACCGAAGACCAACATAAACGACTACTAAAAGTTGCTGAAAGCTGCCCCATTCATAAGTTATTGACTTCGAATATTTCGATTCAAAGTGAATTAAGTATTGAGTAAGTGGTCCTTGCTTACACTAAATTTCAATCACATCCGTGTGCCATTCCAATGAGCCACTCATTGAAATATCTATTGCTAGGTCGACAATATTTGTGAGCTCATTTGGAATAAATGAATATAAATTTTCCCCATCGAAATGAATCCAAAATTCAGGAGGTGGTGTATCAGAGCTATCTATAAAACCACCTGTTTCTTTTTCACCTAAACAGTCAAACATTGATGAGTACACATCAAATGCTAATATTTTGCCCTTTAACTTTGCGCAACTTGGCATGTAATGATATTTAACCCGAGCTTGAATAGTCTCTTCAAAATAGGTCTGCACACGATAAGCATAATCGCCACCAAATGCTGAGTCACCATTTTCATGTTTGAAACTTTCCTGTAATGCGCGAAATAAAAAATTATATTGTGCACACTGCCAAAGCATTTCTTTTTTATTTAAATTTTTCAAATAGTCATATTTAATATCATTTAAGATTTCTTCAAAAAAACGAAGTTCAAATTCTTTTCTCATCACAATATCTTAATCTTTCAAGTTTCAATGAAGTAGCAGTGATTTAATTATCATAAAAAAAGCGCCCCAATCAGAGCGCTTTTTTATACTACTTAATTCGATTAAGCAGTTAATTCTTTAACCGCAGCTACTACAGCTTCAGTTGTAATACCAAAGAATTGGAACAAGTCTTTCGCTGGTGCTGACTCACCATAAGTTGACATACCAATTACTTTGCCATCAAGACCAACAAACTTCCACCAGTAGTCAACATGAGCTGCTTCAACTGCAACACGTGCACGGATATGAGCTGGTAATACAGCTTCACGATATGCAGCGTCTTGTTTCATAAACTCTTCTGCACATGGCATAGAAACTACACGCACACCATCAAGTTGAGCATAAGCTTCCATTGCTAAAGAAACTTCTGAACCAGTCGCAATAATAATTGCTTTCAGCTCACCTTTTTCTTGAGCAAGAACATAACCACCTTTTGCTGCATTCTGAATTTGCTCTTCATTACGCGTTTGGAATGGCAAGTTTTGACGAGAGAAAATAAGTGCTGTAGGGCCATCTTTACGCTCTAAAGCAGATTTCCATGCAATTGCTGTTTCAACAGTATCGGCAGGACGCCAAGTATTTAGGTTTGGTGTACCACGTAAAGAAGCAATTTGTTCAATTGGTTGGTGTGTAGGACCATCTTCACCTAAACCAATTGAGTCATGTGTATAAACATGAATTACACGTTGTTTCATCAATGCAGACATACGCACTGCGTTACGTGCATATTCCATAAACATTAAAAAAGTTGCCACGTAAGGAATGAAACCGCCATGTAATGCAACACCATTTGCAATTGCAGTCATACCGAACTCACGTACACCATAGTACACGTAGTTACCCGCTGGGTTTTCTTGAATACCTTGGCAACCTTTCCAAAGTGTTAAGTTAGAACCAGCCAAGTCCGCAGAACCACCTAACAATTCAGGTAATAAAGGACCAAATGCTTGTAATGTATTTTGGCTTGCTTTACGAGTTGCTACAGTCTCAGCTTTAGCATTTGTTTCACGAATAAAGGCATCTGCTTGAGCTGAAAACTCTGCTGGTAAATCACCGCTAATACGACGAAGTAACTCAGCTGCTTCTGTAGGATATTTTGCTTGGTATTGAGCGAATACTTCATTCCAAGCTGCTTCAGCTTCATTACCTTTTGCTTTAGCATCCCATGCAGCATATACATCAGCAGGAATAACAAATGCTTCTTCTGTCCAGCCTAAAGCTTCACGAGTCAAGGTAATTTCATCTTTACCTAATGGCGCGCCGTGACAGTCTTCTTTGCCTTGTTTGTTTGGAGAACCTAAACCAATAATTGTTTTACAAATAATGATCGTTGGTTTTTGAGTTTCTGCTTTAGCTTCAACTGTTGCTTGACGAATAGCATCAGCATCATGGCCATCTACACGAAGAACTTGCCAGCCATAAGCTTTGAAACGTTCTTCAGTGTCATCACTGAACCAACCTTCTACTTCACCATCAATCGAAATGCCGTTGTCATCATAATAAGCAATCAATTTACCAAGTTGTAAAGTACCTGCTAATGAACATACTTCGTGAGAAATACCTTCCATTAAACAGCCGTCACCCAAGAAACAATAAGTGAAGTGATCAACTACTTTTAAATCATCTTTATTGAACTGAGCAGCTAAAGTTTTTTCAGCCAATGCAAAGCCAACAGCATTTGCAATACCTTGACCTAAAGGACCAGTCGTTGTTTCAATGCCTGGTGCATAACCATATTCAGGGTGACCAGGAGTTTTTGAGTGTAATTGACGGAATTGTTTTAAATCTTCAATTGAAAGATCATAACCTGTTAAATGAAGCAAAGCATATTGCAACATTGAGCCATGGCCATTTGATAAAACAAAACGGTCACGGTTTGCCCATTGTGGATTAGTTGGGTTGTGATTTAAAAACTCGCGCCAGACGACATCAGCAATATCTGCCATCCCCATTGGAGCACCTGGATGCCCTGAGTTTGCCTGTTGCACAGCATCCATTGCCAATACACGAATTGCGTTTGCAATACGACGTTCGTTTAAAGGGGTCGTCATAGATCAGAATCCAATTTTAATAGATTGATGAAAAGAAGAAGATGAATAACCATTCAGTGCCGCTATATTGTCTTAAAAAAACGCCTATGGGTAAACCCCAACACTGTATATTTCTTTATTTTTAACCGTTTCTTGGTTACTCAAAAAACATTTAGATTCTTAAGTTGCATAAAACAATGCATTTTATAGTTCCTCTTTAATCAACAATTGTAGACGTTTGATGACTATAAAGAGCATATAAAGATGAATTTGCGTATGCTATTTATACTTTTCCACTTCACAGTACAAATCTTATTGATTAATATTTCGCAAAATCAAATGTTTAAAATTTAAACGACTATAAGCAGCTCTTGTTTAAAAACAATTAATTTTCAACCTACTATATCAATTTCGCTGATACACTTATCAATTAAAACATAGTAGAAATGAAATAAATTCATGCTTTTTAGTCAGTATGAACTAGTCCTCAAGCTCAAGTCGATGTAACATATTATGTCTTTTTGAAATAACCAAGATAGGACTTTCATGCGCGAGTACGCTGTTTTTACCTCGGAATCTGTAAGCGAAGGTCATCCCGATAAAATGGCCGACCAAATTAGCGACGCTATTTTGGATGCAATCTTAAAAGAAGACCCATACGCACGTGTTGCTTGTGAAACACTGGTAAAAACAGGCGCTGTTGTACTTGCAGGTGAAATCACAACAACTGCGAATATTGATGTAGAAGCTGTTGTTCGCCAAACTGTTAACGGTATCGGCTATCACCACTCAGATTTAGGCTTTGATGGTTCAACTTGTGCAGTGATCAATATGATTGGTAAACAATCACCAGAGATTGCTCAAGGTGTAGACCGTCAAAAACCTGAAGATCAAGGTGCCGGTGACCAAGGTTTAATGTTTGGTTACGCAAGTCGTGAAACTGACGTGCTTATGCCAGCTCCTATTTCTTATGCACATCGCTTAATGGAACGCCAAGCTGAACTTCGTCGTTCAGGCGCATTACCATGGTTACGTCCAGATGCAAAAAGTCAGGTTACTTTCGCATATGAAAATGGCAAACCTGTACGTTTAGATGCAGTAGTGCTTTCTACTCAACATGACCCTGAAATTACTCAAGCTCAGCTTAAAGAAGCTGTAATTGAAGAAATTATCAAGCCAATTATTCCTGCTGAAATGTTCCATGCAGCCACTAAATTCCACATTAACCCGACTGGTATGTTCGTTATTGGTGGTCCTGTAGGTGACTGTGGTTTAACAGGTCGTAAAATCATCGTTGATACTTACGGTGGTATGGCTCGTCACGGCGGTGGTGCATTCTCTGGTAAAGATCCATCTAAAGTAGACCGTTCAGCTGCATATGCTGGCCGTTATGTAGCTAAAAATATTGTTGCCGCTGGTCTTGCTGACAAATGTGAAATTCAGGTGAGTTATGCAATCGGTGTTGCAGAGCCTACTTCTATTTCAATCAATACTTTTGGTACTGCAAAAGTTTCTGATGAGTTAATTATCCAATTAGTACGTGAACATTTTGATTTACGTCCATTTGGTATTACTCGTATGCTTAACTTGATTCAGCCAATGTATAAACAAACAGCTGCTTATGGCCACTTTGGTCGTGAAGGTTCAGATTCTGCATTTACATGGGAAAAAACTGATAAAGTTGAAGTACTTAAAGATGCTGCGGGCCTATAAGCCTCATATATTAAAAGCCCGCTTAATGCGGGCTTTTTTATTATTTTTATATGCTGTTAAAATTAAACAATAAGCTTTTCGATACACTTTGTTTAAAGGTATTTAGCAACAAGTTAAGTCATACTACTGTTTAGTGGTCTTATCACCTTCATTTAGCACGTCCAACAAAGTTGACTGCGTAGGTGTATCTTGATGATTTTGAATATAAATATGAACAACTTTAAATACAACAACCACAGCCAGACATGCCATCACACAGAACATCCATAACCCATACGGGCTTCGAATATGGTGTGAACCACAATATGGACATGATTTGTCAGTTGATGCCACGACTTTGTCACAACATGCACAATGATATTGATATAGCATAGGTAACCCTCCTTCCCTCACTTCAACCGTTGTTGTTTTAATAGGTTTGCTACAATTTTTACTTTATACATCCTTTATATTTATCCTATGTGAAATGAAAAGAGAATTCAATCTGAATGAACAATGCGTTCATTTTAAAAATATTTAATTTATACAATGAGATAAATTAAATATTATTTTTTATGTACTATTTTTCTTATTTTGATATTTTGCTGAATTTGCTAAAATGCATAAATAGTTTATTTTCTAGGCCAGTCTATGTCACACACACAGCTCATTAATAAAGGTGGCTTTCGTGAAAGAGCCAATAGAAGCCGAAAATATCAACAATCTGAAAACAAACAAACAGCCCTACCTTCAAATAAATATCAGCCTCAGACGAAGTTAGAAGAAAATCCAACTGCAATAGCTCAAGCTGGAACAGATAATACTGATTCTTCAAATTCATAATCGATAGAATATAAAAAAGGCCTAAACATTTAAGATTTAGGCCTTTTATCTTTTATATAAGGAATTAATTAATCCTTATTTTTATGTTCAATTTTCTTATGGTCTGGAGTAACTTCTCGTGCTTCACCATCAATAATGCTTGAATCTCCACGGTATGGGCTACCACCTTGTGGGTTCTGCATATCCTGCATTTGACGCATTAAATCAGCAAATGGATTTTGACCACCACCTGCACCGCCCATGCCACCCATCATTTTTTCCATCATGGCTTGCTGACGCTTCGCAAGTGTTCTCATTGCGATATTACGGAACGCAGTTTGCACGCCCGGAATTAGAATTAGAAGCGCTAAAACATCTGATACCAACCCAGGTACCATCAATAAAAAACCTGCAAAAGCATATGCTAGTTTTTTAGTCACGGTCGGATCGCTACCTAATTGTCCAGTCATCTGCATTTGTTGTAATTGCGGCATAATACCAGCCGTACTCTTACGAATAAGCGTTAGACCAATAAAGAAAGCAATAATGAACCAGAAGAACACATACCATCCACTGATGAACTGTGCTACGCCAATCCATACGGCAATTTCAACAATCGCGCCCAGAACCACAATAAGAAGTAAATTCATGTAAAACTTTATCTATCTCAAAAAGAAAATTCATTGCAGATTTCACTATCTAACCTATGAACCCTTTTCAATTGAAAAAAAGGTTGAATAGGTTGTAAAGCTTAGACAATATTTTCTTGTAACTTAACTAAAATCGTCGCTAAGCCCAAACTCTGCAATACTATCAATAAGACTGATTTCAAATTAATAAAATAGCCATACTTCATTATTAATGAGTGCTATAACAACTTTATCAAGTGTTTTTTCTACAAGATTGCAATTTTTTCTTAAATTAACCCCTTTTGTCAGATTAAATACTTAGTTTTATACGGAAAGAGATTACTTTGTAAAAGTTTAGAAAAATTAAGTATTCTATATATCTACCATATGACCCAGATCAATTATCTAAAAATTGATATGAGTCATTGTGTACCTAAGACTTTTATAATTTAGCCATCAATAGGTTCAAATGGCGTATTTAAAACTAACTGATAAAAAGCAGCGTCTAACCATTGTCCAAATTTAAAACCTACCTGTTTAAAAGTACCAGCATGTGTGAATCCAAGTTTTTCATGGAGGCCGATACTCGCTTGATTTGTCGCATCAATACACCCAATCAATACATGAAGCTGGGCTTCTTGAGCTCGCTGAATTAATACTTGCATTAAAACTTTACTCAAACCAGCACCACGATGTTCATAATGTATATAGATACTATGTTCAACTGTATACTTATAAGCTGGAAAAGCTCTGAAAGTTCCCCAACTAGCAAATCCTAATAATTTACCTGATTCATCTACCACACCAATAATAGGGAAACCATTTTCTCTTTTTACAGAAAACCATGTTTTCATTGAATCAAGCGAACGCGGCACATAGTCATATAGTGCTGTTGAGTTAATAATCGCATCATTCAAAATCTCTAAAATAGCCACAGCATGTTCTGCTTCATTACAGTCAATTAAACGAAAACTAGAATCGAGGGAATAGTTCATAAAGATTCCTTAGGAGCAGACACGAGTTGATTAGAGACAACTAAAATATAACGTGCGACTTGTGATGAATTGTTGCTGTATATAACAGGTTGATCTAGTTGCATAGCCAAGCAATCGCCTTGGCCTAATGCATAAGAATTTTTTCCTAATTGAATATCAATTTGCCCTTCAACTACCCAAAGTTGCTGTTGTACCACTTTAGAGCTTTCACTAATTTCATAAGTAACTCGAGAATGAGGCGGGAACTCAATTTCAACAATCTGAAATGGTAGCCTTAAATTGGGTGGTGAAACGGTACGGCGAATATAGCCAGTTTCCGGATCTCGCCATTCAGCTTGTTCATTTCGGTGAATAAGCGGTTGAGGAGATGAACTACTTGTTTCATTGATAAAAATTTGGGTTAAAGGTACTTCAAGTCCATTTGCTAGTTTTTCAAGCACAACTGCTGTAGGACTTGTTTCACCTCTTTCAATTAAAGAAATAGCTGAACGGCTAACCTGGCATCGAGTGGCAAGCATCTCTAATGTATATCCACGCGCCAAACGTAACTCTCGTATTCGATGTGCAATCCTGATATTGATATCATCCATCGAGCAAACTCATTCCATATTTATAGATAAGTATTCCATTAAAATAGAATTACATCAAATCATTTCACATTATGGTTTATAATGTATTTGTAGAGTTTTAAACAGTTATAAATTAGACCAGTTAAACCCGAAAAATAACCATTTACAGCAGCATTCTATAAATTACGCATGCAGAACCGTTTTGGCTATGTAACAATACTCTCTAAACTAATTATATAAGTCTTCACATGGCATTGATTATTGGAATTGACCCAGGTTCACGCTTAACAGGTTATGGAATCATTGAAAAAGATGGTAGTAAACTGCGTTTTGTCGATGCTGGTACAATCCGAACAGAAACTCAAGAAATGCCAGAGCGCTTAAAGCGTATTTTCGCTGGCGTTGAGCGAATTGTGAAATTTCACGGCCCTACTGAAGCTGCGGTTGAACAAGTTTTTATGGCTCAAAACCCAGACTCTGCCTTAAAACTAGGACAAGCCCGTGGTGCTGCCATAGCTGCTTTAGTTAATTTAGATTTACAAGTTGCAGAATATACTGCCCGTCAAATCAAACAATCTGTAGTGGGTTATGGCGCTGCCGATAAAGAACAAGTACAAATGATGGTTATGCGATTACTTAATTTAACCATTAAACCGCAATCCGATGCAGCCGATGCGCTTGCGGCTGCCATTTGCCATGCTCATGCATCAGGAAGTATGAGTAAACTTTCGGTCTTAAATGCTTTAGGTGGTATGGCACGTGGACGAAGTCGCTCGAGTAGCCGTAGACGTTAAAACTTTATTGATTCACGACTTGAGTAATTGCCTGATTCATTTCATAAGCCTGTAAACCACGCATGCCCTGTTTTGCAAGTTCATCACCTGCTTGAGCATGTAAAGTCACTATCTCATGTAATGCAATATCTTTGTGGAACTGAGCTTTTAAACTCGCGATCATACCTGCCAATATATCTCCCATGCCACCAGTACCCATACCTGCATTACCTTGGGTACAAATGTACAAGTTATTCTCTAAAATTAAGCTACCAGCCCCTTTAAGCACCCATTGACCCATATATTTTTGTTGCAACGCATAAATTGCAGCAATTCGGTCATTTTCAATTTCCGCTGTAGAAGAACCCAGTAAGGTAGCAGCTTCTCCTGGATGAGGCGTCGCATAAACATGCAGACCCAATTTCTCAGGCTGCTTCGCAAGGAACCATAATGCATCCGCATCTAATACAACTTCCAAGTGTGAAGCCTGATTTAAGAAATTAAACCATTGTTGATAAATTTGCTGTGACCAGTCATCACGGCCCAATCCCATCCCAAAACATACTGCATCAACTTGAGATAAAATATCTTTGATGTCATTTTCATCAAGTCCATTAATATCACGAAGCATAATATTAGGTGCTCGTGACAAAATAGCCTGATGATGGTTGCGATGACAAATCACTGTCACTTTACCTGCACCTGCATGAAACGTAGCTTCCGCAGCCATAATGACAGCTCCACCCATTTGCTCATGCCCACCAATCACCAAAACATGCCCATAACTTCCTTTATGCCCAAAAGCCAAACGTTTAGGAAGTCTGATATGTGTTGGTGTCAAATAAGCTAAAGGTTTCAGCTCTTGGTCTATTGGAATTAAATTAACTAAATGAACTTGTCCCGTGTACTCTTTACCTTGACCCGTAAACAGTCCTGCCTTAAGACCTAAAACAGTAAATGTATGATCCGCCTTTACAGCTGAAGGTAAAATACACCCTGTATTTGCTTGCAAACCACTTGGTATATCAATTGAAATTTTTAAGCCAGCCTGCTCATTAAATTGTTGAATAGCATGTTGCCAATAATCATTTAACTCTCGGTTTAAACCAATCCCAAATAATGCATCAATATGGCAATCAAAGGTTTTACTCACCTCAAAATCTTGGTGAACCTGAACATTATTTTCTTTCGCAAAATCGACAGCATATTGTAAATCAGTTGAGTCGCCCAACTCAGCCGCAAATATCTCTACATGAAATCCAGCTTGTTTTAAATAACTTGCTATAAAATAGCCATCACCTGCGTTATTACCCTGTCCGCACCAGACCGTAATATTCTTAGTGGCATGATTTTCAAAAAGTACCATGAGCTGTTGACTGATTGACCAAGCTGCCTGCTGCATTAAGCCTAATGATGAGTTTTGCGCAGCAAACCAGCGCTGCTCCCATGCTCGAATATCATCGCTATGGTAAACTACCGCCTGCATATTATTATCCTCTTGCATTTTGGTTTATGACATCTTCCGACACATCACGCATTGCAGTGCAACAAATTGATCCTTATGAACTAAAAGCATGGATCAAAGCTCAAGCATTAGACTTGGGTTTTGCTGATTGTGTCATTGCTAAACCAGATGCTCAAGAGCAAATGCCACGTTTTTTAGAGTATCTTGAACGTGGTTATCATGCAGATATGAGCTATTTAGAAGAAAACCTAGAAAAGCGAGCTGATCCGACCTTATTAGTTCCGGGCACAAAAAGTATTATTTGCGTACGCATGAACTATTTGGTGGAATCTCCAAAACCACGATATGTCCCATTTGAACCGAACTCAGCGATTATCGCGCGTTATGCACGTGGCCGTGATTACCATAAGGTGATGCGTGGTAGATTAAAAACTTTAGCAACACGAATTCGTGAAAAAGTCGGAGATTTTGAATCACGCCCTTTTGCAGATTCGGCACCTATATTTGAAAAATCACTGGCTGAAAGTGCTGGAATGGGCTGGACAGGTAAACATACTTTGCTCATTCATAAAAAGTCAGGTTCATTTTTCGTTCTAGGAGAGCTATTTACATCACTCGACCTACCTTTTGATGAGCCAGCAACAGCACATTGTGGTTCTTGTAGCGCGTGTATCGACATTTGCCCAACGCAAGCGATTGTCGAGCCTTATATGCTAGATGCAAGACGATGTATTGCTTACTTAACTATCGAATACAAAGGAATTATTGCTGAAGAACTGCGTGCAGGTATTGGTAACCGAATTTTTGGTTGTGATGACTGTCAGTTAATCTGCCCTTGGAATAGCTTTGCAAAAAAAGCTTCAATTACCGATTTTAACCCTAGACATGGTTTAGATAACATTAGTCTGCTCGAGATTTGGCAGTGGGATGAAGCTACTTTTTTATCCAATACCGAAGGTAGCCCTATACGTCGTACAGGTTATCAATCATTTAAACGCAATATCGCTATTGGAATGGGTAATGCGCTATATTCAGAAGAAATTGTAGATCAGCTACACAAAGGCAAAAATCTACATGACGAAATCGTTAATGTGCATATTGATTGGGCAATTGAGCAGCAACTTAATCAACTTCAGCGATCAAATTAAAAAAATGATGTTTTTTGCCCTATAGCTTTAATACGAATTCTGTATGATTATGTACAGTGAATTAATGCCATCATCATGGATATGACAATGACTCTACGTAATGATTGGAATCGTGAAGAAATCCAAGCTTTATATGAACAACCTTTTTTGGATTTAGTTTTCAAGGCTCAACAAGTACACCGCGAGCACTTCACTGCCAATACAATTCAGGTCAGTACCCTGTTATCTATTAAAACGGGTAAATGTCCTGAAGATTGCAAATACTGCTCACAATCGGCACATTACGAATCAAAACTAGAAGCAGAAAAGCGTATTGCTGTAGAAAAAGTAATTAGTGAAGCGAAAGCTGCAAAAGATTCAGGTTCTTCACGTTTTTGTATGGGCGCTGCTTGGCGTAACCCACATGAACGCGATATGCCTTATGTTTTAGAAATGGTACGCGAAGTTAAAGCATTAGGTATGGAAACCTGTATGACTTTAGGTATGCTTAATCAATCTCAAGCTGAGCGCCTAAAAGTTGCTGGTTTAGATTATTACAACCATAACTTAGATACCTCTCGTGAATACTATTCTCACATTATCAGTACTCGTACTTTTGATGATCGTTTGAATACACTTGATTATGTTCGTCAAGCTGGTATGAAAGTTTGTAGCGGCGGTATTGTGGGTTTAGGTGAAAGTCGTGAAGATCGTATTGGTCTATTGCATGAACTAGCTACTTTACCGATTCATCCTGAATCTGTGCCAATTAACATGCTCGTTCCAATTGAAGGAACACCTTTAGCTGATGTTGAAAAGCTTGATGTAATTGAATGGATCCGTACTATTGCAGTTGCTCGTATCATTATGCCACATAGTTATATCCGTCTCTCTGCAGGCCGTGAATCTTTAAGTGATTCAGATCAAGCTTTAGCATTTATGGCAGGTGCGAACTCTCTGTTCTCGGGTGATAAATTGCTTACCACTCCAAATGCTGGTGAAGGTAAAGACCAAGCATTATTTAACAAACTTGGTTTAACTGCTGAAAAGCCAAAACCAACTGTTGCTGATCTATCAGTAGATGCGATGAGTGCTTAATAGCATCAAGAATTTAAAAGCCCTGATCATTCAGGGCTTTTTTTATATAGATGTTACTAGTATTCCATAAGTCGCATTCAGAAAAGTTCCAACTCGAATAATATCCCTACCTGCTGCATGTGTAACCGATAACTCTTGGCTCAGCACATCAAAGTGGAAAGTTTCAAAAACATCTTGGTGATGCATGAGCCAAGTCACTGTATCTGCTACGTTCTCATCCGCAATATAAGTTAAGGCTTTAAAGTCTTTACTCATAAATCACTCTTAAAAATAAATATTTATGAATTCTATATGAGTTAACCCTACCTTAAAAGAGAGTCTAAGCAGCTTTAGGATTCACAAGCGAATGTCCCGATAACAAACTTGCTAAAGCCTGAGGAGAAAACTCTAAAGATAGCACATGATTCTTAAGATTGATTGAATGCTTACTAATCAATGGAAGTAAGCCTTCTTCAGTTTCAAACACGTATTCATCCGCAATATTTAGAATACCCTCAAGATTCGTTGTACTAGACGCTAAATCATGACTAAAGATGTCATAAATTGTTTGTAAATTAAACGTCGTATTCTGTTCTGTGGGATGTTTAAGTAAATAGTCCTTTAAGAATAAGACTAATTTATGGGCAAAGAAAAAATAATTTGGTTTATAACTGTATTTCATGCTGTTCATGGAAATAAACTCCAGACGATCTTTTATTGAATCACAACTAAAACACTAGGAATTAAACCTTAAAAAATTCTTAAAAAAACAAATATCTTCATACAACATAAACAAATTATTTTTATTAATAAAAAACATATACTTAAAAAAACATTTTATAAATAATTTATATTGTTTTCTAAAGAAAAACTTAAATTTCTTAAATTCAACAACTTAAATGAAAATTATTATCAATTTTATTTTAATAAAATAAAATTTAATTATTTTACCATCTGGTATAAATTAAATTTTAAAACAAAATTTCACATAAAAAACAATCAATCAAAATACATAAAAATATAATGTAATTCTTGTTTTTTACTTGAAAGGTGCTATATTTCCACGGCGTTACTTGATCAGAATAAAAGCACTGAAGAGTAATAAATCTACTTTATAAAATATTCTGGGGAATTTATGAAAAAGCTTATTTTTATAGCAGCAACTTCTATTTTTAATATTGCCACTGCACAGGCTGCTGATGGCACAATTACTATTAATGGCTTAGTAACCGATAATACTTGTACGATCGATACAGGTGATAAAAATCTAACCGTAAATTTACCTACAGTATCATCTCAATCTTTAAAAAATGTTGGTGATATTGCTGGACGTACTCCCTTCCAAATCAATTTAACGAATTGCGCTTCAGCTGGTAAAGTTGCAACTTATTTTGAACCGGGTGCAACAGTCGATTTTAATAGTGGACGCTTATTAAACCAAGCAACAACTGGTGCGGCTACTAATGTCAATATTCAGTTATTAGGAAGTAATAATGCAGTAATTCCTGTACTTGCTAAAGGTGCTTCAGGTGCACAAGATAACTCACAGTGGGTAGATGTTTCAGCTGGTGGTAACGCTGACCTTAATTACTATGCTGAATATTATGCGACGGGTGTATCGACTGCTGGTACCGTAACTTCACAAGTTAAATACACCATTATTTATCAATAAACTAAAAATCAGCTTCTATTATCAAATAGAAGCTATATCTCATCTATTATTTATTTTATTGAGAATATGACTCATGCTTTTTAGTGGTCGTCAATTTTTTTGGGGAATGATTTGTCTTCAAGCAGCTATTGCTATTACAGCACATGCTGAAGTAGTACTACATGGCACGCGTGTAGTATATCCATCGGATGCTCGAGAAGTTAGCTTACAGCTAAGCAATAACGGAACAACACCTTCACTGATTCAAGCTTGGATTGATGATGGAAATCCAAAATCTACGCCAGATGAGTCGAATGTACCTTTTATTATTACACCTCCTATTTCAAGAGTCGAACCGTCTAAATGGCAAACTTTAAGAATTACGGCATTACCCAATGCATCACAATTAAATCAAAATAAGGAAAGTATATTTTGGCTTAATGTATTAGATATTCCCCCAAGACCAGAAGGGAAAAAACAAGAAAATAGTGAAATATTAACTAATAATTTCCTTCAATTAGCTATACGCTCTCGAATTAAATTCTTTTATCGACCTGTAAATTTAAAAGAAAATATTGATACAGTGGGTGAAAAAATTCAATGGATAAAAAATGAAGATAATTTGCTTATTAAAAACCCAACACCTTTTCACGTTACATTAAGTTCGATTTTTCAAGAAGTAAATCATCAAAAAATAGATTTGTTAAAGCAAGGTTTAATGCTTTCTCCTTTTTCAGAAGA
The DNA here is from genome assembly GCF_000368065.1 of Acinetobacter seifertii. Taxonomy (GTDB): domain Bacteria; phylum Pseudomonadota; class Gammaproteobacteria; order Pseudomonadales; family Moraxellaceae; genus Acinetobacter; species Acinetobacter seifertii. The sequence continues at coordinate 1,465,466 of NZ_KB851200.1, forward strand.
TCACATAAAACTTAAAAATAGCAATATAACAAATATGCGTTTTGTTTACATAAATGATTACGGTGGCCGAGTTGAACAAGTAATCAAGTTCTAATTTTATTTAAAATTTTTAAATTTAAACACCTATCCATGAATAGGCATAAAGATGATGTCAGAGTGGTTCATACCCCATATTTGCTTAAAAAAGCGAAGTACATATTATTTAGTGTTAAGCATCGCAATTAATGTGCCTTTGGCTGTATATGCTTCTGACAATATGAATAACGAAAATGCGTTAAAAGCTGACTTTGATACTAATTTTTTAGTAGGAAATGCGCAGAAAATTGATATTGGTCGATTTAAATACGGCAACCCTATTTTACCTGGCGAATATAGTCTTGATGTATATATTAATGGACAATGGTTCGGTAAACGAAAGTTTCTCTTTAAGACCATAAATTCCAATGAAAATGCAAAAACCTGTTTTACGGCAGATATGCTTTTAGAATATGGGGTTAAATCAGAAATTCTTGATAGAGAAGCAAATAATTTACCTATTTGTAATGATTTAGAAAAATGGATTAAAGATGCCTTTTATCAATTTGATACGGCTCGTCTTAGGCTTGATATTTCAATCCCACAGGTCGCTTTGCAGAAAAATGCTCAAGGATATGTCGATCCACGCTTATGGGATCGTGGCATAAACGCCGCTTTTTTTTCATACAATGCCTCTGCTTATCGCATTGTAAATAATGATCATGAAACAAATCATGCTTTTATGAGTACAAATGTTGGGATAAATTTGTACGACTGGCAATTACGCCATACTGGACAATGGAAATGGCAAGATCATAATGAAATACAGAATAAGAATTCTTCTTATACATCAAATAATACCTACGCCCAAAAAGCCTTTCCTCAATTAAATAGCGTCGTAACTGTAGGAGATTATTTTACAAATAGTAATTTTCTTGAGGCTCTTCCTTATCGGGGTATTAACCTATCAAGTGATGACCGCATGCTTCCGAACAGTATGCTTGGATATGCTCCTCAAATTCGAGGTTATGCAAAAACCAATGCAAAAGTAGAGGTACGCCAACAGGGAAATTTAATTTATCAAACTACCGTTACCCCAGGAAGTTTTGAAATCAACGATCTTTATCCCACTGGTTTTGGTGGTGAACTCCAAGTTTCTGTACACGAAACAAATGGAGAGATTCAAAAGTTCTCTATTCCCTATGCATCTGTAGTAGAAATGCTTCGTCCCAAAATGAGTCGATATTCTTTTACCTTAGGGCAGTTTAGAGATGCGAATATCGATTTAAAACCGTGGTTGATACAAGGTAAATACCAAAGAGGTATAAACAACTATTTAACAAGCTATGCAGGTTTTCAATCTGCTGAACATTATCAGTCATTTTTAATAGGTAGCGCTTTTGCGACACCAATTGGTGCAATTGCATTTGATGTAACTCAATCAAAAGCTGATTTTGACCAAAGTCCTACCCTCAAAGGGCAAAGTTATCGTCTAAGTTACAATCGATTATTTACCCCAACTCGCACTAACCTAACTGTAGCAACATACAGATATTCAACAGAAAATTATTTAAAGTTAAGAGATTCAATATTAATCCAAGATTTACACCAACGAAATATAGATAGTTTTTCAGTAGGGAAACAAAAAAGTGAATTTCAGATCACATTAAACCAAGGTCTTCCGAACCAATGGGGTAATTTTTACTTAGTGGGTTCTTGGATTAATTACTGGAATCAACCTAATCGTAATCAACAATTTCAATTTGGATACAGTAATCAGTTTAAAGATTTAACTTACAGTATTTCTGCAGTTAGGCATGAACTTGACTTAGAAAAACAGGATTCAGGACATGAAACACAATATTTATTGTCATTATCCTTTCCACTCAAATTTAAGAAGAATGATCCTAGCCAAAATAATGGACAGTACTTCCCTCTAAAGATAACGTAACGTTAACTTTGGAGATCCAAGAAATGGCCAAACGTTTTAGTGCTGAATTTAAACAGCAAGCAATTGATTATGCACTTTCAAACTCACACGAGCCTATAGCTGCAATCGCCCAGAAATTAGGTGTGGGTTATTCAACTTTAGACAAATGGATTCGTGAAACCAATCCAGTGGGTTCAAGCAAACGTCAACTTTCACCAGAACAACAGCGGATCTTGGAATTAGAGAAAGAAGTCAAACAGCTCAAGGAAGCCAATGACATCTTAAAAAAAGCGCATGTGTACTTTCTAACAGATCATGCCAAGAAAAGTACACGGTAATTCAAGATCTAGATATGAATGAAGTCACGGTATCTTCTGCCTGTAAATACCTAGGTGTCAGCACTTCAGGCTATTATGCCTGGCGAAAACGTCAGGCCAATACGGTAGAGAAATATAATGATTTAAAAGCCGTATATTGGCAGCATCATGCACGATTGGGTGCACCTTCATTGGTACATGACATGCATGATTTAGGTTACAGCATGAGTGAACGCACTGTTGGAAGAATGCTGAAAAATCTGGGTTTACGCAGCAGGATTGCGCGTAAATACAAGCATACGACTGATTCAAACCATCGTTTGCCTACAGCACCCAATCTGTTAGAGCGTCAATTTACAGTCATTCAGCCTAACAAGGTTTGGACAACGGATATTACCTATATCCGTACCAAGCAAGGTTGGCTGTATTTATGTGTGATGCTGGATCTATTTAGTCGTCGTATCGTGGGGTGGCAAACCAGCCATCGAATAGACCGCCAGTTGGTGTGTGATACGTTTAACTATGCAATGGCTCGTCAGGGTTATCCAACTGGTGTTATGGTTCATTCGGACCAAGGTTCACAGTACTGTAGTCGTGATTTTAGAGCGCTGTTACTGACAAATGATTGTACTCAGAGTATGTCTAGACGTGGAAACTGTTGGGATAATGCAGTGACTGAAAGCTTCTTTCATACATTGAAAGGTCATGTGGTCCATGGCAGTGTGTTTGCCACTCGAAAAGAAGCGAATGCTGTCTTGTTTGACTATATTGAGATTTATTACAATCGGGTCAGAAGACATTCTGCAAATGGCTGGTTAAGCCCTGAAGCCTTTGAGAAGAAATATTTTAAGAATTTAGAGGGATTTGTTGTCCACGATACTGTCTAGGATCAGAATACAGTTAATTTTAATAGCTCTATTTCAGAAGATAGTAAAACTTTAGGAATGAGTGGTTATATCGGCAACCGCTTCGACTATGGTTCATCCGTTACCTATCAAGATCAAGCTCAGACAAACATAAATATTAATGGCAACTATCGTACTAACTACACCACCGTAGGGGCTTCTTATAGTCAATCCGATACATATCAACAAGAAATTATCAATTTAAATGGAAACATTGTTGCCCACTCTCAAGGTATTTTATTTGGACCAGACCAGGCCCAAACGATGGTATTGATCTATGCTCCTGAGGCTACTGGTGCACGAGTAGGTAATACAACAGGTTTAAGTATTAATAAGCAAGGATATGCTGTTATTCCCTATGTTACGCCTTATCGCTTAAATGACATTAGTTTAGATCCTCAAGGCATGCCTTCAAATGTGGAGCTTTCAGAAACAAGTCATCGTATAGCACCTTATGCTGGATCCATCACCAAGGTAAATTTCTCGACAAAAACTGGATATGCACTTTTCATTAATACCCAAACTTCAACGGGTACTCATCTTCCTTTTGCAGCACAAGTTTTTAACCAAAACAAAGAATTAGTTGGGATGGTCGCCCAAGGTAGTCGAATTTATTTACGTACACCTCTAATCCACGATCATCTGTATGTGAGGTGGGGTGAAAGGAATAATGAGGAATGTCAACTTGAATATGACATTCAATCAAAAATCTCTCAGGAAAAACAATCAATTATTATGACAGAGGCAATCTGCAAATGAAAAAAGTACTAATGAAAAGTGGCTTATTAGTAACTAGTCTATTTATTTATAACCAAGCTTATGCAAACTGCACTTTAAGCAAAGGTTTTACTACAGTAGATATTCCTATAACAATTGGTACGATTATCGTTCGTCCGACTGATCCAATAGGCACAGTTCTACAAAAAATACTTTTACGATTTCGCCAAATAATTCTACGGCAACGTGTAACCGTCCAGGTGACCAAATTACAGCAGCATTACCACTAAATTATCCAATTAGCTCAATAGGCAACAATGTATATGCTACAAACATTCCTGGTATAGGCATTCGAATTTATCGTGAAGTAACAGACTCTTCAAACGCTTCTGGCTATTACCCTTATAAACTTACATTGACGCCTCACACAACCTATACACTTTCACCAGGCTACATTGTTCTGGAAATTATTAAAACTGCTGCCACTACAGGTTCTGGTGCATTGGTGGCGGGTCGATACAGTACCTACTATGTGACAGGACAACAAAACCGTCCGTTCTTAACAACCACAGTACTAGGTAGCTCCCCTATTCTAATTGCATCATCATCTTGTGAAATTCAAAATGGTCCAAATACTGTTGTGCAACTTCCCACAGTAACAAAATCAGGTTTTAGAGCTATTGGTTCAACGCAAGGTGAAAAAAACTTTAACCTATCTATTCTTTGTAATGGAGGCGAGAATAACTCAGGAGTACCTACCAGCAATTCATTGAGCTTAAGCTTTGACTATAATTCGGATAGCTCAAATAATCAGGTTATTAATAATAGTGCTGCTGATTCAACAAAAGCGAACGGCGTTGGTGTAGAGCTTTTATGGAATATGAATGGTGCGAACAGCCCTATTCAAAAAGGGAACCCACTAGATATTGGTACTGTAAGTTCTAATCAAACTGTAGAATATGATGTGCCTTTAACAGCACTTTACTATCAAACAGCAACTACTGTTACAGCGGGTGAAGTCAAAGCTAATGCAACTGTAACCATTCAATATGATTAGCAGTAAACTTATACAAAACTGAGTTTTATTACGTCTCTATTTGTAGTGTGAATCAAGCTATATAAACTATTATTTTTAATTAACACTAAACAAAAAGGATTTTAAATAATGACAATTTTTAAATTTTACTAACTAATAAATTAAAAAAATGCTCATAAGCGAATAAAGCCAATGAGCATTAGTGATAACCACTTAACCTGAAATACAAATTGTGGGAAATAGATCACAATTTGCATCACTATAATTCCAAAATTTAACTTAAATATCAAGCCTTTTTTTTAACAAAGGTTTGATAAACACACCTAACTGTTTAATTTTAAATACAATTAAATTAAAAATAAAATTCAATATCACTATTCTACAGACTTTCTAAAGAATTACCATTCTATTAATTAAGAAAATTTGAAATTTACAAAGATTAATGTTCAATATAGCTAAAAAATCTATTACATCGTCTTTTTTAATGTTGAATGTCATTTCACTGTATTTAAAGTCTAAAAATTATAAAGTTTTACACAACCTATAAGAAAAAAAACATAAAAAAATCTTTAAATATTCTTCAATTACAGTCTAACTTCAAGTGTTTACAACAAAACAGCATGCTCATTTTTTGGAAAATATTTTGCATTTTATTATTAAGCTTAGGGGCTTCGGCAATTGGTTTTGGTATTAGCAATCTAGATTTTTTCTTATTTTTTATTGGTTTACTTTTTCTACTATGTTTTTTTCTAGCTTTAAAACAAGGGCGAGAAGATGCAGGTCACTTCCCTGAATAGTTTAAGTAACGTCGCAACCAGAAGCACTAAAACATTAATTTTAACTCTGATCGGGACCAATCTAATTTACGTAGAGCAATAAAAGTGAGCTTTGGAAGATCTGTCAAATTGAAGGAGCTGCTGAACTACAGCAGCTTTTAAATTGATTAATATAAACTCATTTTTAATTAACGAAATCTAGACTTTAAAAGACTCAAAACAACTCACAAGAAAATCAATTGCTACTCGCACAGCTGGGCTATGCCTTAAATCCTCATGAGTCACCAACCAGATTTCTGCACTCATCGGCTGGTCATCTGGAAGTTTCTCTAAGTTACCAAGACCACCTAAAAAATCAGGTAAAACAGCTAAACCCACTTCCCCACATGCGGCTCTCCATTGCAACTCAGGATGATTAGTCATCATAATCGGCTCTTTATTATTTAATCTTTCTTTTAATTTTTGTTGTTTTTGTCCATGTACACCACCGACCTCCACACTAATCCATTCATAATTTTCTTCACTCGTAGCAGCTAAGTAATTTGGAGCAGCATATATTCCAAAAGGGATTTCCCCAACTTTACGAGCAACTAAATAATCATCTTTAGGTCGTCCAAATCGCACAGCTATATCCGCTTCGCTATGCAGCAAAGATACATAGTGAACATCACCAAGTACACGTAATTTTAACTGCGGATAATGGCGATAAAACTTTCCAAGCTGAGGCATGATGAGGTGAGCAGCAGTTAACGGAGGCATACTAATAGAAACAGTACCTGTAACTTCCTGCTGTCCAGCCTGAGCAAGTCTCTCAATAGAAAAAGTTTCTTCCATCATACGAGCTACAACTTTAGCAAGCCGCTCTCCATCTGAAGTAAGTACGTATGTACGTGGCCTACGATCAACTAGCTTTAATTTTAAGTTCTGCTCTAACTGTGCGATTCTTCTTGCAACAGTAGCATGGTCGACTCCCAACTTTCTTGCGGCAGCTGAAAGTGATTTCTCTTCTGAAAAAACTGAAAAGTAATGTAAATTTTCCCAATCAATCATTGTGCAAATTTTCACATCAAAGATGAATTAATATGGAATTGTACACCTTTAAGTGATTACTCAGAATAGAGACATTCTTTTTCGGAGTCCCATCATGAATAAAACAATGGTTTATGCCTATACAGGCGTTGTAATCACAATGCTGTTTTGGGGCTCAGCATTTAATGCAATGTCTTATATCATCCAACATATGCCTCCACTTTCAGCAGCAGCTGAGCGCTTTACACTTGCAAGCCTTGGGCTATTTATTATTTTTTCGGCTACGGGTAAATTGCGTTGGGATGCTTTACGGCAGAATTTACTTATCTATCTGCTTATTGGAATTATAGGTATTGCTGGTTTTAATATAGGCTGTTTCTACGGTTTACAAACAACATCGGCAGTCAATGGTGCTTTAATCATGGCAACTACTCCACTGATTACTCTACTGTTAGCAATTTTGCTTGATGGAGAAAAATTAACACTTGCTAAATCTATTGGTGTTGTATTTGGTTTAAGTGGAGTGCTTTTTGTTATTAGTCATGGTCATCTATCAACGCTACTTCATTTAAAAATAGCAATCGGTGACTTATTTATCTTACTCGGTGGTATCAGTTTTTGTTTAGCCAATGTGTTATCACGTCGCTATGTAAAAAATGCTACATCTCTAGAAACTACAACTTTTTCTATGTTGTTCGGTGCTTTGACTTTAATCACATTAAGCCTAATTTTCGAACATCCAATCAAAGCAGTAGTTATGGCACCAATTACTGCACACTTGGCAATGGGTTACGTCATTATTTGCTCTACCATGATTGCTTATTTATTTTGGTTTAATGGCATTCAAAAACTAGGCGCAGGTCGAGCATCAATCTTTTTTAACTTTGTTCCAGTTTTTAGCATGTTGGTGGCACTATTGGCTGGTCAGGCACTTAATATCTGGCAGCTTATAGGTACTGTTTTGGTCATGCTCGGTGTTCTAAGTAGTGGAGGATTTATTCACATTAAGCGTCCGACACTTATGGCTAAACCTTGTACGAAATAGTAGTCACACAAATTCATCTTAATTATTGCGTTGTAACAAAGATTGTATGTTTCTTTAAAACTTAACAAATGGCTGCCATATATAGTTTTAAAAATACAACAAGGAGAAATTAAGATGAATTTGGATTTTACAACAATCGAAAAACAGGCCAAATTGCTAAAAGAAGAGCAAGAGAAACTAGAACAGCAAGATCATGATTTTCAATTAGCCTTAGACAAGCACAGAGAATCGTTAAAAGATTTATTTAAAGAACTGTTTCACGATCGTGAAATTAAAACAGAAAAAGGAGGCCAATTTTGTGCTGTATTTGGTGACTTTAAAATCTCTTTACTCATTGAAACTGCCAAGTTTGAAAATGGTGTACCCGTTAAATTAAACTCTGTAAATCCTATCATTGTTAAATTTAAAAAAGACAAACCTGTTGCCAAAGCCCAATTTTCCGATGCAACTCAATATCTCGATAGTGCTTTTGAAACACCACATTATCAATACTATTATAAGCATGATGATAAAACTCAATTAGTTCAATTTTCAGAACTACCTGAATTTTTTCAGACCATTCTTGATGCTGAAGTCTGACTATCTGCCCTCATTGGAGGGCTTTTTTATAAAATTAACTTTTTGATTAAACATTTTCATACTTATAAAAATGATTATAGCCCCGTTGAATTTTCCATCGTATTTAAACTTATAGACGTAAAAATTTTATAAATGTGATTTCACTGACCCATTGCTTCTTTTTAGAATTACTTGTATATACATGTTTGTATTTGTTTGTACAAAATAGACTCAAATAAAAGAAAAGCTCTTAAAGGATAAGGAGAGTGTTATATGGATTCAGCAACAGGAACATCTAAAAATGGGTTTGTTGAAAACCGCAGTATTGACTTTATTCCTGAAAATGAAAGGCACGGCAGTATATTCGCCCAATTTACCCTTTGGTTTGGTGCTAATTTACAGATTACAGCGATTGTCACGGGTGCTTTAGCCGTCGTATTAGGCGGTGATGTGCTTTGGTCAATCATTGGACTATTTATTGGACAGTGCTTTGGTGCGGCTGTTATGGCTTTGCATGCAGCTCAGGGACCAAAACTTGGCCTTCCCCAAATGATTTCGAGTCGGGTGCAATTTGGGGTCTATGGTGCATGTATTCCTATTATTCTGGTTTGCCTGATGTATATTGGCTTTACCGCAACTGGTGAAGTACTCGCAGGCAAAGCACTTGCACACCTTACACAAGTCAGTAATACAACAGGTATTTTAATTTATGCTTGTTTCATTATTGCATTTGCAACGATTGGCTATCGGTTGATTCATTGGGTAGGAAAAGTCGCAAGCATTATCGGTTTAATTGCTTTTGTTATTATTCTTACTCAAATTTTGGCCCTCTCGAATTTTTCAGAATTGCTTGCTGTACGCCACTTTAGCTGGTCATCATTTCTATTAGCAGTTTCTCTTTCGGCTTCTTGGCAAATTTCATTCGGGCCTTATGTTGCCGACTACTCGCGTTATTTACCAACAAAAACATCTTCAACTCCGGTATTTTGGGCAGTTGGTCTTGGCTCTTTGATCGGTTCACAAATTTCCATGACACTTGGCGTATTAATTGCTCAGGTCTCAAATGGTAATTTTGTTAGTAATGAAGTTCAGTATGTTGTAGGTATGAATCCCATCGCTCTCATCATTACTTTCTTATATTTTAGTATTGCTTTTGGGAAGGTCACTTTATCGACACTCAATGCTTATGGCAGTTTTATGTGTATAGCGACCATTTGGAATAGCTTTAAACCAACTGGACAAATTTCAAAACTAACCCGACTTATCATTGTTCTTGCAATGGTTTTAATCTCGACGTTCATTGCAGTTGTAGGTGAACATACCTTCTTAAGTGCATTCAAAGCTTTTATTTTATTTCTTCTGACATTCTTCATTCCTTGGAGTGCAATTAATTTAGTTGATTATTATTTTATTTCTAAAGAAGAATGTGATGTAGACGCACTATATGACCCAAATGAAAAATATGGCCGCTGGAACACCATTGGTATTAGTTGCTATTTTCTTGGCATATTACTTCAGCTTCCCTTTATTGATAGTAAATTCTACAAAGGACAAATTGCTGAGATGTTAGGCGGTATTGATTTATCATGGTTAGTTGGATTGTTATCGACTGCAATTTTATATTATGTACTAGCAAAAAGAGCTCAAATAAAAGTTTCAAAAAATCTTGAGCTTGAACAAATCAAATAATTTCAGTTGAGATATCAAAGTTAATAGATCAATACTTTGATATCTCTTTGAAATTTTATCTATTCTTGAATAGGCTTAATCTGTGCAGAAACAGGTAATCCGAATAATTTATCGAACGTCCAGTTAAATATAAATGTATAAATTGGAATGATGATAATAAAGGCAACATCTAGCCAGAATGCTGCAACGAGAGAAATATCCATCCACCATGCAATAAGCGGAATTAAGAATATCACTAAAGTGATTTGAAATCCGATCGCGTGTACGATTCTACGTTTAACAGTACGTGACTTACTGTCTTGCCGAGCTTCCCACTTTTCGTAAAGAATGTTGTAAATAAAGTTCCATGTTACCGCGATGGTCGTAATCATCACTGAAAGTGGGCCAGTATGCTCTACACTGTCTCCAGCCAAAAGTGCTAAACCTACCGATGAAATTACCATTCCAATAACTTCATATGAAGAAACATAAACAATACGACGCTTTAAACCTTGCATAACCAATCAACTTTTCTAACTTACTTTTATTTTAGTTTCAGTTAAAATCACAATTAAAGTTAACAGCTTTCAGTTGTACTGATATCAAAATGAATTTTAATAGCGAAAATATCGAGCTTTTCTTAACTGTGTTAGATACCGGATCTTTTTCCGCTGCGGCCCGCAAATTAAGTCGAGTACCGTCAGCAGTGAGTATGGCTATTGCCAATATCGAAGCAGAGCTTGGTTATCATCTATTTGAACGTACTCACCGTAAAGTGATTCCTACTTCTGCGGCTTTAGCATTAGAACCTCAAGCACGAATTATTGCTGAACAACTTAGATTATTAGGTACCCATGCGTATGAGCTCTCTCTAGGACTAGAAAGTAAACTGAAAATTGGTGTTGTTTCAGATGCCAACACCGATTTACTTCTTAAAGCGATAAAACAATTGGCTGATAAATTTCCGTTACTCAATATAGAAATTATTACAGCTCCACAAGACGATATACTCAATTTGCTCTATACAGAAAATATTAGTCTTTGCCTTGCAGGTTCAGATCTCAATATAAAAATGCGTGAAAGCTTACAATTAGTTATGAATGAAACTTTAGTCGCCACAATTTCTGTTGATCATCCATTTTTAAAACAAAAGAACAAGCTCATTTCTATTGAAGAATTAATTAATATCCGACAAATTGTGGTCGCAAGTACTGAATTAAATATGCAGGACTCACGTTCAATCGTTGGAGCAATGTATTGGAAAACCAATAATTTACAAACCGCTATTAATATGGTTGAGGCAGGTTTAGGCTGGGGAAATTTTCCTTTATCTTTAGTAAAAGAAAAAATTGAACAGGGGCATTTAGTTCAACTAGATTTTAAAAATACAAAAAATTATTTGCCGCTCTCTATTTATCTTATTTGGCTCCAAGATAAACCCTTATCAAAAGCTGCAAGAGAACTGGTTCAAACTATTCAATCAAGCCTATCTAAGCTTACCCATTAAAAAAAGCAAAAAGCCTATTCATAGTGAATAGGCTTCTTACTGTATTTCAGGACTAAGCAATATTAATAATTATGAGAAAATACTCTGGTACTGTATAAATTCCAAGTGATTTAGTCAAGTATAAAATTCATCAATTACAAATAGTTGTGAAAAATGTGAAGAAATATTCATTCTGCGTTTTACAGACAAAACTTAGACTTATTTGATAAGGGGTGTAGGTTCTTTGTTTTTTTATTTTTGAGAATAAAAGTTCTTATGAATTGATGTTCATTAATGCAATAAGTTCATCTCTATATGAACTTAAAACGATTTGTTCAATTCTATTCATTTTGTGACGCATATCTTGATCATGAACAACATGGTCAGATTCTAATATTATTTTCTTTTCATTTGTGTTTTTTATAAATATAGGTTCATTACTTAAATTACTTGCAATAAAATTAAATGTTCTACGTAAATCTTGAAAAGTAAAAGAAATATTACTTTGTTCATTTATCTTTTTTCGGAATTTAGAAATATTAACAATATGACCAGTTTTAGATTTTGCAGATGGGAAAACCCACTCTCCCCCCATTTGCATTTTACGTTTTTTCATTAAAAGCCATAAAAAATCACCCATATAAAGTTTATAAATCTCATTATTATAAGTATTTATAAAAGAAAGTGTTCCTTCATGTAAATCTAGATCTTCCCAACGTAAACACTCACACTCATTTCTAAAAAGTCCCGTTAGGACAAGCGTGAATAAAAAATCTTTATTTGTTTCATTCTCCTTCCCCCTATTTTTATATTCAACTATTGTATGAACCCATTTTTTCAAATTATCTATATCAATATGATCATTTCGAACTGGAATTTCTCGCCATACTTCTCTTGAATTCAGCAAAGCAATCGGGTTCATGATTGGGATTGTTGTTTGCGTATTTTTATAATATTTTACTGAAAAATGATAAATAGCTCGCAGAACACGCATAGACAAATTGGCTTTTGCATAACTACTTTTAGATAGCTGAGTATACTTATCTATAACCATTTGTTCAGTAATATAAATTAATTTAAGTTCCTTCAAGTCTATTAAGTATTTTTCTATAACTTCTTTATAATCAGCAAGTGTTCTTTCTTTCAGTTTATGATGATCGATATATGCTTGGAAAGACTCTGCTAGAGTGGGCTGATAATATTCCTTATTTAAATTATTTTTTAATATTTCACCATTTTTAATACAAGCAAGACTGGTATCAGATAAATCTCTTAACTTTTGCCGTGCAAGTACACGTGCGTCTTCAAGAGTAATTTTTTCATAGTCAGCTATTTTGCAACGTATAGATTTACCCTTTATTTTCTTCTCTATAATATATGTTTTATAAGAATTATTCACACGAATAGCAAAGCCGATAATCTCACTGTCGCGATAAATTGCTGGAATGAGTTTAAGTTGATCAATAAATGACTTGGTTAGCTTTACTCGTGAAGTGCTCATAAGCTAAAATCCGTATCGCTTGTGATAATTAACAATATATCAAAATATTTTTCAGGTCTACTGCATATCTAGTTTTGAAAAATACTTGTGTTTAAACAAAAAATTGATTAGTATTGCAGGCACTGAAAAGCCTTGAGAATAAAAGCTTTTCTTTCTTATAGGGCCTATAGCTCAGTTGGTTAGAGCAGCGGACTCATAATCCGTTGGTCCCGTGTTCAAGTCACGGTGGGCCCACCAAATTCGAACCTCATAATCTTTTAGGTTATGAGGTTTTTTAATGTCTTCTATTTTTCAGAACATCTGGATCTTTATATCTTTTCAGTGGTTCATAATTTTAATAATCCGTTGGTTTATAGGTCAAACTTCACACTATTTAATTTTTAAATATCTTGTCTTTCTTATCAGTATTAAATATCTGTCCTATCATTCAATACCTCATTACTAAAAAAGAAAGTAAAACGATCTATCTTCGGAAAATTTAAAATTTCAGCTACTTACCCCTTTTCCTATTAGCACAAGCGGTTTCATAATGTTTTCTTGAACTGTGCATGATAGACAATAAAAGTATTTATATTCATCTCCCTATGAATGTTCTCAACTTCCTACTAATAACACGTCAGACTGTAGTTAAAAATTTTCACTTATGACAATTACCCATCATGAGTACGCTAGTCTATTTCATTATTTAATAAAGCCATACTTTGTAGCTTAAAACAAAAAATATTTGTTTTTAAAGAATTTTTCTTAGTTCCGAATATAAATGATTGTGAAAAAACAACAGTGAAAATTACATCATTAAACCATTACACCTTCTTATCATCGTTAAAAAGTTCAACTGATTGAACTTGCCCCTTTCAAAGCTCAAAAACATCATTTTTTGCTTAAAAACCGTAAAAAATTACAGTTATTTCCTTTCAAAAAAACCATTAAATTTTGATCAAAGAATAAGCAGATGTATTGATATCACGGAATCTTATAAATGCATCTACCTACAAGAAATCATTCCATACCGGAGTGACTGTGGATTCCAGAAACCACAAAAAATAAATGGGGCGAATTTCGGAAAAGCCAGATGAGTACGAAGATTTAAAAGGAAGTATTAAAATGAGCAAATGTCAATGTGAAAAAGACGTGATCCCTGACTACACAAAAGTCGGATTTGAAAATCAACCTGCAAACGCTAATTTAGCAAGTGACAATAATAACTTAACAGCTGAAAATAATATAACTGTAGAAGGCCTCAAAAGCCAACTAGATTCAGCTGGAGTTCAAGCATTAAACCTCCAAGCTTGTGTTTCAGCTTCTTATGATCCAAAAACAAACAAAATATGCTTCAACTTTCCAATCATTGGGCAAATTTGCTTCCCATCTCCTATTAATATTCCAATTGGCGCCACACTAAAAGTCTGTGGTGATGTTTGTACAACATGGGGTATCCCTAAAGGTTTAAAAATTACACTCTATCTTAACAACAATCCTGTTTGGTCTGGTGTTGTTTGGGGTTCTTGTTAAATCTAACCAATCACATCAATCTGCTGCACTATAATTTTATAGTGCAGCAGATTCATACTTTTTGTCATCTACACGAATTTTCATATTTAAGGGCAATCAAAATAAACGCATCATTTATAATTAAAAGACAGGAGCTTTTACTTCTTATTCATGATTAGCTTTTGTTCGTAGGTAAAAACTTAGCTTTAATTAAAGATTAAATATAATGTATAATTAATATACAATTTAAAACCTATTATATTATTAATGGTGAATTGGTGAGACCGAAGTCAAAGCAGCAAGGACCACTCATGCAGTTTGTTTATTAACCAATTAATACCAATAATTTGCAGTTATAAAAATCTTATCAAGGGAATACTTGACCATAAAAATCAAATACTTTTAATAAAATTTTATGTATTAAGGACAAGGGGAAAACATGGAAAATTGGCAAGAAGATCTGCTTTCTGCATCTTTAAATGCAAAAGATACGGATCAGCTGTTTGATACAGCCAAGTCCATTAGCTTGCAACTGGGATATAATTATTGTGCTTATGGCATGCATATCCCACTCTCTATTACTCAACCTAAGTTAATCTTATTAAATAATTATCCCGAAGAATGGCAGCAACGTTATGCTCAGCATCGGTATATTGTTATTGATCCAACAGTGCGCCATTGTCTAAGCTCATTAAAACCACTTATTTGGTCTAGCCGAAAAGCAAACAAACAATCACTAAAAGATTTTTGGGAAGAAGCACAATCATTTGGCTTGAGCGTTGGTTGGTCACAATCATGTCGAGATTTAATTGGTACGCAAGGCATGCTCACACTTGCCAGATCAGCCGATCCAATTTCTGAACAAGAACAAAAATCGCAATCCTCAAAAATGTTTTGGCTTGCTCAAATGCTGCATAGTAGTCTTGCCAAAATCGTGAATGACAAAGAGTTCCGTGATTTAAATCTTAAGTTATCTAACCGAGAAAAAGAGGTATTGCGTTGGAGTGCAGAAGGAAAAACTGCTTCAGAAATCGCGCTAATTCTATCTATTAGTGAGAGAACCGTAACTTTTCATGTGGTGAATGCAATGCAAAAACTCAATGTAAACAATAAAATTTCAGCAGTTATTCGAGCAATAATGCTAGGATTGCTATAAATTTGCATCGAAATCAATTTAGCAAGCTAATATAAATCAACATTTAAAAAAATAATGTAGATCCACCGCCAATCGTAAACTCTTATAAATTATTAATATATTAGGGATAAACTCATATTTATTGATTGAATTGACCAACAATATTATGCAAATACAATCTCATTGTAAGGATATTCCGATTTTACAATGACCAGAATACATCTACCCCTAAATAGTACTAAACCCAATTACTAATGGCATAGAAAAAATCATAAGCAACTGATTAATCTAAGTTTAAATAAAAACATTTAAGTTCTCTAATTTATTGGCTAGCCAAATTTAACCCCCTAAAAATTTAATTTTGGGGGTTTTATAATTCTGAATATCTTAAAATACAAATGAATAGCACACACGATTCAAAGATTGCTCACTTAAAGACTAAAAGAGTTTTGCTATTTCCATATTTTCAATATTCCTTTTAGTATTTATGTTTATTATAAATTATGAGTTCAATATTTGAGATATTCTTAAGCCAAATTTTGTTTAGGCATTGATTTTGATATCTCCATTTGAACATCCCAAAATTTTTCCCACAAATTACAATATTCAAGGCATAGATTTTCTAAATAAATATAGTCTTCTTCAGTACAAGCCTGCATCAAAATGAACCATAAATCTTCTTCATGATCATCATCTGCAGCCTCGGCAGTTTCATCTTCAGAAATGCCATGAACATGGTAATAACCACCACCCTCGACATCTATACCGACAGCACTGGTTGCTTTACGCAAAGGTGGACTATACAAAATCACCTCTTCTTCAGCCACAGCTAATAAAGCAGAAACAGCTTTATAGTCATTATAAGAATTCTCTAAAAAATCTCTCACCTGATGCGCGATTTCTGTTGGCTTATAGTTGCGACGCTCCTCTTCAGTTACTCCAAAATCATTCAAAACATCTTCAAATAATGGATAATGAGCATATTCAGGGTTTCCTTGATAATAACCATCTCGGTCAGCACCAGGCCTGAATCCGAACTCATCAAATATATTCAGACTTAAAAGAAAACGCGGGAACATTTTGGCTCCAGCATGCAATTTAGGTTCTAATTGCTTTGTCTGATATTGAGCCATTAATAAAGCATCTGTAAAAGTTTGTACAATTGCATGGCGATACTCTAAATGAATACGCTTTAAATTTTGTTTACTGATTTCTCCATTGTTTAAAATTTCTATTGCGGGATGATGAGAAACAGGATGTTTTGAAATCTTAACTCTTAATTGGTTTAAAAAATTTAGATTTTTATCCCAAAGCTCAGCTGAAATGCTTTGTTTCATCCCTGCGAGTGCCTTTTTCCTAGGATTATTAAAGTTCTCAAATTTTTTTGGCATAATTCACTCTCGTTAAACTTATTAAAGTTATCTGATTTCCATATTTTATTTTAAAAACAAAGAATTACGCTAAAATCCAAACTCCTTTTGTTAAAAATCCATCTTAGAATTAAAATTATATTAAATCAAATAGAATATTTAAAAAAATTTAAAAATAATAAAGATTATTTTTATAATATTAACTTGAATCAAATTATGTTTTTGATTATGATCAAATTGATTAAAAAATCAAAAGCTATGCCAACTCATAATTAGTTCTAACTATATGGAAAAATAATGTCAAAAAAAGAAGATATTATAAATACTGCTTTAAACCTTTTTAATAAAATAGGTTATAATGCTACGGGTGTAGATAGAATTATTGCTGAATCAAATGTCGCCAAGATGACTTTTTATAAATACTTTCCCTCTAAAGAAAGTTTAATCATGGAATGCCTAGAGCATAGAAACATTAATATACAAAATTCTATTTATGAAAGGTTGAATGCACATCCAGATGCAGAGCCACTTGAAAAAATACATCTGATTTTTAATTGGTATATCGACTGGATTAACAGTGAAAACTTTAACGGCTGCCTATTTAAGAAGGCATTTATTGAAGTATCTAAACAATACACTTCAATTCGAGAACCATTTCAAGAATATACAAATTGGTTAATCAATTTATTAAATAGGGCAGAGTAAAACTTGAAGTGCGACATAAACCACCTAATTAATTTAAAGGGTTTATGGAGTATATAAAATTGTCATACCATCATCTTAACTTTGAAGATCGTACTGCATTAATGCTTGAGTCAAGAAAAGAAGGCTTTTCAGCCAGAAAATTTGCTGAACTTATTAAAAGACATCCTAGTACGATCTATCGTGAGCTTAAAAGAAATAGCATCAATGACGTTTATCAAGCTCAATATGCTTCTGATAACACTTTTGCTAGACGTAGACGTGGTCACAGAAAACTCAAAATCGATTCAATCCTCTGGAAATTTATTGTTGAAGCGATCCGTTGTTTATGGTCTCCTCAGCAAATAGCAAAGCGTTTAAAGACATTTCCTGATTTGGATCAAACAATGAATGTAAGCCATACAACGATTTATTCAACGATACGAGCATTACCCAAGGGTGAGTTGAAAAAAGACTTATTATCCTGTCTACGTCATGAAAATAAAAAGCGAAAAGCTAACGGTGAACCTAAAAAAGATTCTATATTACAGGATATTAAAACTATTCATGAGCGCCCAGCCGAAGTTCAAGAAAGAAAAATACCGGGTCATTGGGAAGCTGATTTAATTAAAGGTAAAGACAATAAAAGTTCGATAGCAACACTTATTGAACGAAATACACGGCTCTGTATCTTGGCAACATTACCTGATGCAAAGGCAGAATCAGTGCGCAAGGCTTTAACTGAAGCTCTGAAATATTTACCTGCAGAACTGCGTAAAACGTTGACCTATGACCGTGGACGTGAGATGTCAGAACATAAAATACTCGAAGAAGATTTAGGCATAGATGTATATTTCTGTGACCCACATTCACCCTGGCAAAAAGGCACATGCGAAAATATGAATGGTTTAATTAGGCAATATTTACCTAAAGGGATTGATTTAAATCAGGCAGATCAGCATTATTTAAATCAAGTTGCCATGTCACTGAATACTCGTCCTAGAAAGGCGTTAGATTGGCTTACACCATTAGAGAAATTTGCTCAGCTTGTTGATTATCATATGGCTTTTGAAACTGTCGCACCTCATGTTTGAATTCGCCTAGTTTATTAGTAGAGCTTGGTATTGAAAACCCTACTCCGCTTACCCATATGCTTATCTCAGTTATTGATGGGATTATCATTGATGGAACGATTGATAAAGATTTGATTGATCCTAACAAAAAATGGCAATATATCGAGTATTTAATTAAAACTGAAAATCTTAGTTGAACTGATAAAAGTTAATCTCAAACCAATATATTATATATTTTTATATTGACTAGTTAAAATATAGCACTAATAAATATAAAGTTTATTGAGTATTAATATTAAAATAAATGAAATTTACTGCAGTGATAATTTTCTACCTTTTTGGACAAACTCATATTAGAATTCCGCATCCTTATTGTCTCCCATATCTCTATGAAAAAGTTTTTAGGCAATTCTATCTTTAAAGCAGTTGGTTGGACCTATGATGTAGATCCTACAATTCTTGAGAAAAAACAAGTTATTATTGGTTTTGAGCATACTTCCAATTTGGATGCAATCTTATCTATTGCTCTGTTTCAAGTGTTAGACCTAAAAATTCATACTTTAATAAAAAAGGAACTTTTCAAAGGTCCAATGAAGCCTATTCTTGAGAAACTAGGTGGAATACCTGTAGATCGAAAAGCGAGTAAAGATATTGTCTCCCAAATGGTCGAAAAATTTCAAAGTCACGATACATTTAATCTAGTCATTGCACCTGAAGCAACACGTGCAAAAGATGGATCTGAACGCAGACCTATCCGTACTGGATTCTGGCATATTGCTAAAGCTGCTAATGTGCCAATCGTACTGATGTACGCAAATGCAAGAACAAAAAAAGGCGGTATTTTAGGCAAAATTTACCCTTCAGATTTGCAAAAGGATCTTGAAACAATTAAAGAACTCTATGCGCAATATAATATTGATGTAAAGATTAGCTAACCAATTTAGTCACAAACTTCGAGTCTATTTTTTTAGCTAAATTTAGAATCTCAAAGCGTGCTTAATTGGTTAACAAAACATAGGACAACAGTTTTCAAGAAAACCATGCCTATGATAATATTCTGGCACTTTTGCATTTTTTAATTTTTGGAGTTCACTTCCATGGCGGGTCATTCTAAATGGGCCAATATTAAGCATCGTAAAGCTAAACAAGATGCAAGTCGCGGTAAAGTTTTTACTAAATATATTCGTGAAATTGTGACTGCTGCCAGACTTGGTGGTGGAGATGCTGCTAGTAACCCTCGCCTTCGTGCTGTTGTCGAAAAAGCACTTTCTGTCAATATGACACGTGACACCATTAACCGTGCAATTCAACGCGGTGTGGGTGGTGAAGATAATGATGATTTAAAAGAAGTAACTTACGAAGGTTATGGCGTTGGTGGTGTTGCTGTTCTTATTGAAACAATGACAGATAACCTAAACCGTACAGTACCAGATGTACGTCACTGTTTTAGTAAAACAAATGGTAATTTAGGAACTGCGGGTTCTGTATCTTATCTATTTACTAAGCGTGGTGAAATTACTTTTGAAGATGTCTCTTTAGAAGATAAAATCATGGAAGTTGCTCTAGAAGCAGGTGCAGAAGATATTGAAGTTTCAGAAGATGAAATTTTAGTCATTACTTCACCAGAAACTTTTGGTGATGTTCAAGATGCTCTTGCTGCTGCAGGCTTAAAATCTGATAATGCTGAAGTTGTAATGAGCCCTTCAACCAAAGCTGAAATTACAGATGTTGACCAAGCAAAACAAATTCTCAAAATGATCGATATGTTTGAAGATCTTGATGATGTACAAAACGTTTATACAAACGTTGAATTCTCAGATGAAGTTTTAGCTCAATTAGATGCTTAAACCAAACATTGAAATTAAAAAACGCACCGATTGGTGCGTTTTTTTATAGCTTATTTAATAAGTTATAACAGTTAAACACATTGTACTCTTTAATCACAAAGCTCGAATGTAGAGCGACGACATTGTCAATTTTACCAATCCGTCTTAATAAAATTTCGCTGTAGTCATCCATATTACGTGCGACCAATTCAAGAATAAAATCGGCACTTTGACCAGTGACTAAAAATGCATTTGTAACTTCAGGAATAGCTTCAATTTCAGAAAGGAATTTATCGAAGGTCTCGCTATCATGTTTACTTAAAGAGACTTGTAGCAAAATATGCAAGGTAAAACCCAATTTGCTAAAGTTAATTTCTCTTTTAAGCTGTCCCATGATATTAGCTTCAATTAAGTGCTTAATGCGGCGATGAACAGAGCTAACTGAAAGATTAATCCGTTCTGAGAGCTCATTCAAATTCAGGTCTTCATGAGACAAAATTTCCAGAATTTGTTTATCAAAACGGTCTAACTCCATTCTTTTCTCCAATCAGTACTCTTTATAAGTGAACAGTATATCCTAAAGCCAAGTCTACGTTAAAAATCAAACACGATTAAAAAAAGAATTAAGCTTTACTTCAATATGTTGACTCAAATCTGTGCCTGTTAACTGTGCCTGCTAACTGTGCCTGCTAACTGTGCCTGCTAACTGTGCCTGCTAACTGTGCCTGCTAACTGTGCCTGCTAACTGTGCCTGCTAACTGTGCAGTGGTATGACGTTTATAGCGCACTTGCAATAGTTTATAGCCTTATATCCATTCAACTTTTCATTTAACACATTAGTAAAACAATATGTTATTTAAGAATAATAAGTATTTTCTAAATAAAATCAGTTACTTTTCATAATTTAAAAAAGTTGGCACTGTTTTTGATATGCAGATATTGGAAAAATTTTATATCCGATGTGGGGAATACCTGTGAAAAAAATCAAAACTTTAGTTCTTGCCATGAGTGCTGTTAGCCTAACAGGTATAATGGTGCCAGCCCATGCTGCTACTGATGCAGAAGTAGATGCTTTACGCAAAGAGGTCGGTGAATTAAAACAACTGGTTCAGCAATTATCAAGTCAGCAAAAAATAGCACTTGCAGCTAATACTCCAGCAGCTCCACAAACTGCAACTGTGGCAAATCCACCTGCTCCACAAGGCAAACCTGGATGGATGCAAATGCCTGATGGGCAAACTCAAGTTAAGCTCTATGGAAACGTACGAGTAGATGCAACTTATGACTTTAAAGGTTCAAATGGAAGCATTTCAAATGCAGCCAATTACCCATTAAATAAAGATGATCCAAGACAAGATTCTTTAAATGTATCTGCTGCAACTACACGTATTGGTCTAGATATTCTTCGACCTACCCAATATGGTGATTTAACCGGAAAAATTGAAGCCGACTTTATGGGGGGTAATGGCGACAATGGCAGTGGAACTTTCCGTGTACGCCATGCTTATATGTCTTTAGGTAAATGGTTAGCAGGTCAAACGACTTCACCTTTCGTAAATACCGATACATCTCCAGAAACATTAGACTTTACAGGTGCAGTGGGCACAGGAACAACCCGTACCGTCCAAGTCCGCTATACCCAGCCGATTGATGCGCAACAAAAAATCTTATTTGCTTTAGAAGGTGGCGATGTTGAAAAAGTAGGAAATGTTGCGGGTGGAAGCCGTTTCCCTGCTCTAACAACGCGTTATGATTTTAAAACTGCCGATAATAAAGGCTTATTACAACTTCATGGGCTTGCTCACGAAAACCGTGTCGCACCTAAAGATAGTTCATCTGAAGAAAAATTTGGTTGGGGTGTCGGCATAGGCGGAAAGTATGATATTACCCCTCAAGATAGTGTTATGGCGAATTACTACCATGTTAAAGGCGATGGTCGATATTTATCTTATAGCAACTCTGCTTATGCATACGACACAGTTAGTCAAGATATCAACTTAGGAGAATTTGATAGCGCTGTTATTGGTTATCAACGCAAATGGAATCCAATATTACGTTCTACTTTCGCAATTGGTGGAGTTCAGTATAAAGATAACAGCACATACGCTAATACTAATTTAAATAACACCAGCTATAACAAAGAAATTTATAATGCGCTGGTTAATTTAATCTGGAACCCAGTTAAGAACATTGACTTAGGTGCAGAATACACTTACGGCCAGCGTGAAACATTTGCAGGTGATAAAGGCGATTACTCACGTATAAATTTACTTGCTAAATATAATTTCTAAAAGCTAGATATAAAAAAAGAGCCTTTAAAGGCTCTTTTTTTTATTGTCACAATTAATGCATTGCCTGAATTTTCTCTAAGAAAAGTTTAGCGCGCTCGTGACGAGCCTCTAAATTATCAAAAAATTCATTGGTTGGACAATCTTCAAGAATTTTGCCTTCATCCATGAAAATTAAACGGTTCGATACTCGTTTAGCAAAACCCATTTCATGAGTAACACACATCATGGTCATACCTTCATTTGCAAGTTGTACCATCACTTCAAGCACTTCTCCTACCATTTCAGGGTCGAGTGCCGAAGTAGGTTCATCAAACAACATACAGATTGGGTCCATAGATAACCCGCGAGCAATTGCAACACGTTGTTGTTGTCCACCAGAAAGTTGTCCTGGAAATTTATCTTTATGCGCAAGTAACCCAACTCGTTCCAGATACTTAAGTCCCTTTTCACGAGCTTCAGCAACTGAGCGTTTTAATACCTTCACTTGAGCAATCGTTAAATTTTCCAAAACTGTCATGTGCGGAAAAAGTTCAAAGTGCTGAAACACCATTCCTACGCGAGAACGGAATTTTGCAAGATCAGTTTTTGGATCTTTTAATGAAACCCCATCAACAATAATGTCACCTTGCTGAAATGGTTCTAAAGCATTTACGGTTTTAATGAGCGTTGATTTTCCTGAACCAGATGGCCCGCAAACAACAACGACATCACCTTTTTCAATACTCGTCGTGCAATCTGTTAAAACCTGAAAATCACCATACCATTTAGAGATATGTTGGATGTCTATCATTGGCATTTAAAATCTCCAATTAGCGAATGATGGCAATTTTTTTCTGTAAGCGTTTGACTAATTGCGATAGTACAAACGAGCTACAGAAATACACCACAGCGACGATTAAGTAGAATGTTGCTTTTGTTTCAGGACCATAGGTATTAGCCAGTGTATCTGCACGACCTAAGAAGTCTGGTGCACTAATCACATAGACTAATGACACATCCTGAAAGAGAATAATGGTTTGAGTAAGTAATACTGGGAGCATATTACGGAAGGCCTGCGGTAACACCACATAACGCATAGATTGACCATAGGTGAAACCTAAAGCGTAGCCTGCATTGACCTGACCTTTTGAAATAGACTGAATACCGGAACGTACAATTTCCGAGAAAAATGCAGCTTCAAAAATCGCAAAGGTCACAACACTCGAAAATAATGGCCCCCAATAAGTATCTGATTGAAACTCAAATATTTTCGGCAACAAAAAATAGAAAATAAAGATGACCTGAATTAATGGAATACCACGAAATAGATCGACATAGAACTTCGCAAAGTTACTTGCGATTGCGCTGTTAGATAAACGCATCATTGCCAATGGAGTTCCTATCAGGATCCCTCCCATCATCGCAAGTACCGTTACCGTAAGCGTGAAGATAAAACCTTCTTTGAGTGCAGCAATAACATCAGGATTATGTAATAGAGAAAAATCCATAATTATTTTCCTCCCGAACCTAAACCTGGTACAGCCATACGTTTTTCAATCCATGCCATCACAAATTTAATGGTGTAGGTAATGATTAAATAAACCGGTGTAGACAGAATAAGAATGATAATGTCCTGAGAAGTCTCTTCTCGCATGGTTTTGGTATAAGCGAAGAAGTTCAAAACACTTAACGCATATAGAACCGCTGAGTTCTTAAAAACGTTCATTGCTTCTGAAGTAATGGTTGGCCATACAGTACGGTATGCAACTGGTAAAATCACATAACGATAACTTTGCGCCGTTGTAAAACCCATTGCAGAAGCTGCGAACTTTTGTCCGCGAGAAACTGTGTTAATCCCCGCTCTTACATGCTCAGAAACACGTGCTGCGGTATATAGTCCCAAAGCAAAAACACCAATAACAGCAGGATGATGATTTAGAAGGTTTTTCCACCATCCACCTGCTACAACGTCTCCACTTCCGGCACTTAAACTATCTGGTAAGAACTCTGGGAATACAAAAGCCCAGAAGAATAACTGTACAATTAAAGGAATATTACGGAATATTTCGACATAACAGTTGCCGATAAATGCAAGCGGTTTGTTGGGTAAAGTACGAATTACCCCGAGGAGAGAACCTAATAAAAATGCGATAAGAAAGGCTACAACAGCAGTCCATACCATAGTAAAGACACCAGAACCTAACATTTGTAACCATGTGGGCGCCTCAGAATAAGCATTGTAGCTAGAGCTACCAATGACTTTACAAACTGATTCTGCCCATGCGGCTTTATCGACACCATATTCATTAGACTCCGCACAGAATATAGTCCAGTTTAGCGAGCCGACTGACATGTTTGCCCCTTAAATGAATATCTTAGAAAATAGACCACTTGTGCAAATGAGATTTTACACTTGCACAAGTAAATTTAGGACAAAAGGAACGTGTTAGATCCCTGCATCTGTTGGGTGGGCTTTAAGCTTTTTGTAAGATGCACTTGGCTGCATATTTAAATTAGTATTTTTTGGTGGAATTGGAGATAAGAACCATTTCTTATATAAAGCGTCCATTTGACCAGTTTTCCATAAATTATTTACGGTACGGTCGGCAACTGCTTTAAATTTTGGATCATCTTTAGCAATCATGATGCCATAAGGTTCTGACGAAAGTACTGGCCCTACAATTGCGAATGCTTTTGGTGTAGATGACTTAGCAATTAGACCAGCTAAGATATTGTCATCCATTACAAATGCTGCGGCACGGCCAGATGCCATCATGGCAAATGAGTCAGAATGGTCTTTACCATAAATGTTTTGTACATTAAGTGACTGACCTTTTTCATTCATTTTAATGTACTTGTCAGATGTTGTACCTTGAGTCGTAACAACTGCTTTACCATTTAAATCAGCTAGACTCTTAATACCAGAGTTTGCTTTAACAGCCATGCGCACTTCTGTTGCATAGTAGTTCGTTGAAAAACCAACTTGTTGCTGACGCTGTTTAGAGTTTGTAGTCGTACCACATTCCATATCAATATTTCCTGCTAAAAGCTCAGGAATACGTGTTGATGAAGTGACTGCCTTGTATTCAACTTTTAAACCAGGCATTTTCAATTCTTTCTTAATATCATTTGCGAACTGGTTACAAATGTCGACTGCATAACCTACTGGTTTACCTCCAACAACGTATGAAATTGGGTCGGATGATTCTCGGTGACCAATAACGATTTTTCCAGTACTTTTGATTTTTGCTAATGTGTCTGCTGCCTGTATTTGAGAAGTAGCACCAACCGTACAAAGCATAATTGTTGAAACAATGAGAGAGGTTGCAGAACGTTTCATAAGAACTCCTTGATGATCATTCCTCTATTTGTCTACAGAATCATTCTTATAGAGAAATAAAGTGATTTATTATTAAATTGCAATTATCGAGCCAACTTTTCCAAGTAGGACTTCATCCATTTGCTTCACTTATTATTTATCTGTTTCGCAGAGTTAATACCTTTAAAACTGCTCACATGTTTCTACTTTAATCTATATTTTAATCTTCTGTCTATTATTAAGCTCATCTAATTACACTTAAATGTGGCAATTTTTGATTACATTGTAAACACATGCACAATAAAGTGGCTTAATTTTTTCTAAAAACTGTTTTTAGAAAAACTATTTTATTAATAAAAAGAAAAATTAATTTTATTAGGCATTTAGACTAAAAGTCTAAGTTTGTAATTTAAAAACAAAACCAACCTCAAAATAATAAATAAAAATGTTTTAATAAAATTCATTTATAAAATTTATAGTCATGTTTTTTACAATTAAAATATTTCTACAAATATAAAAAAAGCCCGATTTATTTCGAGCTTTTTTAGAAAACCTATAGATTAAATGCCTCGCCAATCAACACGTGCATTTCTTTCTGTTTGATATATTCTTAAAACATATTGTCCAAGGGGCAAATCAAGTAAAGCTTTCTGATAATTGCTCCACTCTGGCGACACCTCTTCATCCTCTTCGGATTCCCATGGTGTACCTTTTATTTCAAGTAAAGGTGCAAGCATAGAACATACTGAGATATCGGCGAGACTTAAGCGGTCTCCAACCATATAACGTGCTTGGTTTTCGATGAGGTACTGATTCAACTCATTTATAAGTTCATCCATACGCTCTTTTGACTGACTTACTAGCTCCTCTTCAAGCTTATAGTTCTTCTTTACTAAAGTTTTGAGGAAAGGTTTTGATATTTTTTCAAACTGGCGTAAGTAACCTTGCTCACCCATCATAATTTCTAAAGCATGGTCGCCATGGGCTAAAGTATGAGCAAGTGCCCAACGACGTACATGTACACCAAGTTCATCTGCCAAGCTATCTATCTTGAGCGTTTGTTGACGAAGTTGTTCATCACGGCGCAAAAGTACATGCTCTGGATAAGTATCATCCAGATAAAGTGCAATTTTAGTTGATTCAGCAATCCAACGTTGGTCATCTTTCAAAATTGGCAATAAATTTTGCCCGGTTTTGAGTTGTGCAAATGCACGATGGAAGCCTGGAATCAAATTATGTGCAACGTAATCAAGTTCTTTATGGTCTAACAACCAGCGAGCTTTTTCACAATAATGAGACAAAGGAAACTGATACAAAACCCGCATAAAATCTCCACGTTTATTTTTATTTGACTATTCGTACAAAAATCGTCTTAGGTAAATAGATACTTTAGAAGCTATTTTTAATGAAAACAATGGATATTGTGCTCATTTTTCACTGACAGTTAGGTCTATATTTTTTATATCTTTTTTTACCGTACTTATAGCTCTTTTTCATATTAAAACCAGTTTAGTAATTTTCCCAACCAATAAATTTTATAATTAATTGATTTATAATGAATTTCTATATCTATATTTATCTATTAAAAATCAAAAAAAGTGCTTTGCATTTTTATTCATAAGCTGAGCATAAGTCCTCGTTTAGTGGAAAAATATTTCTTTTGTAAGGTAATGACAGCAATACAAGGTGTCATTATGTCTAATTCTCTATCTAAAACGACGGCATACGTCCAAGTCATTCAAAATGATCAACAAGCCATTAATGCTGCTTATCAAGTGGCTGATTTTGCTTTAGAGGGTCGTAATACACGTGATCAACAACGCCAACTTCCTTTTGAGCAAATCGAAAGCTTTAGTCAAAAAGGTTTAGGTGGAATTCGCATTGCAAAAAAATATGGCGGTGCTTTTGTGTCCAATAAAACTTTGGCTCAAGTCTTTCGTATTTTAAGTAAAGGCGATGCCAATGTTGGTCAAATTCCACAAAATCAAATTAGTCTGTTAAACCTCGTCGAAATCTTGGGTACAGAACAACAAAAACAATTTATTTTTTCAGAAATATTGGCAGGCAAACGTCTTGCTAATGGTGGACCAGAACGTAATACACATGACTCAAAAACACTAAAAACCACACTTACCATTGAAAACGGTAAATACATATTAAACGGTGAAAAATTTTATTCGACAGGTACAAGTTTTGCGCATTGGCTCGCAATTAAAGCGGTTCATCCCGAAGGTCATGTGGTTTTAGTGATTGTGAATCGAGATGCTCAAGGTATTGAAGTCATTAATGACTGGAATGGTTTTGGTCAGCGTACGACAGCGAGTGGTACGGTTAAATTAAATCATGTTGAAGTTAATCCTGAACTTATTCTTGATGAACGCTTATTAACTAAAGCCCCTACTTATCGCGGTGCCTATTCTCAGTTATTACAAGTAGCCATTGATGTTGGGATTGCGGAAGCTGCATTTGAAGATACGTTATCGACTATTCATAAAGCACGTCCAATTATTGATGCAAATGTTGAAAAAGCCAGCTTTGAACATTACACCCTGCAAGAAGTAGGTAAGTTAAATATTTTACTCGACGCTGCAATTTTACTACTTGATGAAGCTGCTGAATATTTAGATGAACTTGACCAACTTCAGACTGTGACTGATGAACAGGTAGCAAAAGCTTCAATTTTGGTTGCTGAAGCAAAAGTCTATGCCAATGATGCGGCTCTACAAATCTCTGAAAAACTACTAGAACTAGGCGGTAGTCGTTCAAGCTTAAGCCAACACAATTTAGACCAACATTGGCGAAATGCCCGTGTACATACCTTACACGACCCTGTTCGCTGGAAAATACATGCCATTGGCAATTATTACCTTAATGGTCATTTCCCTGCCCGCCATGCCTGGATTTAAGGAGAAATTGTCATGACTTCATATCAATCGGTTCAAACAAAGCAAACATCGGCATCTGGCCAAGCACACATTATTCAAAATGATGCTGAAGCATTAGAAGTTGCCAAACAGTTTGCTGAGCAATTTAAAAAAACCGCAGTTGAGCGAGACTCTAAACGAATTTTACCGTATACCGAAATTGATGCTTTGAGCCAATCTGGTCTTTGGGCAATTACAGTGCCAAAGCAATATGGCGGTGCTGAAGTTTCAAGTCATACCGTTGCTAAAGTGATTGCTCTTTTAAGCGGTGCAGATGGTTCAATCGGACAAATTCCACAAAATCATTTTTATGCTTTAGAAGTATTGCGCAATACTGGTACAGAAGCTCAAAAACAACGTTTATACGGCGAAGTTTTAAATGGCACTCGCTTTGGTAATGCACTTGCCGAGTTTAAAACTAAAACTTCAACTCATAAACAAACGAATATCCGTCCTCACGAAAATGGATATCTCATTCAGGGTGAAAAGTTTTACTGCACAGGAAGTTTATTTGCTCACCGTATTCCAACCTTAGTTTTAGATGATGCGGGTCGAGAATACCTAGCCTTTGTAAAAAGTGGTTCACAAGGATTGAAACTTGTTGATGACTGGTCTGGCTTTGGGCAGAAAACCACAGGCAGCGGCACAGTTAAATTTGATCAGGTTTTTGTAGATGCAGATGATGTTATTCCTTTTGATAATGCATTTTTACAACCAACCTTAGTGGGCCCTTTTGCCCAAATTATGCATGCATCAATTGAGGTAGGCATTGCTCGGGCGGCCTTTGAAGAAAGCTTGCAAAGAGTACATCAAGCTCGCCCATGGATTGATTCAAATGTAGAAACGGCTAACCAAGATCCTTTAACGATTTATGAATTAGGACGCATTGCCGTAGATGTACGGGCAAGTGAAGTGTTATTAAAACAAGCTGCTCAATCAATTGATGCCGCAAAAATTGAAACCACACCTGAAAGCATTGCAAAAGCTTCAATTGATGTGGCCAAAGTGCGTGCTCATAGTAGCGATATTGCACTCAAAGCATCCTCTAAGCTCATTGAACTTGCAGGAAGTCGTGGCAGTCAGTCACAGGATGGTCTAGACCGTTTCTGGCGCAATGCGCGCGTACATACGTTGCATGATGCTGCACGATGGAAATATTACTTTATTGGGAACTATGTTCTTAACGGTGTTCTACCGCCTCGTCGGGGGACATTATAATGGCAGATTTTAAAGCGAAAGAAATTTTACTCAATGCATTCGATATGAACTGTGTTGGACATATCAATCATGGCTTATGGACACATCCACGTGATGAATCACATCGTTTTAATGAACTGAGCTACTGGACAGAACAAGCCAAAACCTTAGAAAGTGGTTTATTTGATGGTTTGTTTATTGCGGACATTACAGGTGTGTATGACGTCTATCAAAATGGTATTGATCTGACTTTAAAAGAGTCCATTCAGCTTCCGAGCCATGACCCATCTACACTTATTTCAGCTATGGCGGCAGTTACTCAAAACTTGAGTTTTGGGGTCACTGTGAACTTGAGCTATGAACATCCGTATCAATTTGCCCGCCGTTTTGCGAGTCTTGACCATTTAACTCAAGGTCGTATTGGCTGGAATATCGTGACAGGTTATCTAGATAGTGCCGAACGCTTAATTGGTCAAAAAGGTTTAAAAGACCACGATGCTCGCTATGAACAAGCTGAAGAATTTTTAGAGCTTTGCTATAAATATTGGGAAGGTTCATGGGAAAACGACGCCGTAAAAAAAGATAAAGTACAGCGTGTTTTTACAGACCCTTCTAAAGTTCACACCATTCACCACCACGGAAAATATTACCAAAGTGAAGGTGTTTTTCAGGTGTCTCCTTCTGTGCAACGCACCCCGACACTGTTTCAAGCAGGTGCTTCACCAAAAGGTATGCAGTTTGCGACGCGTCATGCTGAGTGTGTATTTATTGGTGGCGACAAACCCGAAAAAATACGCGAACAAGTGAAAAAGATTCGTGCGTTTGCCGAACAGCAAGGCCGTTTAGCGGATGACATTAAAGTCTTTGTCGGTATAACTGTTGTTGTTGCCGACACACATGATCTCGCTGTACAGAAACTTAATGAATATCGTCAGTATGCAAGTCCTGAAGCAGGCCTAGCGCATTATGCGAGTTCAACTGGCATCGACTTAAGTAAATTTGCCGACGATGAAGCGATTCCTTACCAAAAAAGTAACAGTATTGTTTCGATTACCGAAAAATTTAAAGAACAACAAATCACGAAAAATGACTTAAAAGCTCAACATGTTTTAGGTGGTCGTTATCCCCTCATCGTGGGCAGTGGCGAAGAAGTTGCTGAATACTTAATTCATCTTTTAGATGAGACCGATATTGATGGTTTTAATTTGACACGTACAGTTGCACCTGAGTCTCACCACGACTTTATTCGCTTGGTTATTCCTGAACTACAGCAACGTGGTCGCTATAAAACTGCATATAAAATGGGTTCACTACGGAACAAAATATTTAATCGGGGTGATCAATTACCAGAACAACACCCTGTTCAAGCGTTCCGATGTAGTCCCTATAACAACAGCAAAAACTTAACAAAAATTGAAGAAATAATCGCTTAAATTTGGAGATAGACATGGCTCAAACAGCCTCAAAAAAATGGCTAGGCGTAGGCCTAGTCGTTGTAGTCCTTTTTGTTGCTTTATTCTTATGGAATAAACATCGTCAAAGTGGCTCAAATGAACTTGTGATTGGTATTAGTCCACCATTTGCAAAACCTTTACAAGCTGCTGCAGATGAAGCAAAGAAACAAGGTTTAAATGTAAAACTGGTTGAGTTTTCTGACTGGAACACACCAAACATTACCTTAAATCATGGGGATATTGATGCGAACTTTTTCCAGCATCAACCTTTCTTAGACAATGCAATTAAAGAAACAGGCTTTAAATTAAAGGCATTTGCAGTAGGTGCAGCCTCACATGTGGGACTTTACTCAAAAAAGTATAAAAGCTTAGATGAATTGCCACAAAACGCACGCGTAGTCATCCCAAATGATCCGGTGAATCAAGGTCGTGCACTACTACTTTTACAGCAAGCTAAATTAATTACGCTTAAAGATTCAAACAACCATTTATCTGCACTCAAAGATGTTGTTTCAAATCCTAAAAACTTGCAATTCATTGAAGTTGAGGGGCCACAGACTGCTCGTGCAATTGATGATGTTGACTTGGCTTTTGGCTATCCACATTACTTACGTTTAGCAAAAACAGCTGACCCTAATAGTGCGCTTTTACTTGATGACAATACCAATAAACGTTATGCAATTTTGTTTGTAGTGCGTGATGACTATCAGGATAAGGGCGAAAAATTAAAGAAATTTGTTGAGATCTATCAAAACTCGCCAAAAGTTAAAGCTGTGTTAGATGCTGAGATTGGCCCAAAACTTTGGTTCCCTGGCTGGAAGTAATAACGGAAAGATTATGGCGATTCAGTTCAAACAGCATAAGCCTTGGTTACTCGGAATTACGATTTTAATCGTAGTTCTGAGCCTTGTCGGTTACCGTTATATTAAAAATAAACAAGCCGATGATGTTTTAACGATTGGCATTAGCCCGCCTTATGCTGAGCTATTACAAAGCGTTGCCAATGAAGTAGAAAAGCAAGGCGTTCATGTCAAACTCGTTGAATTTTCTGATTGGCGAGCACCCAATGTTGCCGTACAAAACGGTGATATTGATACAAACTTTTTCCAGCAAAGCGTATTTCTACGTAATGCTGTTAAAGAAACGGGTTATGACTTACATGCATTTGGTGTGGGTTCAGGAAGTCATGTGGGTTTATATTCAAAAAAATATAAATCACTTGAAGATTTACCTTTAAATGCACGTGTTGCTATTCCAAATGATCCGGTTAATTTAGCCCGTGCTTTAATTTTATTGCATCGTGCTGGCTTAATTCAGCTTAAAGATATTAATAATGAACTTTCAACTACTCAAGACATTATTGATAATCCGAAACAGCTGAGCTTCGTTGAAGTTGAAGGACCACAGACAGCACATGCCTATAACGATGTCGATTTAATTTTCGGCTTCCCGCACTACTTAAAAATGGCAAAGGTAACCGACCCACATAGCGCATTATTTTTAGATCCAATCGATAAAAAATATGCAATTTTGTTTGTGACTCGTCGCGATTACCAAGATAAAAACCAAAAACTTGCAACCTTTGTTAAAGCA
This sequence comes from Acinetobacter seifertii, assembly GCF_000368065.1. Taxonomy (GTDB): domain Bacteria; phylum Pseudomonadota; class Gammaproteobacteria; order Pseudomonadales; family Moraxellaceae; genus Acinetobacter; species Acinetobacter seifertii. The sequence continues at coordinate 1,498,782 of NZ_KB851200.1, forward strand.
TTCCAGAACTCAAAACAAGCACAAGATATTCTGGATAAAGACTTTGGTAAAGGTATGTGGTTTCAAGGCTGGAAATAAGGAGAATGGCAATGGTGAGTTTTGGATCACAAGTTGATTTTTCTCTACCTCATATCAAAATTCGTAGTTTAAATAAGTTTTACCAATCGCAGGGTCAAAAACTGCATGCTTTAAAAGAGATTAACCTTGATATTCCTCAAGGTAAGATTTTAGGCATTATTGGTAAAAGTGGTGCCGGAAAATCATCCCTACTCCGCACGTTAAATGGCTTAGAACAAGTAGATACAGGCAGTATTCATATTCATCAACAAAACATTGCTGAATTGAGTCATTCCGAGCTTATTCAAACTCGCCAACGCATTGGAATGATTTTTCAACATTTCAATTTAATGTCTGCAAAAACAGTCTGGGAAAATGTGGCATTGCCCTTAAAAGTTTCCAACTACAACAAAGCAGATATCGATCAACGTGTAAATGAAGTTCTGGCACTCGTAGGTCTTGCAGATAAGTCTGGTCATTATCCATCACAACTTTCAGGCGGACAAAAGCAACGTGTCGGTATTGCACGTGCACTTGTTCACCACCCAGAAATTTTACTGTGTGATGAAGCCACCTCAGCACTTGATCCAGAAAGTACCGCTACTATTTTGGCTTTACTTAAAAAGATTAATCAGGAACTTGGTCTAACGATTGTACTCATCACACACGAAATGCAGGTCATTCGAGAAATTTGTGATCAGGTCGTTGTGATTGACCAAGGTGAAATTGTAGAGGCTGGCCAAGTCTGGTCTGTATTTTCACGACCAGAGCAACAAATTACTCAAGAATTGTTAAACCTTGAGCAGATCACTCTGCCTTTTAAAATCAGTCCTCTACCCGATGAAGATTCAACTCATATTATTGTAAAACTGAAATATGAAGCTGAAGCACATCAGGTTCCAGATATTCAAGAACTACTTGCCAGATTTAAAGCACCCGTCAATTTATATCAAAGTCAGGTCGATACCATTCAAGGCCATATTATTGGTTCACTTTTAGTCGGTATTCCTAACGTAGAAATTGATCTTTCATCTATACGACAAGATGCATCAACTACAATTGCACAATTTGAGGTACTTGGCTATGCACGACCAGCTCATTGATTTATTAATTACTGGAACTGTAGATACCTTACTCATGGTAGGTGCATCTGCGTTTATTGCTTTTTTAATTGGCTTACCGATTGCTGTTGTTTTAGTCAGCACTTCTGAGCACGGCATTCATCCTTCACAAAAGATTAATCAGGCTTTGGGTTGGGTCATTAATATTACTCGTTCTGTGCCCTTTCTTATTTTAATGGTTGCACTTATTCCGCTTACTCGCTGGATTGTAGGTACAAGTTATGGCGTTTGGGCAGCCGTTGTTCCCTTAAGTATTGCGGCGATTCCCTTCTTTGCGCGTATTGCAGAAGTCAGCTTACGCGAAGTCGATCAAGGTTTAATTGAAGCTGCACAAGCCATGGGTTGTAACCGTAAACAAATTATTTGGCATGTGCTTTTACCAGAGGCTTTGCCGGGTATTGTGGCGGGCTTTACCGTGACTATTGTGACTATGATTAACTCATCAGCAATTGCAGGTGCTATTGGTGCAGGTGGCTTAGGAGACATCGCATATCGTTATGGTTATCAACGTTTTGATATGCAAATTATGTTAGCTGTAATTTTAGTGCTCATTATTTTAGTCATGCTGGTACAAGCGACTGGTGATGCATTAGCCCAGCAACTTGATAAACGTAAAGTTTAAAAGCAATACAACCCCGCTCTAGCCATGACTTTGTCATGGCTTTCATGTAAAATCAGCGACAATTTTTAATTTACACATTTGTGAGTGGTTTTCATGGGTTTTAATTGCGGTATTGTTGGTCTGCCAAACGTAGGGAAATCTACCCTTTTCAATGCATTAACGAAAGCAGCGATTGCAGCGGAAAACTTCCCTTTCTGTACCATTGAACCAAACACAGGTATTGTTCCTGTACCAGATCCACGTTTAGACAAACTTGCTGCGATTGTTAAACCACAGCGTATTTTGCCAACTACAATGGAATTTGTGGACATTGCAGGTCTTGTTGCTGGTGCATCAAAAGGTGAAGGCTTGGGTAACCAGTTCCTTGCTAACATCCGTGAAACTGATGCGATTGCTCATGTTGTACGTTGTTTCGAAGATGAAAACGTAATTCACGTAAATGGTAAAATTGATCCATTAGACGACATCGCAACCATCAATACTGAACTTGCGCTTGCCGATCTTGAAACTGTTGCCAAAGCAATTTTACGTTTAACTAAAGTTGCTAAAGGCGGTGACAAAGAAGCTGTAGCAACTAAAGCAGTTTTAGAAAAAATCCAACCTTTACTTGACGAAGGTAAACCAGCTCGTGCAGCTGATTTATCTGATGACGAGCGTAAATTAGTTCGTGGTTTTGGTTTAATGACTTTAAAACCAACCATGTATATTGCAAACGTTGCAGAAGATGGTTTTGAAAACAACCCACACTTAGACGCAGTTAAAAAACTTGCGGCTGAAGAAAACGCTATCGTTGTTCCTCTTTGCAACCAGATTGAAGCTGAAATTTCATTATTAGAAGATGAAGATCGTGCTGAATTCTTAGAAGCAATGGGTATGGAAGAACCAGGCTTAAACGTGGTTATTCGTGCCGGTTATGCGCTTTTAGGTTTACAAACTTATTTCACTGCTGGTGTACAAGAAGTACGTGCTTGGACAGTAAAAGTTGGTGCAACCGCTCCTCAAGCAGCTGGTGTGATTCATACCGACTTCGAAAAAGGCTTTATCCGTGCTGAAGTTGTTGCATACGATGACTTTGTACAATACAACGGTGAAAACGGCGCTAAAGAAGCTGGTAAATGGCGTTTAGAAGGTAAAACTTACGTTGTTCAAGACGGCGATGTAATGCACTTCCGTTTTAACGTTTAAGTTAAAGCTAAAAAAGCCCCAATATATTGGGGCTTTTTTATTGTTAATGACTTAAATCCATCGTCTCTCGTTTACTGCGTGCCTCTTGTAAAATACGCTCATGCAAAGGCTTTCTAAAACCCAGCATAAATATAAATTCTGCCAATACAAATAACGGCCCTATCGCGAGTCCAATCACATCATCAACAAAAGCAGGTTTTTTCTTTTCAAAATAATGTCCTACAAACTGAAACACCCATCCCACCACAAAGAAACCAATACTTGCAGCCAACCATTGTCCTAAAGAAAGCTCAGCAATTTGACTCGCCAGTGGATACACAGCAACTAAAATAATTAGCATGAGTAAACCAAATACTTTATCTAAAATAAAGTAATAGATCGTACTAACTGCAATCAGCACCATAGCTAAAGTCAGTTTAAAACTGCCAATATCAACTCCAGCTCTCACTGTTAAACATAAAATTGAAAATACAATAAGTGGAATACCAACAAAATGCGTCAAAATATTTTGATGGTTTAAATGATAAGCCGCATATTTGCTAAGCTGTTGCTCCAGATTTGTCATGAGTGATTCCCTATTCATCTATCTATAGTCATACTGTACAAATAAGGAAAACTTAAAGTTGTCAGCTATTTGACAAAGTAATGATTTTTTCATGGATGGGCTGATATTGGATCTTATTTATATTAATCGACTAAGAGAAAATACATGGTTTAGTTTGCTTCCGGAAGCATTCCAAAACTTTATTCTAGAGCATGGTAAGCAAATTACTTTTGAAAAAAATAGTTATGTGTTCCGCGCTCAAGATATCTTTGATGGCATTTACACTGTGCTTGAAGGCTCAATTAGCTTGGGTTATGTCGATGTAAATGGTAATGAAGCTCTTTCTGCAATTGCTGAGCCAATTATGTGGTTTGGTGAAATATCCCTGATTGACCATGAACCACGTTCACATGATGCCATTGCCTTGAAAAAAAGTACCGTTCTACATATTCCTGCCAAACCATTAAATCAATTACTCAAAGACAATCCGTATTATTGGTACTACTTTGCTCGTTTAACCAGTCAAAAACTCAGATATGTTTTTTTAGAACAGATTGCTATACAAACACGCAGTATTTCTCAAAGACTTGCTCAACGTCTTTTGTTTATTTTGGAAGGTTATGGTAATCACATTCTTATACAAGAAAGACAAATTCATATTTCTCAAGAACAATTAGCAAATATGCTCACTACCTCAAGACAGACTGTTAATCATGAGTTAAACTTATTAGAAAAGCAGAATATTATTAAAATTGCGTTCAGAAAAATTGAAATTTTAGACATAGAAAAGTTAAATTTAATCGCAAAATCTACTAGTTAAATAGATTAAAAAAATCTATATAATAAAAACTTAAAATTAAATTAAAAAATTAGATAACACTGCAAAATAAAACATTGTTCAAACTCTATTTCACAAAATAAATATTCCAAAACAGAATTTTTCATCTTACACTCGAACTGAGCAATAATACTCAACAAGGCGCTGATTAACATGAAAAAATTATCAACAATTCTTACAGCTGGCGTATTGGCAATGTTAAGTGTTTCGGCATTTGCATGTCCAAAAGGAACTCAACTCCAAGGAGGAACTGGACCACATCATAAAGGCGGTAAATGTGTTGCTATGAGCGGCAAAACGACTGCTAAAAAAGAAGCTAAGAAAGATATGAATGAGAAGAAACATGCTGCTATGACTAGCGCGACTAACGCTAAACAAGAAGCAAATCAAGCTACTCATCAAATGAAACAAGATGCTGTAAAAACTGCAAACACTGCTAAGAAACCATAATTAATATTAATTTATGTGTTAAAAAAGCGAGATTTTAAATCTCGCTTTTTTATTACTACCATTATTTCGGAGATGTATTTCCTAAATTTGGGTTATCAATTGCTTCCTTACACTGCTGTTTATCACGTTCGTAGTCTGTTTGTTTTTGAGCAACTGTTTTTTCATTTTCCAGTGTTTCTCGTGCCCATACATCTAGACTAGTTAAGGCTTTTCGGCAAAGTGCATATTTTCCTTCAGTTACCGAATCTGTCATTTTTACGTTAATACGCCAGTCCGTACTCAGCTGACGTAGTGGTTTGCGAACCTTATCATTTATCTGATTAAGCTGTTTTCCATAAACTAAAGGGTCAACAGAGTTAATTAATGTCCATGCCTTTTTCGCATAGACCGTTGCATCATTAGTTAATTTCGGCGCTGGTTTAATTTCAACTTTTTTATCTGGGTTATGTCCATCATCACAACCCTGCAATATAAATGCGCTTGCACTCAGGATGGCGATATAAACTAAATGAGTCTTTGATTTGAACATATCAAACTGCCGAATTAAACATTTCGGCACTATGCTATTAAATTCGGCTACAATACTCAATCTTTCAAGTTTTTATAATTGTTTTACAGCCAAGGTGTATCGTGTCGAATCAACAACAGATGGCTGCTCAAAAAGCAACTTTTTGGCAAGGTGCCAAAGATAGCCAAGCCATCGTACTCACCTATTTACCTGTTTCTTTTGCCTTTGGCGTTTCTGCATCTCAATTTGGTTTCAGTCCTTGGGAAGCATTTTTTCTTTCTTGTTCAATGTATGCTGGTGCAAGCCAATTTCTTGTGGTTGCGCTTTTGGCTAGTGGTTCATCTATTTGGTTAACGGCGCTAACAGTCATTGCACTAGATATTCGCCATGTACTCTATGGCCCAGCACTGTATAACTTAATTCCCAATAAATTAAATCTAAAAAAGACGGCTGTTTGGGCTTGGGGGCTTACAGATGAAGTTTTTGCCAGTGGAATGATTCAACTTTCGCAACGTAAACAGCAGTGGTCTGAATCTTGGATGTTAGGCTTAAGTCTGTTCAGCTGGATGTCTTGGGCAACTGGTTCATTGTTAGGTGGCTTATTTGCAGATCAAGTCGCCCATCTTCCAAAATTTTTACAAGCAGCTTTAGACTTTTTACTACCCGCTTTATTTTTAAGCTTTTTGCTCGCAGCTTTTGAGCGCAAACATACTTTAGTCGTTGCAGTATCTTTGGTCGTTTCAGCCTTGGCATGTTATTGGATTAACTTATCAGCAGCTATTTTTATTGGTATTTTTTCAGGCATTTTAGCTGGTTTATTTAGGCTCTACGGATTATCTGGTGGAATTCAATAATTCATAGATAACCTGTAAAACGGAATAAGTGGTGGAAACTAAAAAAGCAAAGCCATCATTTAGACAGCTTTGCTCTCACTCAATTTAAGCCCAACGATTAAATTCGTGGTGATCAATACCACATGGTTTACGTTCAACCAGATTTAAACAATCACCCTGAAAAACCATTGGTAATTGTTTCTGTAAAGCTGTATTGAATTCCGATGTAGATTCTTTCATTTCATCAAGCAATTTGGTCAATAATGATTGAGCATCTTCACGGTCTCGAAGTAGACGTTTAATTAACGCTTCCTCACATGCGTAACGAGCTTTTAGATACGGCTCAATGATACTAAGAATACGATTAAACTCTTGTGCCAGTACTGGTAAGTGCTCAACTTCAAATTTCGCAGGACTCGGCACACCAGTCACATTACGAAGTGAATACCAAATAGCACTACTGACAGATTGCTTCTGATCTAAATGACCTGCACAGCACCAAATTAAACGCTTAATGTTTAACATGTCATTATTGTTGATGTAGTTGCGTGGGGTAATAGGCTTAGGTGCTTCGTATTTACCTGTTTTACGGATTGATGGAAGAACCTCAGAAGTCACCCATTTCTTGAATTTCTTCGCTTCTGGCTTACGGCTTTTAAGGATTGCTGAGTAAAGTCCAGATTCATTGATAATCGTTAAATCCTGACTTCCAGAGGGGGTACGCAGATTGTGCGTACCCTTTTCATCGTCATCTAAAAAGCGAGTCATGTCACTTGCCATACGGTAATCTAATGCGCTTGCAACATCGGAAGCTACAAACCAAAGCTCACCATTTAGATCAATGATGCGGACGTTGTATTCATTGTGGAAAGTGAATTGTGTTAAACTTGTCATGTCTTTATCTCCTTTGGTTTAGACACAAGCCCCTTGCCTGATTTCGACGTCTGCAAGGGGTTTTCTTTTTCAGGGCTTTTTGCCCTGATGGAGTCATCTTATTTAATATCTTTTGTTGTGTCAATTCTTTTTATTGTGCTATCACAAAAAATAGTAATTATCTTTTATTGTGCTACAATGTTCTAAAATTCAACTTGTGGTGCAGCAATGGAAGTAAAGAATAATGTTGCCTGTTTACGTGTAAAGGCAGGCTTAACGGTTTATGAGCTATCAAAGCGGTGTGGTTTTGTTAGCGGTAGCAGAGTTCTATCAAACTATGTGACAAGAGCTGAGCAGGGACATTCTGTCAAAGTTGATACAGCGTTATCTATATACACCGAACTTAAAAATGCGGGTGTATGTGAGAAGTTTGAAGATGTCTTTTGGCTTTCTGACGAAGGATAGCTCTATTCATGACCGACATCCTAGATCTTTCAAACTGGACAGTATTAGATGCCAAGCATGGTGATGAACTGATTATTGAGGCTGAATACACACGGTATCCTGATGCTTGCCCAAAATGTAATAGCTCAATCTATAAGCATGGAACTAAAACAGTTGCATACCGTGATGCCCCAGTTCGAGGTAAACCAGTTGTCATCCACGCCATTTTAAGGCGTTTTAGATGTCGTGATTGTCGTTTCACCTTTACTCAACCTACCAATGCAATGCATCCAGAAATGCGCATGACATGGCGCTGTGTTGAGCATATTCAAGATTACTGTTTACGTGACACATTCGTTAATGTCGGACACTACATAGGCTGTGACGATAAAACCATTCGCACAATTGCCAATAATTACATCGAATGCTTAAACAAAGCATATAAGCCCGATCTAGAAGGTTGGATTGGTATAGATGAAACGACTATCGATGTGAACCGTACCGGGTTTGTCGGAGACCACTTTTCTTGAGAGAATGTCCCGATGAAAAAAGTAAAATACACCCCTGAAATCAGAGATAGAGCGGTTCAATTATTGATTGAATCCGAAAAAGATTATCCTTCTACTTGGGCTGCAATCACAGCAATTGCTCCCAAGATTGGCTGTACTCCTGAAACACTACGTTCCTGGCATCAGAAGCATTTGAATCAACAGAATCCAATTAAAGTACAGCAGCTTTCAGACCAAGAACGCATTAAACAACTTGAACGCGAAAATAAAGAACTGCAGCGAGCCAATGAAATTCTACGTAAAGCAGCTGCTTTTTTCGCCCAGGCGGAGCTCGACCGCCCACACAAATAATGGTGGATTTCATTCATAACCATAAAGACCTATACGGTGTTGAGGCGATTTGTAGAATTCTACCAATCGCAACTTCAACCTATTATCGAACTTTAGATCTTGCGGACAATCCAGAACATCGAGCGAAAAGAGATCTACATGACCTGCATCATGCTGAACAAATTAAACGAATTTGGCAGGAAAGTTCAGGTCGGTATGGTGTACGTAAAGTCTGGCAAAAACTGAAACGGGAAGGTTATATTGTTGCGCGCTGTACAGTTGCTCGATTGATGCAACAGCTAGGAATACAAGGTGTTTGGCGTGGTAAGAACAAACAAACGACACGTAGCAGAGATGATCAAAAACGAGCAGCCGACTTGGTGAAACGGAATTTTAGTGCTGATCATCCAGATCAGCTGTGGGTCGCAGACTTCACATATATTCAAACCCATTCAGGCTGGGTGTATACCGCCTTTATGATTGATGTTTTCTCACGGGCAATTGTTGGCTGGAAAGTATCAACACGGATGAATACAGACATGGTCCTTGATGCACTGGAACAAGCGTTACATGCTCGCGGTATGCCAAAGAATGTAATTCATCATTCCGACAGAGGCGTGCAATACCTTTCTATTCGTTACACCCATCGTTTGGAAGCAGCAAATTTACGAGCATCAGTCGGTACAACTGGTGATTCATACGATAATGCTTTGGCTGAAACGGTGAATGGCTTATACAAAACAGAGGTGATTGAATATTTAAAAGCAGATTGGCAAGGTTTAGCAGATGTACAACTTGCGACACTAAACTGGGTAGATTGGTTCAATAAAAAGCGTGTACACAGTGCACTGGGTTATGTATCGCCTTTTGAGTTTGAAGCAATGTACTATGATAAGATTAACCCGTTAGGTCAGGTGGCCTAACTTAAATAAAAAAGTCTCCGACAAACCCGGTACGGTTCAATGGAAAACTTCGCTTCGTTGTTACCAATGTTGAGCAGCGTCGATACATTGATATGTTTGAAACCCGTGATAAGTCTGCTGTCTCAAATTGGCTACAAGCCAACAGAGATGCTCCAATCGAAGGCTTTGTTATGGATATGTGGAAGCCATATAAGGATGCTATCCGTGTTGTATTCCCCGATACTCCCATTGTAGTTGATAAGTTTCATGTGGTTAGGATGGCAAATCAGGCAATGGATGGTGTTCGTATCCAATTGGCTAAAGATAAGACTAAAGCTGTTGGTAGGGACTGGATGCGTCGCAAATCACTGCTTCGTATGCGCTATAAAGACCTTGATGAGCAAGGTAAATACAATGTCGATATGTGGCTTGCAAATGAGCCACAAGTTGCAATAGCCCACAATCTTAAAGAATTGTTTTACTGTATCTATGACCAAGAAGATCGCAATGATGCAGAACAATTACTTGATGAATGGATTGATATTGTTCCACCTGAGATGAAGAAATCACAGAAAGATTTCAAGCCATTATTAACTGCTATCAAGAACTGGCGAGAAGAAATACTCGCTTACTTCGACAAGCGACTTACCAATGGTTATACCGAAGCAATGAATGGTATTGCAAAGGTGATCAATCGTCATGGTCGTGGCTATAGTTTTGATATGCTGAGAGCTAAATTACTTTTCAAAGATAATCATAAAGAAGTTCTACGGTATTTCTATGATGAACAGCCTCAATATGAGGATGTTCTCTCTGAAGAAGAAATTATAGAAATTCTTGAATCTGAAGGAACATGTAAAGAATGCTCAAGCTACTTATTTATGGATTTAGAATTTGATGGTGTCTACGGAATAGATGGATATTGCACCTCTTGTTTTCACAAGGCAATAGAAGATATGCATCGAGAGTCTGAATATGCTTTCAACTCAGATGATGAATATTTACCAGTGGAAAGTAATTAAGCTTTCCACCACTTATTCCGTAGAGCCTTTATTTAAACACTATGTGCTGAAACAGCATGAAGAGGTTGAAGCCTAATATGAACTTAGAAATTATATTGGTCGGCATTATTGTCGGTATTGCCAATTTTGCTTCACGTTTTGGCCCGTTCTTCGTTATACAAAAACTACAAGGTACTCATCAAAAACGCGGCTCTGTCTGGATAAAAATTGCTTTAGGGAGTATTGGTATCTCTGCCATTAGCGCCATGCTTGTAGTTGCAACTCTCCCCCCTTTACTTGAAACTCCCAACAAGAGCTTCGCAATGTTTATGGGTTTTATAGTTTTAGCAGCTCTTTATTTTAAATTTAAGAAAATTGTTCCAGCGACTTTAACTGCTGCACTCGTTTATGGTTTGATCTACACATATTTACCTTTATAAATAGATAAACTGATCATCCTTATATAATATATAAAGGCTAGAAGTGATTAATAGTAATAGCTTCTAGCATGAAAAACTCATTTTTTTAAATTTATTAAAAGATAACACCATCTAGCGATTAGAGATAAAAATGTCACAAGTTAAAATTTATGCAAATGAACAAACCATCATGCAGTATCGAGAATTGCTTTCTCATGCTATTCATCAGGCTCTTATTGAAGAGTTGAAATATCCTGTCGAGAAAAGATTTCAACGCTTTATGAGTCTCAAACCGGAAAACTTTATCTATCCTTCAGATCGAAGCCAACACTACATCATTATTGAACTTTCAATGTTTGCTGGCAGAAGTACTGAAGCGAAGAAAAGACTCATTCAAACTTTATTTCGTAATATTGAACAGTATTGCAAAATTACCCCACAAGATATTGAAATCACTATTTTTGAAACACCTAAAGAGAATTGGGGCATCCGTGGTCAAAATGCAGATGAAATGCGTCTAAACTATCAGGTTAACGTTTAAAAATTATCTGCATCATTGTCTGACAAAATTCATTTTTTTATGTGTGATAAGGCTTAACTCCACCATAAGTTCTGCTATGCTTAAAAAAATAATTTTGTCAGGATGATTCGCATGAGCGTGACACTCGGTACCCCACTTCAATCTTCTGCATTTAAAGTTTTATTGTTAGGTTCAGGAGAGCTTGGCAAAGAAGTTGTAATTTCCTTACAACGCCTTGGCGTAGAAGTACATGCAGCCGACCGTTATGATCACGCACCAGCTATGCAAGTTGCACATTTTTCTTATGTGTTAAACATGGCTGATCCAACTCAATTAAAACAACTCATTGAAAAAGTTAAACCGAATTTAATTGTTCCAGAAATTGAAGCAATTGCAACCGAGGTTCTGCTTGAAATTGAAGCAAATCAAACCGCTACTGTCATTCCTTCTGCTAAAGCAGTAAACCTGACCATGAACCGTGAAGGTATTCGCCGTCTTGCGGCTGAAGAGCTTGGTTTGCCTACTTCTGCTTATCGCTTTGCTGACTCTTTAGAAAGCTTCCGTGCTGCTTGTGATGACATTGGTTATCCTAATTTTGTAAAACCAGTCATGTCTTCTTCTGGCAAAGGCCAGTCTCGTGTAAAAAGTTTTGATGAAGTTGATGCGGCTTGGGAATATGCGATGCAAGGCGGCCGTGTTAACCAAGGCACAGTCATTATTGAATCTCAAATTGATTTTGATTTTGAAATTACGTTACTCACGGTGCGTGCTAAAAACCCTGAAACTGGTGAAATTGAAACTCACTACTGTGACCCGATTGGTCACCGTCAAGATGCAGGCGATTATGTAGAAAGCTGGCAGCCTCAACCCATGACTCCTGCAGCCCTTGAAGAAGCAAAACGTATTGCAAATAAAGTGACAACAGCACTTGGTGGCTGTGGTATTTTTGGTGTAGAACTATTTATTAAAGGTGACAAAGTTTGGTTCAGTGAAGTCTCACCTCGCCCACACGATACTGGTCTTGTGACTTTAGCATCTCAGTATCAAAGTGAATTTGAATTACATGCACGTGCAATCTTAGGTTTACCTGTAAACACAGCACGCCACAGTGTTGCTGCAAGTGCCGTAATTTATGCTGGAGTAGATGCCAACAATTTAAGTTATAGCAATCTGAATGTAGCTTTAGCTCATCCAGACACAGACTTACGTTTGTTTGGTAAACCAGAAGGCTTCAAACGACGTCGCATGGGTGTTGCAACTGCTCGTGCTGAAAATACTGATCTTGCCCGTACTTTAGCGAAAGAAACCGCTGATCAAGTAATCGTTCAAACAAACTCTTAATTTTTATTTATTGGTAGACCCATTTTCATGATCAATACATCGCCACTGTTGAACTACGTCTCAAGTCATCATGATATTAAAGCCATTAATCAATGGCGAACGGATGTAGAAAAGCAGTTGCAGGATTCATATGAAAATGGGCAATCTATTCGTGACATCATTAAAGCACGTTCAGATTTAGTTGATGAAGCGCTGATCTTTTTATGGAAACATGCTGAACTGGATCAGACAGGTCTAGGCCTTTTCGCTGTAGGTGGTTATGGACGCCGTGAAATGTTGCCCTATTCCGACGTCGATATCATGATTTTGTCAGAACATGAAATTACTGAAGAAAACGAAAAGCGAATTTCTACCTTTATTTCTTCATTATGGGATGTCGGAAACTTTAAACCTGGTATTAGTGTTCGAACTATTCAAAGCTGTGTTGAGCAGGCCGCTACTGATTTAACGGTTGCAACAACACTCATTGAAGCCCGTTTAATTACGGGTAATACTCAGCTTGCAAAATGGCCTCGTCGTATCGTCTCTCAGACTTGGACAGATAAAACCTTTTATGACGCGAAAATGGCAGAACAAGCCAAGCGCTACCATCAACATAACAACACAGAAAGTAACTTAGAGCCTGATATAAAAAATGCTCCGGGTGGTATTCGTGATATTAATCAGATCGGTTGGATTGCTAAACGTCATTTCCGCGTAAACCGTATCTATGATTTAGTACATTTAGGATTCATTTCAGAATTTGAATTAGCCGTTCTAGAAGAAGCTGAAAGTTTCCTTTGGGAAATTCGTCACCATTTGCACCGTTTAGCCAAACGTGATGAAAACCGTCTACTCTTTGACCACCAAAGGGAAATTGCCGCAAAGTTTGGATATGTACGTCAAGAAGGCCAACCTGTCAATTATGGTGTTGAGCAGTTCATGAAGCGCTACTACCGTACTGCACAACAGGTTTCGACACTCAATGAAATGTTACTCGCGTATTTTAGTGAGTCTGTCATTACACCTCGACTACCAAACTATGAACGCAAAATTGAAGTGATTAATGATCATTTTAAAATTGTCGATAACAAACTTGCCGTACAACATCATAAAATATTCGCAGAACATCCAAGCGCTATTTTAGAGTTGTTCTATATTTTAGCGAATCGACCAGATATCGAAGGTATTCGTGCTCGTACTTTGCGTTTACTGATTCTTGCAGCGAAAAGAATTAACCAAAGTTACCGTAATAACCCAGAAAACCAAGCGCTGTTTATGTCAATTATTCGCTCACCATATCGCTTATACGATACATTGGTTGCGATGAAGCGTTATGGTGTTTTAGGAAACTATATTCCTGCTTTTGGGCAAATTATGGGGCTTATGCAATATGACCTGTTCCATATCTATACAGTCGATGCCCACACATTATTATTACTACGTAACTTAAACCGATTTAGAGAACCTGAATTCGCCAAAGAGTTCCCTGTGGTCAGTTCAGTTTTTCAGCGTCTTGCTCGCCAAGATATCGTCTTTATAGCGGCATTATTCCATGACATCGCCAAAGGTCGTGGTGGTGACCATAGTGAACTTGGAGCCGAAGATGCGATTGAGTTTGGCCGTGCACACGGATTTACAGAGCGTGAATGTAAATTAATCGCATGGCTTATTCAAAACCATTTACTCATGTCTTTGACAGCGCAGAAAAAAGATATTTCTGATCCTGATGTCGTAAAAGATTTTGCAGAAAAACTTGGTGATATGGAACATCTCGATTATCTGTACACTTTAACGGTGGCGGATATTAATGCGACAAATCCAAAACTTTGGAACACATGGCGCGCATCCCTCATGCGTCAACTTTATACGCATGCTCGTGATGTAATTCGTACTGGCTTAGGCCGCCCTGTTGACTACCAAATGCTGATTGAAGATACGAAATTTGCAGCAAGTGAATTACTGGTAAATAACTTCGCATTGGCAGATGTCGAAAAGGTATGGCAAGAACTTGGTGATGAATACTTCATTAAAGAATCTGCCGATGAAATTGCATGGCATACGCAAGCAATCTTAAAACACGGCGATAATCCTGAACCATTAGTACTTTTACGTGCTCATCGTAAAGCTGCCCAAGATGCCGTTCAAATCTTTATTTATACACGTGATCAGCCAAACCTGTTTGCGACTACAGTTGCAGTGTTAGATCGCATGAATTTAGATGTTCAAGATGCAAAAATTATCACAGCAATTACCGCATTTAGCTTAGATACCTATGTTGTACTTGATCGTTTTGGCACATTGCTGACTGATCCTGAACGTGAAGAAACCGTTAAAACAGCATTAGTGAAGGCACTTAGCCAACCAGATCAATATCCGGGACTCATGCAACGCCGTATCCCGCGTCAATTGCGTCACTTTGATATTGAAAATACAGTCGACGTAACATTAAATGAAGCTTTACAGCAGAACATGGTCGAAATTTCAACACTTGACCATCCTGGCCTACTTGCACGTGTAGGTGGTTTATTTATGATGCAAGGTTTAGACATCCATTCAGCTCGAATTGCAACTTTAGGTGAACGTGCAGAAGATATTTTCTTTGTCACCAAAAAAGATGGAAAACCGCTAAATCATGAAGAGGTCAAACTCTTCTCGGAAAAACTGAAAGCTGCATTAGATGAAGCATCTAATCAAATTTGTCAGCACTGAAACTCAACTACTTGGTAACTGTTTAATGAACTCTAGCTTGTCGTTATTACATCCGTATCCGTTTGAAAAGTTAAACCAACTTTTTAAGGATACTACTCCTGCTAATCTCCCTTTGATTCCTCTATCAATTGGTGAACCTAAGCACCCAGCACCAGAGTTTGTTAAACAGGCTATTATTGATAACTTCAACCATCTATCAACTTATCCAAACAGCAAAGGTTTACCTGAACTTCGCCAAAGCATTGCAAACTGGTTAACTCAGCGTTTTAAACTTAACAGTATTAGCGCTGAAAACCACATTTTGCCAGTGTCTGGTACGCGTGAAGGGATTTTCTCTTTTGTTCAAGCTTTGATTAATCGTGAAGATGCACCATATGTGGTAATGCCTAACCCGTTTTATCAAATTTATGAAGGTGCAGCGTTACTTGCAGGTGCAAAGCCATATTTCATTAATTGCACAGAAGAAAACGGTTACTTAGGCGATTTTGATGCTGTGCCAGCCGAAGTGTGGGAAAAGACAGCCCTTCTTTTTGTATGTACTCCGGGTAATCCAACAGGTACGGTGCTTTCTAAAGAGCAATTTAAAAAGCTGATTGCTTTATCAGATCAATATAATTTTGTGATTGCTTCTGATGAATGCTATTCAGAACTTTGGTTCGACCAAGCACCTACAGGTTTATTAGAAGTTTGTGCTGAACTTGGACGAGATGACTACAAAAACTGTATCGTATTCCACTCACTTTCAAAGCGTTCTAACTTACCGGGTCTACGTTCAGGTTTTGTAGCTGGTGATGCTGATTTATTAAAACCATATTTGCAATATCGTACCTATCACGGTGCGGCAATGCCAGTACAACACCAGCTTGCTTCAATTGCAGCATGGAATGATGAAGACCATGTTGAAGAAAACCGTAAGCAGTATCGTGCAAAATTTGACTTATTCCAATCTGAGCTAGGCCATTTACTACCATTACAAAAACCGGATGCTGGTTTTTACTACTGGCTAAAAGTAGATAATGATGAAAATTTTGCCAAAATGCTGATGGAAAAAGCACACATTAAAGTTTTACCGGGTCGCTATTTATCTCGTGATACTGAGCAAGGTAACCCTGGCGCCAACCATGTACGCATGGCTTTAGTAGCAGATTTAGCACAATGTGAAGAAGTGGTTAAACGCTTAAAAGCGATTCTTTAAGTCTCTTCTTAGTTGTATAGTCTTTTAACGATTAAGACTATACAACTGGGTTATACACTATTTATATGTAATCAAAAGCGCGGCAAAAATAATAAAAGCAACACTAGAACAATAATATAAACCTGTCGCAGAACGCTTAATTTTGTCTAAAACCCGCCCCTGAGCAAGTAATCCAACCAGCAAAATATTCCAAGCAAGAACAACACCAACCATCCATGTACTCATGAGCAGTTTTTGAATTAAGCTGAACTTATATTGAATTAGCAGCATCAAACTACTATAAAACATAATGTTTTTTGGATTTAGAAGACTAGACTGCACACCTAACATTAAACTTTTAATTTTGTTGTGCTTAATATTGGCTTGATCAATTAAATTGTTTTCTTCAGTTGAGAATGATAAATCACTTGATCTAGCAGCGTTAAAGCAAAGAAAACTCAAATAAGCTAAATAAGCCGCACCAAGCCATTTAAAAAGTGTAAGGAGGCCACTACTCAAATCTCCAAGCAACATAAAACCAAACAAACATACGACTAAAATTAATGCATTCCCTAAAGTGATTCCTAGAACAACACCATAAGTATAATGGCGTCCTTTTTGCAAAAGGCTCGTGAGAATAAGAAAGAAATCTGGTCCCGGTGATAACAGTGCTAAAAAATGAGTAAATGCAATAACTAAAAAAACGTCCATAACAGCTTCATCTATAAAACAGTATGGAAAATCTTAAAAATAGGAACTTATTATTTCTTGTAAATTATTGCGCGACTGCAAGTTGAAACTGTCGAGGAGTAACTCCAGTATGGGCTTTAAATGCTTTATGAAAATGACTTTGATCACTAAAGCCTAAATTAACAGCCAGCTCTACGAGTGAAATCCCCTGTTTAAGGAGTTCCCGAGCTTGGTTAATCTTTAAATTAATTTGAAATGCATGCGGAGTTAGACCGACATTTGCTTTAAATAGCCGAATGATTGCATAACGACTCAGGCCAACCTGCTGTGCAAGTTCTTCAAGGGAAATAAAACTCTCAGAAGAAGTAACGGCCTCAACTAAATCTAGAAAATCTTTATATAAGTACTGCGGTTTTTCTATTTCTTCTAAAATAAAATGCGGCAACAACAAGCCCATAAGACAATCAAGAAGTGATTGTTCCTTTTCAAGAATTAGCTTTTGATCATCAAAAAGCGCATCATTCATTTCAGTAAAAGCTTTATAGAAAGTTTCATCCCTTATGATGAGAGGCTTATGTTGAGGTAGATGCAAATCAAAGCCTTGCTGTTGAAATTCAGAATACAACTGACTTAACCACATTATATCCAGATGCAGCATTTGATAACTCCAAGCCTCATTTGGTTTAGGGTTACAAGAATGTTCAATATGGGCAGGTACAATAACTAAAGTACCCGCCGATATCTCTTGAGCAGTGCCAAAAGAACTTTGAAAAATGCTATTCCCTTCGTCTACCACACCAATTGAAAATGTTGGATGGCTATGAGACTTATAACATGTCCGGCTACGACACGACTTTCGAGTTTCAACATAAGGCATTCGCCGATCTTGCCAAAACTCGAAAGTTTGAGGAATAGCATTCATTAAATTAATTAGCCTGCTAATGCTTTTTCAATATCAGCTTCTAAAGCTTCAGGTTTAGTCGTAGGTGCATAACGATTCAAAACTGAACCATCTTTACCGACCAGAAACTTGGTAAAGTTCCATTTAATCGTACTACTGCCTAAAATCCCTTTAGCTTCACGTGTTAAATATCTAAAAATTACATGCGCTTCAGGCCCTTTTACATCGACTTTCGCAAACATAGGGAACTTAACCCCATAGTTTCGCTGGCAGAAAGCCCCAATCTCTTTATTATTACCTGGATCTTGCCCACCAAACTGGTTGCAGGGAAAACCTAAAACTTCTAAACCTTGATCTTTATATTTTTCATAAAGTTTTTCGAGGCCAGCAAACTGTGGAGTAAAACCACATTTACTGGCGGTATTTACAATTAATAAAACTTTACCTTTGTAATCAGCAAATTGCTTAATATCACCTTCTAACAATTCAGCTTCAAACTGATAAATGTTACTCATGGATAAGTTTCCTCGTCATTTTTTTCTTGTGTTTTAAGTTGTAATGATGCCGAGTTCACACAATAGCGCAAACCTGTCGGCTGTGGTCCATCTTCAAAAACATGCCCAAGATGAGCTTCGCAATCATGACAAACAATTTCTGTTCTGACCATACCATGCGTTAAATCTTCATGTTCTTCAATTACTGTTCCATTCACTGGACGAAAGAAACTTGGCCAACCGCAACCACTATCATATTTTGCATCTGACGAGAACAATTCAGCGCCACAGCAACGACAAACATAGGTACCATGTTGCTTAGTGTTCCAGTATTGCCCCGTAAAAGCTGGTTCAGTGCCCTTTTGTCGTGTTATCCGATATTCTTCTGGTGATAACTCTCTTTGCCATTCCCGGTCTGTTTTATTAACTTTTCCCATGACATGCACCTTTTATTCTGATGTAAACATAAATTGATAATCGTGTTTTATATTTACGCCATTCGTCAAAAAAACACTAGTCTCTGAACGTAAAATTTGTTGGAATTTAATCATCTAAGTAACAGTAAGCAAAAAGCAAGCAAATAACAAAAACAAAAGTAAGCAAAATTATGTTTTATTTCCTTTCAAGGAAGCAAAGATGGTGCTATTCTTGTTTGGCACGGTTGTATAGGACAAAACATGTCTCAGAAAAAAAGTGTGCTTTTCCAGCAACTATTACCAGTTATCAAACAGTATCAGCAATCGGGTTTTACCCACGAAAGAATTGTTGAATTACTAAAAGATCAACATGATCTAAATTTGGTAACAGTTAAAACATTTAAAAGTTATTTATACCGATATGCAAAAGTGAATCCAGCTATGTCTAAAAATACTGCTACTCTCCAATCCATGCCAACTTCTCGGGAAATTAAGAAATCATCGAAGCTTGAGCATGTTTGCTATGACATTCGCGGGCCTGTATTACGAGCCGCCAATGAAATGGAAGAGCAAGGACATAAAATCATTAAGCTAAATATCGGCAACCCTGCTCCATTTGGTTTTGAAGCACCACAAGAAATTATTAATGACGTTGCTTTAAACCTACCAAATGCAATTGGCTATGTTGATTCGAAAGGTATCTTTCCAGCACGTAAAGCGATCTGTCAGTACTACCAACAAAAAGGTATCCTAAATATGCACGTAAATGACGTGTATATTGGTAACGGCGTATCTGAACTGATTGTCATGGCGATGCAAGGCTTACTTGATGATGGCGATGAAATGCTAATTCCAATGCCAGATTATCCGCTTTGGACAGCAGCCGTTAATCTTTCGGGTGGTACTGCCATTCACTATAAATGTGATGAAGAAAATAGCTGGTATCCAGATATTGCTGACATTGAAAGTAAAATTACTTCAAATACACGTGGTATTGTGATTATTAACCCAAATAATCCAACTGGTTCAGTATATCCACGTCACGTGCTTGAACAAATTGTGGCTCTTGCCAAGAAATACGATTTGATTTTATTTGCTGACGAAATTTACGACAAAATTGTTTATGACGGAATTGAGCACGTTTCAGTTGCCTCTTTAGCTGGCGATCAGCTATGTATTTCATTCAATGGTTTATCAAAAGCTTATCGTATTGCGGGTTTCCGTTCAGGATGGATGGCAATTACAGGTGATAAAAGCCGTGCAGCAGATTATATTGAAGGCTTAGATATGTTGGCGTCTATGCGTCTATGCGCAAACGTACAAGCTCAATATGCAATCCAAACTGCGCTTGGTGGTTATCAGTCTATTAATGACTTAATCCGCCCGGGTGGCCGCCTCTATGAACAGCGCAATATCGCTTGGGAAATGTTAAATGAAATCCCAGGTGTAAGCTGTGTTAAACCAGAAGGTGCAATGTATTGCTTCCCACGACTTGATCCTAATATTTACCCAATCGAAGACGATGAAAAGTTAATGTTAGATTTACTTCGTGCCGAAAAAGTACTTTTAGTGCAAGGAACAGGCTTTAACTGGCCAACTCCAGACCATTTCCGTGTTGTTTTCTTACCAGCAGAAAATGAATTACGTGAAGCAATTGGTCGTTTAGGTCGTTTCTTAGCCAATCGCCGTTAAAAAAATGCATAATCAAAAAGGCATCTTAAATTAGATGCCTTTTTCATTTTTATATAATCCATGCATATATTTAAAAATACATAAGACCCAATTTAAATATTATTAAAAACTGACACAATATTTTGATTTTCATTAATTTTTAATAAATTTAATTTATATTAGTTCCCAATTAAAAATAAACTCATATTTTTTACCATTCGATTAAATTATTATAATTTTCCTCATTTTCCATTTTAGCTATTATGCAAAAAATGCATGAGTTGATATTTTTTTGCATTTCACACTACTTCAAAATAGAGCAACAATCCCTTTCCATAACAACATCATCATATTCGATTCGGTTAACACTGATGCAGATTTAGGAAGATGAAATCAGTTAAAGGATCGAACTGAACTTACAAGGAAAGCTTTTCAATCATCTCTAGCCCATCTAAAAGATGATTGAACCCAAAGGATAGAGGTTCATATGAAGCAAAAGAAATTGCTCAAGTATATTGTGGTTGCCATTTTATTCGGAGTATTGACGGGTTGGATCTGTCACCACTTCTTTAATGAAGGTGATCAACTGAAGCAAATCGCTTCTTATTTTAATATCATCACAGATATATTTTTACGTCTTATCAAAATGATTATTGCTCCATTGGTATTTGCCACAATTGTTTCTGGCATTGTTTCAATGGGTAAATCGACTTCAATTGGTAGCATTACACTCAAGTCAATGACTTGGTTCATTACTGCTTCCTTTGTCTCACTAGCCATCGGTATGGGCTTAGCCAATTTTTTCCAACCTGGCGCAGCTCTAAATTTAGTATTACCGACAGCTCAAGAACTCAGTAGCGCTTCTCTCCCAGCGACTACTGGCTTTACACTGCAGTCATTTATAAGCCACGTATTCCCGCGCAGTATTGCTGAGGCGATGGCTAATAATGACATTTTACAAGTCCTAGTTTTTGCAATTTTCTTTGGCTCAGCTTTAGCTTTTGTTAATCAAGGCAAAGAACAAGACTCGGTTATTATTCGCTTGACCGAAGAACTTAGCAAAATCATGTTCCGTATCACTGATTACGTCATGAAATTTGCACCTGTCGCAGTTTTTGCAGCAATTGCATCTGCAATTACTGTACAAGGCTTAGGCTTAATTGTTGACTACGGTATTTTAATTGCAGAGTTCTACTTCGGCCTTTTATTACTGTGGGTTATTTTATTCTCGGTAGGTGCGATCGTACTCAAAAAGGATATCTTCCGCTTAGGCAAATTAATTCGTGAACCTGTAACCCTTGCTTTTGCTACAGCTTCGAGCGAATCAGCTTATCCAAAAGTTATGGATGCCCTAAATAAATTTGGTGTACCAAAGAAAGTCACAAGCTTCGTTTTACCTTTGGGTTATTCATTTAACCTAGATGGTTCAATGATGTACACCACCTTTGCAGTACTCTTTATTGCACAGGCCTACCATATTGACCTTAGCTTTACTCAACAAATCTTGATTTTGTTAACTCTTATGGTGACAAGTAAAGGTATTGCTGGTGTTTCAAGAGCTTCTATTGTCGTAATTTCTGCAACACTAACCATGTTCCATTTACCTGAAGCCGGCATTTTATTACTGCTCGGAATTGACCAATTCCTTGATATGGGCCGTACTGCAACAAATGTAGTCGGTAATAGTATTGCAACAGCTGTAGTGGCTAAACTTGAAGGTGAAAAAGTAGCTGATACTGAAGAATTACCAGAGACAGTATTAATTAAATCAACTCAAGAACAAACGACTGCTTAAGTCTATATTTTCTCCCACTCTCCCAATTTCAGAGCAATTTTATATGACCTTATAAAATTGCTCTTTTTTTTGCTCTAAAATTTAACAGTAGAAACTTACGAGTATTTTCATATTAAATAAAGGTAGAAAAATTAGATTCCAATCACTATTAAATTTATTAAGAACAAACCTTAAAAATAGAATACAAACCAATCAATCAACTTTTATTTTTTAAAAAACACAGATCAAATGATTATTTTTTAGTTCACTTTTAAATTCATTATTTTCATTAAACAACTGAATTTATTATTGAGTTTACCTATATAACTTTCAACACCATTAAAACAATTAAATTTATCAATAAAAAACAACAATATAAAATTATCATTTGTTAAATAAGTCTTTGAATTATTCTATTATTTCCTATTTTTATATCATCAAAAATTTCATTTGTATTCTTTATATAAAAATTAAAAAAATAGAGATAAATTAGAAAAACTTAATAGATTTTTTATTTTTTTCATGATATTTATTAGCACTGAATAAAAGCAATGACTAAATGATTGTTGTCGAAACAAAATGATATTCAGGGATGCTTTTTATTCAGACAAGTTACGAATATGTTTTATATGGTATGTATTTTGCTTAGGACAAGCAGGCGTATTCGGCAAACTTCTACTTCGTCACTTCATAAGGATATTTTCGATGTTGACTAAAACTGTTAAATCTTTCGGTTTAGCTATGGGCTTATTGGCCTGCTCTCTCCCACTTTACGCAAAAAACAATGTTGTTGTCGTTGCTACTGGCGGTACAATCGCTGGTGCTGGTGCTAGCTCAGCAAATAGTGCAACTTACACAGCAGCAAAAGTTCCAGTTGATGCTCTAATCAATGCAGTTCCACAAATCAAAGATTTGGCAAATGTAAGCGGTATTCAAGCATTACAGATCGCTTCTGAAAGTATTACTGACAAGGAATTATTACAAATTGCTCGTCAAGTAAATGAACTTGTTAAGAAGCCATCTGTGAATGGTGTCGTAATTACTCATGGTACAGATACTTTAGAAGAAACAGCATTTTTCTTAAATCTTGTTGTTCATACTGACAAACCAATCGTTGTTGTTGGTTCAATGCGACCTTCAACTGCACTTTCAGCAGATGGACCACTTAACCTTTATAGCGCAGTTGCTTTAGCAGCTTCTGACGAAGCAAAAAATAAAGGCGTTATGGTTCTTATGAACGACTCTATTTTTGCTGCACGTGATGTAACTAAAGGCATTAACATTCATACAAATGCTTTTGTTAGCCAATGGGGCGCTTTAGGTACATTAGTTGAAGGTAAACCATACTGGTTCAGACAGTCTGTTAAACGTTTTACAAATGCTTCAGAATTTGGTGGTGTTTCAAAAAGTATGCTGACATTAAATGAAGCCATTATTGATGTAAAAAAAGGTTAAGTCGAAAGCTTTAAAATGGTTTTCAATCTTTTTTGAAAAATTACAACTCCTTCTAAAACCACGCCTAATTCGATGCCTTATTTTGCAATTATTACCTTCAATACCTACAGTAAAAAATTTACCAATACTTTGCTTGCAGTTTTTAAAAGCAGTTATGAAACTGTCCCAATGATCACTTGCAATTCGGGTGTAGTGAATACCTAATTGTTTAAGCTTTGTTTTCAATCGTTGAACTGTAGCTAAGTCTCTTTTACCCCAAACATAAGCAACAATCTCACCTGTTTCTCGATGGTAGGCGTAAATAAGCCATTGTTTATTATTTTTATTTCCCACAAAAGTCCAAAACTCATCAACTTCAAGAGACTCATAATGACTTTGTTTAGGCTGAATTTGGTAGGTCGATTCGGTTAAAGTACGTAAAACTTTACCGATACTGATTCGCTCAACTTCAGCGATATCTCGTATACCACTACCTCTGACCATCAACTGTAATATTTTTCGAGTAATGCCTGAATTACATCCTAGATAGCTCAGAGCATGGTCACCAATAAACTGACGTTTACAGTCTTTGCACTGATAGTTTTGTTTCCCATCTACTTTGATGCCATTTTTCTTTATACTGTCACTGAGGCAGGTTGGACATTTGATTTCTAGAGTTATTCGCATTTCTCTATTTTATCAAAATTCAACCTGCTTTGTTTCAGCATACTTTTTGAAACACCACCCAGAATTTAATATTGAAAATATTAAAGGTGATGCACTTCCAATGGTACAAATCGTTTACGGTTCAGACTCTATGCTTCCTGATGCTTATGAAGCATATGCAAAAGCTGGCGCTAAAGCGATTATCCATGCGGGTACAGGTAACGGTTCTGTTGCGAACTATATCGTTCCAACTTTACAAAAACTTCATGATAAAGACGGTATTCAAATTATCCGTTCATCACGTGTACCACAAGGTTTCGTATTACGTAATGCTGAACAACCTGACGATAAATATGGTTGGGTAGCTGCTCATGACTTAAACCCACAAAAAGCACGTCTTCTTGCAGCTTTAGCTCTTACTAAGACGAATGATGCTAAAGAAATTCAACGTATGTTCTGGCAGTACTAAGTTTTTCAACCAGTCCAAATCAGTTTGGGCTGGTTCTTTTCTTATCTTGTATTTTCACTCGATAAAATAACTAAAATCTTTGATCAATCTTTCATTTTAATATTCTAAACATTTGCTTAAATACTAAAATCCTAAACAGTTTGCCAAAATATTAAGCATTTCCTTTGAACTTTGCATGCTAAACTATGCTGCGGTCGTATTAAGGATTGGTTTATGCAGTTTGTTCATCTCGGTATTTATACAGAATTTTCGATTACAGAGTCGATTGTTCGCATACCCGACTTGGTCAAGGCTGCTGTAAAGGATGAAATGCCTGCACTGGCTCTTACAGACTTATCTAACCTTCACGCTGCCGTAAAGTTTTATAACTCTTGCCTTAAAAAAGGTATTAAACCTATTTTAGGTAGTACCATACGTCTTAATGATGCTCAGCATCGTGTAACTTTACTTGCAAT
Source organism: Acinetobacter seifertii (assembly GCF_000368065.1). GTDB lineage: Bacteria > Pseudomonadota > Gammaproteobacteria > Pseudomonadales > Moraxellaceae > Acinetobacter > Acinetobacter seifertii. Next base: position 1,524,114 of record NZ_KB851200.1, read on the forward strand.
GAGTAATGTTGGCTGGAAAAGCCTGACCGAAATCGTTTCACGCGGTTTTATTGAAGGTCAACAACTCAGTATCCCTTGTGTACAAAAAGAATGGGTACTTGAACAGCATCAAGATATTATTGTTCTGTTAGGTCAACACAGTGATGTTGGTCAAATGCTTTGCTCATCTAACCCACAAAAAGCTGAACCTTTACTTGAAGAGTGGATTGAAAAGTTTGGTAATCGTGTTTATCTTGCTTTAACACGTACGGATCGTCCTGGTGAAGAAGACTTTATTCAAGAAGCAGCAAAACTTGCTGCCAAATATAATGTTGGTGTAGTGGCACATAATGATGTGCACTTTGTAGAAAAAGAAGATTTTGAGGCACATGAAGCACGTGTTTGTATTGCTGATGGTTATGTATTAGCAGATGATCGTCGTCCACGCTTATATAGTCCTGAACAGCATTTTAAAACTTCCGATGAAATGATCGAATTGTTTTCTGATATCCCAAGTGCTATCGAAAACACCTACAATATTGCAAAACGCTGTAATGTTAGCCTACAACTTGGTACCTACTTTTTACCTGATTACCCAATTCCAGATGGATTTACCATCGACACTTACTTTGAGCATTTGTCAAAAGTAGGTTTAGAAGAACGCTTAGATTATCTGTATCCTGTTGAAAAACGTGGTGAAGACTGGCCAGAAATTCGTAAACCTTATGATGAACGAATTGATTATGAAGTTGGAATTATCCTTAAGATGGGATTCCCTGGTTACTTCTTGATCGTAATGGACTTCATTCAGTGGGCTAAAAATAATGGCGTTCCTGTTGGGCCTGGCCGTGGTTCAGGTGCAGGTTCATTAGTAGCCTATAGCTTAAAAATTACTGACCTAGACCCACTTCGTTATGACTTGCTCTTCGAACGTTTCTTAAACCCAGAACGTGTATCGATGCCCGACTTTGACGTCGATTTCTGTATTGCTGGTCGTGACCGTGTTATCGATTATGTATCACGTACCTATGGTCGTGAAGCAGTTTCGCAAATTGCAACTTTCGGTACAATGGCTGCAAAAGGTGCGATTCGTGACGTTGCACGTGTTTTAGGTAAATCTTACGGTTTAGCTGATCGTATTTCAAAAATGGTGCCGACTAAGCCACTTGGTGTAGATTTGGCAACTGCTATTGAGATGGAACCTCAGCTTAAAGATATTGTCACTAACCCATCTAACCCAGATAATGATGATGCCAGTGAAATCTGGGAAATGGCATTAAAATTAGAAGGTATCACTCGAAATACCGGTAAACATGCCGGTGGTGTTGTTATTGCACCCGGTAAGATTACCGATTTCTCTGCTGTACTATGTGATGAAGATGGAACCAGCCGTGTCGCACAATACGATAAAGACGATGTAGAAGCTGCTGGTCTGGTAAAATTTGACTTCTTGGGTTTACGTAACTTAACCGTTATTGAAGATGCTATTCAAAATATTAATAAAAATCGCGATAGCAATGACCCTCTAAATATATCTCACGTCCCACTCGACGACGCTAAAGCATATTCTGTGTTTGCTGATGCAAATACAACAGCGGTATTCCAGTTTGAATCCGTCGGCATGAAACGGATGCTTAAAGAGGCACGTCCAAGCAAATTCGAAGAAATTATTGCGTTCGTATCTTTGTATCGTCCGGGCCCAATGGATCTGATTCCTGACTTTATTCACCGTATGCATGGTGGAGATTTTGAATATCTTCATCCTTTGCTTGAAGGTGTACTAGAGCCAACCTACGGGATTATGGTTTATCAGGAACAGGTAATGCAAACTGCACAGATTTGTGCGGGTTATACGCTCGGTGGCGCTGACTTACTTCGCCGTGCAATGGGTAAAAAGAAACCTGAAGAAATGGTAAAACAACGCCAAATCTTCCTTGAAGGTGCTGGACAAAAAGGTATTGATGAAAGCACCGCCAACCATATCTTTGACTATATGGAAAAGTTCGCGGGCTATGGTTTCAACAAATCACATGCGGCTGCTTATGCTCTTGTTGCATACCATACAGCATGGTTAAAAGCTCATTACCCTGCCGAATTTATGGCAGCGGTAATGTCATCGGAAATGCAGAACACTGACAGCGTCGTATTTTTGATTGATGACTGTCGAAATAATGGACTCGAAGTTCTACCTCCGTCAGTTAACATGTCGACTTATCATTTCCATGCCAGTGATGATAAAACCATCGTTTATGGTTTAGGTGCAATTAAAGGTGTTGGTGAACAGGCAATGCAGTCTGTTATTGACTCACGCCGTCAACAAGGGCCGTATACAGACCTATTCGACTTCTGCCACCGTATTGATTTGAAAAAAATCAATAAACGAACCTTAGAAGCGCTTATCCGTGCTGGTGCACTAGATTGTTTAGGTATTGAACGTTCTAGTTTAATGGCTCAACTGCCAGAAGCAGTACAAGCAGCCGAACAAGCACGTAGTAACCGTGAAAGCGGCATTATGGACTTATTTGGTGAAGTTGAAGAAGTTCAGCGTAAACCCGCTAAGCCAGTTAAACCATGGAGTGATGAAGTTCGTCTTAAAGGCGAAAAAGATACGCTTGGTTTGTATTTAACAGGTCACCCTATTGATGTTTACCGTCAAGAACTCAAAGCGTTTATTCCAGCAAAACTTAATGAAATTACTGCGACTCGTCGTGGTGTAACAACTGTTTATGCGGGTCTGGTTCTGGATGTAGCCAACTTCCCAAATCGCGTGGTTATTGTGCTCGACGATGGTACAGCACGTATTGAAGTCAGTTGTAATCATGAACGCTTCCAACGCTTTAAAGATATCATACAAGTTGAACATGTAGTTGTCTTTGAAGGCGAGATTTATGAGCGTGAAGGCTTTGATCGTCCAATGGGCCGTTTAAATAAAGCCTTTAACTTAAATGAAATTAGACAAAAACGTGCCAATAGCATTCAAATTAAGTTAACCAATGATTTAATGCAACCAAGTTTGGCAAAAGATCTACAAAATATCTTATTGCCTTATTGCAATGTTGATATGCATCAGCATATTGCACTAAATTTACACCTTGACCAACCATATGCTCAGGCTGAGCTTCAACTTGGCCCACAATGGAAAGTCGCTCCTTTAGATGAACTTCTAGCCAAGCTAAGAGATTACTTTGGTAAAGATAATATTCATGTTGAATATCAGGTAAAATCTAAGGCAGCTAAAGCAGCAGACCCTGTTCGTCCGCAACCTGTTGCCTCACCTCCTGTGGACATGACTATTGATGATGCATTGGATTCATACCAAAGCGAAGTTTCTCAATATTCGTAATTTCTGGAAATCTTATGAGTTTGTTTGACGACACCGCTGTGTCAAAACAATTAGCACAAATGCGTATTGTGATGGTCAATACCACTTTACCTGCTAATATTGGCAGTGCTTTACGCGCAATGAAAACAATGGGCTTGAGTAAGTTGGTTCTTGTTTCACCAAAGACCTATCCACATCCAGATATTCAAGCGCTTGCTGCTGGTGCACAAGATTTATTAGAACAAGTCGAAATTGTTGAAACGCTCGAAGACGCCATTAAAGACTGCCATTTAGTTTTTGGAACAAGTGCCCGAAGTCGTACTATTCCATGGCCATTGCTTGATGTACGCCCTGCGTCAAAAGAAGCAATTAAGGCTGCTTCGCAAGGCCAACAAATTGCAATTGTTTTTGGACGTGAAGACCGCGGCTTAACCAATGAAGAATTAGCTTTGGCAAACTATCACCTTACTATTCCTGTAAATTCGGATTATGGTGTACTGAACGTTGCCCAAGCGATTCAAGTTGTATGTTATGAACTTCGCATGTCGGTATTAGAACAAAAAGAACTTGTTTCTGATGACGGACAAATGCCACTTGCACAAGGTCAAAGCATGCAGTGGGATGAGCCTTTAGTCACTCAGCAGCAAATGGAAGAGTTTTATCCTCATTTGGAAAAAATGCTGACTGAAATTGAATTTTTAGATCCAGAAAATCCACGTTTATTACCTTTACGCTTGCGTCGTTTATTTGGTCGTATACAATTAGATCGTATGGAATATCATTTACTTCGCGGTATTTTTAGTCGAGTTCAAGCCCTCACAAGCGGCAAATGGAAAAAAGCATCATCGGACAAGGAGGATCAATCCAATGCTTAAACAGCTTAAAGAAGATATACAGGCTGTCTTCGCGCGAGATCCTGCTGCACGAAATACGCTCGAAGTACTTACCAATTATCCCGGTATTCATGCCCTAGTGTTGCATAGACTTGCACATGAACTTTGGAAAAAAGATTGCAAAGGGACTGCCCGCTTTGTATCAACATTTAGTCGTTTTGCAACAGGAATTGAGATTCACCCTGGTGCAAAGATCGGCAAACGTTTTTTTATCGATCATGGTATGGGTGTTGTGATTGGTGAAACTGCCGAAATTGGTGATGACGTTACGCTATATCATGGAGTTACCCTAGGCGGTACGACATGGAAAAAAGGTAAACGTCACCCAACTCTAGAAGATGGTGTAGTCGTTGGTGCTGGTGCAAAAATTTTAGGACCTTTTACAGTTGGTAAAGGCGCTAAAGTGGGTTCAAATGCTGTGGTGACAAAAGCTGTTCCAGCTGGTGTAACAGCCGTTGGTAATCCTGCGCGCTATATTTATAAAGATGCCGATAAAACCAAAGATCAAGATGAAGCACGCCGCCGTGATTATGCTCAGAGTATTGGTTTTGCCCCGTATGCGACCACTGCTGATCAATCTGATCCGATTTTAGAAGGGATGCGAGTTTTACTTGATCGTATTCAACACAACGAAACACGTATGAATAATTTGTGTCAACGCTTATCCGAACTTGACCCAACTTTCAAAAAAGAAAGCCAAGATGAACAACCTTTTAGCGATGAAGAGCTAAAAATTCTTGAAGAAGTTCGTCGTGAATGCGGTGCGCAAAACAAGACATCAAAAACGTAATATTCTTGATTCATAATGTAACACGCTTACCCTTGCATGTCGGTTTAGGTTTTCCTAGACTTAGCTGTACCAAATCTGACTTTACTAAAATGAACGGAAGATCCTATGAATTTAAAGCCATTGGCGTATTTACTCCTTGCAACTTCTAGTTTAACAGCGTGTACAATGGCGCCTGTAAAAGAACAAAAAAATGAACCTTTTGTTTTCAAGGAACCTGACCTTACTCCTCCATTTTATGCTTTAAACCCATTCAATTATGATGCTCCGCCAGCATTTGAAGTTGCTTTAAAAGATGCTGCTGCTCAGCCTGTAACGAAAATGGTGGTCACTCGTCAGGATGATCCAACTAAATCGCTTACTTTAGATACAAATAAACTGATTGTACCTACAATTAATAGTTCACAACGTTCAGTGAAGTACGCAGTTTTAGCTGGCGATAACGAAATTGATGTGACAGAAATTGACGACTTCTTACAGCTTGTAGAAGGTAAAGCTCGTCATTACCCGCCTCGCTTTACAGACCGTCAAGAACGTAAAGGTTTTGAAAGCAAACTTAAAGAAGTGACACAGCGCTTAGATACTTTAGCTGCTAATCCAAATGCTTCATTTGATATTTTAATTCGAGCATTCAAAGCAAGCGTACTTGCACGTAATTTAGATTTAGGTACTGTCCACACTACTAAATCTTTAGAATATGCTCAAAGACTTTTAAAAATTAGCCCAGACGATCCGGAAACGAATTTCTGGTTTGGTTTTGGTTTATCTGAAGGTGGTGGTCAGCGTGAAGCCATTCCATATTTAGACAAAGCCATTAAAGGCAATGTTCAAGAAGCATATTTAGCCGCTGCAAATAACTATATTGCAATGGAACAAAAGAAAAATGCGATTCAGACTTTAAAAAATTATAAGGTTAAATACCCTGATGAAGCTGAAGTAGCTGACCGTTTAATTCAAGAAATTGAAAAACAAGGTCGTTGGAATGTATGGCAAGTTTTAACAAACCCAGCTATGACACCAGCTACCCCAGCTCAACCTGCAAAAAAATAAGTTTAAACTTTAAAAAAGGGCTGATTTGACAGCCCTTTTTTATATTTGATCAATTGAAAAAAACTTTAAAATTTGTATGATCGGCATATTACTGATCCACATATTTGACCATAATGTTTGTTAGAAAAAGAAATTCAGCGCTCTTCACGGTCATAATCCTCGGTTCAATTCTCGGTGGATGTCAGGTCGTCAATGTTAAGCAGCAAGCTCTCAACGTTACTATTGCAAATGAACGTAATAGTATTCTTACGCAAGATAAACTGAGTGAAGCAAGTCTTAACGTTTTGTCTATGTCAGGGCAAGAAGCCAAAACCTGTACAGACTCCCCTGACACCTGTGTAAATCAACTCAAAAACCTTCCTCAAATTTTAGACGAACAGCTTTTATCTACTGCGAGCGAAATGTATCTCGCAAAAGCGATGGCTTTATCAGATTCTTCCGAGTGTAAAATTAGTCGATTCACTAAACACAAAGCGACTGATGAACAAAAAGCGATTCAGAATAAATATGACGATTGCTTAGACCAACAATTAACCTTTCTCGATAAGAGCATTCGTTATAGCTATGCCTATCTGTTTTCAACAAAACGTCAGCCGACCGATCGTATTTTTGATAACAGACAAGTTCAAATACGCGACTTTTATAATCAAGCCATTGCCAAAATGGTCAGTGTTTATGATTTGAGATACCCACAAAAAAATGTGGTAGAGCCGCAAATTCATATTGGCAAGAGTGTTTATTCAATTGACTTTGAGTTTCATAGACAATTATCAGGTCAAAAATTAGAGAAATTAATTTCAAGCTATAACTTAAATTTCTCGGGTTTAAGAACAATTAACCGTCGTGATGGTTTCGGTTCTGAGTTTGTCGCCGTTTTTCCGAGCTCAGGAAAAGAAGATATTAATGAATATATTTTAGATCCACTTAATTACAGCTATAAAAATGGTGTGAATCCGAATATTCACCATGCACGTTATTTAGCTGCAACGATCGTGGCTGAGCCTAAAAATGCCAAAACTGTTCAAGACATTATAAATAACCCAGAATTTGTAATTCGAGTTTATGATCCTTATCGCACCGATAATATTAATGTCGCAGGTAAGCAATACCCTCTAGCTGCGAACTTCTCTGCACCTTATGGTTTATGGTTAGCTGAAAATAACTTAGGCGTAGCGGCTTATTTAAGCCTGATTGATCGTGATCAGCATTTAACCATGCCGCATTTATATATGCTCGAACCTTATAATCCAAACAAAAAAATTATTGTGTTGGTACATGGTTTAGCAAGTAGCCCCGAGGCATGGATTGCTCTTACTAACGATGTGATGGGCGATACAGTTTTAAGAGATAACTATCAGGTTTGGCAAGTTTTCTACTCGACCAATATGCCAATCTTAGAAAGTCGATTCCAAATTTATGCACTATTAAAACAAGCGTTCGGTTCGTTAAACCCAAGTGACCCTGCTGCACATGATGCCGTGCTTGTGGGACATAGTATGGGAGGTATTATTAGCCGTTTACTGGTCAGTGATGGTGATATTACTCAACCAGCTTTGAAGCTAATGACTGTACGTCAACAGAACCGCTTCAAAAAACATCCTATGGTGACTGAACGATTGCAAATGCATTCAATTGCTAACTTTGATCGCGCAATTTTCTTAGCATCACCTCACAGAGGTACAGATTACGCTGATCGATGGTTTACGTTAGCTGCTCGTAAAATTATTCGTTTGCCGGGAGCTTTTTTATCTGCTGTAACAACATCGCTAACCACTGAAAATTTAGATGTTAAAGATTTCTTGAATAACATTGATAATGGTCTGATTCAAAATGGACCAAGTGACTTAAGCCATCAATCTAAATTTATGGAACTCACGGAAAATATTAATCCACATCAAGGATTAGTCTTCCACTCAATTATGGGTAACATTACCAAGAGTGATGATCCAAATGTGATTACCGATGGTATTGTTCCTTATAAGAGTGCTCACTTAGAGGGTGCAAAGTCTGAGAAAGTACTTCCGGGTGGACACTCTATTCAGTTAACACCACAAGCTGTATTAGAGCTACGTCGGATTTTACGAGAGCATTTAGTTGAACACGGTTTATATAAACCATGAAAATAAAAAAGAGCCAAAGGTAATCCTTTGGCTCTTTCGTTTGGGAACTAAATTTTACTGCCCAGAGCGAATGATGTAATCAAACGCAGAGAGTGATGCTTTAGCACCATCACCTGTAGCAATAATAATTTGCTTGTAAGGCACAGTGGTACAGTCACCCGCAGCAAATACACCTTGTACATTGGTTTCGTTGCGGTCATTCACAATGATCTCACCACGGTTGGTTAACTCAACCTCACTGTCTTTCAAGAAGTCAGTGTTTGGTAATAAACCAATCTGTACAAAGATCCCTGCAAGCTCGACTACATGCTCTTCATCAGTGGCACGGTCTTTATATTTAAGACCAGTCACTTGTGAGCCGTCACCTAACACTTCTGTACTTAAGGCATTCATAATTACAGTGGTGTTCGGCAAGCTATGAAGTTTGTTTTGCAAAACTTGGTCAGCACGAAGTTTGGTATCGAACTCAACTAAAGTCACATGTTCAACAATCCCAGCAAGGTCAATTGCAGCTTCAACACCTGAGTTACCGCCACCAATCACCGCAACACGTTTGCCTTTGAACAATGGACCATCACAGTGTGGACAGTATGCGACACCACGGGTACGGTATTCAGCTTCACCCGGTACATTCATTTCTCTCCAACGTGCACCTGTTGAAAGGATGACGGTTTTCGATTCAAGTTTGGCACCGTTTTCAAGTTCAACTTCAACCAAGCCATTTGCTGTTTGGTTGGCACCCGTGATTTTGCTAACACGTTGTAGGTTCATGATATCGACATCGTATTCACGAACGTGTGCTTCCATCTCGGCAGCAAACTTAGGACCTTGAGTCTTTTGCACAGACGTGAAGTTTTCAATGTCCATGGTATCCATCACCTGACCACCAAAGCGTTCAGCTACGATACCAGTGTTAATACCTTTACGTGCTGCATAGATGGCTGCTGTTGCACCCGCAGGCCCACCACCAATCACCAATACATCAAAAGCATCTTTAGCATTGAGTGTTGCTGCATCTTTTTCAGCTGAGTTGGTGTCAAGTTTTGCCACAATTTCTTCAAGGGTCATACGACCTTGGCCAATGTGCTCATTGTCTTGGAACACCATTGGTACAGCCATGATTCTGCGTTGTTCAACTTCATCTTGGAAGAATGAACCGTCAATCATGGTTGCTGTAGTGTTCGGATTGTAAATGGCAATCAGGTTGAGCGCCTGTACCACGTCCGGACAGTTATGACAGCTTAAGGATACAAACACATCAAAGTTAGCTTTGAGGTTTAAACCTTTAATCTGGTTCAGCACTTCATCAGAAACCTTCGGTGCATAACCAGACACCTGTAACAGTGCCAAGATCAAAGACGTAAACTCATGGCCCATTGGTAAGCCTGCAAAGAACACGCGAGGCTGTTCACCTGCTTTAGCCACACCAAAGCTTGGACGGCGTGTATTGTTGCCATCAAAACGGGCAGTTACGTTGTCAGAAAGCTCAGCGATTTCTGTCACTAACTCTTTAATTTGAGCAGCTTTATCTGATTCATCTAAAGCAGCCACTAATTCGATTGGACTTTCTAAACGTTCTAAGTAAGCTTTTAATTGAGTTTTAATATTTTGATCTAACATCTGTTTTTACTCCAATGCATCCAAATTCTTTCAATAGATGCATAGTACGTGAAAACACAAAATAGGTAAAACAGTATGTTTTTATAGATTTAATCGGTTTTTTAGATTTTATTATTTTCATTCAAAAAAAACCAACCTGAACTTATCCCAGCGCAGATCGGCAAACTGGTTAAACTAAAGTAACACCACACCAAATACAGCCCCAGCAATTAAGACATGCAAGGGATGCACTTTTTTAATTAAAGATAATAAAGTTGCAATAACTACCATAATAATAAGTAAAGTATTTATGGCAGCTGCCTCAGAAATAATCCACGCACTGGCAAGTACAGTTCCCACAGTGACAGGTTGTAGAGCAAGCTGTAAAACACGGCGCCATTTTTTGTCTTTGAACTTAGACCAGCCTCTCATTACAAATACCGTAATAAGAGATGAAGGTAGAAATTTAGCGGTAGAGGCCACAAGTAAACCTGACAGCCCTGCTACATGCCATCCCACCAATGGTACAATCATCATGTTCGGACCGGGAGCTGCTTGAGCCATAGCAAACAAAGCACTAAATTCTTGTGCAGTCATCCAATGATGAATATCAACCACTTGACGCTGCATTTCGGGCAAAATCGTGTTTCCGCCACCAAAAGCTATAAGAGACAACTGAGTAAAAATGATCGCTAAAGCAAGTAGAACTGCGCCCATTACACACGTCTCCAAATAATAGATGAATAAAGTGCCAATAAAATCAACATAGTCAAAAGCAAAGAAATTTTTAGAAAAGCAATACTGATAATTGCAGCCACGACAACACACATCGCTATCGGGTTACGTAATAATGGTTTCAACATTTTTAAGCCAGTTGCTACCAGAAGCCCTGCTGCTGCTGCTCCTAACCCTTCAAAAAGATGCTTAACCATAAGGTTGTCTTGGAACTGCTCATAAACATAATGTAAAAGTACAACAATAACAGTAGGTGCAAGGATCAGACCAATGAGCGAGCTCACTGCACCACGAACACCCCGAAATTCCATACCAATCGCAACCGAGAGATTAATGATGTTGCCCCCTGGTAAGAATTGACACAGACCAAGTAACTCAGTGAATTTTTCAGGACTTAACCATTGTCTCTGCTCTACAATGACTTTTCTTGCTAAAGGTAAAACACCACCAAATCCAATTAAACCTAATGTTAAAAAACCTAAAAATAACTCTGTGCAGGTGGGTACACTCTCCTTCCGCACGGCAATCTCAACATGGTTCATTTTCGTTACTTTTCACTTTATCTGACCAAGATAGAATGATACTTTTGTGATATATCTACAAATGCTTTTATTTTCACTAAGCATACCCTAAAGGTATTTCTATGCTCGATTTACATAAGCTTCACGCCTTTGTAGTAGTGGTTGAAGAAAGAAATATTACGCATGCAGCAAATCGATTGTTTATTCAACAGCCGCCTCTAACGCGTTTACTCAAAAAACTTGAAGAAGAACTTGGTACACAATTATTTATTCGTCAACCGCGCGGGATTGAACCAACTGAGGCAGGTCTAGCTTTATTTAAAGAAGCACAGCTTTTATTAGAGCATGCTAAACATATACCCCAACTCGTCCAAGATGTTAGCCAAGGCAAAACTGGACAACTCAATATTGGTTTTACAAGTTCCGCAGGTTTACATCCGCTTATTTCGCTGGTATTGCGCTCATATCGTGAAATGTACCCAGCTGTACAGACTAAACTTGAAGAAGCAGGCAGCCAAAAGCAATTAGATTGGTTAATTTCGGAAAAGCTTGATATTGCTTTTTTAAGAGCGCCGATTAGTCGTGATATTGGTTTGAAACATCTGCATATATTAGATGAATCAATGGTAGTAGCATTGCCTATAGATCATCCACTTACAAAAAGAGAGAAAATTAGTTTAGTTGACTTATGTGATGAGAATTTTGTTTTATACCGTCGTTCTTCAGGACAAGGCTTATATGACAAGATTTTATATAGTTGCTATCAAGCAGGTTTTAGTCCGCGCATTGTTCAGGAAGCACCTCGACCTACCGCAACATTAAATTTAGTCGCTGCTGGAATTGGTATAACGATTGTGCCAGCTTCAATGCATAACTTTTGGGAACATGGAATTGTATATCGAGAATTTGATGATTCAATAAAACTGAATGCGCCTATTTACTTGATTACACGAGAAAATGAAAACTCGGCTAAAGTTTCAAACTTTATTGAACTTATGCAAAAACTTTTGCCCACAATCACCTGAGTGTAAAAACTAAGCAATAAAAAGTGCTCCAAATGAAGCACTTTTTCATGAAACTGTTTATTTTTGATTTACTCGTTTTGACAGCTCTTCTGCCGATTCTTTGCGCTCAGAATAGCGATCTGTCAAATATTCTTTTTGCCCACGCGTTAATAATGTGAACTTATACAGTTCCTCCATTACATCAACAATTCGATCATAGTAAGAAGAGGGTTTCATACTGCCATCTTCCTCAAACTCCAAAAATGCTTTTGCGACAGATGACTGATTTGGGATGGTAATCATACGCATCCAACGACCTAAAATACGCATTTGATTGACTGCATTAAAAGATTGCGAACCACCACTGACTTGCATGACTGCTAGGGTTTTACCCTGAGTTGCACGGATTGCTCCAGCTGCTAAAGGAATCCAGTCAATTTGAGCTTTTAAAATTGAACTCATCGCACCATGACGTTCAGGCGAACACCACACCATGCCTTCTGCCCAAGCTAATAGTGTATGTAATTCTTGGACTTTAGGATGATCTGTTCCTGCATCCTCAGGCAAAGGTAAACCTTTAGGATGAAAGATTTTGACTTCAGCACCTAAATATTCAAGGATTTGGCCAGCGGTCAGCACAGCAAAACGGCTATAAGAGCGTTCACGATTAGAACCATATAGCAATAAAATGCGAGGTGGATGCTCAAGCTGCTGCGCTTGAACTTGCTCAAATGCAGGCTTATCTAGAAGATCTAATGCTACATTTGATAAATCATTATTAGGACTGTTCATGTAAGAAATACTTTTTCTTGAGCCAAAGAGAAACGGTAACGAGTGAAATTAAAACTGGCACTTCAACCAACGGCCCAATCACTGTGGTAAATGCCACAGGTGATGCCAAACCAAAGGTTGCAATAGCTACAGCCAATGCCAACTCAAAGTTATTACCTGCCGCGGTAAATGAAATAGCAGTAGTACGTGGGTAGTTATTCCCCATCCGTTTACTCATAAAGAAGCTAATGAAGAACATTACGACAAAGTAAATTGTAAGTGGAATCGCAATACGTAATACATCTAAAGGTAAGCTCACTACATCCCCACCTTTTAGACTAAACATCGCCACAATAGTAAAAAGTAAAGCAATTAAACTAAACGGGCTGATCTTTGGTAAAAATTTACTTTGATACCATTCCAACCCTTTCGACTTGACTAAAATCAAACGCGTCAAGAATCCCATTAAAAATGGAATACCTAAGTACACCAAAACCGCGTGTGTAATCGTCCAGAAATTCACATCAATGACTTGCCCTGCCACACCAAAATACGGCGGCAAAAAGGTCAAAAATAGCCAAGCATACGTACTGAAAAATAAGATTTGGAAAATACTGTTAAAAGCAACCAACGCTGCAACATATTGGTTATCTCCACAAGCCAAGCCATTCCAAACCAGAACCATTGCAATACAACGTGCTAAGCCTATCAAAATAAGGCCCGTCATATACTCTGGATAGTTATGTAAGAAAATAATGGCAAGGATAAACATTAAAACTGGAGCAATAATCCAGTTTTGTACCAATGATAGAGTTAAAGTTTTCTTATCTTTAAATACTTCTGGTAACGCAGCGTAATCAACCTTCGCCAACGGTGGATACATCATCAAAATTAAGCCGATTGCGATCGGGATATTAACGTTATCTACACTTAATTCATTCAAAGACACAGATGCCTGAGGAAAGAAAACTCCAATGGCTAAACCTAAAGCCATTGCAATGAAAATCCATAGCGTCAGGTTTCGATCTAAAAATGAAAGCCCTTGTCTGGTCATGTTCTACTCGAAGAAAGAATTGATTAATTTTGTTCAATACACAAATGATTGATACACCTATGCTAGAAATCCGAATTTTTAAGACAGAAATCTAGAAAGATTAATCGCAGCACGTTGTAGTGATGAAAAGCTGATCTTGTTGTTTTATTCTTGTCTCACTCTCGTCATTTTCTATCACCTTTAAAATATCTAAAGCCCATACAGGTAAATCAGGATTTAAGCTGTAATAGACCCACTGACCTTTTCTTTCATCCAGTAATACGCCATGAGTTCTTAATAAGGCCAAGTGCCGAGAAATTTTGGGTTGGCTCAACTCAAGCTGCTCTGTTAGCTCACAAACACAAATATTTTGTTTATTTAGAACTAATTTAAGAATATTTAACCGAGTTTGGTCAGATAGACATTTAAAGAAATCGACTTGGTTGATCATATCTACAACAAAATATATTCGTTATTGCAAATATACGGATATCCATATATAAATGCAATATCTTAATTTGAAGATCAATTTATCATGAGCGATAAAGTAAAAATCTATCATAACCCTGCTTGCGGAACCTCACGCAATACATTGGCGCTTATTCGTCATGCAGGACTTGAGCCTATTGTTATTGAATATTTGCAAACACCACCAAGTAAAGATCAATTGATTCAACTCATTAAGGATTCAAACTTAACTGTACGTGAAGCAATTCGTAAAAATGTCGATCCCTACAAAGATTTAGAATTAGAACAAAACCATTGGACCGAGGAGCAGTTAATTGCTTTTATGGTTCAGCATCCAATTTTAATTAATCGCCCATTTGTGGTTACACCAAAAGGCACACGACTTTGCCGTCCTTCTGAAATCGTGCTCGACATTTTAGATTCAAAAAACTTAGGCTATTTTGCAAAAGAAGATGGTGAAGTGATTATTGATGAACAAGGTCGTCGTATAAAATAATTGAAGATACTTATTAATATAAAAAGCTAAATGGCACGACACCATTTAGCTTTTTTGAATGAAACGGATTAAAAATAGGACTTAATAAAAGGAAGAAGTTGCTCTCCTATCACCATGCCCAATAATCCGACTAATGCAACAAGAGGTGGAGCTGGTGACTTAACATTTAAAACGTAATATAAGACACCAACAAGCAACCCTACAGCCAAAGATAACAAGTACATTTTCATCGTACATACCTTAGAGAATCCAGCCATTTAATCAGCAGGTTCCCATACTGTTTTATTTAAAATGCGAAACACGAGCACCCTAGTGCGCCCCAGAAAGATTTTTTGTCCTTATCATTTACAGGAACATCAAGCATCCAAGCGTGGCTGTGTCCATGCATGCCACAGCTGCTAGTACATGCACACAATGCACTTTGTGACTGTAATGATTGATTCGACGGTGCATTACGATTTTCAGATAAACGCCACTGACCACCAAAGCGTTTTACCGGCGACCATGTTGGAGATGCTGGCGGCAACGGCGGATCGTCTTGCTTAAACTCAGCCCCTGCATATACCACTTTTCCACCTAAAACAGTGAGTACAGACTCAATCCACTGGATATCTTCTGCTTCAACTTTGAAGTAGTCATCAGACAACACAACTAAGTCGGCAAGTTCTCCTGCCGTGAGTGAACCTTTGACATCTTTTTCACCTGAGAACCAAGCCGAACCTTTAGTCCAGAGTTTGAGTGCAGTCTGACGGTCTAATAGATTTTTTTCATCATAGAGTGGCAAACCACCCACTGTTTTACCTGTAGTCAGCCAATACAAACACACCCAAGGGTTATAGGATGCAACTCGAGTCGCATCTGTCCCCGCACCGACAGGAACACCAAGTTCTAACATTTTCTTAACTGGTGGCGTTGCCTGAGCGGCTTCGGCACCATAACGTTTTACGAAAATCTCACCTTGATATGCCATACGGTGCTGAATGGCGATACCACCACCCAACGCACCAATACGTTCAATATTACGCTCAGATACGGTTTCGGCGTGATCAATAATAAATCGAGTTGCGAATGGCTGTTTTGAATTGACGCGCTCAAATACATTGAGCAAACGATTAATGCTTTCATCGTAAGTTGCATGAATACGGAATGGCCATTTCTTTTCAGCCAAGTGTTCTACGATGGCTTCGAGTTCACCTTCCATTTTTTCTGGTAAATCTGGACGTGGTTCATAGAAATCTTCGAAGTCACCCGCTGACCAAGTCAGGTTCTCACCTGCTCCATTCATTCTAAATAACTCATCACCATCACCCGGAAATGTCATTTCTGTCCAACGGCGATAGTCATCAAGCTCTTGGCCTGCCTTCTGAGCAAATAGATTATAAGCAATTCGCACTGTCATTTGATTTTGATCGTGTAATTGCTTAATCACATCATAATCTTCAGGGTAGTTTTGACCACCACCACCTGCATCAATTGCCGAAGTAATGCCTAATCGATTTAGTTCGCGCATGAAATGACGAGTTGAATTGACTTGATCTTCAACTGGCAATTTTGGTGCTTTCCCTAAGGTTGAATACAAAATCATAGCGGATGGAGTTGCGAGCAACAGACCTGTTGGTTCACCCTTTGCATCTCGTACAATTTTGCCTCCAGGTGGATCTGGAGTGTCTTTATTAAAGCCTAATACATCAAGCGCTGCCCGGTTCAACAAAGCACTGGCATATAAATGTAAAACAAAGACAGGAGTATCTGGTGCAGCTTTATTAATTTCTTCTAAAGTTGGTAACCGCTTTTCGGCAAACTGGAACTCAGTCCAACCACCAACCACACGTACCCATTGTGGAGCTGGCGTATTATCTGCTTGTTCTTTAAGTAATCGTAGAGCATCCGCAACGGATGGCACACCTTCCCAGCGCAATTCCATATTGTAATTTAGGCCACCACGAATAATATGCAGATGACTGTCATTTAGACCCGGTATAACGCGACGACCATTTAAGTCTACGACTTTGCTTGTAGGAGTTGCGAGCTTCATAACCTCATCATTTGTACCCGTACGTACGACTTTACCATCTGCAATCGCAATTGCTTGTACTTCGGGATTCTGAGGATCTAGTGTTGTGATTTTACCGTTTATGAGTATGAGGTTTATTTCGGTCATTCTGAACTCCATTCTTGTGAATTATCGTTCTAAAAAATAAAGGCATGTCTGTATTAATATCACTTAAATATTGAATACTAGACATACCTTTACCTAAATCAGTACTGTTTTATTTTGCAGGAACTGGTGCAAGTACTTCGTGTTTTGAAGTTGTACGTTCAGGTGCCTTATGTACCATTGTATAAGCATAATCAACGCCCATACCATAAGCACCAGAATGCTCGCGTACAATTGCCATAACTGCATCATACGTATCACGGTGTGCCCAATCACGTTGCCATTCAAGTAAGACTTGCTGCCAAGTTACCGGAACAACACCTGCTTGAATCATGCGTTGCATAGAATAATCGTGTGCTTCTTTCGATGTGCCACCCGAAGCATCCGCGACCATATAAATTTCATAATCGCCTTCAAGCATGGCACCAAAAGCAAAAGTGTTATTGCACACCTCAGTCCATAAGCCTGAAACAATCACTTTTTTACGATTATTTTTTGCAAGAGAATCACGTACTTTTTGATCATCCCATGAGTTCATAGAAGTACGTTCTAGTAATGGAGCATCTGGAAATACATCTAAAAGTTCTGGATAGGTATGACCAGAGAAGCTTTCAGTTTCAACCGTAGTAATGGTGACAGGAATATTGAATGTTTTAGCTGCTTTGGCTAACCCTACAGTATTATTCTTTAATACTTGGCGATCTATTGACTGTACCCCAAAAGCCATCTGTGGCTGATGATCAATAAAAATAACCTGACAATTCGTTGGTGATAATTGTTCTAAAAGTGATTTATTCATGAATAACTCCGTTATTACTGATAAGTTTTGTGTTTAAGTAAAAAATCTAATGTTTATTATCAAAACAGATAAAAATGTAAAAAAATAGACAGTAAATCAGCTCGAATCTGTATGCTGTACGAATACAATAAAATCAATGATTGCTTTTTAATTTTTATAGTTTAATCATTGATATATATTTTTTTAACTTTTGCTTATCCATGGATCGATTAGACTGTATTTCCACTTTTGTAAGTGTCGTAGAGCATGGGAATTTTAGTAGCGCAGCCAGAGCACTCGACATCTCTCGTGACTTAGTAGCCAAACGTGTTTGCTACCTCGAAAATGACCTGAAAACCACACTGTTAACCAGAACAACAAGACAGATGAATCTCACCTCTTGTGGGGAAAAATTTTATCAACATAGTAAAGTCATTTTAAGTGAGTTTGAATGGGCTGCTTATGAAATTAGTTACAATCAACAGTACCCTGAAGGCGAACTTAAGCTCAATACCCCCATGTCTTTTAGCAATATTTTTCTTCAACATATTATTTCAGACTTTATAGAGAAATATCCCAGTATCAAAATTGATTTATTCATGACTGATCAGCTATTAGACACGAATAATAATAAATTTGATTTAACCATTCGTGTAGATGGCTCGCCTCCAAACTTAGCAAATAGTAAAATATTAAATACCTATCAACGATATTTATATGCAACACCTGAATATTTTAATCAGCATGGCCTGCCAACCTCTTTAGAAGAACTTAAAGAACATAAATTTCTGATTTACTATCAAGATAGCCGACATAAAAAATTGATTTTCCAAAAAGATCAAAAAGAAGTGTCCTTTAATTGCTTCCCTGTGATGACCTGTAATAATGGGGAATTATTATTAGATATGTGCTTGAAAGATCACGGTATCGTTTTTCTTCCAGAGTTTATTGCAGAGCCTTATTACAAAGAAGGCAAATTACAGAAATGTTTGGAGGACTACACCAGTCAGCCGCTTCACTTATATGCCACATGGCCAAACCGTAAGATTTTATCGAAGAAGGTCAAACTATTTATTGATTTTCTAACGCGTCAAATCGTTCCTGTAAAATAACCAATCTGGGCCTTTTCCATAGGAATTGGCCCGTTATTTTTTAGTTATTTTAAATAGTTTCAATTTTTTTATTTTTAAATAAATTTAATAAATTTTGATCTGCTGTTGCTGTGTGGTCTTCTTCAACAAATGCCGTCGCGTAGTGTTCTAAATGCTCTTCCATCAATTGAGTTGCTCGCTTTTCATCGCCTTGTTCAATCGCATCTAAAATTGCACGATGTTCATCTGCTGAACAATTATTATGTTTGGAAATTTCATATAACCCAATTAATAACGAAGTCCTTGCAATAAGCGTCTGCAAATAACTGCTCATAATTGTATTTTGATTTGCTTCAATCAGTTTTAAATGAAATTGCCCTGATAGCTTAATCCACTCAGCCCAATTGCCAGCTAAACGCTCATGAGACTCTTGATCTACTAAACCTCGAAGCTCACTAAAATCTAGGCTATGCGACTTTTGAGCTAGCTTTTTTACAGTAGCGATTTCAAGCATGCTGCGTGCTTCAAAGACCTCTTTTGTTTCATGAGCACTATGTTTTGCGATGAGTGCTCCACGATTGGGCTGAATTTCGATGACCTTATCATGGGCAAGTTTGACAAAAACACGTCTTAACACTCCTCGCGTTACACCAAATGCTTCACACAAAGGTGCTTCAACTAAACGTGCGCCAGGGGCAAGTTGTCGATTTAAAATAGCATCTACAATAGCGTTATATATATGGTCATCAATTTCATCATTACTCATTTCTACGGCTTTTTTTGGTGCATTCGATGGCATTGATTTCTCCATTTTTATTGATGCCCCCTTTTTTTAGAACTTTATCTATTTTGAATAGTGTAAGTTTAACTTAAGCATTTGGAAATATTTCTCTAACTTTCACAACATCTATACTGAGCTGAACAATTCGATATTAAATCTCTAAATATCCACTTATACACCTAAATTTACTTACTTTTTATAAAAAATTAAGCACTTCTCATTTTCTAAATTTATCTCTTCATATCCAAAATCCATACCAGTTTTAATGACTCATAAATGCTACTTCCTAAATTTGGCATAACTTTTGCTCAATTGAAATTGTGCACAATTTAAATATCACATTGTACACAATTTTAATTTCATTCTTTTAGACAGAAAAACAATGCTGCTGAAAGTGCCTCCATCTTAAGGAAGTGAGTGTTCAAGATGAATAATACCGAAGCAATAATTAAACCTTCTTATGATGCAAAACTGACAAATCAAGACTTAGCTCCTTTAAAAAACAAAACATGGGGCGCTTATAATATTTTTGCTTTCTGGATGTCTGATGTTCATAGTGTCGGCGGTTATGTCATGGCTGGGAGCCTTTTTGCACTCGGGCTCAATAGCTGGCAGGTACTTTTATCTTTACTCATCGGCATTGCCGTAGTTCAGTTTTTTACAAACCTCATTGCCAAGTCTAGCCAACAAACTGGCACGCCCTATCCTGTTATTTGCCGCGCAACCTTCGGTGTACTTGGTGCAAATATTCCTGCTGTTATTCGTGGTCTTATTGCTGTCGCGTGGTATGGTATTCAAACCTATTTAGCCTCAAGTGCTTTCTTATTAGTCATTTTAAAGTTCTTTCCAGAATGGTCGGTATATGCCGATGTTTCAACTTATGGCTTTCTTGGACTTTCCTATCTAGGTTGGGTTGGCTTCATGCTGCTTTGGCTACTTCAAGCGATTGTTTTTTGGTCTGGCATGGACAGCATTCGTAAGTTCATTGACTGGGCGGGTCCGGCTGTCTACGTTGTGATGTTTGCGATGGCAGTATGGCTCATCTGGAAAGCTGGCTGGCAAAATATTGATTTAAACTTGAGCGGTGTTCAATATGACGGTTTTGCAGTTGTACCAGTCATGATTAGTGCTATTGCACTTGTTGTCTCATATTTTTCAGGGCCTATGCTGAACTTTGGTGACTTTTCTCGTTATGGCAAAAGTTTTAATGCCATTAAAATGGGGAACTTTCTTGGGCTACCGATTAACTTCTTAGGCTTTTCCTTACTTACTGTAGTTTGTATTGCGGCAACGCTTCCAGTCTACGGCAAGCTCATTACAGACCCTGTCGAGATGGTCGGCAAACTTGATAATACCTTTGTGGTGATTTTAGGCAGTTTAACCTTAATGATTGCCACCATCGGGATTAATATTGTCGCTAACTTTGTTTCACCTGCCTTTGATTTTTCCAACGTTTCACCGAGCAAAATTAGCTGGCGCATGGGTGGAATGATTGCAGCAGTTGGTTCGATTTTCATTACCCCATGGAATTTGTTTAATAATCCCCAAGTAATCCATTACACCATTGATATTTTAGGTGCATTTATTGGTCCACTTTTTGGTGTATTGCTAGCCGATTTTTACCTCGTTAAAAAACAGAAAATCGAAGTAGATGATTTATATACCTTAGATACCAAAGGTTTGTATTGGTACAAAAATGGTTATAACCACTCTGCCTTTTATGCCTTAATTCCAGCTTCATTAATTCCTATTCTCTGCGTGCTGTTACCACAATTATCTGCTCTTGCTAATTTCACATGGTTTATTGGGATGGGATTCGGTTTTGTCATTTACCGATTTCTTAACCAACTGCTTGCCCATGCTAAATCGGCAATGACGAAGGTAAAAGTACAATGAAAATTAAAATTATTAACCCCAATACCACTCAAAGCATGACAGACAAAATTGCTGCATCAGCAAAGATAGTCGCAAATTCTGATACTCAAATTATTGCAGTGAGTCCTCAAATGGGACCTGCAACAATTGAAAGTTATTATGATGAAGCCCTAAGTGCAATAGGTGTGCTAGAGGAAATTCGCCAAGGTGAACAGCTAAATGTAGATGCCTATATCATTGCCTGCTTTGGTGATCCTGCCCTTTATGCCGCCCGTGAAATCACTTCAGCACCTGTAATTGGGATTGCCGAAGCAGCTATGCGAACTGCAAGTTATGTAAGTACTGGGTTTAGTGTAGTCACAACCTTACAACGCACAGTGAATATGAGCTGGCATCTGGCTCATCGCTATGGGGCTACGCCATTTTGCAAAAATGTTCGAGCTTGTGACATTGCAGTTGAAGAGTTGGAGCTTCCTGACTCAGATGCTTATCGAACCATACGAGATGAGTGCAAAAAAGCACTAGTAGAAGATAAAAGCGATACGATTGTTTTGGGCTGTGCAGGTATGAGTGATTTATGTCTAAAGCTACAAAACGAGTTGGGAGTAATTGTTATTGACGGCATTGCAGCAGCCGTTAAACAAGCTGAAATGTTAGTCCAGTTAAATTTAAAAACCAGCAAAGTTGGTGATTGGGCCTCACCTCCTGTAAAGAGTTACACAGGCATATTGTCAGGATTTGGAGCACATTAGAAATAAATTACTGTTTCAATTCCAACTCAAAACGCTGCGTTGGAATTGAAACGGCTAAAAACCAAAAAATTAAACTTCGGCTAACTCTGGCTGTTGTTCATTTTTATAAAATGGCACATCACCGTTAATGGTTGCACGGTGCATGATGCGATGAGCATCGCCATAATCAAATAATGCTTTATGTTGCGTACAACGGTTATCCCAAATCGCGATATCACCATCTTGCCACTTCCAACGCAAATGAAATTGCTCTTGGGTCGCATGTTCAAACAAGAAATTAAGTAATTGCTCACTTTCTTGTTCAGGTAACTCATTAATGCGAGTGGTAAAGCCTTCACTTACGAACAACAAAGGCTCACCTGTAACCGGATGGGTACGCACCACTGGGTGAACCACTGGCGGGTTACGCTTAAAGGTTTGTAAAAGCTTTTCACGCTCTTCTTCATTATGGGCAAAACGCTCCAGCGGAAAAGACTTACGAATATCGTGTGTTGCAGTTAAGCCACGTAATTTTTGCTGCAACTCAAGCGGAAGCCCTTTAAAAGCTGCTGTGTTGCTCGACCACAACGTATCACCACCTACAGGTGGAATTTTAATGGCTTGCAACACACAACCTAAAGGTGGAGTTTTACTAAAAGTCACATCTGTGTGCCAAAGTTCATTGTCACGCAAATCTTGTTTCCAGCTATCGAGTACCATCACTTCAGGTACATCTTCAATTGAAGGATAAATCGGGTGCACATGTAAGCTGCCAAAACTACGTGCTAAGTCTGCTTGTGCTTGCGGCGCTAATTGTTGCTTTCGAAAAAAAATGACTTGATGATCAAGCAAAGCCTGCTGGATTTGTTGCGTTGTCTGTTCATTTAACGCATTCAAATCGATATCGTGAATAATTGCGCCAATGGTAGGCTTGATCACTTCAATATTTAAGTTTGCTACTACTGTATTCATCTTCTTTACTACAACTGCTGACCATACCAAGGAGAAAACTGTTTTTGTAACCAACGTAAAAACAGCTCAAAACTAACTGCGACAATCGCAATCACAATAATGCCCAAAATCACCGTATCGGTAATTAAAAACTGCGCTGCCGATTGCACCATAAAACCAATACCACGGTCCGCTGCAACCAACTCTGCTGCAACTAAGGTTGACCAACCCACCCCAAGACCAATACGAATTCCGGTAATAATATGAGGTAAAGCCGTTGGTAAAATGACATGCCAAAAGACTTGTGACTGACTTGCCCCTAGCGACAATGCCGCACGCTCACGATTAAGTTGATGGCTTAACACACCATGCGCACTACTAATGATGACAGGCGCCAAAATCGAGAAGAAAATCAAAAGTACTTTTGTGGTTTCGCCAATACCGAACCAAATAACAAGTAACGGCAAATAAGCTAACGGTGGAATTGGACGTAATAATTCAACCAATGGATCTAGAACTGCGCGAACCCATTTGTTCAGGCCCATCCATAAACCCAGTGGTACACCAATGACTACAGCAGCAATCAAAGCTAAAAACACACGAGAGATACTGGCTGCCAAGTGTTGCCACAAAGTAGCCTTCATAAAGCCTTCTTGGCTAACCGATATAAATTTTTGCCATACTGCCTGTGGACTCGGTAGAAATAGTTCAGGTACAACATGCAAAGCAGTAATAAGGAACCAGAGTGCAACCACACTTCCCACACTAATTATGCTGACTGCCAAAGTGCGATGCTTCTCAAAAAATGACGAGAGAAATGAAGTATTTTCTGTTTGCACATCTGACTTAAGTTTTAGCTCTGCTTTGTCATACTCATAGACGTTATCTTTAGTGTTCATGTAGGTAACGCCTCCTTACCGCTTTGCTTTTGTGCCCTCAAACTTTCAAATAACTGCTCTCTGAGCTGAATGAATTGAGGGTCAGATTTAATTGCACGAATAGACTCGCCCTGACGATATCGATTAGCAAAATCGAGATGTAGAGTTTCTACAATTTTGCCTGGATGCGCTGTCATTAGTACCAGCTGATTGCTGAGCAATAATGCTTCTTCAATGTCATGAGTAATTAAAAAGAAACTTTTATTTTGTTGAATCCATAAATCGAGCACTAACTGCTGCATGTTTTCACGCGTAAAAGCATCTAATGCCGCAAAAGGTTCATCTAATAAAATAAACGGCGCGTGACTAATCAAAGCTCTGGCAATACCAACACGTTGTTTCATACCACCGGAAAGTTCCCAGATATTGGCTTTTTCAACGTGACTTAAACCCACAATTTTTAAAATTGCACTCACCTGTTTCTCAATCTCTGCACGTTTTAAACCTTTTAACTGCAAAGCGAAGCCAACATTATCTGCAACATTCAACCAAGGAAGTAAGGCGTGATCTTGAAAAACAACAGCACGAGTTACATCTGGACCAGTTACCACTTCATGATTTACCAGCACATCACCAGAACTTGGCTTTTGAAACCCTGCCAAGATATTAAGCAAAGTTGTTTTGCCGCAACCCGACTCACCTAAAATCACGGTTAAAGAACCTTCTTCAATAGTTAGGTTAATGTCTTGTAAAACTGGCTTTTGCTGTTTAGGAAAAGTCAGATGAATATGTTTGGCTTCAAGTACACTCATGACAACTCCTTAAGGCTGCAAAAATGAAGAGTTCACATTGCCTTTATAATCGGCTTTCAGTTGATCGACCTTGCCCTGACCTTTTAAGAACTTCGCTGTATCAAAAATATTTTGCGCAAATTCACCATCTAACGTTTGTTTTTGCTGAGCACGATCTAGGTAAATATTTCCACTTAATAAAAGCGGGATATCTTTTGGATCAGAACCAGTAAGCTGCGCAATTTTTTGCACGTTATCGGCATCTTTAACGTAAGCGGCTGGATCTTGATTATATTTTTCAAGCTGCTCAAGCGTAGTTTTAACAAAAGCTTTTAAGAAATCAGGATTTTTCTCTGCAAAATCTTTACGCACAACCCATAAGTCATAAGTTGGAGCGCCCCATTCACCCACTTGTTTTGAGTCGGTTAAAACCGTACCAGATGCTTTGGCTTTACTTAAAGCAGGTTCCCACACATATGCTGCATCAATATCACCACGTTCCCAAGCAGCTGAAATTTCAGGTGGACGCAAGTTAATAATTTTTACTTTGTCTTCTGGAATGTTCCAATGTTTAAGTGCCGACAAAAGGCTGTAATGCGTGGTTGAAACAAACGGTACAGCAATGGTTTTGCCAATTAAATCTTGAGGAGTTTTAATGCCTGATTTATTACTTACCACTAATGCTTCAGATCCACCAAGTTTTGATGTAATTAAGAATACTTCAATCGGTAAATCACGGCTTGCCGCAGCAGCAAGTGGACTTGAGCCAATATTGCCAAGTACGACATCGCCTGAAGCAAGTGCATTGACAACGTCTGAGCCTGCATCAAATTTTTTCCATTGAATGTTACGTTGACTTTGTTTTTCGTAGTCACCATTCGCCTGTGCAACTTTACTTGGGTCCACTCCAGTTTGATAGGCAATCACGACAGGTTTGTTGTCACGAACTGAAGCACTTGTATTATTGTCTTTTTTATTTTGCCATACGATAAATGCAACAATTGCGACGATCACAATTGCCGTGACAATCAGCGGTTTGGTCTTCGTGCTCATAATTTCATGATCTTTCAATAATATAAGCCTATGGTATGCAGCCGGCTTTATAATGAAAAATAAAAAAATATGAGTTGCTTATCTAGTTTTTATAAATAACTTTTCTTCATAAGTTTTTATCTTTTGGTAAAAAGCAAATTTTAAGTAATCTTATAGAATAGATACAAAATTAAAATACTTATATATCAATAATTAAAAACGTTATTCCCAAATCATATGATTGGAAAAGCCTGACATAAGCTCTCTAGTATTTTATCCTACTCACCTTTAATCATTTTTTCTTTTGGTCTATCGCATTAGATGTTTTACGTCTAATCAATTTTCGCCATTTTTTATAAAGATCAGATTTTATTATCTTTTTATCTTAAAACCTCTGCAAATATTGAGATTTAGACAAATCTTTTTCTGGTTTATACATGACGCAAGTTTAATTTTTTATTTTTAAGAGGAGAAAATATATTTTGTTTAAACATCCCCAAAATTTAAAAAAAATATTCATCGCTACGACTTTGACTACCTTTAGTCTTTCAAGCCATGCAGCGCTTACCTTTGGTAATGCTGAAGAAGGTGAACTTAAAGTAAGTGGTACTGTTCGGGCTAAATATGTTTATGATTTTGACTCTGAACCCTCTACCAGTAAATTTTCTTTTAATGACGCCGTATTATGGCTGGACTACAACTCCCCGAAATGGATTGGCCGCTTAGATTATCGGGTTTATGAATATTACGGGCGTTTAGGTGATGCAAATTGGCTCACCGATGCATGGTTGGGTTATAAAATTAATGACAATAATAAAATTATTGCTGGCTTAAACCCCGTTCCTTTTGGCTTGGGTCGCTTTTGGGGAAATACTTATTATTTAGGCATTGCCAATAGTGCGGGTTGGGAGGATGTACACAACCTTGGCGTGAAATATGATTTCAATGATGGAATCAATGAGGCACAATTTGCCTTTTATCCTACCGATGGTGGCACCTATAGAGGTAAAAGCAAAGACTCGAGTCGATTTAGTATCAACCCTGTCAATGCAGATGACTCTGTACCAGAAGGCACCAATACCAAAGAAAAGAACTCCATTGTTGTTCGTGGTGCTCATAC
Organism: Acinetobacter seifertii; assembly: GCF_000368065.1. Lineage (GTDB taxonomy): Bacteria > Pseudomonadota > Gammaproteobacteria > Pseudomonadales > Moraxellaceae > Acinetobacter > Acinetobacter seifertii. Next base: position 1,551,078 of record NZ_KB851200.1, read on the forward strand.
CTTTAAAAATGTCTTAGGCCAAGAAAATTTCTCTACCCAACTGGGTGCTTCTGCATGGTATTCCACCATTGAAAACAAACGCTCAGGGCAAAATGGGAATCGCCAAGTCTATTCGGTTTTTAGCAACACCAATTATAACCAATGGAATTTACAGCTTTTGGCTGGTTATCAAGACATTGATAATGCCGACAATCAATATAAAGACCACCTGACTTTAGGTGGTTTCGATTATTCATTTAACTCGGCAACTAAAGGTCAGATTTATTCAGCCGAACTCAGCTATTTGTTCCCTCAGCAATTTGGCCCAATTACCTCTGTTCGGCCGTATTTAAACTACAGCTCTTATCGAAAAGAGCAAGATGGTTTTAAAGACTCCACCCGTTTTATTCCGGGTATTGCGTTTAACTATCAAAAATTGACAGTACAAGCCGAGTTGCTGGTGGGTAAACACGATCCATATCTAGGAGACAGTGAAGGACTTGCGGCTGGTGGAAGCAATGATAAATGGAATAAAAAAGCATTTGTAATTTTTGCTTATTACTTCTAACTCCAAAAACAAAGGCCAACAGATGTTGGGCTTTGTTTTTATCTAGATATTTATTTTTACTCTAGTCGATTACTGGTGAATTATTGAGAGGAAGTTCTGCTTTCTCTTCATCGATGACATCGACATCTTGAGCGGTAGGCTCAAACTTAATCAGTAGCCCAATCACAATTAAAGGAATAAACGCAAAGATAGAAATAATCAGGTAAACATCAGTTTTATATCCCGCCATCCAGATCGGTAAAACAAACAAAGCAATTGCTTGAGCAACACCAGTTACTGCACGGTTAAAGCCGACCCCAACGCCACGAATCGAAGCTGGATAAGCCATGGTTGGATAAACCATCATTTGTGCCCCAGGCCCAAAGCCTTCGGCAAAAAGCCACAAACCGAGCATTACAATTGCGGTGTAGAGTAAAAAACTATTACCGGGTTCACCAATTAATGCCAAAGCAATGAGGGCTATAAACTGGAGTAAAAAGCCTGTAAGCAGCACATGCCGAGATTTAAATCTACTAGCAACAAATACACCTAACAGCCCGCCCGTAAATGCAAACAGCAAATTGAGTCCGAGTGTTGTAGTAATGGTCGTCAAGACATCGGTATGAAAGAAACGCGTTAAAATAGAAGGTAAAAAAAAGGCAATGGTCGTGTACTGAAATGCCACCGAAATGTGAATCACAATGGCCACAATCGTTCTTGGCAAATAAGTTTTATTAAATAAAACTGCAAAACCCTCGCGCTTTTTCTTTTCAGCAGTTCTTTCTACTTTTTCAACTGTAGCGACTGCATTAATTGCATAGGACTCTTGTAGAACTTTAGCTGCACCTTTTAAATCGCCTTGGTTTGCAAGCCAAATGGGTGATTCAGTTAAATATTTACCGCGAATAAAAATGATGAGTAACGCTGGCACTGCTCCAAAAATTAAAGATGCTCGCCATAACCAATTACTATGCTCAGGGGGTAAAAGAAAATAAAGCGCCAGAACTAGACCAAAACAGACCGAAGAAGCGGCATACCACATTGGGCACCATGCCGCTAAACGCGCGGCCTTGTTGCTACTTCCATTAAACTTGGAAAACTCAGATAAGTATGACATTGCCACAGGCAGATCAATACCAACACTAATGCCCATAATAAATCGGGCTAAAATCAAAACCCATACATTCGGTGCAAAACCAGCGACAATTGCAGCAATAACGAAGAGCACCATGTCCGCCATGAAGACCCGATAACGGCCAATTTTATCTGTCAGCCAACCACCAATTAGGTTACCAACAATGGTTCCGCAGACAATTGCTGAAGCCACCACACCAGTCATGACAGGGCTTAAAGAAAACTCTGAGATAACTTGCTCAATACCAAAGGACAGCGTTGTTAAATCATAGGCATCAATAAACACCCCAATTAGTGCCAACCAAATAACTTTATTCGATTTACCCTTCCCTGCAAATTTTGAAATTAATTGTGAAACATCATCGGGAGATTTAATTTCATAACGATGGTTATGATCGAGTTCTTGTGTGCTCACTTAATAATTCCTAAACTTTAATAACAGGAACAAAATAATGATTATTCACACAATACAAAAACAAATTAATCTGATGTTTTAATCTAAATTATAGAATTATTTTTTCATTATTAACTCAGCAGTAAAACCGATATAAAAAAGGAAAAATAAAAGCTGGTATTTAACCAGCTATTTATTTAACGGGTTTGCAAAATATTAACTCGCCTCAGCAAGTTTTAACTCTTTTAGATTACGATATTTTGCACCGCGGTGATTTTCAGGCAAATATGGCCCAGCACCAAATAATTTTTCTCTTAATGTTCCTTGTGCATAAGAGGTTTGATATACCCCACGTTTTTGTAACTCTGGCACAATGAACTCAACCACATCGGCAAAGGTTTGATGAGCCAAAATATAGGCAAGGTTAAAGCCATCAATATCGGTATCTTCAACCCATTGCTGTAAAGCATCTGAAACGGTTTCTGCCGAACCCACTAACACAGGTCCATTCCCACCTAAGCTGTTCCAGTTTGCAATTTCTTCAATGGTCCAAACACGTTCTGGGTCCGCATTCACATAAGAATCTAATAAAGATTGAATCGCGTTGGTTTGAATATATTCAACTTTGTCAGTTGGTTGATATTGTGAAAAATCGACACCAGACCAGCCAGATAGCAAGGTTAAAGCGCCGTCATAGCTTCCATAGCTTTGATATTCTTTAAACTTAGCCTGTGCTTTTGCATCGGTTTCATCAGTGACAATCGACAAAAGTGCATAAATTTTGACAGAGTACGGGTCGCGGCCTTCTTGAGCCAATTTTTGGCGAATACCTTGTACCACTTTTTTAGTGGCAATTTTAGACGGCGCTGCTATGAATACACACTCGGCATTTTGACTAGCAAACTTCTGCCCGCGTGAAGATGCGCCTGCTTGGTAGAGTACTGGCGTTCGTTGCGGTGATGGTTCACAAATATGGATGCCCGGTACTGTAAAGTATTTACCTTCGTGCTGAATTGGATGCACTTTTTTATGGTCAGCAAAGATACCGCTTTCACGATCACGAAGTACCGAACCTTCTTCCCAAGACCCTTCCCAAAGTTTGTAAAGGACTTCTAAATATTCATCAGCAATATCATAACGATTGTCATGATTAACCTGAGTTTTTAGACCCAAGTTTTTCGAACCACTTTCCAAATAAGACGTCACGATATTCCATCCAACTCGCCCTTTGGTTAAATGGTCTAACGTGCTAATACGTCTAGCAAAAGGATAAGGGTGTTCAAAGGAAATAGAAGTTGTGACACCAAAACCCAAGTGCTTTGTGACTGCTGCCATTGCTGGCACAATCTGTAGCGGATCATTGACTGGAACTTGTACTGCACCTGTTAAGGCATGTTCAGCACTTTGATGATAAACGTCATAAATACCAAGCACATCTGCAATAAAAATACCGTCAAAAAAACCACGCTCAAGAATTTGTGCTAAATCTGTCCAATATTCTAAATCTTTATATTCAATAGATCGATCTTGAGGATGTCGCCATAATCCAGGAGATTGGTGGGCAATACAATTCATTTCAAAAGCATTAAAACTAATTTTCTTAGTCATAAAATATTCGCCAGCATTTTATTTATTTTTTATACTAAAGCAATTTTTAGGTTTTCTTTATAATATAAACCCCAAACAAAATATGATTTTATTCTAATAGGTTTATATAATTTATTTCTAAAAAACATAAATAATATTAAGCCGCTAAGAATAGCAGCTTAATATCTAAAACTATAATTTATTGTTTATCAACATTCCCTATTCGCCATTGATACGGAGGTAATGTGCCGTTTACACTAAAATCACCGATAATACGATTTTTAAATACTCTCGGGTTATGTGAAGATAAAGTTCGTACATTACGCCAGTATCGATCTAGGCCTAAATCTTTGTCTGTTGCGGAAGCACCTAAAGCATCAAATAAAATCGTAGAAGCATTTAAAATTAGATCGGTAATGACCGTTTGAGACTGTGCACTTTCAAGCTCGGCAAGTGCATTTTGCTCCTCTTCAAGCTGCTCATTATTTTGAAATGCAGCTAAGTAAGCACGTTGTAAGCTTTGTGCGACTTTTTCAACAATCGCCCCTGCACTGTAAGCTGCACCACGGATTTGACCTACTACTTGTAAAATTTGCGGATCCTGTTTTACAAATGGAGCATTTGCATGCGTGTAGTTTCGGGTACGTTTTGCGACAGCTTGAGAAACATCATAGCTTGCAGCACGCCCTAGACCTGTAATGATTGCCAGTTGGACCAGTTGATAATAAGCCGCAGAATACTTAAAACGGTCATCATCAGGTAAAATTTCAGCTTCATCGACCAATACGTCATGGAAATATGCCGTACCACTTGCAGTAAGCTGCTGTCCAAAGCCATTCCAGTCATCGACAATTTCGACACCTTCATCTTCACGGCGAACAACAACTGAGCCAGACTCTCCTTTTAAATCTGTTACACCAACATCAACCCAATCTGCATATAGGCTCCCTGTGGTGTAGTATTTTTTGCCTTTAATGCGAATTTTTCCGTCACTATCTCGATATAAGTGTGTTTCAAACTGATCAATTGACTCTTTCCCGCCTTCAGACCATGCACTACCGATTGTTTCCCCATTTGCAATTCGGCTTAGCCAGCGCTGTTGAAACGACTTATCTTTACTTACCAAGACATCTTCAGTAAAACCAAAATGCACACGTAAAGCTTGGGGTAAGTTTGAATCAGCTTCTGCAAGTTCAATGAGCAATGCAAATAATTCAGGAATGGTTGCATCAAAGCCACCATGAGCTTTGGGAAGTCTTAGCCGTGTAAAACCAATATCTTTGAGCCACTGAAGTTGTTCATAAGGCAAAATATGCTGTTGCTCACGGATTAAAGCCCCTTCTTTAATACGGGCAAAAGTTGGTCTGAAATTTTTTGCCAATTCATCATAACGCTCAGTTGGCCCTTCACCCCACACGCGAGAAATAATTGAGGCCTGGCTTAGTGCAGCGTGTGTTAAGGAACCGAGATGATGCTCAAAATTTAAATTTGTCATGTAAGTAAAACCAATATTGCTTTGCTTTTACCATAAAATATTTATTTCACATGAAAACGATTATTTTTTTATAACAGTATTCAATCTTGATATAACACCAATCAAAAGCCTGACCGCCCTAAGCGATCTCTTTCTTGGTAAGACTATGCTGACTTTGCAATAAGGTTTGCATATATTCTGAATAGACAGATAACTTTTCAAAAATATGCTCTGAATAAAACATATCATCAATTAAATGCGTCATTTGACTAGCAGTAAACGTATCGCATAACCCGACCAGTGCTGCATTCATTTGCGCAAAATGAGCACATAACTGTACATATGCTTCATCTTTATTTTTAAATAATAATTTACGCATATCTAGCTGATCTAAGCCTTTTAGACTTTCATCTTTTACGACTTTGACCCAATGAATTTTTATTTTTAAGAACTGTTCAAGTTGTTTTAAAGCTTCTAAATCAAGCTCTAAATGGGTGATCAAAAAAATTGTAGAGATATCACTTCTACACAATGCTTTGATTAATTTTAAATAAATAAAGTCAGCTTCTCCCATCTCTATTAATTCTAAATCTAGATATATTTTTAGGCTCTCTAAAACCTCATCTACCTTAAACACAACCTTCTTGTCAGCTTGATAGTATTTATTCAGGATAGTAAGCACAGGTGGTGTTGCAGGTGTTGTATAAATAGCAGCTTTGTTTAAGTTCGCAAAAATAAATGGTGAGAATAGATAAGCTAAACTACTTTGCTGTGGCTCAATATGCGACTGAATTAAATAAACCGTTTGAGTTTTAGAAAAGTCTCTGAGTACTTTCGCTCTAAGTAAAGTTGCTTCAAGGTTCACATAAGTCTGTTCTAACTGATCTATTACCAAGGTAGAAATAGACTGATTTTTAATAATTTTATGTAGAACATTGAGTTGAGAAGTAATAAACATTTTTTAACATCCAAGCTATTTTAGAAGCGCTACACTTATACTCAGGTCTTTAAGAAACACGCAGCAACCGGACCCTACACAAAACAACAATGGAAATAGAAAAGAAGAACATAATCATGTGCTTAAAAAAAATCTAAAGCAGCGTTCACATTGAGTCTTGAAGGTTGGTTTAGGTCGACGGTAAATCCTGTTCATTTTTATTGTGAACTTTAGAGGACTGAATATATAGCTACAGATGATCGAAAAAAAACTATAGCACCCCCTCGAAACAACACTGAACTGTTATAGTTTTATAAAAAATTTCTGTATCTACATATACAAATAGAGCGAGTGCATGATTAAGAAAACTTCTTAAGGTAGGTAGTTTTCATGAGACGATCTATTGCATATCGCCAGATATTTCATCAATGTTTCAATGCAACATGCATTTTTACAAATGCAACATCAAGCATAAACTTTGCTAACAGATTGAAAACAATCAATCGCACTATTCTATTGAAATATCAAGCAATTATATTGCTTTACCCTGTTGGCATTTTACTTGCTAAGAACATTTATCACAGAAGTAAGTTTAATCGCCAGAGTACTTTTTTGCCTGAAAATAAGTATTTAACTCATTCAATCATCATCAGCTAGTTCACAGGGGGAAAGTTTATGAGCCTCGGTCTAACCGCTCTAGAATTAGCGCGAATACAATTTGCTTTCACAGTATCCTTCCATATTATTTTTCCGGCCACATCCATCGGACTTGCCTGCTTTTTGGCAGTTTTAGAATGGAAATGGTTAAGAACGCAAAATCCAATTTATAAAGATCTATTTAAATACTGGATTAAGATCTTCGCCGTTGCGTTTGGTATGGGAGTTGTTTCCGGTGTCGTAATGAGCTACCAGTTTGGTACCAACTGGAGTGAATTTTCACGAGTCGCCGGAAGTATTACTGGTCCTTTACTTACCTATGAAGTGTTAAGTGCCTTCTTCTTAGAAGCAGGTTTCTTAGGCATTATGTTGTTTGGCTGGGGACGTGTTGGCCCTCGAGCCCATTTCTTTGCGACGCTTATGGTTGCTATCGGAACATGTATTTCCATGTTCTGGATTTTATCTTCCAATAGTTGGATGCAAACCCCGCAAGGTTTTGCGATCGAAAATGGCATTATTGTGCCTAAAGACTGGCTAGCTATCGTTTTTAACCCATCGTTCCCTTACCGTTTTGCCCATATGGGTGCTGCTGCCTTCTTGGTTTCATCTTTATTGGTCGTAGGAACATCTGCATGGCATTTAGTAAAAGGCCGTCGTGATGAACTGGTGAAAAAATCATTCTCGATGGGTCTTTGGATGGTACTTGTAACTTCATGTTTACAAGTGGTGATTGGTGATAACCATGGTTTAAACACTCGTGAACATCAACCTGCCAAACTTGCCGCAATGGAAGGTCACTGGGAAACCAATCATAACGAACCAATGCCATTACTGCTATTTGCAATTCCAGATATGAAAGAAGAACGTAACCACTTCGAAGTGGGCGTTCCTTATTTGGGTAGCTTAATTTTAACGCATAGCTTAGATGGCCAAGTGACAGGCTTAAAAGATTTCGCACCTGAAGATCGTCCAAATTCAACGATTGTTTTCTGGAGCTTCCGTGTGATGGTGGGTCTTGGTGTACTCATGGTCACTTTGTCACTCATTGCACTTTGGTTACGTAAGCGTGGAAAACTCTATGAAACTTCGTGGTTCCATAAATTTGCATTGGTGATGGGACCATCTGGTTATGTCGCTATGCTTGCAGGTTGGGTAACTACTGAGGTTGGCCGTCAGCCGTGGGTTGTATACGGCATTATGCGAACTAAAGATGGACTTTCACATACGGTTTCCGCAGATCAGGTCGGACTGAGCCTGTTTATTTTTGTGGTGGTCTATACCATCGTTTTTGGTAGTGGTATCTACTACACCTTAAAACTAATTAACAAAGGTCCATCATTCATTGATTCACCAAATGTTGAAACTGGTGGCGTAGGACACTTTAAAACACCAATGCGTCCACTTAGTGCAGTCGATGAAAATATTGACAGCAAACAAAACTCTGGGGAGAACCGTCATGATTGATCTTTCTTTAATATGGGTCGGTATTATCGGTTTAGGTGTCATGATTTATGTGGTCATGGATGGCTTCGACTTAGGAATCGGGATTATGTTCCCCTTCATTAAGAACAGCCAAGAACGTGACGTGATGATGAATACCGTGGCTCCTGTCTGGGATGGTAATGAAACGTGGATGGTGCTCGGCGGCGCTGGTCTATATGCAGCATTTCCACTGGTCTATTCAACAGTTTTATCAGCACTATACCTACCTATTATTTTTATGGTGATTGCCCTGATTTTCCGTGGCGTGGCGTTTGAATTCCGTTTTAAGGCCCATCGAACTAAGCATCTGTGGGATTTAGCCTTTATCTGGGGTTCAATTTTAACCAGTTTTCTCCAAGGGATTATTTTAGGTGCTTATATTCAAGGGATTAAAACCGAAAATGGTATTTATGCGGGTGGTCCATTTGACTGGTTATCTCCATTTACGATCTTTACAGGTATTGGCGTAGTTGCGATGTATGCAACTTTGGGTTGTGGCTGGCTTATCTTAAAAACTGAAAAAGGCTTACAGCAACGTATGTATGAGCTTATGCCAAAGCTGATTATTGCGTTGCTCATTATTTTTGGTGGCGTAAGTTTATATACACCTCTGACTCATCCTGAAATTGCAGATCGCTGGTTCTCTTTACCAAATCTGTTCTATTTTAGCCCTGTGCCTATTTTGGTCTTATTGTTTGTTGGCCTGATTTTATCGGCATGTAAAAAACAGGATCATGACCTCAAACCATTTGCATATACATTGGCCCTCGTTTTCCTTGCATTTACTGGATTCGTGATTAGTTTATGGCCATATATTATTCCGCCATCAGTCACAATTTGGCAGGCCGCAGCACCACATTCAAGCCAAATGTTTGCTTTGGTCGGCGCACTTATTTTGATTCCAATCATTATTGCTTACACCATTGTGTCTTACTGGGTATTTAGAGACAAAGTCCGTGTAGGTGATGAAGGCTATCATTAAGTTGGGAGGGTTTTATGAAAAAGTCATCCGTTAAACTCAATCAAACCCAATGGTTTATTCTGCTATGGCTCGGTGGTTTTTTAGCCTTAGCTGTGATTGCTGGATTGTTTAAAGTGATATTGATTTATGCAGCCCCTTACTTAAAGTAATTCCAGCTTTCTAAACAAATGCCGTTTGTAGATTCTGCAAACGGCATTTATTATTGATTCAGTGCATCTTTTTTTATTTCGTGCAGCCCCTACATGTATAAATCAGAACAACTCGCTCATAGCATTCGCCAACTCATTGAGAGCGGTACTTTAAGTGCGCATGAAAAATTACCTTCATTAAGAGATCAGGTACAACGCTCTGGCTTTAGTTTAATGACCGTAATGAATGCTTATCAGGAGCTTGAATCACAAGGTCTGATCTATTCAAAAGAAAAGTCTGGATACTTTGTTGCCGAGCAAATTGCACTAAAGCCACTCGAGCAATATTCAGTTGTTTCGCTCAATTCTAAAATTGAAATTAATTCCTTAGTTTTTAAATATCTTAAGTCAATTCAACATGAGTCTGTCGTACCTTTTGGTTCAGCTTTTCCGGACAGTCAGCTTTTAACAGCACCCAAACTCATTCAAATTATGGGGCAACTTGCGCGTCAAAGACAAAGCTATGATCAAACAGCAAGTCTACCTCCCGGTAATTTAGCCTTAAGAAAACTGATTGCTCAGCGCTATTGTATGCAAGGGATACAAACTGACCCAGATGACATTGTCATTACATCAGGAGGTTTAGATGCACTGAACCTTTCCCTACAAGCTGTTGCTCAACCTGGCGACTATATTCTATTGCAACAAACCGTATTTTACGGCGCTTGGCAAGCTGCAGAGCGCTTAGGACTTAAAGTCATTACCATTCCTGAACATCCTCAACATGGTTTTGACCTAGAAGCTTTTGAACACGTTATTCAAACATATCCTATCAAGGTATGTTGGCTCATGCTGAATGCCCAGAACCCGATTGGTTTTACTGTTAGTGATGACATTAAATATAAAATTGCCAAATTGCTTCATGAACACCAAATTTATTTGATTGAAGATGATGTCTATGAAGAGCTTTTTTATGGCGGCCAAAAACCACTTTCAATGAAGTATTTTGACCAACAAAATCTGGTGCTTCACTGCTCGTCTTTTTCTAAAACATTAGGTGCTGGTTTTCGGGTTGGTTGGGTCTATGCGGGTAAGTTTTCAGACCATATTCAACATTTACAGCTTATGAGTACTATTTCAGTAAATGCACTCATTCAAAATGCATTGGTTGAGTTTTTATCTCATCATCATTATGAAAAGCACTTGCGTACACTTAGACTTTCACTTGAGCGTTATAAAAAACAGTTTTATCACTACTTAAAGCAGCATTTACCGAGCTCTTGCGAAGTGTATTATTACCCAAGTGGCTATTTTCTATGGGTCAAACTTCCTAGTACGCTAGACAGTATGCAAGTTTATGAAGCGTTGATTCAGCAAGATATTGGCGTTGCGCCAAGCCCTCTCTTTAGTGTTTTACCTGCACAGCAGCATTATTTGAGAATTAACTGTTCTTTTGAATGGAACACTAAAATTCAAAATGCATTAGATCAGGTTATCAAAACCATTCAACAAAGAGTTGAAGCAAATCTCTAAAGACATGCTTCGACCTAAGCACAATTTTATAGACTTTATTTTGTGGTAACTTGATAGTTCAAATCTATAGTTTTAAGGGAAACAGGTTCAAGGAATTAATATGGAAATTGATGAAGAACTCACCCTAAAAAAAATACAGATTTTTTTAGCTTTCATGCGCTGTGGAAATTTATCTAAAACAGCCACAGAAATGCAGCTGAGTAATGTCAGTGTTCACAAAGCACTGCACTCCTTAGAAAGCGCTTTACGTTGTCCTCTTTTTAAAAATGAAGGCCGTAATCTCATCCCTTTAAAAAGTGCTTATGTCTTTGAAGAACGGGCGCAAAAAATCGTACAAGACATTTTTATCACCGTAAATAAAACCAGAGAAGCCGCAGGTTTCGCAGCCAAGGTTTTACATTTGGGGTCTCTTTATTCTTTGACGGTAAATACGATTCCAAATGTGATTAGCGGTCTTAAACTCAGACGTAGTGAGCTTGATATTCAATTATTACTCAGTTCAAATCAGGATTTGGTGAAAAAGCTTAAAGCGACAGAGCTTGATGCCACTATCGTAGCTTTAAATGAAACCACTCAAGATGATGACTTTGAAATTTTGCCGATGTTTTCAGATGACATTTTTCTCGCAGTCAATAAAGATTCAAAATATGCCGATTTTAAAGACATTGATTTAAGCCTTTTAAAAGAAGAAACTTTTTTAACCTTAACTAAGGGTTTTGCAACTCATAACGACAGCGACATTATTTTTAAAAAAGCAGGTTTTTCACCTAAAGTTGCTTTACAGGTCAATGATATTTTTACCTTAATTAGTATGGTCAGCTCAGGTGTCGGTTTTGCTCTACTACCCGGCCGTATTTCTGCAGTTTATGAAAGTTCAGTAAAACTTATTCCGCTAAAACAGCAATATCATATGCAACAAGAAATCGGTCTGGTCTTTTTAAAAAGTAAGGAACGAGACCCAAACTTACTTGCTCTGATTGCTGAATGTCGAATGTTTGCCTCTAATTTTAAAAGATAAATATCGGCAACTTATTAAAGAATAATGAGTTGCCGTTGTGCGTTTTTCAAAATTTATCCAAAAATTGCATTAACCGTTAAGAAAAATACAGAAGGTCCAAGTAAACAACCAAGTCCTGTATAGAAGGTTGCAACCAAAGCTCCATAAGGTACCAATCGTACATCCGTGCCAGCTAGGCCTGCAGCAGTGCCGCTAGTTGTTCCTGCTAAACCACCAAATACCATGGCAGAGCGTGGACTTTTTAGATACATAAATTTCGCAAGTAGCGGCGTACCGACCATAAAGAAAACTGACTTGATTAAACCAATTGCAATAGAAAGTGCGATGACATCAGAGCTTGCGCCAATTGCGGTTCCTGTAATCGGACCAACAATATAAGTCATTGCGCCTGCACCAATCGTTGTCATAGAAATGGGATCTCTATACCCCATGACCCATGCAACCATAACCCCAATTGCAAAAGGCACAACACAACCAAGCATTAATGCAATTAGACCAATTTTTCCTGCTTTCTTCACCTCTTTCACATCAACTTCAAATGCAGTTGAAGCAATCGCTAAATCACGAATCATGGCTCCGCCCAACAGCGCAAAACCAGAAAAAATAGCGATATCAGAAATGCCCTTAGTTCCTTGCGTATAAACTCCTGCAAAATATGCAACGACCAAACCTAGGGTGATCGCAATTGCAGAGCTTTGTAATTTTCCCTTCGTCAAATATTTTGAGAGTAGATGGGAAACGAACATCATTAAACCCGTTACTGCGAGTGCAGTGACGAATGCATTTTTAGATAACACAGCAATTATAGCGTCCATCATTTAAATCCTTTTTGATTGAACTTTTTTATAGTTTATGAGTGCTTAAGCTACTTTTTGTTTTGTTTCTATCGTCCATTCATATGTTTCATAATCGCCACTAATTCTATTTAAATAGCGGATGACTAAAACCGTACCAATTAACGATGCAATAGAGACAATCAGACCTAACATGCCACCCGATAAAGCCGCTACTACGTTTTGTCCAGCAGACATCGCTACAACAATCGGAATATACATTCCTGACCAGTACAAAACTCCAAATTGGGTAACTTGTGGTAAGTAACCTTTTCGCGCAAGCAATTCTTTAGTCAAAATCAATAGAATCATTGAAATAGCTACGCCACCAACATTTGCTTTTACGCCCAATAACATTCCTAGCGTATTACCAAAATAATCGCCTAATAAATGACAAATCGCTAATATTGCCGTTCCATAAATAATCATTGTAAATCCCTCATATCCTTGAGTTATTACTCAGTTTTTAATTTGTATTGCAATTACAAAGAAGCATTATTTCCGTTTTGCATTGCCAACTGAATGCTGTCTAAACGTGTTCCTTGAAATGACAATACAGTTCCATCTTTAAATGTTCGACGTGCAAGTGTAGTAAGTACCGTTCCCGGTAAAGCTTCAATCTGCAACCTCACACCTCGCTCCCATGCAGCTTGGATGGTACTTTCCCAATCTACAGTTCGACTCATATTAAAAGCCAAGTCATCACCAATCTGTTCTGGCCTGCCAAGCGTACGAGCCGTTGTACCACTTAAATAACGTATTTTAGGCTGCTTTAAAGTCACTCCCTCCATAGACGCTGCAAGTTGCGTTGCTTGCTGACTTAATAATTCACAGTGCGATGGCACCGATACATCTAATTTTTTTGCCACCACGCCTTGTTGCCTTGCCAAAACAGCAACTTGGTTCATGGCTTCAAAACTTCCTGAAATAACGATCTGGTTATGTGCATTAATATTTGCAACAAACACCTCTGGCGTTATTTCATAAATTTGTTTGACCCATGTTTCGACAGCTGCACGATCTGTACCAATTAGTGCCGTCATGCCATATCCAGTGGGATAAGCGTTTTGCATGAGTTCACCTCGATAGGCAACTAAACGAATAGCATCTTCATAGTTTAGAACTCCTGCTACAACCGCAGCCGACCATGCGCCAATTGATAAACCCGCAACATAATCTGGTGTTAAGTTTTCCGCTGTTAATAAAGCTGAACTCACCACACCTGAAATCAGTAAACAAAGCTGTACTGCACGTGTCGATTGCAATGCAGCCGGACTATCTAACATCAAGACATCTTCTTTGAGTGCATCTGATGCCCGCTCAAGGTACTCTTTAACTAGAGCGATTTGAGGTAAGTCGTGCAACATATTGCTTCGTTGCACACCTTGTCCCGGATATACCCAAATTGAAGCCATGATATCTATTCCCTAATTCCATGGGTTTTCTACTAAAACAGCACCATCAGCACGTTTTAATAGAACTTTTCCACTGTTCCCAGCCCATTCTTTTAAAGCCAAACCACCTTGTGGAAGTTGAAGCTGTATATCCACATTGAGGCCTGCGTGCTGAAAATTTTCGAGTAGCTCAATCGCCTGCTTTTTGGCAAAAGGTTGTTCAGCTCGAATCAACAAATCTATGTCACTTTGCTGAGTAACTGTTTTAATGCTGGTTGCCAGTTCAAACCCGAAACTTCCTGTATATCCCCAACATCCCGAAAAGTTTTTCATAATGCTGGAAATGGTCTGTAAACGTTCTGCCAAATGTGCAAACTGCTGCATATCTACATAAGTCAGTGCTTCGGGTTTAAGCTGTCTGTTAATAGCATTTCTTGGCATTTGAGCTGCATATCGTTGATAGCGAAATTGCCCCCTTACACCTACCGCCACCTGATCTTCAGGAGTAATTGCCCGTCGAACCACAACAGGATCGCCTCGTAGTAACACCTCTTTCACCCAATGCGGAGCATCATCGGCTAAGCAGTCGACCGTCATGCCCCACAGTAAATCATGGGCTTCGAGCTTAAGTTTCATGACCATTGCTCACGCAATAATTCACGGACCCTTTTAGACATCTGACGGTTTTGGCCGTGAAGTCTTTGTTCTAATCCTCTCGATTGATCAGCATTAATTTCTTTAAATGCTTGAGCAATTGTCTGCTTCGCTAACAAAAGATCATCGTTTGTCGGTTGTTCAGGGTTTTCAACAGATAACAGTTCAGATAACAAACCAAGCGTTGCATAACTTTCAATGTCATAAGCCATTGGCGGAATGCTAGAAGCCAATTGCTCTAACTCATCAACCGACCGTAAGGTAACCCGTGCAGCAGATTCCTTACCCATTGCATGCACCATAACACCTGAATCTTTTAAGGCAATAATACGATTGGCTTGGTATCCATGCGCCAAGAAAGCCCCCGACATTGACTTACCAACCAATAAACTGACAATAGGATGGTCTGCCAATCTGGCTCTAGCATAGCTATCTACTGCACCCGCTAAAGCTTGGTGAATGCCTAATAATTCTTCACGACGCCCATAGGCCTGACTTGGCACATCAACCAAGCATAAAATGCCACGTTTATTTTCAGTCTGTGCATCGGCCTGAATCACTTCATCAACTGCTTTTGCCAAGTTCCAGCCTTCTAACAATCCAACTTCACCCTGTCTTGCCCGAGGGAACAGATTATTACTGTCTTGAACAACTGCAATCACACGCACAGTTTGCTGATCAATCTGACCATCAGCTACCCAAACCGAAGCTGGAAAACCTTCAACTGCCTTAAATCCCTGCGTGAGCGCTTTAAACCACTGTGCACCACGAGTAGATGCTTTTAATGTATCAACGGCGATATTCATGCTTGCTCTCCTTGATACAAAGCCTGAACCTGTGCTGAGGTAATCTGCTCAGCAGTATCGACGTGTTGTAGCTGTCCTAAATAGAATGAGTAATTTGAACTACGATGCTGATCAGGTACACCCTGTACTAAATAATCGATCACTTGCTGACGAACTTTCTGACGATCATCTTCTACATAAGCATCTGCCAAACCACTAGCAAAACGTTGGTTCCCGCCAGTAATACTCCATATAAATGGACGATCTTTGGCGTTATATTCTTCTACGCCAGCTTCTTGTTCGATCACTTGTGGGCCATTTAAGCCTAAACGGCCCTCTTGTGTCATTACAATATAGCTACACAAACCAGCCGCAATTGACATACCACCGAAGCAACCTACACTGCCTGCAACTACGGCAATCACGGGTTGATACTGACGCAAATTCACAATTGCGGCCTGAATCTCAGCAATGGCAGCCAAACCCAGATTTGCTTCTTGTAAACGAACGCCACCTGTCTCTAGCAATAAAATTGCAGCAGTTGGAATACCATTAAGGTTGTCTTCAACCGCAAGCTCTAATGCACCTGCGATTTTGGCACCACCCACCTCACCTAAGCTTCCACCTTGAAATAAACCTTCAATTGAAATTAGAACTACTGGGCGTTCTTGAATAGACCCTTTGGCAATCACAACACCGTCATCTGCTTGCGGCACAATATTTTGCTTAACGAGCCAAGGCGACATAACACGGACAAATGGGTCAAGTAACTCTCGAAAAGTCCCTACATCTAATAACGCTTTGGCACGCTCTCTTGCGCTGAGCTCAATAAAATCTTGTTTATTTAACAAGCTCTCGATATCAGTCATGAGCGATCTCCTCTAAAGCTTGTTCCAGACGTAAGCGAACAACACCAGGGGTTGCACCAAAGTCATGAATATCAATATTGACGGCTGGCGGTATTTGCGCAGTAAAAATTCGCTCAAATAGATTTTTCCAACGTGCAGCACTACCATCTACCGAAGTCACCACCTGAATAGAGGTTTTCCCCATTTCGCCAGGTTCCATCAAAATTTCGAGATCACCCGAGCCAACACACCCCACCAACGCTTTTTTTACAGGCGGCTCTGTCGCCACAAATTCAAAATGAAGTGTTTCCATAATCAAAATCCCTCTTTATTTTTTAAAGATGACTGCTCAACACGATCTATAAACAATGTTGCTGCCAACAAATCTGCGGCGCCACCAGCAGAGGCTTTCATCCGAAGTAAATCAATCTCTAAAAGATGCAATGCACGACGACCTTCCAAGCTTGAGCTGCCCCCTAAATCGAGTACTTGCTGAGCACCTTGTTGCATACGCTTTAAACCCGATGTTCCTGAACGATAAAGCACACAGGTATCTGTCAGATCAGTCATCATGGCAAGTAAAGCATCTAAACGAGCAAACTCTTCTTTCATAGGTTTACTACGACTTTGATAAAGCTGCTTTAAGCCAAAATTTACGATGGTTGGAAAACCTTGCTGAGCTTGTTCTTTTGCTCCTAAGACACCTAATTTTTTCTGTACCTGCTGACCATGACTTAAAGCCTGCATTGGAATAAAGCGATCTTCAAGCTGAGCAATCTGACCTGCTAACTGGCATAGCTCAACAGCCGATAAATATTGTTGATTTGTACGTGCCAATGCTGCTGCCGTAACCATTAATCCTAATGCCCAAATTGCGCCACGGTGTGTGTTGACACCATCTGTCGCCAACATCATGACCTTTTCACCTTGGCGACCAATTTCACCAATGTCTTCACGCAAGGCCAAACAAACTTCACCATGATGCATGGCTGCTTGGGCCATTGCTTCAAACATTGGGCCTAAACTTTTCGCAGAGCGCTCCATTAATTCCAAAGTCAGGTCATCATGCGCACCACTGCCACGGCGATCAACTAAAGCTGGCTTTGGCGTCAGATTAACTTCATCAATCAAAGCCTCTACCGCCAAATCTGCCAAAAGCTGACTATCGCTAAGCGTTTGATATTGAACTTGTGCCATCATTACCAACTCCTGAATTTTGCAGGGGGTTGATATAGGCCATCTGACCATGTCACCAAATCAGCAATATTTTTTGCAGCTAAAAGTTCACGTGTTGCGTCGGTACGGCGAATGCCTAAATCTTCTGGGAATACGACTAAACCTTCACTTCTTAAACGTGCTGTTGTTTTTGGATCTTGGCTTAAACCAATACTGGTTACACCTGCCACCGCAGCAATCATAGCTTGACGCTCTTCTTGGCTCCTTGCTTTATATAAATAAGCAATGCCTTCTTCGGTGAGCAAATGGGTAACATCATCGCCATAAATCATGATCGGTGCTAAAGGTAGACCTGCTGTTTTAGCTACATCAATCGCATCGAGACGATCCACAAAAGTTGGCTTGCCTCCCTCTTGGAAGGTTTCCACCATTTGTACAACCAGTTTTTTACCACGTGCCAAATAGGTTTCTGTTTCATTGGCACCTTGCAAACGCATATCAAGCCATGCAGGTGTATCGTGACGACGTCCGCGCGGATCATGCCCCATGTTCGGCGCACCACCAAAACCTGCCAAACGTCCTTTGGTGACAGTCGAAGAATGCCCCATGCCATCCACTTGCAAAGTTGCGCCAATAAATAAATCAACGGCATATTGACCTGCAAGCTGACACATCATGCGGTTAGAACGTAGTGCACCATCACGACCTGTAAAGAAAACATCAGGACGAGCAGCGACATATTTTTCCATACCGAGTTCGGTACCAAAGCAATGCACGCTTTCTACCCAACCCGTTTCAATGGCAGGAATTAAGGTTGGATGCGGATTCAGTGTCCAGTTTCGGCAGATTTTGCCTTTTAACCCTAAAGACTCACCATAGGTCGGTAAAATCAGTTCAATTGCTGCGGTGTTAAAACCAATACCATGGTTTAACGATTGCACATTATGTTTTTCATAGATGCCGCGAATTGCCATCATCGCCATAAGTATATGCACAGGCTTGATATGTTTTGGGTCACGGGTAAATAACGGTTCGATATAAAAAGGTTGGTCTGCTACAACCACATAATCCACCCAAGATGCGGGGATATCGACACGTGGTAAATCAGAGACGTCATCGACCAGTTCATTGACCTGAACAATCACAATACCGTCACTAAAAGCCGCTGGTTCAATAAGTGCAGGAGAATCTTCGGTACTTGGGCCTGTATAAATATTGCCTTGGCGGTCTGCCATAAAGCCCGCCGAAAGCACCACATTTGGAATAAGGTCGACTACTAAACGCGAATACAACTCGATATAGGTATGAATCGCACCAATCTCTAGCAGTCCATCTTCAATTAACTGGCTAATGCGTAAACTTTGTGGTCCAGCAAAAGAAAAATCGAGCTTACGCGCAATGCCTTTTTCAAATAGATCGAGATGTTCCGAACGTCCCACGCTCGGCATGATCATATGTAAATCATGCAAAATATCAGGATTGGTTTGAGCCAAAGAGCGCGATAAAAAATCTGCCTGCTTTTGGTTATTCCCTTCGAGTACAACTCGGTCACCCGGTGTAATCAGGGTTTCTAAAACTTTAATAATGTCTTGAGTTGGAATCACCACACCATCGGTATATTGGTTTGCCATCTCTAGTTTTAGTTGTTTGGCATGACGCCGCTTTATCCATAACCGTTCTTTATTCTGAACTGAGCCTTCCATGTGTTTACCTATAGATCGCAGTTTTGTTCTGAATCTATAAAAACGCTTTATGGACTTTCGATCAATCAACCTAGATGAGTCGTTATTAACCTCAGGTTAACGATTGCAGCAGCCTCTCTTTTCTGGCTAAGCCAAAAAAGAGAAAAGCAGTTTGTTTAAATTCTTTTTAACGCGGTTTATTCAACATCCATTCCAGATTCTGGCGTACCGCAGGCCACTCATGTTTCAAAATGCTATAAACATGAGTGTCCCGTAAAATATCATCTTTCACAATTTGATGGCTTCTTAGTACACCATCAAGCTTTGCACCTAAACGTACAATTGCAGTTTGGCTTTGAACATTTAAAGAAGAAGTACGTAACTCAACTGCAATACAGTTTAAAGTCTCAAATGCATGGGCCAACAATAGCTTTTTACATTCAGTATTAACTGGGGTTCGCTGTGCAGACTTGCGATACCAAGTTGAGCCAATTTCTACACGGCGATGAGCTTCTTCAATATGCATGAGAGTCGTCATGCCCAACGCCCGCCCCGTTTTTCGGTCTTCAATATAAAATGGCAACATAGAACCAGCATGTTGCAAACCTAGACGTCTTTCAATTTCCGCAGTCATTTGTTCAGGTCTTGGCACACGGGTATACCAAAGATTATAAAGTTCCCCATCACAAACAGCCTCTTTAAGCGCTTCAGCCTGAGTTAAACTTAGTGGCTTTAAAATAACGTGTTCGCCAACCAACTCAACAGGTGTAGTCAAAGACATCTTAATCTCCTCAATAAGTACTAAACTTTTATATTTTCAAAATTATTTATTTAACTCAGCCACACTGTACATAGCGTCTGCTATGGTTTGATGACCGGATTTCGATAGACTATCTGCCGCACCTAAAATGTCTCGATGTTCTTTGTTTTGCCCAAGTTTTGATTTGCCTTGCAGCTTGGTAATTTCAATCTCAATACCTACAATGGCTTTTAACATCGGTTCAAGATAGTCTTTTGGAGCATCTGACATTTTCCATGGTTCAGGCTGAGATGCTTCATGAGTACGGGTTAATCGAGCTACTACACCACGAACATAGCGTTCATCATCTCGAATCATCACTTTGCCATAAGCATGCACAACCCTATAGTTCCATGTCGGTACTTGTTTGTGCTGTTCATGTTTGGATGGGTACCAATTTGGTGAGATATAAGCATCGCCAGCTTGAAACACGACCAGCACCTCATCTCCATTTTTAATGTCCTGCCAAACAGGGTTACTTCTAGACACATGCGCATGCAACACACCGAACTCCCCTTCATTTGCCTGTAACTCAAATGGAAGATGATTTGCATCTAAACCATTGCTTCCATGAGTAAAAAGCACAGCAAACGGATACTCTTGAATAAGAGCATGTAATTCCTCTAATCGGTTTTCTGCAAAATCGTCGGGGATATACATGGCTAAAAACCTCACTGTAAATATCAGGGTTATTTATATTTTGTGTTGTAAATTTTCTGGTTTATGTGGATTATTAAAAAGAACCACTTTGTGTTTTTTTAAGTAGACCAGAATTATGGCAAGAATGGCAAAAGTTGTTGAACTTCCGTCTATTGCAAAGATTGATAAAAGACAAGGAAAGATTAGTGCTCAATTGACTCAAGCCTTACGCGAAGCCGTACAAAATGGCGATTTGCAGTCAGGAGATCCATTGCCTTCTTCTCGAGAACTGGCCCAAACACTTGGAGTCGCTCGCGGAACCATTATTGACGCTTATGATCAGCTTCTGGCCGAAGGTGTTTTTGACTCTCAAGCACGGACTGGAACTTATGTATCTCATGCTTTAGTTAAACCGAGTCCTAAACAAAGTACCAAAAAAGATTCTGATATTCCTCCCGCTATATCTTTGACCAAATCTGCACATTCTTATGCCAAAGTGCTCGAAGAATTTAAACCGCTTCCTCATGTTCCATTTGCCGTATCTGTACCCGTTGGGCGAGCCAAACCAAGTGATGTGTGGCGTAAGTTTGGCAATAAATTTAGATCTCGAGGAGCAGGCTCTCCTTCAGGCTATGGAGAACCTCAAGGTGTGTTGTCACTGAGAGTTGCTATAGCAGACTATGTACGCCGATCACGCTCTGTACACTGTGAACCTGATCAAATTATGATTACCCCTGGAATTCAACAAGCGCTCTATATTTGCAGCCAAATTTTATTTGAAGCAAAAGATGAAGTCTGGGTTGAAGATCCAGCATATCGAGGGACCACAGCGATTTTTGAACATGCTGTACAAAACATTCATATGGTTCGTGTTCCTGTCGATGAAGAAGGTATTCAAGTTGAAGCTGGTATTAAACTTTCTAAACATGCCCGCGCGGCTTTTGTAACACCATCCCACCAATATCCACTTGGCATGCCGATGAGTCTAGCAAGACGTACGAGTTTATTGGCTTGGGCAAAACAGCAAAACGCGTGGATCATTGAAGATGATTATGACAGTGAACTTCGTTATAACGGCCAGCCCTTCCCATCTTTACAAGGTATGGCACCCGATCAAGTGATTTATCTCGGTACGTTTAGCAAAGTCTTATTCCCGTCACTAAGACTGGGTTATGCCGTATTGCCTAAAGAACTCGTAGCACCTTTTTGTGGGCTTAGAGTCTTAATTGATCGGCACCCACCCGCTGCCGATCAGCATGTTTTGGCTGCTTTTATTCAAGAGGGTTATTTAGAGAGACATATTCGACGTATTCGAAATGTTTACGCCGAAGTCCGAGAACACATTATTGATTTAATTGAAAAATACATCCCTCAAGAGCTGGCTTGGTTACAGCCGGGTGATCAAGGCATGCACATGGTATTATGGCTTGCGCCTCAAATAAATGACATTGAAGTTGCAAGCACTGCAATCAATGCAGGTATTGCAATTAAAGCCATTTCACCTACATTTTCAAAAGAACGACAACGTTCGGGTTTAATTGTTGGGTTAAGCGATTTTGAACCCGAACTTCTGCAACAAGCTATAAAAAAGCTATCAATAATTATTCAACAACACGCCAAGTCAATATAGGCAAAACTTACAACAGCAACCATAAATGAATGGCAAATGGTCCAACAAGAACCATTAAAATACCGGCAATAACCATGGTTAAACTGGCAATCACACCTTCTTCGCTATTGCGTTGTTGGGCTCTGACTGTACCAAAACCGTGGGCAGCATTGCCAAAGGCTGCCCCATTTGCCACATTAGAACGGATTTTAGTAATCGCTAAAATCGCATCGCCACAAATCATACCGACCAAACCCGTAATGACAGTAAATAGAGAAACCAATGCTGCCGACCCGTGAATATCTTGCGCTAAAATCATGGCAAATGGTGTCGAAATAGAACGTGCCATCAAACTGTTGGTCACTTCAGGACTAAAGTGGAACCACTGCGCCATTTCATAGGCAGACATCACACCTACACTCATGCCGACAATAATCGCAATCGAAAGAACCCCGAGATTTTTACGAATCGTTTCCCGATAGCGATAAATTGGTACAGCGAAAGCAACCGTTGCAGGACCTAACAAATTCACAATCCACTGGGTATCTTCTGCATAAGTTTGATATGAAATTCCAAAAATCGTCATCAAAATAATGGTGAGTACTGGCACACTAATCGCAGGTGATAGCCAAAGTTTTGGATTTTTCTGATAGATCCGCTTTGCCACAACATAAGCTGCCAAAGTCCAGATGAGACAAAGGATTGACCAAATATTCATGTCGTTTTGCTCTTTAAATATGCTTATGTTGAAGACGCTTTCGAGCCTGTAAATAAGCTTTCAAACGATTGTAATAATGAATGGTCAGACACGTACTGAGCATGACCGAAATGGTCCCAACCGCAATGCTCAAAACAATTTGCCAGCCTTCGGTCATAAACAAGATTTTATACTGAACTACAGCAACCACCACTGGCACGAAAAACAGCAACAGCTCACCTAAAACCACAGTTGCTCCCATTGCCACCTGATCCATTTTGATCACTTTAAAAAACAGGCATAAAAGCAATAAAAACATACCTAAAATACCTGCCGAGACAGGCACGCCGAGTTTTTGATGTAAGAGATATCCGACCCACCAAAATCCAGCCAAAATCAAAATTTGTTTAACTAAAACTAAAAGTGAAGGTTGTGTGGGTGTTCCAGAAGCAGATTCAGTACTCATTTTGCGAAATTAGATGGTTAACTACACCATTATGCTATCTTGGTTAAACCTGCTAAATATGAATTATTCATGTTAATATTATTCCAAAATGGAATAATCTATTCTTTATTATGCTTTCTCTAAAATCCTTACAATGCTTCGTTACACTAGTTAAAACTAAAAGCTTTACTCGTACCGCTGAAGAGCTGTATCTGACCCAACCCACCATTAGTAAAATATTACAGCAGCTTGAAGAGCAGCTTCAGGTACAACTTTTGGTTAAACCCGATCACGGCCGTAAAAGGCAAATCGAGTTGACTGAAATTGGAGAACGTATTTATGAACATGCGATCGAGCTTCTTCAGGCAGAACAAAACATTTTTCTTGAAATTGAAAACTACCAACAATTAAAAACTGGGACTTTAAAACTTGGCGTTCCCCCCTTAGGTTCACAGCTCTTAACGACTGCCCTGTTTGATTATCATCAGCAATTGCCAGATATTGAATTAGCTTTTATGGAAGTGGGTTCACGTGGTATTGAACAAGCTTTGCTTAACAATGAACTAGACGTTGGCGTTTTATTGCAGCCTTTTGATAAGCAAATCTTTAATAGCATTGAGCTATGCAACTACCCTTTAATGGTTCTTTTACGTCGGGATGCGAGTTGGGCAACCCGCAAAAAAATAAATCTAGAAGAGCTACAACACCAATCATTTTTGATGTTTCCAGAAAATTTCTCTTTAAACAGTATTATTCTCGATGCCTGTAAGCAGCATGGTTTCTACCCGACCATTGCTTGCCGGACCAGCCAATGGCATCTCTTGGCAGACATGGTGCTACAACGTATGGGAATCGCGCTTCTCCCGAAGTATTATACTGACATGCTTGACCCTAGTTTATTTGCAGCAGTACCACTTGAAAAACCAAATATTCAGTGGCACTTAGTGATGGCTTGGAAAAAGAATCTTCCTGTCTCACCAGCGGTACAGGCATGGCTTAGTATTGTTCGTCAGCATTTTCAGCACATTAAGCCCTAACGTTGAACACTGAAATGGCTTAATTCAAAAACCGATAAAGCTTTTCCACAAAAAAGCTACCCAATCTTGGATCAGCTCACTTAGACTAGATCCGATTGTTTTATGACATGGACAATAACAATGAATAATGAACATTTTAAGCTATACACAGATTCACAATTTCTAAGCCCCTATGCGTTTACAGTTTTTGTAGGGCTACATGAAAAACAAATTCCATTTGAAATAGCGACCATCAACTTAGGGCAGCAAGGCCAGTTTGAAAAATCTTATGTAGCAAAGTCATTAACTGCCAAAGTGCCTGTACTTGAGCATAACGATTTTGCCTTATCAGAATCTTCTGCCATTTTGGAATATCTTGAAGAACTTTATCCAAACACATCTATTTATCCAAAAGATATTCAAGCACGCACAAGAGCAAGACAAATTCAGGCATGGCTCAGATCAGACTTAGTAGCACTAAGAACTGAACGTCCAACCGATGTTGTTTTTATTCAGCCCACGTCCACTCCACTTTCAGAAGAAGGCAAAAAAGCAGCCGAGAAACTTTTCTTTGTTGCAGAAAAACTTCTAGCGTCTGATGCCGAATTTCTTTTTGGTTCATGGAGCATTGTGGATGCTGAACTTGCTCTAATGTTGCAACGCCTTATTCAAAATGATGATGCTGTACCAGAACCTTTAAAAAACTATGCATTACAGCAATGGCAACGACCGACCTTACAAAAATGGCTTGCCTTGCGACATAACTAAACGCTTATATTTACACCAAACACGAGATAAAAAATGAGTGATTCAAACTATATTCCTCCACAAGTTTGGCAATGGACTGGAGAAAAAACCGATTTAAACCAACCTACCTCAGGTGCGCGTTACGAGCATACACTTCCAGTAGGGAAACATCCGCTCCAGCTCTATTCTTTAGCAACGCCTAATGGTCAAAAAGTCACTATTTTGCTAGAAGAACTTTTAGCATTAGGAAATCAAGATGCTGAATATGATGCTTGGCTGATTAAAATCGGTGAAGGTCAGCAATTTGGCAGTGGCTTTGTCGAAGTTAATCCAAACTCTAAAATTCCAGCATTGGTTGACCATAGCCAAAACCCGCCATTAAGAGTGTTTGAATCTGGCTCAATTTTGCTTTACTTGGCTGAAAAATTTAAAGCTTTCATTCCAACTGATATTGCTGCACGTACTGAATGTCTTAATTGGTTATTCTGGCAAATGGGCAGTGCACCTTACTTAGGTGGTGGTTTTGGACATTTTTATGCTTATGCACCCGTTAAAGTTGAATATGCAATTAACCGCTTTGCCTTGGAAACAAAACGCTTACTTGATGTATTAGATCAGCATCTAGCAAAGCATGAATATTTGGCTGGTTCTGAATATAGCATCGCTGATATTGCGGCGTTCCCTTGGTATGGCGGTCTTGTTAAAAACTGGGTGTATAACGGCGCGGAGTTTTTAGGAGTCGATCAATATAAAAATGTTCAGCGTTGGGCAGATGCGATTTTAGCGCGCCCTGCGGTTCAACGTGGCCGTATGGTCAACCGTACCTTTGGTGATTTAGCTACGCAGTTGCATGAACGCCATGATGTAAGTGATTTTGAGACCAAGACTCAAGATAAATTGCAGAATCAGTCTTAAAAATATCATTCAGTTTTTGACTCACCCGCAAGATATTTCATTTTTGCGGGTATTCAAAGTTGGCAAAATAACTCGTATATAACTCACTCAGCCAAGCGACAAAAACTCGTACGCGTGGCGAGAGCTGCCGATGCTGCGGATATAAAGCAGAAACTGACATCTTCGGGATTTCCCACTCAGATAAAACCTGAACCAGTCGCCCATTTTTTAATTCATTTGCCACATGGTAGCGCGGTACTTGAATTAAGCCAGCCCCTTGTAAGGCAGATAATACATAGTTTTCAGCATCATTTACCGCGATCCAGCTTTTCAAAAAATAATCTTGTTTTTTGCCATTCACTATCAATTCAAATGGATAATTCCGCCCGCCTGATGTCGAAAAGAAATTGACACAATAATGTGATAACAACTCTTCTGGTTGCTCTGGCATTCCATGTTTATTTAAATAGTCAGGACTCGCACAAATCACTTGTGGCATATCCACCAAATGTCTAGCAATTAAAGTGGAATCATCTAAACGGCCCGCTCTCACCACACAGTCTATCCCTTCCCGAATCAGATCAACCAAGCGATCAGCCGTACTAATTACCAGTTCAATGTCGGGGTACAACTCGTGAAATTGGTCGATATTGGGTAAAACAATTTTAGTTGCATGTGCGCCTGATAAATCGACACGTAATAAACCACGGGGCTGAGCAATTACATTGCGTAAAGATGATTCGGCATCATCGAGTTCCGATAATATTTGTGTACAGCGTTCATAAAATGCTTGTCCATCAAGTGATGGTCTTACATGCCGAGTCGTCCGCTCTAGCAAACGACACTGTAAGTTATTCTCTAACTCTTTAATGGCATTACTTGCTGTAGCGCGTGGGATATTCAGTTGATCGGCTGCCTGACTAAAGCTCCCCAGCTCTACGATGCGGGTAAAAAGTTGCAAAGTGTCAAATTTATCCATAATGCTATCTTTTAACCCTATCCATTATTAATGCATATGGAATTATCTTATCCAATTCTAACGATTTATCCCATATTTCTATATTATTAAAATAAGCCATACTTACTCAAACAGGCAATCTAAAAATGAATATTTCAAGAAAAACAGCTCTGGTTACTGGCGCATCACGTGGTATTGGCCGTGCTATTGCAGAACGTTTAGCTCAAGATGGCTTTTATGTGATTATTAACTATGCAGGCAATAAGGTGCATGCCCAAGCCACTGTAGAACACATTATTGAGCAAGGTGGTCAAGCTTCAGCTATTCAAGCGGACGTTGCAAATGAACATGAAGTGAGCCGTTTGTTTCAAGAGGCAAAGGCCATTAACGGTCAATTAGATGTGGTAGTTCATAGTGCCGGTATTATGCCTATGGCAAAAATTACACCTGAAGGTCTGCCAGATTTCGATAAAGTAATTCATACCAATTTACGTGGTGCATTTTTAATATTGGCGCATGCAGCCGAAACAGTGCCAGATGGTGGCCGGATT
Source organism: Acinetobacter seifertii (assembly GCF_000368065.1). Lineage (GTDB taxonomy): Bacteria > Pseudomonadota > Gammaproteobacteria > Pseudomonadales > Moraxellaceae > Acinetobacter > Acinetobacter seifertii. The sequence continues at coordinate 1,578,657 of NZ_KB851200.1, forward strand.
ATTACGCTTTCAACCAGTGTAATTGCCAAATCTTTTCCGGCCTATGGTCCTTATATTGCTTCAAAAGCTGGTGTCGAAGGTTTAGTACATGTGTTAGCAAATGAGTTACGTGGGCGCAATATCACTGTAAACGCCGTTGCTCCCGGCCCGACAGGCACTGACCTTTTTTATAATGGAAAAACTGAAGAGCAAGTGGCGGCTATTGCAAAACTTGCTCCATTGGAACGAATCGGAACACCTGACGAAATTGCTAGCGTAGTTGCCATGCTAGCTGGTCCAGATGGACGTTGGGTAAACTCACAAGTCATTCGAGTAAATGGTGGATTTGCTTAATTTTAAAAACTGTGCGGATTATTTTAATCTGCACGGTTTTTACTAAATAATAAAATTTATTAAATCTATTTTACTTTAATAACTTTATAAGATTAACTAATACTGTTTTATATAAAATACTCACCGCTCTTATTTATCAAAATAATATATATAAATAGATATTCCTTATTTTTGCTTATATTTAAAACCGCGTAAATTGATCCTTAACAATCTGAATCAAAGATAAGGATATATTCAATGAACGCTAAATTAAATACTGAAACTCCACAAAGTTTTATCTCAAATGGTTCAAATACATCCTTTTCGGCCGAAGATATTCTTGCTAAAGCACAGCAATATGCACAAGAACACGAACTAAATTTTAGTGGCAGTTTATCACCTGTTGATGCATGGCAACTCGTACAACAAGGAGAAGCGGTTTTAGTTGATGTGCGTACCAATGAAGAACGCAAATTTGTGGGTTATGTCCCTGAAAGTATCCATGTTGCATGGGCAACAGGCACATCGTTTAACCGTAATCCACGCTTTTTAAAAGAACTTGAATCAAAAGTTGGCAAAGACAAAACCATTCTTTTGTTATGTCGTAGTGGCAACCGTTCAGCACAAGCTGCCGAAGCCGCATTTAATGCAGGTTTTGAGCACATTTATAACGTTCTTGAAGGCTTCGAAGGTGATCTAAATGATCAGCAACAGCGTAACCAGAAAAATGGCTGGCGCATCCACCAACTTCCTTGGCAACAAGACTAATACTTCAATCAATTTTCAGTGAATCAAGGAAAGCCTGTGACTCAATGGAACATTAATGCGGTTGTACAAGGTTTACAACAAGCAAGGCATGACTGGCGTCAGCAACAGCACAGAACAAAAGAATTTGGGGGCCGCGAACTTCCATCTAAAGAAGCTTTAAAGGCCATTTTAGATGACCTGTGCGGCATTTTATTTCCAATGCGTTTAGGCCCGGCTGACTTACGCCAAGAAACTGAAGATTCTTATATTGCCTATACTTTAAATCGGGTACTCACAGCCTTACATGCGCAAGTACAACTGGCTTTAAATTATGAAGCAAAACGTCATTTGGGCCATTCAAGCCCAGACCAGCAACCACAAGAACTTGCCCAAACTATTGTGCAGGATTTTGCCAACACTTTGCCCTCTATACGGCGCCTTTTAGATGGTGATGTACGGGCGGCTTATGAAGGTGATCCAGCAGCACATAGTGTAGATGAGGTATTACTCTGCTATCCGGGCATATTTGCGATTATTTATCACCGAATTGCGCATCAGCTCTATGCTCAAGTGTCTTTATTGTCTCGCATTATTTCCGAGTTAGCTCACTCTGCTACGGGTATTGATATTCATCCGGGTGCGCAAATCGGCAAAGGATTTTTCATTGATCATGGTACGGGTGTGGTGATTGGCGAGACTTGTGTGATTGGGGAACGCGTTCGTATTTATCAGGCCGTGACCCTTGGAGCAAAACGCTTTGAAACCAATGATGATGGTGGTTTGAAAAAAGATTATATACGCCATCCGATTGTTGAAGATGATGTCGTGATTTATGCAGGTGCCACTATTTTAGGCCGTATTACCATTGGTCGAGGTTCAATTATTGGGGGGAATGTTTGGCTAACCCATAGTGTTGCTGCAGGTAGCCAGATTTTACAGTCACCGAATGAGTCTTATCAAAAAAATCATATTGCCGGTTAAAAACTATAGATGTGAAATAAATAGATAAGGAGATAAATAAACAAAGAACGTGCAGATTAATAAAATGCTTATTTCTAGTTTAAATATATTTTTATTTAGAAAATAGATAACTCATTAATAAGCTCAGTATTTAAATTACAACGCTATTTTAATTTTAAAACCAGAACTAATTCTAGTTTATATGCATCCTAGAATTTTTATTTTCAAAAAGCCAATGTAATAAGGAAAAATGATTCATGGCGAAAAATACAGACAAAGCCCAACTTGCACTTGGGGACCATGCGGCCCGTCAACTGGCCAATGCAACCAAGACAGCTCCCCAGCTTTCTACAATTACTCCCCGCTGGCTGACTCACTTACTTCAATGGATTCCTGTTGAAGCAGGTATTTATCGCCTAAACCGTGTCAATAATACCGATGATATTCAAGTAGCTTGCACACAACGTGATGAAGCAACTTTACCTCAAACTTTCGTCGATTATGATCCAGAACCACGTGAATACTTTTTAAATGGTGTATCTACTGTTTTAGATGTGCATACACGCGTTGCTGACCTTTACAGCAGCCCACATGACCAAATTAAAGAACAGCTTCGTTTAACTATTGAAACTATTAAAGAACGTCAAGAAAGTGAGCTGATCAATAACCCTGAATACGGTTTATTGGCTAGTGTGACAGATGACCAACGTATTTCGACCTTAAATGGCCCACCTACCCCCGATGATCTTGATGACTTATTACGTAAAGTCTGGAAAGAACCGGGATTTTTCCTAGCACACCCGGATGCGATTGCAGCATTTGGCCGTGAATGTACACGCCGTGGTGTACCACCTCCAACGGTTAGCTTATTTGGTTCGCAGTTTATTACATGGCGCGGAATTCCACTTATTCCATCAAATAAAATTCCTGTAGAAGATGGTAAAACTAAAATCTTGCTGCTTCGTGTTGGTGAAAAGCGTCAAGGGATTGTTGGTTTGTTCCAACCGGGTCTTGCGGGTGAACAGTCACCGGGGCTTTCAGTACGCTTTATGGGAATTAACCGTAACGCGATTGCGTCATATCTAATCTCGTTATATTGCTCACTTGCAGTACTCACTGATGATGCGTTGGCAGTATTAGATGATGTGGAGGTGGACAAATATCATGACTACCCAGTTAACTACAAGTAATCTGCAAGGTAGTCCAACAGGGCCTGATGTGACTGGTGTTAACCCACCAGCTAACTTCCCTGATGAGTCCACCATTGCTCGACTTGCTAATGAGTTTTTTTCAGCATTACCAAGCTCAAGCAGTTCAGCTTCTCCATCGGGCCTTAACTTGGACTTACCTGTCGGAGCGCCACCTCACCCACCGCAACCGGGTGAACCATTCTCTGCTCTCAGTGGTCGTGCGCCCAATATCGCCTTTCAGAAAAGTCTCAATCCGGAATATCCTGAACATATTCCAAATTTGCCAGACTACCCTGAACGTCGAATTGTAGCGTCTGCGCCTGTAGTTGGTGGAGCTAATTTGCCGCGCCCACCATTTGAGCCACATTTACCACAAGCTGCTCATAGTGAACCCAATGTGCCACGCATTGAACCAAACTTACCCACTGGTGCAGGTGAATCACCTTATTATTTTTTAAATGATTTTTCTGCTCCCAATACAGCAGAACCGTCTGTTAAAGGTGTTGAAGATAATTATTCAATTGCGCAGTCTTTTCAGTTACCACATGGTGACCAGCTGAAATCATTGCTGATGGAAGATCGTTTTGCAACGAATACGCCAACCCAAAGTTCTGCAAGCTCTGCATTTTATTTTTTAGACTTGCCTCAAACTGGACAAAGTTATAGTCACTATCAACCATCACAACCCACTTTTGTAGCAAGTAGTTCTCAACCACTTGATGTACATGCCATACGTCGTGATTTCCCAATTTTACAGGAACGCGTCAATGGTCGACCTTTGGTCTGGTTTGATAATGCAGCGACCACACAAAAACCGCAGCGTGTGATTGACCGGATTGCTTATTTTTATCAGCATGAAAACTCGAACATTCACCGTGCTGCACATGAGTTAGCGGCTCGTGCAACCGATGCCTATGAGCATGCAAGAAATGTAGTTGCCCGATTCATTGGTGCACCCTCTTCTAAAGAAATTATCTTTGTTCGAGGAACAACCGAAGGCATTAACCTGATTGCAAAAACATGGGGTGAACAAAATATTGGCGAAGGTGATGAAATCATCGTTTCTCACTTAGAACACCATGCCAATATTGTGCCTTGGTATCAACTCACTAAAAAAACTGGAGCGAAATTACGAGTCATTCCTGTGGATGACACGGGCCAGATTATTTTAGAAGAATTGCCAAAACTGATTAATGAGCGCACTAAACTGCTGTCGATTACTCAAGTTTCGAATGCTTTAGGAACAGTCACACCTGTTGCTGAAGTCATTAAAATTGCGCATGCCAAAGGTGTACGTGTTTTAGTTGATGGTGCTCAATCTGTTTCGCACATCCCTACCGATGTACAAGCTCTCGATGCAGACTTTTTTGTGTTTTCTGGACATAAAGTGTTTGGGCCAACGGGTATTGGTGCGGTCTATGCAAAACCAGAATTGCTAGAAAGCATGCCTGTTTGGGAAGGCGGCGGCAATATGATTCAGGATGTGACCTTCGAACAAGTGGTTTACCAACCTGCACCAAACAAGTTTGAAGCTGGAACTGGAAACATTGCCGATGCTGTTGGTTTAGGTGCTGCGCTTGAATATGTCGAAAGTCTAGGCATTCATAACATTGCTCGCTATGAACATGATCTACTCGAATATGGTCAAAATGCACTGAGCAGTGTGTCTGGTTTACGCTTGATCGGAACGGCACATCACAAAGCCAGTGTTATGTCCTTTACCTTACAAGGCTATTCAACTGAACAAGTCGGTAAAGCTTTAAATCAACATGGTATTGCTGTACGTTCTGGCCATCACTGTGCACAGCCAATTTTACGTCGTTTTGGTGTAGAACAAACCGTGCGTCCGTCTTTGGCTTTTTATAATACAACGGAAGAAATTGATTTATTGGTTTCGGTGTTACATCAACTAACGCGTAATAGACGTAGCAATTAAATCTATTTCTAGACTAGAAAAGACTGCTTTTGGGCGGTCTTTTTTATGGATTATTTATTAACTACTTGAGCTCAAAAGTTATATCTAGAAGTAACAAGTCAAAGCAGTTATCACGGCGGAGTCTTATTATTTAAAATTCGATTTCTAGGTTAGCCTTCGGCTCGAGCTAAGAGTCATCTACAGCCTGCCCATAATTTATAAAAATAATGTTTTTGCAACATTTTCTGATAGATGGAAACAGTGAACAGATTTTGTAGATGACAAAGTTTTTTTGGTTACTTTTTCCAAAAAAAGTAACAGAATTAGCTACTTTCTTCCTATGTATAAACAGTAAGACTCCGTCGCGACAGTCCATCCACTTATAAAGAAAACTAACTTAAACAAACAATCCCCAAATCAATCTCAATGCAATTCCAATTAATAAAACTCCCATTACCCGCTCAAAATAAACCCCAAACTCCAAAAATCGTTTACGTACAATAGGCTGAGCAAACAGTATACTCACCACCATAAACCAGATGGCATTAACCATACACATCCAGACCCCATAAAAAACCTGAACTTTCATTGGTGTGGCAGTACTTACAATCGTCGTAAAAATTGCTAGAAAAAAGATGGTAGCTTTTGGGTTCAATGCATTAGTAAGAAAACCCATTGTAAACGCTTTAACTAAACTCGGCGTGTCACTGTCTGCTTGGCCATTAATCTCAATATTGGTATTCGGCTGGCTACGTAAACACTGCCATCCTAAATAAATCAAATAAGCTGCTCCCGCTGTTCTGATAAGTGACATGAGCCATTCGCTTTGTTGAATCAAAAAACCAATACCAACCAAGGTATAAAAAACATGTACTGAAATCCCAACACCAATACCAATCGCGGTTAAACATCCAATCAAATAGCCATAACGCACACTTTGTCTGACCGTAATCACAAAATCAGGCCCCGGTAAAATCACCGCCATAAAGTGAATAAGAGCTAGCGTTAAAAACTCATGTCCATACAACTGCCACATAACAATTTAGTTTCCTGAAAATCACCTAAAAGATTGTATTGCGATTTTTTAGACGCGATAATCCAATCAAAATCCAAATAACTTTTGCCTCATGAGCACAAATCAAAGTCTGGTTCTATTAAATGAAATGGCGACTTTCGTTAAGGTTGTCGAGTCGGAAAGCTTTTCTGAAACTGCACGCCAGCTTGGTACAACACCTTCTGCTGTGAGCCGTGCGATTGCCCGTTTAGAACGTGCTTTAGGTACCCGCTTACTCTATCGGACTACACGGAAACTTCGTTTAAGTGAAAGTGGACAACAGGTCTATCAACGTTGTTTAGATATGGTGAATGCTGCTCAAGCAGTCATGGAAAGTTCAGGCCAATTTCATGTCGAGCCAGAAGGTATTATTCGTATGAGTGTTCCGAAAGCTGTAGGGCATTTTATGATTCATCCGCATTTACCCGAATTTTTAGAGCGCTACCCAAAAATTGATATTCAAATGCTTTTAGAAGATCGTTATGTAGACCTCATTGATGATGGAGTTGATCTAGCACTTCGAATTACAGAGCAACCACCGGGTGGGCTGATGGGTCGAAAGCTGATTGATATTGATCACTTGGTTTGTGCCACACCTGAATATTTGGCCAAGCATGGTACACCGAACCATCCTCATGATTTAAAACAGCATGAATGTATTTACTTGGGCGAACAAGCCAGCGACTCAAAATGGAAATTTCAACAAGGAAATAAATCGATAAGTGTGGCTGTGCGTGGGCGTTATGCTGCAAATCATACGGGTGTGCGTTTGAGTGCTGCATTACAGCATTTAGGTATTGCGAGCTTGCCGTACTTCGTTGCACACCATGCTCTACAACAAGGTACTTTAGTTCAGGTTCTACCAGATTGGTATTTTAAAACCTATTATAGTGGCGGACTGTGGTTACTTTATCCACCAACACGGCATGTCCCGCCTAAATTGAGTGTGTTTATTCAATATTTAGCTGATAAATTAGCAGCAGAGCCGACTTTATTTAAGTTAAAGTAATATAAAGTCAAAGAATTAGCACGATGGAATCCTACCTTTTAACCTCTAAAGCCACCAGCTAATTCTGTTACTTTTTTTGGAAAAAGTAACCAAAAAACTTTCTCATCTACAGAACCTGACCACTGTTTACATCTATAAAAAATATTGCAAAAACATTATCTTTATAAATTATGGACAGGCTGTAGATGACCCTTGCTCGAGCAAATACTATTTAGAAGGTTCTTAATCTTTAGAAGTTATGAGTATGATTATTCAACCAATAGATCTTTTGGATTAATGGTATCGCCATAGACTGGTTTTAAGGTTTTTTCATAAGCCTGATGAATCACGCCTTCCTTAGCCAGTTTCTCTAAATCTTGGTTCAACCAGTCCAGCAACTCTTTATCACCTTTTTTCACTGCTGGTGCAATTAAGTCCTGCTCACCTAAATTGGTAATGCCAACAGTGTAATTTGGATTTTCTTTAGCCCAAGCTAAAACCAGCAAGTTATCATGTGCTAGCGCAGCGCCACGACCATCTTTTAAAGCATCAAAAGTTTCTGTGTTTTGCTCATACTTTTGTAGTTTAATTTCAGGATGAGTCTTGGTGAAGAATGAATCAGCCGTTGTACCCTTATTCACCAACAAAGTTTTATCTTTAAGTTGAGCCACATCAGTAATCGGATGACTTTTAGGAGAAACCACACCTAGTGCCACTTTTAGGTAAGGCTTAGCAAAATCGACCACTTCTTTGCGTTCTGGTGTAACGGTAAAGTTGGCAAAAATAATATCCACTTTATTGGCTTTTAAGTATTCGACACGGTTAGCCGCTTCAGTTAAAACAAACTCAACTTTGTTTTCATCACCGAGCAGATCTTTAGCAACATGCTTGGCAATCTCTACATCGAAGCCCTGATTTTTACCTTGAGCATCTAAATATCCAAACGGCGGTTTATCACTAAATACACCAATTCGTACCACGCCATTCTTTTTGATCTGTTCAATACTTGACGCCTTTTGCGTGGTATCAGCCGTTTTTTCAGTAGACTGACTTCCTTTATCACAAGCAACTAAACCTAAGCTTAGTAAAGATGCCGCCAAAATATGCTTCACGTTTTGAAATGTTAATGTTGTCATTATTTCACCCTATCGTTCTTGTAAAAGTCTTATTTAAAAATAGCAGCGCCTACTTACAGACACTGCTCTAGCGATATTAAAAATTATTGGCCTACATCTAAAAACACATTCGGATTGACCGAGTCACCGTAAATTGGTTTCAAGGTTTCATCATAAATTTTCTTAATTTCACCACTTGTTCTGAGCTGTTTGATTTCAGTATTGAGCCAATTCAATAATTGGGTATTGCCCTTTTTAACTGCTGGTGCAATAAACTCTTGATCACCAATAGACTGAATACCAGCCACATAACTTGGGTTCTTCGCGGCCCACGCTAATGCATAAGTACTATCTTGTGAAATCGCGTCACCACGACCGTCGGTTAAGGCTTTAAAGGCATCCGAATTTCTTTCAAACTTAAGTAAATTTACTTTTGGATAATGCTTGGTAAAGTAGGTATCTGAACTTGTGCCTTTATTGACAATTAAAGTTTTACCTTCTAATTGAGCAATGTCGGTAATAGGCTTCGCTTTAGGTGAGACAATGCCAAAAGCACCTTTTAGATAGGGCTCGGCAAAATCGACAACCTCTTTACGTTCAGGCGTTACTGTAAATGTCGCGAATACAACATCAGCTCGATTTGATTTTAAAAACTCCACCCGATTTGAAGCTTCAGTCACAATAAATTCAACTTTCTTTTCATCACCAAGCAAGTCTTTAGTCACCCTTTTTGCTAAAGCAACATCAAAGCCCTGATTATTGCCAGCACTGTCTACAAAACCAAACGGCGGATCATCTGCAAAAACGGCAACTCGTAGCACCCCATTTTTTTTGATTTGCTCTAAAGAATGGTCTGCTTGAGCATTACTTGCCTGTTCAGTTGATGGCGTTTTACTACATGCAGATAACAACACTCCAGCAACAGCAAGACTGCTTAATATTTTTATTGAATTACGTTTAAACATTCACTTCCTCATGATTCGAATAATAAAAATTTAGTACGACAAAATATTTAAAAAGGCTTTGGCTCGTTCTGTTTTCGGCTGTTCAAAAAATTCTTCTGGTGAAGCCTGTTCAATAATTTTGCCTTTATCCATAAAAATAATGCGGTCGGCAACCTTGCGTGCAAAGGACATCTCATGTGTCACAATCAGCATCGTCATTCCTTCATTCGCTAACTTGAGTACCACATCGAGTACTTCCCTAACCATTTCCGGATCAAGTGCAGCGGTAATTTCATCAAGCAAAATAACTTTAGGTTGCATGACCAGTGAACGAACAATGGCTATACGTTGTTTTTGTCCACCAGAAAGTTGTCGTGGATAATCGAGTTTTCGCTCAAAAAGCCCCACTCGCTTTAACAATTCATCTGCTACTTGTTCAGCTTCATCACGGTGACGTTTTTGTACTTTGAGTGGTCCAAGCAAGATGTTGTCAATGACGTTCATATGCCCAAACAGCTCATAGTTCTGAAAAACCATGCCAATTTTTTGACGAGCATTAGTCCAGTCCACATCTTTACCGAGCACGCCTGAACCGGTTAAACGAATCTCACCACCCTGAATGGGTTCTAAGCCGTTAATACAGCGCAATAAAGTACTTTTACCGCAGCCCGATGGACCTAAAATAACAACTACCTCTCCTTGTTCTACATCCAGATCAATACCCTGTAAAATATGACTTTGTGCAAATGATTTCTGTAATTGTTGTATCGATAACAAAGGCATAATTACTCCCAGACCTTTTCTAAATGTGCCGCCAAACGAGATAAGGGATAGCAAATCAGAAAGTACAAAATAAAAATAAAGCCATAAATCCAAAGAGAAGCGCTCGGCACGGTCAACAGCGAATTTTCAATAATTTGCTGGCCGACTTTAATGACCTCAACCACTCCAATCAGGACTGCCAAAGAGCTGGTTTTCACCATTCGGGTAAATAAATTAATCGCGCCTGGTGTTACTCGTTTTAGACTTTGCGGAAAAATGACATAGACCAAGGCTTGAACATGGGTAAGTCCGAGCGCATAGGCCGAATCGCGTTGATGCTGATCAATTGAAGTAATAGCAGCACGAACCAAATCGCCCATTTCAGCAGTACCCCATAAAACAAACACAACAACGCACACCCACATTGCTGAAAACTGCCAGTTAAACCATGTCGCAAAGCCGAAATAAAACACGAATAGCAAAACTAAAATCGGAATGATTCGAATGGCTTCTAAATACAGACGGCATAGCGCTTTAACGACTATGTTTTTAGAGGTCATAATGACGCCGAAAACTGTGCCGAGAATTGCAGAGAAAAACACTGAAATAAATGCAATTTTTGCAGTTACCCAAAGTCCCCACATTAAACGTTCGAGGTGACTTGCTTGAAATAGATAATCAAGTTCCATGACTCACCTTCCGACTTCTGTGCTCCAGATAGCTGGTTAAAATAGACACGGGCAATAAAATGATTAGATAAGCCATGATGAGCAAAAATAAAGCTTCGGTAGTTTTATAGTCCATGCCAATTAAGTCTTTAGTGACAAAAAGCAGTTCAACGACAGCAATGGCACTAACCACAGAACTTTCTTTAATTAGAAATAGGCAATTTGCCCCTATTGCCGGAATTGAAATAGCTAGTGCTTGAGGAAAAATGACATATCTAAAAATTTGAATCGGTTGTAGACCAATACTTTTTGCAGAGTCAATCTGCCCTTTTGCCACAGACTGCAAGCCTGCTCGGAAGGCTTCGGCCATATAGCTTCCGCCTAAAAAGGTCAGTCCGATCACACCGCAAGTGAAACCATCGATTTTGATGCCAAGCTTTGGCAAACCGTAATACAAAAAGAACAGTTGAATTAATAAAGGGGTATTTCGAGATAACTCAATATAGAACTGGGCAATTCTATTTAGCACCCGCACGCGATATGTGATTAGAATGCTGCAAATTAGCCCTACAATAATTGCCAAAATAATGCTGATAATTGAAATCTTCAGCGTGGTCAAAATTGCAGAGAAAAATTGCGGCAACACACTATGGATATACTGCCAGTTCAAGGAAAATTCCAAAAAATAATATTAAAACGTTATAAATATTTAGCTTTCGTCAGCTATTAAATATTTGTGCAACGAGTTTATTTTTTTCCCAATTGGTCTAAAACTATTTTTATTAGATAAGCTTTTCTATAAGTTTGATAAATTCGATCTGACAATCGGAAACCTTCGAATCAGTTGAATACAACCGCTCAAAACATATTCACTCAAATAAATATGAATGATATAGCCAATAAAAAATCGGACACCAAGGCCCGATTTCTATTAAATAATCTTCAATTTATTTTTTACTTTCTAAGTACATCACCAATGCTTGGGTCTTTATCAAAAACCGATTTAGCATATGGGCAAAGCGGAATTACTTTTACGTCTTTTTCACGAACAAAAGCCACCAAAGCATCAAGTAATTGGCGGCCTACGCCTTGTCCGCGATAATTTTCGTTCACATCTGTGGCATCAATAATTAGCATGCTTTCGCCTGCCCATGTATAAGTCATTTCACCTGCAACGGTTTCACCATCAAGTAAGCTAAAGCTGCCGTGTTTTGTATCATCTTTTTGTTGAATATTCACAATGAATTCCTCGTATTACGACTCATATTTATTTAGAAATGACTTTGTATAATCTTTATCTATAAGAACAAATCTAAGTGTAAAAAAATAGCCTGTTTTTAGCAGCGAGTCTGTATGTTTTTTAAATACAATTCATGCATAAAACTCATAATTCTATTCGTAATTCAGTGTCTAATCCTCTCAAATCGTTACTGTTAAGCTCTGCGACCAGATTTTATTCATTTCATTTATGAAAATTCAATGGTTTTGAGATTGGAACTTTTATGTCTTCTTTTCATCAAATTGAGCAAAGCACATATGAACATTCAACACCTGCTTGGGGTGGCGTCTTTGTAATGTCGCTCTGCTGCGCAGTATTAATTGCATCTGAGTTCATGCCCGTAAGTTTACTCACCCCCATCTCTTCAGATTTAAATATGAGTGAAGGTCAAGTGGGTCAAGCAATCGCAATTTCTGGTATTTTTGCTGTGATGACCAGCCTGTCTATTAGTCGTGTATTTAAGGCATGGGACCGACGTCATATCATTTTATTACTCACCCTACTGATGATTGCCTCGGGCATAATCATTACATTTGCCCATTCTGCGGCTTTGTTTATGTTGGGCCGTGCAATCTTAGGCGTAGTGATTGGTGGTTTTTGGGCAATGTCGACATCAATTGTCATGCGACTCGTTCCTCCGCTTTCAGTACCTAAAGCACTCGGTTTATTAAATGGCGGAAATGCTCTAGCCACCACAATTGCAGCACCATTAGGAAGTTTTTTGGGTTCAATTATTGGCTGGCGTGGTGCTTTTTTCTGTATTGTCCCCATCGCGATTGTTGCACTTATTTGGCAATTTAAAAGTATGCCTTTTCTTCCTGCAATATTGTCGGCCGAGAAATCTAAAAATCCATTTGGTTTACTAAAACGCCCAATTGTACTTTATGGAATGATAGGAATTTTATTACTCTTTATGGGTCAATTTGCGCTATTTACCTATCTACGCCCATTTCTAGAAACTGTTACTCATGTCGATGCGACAATGCTATCCATTTTATTATTAATATTGGGTTTAGCAGGTTTAGTGGGTACATTTGTAATTAGTTTAATCCTCCACCAACATGTTTATCGTTATCTGATTCTTATTCCATTCATCATGGCAGTGATTGCTGGAGCTTTTATATTTGGTGGTGAGCATTTATGGTTTGTTGCTATATTGATGGGTTTATGGGGCTTTATTGGAACGTCGGCACCAGTTGCATGGAACACGTGGCTTGCCCAAACACTACATCAAGATGCCGAAATTGGTGGTGGTTTGATGGTCGCGATTATTCAATTTGCAATTACTCTAGGCGCAACTTTAGGTGGATTGTTATATGACTCACATGGCTATAGCGCCACGTTCTATATGAGTGCAACTATTTTGCTATTAGGCGCGATTACTGCTTTTCTCACATGGCGGAATGCTACTCACGTAACACATCAATAACCAACCGTAATGCAGGTGAAAGTTGTCTGCGATGTGGATAGTACAAATGGTATCCAGGAAACTGGATACTGTACTCTGCTAAAACTTGAATCAGCTTCCCCTCTTTTAAATCTTCTCGAATCAAATCTTCGGGAATATAAGCCAGTCCAAATCCAGCTCTAACCGCATCGACGATATCGTAGCTTTCATTAAATATCCATTGCCCCTGAATTTTAACTTTTGTTTCTTGACCATCTTTCACAAATTCCCACGCATACACGCTGCCTTGGGTCGTTAAACGATAGCCAATACATTGATGATTGATTAAATCTTTAGGGGTATTAGGAATTCCATATTGTTCAAAATATGCTGGTGTTGCTATTACCGCCATTTTGACATCTGGACTAATACGTACTGCAATCATGCCATCAGCTACGCGGCTTCCGAAACGAACGCCAGCATCAAAGCGCTCTGCCACAATATCGACCATCCCACTATTGGCAGTTAGTTCAACTTGTACATCTGGGTAATCACCAGCAATCTTTTTAAGTTTTGGAATCAGCACTTCCCGTATCGCATGGCTGCTAGCATTAATCCGAACTGTACCAGCGGGTTGGTCTCGAAATGAAGTTAAAAGGGATAATTCATTATCAATCTGATCGAAGCTAGCACTAATTGTTTGTTTCAACCTTTCGCCTGCTGCTGTAGGTGAAACACTACGTGTGGTTCTGGTCAGGAGCAACATTCCCAAACGTTCTTCTAAACCCCGAATCGTATGGCTTAGCGCAGATTGTGAAATTCCCATTTTCCCAGCAGCCTTAGTAAAACTACCCTCCCTTGCCACCATTAAAAAAGCATAAAGATCATTATAGTTTTCTTTATTTATCATCTGCTTTATCTCTTATTGGGGAGTCAACCTCATTATAAAGGATAAAACTATTCATGAATATTACTCATAAGTCCATGTTTGTTTTTTAGACTAATTATTAAAAAGAAGATTCGTTAAAATCCATATCAAGCAGTAAATCTGAAGATTTAAATAAACTGAGGCGATTATTATGAGTCATTTTATTATTGTAAAAAATTAATAAATTCCACTCATATCTTTACGTTAAAGAATAAATAGCTTCATTGCTTTTATGTGCTTTTTCTTAAAGAAGCGAGGTGAATTGATGTGGCTAGTTATAAGTTTTTCAAAGGCTTAGTCAGCCTATATGTTTTGTTCTCAGTAACTTCCGCTTCTTATGCAATAAAGCCTCAAGGTAAGAATCAACAAAGGGGATCGATGATGAAAATCCGTATTGATATTGATGGAACACAGCAACCGCTATTTGCCACATTAGCCATGTCACCTACTGTTGAAGATTTTGCCAAGCAGCTTCCACTGACATTAATGCTTAAAGATTATGACTCTACTGAAAAAATAGCTGATCTACCCACCAAGCTAACTACACAAAACGCGCCTCATGGATATACCGGAAACGCGGGTGATCTTACCTATTATGCTCCTTGGGGTAATCTGGCTTTTTTCTATAAAGATTCTCATGTTGGTTATGCCAATGGCCTCATTTTTCTCGGAAAACTAGATGCTATTCCCCAAGCATTCAAGCAAAAACAACAGATCAAAATTTCAATTTCACAAATCAAATAAGCATGCACCTACTCACCTATTCACATTGTTTAAATTGAGGTATTTATGAGTACATCTCCCTTATTTAAAAAGCTTAAAACCCATACGGCGGCTGCAATTTGTGCAGTAACTATTGGTCTATTTTCTTCAACTTCAGCTATGGCGGCCGATATGTCTAATGGTGCAAATAACTTTTATCAAAGTCAGCAAGTGACTATTCAAAAAGTGACTTTTAAAAATCAATACAATATGGATATTGTTGGCAATCTAGTTATTCCCAAAAATTTGAATAAAAAGACCAAAGCCTCTGCAATTATAATTGGCCACCCTATGGGGGCTGTAAAAGAACAAAGCTCTATGCTTTATGCACAAAAACTGGCTGAACAAGGTTTTGTGACCTTAGCAATTGATCAATCATTTTGGGGTGAAAGCGCGGGCCAACCAAGAAATGTGGTGGCACCAGACATTTATGCAGAAGCGTTTAGTGCCGCTGTAGATTATTTGGGAACACAATCTTTCATTGATCCTAATAATATTGGTGTATTAGGTATTTGTGGAAGTGGGAGTTTTGTCATTAGTGCAGCAAAAATTGATCCGCGTATGAAAGCGATAGCAACTGTCAGCATGTATGATATGGGCGCAGCAAACCGCAATGGCTTACGTCACTCACAAACCCTAGAGCAGAGAAAGCAAATTATTGCAGAAGCCGCTGCACAGCGTTATGTTGAGTTTAAAGGTGGTGAAACCAAATATACCAGCGGAACTACGCATGAGCTAACAGCAGATACACACCCTATTCAACGTGAATTTTACGACTTTTATCGTACTCCACGTGGAGAATACACGCCTAAAGGCTCATCGAGAGAGCTTACAACTCACCCAACGCTCACAAGTAATATCAAATTTTTAAACTTCTATCCATTTAACGATATTGAAACGATTTCACCACGTCCGATGTTGTTTATTACAGGTGATCAGGCTCATTCAAAGGAGTTTAGTGAAGAAGCTTATAAACTCGCAGGCCAACCTAAAGAACTTTACTACGTTAAAGGTGCTGGACATGTTGATTTATATGATCGGGGCGATCTCATTCCATTTAATAAATTAACCAGTTTCTTTAATCAAAACTTGAAGTAATACAGATGATAGAGGCTCAACACGGGCCTCTATTTTTAAATGAACTTAATGAAACTCTTGTACCAGACTATTAATATGCGCTACGGCAGCAGTTCGATTTTCAACACAAAGTTTTTCAAAAACATGCTCTAAATGCTTGTTTACCGTCCGTGGACTAAGCTCCAAGATTTCTGCAATATCTTTATTGGTTTTCCCTAACAACAACCAGTGCATGACTTCTGCTTCACGCTGAGTCAACTGCGGACAATATTTCAAAATATCATTCATTTCCAAAGCTGGCGTAGATGTCTTGATCTGAATAAGATAATTTTTAGCCACACTTGGCTCGGTCTCCCACGGCGTAAGTAATAAAAGCTGTAATTGCTGAGATGGCGTTGAATAAGAACAGCTGGTTAATTTTTTGGGGTCTTTTTCTTGCTCTAAGTCTGAAAACCAAGCTTTTAAGCCTGCTTCAAAGCCCTCTAACTCAGGTAAATATTGATTCAGTAAATCACTGGCTTTTTGAGTTTTCCACACAATTTTACCTTGAACATCTAGCGCAAGAATGGCTGTTTCCGTTGCATCAATCACCTGTTTTTGTTGCTGCAATAGTTTGGCATGTGCCAAATGTGTTTTTACCCTTGCTAATACTTCTTCAATATTCAGAGGCTTGGTTACATAGTCCACTCCTCCAACTTGAAAACCACGCACAATATGCTCTGTCTCAGACAAACCTGTCATAAAAATGACGGGAATAAACTGCGTAATTGGACTTGCTTTAAGCTGTATGCAACTTTCAAAACCGTCCATATGTGGCATATTGCCATCGAGCAAAATCATATCTGGTAAGCATCGATGAGCTATTTCAATTGCACTTAACCCATCGGTTGTGACAAGTACGCGATAACCGGCCTGATCCAGACTTTCATGTAGCAAGCCTAAATTTTCTGGCACATCATCCACAATCAGAATAACAGCCTGCTCGTTTGGCGAAGCTTGCTGAAAAGAAACATGTTGCGTACTCATTGCTTATCCTGAATCAATCGTTGCGCGTGTTTTAAATCAAACTTTTGAATAGCCTGTTCAAGCTGTTCCCATAACTCATCATGCTCTGGAAAATTTTGACGACATTGCGTTAAAGTCTGTTGAATTCCACGAATGTAGCCTTGTCCAATTAAATCATTTAATTGCTGCAAGCTTTGCGGTAAATCAAGCAGATCATTATTTTCAGGTTGTGTAATTGATGTATGAACAGTAGCTTGCTCTTGCTTAAACACCTTTACATCAAGTGCTTGAACTTCATTATTTTCAAGGTTTGCATCTGATTTGGAATCGATCCATATCAAACCTAACTTGTCTCCAATTTTACTCAGCAACAAATTAAGATCGATTGGTTTTAGCATAAAGTCTTCACTTAAGACTGCATCTTGTGGATTGACTTCACGCTCGCCTGCATTGGCTGAAATAATTAAGATCGGCACATTGGTAATATTATTCTGACGTAATAATCGCGCTGTTTCCCATCCACCCATCAAAGGCATATTTAAATCCATCAAAATCAGATTAGGCTGAAAAATAGGTACACGTCTTAAACAGTCAATGCCCGACTCTGCTTCTTCAATCATAAATCCCAAAGGTTTGAGAAAATTAGCAACTAAGCCTCGGTCCACCGCTTCATTATCGACAACCAAAATTCGTTTTCGTTCGCCTTGATAGCCTGTGATTTGGTTGGAGTAAACATTAGAAATTGGATGAACTACTTCTTTTGAAGGTAAATAAAACTTAATCTTAAACTGTGAACCCTGATTGAGCTGACTAGTCACAGATAGTTGGCCGCCGAGTAAATCGACCAACAATTTGACAATAGGTAGGCCTAGTCCTGTTCCGGTAAAGCCGCCTTGAACCACATTACTGCCCCGTTCAAACGGGTTAAAGATTCGCTCTAAATCTGCCTCGGCAATACCACAGCCCGTATCTCTAATTTCAAAATAAGCCGTTTGAAAACGATACTCGACCTTCAAGGTAATTGTGCCGTTCGTCGTAAATTTTAAAGCATTACCCAGTAAATTGATGAGTACTTGCTCTAAGCGTTTTTTGTCAGTACGAACATAGTGCGGTAGGTTCTCCCCAATTTCATAAACAAACTGTAAATTCTTCTGTTCAAACTGTGGCTGAAACATTTGAATAATCTGTTCTATAAAATTCGGGAAATGAACGTCCACTACATTTAAAGAAATTTTACCTGTTTCAATTCGTGCTAAATCTAATAAACCATCAATCAGTGAAGTCAAATGCTGCCCACTACGGCTAATCACCCCGAGCGCCATTTTGCCTTGTTCTGAAAGCTGCTCTTGTTTTTGAAGTAATTGGCTATAGCCCAAAATACTATTTAGAGGTGTTCTTAGTTCGTGGCTAATGCCAATGACATAACGGCTTTTTGCATCATTTGCTCGCTCTGCTGAAATTCTGGCATCTTGCAGGTCTTTTGAAGTGACTTCATGGGCAGCAATTTCATCAATCAATAATGCTGTTTGTTGGCGTGTTTCAATTTCAGCATTACGACGACTTTCATCGTTTAGTACTAACCACCATGCAGCAACACTCATCAATAAAAATAAAATGGTATAAATTTTCACAAACAGCGTAAATAACTGAGGAACGCCTGCCGCATTAATTGTTTCTAAATACGTTTTTTCTTGGATATAAACCAGACTTAAACTCACCGCCAAAACAATAGACAGCCCCAGAGTCAGCAATAGATACAAACTGACCCTGCTATTTAAACGACTCGCCCAACGTTCAGGTAAATACTGCCAAATGGCTTTTTTGAGTTGTACTGACCAGCGTGCATCAGGTTTACATAAATCGTGGCAGCGTGCTTCAAGTGAACAGCATAGAGAGCAAATCGTACCGTTATAGGCTGGACAACCCGCCATATCGGCAAGTTCATAGTCCCGTTCGCACACGACACAGTTAGCAACCGAAGTCGCCTGAATTTTTTCAGGTTGGCGTGCAATGTAATATTTGCCTTTGGTTAAGTAAGCAATAACAGGCACACATAACACCGCACTCCCCAAAGCAATGAAACTTGCTAAACCTTTCGCCATGAGTCCAAAAAAGCCCAAATAGCTAAGCATCGATAACACTGAGGCAATCAGTAAAGCACCCACACCTACGGGGTTAATGTCATATAAATAAGCACGGCGAAATTCAATTCCCTTTGGGCTTAGGCCTAAAGGCTTACAGATAATTAAATCGGCAACAACGGCGCCAATCCATGCCAAAGCGATATTGCTATATAGTCCCAAAATGCGTTCAACCGCATGGCTAATGCCCATTTCCATCAAAACAATAGCAATAAACACGTTAAAAAGAAGCCAGACAATTCGCCCCGGATGGCTATGAGTTAAACGGGCAAAAAAATTGGACCATGCCAATGAGCCAGCATAGGCATTGGTCATATTAATTTTAATTTGCGCCAAGCAAACCAGTGCTAGAGTCAATATTAACGCTAGCTGAGGGTTTGGAATAAATTGTTGATAGGCAGCCCAATACAGATAAGTTGGATTGTCTAGTTCAGAGACAGGAATAAACAGCTGAAAAGCCAACACCATCAGCAGCATGCCCATCAAAACTTTTAGAAATCCAAAAATAATCCAAGATGGACCACCTAAAAAAACGGCAAAACGCCATGCGGTTCTGTTCTTTTCTTGTTGGGGTAAGAAACGTAAATAGTCGGCTTGCTCACCAATTTGGATCACAAATGAAAAAATAAGAGTGCACGCCGCACCAAAGTAATACAGATTGAAATCGGTTGAGTTTGAAACCGCACCAACAAAATGCAGGCTACTACTTAAAATTTGTGGTTGTTTCCAAAGTACAAAAAACCACGGTAATAACAGCAATAAGAGCCAGATTGGCTGAGTGATTGCCTGAACTTTATTAATAAAACCAATGCCTTTGACCACCAAAGGTAAAATGACTAAGGCAGAAATTAAGTACCCGATAACTTGCGGGATACCTAAAGCAAGCTCAAGTGCCATCGCCATAATGGCAGCTTCAAACGCAAGCAAAATAAAGGTAAAGCTGGCATAAATTAGAGATGTAATGGTCGAGCCAATGTAGCCAAAACCTGCACCACGAGTAAGCAAATCGACGTCTACATTATATTTTGCGGCGTAGTAACTAATCGGCCAACTGGTTAAGAATATGATGGTACATACGACAATTGCTGCCCATACTGCATTGCTAAAGCCATACTGCCAAAGCATGGTCGCCCCAATGGCTTCCATAGCCAAAAAGCTAACGGTCGAAATTGCGGTGTTGGTAACCGTCCAAGGTGACCATTTTCTTACTGAGGTAGGTGCATAGCGGAGCGCATAATCTTCGATACTTTCATCTGCCACCCAAATATTATATTCACGGCGTGTTTTGATCACACGTTGTGGCGCTTGTTGGGGGCGTGAAGAATCTGGCATAACACTCATGTTTTGGATGGGGCTGCATTAAATCCAGCAATCCTTATGCCAAAAGTTATTTATCATGGCGATTTTCTCGAATACGCACATATACGCAAAATAACGTATTTTCAATTTTTCCCAAAAATCACACACTCAAAACCATCAAAAAACAATGATCAATATTTGTGTTGATTGACCGAAAATGATTGGGAGATTGATGTTATGAGTGTATCTGAACATCCAAATCTGGACACTGTGCAAGGTACAGATTCACAAAAAGCCGTGAATGAAACCTTAGAAGATTATACTTTACGTTATGCTCCACACAGCTTTCGGCGCTGGAGCCCCAAAGTTGTCGCTATTACTGCACTTGGTGGTATTGCCTATCTTGCTGACTTTTCTATTGGCGCCAGTATTGGTATGTCTTACGGAACAACCAATGCTGTTTTCTCCATTTTATTTGCAGCGATTATTATCTTCTTAACCGGCATTCCTTTAGCCTACTACGCAGCACGCTATAACATCGACCTTGACTTGATTACCCGCGGTGCAGGTTTTGGTTATATCGGATCAGTTCTTACTAGTATCATTTTTGCCAGTTTCACATTTATTTTCTTTGCCCTTGAAGGTTCAATCATGGCGCAAGGGTTATTGCTCGGTTTAGGCATTCCGCTTTGGGCTGGTTACCTCATCTCAACCATTATGGTGATTCCACTGGTGATTTACGGCATGAAAGCCTTGAGTAAATTACAAGTTTGGACTACCCCACTTTGGCTCATTCTGATGATTGGTCCTGTGGCCTACTTGATTTATCAAGAACCAACCTTAGTTAGCCAATTTGCTACTTTTACAGGTAAAGAAGGTTTTGCAACTGTAGACATGGCAGCAATCATGTTAGGTGCTGGTATTTGTTTATCGTTAATCATGCAAATTGGTGAACAAATTGATTACTTACGTTTCATGCCTGCAAAAACAAAAGAAAACAGCAAAGCATGGTGGGCAGCCGTTATTTCAGCAGGTCCGGGTTGGGTAATTTTAGGGGCAATCAAACAAATTATTGGGGCATTTTTAGGATTCTATTTACTTACTAAAATACCGGGCGTAAACAGCACTGAACCTGTTCAACAGTTTAATGCAGCGTTTCATGACATGCTTCCGGGTTGGGCTGCTTTAACACTTGCAGTGATTTTGGTGGTTATTTCTCAAATTAAAATTAATGTGACCAATGCTTACTCTGGTTCCCTTGCATGGACAAGTGCCTACACACGTATTAGCAAACATTATCCGGGTCGTATTGTCTTTGTGATGGTGAACTTAGCAATTGCGCTTGCTTTAATGGAAGGCAACATGTTTGCGGTACTAGGTAAAATCTTAGGGTTCTATTCAAACTTTGCGATTGCATGGGTTGTAGTTGTTGCAACAGACATTTCAATCAACAAATATGTTTTAAAACTTTCACCGAAAGAACCAGAATATCGCCGTGACATGCTCTACAACGTAAACCCTGTCGGTATGGTTGCGTTCCTTGTATCAGCTGGCCTATCAATTGCAGCATTCTTTGGCTTGCTTGGTAGTTTCTTGGCGCCTTACTCACCGCTTATCGCACTTGTACTTGCCTTTGTATTAACACCAATCATGGGCTTATTAACCAAAGGAAAATACTACATCAAGTCACACGATGACGGCATTAAAGAACCACGTTACGATGCTGAAGGTACACCTGTAGCAACTGTTTATCACTGCCGTGTATGTGAGCAAGGTTATGAGCGTCCAGATATTATGTTCTCTCACAAACATAACGGCACGATCTGTTCTTTGTGTAAAACACTCGATGCTTAAATACTCTCGAAACTAAAAAAGAAGCTTTAAAGCTTCTTTTTTTATATCTGATGATTCTTAGCCAATCGGAAATAAACGTTCAGGTACTACATCTTTCATCACAATGGTTGAGATGAGTCGTTGCACACTTGGAATAGCTGATAATTTTTCATCGTACAAACGCTGAAAAGCCGGTAAATCTTTAGCCACCACATGCAACAAGTAATCTGGCTCACCAAACAAACGCTGAGCCTGAATAATTTGCGGGATGTCTATCACAGCATTTTCAAACTTCTCGACGGCCTGTTTATCGCCTTCTTTAAGCGTAATAAAAACAATCGCTGAAAATTCAAAACCGACTAAATTCGGATCGAGCTCTGCCCGATAGCCTTTAATAGCTCCCGACTCCTCTAAAGCCTTCACTCGTCTGTGACAAGGTGAAATGCTCAAACCGACTTTTTCTGCCAATTCGGTGATAGATAATCGGCCATTTAATTGCAATTCAGCAAGAATCTTTTTATCTGTGCGATCCATTTAGAAAAATTTACCCCAAATGAGTGTGATATGAGCAAACATTTAAAAGCACATTCTAAATACATGAGCATATTATTTTCAACAAGCTCGAATAAATAGGGATTTTTTCTAAACCACGAGCGAAACCTTTGGAAAATAGTTTGCCGAGATAAGCATATGGCTTTTAACATTTTTATTGCATTTTGGAGTGTCTCCATTCTTTTTATTATTACGCCAGGGGCAGACTGGGCCTATGCCATTTCGGCAGGCATTAAAGGTAAAGTCGTTGTACCAGCTGTTGCAGGTATGCTATTTGGGCACTTTATTACAATTTTATTAGTAGCGGCTGGTGTTGGGCTGCTTGTAGCAAATAATCCAACTGCACTCATGATCCTAACAATTGCAGGTTCTGCTTATTTGTTATGGATGGGAATAAACTTATTACTTACCCCTCCTACTCCAAATCAGTCTGGTTCTGAAAAGGCTCAGTCATGGTTGAGCTGGGCTACCAAAGGCGTTTATGTGAGTGGCTTAAACCCGAAAGTTTTTTTACTTTTTTTAGCGCTGCTTCCTCAATTTATTGACACTACTGCTTCATGGTCAGTGACAACACAAATTCTTGCCTTTGGTGTTGTCCACATGATTAGCTGCGCGATTATTTACTTAATGGTAGGTTATGGTTCAGAAGCTATTTTGAAAACCAGACCACAGGCAGCACAGTTAGTCGGCCGTTTTTCAGGTGGTTTGATGGTCGTTATCGCAACGTGCTTATTGATCGGGCAAATTTAAAAGTCATTCAACGAAAAGTTACTGACTCACTTTTCGGGTCAGCAACTTGAATAGTAAAATATAAGAAAAATTTATCTCATTCGTTTGAGGTTATAAGTCACCACTCCCCAAATAACCAGTTCTTGCCCCTCTTCAATATAAATATTTTGATAATCAGGGTTTTCTGCTTTTAGCCAAACTTTAGGCGGCTTAAATTGACTATCAATCATTAAGCGCTTAACGGTGAAATCATTGTCGATGAGTGCAATCACAATATCACCCGATTTAGCAGGAATACTACGGTCCACAATAAGCGGATCATTAATATCAATTCCAGCATCTAACATAGACAACGAATTGGCTTTGACAATAAAGGTGGCATTTTCATTTCTAATTAAATATTCATTTAAATCGAGCGCTTGCTCAATATCATCTTGTGCTGGTGATGGGAAACCCGCAGCAACACGCTCTGTTGCCAAAGGAATCTGATAAATTCTATCGTTGTTTGGATGAACCTGTTGTATTTTTAGTTTTGAACTAAAATCTGTCTGGTTATCAGTTTTGACATTATTCAGTAACCAATTTTTGATAAAGTTGACTTGAGATTCAGGAACACGAATCACTTTGGTGGGTTCATTGAACTGTGCTTTACGACCAGCATTTTCCCGTGCACCGCCATGCTCGAATTCTTTTTTCTTTGGCATACCGCCTCCATCTCACCGTTCAAATCCTACACAAACAATGTAACTTGAAAAAGTTACATTTTCAAGTTGACGAAATATTTTTTTTGCATAACAATAAATCTCATGATCAGATTTTAATCCATTTTTCTTTTAACAGGGATGCTAAAACGAAAATGGCAATTTGAAGAAAATCAAAACCTATTGTGAAATAGTCCTTATTACTGACTGTTTTGATTTTTATCAAATGAAATTCTGGATACTTAAATATGAGTTAGATTCAGTTTTTGGTATGGAGACATGCGAAATGAAAAATCAACGTGATGCAGTTTTAGGTTATGCAAATGAGCAACATGCTTACTTTATCCGTCTTATTGAAAATGATGCGGTATTAGGTGAAAGCTATGGAATTTTCTGTGAAAATCCGGAAAGTGAAGCAGCCGAAAGTATTATGACGACACTATTTTTAAAGAAATCTTTTTGGTTAAATGGCTCAGAATTTACAGATATTGTAAAAGGCCTACACCCTCTTACTCACTCATAAGTTTATAAAAATTATAAAAATAGAGGAGGCATAATGCCTCCTCTATTCTCAAAAACTATCTGCTTAAGACGTAAAACGTCCAGAGGCATCGCGTTTTTGATTACCACATTATTGTCGTAGTTAAGGCCGCAATTTCATTTAGTTAAAAAATTAACTTTCAGGGCTTTTTTATTTAAGCCGGTACGTGTGCGGCTATTTGTTCTCGTGACCAAACACGATGAGCTTTAATCAGATTTTTAAATTTTTCAGCAATATGCTGGAATTCATCTTCTATTAAAGTTCCTTCATCTGCAACTAAACCAAGTGGCTCAAGCAAATCAGATTTATTACCTAAAAATGCAATTGGTTTTAAATGCTTATAAGCTTCGAGTACATAATGGCGTGCTACCCCATCTTGCATCACTGCATTTAAATTATCGCCATCTGGAACAATCACCGCATCATAAGCAATTGAAGGTTCAGCCATTTGCATGCCATCAGCCACAATAACGTTATCTTTATGGTCTTTTACCGGAGCCAAACTCGGCGCTAGTAAATGAACAACCACACCTTCTTTAATTGCCCAATTTTTAATAGCTTCAAGTGTATCTGACTTCACAAGATTATGAATAAGTACAGCAACTTTTCTACCTTGAATATCCTCAGGTGGGAAAGCTAAAAGAGATAACTTGGCGGATTTTTCAATTGCTGTTTTCTTATAATCTAAGGTTAAGTCAGGCACTTCAATACCTAGGTTCGCACCGACTTGACGTGCCAAATCGAGGTCAATATTTGCCAAAATTTGTTGAACTTGGCGCTCACGAATATACTTTCTTTGAACTTTACTTAACTCAAAAGTATAGGCATCGACCACGTGTTTTTGCTCATGCGGTGCAAGGCTTTTGTAATAAAGTCGAGGCTGTGAAAAATAGTCAGAGAATGTCTCACTTCTTTGACGAAGTTTATGTCCACTAATTTTTTCAGGATAACTTTCAAAACCACCATTTGATGCTGCTGGCGGTGTCTCAACTGGCCAATTTCCATCAATTGAGTTTGGTTGATATGAGGCTTGGCCTTTATGGATGGTATGTTGATGAATGCCATCACGTTGATTGTTATGGAATGGGCACACTGGTTTATTAATCGGAATTTGGTGGAAGTTTGGTCCACCTAAACGGCTTAATTGGGTATCTGTATATGAAAATAAACGTGCTTGTAAAAGTGGGTCATCCGTAAAATCGATACCAGGTACTACATGGCCCGGACAGAAAGCCACCTGCTCTGTTTCAGCAAAGAAGTTATCGACATTTCTATTTAAAACAAATCGGCCAATTGGCGTAACAGGAACTAATTCTTCAGGAATAATTTTGGTTGGGTCCAATAAATCGAAGTCAAAGTTCATTTCATCATCTTCTTCAACAATCTGCACGCC
The DNA here is from genome assembly GCF_000368065.1 of Acinetobacter seifertii. Lineage (GTDB taxonomy): Bacteria > Pseudomonadota > Gammaproteobacteria > Pseudomonadales > Moraxellaceae > Acinetobacter > Acinetobacter seifertii. The sequence continues at coordinate 1,604,939 of NZ_KB851200.1, forward strand.
GAGTTCCCATTCTGGATAAAAACCTTGCTCAATTGCTTCATAAAGATCACGACGGTGGAAATCAGGGTCTTTACCCGCAAGTTTCTGAGCTTCATCCCATACCAATGCACTCAAACCTTGTTTTGGTGTCCAGTGAAATTTCACGAAATGTGATTTACCTTCGGCATTAATTAGACGGAAGGTATGCACACCAAACCCTTGAATTGAACGTAAATTACGTGGAATCGCACGGTCTGACATTGCCCAAATTACCGCATGTGCTGACTCAGGAACCAAGGACACAAAATCCCAGAAAGTATCATGCGCAGTTGCCCCTGTTGGCATTTCTGTATCGGGTTCAGGTTTTACTGCATGGACAAAGTCCGGAAACTTAATACCATCTTGCACAAAAAAGACAGGTGCGTTATTACCCACTAAGTCAAAGTTACCTTCTTGGGTATAAAACTTAATGGCAAAACCGCGAATATCACGGACAGTGTCAGCTGAACCACGCGGCCCTTGCACTGTTGAAAAGCGTACAAAAATAGGCGTCTGAATGGTTGGGTCTGTTAAGAACCCAGCTTTGGTCAAACGTTCATTTCCTTCATATGCCTGAAAATAACCATGTGCCCCTACACCACGTGCATGCACAATACGCTCAGGTATACGCTCATGGTCAAAGTGGGTGATTTTTTCTCTTAAAATGAAATCTTCCAATAAAGTTGAGCCACGAATACCCGCTCTTAAGCTATTTTGGTTATCCGCTATTTTAACCCCCTGATTGGTGGTTAATGCCTCATTGGTTGCATCATCTCTTACGGTGTCTAACTGTTCAGTTTTCTGGGTAGTATTGGCTTTATTTGCTGCATCGGGGCCAGCCATTTCACTTGTTTTATTAGTTAATTTAGTTTTGTCGTTCATGTCCATTACCTATGTTTTGAAAGTTAAACTTGGGGTTGAAGTTGAAAACGTTTATCAAACTAGTTTTTAAACGTACCTAAATAAGGAAAAAGAAGTTCTACGTATTTACGAGTACTCCAAAGACCAATACTTTTATGATGAGAATCGGGGGCTAGAAATGGGGTAAGTTTGCATATTTTTATTGCAAGATCGCTTGATTGCAGCACGCGCTCTTGCAGTGCATCAAGCTCACCATCAGAGATATAGCTAAATAAATAGTCCTGAATACGCTGGCTATTTTTTAGTTCTCTGCTGTATGCCAAGAAGTTAGAAGAATGATCACTACCAGCAATCCAGTCATGAATAATTTGGCGCTCTACAGGGTTAAACACCCCAAACATTTTTCCATTTTCTTCATTAATCATCCGCCAGAACACGCTCTGTTCAGGGCCGGTATTAAACTTAATCCATTTCTGTTCAGTTAAATGAGTGATTAAACCTGCAATATCATCAGGGTTTGATAACCATTGATTAATGGTTTTACAGCCAAACTGTCTGGTTTCGTTATGAATGAGCTGCCCGACAAGTGCCTTTCTTTTCAAAATTTTATGAACAAAGTCTTCAAGACTTAAATTCTTGATAATATTTGAGGAAGATTCACCACTGCTATTCAAGGCAAAACCCTGTTTTAACTTGGTAAAGAAAAGCTCTTTATCTCTGTATTTGTTGTAAATATCTTCAATAACTTTAATGGCTTTATGGGCATGGCCATTGTCAATGTTATCAATGGTGATATGTAGATTAAAATATTTAGAATCAATGCCTAATTCAGCAAGCTCATAATTTGAAATTAAAAGATGCAGTGGAAGCTGTTCATATCCTAAATTAAAACCGACCATCTCTGGAATAAACTCAGGCGGTGCATACCCTAGTGCTAGCTGAACGACTGCTTGATGATAGTATTCGTCTTCTAAAAGCAAATCGAAGCTGTCGAGTCCGAGACTGCGTAAAAGGTCATCATAAATACAGACATGGTTCGCTTTCGGTTCACCTAAACCAAGTTCTTCCAAATAAGTAATAATGAGCTCATGAAAGACTGGATCATTCCAATAATGCACTGAGCTATATAACCATGCACCATCGACCTTTTTAGTCGGCGATACTTTTATGAGAAATTCAAACGCCTGAGCAACATTCTGAAAATACTCTCTATCTTGACCAGCTTGTCTACGGTTTAAATATGCCTGAAATTCCTGACAATTTTTTTTATTATCGTTCTCACACCATGTTTTAATCGAATTGATATCTGAAGGAAAATCTATTTCCTCTATCTCTAATTTTTCAATCTCTTTAATCAGAAAATCTCTTGCCTTTTTCTCTTTCTCAAAACTTGAAACATCAGGATCAAGAAAAAAAACAAACAATTCATAATAATTTTTTTGATTATCTTGTAATAAGTCTAATAATCTTTCTTTCACTACAACAGGCATTTTCATTCTCCGTTTGTGAGATATCAATTACCATACGTCACCCGAATTATAATCAAGTATTAAGTTTGTTATTTTGCGTTATTAAAAATTAAGATAAACCACATAAATCAAAAAATTCAAAGATATACAAATTAACGTAAGATTACATTTAAACTTTTAGAATTATTTAAGCCACTGTTTTTATATAAAATTTGCAAAAATTAATCTAAATTTACATTAATTTAACCATCAAAAGTAAAACGTTAAAAAATAACGAATCAAAATTTCAAATAGTTCTATAACATTTAAAAAAATAATTAAAGGGAGAATTAGAATGTTTAATTCATGTTGTTAATTATTAGCAGATAAGAAAATCAAAATTGCTTTTTTTGAAAGCGCTTCTGCTGGCTATCTTGCTTATCGTTTTTCTTTGAGTCCTTATTCAGGAGATATCCTTATAGGTAGTCTGGTAAGTTATGATCTTCGAGTAAAGGAAAACACCCTGCATATTTCAGAGCAACTTATTGAAAAATATACTGCCGAATCAATGCAAGTGACTGTTGAAATGATTAATAAAGGAAAGGAACTTTTGCATGCTGACCTGTATGTTGCCTGCACAGGTCTCTTAAAAAAAGGGGGTTCTGAAACAGAGGAAAAACCTGTAGGAACGTTCTTTTATTCAATATATTATAAAAATAATTTTTATAATTTTAGACGTGTTTTAAAAGGACCAGCCTTTTTAAAACTTAGAAATTTGACGCACTATATTACTCAAGATATAAAACTTATTATATTAGATGAAAAAGCCTCTTAAGTTATATAAAAAGTTAACAAATATACATTTGGAAATATTTATTATCTTTCTTAAATATTATGTGCTGAAATGTAATTTTTTAAACATTCATATTAATAATGTTTATGACTAAAAATCACATTCACTAAAAATCAGCAAGTTATTTAAAATTGATAACTTTTAAATTTACATTTAAATATGGGGTAACACCCCTACCCTACACATTTAAAAGCTACATGTTTTAATAACCCTATCTGAAGCTCTCAGATAAAACACATCGTCATAATTGATATGAGGTATTAAAAAATGAGCACTACTAATAATCAAGCAAATCAACGCAATAATCAGCAACAGCAACAACAGCAAAATGACAACCGCAATCAACAACATGGTAACCAACAGCAAAACGATCAACAACGCAATAATCAGCAGCAACAGCAAAATGATAACCGCGGCCAACAACAAGGATCTAACCAAAAAGATTCTGGCCAACAAAATTCAAATAACAACCAACAACGTTAAGTCTTTGTAGTTGTTCTTTGATTCGGTCAATCATTTAGGAAGGTGAACTCACCTTCCTAAATTTAATATAAGCATAAAATTTAATAAAATATGAGGGAATTCTAATGACAGATCAAAATACAGATCATGCTCAACTAGTAGCTGGCGATCATAACTATTCTGACTCGCGCTGGCGTGAAAGCTATCTTACCCGACCTTATTACCAAGAAGCGCAATTAACAACACCAGATCTAGATTATGATCGTGACTTTTCTACAGCTTATGAACTTGGTCATCGGGCTCGTTCTGAATCTAAGGAAGGAACTCAGTTTGAAGATATGGAAAGTAGTTTGCAGAAGAAATGGGAAGAACTCAAAGCTGAGTCTCGCTTAAAATGGGAACATGCGAAACAAGCCATTAAAGATGCATGGGATGATATTTAACATCCTCAAACGGTCCAAAGCTATAAGCTTATTTCCCATTGGCCCTGGGAAATAGGCTTTTTTATTGTTTTGTTTTACTCACTTTTTGCTTTTACACCATAAATTTCCGAATCGCTAATGCAAGTTCCTTCTGTAAAATGTACAAACATACATGTCATCTTCAATATCTATAATTAATGGCTTATCAAAATAAAAACCTGACTTAGATAATCAAGTCAGGTTTTCGCTAAAAATCAATTTTGATTTTTCTTAAAATATTCAATTATTTCTTCGCCATTATTTACCGGCTTTTTCTGTGAAGGATAAGTTTCCTCATATGCATAAGCTGGTAATGTAATTTTGGCCCGAATTGGAGGTAATTTCTCTTGTCCACCCGTAGTAATCCGCTCAATAAAACCAGCAAGCCAGAGTACAAACTCCTGTGTATTTTTACTTTTAGGAATAAGACTTAAATCCAATTTAATTTTTGACTCTTGCAAAGGCTTAATTAGCAGCTCAGCGAAATCAATATAATTATATAAAAGCTTTAGCTGTGTCCCTTTTATTTCATGTCTGAGTTCGATCATCAAGTTGTTAAGATCTTCCATCGGCTCATCCGTAAACCCTTTTTTTTCTTTGACATTTTGATATATTTTCTCAGCTATTTTTAAATATTGGGGCATATCCTTACCTTTATAGTTCATTATTACTAAAATGAATTTTGGATGAATATAAGTAAGCTATTGTGTTTGTTTTATTAACTTTTTGAAAAGATATATTCATTTTACAACAATTCAGTAACACTTAGATTCCCAAGCAGTAAAAAGATAATAAACAATTGATAAATATTATATTTTAATATATTTAATTTTTATTATGCTATATTTTTTAGATAAAATAACAATAAAAAAAGCCCACTTAATGAGTAGGCTTTGTTAAGTAAAACTAATTATTGTGAATTTCTATTCATATCATGAGGTGCTACTGGATCACTTGCTCCATGCATTCCATCATTTCTTGAATTGCGGTCTTGGCATGCGCTCACGCCCATAGCTATTACAAGTACCATACTCACTGCACAAAAGATTCTAACCATTTAAATCACCTTTATAAATATTAAAATGTAGGTTTATGAATAGCATTATCTTATGTTGGCCTACTGCTGTGGTTCTCTTAACTTTTGTAGATTATGCAAGCTTATGTAAAAACCTAAAATATGATGAGTAAAATTATATTTATTGCAATTGAAATTCTGATTATTTTTTGGCATGCAGTGTATACACTCCTTAGTCCAACTTATAAAAATAGAATTATTAAATAGTTTAGCAAAACGATACATCCAATTAATGACACTCATATACTATATAAATAAACAATTAATAAATAATTGATATATATGATTAAAAAATAACACCTCACGTAAAATAAAAATGAGTTACATTAATGTTATGCGTTTTAGTTTTTCTATTTTCTAAATAAAAACAGGCAAATATTTATATGAAATTATATAAATCAATCTTTTATTTTTGCAATTGACCCACTCTAATGCTCAGCTTATGATGCTCGCGCTGACCAATTTTGTCAGTCGGTTTTAGCAGACCGTCTACCTAAGTGCACTAAAAACACGTTTTTTGGTGTGAAGCCCCTCGTGCCTTTGATGGAGGAACGAGAGTGGGACACCTTCGGGTGTGCTGGTTTCTTAGGTATCAGTCTGCTAACCCTCTTTCGTTTCACCACCATAATGATTAGCAATGAATGGGCGTAACTTCTTTAATCAAGGAGTCACTCATGACTATTATTTTATATTTTTTAAATTCTTTTATTAATGATATTTATATTCGACATCTTTTACTTATTCAGACATTTTTTAGAGATCGCCCCTCACCTCTCTCTAAAATAAAAACCTTATATAGAGTTCAAAAATTGTTTATTTAATCCTTTTACCTACCCATCTATATAAGTTTAGGTAAGAGTTTTATGTATTCAAAAAAACCGCATAAAGATAAGAACTTCTATCAACATCACTTAGCGATAACAACAACCTATGCAGAGTAACAATAATGTTTTTTCTCCGTCGTTTTGTTCTGGTGAGCCTGCTTGCGATAAGTGTTTTAAATTTAATAGGATGCAGACCATTGAGCAAAAAAGAATTTAATGCACATTGTGTTTGGGCAGGACATGACCTTTCACAGTGTAATTGTATTTATAACTCTTTAGAACAACACTATTCACCACAATTTGTTGAAAACTTACCAAAAATGAGTTTGCAGAATATTGATGCCAAAATGAACTTTGTAGACACCATGAATACAACAATGCAACAGTGCCAATTTAGTGCTAGAAAATAGCTATCTACCTTATAAGGGCATGTTCTACCAGAAAATCTAAAAATACACGTACACGTTTAGGAACATATTTATCATGACCAATCCAAACAGCATGAAACTCTTCAAAAGCTTTGATATTCCAGTCTTCACATTTGGCTCGAGGTAAACTTTTACCCCGTGAACGTATTGATCAACTGATTGATGTCGGCACGGCATTTTTAGAAATTGGTCAGTTGGCAGCGCACAACGTTTATCAAGATGATGTTCCTGCTGCGGGCGTGATTGCAGGTATTGGTCAAGTCAACGGCATCACTTGCATGATCGTTGCCAACGATGCAACGGTTAAAGGCGGTACGTATTATCCCCTTACGGTTAAAAAGCATTTACGCGCACAAGAAATTGCCGAACAAAATCACCTGCCTTGTATTTATTTAGTAGATTCAGGCGGTGCCTATTTACCAATGCAAGATGAGGTTTTCCCAGACCGCGATCACTTCGGGCGTATTTTCTATAATCAGGCACGTATGTCGAGCCTAGGTATTGCTCAAATTGCTGTGGTGATGGGTAGCTGTACCGCAGGTGGTGCTTATGTACCTGCCATGTCTGATGAAACCATTATTGTACGTAACCAAGGTACGATTTTCTTAGGTGGCCCTCCTCTTGTAAAAGCTGCAACTGGTGAAGTGGTGAGTAGTGAAGATTTAGGTGGCGGTGATGTACACACACGTCTTTCGGGTGTAGCTGATCATTTAGCTGAAAATGATGAACATGCCATTGCGATTGCACGGAACATTGTTGCGAATTTAAATAAAAAACCAAACGACTTAAATAAACAAGTTGATGAACCACTATTTGATGCATCTGAGCTCTATGGCGTAGTGCCAAGTGATGCACGTAAACCTTTTGATGTCCGTGAAGTGATTGCTCGTATTGTAGATGGCTCGCGTTTTGATGAGTTTAAAGCACGCTTTGGCTCAACCCTAATTACGGGTTTCGCTTCACTTTACGGTATGCCAGTTGGGATTATTGCCAATAACGGGATTTTATTTTCAGAGTCTGCACAAAAAGGTGCGCACTTTATTGAGCTATGTACTCAGCGCAATATTCCATTGTTATTCCTACAAAACATTACGGGCTTTATGGTTGGCCGCCAGTATGAAAATGAAGGAATTGCAAAAAATGGCGCAAAATTGGTTATGGCAGTTGCAACCGCAAATGTACCAAAACTGACCCTGATTATTGGTGGTTCGTTTGGTGCAGGTAACTACGGTATGTGCGGCCGTGCTTATTCACCACGCTTTTTATGGACTTGGCCGAACTCTCGTATTTCAGTGATGGGCGGCGAACAAGCTGCAAGCGTACTTTCGACTTTAAAACGTGACCAGATTGAGCAAAAAGGTGCCGAGTGGTCAGCGCAAGAAGAAGACGAATTTAAACAACCAATTCGAGAACAATATGAGCGTCAAGGCCATCCGTACTATGCTTCTGCTCGTCTTTGGGATGACGGCGTAATCGACCCAGCTCAAACTCGTCAGGTACTTGGTTTAAGTCTTGCTGCTGCTATGAATGCTCCAATCCAGCCAACCAAATTTGGCGTGTTCCGCATGTAAGAGGTGTATATGAGCTATCAATTTTTACAACTCGAACAACAAGGTCAGGTTGCCTATGTTTGGCTGAACCGCCCTGAACTACACAATGCTTTTAATACCACCGTCATTGAAGAATTGCATACCTGTTTTAAGCAAATCAATACACGTGATGATATTCGTGTAGTAGTTCTAGCGGGTCGCGGCAAAAGCTTTTCAGCAGGTGCCGACCTCAACTGGATGAAACAGGCAGGTCAGGCATCTTCAGCAGAAAATGAAGCAGATGCTCTAAAGCTTGCGCAAATGTTAGATGCACTTGCAACCCTTAAACAACCGACCATTGCCCGTGTACATGGTATTGCTTTCGGTGGTGGTATGGGTTTGGCATCGGCATGTGATATTTGCATTGCCAGCACTGATGCCAAGTTTGCGACATCCGAGGTTCGTTTAGGACTTGCTCCATCTACCATTAGTCCCTACGTGATTCGTGCAATTGGCGCAAGACAAGCCTCTCGTTACTTCTTAACTGCCGAGCGAATTTCAGCACGTGATGCTAAACATATTGGCTTGGCACACGAAGTGGCAGATGCAGAAGACTTAGACAGAAAAGTTCAAGAAATCATTGATGCGCTCTTACTCGGTGGCCCGCATGCTCAAGCGGCATCAAAACAACTCATTCAAATGGTGAGCAACCAGACCATAAGCAATGACTTGCTGCAACAGACAGCACATCATATTGCTCAAGTTCGTCAAGGCAGTGAAGCAAAAGAAGGTCTGAGTGCCTTTTTAAATAAACAGCAGCCTGCTTGGGTTTCTAACTCGAATAACAACAATTAAGGACGATCATCATGTTTGAAAAGATTTTAATTGCGAACCGTGGCGAAATTGCCTGCCGTGTGATTCGTACAGCTAAAAAATTAGGTATTGCAACGGTTGCCGTTTACTCAGATGCAGACGCAAATGCACAACATGTCAAACTTGCAGATGAAGCGGTTTATATTGGTCAGTCCCCTGCAACGCAAAGTTATTTACAGGTTGATCGTATTATTCAAGCAGCGATTGATACAGGCAGCCAAGCGGTTCACCCAGGCTACGGCTTCCTTTCTGAAAATGACCAGTTTGCACTCGCTTGCCAACAACACAACATTTGCTTTATTGGCCCACCAGTGGATGCCATTTTAACGATGGGCTTAAAAGCGACCTCGAAAGCTTTAATGGAAAAAGCTGGTGTCCCTTTAACACCGGGTTATCACGGAACCAACCAAGATGCCGACTTTTTAAAACAACAGGCAGACCGAATTGGCTATCCTGTTTTAATTAAAGCCAGTGCGGGCGGCGGTGGTAAAGGCATGAGTCTGGTTGAACGCAGTGAAGATTTTCTGCATGCCTTAGCCTCTTGTAAACGTGAAGCAAAATCAAGCTTTGGCAATGATGACGTCTTAATTGAACGTTATGTGATTCAACCACGCCATATTGAAGTTCAAGTGTTTGGCGATACACATGGCAACTATGTACATTTGTTTGAACGCGACTGTTCTGTACAACGCCGTCATCAAAAAGTACTAGAAGAAGCCCCTGCTCCACAAATGCCAAGCGAGAAGCTCGATGCAATGCGCCAAGCTGCAATTGATGCTGCACGTGCGGTAAATTACGTTGGCGCAGGTACGGTTGAGTTTATTGTGGAACAAGACGGTACAGCGTATTTCATGGAAATGAATACCCGTTTACAAGTCGAGCACCCTGTCACCGAAATGATTACAGGTGAAGACTTGGTTGAATGGCAACTTCGTGTCGCTTATGGCGAACCTTTACCTAAACTACAGAACGAATTGCAAATTCACGGGCATGCGCTCGAAGCACGTATTTACGCCGAAGAACCAGAAAAAGGCTTTTTACCTGCAATCGGAAAAATTGACTATCTGCATTACCCAACGCAAAACCAATATGTGCGTGTAGATAGCGGTATTGTTGAAGGCGATGAAATCACGACCTATTACGATCCAATGATAGCCAAACTGATTGTATGGGGTAAAAACCGTGAAGCTGCGCTCATTCAAATGCAACACGCTTTAAGCCAATTCCATGTTGATGGTTTAGGCAACAACATTGCTTTCCTTGAAAAAATTGTTCGTAGCGAATCGTTTAAAAAAGCCAAGCTTGATACCAACCTGATTCAACGTGAACAAAACTTCTTGTTTAGTCCTGAAGAGATCAAACCTGAACTTGTGGTGGCAGCGGCATTTATTGAGTTCCTCAGTAAACTTAATAACAACAGCTCAAGCCAAAAACAGCTTTGGCAGGCTCAACCACTTTGGCGTTTAAATATTGCTTATCAGCACAGCATTAAACTGAACTATTTAAACCAAGATATCCAAATTAAATTTGCCTCAAATGAAGATGGTTTCACTGCAGAATATAACGGTCAAAGCTACCCGATTTCTGGACAATTGATTGATGCGCATACGGCCTCTGTTCAAATTGCTGGGACTAAGCAAAAACTGTCTTTTAACCAAAGTCAGCAAGGCATTACCTTATTCCAAAATGGACAAAGCTATAAGTTTGCTTATATTCGCCAAGACTTTAATCAAGCAGATAGCCAAGCCGATGAAGGCCACCTAAAAGCACCAATGCCAGGTGTGGTCACACAAGTGCTAGTAAGTGCAAATCATAGCGTGAAGAAAGACGATATTTTAATGACGCTTGAAGCGATGAAAATGGAATATACCATTCGTGCCCCTAAAGACGGCTTAATTGTAGACTCCTATTTCCAAGTCGGTGATCAAGTCAAAGCTGGCGACGAGCTTGTGGAATTTCAGCCTGCGCAGGAGGAAGTTGCATGAGTGAGTTTGTCAAAATCGTGGAGGTCGGTCCCAGAGATGGCCTCCAAAACGAAAAACAGGCTTTAACCGTCGAACAACGCTTAAACTTTATTAATGACCTGATTAATGCAGGTCTGAAATCGATTGAAGTCGGTTCATGCGTTTCGGCAAAATGGGTACCGCAAATGGCTCAAAGTAACGAGCTATTTAAGCAATTACCCCAAACAGCCGATGTGCAATTTAGCTTGCTCACCCCCAATATCAAAGGTTTTGAGACTGCTCAAGCGGTAGGGTGCAAAGAAGTTGCGGTGTTTACCGCAGCTTCTGAGAGTTTTACTCGTAAAAATATCAACTGCTCAATCGACGAGAGCTTTGAAAAATTTAGTGATGTCCTGAGCGCAGCAAAAGCACATAACATCCGTGTGCGCGGTTATGTCTCTTGTATTGTCGATTGCCCTTATGAAGGTGCAATTGCTCCTGAACAAGTGGTAAAAGTTGTTAAACGACTCTATGACATGGGCTGCTATGAAGTGTCTTTAGGTGAAACCATTGGCACGGCGACACCAGATCGGGTTCAAAAGGTTTGGCAAGCATGCCTCGCTGAACTCGACAGCAAGGTTTTGGCTGGGCATTTCCATAACACCTATGGCATGGCGATTGCCAATATTTATCAGTCTTTACAACAAGGCATTCGTGTTTTTGATTCTTCCCTTGCAGGACTCGGTGGTTGCCCTTATGCCAAAGGAGCTTCGGGTAATGTATCGACCGAAGATCTGTTTTATTTGCTGTCACATATGGGGTTTGAAACTGGTATTGATTTAGAAAAGCTAATGCAAGCCAGTCAAAATATTAGCAATGTATTAAACCGAAAAAGCTTGTCGAATTATGCAAATGCTTATTGGCAAACCAAGTGTGCCTAATCATAAATTAAAATAGCTCAGCATCTGGTATAAAGCTTAATATTAGGCGGAGTACCAGATCATCCTATCTCATCTTTATCTCATTTCGTTCAGGAATTGGGACTGAATTCCTCATGCAATTTTTTTAAAATCTATTATTTATCTTTGTATTAAATGCCTCTCTCAACAGAAGCATTCTCTACCCTATTTTTGTTCTAAATCCGTATTATTCTTCATCCTTTTTCAATTGTAGTCCTTAAAAAATTTATCTGATTATTTATAAAAATAAGATGCATCCATTTCAATTCTTGGCGAAATATATTCTTCTACCCAATCTAACCATGCACGTGTTTTGGCATCAATAAAATGACGTGAAGGCAATAAGGTATACACCCCTATATCTGGAGAACGCCACTCTGGCAAGATATGACATAATCTTCCATTTTGAACCGCATCTAAAGCTGAAAACATCGGCAATAATGCGATGCCCATATCTTGTTGCACTACATCTAACAATAACTCAGGGTTATCTGCAATGAGTTGCCCGCCAGTATCAATTTGGTAAGACTCACCCTTTGCATTTAATAAATGCCAATCTGGTGTAATAGATGGGTTTACCAAGCGTAAACAGGCATGTTTTTTTAAGTCTTCTGGGGACTCAGGTACCCCATGTTTTTCTAAATATGCAGGTGAAGCACATAAAACAGAAAAAATAGTGCCAATTCTGCGTGCAACAAACCGAGAATCTGTTAATGATTCAGTGAGATAAAGACTGACATCCACCCCTTTTGCCAACAAGTCTGGAACGTACTGTGAGGTCGTATATTCCACAGTTAATTCGGGATAATGCTTACAAAATTCGGCCATTACTGGAAAAACATAATGATGCCCAAAGCTTCCCATGCTTAATACACGTAAACGGCCTTTGGGTTTAGATGCCGTTCCTGTGACTTCTGATTCTGCTTCATCTACCATTGAAATGACTTGGCGACAGCGCTCTGCATAAGTCGCACCAATATCGGTCAGTGCCTGCTGGCGCGTGGAGCGTTGTATTAATTTTGTACCTAAGCGTGTTTCTAGCTCGCTGATAAGACGTGAAACCTGTGCTGTGGTCAGATCCATCTGCTCAGCTGCTGCTGTGAAACTCCCGCTATCAATCACTTTCAGGAATGCATGCATTGCATGCAATAGTCCACCATCGAGATTTTTGCGCATAACGTAAATATGTTTTCCTAAATTACGGATTGTTGCACCAGTTTAGTTCAACCACAATGACTAAATGTACATACATTGGCACTAATTCTTTTTAAGAAGAGGAACCGATCTTTTTTTATTTCGTATGTCACTTGCTCCAAATATTCAACTGGATGTTGAAAAAAGAAAGTAGTCCGAGCTACTAAAAATTCTAAGGAGATATAAATGAATATAGCTACAAAAGTCACTCCAAATATTATTGCAACAAAGGATGTGTCACTTGAAGATAAATATGTAAGTGATAACGGTACAGCATATATGACCGGCATTCAGGCACTTGTTCGGTTGCCTCTTGCCCAAACTCGCCGTGACGCGATCAATGGTTATCATACTGCTGGTTTTATTTCTGGTTATCGCGGTTCTCCTGTTGGTAACTATGATAGTTTCCTTTGGCAAGTTCAAGGATTACTTAAATCCCATAATGTTGTATTTCAACCTGGCGTAAATGAAGACTTGGCTGCTACCGCAATTTGGGGTACTCAACAAGTTAATCTTTCAGGCCAAGGCAAATATGATGGAGTGTCTTCATGGTGGTATGGTAAAGGCCCGGGTGTTGACCGTTCAGGCGACGTACTCCGCCATGCGAATTTAGCTGGTACCTCTGAACGTGGTGGTGTCGTTGCTTTATTTGGTGATGACCACTCATGTAAATCTTCTACAATCCCTCACCAATCTGAACATGTCATGATTGGTTGCGGTATTCCAATTTTCTACCCAACATCCGTTCAACAGATTTTAGACTTTGGTGTTCACGCCATTGCTGTTTCACGTTTTTCTGGCCTGTGGTCTTCAATGAAGCTGGTTAGTGAAATTGTAGAAACTTCTGCTTCTGTTCATGTCGATCTAGACCGTGTTACTCCGGTTATACCGGAAGATGTGAATTTCCCACAGGGCGGCGTTAACATTCGTTGGCCAGATCACGGCATTCAGCAAGAAGAACGTCTTTATAAATATCGCTTACCTGCTGTTTTGGCTTATGCCCGCGCCAACAAAATCAATACTGTAACATGGCCTTGTGAAAATGCCCGTATTGGTATTGCCGCAAGTGGTAAAGGTTATTTAGATACCATTGAAGCCCTACGCATTTTAGGTATTGAAGATGAAACTGCTCAGCAGCTTGGGCTACGTGTTTATCAAGTTGGATTGATTTGGCCTTTAGAACCTCAAGGTGTTCGTGAATTTGCCGAAGGTTTACAAGAACTGATCGTTATTGAAGAAAAACGTCCAATTATTGAAACACAAATTAAAGATGAGCTGTATTCACTTCCTGATGGCAAACGTCCACATGTGATTGGTAAAGCAACTGATGGCAAAGGTGAATGGAGTACCTCTATTGAAGAAGCACCGCTTATCGGTCACTATGAGTACCAGCCTGAACCGATTGCAAAAATGCTGGCTGCTCGCTTCTTAAAACTCGATATTCCAGAAAGCCTAAAAACACAAATCCAAAGCAGAATCGACTTACTGCTAAAAGCAGAGCAAGAATCAAAACGTGTTATTGATCTTGCAGAACGTAAACCGTATTTCTGTAGTGGTTGCCCACATAACTCATCAACAGTCGTTCCTGAAGGTAGCCGTGCATTAGGCGGTATCGGTTGTCACTATATTGCTGTTTCACTGGACCGTGGTACCGAAACGTTCTCTCAAATGGGCGGTGAAGGTGTAAGCTGGGTTGGTGCATCACCATTTACCAATGAAAAACACATTTTTGCTAACCTTGGTGATGGAACCTATTTCCACTCAGGTTACTTAGCAATTCGTCAGTCTATCGCTGCAAAAATTAATATTACCTACAAAATCCTCTATAACGATGCCGTCGCTATGACAGGTGGGCAACATGTAGATGGTCATTTGAGCGTTGCTCAATTAACTCGTCAGCTTGCTGCAGAAGGTATTAAAAAACAAGTTATTGTCACTGATGAAGTTAAACTATTAAATGAAGAAGACGGCATTGCACCGGGCGTAGAAATTCGTCACCGTAATGAACTCGATACAGTTCAACGTGAGCTTCGTGAAGTTTCAGGCGTAACCGCTTTAATTTATGTACAAACTTGTGCCAGTGAAAAACGCCGTCGCCGTAAACGTGATGTCTACCCTGACCCAGCTGAGCGTTTATACATTAACAGTGATATTTGCGAAGGCTGTGGCGACTGTTCGAAAAAATCAAACTGCCTATCTATTGAACCTGTAGAAACAGCTTTAGGGACTAAACGTCAAATTAACCAAAGTAGCTGTAATAAAGACTTCACTTGTGCAGAAGGGTTCTGCCCTAGTTTTGTGACTGTTCATACCCGTGATATGAAACGTCCGGCTAAATTTGAAGGAATTAGCGCAGGTTGGCCAACATCACCAGTTATTCCTCAGTTATATGATGTTCCAAGTCGTATTATGGTTGGTGGTATTGGCGGTACAGGTGTTGTGACTATTGGTGCACTTCTTGGTATGGCAGCTCACCTCGAAGGTAAAGCAACACGTGTTATGGACATGGCTGGTCTTGCTCAAAAAGGTGGTACGGTTTATTCATACGTTCAACTTGCAGCAACTGATGAGCAAATTTCTTCTACCAAAATTCCGGCAGGTCAATGTGAATTACTCATTGGTGCAGATGCTGTAGTGGCTGGTGGTAGCGCTGCTCTCTCTCGCTTAAAAGATGATGCTTTGGTTATTGTGAATGAAGACAGTACCCCTACTTCTGAGTTTATTAAATCTCGTGACTGGTATGCGCCTATTAGCGATTTAATTGATCGCCTCCGTGGTCGTGTTCGTCAAGGTCAACTTGTTTCTCTGCCAGCAGCTCGAATTGCAACACAACTGTTAGGTGATTCAATTTATACCAACCAGTTATTACTCGGTATGGCTTGGCAATCTGGTCGTATTCCATTACTGCGTGAAAGCATTGAAAAAGCAATTCGCTTAAATGGTACTGCTGTTGAAAAGAACCTTGAAGCTTTCCGCGTGGGTTGTCATCTTGCAAGCGACTCAACTTTAGCTGCACGTCTAGTTGCGGCAATGCCAAAAACTAAAACTCCGCAAACTTTGGCTGAACTTGTTGAAGACCGTTCTGCTCGTCTAACAGACTATTGGAATGAAGCTTATGCAGCTAAATACCGTACGCTTGTAGAACTGGCAGCTAAAAAGTTACCAGAAGAGTTAACAGGTACGATTGCAACTCAGCTTTATAGAGTCATGGCTTATAAAGATGAATATGAAGTTGCACGTCTTTTAACAGGTAAGAGCTTCAAAGAATCGATTGAGACCCAGTTCGGTAAAGGCTTACGTTTAACATATCATCTTGCTCCTCCAGCTTTACTCGGTGGTCTGAAAAATGTCCGTAAACGTGCGTTCGGTTACTGGATGCGCTTCCCAATGATGATGCTTGCTCGCTTACAATGGCTTCGTGAAACTTTCCTTGACCCATTTGCACGTCAAGAAGAACGTCAACACGAACAAGCATGGCGTGACCGTTACATCGCATTTGTTGAAGCACTCGTTGAAGCGCCAGACAATCATAACTTGGCTGTCGCTGAACAAATTGCGAAATTACCAGCAGAAGTGCGTGGTTATGGGCATATTAAAATGAAAGCAATGGATAGTGCAAAACAGCGTTGGGACGAACTTACCCCAACACTTGTTAAAGTTCGTAGCTAAGAAATTGCTTAGAATTTAAATCTCAAAATAAAAAAGTCATCCTTAGGGATGACTTTTTTATTGGCTCAAATATTTATTTAGCCATTTTACGTAACGTCAAAATCTGCTCGCTGCGTCCAAATGGGCCATACACATCATGTAAAACCGCGCTGGTTAAGCCAATACCATCCGAGCCATATTGCTGAACGGTTTCTAGCCCCAACCATTTACCTTTCGGATAACGGTGCATGTGAATTTGCAAATCTAGATTTGGAAAGCCCCACGTAAATTCGCCCTCTTGTCTTGGTACTATTCCGTTTGCAGTATCGATCATACCAATCAAATGTGCAAAATCTGTGGTCGGCTGCCCTTCAACCATTTCTTTATCATTATTGAGCCAAACAATACCTTTGCCGGCACGGTGCTGATCATCTGTTTTAGTGACTAGCGTTTGAATAAAGCCACCCGGCCATCTTTTCATACCCGTCCATTCTGTAAAGGTATCTGGATGATGAACGGGTTGATCTTCAAGCCCAGCAATATCGGAACTGTCTTGAGTGCACATTCGCCACGCTCTAGCCACAATGCAGGTTTTACCTTGCGCTTGCATTTCAGCTTCAATCAATTCAATGGTTTTACCAGCACGAATCACATGTGTCTTAATCGTAAATTCACCAAATGCAATCAATCCAAAAATATCAAAACTAATTCGACCAATTCGCATATCTTGTCGTGGTGAAAATTGCTCTAACTCTGCTGCGATGACACCACTTGCAGGTGCCATGTGCTGTTCATGAGGGTTCCAAGCCCCTTGTGTATGGACAGTTGAGCAATAATGAGCAATGACTTCACCTTGAGGACCGATTGTTCTATTCAGTAATTGATAATAAGCATTCATGATTTTCTTTCCGTAATCCTTATCTAACATCAATATTTGATGAAAATTCACGTTTTAGTGCTTATGTTAACCCTCTATTTCTTTAGCTCAACTGGTTTTTCCTACCAAAAACTGATGAGTCTAAAATTACAAATTCACTGAACAAAAATTTTTTTATTGTTAAATATGAATAAAATATTAAAACCAAAAGTAATTTTTACTTATAAAAAACCCGCTTTATAGCAGGTTCTTTTTACGCAACTATTTGTTTAAGGTCGTTCACCCTGCCCCAAACGGCGTTCAATATCATTTAGTACATTTGGCAAATCCGCGACACTATCAATCACATAGTGAGCACCCGATGCATTCATTTTTTGATAGGCCTTATTTTTTAGCACAATTTGTTCATCTGCCGATAGCGCACTCCACTCTTCATAGCTTAAACCGACTTCGTTACCACTAATCGCAAGTCCTACTGTCCAACATCCGGCATTTAAACCTTCATCAATCCCCACCACGGTATCATCCACTTTTACAACTGTTTTGATGTCAGATACATCGAGTTGAATTAAGTTCTTCCATAGCATTTCAGGATATGGACGGCCATATTTCACGTCGCTAGCAGTAACGATACAGTCTGGATGGTAGCCCTGATTGGCAGCATCTTTGACCAATTCTCCAATCATCATGGATGCATAGCCCGTGTTACTACCAATTTTTGCACCGCGATTTTTAATATTTTCAAAAGTCGCCAATGCACCCGGTATTAAAGCCGAGCATGTCGGAATCGAATCTAATTGATAAGGAATAAAGTCCTTATATAAACGATCAATATCTGCTTCTGTTGCCGCTTGACCATAAACTTCCTGCCATGCAGCTGCTACTCGTGGCATTTTTAAAACAGCAGCAATATGATCACGTTTTTCTAAACCCATTGGCACACGCGCTTCTTCAACCGTAATTTCAACTTTGTTGTCTTTAAATAAAGCCATAAAAGCCAAAATTGGTGCGCGTGAGCCAAAATCTACTGTTGTGCCAGCCCAGTCAAAAACAACAGCCTGAATTTGTGTATTGTTGGTCGTCATGGTGTATTTCCTTTAATTTAAATAATTTAATAAAAATTATGCTGTTACAGCTTGATTTAGATGGCTTTTGCAATAGCTGGCAATTGCAGCAAGAAGCCCTTCAATGTCATGAACATAAACTTCGCCAATATTGCCAATACGGAAACAGTTAAGATCGGTAACTTTGCCCGGATAAATTACATAGCCTGATTTTTTTAGCGTTTCATAAAATGATTGGAAGCTAATTGTCTCGGCTGTTGGGCAAAGAAAAGTGGTAATGATGGGCGATTGTGGGCACTCTTTACCGAGTACCAACTCAAAACCCAGTTGTTGCATACCTTTAGATAAGGTTTGTTGGTTTTGTAAATAACGTTGATAACGTGCAGCAACACCGCCCTCTGCCTCAAGCTCAAGTAATGCTTGATAAAAAGCACGCACCACATGGGTTGGCGAGGTAAAACGCCATTTACCGTTATGCTGCTCCATCGTATGCCACTGATCAAACAAATCGAGGCTGACCGAACGTGCCAAGCCTTTACATGCTTCTAGGCAATCACGCTTAGCCAAAATAAAGCCAAAACCCGGAACACCTTGAATACATTTATTCGCACTTGAAATTAGAAAATCAATTTCAAGTTCAGCCATATCCATTGGCACACCGCCAAATGAACTCATGGCGTCCACAATCCAGATTTTTCCTGCTGCTTTCACCAAACGGCCAATGTCTTGAATCGGGTTTAAAATTCCTGTGGTGGTTTCACAGTGTACACACGCAACATGGCTAATGGTTTTATCTTGTAAAACGCGCTCAATCTCTTGTAAATCTGGTGTTTGAGTTTCTAAATAGTTCAGCTCTACAACTTCAATATTTAAGCAACGTGCCATTTGCACCATACGTGCACCATAAGCGCCATTATTGATAATCAAGATTTTGCCATCACGCGCAATAGCTGAACCAAGCACAGACTCCACCGCAAAACTACCACTGCCTTGCATTAACACAGCCGTATATTTTTCAGGTTGATTGGTTGCCAAATTGACCAATCGAGAGCGGATATCTTGTACAAGCGAATTATATTCTTGGTCCCAAGTACACCAGTCTTTTTGCATGGCACGGCGGACCGTTGCAGAAGTTGATAATGGACCTGGTGTCAAAAGCAGATATTTGTTTTCTAAATCCATATCGATTTGTGGTTGCATGTTCATAAGATTGCTCATTTCGTTCACGTTAATTTCAATATACAACAAACTGGTTTAAACCAGATGACAAACTAAAAAATATTTTGTTCTAACACTTCTTTGATAAAACCCGCGCCTGTGGTCATGCCTTTACCCGCAATCGCACTCACCAAAAAGATGTTTTTCTCCGCTTCAGTGACACAGGCCAGCTCGTGTTCATGGGTTAGGTAATAACCATTCCAACGTTTTTGAATCGGAGGTAAAGTCAGCCCTAATTTTTCATGGCAGTACGCTTGAATAAACTCATTAATATCTTCGCGTTGCTCAAACTGAGGTGCTTCATCAAGCGGATGGTATTCGTGACTATCACCTACGATGAGTTCACCAAATTCGTTTTGTTTAATTAAAATATGAATACCAAATTCTTTGATCAGCCCCTGCTGAGATGCTTGGACCAGCTCATGATGACTCGGACAAATTTCAAAGGCTGGGTAACGTGAGATAGATAAGCCTGAATAAAGAGAAGCATTTAATTTTTGTTGAAATGGTTGAGTCAGTGCCATTTGTAAACCACAACGTTTCAGGTTCAAACTTTGCAGCAACTCTGGATATAAAACATCAATCACTTCACCGTGACAGATCAAAACTTGGTGGTGTTTCAAAAAGTATGCTGAAACAAAGCAGGTTGAATTTTGATAAAATAGAGAAATGCGAATAACTCTAGAAATCAAATGTCCAACCTGCCTCAGTGACAGTATAAAGAAAAATGGCATCAAAGTAGATGGGAAACAAAACTATCAGTGCAAAGACTGTAAACGTCAGTTTATTGGTGACCATGCTCTGAGCTATCTAGGATGTAATTCAGGCATTACTCGAAAAATATTACAGTTGATGGTCAGAGGTAGTGGTATACGAGATATCGCTGAAGTTGAGCGAATCAGTATCGGTAAAGTTTTACGTACTTTAACCGAATCGACCTACCAAATTCAGCCTAAACAAAGTCATTATGAGTCTCTTGAAGTTGATGAGTTTTGGACTTTTGTGGGAAATAAAAATAATAAACAATGGCTTATTTACGCCTACCATCGAGAAACAGGTGAGATTGTTGCTTATGTTTGGGGTAAAAGAGACTTAGCTACAGTTCAACGATTGAAAACAAAGCTTAAACAATTAGGTATTCACTACACCCGAATTGCAAGTGATCATTGGGACAGTTTCATAACTGCTTTTAAAAACTGCAAGCAAAGTATTGGTAAATTTTTTACTGTAGGTATTGAAGGTAATAATTGCAAAATAAGGCATCGAATTAGGCGTGGTTTTAGAAGGAGTTGTAATTTTTCAAAAAAGATTGAAAACCATTTTAAAGCTTTCGACTTAACCTTTTTTTACATCAATAATGGCTTCATTTAATGTCAGCATACTTTTTGAAACACCACCCAAAACTTTATTTGCCTGATATACCTCGCCATTTGCTAAACGAACGTGACAGCTTCTATGTTGATATTGAGTTTGAACAACACAAGCATTGGTATAAATCTTTACGCCTTTACTTTCGGCATATGCCAACAGTCGCTTCCCAATCACATGTGGTTCGACCGAATAATCTTCTTCAAAAACCAAGCCGCCTTGAAACTGCTGTTCGGGATTTAAATAAGAAAATTGGGTGACCAGTTCATCATGCTTTAGCAAATGAACTGGAATTTGGTAATGATTTGCACGCTCGGCAAACTCTTTTAAAACCTGCCATTCAAGTGCAGTGTTTGCGAGATAAATACCTTGGCGTTGAGCAAACGAAATATCGGTTTCAGCCTGAATACGCTGATAAAAAGAACGCGTTTCAAGAGCGTATTTTCGCCACTGCTGTTCAGGATGGGTTAAGGTTGATGTTCCAACCATGCCGAAATTACGACTAGTTGCCCCCACTGGTTGAGCATTTTTCTCGAAGATACAAACTTTTAAGCCTTGTTCTTGCGCTTGTATGGCAGCGGACAAACCTAAAATACCGGCACCGACAACAATTAAATCAAACTGTGCGTTATTCATAAGACTTCCAATTTGCGAAATTTAGGATGAACAAACCCTTGCCTTGTTGAACAAAGCATTTCGTTTCAGTCGGTTAAATAAAAATTGTGTTTAGCTAAAACTTAATGAGAACTTTCACGCCATTGCTGACTTCTTGCCATAATTTTTCGGGTAAATAACCAATGAATGAGTTTTACAACACATGAAGTGGTCAAAATCAAAATACTCATGGCAACAGCAGCAACCGTGTCTCCCGCATCATCCATATTTAAAACCGCCACCGCAGCTAAACTTGTGTCTGGTGAATAGAGGAAAATGGCAGCCGATACAGTGGTCATGGCATTGACAAAAACATAGACCGACACATCGCATAGCGCTGGAAAGCACATAGGCAAATACACTTTCCAAAAAGTTTTCCACTTCGATGTTCCTAGTGTTTGTGCTGCCTGATCGAGTTGTAGCGGAATCTGTTTAATGGCATTGGTTAAAGTAAGATGTGGCACGGTGTAATAATGCACGATGGTTGAAATCACCAAAATGGTCATGGTTCCATACAGCACATTTAACGGGTTGCTTTGCTGGTTAAAAAACAAAATGTAGGCAATACCTAGAACCAGCCCCGGCACCGCAAGTGGTAATAAAACCAAAGCTTGCACATAATTTTTAATGAGTGAATGTGCCTTAAAACGTTCGGTTAATAGCGCCACCATAAAAATAAGTGCTGTTCCAAAAACTGTACTAAAGAGTGCCATTCGAATCGAATTAAAATATGCTGACCAACCACCGCCATCGACATATTCAAAACTGTAATGTACTAGGGTCAAAGACAAATCATAAGGCCAAGACTGGATAAATGACGCCAGCACAGCCGTAAAGATAATCAGTAAAATCGAACCCGAAACCAAGCCACAAAATAGAGTCAAAACCGTTTCAAGCTTTTTATTCCGCGCAGAAATATAAGGTTTAGTCTGAAAGGCTTGAAAGCGTGCATGGCGTTTGCTTTGTATACGATCAAAAATGAATACAAACACAGCCGGTAACAATAACAAGATGGAAATGACCGCACCCATGTTCATATTTTGCTGACCAATAATCTGCTTATAGACATCAAGCGCCATCATGTTAAATGAACCACCAATGACTTTCGGAATACCAAAATCTGTTAGGACATAAATAAAAGCCACCAGACTTGCACTGATCAGTCCATAACGAATTGCAGGTAAAGTCACATGATAATGTGTCTTCCAAACATTTTTTCCGAGTGATAAAGATGCTTCAATTAAACGCTGATCAACACTTCTAAAAGAGACCATCATTAACATCAAAATGGCCGGAAATAACCAAAAGCAATAACTGATTAAAATACCGATTGGGCCATAAATCTGTACATCACCCAATAAAGACTTGAATACACCTTGCTTGCCAAACAAATAAACCAATGCCAAAGAAGGCAAAAGTGACGGTGCCAAGATCGGTAAAAAAGCCACCAATTTAAAGAAGCCTTTTCCTTTAATATTGACATTGGTCAGCGCAAACGCATAAATACTGGCAAGAAATACCGTAATGACAGTAGCAGTACAAGCGATCCACACAGAGTTAAATACGGAGCTGAGTAAAGCTGGACTACCAAAGTAATTATAGAAGTTATCAAGGCCAACAAAATTTTGATTTTCATCAAAAAATGCACTTTCAAACAACATAATTAATGGTGCGACAATGGCTAAGGTCAAAGCAATCGCCACAACAAACAAAGCGATGTTCGATCTTAATGAGTATTCAGTTTTTTGACGCGGCTGTGTTTTTAAAACCGCTGAAGCAGTTTCATTTAACATAGTGCATACCCTTGTTCGTCAAAGATATGAATGAGCTGATTAGGCACTTTTATAAACATGAGTTCTTGCAAAGTTTTGAACTTGGTATTTTCAATTTCAATTTGCAACAGGTGTTTTGCCTGCTCAATTCCATCGATATGAATAGTGCAAAACAAACGACGTTTTGCGCCTAAAAATTCGGTGCTTAATACTTTAACTGGCAAATACAAAGATTCTTTATCACTACCAAAATCATCAACTAACTCGACAGCTTCGGGTCTAAAACCAATCCTGTAGCTTTGCCCTGCTTTAAGTTTTTGTTGCTCCAAATTTAAAGGAATAAAACCTAAAACTTCGAGCTGATTGGCGCCTGAACAAGTGGCTATCAAAAAGTTCATGGTGCCAATAAACTTTGCAACGAATTGGGTTTGTGGCTTGTAGTAAATATTGTGCGGCGTATCAATTTGTTCAATAACGCCATGATTCATGACAACCACACGGTCAGAAATGCTTAAAGCTTCTTCTTGATCGTGTGTGACCATAATGGTTGGTAAATTAAGCTGCGTTTGAATCGAACGGATCTTTTGTCTTAGGTTTAGACGCACTTGTGCATCGAGTGCAGACAATGGTTCATCCAACAGTAAAATATCTGGATTCGGTGCAATTGCCCGAGCAAGCGCAACACGTTGCTGCTGCCCGCCTGATAATTGGTTGGGATACTTTTTTGCAATATCAGGTAACTCAATTAGTTCTAATAACTGTTGAACCCGTTGGCTACGTTGTGCCTTATCCCACTTTTTTTTGTCTAAGCCGAAAGCAATATTTTCTTCAACGTTTAAGTTTGGAAATAATGCATAGTTCTGAAACACAATACCGCAGTGACGCTTTTCAGCACTGAGCAACGTAATGTCCGCGCCCTTTTTTATAACCTTTCCATAATCAGGTTTTTCTAGACCCGCAATGATGCGTAGTAAAGTGGTTTTACCGCATCCAGAAGGTCCCAAAAAGCTTACGAACTCACCTGCTTTAAGGTCTAAATTAATATGTGTTAGAGCCTGAAAGAGTTGGAACTTTTTTTGGATATCCACCACTTCTAAAACCGAAGGGCCATGTTCAGGATATTTATAAGTCGTTAATGTTGACAATAAATGCCCTGCTAACTCACCCTTCTGGTTTTGACCTAGCAGCGATGATTGCAATGACGAAGGAATTTGCATAATGAGGCCCTTATCCAAAAGATCACTTTTCAAAACGCTTTGACCATTCAGCCAAAATACGTTCACGCTGCTCGGCCGCCCAATAAAAATCATTTTTTACGAGCATTTGAGGAAGATTTTTCGGGAAGTCCATAGTGGTATTTTCAATGCCTTTATAAGCCACCATTGAAAAGTTATGTGCATAAGCTTCGTTTGCCGCTTTGCTTACCGACCAATTTATAAATTTTTGTGCGCTACTTAATTTCTTGGTTCCTTTCACAATTGCTAAGGCTTCCATTTCCCAGCCTAAACCTTCTGTTGGATAAACCACTTCTAAAGGTGCACCCTCTGCTTTTAATTTAAATGCCGGATAACCGAAAGAAACACCAATTGGGATTTCACCTTGCGCTGCCATCTTGCAAGGTTTTGAACCCGAGTGAGGATATTGTGAAATGTTTTTATCCAAAGCCTGCATATAGTCCCATGCCTGCTTTTCACCCCAAATTTGCATCCAAGCTGTGACATCTAAATAACCTGTACCACTTGAGGCTGGATTTGGCATCACAATTAAGTTTTTATAAATCGGGTTGGTTAAATCTTTCCAAGTTTTTGGAATCGGTAGCTTACGTTTTTCTAATTCGACTTTATTGACACAAATTGCAGATTCCCATGCATCCATACCCGTCCAAGTCGGTACAGGTTTTTGGCTGACAAATTCTGGTTTTAAATTTTGGATGCCTTCTGGTTTAAAAGGCTCAAGCATGTCTTTCTTTTCCATGACCAGCAAACTGGTTAAAGCCACACCAAAAACCACATCCGCTTGTGGGTTTTTCTGCTCTGCCAAAAGTTTAGCGGTGATTACACCTGTTGAATCACGTACCCATTTTACTTTGAGTTCTGGATAGGCTTTGTGTAATTCTTCTTGGTATTGTTTAAGCTGGTCGGCTTCCACTGCCGTATAGACTGTAATTTCTTCTGAGTTTTTTGATGTTGCTGATGAACATCCCATTTGAAAAGCGACCACTACACCTAAAACTGATGCAGTGCCAAGTTTAATTGTCTGTTGAACATACTGTTTCATCTGCAAACCATCGAATGCAATTATTTGATGATCTTATTTCAACAGGTTTATATGACAGTTTGATTAATCTGGTTTAAACCAGATTGTATTTTTATGCTCGTGCTTCGAAATGTAAATCTAAGACATCGTGTAGCCAATATTCTTGGTCAACATCGGTAATCACGCCCTTTTCATTTCTGTTACTACGGCAAATATATAAACCGAGCGCGCCAACATTGACATGAAGCGCTTTGGCCTGTTGTTCCGATAAAGCTGTTGGATAGAGGTTAATGTCGGCTCTGGTGATATGGCAGTTATATTGATTTGCCATCAGTAAAGTAATGGATTGCTTGAGATCATGAGTTAAAAACTCAGGAAAAAGCTCGGCGTTCACACGTAAATGTTCAACCAAAACAGGTCGTCCATTAATACAACGACGTCGCCAAACTGAATAAATCGGATGCCCTTTTTCAACTTTTAAATGCTTGGCATCCCAAGAAGTAGCTTGCGTAAGTTCACTCGAAATTACTTCTGTAGAAGGTTCATAGCCTTGTTCAATCACAAACTGATTAAAGTTTTTTGTCGATTGCGGATGATAAATAATACGAGGAGAACGAACATACCAACCACGGCGATCTAATCGATAAATCAAACCATCGGTTTCCAAAGCCAGTAAAGCTTCACGTGCAGCCACACGAGTGGTTTGGAACTGTTCAGACAGCACTCTTTCTGATGGGAGTTTTGCGTGGGCTTCTAATACGCCAGATTCAATATCATGGGCAATTGCATCGCGGATAGGAATATATTTAGGTATGCGTGCTTGGTCCTGTTCCATACAAACTTAGAATTTATAAATAAAGAAATTAATAGCAATATACTGAAAAAATGTGACAAAAGCTTTTATTAATGCTGATCTTTTAAGCAAAACGCGTCCTATTCCCCGCTTTTTTCAATTCAACTTTTCCATAAAAAATCGTGTGTGCACGCATACTCTGGCTTCGGAAAACTTTCCTTGACTCATCTGTTTATCAAGGAAAACGGCATAGCTTAATCATTACATCATATTTATTGAGACACTTATTTAAGATAAAAATTCATATTTTGTACTGACTCTTACACAGGAATTGAGGATTTGCCCTAACACTCAATATCCACTCTCCTATATTACTGCCTTGTAGAATTAGAATAGTATGGTCAATAAAACCCCAAAACTTCTTGAGTAATTTAAAAAATAAACCCATCATCTTATATTTAAAAACTCTCAATATAAAACCACCCATTTAATCAAACTAAAATATTAAGAAAATTTCCTGATTTAAAAATAAACATAAAATTTTAATTTAATCAAAATTTCAAACAACAAATTTAATTAAAAAAACAAGATAAGGCCAATTCGTCGATTTATTATACAAAACCATAGCTACACCTCCAAGGTTAAATACCACTCAACTATTTATTCAATCTAATTAATATTTCATTTATAAAATTTAAATTAATTAATTAAAAACTATTAAATATGACATTTGATGCTTAAAAATTTGTCACGGTATAACCAAAAATTTCTAAATAATTTTAATAAAAAATACAAACATATGATAAGTATCATAATTTTAATATTTCACATGCCATAAAACAAAGTTTCGGATGTTTACCTCCATATATTTTTTATATTTTACCGAATGATAAAAAATCACAATCAATAAATGATAAAAATAAAAAAACCTCTTTTAATAATAAAGTTAATTATTTACCAAATGTTATATTTTAAAATTTGTTATTAAAAATATCACCAATAATTAGATTAAAAAAATAACGTTCAAAAAAATATAATGATTTTTCTTCTTGTTTTTTCACAAATGTATATTTAGATTTAATTAAGATTATTTAAAATCACATTTTTATTTTATGAACACAGTTTAAGCAAAATTAAATTTTACTTAACACTGACTATAATATTTTAAGGAGAAAGTATTATTTTGATCAAATCGTGTGACATTTTAAATTAATTATATCTCTGTACTTAACCATAAAAATCCACCCAGCGTTAAATCATATTCAGCCAGGAAAGATTAAAAAACTCATGAAACTTAAAACAAATTTTTCGCATCTCGCTTATAGCTGTGCATTGGTATTATTCGGTTCCATACAATTTGCCCATGCTGCACCTTTACTCACGTCTCATATCACAAATGAAGTCAGCCCTGCACCTACAGCAAATGCATGGATTGAAGTTGATACTCAAGCTTTTGAAGATAATATTAAAAAGACAAATCAATTACTTAATGGCAAAACACAACTTTGTGTAGTCATGAAAGCAAATGCATATGGGCATAGTATTGACCTACTTATGCCGAGTGTTATGAAATTAAATGTGTCTTGTATTGGCATCACCAGTAATGCAGAAGCAGCGATGGTGCGTAAGCATGGCTATAAAGGCAAAATTACACGTTTACGTACAGCAACTAATAGTGAAATCATCAATGCACATGCGTTAAATATTGAAGAGCTTTTGGGTAATTATGATCAGGCTGCCCGTATCTCTAAATGGGCAGAAGCGAACAATACAACTGTTCATTATAGCTTGGCTTTAAATTCGGGTGGTATGGATCGTAATGGACTTGAAATGTCTACAGCTCAAGGTAAAGAACAAGCTGTTGCAATCACTAAGCTTCCAAATCTTAAAATTGACGGTATTATGACCCATTATGCTGTAGAAGATGAAAAATATGTTCGTGAGCGCCTAGCTCAATTTAATGAACAAACAGCATGGTTGATTAAAAAAGCCAAACTGAATCGTAAAGAATTAACATTACATACAGCAAATTCATTTGCTACTGTAAATGTTCCTGAATCACATTTAGATATGGTCCGTGCAGGCGCAATTATTTATGGAGATTTTCCTAATCACCCTGAATTTAAACGCATGATGGCATTTAAAACACAAATTGCTGCAGTTAATAATTACCTTAAAGGTTCAACTGTAGGTTATGACCAAACTTATACGTTGACACGTGACTCCAAACTTGCAAATTTGCCTGTAGGTTATTCGGATGGCTACCGTCGTAGTTTTAGTAATAAAGCTTTTGTCTTAGTCAATGGACAAAAAGCGCCAGTGGTTGGTCGAGTATCCATGAATACTGTTATGGTTGATGTAACAGATATTCCAGAAGCCAAAGCGGGCGATGAAGTTGTATTATTTGGACGTCAAGGCAATGCTGAGGTTCAATCTAGTGATTTAACGAGTCTTACAGGCCATATTTTGACAGAGGCCTATACTCCATGGAGTAACTCTAATCCACAAGTGATTAAACCTATTCAATCTCAGCAATCAACGCAAATCAGTAATCATCAAGTTGCAGCAACCGCTGAGTAAACTTTAGGTGAATTGATAAGTAGCTCCTTTATTTAGAATAATTTTCAAAATATCGGGGCTACTTTTAGTATGACCATATCTCTTAAACTATTTTGTCCTATCCAGTTTTTTATATAAAAAAAGAGCATTTTCATGCCCTTTTTATTTTTATCTAGCCTTTAGCTTGCATGCTTAAAACTATCAATTTGCTTAATCTCATAAGGTAAACCGACATAGTTTTCAGCCAATGTGGTTTTACCCGCAATCGAGCCAAGTACATAACTTAACTCGGCCTGTTTAATCTTATGATCAAACTCGCTCTCAGTTTCAAAGCGATGCAACAAATGAGTCATCCACCAAGAAAAACGCTCTGCTTTCCATACACGTTGCAGGCATTTTTCAGAGTATTGATTTATACCTTGCTCTGAACCTTCGGCATAATATTCAATGAGTGCACTTGATAAATAAGCAATATCAGAAGCCGCGAGATTTAAGCCTTTTGCTCCAGTCGGTGGAACAATATGCGCAGCATCACCTGCTAAAAATAGTTTTCCGAAACGCATTGGTTCAGTCACAAAGCTACGTAACGGCGCGATACTTTTTTCAATAGAAGGTCCTGTTACTAACTTTTCACGGCTTTCAGGGTCTAGGCGGTTTTTTAACTCATCCCAGAACTTTTCATCTGACCAATCTTCGACGTGATCTGTTAAAGGGACTTGTAAATAATAACGGCTACGTGTCTCTGAACGCATACTGCATAAAGCAAATCCACGTTCTGATTGTACGTAAATGAGTTCATCGGCTACAGGTGGGACATCTGCCAACACCCCTAACCAGCCAAACGGATAAACTTTTTCAAAGGTTTTAATTTTGTCTTCTGGTACGCTGGCACGGCAGACACCGTGGTAACCATCACACCCTGCTATAAAGTCACACTGAATTTGAAAGGCTTTACCTTGGTACTCAAACTCAACTTTTGGTGCAGTGTAGAAATCTTTTACTTGTACATTTTGAGCTTCATAAAATGAAGTGAGCTGCTCTGCTTCACGCGCAGTCATTAAATCTTTGGTGACTTCGGTCTGACCATATACGGTCACTTGTTTACCACCTGTTAGTGCGGCCAGATCAACCCGATGTAACTCACCATTGGTTAAGATTTCGATGCCCGAATGTGGTAATCCTTTTTCTTTTAAGTTTTGGTCAACGCCTGCTTGTTTCAGTAAGTCGACTGAAACTTGCTCTAAAATTCCTGCACGAATCCGTGAAGCCACATATTCAGCACTACGTTGCTCAACAATAATATGATCAATGCCAGCTTTATATAGAAGCTGCCCAAGCAATAACCCTGCTGGTCCAGAACCAATAATTGCAACCTGTGTCTTTAAAATATCCATAACTTCATCCTTGTTTCATCCTGACTTTTAAATTACTGGCTTTAAGTTTTGTTCACTATGTATGCAAGACGAAAATAACCGTTTATCATTTAGTTTGTCCGAATAGCGGACAGAAACAATCAAAATAACAGGAATGAAAGGATGCCTTCTCTCGATGCTTTTCTAGAGCACCCGAACTCGCATGAGAAAATTCGTCAAGATGACTACATTGCAGGGTTAGCAAAAGGCTTAGCTTTACTCGAAGCTTTTGGAACAGACCGACAACGGCTCAATGTTACTCAAGTGGCTGAGCGAACCGGCATTAGTCGTACAGCGGCAAGGCGTTATCTGAAGACTTTAAAATACTTAGGCTATTTAGAAACAGATGAACATTACTTTTGGCTCACTCATCGCGTACTGCGCTTTTCGAGTTCTTATCTAAGCTCGGCCCACCTGCCTAAAGTTGCTCAATCATTTTTAAATCTTTTGTGTGCGCAGACATCACTTACTTTTTCAATTGTGGTGTTAGACGATAACGAAGTGGTGCCGATTACTCGTAGTTATTTACCGCAGCAAGATAACTTACGCGTTAGTCCTTATGGCATGCATTTAGGAAACCGACTCCCTGCCCATGCCACTTCCACAGGTAAAGTATTGCTGGCAGCACTATCCGAAGAAGCACAACATACGTGGGTAAAAACTTATGGTTTAAAGCGCTTAACCCCTTTTACCATTGTAGATGAGTCAAAGTTTTTTGAAGTACTTAAGGGTATTTCGTTATCAGATTATTGTCTTTCTAAAGAAGAACATGAGCTTGGCGTAATTGCGATTGCAGTGCCCGTATTTAATGCACAAGGTCAAGCCATAGCAGCGCTTAACTGCATGTCTCAAACCAATCGTGTACAAGAAGACTATTTGGTTCAACAAATTTTGCCATTGCTACGCAACACGGCAAATGAACTTAGAAATGTGATTTAAATAAACTTAGAAACTCTTGTGATCAATTAGAGCTACAAGAGTTTCAACCCATAATTTAAATAGCGAATTCTTTGACTTGCTGGCTTGCCAGATCTAATGCTTTACTTCGATAGGCCTGCATGTCTAAGCCTTCTGCATAAATAAAATCAACCTCATGAATGCCCATTAGCCCTAACACAGCTTTGAGATAAGGCGTGACTGCCTCAGTTTCTTGGCCAACATGAATACCACCCCGACTACTTACCACTACCGCTTTTACTCCCTCAACCAAACCTTGAGGGTAAGTTTCGGTATAGCGGAATGTTTGTCTTGCGCGTGCCACTAAATCAAACCAGTTTTTGAGTTGAGTCGGTACATTTAAATTGTACATGGGTGCGCCAATCACGAGTAAATCAGCACTTTTTAACTCAGCAATCAATTCATCAGATAAAGCAACGATTCGTTGAATGTCTTGATTTATATTTTCAGCCCCACGAAGCGCCTGAAAAATTTCCAGATCTAATACAGGCAGGTTCATTTCAGCTAAATTGCATATGGTAATGTCATCTTGCAAACCTTGATCTTTACGGTGTTCAAGCATTACATCAATTAAGCGATTGGTTTGTGAACCCTCACCCATAATACTGGATTTTAATACCAATATTTTAGCCATGACCATCTCCACGTTTTTGATCAAGCCATATTAACTCCACAATAAATTCAACAGTGGTGATATTATTTCTTATCATTGGTTCCTTTTAGGCAACAATCATGCAACATGAGCTAAGTGCGATTTCTATATTTGTGACGGTAGTTGAAGCTGGAAGTTTTGTAAAAGCTGCCGAGCAATTGCATTTAACTCGCTCAGCCATAAGTAAAAATATTGCTCGACTTGAAGAGCAGCTTGGTGTGGTTCTATTTAAAAGAACAACACGTACACTCAGTATGACTGACGAAGGTGCTTTGTTTTATGAACATAGCCGCCGAGCGTTAAGTGAAATACAAAACGCAGCGGCTCTATTAGACCAAAGAAAAATCAACGCAACAGGTCGTTTACGAATGTCTGTGCCAGTGCTGTTCGGACAAGTTTTTGCTGCCCCGTTTATGGTTAAATTTGCTCAACAGCATGCGGACTTACAGTTAGAAATTTCATTTAATGATCGGACTGTAGACTTGGTCGAAGAAGGTTTTGATTTATGTATAAGAATCGGGGCATTGCCTGATACCACTCAGCTCGTTGCCAAACCGATTGGTGAGCATCGAATGCTACTTTGTGCCTCACCCGACTATTTAAATGAAGCAGGTTCCGTAGAAAATATTGAAGACTTAGACCATCACGCCACGATTGCCGATCCGCATTTTGGTCAAATAAAAAAATGGCAACTTCAAGAGGAAAACAGCGAGCCTGTATTTTTTAAACCCAAAGCAAAACTTCTTTTAAATGACTTACAAGCTATTAAAGATGCCGCGCTTGCCGATGCTGGTATTGCGTGGTTGCCCGATTGGCTCATTCAGAATGAATTACGTGAAGGAAAGCTTATGCAAGTGTTAGAAAACATGTCGAGCACTGCCTTTCCGATTCATTTGGTATGGCCTGCGCTGCCGTTTATGCCGCTGAAAACCCGTCTTGCGATTGATTATTTAGCGCAGCATTTACCGTCTAAACTAAACACATAAGCTTTAAATACATAAGGCCTGAACATGGGGAATCAAGCTTTAACAATCCCTAGCCGCCAATTAACTTCTCTACTCTATATTCACACTGCGCGCCGCGCTCAAAACACCCCTTAAGTTATTATTTTATTAGAAGAAAAATAATAAAGCGACGGTCAACTTTCTTGACTATAAAAAGCGTTTATGTGAGCATTAGCCAGACTAACTTTACAAGAATTACTTATATGAAATATAACGTTATCGCATTGCTTACAGGTTTGTTATTGGTCTCTACTGCTCACGCCGAGGAAGCCCCTATGGATGCAACTCACTTGGGCTTGAGAGCTTTTGTATACAATGCATTTGTAGGTATAAAAAGAACAGAGGATATGCCTCAATTTCCTAAAGGGCATCCGTTGACGAAAGCTGAACTTTATAATGGTGTGGCCGCGGGTGTTCGAGTTCGTGGTAAAAACTGCAATAGTGTGGTTGATGCTCGTGCACTAGATGCCAATGGTTCAAAAATATCAGTGAAGTGTGCTGGTGGGGAAAGCTATCAAGTGTTGCCTCTAACAGGTGAGGTTAAAGGTAAATGAAATCGCGCATTTGCCTATTTGGGTTTATTTCAGCAATGCTGATTAGCAATGTGAATGCACAAACACAACAAGAATTGTCTCAAGCCTTACTTGGTCAATTACTCGGTTTTACGCAAAATGTTTATTTTAATGCTAATCAAATAGCTGAAATGCCAAAGATGACAACCGAGCGTGCTGCAACTCAGACCGAAATATTAGAGGCTGTGGCTAGTGCGCTGAGACTGCAACAACATCCATGTAGTTCGGTTTTGAATGCTGACTATGTTGATGAGAGTGGTAATCTGATATCAATTAATTGTGTGGATGGTAACTATGTCGTCGATGCACGGCGTGGAAAGATCAACCCTTAAGCCCTCTATCATCTTCTCAGCCCTCTCCTCACGATCTGTCGGATTGGTAAAAGTAAACGCTAAGACTGCTGTGATGTCATGATGAATTTTTTTGAAGGTATCTAAATAGCTGAATTGATTTCTCAACTTAAGAAATCAATTCTATTTTAAGTTGTTATATCGGGGAGCTTATTTATATGTTTTAAATAAACTCTATAAAAACCTCAGTATTAACTCATCGTTCAATCAAAAACTTTCAAGCAAACTAGTCAGCGTCCTCTTTTTTAGAAGAAGGCCCCAAAGCCATACTCGAAAATACGCCATCGCGATAAATCCATGCATGTAATAACG
The DNA here is from genome assembly GCF_000368065.1 of Acinetobacter seifertii. GTDB lineage: Bacteria > Pseudomonadota > Gammaproteobacteria > Pseudomonadales > Moraxellaceae > Acinetobacter > Acinetobacter seifertii. Next base: position 1,639,335 of record NZ_KB851200.1, read on the forward strand.
CAGCAGAAAGATGACCAATAACGACAGCAAATAATAGCCAAGCCAAAATTCCATGTAATGTACGGAACCAAGCGTAAAGTGTCGAGTTGGTGGGGGCTATAGGCGGAAGGTCCCAACCCGGAAATAAAGTGACAGGCCAATTACCTGCCGATAGCATTGCCCATCCGAGCAATGGCAAACTAAACATCAAAATATAAAGCAGCCAATGTGATGCATGAGCAATAAACGCCTGCCAACGCGGTAGAGTCGGTGGCAATGGTGGAATTGGGTAATAAAGTCGATTTATTAATCTGATGAAGACCAATAGTAAGATTGCGATTCCTAAAGGACGGTGAATATCAATTAACCACGGACGCCACGTAATTGAGGTGGTCATTCCTACCCCAATAAATAGCATAGCCAGAATTGCTGCCGCCATAAGCCAATGCAGTATTCGAGCAGTCAAATTAAAATGACGTGGAGCATTAACGTTAGATTTATTTTGCATTGTTCAGCTCTCCTATTTGCCCACGGCATCGGTTGCTTTGCCAAATCCAATTTCACGTAATCGAGCATTGTAAGACTGTGAATAGATCGCCGCTCGTGCTGCGAGTACGGGATCATCTGATAACTCAATTCCGGGTGGCACCAAAGTTGGGTCAAAGTTAATATCACGACATGCGCCATTTACCTGATCAGTCACATTTTTGACTTCTAATGTTCCGGCTATAACTTCTTTACGGTCTTTTGGCCAAGGCTGAGATGGGTCATTCACTGGGTCTCCTGGCTCGGCAAGTTGCAAAACTAAGTCCCAATAGAGCGGCCCTTCAGCCAAACGCTTTTTGATGTCTTTAAATAAGAAATCATGGTTAGCTTGATCACGTTGTTCTTTGGTCAGACTAGTAAATTTTGAATGAGGACGCATAGACCAACGGACTGGCTGTTCTTGTCCATTGGCTGCCCGCAATATAAAGGCATTTACGACATAAAATTCTGCGCCGCTAAAACTACCAGTTAATGGCATTTTTGCCTTTTGCTCAATAGACTTACGCGCTTCGGGATATTCTTTTAAGAAAGCCTCAACAAGGGCTGGATCAGGTTTACCAGTAGACGGAACCGGTTTAAATGCTTTTTGCTGCGCCAAAAAACCTTCAGCATTTCGCGTCGGGAAATAAGGAAAGTTGTTTAATTTCATACGCCACTGCGAATGATCGGCTGGAGAAAGTAATAAAGCCATACTCACTGTTGCGGTAGAATTATCTGCCGCATGCGGGTTACCGCTTCCAATAGAAAATCGGCCAATTGCCGGTATATCAGACTTGGCAAATACAGTGCCTTTCGAGAGTGCTGCTGCTGCACCATTACTGTGGTAAGTACCATCAAAACAGATACCTTTACCATGTGCACGTCGATATCCGGGATCAAAGTTTTTTAATGTGTCACCCAAAAAAGTTTTGGATGTTGTTCGATGTCCAAATAGACCAGCAGTCCAAGCAAATGCCAATACTAAAAAAACTGCGATTACAGCAATACCCACGAATCGCAGCCAGTACTTCTTTAGAGTTTTAAAATTCAAATTATTCATTCTTCATCCTGTGTAAATTATATAGCTGCATTTATAAAAAAGTTTGATCCTATAAAAAGAGCATTACTTGATTTGATGAAATTATGTTCAAAATTAGCTGAGTAAATAAAATCCCAGAATTTCTGGATCTAATAGTGATAAGCCTTAATATAATATTTATTTCTGGGCCATATAAGTTACGTACCGTGAGGTTAGTATTAAGTTTATTAACATTTGAATGCATATAAATAAAGCATGGGAACAAAAAATGTAAAAGTTCCCACATTGACAGAGAGAGTCCGAAGAGGTGATCTTTTTTTACTGGCGAAAATATTTCATTCCATGAGCCAGATATAACTTATAAGCGCTAAAAAAGAGGCCGAAGCCTCTTTATTTTTACTGCACTCAAAATCAGTCATCAATCATGGCGAACTCTTGCTCAGGCGTACCTTTCACCAAATGATGACGGCTATATAACAAGTAATAGAGTATAAATCCGACATAAATGAGTGCGGCTAATAACCAAACTTTTGGATTTACCATTAACCCTGCCACTACAGCAACAGCAGCAAGAATTAAAGCAATGCAAGACGTCCACATTCCACCAGGGGTTTTATAAGGGCGTGATAATTCGGGGCGAGACAAACGCAACTTAATATGTGAAAGCATCATCAACACATAAGAAATGGTTGCACCGAATACTGCCATTAAAATGAGTAAGTCCCCCTCACCTGTTAAAGAGAGTAAGAAGCCGATAATGCCCGGAATGATAATGGCCCAATATGGCGCTTTATTTTCATTGGTGAGCGATAAGTTTTTTGGTAAATATCCTGCACGTGACAATGCAAAAATCTGGCGTGAATAGGCATAAATAATTGAGAAGAAACTTGCGACAAGCCCAGCAAGACCTACAAAGTTAACAAAACTTGCCAACCATGTGTGCTGACCATACACCGCAATAAGCGCATCAACTAAAGGTGCCCCTGAATTTTTTAAAGCATTTGAACCCGCTGCGCCTGCTCCCAAAAATAAAATTAAAAGTGCAAACGATGCCAATATCAACATTGAACCAATCAAGCCACGTGGTAAAGAACGTACTGGATCTTTTGCTTCTTCGGCTGCCAGTGGCACCCCTTCAACGGCAAGGAAAAACCAGATGGCATAAGGTACTGCGGCCCATATTCCCATATAGCCAAATGGTAAAAATTGACTTGCACCTGCATGAGCGCTGACTGGAATATCAAACAAACGTGCGCTGTCAAAATGTGGAAGCATCGCGACAATAAATACGACCAGTGCAATACAAGCAACGGCGGTAATTCCAAACATGATTTTAAGCGCTTCACCTGCACCTTTGAGATGAATGCCCATAAAAACTAAATAGCAAATTAAATAAACAGCCCAGCCGCCAATGCCAAAGAGTGATTGGCAATATGAACCGATAAATACGGCAATGGCGGCAGGTGCAATTGCGTATTCAATTAAAATCGCAGTCCCTGTGAGGTATCCGCCAAAAGGACCAAATGCAACACGGGCAAAACTATAGCCACCGCCAGCGGTAGGTAACATGGTTGACATCTCAGACATTACAAAGCTCATGCAGAGATACATAAACGCGACGATGACTGTTGCAATAAAGAGTCCTCCCCAGCCACCTTGTGCCAGCCCAAAATTCCAACCCGCAAAGTCACCCGAAATGACGTAAGAGACACCCAACCCCACTAAAAGTAACCAACCTACTGCCCCCTTTTTTAACTGACGTTTTGCAAAATACTCTGCGTCCTGTTGTAAAGCACCAACATCTACGCTTAATTCAGACTCTTTCATTGTCGTATTGCCTTATCGACCAAATTTACACCACCAATAGTTGCGCAAAAGATATTCATAAAACTTGACAGCAAAACATCTCCCCGACCACTTGAAGTCAAGTTGATTCATTTTTTCTTTTATAAGATCGACGGCATCTCAACACGAAACGTGTTTAAAAATTAAATTGAGGAGATGGGTTATGTCTGTAGAACAAAATGAATTTTTAAGCCAAGTTCAATTACAAATACTGGCAGAACAAGCAATTAAGCAATATCCATCAGACTATCAAGGACAGGTCAAACTACTGTGTCAGTCTGAAAATGCAACCTATCAAGTTTCGACTGGATCTGCCCGATATGCACTTCGAATTCACCGTCCGAACTATCACAGCAAACTCGATATACAAAGTGAGCTTGAATGGTTAGATGCTTTAAATGCCAGCGGTATTCAAGTTCCTGTTGCGATTGCAGATCAATCGGGTGAACGCGTCATTACCTTGAAACTATCGAATGATATTTATCGGTATGCAGTTCTTTTTAACTGGGTTGAGGGCGACATGCCGACTGTTGAAGTCGACCCCACTGCATTTGAACAATTAGGGCAAATTACCGCAAAGTTGCACGTACATAGTAAGACATGGCAAGCACCTGAAAACTTCCAACGTATTGTGTGGAACCATGAAACCATGGTCGGTGCAGATGGACACTGGGGAAATTGGAAAAATGCACCTCATTTAAGACCACAAGATCACGGCGTAATTGAAGAAGCCATTGCACAGATTTCGAAAGATTTAAATTTCTTTGGCAAAACCCAAGAACGCTATGGCCTGATTCATGCTGATTTGCGTTTAACTAATCTCTTACTACAACAAGAACGTATCGGCGTGATCGATTTTGATGACTGCGGCATGAGCTGGTTTATGCATGACCTCGCTGCTGCAATTAGCTTCAATGAACATTATGCAAATGCACCACAATGGGTTGATTACTGGTTAAAAGGCTACGAGCGCGTAGGTCATATTCAGTCTGAAGAATATGAAATGATCCCGACTTTTATCATGCAACGCCGCATTCAAATGATGGCTTGGAATGGTTCTCACGCACAAACAGAAATGGCTCAAAGTCTTGGAGACCAATGGTCCAATGAAACTGTGCGTCTCTGTAAAAAATATCTAAACGGACAAATGCCTGTCGGAATTTGAAAAGTGATTTAGATCGCTTTTCTTCATTTTCACTTTTTAGTTTTTAATTTTTATAGAATTTAAAGGAAGGGTTTATGCAAGCTACCCATCAACTGAGCAAAGTTGCCAAAGCACTATTACTCATCAGTAGTCTGGCAAGCATGATTGCCCTAAGCGCATGTAACTACAACCCTGTACAAAACACATCTCCCCCAGTTACTATTCAAAAAAAGGAATATATCCAAAAAGGTCAATGGGATGCTTTTAACTTTGACCAACTTAATCAATTGATTGCTACTTATGGAAAAGATAGCCCGAACTATAACCCTGAAAAGCGCCCGTATATTGTCACTGACTTTGACAATACCTCGGTATTTTTAGACATCGAAGAAGCAACTTTAATATATCAACTTGAACACTTAGCGTTTAATGTCACGCCTGAGCAGCTTAATCAGATTATTCGTAAAGGAATTAGCTCGCAAAACTTTGAAGCGGCCTACAATAACCAGCAAGGCCAAGCCGTCAATATAGATAAAATCGCTCCAGATATTATTGCTAGCTACACATGGCTTTATCACCACTATAGCGGTCTAAAAGGCAAGCAAAGTCTGGATCAAATTAAACAAGATCCGCATTATCTCGATTTCATTACTAAAATGAGATATCTATATGCGGCAATTGGAGACACGTTTGATCATGAAGTTGCATATCCGTGGGTCACTTATTTATTTACTGGGCTTACCGAACAAGAGGTCCGTAATTTGGTGAAAGCAACGGTGGCTTGGCAAATGCAGCAACCGATTGGACCCGTGACATGGACTTCCCCCGCAGCGCTTTCAGGCCAAGCAGGCGTTGTGAAAACCACTTGGGAAAATGGTTTAAGACCATACCGTGAAATGCAAAATCTATTTAAGGCCTTTCAAGACAATGGCATTGATGTCTATGTATGCTCGGCATCTTTTATTGATGTGATTAAGGAAATTATTTCTAATCCAGAGATCGGCTATAACATTAATGAAAAAAATGCCTACGCCATGGAGTTAGAACGAGATGCACAAAATCGAATTTTACCTGAGTTTCGTCATGGCTATGCGCAAACTCAAGGTAAAGGCAAAACCGCAACCATCCAGCGTTTTTTAGTCTCTAAATATGGTTACGGGCCAATTTTTATCGCGGGTGACAGTGAAGGCGATCAAAATATGATGCAAGATTTTGCGGCGACTCAGAAAGTTTTAATTATCAACCGATTGCGCAGTCCGAGTTCTGATATTGGAAAGTTTTCTCAGCAGGCTGTGCAGAGCTATGGTCAAGCCAATACTAAGTTCTTACTACAGGGGCGCGATGCCAATACAGGTCAATTTAGACCCTCAATGGCTAGTTTAAGTTATGGTGCGCAAACGGCGAAAACTACAAAAAATTAGTATTTCACTTATTTTCTCATGCCTACAATACATGTTGTATGCATGAGAAGCCGCTTAATTTCTTGTTTTAGTTCTGCCCTTTTTGCCTATCTCTAATGCATTTTCTGCCTTCTTTTAGTTCGCAACCCAACGTTAAATGCAACTCTTGATCTCTTCTTAAAGAAGAGAGCCTGAAACTTAAAACATCAACACATAAGTCATTATTTTATAAAAACTTTTAACAACACAAAATCAAGGATGTAAGCAAAAACTGGTATGGCTTTTGCTTAATATAAGAATAGTTAGGAATAAATATCATGAGACTTGACATGTTACATCTCAACCCAGCTCATCTTGTCGACTCAAATATGTGTAATCAAGGTGTATTGTCTGCAGCTGCCTCTGGATTAAGCGAGTTTATTCGTCAAAAAGGTGCAGATGTTGATCGCGTTTTAGGTATTAGTGGTATTAATCCTGAACTTTTAATTAGCCCAACGTTGAGCTTACAACTCCCCAATTATTGCAAAGTACTAGAACAGGCAGCACTGGTTTCTGGTTGTGATAATTTTGGTCTGCATTATGGTCAACAGTTTCAACCGAAATCATTAGGGCTCATTGGTTACATTGGTCTTTGCTCAAATACACTAGAGTCTGCACTCATGAACATGACCAATAATTTTTATTTGCATCAGAAAGATACCCTCAATCGAATGGTCGATTTGGGAGATAGCTGGCGTATAGATTATCAAGTTCAACATGGTGCGATTTTAACACGCCGCCAAGATGCAGAACTGACCATGGGCATGTTTATGAATGTGATTCGTGAAGTGATGGGCCCTCATTATTCACCACGTGCGATTCACTTTGAGCATACTCGACCTGAATTTTGGCAAGAACACAGTAAATTATTTAACGCGCCTGTTTATTTTGATCAACCTTTTAACTCCATCATCATTTCAAAAAAAGACGTCCAGCATACTATGCCGGGCCGTGATTCTATTTTGCTAACAGTGATTCTAGATACGTTGCACCTACTCAATCGTGCTTCACCAAGTCAAAGTCTTGCAGATCAGGTGCGTTCCCACATTCAACTTGAACTGAGTGAAGGTGAACCCAACCTTGAAAAAATCGCTCATGATATTGGTTTAACGAGTTGCACCCTTACCCGCCGTTTAAAAAATGAAGGACTCACCTTTACCCATTTAGTCGATCAGGTTCGTTGTGAGTTGGCCGAACATTATATTAAGCAGAAAAATATTCCCATTTCAGAAATGGCATTCTTATTAGGTTACTCAGAAGTAAGTGCTTTATCGCGTGCATTTAAACGCTGGTTTGGTGTTACACCACGTCAATTAAGACACTAAAGCATTGCAAATACAGGCCTTGAATAAAGGCCTTTTTATTATTTAAGTAATCGAGATAAATTCTAAAGACACATAAGATAATTGAACAACAAAATACCCCTCAAATTAGATTTAACATCCAACTTGAAGGGTATTTTTATAGAAGGTCTTACTTTAATTTTGTTAATGCTTGATCCAAAGCACCAACTAACCAATCGATATCTTTTATTTGGAAAGCCAAAGGTGGGCGCAATTTCAATACATTGCCATAAGGACCTGCAACTGAGGTTAAAACTCGATGAGTATTTCTGAGTTCTTCAATAAGGTTCAAAGCCAATGCTTTATTCGGCTCTTTTGTCGCTCTATCTTTAACCAGTTCAAACCCTATAAACAGACCAGCGCCACGTACGTCACCCACCATCTCATGTTTATCCATAAGTTTAGTGAGTTCCTTAAGAAGTAGCCCTCCCACATATTTGCTATGGGTTTGCAATTCTTCTTCCTGAATGACTTTAAGTACAGCCTGTGCCGCTGCCATAGAAACAGGATTACCACCAAAGGTATTAAAATATGGAATTTTATCGCTAAAAGCAGCAAGAACGTCACTCTTGGCTAAAAGCCCTGACACTGGCACGCCATTACCCATTGGTTTACCTGTGGTAATGATATCAGGCACAACATTGTGACGACCAAAGCCCCAGAACGAATCGCCAGTGCGCGCGAAACCCGGTTGTACTTCATCAGCAATAAAGATACCGCCATTGGCATGTACAACATCAACCGCTTTTTGTAAGAACCCAACAGGATTAGGCATCACACCGTCAGAAGAAAATATTGAGTCCGCTAAAAAACCTGCAAACTTAATACCTTTTGCATTCATATCATCAATTTGTTGCTGGATTTGCTGCGCGAACCATGTGCCTAAATCATCAGTTTGAATTCGATAATAATCAGGTGCCGGAACTAGACGAGTTGTAGCATCTAAAGGCTGCTCAGTTCCAAGCGCTGGAGAGCATCCTGATGTTAAGCTACTGGTTCCATGATACGACTCTTGAGACACAATAATTCCTGTACCGCCGCTATATTCACGGGCAATACGAATCGCTAAATCATTCGCTTCTGAACCCGTACACATATACATGGCACGGTCAATTTCATCGGGAGTGGTTTGTAAAAGTTCTTCGGTATAATCCAAAATATTTTCATGTAAATAACGGGTATGGGTATTGAGCATTTTCATTTGCTCATTTACCGCTTCAATCACCGCAGGATGACAATGACCAATGCTGGCAACATTGTTGTAAACATCTAGATATTGATGACCTGCTGCATCCCATAAATATTGTCCCTGTCCTTTCACCAGATGCACAGGATTACGATAAAACAAGCGATAGGATTCACCTAAAATTTTATTTCTTTTATCGGTCAGTTTGCGGGTAGCATGGTCCAGCTCAGCAGCATGTTCTGGACGAAAGCTATTGGTATCCATAATGGTTGAACGCGTACCCATGAATGACTCCTCTATTTATATTCAGCATACTTTTGCACGAGACGATGACTGACGTAGGCAACTCATACGCTGATTCGAAATATTTCAGTATTTGATTGAAGTTACGCAAACCATATTGCTTAAGTATCTTTAAAAAAACTTGACCTCAGACCACTTAAGCCACAATTTGAAGTCAACTTATTGCTCTGTTATTGCAATGCTCAAAGCTCATCTAATCGCTATTTATCATTAGGGCTTATACTTCCCCTAATCGTGGGCTAAAGTTTCTAACAAAAGAATTTAGAAAATAATCCAACACTACATCTCTTTCCTCCAAACCTTGCGAGCCTAAAACCTGTAGTAGTAAACCATCTATCAGGTTTACCACCATGTTGGCATCGAATTGTGGCTCACGGATTTCTCCGCTAAAAATCAGATCAAAAATTTCATGGCGCAGCCACTTTCGATATTCAACTGCCATTCGGTAAGCCTGCGGGTGAAGTAGTTTTATTTCAAAAATAGCTTTTAGTAAAAGGTTATAGAGGCTGTTTAAATTGGTATGTAAGATAATAATTTCTTTGAGTTTATCTTTTGACGCGTAATAACAGCTTGAGTAAATAATAGCGAGCACTTTCTCTCTGAGCAGGCTTTTTTGAAAGGCGATGCACATTTCAACTAAGCGTTCTTTTGAGCCAAAATATTTATAAAACGTAGATTTGGTGATTTGGGATTGTTTAGCAATCAGGTCTACACCTACGGTGTGAAAGCCACGGGTGGTAAAGAGTTGAATTGCGGTTTGAACAACCTGTAGTTTTTTGGAAGAGATTTCTAAATTTCGCATAATTTTTCCGTTATAAATTCTTGTTGTTTCTAAATGAGATAAAAAGCCTGTGCCTTTTTGGGAGAAAAAAAGGCACAGCAAAGCCGTAAAGACTGTGCTTGGCACATCTCAAGTTTTGTTGTTACTAAGTTTTAAGTAAAAATGACTTTAAGCCTGAAAACCTTGAGGCGTTCAAGCTGCTTTAATTTTTAAGCTGTGTCGTTATAGCTTTTGGCATTGAGAGCCAAGAAATAATGGATGTGCAAAGCCAACTCCTTTTTTATTGGGAGTTCTGCCGACATGAATAGAAATTATGGTGGCAGAACGAAAGGGGGTTCGCGGACTGGCCTTAAGATTCCAGCACACCCAAAGGTGTCCCCCTCCCGTTCCGCCGCAGAGGGGGCACGAGGGTGTACACACTAAAAGTATAAAACCTTTAATGCTCTTAAGGGACGATCCGCGACGATCGACTGGCAATGTAGGCCAGCAGGCAAAGAATAGTGCCCAACCCTTTTACAGTCAAGCACGCAACATGCCATTTGTTTTAAATTAAATCATTAGAAAAGTAAGGCTAAATAATGAAGGAGTTATTGTTAAGTGGGGGTTATAAAGAAGTGATAAAAAAACAGTCAAATTGAGCTATTTTTAAAGATTAGATAAACAATATAAAATTAATTTTTAAATAATTAATAAAATTTTGATCTAACCATTGAATAAAAAAAATTCACCTATAAATAAGTTAGATATCAACTTTATATGAGCAAAAAATGAGATTTAAACAAAAATCCTTCAGAAAGATTCCTGATTCTTTAGCTAATATCCCAGGGAAATTTTTACTTGGTAAAAAATTATCAGATTTAACTTCAGATCATCTAAAAAAAATATCTGATAAAGATACATGGGAAGATGGGGATTCATTTCTTCCAAATAAAATCGGAAAATTTTCCAGAATAAATGCAGATGGCAAAGAAATTGTTAGGAGAGACCAACCTAAAGAAACTATTACGAGAGCATTTTACTACACTCGCTATGAGTTTCATGGAAGAGATAATAGAGTTGAAATTGAAGATACAGCATGGAGAACATATCAACGCTATCCTAGAGAAACTATTCCTGCTCAAAATATTCATGTTAATTGCATTGAAAGCCAAAATGAGAAATTTTTATTAATAGAATGTGATAGCCAAGAAGATCCAGCTTTATTCTTACATAAGCTTAACTTAGCTTTAGAAATTTTTGGCTCGGATTTGGAGTTTCACGTAGCTGCTAAAGATGGTTTCGTAGCATTACCTCAAACATTCAACATCGTAAATTGGTTAATTCTTCCAGCAGGCTCATATAGCCAAGAAGAATTAAAAGATAAAGTTAAACAAACGATATCACCTAAATTAAGTAAAACAGTCAAACCAGTAATTGAAAAAAGATTAGATAAAATAGGATCTTATCAACACAGCGGTATTGTTATTGGAGTAGGTGGATATAAAGGATATGTTATTTATCACTTCCCCCAAAAAAGTATCTCTGTTTTAGAGTCTGATAGCCCTAATAATGCTACGTATGTATTTAATCACTCTGACTGGGAACAACTATCTAAAAAAACTAAGACTGAAATTATTAACAATAATCTAGCAATCAAGAGAATTATTCACGATCCTGATTGGGATCAAAAAATAGATAATCTTTTAAGATAAACAAAGGGCTTATATAATGAAATTTAAAGAAATATTTACTCAAGCTATTAATACTAAAAGCAAAATACAAGTTACCTTCTTTTCTAAAGAGGATAATACGTCTTTAACTCGCTTATGTGCTCCTTTTGATATAGGTCCTAGCAATAGATTTAAAGATAAAACAGATCGTTATCACCTTTGGGATTATGATAGCGACACTGGTTCACATACATTACCTCTTGTCGATGAACAAGTTATTGATATAAAAATATTGGATGAAAAGTTTGAACCTTCAAATATTATTAACTGGAATTTCAAACCAAACTCTTGGCATCTTCCGAGAGATTGGGGAAATTACAGCTAATATCAAAGACCATGAACAAAAATTAAAAAATGGGAGCTGATTGCTCCCATTTTTTTAATGCGTATAATATTTATTTAAAAAACTTAATGATGAAATGATAGAATCAAATTACATTGAAATTGGTACGAAAGAATTTTCTTTTACTATTCTGAATATCAATCCTCAAAAGAATCTTTTACCTCTTACAATCAATATTAATGGACTTTCATTTGGTACATTAGATTCACCAACATACATGCCTAGCTTTATTGGAGATTTAAAAGCATTAGTGCAAGGACCCTTCCATAAAAACTATAATTTAACTATTGAAAACTTTTTAGAAAATCTCTGCATAAATCAAGAGCTGATTGAGCATTACAGATTAACCTTAGAAGAAACTTTTGACGATTTTTCAAAAATTGGCGTTCGAAACCAAGAATCAATTTTTTTCTTATTTAAGCTACATAGAAATCCATTTTTTATATATCCAAACTTAAGAGAAGAAATGATATATGCTGAACATGTTCCAATTAATTCAGTTGAATCGGCTCTAAGTGAATTAATGAAATATATAGCAACACTCCCCTAACAGCCTCTATTCAAATTTTATGAATACGCTAACTAACTTTAGACAAACGACTAAGTAATATTTACAACTATGGAAAGAAATGAATACCAAGAAGAAAAACACACAAAGTTCATTTATTCGAGTAAAAGACGCATTCAGCGAAGAGTTCTACAATTAGAGAAACTTACGGCCGAGGCTATTCATAACTATATTCACCTCAACTACAAGGATGAATGGTTTGAAAGTAATTTTTCAATTTTAAGTTGTTGGAAATTCTCTAAAAAGGACTTTGATAACACTGACAAATTTTGGTGTGATGCCATTTATTTCGAAGACTTTCATATAGAAAATGAACGAGTATTTACTTTCAATGGACACGCGTGGATTGGCTTGGCAAGCAATGTTGGTTCAGAATGGAAAGTACCAGTCTCAGGAAAGTTTTGTATAAGTTCGAATGGGAAAACTTTAAAAAGCTATACCTTAACTTTTTACAATGAAAGTCGGAAATTGGTTTTATCAAAACGGAATTAACATGAGTATTTTTCTGATCCGACATGCTGAAAGTGAAGCCAACATTAATGGAAAAACCCTGTCACATGCTTCAATTGCTTTAAGTGAAAATGGGCATAAACAAGCTCAAGCACTATGTTCAAAACTGCCTAAAATTGATCATGTGATTGTGTCTCAATATTTGCGTACACATCAAACCGCCGCCCCACTATTAGAAAAATATAATCTCAATTTTGAAGTAGATGAGCATTTGCATGAGTTTAGCTATTTGTCTGAGCGTAAATGTGCAAATACCAATATGGATGACCGTAAAGCTTGGGTAAATGCATATTGGGAGAAAATGGATTATCAGCATAAAGATGCCGATGATGCAGAATCTTTTGAAGATCTATATATGCGGGTTCAAGCTTTCCATGAGAAGTTAAAGGCATTGACTGATAGTTATGTCCAAAAGAATTTGGCTGTGTTTAGTCACGGACAGTTTTTACAACTTTTGATGATGCAAATACAACAACCTCAACCAATTTCAAAAGATTTAATGCGGCAATTTAGATACAATCTGGTTTATCAGCCAATTAGAAACACTCAGGTTTTTACTTATTGAACTAAAGCGCATTCATAAAGCCTATACGGACTACTCACTTAACGGAATTAACCTATGCCTTAATCATTTTGGTTATAATTTTAGTACCTGATAAGTTTTGCCCTAGATCTAACGCCTATCACGGCGCAAGTCTATAACAAGTAGATGTAAATAAAGCGACTCTATTATTCAAACCGTCTGTTATCACAACTTCATAGTGCGCAAATTTTTTACTACTGCCAACCTTGGTTGCCGTTGCAAATAACACCTTATCTTTCGCTCCACTCATATAGCGAATATCCGCCTGTAGGCCAGTATATGGCGCATCCCCTGCATTACAAGCCATCGCAAAAGCGATATCGGCTAAAGAAAATATGACACCACCATGCACACCGCCCAAGGCATTCATGTGTTCGTCTTTTACATTAAGCTTGCAACGCGCTTCATCAAAACTGCGATGCAGCACTTGAACACCCAATAGCTCTGCGAATTGATCAACCGCGGTAGTTTCCATATTTTGCACAAACGTCTCCCTACTCGTGCGAGTATTCCTTAAGTGTTATGAACTCATGTGTATTGAAATCGACTGTTTAAAAGCCGTTAAACGCTATCTTGTTTAATCTGATAATTTGAAGAGTTAAAGTCCTTATAGGTCAGGCGGTCATCTGACTCTGAGCTTAAAGGCTGAACTTCTTGCATTGAATTTAAGCAGCGCTGTGCAAGCTCAATGTATTCTTGTGTGCCTCTGGTTTTCCATTTTTTTTCTTGTTCTGATAAATCACGTGCAACCTTGGCAGGACTACCCATTGCCAATACATTTGCCGGAATAATATCTTTGGTTTTAACCAGGCTATTTGCGCCAATAATGGTGTTTTCACCAATTTCGGCATAGTCCAAAATTACACTGTTCATGCCGACCAAAACATTTTTTCCAATACGGCAACCATGTAAAGTTGTGCCATGCCCAATGTGCCCCATTTCCTCAACTAAAGTCACGCTTTGCGGAAAACCATGTACGGTGCAGCTATCTTGTATATTGGCATTTTGCTTAATATGAATACGACCAAAATCGGCACGCAATGAGGCAAATGGCCCTACATATACACCCGCTTCAATAATCACATCACCAATTAAAACAGCAGTTGGGTGTACAAAAGCTTCTGGGCTAACCACTGGAATAACACCGTCAATACTATAACAAGGCATGATTTAACCTCTCATTTGTCGCCACCAAACCTCCGAAACGGCGCCAATAATGTGCTGTGGCATTTGGCATTGGTCCTTCTGCTGTTGCGGCAACAGACAAGAAGTATTCATCCGCAGGTTCAAATACTTTTTTATAAATATTCATTGATAAAGTTCGTGCACTAATCGCAGGCCAGTCAGTTGGCAATAACTCAAGCGGCAATGCAGGGTCTTTCAATAAAATCCGTCGATAATAATGAATGAGCAAAGTTCGAATTTGAAAGGCCTGAACAGGTTCGAGTTGTTCGTTTTCCTGCATCAGCAACACGCCAATTTCTCTAAAAATATCGAGAAACTGTAAATATCTTTGGCGTAATTCATCAATTGGCCAGTTGGTTCTGAGCATACGACCAATGGTATCGACCGAATTATTAAAGAGCTGCAAGGTTTCGGCTTTAAACACCACCACTTGCTCACTCATATTTAAGTCAACCAACAACCGTTGCAGTTCAATACGGTTACAACCCGGATAAGCCATTAAGTTTGTCGAAATATTGGCAAACCCTAACCATTCGAGTTCTTTCTTTAACAACGCTTTATTTTCAGTATCGAGGCTAGACATCAGAATAAGATCCCAATAATGGTCCCACTCTTTCATCTGGTCGTTATAAATACGTTGCTCGGCCTGCAAATAAGTCGAACGGCTTGAATCGGTAATTCGATAAAAACTGGTTCTGCCAATTTTGTCCGAACATAACCAATCATTTTTAACTAAACGAAAAACAGAGGTTCTTACAGCACGGTCATTAAAACCAAATAGCTCTAATAACTGAATCAGGCTTGCAAGACTAATGTTTCCACCCCGATGAAGTACTGAATCTCCAAAAATTGTCGAAATAAGCGAAGTTCCACTTAAGGTTTCATTCTTTACAACAGAATCAATTATTTGCTGTATTTTTGCACTCATACTCATGTCTTGGCGTTTAGTTTCAGGGTATAGATTCTATACCCTGAATGATCTTGATGTTAAGCAATCTGACGCATATCGATTACCCGCTTTGCCTTTCCTTCCGAACGAGGTAAGGTCGCTTCTGTAACAACTTCTACAGTAACGCTAATCCCAATCATGGTTTTAATGCGTTTCATCAACTCCTGAGCAAGTTGATTGGCCTGTATATTACAGTTATGACACATCTCTGTACGAATATGCAAAGTATCCATATGGCCTTTTTTAGTCACCAAAATTTCATAATTTGGAACTAAATGTGGAACTTGCAAAATTTGCTCTTCAATTTGAGTCGGGAAAACGTTCACGCCGCGAATAATCAGCATGTCGTCACTACGGCCCACAATTTTATCCATTTTACGCATTGCCAGATTTTCTCCAGCGAGTAAACGGGTTAAATCACGGGTACGGTAACGAATAATTGGTAAGCCTTCTTTGGTAATGGTGGTAAAGACTAGCTCGCCAAGTTCACCATCTTTACAAACTTCACCTGTTTCAGGGTTAATAATTTCTGGGTAGAAATGATCTTCCCAAATAGTTAGTCCTTCACCCTCACCTAGGCACTGCATCGCAACGCCCGGCCCCATTACTTCAGACAAACCATAAATATCGAGTGCTTTAATATTTAGGCGCTCTTCAATTTCACGGCGCAGTTCGTTGGTCCATGGCTCAGCACCAAAAATACCCACTTTTAAAGACGTATTACGCGCAGTACCAAATTGTTGCTCGAGCTTTTCAATAATGCTCACGCAATACGATGGCGTAACCATAATTGCAGTAGGCTTAAAGTCTTGAATAAGCTGAACTTGCTTTTCAGTTTGGCCGCCAGACATTGGAATAACCGTTGCACCTAAGCGCTCGGCACCATAATGTGCACCTAGACCACCTGTAAATAGTCCATAGCCATAAGCAACCTGAACCATATCTTTCGCGGTTAAACCTGCCATGCGTAAGCAACGTGCAACAATGTCCGACCAAGTATTAATATCTTTTTGGGTATAACCCACCACGGTCGGTTTACCCGTTGTGCCCGATGATGCATGTAAACGCACAATTTGCTCTTGCGGTACAGCAAACATTCCAAACGGATAGTTGTCTCTTAAATCCTGTTTGGTGGTAAATGGAAACTTTGCCAGATCGTCTAAAGTCACGAAGTCATCAGGATGTACACCTGCTTCATCGAACTTTTTCTTATAGACCGGACTATTTTCATATACAAAAGTCAGGGTTTGTTTTAACCGTTTAGTTTGCAGCTCTCTAAGCTCTGCAAGTGTTAATTGTTCAACATTATCCGTTGTAAGGCTGTCCATCGCCTATCTCCTCATTATGTAATTTTTAAAACCGTCTGAATTAATTTAAGTTTTCCAAAATCAGTGCAACACCTTGCCCAACACCCACACACATCGTGCAAAGTGCATAACGTCCACCGCGTTTTTTAAGCTCACGTGTTGCCGTAATCACTAAACGTGTACCGCTCATACCTAGCGGATGGCCTAATGCAATCGCACCACCATTTGGGTTCACGCGTTCATCGTCATCTTTTAGACCAAGTTCACGCATACAAGCCAAAGATTGGGCTGCGAATGCTTCATTCAGTTCAATCACGTCCATCTGATCTAGCGTTAAACCTGTTTGCTTTAAAATTTTCTGTACAGCCGGAACAGGACCTATACCCATATATTTGGGTTCAACCCCTGCACTTGCAATGCCAATCACACGTGCTAAAGGTTTTAAACCATGTGTATCTGCAAATTCACGGTTGGTAATTAACACACACGCGGCACCATCATTTACACCAGAGGCATTTCCAGCAGTCACCGAACCACCTTCTTTTTTAAATGGCGCTTTTAGTTTTGCGAGTGCTTCAAGTGTTGTTTCACGCGGATGTTCATCGCGATTAACAACGTTCACGTTTTTCTTACGATCTACAATCTCGACAGGCAAAATCTCGTCGGTAAAAAAACCGTTTTGTTGAGCAGCAGCCGTTTTTTGTTGACTACGCAATGCAAACGCATCTTGGTCTTCACGACTGATCTGATATTTTTCAGCTACATTTTCGGCAGTTTCCGGCATGCTGTCGGTGCCGTATTGCGCTTTAAGCTGCTTGTTTACAAAGCGCCAGCCAATGGTGGTGTCATAAATTTCAGGTGTACGGCTAAACGCTTCGGTTGGTTTAGCTTGTACAAATGGCGCTCGGCTCATTGACTCAACACCACCTGCCAAAACGAATTGTGCTTCACCTGCTTTAATTGAGCGTGCAGCAAGTCCTACTGCGTCTAAACCAGAAGCACACAAACGATTGACGGTCATCGCTGGTACTGTATCAGGTAAGCCTGCCAAGAGTGTTGCCATACGTGCAACGTTACGGTTGTCTTCACCTGCTTGGTTAGCACACCCTAAAAACACTTCGTCTACCGTATTCCACGGTAAGTTCGGGTGTTTATCTTTTAAATATTTGATGGGCAATGCAGCTAAATCATCTGCACGTACAGCACTTAAGGCACCTGCATATCGTCCAATTGGGGTACGAATAAAATCGCAAATTAAAACGTCTTCCATGTTGACTCCTGATTATGCAAATTCGGTCATATCACGTGAATATTGAGTAGCAATGTTTTGAGTTTTCGCTACGTATTGCTTGAGGTAGATACTCGCGCGATATTTTTCCTCTCCATACAGTGCATATAAGTTATTTAAGGTTTGGAGCACATAAGCACCGCCCATTTGTGTCAACCACTGATAAGGCCCCTTAGGATAATTCACTCCATATTTCATGGCATTATCAATATCTTCCAGACTCGCAACACCATGTAAACTTGCTTCACAGGCTTCATTAATGAGTAAAGCGATAGTGCGTAAGGTTAATAGTGCCGGATGGTCTTTAATCCACATCACGCTCATACCAAACTGCGCAAAGTAAGCCTCAACTTTAGCGAGGTCACTTGCTTCACAAAGCTCGTTATGACTGAGTACTAAAGCTTCCGCCTGCTCAAAATCATGGTGCCAATCCATTAAAACCACTTTACGGCTCAGGTAATGAATATTGGCTGACTCACCTTGGCTTAAACGCAAGTCGATATCATCAATTTGGAGGATATTGTCGTCGCTCGCAGATCCGCTTTTTAAACCTAACCGCGTTAAAAATGCAGGTAGCTGAGACCAAGTCCCTTTTAGCTGAATATGAGCATCAACTGGCTTGGCAATTACAACTTGAGGCTGAAATGTCTCGTATTGATTTTTTTCGTTATAGCGATAAAAGCCCTGTTTTGACTTGCGGCCCCAAGCTCCCGCATCGACCAATTCTTTTTGAATGAGGCTTGGACGGTAGCGTGGTTCGTAAAAGAACTCTTGGTAAACACTTTGGGTTACCGAAAAGTTAACATCTTGCCCAATGAGGTCGGTAAGTTCACACGGCCCCATCGCAAAACCGCCGCATTGCTTTAAGGCATAGTCTAGCTGGTCATAGCTGGTAACTTGTTCTTGCAGTGTTCTAAAGCCCTCTGCATAAAACGGACGTGCAATTCGGTTAACAATAAAACCAGGAGTCGACTTGGTGAGTACAGGAATTTTTTTCCAGCCAAGCATTAAGTTTTTTAAAGCCAAACATAAGCTGTTTGGTGTTTTTAAGCCTTGTACAATTTCAACCAGTTTCATGACTGGCGCAGGGTTAAAGAAGTGTAAACCCACCACACGCTCAGGGTGAGCAATGCCCGCCGAAATTGCAGTCACTGAAATTGAAGATGTGTTACTTGCAAAAATAGTTTGCGCACTACAAATTTCAGCGAGTTGCTTAAATAAAGACTGTTTAACTTCTTTTTTCTCAACAACTGCTTCAATGACCAAGTCAGCATCACGTAGTGCATCAACTTGATTCACTACCGTTAAACGCGCTAAGGCTTCATCCGCTTGCTGTTGGGTAAGCTTGCTCTTTTCAACCAGCTTTTTAAATGTCTGCCCTAAGCCGTGAACGGCTTGTTGCGCTTTTTGAGCGTCCAGATCATATAAAACGGTCGAGTGCCCATTGACGATCGCTAACTGGGCAATGCCGATGCCCATGGTGCCAGAACCAATAACGGCAATTCGGGCACGAGATAAGTCTAAATCTGTCATGCTTAGCGCCCTTTAAAATTTGGTTCACGTTTATTCATAAAGGCTTGTACACCTTCACGATAATCTTCTGAACGACCCGCAATACGTTGTAAGTCACGCTCTAACAGCATTTGCTCTTCAAAGGTGTTATTGCTTGATTGATGAATGGCTTTTTTAATGAGAGATAAACCAAAAGTAGGCTGTTTCGCTAAACGTTCCGCGAGTTCAGTGACTTTTGTTTTAAGCTCTGCGTCTTCAACGACATCCCAAATCATGCCCCATTCTTTTGCGGTTTCTGCTGGGAGCTTGTCACCTAACAAAGTTAAGCCCATCGCACGCGCATGGCCTACAGCACGTAGTAAAAACCATGTACCCGCCGAGTCTGGAACCAAACCTAAGCGACAAAATGCTTGTACGAAGTTTGCCGATTTAGCTGCAATCACCAAATCACATGCCAGTGCAATATTTGCCCCTGCACCTGCTGCCACACCATTTACCGCGCAAATGACAGGCTTTGGCATATTTACAATCGTTTTAATGAGTGGGTTATAGTAAGTTTCAATCGAATATCCTAAATCTGGAGCTTCAGCGTTTGGGTCTACTACACGGTCGCCTAAATCTTGTCCTGCACAAAAGCCTCGGCCTTCGCCACTAATCACAACACAACGAACATCCGGATTTTTAGTCCATAGGTTTAACACCTCAGCCACTTCACGGTGCATATCAACGTTAAAGCTATTCAGTGCTTTTGGGCGGTTAAATGTTAGGTAGCCAACACCATTTTTTTCTTCAGCAATAATATTTTGATAGTCCATCACTCACCTCTAAACACTGGCTTTCTTTTCTCAAAGAAAGCATTAATCCCTTCGTTTCGATCTTTTGTAGCCGCCAGCCAGACAAAGTTTTGACGTTCAAACTTGAGTCCCTGACTTAAAGTCGTTTCATGAATACTTTTAATTGATTGTTTAATCACGCGAATCGCTAAAGGCGCTTGTTTGGCAATTTTGGCAGCAAGTTGAACCGCATATTCAACGGTTAATTCAGTCGGCACCACTTGACTGCAAATGCCATGTTGCTCTGCCTGTTTTGCCGAAATCATCTCACCCGTCATGGCCCAGCGCATAGTGAGTTGTTGCCCCACCAAGCGCGCTAAACGCTGTGTTCCACCTGCACCCGGCAACATTCCAAGGCCAATTTCAGGTAAAGCAAAACGGGCATTTTCACCGCAAATCACCATATCTGAATGTAAAACCAGCTCAAACCCAGCGCCTAAGGCATAACCATTGACTGCACTAATCAGTGGCTTACTAAATGCATCAATTTTTTGCCAAGGCTTCGGGCGAATATCGAGTTGCAAAGACACGGCATCCATTGCAGCCAGCTCGCTAAGATCTGCTCCAGCAGCAAAACATTGTGAGTTACCCGTTAAAACCACTGCTTTAACTTGAGCATTATGTTCAGCTTCTTCGAGCAACTCGCACAAACACTGCAATGTTGCATTGTTTAAAGCATTTCTTTTTTCTGGACGGTTTAGGGTTAATAACAAAACACCGTCAGCAGCTGTACTGGCTTTGATCAACTCTTGCATGACAGCCTCTACTCATCAAAACTCAAACGTACATTTGGGCCTTTCGGTAAGGTTTGACAGCTCAGTACATAGCCCTTTTCAACTTCGTCTTGTTCAAGGCTATAGTTAAGGAACATATCAACTTCACCAGAAACAACTTTACAACGGCAAGTCGCACACACCCCACCTTTACAGGCATACGGCAAGTCAGCACCCGCACGTAAAGCCGCATCAAGAATACTTTCATCATCTTGAGCCACAGAAACAATCAGTTCACGACCATCTAAAATGATGTTTACTTTTTCTTCTTTACGGTTCGCATCCGCTTCAGCGCTACGTTTACGAGCCTGCCCCGTATGGAAACGTTCGGTGTGAATTTTTTCTTTTGCAATACCATAGTTTGGCAAAGTACTTTCTACGGCATTCATCATTTCGTCTGGGCCGCAGGCAAACACATGGTCAAAACTCGTTTCAAGCACATCAAAATCAAAAAGTTGTTTAAGCTTTTCTTCATCAATACGACCGTTCATCAGTTCACTATCGTTGAACTCACGAGAAAAGATATTGATGAGTTGAAAGCGTTCTTTAAACTGATCTTTCAAATCCATAATTTGCTCGGCAAACATGGTTTGTTTCCATGAGCGGTTGCCATAGAGCAAGGTAAATTTAGCTTCAGGTTGTTCAAACAAAACTTGCTTAACAATGGATAAAATTGGGGTAATACCACTGCCCGCAGCAACGCCTAAATAATTTTGACCGCCGATCTTGGCTGCTTTTTGAAAAAACACACCTTGTGGTGGCATCACTTCCAGCACATCGCCTACTTTCAAATGGTCATTTGCCCAGTTTGAAAATTGACCCTGATCAATTTTTTTAACCGCAATACTGATGTCTTCTTTGCCCGCATAGCTACAAATTGAGTAACAACGGCGGATTTCACCAGCTTCAGTTAAGTGGCGAATGGTTAAATGTTGACCCGGTTGAAATTGGAATTGTTCTTGTTGTTCAGGTACAACGTCAAATGCAATGCAAATTGCCTGATCGGTTTGAGGCGTAATACTTTTTACTTTTAATGGTACAAATTGGCTCATGGCTGATTTCCTTATCTAAAGACTTAAATACATTTGAAGTAATCAAAAGGCTCAAGACAGTCCTGACATTTATAAAGTGCTTTACAGGCGGTAGAACTAAACTCTGTTAACAGTCGGGTATGTCGGCTTTTGCAACGTGGGCACTCAACACCATCATTTAAATGAACGTGAGTACCACACTGATGCGCCAACCCTTCAGGTGGTGCAATGCCATAAACTTGCAGTTTCTTTTTACCCGCTTCAGACATCCAGTCCGTGGTCCATGCTTCTGACAAATCAACCATGACTTTGACCGGTGTCAAAGCTTCTGCGGTAAAGGCTTCAGCAATTTGCGCTTTCAACATATCTGTTGCTGGGCATCCGCTATATGTCGGAGTTAGACGAACAATAATTTCTTGATGATCGTTAATTTCTACACCACGAATCATGCCTAAATCGACAACCGATAAAACCGGAATTTCAGGGTCACTGACCGTTTGTAGAACATCCCAACATTGGTCGATGCAATGACGAATCATTTGCATGGCTCACCTCCTTGTCTTACCAGGTCATTCCCGGATAAGTTCTTTGAATACATTGCATTTCAGCCAACAAATAACCTAAATGCTCAGTATGCAATCCTTGTTTTGCACCACGGCGATAAGCACCGTTCACAGCAACATTTAATTCAAAGCGCTTAAGCTCATCTGCAATGGTTTGGTTCCATTGTTCTTTTTTATTTGAAAAATCTGGAATTACGCCTTGTGCGACTAATGCTTGTTCATCTGCATTTAGTTCAAATAATTCAGCGGTAAAACGCCATAAATTATTTAATCCATCTTGCACACGTTGATGCGCTTCATCTGTACTTAAACTTAAACGTTCCATCCAGCTTGTTGAAAAACGGATGTGATACTTCACTTCTTTTAAAGATTTCACGGCAAGCGCGCTTAGTTCAGGAAGTGAGCTTTGCGCTAAAGTAGTAAATAAATGGAGATGGTAATGGTCCATCAACCACTGGCGTACAATCGTTTGTGCAAAGTCACCATTAGGTTGTTCGCACAACAAGAGGTTTAAAAACTCACGTTCTGTACGGAAATACGCAAGTTGGTCTTCATCACGCTTAGCTTCATCATATTGACCAGCCAAAGTCAGAAAGTTTCTTGCCTGACCTAACAAGTCCAAACCGATATTCGCCAAAGCAATATCAATTTCTAGCTCAGGTGCATGCCCGCACCATTCAGCCAAACGCTGAGATAAAACCAGTTGACTGTCGCCAATATGTAATAAGAATTTAGATAAAACTGAATGATTCATGTGTCATCTCCCTTACATGTGCTCAATGCCGTCTGGGATATGGTAAAAAGTCGGGTGACGATAAACCTTGTCTAAAGAAGGATCGAAAAATTCAGCTTTTTCATCTGGCTGTGATGACTTAATCAGTTCTGAACGAACCACCCAAATGCTAATTCCTTCATTGCGGCGTGTATAAACATCACGCGCATGTTGCAGTGCGATTTCATCATCAGGTGCTCTTAAGCTGCCTACGTGACGGTGGCTTAAGCCTTGTTTACTACGTACAAATACTTCGTAGAGCGACCAGTTGTTTTTATCTTCCATTTTGATTTCCTCAAATTTTTCCATAAATCTTGTTAAGCCACTTTGTTCGCTTCAAGCTGCTGTTTTTTCGCGTAGACCACTGCTGCATCACGAACCCATTTGCCGTTTTCCCATGCTTTACGGCGTGCTTCGATACGCTCGTGATTACATGGTCCACGTCCAGCAATCACTTCATTAAATTCATGCCAGTCAATCTCGCCAAACTCGTAGTGACCTGTTTCTTCATTGAACTTTAAATCTGGGTCTGGTACTTCCAAGCCAAGTTGCAACACTTGTGGTACGGTGTTATCGACAAACTTTTGACGTAATTCATCGTTACTAAAGCGTTTGATTTTCCACGCCATGCTTTGTGCGCTGTTTGGAGAGTGTTCATCACTTGGACCAAACATCATGAGTGCTGGCCACCAATAACGATTTACCGCATCTTGCGCCATCTGTTTTTGTTCTGGTGTACCGCCTGCCAAAGCCATCATGGCTTCAAAACCTTGGCGCTGGTGGAAACTTTCTTCTTTACAAATACGTACCATTGCACGTGCATATGGTCCGTAAGAGGTACGGCAAAGCGCAACTTGGTTCACAATGGCTGCCCCATCGACAAGCCAACCAATTGCAGCGACATCTGCCCAAGTCAAAGTTGGATAGTTAAAGATTGATGAGTATTTCATTTTCCCATTAATCAACTTTTCCATCATGTCATCACGGTCAGCACCTAAGGTTTCTGCTGCGCTATACAGATATAAACCATGACCTGCTTCATCTTGTACTTTCGCGAGCAAAACCGCTTTACGTTTTAAAGTCGGCGCACGCGTAATCCAGTTCCCTTCAGGCAACATACCTACAATTTCAGAATGGCCATGCTGCCCGATTTGACGAATCAATGTTTTGCGGTAGGCATCGGGCATTTGATCCTTAGCCTCGATCGTAATTTCATTGGCAATATTTTGTTCAAATTTCTGGTAGTTGTTTTCCATTCTCTCATTCCCTGTAGGTATTACCCTTAAATCTATTTTTCGATACACCAAAAACAAAGTCAATCACTTTTTTAGTATCAAATTAAATCTACCACAATAAAATACATCAAATCATTGAAATTATTAATTTTAAACTAATTATAAAAAACCTTTTTACTTTTATAAATCAAAATAAAGTTGACTTTTAAACAAATTAATCTGAAATTATGAATCATATTTTTGCAATTTTTATAATTGACGTATCAAATAAAAAAGGAGTTTGGTCATGCTTGAACAAGCACACCTAGAAGGAATCTCAACTGACACAGATTTTCAGCAGTCTGAGCATCAACTGCCTCATCTTGCTTCTTATGTCTATGGAACATGGCATTCGTCTGACGAAGAGCTACGCCCTGTTTACCATGCCATTACAGGTGAATCGATTTATGCCGTAAGTAGTCATGGCATTGATATGAAACGTGTTGTTCAATATGCCAAACAAAATGGTTCAGAACTGGCTAACTGGACATTCCACCAACGTGCAAATGCGTTAAAACAAATTGCCCAACATTTACTTGAGCGTAAGGAAGAGTTCTACAAGCTTGCTTATGCAACAGGTGCAACTCGTAAAGATGCATGGATTGATATTGAAGGTGGAATCCAGACCTTATTTGCTTATTCAAGTCTGGTTCGTCGTGAACTCAATGATGAAAAAATTATTACTGAAGATAGCTGGATTCAACTCTCTAAAAATGGAACTTTTGGTGCTAAACACATTTTAAGTCCTAAAGCAGGTGTTGCCGTTCACATTAATGCTTTTAACTTCCCGATTTGGGGAATGCTTGAAAAGATTGCACCAACTCTTCTTGCAGGCGTGCCATGTATTGTGAAACCTGCAACCGATGGCTCTCAATTAACTCAAGCTGTTGTAAAAGCCATTGAAGAAGCACATGTCTTACCAAAAGGCTCACTACAACTAATTTGCGGACAGACTTATGACCTGTTAGAGCATTTAGGGCCACAAGATTGTGTTACGTTTACGGGTTCTGCCTTCACCGGCCAAAAACTGCGTAACCACCCTCACCTCAATAAATATTCAATTCCATTTAGCATGGAAGCTGACTCGGTAAACAGTGCAATTTTAAGCCCTGATGCAAATGAAGAAACGATTGATTTATTTGTGCGTGAAGTCTTCCGTGAAATGACCACAAAAGCAGGCCAAAAATGTACTGCCATTCGTCGCGCTTTCGTTCCTGAAAACTTGTTAGCGACTGTGCAAGAAAAGCTAACTGCCAAACTTGCTAAAGTTGTGGTGGGTGACCCGCAAAAAGAAGAAACCACCATGGGCGCTTTAGCGAGTATTAAACAAAAACATGACGTTGCAGAAAAAGTTGCTGAACTCAGCAAAGATGCAAAAATTGTTTTTGGTGACAGCACTAGCTTTACATTTAATGCAGATCATCCTGAAAAAGGTGCTTTTTTCGCTCCAACTTTATTGTTATGCGAACAACCTTTGCAAGCGGCACATGTTCATACGACAGAAGCTTTCGGTCCAGTATGTACACTCATGCCATACAACAACATTGAAGAGTTGGCTGACCTCGTGTCACGTGGCGAAGGTAGCTTAGTGGCTTCAGTCGTTAAAAATAACGATGAAAATATTGAGCAAATTATTCAAAAAATTGCGCCTTGGCATGGCCGTGTGCATGTACTCGATGCAGAGTCAGCAAAAGAAAGTACCGGACATGGTTCACCACTTCCACATTTAGTACACGGCGGACCTGGCCGTGCAGGTGGCGGTGAAGAGTTAGGTGGTATTCGCGCCGTTAAACACTACATGCAGCGTACTGCAATTCAAGGTTCTCCAAATAGCCTGACGCAAATTACTCACTCATGGACTGCTGGCTCAAAAGTTAATGAAGACCGTGTACATCCATTTAAAAAGTCATTTGATGAACTGGTCATTGGTGAACGTTTATTAACGGCGCGTCGCACCGTAAGCGAAGCAGATATTGTTAACTTTGCTGGTTTAAGCGGTGACTATTTCTATGCTCATACCGACAAAATTGCAGCTGCCGAGTCTTTCTTTGGTGAGCGTGTTGCACATGGATATTTCATTGTGTCTGCCGCAGCAGGTCTATTTGTAGATGCAGCACAAGGCCCTGTGATTGCCAACTACGGTATGGACAACTTACGCTTTGTTGAACCGGTTAAAATTGGAGACTCAATACAGGTTGAACTCACATGTAAACAGAAAACACCTAAACCACAAAAAGACCCATCTCAGCCTGCACATGGGGTTGTGGTATGGGATATTAAAGTCAAAAACCAACGCGGTGAACTTGTCGCAACTTACGACATTTTAACTTTAGTTGCTCGCGAGGCTTAATGTTTAAAATGAGATGGGGCCACCTCGTCCCCATCTCATTTTTTTAACACTCAATCGCGTTAACAGCGAGGCCACCTTTTGAAGTTTCTTTATATTTCTCAGACATATCTTTGCCTGTTTCCTTCATGGTCTGAATAACTTTATCTAAAGTCACAAAATGCTCACCTTCATCATGAAGTGCCATTTGTGCTGCATTAATCGCTTTTACAGCCGCAATCGCATTTCGTTCAATACAAGGTACCTGAACCAAACCACCAATCGGGTCACACGTTAAACCCAAGTTATGTTCAAGCCCAATTTCAGCCGCATGCTCCACTTGCTCAGGAGATGCTCCTAAAATCTCGGCTAAACCCGCCGAAGCCATCGCACATGCTGAGCCAACTTCTCCCTGACACCCTACTTCTGCACCAGAAATAGAAGCATTGAGTTTACATAAAATGCCGACGGCTGCCGCACTTAGAAAAAAGCGAACCACTTTATCTTCAGAAAAGTCTTTAGAAAAAGTCACGTAGTAATATAAGACCGCCGGAATAATCCCTGCTGCTCCATTTGTAGGTGCCGTCACCACGCGACCGCCAGCAGCATTTTCTTCATTTACCGCTAAGGCAAATAAATTGACCCATTCCATCGCATGGAAAGTCGTCACAATCAGGTTTGAGTTTTTCTTATTTAATAACTTATCGTGAATTTTTTTAGCCCGACGTTTTACGTTTAATCCGCCCGGTAATATGCCTTCATTAATTAATCCGTTGTGAATGCACTGCTGCATCACTTTCCAGATTTCCATAATCTTGCTACGAATCTCAGCTTCACTACGCCAGCTTTTTTCATTTTCAAGCATTAACTCACTCACTGATAAATGATGAGTTTTACATAAGCTTAAAAGTTCAGCCGCACTGTGAAATGGATATGGAACCTTAACGTCATTGGTTTCAGTCTGGGTTTGTGTTAATTGCCTTTGACTAACAATAAAACCACCACCAACCGAATAATAAGTTTCTGCGTACAAAGTTTCTTCGGCTTCATTATAGGCAATCAGTTCCATTGCATTGGGGTGATAAGGCAAAGATTCATCTAAAAAAAGCACATCATGCTTATAGTCAAAACAAATACTCTTTTGTTGATTAAGCTGGATGGCTTTATTTTCAATAACATCTTCAATCAAGCTTGTGCTCAATTGAGTATCGATATGTTCAGGGTCAAAGCCCATTAAACCTAACAGAACAGCCTTGTCTGTTGCATGACCAACACCCGTTGCTGCAAGCGAACCGTATAACTTCACCTGAACTCTAACCGTTGCTTGTAAATTGTTTTGTTTAAATAAATCATCTACAAAACTGTATGCCGCTCGCATGGGTCCAACTGTATGGGAGCTAGATGGGCCGATGCCAATTTTAAAAAGATCAAATACACTAATAAACACTGGGTCCTACCTTAGATTCATTATTATTCGTATGTTCGTCATTATTGTGTCCTTGCGGATAGCTCTAAAATTATCATTAAGCCAAATACAAATCACGAATAACTCTTGGGTAGTCGCACAAAAAGACAACGGTTGAACAAGAACCCTAAGCTCATGAGTCCATAGTCATAAATTTTAAGACTTCTTTTTTTAGTAGATGTTTAAAACGATTCTTAAATTAATTTAATACATCAATTTGTATAAATAACAAACAGCATATATTAGCCATTAGTCGCACGCCCCTATTTTTACTCATTTTTACTGGTAAAGTGCTTTACATGGTTTGATACAACCTACTTAACTCAGATGCATAATTCACCTGTTCTTGCATCTGAAGTTTTTCTGCCTCTAGTCCGCTAGGGGCTTTTTTTTGAATAGCTGAAAAATAATAAAAGCCCATCTTTTGACAGGCTTGTTCATTAGATCTTGGTTCAAATTTTAATTTAAAAATTAACCACAGTTCGCGTTGGTAATTTTTTTAGTTGATGGATCAATGGTAACAGTGACACGGTTTGTACGATAATCCATTGTCATTGGCTGACCTGGAGCGACTCTACGTACAATTTCTGACTTGGTTGTTTGTTTGATTTGGTCATCAGTTAAGCCAGACTGACCTACTAATTTTTGAGCTTCTTCAGCTACACAGTTAGCTTGGTTGTCGCGGAATAATTTCCACTCTTCGACCACTTGACCATTTGGCAAATGACAGTAACCAACCTGACCATTTGCTTCATTTCTAATTTCTAATTTTCCACCTTGATCAACACAATATTTACTTGCTGGGTTTGGTGAACCAATTTTTGGTGGAGTTGACTCTTTATGTTGTACTGCTGAGCAAGCCGTTAACGAAACAAGCGCTAATCCAAGAAAGATTGTTTTTTTCATAAATTTTACTTCTTACTAAAAAAGCTAAAGATATCAAAAAAACTCATGTTTTATATGACTTGTTTACAATAAAAAACCTTCATAGAGAGTAACTTACAAAATAATGAATTATTCCAAGCGGTAAATTATGATGAATAAGATCAAGCAACAGATGTATGAGCTACGACCTTTCTAAAATACGTGCTCCAACGCCTTCTTGTCCCAATACATCATCTGGGTTTCTTAAAGGACATTGTTCTAATGACAAGCATCCACAGCCAATACACCAATCCATCTCATCTCGCAGCCGCGTAAGCTTTTGAATACGATCATCCAAATTTTTCCGCCAGTCAAGAGATAACTCTTTCCATTGCTGTGCAGTTAATTTAGATCCCATTGGGTACTAGCTTAAAGCTTGTTTAATTTCCTCTAGTGGAATACCCACAGTTTGCGCAATTTTAATGATCGCTATGTAACGCAAAACTACTAAAGTAAAACGGCGTTGATTTCCATTGGTCCTAATACTTTTAATTAAACCTTTTGATTCATAAAAATGAAGTGTTGAAACGGCAACGCCACTACGCTTTGCAACTTCACCTACAGTCAACAAACGGCTCTGATTCGTTTCAGTCATTTTTATTAATCTCAAGTTTAGTTGAGGTTTTATAAAAGCATGAGAAAACTTTGTCAAATGAGAAATATAAATTTTAATCATTCATTTATGGGATTGTTTATAACAACTAAAATTTAGTAAAAGTATTTAGCACTCAATAATTCATAAAAAACAGACAATGTTTTGAAGTTAAATTTTATTAGACCTTATAAAATGCTATTGCCTTCTTTCACAGCCACATATCCAAAACATGTTGTAAACAAATGGCATAGGAGCACCTAATGGATAGACTTTAGCTTCTTCAATTTTATATGTCTTTTTTCTTGATTCGATATGTAAAATATTATCGCAACGAGCAATCACTATTCCTTTTTTATATAATTTTTTTCTTTCATTTTTTGCATCGAATTTATATACCAAAAAGTAAACTTTTTCTCCTACTCCTATCTTTGAATGATTAACCATAATGTAACCATTACAATACTTACATTGCCAATCGTCCATATCTTAAAATATCACATACTCAAATTAGAAAAACATAATAGCTGTTATATTATAAAATTATTAAAAACATAAATCTAAAAAATAATTGAATTTTAAAAAATAATACTTATTTGTGACACCCATCACACTAATTTCCAATCAAAATATGAAAAATAAATACCTAA
Organism: Acinetobacter seifertii; assembly: GCF_000368065.1. Lineage (GTDB taxonomy): Bacteria > Pseudomonadota > Gammaproteobacteria > Pseudomonadales > Moraxellaceae > Acinetobacter > Acinetobacter seifertii. The sequence continues at coordinate 1,670,076 of NZ_KB851200.1, forward strand.
AAGACAAATAGTTACAGCAATGTAGAATTATCATCATTTCTAGTGACCCATAATTTTTCTTGCTATAAAATTAAAAATCACCTCATTGATATTAGGTTAATATAATATATTTATTATATTAATAGCGTTGAATTTTATTTAATCCAAATTAATATTACAAAATAAAAAATAAAAATTTTCATCTTAAATTGAAAAAAAATCATTACAATATGATTTTAAAAAACTTAAAATATATAGAAACATAAGTTAATTTTTAAATTATGACCATTCAACGTCAAAAAATCGAGCTCCCATTAGGACATAATAAACTATTACTTCATTCATGCTGTGCGCCTTGCTCAGGTGAAGTAATGGAAGCATTAATTGAATCCGAAATAAATTTTTCTATATTCTTTTACAATCCGAATATTCATCCAATAAAAGAATATCTTATTCGTAAAGAAGAAAATATTAGATTTGCAGAAAAACATAATATTCCATTTATTGATGCAGATTATGATACAGACAACTGGTTTGCGCGTGCCAAAGGTATGGAAAATGAACCTGAACGCGGTATCCGATGTACCATGTGTTTTGATATGCGTTTTGAACGTACTGCTTTATATGCTTATGAACATGGGTTTAGCTTAATCAGTAGCTCATTAGGGATTTCAAGATGGAAAAATATGACGCAAATCAATGATTGTGGGATTCGTGCTGCTTCTCACTATCCGGAAATTCAATACTGGGACTATAACTGGCGAAAGAATGGTGGCTCTAGTCGCATGATCGAAATTAGCAAACGTGAAGAGTTCTACCAACAAGAATATTGTGGTTGTGTATATTCTTTACGCGATACAAATCGCTGGCGTATGAGTAATGGCCGAGATCGTATTAAATTAGGCGTTAAGTTTTATAGTAATGCTATGGAAGAAGATTAAAACTATTCTATATATTTAATCTTATTAGTTTATTTATTTTGTTAACTTTTTAAATTTTCCATAAAAAGAGCCACATCTGGAGAATGTGGCTAAAAGGTGTACTTAGATGAGCTTTGATGTTTTTAGAATAATAAAGCTAGCTTAAAATAAGATTAATATTATTTTAAATTTAAAATATTTTCGCTATTTAGTTAAATTTCATAAAATTATTAAATTTTACTGAATAATTTACTTTATTTATTAAAAAGTAAAATTAACCAATCTTTCATATATAGTTTAAAAAACTCGCTATTTTATTTGTCTAAAGTTAAAGCCAATTTCTTAATATTTTCTATAATTTCCTCAGGTTGATGCGCAGCATAGCCTAATAAAACAGCAGCCTTTTTCGGTGTTCGTTGACAATATCGAGATAGAGGCTGAACCGCCAAACCTAAAGTCGAACAATGAGTAATAAATTCTTGCTCAGTCCATGCGCCTTTTAACCAGCATATAAGATGAATGCCTGAGTCTGTGGGCTGAACATCAAGTATGTGTGGAAGATACTCATTAATTGCTTTAATTAGTGTCTGCTGGCGTTCATAGCACGCTTTTCGAACTTTTCGCACATGCCTAGCATAGTGACCTTGTTGTATAAATAGCGCTAAAGCAACTTGTTCTAAATATGAACTTCGCACGTCAGTATAATATTTAGCAGCACTAAAGGTTTCAATTAATGCCTCAGGTACGACCATGAAACCTAAGCGAAACTCAGGAAACATCATCTTGGTAAAAGTACCAGAGTAAACAACACGTTGCTGCTGATCTAAGCCTTGTAGGGCTTGGATGGGGTGAGTGCCATAGCGGAATTCACTATTATAGTCATCTTCAAAAATCCATTTTTCTGCTTTATTCGCCCAATCTAATAATGCAAAACGGCGAGTCAAACTTAAAGTTCCACCTAAAGGAAACTGATGCGATGGCGCAGTGTAAACAAGTTTGCTTTTTAAATAATGATCTGTAATGTCAGAGACTTGCATCCCCTCTTCATCACTCTCGATTAAATTGACCTTAGCCCCAAAACTTCGAAAAATATTAAAGGCTGCATCATAACCCGGCTCATCTAGGCACACCTCATCATTTGTTTGAAGTAAGGCATAGGCAGTCAAATGAATGGCCTGCTGTGTTCCATTTACAATTATAATTTGCTGTTCATTACAATTCAGCCCACGGGTTGAGCGCACATATTCGCAAATCGCCTGACGCAGTGGTAAATAACCATGAGGGTCATGAAATTGACCCAATTGATAATAAGATTGTCGCCAAGCTTGAGTTAATAGCTTCCCCCAAAGCTGATGCGGAAACAAGTCAACACAGCCCACTCCCACATGGAACATTTTTTTCTTTTGACTTGACGACGACTGCTCTCGCCATGAAGCCAATAACGCTTCTATATTCGGATTAATATTTAAGGTATGAGGCTTACTTGTTGTCGTTTTTTTTGAAATTTCTTGGATATGTATGAGTTGATCTGGTACAACCTCGACAACGTAAGTCCCTGAACTCGGTTTAGTAAATAAATATCCTTCATCGAGTAACCGTTCAAGTGCAGCTAATACAGAATTTCGTGAAATCGACATCATGTCTGCTAAAGCACGACTTGAGGGTAATTTTGTTCCGGCAGTGAGCCTTCCATCTAAAATAGCATCACGTAGAGCTGAATATAGTCCGTCTTTAATCTGGCCCTTTGGCAAAATTAAATGTGGAAAAGGCGCAGAAATTGAAGCAGCCATAACAAAACTGGTACTGTAAAAAATATCAAAAGTGTACCTTATAAAAATACCACTTTCAAAACTACACTTCAGTTGTCAATTTTTATTACTTTAAAAATAGAGTGTGTTTTTTATGCAAAATCAAGATATTCAAATTGTCCCTGTTCAGCAACAAGACTATTCACAGTGGGAAAAATATTGGCTTGCCTATCAAAATTTTTACCAAGTTAGTTTGCCTCTTCAGGTCACAAAAATAACTTGGGATCGTTTTTTTAATGAAAAAGAACCTGTGTATTGTGCCGTTGCCAAACAGGACGAACATGTTTTAGGAATTGTGCATTATGTTATTCATCGCTCAACATGGGCAGAGAATAATTACTGCTATTTAGAAGACCTCTATGTTTCACCTGAAGCCCGTGGGCAACATATTGGTAAACAACTTATCGAATATGTTCAGAAGCAAGCCATTGAACAAAACTGCGACCGTTTATACTGGCATACCCAAGAAACCAATCATACAGCTCAAAAACTATATGACTGGATTGCACAAAAACCCGGTGTTATTGAATACCGTATGTCTTTAACCTAAAAAAGTAAAAACACCAAAAGCTATAATTCTTTTGGTGTTTTATTTTTAAATCCCAAATAGTGTTTATTTACTTATTGCTGCGAATAAGCTGACTTACTTTGTCATTCACAGTTAAACATTGGTTAAATGCTGCGAAGCGTTTGAGTTCTTGATCTAACTCGAAAAAGAAATGCTCTTTATCTTTTACTGTTTTTTCTAAATGTAAGCTAATTACCTCTAACTCTTTCACACTCCGATGTGCTTTACAGTCGATTCGGCCGACCAACTCATCTTGGTAAAGAATAGGTAAACAGAAATATCCAAATACCCGTTTGGCTACTGGTACATAACATTCGATCCGATAATCAAACTCAAATAAACAAGTTAAGCGGTCACGATGAATAAGCGAGTTATCAAAAGGTGAAAGTATTTTTAAACCAAAATCAGTCTCCACTTTTTGTTCTATTGCAGCTGCATCTACATATAGGGTTTGACCGTCAGCAAGTTTAACCGCTGATACAACACCAGCATCAACCTGCTCTTTGAGCACAATACGCATAGCCTCTTTTAAATCATTTTTCTTTAAATGAACTAATTGTTTCCATGTAAATGCCCCATGTGCTCGAAGCGTATTATTAAATAAATACTGCGCATATTCGTAAAGTGAAGGCATTCTTAAATCAATATTTTCAGGCAAGCAGCGTTCACTCAAATCATAGACTTTTTCCATGCCGTTACGCTCACAGATCATCAGATCGCCCTGCATATATAACTGCTGAAAAGCACGGCGACCCGGACCTGTATCCCACCAATTCCCTAAACTCTTTTTATTTTTCTTGTCAATATCACGTAGTCGAATTTTACCTTCGGCACGAACACGCGCCAATATTTCATTCATCAGGTGTTGATCACCTCTATTGAAATAACGACTTTCTCCATTCTTAACCGACATCATGGCAGGCAAAGCATATCGATAATCTTTCATAGGAAGATAAGACGCCGCATGATACCAATATTCAAAAATCTGACGCTCACGAACCAAACTGTTTAAATGGCTTAAATCATACTCAGGCACGCGGCTCCACAATATATGGTGATGAGCACGTTCAACGACAGAGATGGTATCAATCTGCACATATCCTAAATGCTCAATCGCCTGTAAAGTTCCAGCTATGCCTGTCTCAAATAGACTATTTTTTCCTAAGCCTTGTTTGAGTAAGGCAATTTTTTTCAATGAAGATGTCATAAAAACCAAATATTGTTGTATTCATTTAAAATCTAAAAATTTCAGTATTATCCTAACACTCTTCTTTAACCTTATTTGTAGCCAAATAGCATTTCTTTAGGTATGTAATATTCTCTAATCACACCATATTTTATAGGTGAATTTTGCTATAACTTTCAGGTGCCAGCCTTACCACTAAAGCCATCACGAGCAGCACACAACATAAATGAAAAATCCATCCCGCTTTATAAGCGCCTGTAAAGTCATGCAATGCTGCTAAAACCCAAGGTGGTATTGCCGCAAGTAAAAAACCTCCACCTTGCATCAGTGCAGATAAAGCTCCTGCATTGCTAGGTTCTTTAAAATGGTCAAGTGCAACAATAAGTGTTAGAGCAAAACAGCCTCCCAAGCCAATGCCTAAACAAATTGCCCATAAAATAGCTGCAAACTCGGGCATAAATGCAAGTCCAGAAAACCCAGCAAATTGCATGAATAGAGTAAACCATAGCCATGGACGGCGATCTTTATATTGTCTAGCTAAAATAGGCAAAATTAATGCTGATGCTGCTTGGCTTAAAGCAAGTAAAGCGAGCAATTTTCCACTTTGTCCACTACTCCAACCATGATCTTGAAATGAAGGTGCTAACCAAGCAACAACCGAGGAATAGCCACCATTAACGAGCCCAAAGCACAGCATTAATAACCATGTTCTTGGTTTCTTAAGCAACATCTTTACAGGGGCTGGAGGTGTATTCGAACTTACGATAGAAGGTAAAAAAATAAATGTTGAGATTAATGCCAATACAGCTGGTATAGCAAAGAAAGCCAGTCCAACAGACCATAAACCCGTTATATTGGAGAGCACAGGCGCTAACCATGCGCCTAATGCGCCGCCGCCCATAAGCATGGCTGAATAAAGGCCCATCATCGGACCAATATATTGGCTGAACTCTCTTTTGATAATGCCAGGAAAAGCTGCTTGTATCAGCGCGACGCCTAAACCAATCACGACTGCACTGGTAATTAAACCCTCAGCAGTAGGAAATAAAAATCTTAGTACGCATCCAATAAAAATAGTCAGTAAGGAGCCCAAAACAACGCTACGTTCCCCAACCACGCTCTGTACAATTGGACCAACAAAGGCAATAACGCCCATCAACATCATCGGTAATAAAGTGAGTAAAGCTATTCCTTGTAGACTTAATCCAGTTCCTGCCCGAATATTGGAGACTAATGGACCAATACTCGTCATAAAAGGTCTTAAATTAAGTCCAACCAAAGCAACTGTTACGATGAGCATCGGCCTAGCCAAGGAAGCTCCAGACTGCTTCATTACTCTGGGCCTGACTTATTGGTTTGATAATTTTGCCAAAGTGCATATAGGTCAGTACGGCCTTCAAATCGAACAGGTACATATTCAATTTTCATAGTCTGCTCAGCAAATGGTTTTGCAAGATCAGCATATATTTCAGCTGTAGATAAACCAAAGGGTGTTCCGTCTTCATTAGAATATGCATAGTGAACTGCTTTGATACCTGCTAAACGCATTGCAGCCATACACATTGGGCATGGATGTCCACTTGCATACACCGAGCAGCCTTCTAAGTTCGCAGATCCTAAAACTTGACTAGCTGCACGAATTGCAAGTAATTCAGCGTGAGCCGTTGGATCATTAGTCGTCAAAATTTGATTTACACCCGTGGCAATCACTTGACCATCTTTTACAATCACTGCGCCAAATGGTCTACCCCCCTTTTCAATATTGTGATAAGCAAGTTCAATGGCTTGGCGTAAAAACATTTGATTTTCTTTCATCCGTTATCCTCAACTACTTTGCACCTGCTAAAAGAAGTAACTTTTCAATTTCACGGTATTCGCTTGAACAAGCATGCTGTAGCAACGAGCAGATTGATTCATATAAGAAACTTAAGTATAAAAAGATCTAAGTAAACTTTAAGAGTAGAACAATTTGGAACTAGAATAAGCGTGCTTAAAAGTATTTGGAAATTAAATTATTTAATCGATTGTATTAAGATTATAAATACTTAAGCGTTCCGCTCTTTGCCTAGTTGGTGATAATTCTTATGTTTGACCCTCGTCTTCTTCGTGCATTCGTGACTATTTTCGAAAGTGGCAGTTTTACCGCCGCTGCTGATAAGTTACACCTGACACAATCAACGATTAGTCAGCAGTTGGCACGTCTTGAAGAATCTGTTGGTCATTCACTTATTGATCGCACATCACGACCTTTACAATTGACTGCCTCAGGTGAATATTTAATTGGTTATGCTCAAAGGATTTTGACACTTCAACAAGAAGCCGAAGCCGTTCTAAAAGATCCAGCAGGTAGTATTCCTATTCGGATTGGCTTACCAGAAGATATGATGAGTACCGCTATGGCAGAAATTTTCGGCATGTTCGCACAAGCCCATCGGTCTATTCGTTTAGATGTTACTTCTGGCCTAAGCCATAACCTAACAGAGCGTTATCGAAATGGTGAGCTGGATATTATTATTGTAAAAGAACCAGCCGCTAGTGCTGATTGTTATGCATCTTTTCCAGAAGAAATGGCGTGGTTTGAAAGTGAAAATACCACCACACCAATGTCCGATCCAATTCGTTTAGTGACTTTCCCCCAAGGAGGACTTTATCGAGACGAAATGTTTGAAACCTTAGAACGTGAACGAAGACGTTGGTATATTGCTTTTACAGGCAGTAGTTTAGAAAGTGTTTTAGTGAGTGTTGAAACGGGTTTAGGAATATCTTTACTCCCTGTAAGTACCACTATAGGTCGTGGTGTACGTAAATATAGGTCATTAGGCGATGCTTCACCTATGGTAGTTTCAATTTACACATGGGAAAAAGCTGGGTTGATTTCCCAGCTTGCTGATAAGATGACTACTTTATTGCACGATCGTTTCGAATCACGCTCTTAAGCTTTTAACTTATTTCATTTAAGCTTTCAGCAATTAATTTTTCCGCCATTTCCTGAGTTTTCCTCAAACCAGGCATTCTATACTCCGTATGACCATAGTCTTGTATAGATTTCCAGCGACCACCCCATGTCAGTCCAACTGACTCTGCAACTTGCCCATACAGTCGATACCCTTGCATAGCCCATGGATCACGTTCAGAAATAACAACTTTACCATTTCGTTTAAATGCTACATCTGCCGCTAAACCAAATTGATGGTAACTCTGATACCCTTTTGCCTTGGTGGTATTCGGGTTGCCTGCCAACATATTTTGGCGGCCTGGGCTGCGATAACCTTCAAGCAAAACAAGTTCATAACCATATTGCTCTTTCATAATTTTAAAGACCATGAGTAATCGCTGCTTATAGCGTGGGTTCATTTTGTCCCACTTACGATTGACCATGTTGGTATCTAAAATTGCACGACCATCAAAACTTGCTTTATCAATAGGTGAAGAATTAATTGCACCACTGTCTTGAGAAGCATATTGTTGTTCTAATTGCGTCGCTTCAACAATTGCCGCTTCAATCAGACCTTCATCGACTTCAGGCGGTGGTGATAAGATTTCTCCATTTAATAACGTATAAATTTGCGGATCAGTTTTTTTCAAATATTCGGCTTCAATCCGAGTTGAGCTAATTGGGCGAGTAAAAGCAAAAACTAAAATACTGGCAAATAAGAAAAATCCTGCAATTACAATCCATCATTGCTGCAAATGCCAATGAGATTGTAATTTTTCAGGTGCAGCTGCCTGATTCATGGTTTGGGCAAATTGCCGTACTTGATTCAGTTGTCGGCGCCCTTGAGGTAATAAAGATAGAATAAATGTTCTACCCTTACTTCTGAGTTCGTAAGACATTAAAAATGCCAGCCCTATAGCAAGGCAGGCAAAACAAAAGAAAATTAGAAAAATCATCATGAATTTACTAATTCACCGCAAATGGACTGCGAGTCACTTTGATATCAACCGATGCTTTTGGTGATTCCACCTCAGCTTCTGGCTCAGCTGGAGCTTGCTTAGCTTCAGCAGGTTTAGCTTGAACTACCTTAGGTTGAGCGATAGATTTTTGCTGAGCTGGCTGTATGGGTTGAGTTGGTTTAGCCACAACTTGTTGCTTAGGTGCTACCCGTTCACCTGTTAACTGTGCATCAAAAGGTGAAACACGTTGCTGTGTTGTTGGAGCCACATTTTTATGAGGAGCTGGTTTAAAAATACTACTCAGTTCATTTTCTTTAGGTTGTTCAAAACCATCATGGCTCATTGGATCAGTTTGTTCTTGCTGACCATTTGTAGCTTGCTCATGTGTAGAAGAGTTCGTCATTAATACTGGATCACGTTCTTGATCTTGAGTTGATTTATTCTCAACAATTGTAGGTTCTGACGAATACGGTTGAGACAAGAACAGGAACAGTGAGATGCTTACAAACACCCCTGCAATAATACCAATGATGATATAAATTACTGGTGATCTCGACTTTTTTTTATTCGATTGCAAAACTCGAATAGAAGTTGGTTTTTCCTGAGCCATTTCGTTCCATCATCAAGGTAAATAAATTGTAATATGTGCCTGCTCTTGTGGGGCAGAAATCACATTTTGATAGCTAGATAATGCTTTATCATTTTGATTATTGAGCATAAATCTTAGACCCGCGAAGGTAAGCAATGCAAAAATCAACAAGAAAATCAAAATCCAGAAAAAAGGTAATTCGCGATGAATAATATTTCGTATTTGATCGGGAATTGCCGAGAAGGGCGAAAAAGCAACTTTTTTACCTTTTAAATAATCAATTTCGTCGCCTACTCGTGCAACCAAATGATTTAAGCTTTCAATAGACTCAATTCGATATTTACCCTGAAAACCTAATAATAAACAGTAATGAAATACTTCAAGAGCGGCTAAACGGTCTTTTCCACGGCTTCGCAATAGTTCTAATATTTCGAAGAACTGATAACCCGCCAATTGAGAACCAAATAAGCTCAATTGCAACGGACTAATCAACCAAGCATTTTGCAAATTAAAATAGCTTGGGTCTTGTTGGGTCACGATTGTTTCATCAATCAATGCACAAAATGCATATTTAGCATCATGAATATCATCTGCTGAAAACTGCAACTTTTTAGCTTGTTGTTCAAAACGATTAAGCAAATCTAAAATCTTTTCACGAAACCGTTGTGGGTCGGCTGGCACATACTGATTTCGAATCAAGAAGATTAAATAAAAACCATCATGCAATAAATCAATCAGATTAATTGCCTGCAGTTTTGCTTGGGACTGACTATTGTTGTTTCCTCCAGTCCCGATTTGCCCGTCATCAAATAAAGAAGGAGCACCTGTAGATTGTGACATTTTTCTCTCCTTTATCTTTAAGCGTTCATGACCGCAATCAGCTCAATACTGATATCTTGGAAGCCCGCAGGAACGTAAATACAAATCGTCTCTGAATCTAACATACGCTGATAGAGTTCATGATGCGGTTCGATTTCGAAATAACTCACGCCAGAACGTACCGGAATAGCCGTTGGAACTTGAATTAAGTGGTGTAATGGAATAGCCGGCAATGCTGCAACCACACGCTGCTCAACATCCAGCGTACTACCGATTTTAAATCGTAGAGGTACAATCTGAATCAACTCGTGAGTCTGCATTGCACTACTTGATACGGCTATATAAAGTCTAGTGTCACGAGTAATCTTATCTGTCTCAAGACTTCCCACCCAATATGAAGGTCGAATTTCTTTAAGTGCAATACTGATGTAACGACTAGAAATAATGGTGTCTAATAAATCACGCAAAATGGTGTCGAGCTGAGTAAAGCTTTCTTGTAAATTGTGATGTTTATATGCAGGTAACTGATCGACTTCATAAGCTGTCGAAAAAGTTAATAATGAGCCTGCTAAACGCAATAATTCAAAAAACAATCGTTCTGGATGAATTTGCGGATATTGTAAGAAATGGTTCAGACCAGCATGTGCAGTATTTAAAGCATTGACCAACCAAAACGAAACAATATCACCTGAACGGAATTCAATTAATTTCTGTTCATTTTCACGGTTGTTGGTTTGAATGGTTTTAATTTTTGCCTTAATAACATTCAATGTTCTTTTTAAATTCGAAACTAATGTCTCAGATGCATCGACATGCAAAATAGGTGGAATAAATTTGCGATCAATTTCAAAAGCACCTGAACTCTGACGTTTAATTTTACCTATTGGCAAATAGAGGAAACCATCCAGATTATGATCAGGATTGCTGTTTGCATCTAATAATTTAAACACAGCTCGACGACGTAACAAGCTGATATCTGCTTCTGTCGCATTTGTGAAAAGATCGTGAGTCTCTACAAGATGCGATTGATAACGTCCCTTCTGTGACTGGTTTTGATCGATTAAATTTTGTTTATTGGCTTGTAGTAGTGGTAATGCCAAATAAATGACCATCTCACCACGTAAATTAAGCTCATCAAGCAAAATTGGTTCAGGTAATAAGTCATAAGCCGGTGCTTGGTATATTTCACCGTCTTGCCAAATCATTTCTACTGACTCAAGCGCAAGAATATGTGTACTAAGCTGTGCTTCATCAAAACTGAGTTTTTGAACACCATATGAAAATGGTACAACAGCGCGAACGGTGTGATTTAAGCGTTGTTCATGATACGTATCTTGAATTTGGAAATGTTGAGGTCTTAAAAATAAACCTTCGCCCCACAGGACTTTTTCAGCTTTAAACATATGTCTTTACCAATCTTTATTCATATTCATTTTTAGGCTGTACACCTAACATTTCCTGAACCATTTGTAATGGATTTTCATCTTTAATGACTTGTGCCAACCATTCATGTAATGGCATTTGACTCCATTTAATGGTCTTTTGAAGCATATAACTCACAGGGCTATGTGGCTCATTGGCCTGAAAATAATCGGCTATTTCTTGTAGCACTTTCATTGCTTGCTCACGGTTAGCCAAGTGAGTTTGTGCTTGGGGCTGAAACATAGGCTGCTCCGATACGATTTGTACAGGCACTTGATTTTCCATAGAAGGAGTCGTGATAACAGCAGCCTGTTCTTGGGTTTGGGTAAGCCCAGCACCAAAAGCCTCTGCTTTATAAATCTTGCGTAAAGTGCTGTGAATTGTTTCAAATGCAGAATCAATTGAAGCAAAACTTGGTGCATCCAATCCCATTAAATGATCAAGCGTCTGCTTTAAGACATTCCATTCAGTTAAAACTGAAGTAAATTCTTGATAATTTGAATATTGAAAGGTTTTAGATGTATTAAAGATCGCTTGATCAAATTGTTCCAATTCAGATGGGCCTGATTGGCTGTCGTAATCTTCAGTTTGCTTACGACGAATGTTCTCGTGATATAGAAAATTATCGTAATCAAGCAAATTGTAATAAGGCACTGTGTTAGTTAAAGAGACTTTCTTCAACAAACCAGGCAACTGATTAATTAAACCTTGTAATAAACCAATACGTTGGTCCAAATCATCATCTTCAATAATCGGATGAATATCCTGCCAGTACTGGTTCAGCATGGTATGGGTTAACGTTAAACCCTTTACCATACCTTCAAAGCCGTGTAGATGAGTCCAGGCTTCTATTAACCATGTTAATAGACGGATATCTTTGGTTTTTTCTGTAAGCAAAGTGCTTACGCTCTTTGCAACAAAATCCCAGTCTGCCTGTTTCCGCTCAGCAACCCAATCCCCCTGATCTAATAGTAGATCGTCCTCTGTCCTTGCTTTCTTTATTTCGTGAAATTCATTAGAAAATGAATAATCCTCTCCACAAACTAAGCTGTCATTAATGGGTTTAAGTAGTTCAGAAATGTCAATACTCATCTAATTTTGGCTCTATTAATTTTAAACTTCTGATTTCAACTTTTTACTAGTCCGTTTTTTAGCAGGCTTTGCTACTGGATCTAATAAATATTGGATTTCATCATCTTTCGCATCAATCATGATTACTTTCGGCAATTTTTGATCTGCTAGCGCTACCAAAATTTCAGTTGCCAAAGCAGGTAAAACTGTCGAATTTAAGATGTTATCGACATTACGGGCGCCACTATCCACTTCAGTACAACGGCTGAGTAGCAACTCGACCAGGTCATCTGAATATTGGACTTCTGTTCCATATTGTTTTTCAATTCGGGCGGTAATTTTGCCTAATTTGTGTTTAATAATTCGAACCAACAAATCGTCATGCAACGGGAAATATGGCACAACTCTCATACGCCCTAAAAAGGCTGGTTTAAATTGTTTATATAAACTTGGTTTTAAGTGTTCGATTAATTCTTCTGCTGTAGGCCATTCTTCAACAGGCTGATTTAAACACGCCTGCATAATTGCACTTGAACCTGCATTTGAAGTTAATAAAATGGTCGTGTTTTTAAAATCAATAACGCGACCTTCACCATCTTCTAAAGTACCTTTATCAAATACTTGATAGAACAGTTCTTGTACATCACTATGTGCTTTTTCAATTTCGTCGAGTAGTACAACACTATATGGATTACGGCGTACTGCTTCAGTTAGCACACCGCCTTGACCATAGCCCACATATCCTGGAGGTGCACCTTTAAGCGAAGATACCGTATGCGCTTCTTGATATTCAGACATATTAATCGTGATTAAATGCTGCTCACCGCCATATAGCTCATTTGCTAAGGTAATTGCGGTTTCAGTCTTACCCACCCCGCTAGGGCCAACTAAAAGGAATACACCTTGAGGTTTATTTGGATCTTCTAATTTAGCCTTTGATGTTTTAATACCCTGAACCAATTGTGTAAGTGCATAATCTTGGCCCATTACACGCTCGCCCAATTTATCTTCAAGCGTTAAAATTTGCTTAATTTCATCATTTACCATTTTCCCAACAGGAATACCGGTCCAATCAGAAATAATTTCATTAATAATTTGAGAATTTACGCGCTCAAAAACTAATGGCTGTTGACCTTGAAGATCAGCAAGGTCTTTGCGCATTAAATTAATCTGATCGTAGGCTTCAGACTCATTAGAATGACTCTGCGCTTCTAATTCCTGAATTTTACGAACTAGCTCTAATTCTTTTTGCCATTGTTCCTGAGTCTCTTGAATCTCATTTTGTAAAGACTCTAAATGATTTTTCAGGTTCTCTAATCGTTCATGATGTATTGGAATCTGACGATGTTCATTTTCCAAAATTTGCTGTTCAAGCTTTAAGTTATGTTCTTGTGCCTTCAATTGATCAAGTTTGACTGGCTGTGCATTTTGGGTCAACGCTACACGTGCTGCCGCCGTATCTAGAACACTCACTGCTTTATCCGGGAGTTGACGACCACTGATATAGCGATGAGAAGCATGTACAGCTGTGATAATTGCTTCATCATCAATTTGTAAATTAAAGTGATTCTGCATTACTGGAATCATTGCACGAAGCATATCAACAGCAACTTCTTCGGTCGGCTCTTCAACCTTTACGACCTGAAAACGGCGGCTTAAGGCAGCATCTTTTTCAAAATACTGTTTATATTCAGCCCATGTTGTTGCAGCAATCGTTCGTAGCTCACCACGTGCAAGAGCAGGTTTTAAAAGGTTAGCAGCATCATTTTGCCCTGCTTGGCCACCTGCACCAATAAGCGTATGTGCTTCATCAATAAATAAAATAATAGGGTGAGCCGAAGCCTGAACTTCTTGAATCACTTGTTTTAAACGGTTTTCAAATTCACCTTTAACACTTGCACCTGCTTGTAAAAGGCCCATATCTAAAACATGCAAATGTACATTTTTTAAAGCTTCTGGCACTAAACCTTGAGCAATTTTTAAAGCTAACCCTTCAACTACAGCTGTTTTACCTACACCAGGTTCGCCAGTTAAGATCGGGTTGTTTTGGCGTCTGCGCATTAAAATATCGAGCATTAAACGAATTTCAAATTCACGCCCAATAACTGGATCAATTCCACCATTCTTCGCTTTTTCAGTTAAATTAATCGTATATTGATCTAAAGCTGGTGTTTTTTGAGTTTTTACAGTTGGAGTAGCAACTTGTTCTAGCTCATCTTCTTCTTGTGAAGAGGTTTTAGATTCTTCTTGTTGTTCTACGCTTTTTTCACAAATCTCAAGAAACTTATGTTTCATTGAATCTATAGGTAAAAGATCAAATAAACTCGAAGCTCTTGTTGCGATTTGATATAAATCTGGTGCAGTTAATAATGCAACCAATAAATGACCACTACGAATGACAGGGTTTTGTTCTGCTGAAGCCAGTAACCAAGCTTGCTCAAATAAACGCACAATTGATTTGGCAAAAATTGGAGTACGTGTATTCCCTTTTGGTAATTGAGAGATTGTCTCTTTTAAATCATCTGCCAAAGCATCAGCTGAGATTTTATATTTTTTTAATAAAATTTTTAAATCGTTTTCTAAAGGCTGATTAAGTAGCTCTAAAAATAAATGTTCAATTTCAATTTCGTAGTTTTGCTGAAGAACACAAGCATTAGCTGATTTTTCTAAAGCAGTGCGCGCAACTGTAGAAAGTTTTGTAATTAAAATTTTTAAACTACTCATCATTACTCTCAATATTTTTAAATAATTTAATACTTAAAATCATAATGCCCGTATATTACCAAAATTTAGCTTTATCCGACAAACAACCTAGCATCATAATCATTAATATGATTTGTTCGATTTCTTATCTCTATATAAAAAATCTAATATCATTAAGAACATTTAATTAGTACATATATCTTTTCAAGTTAAAAGTTTAAGTGAAAAGATATATCCTCTGCTATCCTTGATTAACCAAACTTTGTTTCGGTAATAATTTACAACCACAAGATAATGAATCATTTACTCTTGCTGCTGATTTTCCCATGACCTGCATATTTGGATCTCCAGAAACAATCGTAGAAACCATTTTATGCACCGGACAAGTTGCTTTATCACCTACGCACGCAATTGCAATTCCATCTATTAAAAATGCACTATTACCAGAAATGACTTGCCCTCCACCTGTGGTTGGGCAACCAATCGTAATATAAGGGCTAGCCATATTCTTCTCCTTATGTTTATAAAACGGTGAACTCAATTCGACGGTTTTTCTTTCTTCCTTCTGGAGAGGTATTATCCGCTACAGGTTTAGAAGAACCCAATCCTTCTGCAGATAAATGATCGGCAGGAATGTTTTTACTCACTAAATAGTTTTTAACTGCTAATGCACGGTCTTGACTGAGTTTTAAGTTTTTAGTCGCATCTCCAGAACTATCGGTATGTCCTACAATTTTGACTTTTTTACCACCAACTTTATTTAAAGCAACCGCCATTTCATCAAGAATCTTTTGGCCAGCATCTGTGAGCACGGCACTACCAGATTCAAATTCAATAATTCGATTTTTTAAAGCATCATCAATGACTTTCTGCTCTGCCTGATTTACAGAAAGCTGTGAAAATAATTGATATGGTGGCTGTACTAAACCTTGAAATATCTGAATAGTTGGTTGTATTTCTGTAGGATTTAGCATTTTTCCAGTCAGTTCAAATCGCGTGCCGTTAACGCTTAATTTACCCTGAGAAACTTTTTTAAGATCTGGTGTAATCACTCTTGTTACAGAATCACTCCAGCCATTTGGAGCTGCTACTGGTCGAACTTGTATTTTATCTACCACTTGGTCTGCACCATAAACAGACTGCATTTTCATTAAAATGGCCTGTTTACTCGCTTCATTTGGCACGACACCTTCAACAACAATTGGCTGTGCTAAAGCATAATTTGCAATCGCATAAATAAAACAGCCTTTTATTAATTGTGAAAGTTTAATTTGATATTTTTGATTCATTGTTATTCACCCAAAAAAGTCTGTCTAAATAGTTTTAAACCTTGATTTAAACTTAATTGGCGTTGGCATAAAGATTGTTCTAGCGTAGCTAAACCAGCATTTTGTTCCAAATAAGTATCAATCCATTGAGCTTCTATTAAAGAAACCCAATGTTTACTATCCATATTCTGAGTAAAAATATCGCTAAGAGCTAAAATATCCGCACCCTGAAAACCAAAGAATAATACTGGCTGCTCTCGATGTAACAATCCAATCAAGACTTCAGTATTATGTTGTCTTAAAAAACGACAAATGATACTGACCCAGAATGCGGCTATTTCATAACAATAAGCAGGATTGTTAATCGGCAAAATCAGCACTTTATTTAAGCGACTGGTTCCATTTTGTAAAATTGGCTGCAGTAATAATCCTAGCCCAATCATACTTTGAGCTAATTCATAAATATTCAGCTTCATTAACTGAGCAAATGAATGCATTGTATGGTTTTCATAAAAACCGACACATTCACGTTCAGATAAAACTTGAATTTGATTTGGTAAATGATTGAGCTTACCAAATAATAAGTCAGAATCTTTAATACCTCTTAAAGCACGATTATTTTGAAATAAATCGACTAAAACATGCTTATAACTATAAGGTGCATATAATAAATTTTCGTAAGGTAAATCAATCTCAAGTAAATGACTGAGTACCATTGGAAAAGCTCGACCTGAACTGTCTTCGCTCGCCAGTAAATTTGCAGCTAAAAACATATTCTCTTGTGGATTTGCAATGAAGAAGTCCAATGGAGGCAACGTACCATATGCCTCTTTGAACGTAGTCGATTGCATTGCATATTCCAGCGCTTCTGTAATCCACTGGTCAAGCACCTGTATTAAGGCATATTGACCCTTTGTTTTTAAGAAATCACCGCGTGCCGGACTTTTCCCATAATACAGAGGAGTTGTTTTTAATGTATGCATTAGACCTCCTCCTTTAATGTTGAGGTTATTTTCCCTGTCATGGCTTAACTCCCGCAGCTGGTTGAGTTGCAGCAGGTTGTGTTAATGCAGCAACTGGATTTGCAGGTTTCGCAGGAGCAGCTGCCTGAGCTGGTGCTTGCTGCGCCGATACAACACGGGCAGCTTTATCAGCAGTAACTTTGTCAACCAATTGCATACCAGAGTAACCGCGACTTGAACCAATACTGCCTGAGTTACTACTAATAAGACGGAAGTTCATTTTCACAAACAATGATGGATCCGTCTTACTGCGCCAAAGCATTTCGAACCCACCGTTCTGCTCTTTACGCTGTGCACTATCAATTAAGCGGTTAATACCATATTCACCTGGTTCATCAAAAATCGTATGCGTTTGACCTTGTAAATCTACAGCCGTAATACGCGCACCAGGAATACTGCCTTGATTTGGCCAAATAAAGTTAACCCATTGCTGTACACCATTTTCATAAGTCATACGCTGACCATCAATATCAACGGTATATGAAAGCAATTGCGGGTTTTGAATTGGGTAGAACTGGAAGTTAGACTGATTCGTTGCTGGAGCCGCTGGTGCTTGACTATTTAATTCCCCAGTTGCCATACCATTTGTAGGTGCAACATAGCGCTGGAAATTCATCACAAATTGCGGGTTTAAACTAATACCCAAATCTTTCCATGTTTTTGAAGTTAAGGTATAGCCGCGACGAATAACAAATGGGTCTAAGCTCTCTTTAACAAAACGGGAAATGCTACCGTTTTCACCAAGAATTTGACCAATTTCACTACTTGTTGCTTGTAAAGAAGCGGATGAGTTAAATGGATATTTCTTAGCAAGATTTGTAGTAAATGGCTGGTACGCTTGCATAACCCAAAGTTTATTAATTTCATCTTGTGTAGGCGTAATTAAACTTTCAAAGGCTTGTGTAAGAGGACTCACCACTAATTTTTGTAAAAGTTGCTGATCAATTTCACTGAAACCAACCGCCATTTTTTCATCTACAATTTTTTGAGTCTGATTAAATACCGATGTCTGCTCATTTAGGGTTTGCTTAACCAATGTCATTGCACTTGGTCCAACCTCACCCGCATTTTTAAGTTCATTAAACTTACTACGTACCAAAGCAAGATTCGTCATATATTCATCAAGTAAAGATTTACCTTGTTGATCATCACGCTTACGAACCAACTGATAGAACATTTGATATTCTTGAGAAATAGCACCTTGAGCATTAGCAACTGCTTGATTTGCTAATTGTTTATCATCACGGTTTAAGACTTTACGTTTAAACCATGCAACAAATCCTTTTTGAGGAGCAGCTAACTCCGCTTGAACAACTGGATTGTCCCAATTTGTTTCAATAGCTACACGTTCAATAAGAGTGCGAATTGGCGAATTTTGTGGCTCACCTAATACATCAATATTTTTGACTTGCTGAGCAAATTGATTTGCTTTTGCATAGTGAATACCACTTAAGAATTTTCTCCATTCCGCAATATATTCTTGCTTATAAAGTGCTGTCAGCTGCTTTCTAATTTGCTCTGGGCTACCCGAGAAAGTTAAGTCATCAGATTGACGACTATTAAGCACCCAGTCTTTACTATCTGTAGGCTTATCTGCTGCTTCCTCAATGGCTTTTTCTACATAGTCATTCCAAGCTTTTTGAGTAAATACACCTGGTAATGCATAGCTGCCCAATACAACATTTTTATTTGCCTCACCAACAATTTGACTTACTGTCAAAGCTGGGAAGCGAACAGCAGCACGCATTTTAATTTCGTTATAAACACGATCACGTGCTGGCATACCTCTAATCACAGAGAGTAATACTTGACGTGTCTGATCAACTAATTGAGAGTCAGCATCCAAAATCGGGAATTGTTTGTCATTTGCTAATGTCATTGCATACGACAAGATCTGTTCAGCTTCCTGAATCATATCTGCACGTGGCATTTGCCCTTTATTGGCATCAAGCCAAGAACGCCAGAAACGCGTTACCTGATCACTTAAATGACTTGCATCCATATACTGTGGATTACTCATCATTAAATATGCTTTTAATGCATTATAAGCATCTTGAGGATTGGTATCTGAAGGCTCTAGATATTGCTGAGTTTGAGCAGTTTGCTTAATCTCTACATTGGTATGATTAGCTTTTAAAGTCGCTTCGTTATTTTTTACACGTTGCAAATACTGAGCAATATTTTGCTGAGTAGGTGTTAAAACAATTTGTTTAACGCCTTTTAAGTATTCAGCTTTTAATTTTTCACGTAACTCATTGCCTTGATATAAACCAAAGCTAAATTTTAGAGGTCTATTTTCATCAAACTCATCTAATTGTTGTAGACGTCTTTGTAAAATAAGTAGGGCTTCCAATTGAGTTGATAATTGTTGGCTTGAACCCTTCTCTAATTGAACTACTTTATTTAAATCAGCTTGAACTTCAGAAATAAGCTGTTGGTTATTGCGATACGACCAAACCCATACACCCAGAATAATTGAAACACCCGCTAAAGCACCGATAAATGCAATGTAGCGTTGACGTTTTCTGCTTGTATTAACATGCTGTTTAACTAAATCTTTATCTTTTAAAATGACTTCGGAAAATAAGCCTTTTAAGAAATAACCATGGTTAGGTGTTGTTTTTAATTGATCTCTTACTTCATTTTGAGCAATTTGAGAAAGCTGAAATTCTTGTGCAATTTGCTCAGTCATTGGACTTTCTATTACACCTTCTTGTAAGGCACTTGTGAAATAGAAACCACGGAAAACTGGCTGGAACTGGTAAGGATTATCTTCAAACAGTGTTGCAATAAAGGTTTTTAACGCAGGCTTTAATGTTTTAAATTCTAATGGGAAAGTCATCACACTCGGTGAGATATTTTGAGAGTGTCGACGGCTAAGATGAGTCGAGCTCACCCCTTTTAAACCATCGTAAAGAATAGTGTAATGTTTCTCAAAAAGATCTACCGCATTATGAGAAGAGTTTTGCTCGTACGGTAATGTTGCACCCCATGCCTGATTATATTCTTGGACTTCATAGAATTCGAAAAATTCGGTAAAACCCGCAATCAAATCCATTTTTGAAAAGACTAAATAAACAGGCACTACAACTTCTAAACGCTCAGTTAAATCTTGAATACGAGCACGTAAATTTTTAGCGAGCTTCAATGAGTGTTCAGGGCTTTGGCTCACCAGTTCAGCAATACTTACAATAAGAATTAAGCCATTTACTGGAGCTTTAGAACGGTTTTTCTTTAATATATTTAAAAAACCTAACCACTCTGAATGATCTTCGCTATATACCGAATAACGACCAGCCGTATCTAATAAAATACCCTCTGTAGAAAAGAACCAGTCACAATTACGGGTACCACTTAAACCAGCCGAAACCATTTTTTGATGGGTTTCTTCAAAAGGGAACTTTAAACCAGAATTATAGATCGCAGAACTTTTACCAGCGGCTGGGTTACCAATAACCATATACCATGGCAATTCATATAATGCTGCATTACCCTTCTTATCGCCTAACTTTGACTTACGAATCAATTGAATAGATTCTTTCATTTGTTGGCTGATAAGTTGCAGTTCTTCTTTATCTTTATTTTTGCCGTACTCTGCTTGAGTATCTTTTTCAATTGCTTCAGCAAGCTCTTCACCTTGAACCGCATGCTTCTTGCGCTGAATTAGCCAATAAATTCCATAAACAATGAGCCCTAAAGCATATGCAGATGCTAAAGCCCAAAATATATGGCGAGGAATTGAAGTATAGGAAGACATCAATGCCACGAACAATGACAAGGCGATAATTGCTTTAGGATTCGTGATGTACTGCCACAAGTAGCCTAAAATTGTATGCATTCTATTCTCGTTCTAAGTTCAAAGTTTAAATTAGCTATTCAACACCATCGCATCATCTTCTGAATTTTCAGTGACACTCTGCACAAAGGTATGTGCTGACACCGTATTTTCTCCAGAGACAAAAGGAACGATATGTTCAGGAAAATGCATACTGAGCATAAAGCCATAAATATCAACTAAATGCTGGGTATGCCCCAATGAAGATTTCACATAAATAAAGTGATGTGGTTCAACAGAAGTTTGTGTAAATTGCTGCTGCAAATGCTTCGCTGCTTTTATATCTGTCTGATCTGAAAGAATAAGTACATATGGCTCTTCCCCTGCGTACTGAGGTAATTCATTTAAGTTCAAAGTATTAAGAACTTTTGCTGTTTTTTCTTGACCAATTACTACTTTTAAATTTTTAGCGGGTTCAAGTTCTTCAATTTTTAAAGAGGGATCTGCAATAAGGCAGCTTGCCGCGAACTCCGCTGGAATATAGTCCTTAACCATCCAAGACTTTTCATCAATCAGGTCTTGATCTATTTCTGAATCAACAGCAAGCACGAGAAAAACTTCATGCTCTTTCTTTTGAATACGTTTTAATAAATGAATAAATTCTTGATAAGCCACCCGCTCTCCCAAAAAGTGATATTCGATATGAACTTTTTGGGAAATAATGCCAACTTCAGTAAAGAATTCTAAAATCAAATCATTACTTTGCTCATCATTCCATATATGCAATAAATCCTCTGGAAGAAGAATGTGTAAATTCAGTCGATTTAAACGATGTACTTCAACTACAGGTGTTTCTGTATCTTCATATTCAGAATTTGGGTCAACCCATGCAGGATGCATGTGATATTCACGGATCTGATGAGATTCATAAAATAAAATTGAGCGCTTTAAATGTTCAGCCAAGCGATACAAATTCTCTATATTTTGTTCTAGTTGCTGTCTTATTAAAGACATAATACGAACTTGTCTTGGTGAAGCTGCGTATTGAAAATCCTCTTCACTCGACTCAGCTAAATCTTTAATTCGATAAGATAGAAGAGGCAATCCATAAGAATTTAACAACTGATCATCAAGTTCTGGGCTTTTGAAATCTTGTATTTCTTCAATAATCGTTTCATTCTCACCTAAAGCATGTATAGCGAAAGCAGAGTAAATATGAAAATCTAGCTGTTCTAAAGGCTGATCAGGTGTAGTCGTTTGTTTTTGGCTATCATCATCTTGACTTTGATTTTCAGCATTCTCTTTCTTTTCTTTATAGCTTTTATAAGCACTATAAGTCAGCCAAGGCGATAAAATCGCCAGTGTAATGATTGCCGGTAACAAAAGAAAATAAAGGAAAAAATCTCCTTTATCAGGGTTATATTGAACATCACGCCAGTAGAAAATAATCAATCCACTAACAATTGTAAAAATAGCGATGAATGAGAGTAATATTTTTTTAATCATATTTGCTCTCCAATAAGGCTATAACATGTTTCATGGCTATGTGTGCTAGGCTTGCGAGATATTAAAAAAGCACCTTGCCCTAAGCCACTTTCTTGGCTTTGAGTTAGGCGAACAGGTTGTATTTCCGACTCATCCAGTATCAATCTTAAATCGATTGATAGAGTCGGACTGCACCATGTTTCTACAATTTTTTTGAGCTTTAAACTAAGCTCTTGATGAGGTAAAAACTTTAAATATTGCTGACGCTTAAGCGGACCAATCTGAATCTCAATTTTTCCATCAATTTGTTGAATCGTTTCTCCACAAAACGTATTTATACCAAGTAAGCTAGGTTGGCTTCCGCCCAAAGTTGTTAACTGATCACTTGCCAACTTAAATGATTCTTGCATGAACTCTTTAATTGTAATTTCATGCTTAAATATACAACTCAACATAGTCTTCAAAGCATGAACAGTATTATTTTGCCCCTGCATTAAGCCTGAAAATTCGGCAAAATATTCATCTAAATCTTGTTGTTGATGTTGTGATCTAACATAACCAGTTAAAGCATGCAGAATATCTAAATAATCATTTTTATTTTCTATTTCATATCGCACAGGCAAGTGATAAGTGATACTTGACTCTACATACTGACTCGTTAACTTATGATTAAATAAACTCAAAAACTCTTTAGTTTCAGCACGTTGCTGCCGTGGAGCCTGCTTAATTTTATTTGTATATGTATAAGGTAACGCACCTTGTATACCAGTAAGACCAACGATCAAGTTTGTTAAATGAACACGCTCTTCTACTAATTCTAAACTTTCAATCTCAGTGGCCGGAAAGTTTAAGTTAAATGAGGTCTCAAACTTAAAATGATCAGTCCACGACGAAGAAGCATCATTAGCTGGGCTATGACGCAACAACCTTGTTGCTTGAATAAATTCAAAAGATTTAGGGCGTTGAAATAACTCAGCCGTTATAGAAGAGTCTTGCCACCAACGTTCTGACTGCATTGGTATAACTCCTGCTGAGATGAATAATCCTAAACCACCAAATCAACAAAACTATTAATTTGAACCTTTAAATTAAAAACACGACTTAATAGTTGACTAAAAATATATAAGCTATGCCCTCTAAACACTGATGAATCAATTTGTAATTCAGCTTTTACCCCTCTCACAAACATTGGAAATGGTTTGCCATCTACAAGTTTATGGGTAAGTGAAAATTCTAATTTTTTAACTGACTCAATAATTAAATAATTTTCTTTTGACTGCGGTAAGTTATATAAAGCCAACAGCTCTTTAACATGAGAAACAGCATCCCCTTTCATAAGCGCTAAGCTATTTAATGAAAGATGCGAAATCACACGCCATTGCTCACTTTGGCCTTGTTCAAACTTATAAGGCTTTGTTGGCCGTTTTAAAACAATGGCACGTCTAGCCAAGCTACTATCATTTAAATTTAATACGTTATTAGACTGTCCCAGTGCTTCATGAGGCAAGTCACGGTTTGAACATAATAATTTGGTGCTAATAAAATCTGAACGTGTTGAAAATGGATTTAGATTTTTAGAAATAATGGAATAGCCCATTTCAACAAAATTAGACTGTAACTTTTGATAATTCACTGAATAAAAAAAGCGAGCTGTATCATTGTGATAATGGCTCATCGCAAAAAATGGTAAAACAGGAACATAGCTTTCTTCCTGATTTGTTTTTTCACGCACCATATTCATCTCAAGTATTGAATATACTTGATAAAATTCAGGATGGTGAGCGTCTGTAACGAGTGAATATTCGAGTTGCTTATGAACTATTTTTTGAGGTTCCGCATATTTTTCAAACAGGTTGATTACTGGGGTAGTAAACAATTTAAAGTTTGCAATATTTAATTCAGAATAGTTTCTAACAACGGCTTGATCGTTTAAATTTAATTTAAAATGAATTAAAAGCTCAAATTCAGATACTTGCTGAGGTACAGTCTTTAAAAAATCTAAATTGAGTTTAAGATAGCTAAACTTTTCTGGGAAACAAAAATATTCCATCAACAAGCGATAAGCATGATGCGTATGTTGATCGAGAGGTAATAAACTTTCTTGTTCAGAAAAACCTATTAACTCGAATGGATTCTTACCCAACTCGACAATCGTTTGACCATGTTTAACCGCAAAACTGGTCCCTTTTTTGAAAATACTATCAAGTACTTGTAAAGGAAAATTGGAGATAGCATCCAAATAAATAGGAAGCTTCTCATGAATTAAGCATGCATGAGCACTATTGAAAATTTCAAATTTAAGGTTCAACGTCGCATTTTGGTTTAAATGCATATGTGCACTAGGTGTAGTTTTAAAATCTAAACCACTTAAATGAATAGGTAGTAATTTAACATCTTGAGTTGTATTAAACTCACACTGTACTCCCTTGAAACTACGAGATTTCAAAACGGTATGGTCAGGTACAAGATGAGGCTCTGTAAGCTGTTTAATTTTATTAATATCTTCAAAGCTAACAACTGAACAAGCAGGAAAATGACGCAAGTATTGAGGAAACATCACCTCAAATAAAGAACGAGTAAAAACATCATAACTGTCTGTAAGTTTTTTATCGATTCGAGCGGCAATCAGCGAAAAAGCCTGTATCAGACGTTCAATATGCGGGTCATCAATTTGCTCTTGATTTAAAGATAAGCGCTGAGCAATTTTTGGATATTTTTGGGCAAATTCTCGAGATTGCTGACCAAATTCTTGTAATTGTTTTTCATAAAACGGTAAAAGCTCTTCTATCACAACACACCCACTACGCTTAAGTTCTCGCTGAAATTACATACTGCTGCGTTGTTGGTTTTAACAATGCATCAAATACAACAGGTTCATATAGAGGGTGAATATTTAGATAAGCCTGAATACTTAAACATAAGGCGCCCATATTATGTCCACCTAACAACATCTCTACCCGTATTTGTCTTAGCCGAGGTTCATGAGCTGCTATTGATTGCTCAATGGATTGACAGATTTTATCCCGATCCAGAGGATTGGCTGTAGAAAGCCCAACAAAATCAATAATCCCGAACTGAAGTATCGATTTTTTTACAAGCGGATAGTCATCAACCACATGATCTAACTTTGCTACCCGACTATTGAGCAAGTCTTCTAAATCGTTTGCGACTGATTCTCTTAATTGCTGAATAGAAAGACCTTTTGCATAATCTTCACTTTCTGGAATTAAGCGATCAAATAAAGTTGAACGAAATCCGTATGGATAAAGCCGATCTAAGTTCATTCGAGTTCACAACAAAGCATATTTAGAGACAGCAGAGGCTAACTTTGGAGCCTGTAAATTATTTTGTGTCAGCCTCCACCAAATATTCACTTAAATAATTAAGCTGCGTAAGAAGCTGTATTATTAGAAAGTGACCATTTCTTAGTAACAGCACCTTTAGCAGTACCGTTAATATCTTGTTGGTTATAAGTCCATTCAACAGCAGCATATTTCAAGCCAAATGCTTCTGTAGGAACGCCTTCTTCGTTAACAGTTGGAGTCACACTAGAAACTAGAACGTGCTTCAATTTGATTTGTAAGTACTTGATACGTTTATCGCCATTTGCACGATAAAAGTCGATTTGTACTTCATCAAATGTATAACCAGCTGAACATGCTTCCCATAGTTTCGGGCTAGTAGCATCTAAGTCTTTCACGAAAACCATGTCAGAATGTTCAACACGTTCAGCAGTGTGGCCACCTACGCTACTTGAAGTAGCAGATTTAGGTTGACGAATGTTATGAGACCAAGAGTTAACTTCTAACCAACCTTTGTGCTCAGAATCACGAGATTCTCCATCAACTTTGTATTTACCGCGAAACTCAACGTATATATCTTTCATTTAGAACTTTCCTATTTTTAATTTAAAGTTATTCTTTAGCTGACCTTGATTAATTTGAGGACTGAGGTAACTCAGTGACAAGTCGTAAAGAAACCGACAACTCATCCAGCTGGAAATGTGGTCGCAAGAAAACCACAGATTTGTAGTGACCTGGTTGAGCAGGATCTTCTACAACTTTTACAGACGCTTCACGTAATGGGTATTGAGCTTTTGCTTCTTGAGAAGCACCGTCATCAAGTAATACATACTGTGACAACCACTCATTTAAAAATGCTTCAACATTGCCAGCAGAAGCAAAACTACCCACTTTATCTCGCATCATTGCTTTTAAGTAATGTGCAATACGTGAAACAGCCATGATGTACTGAATTTGACTTGATAAAGCCGAGTTTGCATTGGCAGTATCATTGTCATATTTTTTAGGTTTTTGAGTTGATTGCGCACCAAAGAAAGCTGCGTAATCTGTATTTTTACAATGTACTAACGGAATAAAGCCTAGATCACTTAGCTCTTTCTCACGGCGATCTGTGATTGCAATTTCAGTTGGACATTTAAATACGACTTCACCATCTTGTGTTTTAAATGTATGGACTGGTAAACCTTCGACCAAACCACCACCTTCAACACCACGAATAGCAGCACACCAACCATGCATATCAAATGCATTTGTTAAACGAGTACCAAAAGCATAAGCTGCGTTCATCCACAAATATTCATTGTGGTTTTCACCAGAAACATCTTCAATAAAGTTAAAGCCTTCTGTCGCAGTACCTTCTTTTGGATGATATGGGAGACGACCTAAAACATGCGGTAACGTCAATGCAACATAACGTGAATCTTCACTGTCACGGAATGAACGCCATTGTACATATTCAGCCGTTTCAAAGATTTTTGAAACATCTCTAGGACGATCAATATCTGTAAATGACTCAAGGCCTAAAATACTTGGGCTAGCCGCTGAAACAAATGGCGCATGCGCTGCTGCTGCAACATGAGAAATTTGTTCAAGCAAATACATATCAGATGGTGTACGGTCAAACTCAAAATCACCAATTAATGCTGAGTATGGTGCGCCACCAAAAGAGCCATACTCTTCTTCATAAATTTTCTTAAATAAAGTGCTTTGATCAAAGTCTGTAGCACCCTGAAAATCTTTTACCAACTCTTTCTTTGTCGTATTTAACATACGAATTTTAATGAGCGGATTTGAAGGAGTTTCTTGGCAAAAGTAATAAAGACCACGCCACGTTGACTCAATTTTTTGAAATTGTTCATTGTGCATAATCTGACTTAACTGACTTGAAATCAGTGCATCGATTTCTGCAATACGCTTATCAATTGATAAAGTCATATTTTCAGAAACAGTAATGGTTCCAGCCATTACTTCTTTAGCAAGTTCACCAATTAGACTTTTAGCACGCGTATGCTCTTCGTCATTTCGTGCAATACGACTTTGCTCAACAATTGAATCTAAAAGATTAACTTCTTCATTTTCAACAAGTGGCATCGCTGCTGATTGAGTATTATTCATGATCAGCCTCCGCACTTAATTTACGAATTTGATCAGTATTTTTAAGAACTTCATCAAGCAAATCTTCTAAACGTTCACTGTTAGAAATTTTGTTTCTTAAATCAGTTAAACGTTCACGCGCTTCAACGAGTTTCTTTAATGGATCAACTTGTTGAACAACATTTTCTGGACGAAAATCTTCCATTGACTTAAATGTTAAATCAACTGCCATTCGCCCACCCTCTTCAGTTAGCGTATTATCTACCTGAAAAGCAGCTCTTGGAGACAACGACTCCATTACTTCATCGATATTGTCTAAATCTACATTAATAAATTTTTTATCTTTTAACTTTGTACGTTCAAGCTCAGATGCTGCGGAAAAGTCACCCATCACACCAACAACAAACGGGAGTTCTTTCGCTTCTTTTGCATCACCAATTTCAACATCGTAAGTAAGCTGAACACGAGGAGGTCGAATTCGTTGAAGCTTCTTTTGTACGCTTTCTCTTTTAGCCATAAGGTTCTATCCCAGATTATTTAGTTAAAGGGTCAAAAGGCGAACTTTTTGATTTACTAACACTCGCAGCAGGCGCAGTTTTTGGTTTAACAGCAGGTGTTTTTACTGGCGTTACTGTATGTTTAGTTGTTGATCGAGAACTAGAAACTCGATTACGCACTACATTTTGTTTTCTATAACTTCTTTTTTCATTATCAGCCGAACTACCTTCCGAACTACTTTTAAAACTTGACGGATCAGGTGCTGGCATTGCCGTATGAATATTTTCAATTAACTGCTTTGCTGGAGGATATGTCACGTCATTTGTTAAATAACGCATTTCCTGTCCACGCATTTGTTGCAAAGAGTTATTTGCAACACTTACACCAGATAAAAACATTACATCTGTTAATAATGAACCACGAACGTTTTGGCTCTGCAATTGACTAGCTAAATTTAATGCTTTAACTGGTTGGTTGGTCTGATAAAACCGCATAGCTGCTTTAGCTAATAAATCATTCTTTTGAGTAGAATTATCTGTATCACACACTTGTTTAAAAAGACTTAACAACTCTGGATCAGTTTGACCCTCGATTATAGGATTTTTCTTAATACAACTTTTCTTTAGTTTTATAGGCTCTAATTCTGCAGCTTGTGCACAAGATAAACCAACATAGTTACCAATTAAAAAAAGTATCAAAACACTTTGCTTTAACACAACTTTCATTCCTCTATCTTCTTATTTAATCAAGGTTTTATTGAAAAATTAACATTTTATAAATATTAAAAAATCAAGTTTAAACCTTATATTCAAAAAATTTGATCGCAGTTTATCATATAAACAAACATATTTTATATAAAAATCATATCGACTTAAACTAAAAGCAAATAGTTAAGATGCTTATAAAATATAGCTTAATAAAGTTTTTCTAACAAAAAAATAATATTGTTTATTTTTGTAAATAAAAATAAATAATTGATATTTATCATTTTTTTACAATATAAAAATTATTTAAAATTTATTGAATTATTAGCTTCTTATTGTATATGAAACATTTTCTTAAAAATATTTAATCTTAAATGACATTAAAGTTAATTCTGTTTGGTTAGTAACAAATCAGATCGAGTCACAAAGCACCGCCCATTACATAAAACAATTAAAGTTGTCAAGACTAATCTGTCTACTTATTTTATAAAATAAAAAAACCATAACCCACTATCACATAAAAGAATTTTCTGATGCATTTTTTATTATTGATATCAAAATTGAGATAGAAAAATTTATTCTAACTAAAGATAAATTTTGCACTTTATATAGTCTAAAATTTTAATTTATAAAATTAATCTATATTTATGAAAACTTAATTTATTCTGGATTTTCCAATCCTGATCAACTTATTTTTAGTCAAAATATGCTTGGTAAATGATACTGAATCTTAAGGATAGTCGCGTTATGAGATTTATTTTTAAATAAGCATTAATATATGTTAAAAATCTCAAAATAAACTCTTGAATGCTTCTCACACTTTTAAGTCTATTCAACCTCCATTTCGTTCAGACTCTTTTACTGATTATCAAGTCAGCGTTGCGTTGCTTTATTTAAAGCATCTTTTTAGTCGAATGCCGCACAACTTTTTGGATACCACGTCAGTACAAGCACATTCTAGTGGTACAAGAAATAGCTTTTAAGTATTGCTTCATTTCGATGGAAAACATTTTATAAAAAAAGACAGAATTGTCTATTTATTTAAAATAACTTATCTTCTGCAGCTTACATATTTTAGTTTACTTAAACGAAAGATGAGCCACCAAAAAGTCTATCAAGGCACGTGTTTTGGCAGGCAAACTAGAGGCGTGAGGATAAAGTAACTGAATACTTTGTAACGGTAACGAAAAATCTGGAAATAACCGAATTAGGCGATTGTTTTGAATATCTTCATCAACTAACCATGCAGGACAAATTGCCACACCTAAAGATGAAAGAGCCATTTGATGAATAGCTGTTACCGAGTTTGATTCATACTGACTTCGAATAAAAGGTAATGAATATTGCTCCCCTAAACTGTTTTGCAAAATATATTGTGAATCTTGCCAATTTAATAAAGTGTGGCCAATCCAAGGAACATCCGCTAAATCAGATATATTTTCTATAGGATGGTCTTTTATAAACTGTGGAGTAGCCACAAGATAAATTGGATATTCTCCGATTTTTCGAGTTTTTAGAGATGAATTTTTTAAATTTCCTAGCCGAATAACCAGATCTAATTTTTCAGTCACTAAATCATCAAGCGATGAATTAAACGAATACTGTAAACGTAAATCTGGGTAAAGCCGACAAAACTCAGGAAGTAAAGGCAAAATGAAACGTTGGCCAAATTCATTAGTAGATGAAAACCGTAAAGTGCCTGTAATGCTTGTACCTAAGTGTTGGCTTCGTTCAAATGCCTCATCAATCTGAAGTTGGATTTGCTTAAAATCCTCATAAAAATGCTGACCAATTTCAGTTAATGCAATATTACGGGTGTTGCGAATTAATAGGCTTGTATTGAGCTGCTTTTCTAATTGTTTTATATCAATACTCACCATTGATCGGCTTAAGCCTAAAATTTCAGCCGCCTTGGTAAAAGAGCCGGAATCAACGACTTGTAAAAAACTGGTAATTTGCTTGAGGTTTTTTTGCACAATTAAGCCAATTGTTTAAAATTATCAAACAATGATTTTACTTCGCTTGCATCGACAATAAAAGAGCTGGATCTTACCCTGCCTGCACGGAGGTAGGTATGTCTTATCGATATAAAATAGCGACAGTGTTTTTACTTGGGTTCTTTATTGATTGCATCAACATTTTTATGTCTGCAATTGCATTACCTAATATTGCATCGTCATTTTCAGTTAGCCAATCCATGGTCGCTTGGGTAACAAATGCTTATATTCTCGGCCTCATTTTAATTATGCCCATGAGTTTATGGTTAGCCACCAAACTTGGGAACCAAAAGTTATTGTGTTATTCAATGCTGTTATTTTCGATAAGCATCTGCTTTATTGGCTTTAGCGAATCGATTTATAGCTTAATTTTTTGGCGATTTATTCAAGGCGTAGCTGGAGGCTTATTAATTCCAGTCGGGCAAGCACTCGTATATGCTTTATTCCCGAACCAAGAACGCCAACGCATTTCTACCATGATTATGGCAATTGCTTTGATTGCGCCAGCTTTTTCACCTGCCATTGGTGGCGTAATTATTGATTCATTTAGCTGGCGATGGGTATTCTTATCTAACCTTCCTTTTTCTTTACTGGCGGCAGCTCTGGCATGGTTATGGGTTAAAAAAACAGAGAATATGTCGAGTGAAAAACCAGACATAAAAGGCTTAGGTTTTTTTAATATGAGCCTGTTATGTTTGTTACTCTCCTTTTCATTCTATAGTGATTACCATAACGCCTCATTCGCTCTAACGAGTTTTCTACTTTCGATCGGAATGCTTATTTTTTATATTCGACATGCGAAGAAAATTTCCCGTCCTGTTCTTAATCTTGAGTTATTAAAAAATAAAAATTTACGTCATGCATTTATTGTCTATTATGCCGTTCCAGGTATTTTTACAGGCGTAAATTTACTCAATATTTTTAATTTACAACTTAACTTTGGCTTTAATGCAAAACAAACTGGTTTATTCATGTTGCTCTATGCAACTGGGGCACTTGCAGCCATGATTAGTGGTGGCCTGCTCTATCAACGGTTAGGAAAAAAGTCTCTTCTTATTATTGGAATAACCCTACATAGCCTTGGCATATTTCTTTTGTTTTGTATTTCAAACACTAGCCCTTTGAGCTTTTTAGTGATTGCTTATTTATTAATGGGTATGGGTGGCGGTCTAAGTGCCAATATTGCCCAAATTAGCTCACTGATTGATTTTTCAGGCCAAGATTTATTACAAGGAAGTGTGCTCTGGAATATTAATCGACAAGTTTCATTTAGTGTCGGTACTGTCGTTCTCATTTCGATATATAACTTGATGTCTGGCTCAAGCGATCTACTTCGCTATCAACATACTTTTTTAATTGCAGCTTTACTCTGTTTACTTTCACTCATTCCCGTTTTAAAGGAGAAAACCCATGTCTAAACAAATGGATCAAGCCATTCAAAGTGTCATTGACCTACATGTTTTAATAGAAAATTTATTTACAGGAAAAAATGCAGAGCAAAGTCTGAGTCCGCTTTTAAATAGCTTTGATCAAAATTTTAAGATGGTAACGGTTCAAGGTCACAGCATTCGCTTAGCCGAAGTTAAAAACTTATTCAGTCAAAATATCGGGAACAAACCTTCATTAAAAATTGACATTATTAAGAGTACAGCTTTATACGAATTTGAAAATTATTGTTGGGTGCAATATCAGGAACATCAGCATACTGATGAAACCGAAACATTACGCACTTCGACGGCCTGCATTAAAGTAGAAGGTGAAAAGTGTTATTGGGTTTATTTGCATGAAACTTTAATTCCCTCATCTTCTTAACTCATCTAAAGCACCTTAAAGATGGCACCTATTTTGCTTAACAATATTACGTTTTATGAAAATCGTAATACTGATCAAAATGGGGAACTCTCGATATGGGTTATGTTGCAAAGGAATTTACGCGAAAGAACAAGCTGATTCTCAGTATTTGTTCTTTCGTTATTCCAATATGTCTTTGGTGCGCAATCAGTTACTTACCTTTTGTTTGGCATCCTCAAGTACAAATCACGAGTTCGGGAAGTGTTTCTTACTTACAAGTAGGAAGTCGCATTGATAAAAATGTGTTCTATCTCGAAGCACAAAATGCAGTCAATCGAAATTCTGCACCACCACAAGGTATTTTGGTCAATCCGATTTATTTACCAGCTCCCCATGAAGTCGCTAAGGCTTTGGTCACCGCCTTTACCTCGCCACCAGAACAACCTGATTCGCCGTGGTTTCACCAAAGTTTATGGCACAGTATTAAACTGGTATTTTCAGCCTTTTTTATCTCTTCCCTGATTGGGATTCCACTGGGTATTTTGTGTGGTTTTTCTAAGCGAATATCCCTGTTAACAGAACCTTTTGTTGAGTTTTTTCGTTACTTACCAGCTCCCGCCTTTGGCGCACTTGCTGTAGCAATTTTAGGGATTAATGACGCACCTAAAATTGCCATTATTGTGATTGGTACGCTATTTCAACAAATTCTAATTATTGCCAATACCACCCGAATGGTAGATCGAAGCTTAATTGAAGCTGGCTATACGCTTGGCACCAATAAGCTCAAAAGTTTATTTCATGTGGTGATTCCTGCTGCCTTACCTGATATTTACCGTGACTTACGTGTGTTACTGGGCTGGGCTTGGACCTATTTAATTGTTTCAGAGTTGATTGGTACGACTTCAGGTATTACGTGGTTTATTACCCAACAGGCACGCTATCAAAACTTTGACAATGTCTATGCAGCTATTTTGATTATTGGGGTGATTGGTCTGGTCTGTGATTGGCTATTAATGAAGTTAGGTGAGCGGATGTTCACTTGGAAAGTAGGAGCAAAATAATGAACGATTCAACATTTAACGCGCATGAATACTTTCAAAAAATTTATGAACGTCCTGTGATTTTAGAAGCTAAACAACTGAGCCAAGTGTTTAAGCATGGTCAAAGCGAACGCACTGTTTTAAATAAGCTCGATTTAAAAATTCATAAAAGAGAATTTATTTGTGTGATTGGCCCCTCTGGCTGCGGCAAATCAACACTGAGCCGTGTTATTGCAGGTTTAGACCCGTACCATAGCGGAGAAGTTTTAGTAGACGGCGAATGCATTACAGGCCCATGTCCTGAACGCGGCATGGTGTTTCAGGGCTATACCCTTTTTCCATGGAAAACTGTAAAAGAAAACGTGATGTTTGGTCCGCAAATGCGCGGCGCTAGTCAAATGACAGCCGAAGCTCAAGCACGTGAATGGATTAATATTATTGGTTTAGAAAAATATGAAAATCAGTATCCACACCAACTTTCTGGTGGCATGAAACAGCGCGTTGCGATTGCTAGAGCTTTGGTTAATCAACCTAAAATTTTGCTCATGGACGAACCTTTTGGTGCACTCGATCCACACACCCGTCAAAAAATGCAAAAGCACTTGATGGATTTATGGCAAAACATTGATATCACGATTATTTTTGTGACCCATGATATGGACGAAGCCATTTTACTGGCAGACCGAATTGTGGCACTCAAAGCCAACCCAGGTGAAATTAAGGAAATTATTGAAGTTAATTTACCGCGTCCACGCTCACTCGACTTAATGAGTACACCTGAGTTCAAACAACTTCGGACACGGGTAGATTATTTAGTTCACGCCGAAGAAGATGAGCTTGACCCAGCTTTACAAGACTTACCAAAAATTCCACGTATGACTCAGGTCAGTACAGAAAAATAAGAAAGACATTAAAAAGCCCAAGTTGAACTTGGGCTTTTTATTTATTTGGCTCATTTAAGTTGTTCTATGAGTGTCGGATAAATCAGCCCATCTACATTTTGTTCGGTTTTATAAATCCCATTTTCGACATTAAATTTATTGACGTGATAGGTCGAGCCATAAATCGAGTCAAAACCTTGAGATTTAGCAAATACTTTTTTATTGGCATTGATATCTAATAAATGCGTACCGCTGACCATCAACTCATATTGTTTTGGGTCGACCCCTGAACGATTTGCCATGATTTTAACTGCATCGGCATGGGTTGCAGGGTTATTAATATATTTAACTGTTTTGTCCCACACCTGAATGATTTTTTTCCATTCTTCTTGATGAGCCGTTAAATGACTCATGTTGACGGTCAAGGTATCATAAATTAAACCCGGCTTATCTTTAGAGGTATAAATAATTTTTGAACCAGCCACTGCTTTTAATGCCTGACCTGCAACAGGCTGCCAAACAGCAATTGCGGAAATATCAGGGCTATTAAATACTTGAGGTAATTGGTTCGTTGCTGAATTTACCAGCTTCACCTCATTCGCTTTAATGTTATGGTCGGTTAAAGCTGTTGCTAATAAAAGATGGTCAACCAAGCCTTTTTCGACACCGATCGATTTTCCTTTTAAGTCTTGAATGGTATTAATGCCCTCTTTTGCAATAATGACATCATTGCCCGCGGAATAATCCGTTGCCATGATCATCATGCCTTGCGTACCACCCGAAGCTGTTACCAAGTTATCGCCATTGGTGACCAACACAGCGTCGAGCTGATTTGCCGAAAAAGCCGAAAGCGACGCGGAATAATCAAACCATTTAAACTCTACATTTAACCCTGCTTCTTTTAACCAGCCTTTTTCAATAGCCACTTGCCAAGCCACCCAGCCCGGCCAATCACTATAGCCGATGGTAATTGGTTTTGTATTTGCGGCTGCCTGAGCATCTTGTTTAGCCTCGGGCACTTTAGCCGTATTGTCACATCCACCCAATACAACTGCCGATAAAATAGATACGGATAACAACGCTTTTTTAATCATATAGAAACTTCCCCAACATTTTTACTAACAACACTTTGAGCGGTTTGATTGAGTGACTGTATATAGGCTCGCCAGCCTCCAAAATGGCTAATATCGGTTGCATCTTGAATGGCATACGCTTCACAAATAAAGCCTTTGACCCATATGCCATCTTTTAATTTGAGGTTCCCAATGCCAAGTGGTGCGGGCACTTCAGCTACAATGGCTCCAAAATTTGCTAAAGGAACATCCCACACTTCGACTTCAATTGATGTCCCTGCTGCATCACATTGCAGCCCCGGCTTTGGTGGCGTAGTATTTTTTAAGGCAAAGAGTTTATAAGTGTCTGCAGTCTGAGTTTTCTTAAGCAAAGTAGCATTGCGGCTAGTGAGCTGAAAATTAAGTGGCATGCCTGTTAAGTGTGCTCCCACTACAGCAAGCTGCACTGAATGATTCGAGTGGATGTTTATACTTTTTTGATAGTGTTGAGTTGATTTACCCAAGCTCAGAGATGTTTCGATTTGCCAAAGCTGCGCAAAATTAGCGAGTGCCTGATCGTGCCAAGCTGGTGCAATAAAGGTTACCCCGTTTGGTAGGCCGTCTTCACGGAGTACATTGGGTAAGGCTAAAGCCGAAAGATCAGTAAAATTTACAAAGTTGGTATAGGCCCCCATGTGCGCATTTTTAGTCAACGGGTCGGCTTCAACTTCGGCAATGGTGTAAATGGTTGGCGCCGTCGGAACCATCAAGGCATCAAAAGGTTGTAAAGCCAAATTAATTTTTCGAGCCAGAACGGCGCGGTTATATTCTGCTTGAAGTGCATCTGTTGCCTTGAATTTATCTGCCTGTGCAATAATTTGAGCAATGACTGGATGAGCCTTTTCACGTGTTGTCATGCGTTCAACGGCGACTGTTCTTTCCGCTACCCAAGCATCGTTATACAGTGCAGCAGCAAGCTCATTAAACGCACTGAAATCAATACTATCAACGTCATAGCCTAGTTTTTTTAAGCGCTCGACTGCAACTAAAAAGGCTTTTTCAGATTCCAGATCTCCATAAAACTCAAGCTGAGCTGGAATGGCAATTTTTCTTTTAGAAAATTGAGTCGGTACATTGGCTGGATGTACTCGTGAATATTCATCTGTTTCATCGTAACCCTGCATTAAACTGGCAACTGTCCAAGCATCATCAATATGCGGCGCAAAAATAGAAATGACATCAATAGTTCGACAGGCAGGAATTAAACCTGTGGTAGAAAACCAGCCCTTTGTCGGCTTAAGGCCCACAATATTGTTATGACCCGCAGGAACACGCCCTGACCCTGCCGTGTCTGTCCCTAAACTAAAAGGTACAATACCGTTGGCAACCACCACCGAAGAACCTGAGCTTGAACCACCACTAATATATTCAGGGTTAAAACTATTTTTTACTGCACCGTATGGAGAGCGAACGCCAACCAACCCAGTCGCAAACTGATCGAGGTTGGTTTTACCGACGACAATCGCCCCAGCTTTTTTCAGCTTGGCAACTACAGCAGCATCTTGTGTGGCTAAATATTGAACTTCTTTACAAGCAGCAGTGGTATGAAAGCCAGCGACATCAATATTGTCTTTGACTGCAAACGGCACACCGTATAGAGGTAAGTCAGCAATATTCTGATCTTTTAAAACATCAATTTGAGCCTGAATCTGCTCGTTCGATGCAATTTCAATCCATGCATGATCATCATTTTTAATTTCTGCAACGTAACTAATCAGATCTTCAAGATGGATTTGCCCATTTTGATATGCTGTTTTCCAGTCTTGAATAGTCCATAAATTTTTCAACACGCTACTCCTCATTTAATCATTTTGCTGTATCGGCGGCATCACGGCATCCATCAGTTCTAAATGCCCTTTAATCACCCCTTTCAGCACAATAAATTGCTGGCTAATTTGTCTAAGCTCAGAACTCGCGCCCTGCATTAACATGACTTGCAATATCTTTTGTTGGTCAAGTTGAATATGAAGTGAACTAATCACCTGCGCTAAAAACTGTTGTTGTAAATCGACCAATTGATTACGCAAGGTCATTTGGCTCGCGTCATAAAGTAGCGTTAATGTGCCCACCATGACTTCATTAGCCTGCGCCTGCTCTGCAATCAGGTGTTTATTAATCATGTCGACAATCGCTTGCGAGCGGCTTTCATAGTTCTGCTCGACAATTTTTTGATCGAGAGCATTGAGGGTC
Source organism: Acinetobacter seifertii (assembly GCF_000368065.1). Classification (GTDB taxonomy): domain Bacteria; phylum Pseudomonadota; class Gammaproteobacteria; order Pseudomonadales; family Moraxellaceae; genus Acinetobacter; species Acinetobacter seifertii. Next base: position 1,708,194 of record NZ_KB851200.1, read on the forward strand.
GTTTCAGGTACGGTAATACTGATTCGAGCCAACTTTTGTTTTGCCACAGTCTTATCCTTTTGTTTTAGGCAGCTGATTGTTTTGCTTGATATATACGCCTGCACGTACACTAAGCAATTCGACTAAAAAGGCTTTTAAAGTTGGCTTTGGTTGAACCACAGGTTTTACATCGTTCATATCGCACCTCTAGCTTGGTATTACCAAATTCAGTTTTTGTATTACTAATAAGAGATGCAGAAAATGTGCCAGTTTTAAAGCGTGGTTTTGATAGGCTTGGTAGGAATTTATGAGTGTTTTTTGGGCAAAAAAAAGCCCCATGCACAGGGATGGGGCTATCTCTTTTAATCCTTAGTTATGTTTCAATAAATCATTCTGATTAAAAAGGAATCCATCTTTAGGTGCCTCTATCTTTATATTATTTATTAGAGTTTTAAAATCATTAATTGCTTTATTTGTATCGTTACCTTCTCCCTCATATGTCACTAAGACAACTCCAGCATTAGTACCTGATGAAGCACTGATAAGAAAACGTTTATTAAAGTTGGTTGTAAAAACATTAGCTTGATAATTCATACCACTACTCAATGGAATATTAATATCCTCATTAACCAATCTTACCCCTTTCATTTTTACTAGTCCTTGTTTCGGAATTTGTAAAGAAGCAACCAGATATTGCATACCTTCTTCTATACCTTTGGGATAATATATTGAAATTATAATTGCCTGTTTACTCTCCTGTTTTATTGCAATAAGTTCTCCATTTTGACCTTTGCTAATATCCCAGTGATCTTTTAAATTAACTACAATATTTTTATATTTTACTTCTTGAGCGTAAGCCGGAGTAAGTAAATGAAAAAAAATAAGTGATAGTAATAATATTCTCTTCATAATAATTTCCTTTTTTTATTCATGAAGAATAATATTAAATATCACTAAAATAGTCTAATCTATTCAATAATTTAATATTTTTATTCTTATGCCTGATTAATCATCGTATGTGCCCATAGCGATAAAGACTCTAGAACAGGTTTAAAAGACTGGCCTAATTCCGTCATTTCATAGACCACTTTAATCGGTGCTTTTTCACCATAAACGGTTCGAGATATTAAGCCACTTTGCTCTAATTGCTTAAGTTGAAGGCTTAAGGTCATTTCTGTAATAGTGGGCATTAATTGATTGATTTCATTAAAACGTTTTGGCCCATCTTTTAAGTAATACAAAATAACGCCTTTCCATTTTCCACCCACCAAATCCATAGCCATACTGATATGACATGGATACGTTATTCCATTCATGCTGATTTCACATTTATTTTCAGTATTTGCCATTTTTAACGCCACCTATCAACTTTGATAGTTATTGTACACCCAAACTATAAAAATTATAGTGACTATGATTTTTATAGCTACAAGGCATTATTATGGCTTTACTTATTTTGGCCCATCCCTACTACACTCAATCAATTGCAAATAAAACGATAGTGAATGAACTTATAAAAACCTATCCGGACCTTGAAGTCCGAGATATTTTTCAGCTTTATCCAGACTATAAAATTGACGTCAGCGCTGAACAAGAAGCGTTGTTACGCCACGACACGATCATTCTGCAATATCCAATGTTCTGGTTTAATATGCCGGCAATTTTGAAGTTATGGTTTGATGAAGTTTTTACTTATCAGTTTGCTTATGGCTCTCAAGGCGACAAATTAAAAGATAAAAAAGTCATTATTAGTATGACAGTCGGGCAAAAAGAAGCAGATATGGTAAATGAACGAGAAAACTTAATTGATAGCTTTTTAAAAGCGGTTCAATATTCAATTCAATATACGCAAATGCAGTTAAGCAGCACATTCTTGCTTTACGAAGTTTCTCCGTTATCAGGTCATTCAGAGTCTGAAATTAAGTTAAAAGCGGTTGAACATGGTCTTGAAGTATTAAAGCATTTGACCGAAGCATAAGAAAAAGAGAGCATCAATATCGATGCTCTCTTTTTAATTTAGGCCACAGGTGCCAAGGTAAATAATACTTGTCCTGTTTTTACGGTTTGACCTTTTTCAATGGTAATGGTTTCTACCTTCATGCGTTCAGGCGCAATAATTGGAATTTCAATTTTCATTGCCTCAATTACTGCAAGGGTCGCACCTTCTTCAACTATATCTCCCGATGCACATTCGATTTTCCATATTGAGCCCGGCATGTGTGATTCGACTGCACAGCCCCCTTCAGGGATCATCACGGTTTCACCTTCATCAACAGCATCTAGACTTTCAGAAATATATTCTTGCAAGCCCGCTTCGTGCCAACGGCGGCGCTCAGCCTCAAAGTTAGCTTGTTGCATATCTTTAAAGGCTTGAATGCTGTCTTGATGCGTCTTTAAAAACTCGTTGTATTCTTTTAGGTTGAGCACGCCCTCTTCAATGCGAAGTTTTAGTCGGCCCGCCTTAAAGTCTTCACGCATTTGTAAAAGTTCAGCCTCAGAAACTTCATAAAACTTCACTTGGTCAAAAAAGCGTAATAACCACGGTTTACCTTCTTCGAAGTCGGCATTTTTACGGTAACGACTCCACATTTGAGTGGTACGACCAACAAACTGGTAGCCACCCGGCCCTTCCATGCCGTATACACACATATAAGCACCGCCAATGCCGACCGCATTTTCAGGTGTCCAAGTTCGCGCAGGGTTATATTTTGTGGTGACTAAACGTTGGCGTGGGTCCAGTGGTGTGGCAACGGGTGCACCTAAATACACATCACCTAAACCCATCACCAAATAGTTTGCGCTATAAACCACATCTTTAACTGCTTGCTTGGAAGCTAAGCCGTTAATACGGCGAATAAACTCGACGTTATCTGGGCACCATGGCGCATCTGGTCGAACAATTTGTGTGTAGCGCTCAGTTGCAAGTTGGGTTTGTGAATCTTCCCAAGCCAAAGGCAAATAGACCGTCCGTGAAGGCACCTGCATATTTTGAATATCAGGTAACTCGGCTTCTGCTTGTTGAAGTTTCTCTAAAAGCTCCAGTTGATCGAGTTGAATTGAATCAAAATGAATTTGCAGTGAACGGATACCCGGTGTTAAGTCGATAATGCCCTGAATGTTTTGATCTTTGACCCATTGCATAAGCGCATGAATACGGAAGCGTAAATTTAAATCGAGTACTAACTCGCCATATTCCACCAGTAAATAGCTATTTCCTGCTGGTCGATAGGTCACGCTTGGTAAATCATCTTCACTGTCTAAAGTGGCTAAAACGGCATCTTTTAAAGTGTCGGGTTCTGCTTGAATGATTGGATTAAAATCGATCTGAGTCGTATCAGCCGTGGTTAAGCTTTGATGATATTTTTGGTCGAGTGCTTTTGCTTGCGCGTAACTCACAGGCACAAATTTGACATTATCGCCGGCTTTCAGCTGCCCGATTTTCCAAAGCTCAGAATGAATCACTACCGCAGGGCAAACAAAGCCACCTAAGCTTGGACCATCCGGCCCCAAAATAATTGGCATATCGCCCGTAAAATCAATTGCACCAATGGCATAAGCATTGTCGTGAATATTGGAAGGATGTAAGCCTGCCTCACCACCGTCTTCACGTGCCCACTCAGGTTTTGGCCCAATTAAACGAATGCCTGTACGGCTTGAGTTATAGTGAATTTCAAACTCATTGGCAAAGAAGGTATCAATATCTTGTTTGGTGAAAAAATCTGGCGCGCCATGTGGCCCATACATGACAGCAATTTCCCAGTTTTGGGTAAAGCTTGGAATTTGTGCTTGAGCTAAAGCCGTGGTCGATTGAGCGGAATATTCAGTAATCGGCAGCATATCACCAACTAATAAATTACGGCCTGCATGCCCACCAAACTGCCCTAAAGTGAAAGTTGCCTGTGACCCTAAATAGTCAGGAACATCAAAACCACCTTTCACACCTATATAGCTACGGCAACCTGAACGGATAAGTCCACATTTTAAAACTTGGCCTTTTTTTACATTGACGGTTTGCCACATCGGCACAAGTTCGCCATCAAGTTTTGAAGGCATATCACCGCCCGTAATGACAATTTGGCTATCGCAGTGAAACTTTAAAGTTGGCCCTTGCAAGGTACATTCAAGCCCTGCGGTATTTGGTTCATTGGCCAAAAGCTGGTTTGCCACAGTTAAACTGAGTGGGTCTATGGCACCTGATGGTGGTACACCAACATCCCAATAACCTAACCGACCTGTTACATCTTGAATGGCAGTTTGAATACCAGCTTGCAACACCTCAATTTTTTGAGTTTTCCATTCAAACGTATTTAAAAATCGAGTGGTTTGAGTACCTAAAGCAAACACATCACAAGCAATAATGTTTTGTAAATATTCAAGATTGGTTTCAATCCCTGCCACTTGTGTGTTGGCAAGACTAAAACTCATTGCCTGTATGGCTTGGTCCCGTGTTGCAGCAGTCACAATGATTTTGGCAATCATTGGGTCATAAAAAGATGACACCGTTGAACCTGTTTCTACCCATGTTTCGACTCGTGCTTGCGGGTCAAATTTAACATGTGTGAGTAAGCCTGCACTCGGCTGGAACTGTTTAATTGGGTCTTCGGCATAAAGACGAACCTGAATGGAATGTCCTGTTGGCTCTAACTTTTCAGTCGGTGCTGACCAGTCACCGCTTGCCAAAGTAACCATCCACTCAACTAAGTCGACACCAAACACTTGCTCAGTCACGCCGTGCTCGACTTGCAAACGTGTATTGACCTCTAAGAAATAAAATTCTTGAGTTTCGGTATCCATGACAAACTCAACTGTGCCTGCCGAACGGTAGTTCACCGACTGCATGAGTTGAATTGCAACTTTTTGAAGATAGTCGCGTTGCTGTTCATTTAAGTGTGGCGCAGGTGTTTCTTCAATCACCTTTTGATTACGACGTTGCACCGAACAATCACGCTCACCCAACGCTAAAACTTGTCCTTGCCCATCACCAAAAATTTGTACTTCGATATGGCGTGCGTGTTGTACAAATTTCTCTAAATACAAACCTGCATCTTTAAAATTCACCTGCGCCAAATAAGATACGGTTTGGTAGGCATCTTTTAATTCAGTTTCATTCCAGACCAGACGCATACCAATACCACCGCCACCCGCGGTACTTTTCAGCATGACTGGATAACCAATACGGGCTGCCTCAGTTAGGGCTTCAGCTTCATCAGCAAGTAATGAACTGCCCGGAAGTAAAGGCACATTGCTTTTAATAGCGAGTTCACGTGCAGTATGTTTTAAACCAAAATCGAGCATTTGGCTTGAAGTTGGCCCAATAAAGGCAATTCCTTGGCTTTCGCATAAATCACAAAACTCGGCATTTTCAGACAAAAAACCATAACCGGGGTGAATGGCTTCTGCTCCCGACTGTTTTGCTACTTCAAGGATTTTTTCAATATTTAAATAGCTTTGATGGGCAGGTGCAGGACCAATCAAGAAAGCTTCATCGGCCAAAGTCACATGTAACGAGTCACGGTCGGCTTCGGAATAAACTGCAACCGAAGCGATCCCGAGTTTTTTAAGGGTACGAATTACACGACAGGCAATTGCACCGCGGTTGGCAATTAGAACTTTTTTAAACATGCTTACACCCCTTCCGCTTCACGGACAACCAGTTGAATTTTGGTTGGGTTATAGGCGTTACATGGGTTATTGAGCTGTGGACAGTTGGAAATTAAAACAATCAGATCCATTTCTGCCCGAACTTCTACATATTTCCCCGGCCCTGAAATTCCATCATCAAATTTAAGCTGTCCGTCTGGTGTCACAGGCACATTCATAAAAAAGTTAATGTTTGGGCCGATGTGACGGACATTTAAGCCATGCTTTTTTGCAATCGGGTGTTTTGCCAAGGCATACATAAAGTTGTTACGGCAACTATGCATTGGGTACGTTTCATGTGCATAACGAACCGTATTACTTTCACAAGAACAAGCCCCGCCAATGGTGTCATGGCGACCACAGTTATCATCATGAATGACGGCAATTGGACGGCCAAAGTTACTATAGAGCTTGGTGCCTTTTTCTAAATAAATCTGTTGATTGATGGCCAAAGTATCCATTGCGCTATAACGCTCAGTTGGGTTTTCGGCGCTCATAAACAAAGTATCGACCGCTTGGTTACCCTCCAGATCAATAATTCGAAAATATTGGCCTTTTTTAACCTCGCACATCCACGCTTCACCCGCAGGACAAACTTCATTTAAAACTGCTTTTTCAAATGATTGTAAAACTGTCATGATGCTTCTCCTGATTTAAATATTGCTAAGCGCGTAGTAGCGGGCTGTGTTTTGAAAGGCACGCTGATTTTGCGAACATGCATCACGACAAATATCGCTGTCTGTTAGTGAATTGGCTTTAAATAAACTGAGTTGAATATCAGCAGGTTGATAGATTGGGCTGGTGTCTAAACCATGCGGTGCAGCAGATAAAAATAGCAGGCAGTCCATTTCAAAACGCAGTTCAATGCTTTGATCAGTATTGTCAGAACTGACATATGACAAGGCGCCGTTTTCATCAGGCACAACTTTAGAAAATAGGTTAACCGCGGCACTCAGGTCTTGGCTGGCAAGCCCGTATTTACACATTTCAATGAGTAAGCTGTCTAAGCCGTTTTGGTACATATCATTGCGGGCATCTTGAAATGTGCGCGTTCCAAATTGCTTTTCAATTTGTTCAGGTCGACTTGGGCCACAAAGTGCATCATTCCAGCCATGATCATCATGAACAATGGAAGCCATGACTCGGCCAAGGTCTGAGTACAATACGTTGGAAGCTTTTAAATAGGCAGTGTGTTGCCCTTTTAAACTGTCGGGCATATTGAATCGTTCAAGCACATCGGCAGCATTTACACAAAACAAAGAAACATTTGCCTGAGCGCCAAGCGATGTAAATCTAAGAATAGTTCCTTTTTGAATACGACCCGACCAGTGATGTCCTCCGGGTAAAAGTTCGGTCCAAATCGCCTGATTGTTATGATAACTTGCAGTGTTCATAGCTACTCCTGTCGGATAGTTTTAGACTTCCTCCCGGGCTTTTATCCCTCCGTGTAGTTCGCTAGGAACCGTGAACTCTCGGTCCAGTCATACGTAAAGTATCGGAACCCTAGATCACTTTTAATTAGTTATGACTATGCAAAGGACATGCCAGCTTAGTATTACGGTTTTGATTAAAAGTAATACTAATCTTGGGCTGTTTAGGTGCGATTTAAGTTCAAAAATAAAAACCTGCACTTAAAATTGTGCATTTCAAAATAAAAAAGCCCCTTGCACGAAGAGGCTTAAGAATGAATTATAAGAGAGCGTATTAAGGAAGTAGAATTACCTTGCGACAGTCCTGTTCTCTTTCATTAAAAATGCGATAACCCTCTGCGGCATCTTCTAATTTCATTCGGTGGGTAATAATCGTTTCAGGTGACAAGTCACCACGCTCAATAAATTCTAGTAAAAGCGGTAAATATTGATGCACATGGGTTTGGCCCATTTTAAAAGTTAAGCCTTTATCAAAAGCATCGCCAAATAAGAAGCCATGAATTGGGCCTGCATATACCCCCGGTACACTCACCACACCACCACGACGAACCGCGGCTATACATTGACGAAGCGCTGCGCCACTTGAACCTTCAAGCTTTAAATTGGTGAGCACTGTTTCAATGACACTGCCTTTTGCCTCGAAACCAATGGCATCAATCACCGCATCGACGCCACGATAATTGTCGGTATTTTGAATAATAAATTCGGCCGCATCGACTTCATCAAAATTAACTGGAATGGCACCGTAGGTTGCCGCCGCATAGGTCAATCGATATTCATTGTGATCGACCATAAATATCTTTTCAGCGCCAAGCATCTTGGCACAAGCGGCGCTTAATAGTCCGACTGGCCCTGCACCATAAATTGCAACGGTTGAGCCACGAGTCACTTGAGCGTTGGTCACCGCCTGCCAAGCGGTAGGTAAAATATCGGTCAAGAAAAGTACTTTTTCATCTGACAATGAACCAGGCACTTTAAAAGGTCCTTTGTTGGCTTTTGGGACACGAACATATTCTGCTTGGCCGCCCGGTACTCCGCCATATAAATGGCTATAACCAAATAAAGCTGCACCAGGTGGAATTTGCTTTTTATTAATAATTGCACCACGCCCTGTATTGGTGGTTTCACAGGCAGCGGTCAGGTCAAGTTGGCAAAAGAAACATTCACCACAAGCAATCACAAAAGGCACAATGACACGGTCGCCTTTTTTCACGTGAGTGACTGCGGGGCCTACTTCTTCAACAATACCCATAAATTCATGCCCAAAGATATCGCCATGTTCAGTCTTTGGGATTTTGCCTCGATATAAATGCAAGTCAGAGCCACATATCGCTGTGGCGGTTACACGTAAAATAATGTCATCCGGTTCTTGAATAATAGGGTCTGCAACCGTTTCAACTCGAACGTCTTCGGCACCGTGGTAAGTAAGAGCACGCATATTGTTATTCCTCTATTTCCTTTCATGTCATTTGATTATGAGGAGGCTTTCTTTACCGTTTGCAACGATTGTTATTTTTCACGTAAGGCATATTACTCAAATACAAATAAATGAAGCCCTCGCTCTGCCCTAAAATGTGCAATATAGAGATGAAATCACGCCGACGAACTAGAATTCCACCCTAGTGAAAAGCGTGCTAATATCCAAATTCTGACAATTACTCATGTCAAATTTACTTTAGAGGGAACAAGATGTTAAAAACTCAAAAAATCAACATCGTACAAGAATTTGATACACCTATAGACAAAGTCTTTGCAGTCTTGAGTGAACACGAAAACCTAAGCAAACTTTTTGCCCCTGCTAAAGTCACTCGCATTAGTAATGGCAAGGATGCACGTAACGGTGTTGGCTCTGCCCGCAAGATGTCTATTCCGTTTACACCTTCATTTGTTGAAACAAATTTAGTTTACAAAGAAAATGAACTGATCGAGTACGCGATCACAAGCGGCATTAGTCCAATTAAGGCGCATCGCGGTGTGATGCAATTTACTGACTTGGGAAATAACCGAACTCGTTTGAATTACACCATCAGCTTTAAAGGTCGCGTTCCTTTTATTGGCCCGATTATTAAAGCTGCTTTAGAAAATGGCGTGAGCCGTGGTCTTAAAAAACTTAAGTTTTAACTCGTCCTATCAAATAAAAGCCCTATTACGGGCTTTTATTTTTTGAAGATTTCTACGAAAACATCGCTATAAAATATGTGAATTGTTTATCCCGCTCATCTATATGGTTATCGCTGAGCCTTTGAATAATGGTTCCTTCAATTATATGTAAAAGTAGTTTGGCATCGTGAAATGAAGCATCCGCTTTTAATGTTCTAAGCTGGCTATAAAGTTCATTGGTTAGCCACATTCTATATCTCACTGCAGTTTGATAAGCGTTTGGGTAATTATTTTTAGTTTCAAAAATGGTTTTCAATAGCAGGTAATACATTCCTTCTAAGTCTGTATGTAAGTCATACAGTGTTTTGAGTTTGTCTCTCACATTTGAGTCTTGGTCATATTCAACCGTTGCAATGACTTTGTCTTGTAGCCGTTCTTTTTGCACGAGTAAGCAGATTTCAATAAACCGCGCTTTGGACTGGAAGTGATGATAAAAAGTCATTTTTGTAATTTCAGACTCTTTGATAATTCTATCGACACCTACTAAATGGAATCCGTGATGGTGAAATAAATCAATTGCTTTATTCACAACTTTTAAAGCACGTGTAGAAAGTACTAAAAGTGACATATCTGTACCGTTTAAAATAATTTTTTGTTGTATGTAAAAGAGATAGAAATGCCGTCACTCTTAAATTGAGTGCTAAAAACAGGCATGCAAAAGCGGCACAATAAAGGTGTGCTCGCCTATCTCGGGTTTATTGTTGCTATGATTTTTGGGTCGAAACGATTCTTAAGGTGCAGAAAACCTAGAGTCGATTAAACCGATTTCGAGAGTATTTAAATGGTATAAATAGAGAGATTTTGGCAAAGGCCAAAAATTGAGAAGAATTTGTACGCATGAACGAACTCCTTTGGCTATAAAAGAAGTTTCACCGCATTACTGCTAAATAATGGTGGCGAAACGAAAGAGGGTTAGCAGACTGGAGCCAAAGAATCCAGCACACCCGAAGGTGTCCCCCTCCCGTTCCGCCGTAGAGGGGGCACGCAGGGATTTCCACAAAAAAGTTAGACTTTTTCGTGTACTTTGGCTGATGGTCTGCTAAAACCAACTGGCAATGTAGGCCAGCCCGCAAAGGATAGTATTCGCTTTTGTTATCGTCAAGCGTAGGAAATGACAATTGTATTAAAGTAGAGCGGTCGAAGATATAAGAAAAATATAACTAAATGGACAATCGACTAAATACCTAGATAAAAAACCAGTAGATTTAATTTTTTATAAATAATTTGATTTTGTTCTTGAAAAATAAACCATTATCCTCATTATTGTTAGAACGTAGCTTCTAATTTTCATCTTTGCGAGTTGCGCTGCACGTATCCAAGCGGCATTGTGATACCACGGTCACTAGTTGGTCATGGGTCACTGGCGTGTCTCTGGACTATTCATTCGCCCATGACGGGCTGAGTAGTCATGAGATTTCTAGCTTGGACCCGTCTTCTTCCCTAGGTAATGTCGGGAAGGCGGGTAAAGAGCGTGTGGGGCAGCCCATGAGCACGGATGGGGAAGCGCGTAAGTCGTCACCTCACTCTGGCTGTGTTTTCGATTGGCTTTCATACGGTATTTGCGCCCTATTAAGTCATTTACACATTTGTTATTGGGAGGATTTGGATTTGAGTGAGTTAAATACTTTGTTATTGCGTCTCATTCTCATTTGCTCGGCGGCGGTTGCGCGGTTCACGGTTTGCATCTCTTTGCGAGTTGCGCTGCACGTATCCAAGCGGCATACTGATACCACGGTCACTAGTTGGTCATGGGTCACTGGCGTGTCTCTGGACTATTCATTCGCCCATGACGGGCTGAGTAGTCAAGATTCCACCTCTTTAACGCAAACCTAGGGTTAGACATTTGCGGCAAGAATTACGATGACAAAAAAAGTAAAAACTGCATTAGTTCAGGTTGCAAGCCTTGCTAATCTTGAAGAAGCTTGGGACCATATTTGGAAAAATTCAAAAAAACAATCTAAAAACTCATTAGATTTAAATAATATGAGTCTCAATGATTTTAATCATAATAAAAAACAACTATTAAAAAAAATTTCAAAAAAGTTGTTAGATAGATCTTATGGATTTACTGATCTCCATCCGTTTTTAGTTCCTAAATCGAATGGTAAATATAGGTTAATTTGTGTACCGACTATTGAAGACCGTATAGTACAGCGAGCTTTACTAAATGTACTGAACAATTATTATCATAATCAACTTGATAATGGTATAAGCTATGGTTTTATCACTAAAAAAACAGTCAAAGATGCGGCGAAGAAAGCCTGTGAACTTCGCAAGAAGCATAATTGGGTTTATAAAACTGATATCACTGCATTCTTCGATAATGTAGACCGTGAAAAACTTAAGGAAAAGATTAAATCTTTAGTTAAACATCGTTCTCTACATCCTCTATTATTTTCGATAATAAATCGTGAAGTACGAATCACTTCAAATTCTCAAGCATCACGGATTAAAAAACTTGGAATTAGAAGAGGACATGGTGTCCGCCAAGGAATGCCTTTGTCTCCTTTTTTTGCAAATTTATTTTTAGGAACTTTTGATAGTGAAATTAAAGCTAATGGTTTTAGCGCTGTAAGATATGCTGATGATTTAATTTTCTTTGCTAAGAGTAAGCATGAATGTGAACAAATTGATAGTTTTTGCCGTACATCTTTAAAAAAATTAGATTTAGATATCCCCCTACTTAGTGAATTAAATTCAAAGACAGTAATTTACAACCCAGACGAAACAGTTGAGTTTTTAGGATTAGGTTTAAGTAAGAAAAAATGTAATGCTGACTATGAGCTTATTTTGACAAGTGAACAATTGCATATGATCCGTACTGAATTACTACAATTAGGCTCAATCAAACAATTACTGGATAGTAATATTAAGCTAGCTAATCTTGGGGTTGCTATTGAGTCACGTATATCGGGCTATAAAGCCGCATACTCAGATTGTATTACTAACTATACTGAGCTTGAAAACCACATGATTGATTTACATCAGAAAGTTCTCCATAGAATATACGGAGTTGGTGGTTTAAATATTAATTTAAGTTCTCTTTCTAGTGAAAATAGAAAATTTCTTGGTTTAACTTAATCTAGTCAACTCCTTAGAAAGGCTTAATCAATCCATCAACTTTTTACGGCGATACAACCCACAATCTCCTGAAAATAACGCTGCCAATAAACAAGTAATAATGGCGTAAGTGGCAACATTCATTCCAAATAGTTCAATCGCTAAAATAATAGATGTTAAAGGCGCCTTACTTGCCCCAGAAAACAAACTGACTAACCCTAAGCCTGCAAGCAATGAAATTGGTAGATTTAAAACCGCCCCTAAAGCATTACCTAATGTCGCCCCCACATAAAACAGTGGTGTAATTTCGCCACCTTTAAAACCCGACCCTAAAGTAATGGCAGTAAAAACAGTCTTGTTAAAAAAGTCGTAAAACTCAATCGGCACATAAAAAGATGCAATGATTTTATCTGTACCCAAACCGTTGTATTGCTGATGTGCAGTAAACAGCGTAAGTAGCATAATGACAATACCACCGACCATGGTTCTTAATGGCAAATAGCGAATGTATTTATAAAAGACATCACTCGCGAAATGAATAGCAGCAATAAAGAAACGCGCAGCTAAACCAAAGACTAACCCTGCCGCAATCAAGCTCATGAGCACGCCAAAATGAATAGCTGGAAACTCACTTATGACGTAAAAAACATGTGGATGAACTATATCGAATAGCTCAGGAATGGTCGAAGCAATCAGAGCAGACACAAAACATGGAAAAATAGCTGAGTATCTTAAATTACCTAAAGCGGTAATTTCTAAACCATAAATTGCACCAGCCATAGGCAAACCAAACACGCCAGCAAAACCAGCACCAATACTGGCGATTAAACAGATTTTGCGATTGTCTTCCGAGATTTTTAAAATATGGCTTAAGTGGTCAATTAAAGCACCCGAAAGCTGTACCGCTGGTGCCTCACGCCCTGCGGAACCACCAAATAACTGCGTTAAAATTGATGTAATAAAAATGATGGGGCTCATTCGTTTTGGAATAAACGACTTAGGTTGATGAATCTCATCTATGAGTAAATGTGTTCCGCGTTCAATGGGCGATCCATATTTTTTAATGAGATAACCAATACCAAAACCCACAAAAGGCAAAAAGTAGATGAGCCAATGATGCAAACTTCTGACTTTATTTGAAATATCAAAAGCCACAAAAATTGAGGTCGATGCCAGCCCCGCGACGACTCCAATCACAATGGATATGACGAGCCAATAAACACTGTATTTTAGAATTTGATCATATTCAGATGAAGGTAGAATTTTCATTCGCTTTCTTCAATTCGCCTTTGAGTGAGTGCCAAATTCTCAAATTATTTTTTATGCAGCCAGCTCATTAAGTGAGAAATGCTTAAACTGGGCTAAAAATTAAAGCTCGCATAAGCGAGCTTTAAATACAGTGATCAATATTTATATCACTTAACTGTGATAAATATCTCATAACCATTACAGGCTTTCAAGTTGAAATTGGTTAATCAAAGGTTAAAACCATCGACTCAATTAATTAATAAACAATCAATAAAGTAAATAATTAATTAATACTCGCAATCACGGTTTCAGCATGGCAGGTCGCACCCTTCTCTGCGCTAATCTGAATCACACCACTACGGTGTGCCAGTACCTGCACTTCCATTTTCATGGCTTCCATAATGGCAACCACTTGGCCTTCGGTGACTTGCTCACCATTTTCAACTTTCCAACCACTAATCACACCATTAATTGGGGCAAGTAAATGCTCGGCACCCACTTCTGGCTCGGCAGTTTGTGCTTGAACGGCAGTTGCTGGGCCTTGTGCAAACATACCCGCAGGTAAACCTAAACGATGTAACTTGCCATCAATTTCAATGTAGCTCAGCAGCATTGGTTGTTGATGGTTTGGAATACCGCGTTTAGTCGGCTTTAACTCTTGTTTAAAGTCATTTTCGATCCAACGCGTATGTACATTAAATTCTTCGGTAAAGTCAGGTTCATTGAGTACTGCACGGTGAAAGTCTAAAACTGATGCTACACCTTCAATTTTAAATTGTTTTAAAGCACGTTTAGCACGGGCAATTGCAACTTCACGAGTTGGACCACTCACAATCAGTTTTGCCATGAGTGAGTCAAAGTGACTAGACACTAGAGAACCAGTGCGAACACCAGTGTCCACGCGTACACCGTTACCAAACGGCGCTTCAAATAAACTCAACACACCAAAGGCTGGAATAAAACCACGTGCTGGGTCTTCGGCATTTATACGAAACTCAATCGCATGACCTTGTGCTTTTGGTGTTTCTTCAATAGAAAGCTCATGGCCCTGTGCCACGCGAATTTGCTCAACCACCAAATCGACTTTTGAAGTTTCTTCAGTCACTGGGTGTTCAACTTGCAAACGCGTATTTACTTCTAAGAATGAAAGCTTGCCGTCACGACTTAGTAAGTATTCGACTGTACCTGCACCTACATAGTTTGCAGCCTGACAAATGTTTTTTGCCGAGGTTAAAATTTGCTGGTAAATCTCATCGCTAATAAATGGGGCTGGCGCTTCTTCGACTAACTTTTGGTTACGGCGTTGCAACGAGCAATCACGTGTACCAAGTACCACAATATTGCCATGTTGGTCGGCTATGACTTGTGCCTCTACATGGCGCGGTTTATCGAGATATTGCTCGACAAAACATTCACCACGACCAAAGGCAGCTTTTGCCTCGCGTACTGCCGACTCATAAAGCTCTTTGACTTCTTCGAGTTTCCAAGCAACTTTTAAACCACGCCCGCCGCCACCAAACGCCGCTTTAATGGCAATTGGCAAACCAAACTGTTTGGCAAACTCTAAAGCTTCATCTGCATTGTTGAGTGGGTATTGCGTACCCTGAACTAACGGCGCACCGACTGAAGCAGCAATTTTACGTGCTTCGATTTTATCGCCTAGTTTTTCAATGGCACTTGGAGATGGCCCTACCCATTTTAAACCCGCATCAATCACGGCTTGGGCAAACTCAGCACGTTCAGATAAAAAGCCATAACCCGGATGCACCATCGTTGCTTTCGATTTTTTTGCAATTTCGATAATGGCTGGAATATTTAAATAGGTTTCACTGGCAGTCGCACCAGCCAAGCCCCATGCTTCATCTGCAAGTTCGACATGCATGCTTCCAATATCGTCATCTGCATATAACGCGACCGATGAAATGCCCATGTCACGGCAGGCATGGATAATACGAACGGCAATTTCACCACGGTTAGCAATCAATAATTTTTCTGTATTCATCATTCATTCTCAAAATCTGTAAATTCGGCAATTTTTTTAAATTTGATGCGGCAACCTGCCGGAATCTGTGCCACCAAGTCCCAATGGTGTTTAGCAACAGAGCCAATGACCGGATATCCACCCGTTAAAGGGTGATCATTCATAAACAAAACGGGTTGGCCGCTCGGTGGAATCTGCAAAGCACCAATGCATGTGCCTTCACTTTCTAGTTCATGGGTTATTTTGCGAGTCAAAGGCTGTGCACCTGAAAGTCTTAGCCCGACTCGGTTGCTTTCATTGGTTACCAGCCATTCTTGCTGACAGAGCAGTTCAATACTGTCTTGTTCAAACCAGTCAGTGCGTGGCCCCATCACAATGTCTAGCTCAACGACTTCGCCAGCTTTTGGTAAGTCGCTTTTGCCCACTTCATTTACACTAATGTTGGTTGCCTTTACTTGCCCTTGGTAAATGGTATCTCCAAGTTTTAAAGGCTCTGGCCCTAGTACCGCCAAGCTGTCAAACGAAGCGCTATTCAGTACTGGTTCAACGTCTATACCACCGCGAACTGACAAATAGTTTCTTAAGCCTGCTGTTGGCGGCAGAATTTGAAATTCATCGCCTTCGTCTAAATCAATCGGTTGATAACTTGCAAAGTCTGCGGTTTGACCGTCAGCAAATTTCACATGAATATTTGAAATAGTACCTGCCACCGCAATAACGCCTGCATGCTGCATCTTGGCCTTTAAGCCACCATTTAAAACTTCAATAACGGGTGTATCGGTTGGATTACCCACAATACGGTTAGCACTGTGCATGGCTGACACATCCATTGCACCTGCCACGCCAACCCCAATGTTGGTCTGATTTAAGCGCCCTTCGTCTTGAATAAGCATCTGTAAACTTGGCGCAGTAATCGTAAATAGTGGCAGAGATTGTTTCGGCTCAACCTTACGTGTGATTTGCTGCGGTACATTTACAGTGGTTGGACTATGCGTAACATCTTCAAAATGTACGGTCATGCCCGGTAACAGCAATGCAGGATTTTTACGTTCTAAATCCCACATTTTTTCTGATGTTGTACCAATCAACTGCCAGCCACCCGGACTGTCTTTTGGGTAAATACCAGAGTATTTTCCAGCCAAACCCAAAGAGCCTGACGGTATTTTTTTACGCGGAACCGTTAAGCGTGGAATATCGGTAAAAGGCTTATCGGGACTACTTATATAAGCAAAGCCCGGCGCAAAACCAATAAAAGCCACATTCCACACGCTTTGGTGATGTTTTCTAATCACATCAGCCACAGACAGCCCTTGTAACTCGGCAACCTGAGCAAGGTCTTCGCCATCGTAACGAATCGGCACAATCACTTCTTGGCTACTGCGCTCAAACCCAGAATCAATTTTAAGGCTTTGAATTGAAGCAACCAGCGTTTTAAAGTTAGTTTCGATCTCGTTAAAAAAAACCAAAATTGTTTTTGCAGCAGGGACTAAGTCTTTAATTCCATTCAATTGCGTATTTTGCAATTTATTGTATAACGCCAAAGTTTCTTCTAGGCTCGCAAGCTCAATCAGAAAACAATCGGCGTTTACCGATAAAAAACGCATTTGCTTATCCTTTTAATTCTTCTTTAGTCCAATTAGCCCATCCAAGCGCGGTCAGGAATGTCGGTAATAAACATATGACCCGGTGCATGACTAATCGCAAAAGGAATTTTCGAATTCATCACCGCAGCTTGCGGTGTTACCCCACATGCCCAAAACACTGGGATTTCACCTGCTTCAATACGGGAAGCATCGCCAAAGTCTGGCTTGTTTACATCCTTAATGCCTAAGCTTTCAGGGTGCCCAATATGTACAGGTGCACCATGCACGCTTGGCATACGTGATGTAATTTTTACCGCTTCACTAATTTGATGCGATGGAATAGGTCGCATAGAAACCACCATGTTTCCTGAAATACGCCCTGCTGGTTCACACTGTATGTTGCTCAAATACATCGGCACATTAGTGTCGTCATGAATATGGCGCACTTCGATGCCCGCTTCTTGCAAAGCCGTTTCAAACGAAAAACTACAGCCAATTAAGAAAGTCACTAAATCAGGATGTGCATTATAAATCTCACTTGCATCGGTCACTTCATCGACCATTTCGCCATCTTTCCAAATGCGATAGCGCGGAAAGTCGGTTCGGATGTCTGAGTCTGCCGCAAGCTTAGTTGCATAAATGCCTTCTTCGAGCACATCAAGCACTGGGCAGCTTTGCGGGTTACGGTGTGCATAAAGTAAAAAGTCATATGCCCACTCTTTTGGCACCGAAATCATGTTGACCTGCGTCATGCCCGCAGCCATGCCTGCCGTTGGTTTATCAAAACCTGCACGGATTTTTAAACGCGCATCTAATGTGGCTTCAAGCTGAGCTGGGTCGACTTTAATATCCTTATACATGGTTGCTCATCCTTATGCTTTGTTTACAAATGGGCGGATTTCAATATTGTTTTTTACAAGCTCGGCTTTAATGGCTGCCGACATTTCTAATGCGCCATCGGTGTCGCCATGTAAGCAAATGGTGTCGGCTTGAATTGGTGTAAATATGCCATCAATTGACTCAACCCCACCATTTTTAAGCATAGACACCACACGGCTCGCAACAAATGCCGAGTCGTGCAAAACCGCACCTTCTAGACGGCGAGATACCAATGAACCATCGCTGGTATAAGCACGGTCTGCAAATGCCTCAGATACCACTTTTAAACCAGCCGCACGTACCTGCTCGACTAAGTTTGACCCAGCCAAAGCCACCAAAACCAGTTCAGGGTTATACATTTTAATCGCATCAATTACTGCCGCTGCCTGTGCTTGGTCATGTGCAATAGTGTTATAAAGTGCGCCATGGGGTTTAACGTATCGCACTTTTGAGCCTGCCACTTTTGCCAAGCCATCGAGTGCAGAAATTTGGTAAAGCACATCGGCAATAAGTTCGTCACGTGACAAATCCATATTACGGCGGCCAAAGCCTACAAGGTCTGGATAAGACACGTGAGCGCCAATAGTCACGCCAAGCTCCACTGCTTTACGAACCGTTTTTAAAATGCCAAGCGGGTCGCCAGCATGGAAGCCACAAGCAATATTGGCACTGGTCACGACTGGTAAAATCTGGTCATCATTACCCATTTTCCATGAGCCAAAGCTTTCACCCAAATCACTATTTAAATCTACAAACATGGCATTATTCCTTTATTACTTTACGCAGTCTGGCTTAAAGCTTAGTCAAATAGTTAAATACTGTCGTAAATGACATATAACCCATCCACCACGTCAACAGACATGTTAAACCACCCAAAATAAGTAACCATTTTGGATAGTTATAATTACCCATCAAATCTTTTCGGCATGCAGCAACATACACAAAAATTGTAAGACCAATTGGCAACACCAAACCGTTAAAACCACCGACAAAAATGAGCAGACCTGCTGGAGTTGCACCCAATAATACATACAGCAATAAAGCCAATGCGATAAAGGTAATGGTCGTATAGTTGGTTTGTTTTGGAGTTAAATTCTTTTTAAATGCAGTAAAGAATGAAACCGAAGTATATGCTGCGCCGATGGTGCTACTAATACCTGCTGCCCAGAAGATTAAACCAAATAATTTAAAACCAAATGTACCCGCTGCATATTGGAATGCTTGAGCTGCCGGATTAGCATCATGGCTAGCTAAATCAATGGTTGCACCGCTCACCACCACACCTAAAAACGCTAAAAACAATACGTAGCGCATGATACCAACGACAACAATGCCTTTGGTTGCAGCTTTAGCAACTTCATCAATATTTTCAGGGCCAACAGCGCCTTTATCGAGTAAACGATGTGCACCTGCATAGCAGATATAGCCACCAACCGTACCGCCAACAATGGTGGTAATAATGGCAAAGTCGATATGATCTGGAGCAAAAGTTTGATGTACAGCTTGTCCCACAGGAGGCATTACAATGACGGCAACAATAATAATCAGCAGGATTTTAAGCAGTCCCAACACGATCATGCTTTTATCCATGGCAAGCGTTGCTTTTCTTGATGCAAAAATCAAAATGGCTAAGGCACCACTTAAAATACCACCCCACTTTGTGTCTAGGCCAAAAAGTGCATTTAAACCTAAAGCTGCACCTGCAATGTTACCGACACTAAAGAAAAAACCGCCCAAAATCACCAGAAACGCCAGTAAATAACCACTACCCGGCAATGCTTTATTGGCAATATCTGATGCACGCATTTGAGTGAGTGTTACTACTCGCCAAATGTTTTGTTGAACTACATAATCAATGAGAATGGAAACTAAAATTGCAAAGCCAAATGCAGCACCTAACTTCACTGTAAATACAGCAGTTTGGGTTAAAAATCCTGGCCCCATTGCAGAGGTCGCCATCATAAAGATTGAGGCAACAATGGCCCATTGGCGATCTGATAAAAAAGAAGATTTTAGTAAAGACATATTAATGCGTTCCTCATCCATTTGAGCTTAACAACGCTATTTCAAGTTGAACCAAGAACACCATTTTTGTCCCAAACGATATTCTTTAATCCTTTAAAATGACAAAGATTCCCTATTCCCCAATCAACTTAATCGGTGATCAAATCTTGTATCTCAAATAAAAACATAGCTCATCCTTACGGACAATAAGACTTTTTACATAAAATAAAATTTATAAGTATTTAATTTTTATTATTTTTTAATTTCATTAAAAGTCAGGATAAATTTTACTTATCGACTTTCATAAGCTGCCTTTATGACTTTGCATACAAGCAGCGATAATTTAGAGAAGAAAAATGAGATTAAAAGATCACCGATTCTACTTATTTTTTAATTTGCTCATTCAGCCTTTTCATGGCACTCGCCGAGACTTTAACAGCGACCTCGGTTAATTTTTCTTTCAAGGCAACGTCATTCCCGTGAATATAAATGGACGTGAAATGAAAGGTTTTTAAGCGAATAGGCGTATCTAATATTTCCAATCGTCCGTCGGTAATTTCCTTTAAAGCCGTTAAGGTCGGTACGACTGCAATACCTAAACCTTGCTCAGCAAGACGCAACAACGTCGCTAATGAATAACTGGTAATTGAAAGCGGCTCATCAATGCCCTGTTCTTTCATTTTGGCCTTTAATTCCTTATAGGGATAGGTAATTTTTGGATAGGTTAAAATGGTATGCGACATTAAGGCTTTAAAAGACATTTGCCCAATTCCACCTTTAAACGATGGTGCTGCTAAGAAACTGAGTTCAAAGTTACAAAGTGACTGCTCAATACATTCAAAAGCCAAGGTTGGGCCAAGTAAAAAGGCCATATCCAAGTCACCTGTACGAACGCCTTCTTGTAAATTAGGTGTCAGGTCAACCACAATTTCGACCGAAACTTTTGGAAATTCTTGTTGAACTTTTTCGATATATTCAACCAACCACGTATACACAATGGTTTCGGAAACGCCTAAACGTATGGTTCCCGTCAGATGCTGGTTTTCGGTAAGCTCTGCGACCAGATCGGTTTCTAAACGCATAAACTTTTCGGCATATTTAAATAAGGTCATGCCTTTATGGGTCAGTTTAAACTGCCGCAAGCTTCGGTCTAAAACCTTAAAACCTAATTCATTTTCAAGAGATGTGATTTTTTGAGAGACAGCAGGCTGCGTCGTTTGTAATTTAATTGCCGCCTTATTGAAGCTATTTAACGTCACAACCCAATAAAATGCTTCAAGATTCTTTAAATTCACGTTTCATCCTGTCTTAAAAATTCCTTTACTTTTATAGTATGTAAGCTTTTAACATGTTAAGGCCAGCAATAAATAAATTTTTAACTAAAGTTAGTTATCCAAATTTTTAAATGCTTTGGAAAGCTGACTAATTGTTTTGATCTGCTTTGCATAACGGCGGCATGATCGGCATGCCAACAAATGCAGTTGTAAACTACTTTGCTCACGTAAAAAAAGTGGTCTATCTTGTTTTTCAGACAACAGTTGAGTGGCTTGTCGACATGTCAACATGAACAATCCTCCTTCAGTAACCATTTATTTTCTAAGCATTCCCGTAAACGGGTACGACTTCGATACATCAAGACATTAAAGTTTGAAATAGATAACTCCAGCTTGCTACAAATTTCGTTAGAACTCAGCTCTACCACTTCTCTCATCATAAAAACCTGAGCATATTTGGCAGGCAAATGATCTAAACAGGCTTCAAAAATTATCCAAAAATCTGACTGTTCCATCATTTCTTCAGGGCTTTGCCATGCTTGAGGTGCTTCATATTTATGCCAGTGTCCTGAAGCATCAAACAATTCATCAACACTGAGTTCGCTTTCCTCATCTTTAAATAATTCAGACATGGCAACCAAACGTGACTTTTGCCGAACCACATCAATAATTTTATTTTTTAAAATAGCGAATACCCATGTTTTGAACGCAGCCCGCCCTTTAAATGAATCTAAGTTTTGAAAAGCACTGGTTAAAGCCTCTTGCACTACATCTTCAGCTTGCGGAAGTGAGGATAACTGTAAAAAAGCAAATTTAATCATTTGCTGCCTTAAGTCTTGTAAAAAGGCTGGGTTATGCAGTTGATCCCCTAAGTCGTCATGACGTGATGCCGCGGCTGAAGTCATGCTTGTGCCTCTTTAAAATCATGGAGAGTTTGGATTAATTGTAGTCGAGATAAGAGGTTTTTGAGTTCTTGAATTTGCAGATAAATTTCAGACTCAGACAAGTTAGCGAGTACAGATTGAATAAGGGTGAAAATATCATGGTCAGTTAAGGTTATATTTTGCGTTAACTGTTCAATCAACATAGCAAACAGTGGAGAGAGTTGTTCAATACATACTTTATCTTGTTCATCGCGCCAGACCATTACTGCGCCTGGTAAAAGTTCTACTTGTTCTGGAGTCATTAAAGTCGTCCACGTATAAACGGGATATTGATAAACCAATACCCATACTTTGGTGGTTAACTGCCAAGCATAATTTTCATGTAAAACAACATCTTCAATTTCAACAGTGTCTAAATATAATTCTAGCCATTCAAACTGTAATAACTCAGCCAACCAAGGATACTCTTGTAATATCGGATGCTGTTGCTCTGTTAAATACTCTCTAAACTCTAAAGAGATATCATTGTATAAAGGTGAGCGGCTTTTAGCTTTTTGAAAAAACTCTAACAACAATTGTTGCCACTTTAACTCTGGCAACATGGCACGAGCTACTGGATAAACTAAGTCAATAAATGAACAAATATTATTAAAAAGTAAATCCCGATAAATTTGCATTCTTTGAGGAGGAAGTGCTTGAGGTAATTCCAAATCAGGATCACGAATCCAGTCACAAAACTGTTGCTGCATGGTTTGGAAGGATATTTGATTTCCCTTCATAGCCAGTCTCCTGTTGTTGAATGAGTTTGATTTTGGCGAGTTCCTCTTCTAATTCTTGCCATGATGGAATATTAAAATCGCGTTCCAATAATGTCGGTTTTATTCCGCATACTTGATAGGTATATCTCAACAACTCCCAAACACGGTCACAAACTTCCGCCCCATGGGTATCAATTAACAAATTTTTCTGAACTTTTTCATGTCCAGCAATATGTAAGTAACGAATTCGTTCCTTTGGCATGTTCTGAATAAATCCAAATGCATCGCTACCATGATTGGTACTGTTGACATAGACATTATTTACATCAAGAAGCAAATCACAGTCAGCATGTTGAATCACTTCACGAATAAATTCGGCTTCACTCATTTCGGCATTCGGCATGACGTAAGTAGAAACATTCTCTATGACTAATCTTTTCCCTAAAATATCCTGTACACGCAAAATGCGTTCAGCCACATATTTAACAGCGGCTTCCGTCATCGGTATTGGCAACAAATCATATAAATAGCCGCCATCATTTGTATAACTTAAATGTTCAGAATAAATTGGTACTCCGTATTGTTCTAAAAAACTTTTTACTTTACCTATAAATTCGAGATTAAGTGGATGCGGCCCCCCAATAGATAATGACAAGCCGTGACAAATTAACGGTGCTTTTTCTGCACACTGTGCAAGTAATTTTGCATGTCGACCACCAAAACCTAGCCAATTTTCTGGGGCAACCTCAATAAAGTCGGGATATGTTTTTGCCGTTAGAAATGCATCTATAAAGTCACGTCTTAAACCAAGCCCTACACCATTCAACTGCATCATGGTGACTTCTCCTTTTGGAAATGATGCCGACACTTAATAGAAGGCCGACATCATCCTTGATCAGATGGTTTACTTAGCGCCACACTTGCCATCAGCAACTTTTTTATCTGCACCGCACTTACCGTCCGCTGCTTTTTTAGTTGCACCACATTTACCATCTGCTGCTTTTTTAGCTGCTCCACATTTTGCTTCCGCAGATTTTTCATGTTTTTTCATTTTGTTAGCTCCGCATTTCGCTTCACCACATTTACCATCAGCTGCTTTAGTTGCATGTACTTCAGTTGTTGTATTGGTTGCTGCTACAGCCATTTGCGTAGCACCTGCAACTGAAAGTGCTAATAATGCTGCCACTGAAGTCATTGAGTTGAGTTTGTTCATTTTCGTATTCCTTTAATGCTAATTTCTCGGTTTGTACACATGTACATAAAGTTAGACGGATCAAATCCTTTTTTATTACACCGTAAATAAAAAAATTTTTTATGTAAGAAATACAGTTTCCATCCGACTAATTATTATTCAATCGCATTGGATGTGAAATTATCATGAAGAACTTTATTTATGGCTTATCTCAATATTATCAAAATCTCGGTAAGTCTTTACAACATATTGATGGCATTGCAGCACTTGCTCTTCGATTGTACCTCGTCCCTATATTTTGGATGGCGGGTACAAATAAATTGATGCACTTCAATGACATTGTAGAATGGTTTGGCAGTTCAGATGGAGGATTGGGACTTCCTTTCCCCTATTTAATGGCTGTGCTTGCAACGTCAACTGAACTGGCAGGTGCAATACTCTTAACACTGGGTTTGTTTACCCGTTTAATTAGTATTCCACTTATTATTACGATGTTGGTTGCAATATTTACTGTACACCTCCCAAATGGATGGCAAGCAATTGCAGACCCGCATGCTCCCTTCGCGAACATGCAAGTATTGGCTTCCGCTGAAAAGTTAGATAAAGCTCGAGAAATTTTACAGAACTATGGCAACTATGACTGGCTTACATCGAGCGGCTCGTTTGTTATTTTAAATAACGGAATTGAATTTGCCGCGACCTATATGATTATGCTACTTGCCCTGCTTGTACTTGGCGGCGGCCGTTATTTCAGTTTAGATTATTGGATTAAAAATAAACTACGCTAATCGATTATTGCACCAGCAGTCATGTTTACAACCGTTGCGGTCATTGAATTCGCATGTTCCGAGGCAAGAAAAGCAACGGTTTCTGCAACTTGTGAAAGTGTCGGTAGTCGTTTTAGCATGGTGCTCTGAGCAGCACCTTCAAGCCATTGCCCTATGCTGAGCCCCATGGCCTGTGCTTTAGACTCAAACAATTCGCGTGTATAAGAGCCCGCTTGAACAGCATCAATAATTGCATGTGAGCGTACACCGAGTACCCGTATATTCTTAGGGCCTAGCTCACTGGCAAGCGCTTTAATAAATGCCTCAATACCAGCACAGCCCACAATATGTCCTAAATGTCCTGGTATCGCCATTCGTGCTGAAGGTGCCACAATTGAAATGATGGTTCCATCGCGCTTACCGCCCATATAAGGAACCGCAGCTTTAGAGATATTAAACTGCGCCGTTAGAAATGGATTTATTCCCCCTACAAACTCATCAAGGTTTAATTCTAAAATTTCTTTGCCTTGATTATGAATAAAACTGGTCGCATTGATGACGATATCTAAACCACTCGTCGCTTGAGCAATTTGAGCAACTGCCACACTGGTTACTTGACTATCTAACACATCGACATTGACGGTATGTACCGCGCCTTCGTATTTTTGCAGTTGTATCGCAATGTTTTGCAGTTTATTTAAATCCCTTGCACATAAATAAACATGTGCTCCTTCACGAAGAAAAACCTGCGCAATCGCAGTGCCAATTGCGCCGCTGCCTCCAAAAATTACTGCTACTTTTCCCTTGAGCAACATACGGCATCCTCTTGTTATTGTGCGCCATGCTTAGGTTATGACACACAATCAAAAGTGATGCAATTTTATACAGTTTAAAGTTTGTATGAGCTTATGGCAGATGAACAAAAATAACGTCTAAGTCTTGTTTTGGTACAAACTTGGTTTTGGTCATTTGAAACTGAGTCGGACTAATTTTGTTAACTTTGCCATCCCAACAAAATGACACTAGTTCGCCTTTATCACGTTCAATAGTTAACTTAAAGTTTTCAATTGGCTTTGCCCAGTTAGCACCTGTCGTCAAAATATAACCTAAAGCACTAAACGGCGAATGTTCTGCCTGAGCTTTTTTAAGGCCCTGCTTAAATTGTTTATCCCTTTTTTAAAGCATCCACCTTTAAGTTTTCAGGTTCATTCGCCTAGCGATTTTTTACCTTATTTTTATACAGAGTTTGATTTATTAACGACTCTAGATACAGACCTTCTTAAAAAAATTAAAGCCGTACCAGGCTATCAAATCTGGGGAAAACTCCTTCATTTTAAAACATGTTTTATCGGTACTACTGTTACAGAATACAGTTTATTACCTGATCAGCTTTCACTGGACTCAATTACAGACTTTTTAAAAAATAATGATCAAAACATTAAGTTAGGTATTATTAAAGATCTTCCGTTAGATTCACCTTTACTCAGCGAACTTGAAAATAATTACAGTCACAATTTTATTCAAGAAGCAGAAAAAAAAGGTTTTCTATCTGTAGAGGGACAAGCTTTAGCTTATGTCCCTATCGATTTTTCAAGCCGTGAAGAATATCTCTCTAGATTATCTAGGCCACGCCGTAAAAACTTTAAACGCAAACTCAAAAGTTTAAATGAATTAAACATTGAACAATTGTCTACGGGGGATGAACGCTTTAATGATCCTGAGTTTAGAACATATTTATATGAACTCTATCTGGCCGTTTATCACCAAAGCGAAATACATTTTGACCTACTCAGCCCTGAGTTTTTTTCAGAAATTCTTCAAGATGTCCACAGTGGCGGTAAAGTCTTTTTATATTGGGCAGATACAACACTAGTCGGTTATAACATTTGTTATGAATATAAAAACAATTTGGTTGATAAATATATTGGGCTCAATTACCCGCTCGCAAAAGAATACAATTTATATTTTATTAGTTGGTTCGTAAATTTAGATTATGCATTAGCTAACAACCTTAAGTACTACATTGCAGGATGGACAGACCCTGAAGTCAAAGCTCAACTCGGGGCTAAATTTACATTTACCCGTCATCTGGTATGGATACATTCCCCTGCCTTACGTTTTGTTTTAAAAAAATTACGTCCTTTATTTGAAGCAGATCATCAGTGGCATGTTAAACAGGAAACACGATCATGAGTTCAGTAAATAACAGAACACCTATCGTTTTAAACTTTGATGATTCTGCTGGTGATCCTGATGATGCTGTACGTGTTGATCTCACCTCATGGCAAGAAGTCATTCGCTTTGGTTGTAAATTAAAAGAGTTCGACGAGTTACGTACACACCTAAACCAACATTTACCTTCAAAACTAGGTTGTGTTCTTTTAGGTAGTGGTGATTATCACCATGTTACCCAGCTTTTACTGGAAAGATTGCCATCTGCTGAGCCAATTCATCTGATTGTCTGTGATAACCACCCTGACAATATGCGTTACCCTTTTGGTATTCACTGTGGCTCATGGGTGTATTGGGCAAGTAAGCTTCCACAAGTTGCCAGAATAGATGTACTTGGAATTAGCTCAAGTGATATTGGATGGCTACATGCTGTAGAAAACCATTGGTCACCGCTATATAAAGGAAAGCTGCACTACTGGAGTATTCAGCAAAATGCTTCATGGGTACGTTTTACAGGCAAAAAGAATGCATGGCAAAACTTCGATCATCCAGATGAGTTACTAACTGCATTTCTCACAGAAATAAAAGCATCGAACTTACCTGTTTATTTATCGATTGATAAGGACGTACTTTCAAGCGAAGTCGTCATGACAAACTGGGATCAAGGTAAGTTTCTTGAGAAGCACTTGCAGAGCTTAATTGAAACGTGTAAGGGTCGATTAGTAGCAGCGGATATTACTGGCGATGTTTCGGCCTATCATTATAAAAATTACTTTAAACGGTTTCTAGCAGCTTCGGATGGACAACAAGAACCAACTGCCGAGGAACTCTCAAATTGGCAATTAGAACAGAAAGCACTAAACTTACGGTTAATTCATGCCATAGATTCAGCTTGGTCAAATCAATAAGAAAAAACCCACAATCTGTGGGTTTTCTTTTAATTACTTCACTGCGTTTACGCCAACAATAAACTGGCTACAATTCGAGCCTTCAGAAGCATTGCCTAACTGCTTTTCAGAAAACTTAAATTTTGATGCTACAGAAGCATAATCTTTCTTAAGGTTTTGACCTGTAAGCTCACCTAACTCTTTTACTTGTTCAGGCTTTAAAATCTCGTGTTCAACTGCCTGATTGACCATTACACATGCTGTGGTCATAGCATCATAACGTGCAGCAGTTTTAGAATAACCTAAAGCACCTACTACACCACCAACAATTAAACCGACTACTACAGCCAAAGTTACATGCATTTTATTCATTTTAAATACCTAAAAATCAAACTAAAAACGAGCACTTTAAGAGTTTGTGCTCAAGTAGAATTAAGATAACTTCTTTTATTTGATACTAAAAGTTAGATTCTGTCAGATTTATTGATAGTTGAGGTATCTGTTAAGTTTCAAAAAACTTGTTATGATTGCTTTGAGCTAACTTCAATACAATACTTATATAAAAATAAAACTTAAAATCTTGGAATAACCTTTATACCTTAACCATAAAAAAATTCTAAAAAATAGTCTACATCTAACAATACTTTTTCATTTATAAGAATTTTCTTTAACTCTTCTAAAAAACCTGTTTTATACCCTCCATTTTTACCTCTAGGGTTAGAGTCATATAGATCAATAATTAAATTCTGCACAATATTAATTTGCGAAAAAAATTCAAATAAATTTTTAGCAATGATATGTAACTCAAACTTGGGAAATTGAACCGTACCGGGTTTGTCGGAGACTTTTTTATTTAAGTTAGGCCACCTGACCTAACGGGTTAATCTTATCATAGTACATTGCTTCAAACTCAAAAGGCGATACATAACCCAGTGCACTGTGTACACGCTTTTTATTGAACCAATCTACCCAGTTTAGTGTCGCAAGTTGTACATCTGCTAAACCTTGCCAATCTGCTTTTAAATATTCAATCACCTCTGTTTTGTATAAGCCATTCACCGTTTCAGCCAAAGCATTATCGTATGAATCACCAGTTGTACCGACTGATGCTCGTAAATTTGCTGCTTCCAAACGATGGGTGTAACGAATAGAAAGGTATTGCACGCCTCTGTCGGAATGATGAATTACATTCTTTGGCATACCGCGAGCATGTAACGCTTGTTCCAGTGCATCAAGGACCATGTCTGTATTCATCCGTGTTGATACTTTCCAGCCAACAATTGCCCGTGAGAAAACATCAATCATAAAGGCGGTATACACCCAGCCTGAATGGGTTTGAATATATGTGAAGTCTGCGACCCACAGCTGATCTGGATGATCAGCACTAAAATTCCGTTTCACCAAGTCGGCTGCTCGTTTTTGATCATCTCTGCTACGTGTCGTTTGTTTGTTCTTACCACGCCAAACACCTTGTATTCCTAGCTGTTGCATCAATCGAGCAACTGTACAGCGCGCAACAATATAACCTTCCCGTTTCAGTTTTTGCCAGACTTTACGTACACCATACCGACCTGAACTTTCCTGCCAAATTCGTTTAATTTGTTCAGCATGATGCAGGTCATGTAGATCTCTTTTCGCTCGATGTTCTGGATTGTCCGCAAGATCTAAAGTTCGATAATAGGTTGAAGTTGCGATTGGTAGAATTCTACAAATCGCCTCAACACCGTATAGGTCTTTATGGTTATGAATGAAATCCACCATTATTTGTGTGGGCGGTCGAGCTCCGCCTGGGCGAAAAAAGCAGCTGCTTTACGTAGAATTTCATTGGCTCGCTGCAGTTCTTTATTTTCGCGTTCAAGTTGTTTAATGCGTTCTTGGTCTGAAAGCTGCTGTACTTTAATTGGATTCTGTTGATTCAAATGCTTCTGATGCCAGGAACGTAGTGTTTCAGGAGTACAGCCAATCTTGGGAGCAATTGCTGTGATTGCAGCCCAAGTAGAAGGATAATCTTTTTCGGATTCAATCAATAATTGAACCGCTCTATCTCTGATTTCAGGGGTGTATTTTACTTTTTTCATCGGGACATTCTCTCAAGAAAAGTGGTCTCCGACAAACCCGGTACGGTTCAAATATTATTAAACATTACATTTTTATAAATTGGGGTCATAATCAACTATATTTTATAACAAAATATACAGAACTGTCTATTTTATGATATTTAAAAATAGGTTTACATGCTGATGAATTACACTTAATTAATACTAAATTAATGGTGAGCACTACTCACCCACAATGCTCGCACTTCAGTAATCCCAAGCTCTACCATCAATTTAAAAAATTCATTTATGTTAAACAGATAGGCTTAAAGAAATACTCCACGGCTACATCCCTGTGTTCCAAACTGTTTGTACCTAAAAACTCAAACATTAAACCATCCATTAAATTTAAAACCATCTCAGCATCTGGTTTTAACGCATGTATTTCTAAGCTAAAAATCAAATCAAAAATCTCATGAAGCAACCATTTCCTATACTCAACTGCCATACGGTAAGCCTGTGGGTAAGCTACTTTAATTTCAAAAAAGGCTTTAAGTAACAAGTGATACAGACTATTAGAGTTAACATGTAGTACCACTATTTCTTTGAGTTTATCGATAGCCGTGCGGTAATGGCTCGAATAAATAATGGCGAGCACTTCTTCTTTAAGTAAACTTTTTTGAAAGGCAATGCACATTTCAATCAGGCCCTCTTTTGAACGAAAGTAGTTGTAAAGCGTAGCTTTTTGAACTTCGGACTCTTTGGCAATCAGATCTACGCCTGCTGTGTGGAATCCGTAAGTTGTAAATAGACGAATAGACGTACGGATAATGTGTAATTTTTTGGAAGAGGTTTCTAAATTTCGCATAGTTTTTACCGTTATAAATTCTTGTTGTTTCTAAAAGAGAAAAAAGCCTGTGCCCTTTTTGGGAGAAAAAAAGGCACAGCAAAGCCATAAAGACTGTGCTTGGCACATCTCAAGTTTTATTGTTGATACAAATTTTTGAGCCGTAATGACTTAAAGCCTGAGAACCCTAAAGGCCATCAAGCTGTTTAAAGATGATTTAAGTGGTGTCGTTATAGCTTTTGGCATCGAGAGCCAAGAAATAATGAATGTGCAAAGCCAACTCCTTCTATTGGGAGTTCTGCCAGACATTAAAATTATGGTGGCAGAACGGAAGAGGGTTCGCGGACTGGTTTCGACTCCAGCACACCCGAAGGTGTCCCTCTCCCGTCCTACCGCTACGGGAGGAGACGAGGAGATGCTCACACAAAACTATTCCTCAGAAGAAATAATCCTGATGTGGTCGAAAACAGCGGTCCGCGACGACCGACTGGCAATGTGGCCAGCAGGCAAAGGATAGTGTTCAAGCCTTTCACAGTCAAGTACACAAAATGACATTTGCTTTAAAATAAATCATTAAAAAGTAAGGGTAAATAGTTTAGTTTTATTATTAAATTAGGGTTTATAAAATCGAAGAAATTTATATAGATATATAAGTTTTGATGGGTCAAAATGAATGCTTATTTTGAAACCATTTATAAAAAACTGTAGATGAGTCTAAATATAAGAGGACATTTAATGAAGAACTTTCTCACCAAGAAAATGTATACAACTAGAGCTTTATTTTTTGCTGTAGGCGTTATGGCTTTGAATGTTTCCCCTATTGTTATTTCTACTACTCATGCAGCGACAGAACAAAAAATGGATATTTTATCGACTAAGCTTTCATCAATTTTTGCAGATAAACCCGTAGAACCTGCTTTATTTAGTCCTCAATTTTTACAACAAGTTTCAATAACACAAATTCAAAAAATCGTTGATGACTTAAAAGCCTCTTTAGGCACGCTTAAAAGTATTAATATTTCTAATGGTTCAGGAACGATTGATTTCGAGAAAGGAGAATTACCTGTTTCAATTAGCTTGGATGAGCAAGGGCAAATTAGCACTCTTTGGTTTAGCGCGCCTCATTTTAAGACCGTAAGCCTAGACGAAATGGTTAAAGGCCTACATGAAAACGCAGTCGGTAAAACCTCTCTTTTAGTTGTTGTAGATAACAAACCTGTGGTTATTGAAAACGATAAAACCCCAATGGCTGTGGGTTCAACTTTTAAGTTACTCGTTTTAAAAGCATATGAAGATGCAATAAAAAAAGGTGAATTAAAAAGAGAAACGATTGTTTCTTTAAAAGAAAAAAATCGCTCATTGCCAACTGGAGTTTTACAAAACTTGCCTAATGGCACACCTGTAAATCTCGAACTTCTCGCGCAGTTAATGATACAAATTAGCGATAATACAGCGACCGATAGCCTGATAGAGGTGTTAAAGAAACCTCGTATAGAAGCGTTGTCACCTAGAAATTCTCCTCTCCTAACAACACGAGAACTATTTCAACTGATTGACCCAAGCAACGAAAAGCTAAAAAATAAGTTTAAAACAGGTACAAAGTCGGCTCGTCTAGAAGCACTCTCTGAGCTAGACAAACTGCCATTACCAAGTGTGAGTAGCATTGGAAAATCGGCGACTTGGCAAGATGCTGAATGGTATATGTCAGCCAATGAGATTTGTCCTCTGCTTGAAAGTGTTCAAGATGCCCCTGCACTAAACAGCTCTTTAAATCCATTGTTTAAAAATTTAAATTGGCAAAAAATTGGGTTTAAAGGTGGTTCTGAATACGGCGTGATTAACTTTTCTGTGATTGGTAAAACTCAAAAAGGTCATAAAGTTTGTGCAGTATTTACCGCAAATGGAAATGAGCCGCAGCCTGAGTCAAAACTGGCAATATTATTTACAGGCATACTTCAAGCCCTTGATTCTATGAATCCTTAACTATAAAGACCCATCATGACTAGAAGGCATTTAGCAACGCCTTATGATGGGTTGATTTGGAGTTATACAGATACTCACGTACAGTCGTTTTTGAAGAATTTATTATTAAATAAATAGTTGGTGATGAAGATGTCATTAATCATACCCGTAGCGATTGATGAGGGTGCGCTAGAGGTTCTTTGGTATAGCCCTTTTGAAAATATTGAAGATATTATGCTCTGGTGGGAAGCACAAGAAAGCATTGATATATATAAATATAAAACTGACTTAGAAGCCGCTGAGGCTATTCTATCAAATGGCAAAATAGTGAGTGTTAAAACAGAAGAGCAATATGATCTCTACTATGCAATAAGTGCAAAAGCTGAAACTGTAACGCTCATGATCGACACTGACTACAACTCACGCTTATCCTATAAAGGAAAGAAATATTTTCATAAAGGAAAGCTTATTTTCCCTCCCCTGATCTAACTTAATGTTGCTTTGGGAAATATATAAAATAATTAGATAACTGATTTATCTTGTTTTATATTCTTTTGTCATCTTTAAAAATAAAGACCCAAAATTAAAGTTAACACGTACAGGAAACATAATGGACATTTCATTAAGACTTGCTAACGCTGCCGATCTAAAAGCTATAAACGAACGATATGCTGAGGTTGACTTTGTTCCATCACATGAAGATGAACTTATTGTACTCGCCTCTATTGGTAACAAAATTGTTGGGCAAGGTAGAGTTGTGTCTATTGATTCGAATAGTGGCGAACTTGGTGGAATTTACGTCTTTCCTGATAATGAAGGGTTAGGCATCGCCCGTAAAGTGGTCGATTTCTTAATTAAAAACTCGGATTTTTCTGTGCTTTACTGTCTACCTTTTGCAGAACTAGAAAGTTTTTACGGTTCGATGGGTTTTACTCCCGTGAAAGACATCGCTCAGGTTCCTCAAGCTGTAATCGAAAAACATGAGTGGTGTAATAGTAATTACGACAAACCTGTTTTGCTTTTAGAAAGAAATAAATGAAATAACACCCATAAAAAAAACCGCCCCAGAAGGCGGTCGCTGAGTATAAACCAGCAGGTATATAGAAGTATGGTGGACGAATACTTCTATATTCTTTTTATGAAGGAGTTTTCTCGGTTTTCAGAAAATCATTCGATTTAAAATAGCTGATAATCATATCTGCATGCTGTTCTTTTTGAGGCGCAGCGACTACAGGGAATGATTCTTTCGACATCTTAAATCCATGTGGAATGAGCTGTGAAATTGGCGGAAATTTAGGTTTTCCCCCTTCTGTAATCCGTTCAATAAAACTTGCTAACCAAAGTAAATACTCTCCTTCATTTTCAAACTTAGGCATTACACTTAAATCAACTTTGACTTTGCACTCACTAATCGGTTTAGTTAATTGCTCATCAAAATCGATGTAATTAAACTTAAGTTTAAACTCAGTCCCTTTAATGGCCTTACGTATCTGACTGATCAAACAATTCAGATTTTGTGTAAGGTCATTGGTGAATAAGTCGTCTTTTTGAATGTTCTTATAAACCTTTTCAGCCACGGCTAAATATTTTGGCATTTTTAACCTCCTCGATCTCAATTGTTATAAAGTTTTGATCTTAAAATGATTTATGGTTCTGATTATGATGAAACAAATGTAAAGGAGTGAAATGTTCTTATTATTGAATGTAATTAGTTAAAGTGTTCTGTAAACCTTGCTAAATAATCACCTAAAAAAAGTATGGTTTTGATAACTCATCCACAATTTTTCTAAATTATTAAGATTTCTTGAAACATTTATTTTCAATTAAAATTTACCATTTGGTAAAATTAATAAGGCCGCATTTGCTGATCTCGTCTTACCAACCCCAAAACCGATCTACGAACCCTAATTTCTTCTTCAGAAAATGGCAAATGTTCTTTTAACTCATCTATAGAAAGCGAGTTATTTTCTATTAAAAAACAGTCTTGTTCAGTTGTCCAATGTAAAGCAGCCGATTCAGTTTGTTTGTAGTATCGTTTCATATTTCCTAACAGAATTACACATATAAAAAGTTCGCCTTTAAGTACGAACTTAGCTTAGATTTTGTGGTGAATATTATTATAGCAGTCCACAGGCAATATATTCATTCCATGTTGTCACCAACCGTATACCCTAACTAGACTTCCACAATACAGGCATAAAACCTTAGTACAGTAAGACCTACAATTTCCCTATATATGTGGTATCACCAGTTCTGCCTTGGGTATTTTTTGATAAATCGTCCATTCCAGCGAGTTGCACTAGCAGGTGCAACTAATAATGCATTTAAACCCTTATCTATATCTGGAAATCAACCATGATCTATTCCATATTGATCGTTTGAAAAATCCTTTAGTAATTCTCCATCCGTTTTAAAGCAGCTTCGCGAACAAACCGTACTGGGTCATTAGCAAGCCTTTTTAAAATATGAGCTGGAACCTTTTTATTGCATGCGACTCTCTCACGAACTGATTCACTCATATCTTGAGACAATAGATCAAAGAGTTCTGGGCTAAGCTTTCTTTTACTAGCAACTGTAGCCCGGACAGATTCATTCATATCACGCGCTAGAATTTCTAATATATTTAATGGCACAGTACGATTGCGTGCAACCCACTCTCTCATTTCAGGAAATCTGGAAATAATATCCATCCAAACAATATCAGGAGCCTCCTCATGGGCCGCACGGATATACTCATTACGTGCTTCACTAGTTCGAAGTAAAACAAATTCTTCTGCCGAATTAATCATTTTTAGTAAAATCTGATAGATTTAAATAGAAAATTTCATATTGATCATCAAGTAATATATCAGTGTTTTTTATGCAATTTATTTTCTGGAAAAAATTTATTAGTTTCAACATAGAAGTTATTTTTATCTCGTTTTAAAAATAACGGTCTATTCCGTAGTCTCTAAACTCATACATTAATCCTGAATAACTTGAAAAAAATGTGAGCGAAGAAAAAAAATGTCTACTTCCAGTAATTAAAGGATCATAAAAAGTTATTTTGAGGCCATCAGAAAAACCATTTGTATTTACAATATCATAGAAAGAACCTAGAGCATAACCTTTCAAGCCCATGAAATCCTTAATAAATACAGAAGCCAGTGCGCCTTTTTTAAAATCCTTTACAACCTCAACTGCCATTGCATTATCGTCATAATTAACAGAAAAGACTATATAAAAATCTTTCACTTTAAATATAACCTTTTCAATTTCACCAACATTATCTACTTTATTGATAGATTGATCATCACTCTCATTATCGATAAATACATACACATCATCTATAATCAAATTTAAATCATCCAAACTATTGATAAAATCAAAAAATTTTTTAACTTCCAAAATAAACCTCACATTATCGATATTACAACTATTTTCTTTTACCAGTTTTCAATTTTAAGCGTTCTGCTTGCACTAGTACCTTTAAAGTTCTTAAAAAATCTTTATTAGGAGTTTTATCTTTCATCTATAAAAAATCTACGAATAAAGCTGTTGTTAGTTTGAAGGAATCATACGGACATTTTGTTCCGTTCACCCCATTTCTTCTTACTACACTTGCTACAGAATCATTAATAAGAGACTCAAATGCTCTAAATTCTTATGGCTGTCTTTTAGAAAAAATTTCGAAAATTTGAAAACCTACTTGTTCCCCCCTAAGAATAACTCTCTTTTCCGAAGAACCAGTTAAAAAAACCTACTCCTACAACTCCCCCAACATGTTCTCCCGACTCATGTGCCTTAGGAATTCCCCAATAGGCTTCATGATTACAAATAAGATGCCTTCTATTTAACTGACTTAAATAGAATATTTTCAAAAAAACTCAGTATATATTATGCTACTCAGCTCCTGATTTCTTTAGTTCACATATGACAAATACATTTTCTGACCACCAGCAAGTTGAGGTGGTGTCTACTTTTACTGAACTTGTAAATATACATTTTCAAGGACATAAAAATGCTATTTGTTGGCATAGAAATTTGGTGGGCGACTTTAAAGAAATTGTGGCTAAACTTCATTTAAAAGAAAATATTACCGAAATTTCTACTGAAGACTTGCTAGCACTTGAGCTTTCAAAACAAGGTGATTTGGCTCGAGACATTATTTTAAAAGACATGCAACTCTTAACTGATATGGGTGCATCACCTGTACTTAATTTACTTAAACACTATGAACGTGATGAAGAGCTGGATTTTATTTCAACAGATGTCTATTCGTTTCATGTTGATCGCTCGCCTATAGAAACCGATACTTTCTTATGTACCTATTACGGTGCGGCTAGTGATATTGTGCCTAATGAACAGGTTGAACAAAAAGTTTTAATTCCCGAAATTAGAGAAAAACTCAAAGCATTACACGACGGCCCAGAAGCGGAATTTGAAAGCTTTTTAGCAGAGTATTTTTTTGATTTACATTACCAGCCTAAACCCAATACACAACCAATAAATTTGGGTACAGGACACTTGTGGCGTTTGGCGGTAGATCATCCCACACAAAAAGTTTTACCGTGTGTGCATAGAGCACCCGTTGAAAAAGATGGAGAGTATCGATTGCTGTTAATTTGCTAGGTATTATCACTTAACCAGTGTACAAGATATTTATTAGAGTGCTTATTTTTTAAAGCTGATAAGAAATGATCTAAGAAAGTTTTTAACATTTTCAATAAATCTGTTTGGCTGATATTTTCTGCATAACTCGGCACCCAGATCCCATCATGGCTTTTTCCATAGCAGTTATAGTTTCCCTGATTAAATTTTAATAAAATTTCTCTACTTATACCCTGCTCATATAAATCAATTGAAGAATCAGATCCCAAATTTATCTCTCTTATACAAACAGGCAATTGCTCTAAAAAAACAACCAGATCAGTTTCGATATCTACAGGCCAAAACTCATTTGAAAAAGCCTGAATCTTAAACTGATTGAGTTTATTCTTAGAAAGTACAGTACAAATATCTGTCAATACACTAATTTCGTTGTCATATTCATCATCGTATTGTCGCAACTGCGTAATGTCGAGTTCCGATGTGAGTTCTAATTGAATTAACATAGCTTGCCCATACTTGAATTAATCCACTATTACATAAGAGTTCATCAATTAAGATAAAAATCACCAATAAAAAAGCCTACCCACTATTGGATAAGCTTTCGTGAAGCATTCGGAATAGAATATTAAGTTTATGCCAGTTTTTTTGTCTCCATAAAATCGACATAAGCAATTTGGGCATCCCAAAATTCATTCCATAAAGCGCAATACTCTATACACAGCTCGGTAAGACTTTCATAGTCATCTTTGGTTATGCCTTGAGCCAGTGCAAACCATAAGTCATCTTCATGATCATCATCTGCTGCTTCTGATGTCTCGTCAGTCGATACACCATGTACATGGTAATAGCCACCACCCTCAACCTCAATTCCAACAGCCTTAGTCGCCTCACGTAGCGGAGGACTAAAAAGAATGACTTCTTCTTCTGCAACAGCAAGCAATGCAACAACTTTAATATAACTATCGTATGAAGATTCTAAAAACGTTCTTACCTGATCTGCGATTTTTGAAGGATGGTATGATCTTCGATCCTGTTCATTTAGACCATAATCATTAAGTAAATCTTCATAAAGTGGATAATGTGCATATTCAGGATTACCCAAATAATAATTATCTTGGTCTGTTCCAGGTCGAAAACCAAATTCATCTAGTATATTTAAACTTAATAAAACACGTGGGAACATTTTAGCTCCAGAGTGTAATTTCGGTTCTAATTGTTTAGTCTGAAATTGAGCCATTAATAAAGCATCCGTAAATACTTGTACAATAGCGTGACGATATTCCAAATGAATTTTTGTTAAGGTAAATTTATCAAGCTGTCCGTTATTTAAAATTTCAATTGCTGGATGTGTACATACTGGTAATTTAGCGATTTTTTCTCTTAATTGTTTGAGAAATGCTAGATTTTCTTCCCACTGTTGTGAAGGAATACTATTCTTCATCCCCAGTAAAGCTTTTTGTCTTGGATTATTAAAATTTTCAAATTTTTTTAACATAATCATTCTCAATAACAAATTAATTCTTATAGTTAGGTTTTGAGTTCTCCATTATTTTAATTGCGCATTCATTTGCTACTCAATAAAATTGTATACTCATCCCTAAACAATTCGATATTAGGTTTATTATTTACACAAATCAATCCATGTTTTAATAAATTTTTTTAATAAATTAATTAACAATTGATAGCAAAAAATATTGTCATTTTTATTATTTCATCTGTTGTATTACGACAATCTTTTCAATATGATTGAAATCAACTTTTATAAGAGACCACTTTAAAAAGAAACGGAATTCAAAAGTTTACAATGGGGAAATTGATGTCAAAAAGAGACACTATTATAACAACAGCTATAGCCCTTTTTAATCAGAAAAGCTATAACGGCATTGGAATTGACAAAATTATTGCCGACTCCAATGTAGCAAAAATGACATTCTACAAATATTTTCCGTCCAAGGAAAATTTAATAGAATCATGCCTTTACAAGAGAAATTCAGACATTCAGGCAGCTATATTAGAAAGAATCAATACTAAAGATTTGCCTTTAGTTCAACTCAAGAGCTTATTTGATTGGTATATTGACTGGATTTATACCGACGATTTTAATGGCTGCTTATTTAAAAAGGCGACCATGGAAGTTGTACAAGTTTATCCTTCAGTAAAAAACCCTATTAACGACTATCGTGAATGGATCTATACGCTTGTTTTTTCGATATTAATTAAAGTTTATGTTGAAGATCCTGAAGCATTAACTACACTCTTTCTGAATATTCTTGATGGCATTATTATTGATGGCACAATTGATAAAGGTCTAGTTAATCGGGAAAAAACATGGTCTTATATTATTAAAATAATTCAGCTTGAAAAAACAGAAGCACGCATCGCCAGTTAAATTATATAAAAGAGATTTTTACATCAATTAAAAGATCTCTTTTAAAATTTCAGTTAACATCAAATTTATTAAAGCCTTATATTTACTCAATGTAATATAAGGTTTTATATACCTCTTATATTATTCTAATACGATCAAGCGATTTTTTAAGTTTCAGGATAAGAAATCCTTGAGCTAACACGTTCAATTTAAAATTGTTGGTCAAACTATCCATTTCTCTTCATCAAAAAGTCTTAGTACAAAGCATACAGGCAACACTTGATTAGAGTTTGTGGGGCTAAGATGAAATTATTCTTTTTTTAGTCAATAAAAAAAGCCCTCAAATGAGGGCTTTTTCTATTCTACAGTACTAATTACTGAGGAATAATGTTTGTAGCGCTAGGGCCTTTTTGACCTTGCACAACATTAAAAGTCACGCGTTGACCTTCATGTAAAGTTTTGAAGCCAGAAGAAGCGATTTCTTTGAAGTGAGCAAAAACGTCTGGACCTGAATCTTGTTGGATAAAACCGAAACCTTTAGTTTCGTTGAACCACTTAACTGTACCAGTAGCTGTGTTGTTAGACATGATATACATCCTATTGATTTTTAAGAACTTGTGCCATGAGACATGACGGGTTTAACTTGGAAAAAATAACGAATTGAGCTTAAGATCTTAAAAACGGAGGATTATGAATAAAGCTTCGATACTAAAAGAGGATTTACTAAACTAATAAGTCTTTTTTCTAGTTGACTTCATTATACATCAAAAGAACACTTATTCAAGCAATTTATATAAATTAATTTACTGATTCTACAGCAAACATTCGCTTACATTTGTAAAAAACAATTACAATTTATTATATAAACAAATAGTAAATAATTTTCTATTTAATAGTTTAAAATTTTAAAACTATACTAAATGGAAATATAACTACAAATAATGAATAAAAAAACAGACTCATAGTCTTTATCAAATACAACAACTTACAATTTTTAAGTATATTTTTAT
Source organism: Acinetobacter seifertii (assembly GCF_000368065.1). Lineage (GTDB taxonomy): Bacteria > Pseudomonadota > Gammaproteobacteria > Pseudomonadales > Moraxellaceae > Acinetobacter > Acinetobacter seifertii. The sequence continues at coordinate 1,748,905 of NZ_KB851200.1, forward strand.
ATAATGTTAAACATCATTATTACTTATTAATTTTTTGAATAAGCACATAAATAAAAATATTTAAGAAATTTATCTTTAAATCACAATTAAAACAAGAAAAATTAAATATATTTTAAAATTATTAAATAAATGAAATGATTATTTTTATTTTATATTCTTTTTTCAAATAATCGAATTAGCAACAACTGCAAAGAATATACCAAACTGGACCATATAACTTTGAAAAACTGGATGTGTTCACTAGCCCTTAAGCTTCATAACCTATCTTTGGCTTAGATCTAGCAATAAACCTATCTATACCTTCTTTAAATTTAGGGAACTATCATGCACCTACATTTTATTGTTCATGAAGATTTTGAAGCACCTGGTGCATATGAAATTTGGGGTCAAAATAATCACTGCAAAATGACATATTCAAGAGTGTATTTAAATGACCCCTTACCTTCTACGGTTGAAGACATAGATTTCCTGATCGTGATGGGTGGCCCACAAAGTCCAGATACTACAGTTGAAATGTGTCCTCATTTTAATTCACTCGCTGAACAAGCGGTTATTAAGAAAGCTATCCAAGCAAACAAAGTCGTTTTAGGCGTATGTTTAGGTTCACAGCTCATTGGTGAAGCTTTAGGTGCCAAGTTTGAACATAGCCCTGAAAGAGAAATTGGTAAGTTTCCTATTATGCTGACAAAGTATGGTTTAAAAAATTCTCTATTTTCACACTTCGGAAAAATGACAGAAGTTGGCCACTGGCACAATGATATGCCTGGGTTAACAAGCGATGCAAAAATTATTGCTTTTAGTGCAGGCTGTCCGCGACAAATCGTTGAATACTCAAAATTAGTTTATGGTTTTCAATGTCATATGGAACTAACGCCTGAAATTGTTGAATTACTCATTCAACATTCAGCAACTGAACTCAATCAAGCTCATGATTATAAATTTGTTAATACCCGAGAAGAATTGAGGAGTCATGACTCTCAAGAAATGAACCAAAACTTGTTTATTTTCCTAGATAAATTAAAAGATGAGTATTTAAAACTTAGCTAAATGATGGCAAAGCCCTTTTAATAGAGCTTTCTTTCATAAAATTAGATGATCTATAAAGTTTAAATTCGCTTTTGCACCGACAGTAAACGAACATAATATCGCAGCAACAGAATCCCAATTAGTAGATGGTCACTATACAATATCTAATAAAATAATAGCCCCTGTCACACATAAAGCGGCTGATGTGCCAAGTTAGCCTTTAGACTTTAAGATACCTATATAACACTTTCAAAAAGCATTTGTTCTGCGCACTTTAGTGCATATTCCAGATCTTTTTGTAAATCGACCACCGATTCTAGTCCGATATTTAAACGTACTAAATAACCATCTTTAGGTAGATTGGTATGGGTTCGATGAGCTTGTCCAACAGGTAAAATCAGACTTTCAAATCCACCCCAAGACAAACCAATGTGAAATAATTGCAACGAATCAAAGAATTTTTGCACATAACAAGGTTCAGATTCTTTTAAATAAAAAGCAAATACTCCAGATGAACCATGAAAATCTCTTAACCACAAATCATGATATGGGCTTGTTTCTAAAGCAGGATGAAGCACTTCCTTAACAGCCGGATGTGTTGTTAGAAATTGAGCAATAGTTAGAGCACTATTTTGATGCTGTTTTAATCTTACTGCCAAACTTCGCAGGCCACGTGAAGCCAAATAAATGTCGTCTGGGCTCGTGGTCTCTCCAAACAAATGACCTGTTTTCGTGAGTTGTTCGTATGTTTCGGCATTTGCAGTAGCCACGCCCATGAGTATGTCAGAATGGCCACCAATGTATTTGGTTATGGACTGAATAGAAATATCAGCACCATGCTTTAAAGGTTGAAAAAGTAACGGCGTTGCCCAAGAGTTATCGACTAATACTTTTGCGCCATATTGATGACTAATTGCAGAAATTGCCGTAACATCACTCAGTTCAAATGTCATTGAACCCGGTGACTCAATAAACACCACACTAGTACGATGATTAATTTTTTCAGTTAATGCCTCAAGTTTAGTAGAGTCAAAATATTCAACACTTACCCCCATTCGGACTAATATATTGTCAGCAAAGTTTCGCGTTGGGCCATAGATGTTATCGGCAATCAAGACATGACTATTTGCTTCTACACAAGCCATAAGTGCATGTGTACATGCCGATAACCCAGATGGAAACACCATACTACCCGCACCACCCTCAAGCGCATTGATTGCACTTTCAAAAGATTTAGCTGTTGCAGCACCGAAACGGCCGTAATGTCGATACACCCCACCATTGCGTTTAAATTCTTCCCACTCACTAAAGCTATTTACAACAATAGTCGAACCACGAAAAACAGGTGTATTGACTAAACCATCAAAGCGCTCGGGTGTTCGTCCTAAATTAATGACATCTGTGCTGAATTGATTCACTTTTATATTCCAAGAAACATATCAACTTTATTACCAATTCATGATAGTGAGATTTCAATGGATATAAATTTTAATCTTTTCTATTTTTCATCTCAAAATTAGATTTATATTTCCTATTTTTACTTTAAATTAGAATTTTAATCCGATATTTATTTCTTTGAGTAAAATATTATCTTATAGCGTACTTTGTGTTGATCTACTTGTTGTTCGAACTTGCTGTTATAAAAGGTACTTCTCACACTATTCTTCATCCATGATTTGCCTTAATTTGTACCGAACGTAAATAAGGTTTAGCTTCTAGCATTTTTGCTGGTCCTTAATTTTTAATAGTATTCGCAGTTTTTATTAGAAAAAATTTAAAGGAAGTTCTGTCGTATATTTAATTTGCTCCATGGCAAAACTAGAACTCACATCGGCCAATCCGTTAATTTCAATTAATTTTTTATAAACTTTATCGAACTCGGCAACATCCGATACAGCAACTTTAAGTAAATAATCTGTTTCACCTGCCATTCTATACACTTCAATCACTTCATCGATGCTATAGATATGAGAATGAAATTTTTGAATCCACTCAATATTGTGTTGTGCTGTTTTAATAAACACCATCACAATCACATTAATGTTGAGTTTTTTACGGTCTAGCAAAGCGACTTTTGCACGAATAATACCCTCTTCTTCCATCTTATGTATTCTGCGCCAACAAGCCGTGTTGCTTAATCCCACCTTTTCCGCAATATCACCTATTGCCAATGTGCAGTCCTTCTGTAGAAGATCTAATATTACACGGTCATATTTATCTAAATTTAACTTCATACCTTCAAGCTTCTCTGCACTATGTATTTGCAATAAATCAAATCAATGAACAATATATTAGATTGTTATTCTAATTTTAATAAAAAAAATATTTACCTATGTTTTAAATGATCTCCGCGCATTCGAGACGCATTTATTTGTATTGTTCACTTAATAATCTATTTTAAAGCTTGAAAGTTTAGATGAGCTTTTATTATTATCTTGTACATATTCGGTACAATAAAAGAGACAAGAAAAATGCCAAATCAATTTGATGCTGTTTCTATAACAAAAAAAGCGAATGTTCATTACGAAGGACACTCAATTAGTCATGTTATTGAACTTGAAGATGGTACAAAAAAGACTTTAGGGGTGATTCTTCCAACAGAAAAAGCTTTAACTTTTAAAACTCACGTTTCAGAACGCATTGAGATCATTTCAGGCAAATGTAGTGTTCAAATTGGCGATGATCCGGATACTAAAGTCTACTCAAGTGGTGAGTCTTTTAATGTTCCTGAAAATAGTAAATTTAAAATTATCACAGATGAAGTGATTGATTACGTCTGCCATTTAGAATGAATCAACATTACAAAGCCATACCTTTTATAAGGTATGTTTTCCTATGAATATATTCATCTTTTCTTAAAAACTAGACGAGATGAAGTTTAAATTTTAGTATTTAAGCACTTTTACAATTATCTATAAGCTTCCACCACCATCAACATTGAGAACTTGGCCGGTAATAAAACCTGCATGATCTGACAATAAAAAAGCGACTGCATGTGCAACATCTTGTGGAGTACCGATCCTTCCCAAAGGAATACTTTCTAATATTGCTTTTTCAGCTTCACTTCCAACAGGTCGGGTTTTTCTAAAAAGTTCCGTTTCAATCGGCCCTGGTGCTATACAGTTTACCGTTATTCCAAACTCAGCCAACTCGAGTGCCCAAGTTTTAGTACACCCGACCAAGGCGCTTTTTGCTGCCGAGTATGCTGTCCGTTGTTTTGCTCCGTAAATTGCTCTGCTGCCAATATTAATAATTCGTCCAAAGCGCTGTTCTTTTAGTTGCGCAACAAAATGCTGAGTTACTTGTATAGCCGCTCTTACATTTAAGTTCCAAACCTCCTCCAAGGCAAGAAAGGAAATCTGGCCTAAAGGTTGAGGCAAGCTAATTCCTGAGTTATTTACAATTCCATGTATGACATGAGATTTAGCAATTAATGCTAAGGTTTCTTCAGTTTGTTCTATATTGGATAAATCACAACTAAAAAGCTGTCCGGGAAAGTCTATATGGTCGATATTTCTGGCAATGCCAATGACATGATGTCCCTGCAAGGACAGTTCTTCGCTAATTGCTTTTCCAATACCTTTTGTAGCGCCTGTCACTAAATAAGTGTTTTTCATAGCGGATCCTTATTAAACATAAAAATAGTTTCTGGTTTGTTCTCCCCTGTTAACTACAAAAATAATAAAACACTCACTATGATTTTTTATGAAGATAAACAGATTTATATAAATTCAAGAAAACTATAATCAATATCCCCAAAATGGACATGACTTTATTTTGATTTTCTTATTTGAAATGAAGAAGTGGTTGTATTTGTATACATTAAAAAGTTGTTATAGTCATTCGACTTGAGTTGGTCTTTCAATCTCTGAGTTTAAAGGCAAAATTGAGTGACTAAGTTGAAGTAAATACATTAAAAAGAGTAAGAAATAATGAAAAATTCAGTCGATGAGAAAAGAAAAATTTTCCGTGATCTCCATAAAGACGGATGCTTTATTTTACCCAACCCTTGGGATGCAGGCAGTGCAAAAATACTCGAACAACTGGGCTATAAAGCACTGGCAACAACAAGCTCAGGTTATGCATGGTCTTGCGGAAAGGCCGATGGTCAACTCGACCGAGATGAAACCTTGGCACATCTACGTTATATGGTTCAGTCCACTAACCTGCCTATCAATGCTGACTTTGAAAGTGGCTTTTCAGATACAACTCAAGGCGTCATTGAAAATGTTCTGATGGCAATTGATACAGGTATAGCTGGTATTTCTATTGAAGATTCAACCGGAAATGGTGAAAAGCCGCTTCGTGATATTCCTGACGCAGTTGAAAGAATACGAGCAGCTCGCGTAGCGATCGACCAAAGCGGAATTAACGTCATGCTTATTGGTCGTGCTGAAAACTTCTTTGTGGGTGTACCCGATTTAGAAGATACCATTAACAGGTTAAAAGCATATTCAGAAGCTGGTGCTGACTGCCTATATGCGCCTGGTATTAAAACTCGTGAACAAATCATCGCTGTGGTGAATGCCGTTTCACCAAAACCTGTAAACGTTTTAATTGGTTGGGATAGTGATTTAACAGCAGCAGAGCTTGCAGACTTAGGTGTAAGACGTATTAGCCTTGGTGGTGCATTAGCTCGTTCAGCTTGGGATGGTTTTATTAAAACAGCAAGTGCGATTGCCGAGTCAGGCAATTTCCATTCGCTCAATACTCCTGTTTCAAGTGGCGATCTTAATAGTCGATTTAAATAAGATTTGGATAAACGGCTTTATTTAGTACTTTTTAGCTAGGACCTCTGTTATGCCTTTAAACATAACTCTTTCAAGCCATCGTATACGACTACGCATATTAACTATTGAAGATTCAAGAGACTTAGTTACCGCTGCTTCAGATGGAGAACTATGGAACCTCCCTTTCACTGTAGTCCCTTCAGCAGAAACCGTAGATGACTATATTCAGCATGCACTAGAAGGTTACCAAGCGGGTACGGTTCTTCCTTTTGTAGTCGAAGATATTGCTACAGGAAAAATCATTGGGTCTACCAGATTTTGGAAAATAGATAGAAAAAATTTAAAGTTAGAAATTGGAAGTACTTGGTACTCAAAATCGTGGCAACGAACATATGCAAATACAGAAGTAAAAAATTTGATGCTTCAATATGCCTTTGAAGAGCTAAATTGCGTTAGAGTTCAGTTCACAACAGATGTACTCAATGAAAAATCCCAAAATGCGATTTTAAGAATCGGCGCCCAGAAAGAAGGTGTGGTTAGAAATGAGCGAATCATGCCTAATGGCAGAAAAAGAAATTCTGTCAGGTTCAGTATTATTGATGAAGAGTGGCCGAGCATAAAAGATAATCTAATTAAAAAGTTAAATTATTATTAATTTTTCCTACGGCTTTATCACCCACAACCATTGCAAATGAGTCTCATTTATATATACTTTACTCACTTTTTTGAGCCTAGTCAGCACACTTGTTTGTTCGCTTGAATAGTCGCTCTTTTTTAGCCTTTCACGATTTTTATATCACTTAGGTATACTTATGTTTGCTTTCTCCCCGCGTAAAAATTTAATTACTGTTGAAATTTTAAAACATAGTAGCCCCTTACTTTTATCCCTCATCCCGATCATGTCTTGGGCAGAAACAACCGCGATTCAACCAGCACAACTAGAAACGATTAAGGTTCAGGCTGAAGCAGACTCAAGCTATATCGCAACACAAACAGCGTCGACGCTTAGAGGCAAACAAAAAAATCTAGAAAGCCCGCAAACTGTAAACGTTGTATCGAAGCAATACATGAAAGATTATTTGCCTGCAAACTTGGACAATGCATTGACCCAAGTCAGCGGCATTACGCAGGGTAATACTTTAGGCGGTACACAAGACACAGTAATGAAGCGTGGCTTTGGTGATAACCGTGACGGTTCAATTACCGTAAATGGTATGCCAATTGTGCAAGGCCGAACCATGAATGCGGCAGTTGAACAAGTTGAAGTTTTAAAAGGCCCATCTTCATTGCTCTATGGCATTATGGACCCGGGTGGTGTGGTCAATGTCATTACAAAAAAACCTGAGACTACCCAGAAAACTGAACTTTCCGTATACGGCTCAAGCTTTGCTGCGGGTAAAAATGGTCTAGGTGCAAGCATAGATACCACAGGTGCAATTAGCGACAGTAACTTTGCTTATCGCTTTATTGCAGATCATTCCGACGCAGACTATTGGCGTAATTTTGGTAATCTCAAACAGACTTTAATTGCTCCATCTGTAGCATGGGATAATGGTCAAACTAAAGTGAACCTGAGTTATCAATATCGTCACTTTGATGTGCCATTTGACCGCTCTACCGTTTTTGACCTGAAAACTAATAAAGCCCTCCCTATCTCTAAATACCAACGCCTAGATGAAGCGTTTAACCAAATGAAAGGCGAAGATCATTTGGCGCAATTGTTGGTAGATCACCAAATTAATGATAACTGGTCGGCTCACTTCGGCTATACCTATAACTATGAAACCTACGATGCTAACCAGTTACGCATAACCGATTTAGATACTACCAATCACACCGTTACACGCAATACCGATGCGACGTTAAACGCAGAGAGTATAGACAGTAACGCGCAAGCATATATCACAGGTTCAACCAAACTGTTCGGTTTAAAACATGATATTCAGTTCGGTTCAGACATCGAATACCGTAAGTATTTCCGTCCAGATATGGTTCGTGGCAGCACCTCGACATTAGATTATTTAAATCCAAGTTTTGATACTGTTGAAGCATCTCGTGAGATCAGTGATAAAGATAGTGATCAAACCGATAAACTGCATACCTATGGTTTTTATGTACAAGATGCAATTCATTTAAATGAAAAATGGATTGCTGTGCTGGGTGGACGTTACCTGAACTATCAGCAAACGGCTGGACGTGGCAGACCGTTTAAAGAAAACACCAATACCAATGATGATGCTTGGCTCCCACATGCAGGTTTAGTTTATAAATGGAATGACCAGCTTTCCTTCTATGGGAGCTATACCGAGTCACTCAAACCAAACTCTTCAATTGCGCCTTTGGGTGGCGATGCTGTTATTAACTCTGATGTTCAACCTGAACAAGCCAAGTCTTACGAAGTTGGTGCAAAATATGAGTTAAATGACCGTATTAAAGCCAACTTTGCGCTCTACGATATTAAAAAACGTAATGTTCTAGCCAAAATCACCAACCCATCAACCAAAGCAGTCGAACTACACACTACTGGTGCCGTGCGTTCTAAAGGTGCTGAACTCGACCTGACAGGACGCGTAACCGATCAGCTTGATGCGACCCTTACCTACGCATATACAGACGCGAAAGTGACTGAAGATGAAATTGGCCTTGAAGGCAATCGCTTGAATAATGTAGCGAAAAACACTGCTTCTCTCGCATTGGCTTATAATTATGGCGAACTTTATAACGGTAATTTACGTTTTGGTGTAAGCAGTAATTATGTTGGCAAACGTGCTGGGGATTCAAAAAATACCTTTGACCTGCCTGATTATACCCTTGCCAATGCCTTTGTAAGTTATGACACCACCATTGCAAAACAAGCAGTTACGTTCCAATTTAATTTAAATAATATTTTTGATAAAACTTACTACACAGCCAGCGTCAATAATTTAGCCGTGTCTCAAGGTGACTCTCGCCAAGCGGTATTACGTGCAACTTTTAAATTTTAAAACATGGGATCAGAGCAGTGCCTGAATCACTGCTCTTTTGAGAACATTATGAAAAAGCTTCTTTCTACCCTGATGATGGTCAGTGCACTGTGTGTATGGACATCTTCTATTTATGCTCAAACACGAATTGCCCTCATCTCTCAAGTTAAAGGTGCTTCAGCTAGTACAGATATTGCCATTCAAAAATACTTGCAAAGCAAGGGCTATCAAGTTGAGGTATTAGATCAATCTGTTTCACCAAACACCTTAAAGAACACTGATTTAGTCATTATTTCATCTACTGTTGCTTCTAAAAACCTTCAATCTGGTTGGCGTCAACTGCCCCTTCCACTCATGACGTGGGAAAACGATTATCTTGATGACTTGGCTATGACAGGTAAACGTATAAATACCGATTTTGGCGAAGTCGAGAAAGAACGTTATTTGTGGTTGGTCAATGCACCGCATCCCCTCTCTGCACAGCTTCCAGCTGGAACTCATAATGTATATAAAGCTCAAGCGCCTATGAGTTGGGGTAAGCCGGGTTTAGGTGCCACCATTATCGCAACGATTTATGGACAACCTGAAAAAGTAGCAATTTGGGGATATGAAAAAGGTGCAACCATGGATTATGAATCTTTAGCGCCAGCAAAACGTCTTATGTTCTTTCTTAACAATGACACGTTTACCAATCTATCTGACGATGGCTTAAAACTGTTTGATGCCTCAATTCAATGGCTCACTAACAAATAAAATCATTTATACAGCTCTCAAGGTCTTATTGATTACACCTTGCAGAGCTGCGATTAGTAGACAACATTCACACGAACCCAGTCTTCATACTTTGTAGCCTGCACATTGGTACTCGACTGAATGACTCCATAAATAGGAATATTTTCTTTCATTCCTGTTGCGATTCCTGAATGCATTTTACTTGCTACATTTCCCCAAATTTGAGTATGTCCTGCATCTTGATACAGTATATATGCGACAGAGGCAGGACTTGTAGCAGATTTAAGTTCAAAATTATTGTCGGAAGTTACGGCCAATTGATACGGTGTATTATGGTTACATTGGACAGTTACATCGGTTCTAGCGGCAGCGACTGGCTGCGCACGAACAACAGAACCGAAATCTAAATTTCCTTGTGTTGAGACTTCGCAACTTTCTACAATGGTTAAACTAACCTTTAATGACGTAGATGCGCTTGCAGCCTCTGCACTATTTATTAAGAGTATTCCCATAAGAGAAAATAAGGCGTGTTTAATGAGTTTCATTTCTTCTCCTTATCTTTATGTTCTAATGTCTTTTCAAATTTATAATGTCATTTTTCTGTTTTACTAAAGAAACAGTTTTTTCAGGTTCGTTTTATTTATAAAGCTTAATATTGCATACTGTCAATCGATAATAATCACATGATTTTCATATTATTCTTATAATTTGTGATGGATTAAACGTAATTCATTTAGTTTAAAAAGTAGTTGATGTTTTTTATTTCTATTAATTACATTTCTTCACTTATTTAAGAATTACTCAATTAATCTTCCGAAAAATTAAAGTTTTATGATTATATTTTTAGATAAAATATTTGTATTCAAGTTATTAAAATGTCGCTCCACAAACTCATATAAAATTTTTATCAATTAGAGGGTTTTACAAATACTTTTAAAGCAATCTGTACAAGACAATAAAAAAACAATCAGTTATTCCTTATTTTTTTAAAGATTTTAGCTGCTTTATCAATAAGTTTAGAAACTTGATCTGTATGAGAAATTAGGGATGAATGATTCGGATTGACTACTATTGCACTTGAGTGAGTCTGCTTTGAAATTAATTCCTATATTCGAGGCTTCAAGGTATTATCATTAGCTGTGATGAAATACCATGTTGGTTTTACACGCCATGCGACTTCATAATTTTGAGACTGAGAAATTCTGTACATTCTCGCAATTGCATAAAAAAGGTGATCAAAATAATATAAAGCCCAATAAAATATAACTTTACATATTGTTTAGCTTATAGATTTAATACTAAGAAAACTGTGAAGTTAAATTTAAAATGAATAATTCTAGTGACTAAAACCTTCCACCTTTAACTCGAGAAATCATGGATATGAAAAAATATTTATTATTACTTTTACTTAGCTTCTATTCGATACATTCATTTGCTTCGGACAAACTACATGGCAGTGTTTGGAAAACCATTGATGATGAAACAAATCAACCTAGAGCACTGGTAAAATTTAGTGAAGACAAAAATGGGCTTCTAACTGCAAACATTGAAAAAATCCTTGTTCCAAGTGAAGCCAACAAATGTACGATGTGTGAAGGCACTTATAAAAACAAATCTTTAGTTGGTTTAACCATTGTCAAAAATTTAAAAAGCGTAGGTAAAAATAAATATGACAAAGGATCTATTCTCGACCCTCAGTCAGATAAAACTTATCGCTTTAGCGTAACAGTATCACCAGACGGCGAGAAACTTACCGCGCGTGGCTATATTGGTATTTCTGCAATTGGCCGAAACCAAACGTGGTATCGAGTTAAATAACTCTTGAACTAGCTTGTGACCCACTCTCTTTAGCTACTCACCGATCATAATTACGGTCTATATGTGCACTATATAAATGATGTATGTAGACATTGTTATGATCGGTACTTAGCCTGAATAATCAGTGTGATAATGACGAAGAGCGAAGGTATTGCAGCAATCACAAACAAATGGGTAATGACCAAGAATTGAGAAAGATATCCACCGAATAGCGGCCCAATCACCGACCCTAAACGAGCAATTCCAATACTCCAGCCTACCCCTGTAGTACGAAGTGAAACTGGATAATAACTGGCAGATAAGGCATTAATAGCAGGCTGCCCACCAACAATTGCGAAGCCAGCTATAAAAATAATTATAAATAGTAAAGCAATATGGCTAACAGCATAGCCAATTAAAGCAACACTTATCACGGCAACGATAAAAACAGGAATGAGTACTTTATAGAATCCTGTCTTATCAATTTTAAGTCCCATCACAACACTACCAATCGTTCCGCCTAACTGTAAGGTAGAGCCAATCATTAATGCCTGATTTAATGAAAGACCTGACTCTTTGGCTAAAGTAGGTAGCCAATTCGCCAGAAAATAGAGACTGATCATATTTAAAATACTGATGATCCAGATGGAATAGGTAAAAAATGCACGCTGATTTTTAAACAATTCTAGTGGCGACTTTTTAACCTCAACTTCAGTGTTATTATTGATTTTTATTTCTGAATTGAATGTTAATGCAGGATAAAATTTCTTTAACCAAAATAAAATTTTAGGCGTGTTTTTGTTATCTTCACTCAGAAAATATAAAGATTCTGGCAGTTTAAAGTATGTAATAAAGAAAATAATTAAAGGGATAATACCGCCAAAATAAAAAATCGACTGCCAACCGCCCCAAGGAACGAGTAAGGCAGATATACCGCCCCCCAACATTGCCCCTACCGTATAGCCACAAGAAATGACCATCATGGTAAAAATACGAGATTTGTATGGAACAATTTCGGAGCTATAAGCCATCACATTTGGCATGATACCGCCTAAAAAAATTCCTGTAACAAAGCGGATTACTGTCAATTGCTCAATATTGCCGACATGTGGTGTTAACAGCATCAATACCGAGAACATAAAGGTCGAAATCAGTAGTATCGGACGGCGACCAAAACGATCAGAAAGTGAACTTAATAAAAATGATCCGACAAACAAACCAAATAAGCTTGCACTAAACACCACCCCTAACATGGTTTTTTGAACACCCCAGTCTTCTATAATCATTGGGGCTGCGTAAGCCATAGACTGAATGTCATAGCCATCCATAATCATGAGTAATAAACAGGTGATCAGAATAAATTTTTGATAACGTCCAACTTTTTGCTGATTGATCAAATCACTTAATGCAACTTCTTTCATGGTATTCCCTTCTCCATGACATGCTTTAAATTAATCTATTTTAATTACGTTATTCGTAATTTATTTACGATTGGCGTAATTAAAAATAGCAATATTACTCACATAAAGTCAAAAAAATATTTTTTATAATATAAACAATGTATTAGGTGTAATTTTTACAAATTCATCATCTCAGCTTATTGCAAGCGGTCTACGGTCTGCTCATCTAACAAAAATCAAGCAGACCATACATGCTATTAGCTAAGTTATTTTAAAATTCAGACAAATATTTAAAAAAACGGCTCCATTACCGCATCTCTTTCTTCCAAACTATTCGAGCTTAAAACTTGTAGCAACAAACCATCTATCAGGTTTAAAACCATATTGGCATCGAATTTTGGCTCGCGAATTTCTCTGCTAAAAATCAAATTGAAAATCTGATTAAAAACGCCTATTTCACGGTAGTACTATAAAAACTGTCAATAGCATTCACCATTTCCGATAAACCCGGTTGCTCTAAAGGATAGTGCCCCGCATTTTGCAATATCACGGTTTTTACAGGAACTTTGTGAATACGACTAAGAAATGGCGTACTCAAATCAAGCGGCGTCCAACGGTCTTTTTCCGGTTGGGTTAACAAGACTGGGCATACATCAAAATCTTCAGGCGCAATCTCTGGTTTGTAATGTATATAGGTATCTAAAAAAGTAAGCGAAACCGAGTTACCAGCCGAGGTTTTATCTTTCATAAAGACCTTTAAAGCCTCTTTGTTATTTACCAAAGTACTCATTTTACTTGCCCAGCTCATTGGAACCCGCATAGATGCCAACGGTGTTTTTGCAGTCAAATGCGTAAGTGGTGTGCCTACCCGACTCATAAATAAGTTACTCGCTACTGTGTCTCTCACCTTTTTGTCACTTGTATCAAGGAAAGTCATGCCAACAATTGCTTTTACTTTTTTATTCTTGGCAGCAACATGATAGGTCAGCATTCCACCTGCACTTAACCCATACAGTACAATCGGACGGTTATCTTTTGCCAATTCAACATCAACTAAGTCACTACCCGCCTGCACCCAATCGTTATAGCGAATAACTTTGCCTTTCCCCACTTGTGTTACGCCATAGCCTGGCATATCGACTGCTATTGTTTCATACTCCCGATCTGCCAAAGGCTTACCCAAAATCATCGACATTTGACGGCCATTGGTGCCTACACCGTGAAATAGAATGACCTTAATTTTTGCATTTGGGTTTCGGTAAGTATCTAAATGAATGTTATTGCCATTCCAAGCCCACCATTCTTCTTTGGGTAATTGGTCTTTAGCAATATGAAATTCTTGGGGAAGAAATTGTTCAATTTGTTGCCAAGCAACTTGATTTTGATAGCCCATTGCCGAGTCTCCTGTTTTTATTTCTTCAGCAGCAGATATATGTGTGACACAGACCAAGAGGCCGATTACGCTCATTTTTTTAATTAAATACCGCACCACACCATCGGATTTTCTTTCTTGAATAGTATTCATTTTTATCCTACTTATTCTTGGTCAGTATCTAAATGTTAGGTGTTTAGCTTTAAATTAACTATGGAGGTTTAGACGTAAATTTTATTATTTCGGTCAATTGCACCATTTATGCTTTTAAAAAATAAAAAAATGCTCCATCACTACATCTCTTTCTTCCAAACTATTTGAGCTTAAAACTTGTAGCAACAAACCATCTATCAGATTTATCACCATGTTGGCATCGAATTTTGGCTCACGAGTTTCTCCGTTAAAAATCAAATCAAAAATTTCATGGAGCAGCCACTTTCGATATTCAACTGCCATGCGATACGCCTGTGGGTAAAGTAGTTTTATTTCAAAAATAGCTTTAAGTAAAAAGTTATACAGACTGTTTAAATTGGCATGCAAAACCACTATTTCTTTGAGTTTATCGATTGATGTGCGGTAATGGTTTGAATAAATAATAGAGAGCACTTTTTCTTTGAGCAGGCTCTTTTGAAAAGCGATACACATTTCAATAAGTTTTTCTTTTGAGTAAAAATAGTTGTAAAGCGTACCTTTGGCAATTTTGGTTTCTTTAACAATCAGGTCTACGCCTACATGATGAAACCCATGTATCGTAATGAGTTGTATGGTGGTTTGAACGACATGTAGTTTTTTGGAAGAGCTTTCTAAATTTCGCATAGTTTTACCGTTATAAAATTCTTGTTGTTTCTAAAAGAAAAAAGCTGTGCCCTTTTGGGAGAAAAAAGGCACAGCAAAGCCATAAAGACTGTGCTTGGCACATCTCAAGTTTTATTGTTGATACAAATTTTGAGCCGTAATGACTTAAAGCCTGAAAACCTTAGGGCGTTCAAGCTGCTTTAAATTTTTAAGCTGTGTCGTTATAGCTTTTGGCAAAGGCTGCCAAGAAATAATGGATGTGCAAAGCCAACTCCTTTTTTATTGGGAGTTCTGCCGACATTAAAATTATGGTGGCAGAACGAGAAAGGGTTAGCAGACTGGTGAAAGATATAACCAGCACACCCGAAGGTGTCCCTCTCCCGTCCTACCGCTACGGGAGGAGACTAGGAGTTTACACATAAGAGTATTCCTCAGACGGAATAACTCTGATGCGATCTTTCATCACGGTCTGCTAAAACCGACTGGCAATGTGGCCAGCAGGCAAAGAATAGTGCCCAAGTTTAGTGGCGTCAAGCACACAAAATGACATTTGTTTTAAATTAGATCATTAAAAAAGTAAGGCTAAACAATGAGTAGGTTATTGTTAAATTGGGGTTTATAAAATGCTGACATAAGGCTAAATGGCTATTATTTCTGCTTGAAATATTTCAAATACATTGGTTCAAATTTTATAAAAAATCATAAATTATACAAAATAGTCGTAAATTCAATTCACTACATAGATATTCGTTTCATAAATAATAAATTAATAAAAGCTCATTACAGGGGATGTAAATATGTAAGTTTATTCCCTCCCATTTATACAAGTATATTTATTTATCAGGGATTTCTTCTTCAAGTGGTTTACGGACATATGGTATCAATTCTTTTTTTATTGCTCCAAATAATTGAAAATTTTGCTTAGCCATATTTAAGCTAATGCCATTTGCTCCTCCCATATAATCAGGATCTTCATTCTGAATATTATCATCCTCCCAATAACAAACTGGGCAGATTTCAAAAGAACCATAAGGTAAGTCATCAAATGTAAGATAACCACAACATGGACATGCATAAGACACTATTTTTCTCCCCTCTTTGTCTATATCAATAAATTATACCATCTGTAGATTTAAACATATTTTATGGATAACCCATGCATGTAATCTTTATTTTTGGCATTCAAGACTAAAACTTTTTATAGCTATTAAAGCCAACTCCTTTTAATTAGGAATTCTACTGACACATCAAAGTTATGGTGCCCAAGTTTATTGGCGTCAAGCACACAAAATGACATTTGTTTTAAATTAGATCATTAAAAAAGTAAGGCTAAACAATGAGTAGGTTATTGTTAAATTGGGGTTTATAAAATAGATATAAAAAAGCTGAATCTAGTTATCTATAATCAGTCTACTGAAGGGATCTTATGCTTCAGTAGACTGGTGAAAACCATCAAAAATAAATGCAGAAAAATTTAACCTACAGAAACTCTAGTTATACCCAAATATTGTGCGACTCTGGGAATTTTACTAAAGCAAAACTTTTCGAGTAATAAAACAACAATTAAGGTTAAACCCAGTAACGGCAGTATTATGCCTATAGTTATGATTAATACTTTCAATGATAGGCTTAGGCGGTAAGGTAAACTTATAGGTGGAGCACCTAGCTCATGTTGTGGTTTCCGCTTTATCCACATGAGTAGTCCACTGATACTCACTAAAATCAGAGCAATGACAGTAAACACACCAATCATAAGATTTAGTAAACCAAACATTTGACCTTCATGAATCGCAACGCCATATCCAATCAAACGATCAAGCAGCAGTTTATTTGCAAATGTCTCATGTTTAATCACGTTTCCATGTTCATCAAAAATAAACGTTTCTCTTAAAGGCCTATTTTGAGTTTGTGATGAAATGCTCCAAGTCCCTGCCATTGCACCTGAAGGTTGAATTTGTATAGGTGGCTGTAGTTTGAAAGTATCAACTTTTGAAATTAAGTCGTCCAGTATATGTGCCTGTTCAACATTCAATCGAGTGGTTTGGGATACCATCATATGATGATGCTCAGATTGCATATGTTTAACAGCTTGGTCGAACTTTTGTTTTTGATGATGTGATTCTTCTTTGCTACTGGTCGTCCAATCTTGCTGAACTACAGTTGGAGCAGACCATTGACGAATATTCTTTAGCATCCCGCCCCATGAAGCTGTCCACGGTAATCCTGAAATGATTAGAAATATCGTAAAAAATGCTACCCAAAAACCTGTCACCGCATGGATATCTTTCCAAAAGGCACGGCCTTTACGGTTTAATCGCGGATAGACCATACCTCCAAATGAAAGCTTGCCACCTTTGCCCAACCATAAATAAATACCTGTCACAATCATGATAATGGTCCAAGAGGCAGCAATTTCTACAACTCTAGAACCATTATCACCCAGCATTAGCTCTCCATGTAAATGAAAAACCTGTCTGGTAAATTGATCATCTTGATTAATGATTTTCAAAATTTCTAAAGATTCAGGATGAATATAAACTTCTGCATTTTTCGCGACTAAAACACGAGTTGCAGAATGCTCATTTGGCCCAAGTTCTACCGCAGAAAAAATAGAGTTTGGTACTGCTTTTAAAGCCGCATTCACCTGAACTGATGGCGAATTGGCTTGGTGAATAACCAAATTGTTATATGGTCGATCAATCCACTCATCAATTTGTGGTTTAAAAAGATAAATTAAACCTGTAAGTGAAAGCCATAAAATAAAAGGTATACAAAATAAGCCGGCATAAAAATGCCATCGCCATACTGTTGTATAATTTAACCCTTGTTTTGGGTTTTTCTGTGTATGTATTTTCTGCTCTGTACTACGCTGTATCATCTGCATAGTGCGACCTCCATAGAAAAATACAGCGATTAAGACTAAAAGCTAAATCTCTGTATTTTTTACTCATTCAACAAAATGCAAGATTAAAAGGTGTATTTAGCGCCAACGGTTACTGCTAACGGCAATGCATAACTTGGAACAGTACCTGAACCTGAGGTATTTACGCTGCCATCGGCCAGATAACTTAACCCTTGATCATAGTAAGATGTGTCACCAATATTTTGAGCAATCAGGTACAACTTTAACTTGTCATTGGCTTGATAATTGACACTAACATCTGCTGTCAGTGCGCCATCATTTTTCTGGGTATGTGCTGTATTGTTCCAGTAGTCAGGGAAATCTCTTAGTTGTAAAGCGATATTGAGTTTGTCTGTTGCTTGCCATGCAGCTCCAGCACTCACATTCCACAAAGGAATTTGACCAAGTTGTTGTCCAGTCGGTGTCACAGAAGCTGGATTAGTGGTCGATACTAGTTCTGCTTTAGTTCTTGTATAACCAGCGTTTAAACTAAGCCTGTCAAATATCTGCCAGTTTGCAATAAGCTCAAAGCCCTGCATTTTTGCATCACCAGCATTAATGTACTGTTTCAAGGTTTGAGCAGAAGTAACGCCCGTACCACAGTAGTTATTGACCACTGAACATCCTGTTTTTACAGTCGCATAGTCAATATAGTTATTTACTTTGTTGTTAAAATAAGTGCCTGACAAACTAAAGTCTTGGTATTTGAAATCGAAACCAGCTTCAGCACCCTTGTTGGTTTGCGCCATTAAATCTGTATTTGGAATGGTATACCCCGTCCCACTCACAAAACTACGATACATTTGATTTAGTCCAGGCGCAGAAAAGTTTTTGTACGCAGCAGCACGTAAATCTAACATATCATTGACTTGATATTTTAAACCTATACGTGGATTAAAATGATTTGATGACTGATCTGGCAATGCATTATTAATATCACTGCCGCGATAATTTCCATAGGTTTTTGCATCACTTGCTTTCCAATAGTCTTGACGTAAACCTAAGGTAATATCTAAAGGAATAACAAATGGTCTATACACTCCCTGAGCAAATATTCCTGCAAATTGGTGATTTGCTTCTGCAGTAATATTCCCCTGATATCCTGAAGCATTATAAATATTTAATGGATCTTTAACTCCAATTTGGCGGTAGTCCACACCAACTTTTAAGTCTGTTAAGTTTCTCCATGCCGTTTGTAAATACATCGATGTTCCAAAGCTATCGTATTCTGCTTTTTCTTTTTGACTCACGAACGGCGTACCATTATTTGGTGTTGCTAAGGTATACCCATTGTTTGAAGCATTCTGGGTCTCCATTTCGGTATATTGATACCAACCCAGCATATTCAAGGAAGTGTCTTTGGTAATATCAGTCTTACCACCTAAAGATGCTCGATAGGTATTCCACTGGTTATTTGCCAAAGCATAAGTCGAATGGTCTTCACTGGTTTGACTAGCTTGTAAAGTCAAAAAATATTGCGAGAAGTCTGTAGGCGTATAAGTTGTCTTAAAATAAACATTATCTGTCTGCGACTGGGTTGTTGTCATTGCAGGATGTCTATATTGCTCTGGTATTTGTTGATAGCCATCCGATCGACTTCCGTCATAACTTAGTCCGACTTCCCAATGATCATCAATTTTATAGCCGGTGCTTATGCCATAACTTTGACTATCAAAACTACCGGCACTCACACTTAACTCTGTTTTATTTTCAGGATGACGAGTAATAATATTGATTACCCCACCCATCGCCATATTTCCCCACAAACTCGTTGCGCCGCCGCCTCGAATGACTTCAATTCTTTCAACTTGATCCTTTGGAATTTGTGCCCAATTGATTGTACGAAAGTATGGATCATTGACTGGAATGCCATCGAGTAACACAAGCGTTAAGCCATTGGTTGAAGTGCCAAAACCACGAATATTAAGCATTTGCCCTGTAGGATGAATTTGTGTTGATGGCCGTGCAGGCACAACAATTCCTGGAATTTTATTAATAATTTGATCAATGCTTGTTTCTGGCGCATTTGAAATTTGTGTGCGCGTCAATACAGTTGTACTGATGTCCATATCTTTTAGCGCAGTACCACGACTCGCCATAACGGAAATTGTTGGTAATTGATCAACAGACTTTGCTGTTTCATTTGTGATTGATGGAGTGGTCGCTTCAGCATGAGCTTGTTGTATACCTAGCGTGATCAAGCTCATCGCAATAGTTAAAGCTTTAGGCAAATAATGTTGTTCAGCAATATTCATAAAATAACCCAATTCGGATCAGAATTTTTCAATACGATGACTCCATACCAAGCCTTATTGAATGTCGTTATACGACTCAATAGACTCAAATAAGGAAAAATAATGAATTAGATCAATTTCATACAAGTTGTATAAAATTAAATCGCGAACTGAATTTGGGGGGGAGCTCTATTCTGGAACAAATAGAAATAGAGTTTTTGATGTAACTTAAAGAAATATGCTGTTAGAGCAACTCGAACGGGTTCACAAAGCAAAATACTCAGTAAAATGAGTAAACAACTCAGTAATACTGGATTAAATTGATGTCCAAGAAGTAAACAGAATTTACACGATAAGCTATTAGCATGCTGATCATTAGCAGAAGTATCAGAGGCTTTTATATGCTTGATAAGCTTTGAATGCTCTTCACTTTGTACATGTACTGTATGCTTCACTGAAGCCTGTGTATGATGCATTTCATGTGCTTGATGACTAGAAATTGATGGCATTACACTTACACTGGCCAACTGTTCACAAATACCGAAATTTAGCTCAGGATGTTTTACAAGAATAGGCGTAATAAAAACAGAAAGCTGCATTAGCCATGCAAAGATGGCTAAAAAAATACAAGCAGTCCGATGATTCAACATACGCAATGTACAAAAAATGAAACAGGCAGATTATAAAGATTTTTTTAATTATTGTTAGATATATTTATCTCTATTCACTCGATTACCAATTGTGGCTAATTAAACTTATAAAATAGGAAAAATCAAAGTTTTATAAAAAAATCTATTTATGCCTTTAAGAAGTCAGATTTTTTGTTATAGTGTTGCGCAACTGATTTCCATAAAGTGATTATTTGGGTGTCAATGGTTTTAGGCAGATTGCTAGGTTTAGCAGCAATCTTGTTACAAATCGCTGTTTTCTTACAGCCATTACTACCAGAGAAATATCAAGTTTCTCCAGTATGTGAGACTATTGCCCAAGCACTTCAACTCAATCACTCTCCAGAGCAGCATTCTCACCATTCAATGCATCATGATGATTTATCTCATCATCAAATGCATGATATGACCTCTTCTTTCGTCACCAAAGCTGAAGCGAAGCAAAATACGACACATCATCATGATGCAGGTCATCAATGTCAGTACTGTGTTGTTTACAGTCACGTGTTGCCTTTGCCAGATCTGGATTTAAAACAAATTCTAGTCAGAATTCAGGTTCGGTTTCTTGCTTTTCTAGAAAACTTTTTTCATGTTTTCTTTAAGCTTCAACAGCTCTTTCTTATTCCCCAAGGCCGCGCCCCACCTTTATTACTATCAGTCTAACTTGATACTCAAAACTTTATGTTTTGAAAAAATTATATTTTTCAAGAGATTATAGTAATGCTTTCTTTTCAAAATCATGCTCTTAAACGAGTAGAGATAACTACAACTGTCGTTTTAGCAAATCAAATAAAATTTGAGGTGCTCCTATGACTCTAGGTTTAACAGCACTTGAATTGGCTCGAATCCAATTCGCATTTACCGTTTCATTTCATATTATTTTCCCTGCAATCTCGATTGGTCTTGCAAGCTTCCTTGCTGTTTTAGAATGGCGTTGGCTGCGTACTAATGACGCTATCTATAAAGATCTCTTTAAGTATTGGGTCAAAATCTTCGCGGTTGCATTTGGAATGGGCGTTGTCTCTGGTGTGGTCATGAGCTATCAATTTGGAACCAACTGGAGCGAAT
The DNA here is from genome assembly GCF_000368065.1 of Acinetobacter seifertii. Taxonomy (GTDB): domain Bacteria; phylum Pseudomonadota; class Gammaproteobacteria; order Pseudomonadales; family Moraxellaceae; genus Acinetobacter; species Acinetobacter seifertii. The sequence continues at coordinate 1,770,592 of NZ_KB851200.1, forward strand.
TTTCACGATTTGCAGGTGGAGTTACAGGCCCTTTACTCACCTATGAAGTTCTTAGTGCTTTTTTCTTGGAAGCTGGTTTCTTAGGAATTATGCTGTTTGGCTGGGGACGTGTGGGTAAAAAAGCTCACTTCTTCGCAACGCTTATGGTTGCGATAGGTACCTGTATTTCAATGTTCTGGATTTTATCTTCAAATAGCTGGATGCAAACCCCTCAAGGGTTCTCAATTGAGAATGGCATAATAGTTCCACAAGACTGGTTTGCAATTGTATTTAACCCTTCCTTCCCTTATCGACTTGCGCATATGGCAATCGCAGCTTTTATGGTTGCAGCTTTACTTGTAGCAGGTACCGCAGCTTGGCATTTAATTAAAGGTCGCCGTGACGAGTTAATAAAAAAGTCATTTTCTATGGCTCTTTGGCTAATTTTAATTTTAGCGCCAGTACAAATCTTTGTCGGTGATGCACACGGTTTAAATACTTTAGAACATCAACCAGCAAAACTTGCAGCAATGGAAGGTCATTGGGAAACCAATCATAACGAGGGAATGCCACTGTACTTATTTGGTATTCCAGATATGCAAGAAGAACGCACTAAGTATGCGGTTTCAATTCCAAATCTTGGAAGCTTAATTCTTACTCACTCCAAAGATGGTAGCGTAAAAGGTTTGAAAGATTTTGCACCAGAAGATCGTCCGAATTCGACTGTAGTATTTTGGAGTTTTCGAATTATGGTCGGGCTTGGCATGCTTATGCTGCTTTTGGCACTTACAGGATTATGGCTAAGAAAAACTGGCAAGCTTTATGAGAGTAAATGGTTTCATCGCTTCGCTTTAGTTATGGGCCCGTCAGGTTTTATTGCTTTACTTGCAGGTTGGTTTACTACAGAAGTTGGACGTCAACCTTGGGTTGTTTATGGGGTCATGCGAACTAAAGATGCATTATCTCCCGTATCGGCCGAACAAGTCGGACTCACGCTCATTATTTTTGTTTTGGTTTATTGCATCGTATTTGGAATCGGCATTTATTACATGCTGAAATTGATCAATAAAGGGCCTGAGTTCATTTATAGCCAAGTTAATGAAGTTGGCGGTGTTGGACACTTTAAAACACCAATGCGCCCGCTAAGTGCAACTGATGAACATATTGACGATCAAGGACAAGGAGCATCTTCATGATTGATTTATCTTTGATCTGGATTGTCATTATTGCAATTGGCGTATTTATATATGTTGTACTTGATGGTTTTGATCTAGGCATTGGAATCTTGTTTCCTTTTATCAAAGACCAGCAGGAACGCGATGTAATGATGAATACCGTTGCACCTGTCTGGGACGGTAATGAAACATGGATGGTACTTGGCGGTGCTGGTTTGTTTGCGGCATTTCCGATGGTTTATTCAGCAGTTTTATCTGCTTTATATTTACCTATTATTCTCATGGTGATCGCTCTAATTTTTCGCGGTGTCGCTTTTGAGTTCAGATTTAAGGCGAATCGAACCAAATACTTATGGGATGCTGCTTTTATTGGAGGTTCTGTTTTATCAAGTTTCTTACAAGGCGTCATTCTTGGTGCGTATATTCAAGGTATCCATGTTATTGATGGTCGCTATGCAGGCGGCGGATTAGATTGGTTAACGCCTTTTTCAGTTTTTACAGGGTTCGGCGTAATCATTGTATATGCAGCACTCGGCTGCGGTTGGCTGATTATGAAAACTGAAATGCAATTACAAACGAGTATGTATCGCTTAATGCCAAAACTAATTATGACGCTATTGTTAGTTTTTATTGCTGTGAGTGTTTATACCCCATTAGCTCATCCAGTTATTGCAGCACGTTGGTTCAATGCGCATCAGCTTCTTTACTTTAGTCCGGTACCTATTCTGGTCGTAGTTTTTACTTATCTCACCATTAAAGCCTGTCAAAAACAGCAAGAATCAATGCCCTTCTTATATACCTTGGCTTTAGTATTTTTGGCCTATACAGGTTTTCTGATTAGCATTTTTCCATACGTTATTCCGCCATCAATTACAATTTGGGAAGCCGCAGCGCCTGCCAATAGTCAATTGTTTGCGCTTATAGGCGCGCTCATACTTATCCCTATTATCATCATCTATACCATTATGGCTTATTGGGTGTTTAGGGATAAAGTACGTGTAGGTGATGAAGGTTACCACTAAGAGTAAATGACATGAAATTATCTAAATTCCAATGGTTTATTTTACTCTGGGTTGCTGGTTTCTTAAGTCTACTCACTATTGCAATGTTCTTTAGATTACTTTTGCAGCTTGCTTATTAAAGGAGGATCACACAGTGGATATGCCCTCCATCATGCAAATGGACGAGCAAGAGTTTGGCTATGAAATTATCAGAGCACGGCGCCAAATGAAAATTTCACAAGCTCAACTTGCAAGTAAGCTAGGAATATCAATACGCACTTTAGAAAGTTGGGAAAGAGGAATTAGGCACCCTTCTAAACCGTCTCAAGCACTTATTCGGCTATTTATTAAATCACCCGAATTTGTTTTGAAAAATCTGACTTAACAAGAAAAGACCATGCACAAGCATGGTCTTTTCTACTTTATTTTTTTACTTAATTAAAATTTATCAAGGTACTTAAGCCATCTAGCAAACTTGCCAGCTATTAATGTTATGTTATAACATAACATTAATTTCATAATTTAAGTTCTTAATAAATGAATCTTGTTCTCCCAGATATCTCTGCCGAGCCAACTTTACCAAATGCTTATAGTTACCGCCTTGATTGGGTCGGTATGGAAAACATCGCCTTGCCAGTCCGTATTGAAAATACTTTATGCTCAAGTCACGTCAATGCTTATGTCAGTTTAGATGATCCCTTAGCAAAGGGCATCCACATGTCACGTCTATATACACGTCTTTTAGAGTTAACATCCCTCGAAAATATTAATATGCTCGATCTAAAATTAGTCTTAGAAGACTTTTTAGACAGCCATCAAAATTTATCGCAGCATGCAAAAATTGAAATTCACAGTAGCCTTTATATCGAACGACCAGCATTAGTCAGCAAGCTTTCAGGGTGGAAAAGTTATCCTTTTGTTTTGTCATGCCAACTCTTTAATGATCAATTCGAGGCAGAATTAAAAGTCGAGATTCCCTATTCTTCAACCTGTCCATGTTCTGCTGCACTTTCAAGAAACATTATTCAACAACGGTTTGAGTCTGCCTTACAAAACCAAGAAATTCGGCTTGATCCACAAGACATTATGAGCTGGTTAAATACCACAGATGCAATTGCAGCAACGCCACATAGCCAAAGAAGCTTTGCCCTCCTTCAATTTAAATTAAACCAAGACTTTCACGACATTCCACTCATCGCGTTTATAAACCAAGCTGAACTAGCCTTAATGACACCCGTACAAACTGCTGTAAAACGGGTTGACGAACAAGCATTTGCGGTTGCCAACGGTCAAAATTTAATGTTTTGCGAAGATGCATTAAGACGACTTTATGGCTCATTTATACATCACAAATATATTCATGGTTTCAAATTTAGAGTGACTCATGCAGAAAGCCTGCATGCACATGATGCTGTGGCTCAAGGGTCTTGGCAGTGGTAGGACATTCTATAAGCAACCGACACTATGCGTTATTGGGTTGAAAAAACCTGTGTTTCTCATGAATTAAATAATTTCAGCTTACGCCTCTCGCCATCTCAACTTAAATAAACTGATATCAACGGTAATCCCATGCTACGTAAAAACCCATCTGGCCATCTCCCTGTTATTGATCAATCAGCCTATGTCGATCAAACCGCTATTATTTGTGGCAAGGTCATTGTTCATGCCAATGTATTTATTGGCCCTTATGCCGTAATTCGTGCAGATGAAACCGACGAAAATGGAGAAATGGAACCTATTATTATTGGCGCAAATTCCAATATCCAAGATGGTGTTGTGATTCACTCCAAAGCTGGTGCATCAGTTGTGATTGGTGAAAGTACATCAATTGCTCATCGTTCAATTATTCATGGGCCTTGTGAAATTGGTCACCATGTTTTCGTGGGTTTCAACAGCGTCATATTTAACTGCAAGGTCGGTAATTACAGCGCTATTCGCCATAACGCAGTCGTCGACGGACGTGATTTACCGAACCATTTTTATGTTCCTGCAATGAGCTACATCAACCCTAAAACTGACTTAGCACAGTACCCTCCGGTTGATATCTCTATCAGTGAATTTTCAGAGAGTGTTGTCTCAACAAACATTGAGTTGGTTAAAGGCTATAAGGCATTACACAATGAGTTTTAAACCCTATTCTAAAATTATTATTCGAGATGCCAATGTAGTAAATGAGGGAAAACAGCAATGTGTAGATGTACTTATTCAAGATGGACGAATCGAAAAAATTGCGCCAAGCATTCCTCATGTTGTTAACGCTAAAACAATTCACGCTAACGGAAACTGGTTAATTCCCGGAATGATCGATGATCAAGTCCATTTTAGAGATCCAGGCTCAACCCATAAAGGCAGTATTGCTTCGGAATCTATGGCAGCAGTCATTGGTGGAATTACCAGTTATATGGATATGCCCAACACAAATCCACCAACCCTATCTTTAGATGCCTTAATACAAAAAAAGTAAATTGTTGCGCAATATAGCATGGCAAATTATGCCTTCCATTTTGGAGTAAGTTCTGCAAATTTAGATATTGTTGAACAGCTTAATCCCAAGCTCATCAGCGGTGTAAAAGTTTTTATGGGCGCCTCTACTGGCAATATGTTGGTAGATGACCCACAAGTGCTTGAACGTTTATTTGCCAATGTCCCAACCATTCTTTTAACGCACTGCGAATATACACCGCGCATTAAAGAAAGAGAAAAATTATATTTTGAGAAATATGGTGCAAACATTCCAGCACATATGCACCCTAAAATTCGGGATAAACAAGCCTGTTTTGAGAGTTCACGTTTAGCTGTCTCTTTAGCAGAAAAATATGGAACTCAACTGCATGTTTTACATATTAGTACAGCCAAAGAATTATGTTTGTTTAAAGATTTGCCCTTAAATTTAAAGCACATTTCTGCGGAAGTATGTATTCATCACCTTACTTTTGATGAATCAGACTATGCTGCGCTTAGCCATTTAATTAAATGTAATCCAGCCATTAAAACTCAACAAGACAAAGATGCACTTATCACTGCCATCGCTCAAACTAATCGCTTAGATATTATTGGTACAGATCACGCACCACATACATGGGAGGAAAAACTACAATCCTATTTAAAAGCACCATCTGGCCTTCCGTTGGTTCAACATGCTGTTCCAGCACTCATGGAACTTGTGGCAGATAAAAAAATAAGTATAGAAACAATGGTGAAGAAAACATCACACCAAGTCACTGATTTATTTAAACTCAAAGATCGAGGATATATACGCGAAGGCTACTGGGCAGATTTGGTTCTGCTTAAAGAAAATAAAGAAGCTATTACTGTTAAAGATCAAAAAAACTATATGCGATGTAACTGGACTCCATTTCAAAACAAAAGCTTTCGCTATGAAGTTGATACAACTATTGTTTCAGGACAGTTGGCTTGGCATCAAAATCAGTTATTTTTAAGTTGTCGAGGTAAAGCATTGGACATAGACAGATAACTCAAGTGAAATTTAAAAATAATTAAATTAGATGCTATAACTTGTTCAAATTAAACCATAAAAAACCCGCAAAATATTGCGGGATTTTTTGTAGTTCATTGAATTACCAATGACCACGTCTGTCATGATGTCGTTCAAAACCACGTTCACGATGTGCTTTATTATGATAGTACCCTTTACCATGGTGATTGCCATGATAGGCATAAGCTTTACCATGATGCATACCGTGATAAGCATGACCATAACCATGATGTGATTCGCGATAACCATGGTCTTGTGCAAAGGTCGGAGCTGAAAGCGCAATGACCAATGCAGCGAAAATATACTTAATGTACTTCATACAAAATTCCTTTTTATTGTAGTACTGGAATTTAAAGTAAGACATAAGTCGGTAGCTAGTTACAAGTGATGATCTGTACTAGAGTGTAAGCTACTAAGCAAAGATAACAAGCAACTCAATCTTAGATAATGAAAGCAAAATCTATCAGTAGAATTTTGCTTCACCAATCGGACGAGTTTTAAACCGTCTATGGAACCACATGTATTGTGTTGGGGCGATTCGAATTTGGTTCTCAATAATTTTATTGACGCGTTCAGCATCATTTACTTCGCATTCACTTGGAAAGTTTTCAAGTTTAGGTTCGACGAGCACATTGTATTGAGGGTTTCGAATATCTCCACTTCTATAAAAATATAGCGGTATTGCAACAGCATTTGAAATATCCATAAGTCTACGGTGGGCTGTTACTGTTGCCGCCTGTATTCCAAAAAACGATGCCATCACACCTTGCTTCAAACCAAAGTCCTGATCAGGGCTATACCAGATTGCATGACCATTTTTCAGTTTCGAAATTAAGCTACGCATGTTGTCTTTCGCAATTTGGTTTTTATAAACCCGAGCGCGACTACGATGAATGAGAAAATCCATAAAAGGATTATTTTGCGGTCTATACACCACATCCATATCAAAAAATAAGGTACACGCAGCGCCACCAGCATCTAGTAAAGTACTATGTGTGCCTAACAACAAGACACCCTTATCCCGATTCTGTTCTAGATGTTCCAAGCCTTCTATACGAACTCTTTTTTTAAACCATTCAGGACAATACCAAGCGTTTAAGGCTTCAAATATCCCTATCATGGTATCTTTAAAGACTAGTTTTGCTTTGGCTTCAATTTGCTCAGGTGTTTTTTCAGGGAAACAAGCTTGTAAGTTTCTTAATGTTGTTTTCCTTCTCGAAGCTAATAATATCCAAGCAATTTTTGAGAAAACCTTTGCTAAACGCCACTGGATTGCCCAAGGCAAGTAGGCAAGAAACATGAGAATAAAAGCTGTGAACCAGATACCCCAATATTTTAATGATAGAAAGGAAAATTGAAACTGCCCAGATTGATACTGCGGTTCAGATTTCGTCATACTGTAAATATCTAGAGGTATAGGTTCTCATCCTAACACAGCCCGAATCTACATCCGTTTGCAAAGTGTGTCTTAATATGTAGATTAATTTATTAGAAAAATTTATATAGCATGATGACAACCCGCCATGTTTGCTTTTAAAATTATATAATATTTAACAATTACTTATATTATTTTAGTTATCTAAATTGGTTTTTAAATGATAGATAAAAATTAGAAATCCACACCTCGTATGACTTGCAGAAATTCTGAATATTCATCTTCATTTTCAAAAGTAAACTCTACGTCTGAGCCATCTGCGAATCGAACAAGAACAGAACTTAAATCAGAACTGGTTGTAAATTTAACAACTTGTTCAAGATTATAATGTGTTGAACCTACTTGGTAATATTTATATTCTCTTGGCATAACAATGTTCTATTATTTTATGAGATGTCACCACTATAGAACAAAATTTAGATCTGTTTTACTTATTTATTAAAAGTTGGCAACTGTTTAATAAAGTCATTTAACGGCATTGGAACGCCCCATAAATAACCTTGAAACTCAATACAACCATTATTTTTAAAAGCATAAAATTGTTCGGCCGTTTCTATTCCCTCTACTAACACTCGAAGGTTTAAATCTAGACCAATTTTAACAATACCCGAGACTAATTTATAAGTAAGCATCCGCTGAACGCCATCGCCAAGTTTTAACGGGGTTCAGGTTTCCAGCGGTGAGGTAGTAATTCTTCTATTTGGGGCACTTTATGTGTTGGCAACCTTTTCAGCACATCACTTAAATAGGCATACGGATCCAAGCCATTCAGCTTTGCTGACTGGATTAAAGTCATGATATTGGCAGCTCGTTGACCACTGCGCAGCGAACCTGCAAATAGCCAGTTCTTACGCCCCAAGGCCCAGGGACGCATTTGGTTCTCTATCCAATTATTGTCAATGGGTAGATTGCCATCATCCAGATAGCGGCTTAAAGCAGTCCAACGTTTTAGGCTGTAATTGATCGCCCGGGCGGTTGGAGAACTCGATGGCACCGTCAGCTGATGTTGGTTGAGCCATTCATATAGTTGTTGCATGACCGGTTGACTATGCTGTTGTCGGTATTCGCAGCGGTCTTCCGCTGTACCATCCGTCTTTTTTCTTAATTCTGCTTCTATCGCATATAATTTCTGAATCAGCACTAATGCCTGTTCAGCGACCTGACTTTTCTTGGTCACATGTAGTTCATGGAATTTACGACGTGCATGTGCCATGCAGCCCACCTCAATGACCTGACCTGATCTAAAGCGTGCTTTATAACCACTGTAATCATCACAGACCAAATGACCCTGCCAGCCTTTCAGGAAGTCTTCAGCATGCTGGCCAGAACGGCTATCTTGAAAGTCATAGATCACTGCCTGAACTGGATTGTACTGTGTGCTGGCATAGGCCCAGACATAACCTTTTTTGGGCTTTTTCTCATTTTCACCCATCTGCATGACCGTCACCGGTGTTTCATCTGCATGGATCACCTGCTGTTGCAGTACCACCTGTTTTAAGGCATTGGCCAGAGGTTCCAGTTCCACCCCACAGCGGCCAATCCAGTCAGATAACGTTGATCTAGACAGATCAACACCTGCGCGTAGAAAGATTTGACGTTGACGGTACAAAGGCAAATGATCGGCATACTTTGACACCAGCACATGGCTAAGCAATTCAGGTGAAGCAATGCCTTTATCAATCACATAGGCTGGCATCGCTTGCTGAGTCAGAGTGTCACACTGATCACAGACCCATTTACCACGCACATGCTGTTCCTTATAGAACTGTGCCGGTCTGAAATTCAGTTTTTCACTGACATCTTCACCGATACGACGCAAGGTACAGCCACAACTGCATTGTGTTGATTCAGGTTCATGCTCAATACGGAGGGTGTGTAGATGATCTGGCAACAGCCGACGTTTAGGTTTGTTGACTGGGGCTTTCTGTGCAGCTGCATTGGTTTTATCTGCATTCAGTCGTTCCAGTTCCAGATCAACCGCTGCAATATCTTCTTCAACCGCTTCATCCCAGAGATGGATTTGTTTTGCGGTTAGATGTTCGTTTTTACTGCCGAATTTATGCTGTTTAAATAGTGCAAGCTCATGCTCGTATTTTTGATTGAGAATAGAAAGATGTTGAACTTTAGAATCTAATTGCTGATTGGTGACTTCAAGATGTTGAACTCTGGCATCTAATTGCTGATTTGATTGTTCCAGTTGTTGTTTAGATTGTGCCAGAGACTGATGCTGCATCGCCAACTGTCTGGTAAATTCCAGCAGTTGTTCATGGGTCAGTTGGCTTAAATCAGGCAGCGTATTCATGACCGCAGTATGCCTGAGGTCATGATGCAGAGGAAATAGAACGTTTGGAGAATAGCAGAATGGATGAGCCTGGTTTAGAGCATTGTTACCACTTGCTGCAGTCCGATTCTTTGCCAGGGCAAACCCTGGATCAGTGCCTGTAACTGCTCCGGGCTGATCGCCATACTTTCACCCTGGTGAACTTTAGCCCAGTGGAATTTCCCCTGTTCCAGCCGCCGGGCACACAGCCAGATACCCAGTCCATCATGCACCAGCACTTTCATACGATGGCCACGCTTATTACAGAACAGGTAAGCGCAATGCGGTTTGATGTAGCCAAAGGCTCTCAGCACCTGAGCCATGGCTGTATCCATCCCTGCACGCATGTCCATCGGCTGGGTAGACAACCAGATCTCATCAATACGAATCATTGAGTCAAACCCTGGATCAGCAACAGTAATTCAGTTACTGACTCCACCGGCCAGTCGATCTCGATCATCTGATCCCTTGCGGAACTTGGTGCCTCATGTAATGGAATCCTGATATGAGCGACAGCTTTCTTCTCTGGCACAGGTGGTAGAGGTGCTTCTTGTTTGACTGGAGTCGGGTGAAGAATGACCGGAAGAAAGTCAGTCTGTGGAATGGATGGGGTTTTTAATGCAGGGGGCATTGATCTGGACTGACGAATCCATTTATGTAGCAGATTGGCATTGATCTGATGTTGCATTGCTACCTTGGCCACTGATGTATCTGGCTGCTGGCATTGCTGAATAAGTTGATGTTTAAATTCAGCTGTGAAGGTTCGACGGGGCTTTTTTAGCGTTGGTGCACTGTCTATAACTGTCTTTAAATCCATAAATAGGTGTCCACTTAAATTTAAGTGGACACTATCGCGGTATTAATGAGTTAGAAAAAGTGGGGTTCAGCGGACGCTTACATTTATAACTGCGTTTATCATCCAACGCTGCCTGTACAAAGCTACGATCAATTTTGATTTGTCTAATTTGCATTTTTTGCAAATAACTTAAAGATGAATAACCTGTCCCGAAGTCATCAAGAGAAAGCTGAACTCCTCTTTCTGATAAGGAATTCATTTTTTTCAATCATGCTCACACAATTGTTCAAAGCAATATTTTCAGTAATTTCCAAGATAAGCCGAGATGGATTTATGTCATATCTATGAATCATGCAAATTACAGTTTCCTCAAAGTTAGCTTGCATGAAATGATCAGCACTAATATTGATTGAAAGTGTCAAATCTTTAGTCTGTTCTTGTTTACTCCAATCTTGTAAAACTTTGCAGGCTTGAGCTAAAACCCATGTACCTATTTCAGGCATTAGTCCTAAAGTTTGTGCCGCAGGAATAAAATCTTGTGTGGGAACAGAACCCAAAACAGGATGATGCCATCTGAGTAAAGCCTCGGCACCAATTAACTTTTCAGAAGCATTGACTTGAGGTTGATAAAACAATTCAAATTGCTCTTTTCCGAGTGCTAGACGTAAGTCTTTCGCCATGGAATCTTCTATTTGTATTTCTAATTGCATGGTATAGATGGATATACAAATCATGAGCGTGGCGACGCAAATTGCAATCCATCGACCATGACTCCGAGTATTTTCCGATAGCGGTATAGCATGCTCTAAAGTAAAAGAGCTGCCACTAAAAAATATAAAGCATGCGATTGATAGTAAAATTAAAACGAGTTGTAAGAAACTCGGATTTCTGCGGTAGTTTAAGTATCCTAATATTGCCCCAGCAGGCAAAAACAAATGAGCAACTTGAGGATGATGAGTAGTCGCTATATCAAAAAATACGCAAAAAACGACTGGAAAAACCAGTAGAACAGCTTGAGATAAAAGAATACCCGCTGAAATTCGATTTATATAAATGAGAAAAAAACTAAAAATGGAAAGCAGTGTAAAAACGATATCCATATAAACAATGATCCACATTTTTGAAAATGCGAAATATATGGTCCAGAACAGGCAAAAAATAATACAAATAAAGATATTTGCTTTAGCTGCGATGGTAAGCTGCTGGTCTTTTATGTTGTGGTAATTATTTTTACATTTTTTTAAGTAAGACGAAGCTATCATAGGTAAATCAACCATAAATATAACAAAAGCAGTAACATTGCCCTTCATGCTCTATTTCAGAATTTAACAATCAAACTTAATTTTCTATAAAGTTTTTATTTATCTTTTATGCGTTTAGAAAGTATTTTATTACACAAAATAAAGTTCATTTGTTTAATAAATTTAGTCAAAAAAGAGGACTTTTCAAAGACCCCATAAGTTTAAATTATGATTCACTCAGGGTACAAGCCTCTGCTACTAAGGTACAGGGCATAAGTTATGAAAAATAAGACAATTGGTTAATTATTTACCGATTTTACAAGGTTATTAGCTCATCGTTTCTTAAGATTATCTAATCAATAGCAAATACAACGACTGAAACGCGCTGGCACATGTCCAGCGCGTTAATATTTATCAGAGATAAATCACAACTAAAATTGCGAAAACACCATACAGCGCACTTACTGCAACCAATGATCGGTCATCGACTGTGCCACGGCGGAATAAACTCCACAGAAACACAATCGCTAATGCGGTAATAATGCCAGAAGCTAACAACAAGGTATCAAAGCGCCACGGCGTAAAGAAAATACCTAATGCACTTGGTATGGTGGCCTGAATCATCATGGCACCCGAAATATTCGCTAAAGCCAAACGCTCTTTACCTTGGCGTACCCAAATCAGCGCATTCATAATCTCAGGTAATTCGGTAGCAACTGGACTCAGTAATAAAGCAACCAAATGTGGCGGCCAACTTAGCGCTGTACCAATCGCTTCAAGCTGAGCAACAAAAGTATGCGACGCAACACTAATTACAACTAAAGCTGCCAATACTTGTAGGCCAGCCCACCCTAGTGACGGTTCGGCTGTGTTTGGACGGAACTTGAGCGGTTCAAGGTCTTCTTCATCGGAAGATGTATCAGCTTCCTTAATCTCACGCCAAACATAAGCTGCATAAGCCGCTAAAAATAGAATGCCTAACCAAGGTTTAATGGCAAATGCGACTAAACCAAGCGCTACTTTTAAAACAAAGATAGCAAGGAACGAGACTTGATCTCGGCTTAAACGAGCATAATCAACTTGAACTTTATGCGAAGTTCGAGCTAATTTTTTGCGATGAAGCATTAATACCAGACCGACTACGGCGTAACCCAAAGTCGCTAAAACCAATGGGCCACCCATTGCAGCTCCAACACCAAGGTCTTTTTGTTCTGGGGTATCACCAAATACGACGGCCATAAAGGTCACCGCACTTTCAGGTAGCGCTGTACCAAAAGCTGCGAGTACCGAACCTACTGCTGTTGCACCAAGATTAAGACGCTTACCAAACCATTCAATTCCATTGACGAAATATTCACAGGCTAGGTAAATTGCCGCGGCGGACAAAAAGAATAAGATGAACGTGAGGAGCATAGGAATAGTCCAGCCGGGCGAATAAGAAACCATTGGCGCGACAACGCTCCTCGCCCGACTAGCAAAGTACGTTGCGGCCAAAGGTCTCGCCTAGCTCACACTGTGTATACAGTGGCTGAACACGCCATGAGATACTGATCTCAAGTTTGTTGACGTGGTCTTCCTAGTTGGGTACTAGGAATGGCTACTCCCCAATGACAATAGGTGAAGTTTACCAGTGATTGAAAAGTAACTCTACAAAAATGGTCTAACAAAATGATCAAGAGCTTTAAAAATTCACAGTATGTTTTAAAGCTCTCTTTATTGACTAAATAAAATGTATTTCTACACTGGCATGTACAATTTCTTCATGAATAGACAGCGCCTTTTTAACTGAATCGGGTGTTAAATCTGTTCGGTCTGTTTCTAAAGCCAAAATGCATGAAAATTTTCCTTTACCGACTTTCCATACATGTAAATCTGTAATTTTCACTTGTGATAATTGCTCAATCACTTCTTGTATTTCAGCGACTACTGGATGTGACATTTCAGCATCTAGTAACGTTTTTCCTGTGTCACGCAAAAGCCCCCATGACCACTGTGCAACAAGTATCGCCCCTACAATACCCAATAAAGCATCTAAAAAATTCCATCCAAAATATTTACCCGCTATAAGTGCGGCTATGGCTAATACAGACGTTACGGCATCGGCAACCACATGTAGAAACGCAGCTTTATGGTTTAAATCGTGATGGTGATCATGATGATGGTGGTGACTATGCTCATGGTCGTGATGGTGGTGGTGTTCATGATTATCGTGTAATAACCACGCACAAATTAAATTGACTGCCAACCCCGCAACAGCAATAGAAATCGCTTCATTATAATGAATATCAACAGGATGGAGTAATCGCTCAATAGATTGAAATCCCATTAACAGTGCAACGACCATTAATATGATTGCACTGCTATATCCACCTAAAATTTCGATTTTCCAAGTTCCGAAACTAAAGCGTTTGTCATGAGCATAACGGCGAGCCATTTTGTAAGCGACATAGGCCAACCCTAGAGCAACCATATGTGAACTCATGTGCCAGCCATCAGCTAAAAGAGCCATTGAGTTAAAGATCCATCCACCCACAATTTCAAAAACCATCATCACGGCAGTTAAAATCGTTGCGATCAAAATTTTCTTTTGAGCAAGCGGGTTTCCTTCATCGAACTGATGAGAGTGGTAACGTTCTAAATTGCTGTTAATTTCCATATTTATGGTCTTTTATTAATACTCCCTCATAGTATATATTTTTTGGAAGGAAATATATTGTCTCGCTATTGAGCCAAGGAAAATTTTAATAAGTATTTGACCTTCAAGGCTCATGTACCAGAACGCCTAAATGTAATTTCAAGAAAATGGGTAATGAGCCAGAGGCCAATTTTTTTAATCGTCACTATTTTAATGTACGGAAAAATAGTGACTTTAGAATTAGCTTATGGGCACACGTTTAGCCAGCTTCTTTTGCAAAATAATAACCAATATTGGGAACCCTGCTGCTGAAATTGCACATACCGCCAGTAACGTATTTACACTTTGTGGCGTCATGCCATGAGCAGGTAATAAAAAGGCAGATAAGAAAAATGCAACCGTTGTCAGCAAATACATGATGGATGTCTGTAATGAAGAAAATCCAGCTCGTTGTCGATCGTTAGGAAACTGCATCGTAACCACTGAAGATGACACCAAACGACTATAAGATGCACCGAGAAATAAACTAATAAATAACGCTGCATGCTGATAGCCAAGCATTGGTATAAGCAAACTTACGATAAAGACTAGAGTCGAAGCTGTAGCCAGTAGTAAAGCAGAAAAACGGGAAGTTAACGCCCCTGTAATTTTTGTAGATAAATAGCCCATCACGCCCCCGCTAAAAAATAGCCAAGGCAGTAGATCTTGCGAAGCGCTCAACTGTTGAATCATTAAGGGTGCCAAAATAGGAATAACCAGCATAGGGCTAAACTGTACGAGCGCATTAGCAGAAGCGAACAGTAGAGTATCTGCATCTAAAGGTGGCGCACGAAACGTATCTAAAGAGACTTGGTCTTTGGGTATAAACGATACAATAAGTGGCAATGCCAACACACACAATGCACTTATGAGCCACAAAGCCACATGCCAACCATAGTGAGTGCATAGAAATAATATGGTGGGCATTCCGACAATACTTACTATTGAAAATGATGCAATCACCGTCGCTAACATTTTCCCCCGTAAATTAGGCGGTGCGTTGTTTATTAATATACTGATACCCACTCCCATGGTGGTACCGCCGACCAACCCTGCACAAAATCGGAGTGCAAGTAGAAGACTAAAACTAGATGTGCAGGTAGTTAAAAGTGTTAGTAGACCTAACAGCGCCATATTGATAATTAAAAACCGCTTTTTATTGAAATGATCAATCCAGTAAAAAGCAATAATTCCTGAAAGAACGGCGCCAAGCGTATACATCCCTGAAACATAACCTGAGAATGATACTGGCACTGCGAAATCTGTCGCCATAAAAACAAAAATAGGATTAAACACCATATATTCCAGTGCATTCGTGAACTGGACGAAAGCAATGACAGTGGCTATCCACATGAGGGCTTTATGATTAAACGTCTGTTTGGCTAGGGACATCGCAGTAACCTATAGATAAAAGATGTCCGAGTTTAACTGCTATCAATTATATTGATTATATGGTAAAAATTGCATTTATTATTATCAAATATGGGATAATTGATGCGTCCGGCTCTGGATTTTAATACCCTGAAAGTGTTCATTGCTGTGGTCGAAAAAGAAAGTTTTGTGGGTGCATCGAAACTCCTTGAAATGCCAACATCAAACGTGAGTCGCTGTATTTCTCAGTTAGAAGAAAAACTCGATCTTCAGCTCATTGAGCGCAGCACCCGACATATGAAAGTCACTCAGGCGGGGCAGCTACTCTATACCAGAGCAAAGCCATTACTTGAAGCGCTTGAGCAAACAGAGACAGAGTTAACGTTGCGGCAAATGCAGCTCAAAGGTCCTTTACGAATCTGTATTCCCAATGAAATAGGCCCTGCATTGCTAGGTTCTGTTATTGCAGAATTCGCCTGCCAGTATCCCGAACTACAAATAAGCTGTGTCACAAATTTGTCGGGTTTTGAGTCTCTGCGAGATGATCTGGATTTAGCTATTATTATTAGCCGCGGTCAAATGGATAACAGTGACTACATCGCTCGTCATCTGGTGACTATCCCTTGCACCATTGTGGCAGCCCCATCTCTCATTCAGCGTTATGGCACCCCTACTCATATCCAGCAATTTGAAGAATTACCTTGTATTACAACAGTCAGTGCACTCAAAGGTGCTCCTTGGCAATTTGTTAATAAAAAGGGTGAGTTCGAGACCATCAAGGTTAAAGGACACTATCGGGTGAACAGCGGAGAAATGGCGGGCCAAGCTGCTGTAGCAGGTATCGGATTTGCAATTTTATCGAAACACGCTTGCCAACCTTATATTAGTGACGGTCGCCTGATCGAGATTGAGTTTGAACAAGCAGTAGCGCCACTGCAATTGTTTGCACTTTATTCAGATCGCCGCTATTTGCCTGCTAAAACAAGAGCGCTTATAGATTTCATACAGCAGAAATTGGGGCATGTATCCTTATAAAATCTGTCATTGCACATGCATTCTGAAATCGGCATATTTACCTATGTCAGTTTTATAAGGACTGTCAATCGTCACCCTGTCTTCTACTCAAACTGCTCAGGTCGCTTTCTTTTTGTTGCTTATTTCCTCGCTCATTTTAGGAATCCTTTTTGCGAATCAGTCTCAATTTGTTAAGATGGCAACCGTGAGAAATTAAGTTAAGCTCTTACACACTGTTGACTCAATTTTGACATAAAAAAGGTACATGAAAAGGTATACTTTTTTCTTAGATTAAGTCCAATTCACACAGAAGTTATTAGAATTGGTTAGATGACCAACCGTAAAATATTATTGCTTTTTTTAAGGGTTTATTACGCATGAATAGCGCTGAAATCATGGCCGATCTCTCTAACCACACTCCAATGATGCAGCAATATCTCAAGGTCAAAAAAGATTATCAACATGCGTTGCTGTTTTATCGTATGGGCGACTTTTATGAACTTTTCTTTGAAGACGCACACTTAGCAGCCAAACTTTTAGGAATTACCCTAACCCATCGCGGTAAAGCAAACGGCAACCCGATTCCAATGGCAGGTGTTCCTTACCATTCAGCCGAAGGTTATCTTGCTCGCCTTGTCAAAGCAGGTCGCACAGTAGCCATTTGCGAACAAGTGGGTGAAGTCACTGGTAAAGGCCCTGTTGAGCGTAAAGTTGTTCGTATTCTTACACCCGGTACATTAACCGACGACGCACTACTCACAAGCTATCAGTCGTCTAACCTTGTTGCGTTATGTATTCATCAAAATCAAATCGGTTTTGCTTTGCTCGACTTAAGCGCAGGTATTTTTAAAGTTCAGCAACAAGACTACAAACCTGAACAACTTCCAATTGAACTTGCTCGCCTCATGCCAAGTGAAATTTTGATTGATGAAGATCTGGTTGATCCGAATATTATTGAACAAATTAAAAAGCATTTAGATTGCCCTGTAACCAAGCGTCCAAATGTAGACTTCAATTTAAATAACGCACAAAAAACCTTATGTGACCAGTTCTCTGTATCGACGCTTTCTGGTTTTGGACTCGATACATTACCGTTAGCTAAGGCTGCCGCAGCGGCTCTGATTCACTACGCTAAAGAAACTCAGAAAACGGCGTTACCGCATATTCGTTCTATTCTTTTAGAACAAAGCACAGACTTTATTGCGCTTGATCCAATTACACGCCGTAATTTAGAAATTATTGAACCTTTGTTTGAACATGGTACGTCATTATTCCAACTGGTAAATGACTGCCAAACTGCAATGGGTGGACGTTTACTCAGCCGTACACTCATGCAACCTGTTCGTGATACGGCGTTACTCGATGCCCGCTTAGATGCAATTGAACAACTCATTCAAGGCTATCACGAAACTCCAGTTCGTTTAGTGCTTAAAGAAATTGGCGATATCGAACGTGTTCTTAGCCGTGTTGCGCTGGGTAGTGCTCGACCACGCGATTTAGTTCAGCTTCGTCATGCTTGCGCGCAAATCCCATTTTTAAGAAATGCTTTAGCGCCTGTTATTCAATCAAAAAAATCCAAGTTATTAATTCAACTCGATCAAGAACTTGGTGACTTTAAATCGCTTCATCAACACTTGATGGCAGCCATTGTTGAAAACCCACCTGTATTACTTCGTGATGGCAATGTAATTGCAGAAGGTTATGATGCAGAACTCGATGAACTTCGTAAAATTCGTGATCATGCAGGTCAATTCCTGATTGATTTAGAAATAAAAGAGCGTGAACGTACTGGCATTAACACCTTAAAAATTGGCTATAACCGTGTAAGCGGCTACTATATTGAACTTACGCGTGCTCAAGCTGAGCAAGCCCCTGCCGACTATATTCGCCGTCAAACTTTAAAGAATGCAGAGCGTTACATCACACCTGAGCTAAAAAGCTTTGAAGATAAAGTTTTATCAAGTGAGTCTCGTGCATTAGCACGTGAAAAAGCGTTATTTGAAGCTTTACTTGAAAACCTCCGTGAAAATATTGCTCACCTACAAATGATGAGTTCGGCAATTGCTCACATTGATGTAATCGCAAACTTTGCTTATCAAGCACGTTTAAACAATTGGGCGCGACCTGAATTTACCCCAGAAACCGGCATTAAGATTCAAGGTGGTCGTCATCCTGTTGTTGAAGCATTAAACAAAGCACCATTTACACCAAATGACACTTTCCTTGATGCTCAGCACCGCATGGCAATTATTACTGGCCCGAACATGGGTGGTAAATCTACCTTTATGCGTCAAACTGCATTAATCAGTTTACTCGCTTACTGCGGTAGTTATGTTCCTGCGCGAGCTGCCAAGCTTGGCCCAATTGACCGTATTTTCACACGTATTGGTTCAGCCGATGATTTGTCGACAGGTAAATCAACATTTATGGTCGAGATGACTGAAACTTCACAAATCTTGCACCATGCAACTAATCAGTCTTTAGTGTTAATGGATGAAGTTGGCCGTGGTACCAGTACCTACGATGGACTCTCTTTGGCATGGGCCTGTGTGGTTGATTTAACCAAGCGCGTAAAATGCTTATGTCTATTTGCCACGCACTATTTCGAATTGACTGAGTTAGGTAGTGAAGCAGGTATCGATAACTATCATGTGACGGCACAAGAGTTAAATGGCAATCTGATTTTATTGCATAAAGTTCAACAAGGCCCTGCAAGTCAAAGTCATGGTTTACAAGTTGCGAAATTAGCTGGTATTCCTGCTAATGTCATTAAAGAAGCTCAAAAACGTTTACGCATTTTAGAGAAGCAACAACAGCAACACTTACAAACTAGTGTTCAAGATGATTTGTTTGCAACTTTAGATTCAAATGCTAAATCAAGTACGCAAGTCATAGAGAAAGTGATTGAAATTGAAGTGCCTTCACCTGCCCTAGATTTGCTTAAGCAAATTGAAGTCGATAACTTGACACCTCGCCAAGCACTTGAACAACTTTATGAACTAAAAGCTGCACTTAAATCATAATCATTGATTGAGCAAACATGTCTATGAGCATGTTTGCTCTTACTTTAAGGAGAATAAAATTTCTATTTTCTTAAGGCCACTACAATACACAGAGATCGATTTAATTTGGCAACACATTAGTCGACGTGAACTCATTACCCAACTCTATATACAAAAACAAGAACAACTTGAATTAACAGATTGTTTTTACGATGTTGAAAATTGGGATGCCTATCATTTAGAAAATGACCCACCGAATTTAAAAGAACTCTATCAACAAGGTGCTTCATTTGTGGGTGCTTTTAATACATCTGAAAAATTAGTTGGCATTAGTGTCGTGTCGAATCAACACATTGCTGATTATCCAGATGCAAAATTACTGCAATACTTTTATGTCGATGCAGACCAGCAAGGTCAAGGTATTGGAGCAAAGCTCATGCAGGCAGCCAAAGAGTCAGCTAAGCAACTGGGCGCGCTGCAACTTTATATTTCAGCCACACCGAGTAAACGTACTGTCGACTTTTATATCAAGCATGGTGCAGTAGTATTAGGACATCCAGATCAGCACTTATGGGAGCTGGAACCAGAAGATATTCATTTGCTTTGCCTACTTTAAGTCTCGATATTTAAAGTTTTTTTGGATATCAGTTCGGTATAAAAGCAAAATTTAAAACTAAAAGCTGTATTTAAGGTATCTAATCAAATAGATACCTTGACCTAAATGACATTTGCAACTATATGCAAAAATTTATTCAAGCTGTTGTTTTTTAAAACATATTATTATCTTAATTTTACAATTTGGCTAATCTTAAGCTCACAACATTCTTTTAAATATCAATGCATTAACTTATCTTCATATGTATAAATAAACAATATCAATAAAAGCAATTGTTTGTTTACCCCTTTTTTGCCTAAAATAAGCTATTCGAAATGAAACCATATTTTTTAGGTAGCTGTCGCCATGACCTTTGTTGTCACTGAAAATTGTATTAAATGTAAATACCAAGATTGCGTAGAAGTTTGTCCTGTAGACTGTTTTTACGAAGGTCCGAATTTCCTAGTGATTAATCCGGATGAATGTATTGACTGTGCATTATGTGAACCAGAATGCCCTGCAAATGCAATTTTCTCTGAAGATGAGTTACCAGAAGGTCAGGAAGTATTTATTGAATTAAATGCAGATCTTTCTCAAAAGTGGCCTAACATTACTCAAATTGGTGACCAACCTGCTGACCGTGAAGAATGGAACGGCAAACCAGATAAGTTACAGTATCTAGAAAAATAATTTCAAAAAAGATCAGCAACCGCTGATCTTTTTTATACCCTATTCAAACATTTCATTGCAAATTCCTCGTAATTTGTGCACTGTTTTGCATTAAAATAAGCGCAATATTTATTAAGCTTTTGATTTTTCTTATGCGGAAGTTTTTGCAGAGTATGTTGCCCTTATCCATAATCCCAGCGATTATGGTAGGTTGCGTCAGCTCTCCCCAACACACAACAACAGGCAAAACCTCTCCACACGGTAAACGCATTTTTATTCCTCAAGAGCGCGTTATTATCGAACGTCCTATTCCACCTAAAGTTGAGCCTGCTTCTTATCGTGCCTGGTTAAATACTGGCGATCATTATGAACGTGTACGAGAATATGAAAAATTTCTAGCGCGTAATAATGTTGCAGGCATCGTACCAAGCTTTGAATTATTAAGATCAGCTCGCGATTGGCTAAAATGTGGCAGTTCAGAATATGCTGTACCAAACCGTGAACTTTGGAATAACTCTTTATCGACTTTACGTGTCTTTAAATATTTAATTGCGGCAAAAGTTCTAACTGACTTTGAAGTAACCTCGGTGTATCGTGATTTACCTTTAAATCAGTGTGCTGGTGGTGCAAGTTCGTCTAAGCATTTGTTTAACTCAGCCATCGATTTTCGTATTGGGCCAGAAGTTCCACAGCCACAAGACTATGCATTTATTGAAAATACAAAGTTTAAATTGTGTCAGTTCTGGGCTCAACATGGCCAGAGTTTAAACCTAGGTATTGGTTTATATAGTTCAGGACAAATCCATATTGATACTCAAGGCTATCGTACTTGGGGGCCTGACTTAACCCGTAATACTTCAATGTGTAATTTTTAAAATTATTATCCCCTAATACACTTTTGTATCAGGGGATTTTTGTTGTTCTCATTTATATAACCCAATAAGAAAAACGCTGAAATTAATTACGAATTTGTACATTCCATAATCAACCAAAATTTCTTAATCCGAAGATTTTTGCACTCTAGTCATAAACGTTTAAAATAAGCCTATCAACATACAGGTAAATTTGACTATGCAGCAGTTGTGGACAGACATTGACGAATATATCGACTCACATTTAATTCCCGAAGATCCTCGACTCGACTTTGCATTAAAAAATACCGACGAACACGGCTTTTCAAATCATCTTGCGGTTGCTCCAAACCAAGGGATGTTCTTGCAAATGCTTATTCAGATGAATAATTGTAAGCGTGTTTTAGAAATTGGAACTTTTGCTGCCTACAGTACGATTTGGTTAGGACGTGCCCTGCCTGAAGACGGTTATTTACTGACTATTGAAGGCCGTGATACTCATGCAGAAATGGCTCAAAAAAATATCGACCATGCGAATCTTCCTGTAAAAGTTGAGCTAAAAGCAGGCCGTGCTGCAGATATCCTTTCAGCAATTGACCCACAGTCAATTCAACCTTTCGATTTTATATTTATTGATGCCGATAAACAGGGTTATCCTGAATATTTGGAACTCAGCTTAAAGTTTTCAAAATCAGGCACAATTATTGTGCTAGACAATGTCATCCGTGGTGGCGATATTTTAAATCCTGAAAACAAAAAACCGAGTATTGAAGGTATTCGCGAAACTTTTAAAGCCCTCGAAAATCATCCGCAAATTCTGTCTTGCACAGCTTTACAAACGGTTGGCTCAAAAGGTCATGATGGTTTCGCTATAGCGATAGTGAAATAATGATCAAAAAATCATCTTTTTTATTTTATTATTTATAATCAATAGATTACTTTTATTACCCTCGCTTTTCCATATAGTTATCCACAACATTTGCGGATAACTATATGCAAATCTCATCATTTAGCCACAAGTAAAGGCACAGTTGCATTTCGGAATATAGTGGTTGCGATACTTCCCAAGAAGAACTGATGAATCTTGCTATGACTAAATGCACCAAGCACAATAATTTGAATACCATGCTCTTGTTGATATTCAAGAATATTCTGAGCTACATCACCATAGCGGTAAACGGTGACAACCTCTAGACCAGCTTGTTTAAGATAATGCTCAGGTTCATTTAATATTTCAGGATGATCCCCCACATACACTAAATGGCATTGTAAAGTCCGTAATAGGTCACTTTGGGCAATACGACGCATCATCTTTTGACATGTTGGTGAATATTCATAGGCGAAAATAAAACGTGTTGGCACTTTAAAGTTTTCACCAATGGTCAACACTGTACAATTTGCGCCGCGAATGAAATTTTCAACATTACTACCAATAGGTTTGTGCTTTTCAGCTGCTCGTTCGCCAACTCGACCTAAAATAACAATGTCATTTTCATCGAGGAGATTAAAGCTTTGCTCTAAAAAATCACCCTTTTCTTGAATTTTTGAGCATGTAATGCCGTGTTTTTCTTTAATTAAGTCAGAAATATGTCTGAGTAAATTATTGCTGTAATCTAAAGCGAGTTCACTTTGTTTTTGCTCTAATTCAGCTAACTCTTTAAGCAACATCGCATTGCTTTCAAAGCCGATTACCCCACTAATCTCACCAAGGTGATAACTTGCTGGGTAGTAATCTAGAATTTGTAATAATACAAGCTCTCGTCCAGTTGCTTTTGCAACCCACGCTGCTGCATCTGCAATAGCATTAATACAAGGTGATGAGTCAATACACGCAATAACACGGTTCATTGTTTGCCTCTCTTCTTCAGGTCTATTTGCCTTGGAGATTTTTCTATAACTTAGCTTTAACTTAACATAGATAAAAATCTGTATGTTAAGGTTTATGTATTAAAATCCACTTTTTTGTTTAAAGATCAAACATTTTATTACACTCTTAAGACTGTATTACTCTCTTAAGCGAATAAATTTTGCTGGGTTCCCCGCCACAATATGATAGGGTTCGACATCCTTAGTCACCATACTATTCATACCAATAACAGCATGTTTTCCAATTTTAATACCGTCTTTTATTCCTACATGTGCACCTAACCAAACATCTTGCTCAATTTCAATTCCTTTAGAAGTGACAGGCTGTTGGTAAAGTGGACGGTCTAATTGTATACCATGATCAAATGCATAGAGATGGCAATAAGCAGCTATACGAACTTGATCATGTAATTTGATACCAGCTCGCCCACCATCTAAAATACAATGATGGTTAATTGCGACTTCGTTACCAATCTCAAGCGGCCCATGCAAGCTGCAGTCGGCTGCAATAAAGCAATTATCACCAATCTTAATTTTTCGACCAGGCTCGGCAAAAATATGAGCTAAAGGTGAAATAAAACAGTTCTCACCAATCTCGACTGTTTCCATGTCCATTAAATAAGCCTGATATTCTTTTTGCCACTCTTCAGCCCACGCACGGTGTTTAGGTTTTAGTGTCCAATATAACCACGGCATATAATTTAAACGGTGTTTATGTTGCTCACGGTACTTGAGTAAGGAGTCAGTCATCAGTTAATTCCTCCTCAACTTTTAATTCTTCACGGCCACGCGTCACGTCGCGAAGTTTCAAAGCAAGTGGT
Source organism: Acinetobacter seifertii (assembly GCF_000368065.1). Taxonomy (GTDB): domain Bacteria; phylum Pseudomonadota; class Gammaproteobacteria; order Pseudomonadales; family Moraxellaceae; genus Acinetobacter; species Acinetobacter seifertii. The sequence goes on from NZ_KB851200.1 coordinate 1,794,898, forward strand.
TCAATTTGGTGGACTTGTAGTCTAGCTTCAATATCTACACCTGTTGCGGTATAAGTTTCTTGATATTCTATTTGATGCTGTGAAAGTTCATATTGAAAAATAGCCCATTCATTAAAATGACAAGAAAAGTGAATGGTTTTCTTTGCAATGAGTTCAATCCGTTCAGCTAACAATAAGGATTGCCCAGCACAACCACCATAAGCCCGTACCAAACCACCAGTTCCAAGTTTTATGCCACCATACCAGCGGTTCACCATGACGATGATGTTAGTTAAGTCGTTACCTTCAATAGTCGCCAAGATTGGCCGTCCTGCTGTACCAGATGGCTCGCCATCATCATTAAAGCGGACGTTATGTCCAATTTTCCAAGCCCAACATTGATGTGTGGTCGATATATCTTTATTGAGTTCTAAAAATTCTTTTACTTGTTGCTCATTTTCTACTGGCGCAGCAATCGCCTGAAATCTACTTTTTTTAATTTCTTCTTCAAATGTAACAGGTGACGCAATCGTAAAAGCCATAAAATAAATAAAGCATAATAAAAATCAAATTATAGCGTGAATTTAATAGAAGCAAACCCATAAAAAAGCCCCGAATTTCGGGGCTTTTACTATTATCTTTCTCGTAATGCTTCTTTCGCTTTATTAAACGGCTTCAGCAAGTAATCCATTACAGTTTTCTCACCCGTACGAATATCTACAGTTGCCACCATACCCGGTGTAATACCAAAAGCTTTACCTTGTTTGTTGTAGAGCTTATCTGTATCAGTGCGGATATAAACACGATAGTAGAACTGATCTTGTTTAACTTCATCACGGGGTCAGCTTGACTCGCGACACCCGCATTTGCACGCAGGTTAGCAATATCTTGAATTCTTTGAATACCTGCAATTTGTTGCTCAGCAATTTTATTAAGTTGCAGATAACGCTGAATATTGACGATAGTCTGCGCAACATCAAGCGCGAGGGTATCTACGCTGACCAGAACGTTTGCTTGTTCCACCTGAACTTTAGCTTGTTCAACGCTTACACCTGATTTGATTTTACCAAAATCAAAAAGCATTTGAGTGGCAGTTAAAGTGAGTAACTGCCTTCCTCGCTCTCCAGTGGTCAAGTCACCAGTTGAGACGCCTCCGGCAAGCTGAGGATAGTAACCAGCTTTAGCAACGTCAACACCTGAATTTTGACCTGCTAAAGTTGCAATAGATTGTGAAATATCCGGACTACGCTGAATCGCAATTTTTACTGCATCTTGCAGTGTCAGTTTTTTAGAGGGCAAGGCGTTAAAAGATGAAGCTGAATTGTCATTAAGTTGAACAGTTGGAAATTCCTGCGCAATAGAACGATCTAGCTTAAAATTACTAAGCTCTTGCATCTTGGCTACTTTAAAATCATCACTACTTTTCGGGACAAAAAGTTGTGACAAGTTATCTTTCAGGGTGTGATATTGCTCACTTGGTTTAGCAGCGTATATCACGACAGGTACATGTAGTGAACTTAAAAGCATTAGCCCTTTCAGGAAAGCTTGCTTTCTACATTTCCCTTTCTTTCTTTTCTGGTTATATCCAATCATGCTTATCTTGTTGATGTTGTTTGTTATCGTTTAAAAGCATCTCCATTCTACAGAGTTTTTTAGTTAAAACAGCATAATTAGCGGAATAAATCACACATTATTTTTTTATTAAATGAGTGATATATATTATTGTTTTTATTTATAAAACCTCCAAAAATGAAAAAAGAGGCCTTGACCTCTTTTTAACCAAACAGATTAGTGGCTTTAATTAAACTGTAAAATCATCACCCAAATAGACTTTACGAACTTGTTCATTGTCTAAAATCTCTTGTGGCGTACCTTCTGCAATTACTGAGCCTTCACTCACGATATATGCACGCTCACAGATTGCTAAAGTTTCACGAACGTTATGATCTGTAATGAGTACGCCAATGCCACGATCTTTTAAGGTCTGGATAATGTCTTTGATATCACCGACTGAAATTGGATCGACACCCGCAAATGGCTCATCTAAAAGCATAAATTTAGGGTCAGCTGCTAAAGCACGCGCAATCTCTGCACGGCGACGTTCACCACCCGATACACTCATTCCTAATGAATCTTTAATATGACTAATTTTAAAGTCATTTAATAACTCATGAAGGCGTTGTTGACGTTGCTGTTTATTCAAATCTTTACGCGTCTCTAAGATCGACATAATATTTTCAGCAATTGTCAGTTTTCTAAAAATAGAGGCTTCTTGAGGTAAATAACCAATACCTTTACGTGCACGCTCATGCATCGCCAAATCGGACATATCTAAGTCGTCAAGATGGATCTCGCCTTTATCCATGCGTACCAGTCCAACGACCATATAGAAGCTCGTCGTTTTACCAGCACCATTAGGACCAAGCAAACCAACAATCTGTCCACTTTGCATACTAAAAGAGACGTCTTTAACTACCCAACGCTTACTATAGTTTTTTGCTAAGTGCTTAATACACAAAGTTTGCGGTTGTTGAAGAGCTTGCTGCATTAGTCACGCGCTCCTGGGAAACTTTTTGAACTTGACGGTGGAATAATAATTTGTACACGGTTTGAAGAAGAGCCTTGAGCTTCGACATCACCTTTATTCATACTATATTTCAGAGAGTTACCACGAATACTTGAACCATCTTGATATAAATATGCACCACCAGACAAAGTAATAATGCCAGTATCAGCATTATAAACAATGGTCTGACCCTCACCACGCGCTAAGCCTTTATTCGCGTTCACTTGCTGCTGAAACTTAGCAGGTCTACCCTTTGCAGTGATAACCTGAATTTCACGTTTCGAGTTAAGATTAGCAACAATCGAATCTGCTTGTAGCTTCATCGTACCTTGCTCAATCACAACATTACCGGTATAAGTCGTCAAACCAGTTTTTTCATTATATGTTGCGCGGTCTGCAACCAATGAAATTTGTTGATTACGGTCAGACGGCAAAGCAAACGTCGAAGCAGATGTTAAAGCAACGAATGTAATTACCGCAGCTTGTTTTAGGAAAGCTGAAGAACGTTTTAAATTAAGACTTTGGTGCATACTTTCCTCGAATATTAAAAAATTCGTACTGACCGTTATTCAAATTGCCTTTTAATCCTTTACTCACAAACTCGCCTTGTGGAGACTGAACAATCACTTGATGATTGGTTTCAATATCTCTGTTTTTTGGATAGGCAGTTAACTGATCGGTTTGAAACTCAATTGTTCCTTGAGGTGCAATCTTAGTTGCAACCACATCACCCGATAAGACAACCTTTTGATTATCATCATAGCCATAAGCTTGTTTAGCAAAGAATGTTGCATCAACTTTACCTAATTTATACATAGAGGCATTAAGTTGATCCAACTTCGACGTTTTTTGTTGCATATCCTGTTCAAGCTGACGAACTTCAGCACGAACATACAAATTGCCTTTGTCATCAGTTTGAGTCAAATGGACGCCCTGCGCCGAATAAGTCATATTCTTCGCCGAACCAATGTCCAGTTTTTTTGCCTTGCCACTATAGTAGTAGTAACCACCACTTACAGCAGCAACCACTACAGCAACAATATATAAAACTCTGGTATCCATGAGCAGGAATAGCCTACCTTTTTAAGTAATCTTGTTATTAATGCGGTACTGCAAGATATTTTTCAAGAAGTTCTTGGTAAATGCCTTTTGCGATCAGCAACATATCACAGACTTCACGTACAGCTCCACGACCACCCATCGCTTGGGTAACCAAGTGTGCACGGCGACGAACTTCTTCATGTCCATTTGGCACAGTAACGTTCATTCCGGCAATCGCAAATGCTGAAAGATCAGGCCAATCATCGCCCATATATAAGCAATCAGAAGGCAAAATATTAAACTGTGCACAAGCTTCGCGAAGTGCTGAGCCTTTGTCTTCACGACCCTGAAAAACAAGGTCTACACCCAAATCAGACATGCGTTTGTCAACGATATTACTTTTTCGACCAGTAATGATAATGACTTTCATACCTGCTTTTTGAACAAGTTTCATGCCTAAACCATCACGAATATCGAATGATTTAATTTCATCACCCGTATTGGTTAATGTAACAAAGCCATCGCTCAAAATACCATCAACATCCAGAACCAATGCCTGCAAATGACGTGCTTGTTCTAACAATGCATACGATGCCATGAATTAATTCACCCCTGCCTGAATAAGGTCATGCATACTAATTACACCAATCACTTTGTTTTGGTCATCGACCACCACAAACTGACTAATTTTTTTCTGGTTAAGTTGTTGTAACGCTTCTACAGCACGTGCTTCTTGTGAAATAGTTGACGGTTTTTTTGTCATTACATCAGAAACAGGTAAATTCACATCAAAACCTTGCTGTTTATCAATGAGGCGACGTAAGTCCCCATCTGTAAAAATACCGAGCAAATGATCTTGTTCATCAACAATCGTCGTTAAACCCAAACGCTTATTCGAAATTTCATAAAGCACTTGATTCATTGGGGTTTCTGGCGAAACTTTTGGTAGCTCATCGCCTGTATGCATTAAATGTTTTACATGTAAAAGTAAACGCTTACCCAATGCTCCTGCTGGATGCGAACGAGCAAAATCATCAGCAGTAAAACCACGTGCTTCTAGTAATGCAACGGCCAAAGCGTCACCTAACACTAATGTTGCCGTCGTACTTGATGTGGGTGCCAAACCTAAAGGACAAGCTTCATCAGACTCACCTAAAGTTAAAGCAATATCAGCATTTTGTGGCATTGGGCCTTTATCAGTACGGCTAATCGTAATCATAGGTACGCCAAGATGTTTTATCAGTGGCATGAGCATCATGATTTCATCGCTTTTTCCAGAGTTGGAAATTGCAATAAGCACATCGCCACGAACCAGCATACCTAAATCGCCATGGCCTGCTTCACCAGGATGCATAAAGAAAGACGGCGTCCCTGTAGAGGCAAATGTTGCCGCCATTTTTCGACCAATATGCCCAGATTTACCCATACCTGTAATCACAACACGACCTTTACACTGCAACAGTACTTCGCAAGCACGGTTAAAACGGTCATCAATTTGTGTTGCTAATACATCTATGGCTTGTTGCTCAATGCGCAATGTAGCTAATGCACTGCTTTGGAAATCTGTAGGATTAGGCATACGAGTGTGACTCAAAATAATTGATCTGATCTCTCTATTGAGATCGGTGATTTTAATCAAAAGATTTGGGGGCATTCTAGCATAACTCAATCAGTTACACGTTTTTAAATGTATAAGATTTCACAAGCTTATAAAATTAATGCATAAAACTTTTTTAAAAATGATGCATAAGTTATGATGTAACACTATTTTTGTTGAGTGTTTGAAAACCCTTATGCAACCATTTGTTTTATATAACTCTGAGCAACGAAAAAAAGTTGAATTTGTACCTCGCAAAGAAGGTCACATCGATATGTACGTCTGCGGTATGACCGTTTACGACTACTGTCATATCGGGCACGCTCGAGTTATGGTTGCATTTGACTACATTATTCGTTTCTTACGTAGTCAAGGGTGGAATGTTCGCTACATTCGCAACATTACTGATATTGACGACAAAATCATCAAACGTGCTCAAGAAAATGGTGAAACCATCCAACAGCTCACCACTCGTTTTATTGATGCAATGAATGAAGATGCAGCCAATTTAGGTTGTGCTGCACCCGATGAAGCACCGAAAGCGACTGAATATATCGACCAGATGCAAAATATGATTGGCAATTTGGTCAATAAAGGCGCTGCTTACCCTGCTTCAAACGGCGATGTTTATTTTGAAGTGACCAAATTTGAAAAATATGGTCGCCTCTCTGGCCGTAAGCTAGATGATATGCAAGCTGGTGCAAGTGAACGTGTCGATGTAGAAGTTGAGAAGAAACACCCTTTTGACTTTGTACTTTGGAAACATGCAAAAGAAAACGAACCATCTTGGGCATCTCCTTGGGGTAATGGTCGTCCGGGTTGGCACATCGAATGTTCTGCAATGTCGACTTGCTGCTTAGGCAATCACTTTGACATTCATGGTGGTGGTTCAGATTTAATGTTCCCACACCATGAAAATGAAATTGCTCAAAGTGAAGCTTCAACTGGTGAGCAATATGTGAACTATTGGATGCATGTTGGCTTTATTAACGTTGATGGTGAAAAGATGTCTAAGTCTTTAGGCAACTTCTTCACGATTCGTGACGTGATGGAGAAGTTCCACCCTGAAGTGATCCGCTACTTTATTGTGTCTTCACACTATCGTAGTCCTGTGAACTTCTCTGATGTAGCGCTTAAAGAAGCAAAAACTTCTTTAACTCGTTTCTATCATTCATTTAAAGCTTATCAACAAGTGTATGGTCAAACGACAACTGAAACACTTGATCAAAACTTTATTGAACGCTTTAACAACGCAATGTGTGACGATTTCAATACGGCTGAAGCTATGGCTGTATTGTTTGAACTCAACAAAGAGTTAAACCGTGCTGTAAAAGAAGAGCAAGCTGAGCAAGCAACTGTGCTTTATTCGACTTTACGTCACCTCACCAACATTTTAGGTTTGGTACAACACAATGTAGATGATTTCTTAAAATCAGATATTGGACAAGAAGCGCTTGCTTTGTCTGATGCTGAAATTGAAGATTTCATTCAACAACGTGTTGATGCGAAAAAAGCGAAAGACTTTGCGAAAGCAGATGGTATTCGTCAGTCTTTGCTCGACCAAGGTGTGGTACTTGAAGATACGCGTCAAGGTACAGTTTGGCGTCGTGCTGATTAAACGTTCAATTAGATCACAAGAGTGTTGACACTTTAATGAAACACTCTATAATGTGCTCACATTGCGGGAATAGCTCAGTTGGTAGAGCATAACCTTGCCAAGGTTGGGGTCGCGAGTTCGAGTCTCGTTTCCCGCTCCAAAATTCAAAAACCACTTAATTCGAACGAATTAGGTGGTTTTTTTATTGGCTATGTATAAATTTAGAGAAGTTTTACCACTCTTCTTTGCATACAAAAAAAGCTTCTATATTTGTAAGATTAAAATTTTTTAATTCTTTATATGTCCAATTTGTTGTAAATAGGCGACGACCATTAATTTTAAATGAGACTCTAATACCTGCTCCACTTTATCTGTTACCTGATTTTCAAGCACTCTTCTTATTAATCCCATAATTGCACCTAAAACAAACTCAGCGATGATCTGACTATCATCAAACTCAATATCCGAAGCACTCTCCAATAAATTTGAAATAGCAGCTAACATACGGTCATTCATTCGCTTTGAAAGATCCAATCCCCCTCTTTCTCCTGAAATAGCATATAGCGCCTTTGATTCCTCAGGATTACTCAACTTTGCCAAGATTATTTCATCGACTAAAGCTGAGATTAGGGTCTTAATTGAAGTCTTTTCATATTTCAGGCAAAGCTCTTCAATTTTTTCTGCAACGCTATCAAGATGACGTTGCAAAACTGCAGCTAATAAAGAATCTCGGTTTGGATAGTATTGGTAAATACTACCGACTGATACACCCGCTCTTTCAGCAATACGTGTGGTATTACATTTTACAATTCCTTCTTTGAGTAAAACCTGAATGGTTGCTTCATGAAGAACTTCTATTGTTGCTGTTGAACGCGCCTGAACTGGTGATTTTCGTGGCTTCAGAGCAGTTTTATTTATGGACATAAAATGCGAATTCTAAATGTGAAGGATTCTTCATAAACTTTATCTTTAACAATATTGAAAGTAAAGTCTGAGGAAAACTTATGTCCGATCTTATAAATCTTTCCGACACATACAAACTTGGAAATAAAATTGTAAATAGAATGGGCTATGGTGCAATGCAACTGGCAGGTCACCATGCATTTGGACCACCAAAAGATAAAAATGCTGCAATAAATGTCCTAAAAACCGCTATCGAGTTAGGTATTAATCATATCGATACCAGCGATTTTTATGGCCCTCACATAACCAATCAAATCATTCGAGAGGCTCTATATCCTTATCGGGATGATCTTACCATTGTCACAAAAATTGGAGCAAAGCGAGGAGAGGATGCTTCTTGGCTACCAGCTTTTTCTGCAGAACAAATTGAAAAAGATGTACATGATAATTTGCGTAATTTGGGTCTACAAACTTTAGATGTTGTAAACTTTCGAGCAATGTTTAACCCCATGCAGCCTTCTGAAGGTTCCATTGAAGAAGTAGTTGTTGTAATGGCTAAATTAAAAGAAAAAGGTTTAATTCAACATATTGGATTAAGCAATGTTACAGAAGCTCAAATTATTGAAGCTGAAAAAATCACAGATATTGCTTGTGTACAAAACCAATATAATTTGTTCAATCGTCAAGATGATGTATTAATTGATCAACTAGCTAAGAAAGGAATTTGTTATGTACCCTTTTTTCCGCTAGGTGGTTTTACACCTTTTCAATCAGATACATTATCTGCTATAGCAAATGATCTTGGTGCAACTCCAAAACAAGTCGCATTGGCATGGCTATTAAAACGATCACCTAATATCTTATTAATTCCTGGCACATCATCGGTAGCTCATTTAGAAGAAAATATTGGTGCTTCCAAATTAATATTGTCAGATGAAGTCTACAATTTACTAAGCTCTTTAAATAACAGCTAATTGTTTGGCTGGAAGTGAGTTCCAGCCAATGCCAAGATTCTAAAATTTAAACCACTTAATTTGAGAGAGAGTTAGGTGGTTTTTAGCTATTAGTATTCAAAATCTATGTTAGAACCTTTTATAACTGTTAAGACACTACTACCTTCTTTATTGACTCAATTTCATATATACTGGCCTTAGTATGAGATGAGCCTTATATAGTTCATTGCTAGATCAATGAATGACTAAGCCCTTAGCTTTCGAGCAAGGGCTTTTTTACGCCTAAAATAAAGTATTAACAATAATTCATTTAACCTTTTGCACTTGAGTATCTGAACCTCTGAGCACTTTTCCATCTTGTCCAACGGGTGCCATAAATGGAATTTGCTGACCTGTATTTTTATCAATTAATAGAGAATGGCGCTCACCACTTTCAAATAAGTTATGCTCTCCCCATTGTCGTAAAGCTACCACTACTGGAAACAAACTTTCTCCTTTAGTAGTCAACACATACTCCTGATAAGCCGTACCATCAGAAGCATCTTGCATTTCAAGAACACCAGCATCAACTAACTTTTTCAGTCGATCAGAAAGAATATTTCTAGCCACTCCTAAGCTCTGCTGAAAATCTTTGAAACGGCGCATTCCATCAAAAGCATCACGCACAATAAGCAGTGACCATCGGTCTCCTATAATGTTGACGCAGCGCGCAACAGGACAAGGCTCATCTTTTAACAATGTAGAGTTCGTCATTGAGTTTCCTTATCAATAATCAGTAACAAGCCATCCAGTTGCATTTTAAAACTAGTAGACCTAACATTCAACTAGTTGCATTTTAAAACCAGATTAAATGGATTTAGCCATGAAAGCTTCTCTTGCATCTTCTACTTCACACGCCAAAAGTGATAAACCGCTTTCAAGCATGCCTCGTGGCGTAATTTTGCTGTTTGCTATAGCCAGTGGTGCGAGTGTGGCAAATGTCTATTACGCGCAGCCTTTGCTCGACATATTGGCTAAAGACTTTAATATTAGCCATGCCTCAATAGGTGGTGTAGTGACAGCCACACAAATTGGCTGCGCTCTTGCTCTATTGTTTCTAGTACCGTTGGGTGATCTTGTAAATCGACGTCGATTAATGACCCTACAATTATTGGCTTTAGTATCTGCATTGCTCGTGGTTGCCTTTGCTCATTCTGTAAGTGTTCTATTGGCAGGAATGCTTGCTGTCGGTTTACTCGGCACAGCCATGACTCAAGGGCTAATTGCTTATTCTGCAAGCGCTGCTGCCCCACATGAGCAAGGACATATAGTAGGTACCGCACAAAGTGGTGTATTTATAGGTTTACTGCTTGCCCGGATATTTTCAGGAGGAATTAGCGATATTGCTGGTTGGCGTGGTGTGTACTTTTGCGCAGCAATACTTATGCTCATCCTTGCGTTGCCACTTTGGAAACGCCTTCCTCATTTAAAAACTCAGTCTGTTAACATGCGCTACCTACAGCTTTTAACATCCATGTTCAAACTGCTTCACCAAGAGAAAGTTTTACAAGTACGCGGTGTTTTAGCTTTACTCATGTTCGCGGCATTTAATATTTTTTGGAGCGCGTTGGTACTGCCGTTAAGTGCACCACCATATAGTTTTTCGCACACTGTAATTGGGGCTTTTGGGCTTGTCGGGGCTGTAGGTGCATTAGCTGCCGCACGAGCTGGGCACTGGGCTGACCACGGTTACGCTCAACGTACAAGCGCCATAGCACTCTTAATATTGCTAAGCGCATGGGTACCACTCTCGCTCATGGACTACTCACTTTGGGCGCTCATAATTGGCATAGTACTGTTAGATTTAGGTGGACAAGCTCTGCATGTAACCAACCAAAGTATGATTTTTCGTACTCATCCAGAAGCGCATAGTCGGCTCGTTGGGCTATACATGCTCTTTTACGCGGTAGGAAGTGGGCTAGGTGCAATTAGCACAACTGTTACTTACGCTTATGCTGGATGGCTGGGCGTATGTACACTCGGTGCAATTGTTAGTTGTTTGGCGCTATTATTTTGGTGGATAACACGTAAAGTCTCTTAAATATCGATAAAATCTAGCCTCAAATAAAAAAACCACATCACCCAACAGAGTAATGCGGTCTTTTTTAAGAGTTAATTTAATGAGCTGTCTGTGCTGCTTTAGGTTTAAAGACCACTAAACAAATCACAATAAAAACCAACAAAACGAAAGATGCGCTAAATCTACTTAGCTCTAATCCACCATGTGCAATGGGTTTATCGAGGAAATCTCCCAATACTGCACCTAGAGGTCTGGTAAGAACAAAGGCTAACCAGAATAATAAGGTTCTTGAGATTTTGGTGTAAAAATAGCAAATTGCTAATACCAATAATAAAGTACCAAAAATTAAAGCCGCGCTCGTATAGCCCAACCCTTGGGTATCTGCAGTCCAGTCACCTAATGCTGTCCCTAATGTTTGAGAGAACATGATGGTTAACCAATAAAAAGCTTCGCTTTTAGCAGACTGAATGCTTTTTACCGAAATTGTGCCGCAACTTAAATACCAAACAAACAGAGAGACGCCTAATAAAATAAGTAATATTAAACTACCCCCTGCATAGCCCACGCCTAAAGTTCGGTCAACAAAATCTGCAATTGTGGTTCCGAGCGTGGTCGTCGCAATAATAGTCGCCCAATAAAAAAATGAATTATATTTCTTAGCTTTAATTTGCAAGCCAACAAAAACTGCAAATATCACCGCGAAAATGGCTGTACTGATCACATACCCCAAGTTCAGGGACATAGATAGCGCATCTCCAGCTGTCTCGCCCAAAGTTGTGGCAGCAATTTTAATGATCCAGAATAGCAAAGTGACTTCCGGAACTTTACTTAAACTTTTAGATAAACTTTCATGACTTATCATTGTATGTTCTCCAAACATACTTACTGATTCGCCCATATCTAAGAGTTCCAGCCTTAAGATCAAATTAAGAGTAAAAACAAACTACAAATTTTGCCTATAATGAGTACTTTTAATAACTAGAAGACATAATTAGCCTTTTATTTGTTGTAAACATTTTGCGATGCACAACCGTTTAATAATCATGTCATAAAAGCTAAATGAGCTATAAACATAGTGGAATGTGACACCTATTTTTATAGTATCCGATGCAGCATTTTTTAAATTATTTAGTTAATTGAAATAAAAAACCTACTCAATGAGTAGGTTCGATTTACATGTAAGTTCAGCTTATAGAACTTTTGATTAAACATTTTTCATGCCATGCCGTTTGAAAGTCTTCGACAGCTTTTGTTTTAGTCAAAGGATCTTCAAATAACTTTGAAGAATATGCTGTATCAATAAGCTGTTGATACAGCTGCTTTGCCTCTACTTCTTCAAGATGACTCGCAATCTCTTGTAATTCAATCACTGGCACATCATGCTGTCTTGCATCCATCACTCCTTTTGCAGCATTTTTCACAAGCTGACAATAGTGAATCTCCATTGTTTCTGATGCCGCATAACATGGAAGTGTGATAGCGCTCATAAAGAGGAATATAAATTTCATAGTCTCACCTTAATTTCACGCGCAAGGGTAGCAATTTATCCTCTAAAATTTAAGTCTCAAAAGATCAACTTTTAAATCAGACAAACTTCCCCGTCACAATATTTAAATGAATTCCTAGATTTTTCAGTTAGATTCTTTATCAAGATTACAACCAACAGAATGCATAATTTCTAATTAATTCAAAAAATATATTTTATGACTATCGATTATTTTTTATCTAAAAGTCATTAAAATTTAAAAAATAAATATCGTTTTAATTGCCCTACAGCATATTATTACTATTGCTTACATCTCTAAAAATTTAAGAAAAATATAATTAATGAGTAAATTATAACAGTCATCTTATCTGTTATATTTTTTTAAAAAAACTCTGTATCTATGATTACACATCGAATCTGTTCATGATGGTACATATCTAGACACGAGGTAGCTAACATGAATTTTTTGAGAAAGAAAAATAAAGCTAGTTTTGTATTATTTATTATTACTCTCTACTCAATGTTAGGGTTTGGCATCGGCTTTATTATTTGGGAATATTTTCTTAAACTTCATTGATTTAAAAGTTTGAAGTTACGAAGTGAATTTAGAAGAGCTTTCGTTAAGATTAAATACACTAAAATGTTTGTTTAGCAAGCACATGGTTAAAGTAACTGTATCAAGTACCTTTCAACAATTTGTTATTTCAGGGTTAAAAGGTACTTGGTTAGAAATAAAAACTAGTGTTTGATAATTTCAGCGTTAATCTCTGCACTTATTTCTTTACTACGGTGATACGCTGCTTTTAAAGCGAGTCGAATATCATCAGAAAGATTACCTAATTCAAACATCCGTAATGCAGATTCAGTGATTCCATTAGCCAATGTCACCTTTCCACATAACTCACTTGGCTGAACGTTACTTTTACGTACCATTTCCACAGCACCCGATGCAGCTTGTAGTGCTAGATCTAAAGCAAATTGCTTATCTAAACCCATAGCCGTACCTGTTTTGATCATACTGTCGAGAATATAAAAGAAATAAGCTGGCCCTGAACCTGATAGCGCAATAATCGCATCAGCGTCTGATTCAGAATGCGCCCAATACGTCTTACCTGTTGCTGAATAAATTACCTCAATGACCTCTTTATCTAAAGGTTCCAAGTATTCAGAACCAATCAGCACATGTGTACCGCTATAAGTTAATACTGGGGGGTTTGAAATAATTCGTATAATTTTTTGTGAGCCCGTCATACTCATAAGTTGTTTAATATTCACCCCAGCCATCATCGACACTATAGTTTTATCTACTAACCATTTTTTTAATGGCGCTAGTATGGCTTTTAAGTTTTTGGGATCTAATAACAGAACAACAATATCAGCCTTTTTTACCTCATGCTGCTTTTGCTTGAGAATGATTTCATTATCAAACTTTACTTCTTCTATAAGATTAATTTTTTCTTTTTGAAATCCTTTTAAAACTAGACCTCCAATCAAAGCTAAAGACAAGTTACTGCTGCCAATAAAGCAAATATTAGGCTGTACTATATTCAACATTTAGAGTTATTTCCTTCCTTTAGAAATACTACAAAAAGAAATATTATTTATGACTTAAGTCATAGACCGTTAAAACTATAAAAATTTAATAAACTTTTATAAATATTAAGTTTAATTTTACAACAAAGTTATATTCTGAGTTAAGAGTACTCTTCACTCATGACTTTATGAATAACAAAATAACTTAAATTGTTAAAAATATGTAATTAAAAATAATATTTAGCTTATCTCATTTGAGAAATTGAGTCGTTAAATTTAAAGTGCTTTTAATTAATATTAACTTAAAAATCTTTCTTTTTTTTAATAAAACTCTCGGCAATTTGTAATGCTTCTTGAAATTTTATGTCACTACACACCCAAAAAGATAAAAGCTTCCCATTTAAATGAAAATACTGCTTCTCATATTTAGTTACTTCATCTGAGTGAGGATTTCCCGCACTAAAATAATTTTCGTTATTCTTGCAAACTTTGCCATTTAAAATACCGCCAATGCAAATATCCATTTTTATACCAATTATTGATTTAACTTTTTAAGCATAAGTTTAATTTTTATATTATATAAATAAAATAATCAACTTATTTGATTGTTCATGTAAAAAAACCCACAAAGGAAGAAGTGGGTTTTTTAACTAAATTAATGATTTTTAAAAATTACTTGAGAAATTTGCTCTAAAGACAACCCAATAAAATCATCAAATTATATAAATTTAAGCATTATTCACAATAGTGATATTTGATGCTTGTGGGCCTTTTTTACCCTGTGTCACAGTAAACTGAACACGTTGGCCTTCTAAAAGAACTTTGAAGCCTTGTGTTTGAATTTCAGAAAAATGTGCGAAAACATCTTTACCTTCATCAGATTGAATAAAACCAAAACCTTTAGTTTCATTAAACCATTTTACTGTACCAGTAGTATTAGACATAAATTAATCCTAACTTTTAAAAAATTATCATTTGTTATTGGAGAAACCAATTAAACTCAAAAATATGCGTTTACTTAAATATCTTATAAAATACGGAGGATTATAAATAAAACTGCGAAAAGAAAGATTTAGGTTAACAAGAATATTTTTGTAGTTATGCTCGACTATACACGCTTCTTATCGAATTGCAATCTCTATCTCGATTAATTGATTTTTTACTCATTTCGATCACAGACACTATCTTCTTATTTATTGATTTTAAATACTATTTACAAGAAATTTAATTAATTTAATATGGATATATTCATTAGATATATCTCATTTTTTTACACTCTGAAAATTTCTTCTTTTATAGATTTTTAAGGCTTACTATAAGCTTCATACTCACTTTGATGAATTACTAAAATATTTTATTATTTTATAAAATATACAGACTTGTATATACATATTATCTCTTCTACTTTAAAGTACGCGTGCAGCTTAATATGTTGATGATAAACAGGAAGTAACCACGTGAACGGTCTTTTAGTATTTATAACCATTGCTTTTCTCACGTTATCCAGCCCCGGACCAGGCGTTTTATTTACAGTAACAAATTCAATCAATTATGGTGTACGAACAGCTTTATTCGGTATTAGTGGTTTAATCATTGGTATGTTTATTATCGCTGTAATTTCTGCAAGTGGTGTTGGGCTTATTATTACCAGTAATCCCACTATCTTTACTGTTTTAAAGTTTATTGGAGCCTTTTACTTGATGTACTTAGGCTATAAAAACTTTATCAAAAAGTCCCCTACTCAAGATTTACTAGAAACTGCACATGACGAGAAAGGTGTAAAGAAATCAAAACTTTTCTATCAGGGATTATTTGCATCACTACTGAATCCCAAAACAATTGTCTTTTTTATCGCACTTTTTCCACAATTTATTGATATTAAAAAAGAAATATTAAATCAGTTTTTAGTTTTATCTCTAACATTTTGCTTTATTGGTTTTTTAATTCATTTAGTTTATGCCAATTTTTCTTCAATTTTTAAAGAGAAAATGCTCGCTGGGAATAATTTTGCAAAACTAAATAAAGTGAGTGGCTGTATTTTCTTCCTATTAGCGATTTTACTTATTACTCAGTAAAGTAGTTTTATTTATATAAACCAAACAAAAAACGACCAACTTGTTAAGTGCTTTACAGCCCTTTTGCTTAAAACAGCTTTAGCAAGTTGGTCTTTTTATAAGCTCACACGATTGGCAATCCATCCGAAAAAAAATTGCTCATATTTTGGATTCTTTTCTGTAATTTCAATATAGCGCTGACCTTGCATAATATTAAGGAGACGTACGAGTACCTGCTCACCTTCATGACCGCGCTTATCAATATACATTGATAAAGCCTGCAATGTAGATGGTCCATATTCCCCATCTAACTTAAGATCTGTCCAGCCCTCTTTTCCTTGGCGATTTAACAAGTTCAAAGCCCGTTGCAGAAGCGGTTTTGTAAAGTTGATTCCACAATTTACTCCAGTATCAAATAGTTCTTCAGCAGTAGTGGGACTGATTAAATTAACTTGATCAAATCGTGGTTCAAGCCAATATTGTTTCTTATAAATCTCTCTAGCAATTTCTAAAGGTAAATCCGTCATTTCACCTTGATATCCATAACTACGAGCAACTGCTTGAGTAATTCCAAATTTTGTCGCTTGGCCAGAGTCCAATGGGTCATTTACATATCCACCTTCACGTTTTATAAGTGCATCTAAATATTGTTCAATATTCATAGGACTGTCCTCATTTATATCACCTACTGTTAGATATTAATTTTGAATATCATCTTTTGCTTTTTTTAAGTCTTTCATCACTTCAACAATGGTTTTTCCTTCTTGTTTATTAATAAAGTTAAATATCCACCTCACAATCGCCCAGCCAGGTAATCCACAAATAAAGAAGAATCCACCTAAAGTAATCATTCCCCATATATCTGTTACCCACTCATGCAAGTTCCATTTCATGATAATGAATGAGCCACCTGTCAAGCTTGAGACAATCGTACAAATCAAACCAACTACCCATTCTTGAGGTGACCGTGGAAAACGCATGATTAGAACAACAGCAACAACCAAACTTATTGCTAGGCCAACCATTATTACTGTCCCATAGAGATTAAAAGCAGTCACTAATCCATCAGTTGTTAAAAACTTTCCCATAACTCAATCCTCACACGCTCTAAAAGGATAAAATCTTATAAACCAATGTTATTTAATACCTTTTTAGAGAAACCATTTAAATAAAATCGCTCAATCTCATAAACCTTTTTACCAGCACTTAAGCATTGGCATAAGAACAAGAAAAAAGAGTAAAGTTGATGAATTGCTTCACTTTTTTGACCAAAAATTTGACATAACATGCTGCCGTATATCGGAAACTTTTGTGAGTCATTAAATTCTTTGTTAGATTCTTCATGTTCTTGATACCCTTTATCGACGAACATTAAGCCTGATCCACGGAATCGGGCTTTTTTTATTTCATTTTTTGTTTTTGATAGCTGATCTCTATCACTGATTCACTATCGCCATTTTTTATATTCTGTCGTCCATTGAGACAGAATAATAATCACTCCTTACTAAGCCATTGATAAAAATTAAAAATATATTTAAGTAAAATATTTAGGGCATTCTATCAATGGTTCCTTATAACTGATATTATAACTATAGTTATTATTAGTCAATAACTATAGTTGTTTTACTAGATATAACTTAAGTTATATATTTGTTATAAATTAGCTGGTGCGATCACTATGGCTCTTAAAGACCGTTTAAAAGATTCAAGGATTAAAGCTAAGAAAACTCAGGCAGAAGTTGCTGAAGCTGTAAAAATGTCTCAGCCTGCCTACCAAGCTTTAGAATCGGGAAAGAACTTAAAATCTGCTTTTCTTCCACTTATTGCACAGTTTTTAGGTGTAGATGCTTATTGGCTTACCACTGGTAACTCAGAAGACTCTTTTAAAGAAAGTGATGTGTTTAGTCCTACTGTGGTAAGTCATGATGTAGTAGACCAATATCTGTGGATTGATGTAGTTGAAGCAAGTTTTTCTTGTGGTACAGGTGAATCAATCGAATTTCATTTTGATGCAATTAATGGAAAAATTCCTTTTCCTGCTTCTTTTTTTAAAGAAAAGCGCGTTCCTCAAGAGTGTATGCGGATTATTAAAGCCAAAGGCGATAGCATGACCGATTACATTAAAGATGGGGATTTGGTTGGCATTGATATTTCTCAGACTGAAGTCATTGATGGTGAGATTTATGCTGTTTATTTCGCTGGCGAAGGAATGATTAAACAAATTTTTAAAGAAGCAGATGGTTCTTTAATTTTGCATAGCTTAAATGAAAAATTTAGAGACCGCCGTGTAACTGAAGAAAACGGTAAAAACTTTAAGGTTATGGGCCGCCAGTTCTGGCGAGCAGGTTAATTAAGTTATTAAATATAGTTAAAATAATAATTTCAAAATTTACTTAGACTTTACTTTTTTATAGTTTTAATTATTTCTATACTCTATAAATATAAAAAAACCTATCTCCATAAAAAGAGATAGGTTTTTCCGCTTTAGTGCCATGTGTTATCAACAATATGTATTTAAACGATAAAGTTGATTAAAACCAGCATAGAAGCTTTTTCCATCTTGGTTTAGCTCAATTTCTTCACCAGACTGAAGTTGAATTTTTTTACCAACTTCAACCCAACGATATCCATCGAGAGAGTTTTGTTTACGCACATGAGGAACAATCCTCACATTAATCTCATTGCCATTTACGGCTGTGGCAATGTGCCACTCATTTACTATATTCACAATCATTTACTCATCACTGAGCTCATGTGATTTTACGGTATGTAATTAGAACGCTAGATTTAAGGTATGGACAGTTCGTCTAGAATTTAATATTTAGCTTGATATAGGGTTATTTATAAGCTAATTGCTTTTCATGAATTCGTATCATGAAAAGTGATACATCACAGAGCATAATATTTTTGGATGCGGGAGTCGGATTTGAACCAACGACCTTCGGGTTATGAGCCCGACGAGCTACCAGACTGCTCCACCCCGCAATTGGAAGTAAGCTTTATACGCCTATATATTTTATAAAGCAAACTTTATTTTTTAATCGGTTGTAATTATTAACAATTATCTTTTTATTAATTTTTCATTTTTTACCACTTGCTCTAAATAGGCGTATCAATTTCCAACTTTTAGCTCGTTAAATTGTTGTATTTATTTTAAATAGAACCCGATATTTATAGACACCAATTGCCTTGCTTGAATAGCTTTTATACTATCTAGATTCTTTCTCTCATTAATACATTTATAGTTTATATGTCTGATCCTCAGTTCTCGCTAAGTGAATATCTCGGCACTGTGCAGGAAGTCATACGCCTGACCTTTGACGATCCCGTATGGGTTAGAGCAGAGATTCGGAATTTAAATATTAAAGGTGGACATTACTATTTAGAACTTGCAGAGAAAGACGCAGATACAGATAAAGTCATCGCCAGTTGTAAAGCAACCATCTGGAAATTTTCAGCGAGTAAAATCGTTCTTAAGTTTGAACGAGAAACAGGAATTGAGTTAGCAAGTGACTTAAATGTTTTGATTAAAATTAGAGCGCGTTTTGATCCGCAATATGGATTTTCAGTCAATATTGAAGAGATAGACTCAAGTTTTACACTTGGTGAAATTGCAAAACGTTATCAACAAATTGTGGAGCGTTTAACTCAAGAAGGTTTAATTCATAAAAATAAACTCATCCCTACTCCTTTTGATATACAAAATGTTTTAGTGATTGCTCCTGAAAATGCTGCGGGCCTCGGTGATTTTAAAAAAGATGCCGACGCTCTTGAGCGAAATGGGGTTTGTCATTTTGTTTATCAAAATGCAACCTTTCAGGGCAATACGGCTGCCGTTAGTCTGATGGAGTCGTTGGCAACTGGTTTAAAGCAATGGGCAAATCGTTATAACTTCCCACCCGATCTGATTGTAATTATCCGTGGGGGTGGTGCTGTAAATGATTTAGCTTATTTAAATGATTATGAGCTCGCTGCCCTACTCTGTAAACGCAGCGTACCAATTTGGGTTGGTATCGGACATGAAAAAGACCGTACCATCCTTGATGAGATTGCACACCGTTCGTTTGATACTCCAAGTAAAGTGATTGCTGGTATTCGCAACCATATTGTTGAACGCGTACAAGAAGCACTAAATAGTCTACAAACGATTAAGCTGCTTTCTCAGCATCAAATCACGTCGTATCAAAGCAAAAATGATCAACTGCTTCAACACATTAAGTCTTCGGCACAAAATCAGCTTAACTCGGCGCATCGTCTACTTGACCAGATGAAAGAACGTATTCAGTTTAGCTCACAGCAACAAGTTAAATTTTCATTCGCTCAAATCGAATCTTTAATGAAGGAAATTCTTTTGCAAAACCCGAAACAGGTTCAAGCCAAAGGCTATGCAATAGTCAGATCTGAAGGAAAAGCTATTCGCTCTATACAGCAAATTTCAAGCCCCGCCATTGCAATTGAAATGCAAGATGGTGTGCTTGAAGCCAACATTACACAGGTAATTCCAAATGAAAAATGAAGAGTTAACGTTTAAAGATGGTCATGATATTTTGAAGAAAAATGCTGAGTTATTGGAATCTCAAGAAAGTCCCGATATTGATAATTTAATGAAAGTTGTTGAAGAGTCTATTAGCGCTTACAAAGCTTGCAAGTCTCGAATTGAAGCTGTTCAACAAGCTTTAGATGAAACTTTCAAAGAATAAGATTTCATAAAAAAAGCCCATTCCTACTTCTCATTGAAGGAATGGGCTTAGTGAATACCACTTAGTCCTGAAATGCAAAAATGAGGATTAGGTCACATTTTTGCAAAAACATAGTCCCATAATGACTACCAATGTTCAATATTTTAATTGTGTCTATACGTTAGTTTGGCTTAATTTCCACCATCTAGACTCGAATAAACACAAACTATGTAGTTGGTTATTGTTAAATTTAATTTAATAGTTATTCCTCACTGAATGCACCGATTAACTGATAAATTTTGCCGTCTTTAGGGTTTTCATATAACAAATCCATATTGGGCAAAATGATATCGTCATTAATTTCAATATGTTCAATGCTTTTATGAAGTTCAAGTGCATGGTCATTCATTGGTCTAACTTTTGCCAAAGCAATTGATTCTTTGTCAAACTGATCCTTGATAATTACTTTTAATCTTTTCATAAAAATCTCCTGAAAAATAAATTTTTAATATAAATAATCGGTTAAGTTTAAAATGAGCTAATCGCAGAATAGCCGATTGGCATAGCAAAAAAAGTTAAAATAAATGCAGCCGTACGTTGTAAATTACGTTGATTCAACCAAGTTACTTTATTTGAAATCAGTACAGTTCCAAACATAATCCATAAAAAAGCAATTGGGGTAATTAAAGATAAAAAGACAACAATGTGAATAAAATACAAATTCGGATTTTCCCACGCTGCGTGTGGAAAAATCGCTGAAGCAAACAGTAACGCTTTAGGGTTTAAAAGTGTCGCAACAAATAAAGCCTTTGGCGTGATCAGTGGTCGATCTAGCTTAATATCTTCAGTCGATGTTATCCAAAGTTTAAAAGCAAGATAGAGAATGAAACTCGCGCTCATCAATTTTAATATAGCTGGAAGCCATGGAATAAAATGAGATACCGACTCAAGTAAAACACCCCATGAGGTAATCGCGATCAGGTAACCTATTACCTCTGCTGGAATTAACTTAAGAGAATGCTTTACCCCTGCTTGTAAGCCAGCCGAGGCTAATAATGTATTTGTTGGTCCTGGAGTCAGCAAGATAGTGACTACAAGTCCAATAAATAAAAATGACACCATAGGCCAAAACTCACTGATTGCTCTAGGCGAAATATGTCAAAAAAGAGCATCTATTGTCGACAAAATCGTTGTAACAAGAAATATTACAAATACTTTTTTATTTTTAAAATCATAATCATATTAAAAAGTGAACTTAGATTCATTATAATTTGTTTAATTTTTAATTTGCAAAATACGTCACACATTTTTTAATCAGTTTCAGTCAGATTATATTATTTTTTAACTATTGCACAAAATGATCACATGACTTGAAATTGCCAAATTGATCAATATATATACAATTAGAAATCGTGATTTTATTGAATAGATGTATCGCTCCCCATCAATTCATTGATTGTCGCTTTCATCGAATTAAATAGTTGATGGAGGATGCATGATGAATGCTTATGTTCGCCCTCATCCCGATGGGTTTAAAGCTTATTTAGGTAAAAATCAGAAAACCGGTCTCTACATTGTTCGACTTGGCTGGACAATATATGAAACCAATGCAAACGGTTCTGTTCTATATTTAGTCAAGAATGAAGATAAGATTCCATTGGATGTAGATAAGTTTAAAACTGACCGGCCCAAAATTTATGCTGCTCTTCTTAATGAAGTTCAGTTTCAACGCAAGAAACAACTGGCGATTGATCTTCAAAAGTCCAATATCCCTTCTTATGACCGTAAAGCCTACAAAAAACGGCGCGGCTTTATAGGTTCTTAAAATTATCTATTAATCGTCGCTGTATATAGAAAAAGCACCCTCGGGTGCTTTTTCTTTTAACGACCAGTTGTAATTAATACGAACATACTCAGTATTAATGTACTTAATGATCGTTTGCAATGGATGTGGACTTCATGCTCAGCTCCGTGAGCGTATTGATTAACGTTTTCCATTTCGTGTCCTTCAAAGTTCACATTCCTAATTTGCCTAATATTCACACAATAAGAAATTAGCCAAAAGTATTATATCGAAATAAATTTTATGTCTTGTTTGAGAAATTTCTTCTTCGTGCTTTATCTTCTTTCAAAAATTGAGTGAGCCAAGTACATGTAACATTCTTATACGAGGTTAATCACTTATTGAGCATTTGTAGACCTTTCATTTCAAAAGTCCCTGTAGGAGAAATGATTTTATAAAATGAAAAAAGATAACAATATTCGGTTTTTTAATAAAAGCCTTTGAAAAGGAGAATATTAAAATGAATAGCTCGCAAACCCCTGATCCTTCTTTATTTAGTCAAGCATCTAATTCTATTCAAGCCTGCATTGAATGTATGTTTGCTTGTAAACATTGTGCCTCTGCATGCTTACAAGAAGAGCATGTGCATATGATGCGTGAATGTATTAAGCATTGTTTAACCTGCGTAGAAACCTGTCAGTTATGTACGTCTTTAGAATTAAGACATTCCGAGCTTGCTGAACAAGCAATGCAATTATGTGCGAGTGCATGCCAACTCTGCGCTGCTGAATGTAGTAAGCATGAACATGAACATTGCCAGATTTGTGCAAAAGCATGTTTAGCTTGTGCACAAGCTTGTCAGGCATATCGTGCTTAACTTCCTAATGAGCATAGAAACCTACGATCTATAAGGCTCGTAGGTTTTTAAATTTTAAAAACAAAGAACTAGAAAATTAAAACTTTAGATGAGATGAATAACTACTTTTCTTTAGACATAAAAAAAACCCGCATCTTGGGGAAAATGCAGGCTCTTAGATCTCCCACAACGACCATGAGTTCATTATTAAGCTTGAACTTTAAACCGTTGATTAAATGTACCCTTAATAAAAACAAATTACAATACAGAATAGTCTGTTTATTTAAAATATTTTATTATTTTTACATTAATTTTTCATAAATAGTCTAAAAATTTATACACCTCTCAAACTAGAAATAGCTTTCTACAGGCATTAAAAAAGCCCGTTTCACGGGCTTTTCTGCAACGGTGAGCAATCTAAGATTTGTGTCTATCCATCTCTTACATGCTCTTTGCTAGCTATATGTAAGGTCCTATCGTATCTTTTGCCCTGTCCCAAGTTTCCCTGTGGATCGAGGAGATATTACGATTACCTTAGGTACATTTATAGCACATTATTTATTCATGACTAGTCTTGTTCACGTTTTTTTACAAATGAATAAAATACCATCCAACCTTAATATTTAAGGGTTTTCTACTCCATTTTGATATTGGCGAGCACTATCGCAAATTGGATACCATTTCACTTTTGAAGATACAAAAGCATGAGAAATTACAGATATCGATATTTCTTCATTAATGAGTCCTACCCTCAAACGCACTACTTCAGGCTTATCTAGACGTTCACTCCAGATCGGTGAACCACAAGTTTTACAGAACACTCTCTTTTTATTAGGCGATGCAAAATAAGCCTGTAACAGGTTTTCACCCTGCACAATATTCAAATCATTTTTTTGTACTTGGCTAATGGCAGCAAAAGCAGCCCCTTGCGCTTTTTGACATTGCTTACAATGACAGACCATGATGGGTTCTAATTCGCTATTAATTTTTAGTTGAATCCCATTACAAAGACAAGAAGCTGTATAAGTCATCATTTTTCCTTTTATTTTAATGAGTTTTAGCTTACACCCACACCTTTTTCAATGTGATCTAAGATTGCACAAGAAGCCTGTTGGTTACCGCAGCAGTCATCTGCTGAAGCTTGCAAAATATTAACCATCTCTTGTAAATGAGCGATTTTTTGTTTTAATTCGGCAATGTGTTTTACAGTTAAGGCTTTCACCTCTGCACTCTGCCGATCTGTGTTTTTCCAAAGCGAAATAAGCTCTTTCATCTGTTCTGATGAAAAACCTAACTCTCTGGCATGTTTTAAAAAGTTTAAAGTTTTAAGGTCTGTTTCTGAATAAATACGATAGCCAGAAGCAGAACGCTGAGCTGCTTCAAGTAAACCGATTTCTTCATAATAGCGAATCATTTTCGCCGAAATGCCCGAATGTTTGGATGCCTGACCGATATTCATCTCACACCTCAAATATTAAATTTGGTTTAAGACCTGCTGTCATGATCTTAAACCAAAAGTTGCTTTTCAGCACGCTTACTGTACTGGCGCATGAAAACGTTTTAAGCGTAATGCATTGCCTAAAACAAAAACCGAAGAAAGTGCCATCGCGCCTGCTGCAAACATCGGTGAAAGTAATACACCAAATGCTGGATATAGCGCACCTGCTGCAATTGGAATAAGTGCAACGTTATATACAAATGCCCAGAACAGGTTTTGACGTATGTTTCGCATGGTGGCTTTACTTAATGCAATTGCATTCGGTACACCTTTTAAGCTACCTGACATCAACACAACATCGGCAGCCTCAATGGCAACATCTGTTCCTGTACCAATGGCTAAGCCAACATCTGCTTGCGCCAAGGCTGGAGCATCGTTAATACCATCACCTACGAAGGCCAAACGACCATATTGTTTTTGTAGTTGGCGAACTGTGTCCACTTTGCCTTCGGGTAAAACTTCTGCCACAACTTCATCAATATTCAGCTTTTTAGCAATCGCCTGCGCCGTATGACGGTTGTCGCCTGTAATCATGGCAACCTTGAGACCTAATTGATGCAAGGCCTCAATCGCAGCATAGGTTGTTTCTTTAATTGGATCCGCCACAGCAATAATTGCAGCTAGTTGTTGGTTAATAGCAACATACAGCGGTGTTTTGCCTTCTTCACCTAATTGAGCAGCAATCGCTTGGAATGAGTTGGTGTCTAAACCAAGTTGGTGCATATAACGATCTGCGCCAATTTGCACTTTTTGGCCTGAAACTTCCGCCTCAATACCTGAACCTGTAATCGAATTAAATGCTGTTACCAGTAATAAGTTTAAGCCTTCACTTTCTGCTGCTTGAACAATCGCAAGAGCAATTGGATGTTCAGACTTAGCTTCGACTGAGGCAACTAAAGTCAGCACTTGTTTACGTTCAAAGCCAGATTGCACATTAAAGTCTGTCAGTGTAGGTTTACCTTCGGTGAGTGTTCCGGTTTTATCAACTGCAACGACCTGCGCTTCTTGTAAAAGCTGCAAAGCTTCACCTTTACGGAACAGAACCCCTAACTCAGCACCACGTCCAGTACCGACCATAATTGAGGTTGGTGTTGCAAGTCCCATCGCACAAGGACACGCAATAATCAGTACCGCAACGGCATTCACCAAACCAAAAGTTAGCGCAGGCTCTGGTCCCCAAATAAACCAAACTAAGAAAGTGATTGCAGCAATTAGCATGACAGCCGGTACAAACCACATGGTGACTTTATCAACTAAACCCTGAATCGGAAGTTTAGAACCTTGGGCTTGTTCAACCATGCGAATAATTTGTGAAAGTACAGATGAAGTACCAACAGAGGTTGCCCGAATGTTTAGAGTACCGTTTTGGTTGACCGTACCACCGACCACCTGCTCTCCTATTTTCTTTTCAACAGGGACAGGCTCACCCGTAATCATAGATTCATCAATGTAGCTGTGTCCTTCGACGACTTCACCATCGACAGGTACACGTTCACCCGGACGAATTTCTACAATAGTTCCACTGACCACTTCGGCAACTGCAACTTCCACCACTTGACCATCACGCTGGATACGAGCAGTTTTAGGCTGCATTCCCACTAGGTGTTGAATGGCTTGTGAAGTACGTCCTTTAGCTTTGGCTTCGAAATAACGTCCGAGTAAAATTAAACTGACAATAACGGCAGCCGCTTCAAAGTAAACATTAACCGTGCCTTGGGGTAATACGTGTGGCATAAAGGTTGCCACGACTGAAAAGCTATAGGCAGCTAAGGTTCCAACAGCAACCAGCGAGTTCATGTCTGGCGCCAAACGCCATAGAGCTGGAATCCCTTTTTGGTAAAAACGGCGACCAGGGAAAACGAGAACTAATGTGGTCAAAACAAATTGTAAAAGCCAGCTATTGTATTGACCAATGGTGTGCATGACCCACATGTGAAAAGCTGGAATGAGATGTGAACCCATTTCCAAAATAAACACAGATAAAGCTAACACAATCGAAATGATCAAATCTTTTTTAAGCTGATCTAACTCTGACGCTTTTTTGTCGAGTTGCTCATCTTGATTTTTTTCAGATGCTTTCGCGTCGTAACCTGCTTTTTTAACAGCGCGGATTAAGTCTTCGACATTGACTGAATTATCTGCCTGCACCCAAGCCTGCTCTGTTGCTAAGTTGACTGTGGCTTCTTGAACGCCGTCTACTTTTTTAAGGGCTTTTTCAACACGTGCAACACAAGATGCACAGGTCATGCCCTCAATAGATAACTCAACTGGCGCAGCTTTTGGAACATCGTACCCTGCTCGTTCAACTGCTTTAACTAGTGCTTCGCGCTGGATTGGTTGATTTGAATAAACAACGGCTTTTTCTGTTGCCAAATTAACGTTAGCAATCTCTACATTTTCAACTTTCTTAA
Source organism: Acinetobacter seifertii (assembly GCF_000368065.1). Lineage (GTDB taxonomy): Bacteria > Pseudomonadota > Gammaproteobacteria > Pseudomonadales > Moraxellaceae > Acinetobacter > Acinetobacter seifertii. The sequence goes on from NZ_KB851200.1 coordinate 1,821,893, forward strand.
GTGCTTTTTCGACACGACCTACACACGAGGCACAAGTCATGCCTTCGATTGGAAGTGTTTCACTATATGCTGGCAATTTTGTGTTTTTTGAGTCCATCAAACACCTCTGCAAATCTGCAAAATTTAATATTCTGTATTGAGCATACAGATTCCCATCATGGGAAGGTCAAGCATATTTTTTTAAAAAATTGGTCTTGACCTTACAATCATGACAAGGTTTAGACTCAGTGTTATCCAAACAAACATCTCATTCTTGATGGAGTATGAACATGAAACTACTTATTGAAAATATGACTTGTGGTGGCTGCGCTCGTGGCGTGACTGCAACGATTCAAGATGTCGATCCGAATGCAAAAGTAGATGTAGACTTAACGACAAAGATCGTGACTGTTGAAAGCAGTGAAAGCGTCGATAAAATTACCGAAGCACTTGAAGAAGATGGTTTCCCTGCTCAAGTGCAATAATGAATAAGGCCTAACGTTTAAAGTTAGGCCTTTATTTTTGAGCGTGTTGATATTGACTCAAAGCTGAAATTTTTTAATTCGATAGTCTAGCACTGCCCTAGATATTCCCAATAAACGTGCCGCTTCAGACACATTATGATTTGCCTTTTTTAAGGCTGTTAAAATTAACTGCTTTTCGTGTTCTTCTAAATTAAACTCAGCCTTTAATAGTTGCTCAAAGTCAGATTCAACAGCTACAGCCTGCTCAGGGTCATGCTTGATCTGTGGGAAAATGGCATTTAACTTAATCAGCTGCTGATCGTCCGTTAATAAAACAGCCCTTTCTAATAAGTTTTCCAACTCACGAATATTTCCCGGCCATTCATATTGCTGCATAAAAACTTTGGTCTTTTCACTTACACCGTGAATGGTTTTACCGTACATTTTTTCAAAGCGATCAAGAAAGTGTTCAACCAGTAAAGGAATATCTTCACGGCGCTCCCGCAAAGGCGGAATCTGAACTGGAAAAATATTTAAGCGATAATACAAATCTGCCCGAAATCGTCCTGTTTTCACAGCTTGTTCAAGGTCTTCATTGGTTGCTGTAATTACACGGACATCTAAAATACGTGTCTGTGAATCTCCGACTCGCTCAAATTCACCTTCCTGCAAAATGCGTAATAGTGCTGCTTGTGCACGAGGAGAAAGCTCAATCACTTCGTCTAAAAAAATAGTACCGCCATTGGCTCGTTCAAACTTCCCCAAACGAGATTGATGCGCTCCTGTATAGGCACCTTTTTCTACCCCGAATAATTCGGACTCAATTAACTCTGGTGGAATCGCTGCACAGTTTACCGCAATAAAAGGTTGGTCTTTTCTTTGGCTATTTTCATGAACACCTCGTGCAAAAGCTTCTTTACCAACCCCTGTTTCGCCTTGTAGCAAAATGGAAACTTTCGAACCCGCAGCTTTGGTTAATAATGCACAGACCTGTTTATAAGATGCTGACTTACCCACAGAACTAAATAATTGGTAATCTGCTTCACTGTCACTGTAAATTGATTTTTTAAGCTCAAAAAGTTCAGCCTGCAACGCAATGAGTTCTTTTTCCATGGGTTCGGGTGACATGAACTGAATCAGCTCATCAGCATTTTCCCACTCTTCTAAAGGCTTACCAATAATACGGCAATGCTCATCGCCGCAGGCCTTACACTTTATTTCTTGATAAATAATGGTCATACCCGTCGCAAAACTGCTGTATCCGCATGCATAACCCAAAAGCATCCAGCATGCAGGTTCATCACTTGGACCAAAATGCTCTAAATGCACATCAGCTTCAAAAGAGTTAAGCCAATTTAAATCGGCATAAAACTGTTTTTTATCGTGGCTTAAATTGAGCTGGTTGGCCTGTACTTGCACCATTCCACGAATGGCGTGCATTTGTGGGCCTGCCATAAAAGCATCGTGTTCATTTAAATCGGGACGCATTTTTGTTGTAACTTCTGCATCTTTTAACCCAGCTTGATAGCCTAAACGAATAAAGAAACGCTTGGTTCGCTCAAGCCCAATCATGTTCGCTAAGTCTTTACGCAAATATCCCATAATGCTGGTGTGTAAAAGCAGCATGCGATATTCATCAAACCAGATTTGACCGTGGGCAGTATCAAAGTGCAGTTTAGACAGCAAATCGTGAATTTCTTGCGGATGATCTGCGTATCGTCCCGTTGTATCGTATTTTACTCGAGCCATGTGTGATCTGTTTTAATCCATTAAACACATTTGGGTTGTATCTCATCTTATCGAAGAACCAGATAAATGTCCTAGTACCTTAAAGACATAACTTCATACTAAAAAAGTATTTCTAAATCTCTCCTTTTAAAGCCTCAAACATTCTAAAAAAAAATTTCTACGACCCTCTTCATCAAATCATGAATATATCTATTTCACCATTCAAAAAAATTCATGAAATGGTTAATTTTTAAAATGCCTCATTTTTATAAAAAAACTTAATTTATTGTTTTTAATAACAAAAATAAAGTTGGCATAGCTTTTGTAAAGCTTATAGCGAGAGCAAGGAGCATTCATCAATTTCAAGACCATGTCTTGATGGAGTACAGCATGACGCAACCTCAAGTCGAAGCATTAACCAAATATATTCGGGTCACTGGCGACTTAAACGCAGAGTTTATCGAATTCGATTTTGCCATTCATGACCCAAGTCTATTTGTGGAACTGGTTTTGCCTAAACATGCATTTAATGATTTTTGTAAGACCAATCAAGTGGTTGAAATGACCCAAGAGCAGCAAGCTTTTAATGATGCTCAGGAAGAAAAATGGCGCTATGGCACTGAAGCAACCTTAGTCGGCACGCAACGAAATAGCAACGATCACGATGATCAGATGTAAAAAATATAAGGAGATAAAGCCATGACTTTAGAAATCAAAACGTCAAATGTCGAACCTATCCGCCAGAACTATGCTTATATCGAAAGACGATTTGGTAGTAAGCCAGCAACTCGATATCAAGAAGTGAGTTTCGATGTACAGGCAGAAACTAACTTTCACTATCGTCCTTTGTGGAAACCTGAAAAGACCTTAAATGATAAAACCCATACTGCCCTGCAAATGCAAGATTGGTATGCATTTAAAGATCCACGTCAATTCTATTATGGAACTTACGTTCAACACCGTGCACGTTTGCAGGACACAGTCGAAAGTAATTTTGCTTTTTTTGAAAAACGTCAGCTTGCAGAACATTTGTCTGATGAAGTCAAAGCTAAGGTCATTGAGTACCTATTGCCATTTCGCCACGTTGAACAAACGGCAAACTTACACATGATGTCTGGCAGTGCTTATGGGTATGGCACCGTGCTTACCCAAGCTTGTATTTATGCCGCGATGGATCATTTAGGAATTGCGCAGTACATCTCGCGTATTGGCTTAGCTTTAGATGGCAACAGCGGCGACTCACTACAGCAGGCAAAACAGGCTTGGATGCAACATCCTGCATGGCAAGGCTTACGCCGTCTGTGTGAAGAAAGCCTCACCGAGCAAGACTATTTCAAACTTTTCTTATTACAGAACCTTGTGATGGACGGCTTTGTGACCGAGCTTGTCTATCAACAGTTTGATCAGTGGTTAGTCACTCAAAATGCTCGTGACTTAGCCATGCTGACTGAGTTTATGAAAGACACTTTAGGTGATTTACGTAAGTGGTCAGACACCGTCATTAAAACTGCCGCAGCAGAATCCGACCATAACAAACAGCTATTAAATGAATGGTTCTCTCAGTCTTTAACTCAAGTAAAAGCAGCTTTTACACCTTGGGCAACAGCAGCCTTAACAGTAGAGGCAGTTGATCAAGCAGAACAAGCCGTTATTGAACGTGCAAAAAAACTAGGCCTACAACCACTTACAAATGCTTAAGGAGAAGCAACATGTCTAAAGTCTATCTCGCATTACAAGACAACGATACTTCACGCTATATCCTCGAAGCGATTGAAGAAGATAACCCTGAAGCTTCAATTCAGTATTTACCAGCCATGATTCGAATTGAAAGTGAAACTGATTTGGTGATTAAAGCCGAAACCGTATCTGAAAAACTAGGCCAAGATTGGGACATCCAATCGTTACAACTCAACATGATTACGCTGGGCGGCAACGTCGAAGAAGATGACGATACTTTCCGCCTTCATTGGAATTAATCACAACATAGACGTTGTTTAACAAAGATTTAAGGATGATCAATCATGACAACTCAAACGAAAGAAACCAGTAAAAAATTAAATGCGAAAGATCGTTACCGTGCATTAACCCGTGATCTGGACTGGGACTTTTCCTATGCTGACCGTAAAGAGGCCTTCCCTTATGAAGAGTTTGAAGGCATCAAAATTACAGACTGGTCTAAATGGGAAGATCCATTCCGTTTAACCATGGATGCTTACTGGAAATATCAGGCAGAAAAAGAGAAAAAACTGTATGCCATTTTTGATGCCTTTGCTCAAAACAATGGTCAGATGAATGTCAGCAATGAACGCTACTTAAATGCGATCAAACTCTTTTTAACGGCGGTTACTCCACTTGAATATCAGGCTTATCAAGGCTATGCACATGTAGGTCGCCAGTTTAGTGGTATTGGAGCACGTATTGCTTCTCAGATGCAGTCGATTGATGAGCTGCGTCATGTACAGACTCAAATTCATGCCATGAGCCATTACAACAAGTTTTTTGATGGTTTTCAGGACTGGGCGCACATGCATGACCGCGTTTGGTATTTGTCTGTGCCTAAATCATTTTTTGAAGATGCCCGTTCTGCTGGCCCTTTCGAATTTTTATTAGCAATTAGTTTTGCTTTTGAATATGTACTTACCAACTTGCTGTTTGTTCCGTTTATGTCGGGTGCAGCTTATAACGGCGATATGGCAACCGTAACCTTTGGTTTTAGTGCGCAGTCAGATGAAGCGCGCCACATGACACTTGGTCTGGAAATCGTAAAATTCTTGCTCGAACAGCATGAGGACAACGTACCTATTGTTCAGGAATGGATTGATAAATGGTTCTGGCGTGGGACGCGTTTGCTTTCAATTGTGGGCATGATGATGGATTACATGCTGCCAAATAAAGTGATGTCGTGGAAAGAAGCGTGGGAAGTTTATTTTGAACAAGCAGGCGGTGCGCTATTTAAAGATTTGAGCCGTTATGGCATTCGTATGCCGAAATATAGCGATGTGATTGTGAAAGAAAAAGAGCATGTCTCACATCAGGCATGGTGGATTTTCTATAACTTTGGTCATGCTGCTGGTTTCCATACATGGATTCCAACCGATGAAGAAATGGATTGGTTATCTGCTAAATATCCTGACACTTTCGATAAATACTACCGTCCAAAATGGGAGTTGGCTCGCAAAATGGAAGCCGAAGGTAAACGCTTCTATAGCGCAGGTTTACCACAGCTTTGTCAGGTTTGTCAGATTCCAATGACCTTTACTGAAATGGGTGATGACCCGACTCAGTTTAGTTATCGCCATAGCATTTACCAAGGCGAACGCTACCACACCTGTTCAGATGGCTGTCATGACATTTTCGAGCGTGAGCCTGAGAAATATATACAAGCATGGCTACCTGTAAATCAAATTTTGCAAGGCAACTGTGGTGGCGGTGACCTCGAAACCATGCTCCGTGATTATTACCGCATGAATGTCGGTGCCGACAATCTGGATATTGAAGGCTCACCAGACCAACAACGCTGGAAAAAATGGAAAGGCAACGCAGCTTAAGCACAAGGAATTGTTCAGGCAGTGATCAAGCTGCTTGATAAGAAATAAGGAGATTGAACATGACTGTTCGCGCGATACACAACAACTATCAATTTGAACCACTTGATCTGCAAAAAAATTATGGCGATCAATTCTTACTTTACGTGGGTTGGGATCATCACACACTTTTTTGCTCGGCACATGCCATGCTTGCCTCACCTCAACAGACTTTTGGACAGTTGATTGAGCAACAAATTACAGGTGGTTTTGCCCAACATCCAGATTTTGCCAAAATTGATTGGTCAAAAGTGCAATACATCTTAGATGATCAAACAATCAATCCAGAGAGTACTCAAAGCTTGGCAGAGCTTGGTTTTGGTCATAAGTCATTACTTCGTTTCGTTACGCCAGAATTAAATGGCTATAACGACAGCTATGTTTAATTCGGAGGTGTGTCATGAGTTATCAAGTCACCATTGAACCGATCGGAACAACGATTGAAGTAGAAGAAGACCAAACCATTTTAGATGCTGCCCTACGCCAAGGCGTTTGGTTGCCCTTTGCCTGTGGCCATGGCACTTGTGGGACATGCAAGGTTCAAGTCACCGACGGTTTTTATGATGTTGGTGAAGCTTCACCATTTGCGCTCATGGATATCGAACGCGATGAAAACAAGGTGCTTGCTTGTTGCTGCAAACCACAGTCTGACATGGTCATTGAAGCCGATGTCGATGAAGACCCAGATTTCTTAGGTCATTTGGTTCAAGACTATCAAGCGACAGTCATTGAAATAAAAGACCTGTCGCCGACCATTAAAGGTGTTCGTCTACAACTAAATCGTCCAATCGAATTCCAAGCGGGTCAATATATCAATGTCCAATTTCCAGATATTGAAGGAACTCGTGCATTTTCAATTGCCAACTCACCAAGTGAAGTCGGCATAGTTGAGCTGCATATTCGTAAAGTTGAAGGTGGTGCGGCGACGACTTATGTACATGAACAACTTGTCACAGGTGATCAGCTTGATATTTCAGGCCCTTATGGTCAATTTTTCGTACGCAAGTCAGATGCTCAAAATGCCATTTTCATTGCAGGTGGTTCAGGTCTTTCAAGTCCACAATCGATGATTTTAGATTTGCTTGAGTCTGGAGATGCCCGCACAATTTACCTGTTCCAAGGAGCACGGGACTTAGCAGAGTTATACAACCGAGAATTGTTTGAACAACTCGTAAAAGACTATCCAAACTTCCGTTATATCCCTGCCCTGAATGCACCAAAAGCAGAAGACCAATGGACTGGATTTACTGGATTTGTGCACGAGGCTGTTGCCGATTACTTTGAAAATCGATGTGGTGGACACAAAGCGTATTTGTGTGGCCCACCAATCATGATCGACTCGGCAATTTCAACACTCATGCAAAGTCGTTTATTCGAACGGGACATTCATACTGAACGGTTCTTAAGTGCAGCCGATGGCGCTGCTGGACAATCGCGTTCAGCTTTATTCAAACATATTTAAAGATAAACCTTTAAGCACTCCGCTTTTTCAAATGAGCTTTGTATTTGCAATTTAGAAAGCTAATACAAAGCTCACAGGGGTTCTGCATTCCAAACTTACAGGTTAAACAGACTCAAGTTTTTAAAAATCGTTAAGGAATAACGTTTTTTTAGTGACAAGCGAAATAACACAGAATAGGACATTCTATGAATAACAAAATTGCTGCAATCATATGTGGTGTAATCAGCACCCTTTACCTTCCTTCTGCATTTGCAACAGAAAATGGCTCAGATTCTTTTGCATTAGGTGCCGAAGGTATGATGGCGGGTGCTTTACCACCTGCTGGGGTCTATCTACTCAGTTATTATCAAAATTACCACGCATCAGAGTTTCAAAATGGTCCCGATCAGTTCCATGTTGATGTCAACGCCGTGGTTCCTCGTTTGGTCTGGATGACCGATCAAAAAATTATGGATGGACAACTGGGGTTTTATGTAGCCCAGCCATTGGTTGATCTAAGACTCAAAGTAAATGGAATGGCTGACTCAAACCAAGGTCTCGGAGACTTGATTTTGGGTGGTATGCTCGGCTGGCATCAAGGAAATCATCACTGGATTGCAGCTCTCGAAACGGTACTTGGGACAGGTGAATACGACACTCCAAGTACGACACATCCAGTTGAAGCCAATCTCGGGAAAAACTATCACACCATTCGACCGATTATTGCCTATAGTTATGCCAACGCGGCAGGCTTAGATCTTTCAACTAAACTGTCTTATAGCTGGAATACGCGTAACGACGCAACCGACTACCAGTCTGGACAATACATTGCGGGTGACTATAGCTTAGGCTACCGCATTAATCCCAAACTCAAAGTGGCAGTTGAAGGCTATGCTTTTAAACAAACCACAGATGACAAAGTAAACGGAAATAACATTGGGTTTAAAGGACAGGCTTTTGCAATTGGTCCAGGCATTCAATATGCCGATAAAAACTGGTCTATTGAAGCCAAATTTCTGAAAGAAACCGAAGTCGAATATCGTCCCGAAGGCCACACCAGCTGGCTAAAACTGATTTGGGCTTTCTAAAACACATCAACGCATAGCTTCAGCTTTTGAGGCTATGCCCTGCTTTATTTAAAAATCGATACCGTCTGAATCATCGATCGGATTCTGATCGAGCGTGAAAACGGTGCGTTTATATGGAATACCTTCAAGATCATACACCTGATAAATACAATCAAATAAAAGCTGTAAGTCTTCACTTCGGTCCATTGCACGAGCAGTAATGAAAATCGGGCTGACTGCACCGTTATCTAAAATCGGAATGTAATTTAAATGAGGAAAGCGAATAGTATCGGCACTGGCAGGAATAATACATAAACCCTCACCCGCTGCCACCAAGCCCAAAGCCAGTTGAATTTCCCGTATTTCATGCATATTTTTTGGAACTAAACTATGCTCGGCAAAAATATTCAAAAGCTGAGTCGAAAAATTGGGTTTCGGTGAAGTGGGATACATAAACATCTTTTCATCAATGAGATCGGCCAGATATACCCCTTCCGTACGCTGAGCAATGGGGTGGCTCGTATGGGCAGCAACCACCAAGCGCTCTTTACGTAGCAAAATACGTCTCACTGCAGGATCACTAATTCTTAGACGTCCAAATCCAACATCAATACGCCCTTCTTTTAATGCCTGTAGTTGCTCGGTCGTACTTAATTCCATCAATTGAATATTCAAATGAGGTTGTTGTTGCCGAAATAAATAAATGATTCGAGGCAGTAAACCATAGAGTAAAGACCCGACAAAACCAATCGTCACACTACGTTCGATCAGACCAATACGTTTGGTCATACTTTTTATTTCTTCAGCATTCGACAAAAGTTTAAGGGCGTGCTGATAAAAGAAATGTCCGGCTGGGGTTGTCTGTAAAGGACGACTTCCACGCTCAAACAGTTGAATTCCAAGCTCACTTTCCAAATTTTGAATCTGTCGACTCAAAGGTGGTTGAGCAATAAATAGTTTTTCCGCAGCTTTTGTAAAGCTCTGCTCTTCAACAACAGCCACAAAATACCGTAAATGTCTTAGTTCCATAAGGCATCCATACCTTTAAGATATAAAAAAATGCAAATTCAGTCTTAGACAGAGTTTAACCATTCTTTTAAGGTATATACAAGCAACAAACCGATGAAGTGATGAATTGCTTTGTGAAAAAGCCCTCTTGCCAATCTTCCAGTGATTCATCTTCATCAATTCACGGTTAAACACCCAGCGCACTCATGCGCTTCATTGACAATATTAGGATATCAAGACCTTGTAGATCGTAGCTAAGGCCTTGGTGACTTCCACACTTTTGGAAAGTCGGAGAACGGACATGCCACGTATTCCTGTAATCAATACTAGCCATCTTGACCGTATTGATGAATTACTTGTCGATAACATCGATACAGGTGAATTTAAACTTCATCGCTCAGTGTTTACTGACGAAGCCCTATTTGACCTCGAAATGAAATATATCTTCGAAGGTAATTGGGTTTACTTAGCACACGAAAGCCAAATTCCAAATAATAATGACTACTACACCACTCACATTGGTCGTCAGCCGGTCATTATTGCCCGCAACCGTAACGGCGAACTCAATGCCATGATCAATGCGTGTTCACACCGCGGAGCACAACTTTGCCGTCACAAGCGTGGTAACAAAGCAACATATACCTGCCCTTTCCACGGCTGGACGTTTAACAACTCAGGTAAATTACTCAAGGTTAAAGATCCAAGTGAAGCCGGTTACTCGGACTGCTTTAACCAAGATGGTTCACACGATCTTAAAAAAGTGGCTCGTTTTGAGAGCTACAAAGGTTTCTTATTTGGTAGCTTAAATCCTGATGTTCCTTCACTTGAAGAATTCTTGGGTGAAACCACCAAAATCATCGACATGATTGTTGATCAGTCTGAATATGGCCTTGAAGTTTTACGTGGTTCATCTACCTATACCTATGAAGGCAACTGGAAACTCACCGCTGAAAATGGTGCCGATGGTTATCATGTTTCTGCTGTGCACTGGAACTACGCAGCAACAACTCAACACCGCAAAGAAACACAAGCTGCCGATAACATCCGTGCAATGAGTGCAGGTTCTTGGGGTAAACAAGGCGGTGGCTCGTATGGCTTTGAAAATGGCCACATGTTGCTTTGGACACAATGGGCAAACCCAGAAGACCGTCCAAACTTCCCGAAAGCAGACGAATACACCGAAAAATACGGTGAAGCGATGTCGAAATGGATGATTGAGCGTTCACGTAACCTGTGTCTCTATCCAAACGTTTATTTGATGGATCAGTTCGGTTCGCAAATTCGTGTACTTCGCCCTCTTTCGGTTAATAGAACTGAAGTCACCATTTACTGTATCGCACCTAAAGGCGAAGCACCCGAAGCACGCGCACGTCGTATCCGTCAATATGAAGATTTCTTCAATGCCTCAGGCATGGCAACACCAGACGATTTAGAAGAATTCCGGGCTTGTCAGGCAGGCTACGCAGGTATTGCCCTTGAGTGGAATGATATGTGCCGCGGTTCTAAACACTGGATTTATGGACCAGACGATGCAGCGAATGAAATCGGTTTAAAACCAATGTTAAGTGGTATCAAAACTGAAGATGAAGGTCTTTATCTTGCCCAACATCAATATTGGTTACACACCATGAAACACGCGATTGCATCAGAGAAAGAAATTGCTGATCAGGGAGAAACAGCATGAGTGCTCAAGACAAAGCAACTTTAGAAAATATTGCTCAGTTTCTCTATCGTGAAGCTCGCTTTTTAGATGATGAACAATGGGAAGATTGGATTGAATGCTATGCACCCGAAGCTTCTTTCTGGATGCCAGCTTGGGACGACGACGATAGATTAACTGAAGATCCGCAATCTGAAATTTCACTTATTTATTATCCAGACCGTCAAGGTTTAGAAGATCGTGTGTTCCGTATCAAAACTGAGCGCTCATCTGCAACCATGCCGGACACACGCACAAGCCACAATATTGCCAACGTTGAAGTTGTAGAGCGCGATGGCGACAAAGTTACTGTGCGCTTTAACTGGAATACCTTGAGTTTCCGTTACAAGACAAATTACAGCTATTTCGGTATGTCACGTTATGTGATCGATTTTTCAGGTGATCAACCAAAAATCTTGAGCAAGTATGTCGTTTTGAAAAATGACTACATCAATCAAGTGATTGATATCTACCACCTTTAAGACATACCCCCTCAGTTAAACGGACTGTTGGCTGAGGGTAAAAGTTTCAAATATTTTGTAGGATACATGCCATGTCAAACCACAATATCGCACTTCAATTTGAAGATGGTGTTACACGTTTCATTAACGTAGCTCAAGGCGAAACCCTATCTGACGCAGCCTATCGCCAAAAAATTAATATTCCTTTGGATTGCCGTGACGGTGCATGTGGAACTTGCCGCGCATTTTGCGAATCCGGCAGTTATGACATGCCAGAAGAAACCTATATTGAAGATGCACTAACCCCAGAAGAAGCTGAGCAAGGCTATATTCTTGCTTGCCAATGTCGTCCAACTTCAGATGCCGTATTTCAAATTCAAGCCTCGTCAGATGTTTGCAAAACTGCAATTCATAGCTTCCAAGGTACATTAGCTCGCGTTGAAAATTTATCAGACTCAACCATCACATTTGATATTCAACTTGATGAAGGTCAACCAGATATTCATTTCCTTGCAGGTCAGTATGTCAACGTTGCTATTCCTGAAACTGGCGAAACCCGTTCATATTCATTTAGCTCCAAACCAGGCAATCGCTTAACGGGCTTTGTGGTCCGTAACGTACCGAACGGCAAAATGAGTGAGTTCTTGAGCAAAAATGCCCAAGCTGGCGACAAAATGACATTTACAGGTCCATTCGGTAGCTTCTATTTACGTAATGTAGCTCGCCCAGTGCTGATGCTCGCAGGCGGTACTGGCATTGCCCCATTTATGTCGATGTTACAAGTGCTTGAAGAGAAAGGTTCAGAACAGCCTGTTCGTTTAGTCTTTGGTGTCACCAATGACTTTGATTTGGTTGCTCTAGAAAAACTCAATGAGTTGCAAGCGAAATTCCCTTGGTTTGAATATCGAACTGTGGTCGCAAGCCCTGAGAGCAACCATGAACGCAAAGGCTATGTCACTGGTCATATTGAAAGTGACTGGTTAAACGGTGGCGACGTCGATGTTTATCTATGTGGCCCAGTACCAATGGTAGAAGCTGTACGTGGCTGGTTAGAAACTGAAAATATCAAACCTGCTAACTTCTTATTTGAAAAATTCTCTGCGAATTAACAGATGGAGAAGTTATCTATGTCAAACCGTCAAAGATTTACTAATAAAGTCGTGATTGTTACGGGTAGCGCGCAAGGTATTGGCCGTGGCGTGGCACTACAAGTTGCAGCTGAAGGCGGCCAAGTCGTCATGGCTGACCGCTCTGAATATGTTGAAGAAGTTCTCAAAGAAGTTCAGAGTGCAGGTGGTGATGCTGTCACGATTAATGCCGACCTTGAAACTTATGCAGGTGCGCAAGCGGTAGTTGCAAAAGCCATCGAACATTATGGTCGGGTAGATATCCTGATTAATAATGTGGGTGGCGCGATCTGGATGAAACCTTTTGAAGAGTTTTCCGAAGAAGAGATCATTAAGGAAGTAAATCGCTCATTGTTTCCAACGTTATGGTGTTGCCGCGCTGTGCTCCCCGCCATGATTAAGCAACAAGCAGGTGTGATTGTAAATGTATCTTCAATTGCAACCCGTGGTATTAACCGTATTCCCTACTCAGCATCTAAAGGTGGTGTAAATGCTTTAACGGCATCGCTTGCTTTTGAACATGCTAAAGACGGAATTCGAGTCAATGCCGTTGCGACTGGTGGAACCGAAGCACCACCTCGCAAAGTGCCACGAAATGCCAATCCGTTAAGTCAAAATGAAAAAGACTGGATGCAGCAAGTGGTTGATCAAACCATAGATCGAACATTTATGGGCCGTTATGGCACAATTCAAGAACAAGTGAATGCAATTTTATTTCTTGCATCAGACGAAGCATCCTATATGACTGGCTCGGTTATTTCGGTCGGAGGTGGAGATCAGGGTTAACCCTGATCTTTTTGCATGATTGGGTAAATAATATGATTTGCATGGAGGCAATCACACATGGCACCCCTGTTAAAGACATTAAAAAATGACTGGTCTATATCAGCAACAGTTGCGGGCTTTCTCGCGGTTTTAATTTCTTACTCAGGCCCACTGATTATTTTTTTCCAAGCTGCTCAGCGTGCTCATGTGTCTACCGACATGATGGTGTCATGGATTTGGGGAATTTCAATTGGTGCCGCCGTTTCAGGTATTTATCTTTCGATTAAATATAAAACGCCTGTCATAACCGCATGGTCAGCACCGGGTACTGCCCTATTAGTTACCCTATTTCCCAATGTCTCACTGAATGAAGCGGTAGCCGCCTATATTACTTCTGCCATCGTTATTTTTTTAATTGGCGTTACAGGTTACTTCGACAAGTTACTGAAGTGGATTCCGCAAGACGTCGCTGCCAGCATGATGGCGGGTATTCTTTTTCAATTTGGTATTGGTCTGTTTACCGCGTCTGATAGTATGCCTTTTATTGTTTTTAGCATGCTTATTGTCTTTTTAATTGCCAAACGTTTAATGCCGCGCTACACCATGATTTGGGTGTTAGCTGCCGGAGTTTCATTAAGCCTCTTTTTAAGCAAAATGAATCCGGTTGATGTGAGTTTTAGTTTAGCTATTCCACAGTGGATTAGCCCAGAATGGACATGGAACTCAACACTGAATCTCGCCGTTCCTCTCATTTTAGTCAGCCTAACCGGTCAGTTTTTACCGGGTATGGCGATTATGAAACTCAGCGGTTACGACACCCCAGCCAAACCCATTATTACTGTCACTAGTATTGCCTCTTTAGCTGTTGCCTGTGTCGGCGGTATTACAATTGTACTTGCCTCAATTACCGCAGCTTTATGTATGGGCAAAGATGCACATGAACTTAAAGAAAAACGTTACATCGCAGGAATCGCCAACGGGATTTTTTATATTTTAGGAGGCTTATTTGCTGGCAGTATTGTCATGCTATTTAGCTTACTTCCTAAAGAACTGGTAGCAGCACTAGCAGGTTTAGCCTTACTTGGAGCAATTGCCACCAATATTTCTGTTGCCATGAAGAATGACAGTCAACGTGATGCTGCACTTATTACCTTTTTAGCGACAGCATCAGGCATGCATTTTCTTGGATTAAGCTCAGTTTTTTGGGGTATTTGTATTGGTGTAATCGCCCATTTCATTCTTACACCACGCTCAACGCCAGCCAAAAATTAAGTTTTTTATCTAAGCGCCTACCACTAAAATAAAGCCTCAATCGCCAAATTAGGATGCAAATAATTTGCTAATTCTGATTTGGCATTTTTTATTGAATATAAATTAAATTTCATTTTTAAGATCAATTTCTAAAATAGTTAAATAATAGACTTTAGTATTTTGTTTTTATATTTTCACTTCAACTCATAATATAAATTTAGCTATATTTTTAGCTGTGATTCTCATCAATGAAATTAATAAAAAAACATCCATAAAATACTTAAAATTCTCACAATACAATATTTAACCCCATTTTAAAGACACAACAAAACCAGCTAAAACAATAAAAATAAATACATATTTTTCAAATAATTAAATCAATAAAAGCACAATACCTTAAAGACATAAAGATATATCAATTAGGTTTTTGACTCTAATCCAATAACAAAATAGTTTATTAAAAAATAACGCGATGCTTCACAAATTGGAGGTGAAGAAAATGGATACCAGCAAGGTTAATATTAATGATTTAATTGACAAGGCCCGTTTTACATCTTTCCATTGGAAAGTTTTAATCTGGTGCTTACTTATTATTATTTTTGATGGATATGATTTAGTTATTTATGGGGTTGCTCTTCCTCTGTTAATGCAACAATGGTCATTAACTGCGGTAGAAGCTGGTTTACTCGCCAGTGCTGCTCTATTCGGGATGATGTTTGGTGCCATGATTTTCGGCACACTTTCAGACAAACTGGGGCGTAAAAAAACCATTCTGATTTGTGTCACCTTATTTAGTGGATTTACCTTTATCGGTGCCTTTGCCAAAGGACCAACTGAGTTTGCTATTTTGCGCTTTATTGCAGGCCTAGGGATTGGTGGCGTTATGCCAAACGTTGTTGCGCTTATGACCGAATACGCACCAAAAAAAATCCGCAGTACATTAGTGGCAATCATGTTTAGTGGCTATGCAATTGGGGGTATGACATCTGCTCTACTCGGCGCATGGCTCGTGAAAGACATGGGCTGGCAAATCATGTTTTTAATTGCAGGTATTCCCCTGCTATTACTACCGTTGATCTGGAAATTTTTGCCAGAGTCTCTCACCTTTTTAGTGAAATCAAACCATAGCGAGCAGGCAAAAAGTATTGTTTGTAAAATTGCGCCTCAAACTCAGGTAAACGCCAATACACAACTGGTGTTAAACGAAAGCACCACAACCGATGCACCTGTCCGTGCGCTTTTCCAGCAAGGTCGTACTTTCAGCACATTTATGTTCTGGATTGCTTTCTTTATGTGCTTACTCATGGTGTATGCCTTAGGAAGCTGGTTACCTAAACTCATGCTGCAAGCGGGCTATTCGTTAGGTGCAAGCATGTTATTCCTGTTTGCACTCAATATTGGCGGCATGGTCGGTGCAATTGGCGGCGGTGCTTTAGCAGACAGATTTCATTTAAAACCTGTTATTACGATCATGTTTGTTGTGGGATCAGCAGCTTTAATTCTGCTTGGTATTAATAGTCCGCAAATTATTTTATATAGCCTGATTGCGATTGCTGGTGCTGCCACAATTGGTTCGCAAATCTTACTCTATACGTTCGTTGCACAGTTCTATCCGACGGCACTTCGTTCAACAGGCATGGGCTGGGCATCTGGAATTGGCCGTATTGGTGCGATTATCGGACCAGTTTTAACCGGAGCCCTACTCACTCTTGAGCTTCCTCACCAAATGAATTTCTTAGCGATTGCAATTCCAGGTGTGATTGCTGCACTTGCAATATTTATGGTCAATCTAAAAGCCTCTGTTGCCGCACAAACGCCATCAACTTTTAACCCTCAAAACACGCTTACCCAGCAGTAAAAATACATGCGCCGAGGACTGGCGCATCTTTTTGGAAATGGATTATGGAATTATTACACCGCTTTAAACCATGTAATTTAGCAATAGCCACATTATTAGGTTTATTGACTAGCTCAAGTTTATGGGCAGCAGATACAGCTCAACAAAGTGAAGATGAATGGAAGTTCACTTTAAAAAACGCCTACATCAACCGCGATTTTGATAATGATGCCCTCAAAGATACAGGCAGTTGGTCTCAGGCAGCATCTTTATTTTATAAATCTAAAATGCATGATACCCCCCTGCAAATTGCAGACAAGCCGATTACGATTGGTGCAGATGCTTCTGTTCAATATGCCGTTCGCTTGAGTTCAGACAAACACGTTGCGGACACGGTTTTGCCTTTTAATAAAGAGACTCAGTCGCAAGCATCCGACTTTCTAAAACACGGCGCGACCTTAAAACTGGGCTACGACAAAACCCTTTTAAGTGTCGGTGAACTCTGGTTAGATTTACCTGTAACAGCTGTCGATGCCAGCCGACAATTACTTGCTTCTTATTGGGGAACCAATCTTAAGTCGCAACTTTCAGATCAGCTTTATGCTGAAATTGGTCGGGTTGAAAAAGTCTCGCCACGAAATGAAGAAGATTTTAAAAAGTTCTCGTTCACTTCAAATGGCATTACCAAAGAATCTGATGGTTTAAATTACATTGACCTGCGCTATCAATTTACGCCGTCACTCAAGGGCGAATATTACTTTGGTAATTTAGAAGACCTTTACAACAAACACTATGTAGGATTAGAGCATAATTGGAAACAACCTAATTTTGCCCTCACCTCTAAGTTTAAATACTTCAATGCAAAAAATGACGGCAATACTTTTGATATTGATGCGCAAAACATTGGAGTGTTAGAAACACTTAAAGTAAAAAATCATACCTTTGGTTTGGGTTACCAGCAAATTATCGGCGAGTCAGCCTATCCCTTACCGGATGGCTTTTTACCAGAGACTTATTTCATTAACTGGAATGCCACAGGATTCTTTAAAAAAGAAGAAAAGTCTTACCACGTTATGTACGGCTATGACTTTAAAGATTACGTGCCGGGCTTAAACGCGATGGTGAAATATGTTTACGGAAATGATTTTAGAGCAGCCAATGGTGAGAAAAACCACGAAACTGAGTCGAATGTGATTTTAAACTATGCATTTCAGCAGCCTTTCTTAAAAGGTCTTGCCCTGCAATACATTCGGATTGATTACAACGTAAAGCATGGCAATGACTTTGGTGAAGATCGCTTATTTGTAAACTACACTAAAAAGTTTTAATTATTTTTGATTCAAATGAAGCGGGCCACTTTTGGCTCGCTTCATTATTTTCGACCTAAAAAAACGCTCTTACGAGCGTTTTTAATCAAACCAATAATTTAAGCAACGTGCTTTTGAACAACAATCGAACCTACTGAATAACCAGCACCGAAAGATGAAATCACGCCATATTCACCATCATTCACTTCGTGGCCTGTACGGTGTAAAGCAATAATCACACCTGCTGAAGAAGTATTCGCAAACTCATCCAGAATAATTGGGGCACGGCTTAGATCTGCATCTTTACCAGCCACATATTTCAAGATTAGTTCATTCAAGTTGGCATTGGCTTGATGTAACCAGAAACGCTTAATATCGTTTGCAGTTAACTGCATTTTTTCCAACTGCGCATTAATAATTTTTGCCACTAACGGACAAACATCTTTAAAAACTTTGCGGCCATCTTGACGGAATAACTTGTCGTCAACTACTGCATCTTCACTACGGTTTAAGAAACCGAAGTTATTGCGAATGTTGTTTGAAAATTGAGTAAATAAATGAATATCTAAAATTTCAAAACCAGTTTTAGTAGTGGTTTCTTCAATAATAGAAGCCGTTGCAACATCACCAAAAATGAAGTGACAATCACGGTTACGGTAGTCTAGGTGACCAGAAGTAATCTCAACGTTCACCAATAAAACACGGCGAGCGCCTGAACGAATTGCATCAGCCGCTTGTTTCAAACCAAAAGTTGCAGCTGAACATGCAACGTTCATGTCGTAGGCATAACCTTGAATGCCAAGTGCTGACTGGATTTCAATCGCTACAGCTGGATAAGCACGCTGCATGTTTGAACATGCCAAAATTACAACATCGATATCTTCGGCAGTTACGCCTGCATTTTCCATTGCCTGCTTTGCAGCAATCACACCCCACTCTGCTTGAAGTGAAAGTTCATCATTTGAACGTTCAGACAAACGAGGACGTAAACGTGTTGGATCGAGAATACCTGATTTCTCAATCACGTAACGGCGCTTAATACCAGACGCTTTTTCAATAAATTCAGCACTAGAACCACGTAATTCTTCGAGTTCACCTGCTGCAATTTTCTCTGCATTCTCTTGGTTATATTGTTCCACATAAGCATTTAAACTGTCGGCCAGTTCTTCATTAGAAATGATTTCTGTTGGGTGAAATAACCCAGTACCTGTGATACGAATGCCCATGTAAAACTCCTAAAAAAATGAATAGGGTCTGTTAATCTTTCATTTATAAATTGCGTTGTAGGCTAAACAAACGCATAAACAAACCCCGATCTATCTTAACTGATTCCCAAACGATCCCATAACTTTTGCAGTCGAGTTGGCGAAATAGGCATCTTGGTTTTCATCGGCTGAGAAAATAAAGAAATGCGAAATTCTTCCAACATCAAATACAATTCTTTGATTCTTGGATCGTTTTTGAATTTAAATACCTTGTCCATCCATGGATCGACATCATCAATAGCGGCATGATCTCGCTGTAGATTATTTGGCAATCGATCTAAACGCAATAGCAGCGCTTTTAAATAACGCGGGTATTCCTGCCAAAGATCAACCGGTTGGCGGTAAACAAAATTGCCAAGTGACATTAAATCGAGTTGATCTTCAATATCATCAATACTACGCCCAAACACCCCTGCATCAAGCACTAAAAGCTGACGACGGATTTGCTGCCATTGAATGTAAATATCACTTAATTGCTCAAGTGCTTGCTGACCATAACTCAAAAATTGCTTTTTAACTTGCTCAAGGAGTTTATTAAATTCATCAGCATTAATTGGCAAAGTTGTAATTGCCATCTGCAATGTTGCATAGACCAACATCTGCTCAAGCTTGGCTTTATCGCCTAAAGGTGAATAAGCCAGTGCGAGCGGTTTTGAAATCTGCTTTTTCAACTGACGAACCAAGTCACCTAGTTGCATATGGACCAGACGAATAATCCCTTCACGATGCTGCTTAATAGCTTCAGCCTGATCATTAAAGGTTTGTATAACCACACCAGAATCATCTTTCACTTCAATTTCAGCAAAAGTTTTGGTCGGTACCAAAGCTTGATATTGTTTAACAACAACACCTGTCACCTTTTGCGAAGCTTCAAATGTAAAGTTTTCAGGGAAAGTTTTAAATTCGCCTTTTTGCTGTTTCACTGGACGATGTGTTTCTACACGACAACGTGCTTTTAACTCGAGTAAATCACGGCCTTTGGCAATCAGCTTACCTTTTTCATCAATGACCTTAATGAAAGGCACCAAATATGGATCAATACGTTCAAACGAAAAATCTTTTTCAGTAATTTGCTCACCACGTAAAGCAAAAGCTAAATAACTAAAAATATGCTGACGCAAATGTACAGCATCGATACCCTGCATGAGTTTACGAGCTGTGTCAGGAATAGGCACTACACTACGACGTTTGTCTTTTGGTAAAGCTTTTAGTAGTGCTTCGATTAAATCTAAACGCCAACCTGGAATACCCCAAGACCAGATGTTTTCATCGACCTGAGGAAGAGCTTGTACCGGAATTTGAACCGTTGCACCATCTTCATCATGACTTGGGTCAAAACGATATGTCGTTGCTAAACGTAGCTGCCCATTATGCAAATGATCTGGGAATTGCTGTGTGGTTGGACGGTCATTGAGCCAAAGTGCATCATCTTCTACAAATAAATAGCGTGGATTTTTTGCTTCAACCGTTGCACGCCAGTCTTCAAAACTACTTCGACTTGCAATTTCTTCAGGAATTTTAGAGGCATAGAACTGATAAATCGTTTCTTCATCCACGACCAAATCACGGCGACGCAATTTATCTTCAACTCGTTCAACTTCTTCAAGTTTAAGCAAGTTGTGTTTTAAAAATGGCGGAACTGTACCTAAGTTACCTGTGGTTAATGCATCGCGTAAGAAAATTTCATGAGCAGCAGGCTGGTCAACTTTCTCAAAATTAATTAAGCGCTTTGGTTCAATAATTAAACCAAACAGCGAAATTTGAGCATACGCATTTACAATCCCAGCTTTCTTAGACCAATGCGGCTCAAAATAGTGATATTTCAACAAGTCGCGTGCAGCAAGCAAAATCCATTCAGGATCAATTTTGGCTAAAGTACGTAAATAAACCTGAGAGGTTTCCACCATCTCAAAAGCCATCACCCAAGCAGTATTGGTTTTGTGCAAAGTACTGGCAGGAAAGACTTTCGCCTTTTGTTGACGCACTGCCATAAAGATATTACGTTCATCAGTTTTATTGGCAATAAAAGACAATAAACCTGTCAGCAACGCACGGTGCAGGTTTTCATAGTTCGCAGGTTTTTCATTAAAACTTAGTTTTAAACCTTCAGCTAACTCGACCAATTGTTTATGTGTCTGTTTCCATTCGCGTAAACGTAACCAGCTTAAGAAGTGCTGCTTAGCAAACTGGCGACGTTTATTTTCAGACATCCCTGCTTCACCTTTAGGATTTAAAGTCTCCCAAAGTTTTAAATAAAACAGAAAATCTGAATCTGCTTCTTTGAATAGTGCATGCTTTTGGTCAGCCTGCATCTGTTTATCTGCCGGACGCTCACGCGGATCTTGCACTGCAAGCGCACTGACAACCACTAAAATTTCTTTAAGAACACCAAAATGAGCACCACCCACGATCATGCGCGCGAGTCGTGGGTCAATTGGCATACGAGCCATTGTTTGCCCCACCTTAGTCAGCTCGTTTTTCTTCTCATTGAGTGCCCCTAACTCAATGAGAAGTTTTCGACCATCATTTACAAGGCGGAAATCTGGTGGCTCAATAAAATCGAAGTTTTCTAGCTCACCTAACCCTAAGCTTTGCATTTGCAAAATAACCGAAGCCAAATTGGTTCGTTTAATTTCAGGTTCGGTAAATTCAGGGCGGCTTAAGAAGTCTTCTTCGCTATATAAACGAATACACACACCCGGAGCAATACGACCACAACGCCCTTTACGCTGATTGGCCGCAGCCTGCGAAATTGCTTCAATTGGTAAACGTTGTACGCGTGAACGGTAGTTATAACGCGATATACGTGCAAAACCACTGTCGATTACATAACGAATATTTGGAACCGTCAGTGCAGTTTCGGCCACGTTCGTGGCAATAATAATACGACGACCTTTTCCACCCGGACTAAAAATCTTTTGTTGTTCAGAAACAGCTAAGCGTGCATACAAGGGTAAAATTTCGGTGTGTCTTGGCCCGTACTTTTGTAAGGTTTCCTGCAACTCACGAATTTCTTGTTCTGTGCTTGAGAAAATCAGAATATCGGCATGTTCAGGATGGCCTTTTTCTTCGGCATCGGCAAAACATTCTTCTACAGCTTGTACCACTGCACGAGGAAGGTTTTCCTCAAAATCATCGAACTCGTCATCATCACTACCACCAATATTCATCTCTGAAATTGGGCGATAACGTACTTCAACTGGGTAGCTACGACCTTCTACTTCAAAAACTGGTGCATTATTAAAGTAGTTACTAAAACGATTTACGTCTAAAGTTGCCGAAGTCACAATCACTTTTAGATCTGGGCGCTTTGGCAGTAACTGCTTTAAATAACCCATAATAAAATCGATATTGAGTGAGCGTTCATGCGCTTCATCAATAATGATCGTGTCATATTTAGACAAAAAACGGTCATTGCCTAACTCAGCAAGCAAAATACCGTCGGTCATTAACCGTACAATAGAGTCCTGCGAGCCTTGTTCATTAAAGCGGATTTTAAAACCAATCGATTCGCCGAGCTTTTCGCCAACTTCTTCTGCAATACGCTGAGAAACACTACGTGCAGCTAAACGACGTGGCTGGGTATGACCAATCATGCCCGTTAAACCACGACCCGCTAACATGGCAATTTGAGGAAGCTGAGTAGTTTTACCTGAGCCTGTCTCACCTGCCACAATAATAACTTGATGCTTTTGAATCGCTTCAATTAAACGGTCTGCATATTGAGAAACAGGTAAATCCTGATTCAGTTTAATTTTAGGTAGACGTTCAAAACGCTGTCTAACTTTTGCATTAGACTGTTCAAATAATTTTTCAATCTCTGAAGTATCGGCTTTTTTATCTTTACGCAAACGATTTAAACGGTAACGATCTCTCGCCATCACCCATTGATCTATATTTAAACCATTCAGCACAGATAAATTTTCCTGAAAATTCAACAATCAGCTATTTTACGCTTTAATGCTCTTCAGGTAAAACAGTTGGTTTTTTATATATTTTTAATTTTTTAAAATTTTACCCTTGAATTTTGTCTCGCTAGACTTCATGTTGTTATGCAAGTTTCTTTTACGATAACTGTCATTTGATTTACATGTTTTTGCAGTCAAA
The DNA here is from genome assembly GCF_000368065.1 of Acinetobacter seifertii. Classification (GTDB taxonomy): domain Bacteria; phylum Pseudomonadota; class Gammaproteobacteria; order Pseudomonadales; family Moraxellaceae; genus Acinetobacter; species Acinetobacter seifertii. The sequence continues at coordinate 1,844,983 of NZ_KB851200.1, forward strand.
TCGAATACAGTGTTTGGGGAGTTAAAAATCGTAAATTTATCACTTATTCAATTTTCCGATTTTAGTCATGTAAAAATACTATTTCCCCAATAAAGAATTTTTATTTATTCTACATCTCGTAAACAAGTTTAAATATAAACCTCAATCATGGAGACAATGATGAGCTTGATTAATACTGAAGTTAAACCTTTCCAAGCAACTGCTTACCACAACGGCCAATTTGTTGAAGTTAACGAAACTAACCTTAAAGGTAAATGGTCTGTTGTATTCTTCTATCCAGCTGACTTCACTTTCGTTTGCCCAACTGAACTTGGTGACTTAGCTGACAACTACGCTGAATTCCAAAAACTTGGTGTTGAAATTTATGCTGTATCTACTGATACACACTTCACTCACAAAGCTTGGCACGACACTTCTGAAGAAATCAAAAAAATCCAATACCCATTAGTTGGTGACCCAACTTGGACTCTTTCTAAAAACTTCGACGTTCTTATCGAATCTGAAGGTTTAGCTGACCGTGGTACTTTCGTTATCGATCCAGAAGGTAAAATCCAAATCGTTGAACTCAACGCTGGTGGTATCGGCCGTGACGCGTCTGAACTTCTTCGTAAAGTAAAAGCTGCTCAATACGTACACGCTCACCCAGGTGAAGTTTGCCCAGCTAAATGGAAAGAAGGCGAAGCTACTCTTGCTCCATCTATCGACTTAGTTGGTAAAATCTAATCTCTCTTAGATTTTAAAAACTCAAAAAACCACCCTTTTAGGGTGGTTTTTTTATTGATTATTTTTATAAATCTAAGTCTTATTATCTACCCAAATTTTATAGATAATTTTTTACAATTCTTATACTTATAAATTTATAGCAACATTCATTTATGAATTGTCAGCCTGCTTAACTTAGAGTACTGTCGAATTATGAAACAAAAGAGTTTTGTATATGTATTAAAAGATCAAACAAAAGTAGGAGTAGTTATATGGAAAAATCTGTTGTTGTAACCTCTTGGAAATATGATGTTTCTTCACGCTATTTAAAAATTTTCTATAGCAATGGCTCAGGTGAGCTTTATCATCCCGTTCCAGAGTTTATCTACAATAATTTGTTACGCACCACGGATAAAACTGCATTTGTTCACAAATATCTTGAGTTTGATCTGCATTTTAACAGGCTCTGTATTTCTGCTTAATTATAAAAAATCAGCCCGCTTGGGCTGATCTGTTTTATATCTTTCGACTATTAAGCCGCGTTATTTTGCTTAATATATTTCTCTAGCATTTTTTCTTCCACATCAACATGCATATTGATTTTACTGAGGTCGCCCTTATAGTGCTCAACAACGCGTTCATCCATAATTTTTGACCACCAAGATGGAATAAACGCGGGCAAAATCATTGCACCATAACCTGCTGGCAATTGCGGCGCATCTTCAAAATGCCGCAAGGTCTGAAAGCTGCGAGTTGGATTGGCATGATGATCTGAATGCCGTTGTAATTGATACAAGAACAGATTGGTTACCACATTATTATTATTCCAGCTGTGCTCTGGCAAAGTACGTTCATATTGGCCATTTTCTTTCTTTGCACGCTTTAAACCATAATGTTCAATGTAATTCACCGATTCAAACAAAGTTATTGCATACGCAGCTTGAGTAACTTGAAACGGAATCGAACGGGCACCAAATTTCGCAAACATGGCTGCATGGTACACAGCCGACATTGCCCAGCCATGAATCAGTTCATTTTCCTTACAAAAGAAAGGCAATTTCTTACGCTCTAAGCGATTCTTCTCAATTTCAATCGCCGATTTAAAACTCCCAACTACAGTCCGCGGTAAGAACTTCCAAAAGGTTTCACCAAATTGTGAAGATGCTGGGTCCTCAGGTGTCGCAACACGGCGGTGATGTCCATAAGGGTGTTCAATTCGGAAATGGTTATACCCCGAAGGTGCTAACGCCAAATGAGATAAATAATGTTCAAGTCGACCACTCTTATGACTAAGTTCATGTGCAGTATTAATCGCAATCCCATTGACCATTCCTACTAAAGTTCCAAGTAAAACCTGATCAGCTATAGGTGTATTTTTACGAGTTGCCAAATATGCTCCATAGATATTGGTTGCATATTGCAAAGGAATAAAAAGTTTAACAATGCGGGCGTAATACGGATCTGCTTCTAAATCAGCGATTGCATCTAATGGTGGATTTTCCTTGTCTTCACCAATCAGTTTATCTAATGCAGGAATAACACCATGAATAAATAATGGCCCAAATGAAGCGAAGAACTTTTTAGTTTTTTTAGGACCAAATTGGTAGCCTGCTAGCCCACCCATTGCAATGGTCGGTACAGCTAAACCCAATAGCCATAAATGACGTTTTTTATCCTTAAATTTTGTTGTCGCTTGCTCGACATCCAGTTGAGTATGCATATTCATTAGAGACTCCAATCAAACACAAAATGTTTTGCTTGAATTGATTGTGCTCGCTCATAACCCCTCTATATTATCATTTTAAGACTTGTTATTATCATTTTAAGACTTTACTGAGTTTTTCTTGTGCAGAAGCAACAGATTCCTGTTATCCCATCACGTTATTATTTACGGCTGATTGAAATTTTAATCGGCACGCATCAATACGATAATGATTTACTGAGGACATTCCAACAAGAACTGGCAAAAACAGAATTATTATCGATTCAACAAATTGAACAATTTATTGAAATAGGTTTGAGTTTGCCCAACACTCAAGACTTAGCCTTTGAACTGGGTAAAAATATTAAACTCAGCTCACATAGTCTGGTCGGCTATGCGCTAATGACCAGTCCTAATTTGGAACATGCACTTAGGCTGATTGCACAATATTTTAGACTGATTATGCCGAGTTTTAAGCTCAGCATTGGGTTTCCAACCAATCAGCAAAAGGTTGAACTATTATTTGAACCGATTTTGCAGATGAATAAGCAGTGTTTGGCTTTTCATATTGAAGCGATTGCCGTGGCGTTTTACTACAGCTTGTTAGAGTTGGCAGGCCAGCAATTACAACGCTACCAAGTGTATTTGAGTATTCCTGAGCCGAGCTATCAAGAACGTTACATATCTTTAGTGAAGGCCAATTTCCACTTTAACTATACATGGCTTTCAGGTATACGCGTGGTGATTGATGAGCAACAACTAGCACTACCCTTGCCTCTAGCTGACGCACATAGTTTAAAAATAGTTGAACAACGCTGTCAGGAACAAATCCAGAAAATCTACCATCAAGGCGAAATTGTTGAATGGGTCAGCATGATGTTGCGACAAGCCAATCAAGTCCCCACCCTAATGGAATGTGCCAAAGTATTAAATATTTCGACCAAAACCTTGCAACGCTATTTGCAGCAGCAAGGCGTTGAATTCCATGCTTTAAAGCAACAAATCAGCACTGAGCGTGCCATTGATTTATTAGAGAATTCTAGCTTTACCATTACCCATATTGCCTATGAACTGGGCTATTCTAATCCTGCCAATTTCACCCGTGCATTTAATAAAGTACACGGCTGTAGTCCACACGCTTATCGGCAAGAATATCTCAAGAAAGTAAATCTACTTTAGAACCACTAAACATAAACCAGCGCCTATAGGCAAAATACTACTCATGAAATCTGCATTCTGTTTAATCAAAGATAAAAATGGACTTACCTCAGCTGCATGTGAAATAACCTTATCAATAATAAGAACACCACCTTTGGGCTTCATCAGACGCTTTAAATCTGGCCAATAACTTTCATATGCATCACGTTCAGCGTCTAATAAAATAAAATCGAAAGTTTCCTGAGCTTCATTTAAATAATCTGCTGCATCCCCTATCCAAAAATCAACCACTTCATTTAATGCCAGTTCAGTAACATGGCGTTTCGCCTCATTACTACGATTGGCATCAATTTCAAGCGTGATTACTTTCCCATGTGTCGATTGTGCAGCCTCAGCAAGCCATAAAGTAGAATAACCCGTTGAAGTACCAATTTCTAAAATTGATTTGGCCTGCTGCATTCGAATCAATTGCGATAGAAGTTTTGCAGACTCAGCCTCAATATTTCGATAGCGCAGCAAGCGATCTGACTGCTGGGCATCATGTCGTTTAAAGGTGTCATATAAATCTGCAACTCTTTGTAAGAAAAAAGTATTTGGCATATCTTCACCCTTTAAAATTGTTATTTTATATGACAGCCGTTTAAATTAAGTGCTTTGAATTAACTTGAATCGCGGCACGATACTTCCGTCAGCCATTTGAACCGTTTCAGTAAACATATCAAGCGGACGTACCCAAGTTGAATAATCACCATAAAGACACTGATAAACCACGAGTTCCTCTTCAGTTTCACTGTGTTTTGCCACAGAAAAAACTTGATAGAGATTACCTTTATAATGCTGATAAATGCCGCGTTGCAATGACATGAAAGTACCTTTTAATGTTATGACATAAAATCTTTACAGCCATATAACATATATAAATTTTTAAATACTTTCACTTTAAAAGATAAAAATGAGTAATAAAGAGCATTTATAGATAAATTATTGATCTTATTTATGAATACACTCAATAATTCAAAAAACCGATTAAATCTATAAAAACATACTGTTTCACCTATTTTGTGTTTTAACGTACTATGCATCTATTGAAAGAATTTGGATGCATTGGAGTAAAAACAGATGTTAGATCAAAACATTAAAACTCAATTAAAAGCTTACTTAGAACGTTTAGAAAGTCCAATCGAATTAGTGGCTGCTTTAGATGAATCAGATAAAGCTGCTCAAATTAAAGAGTTAGTGACAGAAATCGCTGAGCTTTCTGACAACGTAACTGCCCGTTTTGATGGCAACAATACACGCCGTCCAAGCTTTGGTGTGGCTAAAGCAGGTGAACAGCCTCGAGTGTTCTTTGCAGGCTTACCAATGGGCCATGAGTTTACGTCTTTGATCTTGGCACTGTTACAAGTCTCTGGCTATGCACCAAAAGTTTCTGATGAAGTGCTGAATCAGATTAAAGGCCTAAACCTTAAAGCCAATTTTGATGTGTTTGTATCCTTAAGCTGTCATAACTGTCCGGACGTGGTACAGGCACTCAACCTGATTGCCATTTATAACCCGAACACCACAGCAACCATGATTGACGGTTCATTCTTCCAAGATGAAGTTGAACAACGCAGAATCATGGCTGTACCAATGGTGTTCCAAGACAATGAGCACATTGGCCAAGGTCGTATGACCCTTGAAGAAATTGTGGCAAAACTTGACACCAACTCAGCTGAAAAAGATGCAGCAACACTCAATGCTAAAGATGCTTTTGATGTATTGGTGATTGGTGGTGGACCTGCGGGTGCAACAGCAGCAATCTATGCAGCACGTAAAGGTATTAACACAGGTATCGTAGCTGAACGCTTCGGTGGTCAGGTGATGGATACCATGGACATTGAAAACTTCACGTCTGTGCAAAAGACTCAAGGTCCTAAGTTTGCTGCCGAGATGGAAGCACACGTTCGTGAATACTATGTCGATATCATGAACCTGCAACGTGTCAGCAAAATCACAGGTGCCAACCAAACGGCAAATGGTCTGGTTGCAGTTGAACTTGAAAACGGTGCGAAACTTGAATCGAAAACTGTGATCCTTTCAACAGGAGCGCGTTGGAGAGAAATGAATGTACCGGGTGAAGCTGAATACCGTACCCGTGGTGTCGCATACTGCCCACACTGTGATGGTCCATTGTTCAAAGGCAAACGTGTCGCAGTGATTGGTGGTGGTAACTCAGGTGTTGAAGCTGCAATTGACCTTGCAGGGATTGTTGAGCATGTGACTCTGGTTGAGTTCGATACCAAACTTCGTGCTGACCAAGTTTTACAAAACAAACTGCATAGCTTGCCGAACACCACGGTGATTATGAATGCCTTAAGTACAGAAGTGTTAGGCGATGGATCACAAGTAACCGGTCTTAAATATAAAGACCGTGCCACTGATGAAGAGCATGTAGTGGAACTTGCAGGGATCTTTGTACAGATTGGTTTATTACCAAATACTGACTTCTTAAAAGACAGTGAGGTTGAGTTAACCAACCGTGGTGAGATCATTGTGAATGACCGCAACGAAACCAATGTACAAGGTGTGTTTGCTGCGGGTGACTGTACCACTGTGCCTTATAAGCAAATTATTATTGCGACAGGTGAAGGCGCTAAAGCATCGCTCTCTGCGTTTGATTACATCATTCGTTCTGGGCAGTAAAAACTGGTTAGCTCCCTCTTATTAAGCGAAAGCCTAGCATTGCAAAATGCTAGGCTTTTTTAATATTGAGGTTACAACTTTTTAACAATTTTCGATCTTTATTAATCATTTACTTTATGTTTATATTTTAGACATCCATATTTGGATGCCATGAATTAGAAGGAAAAACACAATGAATAAATTACTTGTTGCTTTAGGTCTTGCTGCGACCGTAGCCCTAGTTGGTTGTAATAAAGATAAAGCTCCAGAAACTGGTGCGACTACAGGTGAACATTTAGAAAATGCAGCTAAACAAGCAACCGCTGATATTAAATCTGCTGGTGATAAAGCTGCGAGCGATATTGCAACTGCTACAGACAATGCTACAGCTAAAATTGATGCTGCTGCTGACCACGCTGCCGATAAAACTGCAAATGCTGCTGCTCAAACTGAAGCGACTGCGCGTAAAGCAACTGCTGATACAGCCAAAGCTGTTGAACATGCTGCTGCTGACGTTAAAGAGAAAGCTCAAAACTAACAATATCTAATATTAAAAAAGCCCCTATTGATTAGGGGCTTTTTTAATACACTTAAAATCGCTTATGAAATTAAACCTTCATCACGCATTGCAATTTGTACAGATTGACGCTCAGCAACTTTATTCCGTAATGCAATAATATTTTTATAAGGTGTTAAATCATGCTCAATAGAATTTGACCAATTCGTTAAAACAAATAAATAGGCATCAGCTGGCCCAAAATTATCATTTACTAAATAGTCATAGTCTGATTCAGATAAATAACTATCGATATATTTTAAAAGGCGGTCGATTTCAGCATAAGCTTTCGTCTTTTCATCGTTTGTTAACGGTGCGCCAAAAAATACTGCATAAGCATCATGTAATTCAGAGTTCAAATAACCTAACCATTCCAATACTTTCGCACGGCCTAAGCCTGAAGGAGGAATTAAGTCTTGTTTAGGATCATGCTGAGCAAGGAATGGTAAAATCGCCACGTTTTCAGTCAAAATTAACCCCGGGTTAATTTCTAAAGCTGGTACATAGCCCTTCGGATTAATTTCGTAATAATCTGCGCCTTTTTCTGTTTTATGTGTTTTTAAATTTACTTTTTCTAAATCAAAATCAACATTAATTTCATTTAAAATAATATGTGCAGCTAAAGAACATGCGCCTGGCGAATAATATAATTTCATATCTGATCCTTCTTATCTCACATTAACGTTTTAAATTGCTTCTAAAAAACCTGCAAGGTTTGTACAATTCCTTAATTGTAAAAAAGCGTAAATTTATAAATTAGTTACACTCTCTAATATTCTTGAAAAAGTTTGACCTTGCAAGTTGTCTTGCGTGACGATTGTTTAAAATATGATAAAACACATTCACATCACGCATTTTTTACCGTTAATTACGCTTAAAAAGTTGGCTAATCCATTCAACTAATTGGTTTAAGAAATCCAAAATAGGATTTTTGTTGCCATTATCAGGATGACTTGAGTCTTTACCATTTAAATCTAGATCGACAATGACAGGATCATGGTCCGAAGAACGATAGGCATCTTCACCATAAAACAGCGCTTTTTGCTCATCGGTTTTATATTCTTCGTTGTAGTCTAGAACTGTTGGCTCATCTGCATTGATATGCCAAGCAAACGTACGAACTACTTTTGGATATAAATCTGCATCGGCAATCGCATGGTCTAAGTTACCCGCTCCACCATTGCCATTTGCATCACTTGCCACACCAAAAACATAGCTATATGCCTGAGCACCCTGCCCAATCTTAGCGTCATTGAGTAAAACCTTATAGTTGGCTTTTTCAAAAGCTAAAATTGGTGCTTCTTTTGCGTAGCTGTTCATGTCCCCAACGAGTAAAGCATTTTGCTTAGGAACTTGAGTTGGATTTTTCGCGAGCCACTGCACGATTTGATCAACTGCTTTCACACGGGTTGGGTTCCAACATCCTTGACCATCATTTTGATCAGTGTCAGTAGAGTTCGCGTCTACTCCTGTACAACCTTTTGACTTTAAATGGTTTGGAATAACAGTAAACGTCTTATTGCCACGAACAGCTTGGAAAGTTTGTGCTAAGGTCGTTCGGTTTTTATCCCCCAAATCCAGCACAACAGGTTTGTTTAAAGGTTTAACACGCTTACTGTTATAAATAATCGCAACAGCAATAACATCGCCACCTAAACGATCCAAGTTTTCAGGAACCACATATTTCCAGTCTGGACCTAATGCACTTGTTAAATGAGCAATTGCGCTGTTTGGACCATAACCATTGTTGGCAATTTCCATTAAACCGTATACGTCAGCATCAATCGCTTTTAATGCACTTACAATTTTACGGTGTTGTTTATCAAACTCTGTTTGTGTGTTTGCACCGCGTTCTGTTGGAAAACCTGTTGCGCCATTGTCATAGTTCAAAACGTTAAATGAAGCTACACGAATGTGATTAGCATTTTTTGTAAGGACACTTTGACGTGGGTTTGTTTGAGTAACAACTTCTGGTTGAGTACGTCCAAGTACTGGCTGTACGCGCCAGCCATTAAAACGATACTCTAAAATCCCTTCAACATTTTTAAGCTGATAACCTGAACGTAATGTATTGGCAGCACTAAAATTTGTTGGTAACCACGGAGTACGATTTTGGTTGTTATATCCATCATCAAAAATAATTTTCGATAATAAATTTTTCTGAGCTAAAGCTTTCGCTTCTGGCGACAAGGCAGGATATAAATTGGTTGGAATATATAAGCGGCCTAAGCTCAGCGATAGTTCACCATAACGGCCATAGTTATAGTTTTCACTTACCGTCAAAGCTTGAGGTAATTTGACCAACATCCCTTGATAACGCTGCGGAGAATTTGTTGAACTGCCTGCTAAGCTGGTAAATGGTAACTCCAAGCTAATTGGCTGAACTTGATTTGCCATATTGCTATTACAGCTTTGAATATCTTGCTGTAATTGGTCTATTTGTTGCTGATTTTGATAACTTGTTAAACGGCCTCGTAAAATAACTTCATCACCAACTTGGCCACCTTTTACCGTGCTGCTATTTGGAATATAAACAAAAATGGCATTGCTTACATTTGCACGTGCTTTGGTGTCAGGTGTTTGAATATAAAAGCCTGAAAAACCATTCGCATAGCGATAGTCAGCAGTAATTACACCACGTACTGTATAGGTTTGATTTTGTGTTGAAGATGCTAAATCGGCAATTGGTGTATCTGAGCTTGAACAACTGACCGTTTGCACTGGCGGCTGAGTCGTAGAACCCGATAGATTTGAAAAATCATTTCGGTTTGTCCATGCTGTCCACGAGTGGTCCAAATCAAATGCTGCGGTTGGATCGATACTTAAAGCTGGGTTTTCCGTTTCAATACGCTTAAAACTATTTCCTAAACTTGAAACGGCTGTTCCCCAACCTGCCTCTGGTCGTTCACCAATACGCCCAAAACGATCGACAGGTGTGCCTTTATAAACGAGTACAACTGCATCATCACCATTAAAAGATAAAGCAGCGACCTGATTTACTTTACTACCAAGTTCAGTTTGTAGCTCCGAGCGGCCCACTAAAAACTTCTGCTTACTCGCAAGTGTACCCTGTAAACGGAAAGTCACCGTTTTTGCAGTCCCACCATTATTAAACTGTTGAATCTCATAATCTGCTAAGTTCACTGTAGTACCATCCGGGTTATAAATCTCTAACCCTTTTTTATTACTACTACCATCAACATACTGGCTAAACATGAGCTGTGCCTGAGCAACAGAACTATATGAAAATGCACCAAATGCACTTAAAAAAACTGAAAGTGTTCTTAATTGAAAAGTTTTCATGATTAAAAATGTTCATGTGAGTTTTAATTAGTCTCTTAGATTAAATATTGATCATGACATCTACATGAAGAAAAACACCGAAATATTTGACTTGACCACCTGAAGACTTAAAATACCGCATTTGAATTTCAATATTGCCAAGGTTATGTCGATCGATCAGTTAGAAACGCAAATTGCAGAATTAGACAATTTGCCTGAACACCGTGAAATTGTGACGTTTATGCGTCGTTCAGCACCACTTAATACGTCTCAACGCACGGCATTAGAACAACATCGCGATTTAATTTTGGAATATCCTGTTGGTGACTTACGCCAACACTTCGAACATCCAGAACGTCCTTTAACTGTTGAAATCGGTTTTGGTATGGGTCGTTCATTAGTGCTTATGGCAAAGGCCAACCCTGAGCGCAACTATGTAGGTATTGAAGTCCACGTACCTGGTATTGCTCAATGCCTTTATGAAGCAGGTATGGCGGAACTTAAAAACTTACGTGTACTTGATGCAGACGCGATTCAGGTTTTACGTGAAATGCCAGATAACAGTATTAACTGCGTACAGCTTTACTTCCCAGACCCTTGGCAAAAGAAACGTCATTTCAAACGCCGTTTCGTTGCTCATGAGCGTATGCCACTGGTTGAACAAAAGCTTGAGCTTGGCGGTACGTTCCATGCTGCAACAGATTGGGAACCATATGCAGAATGGATGCTAGATGTATTAGACAACCGTCCAGACCTTGAAAACTTGGCAGGTAAAGGCAATAGCTACCCACGTCCAGAGTGGCGTCCAGTGACTAAGTTTGAACGCCGCGGTATTGAATCAGGCCATAAGATTAATGACTTTATCTTTAAAAAGATTAAGTAAACAACAAAAGGCTTAGTTCATTACTAAGCCTTTTATCTTTTAATATTAAAAAATTTATTAGCACTTACTTATTCTATTTTTTTCTTTCGAATTAATGTTTGCCAATCGCACTAAATCTAGCTATTTATAGAAACTGCTATTAGCCACACTAAAAATTGCTAAGGACAACATATGTTAAAAATTTTAGGGCGCGATAACTCCATTAACGTTCGCAAAGTCTTATGGCTATGTGAAGAATTAAATCTTGAATATGAAAGAGAAGACTGGGGTAGAGGCTTTCGCTCTGCTCAATCACCAGAATATTTACAATTAAACCCAAATGGTCAAATTCCTGTTGTTTTAGATGGTGATTTAGTTCTTTGGCAGTCCAACAGTATTATACGTTATCTCGCCAATGCTTATGATAAAGAGCATAAGCTTTACCCTACTCAAGCGAAAGAAAGATTCTTTGTTGACCAGTGGCTTGATTGGCAAGCGATCGAGCTAAATAATAGTTGGACTTATACGATTATGTCTTTGCTTAGACATTCACCAAATCATCAAGATCCAGATTTATTAAAAAAAGGTATTGATAATTGGAATCACCATATGCAGATTCTTGACCAACAGCTTGCAAAAACTCAAGCCTATGTTGCAGGAACTGAGTTCACTCTAGCGGATATTCCAATTGGTCTATCTGTACAGCGCTGGAAGGCCACTCCTTTTGATCATCCAACACTTAAACATGTCGACCAATATTTTGAACTATTAAATCAGCGTGCAGGCTTCTTAAAATGGGGAAATAACGGCGAACCTTAATTTTAAAATCAGTTTTAGTCCGAGTGATGGTGTTTCACAATGCCATCACTTAAAAGTTGATAGACCTGTTTTAAATCATCTCGCCCTGCTTTAGCTAATAGATCCTCATGCATTGCCAAGATATTCTGATCCCCCCTTACCGCAGGCCCAGTTTGCATTTGTTTCGGATCGTTTTCAGTGGCTTTTTTTGCTGTTTCTAACATTAATGGGTAGAGCAAGCTAAAGTCGACTTGTTCCGCATCCACAATCTGTTTAGCCATATCAAAACAGTAGTTAGTAAAATTACAAGCAAATACAGCTGCCAAATGTAATGTTAAACGCTGCTTTGAGGTGTATTGATATACTCGATTACTTAGGCTATTTGCCAAATCAGAGAGCATGGCTAAATCGGCTTTATTGGTCGCCTCTACAAATAATGGTGTGGCTTGCCAATCAACGTCTCTTTCCAGACTGAATGTTTGTAAAGGATAAAACACCCCTGCTTTTTCATGAATATTACTGATAACTTCAATATTGGTACTCCCCGATGTATGAACCATAAGCGTTTCTGGGAATATCTCATGTACCTGCATTACAAGTTCAGCAATAGCGCTGTCTGAAACTGCCAAAATAATTAAATCAGTTGCTTGAAACTCTTGAAGAGACTGACATGCTTTTGCTTGAATTTTTTCTGCAAACTTCTGGGTTTTCTCAAAATCACGCGCATAGACTTGGGTAATGTGATGCCCCTTAGCCAAAAGTGCCTTTGCCAAATGAAAAGAAACACGCCCACTTCCTAACAAACTGATTTTCATATCAACTCAACAATATTGATCTCTATAAAAAAGCTTCTCAAAATGAGAAGCTTTTTTCAAATCAGAATTCAGTAAAATCAAGATTTCTTATGAATCTATTGATTATTGGGCTACTGAAAACTCAATACGACGGTTTTTAAAGCGACCTTCTTCAGTCTTGTTGTCAGCAACAGGGTTTTCTGAACCATGACCTTGGGCAACAAGCTTAGAAGCATCTACTCCTTTAGAAACTAAGTAATCTACTACAGCTTGAGCACGGCGTTGAGAAAGTGCTTTATTGGCAGCAGCATTACCTGTTGAGTCAGTATGACCACCTACGTTTAATTTCACGCTAGTCACTTTATTTAACAGTGTTGCAGCTTGATCAAGAATAGCTTTGTTATCTGCAGGAATTTCACTTGAACCACTCGCGAAGTTAATGATTTGCAAGTTAAGAGCTTTAACTAAAGCATTTACGTCTACATTGTTCGGGTCAATTGAGCCTAACGCTGTTTGCGAAGCCGTTAAACTATTACTCACAGATTGCTCAGCCGTTGCAGGTGCTGTACCAACAACCTCAGTATGTGGCACCAACGCTTTTACCTTGGCAGTTAAAGCTTCTAAAGCTGCGGCATCACCTGCTTTCAATGTAATTTTGTCACCTACCCATTCTAAAGATGCATTTGGAACACCTTTCAATGCACCAAGTACGCCTGCTAATGCATCTTTATCGGTAAATGCAGCAGCATAAGTTTGGCTAGTATCAACATCACAGTCTTTAGTCGCTGAAAGAACTTTCTTAACATGCATTTGCAAAGTTGCCAAGAAGCCCTGATCACCAATACCTGCCTGACATTGACTCACAGCACCTTTTTCATCTGTACTTAAAGTTAAAGTAGCAGGTGCAGCTGCTGCGGTTGCCACACCACTTGCAGGTGAAGTTTCAGGTACAGGTGTAGCCTCTTTATGTTGGCAAGAACGCCACAACCAAGCGATTAATAAACCGAGAATAATCAGTGCAATAATGGGTAAAATTCCGCGAGATTTCCCTGTTGTTTCGGTTGCCGCGGCAAGCGGTGGTGCAGTTGATGTCGTTACTGATGATAAACCTGCACCAAGACCTAATGGTGCCAATAGTCCAACTGCCCATCCTGGTAAATATGAACGAATCGTTTCTGCATGTTGACGTAAATAGTTCACAATACTTTGTTGGTCACTTCCAGCAACTTCAGAAATTGTATTGAGACTAGGTTTGATCGCACTATTGAGTGTACTTTCAATCTCGGCAGATGGCGCAGTACCGCTTAAATGAGTCAGTACAGTATTTTTAATTTGATCATTATGAGAAAAAAGATCAGATAGTGAGGGGGCTAAACTATTTTTTAATTGTCCAATAAGATCAGGTTTAGCAGCTAATAATGAAAGTAAAATTGGATAAAACTTAGAAAGCGCGTTAGTTTTTTCGCCTAGGAATCCATCCTGATTATCTAATATTGTTGAAGATACTTTTTCTTTAAGCAGTTCTATAGGGTTTATCGACATTGTTTATTCTCCCGAATCTTATACGTCGTAACCAGCAATTTTTTGGTTATTCAAATACTTCTGTTTGCTGATAGTTTTTTATTCTAATGCGCTCGAAATCTTTTGTTGTTTTTTAAATAATTTATATACAATTTTCCATCTAGTATTTACAAAACAGGCAGATCAAAAAGATCTGCCTGTTTATATTTTGAATAAGTTTTTAGCCGTCGGAAACTACACAGCAAAAGTTTGTAGCACTTTACCAGTAAGGTTTTGGCCCAGTAATGGCGTATTTTTCCCTTGAGATAAAATAGTGTCTTTGCTTAAGGTCCAGCTTAATTCCGGATCGACTAACACCCACCCTGCTTCAGCTTGCCAACGCGCAGTCATATTTGCTACCTGTGCAGGAGCACTTGTCACTTTGGTAACCCATTCAAGCGGCTCAAATAAGCCTTCATTAATAAGTTGAATGCCTAAGGCTACATAAGTATCGAATGCTGTAATACCCGGTTGAGTTTCAGCAAACGGTGCCATTTTCGCTGAACTACTTAATGGTTCGTGATGCGTACAAATTGCATCAATGATACCTTGTTTTAAACCTTGGCGTAAAAGTTCTTTATCTTGCTCAGAACGCAATGGTGGACGAACATGTGCAAGTGAGTTGAAGCCATCAGTTAATTGCTCAGTTAAATGTAACTGATGCATTGCTACATCGGCAGTGACAGGCAAGCCTTTTGCTTTTGCTGCACGAATTAATTCAACCGACGCACCGCAAGACAACAAGCCAAAGTGAGCTTTGACACCTGTCGCTTCAATCATAAGCAAATATTTTGCAATTGCTACAGTTTCAGCAATTGCAGGAATCATCGGCAAACCTTGACGCGATGCGATAAAACCTTCATGAGCACATCCGTCTTTAGCAAGTTGCGGTTCTTCAGCATAGAACACGACTGTTAAACCAAGACCAGCCGCATACTCAAGCGTGCGAACAACAACATCATCATTTTCAAAAGCAGCATTCGCATTTGAAACAGCAGTACAACCACCCTTTTTAAGGCCAGCCATATTTGCTGGTTGCTTACCATTTAAGCCTTGAGTTTGAGCACCGATAATATGCATATGGATACCACCATCAAGCCAAGCTTTTTCAACTAAGCCATGAATGAGGGCGCCATTGTCTTGAACAATTGGCTTTGAGTCTGGAGGGGTAATGACATGCAAAATACCATTAGCACGTGCAGCCTTCCCTTCAGACTTAAGTGTACCGTGTTGTTGTTGACCCGGTTCACGCAAACGTGCGCACAAATCAACCATAGTCGGCATTAACCATTTGCTTTGCCCATCAATGGTTTGTTCAACTTGGTCAACTGGTGCAACCAACTTACCGTCTTGAATATATACAGTTTGTACGCTGTCTGTTTTTTGGATTGGGTCTAACACACGTACATTTTCAATTTTTACAATACTCATGTGATCCATTCCTTACAACGCAATTGCTTCAATTAAACCTTGTTCTTGAAGTTGCCCTTGCATAGACAACGCCAATACAGCCATACGAACTGCAATACCGTTAGTGACCTGTTTTAAAATCACAGACTGGTCACCATCGGCAATACTCGAGTCAATTTCTACACCACGGTTCATTGGTCCCGGATGCATAACAATACAGTCTGGTTTAGCTAAACTTAGGCGTTCTTTGTTTAAGCCATACATTCTGTAGAATTCAGATTGCGAAGATAACGCTGGTGAATCAATACGTTCATTTTGAATACGTAGCGCAATAATCACATCACAACCAGTAACACCTTCATCCATGTTATTGAACAAACGGACATGGTCACCATATTCTGAAAAACCAACTGGCAATAATGTATTCGGTGCAATCACACGAATATCTTTACATCCAAGAGTTTGAAGTGCAGCCACATCTGAACGTGCTACGCGAGAGTGCTTAATGTCACCAATAATGGCAACACTCAACTCTTCAAATGGTTTTTTGGTTTCACGGCGAATGGTCAGCATATCAAGCATCGCTTGCGTTGGATGAGCATGACGTCCATCTCCAGCATTAATAATTGCGACTTTTGGGCATACATCTTTAGCAATGAAATGTGCAGCACCCGAAGATGAATGGCGGACTACAAAAATATCGGCAGCCATTGCCTCAAGGTTCCAAAGCGTATCTCGTAAAGTTTCACCTTTAGATGTACTTGAACGAGCAATATCAATGTTCAGCACATTGGCAGACAAACGCTTTGCTGCTGCTTCAAAAGTAGTACGAGTACGGGTGGAGTTTTCAAAGAAAAGATTCATCACCGTCCGTCCTTCTAAAAGCGGGCGGTTGATTAAATTATTATTATCGTCTAAAAAGCTTTGCGCGGTATCTAAAATCTTAGTGAGGTTTTCTTTTGAAAGGCCCTCAATCGTTAAAAAATGTTTTAAATTTCCGTCTTGATTGAGCTGAACCTGGCTCGGCTGATGCAACGCTGCAATATGCATAATGGATTCCTATGGGTCGAATCGCGAAAACGTGCATAGTGTAGCTGAATTCCAGCTTTTTCGCAGAAGAACTTTACAGAATAAGACCCTAAATTGACCAGAAAATTTAGGGTCGCGCAAAGATTACCTTAAAGCACCAATATAATGATGTGGAACTTGTGCCCGATAAATATCTTCAGCCGTGATTTCTGTTTCTTCGCTTAACTGAACATTGCTAGCGATTTGTTTTTGAGGAAGCTCGGGTATTGATTCAGTCAATGAGTTTAATCGCTCAACAAAACGTTTTAATTCATCGTCATCTGTTTCCAAGGCAAGTGCTATTACATACTTTGCATAATCTTTATTTTGGACCACATACAATGCATCGATGACTCGTCCCGTGACTCTACGCATACGTACATATATTTGTGTAGAGATTGAAAAAGCTTCCGCATTGGTTACAAAACCATTCCCCATCATATCTTTCATTTATATTCCCCTATGCTTTCAAATCATAAAATTGGTTAAAAACCATTTAATAAATAAGCGTTACTCATAGAGGTTTAGCAAAATACATACCAGTTTATATATTTTAAGCTTTAAAAATCAGTTTATTGGTTGCCAAGTGATAGGTTGCAATAATTTAAAGACCTTTACACATCAAAATAAGTTAAACTTTGCATCGTTAATATTTATATGTTTTGGTCAATTGAGTTTATGAATACCTCTTTACGTTTAAACCACTATTGGATTACTTGTGCTGATGGTTTAGAAAGCCTCTTACAAGAAGAAATAGAACAGCTTGGCACCAAAGTGACAGAACGTAAAGCTGGACGTTTAATCATTGAAGGAACGCTTGAGCATGCTTATCGTATTTGCATGTGGTCACGTCTCGCTTCTCGTGTTTTACTTCCAATTCATACTTATGAACTTGAACACACACATGATGCACGTGACGTAGCAGAAGAGCTTTACGAAGGTGCAATGAGCTTTGACTGGTCACTTATTTTTGCACCACAAAGTACCTTCGCTATTCGTCTACATGCAGAGCGTGAAATCAAGGTTAATACTCAATTTGCAACGCTTCGAGCAAAAGACGGTGTCGTCGATTCCTTTATGGAAGCTGTAGGTCGTCGCCCAAGTATTGATACTAAACAACCAGAAATTACCTTATATGTGCTTGCTGGTAAGACCGAACATACTTACTGTCTAGATTTATCTGGTGACTCATTGCATAAACGCGGCTACCGTCGTTACATGACAGATGCACCGATTAAAGAGAACCTAGCTGCCGCAATTTTACAAAAAGCTAAGCTTAAAGAACGTAATCCTGAACTTGTACTCGACCCAATGTGTGGTTCAGGTACATTTATCATTGAAGCATTAATGATTTTAACTGACCGCGCACCTGGTCTTGTTCGTCGTTTTGGCTTTAATGGCTGGCATGGTCATGACCGTGAACTTTGGCTTTCGCTCAAAGCTGAAGCAGCAGAACGTCATGAGAAAGCGCTTGAGTTACCTCTACCTAAGTTTTATGCCTACGATGCGGATTGGGAAGCGGTAAAAGCAACACGCGAAAATATTATTGCGGCGGGCTTTGAAAAACTATTAAGCGAAATTCAAATTGAAGAACGTACTTTAGCTGACTGGCCAGATTTTGCCGCTGAAAAGAAAACAGCTTTTATTGTGACTAACCCTCCATATGGCGAACGTTTAGGTGATAAAGCATCAAACCGTTCTCTTTATTTAGGTCTATCTGCACTTTTACAAAAACATTTCCCAAATCAATATGCCGCTATTATTGCAGCTCAAATTGAACAAGCCGATGTTTTAGCTTTTGAAGCGCCTGAAACTCTACGCTTAATGAATGGTAAATTACCAATTTACATTCGTTTCGGTGCAATCAAACCAGAAAAAGTAACACAACCATTTTTAGCAACTTGGCAAGCTCAACCCGTGGAAATAGAAGAAGCTCAAGACTTTGCTAACCGTTTGCAAAAAAATATGACTGCCTTGAAAAAATGGGCGACTAAAGAAAATATTTATTGCTTACGCTTATACGATGCCGACTTACCTGACTTTAACGTCGCTGTAGATTTATATGGCGATCGCTTACATGTTCAGGAATATGCTCCACCAAAAACAATCGATCCTGAAAAAGCAAAAAAACGTTTTAATTTAGCGCTTGCTGTAATTCGTGCTGTGACTGGTTTGAACCGCGATGCTATTTTTATTAAAACACGTGCTCGTCAAACAGGAACTAATCAATATACGAAACAAAGTACAGCTTCAAAACGTTTTATCGTTCAAGAAGGTAAAGCTAAAATTTTAGTGAACCTAACCGACTACCTCGATACAGGTTTATTCCTTGACCACCGTCAAATGCGTTTACGTATTGCTCAAGAAGCTCGTGGTAAACATTTCTTGAACTTATATAGTTATACCTCTACAGCAAGCTTACATGCTGCCTTGGGCGGTGCTGCTAGTACCACAAGTGTCGACTTATCGAATACTTACTTAGGCTGGTCAAAAGAAAACTTCGTTTTAAATGGTTTAACTGTAGATCATGCAGACGAACAACACATGTTCTTTGCAAGCGACTGTTTTGAATGGTTAAAAGAAGGTCACGAACAATATGATCTTATCTTTATTGACCCACCTACTTTCTCTAACTCTAAAAAGTTCTACGGTACTTTCGACGTACAACGCGACCATGTTTCTCTTATTAAACGTGCAATGAACCGTTTAACAAGTGAAGGTACACTTTACTTCTCGAATAACTATCGTGGCTTCGAGATGGATGAAGAGATTGAAGCACTATACGACGTTGAAGAAATTACGTCTGAAACGATCGGACTTGATTTTAAACGAAATCAAAAAATCCACCGTGCTTGGAAAATTCAGCATCTAGGTCTGAACTAATATAAATTTGGCGAGAAGTTATTATTACTTTACGGTAATGATAACTTCGCCACGTACATTTTTTGGCTCAAATTCATAACGTGTAAAACGATCTGCCCGATCTGGTAATGCAACCATCTCTAGTTCTTTCTTTTCTTTAATATCTATTACCTGATTTTGTTTTTGTTCCTGATAAGGTGATAACACACTCGACCTTAATGAATTCCAGCGAACTTCTTGTAAATAGTTATCTCCTAATTCTTTTCGAGCTCGATGCTGTTCTTTTTCAGGCTTCTTGGCATCATCTTGGGCTTTAGCAATAATAACGGGCAAAGATGCGGTTATCGCTCCTGTCT
The DNA here is from genome assembly GCF_000368065.1 of Acinetobacter seifertii. Lineage (GTDB taxonomy): Bacteria > Pseudomonadota > Gammaproteobacteria > Pseudomonadales > Moraxellaceae > Acinetobacter > Acinetobacter seifertii. The sequence goes on from NZ_KB851200.1 coordinate 1,864,757, forward strand.
GAGTCGAAAGCGCACTTTCACTCATGGGTTGAGCAGCCCAAGTATTTGATAATAATACAGACATACCGCTTAAAATTATTAGCGCACACCCTTGCTTATTATTCATTACCTACTTCCTAAAATTGTTATTGTTTGTTATATCAAATAAAACTAGCAACTTTTTAACCTTGTCGCAATGTTATAAAGAAACTTCCCGATAATTAGCATTGATCATTTTAAAATCAAAATATATCACAAGTATTTCGTCACTATTCAATAGTTTTATAGATTGTTATCTCAGGCTTGAAGGATACCTTTAAATCACTTACTGTAATTTTATAATTCATTTGTATTTGATTTTATTTATAAATACACACCATACGAGGTGAAATAATGCTCCAGCAATGCTGCCAATTATTAGAAGATCTTCAACTTAAAGTTGCATTTATTGAAAGTGCCAGTTCAGGTTACTTAACCAGTCAGTTTTCGATTCATAAAAATAGTGGCGCTGATATTTTACTGGGCGGTTTGGTTAGTTATGACCCCAGCATTAAAATTAGTATTTTAAAAGTCGATCCAAATTTAATTAATATGTACACAGCTGAATCGCCACAAGTGACAGAAGAAATGTGTAAGTTGGGCCAAATCTTATTTCAGCAAGCGGATATTATTGTAAGTTGTACGGGTTTACTCAAACATGGTGGAAGTGAAACCGCAGAAAAGACTGTAGGTACTTTTTTTATCTGTATTTCTTACAAAAAGCGTATTTATCATTATCATTATTTTTTATCTGGCCATGCCGAACAGAAACTAAAAACTCTCACACAAAAAGTAGCAGACTCAATTATTACGCTTATATCATCTAATCAAAATAAAATTTAAATATAAAAAAAGAGAATATGTTTCCATATTCTCTTTTCGGTTTTAGCAGAAAGAGCTTAGCTCAGTTTCATCTTATCAAAAACTAAGTGACCATGCTCGCCTTTAACTAAAATAGTGTCACCTGCGACAAAATCACCCGATAATATTTTTTGAGCTAATGTGTTTTCAACCTGTTGTTGAATTGCACGTTTTAATGGACGCGCTCCGTACACAGGATCAAAACCAGCATCGATCAATAAATCAAATGCACTGTCATCAACATTCAAGCTCATATCACGATCAACTAGACGTGAACGTAAACGATCTAACTGAATATCCGCAATACCACGAATCTGCGCTTTCTTGAGTGAATGGAAAACCACAAGCTCATCAATCCGGTTAATAAATTCCGGACGGAAATGCTGACTCACTGCATTCATCACGACTGTACGTACTTCGTCATCAGTTGCACCATCACCTAGCTCACGTACATCTTGTGAACCTAAGTTTGATGTCATCACAATAACCGTGTTTTTAAAGTCCACTACTCGACCTTGTGAGTCGGTTAAGCGACCATCATCCAATACTTGTAGTACGATATTGAAAACATCTGGATGCGCTTTTTCAACCTCATCAAACAACACCACACTATATGGTTTACGGCGAACAGCTTCTGTTAAAACACCACCTTCTTCGTAGCCAACATACCCTGGAGGCGCACCAACTAAACGGCTGACAGAATGTTTTTCCATGAATTCACTCATGTCGATACGAATCATGGCATCATCACTATCAAACAAGAAGTTAGCTAAAGCTTTAGTTAACTCAGTTTTACCTACACCTGTTGGACCTAAGAATAAGAATGATCCACTAGGACGATTCGGGTCAGATAAACCTGCACGTGAACGACGTACTGCATTCGATACCGCAACAACAGCTTCATCTTGCCCAACAACACGGTCATGTAAAAACTCTTCCATATGAAGAAGTTTTTCACGCTCGCCTTGCATCATTTTAGCAACCGGAATACCCGTTGCAGCACTAACCACTTCAGCAATTTCATTTTCAGTCACTTTAGTACGAATGAGTTTTGGTTCTTCGTTTTCTTCAGCAACTTCGTCTTGCTCAAGTTGTTTTTGAAGCTCTGGAATTACACCATATTGCAAACGTGCCGCTTCAGCCAAATCACCTTCACGCTGAGCTTTTTCAAAAGCAATACGAGCTTTATCAAGTTCAACCTGAGCTTGTTTGGTACCCTCTACTAGAGTTTTCTCAGCCTTCCACACTTCTTCAAGATCGTTGTATTCTTTCTGAACTTCAGCGATCTGTTTTTCAAGATGAGTAACTTCGGCTTTACTGCCTGCATCTTCATCTTTTTTCACCGCTTCCAATTGCATTTTCAACTGGATTAAACGGCGGTCAAGCTTATCAAGTGCTTCAGGTTTAGAATCAATCTCCATTTTGATACGAGAAGCTGCTTCATCGATCAAATCAATTGCCTTGTCAGGTAATTGACGGTCTGTAATATAGCGATGAGACATTTTCGCCGCAGCAATAATCGCTGAGTCTAAAATTTGCACACCATGGTGAGTAGCATATTTCTCTTTTAGACCACGTAAAATCGCAATTGTATCTTCTACACTTGGCTCATCAACCAGTACTTTTTGGAAACGACGCTCTAAAGCTGCATCTTTTTCAATGTATTGGCGATATTCGTCTAAAGTAGTCGCACCCACACAGCGTAACTCACCACGAGCCAATGCAGGTTTTAACATGTTCCCTGCATCCATCGCACCGTCGCCTTTACCAGCGCCTACAAGCGTATGCAGCTCATCAATAAACAGGATGATTTCGCCTTCGTGTTTCGCCAAATCTTTTAAAACTGCTTTTAAGCGTTCTTCAAACTCACCACGATACTTCGCGCCCGCAAGTAATGATCCTAAGTCGAGGGATAAAACACGTTTATTTTTTAAGCCCTCTGGCACTTCGCCATTCACAATACGCTGTGCTAAACCTTCAACAATAGCGGTTTTACCCACACCCGGCTCACCAATGAGTACAGGGTTGTTTTTTGTACGACGTGACAAGACTTGAATGGTACGGCGAATCTCGTCATCACGCCCAATGACCGGATCAAGTTTCCCCGATAAAGCCCGCTCAGTTAAATCAATCGTATATTTATTAAGTGAGTCACGTTGGTCTTCGTGATTATTACTCATGACTTTGTCACTACCTCGAATATGTTCAATTACTTTGCGTAGACTGTCGGGAGTTACACCTACGGCACTTAAAATATTTTTTGTTTCGCCAGTTTCTGCCAAGCCCAATAAAACCCAGTCAGTTGACAAAAATTCATCACCCGCTTTTTGCGCATATCGATCTGCCAAGTTAAGCGCTTTAACTGCTTCTGGGTTTAAATTGACATCGCCTGTCGGATTCGCAATAGTCGGAGCATCTTTTATAGCTTGCTCAAGCTTTTGTTTAAGTTCAGGTAACCGTGCACCTGCTTGTTGCAACAAGCTAATATTTGAAGGCTCTTCTAATAAGGTACTCAAAATATGAATACCTGCTATAGCGGTATGGTCTTTACCCATCGCTAAAGATTGAGCATCTGAAAGGGCTTGCTGCAAGCGGTTTGTAAATTTTTCAAAACGCATTCTTGTTATTCCTCACAACAAATTTGTACTTGTCTAATAGATGGGAACACTTTTTCGGATTTCAAATAAATTTTTATATATTTTTCATAATGTTATTAAAATAACAATAAGTAAAACTCCATTATAATATGGGTTTGTTTTGTATATATTTCAAGTACACTTCAGCTACATTTTATTAAATCACTTAAATATTTATATTTAGTTCCGTCTGCTCTACTCTTTTCACAAACTCTTCATTGAGAATTCTAAAAATAAGAATTAATTTATCCGGCTAACTCCATCCTGTTTTTGAAATTTAAAATGCGTTTAAAACATATTATATTAACAATTAGTCTTTTTAGCTCGACACTAACAATGGCGGAGTTACCTCAAGACTCAAGAAGACCCGGTGGAATTGCAGTCGTTCCATTATCGACCGATATTACTCAAGTCACTTTTCAACATAAACCCGTTTTAATCAGTCAAGAAGGTCATCAACGTTATGCTGTAGTAGGTATTCCGTTATCTACACCACTTGGCAGTGTTCAGCTCAATACCAATAAAGCGCCTATTCCAATAGAAGTTAAGTCTTATCCTTATGCTGAGCAACGGATTAAAGTCAATAACCAAGACTATGTGAACCCCAACCAAAGTCAGTTAGATCGTTATGCTCAAGAAGCGAAAGAACAAAATGAAGTTTATAATTCTTTCACATCAAGTTCATGGCAAAGCTTACCCAAATTTATACGTCCCACTTCAGGGAAATTTACCAATTCTTTTGGAAGAAAACGCTTTTTTAATGGTGAAGAACGTGCACCTCACTCAGGTCTTGATATTCCAGCCCCTGTAGGTCAAAAAGTAATTGCACCAGCAGATGGCGTGGTCGTTCAGACAGGAAACTATTTCTTTAATGGCCAAACTGTATTAATTGATCACGGCCAAGGCCTAGTCAGCATGTTTTGCCATTTAAGCTCAATCAAAGTAGAGAAAGGCCAACATATCCGCCAAGGAGAAACATTAGGTTTAGTGGGCAAAACAGGACGCGTGACAGGCCCTCATTTACATTGGGGCATGAGTCTTAATAATGCTCGGGTAGATCCGCAGCTTTTTCTAAATACACCTCGTTAATTTAAAGCCTTACGAAAATACTTTGGTGCTTCAACATAACCTTCTTTTAGATAAAATTGATGTGCCAAAGGTCTTTGTATTCCTGAATGCAATTCCATTCGATCACAACCACGCTGCTTAGCTAGACGCTCTGCTTCTTGTATAAGCAAATGCCCCACTCCTTTACCACGCATATTCTGATCAACACACAAATAGCAGATTTTGGCAAAATCTCCTTTTAAGGCAATTTGCGGAATAAAATAGAGAGACAAAACTCCATACACATGCGAATCATCGGCTGCGACCAATGTAATTGCATTGGGATCTTCACTTAACTTTTGAAATTGTTCCTGAACCAATCCTAGAGGCTGCGAATATCCCATTTGCTCCAGCAAGTGACATATGGCCTCGGTATCTTGCGACTGTGCTAAACGGATATTCACCCAACATTCTCCATATTATTTTTTAAATTATTCTTATCTTAAAAAAAGCCAACATCACTGTTAGCTTTTCTTTTTCAGGCATTCATATGAAATTATGCAGCTTCAATAATCTCAAAATCGTGAGTAATTTTTACACCACCATCAGAAAGCATTTTACTCGCTGAACAATATTTTTCAGCTGATAGCTCTACTGCTTTTGCAACCTGTTTTTCTTTGACAGCTTTACCTGTTACCACAAAGTGCAAATGAATTTTTGTGAAAACCGCTGGAATTGCATCGGCACGCTCAGCTTTAAGCTGACATACGACATTCGTCACATCTTGACGAGATTTCTTTAAAATCGTCACAATATCAAACGAAGCACACCCACCAAGTCCCATTAATAGCAATTCCATAGGACGTGGTCCACGGTTTTCACCACCATACTCAGGTGAGCCATCCATGATGACACTATGTCCACTATCCGATTTCGCTTCAAAAGCAACATTCTCTAGCCAATGTACACTTGTTTGCATTGCAACTACCCAAAAAAAATTATAAATTTAAGCAGGGTCTGTTGACATTTCATCTATGGATTGCGTAATAGCTAAAAATTAATTCAAATAAAAACGCAAAACACAGACAAGGGCAATCCTTTGTCCAGTTTTGTAATAAAATTTGTTAAATTTCAGCCAAAATCTGAGGTGTGATTTAAGCATCTTAGAAGCAGCGCAAGACCAGATTTTTTGTGCGTTTCGTTGTTAAGCTCTATTTATTTAGAATGACTAAATTCCATAGTTCTTGCTTCGTAACGTCTAGAAAAATCGTCTTATGTCGCAACCATCTGTGAAATGTCAACAGGCCCTTGTTTTGTACACTAACATAAAATGAGTTGATAAGGAATTTCATCTCTTCTGTGTAATAGCTCATCTCGAGCCTGTGTGAATTGTTTACCCTATTCGGAACATATCAAGCATGACTTCAAATTTTTCACAACTCAGCACAGATGCTTTATCTCCGGGGCAACTACCTGAATCCGTTAAAGCATTGTTAAAGCGTGCTCACATCAACAGATATCCAAAACGAACCACAATTGTTGATGCCGGAACAGAGTCAAAATCTTTATATTTAATTTTAAAAGGCTCAGTTTCAATTATTTTGCGTGAAGATGACGAACGTGAAATTGTTGTGGCATATTTGAATCCTGGTGACTTCTTTGGGGAAATGGGGCTTTTCGAACCGAACCCTCAACGTACAGCTGAAGTCCGTACTCGTGATGTTTGTGAAATTGCAGAAATTTCATATGACAACTTTCACGAACTGAGCAAGCAGTATCCAGATCTTAGCTACGCCGTTTTTGCGCAACTTGTTCGTCGCTTAAAAAATACAACTCGCAAAATGACTGACCTTGCGTTCATTGACGTATCTGGTCGTATTGCTCGTTGCTTAATCGACTTATCTTCACAGCCAGAAGCAATGATCTTGCCGAATGGTCGTCAGATTCGTATCACTCGCCAAGAAATTGGACGTATTGTTGGATGTTCACGCGAGATGGTTGGTCGTGTATTGAAGACTTTAGAAGATCAAGGCATGATCCAAACTGATGGTAAAGCCATTCTCATTTTTGATGCTTCATTAGAAGAGAATTCAGTCACTGATGAAGACTATGATGATGAAGAATAAGTAATTACAATGATTTAATAAAAAGCAAACTTCGGTTTGCTTTTTTTATATGCAACAATGAGTTAATACACAAAACTTACAAACTATTCTAATTTTATGATTTAAGTTGAATACATATTTGCGATTAGGCTAACTCAAATTTCTCAAGGATTTCGATATATGCAATTTAACTCGCTTGGACACACTGGCATTAACCTTCCAGAAATTTGCTTAGGTACCATGACATTTGGTGAGCAAAACACTCAGCAAGAGGCTTTTGAACAACTCAATTATGCTTTAGAACACGGTCTTTATTTTTGGGATACAGCAGAGATGTATTCTGTACCACCCAAACCAGAAACATATGGCGCTACTGAAACTATATTAGGTCATTGGTTTGCACAGCATGGTCAACGCGACAAAGTATTCCTTGCTTCAAAAATTGCAGGTCCCGGCTTTGGTGGAACTCATATTCGAGAAGGTCATACCAAGTTCAATAGTGACCATATCTCACAAGCACTTGATGGCTCACTTAAACGATTACAAACTGATTATATTGATCTCTACCAACTGCACTGGCCAGAACGTCATACCAACTTCTTTGGTACGCTCGCTTATGGTAATCAACAAGCACAAAATGATTATGACACTACACCCTTAGAAGAAACTTTACTTGCCCTTCAAAAAGAAATTAATCGTGGACGTATCCGTTATATCGGTTTGTCTAACGAAACACCTTGGGGCACCATGAAGTTTTTACAACTCGCTGAAAATTTAGGAGTAAGTAAATTTGTAAGTGTCCAAAATCCATATAGCCTGCTTAATCGTACTTATGAAATAGGTATGTCTGAGATTGCTAAATATGAAGGTGTAGGATTACTTGCTTACTCTCCTCTGGCTTTTGGTTATTTAACTGGAAAGTTTAGAAATGGGGCACGACCTGAGAATGCTCGCGTTACTCTATTTCCACGTTTCAGTCGCTATAGCAATGCACAAAGTGAATGGGCAACTGAACAATATGCACAACTCGCTGAAAAACATGGTTTAAGCCTGACTCAATTGGCTCTAGCGTTTATTAAGCAGCAGTTCTTTGTAACAAGTACCATTATTGGAGCAACCAACCTAGATCAACTCAAAGAAAATATTCAGGCTTTTGAAATTGATCTTTCACCAGAAATTTTACAGGGTATTGAAGCTATTCATATACAACAGCCTAACCCCGCTCCTTAAAATAAAAAACGGATGCTTAAGCATCCGTTTTTTATATGAAATGAAAGTTTCAAAACTTACTTACGACCATTGTAAATCGCTAATGCAGCAGGTAAGTTTTTACGCATATCATTAATACGCTGTGAGTTAGATGGGTGAGTCGACAAGAATGATGAACCACCAGCACCTTCAAGCTTGTTCATTTTTTCCCATAACGTAATAGCTGCATTTGGATTATACCCAGCACGGGCCATTAACATTAAGCCACCTTGGTCAGCACGGCTTTCTAAACTACGTGAATATGGTAAGCCTACACCCACTTGCGAGCCTAACTGAGCAGCAGCAGTACCAAGCTGCCCCACATTATTACCCGCATAGCTTAATCCAATGCCTAAAGCTAAATCAGTGAGAGCTTGAGCACCAATTTTACTTTTCGCATGTTCTTCTAAAGCATGCGTCATTTCATGGCCCATAACAGCTGCAATTTCGGCATCGGTCAGGTTCAATTTATTGACAATGCCTGTATAGAACACCACCTTGCCACCTGGTGCAACGTAAGCGTTAACCGTATCTGATTTCAGTACAGCCAACTGCCAACTAAATGGCTGACCTGTTTGGTTCATTTGGTTAGCATAAGGTCTCAAACGGTTAAAAACAGCATTAATACGGCTATAGGTACTTGAACTTGTATCTAAAGTCCCTTTACCACGCGCTTCCTGCACCATTTGATTAAAACCTTGTGCAGATTGCGCATTTAGTGTTGCTGTATCTGCACCAGCCATGTCTGCTACTGTTGCACAACCAGAGATTGTTACTACACTCGCAGCACACAAACTTAACAAGAGTTTTTTATTCATCAACATGGATCACCTAAATCGTTAAAAAAACTGTTTATTCTTTTGCACTAATTATAAGAAATAGCACACAAGCTTTGAATGTCTCATTTCTTCACGATCATAGTATTTATGTAAAGATCAAGTCGATAAAGTCATCAAATAAATCCAGAAAATTAAACAAATTATGTTTAAGCCCAAATATACATGACTTAAGGTCTTAACTTTTTCCTCAAGAGTAGGACTTTTCCTTTTCCACAGCAAATAGCTATTTTGTATGAGTACGACAGGAATGAGCACACATGCGAACAATACGGACAAGCTCATAAAGGCTGTCATAAAGAAATCTTGATTATAATTTTGCCCATAGATGACTAACATTGCTAATGTAGGCGAACCACCAATAGCAAACAAAAAAGAATAAAACATCGTTTTTGAAATAGCTGGCTGTAATTTCATTTGAGTTCATCATCCATGATATAACCTATGTCTATGTTGTAATCTGAATTAGACAAAACAGAAACTGCACTTTAGTCGGATATAAAAAAAGCCCCCTTTTTCAGGAGGCTTTTATCATCTTTGCAAATTAAGCAGAGAAAGGATGACGTAAAACAATTGTTTCTGCGCGGTCTGGACCAGTTGAAACGATATCAATCGGACATTCGATTAATTGTTCAATACGTTTCACATAAGCCAAAGCATTTGCAGGTAATTGGTCAATGCTAGTTAAACCAACAGTTGACTCGCTCCAACCCGGCATAGTTTCATAAATTGGTTTCAAGCATTCAAAAGAAACCGCATCAGAAGAGCCTACGCAACCTGAATCAGTGTTTTCATAGCCCACACAGATTTTCACTTCTTCTAAACCATCTAAAACGTCAAGTTTAGTTAAGCAAATACCTGAAAGTGAGTTAACGTCTACAGAACGACGTAGGATTTCGGCATCAAACCAACCACAACGACGTTGACGACCAGTAGAAGCACCAAATTCATGACCTACAGTACCGAGGTGTTTACCAATTGCATCACCAGAGTCAGTTGCAGCATCGTAAACCAATTCAGTTGGGAATGGTCCAGCACCTACACGTGTTGTATAAGCTTTAGTAATACCTAATACATAATCAAGATGTAAAGGACCCATACCAGAACCCGAGCTTACACCACCAGCCGTTGTATTTGAGCTAGTCACATACGGGTAAGTACCGTGGTCGATGTCTAGAAGTGAGCCTTGAGCTCCTTCAAACATCACAGCTTTACCTTCTTTACGGTAGTCATGCAATACTTTAGTCACGTCAATAACTAATGGAGCAAGAACTTCACGCCATTGGTTGCAAAGAGCCAATACATCTTCAAATTTAACAGCTTCTACACCGTAGAACTGAGTTAACTGGAAGTTATGTAACTCAAGCATTTCTTGAAGTTTCTCTTCTAGCGCTGCACCACCACGAACAAGGTCAGCAACACGCACTGCACGGCGAGCTACTTTGTCTTCGTACGCAGGGCCGATACCACGACCTGTAGTACCAATTTTAGCGTTACCACGTTTCTTCTCACGAGCCTGATCAAGAGCAATGTGGTTAGGCAAAATAAGTGGACAGTTTGGAGAAATGCGTAGACGTTCCTTAACTGGAACACCTTCAGCTTCCAAAATTCCCATTTCTTCAATTAGTGCTGCTGGTGAAAGCACCACGCCATTACCAATTAAGCACAATACGTTTTCACGTAAAATGCCTGATGGAATGAGGTGCAATACAGTCTTTTTACCACCTACGACAAGAGTATGACCTGCGTTATGTCCGCCTTGATAACGTACTACCGCAGCCGCTTGATCTGTGAGCAGGTCGACGATTTTACCTTTACCTTCGTCGCCCCATTGGGTACCAAGTACCACAACATTTTTGCCCATAATAGCCTCATTACATCATGCTGTTAAAATTGGAAACCATCAGTAAAATTACTGTTGGCGTTTAAATCTTTTCAATATTCCATTGTCCATTTTGCAACACCAATTGATGTGTGGCATATGGAATAGAAGTTAAATCATCATTACCTAACAATTGAACTACACGTAAGCCTTGTGAACGTGCATTTGCAATTGCTTTAAGTAAATCTGTATCTGTACCTTTAGGTGCAACTACTGTTTCAATCTCAGCGAATTGATTTGCACCTAATGCATATAAATCACAACTAAAACCAGTAGCAGGACGCGCACGACCAAAGTGCTCACCAATACCGTCATAGCGACCACCCTGTGCTAAAGGTGCAGCACGGTTTGGTCCATAAACTGCATACATCAAACCAGTGTGATAGTGGTAGCTACGAAGTTCAACAACGTCAATGCCGACGTTCAGTGTTGGCCAACGACTTTTAATTTGGTCAAGCGTTGTTTTAAGTGCGTCTAATGCTGCTTTAAATTCAGCATCTTGTAATATGTTTGCACTTAAATTTGCCTGTAATGCATCTAAATCACTTGAATAGCGGCCAAGCGCATAAAAATCAGAACCTGCATTTAAGTTTTGAGTAAATTCTGCTAACTCTGGCAATGCTTTTCTTTGGTAAAGATCAGACAGCTCATGTTCTTCATTTTTTGACAGACCAGCGTACTTCACTAGACTACGGAACAAACCTACATGACCCAAATCTAGATGAGCGCCTTGTAAGGTATAAATGTTCTCAATCAGCCCCAGCATAACATCGACCATTTCGACATCAGCTTCGATACTATCGTGGCCATATAGCTCTGCACCCAATTGCAAAGGTGCACGAGTTGCATTGAAATTTTGTGGTTTTGTATGTAATACAGTCCCTGCATAACAGTAACGTGCAACACCTTCAACGGGTCTTACATGTGCATCAATACGTGCAACTTGCGGTGTCATGTCAGCACGGATGCCAAGTAAACGGCCTGAAAGCTGGTCAATGACTTTAAAAGTTACTAAATCCAAGTCTTGATTTAATTCTGATAATGAAGACAACGATTCGATGTATTCGATAAATGGTGTATATACCAGTTGATAACCTCGTACTGCGAGGAAATCGATAGCTTCACGGCGAAGTTTTTCAATGACTTGCGCCTGTTCCGGCAATACATCTGCTACCCCGTCAGGCAGCAACCATGTCTCTGAAATGGTCATATTTCAAGCCTAAAATCTGATCAACGTGGAACGACCCCACATAAAAAAATCGGGAACACACCCGATTTCTCTTAGTGTAGCATGATACTTTGTGCCATGCACCTTACAATTTGCATAAATCTTTCTGAATAAACTCTAAAGTCAAAAAGAAGATTTAAACAATTAATAATAACATTCAATGTCTTACTGTGCTTTACTTATATCATAATCAAAAGTTCTTCGACCAAAGAATGGGCCAATATCTGAACTATCGCCTTGTTTCCAATTAACCAAATTTAGCTTTTGAATAGCTTGAGCTGCTTGGGTATTAAAAGCAAAACAACCTTTTTCAAGACTTGCTATTTTTAACTTTTGTCTGAAAGCAATTAATGAATGCACTTCATTAAGCGGATTATCATCGACAGAATACAGATGAGACTTCTCATAGGCCAAACTTCTATCAGCATCCCATAAACTGCTTGATACAAAATCCATAGAAGCAGACTGGTCATTATTATTTCCCAGCGCACTTTGAATATCCCCTGTTTCCAAGTTTTCTAAAACAGTTAAGTTATAGCCATACCACTGCGAGTTTAGAAGCCTAAAATACTTTTTATCTGTACCTAAGTTATTATATCTTTCGCCGATTGACTGTTTTTTCTCACTAAACGAAGGATTTGAATTAAAACTAGATATATAAGAAATATAAGATTGATTCCATTGAGTTTCTTTTAAACGATAGCAATAGCTACCTTTTGGGAAGGTAACATTTTTATAATTTCGATAGAAGTCAATTAAACTTTTATCAAGCTGATTATGAAGTCCTGTATCTAAATTCTTATTTTCTTTATAGCCAGGCAACACTCGATCAAAGATTTTTTCACCATCTATTTTAACAATTTCAAAATTTAAGTTTTGTTTTAAACTTGATGTTAGCTCATAAGTCCAACTACTAGGTGTTAACCTTTTTACAATGTTTGTTTGTAGTGTTCCCTTATTTAAAACTTTCTGTTCTGTTAAAAGTCCTTTTTCTAGTGGTTGGTTATGTGACTTTGCAAAAAATATTTCATTATTTTGAATAGGATATTTAGCTATTTCAAAATAATCACTATAAATCTCAGAAGAGATATCCGAAGGTTGATAATACACTTGATAAATCGCTGTATCTTTTTCTAAATTACTGTCAGTTTGACCATTAGTGTCTTGATCCGAACTTTCACCAGTACATGCAGTTAAAATAATAGTAGATGTGATAATTAAAAAACCACTTATTCTTTTTGAGTTAAATTTCATATGAACTCTATAGTTAAAATTTTAATGTTTGCGAATCATACAAACAGAAATAGTCACATACAACACCAAAACTAATTTTTTATTTTCAAGTATTTCTATTAGAGGTTTATATTAACCATTAAAAAAAGGATATTAAGTTAACTTAATATCCTTAAAATATTTAAATATATATTCAAAAAGAATTGCACAAATCTAATAATCGATTTGCATAACCCCATTCGTTATCGTACCAAGCAAATACTTTAGCTTGATGCCCCACAACCATAGTTTGAGTTAAATCAACAATAAGTGAATAAGGTGAATGATTAAAATCGCTTGAAACTAGCGGTTCATCAGTTACTGCCATAATTTCTGCATAATCTGTTTGAGAAGCTTTAATCAGCAATTCATTAATATGATGAACAGTAATTGGTGATTGTGCGATAAACGTTAAATCAATGGCAGCCACATTAATAGTAGGAACTCGAATTGAGTAGCCATCAATACGGTCTTCCATTTTCGGCATCACACGTTTTAATGCGCCAAGTGCACTAGACGTAGTGGGAATAATATTTTGCCCAGAAGCTCTAGCACGACGTAAATCACGATGTGCGTGATCAAGTACAGACTGGTCTGCTGTTACTGCATGAATTTCGGTCATGAGCGCAGTTTCAATACCAAATGCATCATCAATAATTTTTACTAAGGGCACTAAAGCCTGCGTAGTACATGACACACTAGATATGATTTGATCAGTTGCTTTTACATCTGCATGGTTAACGCCATAGACAATTGCCGCATCGACATGGTCAAAAGGTGCTGCCCCAATAATGACCCGCTTCGCCCCTGCTTCTAGGTGGCGTGTTGCATCAGCATGAGAACGGAACAATCCAGTACATTCGAGTACAACATCAATTTGCAAGCTTGCCCACGGCAAAAGTTCTGGTTGTTTTTGCTGAAGAACTTCAACTTTCAGATTTCGCTGGTTTGATTGAATATTTAAATAAATCTTTTCATTTTCAATAGCTATGTCAACTTTGCCATTAAAACGGCCATGGGTTGTATCATATTTGAATAAATGCACTAGTGTTTGTACATCTGCTATATCGTTAATCGCCACGATTTCAAAATGAAATTGTTTCGGGCTTTCAAACCAAGCACGTAAAACATTACGTCCAATCCGGCCAAACCCATTAATGGCGATACGTTGCATGACCTATCCTTATCTACAAAACCAGAAACGAAAGAAGGCATATAGTAAAACACGTGAAGGCTAATTGAATATAGATTTTTAGCCAAATCACAGTTTTGTAAGATATTCCCTCTAAAATCGTTGGTTCGGTGGGGTTTTTCCGTTACAATTTAGCGTTTTTTAAAAATAAGCCCCGTATCACATGCAAGATTTGTGAACAAACAAACTTGTAGTGATGCTTTTAGCCAAATTCGAAAATATGGAGTGACTTGGTTGTGAGTACTCGTTTAATGACATCTGCTGAAATTCGTGAAGCATTTTTGCGCTACTTTGAAACGCAAGGGCATACACGTGTCGCGTCGAGTTCTCTTGTTCCTGCCAACGACCCAACTTTATTATTTACAAATGCTGGGATGAACCAGTTTAAAGACTGTTTTTTAGGTCTTGAGAAACGTGACTATGTACGTGCCACAACATCACAAAAATGTGTACGTGCAGGTGGTAAACATAACGATTTAGATAACGTCGGCTATACAGCTCGTCACCATACATTCTTTGAAATGTTAGGTAACTTCTCATTTGGTGACTATTTCAAACGTGATGCACTTAATTTTGCTTGGGAATTTTTAACCAGCGAACAATGGCTTGCTTTACCGAAAGACCGCTTATATGTAACGGTTTATCACACCGATGACGAAGCTTACGACATCTGGAATAAAGAAATTGGTTTAGCACCAGAGCGTATTATCCGTATTGGTGATAACAAAGGCGAAAAATACGCTTCAGATAACTTCTGGGCAATGGGTGATACAGGTCCATGTGGTCCATGTTCTGAAATTTTCTTTGACCACGGTGACCACATTTGGGGTGGTTTACCTGGTTCTGCTGAAGAAGATGGCGACCGTTTCATTGAAATCTGGAACAACGTTTTCATGCAGTTTAACCGTACTGCTGATGGCGTGCTTCACCCTCTTCCAGCTCCATCTGTAGATACAGGTATGGGCTTAGAGCGTATTTCTGCTGTATTGCAACATGTTAATTCAAACTATGACATTGACCTGTTCCAACACTTATTAAAAGCTGCTGCAAACATTATTGGTATTGAAGACGAAGGTCAGCCTTCTTTACGTGTTGTTGCAGACCATGCACGTTCTTGCTGTTTCTTGATTGCTGATGGTGTAAACCCAAGCAATGAAGGACGTGGCTATGTACTTCGCCGTATTATCCGTCGTGCTGTGCGTCATGGTAACAAGCTTGGTGCAACTGGTACGTTCTTCTACAAAATGTTGCAACCTTTAATTGAAGTTATGGGTGATGCGTACCCAGAACTTGCAGCGCGCAAAGATGTTATTGAAGCAACTTTAATTCGTGAAGAAGAACAGTTTGCTAAAACACTTGAGCAAGGGTTAAAACTACTTGAAGGTGAACTTGCTCAGTTAAAAGACAAAACTATTCCTGGTGAGACAGTATTTAAACTTTACGACACTTATGGCTTCCCGACAGACTTAACGGCTGATATTGCACGTGAACGTGGCTTTATTATTGATGAAGCTGGTTTTGAAGTTGAAATGGCTGCACAGCGTCAACGTGCACGTGATGCTGGTAAGTTTGCAGTTGACTATAACAACATTGTAAAAGTTGAAGGTGAAACTCAATTCGACGGTTACATTAACACCACTGGTCAAGGTGAAATTGTAGCGATCTATAAAGATGGCGTACAAGTTGATGAAGTTTCTGAAGGTGACGAAGCACTAATCGTTTTAAACCAAACTCCTTTCTATGCAGAAAGTGGTGGTCAGATTGGTGATACAGGTATCTTCAAAAACGAAACTGGTATTTTTGAAGTTCAAGACACCAAAAAGTCAGGCGGTGCTTTTGTTCATCAAGGTATTGTGACTGTTGGTAACCTCAAAGCAAATCAAAATGTAGAAGCGATTGTTAAAGCAGACATTCGTGAAGCTACTGCGCGCAACCATTCAGCAACTCACTTGTTACATGCTGCCCTTCGTCAAATCTTAGGTTCACATGTACAACAAAAAGGTTCTTTAGTTGCAAGCGACATCTTACGTTTTGACTTTGCAAATGACCAACCTGTTTCATTTGAACAATTACAACAAGTTGAACGTCTCGTAAATGCTGAAGTTATTGCCAATACTCCAGTGACGACTGAACTTCTTGACATTGAAGCCGCGAAAGCAAAAGGCGCAATGATGTTGTTCGGTGAAAAATATGGCGATGAAGTACGTGTACTCTCTATGGGTTCAGTCATTGATGAGAAAAACTTCTCAATCGAACTTTGTGGTGGTATTCACGTAAAACGTACAGGTGATATTGGTTTATTCAAAATCACTTCTGAAGGTGGTGTAGCTGCTGGTGTACGTCGTATTGAAGCAGTAACTGGTACTAAAGCGTTAGAAGTGGTACAAAAAGCTGACAACGATATTCAGCACATTAATAGCTTACTAAAAGCACAGAAAGACCAAACAGTTGAGCGTGTTCAAGCTAATGTGGAATTGGTTTCTGCATTACAAAAGCAGATTGAACAACTCAACCAGAAATTGGCAAACTTCCAAGCAGCTGACTTGATTGATCAGGTACAAACGATTGCTGATCGTCAAACGCTTATCACTACTGTTCAAGGTGTTGATGCAAAAGCGCTTCGCAACTTGCATGACAGTGTGAAATCAAAATTAGAGAATGCAGTGATTGTGTTAGCAGGTGTAGAGGGTGACAAGGTCAGCCTGCTTGCATCAGTCGCGTCGCAATACACTGCAAATCTAAAAGCAGGTGACATCATCAAACATCTAGCAACTGAGTTAGGTGGTAAAGGTGGTGGTAAACCTGACTTAGCACAAGGTGGCGCGCCACTTAACGAGAAGTTTGGACAAGTTATTGCAGCATTGCCTGCTTGGCTTGAACAAAAATAAGACTTCACTTTTTGTGTAACTGACCCTGAAAAGCCTCTCAGGGTCATGGCTTATATGGAACAACTATGGCATTAATCGTTCAAAAATATGGCGGTACTTCTATGGGTACCCCCGAGCGCATTTTAAATGTTGCTCGTCGTGTGAAGCGTTGGCATGATCACGGTCACAAGGTTGTTGTGGTCGTATCTGCAATGAGTGGTGAGACAAACCGCTTACTTGCCCTCGCTAAAGCCATTACCGAAACACCTGACCCACGTGAGTTAGACCAAATGGTTTCAACCGGTGAACAGGTGACGATTTCCATGTTAGCTATGGCACTTAATTCGATTGGTGTGGAAGCTAAATCCTATACCGGACGTCAAGTCGGTATTAAAACTGACAGTGCATTTACCAAGGCGCGTATCGAGTCTATTGATACAGATGTCATGACCAATGACCTAGATGCAGGCCGTGTTATTGTGGTTGCTGGTTTCCAAGGCTTTGATGCAAATGGAAATACCACAACACTAGGCCGAGGTGGTTCAGATACTTCTGGTGTTGCTCTTGCTGCTGCTTTAAAAGCTGACGAATGTCAGATCTATACCGATGTAGATGGCGTTTACACCACTGACCCTCGTGTTGCTCCTAAAGCCAAAAAAATCGACCGTATTTCTTTTGAAGAAATGCTAGAAATGGCATCATTAGGTTCTAAAGTTTTACAAATTCGCTCAGTAGAGTTTGCTGGGAAATATCAAGTTCCTTTACGTGTATTATCAAGTTTTGATAATGACAACGATGGCGTTTTTGACGACGAATTTAAAGAAAATGTAGGTACACTCATTACGACTGAGGCGGAAGACAATATGGAACAGCCAATCATTGCAGGTATTGCTTTTAACCGTGACGAAGCAAAATTAACGATTTTAGGTGTGCCTGATGAACCAGGTATTGCTTCTAAAATCTTATCACCAGTAAGTGATGCCAATATCGAAGTCGATATGATAGTGCAAAATGTTGAAGAAGATGGCACAACAGATTTCACTTTCACTGTAAACCGTGTTGATTTAGCGAAAGCTGAAAAAATCTTAAACGAAACTGCTAAAAATATTGGCGCGCGTGAAGTTTCAACACGTGATGACATCGTTAAAGTATCTATCGTTGGTGTTGGTATGCGTTCACACGCAGGTGTAGCGAGCAAAATGTTCACTGCCCTTGCTGATGAAGGCATTAACATCCTTATGATTTCAACTTCTGAAATTAAAGTTTCTGTCATTATTGATGAGAAATACCTTGAACTTGCAGTTCGTTGCCTACATACCGCATTTGGTTTAGATCGCGAACATGGTGAAAGCAGCGCCCGCGCTTAATTTTACCAAACGGTCAAGAATTCATTAAAAAATGTTTACTTGTCCGACAATAATCAAAGAAAACACAGAGCCGCTATAGTTTTTTTTATAGCGGCTCTGTTATATTAAACGGAAAGTTTTTTGGCAGTGATTATCAAAATATGACTTTGTTCTCATATTTCTGTTAGAATCTGACTGAAAACTGAGGTTGAGCTTTTATTTGGGTACCAATATTGCAGTTTTAAGCGTTTAGCAAGGAGATAAACATGCTGATTCTGACCCGCCGTGTCGGGGAAACATTAATGATTGGGGATCAAGTCAGTGTTACTGTGCTTGGCGTCAAAGGAAACCAGGTTCGAATTGGTGTGAATGCGCCAAAAGAGGTTTCTGTTCATCGCGAAGAAATTTATCAACGTATTCAACATGAACGTGCAATGCATGAACACCTTCAACATCTTGATCAAGATTATCAAGTTTCATATGAAGATGATAATTATGCACAGAAAAACTTCAATCGTTAGTATGAAGTTATTCTCTCCCTAATTAAAGCGACTTTCTAGTCGCTTTAAATTTTTTGGAAGTATATAAATTTATAGACCTAATGCACGTTTTACTGGTGCATAACTACGACGGTGTTGATCGATCACCCCGTGAGCTGCAATCGCTTCAAAGTGTGCTTTTGTTGGATAGCCTTTATGTTTGGCAAATCCAAATAATGGATACTGTTGATCTAATTCTGCCATTTGGCGATCACGTGTGACTTTTGCCAAGATACTGGCAGCACTAATTTCGGCGTGGCTCGCATCTCCACCAACAATTGCTTCACAAGGAATAATGATTCCTTTGGGAATTTGGTTGCCATCTACAATAACTTTTTCAGGCAGTGTTTTAAGGCCGTCCACTGCTCGCTTCATTGCTAGAAATGTTGCTTGTAGGATATTTAGCTCATCAATTTCTGCATGTGTCGCTTCCGCAATTGACCATGCTAAAGCTTTTTCCTGAATTTCAATAAACAACTTTTCACGTTTTTTTTCAGTTAATTTTTTAGAATCGTTTAGTCCTAAAATCGGATTTTCCGGATCTAAAATAACAGCTGCGGCAACAACCGACCCCACTAATGGGCCTCGCCCCGCCTCATCTACGCCTGCAACGAACATGTATACTCCAATGAAAAAAAGAGGCTGATCAATATGAATCAGCCTTCTTTAAAACTTAAATTATTAATTACTTTTGTAAAGCTTCAGCCACGCAAGCATTTACAGTATTAGAAACGACTTGGGTTACTATTGTTGCACGTGCAGCTGGGTCAAGTGCAGCAGTAGCCAAATCAACTGCCGTAACACTGTTTGGTGCCTTTTCACTTACGCAGCCACAAACATTAGTTTGAATACTATCACGTTGTTCAGCAGTCATAAGCTTTGTTGCTGTTTTCCATGCAGGAACATTATTAATTTCTGTAATACATTTCGCATTTACAGCAACTTTCAATGCAGCCATACCTAACTGTTGAGTTGTAGTTTCTGCAGAACCTGCTCCAGGCGTGGTTGCACATGCAGTTAAAGCTAAAACAACTGGTGCCACAGCAAGCATCAATTTTTTCATCATTTTTCCTTTGATCGAACGTAAGCAGCGCGTATTTTGCCTAAACTCGTGCTTAGAAGAAACAAATAAATTGATGCATTTATGCAATCTAATTTTCCTACACTCCAGTTTGATTTAATCATGTGCTTCAGCTAAAGCGTTCTGTTTATAGTACGCTCCGTTACGAGAACAACATTTCTCAAAAATACTGCTTTACCATAAAATCTAGCGCTAAAATGACAAAAAATTAGGGTCTTTTATGCCTGCCTCATCCTCTCAATACTACACCCGTACTGCACAGATTTTGCATTGGGTTATGGCAATCATTTTCATTACGGCTTGGGTGATTGGTTTCTACAGTGGAAATTTTTTAAGTTATGATACTGATGGCAGCTTTAAAGGTGATGTCATTACACTGCATAAAAACATCGCCACAACCATTATCTTTCTAGTGGTTATTCGCCTTTTCTGGCGTTACACC
Organism: Acinetobacter seifertii; assembly: GCF_000368065.1. Classification (GTDB taxonomy): domain Bacteria; phylum Pseudomonadota; class Gammaproteobacteria; order Pseudomonadales; family Moraxellaceae; genus Acinetobacter; species Acinetobacter seifertii. Next base: position 1,885,357 of record NZ_KB851200.1, read on the forward strand.
CATCCAGCCCCAAAGTTGCCTGACAGCATGTCACCAACAATGAAAACTTTGGCTCACATTGGACATTTATTACTCTATGTGATTTTAGTAGCGCTACCTATTACTGGTTGCTTATTTAGCTGGAGTGCTGGTCACCCTGCCCCAGTTTTATATTTATTTAATATTCCACGTTTAGTACAAGACAACCCTGAGTTATTAGCGATTGTTAAACCATTACATATTTATATTTCATGGTTTGCAGGTTTGCTTATTGTTGGACATGTTCTGGCAGCTTTAAAACATCACTTTGTGGATAAAGACAATGTTTTAAACAGCATGACCAAACAAGCTAAATAAATTCAATGTTAAAAAAACCGCCTATTAAAGGCGGTTTTTTTATTTAGATTTTTTGGATTTCTGAAATCCACTTTTGTTTTTCTTCATCTGAAATGAAAGAGGCTTCAAAAGAGTTAATTGCGAGTTGCTTCAACTCATCATTACTTAAATCTAAGGCTTGCTGAATAGCAATGAAGTTATCATTCATATATCCACCAAAATATGAAGGATCATCCGAGTTAACAGTCACGTGTACGCCTTTTTGCAAAAGACGACGGATATTGTGATCTTTCATATCCTTAACAACACATAGCTTTAAGTTACTTAAAGGGCAAACGGTTAATGGCATTTTTTCATTAATTAAACGAGCCATTAATTGTTCGTCTTCTTCAGAACGCACGCCGTGGTCAATACGTTTTACTTTAAGCAAGTCCAAAGCTTCCCAGACATATTCAGGTGGGCCTTCTTCGCCTGCGTGAGCCACGATTAAGAAACCTTCTTCACGTGCCTTAGCAAAAACACATTCAAATTTAGCTGGTGGATGACCTACTTCACTTGAATCAAGCCCTACAGCAATAATGTCTTTTTTAAACGGTAAAGCTTGCTCAAGCGTTTCAAATGCAGCTTCTTCGCTTAAATGACGCAAGAAACACATAATGAGCTGAGAGCTAATACCAAATTTAGCTTTTGCATCAGCACATGCACGTTTAAGTCCATTGATTACTGTCGCAAAGGCAACACCACGCTCAGTATGGGTTTGCGGGTCAAAGAACATTTCTGTATGAACGACATGATCTTCTGCACATTTCTCAAAATATGCCCATGCTAAATCATAAAAATCTTGCTCATGAACAAGAACATTTGCACCAGCATAGTAAATATCTAGAAATGATTGAAGATTATGAAAGTTATAAGCTTGCTTTACTTCTTCAACAGATTTGTAAGGAATCTGAATCTGATTACGCTGTGCAATAGCAAACATTAATTCAGGTTCAAATGTCCCTTCAATATGCACATGCAACTCGGCTTTTGGTAAGGCCTGAATCAGCTCGACTTGATTCATATTAACTCCACATCTAAAGAAAAAAGGGTGTGGTAACACACCCTTCAATAACTTCCTTCTTATATAACGATTACGAAATATAGTTCTAGAAGGAAATTATAAAAAATCGTATTAACCGCCAAAAGCGATAAATTTAAATACCCAAAGAGCAGCAATAATCCACACCATGTATGGAACAGTTTTTGCCTTACCTGTGAATAGTTTAACTAATGCATAGCTGATAAAGCCCATTGCAATACCATCTGCAATTGAGTACGCGAATGGCATAAATACAATTGTTAAAAAGGCTGGAACAGCTTCTGTAATATCATCCCAATCAATGTGCGTGATCCCTTGGATCATAAGTACACCGATAAATAACAAAGCTGGGGCTGTTGCAAAACCTGGCACAGATTGAGCAAGAGGAGCTAAAAATAAACAGCAGATAAATAAAACAGCAACAACGACTGCAGTTAAACCAGTACGCCCACCCGCCGCTACACCTGAAGCTGATTCGATATATGGCGTAGTTGATGAAGTACCCAATGCAGCACCAGCAACAATAGCTGTAGAGTCAGCAAATAATGCTTTTTTCAAACGTGGTAATTTACCATCTTTTAAAAGCCCTGCGCGGTGTGAAACGCCAACCAAAGTACCCGTACTGTCAAACAAGTCAACAATGAAGAATACGAAGATGACACCGACCATACTTGCAGTAAACAGGCCTTTAAAGTCCATTTGCATGAATGTTGGTGCAATTGAAGGGATTTGACCTACTACACCTTTAAATTGATTCAAGCCTAAAGCGGTCGCAATTGCTGTAACGACTAAAATACTAATAATGATGGCACCGCGAACTTTAAGCTGATGTAAAACTACAATCAATAAAAATCCAAATAAAGCCAACAACACTGTAGGCTGTTTAATATCACCCAAACCTACCAATGTCGCTTGATTGGCAACAATAATGCCGGCATTTTTTAGCGCAATAAGTGCAAGGAATAAACCAATACCCCCGCCTATCGCAAATTTAAGCGACATTGGAATTGCATTGACAATCGCTTCACGAACTTTAAAGAAGCTAATAGCAAGAAAGACAATTCCTGAAACAAAAACAGCTGCTAAAGCCGTCTGCCATGGCACTCCCATGCCCATACATACCGAATAGGTAAAATAAGCGTTAAGCCCCATGCCCGGTGCCAATGCAATTGGATAATTGGCAATAATACCCATCACTAAACAACCGATTGCTGCCGCCAAACAGGTTGCAACGAATACGGCGCCATGATCCATGCCGGTTTCAGATAAAATGAGTGGATTGACAATGATGATGTAACACATCGTTAAAAATGTAGTTACACCAGCAAGAACTTCTGTTCGAAACGTGGTTTTATTGTCGCTTAACTTAAATAAACGCTCTAACCAGCCTGCCGAAGAATTGGGCGCCGCCATAAGTAGCCTCTATGCAAAATCTGAGCTGTGGAATATGTACTTCTATGTAGGTATCTGAGCAATCTTGTTTTTCTGATCAGATCTCTAAACAAAAACCTCAAATAGATGAAGCAACAAATATGCCACTCATTTGAATTTTGATTTCATACATAGAAAATAGACACAGCCCCTCTTGAAACACAAAAAAGCTGCATAACCCCTATGCAGCTTTTTTACTATACGTTAAATAAGTTTAACAGATTCAATCGCAACATGATCAAAATTTATGAAAAGATATGACCAATGACAGTCTTTTTAAAGCAAATTACAACAACAGTTTTGACTAGAAAAAAACTTTTTTATCACTGAGATAGTTTTGCAAAGTATAAGAAGCTAAATTGCTATGACTAACACGATTAGGATTTCGCTCAATCGTTTGCAAGTTTTTTTCTGCTTCTTGAATAATTCGCATAAGTTCTTGGTGTTTTTTATTTTGGCTATCTAAATACGCCCAATACCCTAATACAAACACGATACTCACACACAACACTATTAATACTTTATTGATCATTATTATTATCTCTATGTTTTTAATGTTAATGATCTTAACAAAAAATAACCAGTTTGTGAATACTTTCACATTTATTTACAATAATTACCAATCACTCAAGCTATTGATATAAAAAATTTTTTCTAATTTACAATTTTAAAAAAGCTTAAAAAGGAAACTTTTCACTTAAAAATTCATTTTTAAAAATCACTATATTTTTTATTAAAAACTTATATACACTGCTTTCCCTCTTTCATTTTTAAGTATATTTAAATTTATTTTTCAATTTAACTTCACTATATTATTGATTGAATTTTAATTTATTTATTCAATTCCCAAATAATAAAAAGCCCATTTCAATCAATCAAAATGGGCTTTTATAAATTAATTAACCGACAATTTCTTCAACTTTAGGTTTTGCCTTTATCAAATCAGCCTCATGCACCACTTCATATTCTTCTAACTTTAAATGTTTTAAACGCTGTCTAAGTTTTTTCAAAGACCATGGCCATGCGGCAAAATTACGGCCATTAGCATCGAGATAGTAACTTTTACATCCGCCACTATTAAATACAGTGGTTTGCAGATGTTTTTGTACAAGCTCATTATGCTTTTTAATCACTTCTGACTTAACGGAAAGTTTAGCAATCCCCTTTGCCTTCATTTGTAGCAAACCATCAACAATATATTGCAGTTGTGCTTCAGCAAGACCAATAAAGGAGTCGTAAACCAACACATTAGGTCCTAGCATAAGAAATGCATTCGGCACATTTTCAATATTGGTACCTAAGTAAGCTTCTGGTGAAGAGTCTTTCCAAAGATCAACCAAACATTGTCCTTGCTCATTGTGTACACATTTACCAATTGGTGGATGAGACACTTCAAAACCCGTGCCCCAAATAATCACATCAACTTCGTGACGTTCACCATTGGCAGCAATAACAGTATTGCCTTCAACTTTAAGCAGACCATGTGGAATAAGTGTAGTGTTAGATGCCTGTAACGCTGGATAGTAGTTATTGGCAAATAAAATACGTTTACAACCAATATCAAAATTAGGTGTTACGTTTTGACGTAGAACCGGATCTTTAATTTGCAACTTTAATAGTTGTTTCGCAGCAAAATTGACAGGCTTTAAAGCTTTTGGATTGCGTAAGCCAAAATTAATGACATTTAAAGTACTCGCCACAGTCTGTCGCCAAGTCGCTTGAATAGCTGGATATTTAGCAATAACGGATTTACTTAACTCACCCAAGTCGGTATCTGGTTTTGGCAGTACCCAAGGTGCTGTACGTTGGAACACAAACAGCTCTTTTGCGTTAGGTTGGATTTGTGGCACAAATTGGATGGCAGATGCACCCGTACCAATCACGGCAATGCGTTTACCAGTTAAGTCATAATCATGGTTCCATTTTGCTGAATGGAACATTTCACCAGTAAAAGTATCTAAACCCTCAAGGCGTGGTATCTGAGCTTCAGTAATTGGACCAGTAGCAAATAGAACTGTTTTAGCGATATACAAACCAGAGCTTGTCTCGAGTTTCCAAACATTTTCTAGACTGTCCCATTCTGCATTTAATAGTTCGGTATTGAATTCAATTAAAGACTCAATATCAAAGTCACGGCTTACATCTTCTAAGTAACTTAAGATTTCCGGTTGGCGTGCAAATAAGTGACTCCATTTTGCACTTGGGGCAAACGAGTAAGAATAAAGCGATGATGGAACATCACAACCACAACCCGGATAAGTATTTTCACGCCAAGTACCACCGACGCGGCTCGCTTTCTCAATAATTTTAAAATTGGTTAAGCCTGCTTCATTTAGCTTGATTGCTGCAGCTAAACCAGAAATGCCTGCACCAACAATAAAAGTGTCATAAATATGGAGAACCTCTTGGGTTTTACGTGTACGTGTATTTGTTCTAGGTTTAGTGACCATAATTTTTCTGCCTATACAAAATTTTATTTAAATAATTGATACGAAAGCCCAAGGAACTTTGCATATAGCGTTGGTGACGTTCTTTTCATAAGCCAGAATAATTTGGCGTCGATCTGTGGCGTGGTATAGAGCTGCCCTCGATCTAATCGGTTCAATGTTAATGTTGCAACTGCATCACTGGTGGTCATGGCATAATTCATGAGTGCATGATCAGCTAGTTTTGAATAGCGCCCTGGAATACGACCATTTTTAATGATATTGGTCGGAACCAAAGTCGGGCACAGCACATTCACTTTAATATTGAATTTGCGAAGCTCAGCTGAAAGGGTTTCTGATAATGCCAATACACCCGCTTTCGTTACGTTATAGACACTCATTTCTGGTGCTGCAGTATAAGACGCAGCTGAAGCTACATTAATAATTGCGCCGTAACCTAATTTTTTGAGCTTTGGCACAAATGCATGACAACCATGGATAACGCCCCATAGGTTTACGTGCATACACCACTTCCAGTCCTCCAAGCTCATTTCATCAAATTTGCCGCCTAGACCTACGCCAGCATTATTAATAATCAGTGTTACCGGATGCTCTAATAATTGCTCTGCTTGATCAGCCAAAACCTGTACTTGTTCTGCTTGTCCAACATCGCACTTGACTGCAAAAGCTTTTTGTCCAAGCTGTTCAACTAACTTTACGGTTTCTTCAGCAGCTTCTAAATTAATATCCGCACATACCACGTTGCCACCGCGTTTTGCCAATTCAAGTGCAAAGCTACGGCCAATTCCACTACCTGCCCCTGTCACAACAGCATATGCGTTTCGGCTAGGCTGGTCTTTCTTACCAAATAGAATCATAGTAAATCCTAAAAAATTTTAGGGAGACGACAGTAATTTGGGTATTACTGCCGTGACCAACAGCCTTATGAAACTGCACGAACTGGGGGAGTAAATTCCTTCACAAAGTAAGGTGCAATTGCACCGCCCTCGTTAAGTAATTTCTTTTTGTAGTACTCAAGGTATTGAGTTGTGTCATGATCATTTGGATGAAAGCTTGGACGTAAATAATCCAGAATCTGGCCAACGGTGCTACCGAATACGCCATCTTTTGGACTAAAAATTAAGTTGACGCCACGACGTGCATCTTTCCAGAATTTTCTGGTCAGCATTTCTTGTGGCTTATGCAGTACAGGCACAAATAATGTTGCGGTTGGAATAAGCCCTAAAATGGTAATGAAAGCCATTAGAAAACCGGTTGCACGCAATGGATAGTTACCGTTCAAAACCTGATAGACATCATAAGCAATATCTTTGTGCTCAGACTCTTCAAGCATATGCCACATCCATAACGCTCGGCTTTTCGCATCGTCGGTATAATAAAAGTTCTTTTCATGCTTCATCATGTATTCAGCGAGAACTGCCGTAAAGTGCTCAATGCCTGCCATAAGTGAAAGCTTTAATGGCTGTGGGAATTTTAAAAACACATATTTAAAGAAGTTTTCACCTAAGAAACGATATAAATCGACCGGATATTCCAGCTCTTTAATTGCATCATTGAATTCATTATGCAATTTTGAATGGATGGCCTCTTGACCAATAAGAGAAGTAACACGCTGTTTTAAAATTGGGTCTTGAATAAATTCACGGTGGTGACGGGCAGTTTCGATGACAAGATCTTCACCGTAGGTCAAAAAAACCGAAAGCGTTGCAAAGAACAAAGTTGCAAACTGATTGTTGACGTAAAACTCGATATCAATTTCTTTGCCATCAAATCCGATATTAAGATGGCGGATTGGGATAGATCCTTTATTTGAAAAATCTATCTTTTGATACTGAGCCATAACTGATTTAGGAGAAATAATATTTCGGATAGCTTGAGCGACCATTTTTGACACCCTATAAAATTTGTTAAATACAAGGCAGCGTCGAATCAAACAGGTAAAGTTGTCTTTAAATTATTTCTTGCAATCTTTAACTGCTCTAGAACAAAAATTTGCTCGGTTACATCTGCCTTGCCATGTTTTATGAACTTAAGCGAGGTTAAATTCACCAAATCAGGTTAAATAGTGCGCTTGATGCATTACTCGAACAAGGACAAAAAAAGCCAACCCACTTTGAAACTTTTTGCCAATTTAAATATTTTTTGATTATTTCAAACAACTTATATAAGCTAATATTATTCATAATAATTTAAATAAAGGACACTTGTCCTAAAATGACAAAAAGATGGCTTAAAAAGATAATAAATGAAATATTATGCCTATTTTCCAAATAAATCATTTTAATACTTCAGCGTTCCAAAAATCACACCAAGCTTTCTGTTTTTAGAGCTTCATTGCATAAATGAAAACGATAAACTGCATTCAGAGAAAAAAATTGAATGAGGATAATAAATCATGTTTGATATGCGTTTATCTCATGAGCGTGGTGCAGCACATCATGGCTGGTTACAGTCAAAACACACGTTTTCATTTGCAAATTATTGGGACCCGAAACAAGTAGGTTTTTCAGATTTGCTTGTGATTAATGACGATACTGTTGCTCCATCGAAAGGTTTTGGCACTCACCCTCACCGCAACATGGAAATTATTTCTTATGTGCTTGAAGGTGCGTTAGAACATAAAGATTCAATGGGTACAGGTTCGGTGATTGTGCCTGGTGATATTCAATTAATGAGCGCAGGACGTGGTGTTGCTCATAGTGAATTTAACCACTCTGCACAAGAAAACGTGCACTTCTTGCAAATTTGGGTTGTTCCAAACGAAGTGAACACCACCCCGGGCTATCAACAATTGCATATTTCTGAGGAAGACAAACGCGGTAAATTGCACTTGATGATTTCACCAAAAGGTGGCGAAAAAACTTTGTCGATCAAACAAGATATTAATATTTATTCTGGTCTTTTTGACGGCGAAGAAACAGCAGAGTTTGCAATTCCAGAAGGACGTTATGTTTACCTACATGTGGCAAAAGGCAGTATTGATGTAAACGGTAAAACCTTTAACACGGGTGATGCTGCGCGAATTCGTGATGGAGGCAAGTTATCATTTACTAATGGTGATAATGCTGAAATTCTGATTTTTGATATGCGTCCAGAAGAAGTTCCAACCATGCCATAATCAACAAAACACCTGCATAGTTATATGCAGGTGTTTTTTTATATATTGAAATTAAAAACTATGAATGTTCTTCCGAGCGTGCCATTTCAGTATTGATATAACTCATGATCATAGTGGTTAACCCTTGCACCATTTCATCAAAACTAATAAATGGGTTAGGTAAAATAAGATGTCTTGCTACGTTAAAAATACCGCTATTTATACAAATGTAAGTAATGACAGGTAAGTTATTAATTTTTAAATATTTTGGATTATGCATCATATATTTCATGATGACTTCCATTAAAGCCTGTTCAATTTTTGGAATATATTTGTCGTATTGCAACTCACCTGCATAACGTAAAACGGTTAAGTAACGGTCATTATTCTTCTTTAATAAATCACTAAATGTATAAAAGATCATTTCGATAACAGGCTCTAACTCCAACTCTAGAATTGTAGGAGTTAACTCTTTAATCATATCGAGAATTTCACTCACAAAGTAGTGATTCATCGCATCATAAATTTCTTCTTTATTTTTAAAATACTCATAAAGTGACCCAACACTCACACCTGCAATTTCTGCAATATGACGTGTAGTGGTACCACTTGGTCCATGCAATGCTACGGCAATAAAACCTGCTTCAATAATAGTATCAACAGTGACTTTGGCTCGTGCCTGACGGGGTTTTCGCGTAGACATATTTTCTTATAAATAATCCGAACATAAGCTCAGGTTAGCATGTAATTTAGCCCTAACCTAATAAAAAAACAAAATCCGAATACTTGTCAAACTTCATGACACAATTTCTTTAGAGGTATGGCAAAACATAGTTATGAGTTCTTTTATTATTAGGAAATTACTTTTAAAAGAAATTAAAATATTCAAATAAAAATCAATGTATTAATAAAATTTTAAGCTAATTTTTTATTTTATTTATACATTAGATTTGAGCTTAAATAAATTGAAAAGTTACCCGAATTGAATCCGAACATAAACTCAGATTAACATGAAAAAATCTAAAAAGAGGTTGATTCATTTTATCAAGTTCGCCTCTTTTTCCGTTATTCAGTCAAATAATCAAACAAATAACGGAGCAACATCACCGTACTCAGTAAGCAGAGAAAACTGCTTTTTGAAAATGGAATTTACAGTGCCCTGTTGGAAATCAAAGCTTTTTGGTTTTCAGCAATATCGCACTATCACTGATTGATCTGAAGGTGTCGCCATGATCTCGACCACAGTTAAAAAATCACTAAACAAAATTAAATTTTACCGTGAAATCGAGTTACCAGATTTTGCCAGTAAAAAATCTATCCCAATCCGTCATTTAAATATTGGTTTTGATGGAAAGGAAATTGATGTCAGATTCTATATGGACAATCAATTTGCGACGATTTTTTTTGCTACGCTTTCAGTATTTCTAACCTATGGTGAAGACTTGGTGATTGAAACTGCTCGTCACCACCGCGAATTTATTCAAGACCCCGTGTTAAAGCAACGCGTTACCTCCCTCATTGGTCAAGAAGCCATTCATTCAAAATTGCACAATGAATATAACGATGCGCTTAAAGATGTTGAGTACCCTGTCGATTTATATCGTTTCTTGGGCGAGAACTTCTTTAAATATGTGTTTTTAAAATTCCCGCAACCACTGAAATTATCGATGATGGCTGGTATTGAGCATTTTACGGCTGTACTTGCTGAATACATGATGAAGCACGAAAAGAATTTCTACTATTCGGATGATGCGAAAAGCCGTGCGTTATGGATGTGGCATATGCTTGAAGAATCCGAGCATAAAGACATTGCCTATGATGTTTATCAATTACTTAATGGTAGCTACCCACTAAGAGCTTCTGGTTTCTTCTTAGCTTTGTTCACTATTTTAGGTTTAATCCCAGCGACTACCTTGTTTATTCCTGTTTTAAGAAAGCCACAGGAAATGTTAACTAGAAAATTCTGGAAAGACGCTCGCCGAGGTGTAGGACTTATTTTTGGTCCAAAAGATGGCGTATTTGGTAGCACAATTGGTCAAATTCTTGACTACTTACGCCCTGATTTCCACCCAAATGATCATGATACGACTGAATATCTAGAATATTACAAAAACAAATTACTAAGCGAAGGCGGTGCAATTGCACCTTACTTTGTGAAGGAATTTACCCCTCCTGTACGCATGTCTTAATTGGCTTGTAACCAGTCACTACTCAATGGCTGGTTTTCCTTAAATCTATTTCGGGATGAATCATGATTTTATTTGGCAAAAAGAGAGTTAAACCAAGCCAAAAAGCTTATGCCGTCGTGACGGGTGCAGGTAGCGGAATTGGTCGGAGTTTTGCAATTGAACTGGCAAAACGTGGTGGCAGCGTAGTGTGTGCAGATATTAATTTAGAAGCCGCAGAAGAAACCGTAAAGCTTCTTGAACAAGAAGGCGCAAAAGCTTTTGCTATGCGTTGTGATGTGGGTAATGCAGAACAAGTAAATCATTTAGCTGAAACTGCTGAAATTTTACTTGGGCACCCTGTAACTCTTGTCATTAATAATGCCGGAGTGGGTTTGGGTGGCAAGTTTGACGAACTCAGTCTAGAAGACTGGAACTGGGTCATGAATATTAACCTTTGGGGTGTTATTCATGGTTGTCATGCATTTGTTCCCAAGTTTAAAAAGTTAGGTTACGGCGCGATTATTAATGTGGCTTCGGCGGCATCTTACACTGCTGCTCCAGAAATGACCGCGTATAACGTAACAAAAGCGGGTGTGCGTGCGCTATCTGAAACACTTTCTGCCGAACTGCGTAAGTTTAATATTAAAGTCAATGTGCTATGCCCGACTTTAGTTCCCACCAATATCATTAAAAATGGTCGTATTCCGGGTCGTTATTCAAAACTTGCAGACCATGCGCTCATGAACTACGCACTCACCACAAGTGATGACGTCGCCAAACTCACTCTTAACCGTCTTGATCAGGATGAGCTTTATACCATCCCTCAAATCGATGCGAAGTTGTTCTGGCTGATGAAACGTGCATCTCCAAGTTTGTATACCAAGTTCCTTGGTACCTCTTACAAATTATTTAAATAAGAAATTTTATAGGTAGTACCCATATGACTGCTCAAATGAAAACAAATGCATCAGCAAAAAAAGCTGTCAATTCACCTAGCCATATTTACGACACCTTTATTGTCGGTGCCGGAATTTCCGGTATCGCCGCAGCGATTCGTCTCGACCAAGTTGGCTATACCAACTATAAAATTATTGAAAAAGCAGGACGTGTGGGTGGCACTTGGCGTGAAAACACCTATCCGGGCTGTGGCTGTGATGTACCGTCAGCTTTGTATTCTTATTCGTTTGCGCCTAGTGCAAAATGGAGTCACTTATTTGCGCGTCAACCAGAAATTTTAAGTTACTTGGAAGACGTAAGTAACGAATTTAATGTTACATCTAAAATCGAGTTTAACAACGAGTTGCTTAACGCAGCGTGGGATGACTCACGTCATGTATGGGTACTTGATACCACTACTGGCCAATATTTATCTAAAACCGTTATTTTTGCCACAGGTCCAATTACCGAAGCTCAAATTCCACGTCTTGAAGGCTTAGAAACATTTACAGGTGAAATGTTCCATTCAGCGAAATGGAATCATGATTATGACTTAACTGGTAAACGTATTGCCGTGATTGGTACGGGTGCATCTGCCATCCAATTTGTGCCACAAATTCAACCCAAAGCAAAAGAGCTGTTTGTGTTCCAACGTACAGCTCCTTGGGTGCTGCCAAAACCAGATACCGACTTGGGCGAGTTGAGTAAATCCGTCATTGCTAAATATCCGTCTATTCAAGCGAGCTGGCGTAAAAGTGTAGCGCTAACGCTAAATGCAATTAACTTTGGTTTACGTAATCCACTTGCTCTAAAACCAGTCAATGTACTCGGCAAGCAATTACTTAAACTTCAAATTGCAGACCCTGAATTACGCAAAAACGTAACGCCTAATTTTGATATTGGCTGTAAACGTATTTTGTTTGCTAACAACTACTACCCTGCACTACAAGCACCAAACACGACTCTGATTCCTCATGGTTTAGTAAAAGTTGAAGGCAATACTGTTATTGCTGCAAATGGTGAACGCCACGAAGTTGATGTGATTATTTGGGGTACAGGCTTTGAAGTATCTCACCCACCAATCGGCAAACGTGTGTTTAATGAAAAAGGCCAACGTTTAAATGATTTATGGAAAAACACTTCACCAGAAGCTTACTTAGGAACCAACATTGAAAATGTACCAAATGCATTTTTAATTTTAGGGCCTAACGTACTGGTTTATGACTCGTTTATTGGTTTGGCAGAAGCACAACTCGACTATATCGTAGATGGCTTATTGAAAATTAAAAATAAAGGAATTAGCAAGTTAAACGTTAAGTCAGATGTAATTAAAAAGCATAACGACTTGGTGCAAAAGCACTTACAAACAACGGTATTTAATAGCGGCGGATGTAAGAGTTATTACCTTGATGCCAATGGTCGCAACTTTGCTGCATGGCCATGGTCATTGAAAAAGCTAAAACAACGTTTGAAAAATCTAGATTTAAAAGATTATGAAGTCACATATCAAACGTCAAAAATACATTAACTTGTAATTTTGACCAAATCCGTTGTTATGAATGAGCAGTGTATTTTTGTTTTTTTATAAAATACACTGCTTTCTTCATTGAATCTTCAAGAAATAAAAGAACAGGTTAAAGATGAAAGAAGGTCAATCAAGCCGTACTGCCGAAGCTGCTGCTGCCTTACGCGCAAATCACTTTAAAAATACGACGAACCCTGTATTTTCAGATCCCTATGCTTTTGAACTAACAAGTAAAGGCTGGAAAAAACTGCTCTCTAACCCGCTGATTGTTAAAGTGATGAATTCTTCGGTTTTAAATCGTACTTTAGGTTTACTTACTGGGCAAGTGGTCGGTCGCTCTCGTTATGCCGAAGACTTACTGGATCAGGCTGTTCAACACAATATTGAGCAATATGTATTAGTGGGTGCTGGTCTAGACTCTTTTGTACTACGTGAGTCACAGCATTATCCAACGTTAAAAATTTTTGAAGTGGACCATCCTGATACTCAAGCGGCCAAACAATCTAAACTCAAAAAATTAGGCGAACTTCCCTCTACTGTTGAATTTGTTTCTATTAATTTTGAAAAAGAATCTATCTCTGAAGCGCTTGCCCGAAGTCGCTATGTACGAAAAGCTCCGGCTTTCTTTTCTTGGCTGGGCACCACTCATTATTTAAAACCGGACACTACGCTACAAACTTTAAAAAGTATTGCTGAGTTTGCTGCAAACGGTAGCGAAGTGGTACTCGACTATTCGACCGATTTTCAGGAATTAAATGGTATTGAGCGACTTGGAAGTATCGGCGTTGCACAATTTACCCATTTGCTGAAAGAGCCTTTACTAGGTCAATTTAAACCAATAGATTTACATCATGCAGTGGAGCAGATGGGTTTTGAAGTGGTCGAAGACTTATCAGGTGAAGCCATTACTGAACGATATTTTAATACACGAATCGATGAAATTCGCCACACTTCAGCAACACGATTATTGCATTTGCGGTTAAATAAAAACTAATGTTGAAAGCCAACTTAGACTTTAAGTTGGCTTTTTTAATCAAGGTGAATACCATCATTACCAGCTTGAACGCGGCTCTGGCCCATCAACATGCTGATTTAAAAATTGGCGTAAATGATCTAAAAAGTGCGCGACTTTAGGTGACAGATTCAGTCTCTTTAAATACACCGCATAGACATCTGCTGGTGGTGTTTCATAATCCTCTAGCACTTGAACTAATCTACCACTTCTTAAATATTTTGCTACGTCCCACTCTGCTCGCATCAAAATACCATAGCCTTCTAAGGCCCAATTTAATGCGACTGCACCATCATTCGTACTCAGTTGCCCATGAACTTTAACAGTTTCAACTTGTTTGCCATGACTTAACCGCCAATTCCCATAAGCAGAATCATTTTGCCGAATCACAATGCACTGATGCTGCGTTAAATCATGGGGAGTGAGCGGTTGCCCTGCCATTTTTAAATAGCTAGGTGATGCACATAATAAACGGCGGTTGGCTGCCAATTTTTTGGCAATTAGACGTGAATCAGGTATTTCGCCAAAGCGGATTGACACATCAATGGCTTCATCTGGCAGATTAATCGGGCGGTCAGTTAAATGCAGTTGAACATCGACATCAGGATAGATTTTAGCAAATGTAGAAATCGCTGGAGCAATATAAGAACGACCAAAGCCTAAAGGAGCATTCACACGCAATACCCCTTTGGGTGCTGCCCGACTACTTGAAACTAAACGCTCCATTTCATCGATCTCTTTTAAAATACGAACCGCATTTTCAAAGTAGACCTCACCCTCACTGGTTAAGCTAATTCGGCGTGTTGTTCTATTTAAAAGCCTTACTCCTAAACGCTCTTCAAGTTGAGTTAAACGTCTAGAAACCGCAGGTGGAGTCAAGTTTAACTCTCGTGCCGTCGCGACAAGACTTCCTTGTTTAACCAATAAACAAAAGAAAGCTAATTCCGTATCTGCGTTCATGATTATTAAGTTTTTTGCAATAGTGATTTAACTTTATATCGATTCATCAGTTTTTTAAAGGGTTTAACATCCATTTCATTATTTCCCGACATAAGTCGTCTCTTGTTTAAGAGCATAAAAACGTCCGCAGAAGGAATGCTGTGGATGAACGGGAAAAGCCATCTAGCCGAATGAATAGCGGTAAAGAAAGCGAAAACTACCAATCAGGATTGGTAGTCATGAATATGGAGTCATGACATGGAAATGGATATTGAAAAGCGAACGTTACGTCGAATCACATGGAGAATCGTACCGTTTATTATGTTGTTATACCTTGTAGCCTATATCGATCGCGTCAATATTGGCTTTGCCGCACTCACCATGAAAGAAGATCTAGGGTTTACCGCCTCAGTTCTCGGGTTTGGTGCCGGAATTTTCTTTTTGGGCTATTTCTTATTTGAAGTCCCATCCAACATTATTTTGCATAAAGTCGGTGCCCGTATCTGGATTGCTCGAGTCATGGTGACTTGGGGTCTGATTGCAGCTGGTATGGCGTTTGTAGAAAGCTCAACCAGCTTTTATGTTATGCGATTTTTACTCGGTGTTGCCGAAGCGGGTTTCTTTCCGGGCATTATTTTGTACTTAACTTACTGGTTTCCTGCACGCCATCGCGCTGGTGTGATTGCTTTATTTATGGCAGCCGCCCCAATTGCCACAGCAGTTGGTTCACCAATCTCTGCCGTGTTACTTGAAATGCATGGAATTTGGGGACTCGCTGGCTGGCAATGGATGTTCATTATTGAAGCAATACCAGCACTCATCTTAGGCGTTGTCGTTTTTAAATATATGACTGACCGCCCTGAACAAGCCACTTGGTTAAAACAGGATGAACGCGAATGGCTTGTAAAAACGATGAATGAAGAAGATGTCGGGAAAAATGCACCTCAGCATCACAGCATTCTTCGCGGTCTTGCCAACCCACGAGTACTTGCCC
This sequence comes from Acinetobacter seifertii, assembly GCF_000368065.1. Classification (GTDB taxonomy): domain Bacteria; phylum Pseudomonadota; class Gammaproteobacteria; order Pseudomonadales; family Moraxellaceae; genus Acinetobacter; species Acinetobacter seifertii. The sequence goes on from NZ_KB851200.1 coordinate 1,901,302, forward strand.
TTGCATTGATTTATTTCGGAACATCGGCTGGGCTTTATACCCTCGGCATCTGGGCACCACAAATTATTAAACAGCTTGGCGTAACGTCTATGACCGTCGGGCTTTTAAATGCCATTCCACCAATCGTTTCTGTCATTGCCATGGTTTTATGGTCTCGACACTCTGACCGCACCAATGAACGTACATGGCATGTTGCTCTCGCATGTTTAACCGCAGCAGTTGGTCTCGCAATTGCAGCTGGCACACACAATGTCATTGGATTAATTGCAGCACTTACCATTGTGAATGTCGGTATTAGCTGTGCCAAGCCACCACTATGGAGCATGCCAACCATGTTCTTGTCAGGATCAGCCGCAGCAGCAGGCATTGCCACGATTAACTCAATCGGAAATTTAGGTGGGTTTGCAGGCCCTGCCATGATCGGCTGGATTAAAGATCAAACTGGAGATTTCACAGGTGGACTCTATTTTGTAGCAGGCCTACTCATTATCTCGACCTTACTGACACTAGTGCTGAGCTTCTCCCAAAAAGTGAAAGTAAACACTGCCAAAGCCACCCACTAACTTTATTTACATCAATTAGATCTGAACAAGTTTCTTCAAGGAGCACAACATGGACAAAGATATTGCCGTCCAGTCCCTTACGGACACCATGGCCAAATTTACGGCTTATATTGGAAAACGCCTACCTAAAGATGTGAAAAGCAAGTTAATTGAACTGCGTACTTTAGAAACCAATCCATTGGCTAAATCAGTTTATGATTCGATGGAAGAAAATCAGCAAGCTGCGGATAAACTCAACCGCCCAAGCTGTCAAGACACAGGTGTCATTCAATATTTCGTTGAAGCCGGTGCTAACTTCCCTTTGCTTGGTGAACTTCAAGATATTTTGAGCGAAGCAACTGCTGAAGCAACACGCATAGGTCCTTTACGCCACAACGCTGTCGAAACCTTTGATGAAAAAAATACGGGCACCAATACAGGTACTCAAATTCCATGGTTAGACTGGCGTATTGTGCCTGAACTCGACACTTGTACCATTGATGTCTATATGGCTGGCGGCGGTTGTACCCTACCGGGTGCGGCAAAAGTTTTAATGCCAGGTCAAGGCTACGAAGGTGTTGCTGAATTTGTGATGGACGTTATTACCGAACGCGGTGTAAATGCCTGTCCACCGTTACTGGTTGGTGTCGGCGTATCAACTTCGGTTGAAACTGCAGCTCGTCTTTCTAAACTCGCGATTATGCGTCCAGTTGACTCAACAAGTGATAATCCACGCGCAGCCTTAATGGAACAACTGTTAGAACAAGGTCTTAATGAAATTGGTATTGGCCCTCAGGGACTCACAGGGAATAACAGTGTGATGGGAGTCAATATTGAATCTTCTGCACGCCACCCATCAACCATTGGGGTTGCCGTAAATACAGGTTGCTGGGCACATCGCCGTGGCAAAATTAAGATTAATCCAGATATGTCGTATGAAATCTTGTCTCATGAAGGAGTTGTACTATGAAAAAAATTCTGACAACGCCAATCAAAGATGAAGATCTTTTAGACCTTAAAGTCGGTGATGTCGTTTATTTGACTGGCCGTTTGGTTACTTGTCGTGACGTTGCCCATCGCAGACTGATCGAACAAGGTCGAGAACTACCAGTTAATCTTGAAGGCGGAGCGATTTTTCACGCTGGCCCTATTGTGCGCAAGAAAGGTGAAAACGACTTCGAAATGGTTTCGATTGGCCCAACAACCAGTATGCGAATGGAAAAATTCGAACGGGAATTTATCAAGCAAACAGGCGTTAAGCTTATTGTGGGTAAAGGTGGTATGGGGCCTGAAACGGCTGTTGGATGTCAGGAAAATATTGCCGTTCATGCGATTTTCCCAGGTGGGTGCGCAGTGCTTGCAGCAACTTTGGTTGAAGAGATTGAAGGTGCTGAATGGCAGGATTTAGGTATGCCAGAAACTCTTTGGATAAATCGTGTGAGAGAATTTGGCCCGCTCATTATTTCTATCGACACTAAAGGCAATAATCTGATTCAACAAAACAAAGTTGAGTTTCAGGCCAAGAAAGCTCCAATTTTAGAAAAAATCAGCAAACAACTGAGCTTTATTAAATAAACCACTCTTTAGATGAAGGGAAAGCAAAAGCACCCTTCATCTTTTTTATTTTTGTACTAAACGCATGGCATGAGGTGTTTTTCCATGCCATCTTTTATAAGCATGAATAAAACTGGCAGGTTCTGCATAGCCTAGCCACTCAGCAATCTGTTCAACCGAAGTTTTCGGTAATGCCAAATACTGCTCTGCTAGAACTTGCCTTACTTCTTCACGTATCTGAATAAAAGTCATTTCCTCTAATGCCAAATGACGGCGTAAAGTACGAACATTTAAATGCAATCGGTCAGCGACTATTTCCATAGAAGGCATTTCCCCTCTCACATTCATAAGTTGCTGTTGCACCAAGGTTGTAAATTTATTTTGTGATTGGCGTTTTTCTAATATTTGGCGGCACTGTTCTTCGGCTGTATATAGCACCAAATCATTTGCCATAAGTAGCTTTTGATCTACTTTTTGCGGATCCAGAATTACAAAGCTTTTAACTGAGCCAAATGCTGGTATTACGCCAAATAAATCTTGATAAGGCTGAACATCACCTTTGGGTTGAAAAGAAAAAGCCAAATACTGGCAAAAGTTATCCTGCACCAAATCTCGTTGTACCGTAATGAGCGCAGCGGCATCTCGTTCAATAATGAATTGACGAACTGATAAGGGAATATCTTGCTCATCAATTTCAATGCGGACGCCCTGTGGCGTATCGGATACATCAAAGCGGGTAAAAGCAAAAGTTAAAGTAAAATAGGTTAAAGCCAAATCTAGTGCTTCACGAATGCTAGCACTACTCATCAGAGCCATACCTAATGGCCCAAATGTGGTGAAATGATAGCGTGTACCTACTTCTAAGCCTAGTGTCGGTCTGTCTCCTAGTTGCTCAACCAAGTTTTGAATGAGCTGTAATTCCTGATGGCCTGTCACCACCATATTTGGGTCGAGTAATTGTTGTTGACTAAGCCCAGTCCCTTTTAAAATCGTCTGATAAGAAATACCTGATTCCATCGCAAAATCAGCCATTAACCGAACACTATGTACACTGCGTTCAAAAGCCCATGCATACTTCACTGTATTGCTCAGAATGTCCTCGAATCACAATATTTTGTCCTCATCCATCCTCTAAATCAAGTTAATAAACGTCTATTCTGCATACAGGAAATTGCGATTTTTCGCTCACTGTTTTTAAGGATTTAGAGCAGCCATGTTTAATTCGTCTACTAATTCAAATAAAAATGTACGCATTGCCATTATTGGCACTGGCTTTGGTGGTCTAGGACTTGCCATTCGTCTCAAACAAGCAGGTTTTGAACAATTTACCCTATTTGAAAAAGCTGCTGATGTAGGTGGTGTCTGGCGTGACAACACGTATCCGGGTGCTGCCTGTGATGTGCCTTCTCATCTGTATTCCTTTTCTTTTGAACAAGAACTCGGCTGGAAAAATCGCTACGGAACATCTCAAGAGATTTATCAATATTTACGCCACTGCGCGGAAAAATATGACATTCGTCCACATGTTCAATTTAACACTGAAATAACCAGTGCCGAATTTGATGCTTTGCAAGGTGTATGGCACATTCAAAGTACTTCTGGTGAACAGTTCGAAGCTGAATTCTTAGTGGGCGCGGTAGGCCAACTCAACCGCCCTGCCTATCCAAAACTTAAAGGTATTGAAAACTTTAAAGGTAAGGCATTTCACTCAGCACGTTGGGATCATGACTATGACTTAACTGGCAAACGGGTTGCAGTGATCGGTACAGGTGCAAGCGCAATTCAATTTGTACCTGAAATTGCAAAACAAGTAGCACATCTAGACGTTTATCAACGTTCAGCACCTTACGTGATTCCTAAACCTGATCGGATTTACCAGCCTTTAGAGAAAAAAGCGTTCCGTAAACTGCCAATTTTGCAAAGTCTAGATCGTGCTTTGCAATATGGACACCATGAAATTCGCCTACTTGCTTTTACAACTTCACTCAATGAAATGCCTTTGGTGGAATATTTATTCCAGCGCCACATTCGAAAAGTTGTTAAAGATGGGAAGTTACGCCACCGTTTAATGCCAGATTATCCAATTGGTTGTAAACGTATTTTAATCTCTAACCAGTGGTATGAAACGCTGACTCAACCTCATGTCGATGTGATTAATACTGGCATTCAAGAAATTACCGAAAATGGAATTTTAGATACGGAAGGAAATCTGCGTGAAATCGATACCATTATTTATGGGACGGGCTTTGCCGCAACGGAATTTATGGCACCAATGCAGATTACAGGCCTTGATGGTCGTACCTTAAAAGACACATGGAAAGATGGTGCAGAAGCATACCTTGGCTTAACTGTGAGTGGCTTTCCAAACTTCTTTATGCTCTATGGTCCAAATACCAATCTTGGGCACAATTCAATTGTGTATATGATTGAAAGCCAAGTGAATTATATTTTAGATGCCATTCAAACAACCCTACAAAACAAACTTCTGTTCACGAATGTTCGTGCAGAGGTTCAACATGAGTTTAATCAAAGCATTCAAGAAAAAATGAAAAAAACGGTCTGGGCACAAGGTTGTACCAGTTGGTATCAAACTGCTGATGGCAAAAATACCAATAACTGGCCAGGTTTTACTCTTGAATATCGACAGCGGACTCGTCGCTTCGATGTTGAAAACTATACTCAGGTGTCGGCTATTTCTTAAACAAGCTTCACCATAGGAAATGAGAAAAATAAACGGAGAATTTTATGAAGTCTTTTAAAAATAAAGTCGCAGCTGTGACAGGTGCTGGCTCTGGTATTGGACAAGCACTTGCTATAGCACTCGCAAAACAAGGTTGCCATCTGGCACTTTCTGATATTAGTGAAGCCGGGTTAGCCAAAACAGTCGAGCTATTAGCACCCTATTCTGTCAAAGTCACCACTCAAAAAGTTGATGTGGCTAAACGTGATGAGGTTGCAACTTGGGCAAAGGCAGTGGTAGATGAGCATGGCCAAGTTAACCTGATTTTTAATAATGCTGGTGTCGCAATAGGGAGTACGGCTGAAGGTGTGAGCTATGAAGATCTTGAATGGCTGATTGGTATTAATTTTTGGGGCGTGGTTTATGGCACCAAAGAGTTTTTGCCTTACTTAAAGCAAAGTGGTGATGGACATATTATTAATATTTCTAGTATGTTTGGCTTAACAGCTCAACCAACACAAAGTGCTTATAACGCCAGTAAATTTGCCGTACGTGGCTTTACAGAGTCTCTACGTCAAGAACTTGATATGCAAAATGCTGGTGTGAGCGCGACTTGTGTGCATCCGGGTGGTATTCGTACTAATATTGCCAAAGCTGCCCGCATGAATAATAGCGTCCAGTCTTTAGGAATGGATCCTTTAAAAAGTCAGGATGCTTTCGATAAATTACTTCGCACCCCTGCTGATGATGCAGCTCAACAAATTTTAGAAGCTGTTCGTAAAGACCGTCGCCGCCTACTCATTGGAGCTGATGCGAAAGCCGTTGATGTGATTCAACGTATTCTGCCACAGGGTTACCAAAAGATTTTTGCAACTGCGACTGCCTTGCAAACTCGCCTACTCAACAAATCAGCAAAATAAAAATAGTGGTCAGCATACTCTTCATTTTAAGAGATGCTGACTGACATTAAATGCTTAGTATGAGTCCTTATTATGAAGCAGCTTCTTGCATGGACTATTCGTACCACGCTACGTCCAGCTTTATCCCCTAAAACACCACTAAAGCTACAACGTTTTTGTAGCGATGCAGCCAGTGCAATTGTGCTTGGGCCACGTGGCTATAAAACAAAAAAGCAAACAATTGCTCAAGTACCGACAGCTCATATTCAGCCCAAAACGACTCAATCAGGCCTCGGCATCTTATATTTACATGGCGGAGGCTATGTGGTGGGTAGCTCAAAAAGTCACACTAAGCTTGCTGCTCAAATCGGACATGCAGCTCAAGCACAAGTCTGGTTACCTGAATATCGCCTAGCCCCAGAGCACACAAACTCTGATGCAATTGAAGATGTGGTTACAGTCTATAAAGCTCTACTTGCTCAAGGGCAAGACCCGAAAAAACTCGTGATCGTTGGCGATTCTGCTGGCGGAGGACTGAGTTTAAGTACTGCAATTGCGATACGAAATGCAGGGTTACCGTTACCAGCAGCATTAGTTTTACTTTCACCTTGGGTTGACTTAAGCCTCTCAGGAAGCACGATGAAAACTCATGCTGCTCAAGATGCAATGCTGTCAGAAAACTGGTTAGCTTGGTGTGCAAAAAACTATTGCGGACAAAAATCGGTAACCGATCCAACATGTTCCCCACTCTATGCCGACTTAACTGGATTACCGCCTATTTTGATTCATGTCGGTACCGAAGAAGTCTTATTAGACGATGCAAAACGCCTTGCTGAACAAACTGAAAAATACGGTATTCCGACGAACTTGAAGGTTTATGACCGAGTCGGGCATGTTTTTCAGTTCCACGCGGGTATACTACATGAATCTAATGACTCGATTGAGCGCATTGGGCAATTCATTGATAAACATACACAGTCAATATAAAAATATCGCCAGAGAGGAGTCCTCGGCATGACAACAAACAATTATGACTATGATTACCTCATTATTGGTTCAGGCTTTGGTGGTAGTGTTTCTGCCTGCCGTCTAACCGAAAAGGGCTACTCTGTTGCTGTAATGGAAATGGGGCGACGCTGGGAAGCTAAAGATTTTGCTAAAAATAACTGGAATACCCGCCGCTGGATTTGGCGACCGGGCATGAAACTTTTCGGTTATTTCAACATGCGTTTTTTTCGCCATGTCACGATTATTTGCGGTAATGCTGTAGGCGGCGGCTCAATCACCTATGCCAATACCTTACTTGTTCCACCTGAACATATTTGGGATGAAGGTACATGGGCAGATGCGGCGGACTGGAAAAATGAAATGCCACAGCACTATGCTGAAGCAGAACGCATGCTTGGAGTGACTGATAATAAAATTTTCGGTCCTGCCGACCACATGCTCAAAAAAATGGGCGACGCAGTTGGTGTTGGACATACATTTAAACCGACTCGTGTTGCAACGTTTTTTCCACCCGAAGGTGAACAAGGTGGCAAGACCTACCCTGACCCGTACTTTAACGGCGAAGGTCCAGACCGTGGAACCTGTACCGCATGTGGCGGCTGTATGACCGGTTGCAAACACAACGCAAAAAATACCTTAGATAAAAACTATTTGTACTTTGCCGAAAAAAATGGTGCCAAGGTTTATGAAGAAACCAAAGTGGTTGATGTTAAACCACTCAATGGTAAAGCCGATGGCAGTGATGGCTATGAAGTTACGACTGAATGTTCAAACTCATGGTTTAACAAACAACGCCGTACATGGCGTGTTCGAAATGTGATTTTTTCGGCATCGTCTTTGGGCACGCAAGAAATGCTGTTCCGTTTAAAACAGTCTGGTTCTCTGCCAAATGTTTCTGATGATTTGGGCAATCGGGTTCGTACTAATGCCGAGTCGATTTTAGGCGTTCGCTTTTTTGGTAAAGATGTCGACATGAGTAAAGGTGTTGCCATTGGTTCAAGTATTTACCTTGACCATGACACTCACATTGAAGCGACTCGTTACCAAACTGGCTCAGATGCCATGGGTCTTATGTGTACTTATATGGCTAAAGGTAAACCAGGTTGGACGCGTATCTTCTTTTGGTTATGGGCCTTAATCTGCCATCCATTTATTTTCCTTCGCATGAGTAACCCTGTCAGTTTTGCACGTCAAACCTTAATTTTCTTGGTGATGCAAACAGCCGATGCCTCAATTAACATGCGCTTGAAACGTAATTGGTTCTGGCCTTTTGGCAAGGTGTTATCGAGCGAAGGTAAAAAGCTGCCTGTGTATATTCCACAGGCCAATGCTTTTACCGAAAAAGTCGCCAAAATGTTTAACGGTCACCCAATGACGACCATTACCGAAATTTTATTTAACGTGCCTTTTACAGCTCACTGTATGGGTGGTTGTGCGATTTCTTCAAGTCCAGAGCGTGGTGTGGTAGATGGACAAAACCGTGTCTTTAACTATAAAAACTTATACGTTGTGGATGGTTCAATGTTAGGTGCCAATTTGGGCGTTAACCCAAGTCTTACCATTACAGCTCTAGCAGAACGTGCCATGTCTTATATTCCAGCTAAACACTCTTTGGATGAACAGCAAAATCATAGAGTAGATGCAGAAACCATAGAGATCACCAAAGCTTCTGCTTAAAATAGAAATTTGTTTTATAAAAAAAAGCCTATTTAAAAATAGGCTTTTTTTATTTCACTTTTTAAATTACATCGCTACGGCTTTCGCACGAGCTGCATGCAACTTTTTATAGCTCTCGATCAGACGTAAATGGCGATCAAGCCCTTCTAGTTTCATGCTTGTTGGTGTTAAACCATAGAAACGAACGCTACCATCGACAGAACCTAATACCGCGTCCATACGCATATCACCAAACATACGGCGGAAATTAGTCAGGTAGTCTTCAAGCTCTAGTTCTTCATCTAACATCACTTCAAGCACCACGTTCATGCACTGATAGAACAAGCCACGCTCAACGGTGTTGGTGTTATATTGCAAGTAAGTTTCGACTAACTCTTTTACCTCTTCAAATTGTTGTAAAGCAACATAAATTAGCAATTTCAACTCTAAAATTGTGAGCTGTCCCCAAACTGTATTGTCATCAAACTCGATGCCAATCAGCGTGGTGATTTCTGTGTAATCGTCTAGCTCACATTCTTCTAAGCGCTCAACCAACGCCTCAAGCTGCTCATCATCTAAACGGTGTAGATTTAGAATATCTTCACGGAATGAAAGTGCTTTATTGGTATTGTCCCAAATCAAATCTTCAACCAGATAAATTTCTGAATAATCCGGTACTAAAATACGGCAAGCAGTCGCACCTAAATGCTCATAGACTGCCATATATACTTCTTTGCCCATCTCTTCGAGAATGACGAACAATGTTGCAGCTTCTTCTGCGTTCGATTCTTCGCCTTCGCCAGAAAAATCCCATTCAACAAAGTCATAGTCAGATTTAGAGCTAAAGAAGCGCCAAGATACCAAACCGCTTGAGTCAATAAAGTGCTCAACAAAGTTGTTCGGTTCAGTGACTGCATTACTTTGGAAAGTCGGTTGAGGCAAATCATTTAAACCTTCAAAACTACGACCTTGAAGTAATTCAGTCAGACTACGTTCTAACGCAACTTCAAAACTTGGATGCGCACCGAAAGATGCAAACACCCCACCCGTACGTGGGTTCATTAAAGTCACACACATTACAGGGAACTGGCCACCTAACGATGCATCTTTAACTAATACAGGGAAACCTTGCTCTTCTAAACCTTTAATACCAGCAACAATACTTGGGTATTTTGCTAATACGTCTTCAGGAACATCCGGAAGTGCAATTTCACCTTCTAAAATTTCACGTTTAACAGCACGTTCAAAAATTTCTGATAAGCATTGAACTTGAGCTTCTTCCAAAGTGTTGCCGGCACTCATACCATTACTTAAGTACAAGTTTTCAATTAAATTTGATGGGAAATAGACAACTTCACCGTCAGACTGGCGCACAAAAGGTAGCGAGCAAATGCCACGCTCTACATTACCTGAGTTGGTATCATATAAATGTGTGCCAAGTAACTCATCATCTGGGTTATAAATCTCAAGACAATATTCATCTAAGATTTCTTTAGGTAATTCACCATTTGGGCCCGGTTTAAACCATTTTTCATCTGGATAATGCACAAATTCAGCATTGGCAATATCTTCACCCCAGAACTGGTCGTTATAGAAGAAGTTACAGTTTAAACGCTCAATAAACTCGCCTAATGCAGATGCTAAAGCACTTTCTTTAGTTGCACCTTTACCATTGGTAAAACACATCGGAGACTGTGCATCACGAATGTGTAATGACCATACATTAGGTACGATATTACGCCAAGACGCGATTTCAATCTTCATGCCCAAATTTGCCAAAATGGCAGACATATTGGCAATGGTTTCTTCTAATGGCAGGTCTTTACCTTGAATATAAGTATGGCTTTCTGAAGTTAAGCTTGGCAATAACAATGCTTGTGCATCTGCATCGATGCTTTCAACTTCTTCAATAATAAATTCGGGACCCGTTTGAATCACTTTTTTAACAGTACAACGGTCAATCGAACGTAAAATCCCTTGGCGATCTTTCTCTGAAATATCGGCTGGTAATTCAATTTGAATTTTAAAGGTTTGCTTATAGCGGTTTTCAGGATCAACAATATTATTTTGCGATAAACGAATATTATCGGTTGGGATATCTCGAGCGGCACAATACACTTTTACAAAGTACGCTGCGCACAATGCTGATGATGCTAAAAAATAGTCAAATGGGCCCGGTGCCGAACCGTCACCCTTGTAGCGAATTGGTTGATCGGCAATTACCGTAAAGTCATCGAACTTAGCTTCCTGTCGAAGATTGTCGAGATAATTAACCTTGATTTCCATGCTGGCACCTAAATATTTTTATGTGTCAGCACAGACACATAAAATTCTAAATATTGAAAAATAAGCCGAATCACAGCGAAGAAATTGACTTAAAAAAATGAGAGATTAAAGCCATGTGTTTAATGAGAGACTCAATTGGCTTTAATAAGATTGGCGGTATTATAGAGGGATTTTGTGCAGTTGATAACTAAAGTTAAAACATTGCTGCTCACAATGTTTTAACTTGTCTTTAATTTACTTAAATATTAATCATTAAAATTTAAAGGTGTAATCAACATTCAACCGCGTTTCATTTGCCGAGTGGAATGTCATATTAGTAGGCATATCGTTACGATAGTGAGAAAAACGAGCTCGCATTCCCAAACCTTTTAACTTACCTTCAGGAATTTTATAGCCCAAATCAAATTCCATCGACTCCTCTTTAAAACGTTGGTCGCCATATTGCAATAAATCAATGTCTTCACCTTTTGCATAGCGAGTCATAAAGCGTAATCCATTTAATGAAACATCACCTACCCGCGCATTTTTAAAATCATATTCGTAACGAATCGAATAGACTTTTTCGTCTTTATTTGAATAGTCCGAACTCATAAAATCAAGCACGACTGGACTTTCAGTTCCCGACAAAAATGGTAGACCAGTTGAACCAAACGACTGCATGTAACCCAAAGAAACCGTATGGTTTTGATAGTTCAAACCAAATAAGCCACTAATATGTCGGTTATCGACCTCTCCTATTTTTTTACTTCCAGTTTCTTCACTATTAAAAAAACGTACATCGCTTAAAAAATTAAGCTGATCGTTTAAAGGTTGTTTTCCGTTAAAGCCTAAAAAATGTTGCTGGTAAATATCTTTGAGTTCAGCATGATAAGCACGTAAACGGTAATCCTTTAACTGATAGCTTCCACCTAATGTATAAAAAGAATCGGTAGTTGACGCTTTGTCAAAACGATGGTTGATATTGTCTGTTCCAACATCGGTATAACGAATTGAATCGCGCTGACGTACTTCATCGACATAAAACCCCTCTAATTGAAGATTTGGAACTTCATTTGAAACAAAGCGGATACCGCGATAAGTCTGAGGGAACAAACGCGCTGGCGATGAAAATATGGTCGGTAATTGCGGAACTAAATCGCCCACAAAAAGCTCATTTTTTCTAAATTTAGCCTTTCCTGTAATGCCGATTTTTCCATAATAATCATCACGCGAGTTATCGGTATTCACTGGTAATAATCCACTACGCGCATAGTCATCAGCACGGCTTCCCATCAGGTTAAAACCTGCCATTGCCAATACATCGATACCAAACCCAACCGTTCCTTCGGTGTAACCAGACTGGCCTTTAAAAATTAGACCCTGTGCCCAATCTCTGGCTGCTGTATAGGGATATGGGTCTTTTTTATAGTCTCGGTCAAAGTAAAAATTACGTAGTGTCAGCTCAGCTTTACTGTCTGCAATAAACTCAGCATGCACAACTTGACTAAATAATGGGCACAAGCATACCCCCACCCATAATGGTGTCTTTTTCATTTTTTATCTCAACTATTTAATTTTTAATGGATTAAGGTGCTGTTTTAAGCGAGTAGCTTTGCTCTTTCTTGCTTCGGTAAAAAGCATTACCTAAACTTAAAATCAGGAAAATAGCCAAAATAAAGACCACACCGTAATAGGCATACAGCGTTGCGGGTGCTATACCTTTATCCAGAAAAATGCCTGCGACCGTTGGCGATAAAATTGCCCCAATTCGTCCAAAACCAATGGCATAGCCCACGCCACGACTACGAATTTCAGCATCATAAATTGTTGGAGAAATCGAATATAAACCTGCTACACAGCCATTAATAAGTGTGCCAAGTAATAACCCCACCATGAGTGCAACACTGACTTGAGCGGAGACTGCGACAAATAGGAAAACACATGCCGAGGTTAGCCCTAAAAACAGGCTTAAGGCATAGAAGATTTTCATGCGTGATGCCAATAAACCAATAATAGCAGCCCCGAAAATCCCGCCAATACTAATTAAAATGCCAGTACTTACGCCTTGCTGTGGCGACATCCCCATTGAAATAAGAATTTTTGGTGTCCAACTCATCACGAAGTAAAAGCCAAACATCACTAAAAAGAATGCAAACCACAAACAAAGTGTTTGAAATCCAAGTTGTCCAGCAAATAACTTGCCCAGTTCACTACCATTTTGCGTGCTGATTTTTTCATAATGCGGCATAACGGGTAATTCGTTTAGCCCCATACGATTTACAGTTGCATTAATCCGTTCTAGTGCCTGTTTTGGTCGTTTCGCGAGTAAGTAATCTAAAGATTCTGGTAATAACCATGCGCTGATCAGTAGCATTGCAATGGTAGTAACCCCACCTGCTAAAAAGATTGAGCGCCAACCTAAGTGCTCAATCAAAGCCAGTGATAGTACTCCGCCCAGTGTCGCACCAATTCCGTAACCGGTAGACATTAAGCTCACAGCAAGACTGCGCCAGCAAGCATTGGCATATTCACTTGCCAATACATTACTACTCGCAAGGATGCCACCCACCCCAATTCCAGTAATAAACCGAAGTGCAGCTAACATGCCGTGGCTTTGTACAAAAGCACAGCCCAGCATGCTAAGACCTGCAATGACAAGACAAACTAAGATGAGTAAACGGCGACCGATTTTATCGGCTAAAGGTGCGAGAAAAATGGAACCGGCAGCCATCCCAAAAAGGCCTGCACTTAACAACAAGCCTATTTGTGCCCCTGAAAGTGACCATTCTGCTGACACGGATGGAGCAGTAAATGCCATTACCATCACGTCAAAGCCATCAATAATATTGAGACAAATACAGATCAAAATGACGAACCATTGGTAACGGCTCATGTTGTTTTGATTGATCTCACTTAGAACATCTCTTTCCATTTGTGTATCTCCCTTGGATAAGACATACACACGACATTGCTGATATGAGCGATTGGGTGGTTATGCATATCCGTATCCATAATGACCTAGAGGAATATTTGTTTTTTGAGCATCCTGCTCTTTTTCTATACTGAATATTTGGATCCAAAAAATCAACAATATTTTTAAAATTTAATCAACAACGGATTAAATAATTGAAAAATATATTTATAATTCATTTTAACTTTATGAAATAAAAAATATGGATCCATAAATTATTTATCCATTTTTAAATTTGTAACTTCAAGAGCTATCCAAATCCAGAATGGGATTGAAGAATTATGGATCCAAATAAAAGCTAATAAAACTTTAGCCTCTAAAATTCAAAATAAATACAAAAGTCTTTAATAGCAATTAAAATATACAAAACAACCAAATTAAAAGATCAATATTTTTTAAAAAATATACTGCTTATCAATTGACCAATATTTTTATTTATTATAAATTGGATCCAATAAGTGATAAGGAGTCGTCACAATGTTTATTAAAAATGCTTGGTATGTAGCCTGCCGCCCAGAAGAAATCCAAGACAAACCACTAGGTCGCACCATCTGTGGTGAAAAAATTGTTTTTTATCGTGGCAAAGAAAACCAAGTTGCTGCCGTTGAAGATTTTTGTCCGCATCGTGGCGCCCCACTTTCACTTGGTTATGTCGAAGATGGCAATCTCGTGTGTGGTTATCATGGCTTAGTGATGGGTTGTGACGGAAAAACTGTTTCAATGCCAGCTCAACGTGTTAACGGTTTTCCTTGCAACAAAGCATATGCAGTTATTGAAAAGTTTGGTTTTATTTGGATATGGCCAGGCGAGAAAGCTTTAGCAGATGAAGCAAAACTTCCAACTTTAGAATGGGCAGATCACCCTGAATGGAGTTATGGCGGAGGCCTGTTTCACATCCAGTGTGACTATCGTTTGATGGTCGATAACCTGATGGATTTAACCCACGAGACCTATGTTCACTCAAGCAGCATCGGACAAAAAGAAATTGATGAGTCATTACCAGTCACTAAAGTTGACGGCGACCATGTCATTACCGAACGTTACATGGAAAATGTGATCGCACCTCCATTTTGGCAAATGGCTCTTCGTGGTAACCACTTAGCAGATGATGTACCCGTTGACCGTTGGCAACGTTGTCACTTCTTTGCTCCAAGTAATGTGCATATTGAAGTAGGCGTCGCGCATGCTGGACATGGTGGTTATCACGCACCAAAAGACAAAAAAGTTTCTTCAATCGTGGTCGATTTTATTACACCGGAAACTGAAACATCACATTGGTATTTCTGGGGAATGGCACGTAACTTCCAGCCAGATAATGCAGAACTCACAGATCAAATTCGTGAAGGCCAAGGCAAAATCTTTACTGAAGATTTAGAAATGCTTGAGCAACAGCAACAAAATATTTTAAACAATCCACATCGCAAGTTACTCATGCTCAACATCGATGCAGGCGGTGTACAGTCCCGTAAGGTGATTGAGCGACTGCTTGCCGAAGAAAATAAAACACCTCCTGAAACGTCCGCACAGAAGTTTCCAAACATTCGGATTATTTAAAGGAGTATGAACATGGACGTTATTATTCAGAAAATTCACCAGCTCACCCCGACCATTCGTGCTTTTGAATTGGTTGCAGCAAATGGTACAGAGCTACCGAATTTTGAGGCAGGTGCACATATCGATGTGCACCTGAAAAACGGTCTAACCCGTCAATATTCACTTTCAAACTGCTGCAGTGAAAAGCATCGTTATGTCATTGGTGTTTTACATGATGCCAATTCACGCGGTGGCTCACGTTGCATCCACACTGAATATCATGAAGGCGACCATTTAAAGATTGGTGAACCGCGTAATTTATTTGAGATTCACCCACAAACCAAACAGGCAGTTTTATTTGCTGGCGGTATTGGTATTACTCCTATTTTGTCGATGGCGTATCGGCTTAAGTCGGCCAATATTCCTTTTGAATTGCACTACTTTGTTCGTAGTCATGAAATGATTGCTTTCTATGGCAACTTAACCGAGCACTTTGGTAACCAAGTCCATTTTCATATTCAAGATCAACCAGACACTGAATGTAATATGGCAGAGGTTTTAGCCCAAGCTTCACAACATAGACACTTATATGTATGTGGACCAACGGGGTTTATGCAGCTTGTCATGAGCTCAGCCGAACAAGCTGGCTGGCACAATGAACAGTTACATCAAGAGCATTTTGTCGCGCAAAAAGCAGATACATCTAACGATGAAGCTTTTACTATTGAAGTTAAAGGTACGGGCCGTCGAATTGAAGTACTACCAGAGCAGACTGCTACTGAGGCATTAATTGCAAATGGTTTTGATATTCCTGTTTCATGTGAACAAGGCATTTGCGGGACCTGTATTACACGCGTAGTAGAAGGCACACCAGATCATCGGGATCTATTTATGACCGATGAGGAACATGCACTAAATGACCAGTTTACACCCTGCTGTTCTCGTGCAAAAACTAAAAATCTTGTGATTGAGCTTTAATATTTAAGTTCCTTTATTCAGAAATAAAGGAACATTTCACCTTAAGCGCTGAGAACATTTCTTAGCGTTTCACCCAAAATCACCACACTACTGTGCTCACGCATTAAGGTTTCAGCACGCCCTGCCTGACGATGTACCAACGCATCAAAAATCGAGCAATGCTGTAAATGTGCATAGTGCAAACGGCGATATTCTGACAAAGCTTGGTTCTGGTCATAGGTAATGGCTTGAGCAGAAGCCATCGGCAATTGGTTGTTTTTTGCTAAGGCTTGTATGAGCGCAACGTTTTGCGCACCTTCAATAATCGTGTCATGAAAAATGACATTAAAATGGTGATAACGTTCCAGTTCAGCATCGCCAAACTCGTCTTTATCATTAAATAGTTTTTCAGTTTCTTGAATGCAATGTTGCAGCGTCTTTTTCTGCTCTTCGCTTAAGCCTTGTTCTGCCAAAGTTTTCGCAGCCAACCCTTCGAGCACACCACGCACTTCAAGCGCATCATGAACAAGTTGTTCTGAAATTTCACGAACCGTGTAACCACGAGTTGGGTTTTTAATGAGGAGACCTTCTTGCTCGAGCAAGCGAAAGGCAATACGAACAGGTTGCCTTGAAACACCGAGTAATTCGGCAGTCGGAATTTCGGCAATTCTGGCACCGCCTTCAAGTTCCCCTGAAATAATCATTTTTCTTAGTTTAAGTAAAACTTGTTGTCCTGAAGACATTCGCTGCCACACATCACCAAAAACGTCACTTCGATGCTAGCAAGTTCATTTGTAAAATGAAATAAATTTTCTGTGTGAATCAGTGCTTAAGCATTTCTATTAAGTTTAATAAATTAAATTATCCACCACCTTTCATCAAAGGTTTTTAAGATTATTGACCATAATATCGAGATTATTACGGATTAAATAAGCCAAGTTAATATCAATGCCTTCAAGCATTTTTTCTTCGACTTTTAAAACCACTTCATTACATTTATTTAGCTTTTCAATACCGCTTTCAGTCAGCGTAATTAAAATACGGCGGCCATGTGTTGGGTCCGGTTTTTTCTCAATCCAGCCATTGACGAGTAAATCTTGCAAAATTTTGTTGGCCGATTGCGGCTTAATGAAAGAGCGCTCAGCAAGTTTGGCATTGGATACATTACTTTTTGAAGCTAAAACAGAAAGTGCAGTAAATTGCGGCAAGGTAATCTCAAGCTCTTTTAAATGTTCTGTTAAATGTTTACTAATAATTCGGTCAACACGAGCAATCATGTAACTTAACTTTGGCTCATCTTCTACTTTTTTTTGAACTGAATTCGAACGTACCATAACCTTTCAATCATCATAAGAAAATCTGTAGTGAAAGTATGAGGTTCTAACCTCATACTTCCGTTAAAACTTAGCGAGCACCTGAGCTTTGTACTAAATGTACAGGCTGTTTAGGTTTTTTGACAAGAAGTAATGCAGAGATCGCTGCAATTAAAATCACTGGAATACTTGAACCAATCACGATGGTCGAACTTTGTCCAAGTGAGAGTAAAAACCCAGCCATTAAAGGTCCTGCAAAAGAACCAATACGCCCAATGGCAACTGCTGCACCTACTCCAGTTCCACGCATTTCTGTTGGATAATACATAGCAGCTAAACCGTATAATGCCGATTGTCCACCCACAATGAATAAGCCACAGCCCACTGCCGAAAGTGCAAGTAAAGCAACGGTTGGGGATATTGCTAAACAACAAAGCGAAAATAAAATGCCGAGATAAATCAGTTTAATCACAAAACTCATACGTAATTTATCAAGTAATACACCCATCAGGATTGAACCTAAAATTCCACCCACGTTGTAGCCCATCTGCACATAGTTTGCCTGAAGTTTCGATAAGCCTTGCGCGCCCATCAGCAACGGCAACCAGTTCAATAAGAAATACAGTACAACGAGCGTACAGAAAAAACTGACCCAAAGTTGAATTGTCGACATACGACGTTCTTTCGCAAATAAAACTTCCAAAAATGGTGTGGTTTTTTGCGCTTGACCTTTACGTTGCAGGTAATCATTTGACTCAGGCAAAAAGCGCATAATCAGGGGAATGAGTAAAATTGGCGCGATACCACCAATATAGAAAATATGACGCCACTCTGCATCACCTGCCAACGACATAGCTACGACAGAAGTAAGTAATCCACCAAAAGGAATGCCGCTATACATAATACTTACCGCGGTACCTTTATATTTATCGGGTACAGCTTCAGATGCCAGTGTAATCATCATCGGAAGTGCCCCACCCATTCCTAAACCAGTACAAAAACGAATGAGTAACAGCAAACTGAAGTTAGCAGCATATGCCGTTAGCAAAGACATAATTCCAAAAAGTAAAATACTAAAAATCAGAATTTTCTTACGCCCAATAATATCAGCAAATCTACCGCCTAATATGGCACCTGGTAGTGTTCCTAAAATTGCAGCACTAAATGCCCACGCCATCTGGCCATTGTCCAACATAAACTCAGCCCGCATTCGTGGAGCGGCTACCCCCATGGACTGAAGATCAAAACCTTCAAAAATTGCTATTGCAAAGCATAATAGCAACGTGATTTTTGCCCTTGCGGACTCTCCTAATATCTTTTCCATTGTGTTATCCCTTATTGACTAGTCGTTCCATTTAGCCCTTTGTGTATTATTGTTTAACACACCAAAAATATCAGTTAAACTTACTAAAAAATCAACATATTTTTATATTAAATTATCTATAAAATTAATTAATATTTAAAATACAATGGATTATAAAATATTTATGAAATTTTATAAAAAAGACTTGAATGTAAGTTTAACTGATATTAAATTAAATCCCAGAACAGCTAAAAATCATTCAAGGAGTATGAAGATGAGTTATGAAAACCGCTGGGAAACAGTAGATGTTAAAGTTGAAGATGGAATTGCATGGGTAACACTAAACCGCCCAGAAAAGAAAAATGCCATGAGCCCGACACTCAATCGTGAAATGATTGATGTGCTTGAAGCGATAGAACTTGATCAAAATGCACGTGTGCTTGTGTTGACAGGTGCAGGTGATTCTTGGACAGCAGGCATGGACTTGAAGGAATATTTCCGTGAAGTCGATACCCAACCAGAAATTTATCAAGAACGTATTCGCCGCGACTCATGCCGTTGGCAGTGGCAACTTCTTCGCATGTATTCAAAACCAACCATTGCTATGGTCAACGGCTGGTGCTTTGGAGGCGGTTTCTCACCTTTAGTGGCTTGTGACCTCGCAATTGCAGCAGATGAAGCAACTTTCGGTTTATCTGAAATTAACTGGGGTATCCCACCGGGTAACCTTGTAAGCAAAGCAATGGCAGACACTGTTGGTCACCGTGCCTCTTTGTACTACATCATGACGGGTAAAACCTTTAGTGGTAAAGAAGCTGAAACTATGGGTCTTGTGAATAAAAGCGTACCCCTTGAACAGCTAAAAGCTGAAGTGACTGAGCTTGCAAACTGTCTACTTGAGAAAAACCCTGTGGTTCTTCGTACCGCTAAAAATGGCTTTAAGCGTTGCCGTGAACTGACTTGGGATCAAAACGAAGACTACTTATACGCCAAACTTGATCAATGTATCCACCGCGATACAGAAAATGGTCGCCAAGAAGGTTTGAAACAATTTTTAGATGAAAAATCAATTAAACCGGGTTTACAGAGCTATAAACGTACTGGTTAACTTTTGATTCTCTAATGGCAATGTAAGGACACAACCCATGCAAAATGTACAGTTACTTATTCACGGTCAATCTGTTGATGCATCAAATCAGGCAACTTTTGAGCGTATTAGCCCTATTGATGGATCAGTGGCAACAAAAGCTGCTGCTGCAACTTTAGACGATGTTGATCGTGCAATAGACTCGGCACAACAAGCTTTCAAAGTATGGTCGAAACTCTCGCCTACCGAACGCCGTTTACGTTTGTTAAAAGCAGCCGATTTAATGGACCAAAAGACCGAGCAATTCATTGAAACTGGAATGCAAGAAACAGGTTCAACTGCAACATGGTATGGGTTTAACGTTCATCTTGCTGCCAACATGTTACGTGAGGCAGCAGCCATGACCACACAAATTGACGGAAGCCTCATTCCGTCAGATGTGCCGGGCAATCTTGCGATGGGTGTGCGAGTTCCTTGTGGTGTGATTGTTGGCATTGCACCTTGGAATGCCCCTGTCATTTTGGCAACACGTGCGCTTGCTATGCCTTTGGCTTGTGGTAACACGGTAGTGTTAAAAGCATCGGAAGCCTGTCCAGCAACACATCGTCTCATTGGTGAAGTGTTACATGAAGCAGGTCTTGGCGAAGGTGTGGTGAATGTAATTACGCATGCCGCTGAAGATGCACCACAAATCGTGGAGCGTTTAGTCTCTCACCCAGCCGTGAAGCGTATTAATTTTACGGGTTCAACCAAAGTCGGAAAAATTATTGCCGAGACTGCGGCTAAATATTTAAAACCTGTTTTACTTGAATTGGGTGGTAAAGCCCCTGTTGTGGTTTTAAATGAAGCTGACATTCATGAAGCCGTAAATGCAGTTGCTTTTGGAGCATTCTTTAATCAGGGTCAAATCTGTATGTCAACCGAACGTGTTTTAGTTCAAGACAATATTGCTGACCAGTTTATTGAAAAGCTGATTGAGAAAACCCGCGCTATTCAAGCAGGTAATCCAACCTCAAAAGACAATGTACTCGGTGTTTTAGAAAGTCGACGTGCTGCAAACCGCATTCAGCATTTACTGGAAGATGCACAAAGCAAAGGTGCTGACTTACCTTTAGGCATTCATATTGAAGACACCACTATGCAACCAACACTGGTGCTCAATATTAAACCCGACATGCTGCTTTACCGCGAAGAATCATTTGGACCTGTATGCACAGTTCAACGTTTTTCAAGCATTGAAGAAGGTGTAGCACTGGCAAATGACAGTGAGTTCGGTCTGTCTTCGGCAGTGTTTAGCCAAAATATTTCGCAGGCATTAGAAGTCGCTCAACAGATTGATTCAGGTATTTGTCATATTAACGGCGCAACCGTACATGACGAAGCTCAAATGCCATTTGGCGGAACAAAATCGAGTGGTTACGGACGTTTTGGTAGTAAAGTCTCTGTTGCCGAATTTACCGAACTACGCTGGATTACCATTCAAACCCAATCACGTCATTACCCGATTTAGTCAGGGTAATGCGGACAACAACATATTAAATAAAAATTGCATGATGCAAAAAATGAAGCGCAGTGATGCGCTTTCCATGGAGTGAAAGAAATGCAAATGAATGCCACTCAATCACAAGACCGCGAACGGTTCGTAAAATTAGGGCAACATGATATTCATTATCACCATAAAGATGACACGCTCTATATCAGCCCAAAAGAGCAATTAAAACCGTATCCACAAAAACTGACAGATCGGTTAATTCATTTTGCACAAACTAAACCAGACCATATTTTTGCAGCAAAACGCAATGCTCAAGGTGAATGGGTCAAACTGAGTTATGCAGAAGTTTTACAACGTGCATGGCACATTGCTCAGGCTTTACATGAACGTAAGTTAAGCCAAGAAAGACCTCTGGTCATTTTAAGTGGTAATGATCTTGAACATTTAACACTATCTATGGCTGCCATGCTGGCAGGTGTGCCTTTCTCTGCTATTTCACCCGCCTACTCTCTGATTTCTCAAGACTTTGGCAAACTTAAACATGTGTTTGAAGTGCTTACACCTGGCATGGTCTATGCCAGCGATGGACAAGCTTTTGCCAAAGCGATTCAGGCATGTATTACATCCGACATTGAAGTAGTGACCAATAAAGGCATTGTAGGCGATCAGATTTGCACGTCTTTTCAGTCGCTTTTAGATACGCCAGTTTCAAATGTTCAAGAGTTTTATCAAACCCTTGATGAAAACCAAATTGCCAAATTTTTATTTACATCAGGTTCAACAAAACTACCTAAAGCTGTGCCGACCACGCATTTAATGTTGTGTGTTAATCAGCAAATGTTATTGCAGACTTTCCCTGAGTTTGAAGAAACACCACCTGTCTTACTCGACTGGCTGTCTTGGCACCACACGTTTGGCGGCAGTCACAATGTCGGCATCGCGCTCTATAACGGCGGTACCATTTACATTGATGACGGCAAACCCGTTGCAGGAAAATTTGACGAAACTATTCGTAATCTCAAAGAAATTTCTCCAACCGTTTATTTAAATGTGCCAAAAGGTTGGGAAGAACTCACTGAAGCTTTAGAAAAAGATGAAGAATTAAGAGACCGCTTTTTTGCCAAAGTTAAAATTTTATTCTTTGCAGGTGCAGCACTTTCAGAAGCGGGTTGGAACAGACTCGATAAAATTGCTCAGCAACATTGCGGAGAAAAAATTCGCATTATGAGCGGATTGGGTATGACCGAAACGGCTCCCTCTTGTGCTTTTACAACTGGCCCACGCGTAATGGCTGGCTTTATTGGTTACCCTGCTCCGGGATGTGAAATTAAGCTGGTTCCATGTGGTAACAAACTTGAGTTTTGTGTTCGTGGCAAACATGTCATGAAAGGTTATTGGCGTTTAAAGGCAGACCAACAAAGCACTGTGTTTGATGATGAAGGCTTTTTCCATACTGGTGATGCTGTTCGTTTAGTCGATGTGAATGATCCAACTAAAGGCTTGATGTATGACGGGCGCATTGCCGAAGACTTTAAACTCAATACGGGTACTTTTGTGAATGTGGGCACACTACGCAACAAAGTACTGATTCAAGGTAATTTACTGGTTCAAGATGTTTGTATTACAGGTTCAAACCTAAATGCGGTTGGTTTTCTGATTTTTCCAAAATTAGAAGCGTGTGCTCAACAAGCTGGCCTTAAGCTGGGCGAACATTCTCCAGCAGAGATACTACAGCATCCTAAAGTCCAGCAATGGTTCCGCCAATTTTTAACGACCTTTAATAAAGATGCGACCGGTAGCTCAAATACAGTCTCAATGCTTTATTTAATGACCGAGCCACCTCAACTCGATGCAGGTGAAGTGACCGATAAAGGCAACCTCAATCAAGGCAATATTACCAAGCGTCGTGCTGCTTTAATTGATGAACTTTATCAAAAACAGGCCGAAAACCCGCTGATTATTCGGGTACCCACCTTAAAGCAATAAGTAATTGAAATAAAAAAGGAAGCTCAAACTTCGGTTTGGGCCTTAGCCTCACTTTTGCCTAAAAAAAGGTTCAACATGCCACACGATACAGAATTTGAACTATTTCGAGATAGCTACCGTAGGTTCTTAAAAGAACAGGTTGCTCCGTATTACGAACAGTGGGAACACGATGGCCTCATCCCACGTGAACTATGGCTTCGCCTTGGGGAAAATGGCTTTCTGTGCGTCGATGTGCCAGAGGAATATGGCGGTTACGGCGCTCCTGTTCATTACTCACTCATGCTGGTTCAAGAAACTGCTCAAGCTGGTTTTGCATCTTTAGCAGTTGCTATTGGCGGGCAAAATGAGCTGGTCTCTCCTTACCTACAAAATATTGGAACTGAGGAGCAAAAACGTTATTGGCTACCCAAAATGGTGACAGGTGAAGTCGTCACTGCAATTGCCATGACCGAAGCGAATGCTGGTTCAGACTTACAGGCTATACGCACTCAAGCCATTTTAGAAAATGATCACTACCGCGTGAATGGTTCAAAAACTTTTATTTCAAATGGTTTACATGCCGATCTGATCGTTCTAGTTGCAAAAACCGATCCACAAGCCAAAGCGAAAGGCATATCAATTTTATTAGTCGATGCTGCGTTAGATGGCGTTAAAAAAGGTCGATCTTTGCAAAAAATTGGATTGCATGCCCAAGATACAGCCGAACTATTTTTTGATGATGTTTATGTGCCTGCAACTCAGCGTTTGGGTGAAGAAGGACAAGGTTTTGCTTATTTAATGCAAGAGTTACCGCGTGAGCGTTTAAGCATTTCTATGATGGCATTGGGGTCGATTTTGGGGGCTATTGAAATCACCAAAGACTATGTGCTGGAGCGTAAAGCTTTCGGACAATCTTTAAGCCAAATGCAAAACACACGCTTTGTGCTGGCAAACGCGCAAATCAAAGCGAAAGCCGCCCAAGCCTTTGTAGACCAATGTGCGGCTCTGTATCAACAACACCTGTTAAGCGTAACCCAAGTTGCCGCATTGAAGTGCTTTATTACCGATGTCCAATGTGAAGTGATTGACCAATTACTCCAGCTTTTTGGTGGCTACGGTTACATGCAGGAATACCCAATCTCACGCTTTTTTGTGGATGCACGGGTACAAAAAATCTATGGGGGAACCAATGAAATTATGAAAGAAATCGTGGCCCGAGAACTGCTCGGAAAATAATTCGATTTAAAAACCAAATAAGGCAGACACAACAACTATGCCTTATTTGAAAACAAAAAATGTTATTTCAGGAAGAAATGCGATGTCGAAATTATGGATGTACTCTACCCTTATGCTCTCAAGTTCAGTGTGGGCTGGCAATTTTATTGATAACAGTTCAGTAGAACTCACCACACGAAATTTCTACTTTGACCGAGACTATCAAGTCCCATCAACTTATCCAGCAGCGAGGGACTGGACACAAGGGTTTATTCTCAAAGCAAATTCAGGCTATACCGAAGGAACCGTTGGTTTTGGGCTAGATGTACTAGCAACAGCAGGTTTTAAACTAGATGCAAGCGCCAAATACGCAGGTACAGGCAATTTACCTAGAGACACGCGTACCAATGAACCAGCAGACTCTTATGGAGAAATTGGTGTCACAGCAAAAGCTAAAATGAGTCAAACTGAACTACGCATTGGTACCCTAATGCCAATGAACCCTGTTTTAGTGGCTTCACCTGCTCGATTGCTTCCTCAAACCTATCGAGGAATTTCACTCACCAGTAAAGATATTAAAGATTTCGACTTACAAGCTGCCTATATCGATAAGGTAAATCAAAGAGATTCAACCAACTATGAAAAAATTAAAATTTCTGGGGTAAATGGTCGATACAAAAGTGCTGAGACGAGCGGCCTTTATTATTTAGGTGGAAACTATCAGTTTAACCCTGCACTCAAACTCACCGCTTTTTATATGGATGTTGATGATCTTTATAACCAAACCATGGTGGGTGCATTACACCAATACAAAATTAATGACACCACCAACCTGAGTTCACAATTACGTTACTACCGTAGCCGAGACGATGGACAAGCAAAAGCTGGCTTAGTCGATAATGACCTTTATCATGCACATTTCGAACTTAAACACCAAAATCATAAATTTATTTTTGGAACCTTCCAACATTACGGCGATACGGCTTTTCCATATTTGACTGGAGGTGAAACTGGGCTCCTTATTGATACATGGCCGGGTGAGTTTTTAAACGCAAAAGAAAAAGCCTATAGTTTCCGCTATGAATATGACTTTAAAGATTATGTACCGGGTTTACGTTTTATGACCCGTTACACCACAGGTCACAATATTTATGCACCTAACTTAGGTGGAACCAATCTAAAAGAGCGAGAAACAGACTTCGATTTAGGCTACACCGTTCAAAGTGGCTGGTTAAAAAATCTAGGGTTACGTGCACGATATGCCATTTATGACAATAACATGCTCTCTACAGCAAATATCAAACCTGTAAACGAAACCCGTATCAACATCGACTACACATGGAAATTTAAATAATTCAAAACAAGAGGTTCTGTCACATGTAGAACCTCTTTTTAATTTCGAGAAATTCATCATGAAGAAAGTTGTAACGCTACTCTGCACAATGAGTCTGATTGCCCTGACTCACGCTGAAACTCAATATAGCCCACCACCCATTCAGCTTGAACCTTTAGCAAAATTTAGTGTTGATTTAAATGCCCCTGTTTGGGAGTTAGGCACAACCAGTGATGCAGGTAAACGCCGAATTATTCCCATTACAGGTGGGACATTCGAAGGTAAAACACTTAAAGGCCGTATTTTAAATAATGGTGCAGATTGGCAAATCGTTGACAGTAAAGGACTAGCCATTATTGATACGCGATATTTATTAGAAACCGATGACGGTGCACTTATTTATCTTCAAACCAAAGGTTACCGACATGGCTCAGCCGAAACGCTAAAACAGCTTGCCCAAGGCAAAGATGTTGACCCGAAAAATTACTATTTCAAAATTACCATGCAGTTTGAAACCAGCTCACCTAAATACTCATGGCTGAACCAGACCGTTGCGGTAGGTAGTGCAATGCGCTTGGGCAAAGCGGTTATTTATGATGCCTACACGGTGAAATAATAATTTTTATAACACTTACAAAAGGATGGACACTTCATTATGGATCAAAAAACTTTAGAACACTTACCGCCCATCCATCACCATTTGGGTGGACACAATATCCATTGGAATGACAAAAACACTGAACTCACCATCCACTACACAGCACTAGAAAGCTTTACCAATCCACGCGGCACAGTTGAAGGTGGCATGATCTGCGCCATGCTTGACGACGTGATGGGACTTTTTGCATATCTCGCCAATGACCATAAACCCGCTACCACCATTAACTTAACGATGGATTTTTTAAGGCCCTGTGCTGTAGGCGAAGTCATTACAAAATGCCGATTCATTAAACAAGGCAAAACTGTACTGAATCTCGAAAGTGAAGCTTGGCAAAACAACAAAATGATCGCACGAAGCACAGCTAATTTTTTGGTTTTAGATTAATTACAAACATTCATTCAATAAGGATATGAATAAATGAATTACACCAACAATAAACAAATTTTGACCCGCTCCGCTTTAGTGCTTGCCATGCTTGGTGCTTTGGCAGGCTGTGGAAGTGATAATGATGACACAACGGTTTCCTCAACAACCAAACCACCACAGTTGTCTCCTGCTGTGGGCGTAAAAATGACAGGAAGCTGTACGGACTTACTCGGATTTCAATACAACAATACGGTCATTAGCTCCTCCACTCTTCAAGAGACAGGCACATTGACTGTCGCCAATAGACCGATTGGCGCTCATTGTTTGGTTAAAGGTTATATGGATCAGCGTATAAGCCCTGTTGATGGACAAACCTATCAAATTGGTTTTGAAATGCGCCTACCTGTTGACTGGAATGGTCGTTTTCTCTATCAAGGTAATGGCGGAACCGATGGTAATTTAGTCCCTGCAACAGGTCAGGTTGGTAGCGGTGGACCACTGACCAATGCTCTACATGATGGTTTTGCTGTTATTTCCTCCGATGCTGGACATAACGCTTCACAAAATCCAATGTTTGGTTTAGACCCTCAAGCCAGAATCAACTATGGCTATGGTGCAATTACCAAGCTCACGCCTATGGCAAAAAACCTAATTAAAGCCGCATATGGTAAATTGCCAGACCGCTCCTATGCAGGTGGCACATCTAACGGTGGGCGTCATGCCATGATTGCTGCAACCCGTTTGGGCGATCAATATGATGGAATTTTAGCAAGTACACCGGGTTTTCATTTACCTCGTGCAGCCGCAGCTCAACTCTACACAGCGCAGCAGCTTCGTCGTGTCGCAACAGATGAAAATGATCTAAGTACTGCTCTTACTCTTTCGGAACGCAAAGTATTAGCAAAAGCGATTTTAGATCGATGCGATGCCTTAGACGGTGTTGCAGATGACTTGGTTCAAGATGTCGAGGCTTGCCGTACAGCTTTTGATATTCATAAGCATGTACCAGTTTGCTCAAGCACAAGAGATGGTACTTGTTTAAGCACCGAACAAATTGATGTATTAGCCAACATTTACCGCGGCCCTGTAAATTCGGCTGGACAAGCGCTCTATGCAACCCAGCCTTTCGACCCCGGTTTAGTCGGTAGTAACTGGGCAAGCTGGAAATTTGAATCTTCGGTGGGAACAGCACGTGACCCAGTTGCAGTCGGCATTCTTTTTCAAGTTCCACCAGACCCAACAGTGACTCAAAACTCTAGACAATTTGCCTTTAATTTTAACTTCGATACCGACTATCCAAAACTATCGGCAACTAATGATATATACACCGAAAGTTCGATGTCATTCATGATGCCACCCGATGAACTTAACCTAGATAAACTCCGTAATCACGGTGGAAAAATGATTGTGATACAAGGCACAGCAGACGGCGTTTTCTCTGTAGATGACACCCAAAATTGGTACGATCAACTGCTACAACACTATAAAAATGATGCAAAAGGTACAGCACCTGAATTTGCACGTTTCTTTAGAGTTCCGGGCATGAACCATACCCGTGATGGCATTGCGACCGACCAATTTGATGCATTGACTGCTTTAGTTAACTGGGTCGAATATGGCCAAGCACCTGACAAAATCATTGCGACCGCACGCGGCGCAGGTAACCCAAGTGGTCAAGTGAATACTGAGCTTCCTCAAGACTGGGCACCAGACCGTACCCGCCCACTTTGCCCTTATCCACTGATTGCCCGTTACAATGGTCAAGGCGATAGTGAAAAAGCTGAAAACTTTAGCTGTAAATAACACCCTATAAAATTAAAAGAGAGCTGACCTATGCTCTCTTTTTTTATTCTAATAAGTATCACTACTAAATCATTATCAAATGATATTTCATCCAATGCCTGCATCACTGCTAAGATAACACCGAAAACCAAAAACTCATTTCGATATGCAAAATCAGACTGCTCCAAATCTCCCCTCAACTCAACTAGGAAAAGCACTGCTTTGTCTTATGACATCGGCATTATTATTTTCCATTATGGGGGTGTGCATTCGTTTTGCTTCGCAAACAGTGGACAACGCGACCGTCGTGTTTTTTAGAAATGCTGTAGGTTTATTTATTTTTATTCCGATGCTGTTTAAACAGGGTTTAGACTTTATTAAAACCGATAAACTCTGGATGCACACGTGGCGAAGTCTAGTCGGTCTTGCTGCAATGTACGGTTTTTTCTATGCCATAGCGAACTTAAAACTCTCAAATGCCATGGTTTTTAGTTATTCATCTCCTATCTTTATTCCACTGATTGCATGGCTTTTCTTAAAAGAAAAAATTACCAAATCGATGATTTTTGCTGCTGTTATTGGACTCATTGGGGTTTTATTTGTTGCTAAACCCGACCAAGGTTTATTTAATGCACTATCTTTTATTGGCTTGGGTGCATGCTTTTTATCCGCAATGGCTTTTGTGACTGTAAGAGCTTTAACCAGTACAGAGCCGCCTGAGCGTATTGTTTTTTATTTCTGTATTTTTGGTAGTTTGATTTCCTCTATTCCGATGTTTTGGCATTGGCGTATTTTCACTTGGCACGAATTAGGCCTACTGATTGCCGCAGGACTTTTAGCTAATATTAGTCAACTATTTATGTCTTATGCTTATAGCTTAGCGCCAGCAGGACAAATTGGCCCCATGAATTACATTGCCATTATTTTTGCAGGAATATGGGGATTTGTTTTTTGGCATGAATTACCGGATCTGTTTAGCATTATCGGTATATTTATTATTTTATTTGCGATTTTGCTCTGTAATCCATTTTTGCAGAAAAAGTTACTTTCTCGATTTAAGGTCTAGATATAACCCATTCTAATATTAGTTTTTATAAAAATTGAAAGCTAATCAATTGTTATAAAAATCTCACCATATTCAATTTCTTCAAAAACTCTAGCTCTGCCGTGTGCATTTAACCCCTCATATTTAATTTTTGCATTCCAAGAATCAACAATTTTCTTCGCGATTAATAAAGTCTGCTCCGTTGTTATCTCGTCATGTAGGCTTGTCAATTCTATGAGATTCATCCAAAACTGAACTTTGTTTGTCTCTTCTACTTTTTTTAAATTATTAAATTTGTCTTGATCAAACTCACTCTCTAAAAAAATATGATTTTCAATTATAAGGAAATCAGGAAAAATCAAGTTTAGAATCTTAAAAAGTAAATCTACGGGTAGTTCTTTAATTTTAAAAATTGAGTAAATATATTCAGTATCACCAAAGAAGTTTGGCTTATTTATATTTTTAAAACTTTCAAAACTTAAATCACCATCTTTTTCATCCATACAATTCAACCCATCACTATTTATAAAACTAATTTATCACGATACTCATTTGGTGAAATGCCCGTCCAGTGACGATAGGCTTTTCGAAAGTTAGAAGTGTCTGAAAAGCCAATTCTTTCGGCAATTTCATCTACGGTTAAAGTCGTCTCTCGCAAATATTCATCAGCAAGACGGCGCCGAGTCTCATCTAAAAGTTCTTGATAAGTTAAATCAAAACCTGCCAAGCGCCGATGTAAGGTTCGCTTTGACATATGTAACCGTTCAGCCATTTCTTGAGCCGACGGAAAAAGCCCCGTTCCATCCAATAATATTAAACGGATTGTTTTCACCAACTCAGGCTCTTCAAGTTCAGCAGCACCAAGCATCCGCTCACAAAAGGACTTACACATATCCGCAGTAATCGGGTTAGCATTTGGGCAAGGTACATCGAGCCACTTTAAATCAAAGTGCCATTGCATCACCCCAGCATTAAACTGAACGGGACAATGAAAAACTTTTTCATATTGTTCTGCATAGTCAGGCGCAGGATATGGCAACAAAAGTTTCTTTGCTTGAAATGGCCCTTCAAGCACACGTTCAATTAAGGTTTGCATGGAGCTAAACCAAAACTCGCACACCAAAGGCAGAAGCTTACCCAGTGCAATAATGTCCTGCCCTTCAAAAACCGCAGCATCATCTCGAATATAAAAAGACTTCTTTAAAATAGGCCCTGCAAGTTTAATATGCCGAATGCCCAGCTCTACAGCTTGTCTAAAATTACGCGAAGAATAAAGCGCATAGCCATATACCCCGAAATCTGACAGTCGCTGCTTTTGCCCTGCGCGTAGTCCAATGAGTGGATCATTTGATAGACGTTGAATATTTTGAAATAACTGAATTTTTTGAACTTGAGAAATATATAAAGAAGATTGATTTATAGCATCAGGCGAAATATTTGTGCCAGACAGAACTTCTGATATTGAATGGCCTTGCGAACCCATTTCATCAAATAAACTCGTCAAACCTAGTAAATATGTATTCGAACTTAAGGATGTATTATCATAATTTCCTTCAATAACAGTATTTGCATTTTTATAAATATTTTTAGGCATTTAACTCACACCATCCCTAGAGTGACATGCATAATGGCACTAAACTACCTCTTGTTGTCTCAATTTAACATCGACCATACCGTGCTTCAAGCATAAAGTATGATAAGCAAAAGTATGGAAGGAACAATAATGGAAAGCTCCACTTTAAAAGAATATAGCGGCTCTGCCACTGAACATATGGAACTTATTTTTTCCAAACAACGTGCCAACTTTGGGGCAGATCCCTACCCAAGTCTTGAAGCACGCCGCACAAAACTGCATCAACTCAAAAAACAAATTATTCGCTATCAAGATGCTTTAGCTACCGCGATTAATGCTGACTTTAGTTCAAGATCACTCGATGAATCCAAATTACTCGATTTGCTTGGTTCTGTGTTAGAAGCCGATCATGCGATTCATCATTTACGTCGCTGGATGCGTCCAAGTAAACGCCGTACCGAACTTTTATTTTTATCAAACCGTTTAAGTGTGCAATACCAACCTAAAGGCGTGGTGGGTGTCATTGTTCCTTGGAACTTCCCTGTTTATTTAGCACTTGGTCCACTCATTGCCGCGTTAGCTGCGGGAAACCGAGTCATGATTAAACTCCCTGAAATTACCCCGAATACTAATGCAATGCTTCGACGCATGCTTGCCGAAATTTTCAATGAAGATGAAGTGGCGGTTTTTGGTGAAGAAATTACAGATCCTGCTAGATTTACCACTTTGCCATTTAACCATATTGTCTTTACTGGCTCTCCTGCCATTGGCAAAGTCGTCATGCGAGCAGCTGCTGAAAACTTAACGCCTGTGACACTTGAGTTAGGTGGTAAATCACCAGCAATTGTAAGCCGCAATTACCCTCTTGCCGATGCTGCAAAACGTATTACGCATGGTAAAGCAACCAATAGTGGTCAAATCTGTGTAGCACCTGACTATGCATTGGTTCCCAAAGAGAGTATTGATGAATTTGTGGATGCAGCAAAATCCAGCTTTATAAAAATGTTTAGTCAAAACATTACAAATAATGAGAATTACACATCGATTGTAAATGACCGTCATTTAAAACGTATTCAAGATATTTTGACTGATGCGCAAGAAAAAGGTGCCCATATTATTCCTTGCGACACGTATAGCTTTGACCAACAAGGTCGCAGAATGCCTGTACAGATTGTGCTGAATTGCACGCCAGATATGCGCATTATGAAAGAAGAACTCTTTGGCCCTATTTTACCTGTGGTGGCTTATAACTCTTTAGATGATGCGATTACCTATGTGAAATCAGATGAACGACCTTTAGCGCTTTATTGCTTTACGCATAGCTCAGTAGAACGCAACCGGATTTTACGTGAAACTCATTCGGGTGGCGTGACCATTAATGATTGGGGTTGGCATGTAGTTAACCATGATGCTCCTTTCGGTGGTATAGGTAACTCAGGCATGGGGTCATATCATGGTGAAGAAGGTTTTCGTGAACTTTCACATGCAAAAACTGTATTTATTCGCCATCGATTTTTCCCGACGCAGCTTTTCCACCCTCCTTATGGAACATTCTTGCAAAAACTGGCAATTCGCTTTTTCTTGAAAAAAGGTGATCCAAATATTAAATAATAGATTATAAAAAAAGCCTCGTAATGAGGCTTTTTTTATGGAGTTTAAAATAATAAAATTTCTAATAAAACCACTAAAATTTATCTAAATATAATCAACCTTTTGTGCTTTTAAAATATCAAGCTGCAACATCTTTTTCTTTTTATATTTATAGGCAATAAATAATCCAACAAACCATACTGGTGAAAACTCTAAAGCAATCAGTGTGTCATGATCTAAAGCTAAAATGACGATAGTAAAAACTAAAAATAGCATCGTCAGCCATGCCATAAATAAACCACCCGGCATTTTATATTTTGACTGAATATGTAATTCAGGGCTTTTCTTACGATAATAAATATATGACATCACAATCAACATAAATGTAAAAATACATAAAATTGAAGTGAGTGCTGAGATAATCGTAAACGCCGTCATAACATTTGGAACAATGAATAGAATTGATGTCCCAAGCGTTACACAAGCCATTGAAAACACAAGCCCTCGAATTGGAACTTTTCTTTTAGACAGCTTACTAAAGCTTTTCGGTGCATCGTTGTCTAACGCTAAACCATATAGCATACGGCTGGTTGCAAAAATTCCACTATTTGCCGAAGAAAGAGCTGAGGTTGCCACAACGAAGTTAATTAAACCTGCCGCAATTGGTAAGCCAACTAACGTAAACATTTCCACAAATGGGCTTTTTTCTGGTGAAATTTTTGCCCAAGAGGTAACTGCAATAATACAAACCAATGCGCCCACATAAAACAATAAAATACGTAAAGGAATAGAGTTAATTGCTTTTGGAAGTGAGGTGTGCGGGTCTTTGGTTTCAGCAGCAGTTGTACCAACCAACTCAATACCCACAAATGCAAAGATGGCAATTTGGAAACCAGCCAAGAAACCTGTTACACCATAAGGAAACATAGATTGTGTTTCAAACAAATGGCTCACCGAAGCTTTGACTCCATTCGGAGAAGTAAATCCGGTACTAATTAAATAAATACCCGCCAATATAAATAGGATAATTGCGGTAATTTTGATGAGTGAGAACCAAAACTCAAGTTCACCAAATAGCCGAACTGCTACAAAGTTAAGTATGGTTAATATGGCTAATGAAGTAAATGCGGGGATCCAGACGGGTAAATCGGGATACCAAAACTGCATGTACCCTCCGATTACAATTACATCGGCAATCGCTGTAATAATCCAGTTACACCAATAAGACCAACCGAGAAAAAAACCTGCCCATGGACCTAAATAAGCGGTTGCAAAATCGGCAAATGTTTTAAAGTTCGTGTTGGCAAGCAATAACTCACCCATTGCTCTCATCACGAAGAAAAAGAAAAAGCCAATAATTAGGGTGTGTTGACACTTTTAGCTTAAAAAAATAGCGAAGTAGTAAAATCAAATCGCCAAACCCAATTTTACTATTCGCTATGCCTCGTACTATGCTGACAGATCAACACTGGCAAAAGTTGAAAGTTATTCTGCGTAATTTATCCATTCACCACAACTCAAATTTACGCAATTTTATTGAAGCTATTCTCTATAGAATTAGAACAGGCTGTCCGTGGCGAGATATTCCTTGCTGTTTTGGTCATTCAAACTCTATTTTCAAACGTTTTAATCGTTGGTCAAGCAGCGGTAAGTTTCTTAGATTATTCAAATTACTAGCCTCATGCCCCGATATGGAGTGGATTTTTATTGATGGCTCTCATGTACGTGCTCATCAACATTCTGCCGGCATAGCGAATCAATCTATTTCTAAAAGTGTAGGAGGAAACTCCTCAAAAATACATTTGATTGTTGATGCACATGGCAATCCTATTGATTTCATGATTACCGATGGAACCACACATGATGTTAAAGTTGCACCTGATTTAATATCAACATTAGATTTAAAAGAGACAAAAGTGGTATGTGCAGATAAAGGCTATGATTCAGAACCACTGCGTGAACAGATCAGGAAAACAGGGACTAAAGCGAATATACCAAAGAAAACAAATAGCCAATCGAACAATGACCATATGGACTGGTATTTATATAAAATCAGGCATTTAGTTGAAAATATGTTTTGTAGATTAAAGCAATTTAGAGGAATAGCTACTCGATATGACAAGCTCAAAAGAAATTATCAAAGTTCTGTTGCTTTAGCATGTATATTTTTATGGCTACCTTTATAGGGTTAATTATGAACAGTAAATGTCAACAAACCCTAAATAGGTTAAAATAATTGAAGTCCCAGAAACACTTAATGTTTTTCCAGAACCCATAAATAATCCGGTACCAATTGCACCGCCAATCGCAATCATTTGAATATGACGATTGGTCAATGAGCGTTGCAACTTTTCCTCCTCTTGCTCAGTCATATGCTGACTGCCTAGGAGGTCTCCTTCCAGGAACTGCTTTCCTTTATTATTACTCATGTAATATTAGCTCCAATTTATAGCAACCGTTATAAAGGTTTTAATAATATGAGTGATATAAGCTTCGATTAAGCCGAATAAATCATCTTACCAATATTATTAAAACCACTTATAATTTAGTAAATTCCATTTTTAAATCTTAAAATAGTTATTTAAAACAATAAAATATAAACCATAGAATTATCCCGTTATACCTCATCATCTGAATATCTAAAAGGAAATAATAAGTTCCATTCATTCAATTAAGATGATGTATATCCATATCAATTTTTGACTCAGGGATAATATAATATTCCTCATAAAATGTGGTGAGTTGTAAAAACTCACTGCTTAATTAACCGCCATTTGCAAATATTGAGTATTTTCCAGCCTATTTACAGCTTTTAATTTTGAATCCTGTTGAACATTAATACTCAATATTCGAACCTCTGCCCCATTTTGAACATTCAACTGTTTAGCCTGCTCTAAACTTAGTTGTATTCGATTTTGATAAGGTGTGCTGTACACCACAATTGCCCGATAATTTTGATAATCATCATTGGCAACAATATAAGGTTCATCACCTAAACTTAGATGACTAGACTCTACAATCTTTACAGTTAAAATCTGACTTTCTTTAATGGCACGTAAATTTTCAATATCGGCCTGTAGGGTTGCGCCGCCATCAAAAATATCGACATAGCCTTTATAGCGAAGTCCTTCTTCTAGCAAAAGATTGTAAGCAGGTCGCGTATTTGGATGAACCATTCCAATTGCCGCTTTAGCATCGTCTGGCAACATATCGACATAGAGTGGATGTCTCGGCATCAGCTCGGCAATAAAGGCCTTTTGCCCTATTCCACTTAAATAGTCCGCTTTGGTAAATTCAATATTAAAAAATTTATGGCCTACCGCATTCCAAAATGGCGACTGCCCATTTATATCGGAATAGCCACGCATTTCAGCCACAATCGTTTCTTCAAAGTATTGGCGAAATGCGGACAAAAACAAGAAGCGTACTTTAGATAAAAACTTGCCATTTTTATTTAAACGATAGTCTGGGTCTAAAAATAACGTACAAAGCTCACTACAGTTGGTATGGTCATTACTCAAGTACAAAGTCGGTAAAGCGTTATAAACACTTAAAGGTTCTGACGCATGAACTTGAGTACCCACATGGAAGTTATACCAAGGCTCTTTTAAACCGAGCGCGACCTCAATACCGCAAACACCCACGACTTTGTTGAGTTCAGTATCTTCTAAAACAAATAAGTAAACCTGATCTGCTTTTGGGAGTTCGCCTGCTATTGTTTTACATGCTCTTTCAATACGTGCAGCCAACTTTTCCATATTTGGCTGCAAAGATGTCAAACCAAAACCCGCTTTTTGAGCCAAAAGGTAAAGATCATTAACATCCTTAGGTTCAATGTAGCGAATAATCATCATGCGGCTTGTTCATCCTTTTGAATTTCTACAAAGCGAGCAAGTGCACGTTCAAATCGTTTTAAACCTTCATCAATATCAGCAAATGGAATAATTAAAGACGGCGTAAAACGTACAACATTTGGTCCAGCAATCAAACTCAGTAAACCTTCCTCACCCGCAAGGTTATTAATATCTTTTGCTTTACCTGCAAACTTATCTTTTAAGGCACAACCAAGGAGTAAGCCTTCTCCACGAATCGTTTCAAAGATTTCATATTTTTCATTTAATTGATTTAAAGCGTTTTTATAGTAATCATGACGCTCTTTTACACCTTCAAGCACTTCTGGCGTATTAATAAACTCAAATACAGCACCAGCAACTGCGCTTGCTAATGGGTTACCACCATAAGTTGTACCATGTGTACCCACTGAAAAATGCGGCGCAAATTTATCAGTTGTTAACATTGCACCGACTGGGAAACCACCGCCCAAGGCTTTTGCAGTGGTAAGAATATCCGGAGTAACACCAGAATTCATGTAGGCATAAAGTGAACCAGTACGGCCTACACCAGTTTGTACTTCATCAAAAATAAGTAAGGCACCAAACTCATCACAGAGCGCACGTAAACCTTTTAAAAATTCGATTTCAGCAGGAATAACGCCACCTTCACCTTGGATCGGTTCAACAATGACTGCACAGGTTTGTTCATTAATGACTGCTTTGGCAGCTTCTAAATCATTGTAAGCAACATGGCTAATGCCGTTTGGAAGTGGTGCAAAGTCTTGTGAATATTTTGGCTGACCACCTGCTGAAACGGTAAACAAGGTACGGCCGTGGAATGCATTATTAAATGCCACAATGCCACTTTTGCCTGCCACACCGCTGTCGAGTCCAACTTTACGAGCAAGCTTTAATGCTGCTTCATTCGCTTCTGCACCTGAGTTACAGAAGAATACTTTGTCTGCAAATGTATTTTCGGTGAGTTGTTTCGCAAGGCGTAGAACGGGTTCATTGGTATAACCATTGCCGACATGCCAAAGTTTTGTTGCTTGTTCTGTTAACGCATTTACTGCCACTGGATGCGCATGACCTAATGCGTTTACTGCAATCCCGCCTGCAAAATCGATATATTCTTTATTTTCTTGATCCCAAATACGTGAACCTTCACCACGTACCGGAATGAAATTTGCCGGTGCAAAAACTGGAACCATCCACTCGTTAAAGTCGCTACGAGAAACTGCAAAATTATTCATCTTATCTAGTCCATTAAATTGAATTATTCGGGTGAGCTAATGCCCCTATTATTCAAAATCAAATTGATTCACAAAATTTGTAATTCAGCAAAAAATGAATTATTTTTTACCAATTTGATAATTGACAATGACATTATGGACAATATTGATCAAATTATTTTAGGTTTACTTAAAGACAATGCACGGATGTCTGTAACCGAGTTAGCCGAAAAAGTTCATGTTTCAAGAGCAACCATTAAAAAGAGAATGGAGTATCTTGAGTCTTCAGGCATCATTACTGGCTATACAGTTCGTTTTAAACCCAATGCAGAACGCAACGTTATCCGTGCATGGATGAGCATTATGGTCGAAGGCACCAAAGCACAGTCTGTGATTAAAGAACTACGCCTAGAAAGTGCGGTGGAATGTCTGCATAAAACTAATGGGAAATGGGACATTTTAGTCGAGCTACGCTCTGACACCTTAGAAAACTTTGACAAAGTTTTAGAACGAATCAGGAATATTTCAGGTATTTACAACAGTGAAACCAGCATTCTGCTTGCTAGTCATAAGACTTGATCATTCACTTTAATTTCGAAGAATAAGAATTGATGAGCTAAGCATAAAGTTTGGCTCATCCCCCCATTCCTACAAAGAAATTTCCTTGAACACCCACTATTAAAATTAAAAATCATTACAACCATAGTCCATTCTAAAAAGTCTCAATAAATTTTTAATTTTTTTTAAATAATCAAATCAAAAACTTAAAATTCAATTTGATTTGAATTCTCACTTTTTTCACTCATTCCCCTCATCAAGGCATTTGACAGAAAAATTAAAACATAATACATATAGTATTATATGTTATATGTTAAAACCTAAGGACAAGGTATAAGAAAATGGCTAAAACTCAACTACAACACTTTATTAACGGCGAATATGTTGCTAGCAAAGCAAATGATTATTTCGACTTGGTGAGCCCAGTGACTGGTGAAGTTTATGCACAGTCACCCAATGCAACCGATGCAGAAGTTGACGCAGCGTATGCCGCTGCAAAAGAAGCATTTAAAATTTGGGGACGCAGTACACCTTCGACTCGTCAAAAAGCATTACTTAAGCTAGCAGATGCTATCGAAGCAAATGCTGACCGTTTGATTGAAGCTCAAAGCCGCAATACAGGTCAGTTAAAACACTTAATTGCATCTGAAGAAGTCGGTGTATCGGCAGATCAAGTTCGTTTCTTTGCAGGTGCTGCCCGCTTACTCGATGGCTCAGCAACTGGTGAATATTTAGAAGGTTTAACGTCTTCTATTCGCCGTGAACCCATCGGTGTAGTTGGTCAAGTTACGCCTTGGAACTATCCACTTATGATGGCAATTTGGAAAATTGCTCCAGCGTTGGCAGCGGGTAACACAGTGGTACTCAAACCAAGTGATACTACACCTGAAAGTACCCTTTTACTGGCAGAAATTGCTGCACCATTTTTCCCTAAAGGTGCATTTAACGTCGTGTTAGGCCAAGCGCAAGTCGGTTCAAAAGTGGTATCACATAAAACCCCTGCACTCGTTTCGATTACAGGTTCGGTTCGTGCAGGTTTACAAGTTGCAGCTTCTGCCGCAGCAAATTTAGCAAAAGCTCATCTTGAACTTGGCGGTAAAGCGCCTGTACTGGTTTTTGAAGATGCGGATCTTGATAAAGCAGTTGAAATGATTGCTTTAACAGGCTATTTCAACGCAGGCCAAGACTGTACTGCTGCAACGCGTGTGATTGTAGCTGAAGCTGTTCATGATGAATTTTTAGCTAAACTTGTTGAAGCTGCCAAAAATACTCGTTTTGGTGATCCAGATGATCAAGACGCTCTTTATGGTCCACTTAACAATGCCAACCAATTGAAAAATGTTAAAGCCTTTATTGACAACTTACCTGCTCACGCCAAAGTTGAAACAGGTGGAAAACAAGCAGACCGTCCAGGCTTCTATTTTGAACCAACTGTTATTAGTGGTTTAAAACAACACGACGAAGCCATTCAAAAAGAAATTTTTGGACCAGTCATTACCGTTCAAAAATTTACAGATGAAGATGATGCGATTGAAAAAGCCAACGATGTTGAATATGGCTTAGCTTCAAGTGTGTGGACCAAAGACCATGCCCGTGCCACTCGTCTGTCACGTGAACTCGATTTCGGTACAGTTTGGATTAATACCCATATTCCTTTAACCGCAGAAATGCCACACGGCGGCTTCAAAAAGTCAGGTTATGGTAAAGATTTATCTGGCTACGGTTTTGAAGAATATACCCGCGTTAAACATGTGATGAGTTCAAACGAATAATAGCAATGAGCTTTGAAAGGAGATCAAAATGAATAAGCAAGAAATGAAAGACTTGGTGACTAAAGCCCATCACGAGCTATTTAATTTGCACGACACCACTGCTCTTGATCGTT
The DNA here is from genome assembly GCF_000368065.1 of Acinetobacter seifertii. Lineage (GTDB taxonomy): Bacteria > Pseudomonadota > Gammaproteobacteria > Pseudomonadales > Moraxellaceae > Acinetobacter > Acinetobacter seifertii. The sequence continues at coordinate 1,941,600 of NZ_KB851200.1, forward strand.
ATTTTTCTGAAGACTTTATAGAACACTCACCACTGGTTGCCAATGGTATTTCGGGTCTGCGTCAATTGGTAGAAGACTGCCCAGACATGCAACACGAAGCTGTACGGGTACTGGCAGATGGTGACTTGGTTGCGATACATGGCCGCTTTCAGGGATTAGATGAAAACCCTTTGGTTGGCTTTGATATTTACCGAGTAAAAGACGGCAAAATTGTGGAACATTGGGATGGGCTTGTAGCAGAAGCAGAGCCAAATGTAAGTGGTAGAACCCAATTAGACGGCCCAACCGAAATCGTAACTCACCATGACCCAGAGAAAAACCGTGAGATCGTGACGTCTTTCTTTAAGAAGTCATTAATTGATGGGAATTACGACGCTTTCAAAGAATACACTCATGGCGACCAGTTCATTCAGCATAGTCCTGATATCGGAGATGGCGTTAAAGCAGTCATTGATTTTTTGAACAATATCCGTAATGAAGGACAAGGTTTGGTATACTCCAAAACGCATCGCTCCATTGCTGATGGTCAATTTGTATTGACACATTCCGAAGGCAGTATAGCTGGAAATCGACATGCCTATTTTGAGTTATGGCGAGTTGAAAATGGCAAAATTGCTGAACTTTGGGATGCAATACCAGCTGTTCCTGAAGATGAACAGGCTGTCCATGGTTATGGCGTGTTTTAATAATTATTTATCCGCTTCATTAAGCTAAGTTTTTTGGCTTAGCTTTTAGAGAATTCGCCATGTCAGCATATACGATAATTTTTGCACCTATTGCTCAAGCAACTCGTTCGGAACAAGTTGTAGAACGCTTGGAAAATGCAATTATCTCTGGTTTGCTCAAAAGCAATGAACAACTTCCTAATGAGGCAGATTTAGCACGCTTAATGGGAGTTTCGCCAATTACTGTTCGCGAAGCTCTCAATACTTTGCGTGTAAAAGGTTTAATTGATACACGTCGCGGTAGAAATGGCGGAAGTTTTGTTTGTGAACTACCTTCAGACTTACTTTTAAACCAGCATCCTTTGCGTCAAGCTTCAAATGAGTATCTTGCCGATTTAGGCGAGTTTCATAGTGCAATTTTAACGCATAGTGCATATTTGGCTGCTCAAAGAACCACTGAATATGAACTAGGCAAAATCAAAGAACTCATTGAGCAATTTGAACAAGCAGTTGAAGCAGATACACGTGCACAACTTGATTTACGTTGCTTGCTTACACTCACCTCATTTGCTCAATCTGCAAGACTCGCAAATCAGGAACTGACCATTCAGGCTGAATGGGCTCCACTGATAGCAGTACTTTATCGAGATGATGATTTTCACCGTGAAGTTGTAAAGCAATATCACCACCTCTTGTCATCTTTTATTGAAAACAATGAAAATGAAGCTGTGATTCAAGCAAGAAAAATAGTTTCAATGCTCACTGACCAAATGCTTCGGTATAAGTTATCAAGTGAATAAAAATAATAAATGAGATGGCTTATCAATAATCAAGTTAGAAATATGGAATTTTAGGAGTTATAGGAATGACCCAACACTTAGATATAGAAGAGCTTCAAAATTTATTAAAAAGTGTTGTTGAGGAAACAACAACGATTACCGAAACACTTGCAAATAAAGCCAGCAAAATTCTGTCAAAGCATGCATCTGAAAAAAATGCAGATATCAAGCTTTCAACTTCAGAACGCTCCGCTTTACAGAAGGAAATTAAAAATGCGCTAAATCAGAGCCATTATAGTCAAGGAACTGGTTTTGCGAGTTATAGTCCAGCAACACAAGATGAGCAAGACTATTGGACACTCGAATGGTGGTATAAAAAAGAAGATCAATTACACCAAGCGAAACTTGAAAACGAGCCTGTAAATTATTTTGTGTAAGTTCCATTTTTTATAAATGATCTTTTAATCGATCATCGAACTGAATCGTAAACCAATTCATTGCTAAACGCCAATTTTGAATTGGCATCGTCCATTTCTTCGCAGCATTTGATGTTGCTAAGTAAATGACCTTCTTTACTGAGTCATCAGATGAAAAGATTTTCCTTTTCTTCGTTGAATGGCGTATTACGCTATTCAACGACTCAATCGCATTTGTTGTATAAATTGCATGACGTATTTCGGCTGGATAGCTAAAGATCGTTCGGATATTTTCCCAATTGGCCCGCCAGGATTCTCCAATTTTGGGATACTGGTGATTCCATTGATCACAGAAGATGTCTAGGGATTTTAAAGCATTTTCCTCTGTACTTGCCTGATAAATCGCTTTCAGACCCGACGTAACAGCTTTGTAGTCTTTCCAGCTTACAAATCTCAGGCTATTGCGTACAACATGCACGATACACAGTTGAATATCAGTATGAGGGTAAACAGAGGCTATCGCGTCAGGGAAGCCTTTTAATCCATCTACACAGGCAACAAGAATGTCCTGTACTCCTCGATTTTTTAGCTCTGTCATGACTGACAGCCAGAATTTGGCACCTTCTGTCTGAGCAATCCACATACCCAGTAATTCTTTTTGCCCATCCATATTGATGCCTAAAGCAAGGTATACGGACTTGTTAATCACATTGGAGTGCTGACGGACTTTGACAACAATACAGTCAAGATAGACAACAGGATAAAGGCTATCTAAGGCTCTATTTTGCCACTCAGTCACTTGCTCAATCACAGCATCGGTAACTTTGCTGATGAGAGATGCTGACACATCGGCATCGTACATTTCTTTGAAGAAGGCTACAATTTCCCTATTAGTCATTCCTTTTGCATACAGTGAGAGGATTTGGTCATCCATACTGGTGATGCGTGTTTGGTGCTTTTTGATAATTTGTGGCTCAAATGAACCTTCTCGATCACGGGGAATATCTAAAGCCAGTTGTCCATCTTGAGTTGTAATGGTTTTAGAACTAAACCCATTACGGCTATTTGAGCCTTTCTTGGGCTGATGCTTTTCATAACCGAGATGGTCTGAAAGTTCAGTATTGAGTGCAGTTTCAATCATGAATTTTTTAAAGACTGCTGTCATTTGGTTTAAGTCTTCTGGTGTTTTTAGACCTTTAGCCAATTCGGCAGCCATACTTTTGATTGTTGCTTCATCCATGTGAAGTACCTTTTGTAATTATCCTCTGAAGGATAAATGAAAATTAAGTACTTACACAAAATTTAGAACAGTCCCTTGAAAACTACCAAAATGCGCAGCGCTTTTTAGATTTTCGCTCATTTGAATGGTTCCATAAACCTGCCCAAGATAAAAGCCCTTGCATACATGGCCCTTACGTTGATTATATTTGTAACGGCGCCTACACCATCACCATTGCTCACCCTGTCATGATTCATGATCAGTTTATTGGTGTCATTGCTACCGATATTTTAGTTTCGGCTCTCGAAAAGCTACTTATGCCAAAACTCAAAAATATCAAGCAAAAAGCAGTCATTATGAATGATTCATCTCGGGTCATTACTTCAAATGACATTAGCATCAGAACCGGAACATTATTTAAAGAAAAGACTGCTCAACAGTTTTTCTCACGACCGTGTCAGTCTTTCCAATTGGTCGTGATTTAAAAAGCAAAGAATAATGGTTCTTTATTCTAACTTTAGTGTGCCACCAAGGTGAAATAGCACTTTAAGCCTCTAGCTACTGTTCAAACTTTCTTCAATCAGACTTGTTTATTCAGGTCTAGGGGAAGTTTTGGCCTAAAAATAGCATCGCCTTTCTGGATGAAAAGCAAAAACAACGAAATTTGAGGTTGAAAAGACATGGAAAATAAAGCGTCTTCCTTAAAAAAACTATCTCTATGGCAAGTCAAGCCATGCAGCTCATTGATAACATCTCGGAAAAATACCAACTCAACTTTGACCGTAAATATGGCCATATTACTGCCGCCGTTCATGAAGGACATTTGGTTGGCTTAACCCAAGGCGCTGATGCACGAAAATATTTAGGCGAAGACCATACCCGTATTGTGGGTAAGCATGAACTGATGGACTATATTAAGTCGGACTACTATACAGGTGGTTTAATTGATGAGTTAGGCGGACAAATCCATCCTTTAGCTTTAAACCGTGGCTTAATTTATGGCTTTTGCCAAAATGGCGGTACTGTTTATGAACAAACCGAAGTCATTTCAATAGTAGAAAAAGAAGATGGTATTTATGTTCACACAACAAATGCTGTAGTCAAAGCTAAAAAGTCTGTGGTGTTAGCAGTACACCATGCCTCGTTTAAACTTTTATCAGAACAAAGCAATACGACTATTCCGTTTTATACCTATGTAGCGACCACTGCTCCATTAGAACTGGATACCAAAGAGCTTCTGCCATTTGGACATCCTGTTTATGACACTCAGTTCCAGATTGATTACTACCGCCCTGTGTTTAACAACCGTTTATTGTTTGGTGGCCAAGGTACAGGAACATGTTGGGGACCAGAGAAAACTTTAAATTATTTAGAGCATCGAATTCATACCGTGTTCCCGCAAATTAAAAATCTAGAGATGGATTTTGTCTGGAGTGGCACTACCGATTTAACTGTAAATGGTGCAGTCGACAGTCGTAAGTTCGGCAATAAGTTCCCGATTTATGCTGTTCACGGCTGGAGCGGTCATGGCGTAGCACAAACGGTACGCATTGGTAAGGCGATTGCGAATGACTTTGTTGGGCAATCGAATGACTTTGAAATGTTATCTAAAATTGACCATCAAAATATTATTTTTGGTCGTACCCTTGCCCCTGTCGTTATTCCACTCGCAAAAAGTATGTATGGCATCGGTGCAATGATTAACCCAGGCAAAATGGTATCTTTCTAATTTATAAAAGCGTCATTTTTCTAAAAAAGGATTCGTACAGTTGTGTGAATCCTTTTTTAGATATTAATTAGAATTAGTTAAATAGGAATAGGTCTATTTAGGCTTTAACTTGTTTATCAACTTGATTCATTAAGACTTCTATAAGCTCATCTTGCTTACCGTCAGCTACTGGAATTAAGTATACTTTTTTTATCATTAGCAATACCTATACAATTAAAGTATTCCTTTTTAAAACCGTTCCAATGTCCAATACGATATTGATCAGTAATAATATTAAAATTATTAAATTTAACAGTTTTTATTCCACAAATTTTCAATATCAAAAAATCTTTTTTAAAATAAAATCTAAAAATAGTATAACGATAATACTTAAAAAAATTTCTAAATAAATAAACTAATCCACATATACTACTAATAATAGGATATAAATAATACAATGATATATTAATACCAAATAAATCTATTGCCCATTTATCAGATTCAAAAGGAGCAGGCGCTAATATAAACATACAAAATATGAGGAATATAATACCAAAAATTTCACCAACTATAAGTTTGGTACAAGCAGAATTTATAAGGTGTTCATATTTATATAGTTCTTTATAATGCATTTTCTAAAACCTTTATTTTCTTATTCAACTTTATTCTTTTACGAATATAAATTCCTCTTGTTAACACTGTCAGAAATACAGTATCCCAGCAAACTTCATAGATAAAAGTATGTCCAGTTTTAACATTCATCTTTACATCATTACACTCTTAAAAGACTTACCTAGAACTTTGTCATTTCACTCATCAACTTCTATTTTATTTGTATATCAAATAAATGTCTTCAATCATTTCAAATATTTGTAGTTTTCTATACTTGCAATTCATCACTATTTTCTGATTAGGCTAATGATGCACAATCCATTACAATAGCGTCGGCTTTTTTAGACAGCGCATAGTATTTTGAGTAACTCAACTTCCCAATTAAAACGTGGACTTAAAAATCGTCACATCCAGTTAATCGCTATGGGTGGTGCTGTGGGCACAGGACTGTTTTTAGGCTCTGCACAAGTCATTCAGTCTGCTGGTCCTTCAATCATTTTAGGTTATGCCATTGTCGGTTTAGTTGCATTTTTAATTATGCGACAAATGGGTGAAATGATTGTAGAAGAACCTGTGGTTGGCTCTTTTAGCTACTTTGCACAAAAGTATTGGGGAAGATTTCCCGGTTTTTTATCGGGCTGGAACTATTGGGTAGTCTACATTTTAGTGGCTATGACTGAGCTTACCGCCGTAGCGAAATATGTACATTATTGGTGGCCTCATATACCTGCGTGGGTTTCGGTTTTATTTTTCTTTGTACTGGTCACTTGCTTAAACCTAGGCAACGTTAAATTTTATGGCGAATCTGAATTTTGGTTAGCCATTATTAAAGTTACCGCGGTCATTTCAATGATTGTGTTTGGCTTATATTTATTGCTTACAGCAGGCAATGACTCTATAGCGAGCTTTTCAAACCTATGGCAGCATGGCGGCTTTTTCCCGCATGGTTTTTCGGGTTTGTTCTATATGCTCGCCTTTTTAATGTTTGCATTTGGCGGTATTGAACTGATTGGAATGACTGCTGCTGAAGCTGAGAATCCGGAAAAAAGTATTCCACAAGCCATTAAACAAGTTATTTTTCGAATCTTGATTTTTTACGTGGCTTCACTCGCAATTATTATGTCGCTTATTCCTTGGAACCAACTGGACCTGGGTGGTTTAGATAAAAGCCCATTTGTCATGATTCTTAGTCAGCTTGGCATTGGATGGGCGGCACATTTACTGAACTTTATTATTTTGACTGCTGCACTGTCAGTTTATAACAGCGGCATGTATGCCAACAGCCGTATGTTGTACGGACTAGCAGTACAAGGCAATGCCCCTAAAGTCTTTGGACAAGTAAGCAAACAAGGCGTACCAACAGCCGCTGTTATCTTCTCTTCTATACTGATTTTTGGGTGTGTTTTACTTAATTATTTTGTACCAGAAGAAGCTTTAAGCCATCTTATGTACATGGCTGTTGCAGCTTTAGTTTTAAACTGGGCGATTATTAGCTTTACCCACTTAAAGTTTAAAAAGGCCATGAAACTTGAAGGACAAGTTGCCAAATTCCCTGCTCTATTTTCACCTTTAAGTAACTATGTCGTGCTCGTTTTTATCGGCATGATTTTATACATTATGTGGACTCAAGGCTTTAAAGAATCGGTAATTTTGATTCCAATCTGGATTACTTTAATGCTTGGTTTATATAAAGTTTTAAGGTTAGATAAATCACTTTGAACATCCTAAAAGGCTTATTCAAATAGAATAAGCCTTTCTTGTTTTAGGAATGTATAAACATGCTTGCTCTTAGTGTAAATCTAATCAAGCCAAATATTTATCTTGTTTCTGATCAATCACCCATCACTTAGTAGTTTTTAAATATATGCTATCCATTTAAAAATGGTGCTTAAGATATTTTTAAGAGATGATTATTAAAGTATAAGTGTTTACATGATCTATAAATATTTGTGCCAATGTTCAGCTAAAATCGTGGCTGACCAGGTATATCGTTGCGATCACCAATCAGGAAAAAGACGCTTCGCCATAAGTCGTGTTCTTTACCCACTTTACTGATTTTGCTCCATTCACTGCGTCGCTTAATGATGAAAGACAGGAAAAATTTTATGGAAAAAACGCTGCAATGCCCAAAGTGTGGTTCTACAGAAATTGAAACACGTGATCATGACAAACTACTTAAAACCACTGGCGGTGTTTTACTAACAGCTGCGGGAACAACAGCGGGTACCGTAGGCGGTGCTGCAACAGGTGCTTCTATAGGAGCAGCGATTGGTACAGTTGCTGGACCATTAGGTGTAATTGTTGGCGGTACTGTAGGAACTTTTGTCGGTGCAATCAGTGCAGGTATTACTGGTGGTGTAGTTGGCAATATTTTTGGTAAAAAAGCAGGTGTAATGATCGACAAAAATATATTTCAGGATTACCGCTGCCTAAAATGTAAATACCGTTTTAAAGTAAAGAAATAATCTAATTTCAATTGAATTAAGCAGGTAAAATCAATTTTCAACTGACTCTCCTGCTTAAACTCAACTTTTATAAAGTTCCTCAAATCATAAAGATATGAAGCAACTTATCTAATAAATTAAAACCCAAATTCAGATTTTAATTTACTTCGCAATTCCATCTTGTTGGTACTGAGGTGAGCGTGGGCCATATAACAAACCTGTACCCGGACTATAAGGAGTCGGAGTAAACAGTTGAGCATTTACCATACTTGCTATTGGATAAGCACGATCATTAAAGTTGCTAGAAATCTGTTCAACCAAAGCACCGACTACAGCACCAAGTAAACCAGAGTTACCATCACTACTTGATTGGGATAACTTTTTCTCACCTGTCCAAATCACATCACCTGTTTTTAAATCAACAAGTTTTGCATCTGCACTTACTGTGGCAACACTTTGAATCACTTGGTATTTAGAGCCATATTCTTTAATTCGAATGTATAAAGCAGCATCTGCACCAAAAATCTCTTGTAATTTTTGAGGAGCAATAGACTGCGCATCACTGCCATTGGTGACACCATTCTCTTTAAACATGTTGTCTACAACAGAGATGGGAAAAACATAATAGCCAGCTTCTGCTACAGGCGCTATTACGGTTGGCCAATAACTGTAAGTCGCTTTTACATCTGGTGAATCATTGACTGGTGGCAATACCAAAATTGACTTTGGCATATGAGCTTTATAAGCGGTTATGTCTTTATTCGGTGCTGGAGTGACTGCACATCCAGTAAATGTAATGCTAGAAATAACCAAACCAGCAATTAGCAACTTCTTAATCATGATTTTGTATTCCCACCATTCGCATTCATTTTTTGCAATAAGCGATCCATTAAAACCGTAGACTCTGGATAGACTTGACGTTCAAGCTGGAAATACTCGATTGCTTTTTGAGAATTATTTTCTTGTAAATACAATAACCCTAAATGCGCATATAACCCCGGCGGAACAGCTAGGCCCTTACCTTTAGTTTTTTGAATCTCAGCTTCTAATGTCGTGATTTGTGCACTTGGTGTCGCTTTTTCAGGTGCGGTATACATCAAATAAGTTTGATGCGGATAACTTCCCCAATTATATAAAGATTGAGGACCAGTGGCACAGCCCACCAATCCCAAAGCAAAAACACTACTTAAAACAATTTTTTTCATCTAACACATATCCAAAATTATTGAATTGACCAACGGTTATTTTGAATATCTGTTACAAGATTATTTACTGCTTCACGAACAGCTAAATCGAGCACTTTACCATTTAAAGTAGAATCGTAAGAGGCAGTAGAACCAAAGCCTAAGACTTCACGTGCACCTAATGCATATTCACCAGCACCTTGTACTGAGTGCACAACTTCTGAAGTTTTTACATCAATAATATTTAAATTAACTTTTGCATAAGCAACTTGCTGTTTACCGCGGCCTAAAATACCAAATAGTTGCTGATCACCAACTTCTTTACGGCCAAACTCAGATACATCACCAGTAATCACATAACGAGCACCTTTAATAGATTGAGCAGTATTGCTATAACCTACTTCTTGTTTTATTTCAGATAAATTGTCGCGATTTAAAACTGAGAAATAACCAGTTTGCTGCAAATGTGTCTCAAGAATTGTTTTCGCTTGGCCACCTAAACGGTCTACATTATCTGAGAAAACTCCTCTCATATAACTAGAGCGGTTATCAAACTTACCAATAGAAACAGGAGCTTTTACTCCATTATATTTAATTGCAGAAGTTGCTGCGGTGACTTGAGAACTTTGTATCGTTCTTGATGTTTCAGTGGTTGAACATGCGATTAAACTAAAAGAACTCGCCATAGTAATGATTAATATTTTTTTCATGTTTACTCTATAAAGATAACTAAAATACAAAGAATACATATTATATACAAAAAGACTATCAAATGAGCTTCTAAATTAATCCGTGAGCAAAAATCTGATCAATTAAATTAAAACTTTTAAGTAATCCACTTATTATTTTCTGAATATTTAATCATAAGAAGCATATAAATAAATAGTCACTCCAATGAGCTGTATATGCTTACGAAGTCACTTAGAAAAATTCTATCTGTCCAATCAAAATCAGCTACTTACTTTACGCTACTTATAAGATATGAAAGAATTGCGACCTCATATAACTTTTGAAATTTAAAATGAGAAAAATATTATTTTTAAGTTTAGTCAGTCTGCTTAGCTCATATAGCTTTGCAGAAGATAATAATTCGGTTTATAGAGGAATGGGTACTGGGCCTCAGGATTTTTTAAAGTTTCAAATACTCAAACAAAAAGGCTTTTTAGCCAAGAAACCTAATATTTCGCGAGCAGACTATAACGATATATACAAACTCAAAAGGCCTTATGAGTTTATGGGACAAAACGTTGTACTCATTTCGGATGAATATATGTCTGAATATGTGGGCTGTTGTGTAAGTGAAGGTTGGGGAGCCGTATTTAAGCAAACTTCTAATTTGAAATTGATTGAAAAATTTGCGAAAACAAATCAATGTAGTGTCGGACCTATAGAGTCAACCAGTGATTACTATGGCTTTAAAATTCGTTCTCTGCCAAAAGGTAATTATTATGAATTATCATGCCGTGAACGTGACTTAGCTCAGTCTGAATGAGTTAAAATTAAAATCTGAAAATAAATAATAGTTTTTAAAATCTCTGATAAAGACAGACAAATATCTTTGTCTGTCTTTCTTATTAAAATTAAGATCTAATAAATTCCAACAGATCTTTATTAATTGTTTCTGCTTCGGTAGTCGGCATTCCATGAGGGAATCCTGGATAAGTAATTAACTTACCATTTTGAACAAGCTCTGCAGATAATTTACCCGAAATTTCAATAGGAACAATTTGATCATCTTCACCATGCATAACAAGAACAGGAATCTTAATTTTCTTTAAATCTTCGGTGAAATCAGTCTGAGAAAACGCAACAATTCCATCATAATGAGCTTTAGCTCCACCCATCATTCCTTGACGCCACCAATTTAAGATAACTGGCTCTGATACTTTTGCACCTGGACGGTTGTACCCATAGAAAGGACCTGCTGGCACATCGTAATAAAACTGAGAACGATTTTTAAAAAGTTGATTTTGAAGATCGTCAAAAACCTCTTTTGGTAAACCATTTGGATTATTCTCAGTTTTAACCATTAGCGGAGGAACTGCACTAATAAGCACAGCTTTAGCAACTGGATCATTTTGATAATTAGCAACATAATGTGCTACTTCTCCCCCTCCTGTAGAATGGCCAACGTGCACTGCTCCATGAACACCGAGATGATCAACTACTGCGGCAACATCAGAAGCATAATGATCCATATCATGACCATCCCAAACTTGAGATGATCGACCGTGACCACGTCGATCATGAGCAACGACGCGGAAACCTTCTTTAAGAAAGAAAAGTAATTGTGCATCCCAATCATCTGAGCTTAGTGGCCAGCCATGATGGAAGAAAATAACAGGAGCATCTTTCGGCCCCCAATCTTTATAAAAAATTTCTACATTATCTTTTGTAGTTACATAGCCCATTTTATGCTCCTAAATAGAAGTTATCACTTTTAATTCATTCAATTGAAAGCTATAAGCTGCAAATTGCTAACCTACAACCTAGGAATATCAACACTAAATTTCATGTTGATGTTTTTTTAAGAAGGCGTAACAAATTTACCCTCAACTCGTTAGAGTTTTCAAAAACTTATTTATCGCTACCGTCAACTAGAAGTACTAATTGCCTGAGTTGATACAACTACCGCAAGCAACATTTAGTTATTGAAAGAGATAGTTTTCTCATATCAAACCTATTTTTAAATATAGATAAATTTGTTTTTAGAACAAATAGTTTGATATCAAACTATTTGTATAATTATTATTTGCACACATTATTAATTAAGTCAAATATTTTTTATACTAACTACTTAAAACCTGAAATCATTTTTCACAATATGAATAAAAACCGTACTTTAGATAGTCAGCTTTGTTTTTCGCTATACACAGTTGCGAATGCATTGACTCGTAAATACCGCCCTTATCTTAAAGAGTTCGATTTAACTTACCCTCAATTTATTGTTTTATTGAGCTTATACGATAAGGATAATATTTCACTTAAAGAGTTAAGTGAGAATACTTTAATAGATGCAGGTACGCTCACACCTTTAGTCCAAAAATTAGAAGCAAACGACTTTTTAAAGAGAATACCCGTACCTGAAGATGAAAGGATGAAAAAAGTTGTCCTTACACAAAAGGCAGCTGATTTAAAAGAACAGATTATTGATATTCCAGATAAAATTCGATGCTCAATGAGCATGAATGACGAAGAATTAGATCTAATCATTCACTTATCAAAGAAATTACTGGTTGACTTATAAATTGAGCCTTCATTTATAAAATGATCATTAAAGATGTAACGCCTTTAATGATCTATATTTATCGCATTTACTTGCATAACATTAACAAAGAAATTAATTAAATCATTATCCAATATTTATGCTGAAATTTATAAAATGATAAATCCTGTTGTTTGTCACATCCACGCATAGAACTTAGATGTAATTTAACGCAAAGTATTAAAAAACCGCTCCACCACCGCATCTCTTTCATCTAAACAATCTGTACTTAAAAATTTAAACATTAAGCCATCGATTAGATTTAAAACCATGTCAGCACTTGGCCTTAAGTCACGGGTTTCAATACTAAAAATTAAGTCAAAAATTTCATGATGCAGCCATTTTCTATACTCAATCGCCATACGGTAAGCCTGAGGATAAGTCACCTTAATTTCAAAAAAGGCTTTAAGTAATAAGTGGTATAGGCTGTTAGAGTTAGCATGTAAAACTATAATTTCTTTCAGCTTATCGGTTGGTGTGCGGTAATAGCTTGAATAAATAATAGCGAGTACTTCTTCTTTAAGGAGACTTTTTTGAAAGCCGATACACATTTCAATCAGACCCTCTTTTGAGTGAAAGTAGTTATAAAGCGTGGCTTTTTGAACTTCCGACTCTTTAGCAATCAGGTCTACACCTGCTGTGTGAAAACCATAGGTTGTAAAGAGGCGAATGGAAGTTTGAATAACCTGTAATTTTTTGGAAGATGTTTCTAAATTTCGCATAGTTTTACCGTTATAAAATTCTTGTTGTTTCTAAAAGAGAAAAAGCCTGTGCCCTTTCTGGCAGAAAAAAGGCACAGCAAAGCCATAAAGACTGTGCTTGGCACATCTCAAGTTTTATTGTTGCTAAGTTTTTGAGCCGTAATGACTTAAAGCCTGAAAACCCTAAAGGCCATCAAGCTGCTTTAAATTTTTAAGTGGTGTCGTTATAGCTTTTGGCAAAGGCTGCCAAGAAATAATGGATGTGCAAAGCCAACTCCTTTTTATTGGGAGTTCTGCCAAAACATTAAAATTATGGTGGCAGAACGGAAGAAGGTTGACAGACTGGTCAAACGAGGCCAGCACACCCAAAGGTGTCCCCCTCCCGTTCCACCGCAGAGGGGGCACGAGGGTGCACACACTAAAAGTATAAAACCTTTAGTGCTCGTTTGAATCAGCCTGTCAAAGCCGGCTGGCAATGTGGCCAGCAGGCAAAGAATAGTTCCCAACCCTCTTACAGTCAAGCACACAAAATGACATTTGTTTTAAATTAGATTGATCCTAGCCAAAATAATGGACAGTACTTCCCTCTAAAGATAACGTAACGTTAACTTTGGAGATCCAAGAAATGGCCAAACGTTTTAGTGCTGAATTTAAACAGCAAGCAATTGATTATGCACTTTCAAACTCACACGAGCCTATAGCTGCAATCGCCCAGAAATTAGGTGTGGGTTATTCAACTTTAGACAAATGGATTCGTGAAACCAATCCAGTGGGTTCAAGCAAACGTCAACTTTCACCAGAACAACAGCGGATCTTGGAATTAGAGAAAGAAGTCAAACAGCTCAAGGAAGCCAATGACATCTTAAAAAAAGCGCATGTGTACTTTCTAACAGATCATGCCAAGAAAAGTACACGGTAATTCAAGATCTAGATATGAATGAAGTCACGGTATCTTCTGCCTGTAAATACCTAGGTGTCAGCACTTCAGGCTATTATGCCTGGCGAAAACGTCAGGCCAATACGGTAGAGAAATATAATGATTTAAAAGCCGTATATTGGCAGCATCATGCACGATTGGGTGCACCTTCATTGGTACATGACATGCATGATTTAGGTTACAGCATGAGTGAACGCACTGTTGGAAGAATGCTGAAAAATCTGGGTTTACGCAGCAGGATTGCGCGTAAATACAAGCATACGACTGATTCAAACCATCGTTTGCCTACAGCACCCAATCTGTTAGAGCGTCAATTTACAGTCATTCAGCCTAACAAGGTTTGGACAACGGATATTACCTATATCCGTACCAAGCAAGGTTGGCTGTATTTATGTGTGATGCTGGATCTATTTAGTCGTCGTATCGTGGGGTGGCAAACCAGCCATCGAATAGACCGCCAGTTGGTGTGTGATACGTTTAACTATGCAATGGCTCGTCAGGGTTATCCAACTGGTGTTATGGTTCATTCGGACCAAGGTTCACAGTACTGTAGTCGTGATTTTAGAGCGCTGTTACTGACAAATGATTGTACTCAGAGTATGTCTAGACGTGGAAACTGTTGGGATAATGCAGTGACTGAAAGCTTCTTTCATACATTGAAAGGTCATGTGGTCCATGGCAGTGTGTTTGCCACTCGAAAAGAAGCGAATGCTGTCTTGTTTGACTATATTGAGATTTATTACAATCGGGTCAGAAGACATTCTGCAAATGGCTGGTTAAGCCCTGAAGCCTTTGAGAAGAAATATTTTAAGAATTTAGAGGGATTTGTTGTCCACGATACTGTCTAGGATCAGATCATTAAAAAGTAAGGATAAATAATTGACAAGTTATTGTTAATTTGAGGTTTATAAAAATAGTAAAAATCTTAATAACGTGTGCAAGGTGAGATGTTTAGGACTTAAGTGAGAGCAAATTATGTTTTTTAATTTTTAAATAATCAATTCTATTCTGATCAAACATTAATGATTTATTTATATTAAAAAAGGAGTGACTCTACTCACCCCTTTCTTATTAAATATTCGTGAATTACCAACCCCAGCACGTTCCTGTAGCAGGTTTTCCACATAACTTGTAATTTACCGCATACCAAATACTTCCACCTGTACGCGGTGTTTTATCTTTCTTGATTTCGTCACGGGTCAAATCTGCAAGATTAGAAATTGAAGTCGCAGTAACAGAACCTTTAGCAGCATTTTTCACAAGCTGTAATGCCCCCAAATCTGCGGCAGTTGAAGTACCATAAATAATATCAGTCGGTTTGGTACTTCCCATCAATAATGAATAATCAGCAACCGCTGCCTGATAGCCTGTTGCACTACCCGATACAGTTAAGTCACTTTTTATTTCAGTAGTTGCCAATACATCTGCAGCACCGTACACACTCGCATCGGTATGATAGAAACTTAAAGGATGTACCAGATTATTAGCGATTTGTTTATTAAACCAATCTTCCCATAAAAACTCAGTATAGTCCGTTGCATTGGCAACTTTGCTATAACCAATATCACGTGTGAAATAGACTAGTGAACGATATGGATTATTTTGCATACCATCAGGGTTACTTGCCGATTTTAGGCCTAAGTTTTTAGGTAATTGTTGATATGAAATCGGTTGGTTTTTCCCATCTCTTAACCAAGCTTGGCCATTGGCAAGCATTTTCGCCCAAAACTCATCCGCAGTTTTACTATCGCTATAATTTCCAACAACTTTTACCCATACTTTAAGTTGACCACCGCCATCAGGCAGCTCACGGAATTCGGTCATTGTATGATGACCATCGGTCAGATAAAGACGCCCATCATAACCCACAACAACTGTTTTCAAATCAGCCGTTTCAGTGCCCGGTTGTTCTTGACAGTTAAATGTCTCCAATTGTTTTAAATTGGCCTTTTGTAGGTCTTGCAGACTTGTAAAATCATCACGACCTTTTGCACCAATCGCTTCACAATAATCACTAAACTTCTTACCAATAGTTTTATTTAAATAAACTAATTGATTGACTGGATCTGCTTGCCAAGTTGGGCGCTGCAAATCACCTTGCCAACGCCCTAATTTATAATAAATTTGATCATAACCAATTGCACCCTGCGTTGGGATCAAATCAGCAATCGTAACTTGAATTACATCATTGGTTTTGACTGCAAGAAAACGCTGGTCACGGGTATCTGTAGGTGTTGGAGAAACTGCCGTAGATTGCTGATCATTACTATCATTGCAAGCAGTTAGAGCCATCATGCTCGCAACAAGAAATACCAAACTTAGAACCTTATAAGATTTTTTCTGCATGGCTGGAATTCACCCCAATAAATTGCATTATTTTTATACAGCAGGATTTCATTTATATGACCAATCGATGTCATTTTAATGAATATAGTTATAGATCAATCCATTAGAGTAACGAAAAAATCGTCAATAATATTATAGTCCATATCGAAAATGGTTTTGTAATATGCTATTTTCAAATTATGCATTGATAAAATATCTATCTTACAAACATAGACCGATACTTCATATAGATCAGTTTCTAGACTAATACTATCTAATTTAAAAACTAGAGAATTAACATCTTCAAATATATCTAAATCATGAGGCTTATTTTCATTAAGAAGCTTCCTTAAGTTTTCTATTGAAATACTTTCAATTAAAATATTATTCATTTCATATTTTCTTATATTAGCAATTTATTTACTCTAACTTTAACTATCACAATTGATTTTATAAAACATATCATCAAGTGTATCTAGTGTCTTATTTTTAACAATATCTAATAATGCAGCACGCAAACAATCAATCGTCATTTCCTCTAAAATTAGCATGTTAGATTGCCAAAAATAACGACCAAATTGACAATCACCACTTGCTCTAAATTTTTCCATTAAATATTCAATATTTTTAAGCGTTACTGCTGTTCCAGCATATTTAATATTATCTACTATAATATTAAAGTCTATATTTTGCTCAGCCACATTAAAATTATCCAATTCATGCATAACCAATAGTTTAAATTCGGAACACTCATAAGTAAGCATTTTATAAACCTAAGGTTGTATTATTAAAATAACAATAAAGATCAGTTTTTAAGCATAAATAAAATAAATTATATTTACTTTGCCATATTCAAAGTTAAATCCTTGAATATTATATCACACTCACTTAATATAGTAACTTCTGAATTTAAATAACTATTAACTAATGCTTTAGCATCCATATTATATCCAATACCTTCTATTTAACATTACATAAGATTTAAAGTAGATTTTTCGTTTAAAAGCTCAATTAAGTATTCAAAATTATCTGGGTTATCATAGTTATTAAAAGAATACTTTGTTTCTTCAAAATACTTCCAAGTAATGTTCAAAGGTACAGTTATACAACCAATGCCACCAGTGAGACTATCCGACAAACCACCAAAACTAGAACCAAAGTAGCCCATCAATCCATTCACTTCCTCACCTATACAGCATAAGAAATCATTAAAGGACTTAATATTTCTACCATCTATAACTATTGAACTTACTAAGTTTGTAGGCTTGTACTGTTGAATCCAATACGAAACTCTTATCCACTTCTTTTTCTGTTCTTCGTTTAAATTGCACCAATCTTGTAATTTAAGCTGATTTTTTCGATATTTCTTAATTAAATCAAATTTAAACTCATCAAAATAAGTCTCCTCTTCGCATAAATTTAATATCAATTTATTATCTTTCACTTCAAAAGATTCAATACTAGAACTTAAAACCCCGAAATATTCGTTATTTTCTTTTAAGAAGAATAAATTAATGCCATAGATATCATACTTATACTTTTTACTTTTTTTATTTATTTCACCCTCACCAAAAAAACCATGAAAAACAACTTGAGTATCAGTGATTACACAATTTTCTGAAAGACATCCGCTCCAAATAGTTACATCATCATCAAACTCACTAAATTCACTTATTTCAATATAAAAAACATACTCTTCTGTAAGTTCAGAACTCATATAATATTTTCCTCTATCTCTGCTTTATTTTTAAATTTTGACGGCTTACTAATATGAAATTTCTAATGACGAGTATTTTTTTAAAACTTCAATAAAATCATCTAAATGATGATAATCTTCTTTCGACTCAAAATTATCTTTAGAGTACTGAAAATTTATCCATTTAACTTTTAAAGGAAAATCCCACAGTACATCAGCAAATGCATTAAAGTTATAACCTAAGTATCCTAATACTCCATAAACCTCCTCTCCAAAATAGCAATACACATCTTCTTCACACAGTAGGTATTTACCATCAACAGTTATATTTAATGATAAAGGTTCCCCTCTTTCGTTCATTCTAAAATAAGCAAAATCTAACCAGCATTTTTTTTCTAGCTTTGTAAAATTTAACCATCTCTTTTTACCTATATTTTCATTTGAAAGATGAACCAATAGCTCTTCTTTTTTTCTAAATTTTTCAAATCCCTCTAATTCTCCTTCTATACCTTGTAGTCCCATACAAAACTCAATAGAGAGCTCTTCACCATTAAAAGTAAAATTTTCAGAAAGAAATAAGCGGTTTACTATATTATTTTCTTTTAATTCTGTAGTGAGCTTATGCTGAGTTTCAATCGTTATATAACAGTAGCAATAATTATTTTTTCCAAGATAACTACTAAAAATCTCCAAAGAATTTTCCAGTTTTTGTAGATCATTAAAATTACTTACTAAAACTTTATTATTATCAACCCATATTTTTTCAAAATAAATTCCATCAATAAATTCATCTTTTTCTTCTTCATAAATGTACTTACATAAGTTTAGTTCAAACAATTTTCGACTATTCCAATTCTCAGATATATTTGTTAAATATCTTATCATATATACCTAATATTGAATAATTTTTATAGATACATCTATGAACTAAATCAGATAGGTATCAACTCCTGTTTTTCTTAATTCATATTGCAACCCAGAAGCCAAAGCAACAATCGTTAAGACAGCAAAAAATGGATTCGTCTTAGATTTTTTCAATGAATGATCGTAAAGCATAAGCTTAATGCCATCTGTATATCCTCTTTCATTGACTATAGCGAACATTGTTCCAATTTCTAATCCTTTTAGACTTGATAAATTATTCGAACATCTCTGTTGAATCGTCTTGTCTGGTAAGCAAGAGTAGACCTTTAATTCAATTTCATCAAAATTATGATTAACTGTAATAGCCCAAAACTTTTTATTAATTTCAAATATTATACTTTCGGCTGGATCTTCAGAATTAGAATTTTCATCTACAACTAAATAAAGATCATCTATTTTCCGAACTTCATCAATATTTTTAATTGCATCAAAAATATCACTCTGCACCATATTCTTACCTTATTATCAGTTTCCAACACCCCAAATACATATTTTAAAAATCACTGTATGAGTAATTTAATTTTTAATTCTATCACAACTCATAAAACATAGTATTTTTTAAATCTAGAAAAATAAAAATATTTTTATTTAAAATCAATAGTATATAATTAGAAAAATAGACAAAAGAAAGGACAAATACATCTAAAATAGCTTTAATTTTAAATATAAAATCCTTTCAGGTGTGAAATTATATTTTTCTAATAAATTTTATATATTCAACAGCACTACTTTCTAACTGAGTAAAATTAATTTCATTCTCAGCACCATAAAATGAAAAATAAGAACAATATAAAGCTTTAACATATAATGTAGTTAATTTAAAAGGTAAAAGAACATTTTCTAAAGTAGCTGAGTACTTACCTTTCTCTGAGAAGTCTACTTCTTTACTTCCTGCCGATACAGCAAAACCAATTTTTTTATTAGCAAGCATATTCCCTGATGCCCCATATGCCCACCCATAAGTAAAAACATCATCATACCATTTCTTCAGTAATGGTGGACAGTTAAACCAATAAATTGGAAATTGAAAAATTATAGTGTCGTATTTTTCCAGCATAGTTTGTTCATATTTTACATCAAACTCTCCATTTGGATATCTACTATAAAGTTCATACACAACTATTTCATCTGGATACTTATTTAATTCTTCAATCCACCTCTTATTAACTTTTGAATTTTTAATGTTAGAATGAGCTACAATAACGAGTTTTTTATTTTGCATGAATATATACCAAAAAATTAAATTAAAAAAATTCGAAAATTATTGAAATAGCAGAAATTATTAACATGCCACCCATTAACATATTAAAATATTTCATACGATTACCTTTGTTTAAAATCAAGGCAAATCGATCTCCACAAACTCCCCAAAAAAACAAGCAAACATAGCAAGTTATAAAATATATAATAATAAAGGTAACTAAACTGGTATATCCATTTAAAGAGGAAAACATTGTAGTCCCCGATATACAAGCTAACCAAGCTTTGGGATTTAACCATTGAAGCAAGAAACCGTCTCTAAAACCTGGTACAAAAACCTCCTCATTATCATCTATAGAGACTTTAGAGTCCGAAAACATAATTTTATAACCAATATACGAAACGAACAATGCACCTAAAATAGCTAAGATTTTCAACAAAAATGGGTATGTAACAAAAACACTATGAAGACCAAAACCAATAAAAATTAAAAGTAAGACAAAGCCGATTGTGGCCCCTGATATATATGATATTGTCTTTTTAAGACCGTAATTAATACTAGTAGATAATATTACTGTATTAACAGGACCTGGTGTAATCGACATCGCAAATGAAAAGAGAAACATGGACATAAACATAATTAATCACACTTAAACAATTGAAAAAAAATCTTTTTGATCAACTACAGTCTTTCTAGGCGTTCTATTTAATTTAGACCCCAAACTTATAAATCCTACTATTGAATCATGAAGACTAAGATTTAAAAATTCTCTTAAATCATTATTTACACACCATTTTCCAGTTCTCCAGTAACAAGCATAACCTAATAACTCAGTAGAAATTATTATTTGCTGAATTACTGCTCCAATCGTTACATATTGCTCTGTAACCGGTACTGCATGATTATTATCAACTTTCAATATACAAATTAAATACGCTGGAGAATTATAAAATTTACTATTAAATTTTTTTAAATCCGATTCAAATTGCAAATTATTACTATAAAACTCTTTTTTTGGCGAAATTAATTGTCCTAATTCATCCCTTTTTTTTCCAGAAAAATAATAAAAATGCCAATTCCTTAAGTTTTTATGTACAGGTGCTGTCAATGCACACTTAAAAACATTTTGCAAAATATCATTTGGAATTTCATTATCTAAAATTGGTTCTGATTTTCGCATCATAATTTTACTAACAAAATCATTCATAATATAATCTCAACTATAGAATCACTAATTTGATGTGTAACGCAGGCTCTCGCTAGTAAAAAATTTCCAGTAGTATGATCAATAATTCTTATTAGACATGAACCACATAATCCTCTACGACATGAATTCTTTATTTTATAACCATTAGACTCCAAATTAATTAAAATTGACTTTTCTGGGTTAATATTAATTTTACTGATAGATTTATTAAAAACCACATCTAAAATTATTTTTTTTGACATACAAACCTCTTTATTAAATTTTTATAGAGTTATAATTATCTACCATTAGCTTAGTTAAGTCCTTCACAGGATTATGAAATATATCATACATTTTCCCATGTTCTATAATACTACCTGTATCAACAACATATATGTAATCGGATAAATGCCTTACCACATGCAGGTCATGTGAAATAAAAATCATAGTAATTTTCTGAGTTTTATTTAGTTCTAGTAAAAGATTTATTATTTGAGACTGTACAGAAATATCTAAAGCTGAAAGAGGTTCATCTAAAATAAGAATTTTTGGATTAGGAATTAGAGCTCGTGCAATATTAATACGTTGTAATTGTCCTCCACTTAATTGACTGGGGAACATATCTAAGACAATATCATTAAGTCCTACTAAAGAAAGCATACTAGTACATTTTTCTCTACACTCATCGTTTTTTAAATTTAAGAGATTTTTACAAGGTACTTTCAAACTTTCAAAAATTGTTCTTTGTGGATTTAAAGAACTATACGGATCTTGAAAAACAATTTGTAGATAGCTATAAAAATTTTTATTTGATATTTCAGTAATATTCAAATAATCATTTTTATACTTTAACTCAATTAATCCAAATTTAAAATTTTCTATTTTTGATAAGATTTTTGCAATAGTACTTTTCCCGCCACCAGATTTTCCAATAATAGATGTTATAGTACCCTCTTCAATATCCAAATTAATATTATTTAGTATATAATTATTTATATTTTTAACCCTGAGTATTTCTTTCATATTAACCTCAAAAATGACATCTATAGGTAGAATCTTTTAATTCAGGCACTTCCGTATTACATTTTTCTTCAACTAATAAACATCTATTTGAAAATCGACAGCCCATCACATATTCATTTGCCGATAAAATTCTACCTTTAATAGTTCTAAGATTTTCCTTGTATTTAATATTTTCACTCGGAATAAGAGAAATTAACTCTCTTGTGTATGGATGTTTTGCATGATCTAATATTTTTTGTGTTTCTATTTTTTCAACTACCTGACTGGAATACATAACAATTGTTTTATCAGCATATTTTTTTATAACTCTCAAATCATGAGATATTAATATTAAACCCATTTTTCTTTTCTTAACTATTGCTTTTAAAAGATTTAGTATCTGCTCTTGTACTAAGGGATCTAAAGCTGTAGTGGGTTCATCTGCTATTAATAGACTAGGTTCTCGCGCTAACATTAAAGCAATTAATATTCGTTGAGCCATACCGCCTGAAAGTTGATGTGGATAGAGTTTTAAACATCTTTCAATATCTTTAATTCCCATCTCATTCAACAATTCAATTGATTTATGCTCGATATTTTCACTCTTATTATTCAATAACATAGCATTCTTTAATTGACTTTTCACATTAGCTGAAGGATCAAGTGCAGTATGAGGGTTCTGAAATATCATTGCTATATGTTTTCCTCGCAGCAATTTTATTTCATCATAGCTATAACTTTTATCTTCATAATTATATGATCTAAAACTGGTTACCAAGTTTTTACTATTTAAGGCAAGCAGTGTTTTAGCTAGTAAGCTTTTCCCACTTCCTGATTCACCGATAATTCCAATGATCTCTCCATGATTTACTTCTAAATCAATGTTATCTAATAAAATTATGTCTTCAGTTTTTACTTTAAGTTCTTCAATTTTTAATAGCATTTTTTTCTCTTTTATTAATTGTAAGATTTTCACCAATATAGTTTAAAAACAACACTACCAACATTAAACATAGACCAGGCAAAATAATGAGATATGGATTAGTACCAAAATAATTACGCGATTCTGCTAACATAGCACCCCATTCGGGCAACGGAGCTGGTATTCCTAATCCTAAAAAACCCAAAGCAGATATCTCTAATATGACTTCACTAAAAGATAATATAGATTGTTGCATTAATAAGTTTTTAGAATTTGGTAATATTTCATTTTTTAAAATTTGTATTTTGCTACTGCCAGTAACCTTAGCAATTGTTATATAAAGTTCAGTATTAATACGACTAGTAATAGAATGAGAAAATCTAATAAATCTAGGTATAAGTACAATGACTAGTGCTATAAATAGCTCTAACACACCATTACCAAAAATAGCTACTATTACGATTGCAAGTAAAATACCTGGTACTGACATCAGAATGTCGGAAAAACGCATAATAAAAGACTCTATTGTGCCCTTTCTTATCGCAGCATAACAACCTAAAAAAAAGCCAAGAATAGATGATGTAAATACAATAATAAGTGCTAAACCAATTGTATTTATTCCTCCCAAAATTAACCTATCTAAATATGATCTACCTATATAATCAGTACCAAAAATATAAGAGAAACCATTAGTCAAGCCAGGTTGCAGAAGAACTTTATCTATATTTTGGGTATATGGATCTAGAAAAAAACAAGAAATTCCTAATAAAACAAAAGGAAAAATAAAAACATGCTTTTTATTTATCATACTTTCACCCTTTGTTTTGGATCAATTATTTTCACTAGCATTTCAAGTATAAGATTCACAATTAAAATAAATACCCCAATGAAGAGTATTACTATTTGAATAACTGGATAGTCTCTACTTAAAACACTTGTTACAAGAAATCTACCAATACCTGGCCATGAAAATATTGTTTCAGTAAGAATAGCACCGGCAACGGTTACATTTATTAAATACAAACTTGAGATCGTTAAAACTGGTACTAATATATTTCTCAAAACATGCTTAAAAAAAATGCGTGATTCAGACATGCCTAAACTTTTTGCAGTCAATATATAATCTTTTCTTAAAACTTCCAGAATACTAACTTTAGTTATCTTCGCTATTGAAACAATAGGTACAATTGACATTGTTATAATTGGTAAAACCATATGATTTAGGCAGCTAAAAAAGGCAGTAAAGCCATAATTTTTATAATTATCACCTGTTAAACTATCGATTAAATAGAATCCAGTATATGGTATTAAATCAAACTCATACCCGACTCTACCAGAAACTGGAAATAAGTTAAATTTCAATGAAAAAATATTAATTAACAATAATCCAAGCCAAAATATTGGAATACAGTAAACAACCAACATGCTACTTGATAATATTTTCTCTGTTTTAGTATTAAAATTATACGCCAGATAAATACCTAGCATACCTCCTATAAAAAAAGAGAAAATAAAAACAATTAAACCCAACTCAAAACTAGCTTTCCATCTAGGTAATAATTCAAGAGTTATTGATTTACCACTAACAATTGAATGACCAAAGTTTCCTGTAAAAATATTAAGAGTATATATCTTAAATTGTTCATACAATGGATAATTTAGGCCTAAGCTCTCCATCATTACTCTATATTGTGCTGGATCATTTCCTCTATCACCTAGCATTAATAGAACTGGATCACCTGGTGCCAACCTTATTAGAAAAAATGAAATTAAGAATATAAAAAAAATGGATATAAAAAAATTTATGGATCTATTCATTATTTTCACCTTTAAATGTTAAGTATTGAAAATAATCCAAATCAAAAGGATTGTTGATATATCCGCTGAGTCTATTATTTGAAATTCTATAAATATCGGCATGCGCAAGTGGTACAATTGGTTCATCATTAGCTAATATGGTTAAAGCTTCTTCATATAATTTTTTACGAATATCCTGATTATTTGTTAGTTTAGCATTTGTAATAATTTCATTAAATTTTTTATTACAATATCTAGCATTATTTGAGCCTTTATCTACAGACTCACAACTTAACAATGGGAATAAAAAGTTGTCTGGGTCACCATTATCACTATTCCATCCCAACTGTACTAATTGATGTTCTCCATTTTTAACTTTTTGTAAATATGTCCCCCATTCATACGATTTAATTTTTACACGAATATTAGCTTTAGCTAAGTCTGATTGCATTAATTGTCCCATTTTCTTTCCATCAGGATTATATGGACGAGAAACTGGTAAAGTCCATAATTCAAGATCGATACCATTTGGGTAGCCAGCTTCGTTTAACAATTTTTTTGATTCTTCTACATTATAATTATATTTTTTCACACTATCATTATATCCTAAAACGTTTTTTGGATATGGATTTATTGCTATAGTTGCCTTATTATTATACACAATGTCTATATAACTTTTTTTATTTAATGCATAAGCAATTGCTTGACGAACCTTTAAATTATCTAATGGTTTCTTTTCCGTATTTAAAGCAAGATATCCAATATTAATTCCTTCATTTTTAATAACTTTAAATTCTTTATTTTTAGTTATCTCATCTATATCATGTGGATTTGGTGAAACAATAATATCACACTCACCTTTTTTTAATTTTTCCATACGCACACCAATATCTGGTGTAATAGAAATAATTAAATTTTCAATTAATGGCTTATCTCCCCAATATTTATTATTAGCCTTATATTTTATTACACTATCAGGAACATAACTAATAAAATAGTATGGCCCAGTTCCTAATGGAATATTATCAATATCTTCCCTCCTATTTTCCTTAATTAAATAATCAGCATATTCTTTTGAAAGAATTGACATAAATGGCAAAGCCATATTCTTGATAAAAATATAATCTGGTTTTTTCAGTTTTATTCTTAAATTTAAATCATCAATTTTATCGACACTTTCAATATTTTCACTAAATCCCATTCCTTGAAAATATTGATAATTTATTCCATTAACCTTATGGTATGGATTATTTACATCTAACTGTCGTTCAATTGAAAATATTACATCATCCGCATTTAAATTTCTTTTGGGTTTGAAAAAACTAGTCTCTTGAAAACTAATATTATTTTTTAACTTAAAAACGTATTCTGTTCCATCTTTACTTACTTGCCAACTTTCAGCTAATGACGGCACGATTTCCATCGTGCCAGGTTTAAAATCAACTAGCCTATCGTAAATAGTCGTAGCAGTAGCTGTTCTAGCTGTACCAGATAGAGTTTTCTGAGGGTTTAAAAGCTCTGGTGAACCCTCAGAACAATATATTAAAGTATTTTTATTTTCTTTTTTGGGTGGTGCACAACCTATCAAACTAATTGATACAGTGACGACACCACAAATTATCATTTTTTTTTTCAATTGTTATACTCCATTTTCATCAAGACCAGAAACCCAAACTTTCATCTTCACGCAATCCAAAAAAGGAGGTTTGTGAAATGCGATAACCATTAGGATTACCTAAGACTTCATGAAAATTTTGTGTATTAAAGATAATAAGATCACCTACCTCTGGCACCATTCGTAAACAATCATTCACATCATCGAGCACTTCATAAGGAAAATAATATTCATTCGGCACTTTCATCTTTTCATTTTCAGGCGTATGAATAGTGTCATAGACTACTAACTCGCCTTTGTTACTTACGGTGTAGTAAATATTCCAAGTTAGTTGTCTTAAAATTTTTTTTACATCCCATTCTGTTGCTATGTGAGAAGGCGCATGATCAATATGTAATTTTCCATGTCCTTTAAAACTTCGGAATGCTCCTGCAAAATATTCTCCATAGCCATCTTCTTTAAAAACTTCAGCTTTTCTACCACTTTTATCATTAAATAACTTGAGCACTTCATTTACAGGATTTATGTTTAAATCCTTGTATATATTATCAATTTGCTCTAATGCTTTCTCTCTTTGTTCAAAATAGTATTTTTTTTCTTTAGTTACACATTGATTGTGGCACACTCCTATATGATTAACAGGAATGTCATTTAAATGTGAATAATTAGAAAAATTAGATTGAATTAATCGTTCTGCCACTTGGTCACATATGTCTTTCGAAATGAAATTTTTAACAATAATTCCAGGGATTTTAAAATCAAGTAAAAGATTAAAGTTTTCTTCACTCATTTCATAAAATTCATTTTTAATCCAGTTTTTCATTTGGAACTCCTAATTCTTTAACGATAAATATATTTTTCTGGCATAATAAAAAAATCATTACCATGTATATAATATTTGATATTAATATTAATTTTAAAAATTGATTACTTATTAAATCCAATAAAAACCCTAACAACATGCTCATTAAACCAGCACCAAAACAACCAATTGAAAACGATATGCCATATATCAAACTAAGCTTACCATTGGGTGAATATTTAACAGTGCCAATATATCCATACATCCATAGAATCTCAAAAATAAACACCATGATCATAAATAAAATTAATGCTTGGAATTTATCACTTACTGCCAAAGAAAATACATAAGTTATTACTGTTAGCAGTGAAAGAGTAACTACAATTAATTTAGAGAAACCATTATATAGATCTATTTTATTTGAAACATATGTAAATGCTACTGAACCAGAGATAATAGCTATACCTGCCACAACATATGACATTGAACTTTCATTCGCTGAAATATGATATTTTTGTAATGGATATATTGTTTGTAAAACTGAATAAGTACCTTGAAAAAAAATTGCAGTAATTGGAAAAAGTAATGCATACAACCTAAGAATTCCATTATTTTTCAAAATTACAAAATAATCTTTTATTCCAAATAAAATATTATTACTGTCACTGCTTTGAATTTTAGGAAAATCTTTTAAAGTTCGAGATAAGGTAATTAGAAAAATTGAAATAATATAAGTTATCAAATTAATTACAATAATTCCTTTTAGATTTAGCTTACCGATAAATAGTATTGCAAATATTGCAGCCACACTAATACCTATGTGGTAGCTACTCTGCAATATACTTGAATAAAACTGTTGTTTTTTATTATCAAATACATATCGGCATGCAACTGTTCTATTCACTCGAACAATTTGATCAAACATTCCCCTAACAAATAAAATAGCAATTACCCAATAAATACTCTTATCAACAAAGAGGATCAGTAATCCTGTAATAGTCAATGCACATATTTCTGATAACTTCCATTTCAATAAAGGACTTTTCCCAAATTCCCAATTATTCCTTATAAAGACTATTAATAATGCTGGTAGCCATTGGAGACTAACCAGTATTCCTGTCAATAAAGCTGATTTAGTAGTTTCATAAAAATAAAAAGTTAATGATATTTGTAATAGTATCGACCCTAATGATGATATGAAGGTCGAACTAGATAATAAAAAAAGATTTTTCAGAGAAATATCCATAGGCATTTACTCTACCAATGAATTTTCACGGATAGAATTAATTTTATTATGCCCAGCTATATATTCAGATCTGGCAATAAATAAAATGTATGGGCCAGATTTTAAAAATGAAATTTCAAAACCTTATAGTTTTTATTATTCATCAATTTGGAACTTCTTAATGATTTATAGAAAAAATGTATTAATTATTTATGGCGAACTGGATGGAGTAAAAACTAACAATGGTAAGTCAAAAGGATTTTATGAGATTAATGAAGTTACGAAGTACTCTCCTATTCCGTATGAAATAGTTCAAACTTTCAAAACAATTTCTATGCGAAAAGCAAACTTCAATTTAATAATTGAGAAAGACAAAGATCATTATTTAATAAAAAATATAAGAAAATATAATATTTAAAAAAATATTGATTTTTTAAAAGAGACGCTCTAGTCTTTAGCTGAATTTTAATCACAATAAACTAGCCATGAATCAAATAGTTAAAAACTTAGACACTTATAATCTTTATCTTTCTCCCGAAATTTCTCATTTAATTAGTGAAATGTCATATGAACTGGCTTTACTAGGAGGCCCTGATTCTTTACATGTTCAAGATAAAATTCTAGCTTTTAAAGAAATACTAATTGCAAAGTTAAACTCATATGAAAAAAGTATTATTGAAAAATATATTCGTAGAGAAATACCTTATCTCGTTCTTGAAGGACTCAATATTAAAAAGTTAGATCGTAGTAAAATTGATATTACTCAATCAACACAATTACCGTCACTTGAATTACTTGAAACAGATATAGATATATTAACACTCGCTTCTTCTGAACAAATCATATTGGCACTGCTTGAGGAAGATGCTTTCGCATTTGATATAGATAATTTAGGCAAAATCGTTAGAGTTGTTGCAAACTTAAAAGGTGGTGGAATCACAAAAATTGAAAATGAGAATCCTGACAAGAGTTCACATTCAGGTATAGCACTAACTGCACACACCGAAGCTCCCTATCATACAGTGACTAAAGTTGTTAATAATCATTCACCAGCTCCCTCTTCTTTAATTTTAACAGCAAGATGGAATCCCCTGAACGAACCTACTAGTTTAATTCCAATCTCAAGAATATTAACTCAATTAACTCTTGAAGAGATAATGGCTTTAACAACAGAAAGTTTTAACTTTACTAGAAGTGAAACTTTTAATGAGGGCCAAGGATCTGGTGGAGAAAACGTTTCTATTTTAGAAGTAGATAAACATGGTTATATAGCCATGAAATATAATTCCTATAGATTCACTCCAAACGAAAATGCTTCTTTAAAAATTAAAAATGCTTTTTATAAATTTGAATCAATTGTTCGACAAACTCATATTGTTGATTCAATTAATTTAAATCCTAATACAGTTTTAATTATTAATAATAGTTTATGCTTACATTGCCGAGATATTATTAAAGATAACCGTAGAACATTAGTTCGATTATTTGGTTATAGAAAAAACCTTGATTATATTGTGCTGCAAAAAAATCCACTTATTGTGAAAGGCTAATAAATTGAATTTTGAACTCCTCTTTATCTTAGGCTTAGTGGCTATGGTAGCTGGATTTATTGACGCTATTGCAGGTGGAGGAGGTTTAATCACTCTACCTGCATTGCTCTTATCAGGTGTCCCTCCCGTATCTGCAATAGCAACCAATAAATTACAAGCAGCCTCTGCAACACTTTCAGCAACTATTAGTTTTGCAAGAAAAGGGCTCATCGAGTGGCGTAAAGCAATCCCTATCGCTTGTATGTCTTTTTTAGGGGGAACATTAGGGGCTCTTTCAGTTACCCTGATGCCTAAAAATGTTCTTTTAACTATCGTACCAATACTTTTAATATTGGTTGCTTTATATTTTATTTTTTCACCAAAGCTCAGTGATGTAGATAAAAAACCTCTTATTCCTTATTTTTTATTTGCACTTCTAGTGGCGCCGTTATTAGGGTTCTATGATGGCGTTTTTGGTCCCGGGGTTGGTTCATTTTTCATCGTTGCATTTGTACTGTTATTAGGATTTAAGCTAGTAAGCGCTTTATCTTATACCAAGTTAGCAAATGTGGCTTGTAACCTAGGTTCGTTATCTATATTTATCATTAAAGGATACGTCATTTTTCCAATAGCTTTTGTGATGGCTGGTGGAGCTTTTATTGGTGCCTCGATAGGCGCAAAATTTGCAGTAAGATTTGGCTCAAGAGTGATCAAGCCCTTACTTATAATCATCAGCTTATGTATGGCTTTAAAGTTACTAGTAGACCCTAAAAACCCAATTTTTATATATTTAAGCCATTTCTTTTAAGTTGTTCCTTCAATATTTGCAAATCAATAGCATGTTTCCTTGAGGTTCTTAAATCTGGTGAGAACCTCTTGCTACAGGACACAACAAATAATTTCACACTGCTACATTTAGAAAAACTTGATTTCTTTTTATTTTTTTAATAATAAAGTTTAATAATTGGACTATAAAATAGAACTAAATATGGAAAAAAAAGATGATGCTACAATCATTGTAGAAGAAAAATCAGATCAACAAAAATACGAAGTATTAAAAGAAAAGCTGAGATATAAACAGGCACTTAGAGCCAACACACAAAAAATTGATCACAAAAATGTTCGCTTAAATATTCAAGCCGATGCTTTACCTAGTAAGACTTTTTTTATAATGAATGCACTTGCTGCGATCATAGCTGGATATGGTCTTCTTGCAGATTCATCCGCTGTAGTCATTGGTGCAATGTTGGTAGCAATGATGCTTGGCCCTATTTCAGGAATAGCTCTTTCATTTATTGATAATAGATGGATTTTATTTAGAACGTCATTCATCACCCTTATTTTGGGTTTAGTAATGATTTATTCGATTGGTATTATTCTGGGACTCATTAATATAAATATACCAATCACTGGTGAAATTTTAGCTCGAACAAAACCTACAATAATGGATCTTATGATTGCACTCGCTGGTGGAGCAGCAGGTGCTTTCGCCGCTATATCACCTCGACTCTCAGTTGCTGTTGTAGGTGTGGCTGTGGCGACTGCTTTAGTTCCACCATTAGTTGCAAGTGGAATCTTAATTGCTCATTTAGAATGGAAAAATGCTGCAAATGCTTTGATTTTAGCTATAACGAATATTATAGCGATTCAAGTCAGTTCCTCATTAGTTCTTTGGATTGCAGGTTTTAGACGAGGTTCTGATACTGAAGTAAAAAGTAATGTCTTTGAATTTATAAAAAGAAATATCATTAGTTTATTGTTTTTAATGGGTTTAGCGATTTACTTAACACTAAATTTTATACACATGCTAAATAAACAAATTTATGAGAACGAAGTAAAATCAGACGTTAATAAATATTTTAATATTAACAATAATATTGTCGATACGATTCAATTCGATAAAAGAGATGCTTTTACGCTTGTTCGTATTGTAGTGCGTGGAGACACCACTCTAACAGCATTAGATATTCAAAAGCTTAATCAACTATTACCAAAAGATTCAAATGAGAAATCCACTATTGCTCAAATTAGATTTATTCCAGTAGAGATAATTGAAGCACCAAACAGTCCAAGTAATACAGTGATTCAGCATAAAGAAGCAGAACGTTTAGTTAAATAAATATTAAAAAAAGCTAAGCCCCGATTAGCGGGGCTTAGCTTTTATAAAGTAGTTCTAATTAAAAAATTACTTATTTGATGTCTGCAAATTCAGAAACAGGTTTGTTCACTTCAACTTTTGTGCCACCGAATTTTTCACTTACGAATTTTTGCACTTTCGGTAAGTGGTAAAGTTCACCAAGTTTCGTATAGATCGGGTCATTTTTGTTTGCTTCAGCTACGCCCAATAAATTGACATAAAGCTTAGTAGACTGGTCAACAGGCTCACGGAAGATAGCATCTTTCATTACATTAAGACCACCCTCAAGTGCCAATGTATTACCAAGTACAATTGCATCTACATCGTTTTTAACACGAACTGCTGTAGTCATTTGAATTGGTTTTAATTGTAAATTTTTAGGGTTTTCAGCAATGTCGTTTGTAGTCCCTTTTATAGGATCAAAGTTTGGTTTAAGTTTAATCAGTTTAGCAGATTGTAATAATGTTAATGCACGAGCTTCGTTAGCAGTATCGTTTGGAATTGCAATCGTCGCGCCTTGTGGGAACTCTTCAACAGTTTTAATTTTATCTGCATAAATACCCATTGGTTCCAAGTAAGTTGTCGCAATAGCTGCAACTTTCGCTGTATTTGAAGCATTGTAAGCTGCCAAATAGTTAAATGACTGGAACGCATTTACATCTTGCTCACCATTTGCGACAGATGTATTGAGCACAACATAGTCAGTCAAATTGGTAACTTGAAGTTTAATACCCGCTTCTTTAGTCTCAGGAAGCGTTGCAACATATTTCCATACATCCGTATCTGAACCTGTTGAAACCAGTTTAATTGTTCGAACAGACTCAGTTTTGTCTTTGGTTGTTGCAGTATTTTCAGTTTGTGCAGGTTGTTTATTACATGCAGTCAGTGTTAGTACAGATGCGCTGAACAATACACTAAATAATTTTTTCATAGGTACATCCTAAAATAGGAAACGCCTACCCTACAAAAGAGTGAGACATTCCCAACCATTGGGTCGAAATGCAATATTTGGCCGGAAATAATTTCCAGATATAGGGTTTAGAAGCCTGAATTCAGCACTATTCATTCCTTGAACTTGCTCGCTAAACAATAGAATTATGTTTTGAAACAGCCTCTAAATATGGGATCATCATATATCAACAAGTGAATATTCTACAAATAACTTGTTCAATTCTGATATATAGTCATGCTCACAGCAACATATTGAAAACATAAACATTTTTTAAATACCACATACATATTTGATTTATATGAAATTTTCAGGATTTGTTATCAATATTTAAGCTAAATATCTGTTTAATTTTTACTTTAATCATGTGCTTAAGATAGACAAAGCATCTCATAAACTTTCATTTGAGCAATATGCGATTTTAACTAATGCAAAACAGATAAGTTTTCATTTCTTACATTTATCACCAGATGTAAAGCCACATCTGAGGTATCAGCAATTTTTTTCTATATTACAAATATTTTAATCATATTTATCGAATATTTTTTGATCATACCACTTTTCAAATTCAAAACTGGTTACAGGCAATTTTTTGATCATCTCCTCACTTTCCTTAAACATTTTTTCGACTTCATCTTTAAAATCAATATTAAATCCTTCTAAATCTTCTAACTCAGTCCCTCTATGAATTATATTAATTAAGTCCATAGAACAATTATTTTCTTTCAAAAGTCTAAGCATATATGGTGTATACAAAAAATGTTCAGCCTCATTTATATCTATATAATTATTTTTTAAAGAATGCAAAAGCCCGAGATTAACTAGTAAAATTAACTTTTCCAAATCAGTTTTTCCTGATTTATTCATTTTTCCCTCCAAAAATCCTATCTTAGCTTCAAAAACCTAAACAAAAGTTCTTTAGTAATAATGAATATATTCACTTCACATCCAAGTCACTATATTAAATTTTTCTTTTTTGAACTATTTAAAATTTTACAAAATAGTTAGGTACTTTTTGAGTCTTTTATATGTATTTATACAACTACGGAATAAGTATGATAGCCACTGACATCAAGGCCATATGTTGTTTCAACTGAATCAATTTATGTTATAGAAATAAAAAAGCCCCTGCTTGTAACAGAGGCTTTCAAAATTTGATGGATACGATGAAATCCAAGTTCAGTAAAATACTTCTCAATAGATTTTATTAAAGTTTATTTCCTTGATGAGCAATTAGCTCAAACTAAGTATGGATGATATAGCACTATGCAATTCATCTTCTGCATTTTCAATTTCATTGCTTGTCCAAGCAATATAGCCATCTGGTCTAATCAGCATGCATTCATTTTCATCATTAGTCCAACAGCGTGAAAGCTCTCCATAAGAGTCTTCAACATCTCTTTTTAGCCCTACCTGTATAACTTTAATATCCAAGTTAAGCTGTCTATTAATGTTATCTACAGCAAGCTTCCATTTATCACCTTGCAACCAACAGAAAAGCGTAAATTTTCCATTGCCAATCAAATCCAAAGTTGAGATTTTTCTATGATTTTTGACTAACCATGTATGAGAGAGTTTATGGCCAGCATTAAATGAAGGATAGTAATAAAGATCTTCATCTCGACAAGAATCTAATTCATTTTCAATATTATGTTTTGCTCCAAAAATTGCAGATGAATGATATCGCACATTAGTTTCTACACCTAAAGCAGCAAACTCATAAGCTTTATATTCAATTGCAGACCTTAAATCACGGCGTTTAAGAGCACATTTTTCATTACTCTCACTCAAATCATTAATGCTTTTTTGCATCGCCTCTGTACTGTACTTTCCATCTAACTCTAAAGCAGAAAATATAGTAGAGAACTCTCGGACACTTTGGTTTGCACGCTTAACAATTCGCTCACCAACAGGTGCTCTTTCATCATTAAAACTGTCTAATAAACCACGACCCGCTTTGCCATTTAATACAAATGCTAATTTCCAACATAAGTTATAAGCATCTTGTATAGATGAGTTTGAACCGAGTCCATTAGAAGGTGGATGGCGATGGACAGCATCACCAATACAGAAAACTCGACCTTTCGAATATTGCTCCGCATACATTTCATTGACTGTCCATAACGACTTACTACTTATATTTATTTCAATGTCGTTATCGCCAATAAGCTGTTTGCAAATCGCAATCGCTTCATCATCGGTAAGAGATGGCTCTTCCTTTTCAATGTCGTAACCCCAAACAATCTGCCATTCATTCCAAGGTCTAACCATTCGCAGTAAACCTAACCCAATCCCACCAATGTTTGCTCCGGGTTGTATAATCCACCAGAGGTATCCAGGTCGATGCGAAACATATTTTGTTAAATCAGCTTTAAAAATAATGCTGATACTGCCACTTTTCCCCATTTTACCAGCCATAGGCAAATCTAAATCTTTTACGACTTGGCTGCTTGCACCATCAGCTCCGATTAAATACTTACATCTGATTAAGTATGTTTGTTTAGTTAATCTATCTAAAACAGTGACAGTTACCCCATCCTCATCTTGCACATGAGATAGATATTCCGTATCAAATCTTGGATGGCTACCTCGTGATGCAGCATTTGAAAGCAAAATAGGTTCAAATAGATGTTGAGGAAGATCGCACTGTTCACAAGGGCTCGCTTTAGCATACTCAGACATTCTTTCTGGATGATTCATTCCATAAGGAAAACGTCCAATTTCATCACCCGTTAAAGATGTGCAATAAACCACATCTCCCATAACTTCTTTTGGGGCTGCTTTTGCGATTACTTCATCTGAGATGCCTAAGTCTCGGACAACTTCCATTGTTCTTTGACTGATATAATGGGCACGCGGACTGTTTGCTAGCCATCTATATTTAGTTATTATGATATTTCTAATTCCATAAGTACTTAACATAAGTGCGGCAGAAGAACCAGCTGGACCACTCCCAACAATTAAAACATCAGTTTCTAACATTTTTATCCTGGCAGAGTAAAACTTGAAGTGCGACATAAACCACCTAATTAATTTAAAGGGTTTATGGAGTATATAAAATTGTCATACCATCATCTTAACTTTGAAGATCGTACTGCATTAATGCTTGAGTCAAGAAAAGAAGGCTTTTCAGCCAGAAAATTTGCTGAACTTATTAAAAGACATCCTAGTACGATCTATCGTGAGCTTAAAAGAAATAGCATCAATGACGTTTATCAAGCTCAATATGCTTCTGATAACACTTTTGCTAGACGTAGACGTGGTCACAGAAAACTCAAAATCGATTCAATCCTCTGGAAATTTATTGTTGAAGCGATCCGTTGTTTATGGTCTCCTCAGCAAATAGCAAAGCGTTTAAAGACATTTCCTGATTTGGATCAAACAATGAATGTAAGCCATACAACGATTTATTCAACGATACGAGCATTACCCAAGGGTGAGTTGAAAAAAGACTTATTATCCTGTCTACGTCATGAAAATAAAAAGCGAAAAGCTAACGGTGAACCTAAAAAAGATTCTATATTACAGGATATTAAAACTATTCATGAGCGCCCAGCCGAAGTTCAAGAAAGAAAAATACCGGGTCATTGGGAAGCTGATTTAATTAAAGGTAAAGACAATAAAAGTTCGATAGCAACACTTATTGAACGAAATACACGGCTCTGTATCTTGGCAACATTACCTGATGCAAAGGCAGAATCAGTGCGCAAGGCTTTAACTGAAGCTCTGAAATATTTACCTGCAGAACTGCGTAAAACGTTGACCTATGACCGTGGACGTGAGATGTCAGAACATAAAATACTCGAAGAAGATTTAGGCATAGATGTATATTTCTGTGACCCACATTCACCCTGGCAAAAAGGCACATGCGAAAATATGAATGGTTTAATTAGGCAATATTTACCTAAAGGGATTGATTTAAATCAGGCAGATCAGCATTATTTAAATCAAGTTGCCATGTCACTGAATACTCGTCCTAGAAAGGCGTTAGATTGGCTTACACCATTAGAGAAATTTGCTCAGCTTGTTGATTATCATATGGCTTTTGAAACTGTCGCACCTCATGTTTGAATTCGCCCCTATTACTTACATATTTTTAGCATCTAAATAGTTATTGTACATATTTAAAGCAAATAACCATCTTAAACATAATATTGTTTCAAAAACTCTTTAAGACCAATTGGAGATAAAGGCTTCACTATATTAATTTTCCAATAGATCTATAAAACAGATAAAATAAATTTCCACATATTTATAAATCTATTATTTCCACAAATATAACATTTGAGGTTTATTGGTTACATTGGCAAATCCCTACACAATATATCTTTTAGACACATCTAACTCTCCGATTAAATTTATATTTTTTAAGTAGAATTTTTTATTTATTAAAATTATATGAACCATACCTTTAAAAATAAAATTATAAAACAATCATTATTTCAATTATACTTTATAAAAACAAATATTTTGATACCACCAATAGGATTATGAATCATGAAAAATAAAGCCATATTTTTGATTATATACAAATATTCTACAATACTATTTCCAATCTAAAAAACTTCCCAATGTATAAGCTAAAAAAATAATAAATCTATTGAAAATTAAAATTATTTTTACACATAACCTTGGTACTTATGAATTAAATTAGCAAAATAAAAAACAACTATTTTTTAAAAAAGACCTATTAATTATGCAATACAAAATAAAGCCCTTTAAACTTTTTATTTTAAAAGGCTTTTAACATTTATTTAAATAAGAAATACTTTTAATTGCTAGGAACTAATTCAAAATCTGGAACAATACTGCAAAAAGTAGAATATTTGCGATCACTATGGCCCAACCACCGTATAACATGTATTTGAGTTGACTTGAACGTGCTAACCCCATTTGACCAAACATATCAGAAGATGGGAAAGGACCAAACCAGTCTACTTGGGAACTTGATAATAGAACTGCTGTAACCGCAACAGGTGGAACACCATTTGCCAGTAAAATTGGTCCAAAAATTTTATTGGTAAATGTCATTTGTGCAACAGCTGCGCCTGGAATATGCCCCACAATATTAAATAAGAAAATACCAAAACAGAGCATCGCAGGACTTAAGTCGACCAAATACGGTGTCGCATTATCCAACAGTGTTTGGTAAGCATTGAGTTTTTCAACAAGAACTAAAATTGGATTGTATAACCAGTAAAGAATAAACATCCAGACTAATTTACCGCATCCCTCGTAGAGTGCTTCTAAAATTTGTTTAGGACTAAAACCCGCAACGAGGCCAGTTAATGTGGCAACAGTAAGCATCACAATAATTGCAAAACTAAAACCTGCTTTAAAAATAATTCCAAGAATTGCCATCACGATAATTGTGCCAATAAATACAATCGCCGCACGTTTACTTCTTTTCAATTCGGAGGCACTTTCTATTTTTTCAGAAGGTTCTAAGAAGTTTTCATTATAGGTATATTTTCCAAAAGTCCACTTTTGTATATAGCCAGACATAAACCAACCTGTAAGAAGTGTGACAACACTCATAGGAATGGCACAAGCACTTAAGTATTGCGGGTAAGTTAGGCCACCCAACTCTAAAATAGTTACTGTACTTGGTGTGAAGGGCCCTATAAAAAGACCGACCGAACCTGCTGTCATCAACAGTAATGCAACGGTGGGTGGCGTTAAACCAACAGCTGCTGCAATTGGAATAATGACAGCGACAATAATGGCATTACCACCTGCCATAGTCCCCAATGAACCACAAATAACAACTGATGAAATCATGATGCCCAGTTTTACGCGAGGAATACTTGAAAGCCCAACTTTATTGACAATAAATTTGACCAATTCTTTCGCTGCACCTGTTCGGTTGGCGACTTCACCAACCCCTGCACCCAACATAATAATAAGACCGACAGTCGCAATAAATGAGCCTGTAGACTTTGCAAGTATTCCACCTAATTCAAATACACTAGTGGATGTCATTATCACACTGATAATAATCGCAATAATCACCGCAAGCACAATATCTAGGCCGATAACAGTTAAGAGTGCTAAGGCAAAAATAGGCAATAACCCAATTAAACCGACCTCCTCTATGGGTAAGCCTTTTGCATAAAATGCTAAAACAAAGCTAAGAATAATAATGGTAATAAGGACAATATTTTTAGGTGTCCTGATATTAGGTATTGTTATAGAAGATTGCTCAACTGACATATGTATCACTCCTTGATCATTGGCATTGAATTTCACACCAATTTACAAGGGTTTATTGACATTAAATAATGAATTCTAATAGATTACCTATAACTATTAGTTATGTGCTCATTTATGAATCTTCGACACCTAGAAATCTTCTATTTAGTCATGCTTTTTGGTTCACTCACAGAGGCAG
Organism: Acinetobacter seifertii; assembly: GCF_000368065.1. Lineage (GTDB taxonomy): Bacteria > Pseudomonadota > Gammaproteobacteria > Pseudomonadales > Moraxellaceae > Acinetobacter > Acinetobacter seifertii. The sequence goes on from NZ_KB851200.1 coordinate 1,981,231, forward strand.
CATCATCGTTATGTATTTCACAGCCTGCGGCAAGTAAATTACTCAAACATGCGGAACAACGACTTGGTTTTTCTCTATTTAAGCGAGTCAAAGGTAAATTACAGCCAACAAAAGAGGCCTATATCTTATATGATGAAATTAAGCCAATTTATGAAAAAATAAATGAATTAAATAAATTAACGGATAACTTAGCAAGAAGTACTCAAGGTCAAATCACACTCGGGTGTTTGCCCAGTTTAGGTTTAAGTCTCATCCCCAAATTAACTGCAAAATTTCTAAAAAAATATCCTGATGTTTTTGTCAATATTGGTACAGATCATACTCAAGCATTAGAGCAGAAATTATTAAGACGTGAAATTGATATTGCGGTGACATTTCAACCTCACACTCAGCATGGCATTATTGCTACGCCTGTTCTGGATATTCCTTTGGTTTACATCGACTCTCAGCCTATCGATGCAAAGCAAGATATTCACTCAATTGATGAAAATAGATGGATTCAACCCTACTCAGACTCCCTCATGCAAGTTGTAAAAAAGTACAGAACATTTAATAAAAGTATTGTGAATGTACAAACCTATTATATGGCGAGTGAACTTGTGCGCGAAGGTTTGGGATGTAGCATTACCGATATTTATACTGCTGCACACTCCTTACCAAATCATATGATTCACGAAATAAAACCAAGTTTGTATACCACGATTTATATTTTAGAAAATGCCACTGTGAGCACGACCAAAGCGACTGAAGATTTTATTGAATTAATTAAAAGAGAAGTGGCTTTCATGACACCATCAATTAACCAAAAGTTATGAGTAGTATCTAAAAACTCATTTGTTTAACGTTTTATCTTCTTCTTTAATGCAAATGTGTGTTGCAGATATAGCATGGAAGAATGAAAAAACATGTCGTTGTCATTGGTGGTGGAGTCATTGGTTTAAGTACAGCCTATGCACTTATTCAAGCAGGCCATAAAGTTACAGTAGTGGAAGAAAAAGACCAGATTGGCTGCCAGACAAGTTTTGCAAATGGTGGTCAACTCAGTTATCGCTATGTTGCACCTTTGGCGGATGCAGGCGTTCCATTTCAGGCACTGCAATGGTTAGGAAAAGCCCACTCGCCTTTAAACTTTAAATTGAACTTTTCACCTCTTCAATGGTCTTGGTTATTCCAATTCCTCATGGCATGTAATCGCAAAGATAACATTGTGAATGGAAATCATATTTTACGGTTGTCCCTATATAGTCAAAGTATTATGTCTAAATGGCGTGATGAAATTGATAATTTTGACTGGGTAAAATCGGGAAAAATGATTATTCATCGCAATGAAAAAGCATTTAAAAAAGCAGCATTAGCGATAGATCCAACTGTACAAAAAGTGCTGTCACCAGAAGAAACCGTTCAACTTGAACCTGCTTTGAAAGGTATTGGATCTACATTAGTGGGTTCAATTTATACACCTGATGATGAAACAGCAGATTGCTACAAATTTTGTTTGGCATTGTATAAAGCACTAGAAGAAAGTAACAACTTCAAATGTTTATACGCACATGAAGTGACAGGTTTTTTTGCAAAAAATAATCAAATTACTGCAATTGAAACAAATCAAGGACGTATAGAAGCAGATGATTTTGTCGTTGCTGCGGGCAATGGTAGTACTGCAATTTTTAAAATGGTGGGTATTTCAGTCCCCGTTTATCCACTAAAAGGATATAGCCTGACTTTACCATTCCCAGAAAAAGCCAATATTGTACCCAATATAAGCGTGACCGATTATGCGAATAAAATTGTATATGCAAAATTAGGGAATCAGCTTCGTATTGCCGCAATGGTCGATATTGGCTATCAAGATATCTACATTCGAAAAGAACGTATAAATGCATTGAAAGATACGGTACGAAAAACATTTCCTGATTTACTGGGTGTAAATACAGCACAAGAATGGAGTGGTTTACGTCCATCCACCCCTACAGGTTTACCCATTTTGGGTCGTAAGAAATATTTAAATTTATGGGCAAATATTGGCCAAGGTAGTTTAGGTTTCACATTGGCCGCTGGTTGTGCCATGGTCATTAGTCAATTAATTAGCCAAACAACATCACCAATTACATTAGATGGTTTATCTCTGGAGAAATAAAATGAGTCATTACATTCAACGTATTGATACGAATGCACGTTTATCAGGTTGTGTGCTTCATAACGGTTTGGTGTATGTTTCAGGTCAAGTGCCAACAACTTTAGATGCTAATGCTAAGCAACAAACTTTAGAAGTTCTGGCAAAAATTGATGCTTTACTGGAACAAGCTGGTAGTGATAAAAGCCGTATTTTAACTGCACAAATTTGGATTAAAAATATTGCTGAAGATTTTGCAGTGTTCAATGAATGTTGGGAAGCATGGTTACCAGATGGAGCAGCACCAGCACGTGCGGCTATTCAAGCAGATTTGGCACGTCCGCAAGTATTAGTCGAAGTAATGGTTACGGCAAGTATTAAATAATATTTGCCTTAAATAAAGTCAGTGAATTTACTGGTTTTATTAATTTCATGTTCAAATATAACCAATCATCAACTCAATGTTGCACATCTTTATAGGTAACGCTGATCACCTCATCCTTACTAAATACTTTACGAATTGATTTTAATCTGATCAGTTAGTTAGGCTGAGACAAAATAAATTTTCAAAAGACATTTTTAAAATTTTTTATAATAAAAAACCCATTCCAAAAATTTGAAATGGGTCTAGTGAAAACCACTGAGCCTGAAATAGTAAAAATTAGAGCTTAACAATATCTACTGTAATGATTTGATGAAAAAATACAATATATATTCAAATAATTTTTTAGATAAAATTTACTAAAAATTAAATTATATTAATTAACAAAATGTATTTCCTTTACTTCTTCATTTAAAATTTTTAATGCAGTTAGACAAATATCTAAATATTGATTATCTGTAATTTTTTTAGGATAGGTATTAGCATCAATATTAATAATTACCCCATTCCACGTAAAAAGCTTTCTAAATGTATTTGATTTACATGCCACATCACTACTCAAAAAATCAGCTTTACGATTATAATATTGTGGTGAATACATAAAAACTCGAAACCCACCTTCCACCACAATATCACCTTCCCACTTTTTCCCTATTAGTTTATCTATATCTATAACTCTAATAGTAAAACCATTAGCACCATAATACTCTCTTGGTATTAACCAAAACCGTCCACTACGCTTTATTAAAAAATATTTACGAGAGTCAAATTTTGGTAGTCGTACGAAGTCTTCTTGTGTATAAGAGTCAAACTCTTCAGCTAGCCTAATCCTTTCCCGTTCCATATTTGAATGAATAAGAGCATCTTGATCTTTATCTGTTAAAGGAACACATTTATATACAAGCCATGCTATAAAAATAATTAAAAGCAAAATCCATATAAAACCTTTAGTTGGTGTGTAGTTTTTTATTTTCATTTTTCCACCTTTAATAAACTAAGAATCAATACACCTACATTTTGATATGGGTTATTTGGGGGTAAAAGCATAGATAAAAAAAGCCCCTGCTATTAACAGGGGCTTTTCGAATTTGGCGGAAGCGGTGAGATTCGAACTCACGGAGGACTCACACCCTCGTCGGTTTTCAAGACCGGTGCATTAAACCGCTCTGCCACGCTTCCATGTGCGTAAGAATACAAAGCTTATTCATTTTATTCAAGAAAAATATCATTGCTTTGTGTTCAAGTGCATATTGTTTCATCAATTTTACAGTTGAGCAGCTAATTCTGCCCCTTCTTTGATCGCACGCTTCGCATCTAGCTCTGCTGCAAGCTTTGCACCACCAATAATATAGTAGTTTGCTATAGTCGACTCGCCTTCTTTTGGCATCAAGTCTTTTACCGACTCTTGACCTGCACACACCACAACAGTGTCTACGCGTAAAAGCTGGTCTTGACCATTATGCTCAATCCACAGTCCTTCATCGGTAACTGCTTTATATTGCACACCACGCAGCATACGTACACCATGCTTTTTAAGTTGTGCACGATGCACCCAGCCCGAAGTCTTGCCAAGACCAACACCGAGCGGTGTTGTTTTACGTTGCAGTAAATAAATCTCGCGGATTGCTGGTTCAACTACTGGTGGTTGCATACCACCTTCAGAAATATAGTTCGGATCTGGATCTACACCCCATTCACGTTGCCACTCAGCCAAAGGTTGAGGCTGTGGCTGATGTGGTGGTTTAAGTAAGAACTCTGATACATCAAAACCAATACCACCGGCCCCAATCACTGCAACTTTTTGTCCAACTTCTGCCCCTTGTAAAACTTGAGCATAGGAAAGAACTTGTGGTGCATTACTTCCTTCAATTTTTAAAGCACGTGGTATTACACCCGTTGCCACAATAACTTCGTCAAAACCTTCACGCTCAAGTTGCTCACGATTTACACGAGTATTTAAACGTACATCTACACCTGTTTTTTGAAGCTGTACTTTAAAGTAGCGAATCGTCTCGTGGAATTCCTCTTTACCTGGTACAACCTTGGCAAAGTTAAACTGACCACCTACATCTTTATTAGCTTCAAACAAAGTCACTGCATGACCACGGCTTGCGGCAACAGTTGCAGCAGACATACCTGCCACACCACCACCAACAACTGCAATACGCTTAGGCTGTTTAGTTTTTAAATAGACCAATTCTGTTTCATGGCCTGCACGTGGGTTGACTAAACAAGACACACGTTTATTTTTAAATGCATGATCTAAACACGCCTGGTTACAGGCAATACACGTATTAATTTCATCAACACGATTAGTCGCAGTTTTATTTACCCAAAAAGCATCGGCCAATAAAGGACGAGCCATTTGAACCATATCTGCCTTGCCTTTTGCCAAAATCTCTTCGGCAGTTTCAGGCATGTTAATACGGTTAGATGCAATGACTGGAATTGAAATATGTTGTTTTACATGGGCTGTATAATCGACAAACGCTGCACGAGGCACAGAGGTTACAATAGTTGGTACACGTGCTTCATGCCAACCAATACCCGTATTTAATAAAGTGACACCCGCTTTTTCTAAAGCCTTGGCAACAATTACCACTTCTTGCATGGTGTTACCGTCATGCACAAGGTCGAGTAGCGATAAACGGAAGCAAATAATAAATTTTTCGCCTACTTTTGCACGAATTGCTTTGACTATTTCAACCGGAAAGCGCATACGGTTTTCGATTTCACCGCCCCAACGGTCAGTACGCTGGTTTACATGGCGACTTAAAAATTGGTTAATCAGATATCCTTCCGACCCCATAATTTCGACGCCGTCGTAGCCTGCTTTTTTAGCAATGTCAGCGCACTGTGCATAGTCTTCAATGGTGCTGAGAATATTTTTTTCAGAAAGCTGGCGCGGTTTAAATGGTGAAATTGGCGATTTAATTGCGGTTGAAGACACCACAAAAGGCTGATAACCATAACGCCCTGCATGCAAAATTTGCATTAAAATTTTTGAACCATGTTTATGGACAGCGTGAGTCACTAAGCGATGCTGAGGAATATCAAATAAGCTATTCATAGTACCGCCAGCTGGAGCCAACCAGCCTTGACGGTTCGGAGAAATACCACCCGTCACAATCAGACCAACCCCACCTTTTGCACGTTCTTCAAAATAAGCGGCCAGTTTTGGATAATTATAAAAACGATCTTCAAGTCCCGTATGCATGGAACCCATCACCACACGATTTTTAATAGTGGTAAAGCCTAAATGTAATGGTTTTAATAAATTGGCGTAACTTGTCATGCTGCGTCCCAATAGTTTTTTGCAACTTGTTGCATAGTACTTTAATACTTTTTTAATAATTTTGGATGACCAAGAATTATTTTTTATTTGAGATTATGGTCAATCTACCTATATAGATGACAATCCCATATTTTATTAAATAATAAATACCAATCATAACAAGTGAATTAATGCTTTTTTTGCCAAAAAAGCACCATGAATAGTGCTACAATAGCCGCCATTCAGAATTCTCGAGACCACCTCAACGGGGTCTTTTTCATAAATGTTAGGATTAGCAATGACTGATAATGCAACTATCTTGCAGCATGTACCAGTAGGCAAAAAAGTTGGGATTGCCTTCTCCGGTGGTCTAGACACTTCAGCTGCTTTATTGTGGATGAAACAAAAAGGCGCTGAGCCTTATGCATATACTGCAAACTTAGGCCAGCCAGATGAAGATGACTACGATGCAATTCCAAAGAAAGCAGAACAATATGGCGCTGTAAAAGCTCGCTTAATTGACTGCCGCTTACAATTGGCGCTTGAAGGTATTGCTGCAATTCAGTGTGGTGCATTCCATATCAGTACAGGTGGCGTTCCTTATTTCAATACGACTCCACTCGGTCGTGCAGTAACAGGTACTATGCTCGTTACTGCAATGAAAGAAGATGACGTAAACATCTGGGGTGACGGTTCAACTTATAAAGGTAACGATATTGAACGTTTCTATCGTTATGGTTTGTTGACTAACCCAAATCTTAAAATTTATAAGCCTTGGTTAGATCAAAACTTTATTGATGAGCTTGGTGGCCGTGCAGAAATGTCACAGTTCCTCATCGACAACGGTTTTGACTACAAAATGTCAAAAGAGAAAGCGTACTCAACTGACTCAAACATGTTGGGCGCAACTCACGAAGCAAAAGATCTTGAATACCTAAATGCTGGTATCAAAATCGTTGATCCAATTATGGGCGTTGCTTTCTGGAAAGATGAAGTTGAAATCAAACCAGAAGAAGTCACTGTACGTTTTGAAGAAGGTGTACCTGTTGCGTTAAACGGTCAAACTTTTAACAATCCAGTTGAACTTATTCTTGAAGCAAACCGTATTGGTGGTCGCCATGGTTTAGGTATGTCTGACCAAATCGAAAACCGTATTATCGAAGCAAAATCTCGCGGTATTTATGAAGCACCGGGTATGGCCCTTCTTCATATTGCTTATGAGCGTTTGGTTACAGGTATTCATAACGAAGATACGATCGAACAATACCGCATTAATGGTTTACGTTTAGGTCGTTTACTTTACCAAGGTCGTTGGTTCGACTCTCAAGCACTTATGTTGCGTGAAACTGCACAGCGTTGGGTTGCTAAAGCGATTACTGGTGAAGTGACTCTTGAACTTCGTCGTGGTAATGACTACACCATCATGAACACTGAATCTCCAAACTTAACGTACGAAGCTGAACGTTTAACAATGGAAAAAGGCGATTCAATGTTTACGCCAATGGACCGTATTGGTCAGTTGACTATGCGTAACCTCGATATTACCGATACACGTGCAAAACTTGGTATCTATACAGATGCTGGTTTACTTTCAATCGGTCAAGGTTCTGCTATTCCTCAATTAGACAGTAAGAAAAAATAATTTTCTTATGACGTCAAAAGAGCCACCTCTATAGGTGGCTTTTCTATATTTAAAATTAAGTCAGGCAGTTTCTACAATTTGTAAGGGTTGATAATAAATTTGGTTACGACCAAGCTGCTTTGCTCGATATAAAGCCTGATCTGCGGCATGAATTAATTCATCTTGCCCCATTTTTAGCCCACCTGTATATACAGTAAAACCTAGACTAATGGTGACATATTTCGAAACTAAGGAAGCAGCATGTGGAATAGCTTGGCGCTCTATCGCTTTATAAATATTTGCTGCCACTGAATAAGCACCCTGTGCCGGTGTTTCAGGTAAAAGTACGACAAACTCTTCACCTCCATAGCGTGCGACAAAGTCGACATGGCGAATTGAGTTTTTAATTGCAGAAGCAATAGATGAAATAACCTTATCCCCCATCTGATGCCCATAAAAATCGTTATAGTTTTTAAAAAAATCAATATCAATAAATAAGACAGCTAAAGGACGTTTTTCTTGATTCGCACGGTAATAGTAAAAATCAAACATTTCGTCAAAAGTACGACGGTTTGAAATTTGAGTTAGCGCATCTTGCTGGCTTAATTGAAGCAATTCAGATGCTTCAATACGTAAAATTTGTTCATTAATTTCAGCAAGCTGATTATTTAAAAAAAGACTGCGCTCTCTTGAAATAAGCATGGTGCTTATAGAAAAACCCAAAATACAACTACCAAACAAAGCACGCCCAAGTGCAATATAGTCACAGTTCACATTTAATAAAATGAGTAACACAAAAACCAATATTGCCGCCGATAAGCCAACATAAAGCATATGCAAAGGTTTTATGCCGCTCAAAATAAACCCAAGCATATATAAAAATGAAAGAAGCAACATCGACTGATTTTTAAGAGCCATATTTCCAACACTGAGCAACAGCATGGCACTTGTAATAATTGATAAAAAAACAATGCTACAGGCAGCAAAATAAAAATGCTTAGAGAGTTTTTTAAACCTAGCAAATACCCAAAATACTAAAAGTGCAAATGCAATATTCATTGCACTTAACAAACAGTAGACGAAATCTAAAGTTATATAAGGCACCCCGATTACAAAGTAGTCTGTCGGCAACACCAGTAAAATAAAAATGATATAAGTGAGTACGCCACTTGCTAAAAATTTTGAGATGTTTTGCCGAGTTCGATCGAGGTTTAAAAGCCAGAATTTTTTTTCAAGTTGTTTTGGCAAAGGCATATTGGCATAACGATGGGTATGTAGAGTAACCAAATACTCGATTTCTTCTTTAGATTTGAGTAATTGATGTACATTTCCCCTATTTGCCACTAGTCGATTCTCACATATTCCGCGTTAACAAAATATAACATTATTTTTTAAAGCTCCCTGCGCTTTATTTTGCCATTTGTCCGTAATTCTCGTTACCATTTTCACACTTTATCGATTATCATTTGTTTTATTTCGAAGTTTGAACTGCCTTGAACTCTATTACCCTGCTCCAGCCAGATGATTGGCATGCACATTTACGTGATGGTTTAGCATTAAAACGTACTGTTCCAGATTTGGCTAAACAGTTCGCTCGCGCGATTTGTATGCCTAACCTTGTACCGCCTGTAAAAACAGTGGATGAAGCTTTAGCTTATCGTGAACGTATTCTTGCGCATGTTCCAGAAGGTAATCATTTTGACCCTCGCATGGTGCTTTATTTTACTGATCACACTTCACCAGATGAAGTTCGTAAAATTAAAGAATCAGAACATGTAAATGCAATTAAACTTTACCCTGCGGGTGCGACTACAAACTCAGACAATGGCGTGAGTGACATTCGTAAGGTTTATGCAGTCATTGAGCAATTAGAAGAGCATCAAGTGCCGTTATTGCTTCATGGTGAAGTGACTCACAATCATGTAGATATTTTTGATCGTGAAAAACGCTTCCTAGATGAGGTATTATCACCATTATTGAAACAGTTCCCGAAACTTAAAGTTGTGCTTGAACACATTACGACAAGTGATGCAGCACACTTTGTTTTAGAACAAGACCGTAATGTTGCAGCAACAATCACTCCTCAGCATTTATTATTTAACCGCAATGATATGTTGGTTGGTGGTGTTAAACCGCACTTTTACTGCTTACCAATTTTAAAACGTCAAACACATCAAACGACTTTACTTGAAGTTGCGACAAGCGGTAATCCTAAGTTTTTCTTAGGTACAGATAGTGCCCCTCATGCACAAAACGCAAAAGAGAATGCTTGTGGCTGTGCAGGCTGCTATAGTGCACCTAATGCAATTGAGCTTTATGCACAAGCTTTTGATCAAGTTGGTAAATTAGAGCGTTTAGAAGGATTTGCAAGCCACTTTGGTGCAGACTTCTACGGTCTACCACGTAATACTTCTACCATTACTTTGGTTAAAGAAGACAACCTCGTTCCCGAATCTTTTGATTATTTAGATGATCAGAAAATTATCCCGCTGCATGCCGGGAAAACGCTGCAATGGAGAAAAGTGTGACACAAGAAAATTCTGTCCCGGTCATTGGCCAACGTTTTCGTGGCTTCTTACCTGTTGTTGTCGATGTTGAAACGGCAGGTTTTAATGCCCAGACAGATGCATTGCTAGAAATCGCGTGCATTCCAATTGTGTATGATGCTCAGGGACAATTTGTCCCTGGTCCTGCATTTCATGCACATATTAATCCGTTTGAAGGTGCAAACCTCGATCGCCGTTCGCTCGACTTTATTGGTATTGATCCATTCAATCCAATGCGTATAGCAATGGCTGAAGACGAGAGAACTGCGCTACGTCGTATTTTTAAATCGGTCAATGAAGTTCGTAAACAACAACATTGTACTCATGCAGTACTTGTAGGTCATAACGCACATTTTGACCTTGGTTTTTTACAAGCAGCAATTGCACGTACAAGCACGAAAAACCAAAACCCATTTCATAGTTTTTCAGTCATGGATACGGTTACTTTAAGTGCAGTTATGTTTGGACAAACCGTGCTTGCTAAAGCATGTATTCAAGCTGGAATTGAGTTCGATGGTAAAGAAGCACACTCTGCTTTATACGATACTCAGAAGACTGCTGAACTGTTTTGCTATATTTTGAACAAACTGTCTCCTTACCTACTTGACAGTTTAGTGGCGGCTTCTTAAGATACCGCCATCCTCAACGTCCCTATCGTCTAGAGGCCTAGGACATCGCCCTTTCACGGCGGTAACCGGGGTTCGAATCCCCGTAGGGACGCCATATTCTTTCTATAAAGAATCATCGCTTCAAATTATTTTATCTCACTTCAAATTCCATCCATGAGATAAATTTTTTATTTCCAAAATCAAGACTTCAACTTTACTTCATCAATATGTTGAGTGGGTTGTATATTTGGATCATCTCTCTCAATGATTATTGCATCAGCAACTAACTTTGTTTTTGTTAAATCTGGTTCTATTGAAACTTGAGCTAATGAACTTGATGTAATATTAAAATCACGATGTATTTGTACTAGTTCTGGTGTTCGTTTATAACGTATGACTTTAAAACCTGCTTCGTGAATTAAAGCATCTCGTTCTGCATCAAACTTTTCTTTCCCTTTGTGGCTAGAATCATCTAACTCAACAATAGCAACGATATTAAATGTTTTATCCAAGACAACAAAATCAGCAACTTTTCGATTAAATAAATTACGCGTCGCATATCCTTGCGCTGTCATAAAAGCGCTGAAAGCAACTTGCGCTAAAATAATATGTTCAGGCAAAGCTTCCTTTAATTTCATAAAAGTGGGTTGTTCATTCATAGTAATGATAGATTTTCCCTTGATGGGGTTACGTTTTGCATTTCTATTTTTGCTTTCCCCTTTCTTTAAAATACTTAAAATCGCTAATACCATTATGACCATTAAAAATATGCCAACAATCGCAAACATCGAATTTCCCCTAAACTAAATAAGTATAAAAACTATTTTGATTTTAAAAATACAATTAAAAACGGCTAGTTATGCCATCTGCTGTGAAACGATTTTATTCTTTTAGCAGGCTAAAACATAATTGTACATATTTGAGACAGCAGTATAAGGCATGTTAGCAACTTCGGTGATCAAGATCTAATCGGTTTTAAGACCCATAACTTTACCAGCAGTAATTTCTATGCCAATCCTTTCAAAAACATTATAAATTTATGATTTATAAATATTTTATTATACTTAAATTCTTTTCTACCCTATACTAAAATTAAATCAAAACTATAATTTGAACATGACATGCAAATTCGATTATTTCATTTACAAAATTCACGCTCTCAACGCATTATTTGGTTTTTAGAAGAGTTAGGACTCAACTATGAGCTCATCACTAAATATCATTCGGACGAAGACGAAAATAATAACTCGCCGCATCAGTTATCAAAATTTCCAACCCTCGAAATTATTGAACACGAGCAATCTTCAATTTTGGCCGAAACCTCAGCAATCCTAGATTATTTCTCTTATTTACATCCACAATTGGGGCAGAATAATTTAGGAAATCAGCAACTAAAAAATTTTTATTATTGGAAAAATTATTGTGAGGCAACATTCATTCCCGATCTGGTACTCAAACAAATCTTTCAACAAATTGCTGAGCGTACGCCTTTTCCAGTACGTTTCATTCCAAAGCTTTTAAAATATGGATTCGATCAAGGTTATCTCAATCAATCATTACAACAACACATGAGCATGATCGATAAACATTTAAAGCACCACTTATGGTTTGCTGGAGATCAGTTTACTACTGCTGATATTTTGATGTGGTTTCCGTTATTGGCTTGCTCACCAAATTACAGCCAGTTTAAACATATACAACGTTATCTGACCCAAATAGAAAACAGACCAGCCTTTAAAAATGCTTTAATTAAAGGTCAATGGTCTGCTTCTACTTTTCAAACTTATTGGGCTATTGCTTGGTAATTTACTTATGCAGACTTACGTGAATTCACGCGCCCCTGAACAACAGCCTTAATATTGCCCTTCGCGTAATTTAAAAACACAATTAAAGGCGATAGTTTGGGATTTGGCTTTTTACCCTGCCCAATTGCTTTAAATTGTGCTGCGTACCAAATAATTTCCATAATCGCCATTTTATCGACAAAAGGTAAACCTGTTTTAATTGGTTTTACAGCATAGCGAACATCTTGACCTGCGATTAAACGGTCAGTTAAATCTGTTTCAACAGCAAGTGGACGAGCAATACCAATAAAGTCACATGCCCCACTTGCTAGAGCAGCATTCATGCCTTCTACTGTACGGAAGCCGCCTGTCACCATAAGTTTACATTTTACATGCTGACGGATTTTTTCAGCGAAGTCTAAGAAGTATGCTTCGCGTGCAATGGTACTTGCCTTACGTTTATCAGCTTTAGCACCAGCCATTGCTGGTGCTTCGTAAGTTCCACCTGAAATTTCAATTAAGTCAATTCCCGCTTCATCAACTGCTTTAAATACCGAAATCACATCTTCTTCGCTAATACCACCGCGTTGGAAGTCAGCAGAGTTAAGCTTAACTGAAATAATAAAATTCTCTGAAGTGGCCTCACGTACTGCTTTATAGACTTCTAGTAAAAAGCGAGCACGATTTTCAACTGAACCACCCCACTGGTCTGTACGTTTATTGGTTAATGGCGATAAAAACTGGCTAATTAAATAGCCGTGTGCACCATGTAACTGTACCCCTTCAAAACCTGCTTTCTCACAAATGCTGGCAGCCGTTGCAAAGCGTTTAATAATATCCAAAATTTCTTCATGTGTAAGCGCACGTGGAGTGCCAAACATCGTTGCTAAAGCTGGACTAAAAGGAACTGCCGAAGGTGCGACTGTTTCTTTATTTAAGCCTTTAGGGCACTGACGACCTGGATGAGACAATTGAATAAGCTGTACCATTCCATATTGTTTCCCGACCGCTGCCCATTCTTTTAAACGCTCTAGGTCACGCTCAGTTTCAACCACCACCACGCCTGGTTCGTTTTTGGCTTCGAAATTGACCATCACATTACCAGTAATCGCACAGCCTAAACCACCTTTAGCCCATGCACCGTACAGGCCTAAATGTAAGTCATTTGGCTGCCCCTCATAGTTTGCAAGTGCCTCACTCATTGCACCTTTAATAATTCGGTTTTTAAATGTGGTATTTCGAATCGTGATTGGTTGTGCAATCTGGCTCATGGTTAACCTCTTTTAATACTTTAGAGCAATTACTCTAATTTAGATGAGTTATAGGTCATGTCAATGGAAAATCGATAACTGACAATAGCACATGTCAAATTTAAAAAGTATAGAGAAATGCAACTTTTTGCATTAAAAATTTAAACAATATTTATTATTATAAAACATATACTTATTTAAATAAATTAAAGACTCGCCGTAATTAACTGCTTAGTATATTCAGTTTTAGGATCATTAAATAACTGTTCAGTCGGCTGATATTCAACAACTTTTGCATGTCGCAATACCATCACTTTATGACACAATGCTTTGACCACATTTAAATCATGACTAATAAAAATATAGCTTAGGTGCTCTGTCTGCTGCAAACGTCGCAATAATTGAATCATGGCTTTTTGCGTGGTTCGATCTAAGGCGGATGTTGGCTCATCTAAAATTAAAAGTTTAGGTTGAACCACTAAAGCTCGCGCTAGAGCAACGCGCTGACGTTGTCCACCAGAAAGTTCATGTGGATAGCGATGTTGAAAGTCTTCAGCCAACTCAACTTTTACCAAGACTGATTCAACTTGCTGTTTGATCTCATTATCAGCTACAGCTTTCACTTTTAAGCCTTCAGCAATAATCTGCCCTACTGTCATACGTGGGTTTAAACTACCAAATGGGTCTTGGAAAACAATTTGTAAGTCTGACCTAATCTTACGCAAAGCTTTTTGTTCTAAGTGGTTTATGTCTTGCCCTAAAAAGATAATTTGCCCATCACTTTTGAGTAATCGAACCAGCGCTAAAGCCAATGAGGTTTTACCTGAACCACTTTCACCTACAACACCTAACGCTTCGCCTTGAGTAAGCTCAAAAGTTATATTTTCAATAGCAGTGGTATAACTTTGAATTCGGTTAAAGATACCACTCCGAATTGGGTATTTAACATTGAGTTGTTGAACAGATAAAATTTTATGACTGGAGGAAAGTGGCTGAGCAAAACCAAGATTAAGATCTAACAATTGCTCAGTATAAATTGATGCAGGATTTTTAAAGATCTGTTCAAGCTGACCTTGCTCTACAACCTGCCCCTTGTGTAATACAATGAGTTCATTGGCATAACGGCGCACCAAATTTAAATCATGGCTAATTAAAATCAGCGCCATGCCATATTTGTTTTGCAAAGATTTTAATAATTCTAAAATTTGCGTCTGTAAAATGACATCAAGCGCGGTAGTTGGTTCATCTGCAATTAAAATTTTAGGTTGAAGTGCAAGTGCAGCCGCAATCATGATCCTTTGCTTTTGACCACCAGAAAGCTCATGCGGATAACGCTTTAAAATGTGCTCAGGATTAGCGATTCCTACATCTTTTAATAATTGAATCACTTGCGGCTGAGCTTTCGATTTTGACCAACCTTGTAAAATAAAATTTTCACCAACAATTTTTTCAACCCGGTGTAATGGGTTTAAAGCCGTAGAAGGCTCCTGAAAAATCATGGCAATATGATGGCCACGTAAATAAGTTCTAGTCTTTTCGTCTATTTCTAAAATATTTTTTGAATCAATAATAATACGACCAGATGTTTTTAATTTTTCTGGTAATAACCCCATCATCGTCAAACAGCTTATTGTTTTACCTGAACCACTTTCACCTACAATTGCAAGCGTATCACCAGCTCGTAAGTGTAAATTGAGGGCCTCCAATAAAGTCTGATCTTGCGTAGAGATTGAAAGGTTTTCTATTTTTAGCAAGGTAGCATCTTCACTTAAGTTATTTTCTTGGGTCAAATGCATCGCGTGCAGCCTCCCCAATATAAATTAATAATGACAACACAAAACCAAGGCTAAAAAATCCTGATAAAGCCAACCAAGGTGCATCTAAGTTATTTTTACCTTGCAACAACAATTCCCCTAAAGAGGCCGCATCTGGCGGTAAGCCATAGCCCAAGAAATCGAGTGCGGTTAAAGCAATAATATTGGTGGTCAGAATAAAAGGTAATTGCGATAGGCTAGAACTTATGGCATTTGGCAAAATGTGCTTAAAAATAATTCCGCGATCATTTACACCTAAAGCTTGAGCCGCACGGACATAGTCAAGTTGACGCGCTTTTAGAAATTCAGCACGTACAATTCCCACAAGCACAGTCCAGCTAAAGAACAACATAATAAAAAATAGCCAATATACATTTGGGGTAAACATACTGACCAAAATCATGACCATAAACAGCATAGGTAAACCATTCCAGACTTCTACTAGTCGTTGTCCTAGCAAATCGACCCAACCACCATAGTAGCCTTGTATAGCCCCCACAAAAATGCCTAGTAGTGTTGCACAACTTGTTAAAGCTAAACCAAAAAGTAATGAAACTCTAAGTCCATAAAGAATACGTGCCAGTACGTCTCGCCCTTGGTCATCTGTTCCTAACCAATTCTGTTTAGAAGGTGGCGATGGCACAGGTACAGCTAAGTCTAAATTAGGTGTCTGATAAGAAAATTGAATGAGCGGCCAAATCGCCCAACCTTTATGATTAATAAGCTCTTGTACAGCAGGGTCTTTATAATCTGCTTCTGTTTCAAATACGCCACCAAAAGTGGTTTCGGGATATACCTTAAAAACAGGCAAATAATAAGCGTCCTCATATTTCACTAGCAATGGTTTATCGTTAGCAATGAGTTCAGCAGCCAATGAAATCACTAAAATGAGGCTAAACAAGATAAAGCTTGCCCACCCTAATTTATGTTGCCTAAAATTTTGCAGTCGTGATCGCACAATAAAAGACACTATTTGCCTCCTTGTGCATCAAAGTGAATACGCGGATCAATCCATTGATACAGCACATCGCAAATAAGTCGTAAAAGCAGACTAAACAGCGTGAAGAAAAACAATACGCCAAAAATAACTGGATAGTCTCGCTGAACAATGGCTTCAAAGCCTAATAAACCGACACCATCTAGATGAAAAATAATTTCAATAAAAAGATTTCCCACAAAGAAAATGCCTGCTAAAGCCTCTGGCAATCCAGCAAGAACCACTAAAATGGCATTACGAAATACATGTTTATATAAAACTTGCTGGCTATTTAAACCTTTTGCATAAGCTGCCAAGACATAAGGTTTATTAAGCTCTTCTAAAAATGAATATTTGGTTAAATAGGTTAGACTCGCAAAACCACCCAACACCATGGTAATAAGCGGCAACGTCATGTGCCATAAGTAGTCCGTAATTTTTCCGAAAAAACTCAATTGATGAAAGTTATCTGATACTAGGTTTTGCAATGGAAACCAGTGAAAATATGACCCACCCGCAAAAAAGACAATAAGTAATATAGCAAATACAAAACTTGGCACCGCATAACCCACTACGAGTAACAATGAAGTTGAGCGGTCAAACCAAGAACTTTGTTGCTTCCCTTTTTTAATTCCAAGTGGAATTGAAATAAGATAAATTAGCAAAGTGCTCCATAGCCCAATCGAGATCGACACAGGCATTTTTTCCCAAAGCAACTCAACTACTGGTTTATCTTTAAAAAAGCTTTGTCCAAAGTCTAGAGTTAAATAACCTTTTAACATCAACAAGAAACGTTCTACTGGAGGATGGTCAAAACCGTATTGTGCTTTAATTTGCTCTACCATTTCGGGGCTTAATCCTTTAGCACCTTGATAGTACATTTCAGTACCTAATATCCGCCCTGCTCCTACGCCACTTTCTACCTCATGGATTGCTTGTTCTACAGGTCCACCCGGCGCAATTTGCACGACCACAAAGTTGATCAATAAAATAATGAACAACGTTGGAATCATTAAAAGAAGTCGCTTCAGAATATATGAACCCATATAACAGGATTTCCTTTAGGTACGTGCTTTTATTGTTGATATAAATATTGGGCAACTTTTTTGGCTTGGTTTGGATTACTCCACCAATACTCTATACCAGCAGAGAGCACGGGTTTCACTTTAGGTTGCTGATACATATTCCAGTATGCATACCAATATTCCCCTTTTCCATAAGTCGGAATTTGGTAATACCCTGCACGAAGTAATCGATCAAGAACATGAGTATAAGTAATTTGCTGTTCACGGTCTTTAGCAGTGACCAGTTTTGAAATGACTTCATCAATAACCGGATTACGAATACCAGCGTAGTTATAGTTGCCATCTTGAATGGCTGCTGCGCTGCCCCAGAACTGGGCCTGTTCATTGCCCGGATTTAAAGATTGCGGCAAGTTCATGGTGGTCATGTCAAAATCATAACGGCGTATCCGTTCTAAATATTGCGGTGCATCGACTTGCCGTAAATTAATATTAATTCCTAATTTTTTTAAATTTCTTACAAATAGCATGAGTGTTCTTTGTTTGCCATCTTGCTGAATAAGAAACTCAATTTGTACAGGCTTGCCTTCGGGAGTATATAACTGCCCTTCTTTAATTTTATAGCCTGCCTGAATGAGTAATTGTCTTGCGATTAATAAATTTTGACGGTTAAAACCACTAGCGTCCGAAACTGGATATTTCCAGTCTGCCAAGATAGCTTTTTGCATGACTGGAGAAAGCTTTGGTAAAAGTGGTTTTAATATCGTGAGTTCACTCTTTGAAGGGAGACCAGTTGCGGCCAACTCACTATTTTCAAAATAACTTTGCAGTCTTTGATACTGTCCATAAAACAAAGCTTTGTTCTGCCATTCAAAATCATAGGCATAGGTTAAAGCTTGTCTAAAGCGAATATCGTTTAAAGGTTTTCGTCGTGTATTAAACACATAACTTTCAGTTGCAATCGGGTTATGGTGTCTAAATTTATATAGAGTGACTAAACCTGCTTTTACCGCTGGAAACTTGTAGTCAGTGACCCATTTTTTAGGATTAGTTTCTTCATGCAAGGTATATTGCCCAGATTTAAAACCTTCGAATGCGATATCCCAATTTCGATAATAAACATATTTTAAATGGTCGAAGTTATAACGGCCTTTGTTAATAGGCAAATCTTTTGCCCAATAATTCGGATTTCGTTTATAGCTAATACTACGTCCAGCATCAATCTTCTCAATCACATACGGCCCTGAACCTACAATCGGTTGCAAGGTAATACGAGTAAAGTCACGGTTCTGCCAATCTGCTTTTGAGTAAATCGGTAAGCTCGCCACAACAAATGGCATTTTAGGATTATGACTAGACTTAAAAGTGAATTTAACTTGATGTGGGTTAATGACTTCTGTTTTTGCCAAGTCAGCAAGATACATTTGTAGGCCAAAATTAGATTTAGTTTGATAAACATCAAAGCTAAATTTTACGTCTGTTGCTGTTAAGGGCTGACCATTACTAAAACGAGCTTTAGGATTTAAATAAAAAGTAACGGATTGGGTTCTTTCTGGGTCATACGAAACTTTCTCGGCTAAAAGTGGATATAAAACCCCAACTTCATCGAGTGACTGAGTCATTAAAGTATCAAAAAGATAATTTACCCCTTCTGTCGCGCTCCCCTTACCATTCATGCTATTTAAATTATCAAATGTCCCTTGCGCGGCCTGACTCAACACTCCACCCTTAGGTGCGTTTGGATTGGCATAAGGCATAGCAGCCATTGTTAAATATTTAGGCTTAGAATGAATTGCAATATACGGCGTGGTTTGCTGTGCAGAGAATACAACTTGCGAAAAGACACTGAGCCCGACTAGCAGGCTCAGTTGACAATATAACTTTTGCATAAAGTTCTAATTATTCTATAAATTAGGCACTTTTATGATATCGCCAATACGCAATTGCGTCGACGGTGTTAGGTTATTGAGTTCCGCGAGTAAACTGGTTTCTAGACCATATTTACTTGCAAGACCAATTAAAGTGTCGCCACGTTTAACTTTGTATTCCACTACAGTTTTTGGAATCACAATATTTTGACCGCGCTGTAGACTAGCATTTGCTTTTAATGCATTCATTTCAGCAAGTTCACGAACTGAAATACCTGCACGACTCGCAATCGCATTTAACGACTCGCCTGCTTTAACCGTATACTTTTCAGTATTTTTACCTGCTGCAACAGGTTTAGCAGATGATTTTGCGGTATCAGCTTTCGCTGTTTCTACAGGCACATCACCTGTTAGTTTTAAATGCTGACCAACACGTACAGTGCTGTTACGAGACAAGCCATTTAATGCAGTTAGATAATCTAACTGTAAATGATAACGGCTAGCGATGCTTCGTAAGTTATCACCAGACTTAACGGTGTAAGTATCTGGTGTTTCATCTTTAGCATTTTTAGTAGCAGCCTTGCTCGGTGTTTCAACCTCACCTGTCAATTTTAAACGCTGACCAGCACGAACACCTGCTGTACGTGATAATCCGTTTAAATCGGCCAAATAACTGGTTTGTAAGTTATATTTAGACGCAATCGCATGTAAGCTATCACCAGACTGCACAACATAGTGTTCAGGAACACTTACACCTGCAGGTACTTTCAAGTTTTGGCCAAGCTGGACATGGCTACTCGCTTTTAAGTTATTCAGTTCTGCAAGTTCAGCTAAGCTAATTTTAGACTTGGTCGCAATGCTTGATAATGTATCACCACGTTGCACCTTATAGCTTTCAGTCTTGTATGATGGCCCTGCTGCAAGTTTTTCATACTTTCCAGAAGCTTTGTTGTCATCAGATTCATCAACAGCAACTTCTTTTGTAGGTACATTAATTTTCTGACCAGCCATTAAATTACTACCAGCTGATAACCCTGGTGTTAACTCTGCCAATTCCTGATTAGATAATGCATAACGATCTGCAATTAACTTTAAGTATTCGCCACGTTTAACTGTATAACTCTTTGTTGCAATACGACGTGTACTTGCCTGAACAGCTTTAGGTTCAGCCTTAGCCGAATTACGGTTGCCTTTAGGCTCTTTCAAATGCAGCTTTTGACCAACAAATAGACCATCACTGACAGATAAATCGTTATATTCAGCAAGCTGTTTCACAGACAAATTAAATTGATTTGCCACGCCTGTTAAACTGTCATTTGCTTGAACGACGTAAACATCAGGTTTAACTGTTGATTTAGCCGTAGACTCAACGTCTTGTGGTTTAGCATCGTATAAATACAGGCTAGTTCCTACAAATAGAGTCTTTTCTGGATCAATCTGGTTCCACTTGGCAACATCACGCCAGTTGACCCCATTTTTCATCGCAATAATTGCTAATGTATCGCCCGGCTGTACAGTATAGGTACTACGCTTGCCTTTAGGTTGTACAACGACAACATCAGTATCGGTTTTAATGTAAGGCTTATCTTTATTGCGCTGTGCTTCTTCAGAGTTTGCAACACTTGCATCTTCAGTTAACGTTTTTGGATAAGCAAAGCCCTTACTTAACTCTTTACCTTGCTGTTCAGCAACGGATTGACTTGTCTGAATCGCAGTTAACTTAATTTTGCCATCGTAAGGATCAACAATTTCGGTACCTTGCGGTGCAATTGCCTTTAACTCAGCAACCACTTGGTCTTTTTCAGCTTGAGTGGCTTGTGGTTGTAAAGCTTGCTCAACAGTTTCTTTCTCACCTTCAGCACGAACAGCCGCTAAAATTTTCTCACGTTCAACTGCTGAAATTGGCGGTTCTGTTCTTACTGGCTTAACATTGGTCGCAGGTGTCACTGCAACTGGAATACGAGGTGCACTTGGCACATCAGCTGAGGCTGCAAAAGCAGCTAAAGCATCAGAACCACGTGGTGTTGAGGTTTTTACCGAGACAGAACTGCCCGTTGTTCTTGTAGGAGTCGTAGGTCTTACAGGCTGAACTTGAGTCGCTGGTGATGTTTTAACAGTGACCGAGGTTGAAGTCGTTGTAGTTGGCTTAGATGGCGATGTGACATTTGCCCACCAACCTGAACCACCACCAGATTTCATTCCTTTTAATTTATTATCCACTGAAGGGCTAATATCAGCAGGAATTAAAATACGCATTGGGCTTGCAGGGTCTACTGTTTCACCACGATAACCCGGGTTTAATGCATATAACTCGGCACGGCTAAGACCACTAACCGATGCAATTTCATTTAAAGACAACGGCGCAGACAATGTCACTTCACGGAAGTGGGGTCTGTTCGCAATTGGTGGTAATGAAACCCCGTAAGCACGTGGATTTTTAATAATTTGTGCAACTGCCAAGAAACGTGGAACATAGTTCATGGTTTCTTGTGGAAGTTTTAATGACCAATAATCGGTTGGTAAACCCGCAGCTTGGTTACGGTTAATCGCCTGTTGGATACGACCCGGACCAGCGTTATAAGCTGCCAAAGCCAATTCCCATGAACCGAACTGGTTATATAAGCTACCTAAAAACTCATATGCAGCACGTGTAGACTCAACAACGTCACGACGACCATCATACATGCCCGTTTGTTGTAAACCATAAATACGGCCAGTACTTGGAATAAACTGCCATAAACCTGCTGCTGCCGCACTACTTGTTGCAGCAGGGTCATACGAGCTTTCAATTACTGGTAATAACGCAAGTTCAGTTGGAAGACCACGGCGTTCTGCTTCTTTAACAGTATGATATAAATAACGACTTGCGCGAGCACTTAAACGGTCAAGGTAGGGCTGACGTGAAATAAACCAACTACGCTGCGCTTCAATACGTGGATCCCAGTGATCGAGATCCATTTTAAAGCCGACAGCCATACGTTTCCAAACATCACCGTGTTTTAAAATAAGTAGACGGTCACCCTCTACAGCACGCATATCAGTTGCTGAAAGTAAATCTTCTAACGAGTCTAGACTACTTGCATCAAGATAACCTGCTCCACTAACCTGTTTTGTTTTCGAGGTTTTTGCAGATTGCGGAGTCGAAGAACAGCCTGTTGTAATACCCAACGCAGCTAAAGCAGAGCTAAGGACTGTAATTTTGAATAATGATGCTGCAGATGGCTGCCACACAAATGTGGTTGGTTTATACATAAAAACTTCCAAACAACTCGCGTAATATTTCTTGGGGTCTGCCCACAAACCCTAGGTCTTCGATGCCATTGTAGTAAAGCATGCAAGATAGACAAGGCAATAATTTAATGTCATTTGCATGGAAATGTTACAAGAAATTAAAAAAAGCTTGCTTTGTAACGATGGAACCGAACTTTTTGCGTATACAATACACCATATTCAGCTCTTTTTCTTTCAGTTTAGGTTTCGATTTATGTCTCAAACAATCACACTGTATGTTGATGGTGCATGTCGTGGCAATCCCGGTTTAGGCGGTTGGGGTGCATATGTCATTACCGAACAGGGTGAACATAAATTATTTGGCGGCGAACCCGATACAACAAATAACCGTATGGAACTTACTGCCGCGATTGAAGGTGTTTCTTTTTGCCCACCCGATGCACAATTAATTATCTGGACCGACTCAAACTATGTAAAACAAGGTATTACAGAGTGGATTCATGGCTGGAAAAAGAAAAATTGGAAAGATGTTAAAAACCCTGACCTATGGCAAAAACTTGATGCTGTTTGCGTAGGTAGAAATATTGAGTGGAATTGGATTAAAGGCCATGCAGGACATCCTGGCAATGAAATGGCAGACCAACTTGCCAATTTAGGTGCAGATAAGACTGCTCAAGAACTCAAGCAACCACAACCTGTTGCTGCACCGCAAGATATAAAAAAGCCTGAACAGGACTGGTTGCTAGACGACCCTTTTGGATTTGATCTGGTTGAAACAACCGATGATGAAGATATCGCTCTTGAACCATCACAAGAAGTTGAGATGATTACTGTAGACGAGCAAGTAAATGAAGTTGAAGCTGTAGAGCAAGAAACTAAGCAGCAAAGTAGCAACATTCATCCTCAAATTGTTGTTACCGAAGCAAAGCTTAAATTGCAAGGCCCTCGTCAGCTCATTCTCGATACTGAAACGACTGGTTTCTATTTCCAAGATGGCGACCGCATTATTGAAGTCGGTGCAATTGAAATGATTAACCGTAAGCTTACGGGTAGTTCAATTCACATTTATATTAACCCTGAAAAGCCAGTGGGCGATTCAGAAAACATTCACGGTATCAGTGATGATTTCTTAAAAGATAAACCCCTCTATGCAGACATTGCAGATACTTTATTTGAGTATCTAAAAGGGGCAGAAATTATCGCTCATAACGCGACATTCGATATGAACTTCTTGGATATGGAGTTTAGACGTGTTGGGTTACCTGCTCTTTCAGAAGTTTGTGAAGTCACTGATACTTTAGCACTTGCAAAAAACAAGCATCCGGGACAGAAAAACTCACTCGATGCCCTAGTCAGACGTTATGAAATTCCAGCTCGTGACCGTACCTTCCACGGTGCATTACTCGATGCTGAAATTCTTTCTGATGTTTACTTGGCTATGACAGGTGGTCAAGTATCGTTTGATATGGATGCACTATCGCAAAGTGAAAAAGATCAGCAAAATACAACAAGAACTAGAGTTCAAATTGATTTACCCGTTATTTACCCTTCAGATGAAGAGTTAAGCACACATGAGACTTGGGTCAAAGAATTTGAGAAAAAACATGGAGAACCTTGCCTTTTTGCAAAATAAATTTTTGATTCTCTAGTGTTTTTTTGGTTTCCCCTTTTGCAAGTTAAGTTATATTAGTCGTATAGATTTTTAGCTCAAAATATTGAGCCATGACGAATATAACAATTGATTTTTTTTTGCAAAGGGGAATTTTTATGTCTGAGCATAATTCGATTCAATTTGATCCGACAGCGTTGCTTATCATCAAGAATGAAATTGATAACTCAATAAAACTTGTGGAAGGCGCTGTAAGTACATTAATTGAAGAACAGGCTCTCCCTTTTGGTATTGATGATGCATTAGAACAATTTAAACAATGCACTCAGGTATTACGCCTCATTGATATCCCGTATTTGGCAAAGATCACACAGTATTCGACAGAATTAATGCAAAAGATTATGGCTAAGCCAGAGTACATCAATACCGATGAGGTGGTTGCTCTAAGTGAAGGCACGACCATGGTTAAACGCTATATTGAATTTATTTGTTTACGCGAAGTTGAAGTACCGCAGTTTCTTTTGGACACTCTAAACAATTTAGAAAAAGCTTTAAACAAGCCATTAACATCATCTGGACAACAGATTTCTGCAAATCTTACAGCAGCTTCACTTGAGTTACCTTTATCCGAGGTCGTTATTAATGAAAAAACTCAGTTTATTCATCAGCTTTATAAGTTGTCTTTGCTCAAATTTTTAAATAAAACTGAAACTACTCAAGATTTCCAAGCATTCAAACTAATTGGTAGTTATTTAGTCAGCATGGCTCATGGTCAACTAAGCCAACAATATTGGCAATTGGTTAACTCTGTCTTTAATCACATTGATGAACTTGTTTTAAATAATGCTCGCTTACGTGTATTGATTAATCTTGAAAATTCTATAAGTCTATTTTTAGCAGCACCTGAAAGCTTTGAAGCAAATTCGAATGCCCTAGCAGATATAATTAGTATTGTGATTGGACAAGAAGATCAACTTGCAAAGCAAATTCGTAAGCAACTGAATATTGGTTATGAATTTCTCACCGATGCTCAGCTTAAAACCTTAAGTCAGCATTTGTATGGTCCAGACTTCGACACCATGGAAACGGTAAGCCAATTGATCTTAAACGAAATGAATAAAGTTCGTAATGATATTGAATACAACTACCAAAACATGTCACCAGAAAAGGCACAGCAATTACAAAACAGCCTTATGCAGCTAGCACATACATTTAAACTACTTAATTTAAATGAAGCAGCAGCCGAGCTTTCTCATCAAGCAAGCAGCTTAAGTCAAATCAATATATTGAGTAATGAAAATTACGCTCAGCAACTGATGAAGAGTATTTTGTCAGCGATGAATGCAATTGGTATTTTGGTACGAAATTATTCTTCTAGCCGTCTACAAATTCGTGTAAACAACACCAATATCTCTTTAGATCGTTTGGATGAAGCACATCAAACCTTATTAAATGAGACAAAAAATTTAATCGATTTTGTATGCCAAAGTTTGACTTTATATGCCAACGATCAAACTCAGAATATTGAAGCAATTGCAGGCTCTTTAAAAGAGTTGGCTGGTGCAGCTGAATTTTTAGGCAGTACGGTTCAACAAAATGCTTTGCTTGAAACTGCTAAATTTGTACAACAGCAAATAGATCAGAACCAACCTTTTAGTCATGATCAGATTCACTGTATTTTTAACGTATTAGCTGGACTAGATATGTTAGTTGACAATTTAAAAAATAAACAGCCTGTTCTACAATCCATGTTTGATGTAGCATTGCTAAGTAGTCAACAACTTCAAAAAAAGGCAGCTTAATGTCTGAATTATCACTTGCTTATATTTTTCATCATCAACAATTATTGGTTGACCAAAACCTTCAATTACCCAAAGTCGAAAAGTTAGCAAGTGATCTGCTTTTCACTCATAACGAACAAGTCATTGCACGTGACCTACTGAGTGAAGAGGTTATACCGGAAGGTCTGCAACTCGTTCCCATACGTCAACTTATTTCCAACTGGTCAAAAGAGCAATTTTTACAGGCAAGTCGTGCTGTACAATTGCTCGAATGGCGGCGTAACCACAAGTTTTGTAGCCATTGTGGACATGCCACCGAAGTCCACTCAAGTGAATATGCAATGGTGTGCCCTTCTTGTGGGTATCACCAGTATCCTCGTGTCAATCCATGCATTATTACTATCATTACTAAAGGTGATGATGAAGTGTTATTGGCGAAATCAATTCACAATAAAACCAACATGTATGGTTTGATTGCAGGATTTGTCGAAGTTGGCGAAACACTCGAAGAAGCGGTACAACGTGAAGCTTTAGAAGAAGTGGGTATTAAACTCAAAAATATTCAATATATGTCAAGCCAGCCTTGGCCGTTTCCAAGTAATCTCATGATTGCTTTTAGAGCTGAATATGAGTCAGGCGAGATTTCTTTGCAGGAAGATGAAATTGCCGATGCACAATTCTTTAAATTTGATCAGCTTCCTGAAATTCCATTTAAAGGCAGTATTGCACACGCAATGATTACGCAGATTACTCAAGCAAAGTAATCTGCGCTTTCTAAAACTCAATGGTTTTAAAATACTTCATCAAGAAAATGCAAAATGGTTCGTTTTGTTTTGAAGTAGTGACTTACAAAACTCGATAGGCTGGCCAAAATCGTAATATGGCCAGTTTTAGGGATAATAGCAATATGGCTATGATTCCCCTTCTCTCTAAGAGCTTGATCCATATCTAAAGTATTATGTTGCTTTACGATCTGATCATTTTCAGCCATGAGTAGATAATGCTTAATATTATTTTGATTTACAAAATAATAAGGCATCACTTCTTTATAAGAAATGTCCTGATCAAAAGCATCTTCAGCAAGCGGATCACCTTTATAATCAAAATGATATGGTCCAGCTAATCCAACTATTGCCTTAATTTTCCCTAAACATTCAATTTTAGTGGAATCAGGGTGATAAACAGCAGACATTACATTAAATGCGCCTGCCGAATGTCCCATAAGCACAGTATTCTCTGTCGAGATTTCTAATTTTTCCTGATTTTGATGCAAATAATTTAACGCTTGCGTTAAGTCCTCTACATAACTTGGAAAAATATTCTTTGGTGCAAGCTGATAGTTAATGACAGCAACGTCATAACCTTCTTTTGCAAAAGCTTCACCAACAAATAAATAGTCTCGTTTATTACCATGTTGCCAAGCACCACCATGTACAAAAACAATGAGTGGTCGATGAGCTAAGCGCTTAGTAGAACGATAAATATCTAGACGATGGCGAGGCTTTAAGCCATAACGCACATTTAAAACCTGCTCGAAACCATCTTTTGGTGTAAAACGGTTTAAAGCAAAGCTCCCCAAATCATACAGACGGAACTCTTTATAAAGAGTTCTCGCCTGCTCAATTTTGCTTTGTAATTGTTCAATCAAGTTCATATTTTATTGTGCAGTAGATGATGCTGGATCTGCTTGGTCCGGATCAATTGCAACAGGAGTTTGAACTGTTGGTTGAGCAAGAACATTATTTATCACTGGCGTAGTCGTTGCGTTGCCCGTCGATGCTGCTGGAGCAGGCGCTAAATCAATGTTATCAATAAGCGTCACAATTTTGGTCACGTTACCCACATTTTGAAGCACACTGTTTAAATCATTAATTTCAGCAGTATTTAAACGACCCATCACGTATAAAACACCATCTTCGGTATGAACGAGTACTTTACTGTCCGATACAACTGGTGCTTTCATTAATAGAGCACGTGTATTTGCAGTTACACCAGCATCTTGCATGATCGTGTTATAGCTTACTTTGTTACCTACCGTAATATAGTTATGTACGGCTTTCACATCACTCATCGCTTTAACATTATCTTCTGCTAGCTGTTTCAAGTAAGGGTCTGGCACCTGACCAGTTAACAATACTGTGCTATGAAAGCTTTCGATGTTAATACGAGATTGTTTAAAACGCTGATCAAGCTTATAGAGGTTAATATTCGCTGTACGTTTAATTGAAGAGTCAATGAATACCTGACCTAAGCTACGTACACCACTATCTGTTCCAACTGGAGCTGTACCTGTTCCACCAGAAATAAAACTTGCGCAACCTGACAAACTTGCGACACAAAGCGCTGTTACAGCAATACGTTTCAACACTCCACCAGACTCCTATCAATCTCTTCTTGGCTTGATCATAAACATCGGTTTTAATTTGCTCAAAAGAGTAATGAACTCTTAATCCAAAGTAAATGCATTTTCGATCCATTGCAGATCATAATGGAATTTCGAAAAGTCTTGCTGTACTGTTTTTGCAATTTTCTGTGGAAAATCAAAACAAATCACATCAAAACGACAATAAAAATCCTGATAAGATGGGTAGCGCTGTAAAAACCTCATCGCCGTTTTAATTATTTTTTTCTGTTTGCTCACAGTGACCATTTCACAAGCTTGTCCATAATTTCCCTGTCCACGCGCTTTTACCTCAACAAAAATCAATTCGTTACCGCGTTTTACAATCAGATCAACCTCTCCACGGCGTGAATGATAATTACTGGCGACCCATTCATAATTTTGTTCTTTTAAAATTTTTAATGCCGTTTGTTCAGCCCATTGCCCGAGCTGCTGCGCGACTAACATAATTTTCCCCATTAAAAATGTAAATACTCTCAATGCTTGCTCTATACATTTCTAATTTTTTTCAATTGAGCAAATCAAAAGCAGATGTCTTGAAAAGTAAAAAAGCCCAATGACATTGTTCACGCCAAAAAGATAATTTCGGGTACACTAACCGATTAAAATAGTTTATCTGTACGGAGTAAAAACCAAATGAGTGCTCAGTTATTTGTTGTAGCCACCCCTATCGGGCACTTAGATGATATGACTTTCCGTGCAATTGATATTTTAAAATCAGTTTCTATTGTGGCTGCCGAAGATACACGCCAATCAGCTCAATTGTTTAAGCACTATAATATATCTACTCCACTTACAGCATGCCATGACCACAACGAAAGCAATAAAATTGAACAGTTAGTTCAAAAGTTACTTGCTGGTGAAAATATTGCTTTGATTAGCGATGCAGGTACGCCGCTTATTAGCGACCCTGGTTTTAAACTGGTTCGAGCTGCACAAGAACATGGTATTAGAGTTGTACCTGTACCCGGTGCATGTGCTGCAATTGCTGCGTTAAGTGCTGTGGGTTTACCAAGTGACCGTTTTAGTTTTGAAGGCTTTTTACCATCAAAAGCTTCTCAACGTATTACGCAACTTGAAAAGCTTAAAAATGAAACTCAAACGTTAATTTTTTATGAAGCACCTCACCGTATTTTAGAATGCGTAAAAAATATGGCTGAAGTATTTGGTGAAAACCGCCCTATCGGTTTCGCACGTGAAATTACCAAAACTTTTGAAACCATCAAAAAAATGACTTTAAAAGATTTGGTTAGTTTTATAGAAAATGATCACAATCAAGAAAAAGGTGAAATTGTTCTGGTAGTTGGCGGTGCACCAGAAAAGACAGATCTGGATCAAGAAAAACTAGATGAGCTCTTAAAGCGCTTACTTCAAGATTTATCTGTTAAAGCGGCATCTCAACTTGCTGCAGATCTAACAGGTATTAAGAAAAAAGTCGCTTATCAACGTGCACTTGAACTGACACAATCTTAATTTTTTAAGTAAGTGCGGTGATGGCAAATACTTTATGCCATCCCGCGCATGAATTTTGCATAATAATATTAATCATAAAAACAAGAGCATTGATATGGTTGAACAGCTTGGAAAACTTGGCCCTCATGAAGGGCAAGAACTAGAATTATTATTGTCTGGTAAGAAACCAATTGCTTTATTTTATGACTTATTACCTACTGAATTTGTAAAGCATCTTGAGCAAGGTACTTTAACTATGCTCAGTAAAGATATTGAAACATCTTTACCCGTACCTTTTTCAATTATGCTGATCTATAAAGATGTCTCTTTAGTAGATTTGAATGAACTCGTGTTATGTATTGATAAATCGATAAAGGAAACTCAACTTGAAGACCGCTTAGCACTCGACCGTAGAATCGGACAACTTTTAGGTTATTCAGTGCAAGACATAGAGTTTTATATTCAACACGTTTCAAATTTTTATGCACGCTCACAGACTTAAATTTATCTCAATATCTTTTTCGCTGATTGAACAATTGTTTCGGTCAGCACATCAAGTTGTTTCGACTGTCTTTTCCAGTGGTGCCAATACAAAGGAATATCAAGTTGAGCTTCAGGCATAATATCAATAAGTGTTCCGTTTTCGAGTAATGGTTGAACTTGAAGCTCTGGCACCATTCCATAACCTAAACCTAGTTGAATTGCTTTGACGAAAGCATCTGTTGCCGGAATAAAACTATAAGGATAACTCTGCATCGGTAAACCATATCCTTTTAATAAAACTTCCGAATGCATTAAATCTTTATGATTAAAAATAACTGCTGGTGTTTTCCTTAAATTTTCTCGGTTAATTCCACCACTAAACCACTGGGTTACAAATTCGGCCGATGCCAGCATTTTATAGCGCATTTTACCAAGAGGCTGAGCTAAGCAACCCGCCATAACCTGCTCTTCTGCTGTGATACATGCATTGACTTGTCCCGTTTCTAGCAAAGTATGCGTGTGTGATTGATCATCAATTTTTAGCTCTAACACTATTTTTTCATTAAACAATGTTTGCTGAATAGTTGGTAAAAGCCAAGTTGCTAATGAGTCTGCATTTGAAGCTAAAGCAATCTTATAAAATTCCGATTCAGAAGATTTACCCATTAAACCTTGTAATAGATTTTGCTCCATTAACCTTGTATGACGTAAATGCTGGAGCAAGGTTTGTCCTGCTTGTGTGAGTACACAAGGGCGGCCACGTATAATTAAAATCTGCCCTAAATATTTTTCTAGCGCTTGTACACGTAGTGATACAGCAGAAGGCGTTATACATAAATGCTCTCCTGCTGCATCAAAACTCCCGACTTCTGCAACAGCAAGAAAAGCTTCACATTGCTTACTATCTAACATATACAAACCTAAATTATTTTTAGCCAAACCTAAATATTCTTAATTTTACTTATTTCCCAATAAAAAGTCAGATAATTCCCGCATCTGATTTTTCTACTTAATGGTTATGCTTTCTCTGAGTGTGTTTTTTAAAGGTTTAGGTATTGGTAGCGGCCTAATTGTAGCGATTGGTGCCCAAAACGCTTTTGTACTAAAGCAAGGACTTAAACAGCAGTATGTATTTTGGCTATGTTTAATCTGTGCCCTGTCTGACTCGATTTTAATTGCTTGTGGTGTATTGGGTTTTGCCGAAATTATGACTGCATCACCCATCTTAATCTCGGTCGCTAAATATTTAGGAGCAACATTCTTATTCGTATACGGTGCAAAAGCATTCTACGCTGCACTCAAAACTAACCAAAGTATGGAACTTGATGGCAACCAAAAACAGACTTTAACTCAAGCACTTGTAACCTGTCTGGCCTTTACTTGGCTTAATCCGCATGTCTATTTAGATACCATTGTACTGATGGGCTCAGTTGCAACCCAGCTAGAAGACAAACTTAGTTTTGCTTTGGGCAGTATTCTTGCTTCTTGGATTTTCTTTTTCAGTTTAGGTTATGGTGCAAGATTACTAAAACCTTTATTTACTAATCCAAAAGCTTGGAAAATTTTAGATTTTCTTATTGGTTGCGTGATGTGGAGTATTGCGATTTCTCTTCTCATCTAATGCATTCAAGCACTAAAAAGTACCATACTTAAATGATACTTTTTATTTGCAATCACAATTAAGCCTGTGAACCCAACATCACCTTTGATTGTTTTCTTTCCTGTAATGATTGCTTAATCACAGCATAGCCCGAAGATACCCCTAAGTATGCGATCACAAAGGCTACCAATAAATCCGGAAATACGGTGCCTGTTCCAAACACGCCTACAGCAGCAAAAATAACAGCAATGTTAGCAATAGAGTCATTTCGGCTACACAGCCAAACAGAGCGCATATTGGCATCACCATCTCTAAATGCATAAAGCATAAGCGCAACAGAAACATTCGCAATTAAAGCCATTACCCCAATTGCCCCCATGACCATCGGTTCAGGTGAAACGCCATGAAAGAATGACCATACTACTTTTGCAATGACGAAGAAACCAAAAGCTGCCATGGTTAATCCTTTGACAAGTGCTGCGGTTGCGCGCCAGTAAAGGCTCATCGAAAGTACAACTAAAGATAAAGCATAATTTGCTGAATCTCCTGCAAAATCGAGTGCATCCGCCCACAATGAAACAGATTGGGCTTTATAACCGCCTACTATTTCAACTACGAACATGAGTGCATTTATCACAAGTGCAATCCATAACGCTTTTCTAAAGCGTGGGCTGACTTTCTTTGTAGGGGAACATGTTGAAGCACATCCACATCCGGCCATTTTATTTCCTCAAAAACTCTTTTATAGTGATTAAAAACCCTTGAGTAGCTCCAGAGTCAAGTCTTATGAGTCTTTCTATTGGCCAATTATCAAAAAAAGCGGATATTCCTATCGATACTATTCGTTATTACGAAAAAGTAGGTGTGCTAGACCGTATTCAACGCTCAGAAAATAATTATCGTATTTACACAGATCAAACGCTCGCAGACCTATTATTTATTAAGCATTGCCGCGAATTAGATATTTCCCTTAACGACATTAAAACGCTAAAACAGATGAAAGCTAAGCCGAAACAGGCTTGTACGGAAGTTGATAATTTGGTGAATAAATATTTGATTGAAGTATCGGAAAAAATTGAACGACTTTTGCTTTTAAAAGAAACACTCATCGATTTAAAACAGCACTGCTCTACCGACCGCACAGTAGACGAATGCGGCATTTTAAAAGAACTGCAAAATAATCTTTAACTCAATTTAGAAGCCAATAAAAAAGCATCACTCATGTGATGCTTTTTTAATATTAATGGTCGCTATGTTCGTCTGGTGGAACTTCAGTAATTCTCCCACCGCGAGCTAAAAACGCAGCAACCTCATCTTCCAATGCTTGGCGCTGTTTTTGTTTCGCAGTTACGGTAAGCGTTTCTGCTTCTGCAAGATCGGCATCCGTTAAGTTGCCTGCTTCTTCATCAGCCGCGCCGCTCTCAGCCGCTTTGGCTTCATCTTCATCTACAGCAGAATCTTCTGCATCTTCATAATCATTGATATCTGTCATATTTACACTCCCCACAATGATTTGTATTGCATCATCGCTATGGCCTTTGAGACCTCAGAAATTTAGCAATCTCTTTGCATTTAGCAAAGAGCCAAATTGGTCAAATCCGTATCTTTTCTGACCGAATTGGTAATGATATATAAATGATTGTTTAAAAAATATCTACTGATATTTATTTAGACCAGTAGAGCATAAACTTCGTAATTATTTTAACGACTATACAGGGTGTTTTGTAAAGCCCCTAAACCGTTCGCTTGTTGCATAAAACGCTCTTTTAAGAACGAAATTTGTTCAACCTGCTTAAGTCCTGCATTTCGAGCCAAAATAAATGGGAACAACTCAGAACTTTCTAGCCAACCAATCGCAGACATGCTATGCATCATCGCATCGTTTTGTCCTTTACGACGGTGTTCATAACGTCTTAATGTTTGTTCATGCGCCCACACACCACGGCCTAAATCATGCAGTAGCGCATCACAGAGTACAGCGGCATCTAAACAGCCAATATTTACCCCTTGTCCAGCAAGCGGATGGATAACATGAGCGGCATCACCGATTAGGGCTAAACCAGCCTTCACATATTGTTTTGCAGCACGAGCCTTAAGTGGGAACTGTGCTCTTGAACGAACATCGAGCACTTCACCCAACATATGCTGGCTTTCACGAGTTAGAAGCTGCATAAATTCAACATCACTTAAAGCCGAATATTCATCGGCATAATCATCTGGCAGTGTCCAGACAATTGACTGCCAGTAGCCATTTTCACTTGCATCCAGACTCGCCATTGGCAAATATGCCAAAGGTCCAGTAGGTAAGAAAATTTGACGAGCAACATGCTGATGCGGCTTAGACGTTTTAATTGCACAGCTGATGGCTGCTTGTTTGTAATCTAGTACATCGAGGTCAATAAAAGCTTGTTCACGTACAAATGAATTGGCACCATCTGCACCAATAAGCAGTTTAGTTTTAAGTGTAGATCCATCAGCCAATTGGATATGCCAACACCCAACACCTTGCTCAATACGCGTAACACGAATTTCGGTACGATAATCGGTTAACTGCTCTAGCATTTTTTGCTGAATGGCAACATTCAATACGCTCGGCTCAACCATAGAACCTAAGGCTTGCTCTGGCATTGGTCTTTGTACAGACTCATGGCCAAAATTAATTTCACCATAACCATTTAGATTCCACACCTGCATGCCGGTATAAGGCATTTGACGTGCTAAATCATCCCAAACATTCACTGTTTTAAGTAAATGAATGGTCGCTTGGCTAAGTGCTAAAACACGTGGGTTCATCACACTTAATGTTTTTTCAACATCCAGTACAGGAGCAGCATCAAGCACAGTAGGCTGTACTCCACCTTGAGCAAGTAATAGAGCAGTTAAGCCACCAACTAGTCCACCACCAACAATAACGACATCTAACACTTCACTCATGCTTTTAGCCCCATTGCATAGTTTGCTACCAGTGGCTTAACACCCGGAATTACATCAAATGCAATTAATCCCGTATTACGAATTAATTTTAATAATGGGTTTTGGTTACTAAAACCACGAACGACAGTATCGCAGAACTTAATTACTCGCTGTTGATCAGATAAACGGGCTTGTTCATAGGCAAGCAAATTATCTGGGTTACCAATATCATCAGATGTGCTTAGCTGATTTACTAAATAACGTAGCAACACATCTGCATCACGTAGGCATAAATTAAAACCTTGGCCTGCAACAGGATGAATAGTGTGTGCTGCATTACCCATTAAAATAACGCGTCCAACCGCTTGCTTATGCGCAAGCACTTGTGAAAGCGGATAGCTAAAGCGTTTACCTGTTTTTTCAAATTTACCTGCTCTGTCACCATAGGTTTGTTGCAAGGCACTTAAAAAATGCTGGTCATTTTCTTCGCCTAACCACTCATCTTCAGTGCCCTTTTTAACAGGCCATACCACTGAGCGACGATATTCACCTGGCAACGGCAATAAAGCTAAAGGTCCTAATGCACTAAAACGCTCAAACCCTACCTGCTCATGCGGTTTTGAAGTCTGAACAGTCGTAACAATCGCAACCTGATCATAGTCGTGGACATCAACACCCACACCAATTGCTTGACGACAGAAAGAATCACTTCCATCTGCCGCAATTAATAATTTTG
This sequence comes from Acinetobacter seifertii, assembly GCF_000368065.1. Taxonomy (GTDB): domain Bacteria; phylum Pseudomonadota; class Gammaproteobacteria; order Pseudomonadales; family Moraxellaceae; genus Acinetobacter; species Acinetobacter seifertii. Next base: position 2,016,695 of record NZ_KB851200.1, read on the forward strand.
ACTCAAGCTTTAAAAGTTCATCACCACGCTGAGCTTCGATATGTACTTGTTCAGCATCTTGAGTTAGAGCAGTAACTTGTACGCCATCAATTAGCTCAATCAAAGGTTGTTGGCGTACTTGAGTTAATAAAACACGACCGAGCCACGCATTCTCAATGACTTGTCCAAAGCTCTCGACTTTTTCTTGTTCCGCAACTAAACGTGCTTTACCAAAACTGCCTTGCTCAGTAATGTGAACTTGCAAAATTGGAGTGGCGTGCTGTTGTAATGCATCCCATAACCCCAGCTTCTGATAAATCTGTACGCTACGACGCGATAAAGCCGTATTACGTGCATCGAAACTGGAATGGTAAGGGGCAACATTCTGATCATCGTAGTTTGGGTATTTCACGGCTTCTAATAGCTTGACTGCGATATTAGCCTTCGCCAGCATCAGGGAAAGGCTCAAACCCACCATACCCCCACCTACAATAATCACTTGTTGTTGCATCGAATTTGCTCCTTTGGCGAATACGTTTAATTATGCTTTAGCTTGCGCCATTAAATGTTCAATATCTGCAATATCTTTAACTACATCAGCAGTTAAAACTCGTGGGCCTTTTGAGGTTGCGACCACATCATCTTCAATACGAATACCAATACCACGCCATTTTTTATCTACAGTTTCGTCATCTGGTGCAATATATAAACCTGGTTCAACAGTAACAACCATACCTTCTTCATATTGGCGCCAATCGTCATCTTTTTTATAAGAACCGACATCATGCACATCCATACCCAACCAGTGGCCTGTACCATGCATATAAAACTGTCGATATGCTTCATTTTCAATAAGCTCGCTCACATTACCCTTGAGCAAACCTAAATCAACTAAGCCTTCAGTTAAAATTTTGACTGCAACCTCATGAGGCTCACGGTACGCATTACCAATACGTACTGCATCAATCGCAGCATATTGAGATGCCAGTACCACTTCATACAATGCTTTTTGTTCTGGACTAAATTTTCCGTTTACAGGGAAAGTACGGGTAATGTCCGATGCATAGAACTCATATTCACATGCAGCATCAATTAAAACCAAATCACCGTCCTTAAGAGGTTGGTTATTTTCAACATAGTGCAAAATACAAGCATTGGCACCGCCACCGACAATACTGTTGTAAGAAGGCACACAGCCGTTTTGCCCAAATATATAATTTAGTTCGGCTTCAAGTGCATATTCCATCATGCCGGGGCGAACAGTTTGCATTGCACGAGTATGTGCCTTAGCACTAATTTTTGAGGCTATTTGCATTAGCTCAATTTCTTGCGGTGACTTGATTAAACGCATTTCATCAATAATGCGGTCAAGTTGAACCAATTGAGCTGGAGCAGCTTCATGACGATGCTCAGCATTCGCTTTTTTAATCCATTGGCTTACTCTGGCGTCAAATGCAGCATTGTGCCCAATTCGATAATAAAGGCGTTCTTTGTTTAATAATTTTTCAATAATTTCTTCATCAAGCAGATCAATTGCATAAGCTTCATCTGCCTCATACTCTTCAATTGCGCCATCAATTCCCGCACGGTAACCATTCCAGATTTCCATCTCACGGTTACGTTCACGACAAAACAAGCTATAGCTATAGTCAGTAACATCATCAAAGGTTTCTATAACAGCTACTGCCTCAGGCTCTGCAAAACCAGTCAAATAGAAAAAACTACTATCGGCACGGAATTTATAATCCGCATCACGATTACGGTACATTTCCTCACGCGTTGCAATAATCGCAATGCTGTTTGGACCCATTTTTTCTGCTAGACGATTTCTGCGATGTTGAAAATCAGCTTGAGGCAATTTCATAATGATCTACTTGATTTAGAATTTTAAAGTCAAAAAATTAAACACAGCCAATAACACATCGCCTCAATTAACTTGGGCGATGTGGTGTAAACATTTCTACAATATTTTGATCTGTAGTGCCTACAGCAGAAGTTTTACTTTTTGCATAAAAGTTTTTCAATAATGAACTTTCAGCAACTGTTACTTTCTTTCTGCCAATAGATAAACTCACAGGAATAAGGCGTACAAATTCGTACAATTCTTCGTAACTGCTTTCGCCTTCTTCGTCGTTATCAGAGTCTTCAAACTCTACTGCTGCGACATCTTGCAAATGTTCAATTAATTCGCGCTCATCAGCACGGACATGACCCGATGCCAAACCAAAGCCAAGAACAACACCCGCACACCAGTCTGATAATGCTTGTACGCGATCTTGTAGGGTGTGTTCATCATCTGGAAGCATTGGCAAATAGTCCAATTCATCTTCCGATAAAGCATGCGCTACATCTTCTGTTTCATCAGTTAAAAGCGCTAAAGCTTCTTCATTTAAATCAGGTACATTAAGAGTTGTTAAAATTTGTGTCCATTCTTCACGCGTTGGCGCTTCTGTCACACAAACAATACCTGTTAGTAAACCATGTAACTCACTAGGGCTTGAAATTTCTTCAATTCCTTCAAAATGAGCGTTCCATTCTGTCCAGCCTGAAATATCGTCTTGCATTCGTTTATCCAATCTCTATACTTCGTATATATTACCTTTGATTGCAATTCTGTGCGACCTCGTTATGTTAGAACAATTACAGCGGCTACAAGCGCATATTGGCGTTTTAAAAACACGCTTACATCATCTCGAGAGTGAAAATTCTACTCTCTCGGAAGCTAAAGAACTGGCTGAAACAGAGCATCACGCACAAGTTGTGCAAAAAAATAGCATCATTACTAAAAAACAAGAGGAAATTGAGACATTAACTGAGCAATTGACTCAGTTACAAGGCCAATTTCAACAATTGAATCAAGATGCTAATACACTTGCTGAACGTTATAGCCGTCTAGAAAAAAGTACCACTGATTTAAAAAATCGTTTTCAAGAAATTTTGGCAGAGCGTAATGAGTTACGTGTAACCAAAGAAAAACTTCAGTCACATCAACGACAGACTCAACAAGAGTTGCATGATTTACAGCAAGATCGTGACCGTTTGTTACAAAAAAATGAACTTGCCAAAGCCAAAGTTGAAGCGATTATTCAACGTTTAGCAATTTTAGGTACAGCTCAAGATCAAAATGCACAAGAAATTCAGCAACTTGCTCACCCAAATGCTGAAACTGGCGAGGAGACGCAATCATGAGTGAACAAGTCATGGTAGAGCTTCGGCTTATTGAGCAAACTTTTAGACTTGCGACTACTTCTGATAAAAGAGAAGAACTTGAGCGTGCAGCTGAACTTCTCAATGAGAAATTTAACGAAATGCGTCGCAGTGCTCCCCGTGTTGAGCACAACAAACTGGTCATTATGGTTGCCCTACAGCTCACCCAAGAAGTATTAAGCTTGAATAAATCTTTGCAAGAATATACACACTGTGAACGTCTACTACAGGCGATTTTAGAAGATGTTGAACAAACTGTTTAATTAACATCTTTCAACAAAAATGCTTTGCGCTATAAGTTAATAGAGCAAGGCATTTTTTATTGAAGTTACCTCGTGTGTCTCATGATTACTATATGTACTTTTAGTGTACAAAGCTTCATCAAATGAAGACTAACTTTACAGTTCAATAAACTCAGACGATTGCCAACTGAATAAGATCGTTTATAATTAAGCTATCTCTGGGATGTTCGCCAGCGGGTCTATTCCCCTGCCGATACTTAAACTTATGGATTGTGTTCTGTATATTTAGAGTGTATGCCTACCTTCGAGTAGGAAACCCAGCAAGTATACGTCGCGTCCACCTTGAACTCATCGGGTTCAGGGTAACGACACATGCAGCGGCATCTTCGGAGTATTTATTTTCTAGAAAATAAGTATAAATATAATTTTTATTTCAAATTAAAGTCTCTATACAGACCTGTCAGTCTAGCATTCATTTTCATTTATTAGTTAAACTTAAAAATTAGTGAATTATCATTTATTAATTATTGTGCATTTCTTTTCAAACATTCTTGATACCAACCTGTTTAAAATCTTCGATAGCTTTCCGTTTAAAAAAACTCGTTTTGAATACTTTTGCAGCATAAGCTGAGTTAATTAAGTCTTGATAAAACTGCTTTGCTTTTTGATCTGTAAGACTATCAGCAATTTGTTGCAATTCCTGCGCTGGTACTTTTTTCTGTCGAGCTTCCATTACGTTGTAAGCAACTTTTTTCACGATATTACAAATATCTGGATCATCTGTATTCTCATTAGCATAGCAACCCGTTGCAATAAAACTTATTAATAATATTTTAAATTTCATATCCCTACCTTGTATTAATTATTCAACTTCCATTTAAGATAACCAATATATAAAAACGATTTTTCTTTAAATGTTCATGCAGGATTGATGAAATAAAAGCAAATCATCATGACCCCTAACAAGATAGAAGCAAGTATTAAATAGGTACCAATCGTATTAAAACTCTGCAAAAATTTTATGATTTGCATTTCAAGTCCAATGAAAAATTTAAATAATGAACATCAATAAATTTAGCATATCTAAATAATGCCAATCAATTCACAATTATCAATTTTTACGTGACACTGTGCATTTTTTAATTATCGCATTTTATTCCTAAACTTCCTTTATAGTAATCCGTTGCACTTTTCAAATCTGAAAGTAGTTTCTCTTCAGTATAGGGCTTTGGTGAAATTTTGATTAAGGCGGGCATGTACTGTTTTTTGTACAGATCAGGATAGTCGTGACATAAAATTTTCACCTTAACTTCCTGCGGTGTTTTAGGATTATCCAATTGATCTAAATACTCACCAATTTTTCGGTCAGATTCTTCAAATTGAGCTTTATAGTCAACTTGAGGAGCTTCTGAGTCTGCCTGTTTGGTACAGGCACTCAGTAAAGCAGTACACATCATCATCGTTAAAATTTTTAACTTCATAGCCTTCACGGTTTCATATTCATCTTTAAATATACTTATCCTGATTACATGTAAATAAATACTGTAGATACGTAAAAAAGCTAAAAAACTTATATAGATGCCTTTTCTAGAGAAAAGTAATTTTTATGTTATCGATTAAACTATATTGTTTTTTATAGTACTTAAATTTCGGTAAAACTATAGAAAAATAGGTATAATTTTGGACGACTGATTTCAAATCTTTATTAGATTTATACATGAACGAACTAAGTTTTATTAGAAAAAATTTAAGATCTAAAAGACGTTCTTTAACCCAATTTGAGCAAAAACAGGCTCAACTTAACGTTTTACATTACCTAAATAGACTTCCTATTTTTCACTCCTCAAAAAAAATTGGCTTATATCTACATGCTTTTGGTGAAATTCATACTGATCTTATTATCAAACTCTGCTTTAAAAATAACAAAAAAGTCTATTTACCTATGATTTGTTCAATGAATCAACGTTTAGTATGGATAAAGATCAATAAAAACCAATATTTAAGTCGACGTTTTTCTCATCATCCACTCGGTATGAAAGAACCTATGGCAACGCGAGGAAAACATGTCTCAGAGCTTGATTTACTGCTTATGCCTCTTTTAGCTTGTGATCACTATGGGACACGTATTGGTATGGGTGGTGGTTATTATGATCGTACATTGGCAAGTGCTAATCATAAACCTTACCGTTTAGGACTGGCTCATCAATTTCAATTTATTGAACATACTTTAGAACGTCAAAGCTGGGATCAGCCCTTAGATGGTTTACTCACACCACAGCACTTTTATTATTTTAAAAGATGATTTTTATATAAAATTTATAAAAAATAATATTTTTAAATATATCCTTTTACTTTTTTAGTCCCTTTAAACGAAAAAAGTAACCATCCTAGGGAAGATTACTTTTTCGTGACAGGCTGTTTACCAACTTATATTAACACGTCTATTCGGCGCTAAACATTGAATAAGTTGAGAATTATGACCACCTGAACATTGCTGATATAAATCAGTCTGGCTATTCGCTTGTATTTGAATACGGTTTGGGTCTATCCCTTGTTTTACAAGTAATTTGGCAACTGTATTCGCTCGTTTAGATGATAACTCTTGGTTATAACTAAATTTACCTAATGGATCTGCGAATCCAGAAACAATAATAGGTGTTGTTGATGGGGTTTGCTTAATCTGATCGACAACGTTGTCTATATTGTTTAGACCTTGCTGTATTGCACTAGCATCAGATCGATCAAAAGCAAATAAAACACTCGCTGTACGTCCATTAACCGCAGTACTACTTGCAGGAGGTTGATTATTTTCGCCCCAAGCCATCAATCCTTCACATGCTTCACCTTTCCAAGATAAACGTTCAGCCAAATGTTTTTTATTAAAATCAATGCGTAACTGACAACGTTGGTATTGGTTACTATTTGGTATACGTATATCTAATACATAATTCCAGACTTTTACGGCAAAAAGTCCTTCACTAAATTGTGGATTGCCGAGTAAAGCTCGAATCTGGTCTTTATTTAGCCCTAAATCTAAGCGCGCAACGTCATCATACTCATAACGTTTTACTTGCTTAAGATAACTATCTGATACTTTAGGAAACGTGACATTTTTTTGAGATACTGCTTCTTCTTGTGCATAACTAACCATTGCTAGGCCAGAAAGAACAGCAATAAATAACGCTTTAACTGTATTTTTCATATTTTTACTCTCGAAATGGAGAATGAGGAAGGACTATGCCTTCCTCGCCTAGCGAAATTAGTCAATTACACCACTAATACCGATACGAACACTTGGATCACCTTGAGAAGCTGCAGCTACACCACCAGTTAGCGACCAACGTCCATTATCAGCAGTTTTACGTAAAGTCACACCGACAGCATTCTCACCACCATGATAGAACCCACTGAAACAACACCATTTGTCGTAGATGCTGCAACATTCGTTATATATGAGTTGCCACTTTGTACCGTAGTTGTTGATCCTGCACCCAAAGCAACTGAATTTGTTACATTCGCAGTTGATCTTGGTCCGAGAGCTACACTATTTGCTGCAGAGGTTAAGCTGTTAGTACCGATAGCAACACCATCAACTGCATTTGTGTCTACAGTCGCTGTATTACCAATGGCAGTAGCATTATTTGCACCACTGTTAACTTGAGCATTTTTTCCTATTGCCATTGCAGCTGTTGAACCAACGACTTGGCTCATCGCACCCAGTGCAACACTGTAACTAGAAGCACTATCAACTGCTGTAAAAGATGATCCAGCTGCCAAGCCTTCTGCTACAATATCTGCATCACTGTTATTTTGAATTGCAATTGATTGCGCTCCAGCAGCACTAGCCTGACCACCAACTACAGTTGAATTTACACCAGTCGCATTTACATAATTTCCTAATGCAGTTGAATCTGCAGCAGTAGCATTTGCTCTTGATCCAACTGCTAATCCGTTAGAATCGTTTGCACTTGCAGGAGTACCCGTATTTGCCCCTATTGCAATACCATTATTAATGGTTGGACTTGTATCAATAATTGATCCATACAAGTTTGTGTAGTCAGCCCACACATGTGATACGGCTAAACAGGAGATGATAGATAATACAAGAGCCTTAGGTCTAAATCTTTTTTCTCTAGAAACTATCTCGTTTTGTTGACCACTCGATTCAGAGGTAGATGAAACAGAAGCTGTTCTCGTTTTGCTTTTAGCTAACTCTGATACAACAGTCCATGTACCAATAGAAGCATTCCAAACCACTTTGTATATCTTATTCATATTTCCACCCGTAAACTTCCCGCTTACATTTGTAAAGATTTGCAATCAAATATTTAAATTGCTTATTTTTTATAAAAATATCTTTTTTATTTTGAGAAGTAAATCACATTTATAAATATTAAAATCGAACAAATTCACATTAAAACTCAATAAAGCTAAAAATTTCAAAAATTAATTAAAAAATAACAGATTTATCAATTTTTTAATTTTTCCTGACGGTCTATTCGCAAGACATCTTTGTTACATTTTTTTACGAATAAAGATTTCTCGCCATTCGGATTTGTTAGATATATTTCACAAAAATTGAGAGATTGGCTTTGATTAAACTTAAATGATTAATATTTAATATATAAAATCAATTTTTATTAGAATAAATTTAAAATAAAAATATCGTACTAATTAACAAAATCAGCTTAAGCGCACAGTAATTTGCAATTATTTTGATTATTATTTAATCAATTCTGTGTATTAATAAACTAAAGTAAGCTTTGATAAATCAACGATTGAAAGATTTATGCATAAAAATCTAAACAATACAAAATAAATTTATATTAATCAATATTTTACTTATATCTTAAATTATTTTTAGATCCTTAAAAACGAAAAACTAACCATCCTAAGGATGATTAGTTCTTCGTGACAGACCGTTTTACCAAATAACATTAACACGTCTATTTGGTGCTAAACATTAAATAAGTTGTGAACTATTGTTACCGCTACACTGCTTGTATAAGTCAGTCTGGCTATTTGCTTGTATTTGTATCCGGCTTGAGTCAATGCCTTGTTGTACGAATAATTTGGCTACCGTATTAGAACGTTGCGAAGACAATTGCTGGTTATAGCTAAATTTACCTAACCGATCTGTAAAGCCTGAAACAATAATAGGATTCGTTGTTTGACTTTTTTTGATCTGCTCAGCAATTTTGGTAATGCTCTCATTACCATCTTCAATGGCACTCGCATCAAATCGATCAAACGCAAATAATACACTTGCTGTCCGCTCAAAAATTAAATTACTATGCTCTGGCGACTGATTATTCCCACCCCAAGCGACCAAACCTTCACACACCTCACCCTTCCAAGATAAATGTTCAGCCAAATATTTTTCATTAAAATCAATGCGTAATTGACAGCGTTGATATTGATTAGTGTTAGGAATACGGATATCCAATACATAATTCCATACTTTTACTGCAAAAACCCCTTCACTAAATTGTGGATTTCCTAGTAAAGCTCGAATTTGATCTTTATTCAATCCTTTATCCAAACGAGCAACGTCGTCATACTCATAACGTTTTATTTGTTTAAGATAACTCTTTTCAATTGCTGGAAATTTTGCCTCATTCCGTTGAATTGCTACTTCAGTATCCGTAAATCCAGTGATACTTAAACTTACTAAGATGCCCATTACCAAAATTTGAATATTTTGTTTCATTTTCATACTCACAATATTACTTTAAAGGAGAGATAAACTCTCCTTAGTTAGGCACTCAGTCAATTACTGTACTTACGCCAACACGAACTAATGGACTACCCTGACTGCCAAGCGCTGCACCTGTTGTAAGTGACCAGCGGCCGTTGTCAGCTGTTTTACGTAAAGTCACACCTACAGCATTTTGCTGATTATAGTAAGCAGCACCAACCGCCATGGTAACTTTCCCTGCAATAAATGGCGCATTTTCAAGTGCAGCATTTGCAGCAATACCCGCAGACATTTTTTCTTCCAAGTTGTCGATACGCTGATTTGTTGCATAGAACGCTTGCTCAAGCTTGTTGTTCACATTGTCAATTTTGGTATCTAATGTTTGATCAGCTTGATTTAATGCACCTAACGCATCACCGACATTGTTGTAGGACTTATCAGCCACGTTATAGATCGGGTTTGAGAAGCTTTCGGTAATATTGTTATAACCAGCTCCACCACCTAGTGCGCTTACAAGCACTTGGTTTGTGGTATTAAGCTGAGAACCATTTACTGCATCTTTTGAAGATGTCGTGACTGCGCCCGCTTTAACGCCAGTCACCGTGCGGTCACCTATCGTTCCACCAACATTAACTTGTGTCCCGCCAGTGTCTTTACCTACAGTAATCACAGCATTTTTATCCGCTTGTTGAACTAGACCGGTTTTACCATTGTTAATGTTATTTTGAAGGTTCGAGATATCACTCGTATTTTTGTCGACCTGTTGTTGAACATTCCACAACTGGCCTCCATTTACAGCATCTTTAGAACCTGCTGCTACAGTACCATCTGCTACATTCTTAAGTGCAGTACCATTTGCCCCACCAGCGAATGTCACTGAATCTTTATTTACAGTGCCATCTGCATTTTTGTCATACTGAACTGCACTATTAGCCAAAGCACCAACATTGTTATTAATGTTAGTGATTGCACTATCAAGTTGGCCTTTGTTCACTGCATCTGTCGTGTTAACACCAGCAGCGACCAATAAAAATGTACAAATACATTTTTAAAATTTTCGGCCCAAAAAAAGAGGCGGCATCCTAATTGAATAAATCTAAAGGGTAAATATAAAAACAAAATAACGATAAGAAAAATTGTGATTTTAATCACAAATTATATTTTTATAATTAATTTTAATTTATTGAATTTAATAAATAAAAAATTAATTAACGACAAAGTGTTTTGTTTTTGTTAAAAATAAGTAAACTTATTTTAAAATAGAATAATAACTCTAAATATATGATTAATTTTTATAAAATTAATAAAAACAAATACATTTTAAAATACATCTGTATATTATAGTAATAGAATATTAACTCTAAAATAAATATCATTATTAATATAATTATTCAGCAACGATTATCCATTTAAAATACAGCTGTATATTATAAATAATAGTGTGTTTATTCTACTCACAATAAATTATAAAATAAATAAATTTTTAAATATACTTAATAAAAAAACTTATTATAAAATAAAACTAAACAAAACATTTGTTTCGAAAACTGATTTCCTTACTTGTACGGCAAAGACTAATTATTAAGTAAAAATGCTTAGCTTCACTACAAAATTTTATTCTTCTTAAGAATTAATCTATTGATTCATAACATTTTTAAAAAAAAGTTGACTAAATTAGTCATTTTTTCAACATTTTCTATTGTCATGCCCTTGTAATTTTTGAAATACACATCACTATAAAAAACATGGCAACCTCGTTGTCACTCATTAGGAGTGCCCATGTCTGAACTTATTATGAATGAAAAAACTGACTTAGAGCCTCAGGTTCCAAGTGTATTACCACTATTAGCCTTACGTGATGTCGTGGTTTATCCACACATGCAAATTGCGCTATTCGTGGGTCGTGAAAAATCGATCAATGCAGTTGATGTGGCTCGTAACAGTGACAATTTAGTATTTGTAGTTGCGCAAAAAGATTCGCTTACAGAAGAAATTGATCACGACAATTTATACCAGTACGGTACAGTCGCTAAGATTGTACAAGTAGTTAATCATGAAAATGATGAAAACTGCATTAAAGTACTTATTGAAGGCTTACATCGTTCTAAGCTCACAAAAATTATCGATGAAGATAGTTATTTGACTGCTGAACATGATCTAAGTCCAATGACTATTAATGTAGATAAGGCAACTCAAGAAACTCGTTTACAAGAGTTACGTAACTTATTTGCTCAATATGCAGAAGCAAAATTACGTAATGCACGTGAACTTGTTGCTGCTGCCAATAAAATCGAAGACTTATTGCAACTTATGTTCTTCGTAGCAACTCGTGTACCTCTAAATATTGAAATTAAACAGAAGTTTTTAGAGCACGATGAGTTTGAAGCACATTTGCAAGAGTTAATGAACTACTTGATGAATCAATCTGCTGAACAGCAAATTGAGCAAACTTTACATGACAGCGTAAAACGCCAAATGGAAAAGAACCAACGTGAATACTTTCTAAATGAAAAAATGAAAGTCATTCAACGTGAACTTTCCGATATGAATGGCGGTGCTGAAGATGACGTGGCTGAAATAGAGAAACGTCTTGCTGAAGCTGATTTACCTGAACACGTACGCAAAAAAGCTGAAGCTGAGTTCCGTAAACTTAAAGCAATGCAGCCAGCATCTAGTGAAGCTGCCGTTGTGCGTAACTATCTAGAAGTGATTTTAGATACACCGTGGAACAAAGCGAGCAAAGTCAGTATTAACTTAGCAAAAGCACAAGAGATTCTTGATGCTGACCACTATGGTCTTGATGATGTTAAAGACCGTATTGTTGAATATTTAGCTGTTCAATCACGTGTGAAAAAACTCAAAGGCCCTATCCTCTGTTTAGTAGGTCCTCCAGGGGTTGGTAAAACTTCACTCGGTGAATCAGTAGCTAAAGCAACAGGTCGTGAATTTGTTCGCATGGCGCTTGGTGGCGTACGTGATGAAGCAGAAATTCGTGGACACCGTCGTACTTATATAGGTGCGATGCCGGGTAAAATTGTGCAGTCTTTAACAAAAGTTGGCGTGAAGAACCCATTGTTCTTGCTCGACGAAATTGACAAGATGGCACAAGACTATCGTGGTGACCCTGCTTCTGCATTACTTGAAGTACTTGATCCATCACAAAACAGTAAGTTCAACGATCACTATTTAGATCTTGATCTTGACCTTTCTGAAGTCATGTTCATCTGTACTGCAAACAGTATGAATATTCCAGAAGCATTACTGGACCGTATGGAAGTCATTCGTCTACCGGGTTATACCGAAGATGAAAAAGTAAACATTGCTGAACGTTACCTTGTTCCTAAAGCAATTAAGAACAACGGTTTACGTGCAAAAGAGTTAACAATTCATGAAGAAGCGATTCGTGACATTGTTCAACGCTATACACGTGAAGCTGGTGTTCGTAGTTTAGAACGTGAAGTCTCTAAAATTGCGCGTAAAGTGGTAAAAGAAGCGGTAAGTAAAAAGTCTAAAAACTTACAGCTTGACATTACCTCTGCCAATCTTCCTGAATATCTAGGTCCACATAAGTTTGACTTTGGTATTGCTGAAGATGAAGCACAAGTAGGCCGTGTAAATGGCTTGGCATGGACTTCTGTAGGTGGCGAGTTACTTACTATTGAAGTTGCAGCTGTTAAAGGTAAAGGTAAATTTATTACAACCGGTTCACTCGGTGACGTAATGAAAGAATCGATTACCGCAGCAATGACTGTAGTACGTACACGTGCTGATGAACTTGGTATTGAAGCGTCTCGTTTTGAAGAAACTGATGTACACGTTCACTTACCTGAAGGTGCAACTCCAAAAGATGGACCATCTGCTGGTTTGGCATTAACAACTGCACTTGTATCAGCATTTACTGGTATTGCGATTCGTCCAGACATCGCAATGACAGGTGAAACCAGTCTTGGTGGTCGTGCGATGCGTATCGGTGGCTTGAAAGAGAAACTTCTTGCTGCACATCGTGGTGGAATTAAGCTTGTCTTTATTCCTCAAGATAACGTTCGTGATTTGGCAGAGATTCCTGACAATGTTAAAGAAGGATTAGAAATCAAACCTGTAAAAAGCATTGATGAAATCTTACCTTTAGCATTAACTGCAATGCCAAAGCCTTTACCCAAAACACCGATTGTAAAACCGGTGGAAGGTTCAAAAGCAGCGCGTCACTAATTGAAAAATAAAAAAAAGAGAGCTTCGGCTCTCTTTTTTTGTTACATAATTTGATTGAAAAATATCCAACCATCCTCATAATAAGAAGTAAGAGTGATTAATTTTATTATTTACTCTTATCTATCTTATGTTACAGATAGCCTTGTTTTTATTCTCTATGGTCATCTGAACTCCAGACAGATGATCATTTGATCGCAGTCCAACACCATTTTTTGGACTGCGTTTTTTATGCCCAGTTGCACCCCGCGGTTATCATCTCCTCAGGTATAATGTGTCAGCCATTTTGACTGAATAGACCACATGAAAATTCGTATTCTGACCATTGGTCAAAAAATGCCTGCTTGGGTACTTACTGGTTTTGAAGATTATTTCAAACGCATCCAGCCTTTTGTCCAGACTCAAGTGATTGAACTTCCAATGGCAAAACGCGGTAAAAATGACTCGGAAGCGGATATTTTAAAATACTGTCAAATTGAAGGTGAAAGTATTTTAAATGCGTTAAAACCAAACGAGACACTCATCGCTTTAGAGGTGGGTGGCCGTGAACTCAGCACAGAAAAGCTAGCTGACACCATGAAACAATGGATGCTTGAAGGAAATGATGTGGTACTGGCTATTGGCGGTCCAGATGGCTTATCAGATCAGGTACGTAAAGCTGCTGCTTGGCATTGGTCACTCTCAAAACTAACCATGCCTCACCCTTTGGTGCGTGTTTTATTAATTGAGCAGTTATACCGAGCAATGAGTATTAATCATAACCATCCGTATCACCGCGCATAAATGGAACAACCGTTTCATTTTAAGAACAATCCGTTGAAATCTAGATACTTTTAACATGTCTTGATTTTGGCATAATGAATACTATTCTGCTTTTCAACTCAGGTGTAATGAAATGGAACTACAAACCCTTCCCGGACTGTTTATTTCACATGGTTCACCCATGCTTGCACTTGATCCAGAACAAGTGGGTCCTGCTTTACACCGTCTTGGTATAAATCTACCAACTCCAAAAGCAATCATCGTGATGTCTGCTCATTGGGAAAGTAAAGCACTTGAAGTAAGTAGTTCAACACGACCAGAAACATGGCATGACTTCCGTGGTTTCCCGCCCGAGTTATACGAGATTCGCTATAGTGCACCTGGTCAACCCGAACTTGCCGAAGAAATATTGAAGTTATTGGCAGACGCTCATTTTGTTGCACATGCCAATAGTACTCGTCCTCGCGACCACGGTGTATGGATGCCTCTTTTACACATGTATCCAGATGCAGACATTCCCGTTGTTGAAATTTCTTTACCGATGACCTTAAGCGCTCAAGAAATTTATCGAATTGGACAAACGCTTGCGCCTTTACGTGAAAAGCAAATCTTATTGATTGGTTCTGGAAGTATTACCCATAATCTTGCTGAGTTGTCTTGGCAAGGTGACAATTCAAATGTTCCTGAATGGGCTTCAACTTTTAGAAATACTGTCGTTAATAAGCTTTCACATCAAGATTACGATGGCGTGTTGGAATGGCAATCACTGCCTTATATAAAACGTAATCATCCAACTCTTGAGCATTTTGCACCGTTATTTTTCGCTATGGGAACTGGTCATCGTTTTACGATTGTTCATAGCAGCTTCACAATGGGTTCATTAGGTATGGATATATATCGTTTTGATTAATTTTTAGGAAATACCCCGTTTTCGCGGGGTATAGCATTATTTTTATTAAAAATTCGAATAATTTACAAACTTATACATTTTAAAAACCGAAACAATCATATGTTTACATTTTCTTTTTTTAAGAATGTTTTAAGCTTATTGCTGTTGTTTTTTTACTTGAAGTTTTTAAATGAAAATTAAATATTTAATTCTTGCGTTATTACCTTTTTCTTTGATGGCGTGTCAAACAGTTTCACATACTCAAGCTCCAATTGTATCTGAGCAACAACAAAATCTTGCAGCAACTCTAAGTGAATATACTTGGACTTACCAAAATGTAAAAGCATCTAAGCCACTTGTTCTTAACTTTAATGCAGACGGCAAATTAGCAATTAACACAGGTTGTAATGGTCAAGGTGGTACTTGGAAAGTTGAAGGTAACCAGCTTGTAACCTCTCCACTTGCATCAACAATGATGGCTTGCCAAGACGATTTAATGAAACAAGAACAATTGTCTAATAGCATTTTTAGTGAAGCAAAATTACCAATTGAAATTAGTAACAGCAATGGTCAGGTAATCTTAAGCGTGACAGATAAAGCAGGTCAAAAGCATATTTTCCAAGGCGTAAAAGCAACTAATACTCAAGCTTTAACTGATTATTCATGGTCATACCAACCTGAAAATACTAAAAAGCCGATTGTTCTTAACTTCACAAACGACCGTTTGTCTATCGCAACAGGTTGTAACCGCCAAGGTACTACTTGGAAAGTTGAAAACAATACCATCGTAACTGCTGATGTAATGTCGACTATGATGGCGTGTGAACCTGCATTAATGAAACAGGAACAATTCTCTAGCAGCCTGTTCCAAAAACGTGCGATTCCATTTGAAATTAATACAACAAATGCTGATCAACCAACATTGACAATCGTTGATGCTCAAGGTCAGAAATATACGTTCACAGGTAAAATGACACCTGAAGCAAAATACCAGTCTGAAGGTAAAACTGTTTTTCTTGAAGTAGCGCCAGAGACTAAATCTTGTACGGGTGTTGCGCCACAAACTTGCTTGCAAGTTCGTGAAGTTAAATATGATGACAAAGGCGTTAAAACTTATGCCGACAAAAACTGGTCATTATATTATGGTCAAATCGAAGGTTTTGAACACAATCCAAACCAACGCGTAATTTTACGTGTAAAACGCTTTGAAGTGAAAAACCCAGCAGCAGATCAATCTAGCCAAGCAGATGTGTTAGATATGATTGTAGAGCAAGAAATGGTTAAAAAGCCTAAAAAATAATTTTTAGACTAAAAAAATCCGATGCATTTGCATCGGATTTTTTATTTCTATATTTTAATAAATACCTTGTGC
Source organism: Acinetobacter seifertii (assembly GCF_000368065.1). Classification (GTDB taxonomy): domain Bacteria; phylum Pseudomonadota; class Gammaproteobacteria; order Pseudomonadales; family Moraxellaceae; genus Acinetobacter; species Acinetobacter seifertii. The sequence goes on from NZ_KB851200.1 coordinate 2,033,050, forward strand.
AAGCATCGCATCAGCAACTTTTACAAAGCCTGCAATATTGGCACCATCTACATAGTTCACACTACCGTCTTCTTTAGTACCGTATCTAACACAATTGGCATGAATGTCTTTCATGATTGCATGTAAGCGTTCATCAACCTCAGCATGTGTCCAGCCCAAACGAATTGCATTTTGAGACATTTCTAAACCAGAAGTGGCCACCCCACCCGCATTAGATGCTTTACCCGGAGCATATAAAATCTTAGCTTCAATAAAATGTTCAACAGCTTCAAGTGTAGATGGCATGTTAGCACCTTCAGCTACACAAATGACACCATTAGCGATCAGTGTTTTAGCATCTTCATCGGTTAATTCATTTTGTGTTGCACATGGTAAAGCAATATCTACAGGAATATGCCAAGGTGTTTTACCTTCAAAATATTCAAAGCCATGCTTAGAAGCAAACTCTGAAATACGTCCACGTTTAACGTTTTTCAACTCCATAACTTCAGCCAGCAACTCATCTGAAAAACCATTTTTTAGATAAACAGTACCATTAGAGTCCGATAAGCTGACCACTTTTGCGCCCAAGAACATTGCCTTTTCCGCAGCATATTGAGCAACGTTACCAGAACCAGAGACCGAAACAGTTTTACCAGCAAAAGATAGCCCACGTGTTTTTAGCATTTCTTCTGCAAAATAAACCGTACCATAGCCTGTAGCCTCCGGACGCATTAAGCTACCGCCAAATGAAATTCCTTTACCAGTAAATACACATGCAGTGTCATTACTGAGTTTTTTCATCATGCCAGCCATGTAGCCTACTTCACGCGCACCCACACCAATATCTCCAGCAGGGATATCGGTATTTGGACCTAAATGACGGTAAAGCTCAATCATCAGAGCCTGACAGAATCGCATAATTTCAGCATCAGATTTACCTTTAGGGTTAAAATCTGAACCACCTTTCCCACCACCCATTGGTAAAGTGGTCAGTGAGTTTTTAAAAGTTTGCTCAAAACCTAAAAATTTCAAAATAGATAGGTTGACCGATGGATGGAAACGCATTCCACCCTTAAATGGACCAATTGCTGAATTATATTGAACACGAAAAGCACGGTTCACTTGAGTCTGGCCTTGATCATCCATCCATGAAACACGAAATTGAATTACACGCTCTGGTTCAACCAAACGCTCTAACAATCCATGCTCTGCATATTCCGGATTTTTTTCAATAAATGGCCACAAGCTTGTCATGACTTCTTCGACAGCTTGTAAAAACTCAGGTTGATGCGGATCACGCGCTTGCACGTAATTCAGGAATTCATTCAGGTTGTTATATTTCAATGCACGGTCCTCAGCATAGTAATGAATTAAATTGGTGCAATACATTTTAAAATGCATCATTTAGCAGCAAAATATTAAATCCCTTTCCATCAATTTTAACAATAGTTATTTTAAATTATTTTATTTTACTTAATTATCATAAACTTAATTTTAGAAAAACTTTCTAAAAATCAGAAATAGTCATTTATCTTTTCACTTTTATTGATCTATTATTGTGCAATATTAGCTACATTTTAGGTCAATCAAAAAGCCTATAAATTCGTTAAAATCCATTGACCTTACTTAGGTTTTTCTTCATTATCGCATCGTTTTAAACAAGCTATTTTCCTCTATGAATCCATCTATTTCTCTCATACGCGAGATCGATGCGTTATTGCCACAAACACAATGTGGTTTATGTGGACACCGTGACGGTTGTCTACCTTACGCAAAGTCCATTGCTGAAGGTGAAGATGCAAATAAATGTGTTCCTGGTGGACAGCCAGTGGCCGATGCGCTCGCAAAACTATTAAATCGCTCGTCATTGCCTGCTGAAACAAGTGTCTGGCCCGTACAAGCAGATGGACGCCCACAACGTATGAAAGCGATTATTCGTGAAGACGAATGTATCGGATGTACAAAATGCATTAATGCCTGCCCTGTAGATGCCATTATTGGTAGTGGTAAGCTCATGCATACCATTTTGACTGATCTATGCACAGGTTGTGAGTTATGTATTCCACCCTGCCCAGTTGACTGTATTGATCTGGTCGAAGACACTCAAGCTTTACCAAATGAACAGCAAAGAATTGCGGAACAAAATGATTTAAGACAACGTTACTACGCGCATATTCAGCGTGAAGAGAAACGTCGTATACATCGCAAAGGGCCTGTGGTACGCGCTGAAATTGACACACAATTTTTTGCAAAGTTCTCTCAAGCACTTGATGATCTGCCTTCAATTCAAATCATTGAGAAGCCGAAAGAAGTAATTGTAAATGACGCAAAAACGACTATTGAATTAGCTAAAATTCGCACACAAATTAAAAAGTTGGAAAAGCAGCTCAGTGTTCGAGAAGATGCAAAAAAGCGTCTTCAACTTGATGAACTACAACAGCAACTCACTCAATTACAGGAGGTCTGAATGGCCGTCAAAAATATGACGAAAAAGCAGATTCAAATTTTCTTTGAACGCCTTCGTGAACAAAGACCTTCTCCAGAAACCGAATTAAAATATTCATCACCTTTTGAATTATTAATTGCCGTCATGTTATCGGCACAAGCGACCGATGTTAGCGTAAACAAAGCAACAGATAAGCTTTATCCTGTCGCCAATACTGCTGAAAAAATCTATAACTTAGGTGTAGACGGTTTAAAAGAATATATAAAGACCATCGGCCTTTATAACGCCAAAGCTGAAAATGTCATTAAAACCTGTAAGATTTTAATGGAGCAATTTAACGGTGAGGTTCCAAGCAATAGAAAAGATTTGGAAGCTTTACCAGGTGTAGGACGTAAAACAGCCAATGTGGTTTTAAATACTGCTTTCGGACAACCAACTATGGCTGTCGACACGCACATTTTTCGTGTGGGAAACCGTACTGGCTTAGCAGTAGGCAAAAATGTACTTGAGGTTGAACACCGTCTGGTTAAGGTGATTCCGAAAGAATTTATTATAGATGCACATCATTGGTTGATATTACATGGCCGTTACTGCTGTATTGCCCGTAAACCGAAATGCTCAGAGTGCGTGGTTGCCGATGTGTGTAACTGGCCAGATCGCTTTGAATTTGGTGCTATAAAAGCAATTCCAACAAAGAACCTCAGTTAATCCTGAGGTTTTTTAATCTGCTGCAATTTGGGATGTAGTTGACGTTCTCGTCCGTTCTTTTTATTTTCCAAAGCCTGTTGTTTCTGCACATGACGTAGCATTTTTTGACTTTGATATAGTAAAAATAACAATAGTGCCAGACTCAGCAATACCACTAAAATCAAAATGATTTTCATATCGTTCTCCCGCACTTAATGAAAGAAAAGAGCCCTCACAAAGAGGGCTCTTTATCACAAATAATATTAAATTATTTGTCTAAGATGTTGAACAAATCTTTTTGTACATCTTCAATTGTACGCAAGCCATCAAGCTTGTCATAAGTTGGCGCATTTTCACCAGAAGCAGCACGGCCTTGGTAGAAACCAACTAATTGCTCTGTTTCAGTATGATAAGACGCTAGACGCTTACGGATTGTTTCTTCTTGGTCATCTGGACGTTGAACAAGATCTTCACCAGTTTCGTCATCTTTACCTTCCACTTTAGGTGGATTGTATACAGTGTGGTAAACACGACCAGAAGCTGGGTGCTGACGGCGGCCAGAAAGACGTTTTACGATTTCTTCGTCAGGCACATCAATTTCGATCACGTGATCAATGCTGATGCCTTCTTTTTCCAATGCTTCTGCTTGAGGAATAGTACGTGGGAAACCATCGAAAATGCAGCCATTTGCACAGTCAGGTTGAGCAATACGTTCTTTTACTAAACCGATAATAAGTTCATCTGAAACTAAACCGCCAGATTCCATTACGCTTTTAGCTTTTAGACCAAGTTCAGTACCTTCACGAATCGCAGCACGGAGCATATCACCGGTTGAAATTTGTGGGACATTGTAGCGCTTACAGATCAACTGAGCCTGAGTACCTTTGCCTGCCCCAGGTGGTCCGAGTAAGATAATGCGCATAAAAAACATCCTCATTTAAAACAATGAATGAAGTCTGGCAGAAAAAGTCTCATTAATCTTCAATAGATCCTGCCCGACGTCGAATTATAAGAAAGCTACAAACAAATGTATTGTACCAGCAATAAATCCGGTTACCCCACCTAATACAATAAGAATCCACTCGTCCTCTTGAAATGCAGGACGTAATAAATTCTGAAACTCTTTTGGTGTTAGTTCACGAATACGCTCTTTAAACATTTGAAAAATCTTCTGTGCCCGGCTTGCATTTAGTGCAGGGTCACATACGGGTCCCATCGTAATTTCAATTGAACGATCAATCAAGTCCGTCTTTAATCTTGCATACTCTCTTGGCCCTAAAGAAAGCTGTAAAGATGTACGAACAAGTGGTGTTTCCATAATTTCGTTAATATGACGTTTCACAATACGGCGCGTCTTATCTTTACGCGGCCCATACATCATTTCAGTCATAATCGATTTTAAGGTGATCAGATCTTCTGTAACTACACTTGAGAACACATCAGAGACTTCCTCTTGACGCTTCATGAAAGCACCTTGGAAATTATACGTTCCAATTCGAAGAACGGGTACAATCCAAGGGAACTTACGGTCTTTTGTTAATCTAAAAATCTGTGGGTAACGAATATAATTTGGTTCAATTGGATTAAATACCATCCAGATTGCAATCCAGTTAGTTAAAAAACCCCAAATTGAAGCCCAAAACGGAACAGTCCAGTGCCAAGGTACAACGAACCAGACAACCATTTGGAAAATACCAAAGAACATCCCGATTAAAGCACTAATATGCCAAATAAAGTTGATCTCTTTTTGGCCTACCTTTAAAAACATACGTACCATTAAACGGCGATCACCTTCCATCTGGCTCACGACCATTTCACGCATATTCACCAGTGACTCGACGTTCATAGTCAGCTCAGTCACTAATTCTCTTAATACACCGGGTAATTGTTTATGCGCCTGTGCATAAATACGGCGTTTAATTGAATAAGGTAAATTTTCCCAAAGTACGGCATTACGATCGATCATCACCTCATCAATCAAATGCTCAAGTTCAAATCCGACTTGCTCACCAATAATACGTGCCATGTCTTCAGGGTCCATGGCCTCTAAAAACTCACGTAAAGAACCTAATTTAGATAAAGTATTATCCGTGATAATTCCTGAAATACGTCCAGCTTTGCGCGGCACAATTCCTTGCCAACCGACTGGTAAAGGGCCTAAATGAAAACCCCAAAATTTGATTGGGTAAAATACCATTTTTAACGCCATCCACACATGTGCCCATGTGACAAAGGCAGTAACTGGGATGATACTTAAAACGGCCCAAAAATCAGGTCTGTGTAAAAAGGTCTGCCACAATCCGCTGACGTACTCTAACATGTAAGACTCTCGTATTTATTTGTGCTCTGCTTATGGCGAGTTAACGATAAACTGCTTTGTTTTATAAACCAAAACTTAGAGAATAAGAAAATTGAATTTGTGGTTTAGTCTTCGCAGCAACTGCTCCGTTCTGGTCAGTCAGTTTTTCAGCTGCACCAATACCGACACTAAAAGTACTAATTCTTTCTGAATTCAACAATACATATGCCAAATCGACACCAGCACCTAAACGAGATTTATACTCTCCATCTACTGGCTTGCTATCAAGATGTCCAGCATAAAAGCCAATATAGTAGCCATTTTTATCTGTTCCAGTCAGATAGTAAGGATAGCGAAATCCAACCTGTCCACCAGCAGTTTTATCACCATTTAAAAATGCGCCAACCTTGGCATAGGCAATACCATAAGGATTTACCCACTCACCATTAAGATGTAATAATTTTTGAGTAAAACCTGCACCTACATTCCAAGTAGACGCTTTGTGATCTGCTAATTTTGCTTCTGGAAGAAATGAATAATCTTGAGCATTTGCCCAACTGCTTACTGTCAAAACTGCAAGTAAGGGATAAATTTTTCTCATTATTTTCTCCATTTTCCCTAATCGTATAGTGAGAACAACCCTATTCTATTGAATGAAAGACTTTAACAGAATTATTTTGCTTCTTATATACAAGACTCTACAATTTTGTTGTCTACAAAGTCAAAAAAGCCAATTTTCCTCTTCACTGAAACTTTGAAAATTATGCGATATTTTAACTGCGCTTGCGTTAGAATAAGCAGCTATTTTTCTCACCCTATGTCATTAAGTCGATCCGTATGAAACAGCACTTTCCTTTAAAAGATATCCAGCAAGAAAAGCGCATTTATCGAGGTCGTATATTTTTTGCCGTAGGTCTTGTGATTATCTGTCTATTGGTACTAGCCAGCCGATACGCTTATCTGCAAATTTTTCATTACGATGAGTTCTCGACTGCATCGGATAAAAACCGTATTCGCTTACAACCGCTCCCCCCTGCTCGTGGTTATATTTATGACCGTAATGGGGTTTTACTTGCTGATAATTACCCGGTTTTTACCGCAACATTAAGTAAGGCAGATGTTGAAGATCCTGATGCAGTTATTGAACAACTACAACCCATTTTAGAACTTACTCAAGAAGATGTAGACCGCTTTAAAAGTCGTATTAAAACGGCACGAAAAACTGAACGCGTTGCAATTAAGCTAAACTTGACCGAGACAAACATTGCCAAGTTTAGTGAAGTTAAATACAAATTCCCTGGGGTTAGAATTGAAACCCAAATGACGCGCTATTACCCGCATGGTGAATTGTTTGCTCATGTGATCGGATATGTTGGCCGTATTAACGATAAAGAATTAAAAAGTATTGATAAAGACTTATACGCTGGAACAAACCTGATTGGTAAAATTGGCGTAGAGAAAAGCTATGAAGATTTACTGCATGGAACACCAGGTTATGAATCTGTAGAAGCCGATGCTCATAGTAATGTATTGCGTCATTTAGGACGTAAAGATCCAACTCGTGGTAATGACCTCTATTTATCATTAGATTATGGTTTACAAGTCGTAGCATCACAGCAACTTGCTGGTCGTCGTGGTGCAATTGTTGCGATAGACCCACGTACTGGTGAAATTCTTGCGTTGGTTTCAAGCCCAAGCTTTAACCCAAACCTATTTGTGACGGGTATTAATCATAAAGATTATAGCTCTCTACGTGACAACATCGACCAACCTCTTTATAACCGCGCTGTTCAAGGCGCATACCCTCCTGGTTCGACTATTAAACCAATGGAAGCAATGGGCGGTTTACATTATGGTATTGTCGACTGGTCTACTGCTATTTCTGACCCAGGTTATTTCCATTTACCTGGTGACTCTCACAAATTCCGTGACTGGAAAAAAACTGGTCATGGCATCGTGAACATGCACAAAGCGATTATCATGTCTTGCGATACCTATTTTTATATTTTGGCAAATCAAATGGGCATCGACCAGATGAACCAATGGATGCGCCAATTTGGCTTTGGTCAAAAAACAGGTGTCGACTTACCAAGTGAAAGTGAAGGTTTATACCCAAGTCCAGAATGGAAAATGCGTACACGCAAAACTAAATGGATGAAAGGTGAAACAATTTCAGTCAGTATTGGTCAAGGTGCATTTACTGCAACTCCATTACAACTTGCAATGGCAACTGCTATTACAGCGAATCACGGCTCTCATGTAGTTCCACATGTTTTACGTGCATCGCATGGTGCAAAACCTTTTACAGTCCGTAATGCGCCTGATGGAAAAATTAATTTCAACGGTACAGACGAAGACTGGGTAAAAATGCGAGAAGCCATGATTGATGTAATTCAATCAGGTACTGGACGTGGTATCCGTACATCGCTTTATCAAATTGCCGGAAAAACAGGTACAGCACAGGTTAAAAGTATTGCACAGGGTAAACGTTATAACGAAGCTGCGCTTAGTGAACGCCAACTTGACCATGGTTTATTCGTTGGATTTGCACCTGCTGACAAACCTGAAATTGCTATTGCGGTGATTTGGGAAAATGGTCGTCATGGTGGTTCCGCAGCTCAACTTGCTAAGCCGATATTTGATTACTGGTTATTAACCCGCAATAAAAATCCGATTCGTCCAGCCAACCATCAAGTTAATGGTGGCCTTATGACAGCAGGAATTAAACCGGGTGAGCTTCCAAGTGGCGGCGAAACTGCTAGCTCTACGCCAGCACCTGCTACAACTACCGCAGCAGCATCTGCTCCACAAGCTACTCCTGCTCGCTCTGCTACAAATGAGATCGATGAATAATGAAAAATCAATTACGCATTATTGGGGGCGAATGGAAAAGACGAGTTTTACCATTCGCAAGTATTGAAGGTTTAAGACCTACCCCAGATCGTGTTCGTGAAACGTTATTTAATTGGCTCATGTGGGACATTCAAAATGCTCAGGTTCTCGACATCTGTACAGGTTCTGGTGCATTAGGCTTTGAAGCACTTTCACGCGGTGCCGCATCTGTTTACATGATTGAACCAGATAAGACTCAAGCACGATTTTTAAAAGAGAATATCCAGCTTTTAAAAGCGCAGAATTGTCATTTAGTCAATGCAACTGCTCAGCAAGCATTACCGCGCTTAAAAGAACAATTTGATGTCGTTTTTTTAGATCCACCTTATAGCCTCGATCTATGGCAAGAGCTCGCTCAATTGGCAGATTCACACATTAAAAAGAATGGATACATTTATGTTGAAGCTGACCGAGATTTATCTCAGCTTCATCTTCCTGCATCATGGCAACAAGTGAAAACCACTAAAGCAGGTACAGTCCACGCAGGGCTTTATCAGAAAATTTAAACATGTAGGATTTTATAAAGAACTAATTTATCTGATCTATTTATTTGAATGAGACTATTTTTATTTTGTATTTCAGAATAAATAGATCGTAAAAAATCGTATGAGTTGACCTCGATCATAAGGAAAACTCGAAATATATTCATAACCAATTTTCAATCTTGGATTAACACTATAATTAACTCCATATCCAACTGAAATAGATAAATCTTGAATATTAATATGATTCGTTAAACCATTACTGTTTTTGTTCTGAAGTTGCCCGGTATCATAGGCCGTATAATTATAAATTACCCAACGCTCATTTGAATAAAACTCGTTTTTGAGCACATTATAGTTATTAACTTCATCGTCATGCTCAATGGCTAACCGCCTTTGTTCCAAGTTTAAATCTGATTGATCTAATAACTGCTCTGTATCTAGTAAAGTAGAATCACTTTCTGGTTGAAAAAAATCATAGGCCTGAACATATCCACTGTAAAAGATAATCAGCGCTGTAAAAACAGGATAAATATTTTTATGCACACACATTTTATTTTGCAAATACAAAAAGGTAGCTTAAAGCTACCTTTTTTTGCAAGGGTTTAATTAACTTAAACCAATAACTGCAACAATTGCTGTGCAAGTACCCATAATTTTTTTGCCATAAGGTACATATCGCGTAAACAATGCACCTAGTGCTAAGCCACAGCAATAGATAATTGCCATACCAGTAACCATACCAGCTACTAATGCAGCAATATGTCCCGCATGTGCGAGTTCAACACCATGCGCTATACCATGAAAGCTTGCGAGTAATGCAGCAGCAATAGGTAAAATCCGATTTGATTTTGTCCATAGTGCAATCGCTGTAACAATCAAAGAAGCAATAATGCCGTATTCAGCAATACTGGCTGGTACTAAACCTTCAGCACCTACTAAAAAACCAACAATCAAAGTAATGCTTAGTGTAATGACACCAGCAATTTTCCATTGTTTAGCGGCTGACCATAACAAGATACCAAAACCTAAAGCCATGACTAAATGATCAAGCCCAGTAAAAGGGTGAATAAAACCTGCCATAAACCCTGAATGTGCATGATCATGTCCCGGATGTGCCATGGCTAATGCCGGTAACATGCTAAGGAGCCCAATGCCCCATTTCTTAATGAAGTTCATAGTTACTCCTTAAGCCTTAAACAGCCCTTGTTTCTCAATAAATTGAATAATTTGTTCAAGCCCATCTTGTGTTTTCATGTTTGAAAATAAAAATGGCTTTTCACCGCGCATGCGTTTCGCATCTTGGTTCATGACATCAAGGTTTGCACCGACCATTGGTGCAAGGTCAGTTTTATTAATAATCAGTAAATCTGACTTGGTAATACCCGGCCCGCCTTTACGAGGGATTTTTTCTCCACCTGCCACATCAATAACATACAAAGTTAAATCAGAGAGCTCTGGGCTAAATGTCGCGGCTAAATTATCACCACCACTTTCAATAATAATAAGCTCTAAGCCATCAAATTTTTCGCATAGATCATCAATCGCAGCCAAGTTAATTGAGGCATCTTCACGAATTGCTGTGTGTGGGCAACCACCAGTTTCCACACCCACAATACGATCTGGCGACATCGCTTCATTACGGGTTAAAAAGTTTGAGTCTTCTTTGGTATAAATATCGTTTGTCACTACAGCCATATTGTATTTATCACGCAAGGCACGGCATAAGTTAAGCGTAAGTGCTGTTTTACCCGAACCTACTGGTCCACCAATTCCAACTCTTAACGGGCTACGTTCTGTCATGATTTTTATCCTTTTTTCCTAAACTTAAGATCTGAATAACCGTGAATATTGTGTCTCGTGTTTCATGCTCAGCATGGCATAACGAGGTAAAGCGCTGCTTAATTGTTCATCATTAAGTTTCAAAGCTTTCTGTACTGCCTCTGGTACTAAACCATGCAAGTGCCATAAAATTCTTTGCCCAGCCATTTGTCCCAATGGAACCGTTTTTACTGCTGCCAAAACCTGATTTTCTAAAACAGTAAAAGTATAAGCAGTAAGCACATCCTCTTCTTTAAGCTCTAAACGCCCACAAAGCTGCGCATAGACAGGCACAAAACCAAACTGCTTTTTAACCTCAACCGTTTTTTTTAAAACATCTTTAATCCATGCATTTAAAGAAAATGCCAACTGCTGCGATTCAGCCAAAAGCTCTTTACTTTCTCGACTCGCCTTATATAAATTTGCCCAAGTCAGGAATTCATCTGGTTCATCATAATGTTGCATAAGACGTTTGAGTACCGGTAGCTCAAACCTCACTAACAGCATTTCAAGAACTTCTTCAAAGTAAGCAATTGCTGAGCTTTCATCGTGTATTAAGCCAATATCGATGGCTGTTTCCACGCCTTGTGAATAACAATACGCTCCAACTGGCAGTGCCGTTGAAGACAATGTCAGCAATTGCAGTAATTGCGCAGCATTATGAATGGACATGGTGTAAAGCTTTGATTGGGCTTAAGCGATGGTCATGACTATGCTGAGCATAGGCACCGCTTTCAGGTTCAAAAGGATGATCTGTTTCTGTCACTGTGAGCCCCAATCCTTCTACCATTTCTGCAAGCACATGATCAGGCTCAAAATACAAAGCTGTAGGTGTGAGCATTAATGGTACATGTCTATTACCTAAGTGATAGGCAGCTTTAAGTAAATCAAAATCGGTTTTAGCACTAACTTGCATTAAACGTTCAGGTTTTGCGTCAACACGTAATACATCACCCTCTTGGGTTGCAATATACGAACCACTACGCAAAATTCCAGTACGCGGCAAATCAGCTCCAATATCTACGCCACTTGCCAAGGCAGCTCGAAAACGTGATTTTTGACGGGTATCAAAAGTTAGTTCAACCGTTTCAAATGCCTGATCAGGAGAAATATCTTCAAGACGTTGGGTATAGATTTTCATTTAATTTTTCTCTCCTTTATTCAGTTCATATGTATAAATTCATAAAACAAAATCATTTCAATAAAACTTATCAAAACAAGAAATAACGCTGAGCCATTGGTAATACGTCAGCAGGTTCACAAGTTAATAGTTCACCATCTGCTCTTACTTCATAAGTTTCTGGATGCACATGCATAACTGGACAATATGTATTATGTTTCATATCCGCTTTAGTAATTTCACGCGTATTTTGACAGGGGCTAATTAGCTTTTTAAGTTCTAACTTTTCAGCAACTTTTTCATCAATGGCTGCTTGAGATAAAAAGGTAATACAAGTGTTATGCACACCACGCGGATAGGCGCCAAACATTGGACGATAATGAACTGGTTGAGGTGTCGGAATGGAGGCATTAATGTCACCCATCGGCGCCGCCGCGATCATGCCGCCTTTAATAATCATGGAAGGCTTCACACCAAAAAAGGCCGGCTTCCATAACACCAGATCAGCAAGTTTTCCGACCTCAATCGAACCAATTTCATGACTTAAACCATGGGTAATGGCTGGGTTAATTGTATATTTAGCAATGTAACGTTTAACGCGATTGTTATCATGAAACTCGTTGTCACCCTCTAGAGGACCACGTTGAATTTTCATTTTGTGTGCAGTTTGCCAAGTTCGTAAAATCACCTCACCCACGCGCCCCATCGCCTGAGAGTCAGAAGACATCATGGCAATTGCACCTAGGTCTTGCAGAATATCTTCGGCAGCAATGGTTTCACGACGAATACGACTTTCTGCAAAAGCAATATCTTCAGCAATTGCAGGGTCTAAATGGTGACAAACCATGAGCATATCTAAATGCTCATCAATAGTATTAATGGTATAAGGTCGCGTTGGATTCGTTGAAGATGGCAACACGTTACTTTGTCCAATTGCTTTTAAAATATCTGGAGCATGTCCACCACCCGCACCTTCTGTATGGTACGTATGAATGGTACGGTCTTTAAATGCGGCCAGTGTTTCTTCTAAAAAGCCACCCTCATTTAATGTATCCGTATGAATAGCGACCTGAACATCAAACTCATCTGCCACACTCAAACAGTTATCAATCGCTGCTGGTGTTGAACCCCAGTCTTCATGTAGTTTTAGCCCAATTACTCCAGCCTTAATTTGCTCACGAATTGGGTCTGGCAAACTCAGGTTACCTTTACCTAACAGACCAATATTCATAGGCAAATCATCTATCGCCTGCAACATGGTCGCAATATGCCAAGGACCCGGAGTCACTGTAGTTGCCGAAGTTCCTGCTGCTGGTCCTGTACCGCCGCCCACCATTGTTGTTGTACCAGACATCAGCGCGGTTTCAACTTGTTGAGGACAAATCCAGTGAATGTGGGTATCAATACCACCTGCTGTTAAAATTTGCCCTTCACCCGCAATCACTTCTGTTGCAGCACCTAGAGGAATGGTAATGTCAGGTTGAATATCGGGGTTGCCAGCTTTTCCTATTTTCCAGATCCGGCCATTTTTTAAGCCAACATCAGCTTTTACAATTCCCCACCAATCTACAATTAAAGCATTGGTAATGACCGTGTCAGCAACTTCATCAGCTAAAAGTTGAGATTGTCCCATGCCATCACGAATGACTTTACCACCACCGAACTTAACTTCTTCACCATAAGTCGTTAAATCTTGCTCAACTTCAATAAAGAGCTCTGTATCAGCTAGACGAATACGATCTCCGACCGTTGGACCAAACATCTCAGCATATGCACGACGTGACATTTTCATAATTTTTTACTCATATCTTTCATTATGGTTGTTATGTTTAATCCAACTTACCCATGACTCGGCCTGCAAAACCATATACTTCTCGCTTACCAGCTAAAGCGACAAGTTCCACTTCTCGGCTTTGTCCCGGTTCAAAACGGATTGCTGTACCCGCCGCAATATTTAAGCGAAAACCTTTTGCAGCTTCACGGTCGAACTGTAGTGCATCATTGGCTTCATAAAAATGAAAATGCGAACCTACCTGAATAGGTCGATCACCAACATTAGCCACCATAACTTTTAAAGTTTCACGCCCAACATTTAGCTCAATGTCAGCCTCTGGAGTAATGATTTCACCGGGGATCATAACTGCTCCTTTTATACGATTGGCTGATGAACAGTGACTAATTTTGAACCATCCGGAAAAGTTGCTTCGACCTGAACCTCAGCAATCATTTCCGCTACACCATCCATAACATCTTCACGCTTTAACAAAGTCGTTCCAAAGTGCATGAGTTCACTCACTGTCATTCCATCTCGTGCACCTTCGAGTAAGGCTGCTGAAATGAAGGCAACTGCTTCCGGATAATTCAGCTTTAAACCTCGTGCTTTACGACGCTCAGCCACTAAGCCTGCGGTAAAAATGAGTAACTTATCTTTCTCTGTTGGATTGAGTTCCATATCTCTTTCCTAATAGCATCTAGTTTTCTTTAAGCAAAATGCGTGCTCAAAAGCAGCATACTTGTTCTAATCGTTTTTAAAATACGCAATTTAACGTAAGTTAGGTTTTCCAAATTCTTGGAAATTCTTCATCTAAATCAAACCAATAACGTCTTAATCTTGCGCGTATGGCCGCAAATGCATCATGACAATGCCGTACATCATTCCCTAAAAAACGTGCACAAAGCACATCTTCCAATAAAGTCAAAGTAACCGGAGCATCCATACGCATGATTAACTCACGGACAAGTTCAACATGTTGTTCTAAATAAAATGGAGAGCGAAATTTTTCAGGCGGTACAGCCCAGAAACTTGCCATTACAGCCTGATTATTCATTCCTAAACATGAGCTTAACCAGCGATCTCCTCCCTCAAAATATAATGTATCGGCAACTAATAATTTATTTTCACGCCATAACTTAAACTGGTTGTGATAACTGCCCTGAACAAAATTTTCAGCTCGAGCTTGCCGTCCCAATACCAGCATATCCCAACCAATGAAACTTGCTGTTTGTTCAAGGTGAATATGTGTTTCTGAGTGCGCTACAGCACCATCAAACAACATCGTCTCTTGCGGCATCCACTCTAGAATAGAGTCTTTTTTTACAGTCAAATAAATATGTTGAAAAGCCTGTTTACCATTTGTTCTATACCATTTTCCAGCCCCAGGCGTGGTAATAACGGCATGCGCCTGTTCAGCTGTTTCAATTTGAAAAGTAAGATGGTCGCCTCCTGCAATGCCGGCTGGTGGATGAACAATAATAGCGTGGCAAACTCCAGTTTTTTCAGGCCAGAGCATTTTTTGCACCCGAACAGGGCCATAATGTTTTCTATGATTCATTATGGTGCGACTTTCTTTAAAACAAAAACCTAGTTCTAATTGCGCATACCAAAATGGTGCTAAAGAAGTATGAGAAAATTGTTGAATCCGATTCATTTTGGCTCATTTTTATTAATGGCTTTATTTAATAAGCAAAATATGCACCATATACAAAAAGAGGTCATTACAAACTTGGAAACAATTTTTTTATTTTAATGAGTTAAAAAATCATCAATGTCTAACATAAAACCACAGTAAAGCATGGAATTATTTATACAATAGCATCCATCCTCGCTCTTATAAATTTTTTCCATGAAAATCTTTTTCGTGTTAGTACCTTTTGTATTTTTAACTGGGTGTATTTTTGGCCAATCTAGTGAGGTCAAACGCGCAGAAAAACTTCTAAATAATTTCCAATGTAAAAACGTAGAAACTAGGGAGATTTCAAATAGCTCAATTAATTCTTATTACCAACAAACTTTAGCAGTAAGTAAAGAAAAAGCGACCTCTTATGTAGAAAGTTATAAAGATGGTGAGGAATTATTTGCAATGCCTTTAGACGAGGTAGTAAAAAAACAATATGAACTCTATAAATCAGCGTGTGATTCTCTAGGTGGAGTTTCTGCTCATCCATAATTTTTTAGATGTATCCATTAACTCAGTTAGTGGATACTTTTTTTACTCGTTATAAATTTCAATAAAAATCGTTTAAATGAACAAAAAAATATACACTTTACCTTTTGTTAAATTTTGACTACATACAAACGCTTTTATTTTTTATGATCTTTTTCTAGGCTTTAAAGACTTTTAATTTTTATTTTTGAGGTTTTCTTCATCATGAAAAAATCATTATTAGCAATTGCACTTATGAGTACTCTTCTTGTCGCATGTAACAAACATGAAAATAAAACAGAGACAACTTCTGATGCTTCTACCCCTGTACAAACTAGTGAAGCAAGTAATGCTGTTGCTGTAGATACTGAGCACTCAGCAGAAAATTCTTTAGATTGGAATGGTAAATATACAGGTACCCTTCCATGTGCAGACTGTGAAGGCATCAAAACAGAACTAAAATTAAAAGATGATAAAACTTATGAATTGACTGAAACTTACTTAGGCAAAGGTGATACAAAACCATTTGAAACTCATGGTAAGTTTGCTTTCGATAAAGACAACACTTCTATCATTACCTTAGATAATAAAGCTGAAAATCGTAAATTCTTTATTGGCGAAAATACTGCAACTGCTTTAGATATGGAAGGTAAAAAAATTGAAGGTTCTTTGGCAGAGCACTATGTGTTGAAAAAAGAAGATTAATAAATTTTTAATATAAAAAACCCGCTCATTTGAGCGGGTTTTTTATGGAATCAATTCTTAGTTAGCTGCGAATTGGTTCATTGTGTTTTTAGCATCGTCATGTGCTTTAAGAGCGTTATCACCAGAGAAGATTTCTTTGTGATCATCACCGATGTCAGAACCCGCCATTGCTTGGTGTTTCACACAAGCGATACCACCACGGATTTCTTTACGTTGTACGCCAGCAACATAAGCCAACATACCTTCAGAACCGAAGTAACCTTGTGCAAGCTCATGAGTAGAAAGAGCAGCAGTGTGGTAAGTCGGAAGTGTGATCAAGTGATGGAACACACCTGCTTCACGAGAAGCATCTGCTTGGAATGTACGGATCTTGTCATCAGCATCAGCAGCTAATTCAGTATTGTCATATTCAGCGCTCATTAATTTAGCGCGGTCATATGCAGAAACATCTTTACCTTCAGCAACCCAACGGTCGTAAGCTTGTTGACGGAAGTTTAAAGTCCAGTTAAATGATGGGCTGTTGTTATAAACAAGCTTAGCATTTGGAACAACTTCTTTAACACGGTTAACCATGTGTGCGATTTCTTCTACGTTTGGAGTCGCAGTTTCGATCCAAAGAAGGTCAGCACCATTTTGAAGGCTAGATACACAGTCAAGTACAACACGGTCAATTTGAGTGTCAGCACGGAACTGATATAAACCTGAAGGTAAACGTTTAGGACGGTGTAACTTACCATCACGCTTGATTAAGATTTCATCTTCTTGCGCATCAGCAATGTCAATTTCTTGAGTATCTAAGTAGCTGATGTATTGAGAAGCGATGTCACCTGGCTCTTTAACCACTGGGATTTTTTGAGTCAAGTCAGCGCCTTCAGAGTCAGTACGCGCAACGATGATACCTTCTTCAAGACCCATTTCTAAGAATGCATAACGTAATGCATGGATCTTAGCAATAAAGTCTTCGTGTGGAACAGTTACTTTACCAGCTTGGTGACCACATTGTTTAGCATCAGATACTTGGTTTTCGATTTGAAGCGCACAAGCACCAGCTTCGATCATTTTCTTAGCAAGTAAGTAAGTTGCTTCTTCGTTACCGAAACCAGCATCGATGTCAGCAATAATTGGCACAACGTGAGTTTCAAAGTTGTCGATTTGAGCTGTGATTTCAGCTGCTTTAGCAGTATCACCAGCTTCTTGTGCTTTTTTAAGGGCACGGAATAAATCGTTTAATTCTTTTGCGTCAGCTTGACGTAAGAAAGTGTAGATTTCTTCGATCAAAGCAGGAACAGAAGTTTTTTCGTGCATAGATTGGTCAGGAAGTGGACCGAACTCTGAACGAAGAGCAGCAACCATCCAACCAGAAAGGTAGATATAACGTTTGCTTGTAGTACCGAAGTATTTTTTGTTCGCAATCATTTTTTGTTGTGCGATGAAACCATGCCAGCAACCTAATGATTGAGTGTATTTGCTTGAGTCAGCATCGTATTCAGCCATATCACGACGCATAATCGCAGCTGTATACTTAGCAATATCTAAACCAGTTTTGAAACGGTTTTGAAGTTGCATACGAGCAGCATCTTCTGGGCTAATGTCTGCCCAAGTGTTGCCAAATTTTGCTTTTAATTGACGTACTGCATCAATCGCTGTTTGATATGTAGTCATGATATTGTCCTGTATTCATTTTAGGATTTCATCGATTGAAGCCTAGAGTCACGTTACTTAAATTTCTTATGACACCAGCTGCTTCCTCATGAACACAGCTTAGACTTAGCCAATCAATTAATCCAATATCCTTCGTTAATCTTCAGTATTTATTTAAAAAATATACCAATAAATCGATATTATAAGTAAAACTAAAAAACATAACACTTTGTTTATGAAAACAAAATAATCCTAAAGGAGTATAGTGTTTTGATGAAAAAACTCTCCAAGTTTTATTTTTATACAATTTTTGGGATTTTTCCATTCATTTTTAGTGTCAAAAGTCAATTGTAAATTAGGCGACTTTTGCCAATGTAAAAAGTCAATTTTAATGATAGAACATGGTTAAATATATAAGAAAAATTTTACGTCTATAAACATAAAGTCAAAAACAGATCAAAGATAATAAAATCGAGCATTTGAGGTCCTTTTCAAGCATACTTAATTTCAACAAAAAATGTCGTTTTTCTCATCATTTTTTCACACAATGTTCTTTAAATATGGCATAATTTGAAACAATTTTAGGGTTTTATTTTCGGTATTTTTTTTATGAATCTGGAACGGGTAGATCTTAATCTATTAATATATCTTGATGTTCTTCTTCGTGAAAAAAATGTTACACGCGCAGCAGAACAGCTTGGCGTTACTCAACCAGCCATGAGTAATATTTTACGTCGCTTGCGTAATTTATTTAACGACCCTCTTCTAATCCGCTCATCGGAAGGAATGACACCGACAGAACGCGCACTCGAATTACAACCACGTATTCGCGATGCCCTTTCTGATCTTTCCATGATTTTGGAACCGCGTACCGAATTCCGCCCTTATACCAGCAATCGCGTTTTTCGCATTATGACTTCTGATTATGCAGAAGCAACTCTGGTTCCTCGTCTTGTAAAAGCTTTACGTTCTGAAGCTCCAAATGTAGTGCTCGACTTTCTTACCCCAAGTGATGTGTCATATAGAGATATGGAACAAGGTAAAGTTGATCTGGCAATTAATAGATTTAATGAAATACCGCAAAGTTTCCACCAAGTGTTAGTTTGGCGTGATAGTTTCAGCTGTATTTTGAATGACAAACACCCTGCTGTTACTCATTTAAATCTTAAAAGTTACCTAGATGCACAGCATATTTGGGTATCTAAAACAGGTATGGGTGTTGGTTTTGGCGTAAACCCAGATAAACAAGGTGGTTTAGGCTGGATTGATCAAGCATTAGAACGTATTGGTCAACGTCGTAAAATTTCAGTATTTACTCGCCACTACCAAATGCCAGCCTTGCTTGCTCAAAATGTTGACCTCATTGCAACGCTTCCAACTCGAATGGCGCGCCTACAAACTCAAAATCCAAAACTGGTTATAAAGGATCCTCCTTTTTATATTCCAGAATTTGAACTTAAAATGGCTTGGTGCCCACTATTACACCATCACCCTGCTCATCGCTGGTTACGCCAACTTATTCTATTCGTTGCTCGCCAAATGATCGAAGAAGAAAATCGTGAATTTCTTACCAACAATTCACAATTTTCTCACTATTAAATAAATTTTAATTTAATTGTCTCTTTCAAACATTATCTTTAAGCGCTGAGCAATCAATCTGATTACCTCAGCGCTTTTTTGTGTTAAAACATAGTCATAATAATGATGAACCTCGGGTGATTTGTGAGTCTCTTTCAAAATATCATTATCATCGTACTGCTCATCATCGCAGCAGGCTTTTTATCTTTAACTGAAATTGCACTGGCTGGCGCCAGAAAAGTGAAGTTAAAAATTTTAGCTGAAGCTGGCGAGGAACGTGCTCAACAGGTACTTGATTTACAAGAACAATCTGCAGACTTTTTTGCAGCATCCCAAATTGGACTAAATGCTGTTGCAATTTTAGGCGGTATTTTAGGCGAAGCTGCTTTCCGTCCATTTTTTGTGACTTTAGTTGACCGGTTCTATGTAGGTCCCTGGTCGCAAACAATTGGTTTTGCTCTATCTTTTACTTTAGTAACATCGCTATTTATTTTATTTGCCGATCTTATGCCAAAACGCTTGGCTATGATTGCCCCAGAAAAAATTGCAATTAGTGTTATCAATCCAATTCAGGTTTTTATTAAAGTTTGTAAACCTTTGGCTTGGGGAATTAATGCCATCGCGAACCTGTTATTCCGCTTATTTAAAGTAAATACAACTCGAGAAGACAATATTACTTTTGATGATATCTCAGCTGTTATGGATGCAGGTGCCCAAGCAGGTGTACTTCAAAAACAAGAACATCATTTTATTGAAAATGTTTTTGAACTAGAAGAACGCAACGTACCATCGAGTATGACGACGCGTGAAAATGTTGTTTATTTCACTTTAAACGAACATGAAGACAGTATTCGACAAAAATTAGCAGAATATCCTTATTCTAAATTTTTAGTGTGTAATGAAAATATTGATCAGGTTATTGGGTATGTAGATGCCAAAGATTTTCTTGTCCGCATTTTAAATAACCAATCACCCACTCAATTAAATGAATCTACTATTCGTAATGTTCTAATTATTCCTGACACATTAACCCTTTCTGAATTACTTGATCGCTTCCGATCAACAAAAGAAAAGTTCGCTGTTGTAATTAATGAATATGCGCTTGTAGTTGGTGTTATCACCTTAAGCGATATCATGATTACCGTAATGGGTGACTGGGTTACCCCAATTGAAGAAGAACAGCAAATCATTAAACGTGACAATAACTCTTGGTTAATTGATGGCAGTACACCAATTGATGACCTGAGACATGCTCTTGAAATTGACGAAATGCCCGATGAAGAGAATTATGAAACGCTAGCAGGTTTTATGATGTATCGTTTACGCAAAATTCCTCGTCCAGCCGATTTTGTCGAATTTGGTGGTTATAAATTTGAAGTTGTCGATGTGGATCATTTTAAAATCGATCAACTATTAGTTACTCGCGTATTAGAAAAATCTGAATTACATTCACCAACTGACGAAAATTGATTTATTTTGGTGCAAAATATCCTGCCAAAAGCAGGATATTTTTTTAATATGAATAAGTAATTATTAAATTCACGCTTTCATTTAATATTCTTCATTATTAAAAGTTTAATTAATTATGCTAATCATATTTATAAATATAAAGATTAACCTCTTAATTAAAATAAAAAAATTGAGTTCAATTGAAATGAAAATTTGCGAATAAAGCATTTACAACCCCATCAGCCTTAGGTAACGTAGACATTACAAGCCTTGTAAATGGGTCTTCTTCTCATCTCAATGCTCAAAGTAAGTATAATTCTTCAAAATATATGATAATTTTAAATATGATAAAACCTTTATATAAATGTAAAACCACTATATATAATAAATAAACTAAGCCATTAATATATATGTTCAGTATTTCCTAAGAATATACCTTTTTAATTGAATATATATTAACCAAATAAACTAAATATATTATTTGTTTTTTTAATAAAAATTCATAAGAATAATAAAAGTCAAAGTTTGGAATAAACTTGTTCAGTAAAACTAAAGGCAAAGGATTGATTGTATGCTGACATTACTTGGTGTTGGCATGATTTTGTGCTTCATGTACTTAATCATGTCCAAACGTTTGAGCCCTATTATTGCTTTAATTCTTATCCCATTTATTTTTTCTCTTATTGCTTGGGGCCTAGGTCACTACTTTGAAAGCTTAAGTCATATTGAGCTTAAAGGTCTCAGCGAGATGATGCTAGAAGGCATCAAAAAACTTGCACCTACTGGTGTAATGCTATTATTTGCAATTTTATATTTTGCCTTAATGATCGATGCAGGTCTTTTCGATCCCCCGGTTAAATGGATTTTGAAAAAGGTTAAAGGCGATCCTCTAAAAATTACATTAGGGACCGTTTTTTTAACGACATTAGTTTCCCTTGATGGTGATGGATCAACGACATATATGATTTGTGTGGCAGCTATGCTTCCTCTCTATCAGCGACTTGGTATGAATACACTGATCATGACAGCACTTATGTTGTTATGTAGTGGTGTAATGAACCTTACGCCATGGGGTGGACCTACTGCCCGCGCAGCGAGTGCACTTCAAGTCGACCCAAGCCATATTTTTGTACCAATGATTCTTCCAATGATTATTAGTATTGGCTGGTTATTCTTCTTGGCATATTTATATGGTCGCTATGAGCAAAAACGTTTAGGCGTGATTGAGCTTGAAAGTCATCATGGTGACAATATTACTGTTTCAAAAGATCCAGAAGCGACTCGTCCACATTTGCGTAAAGTAAATATGGTACTCACCATTATTCTTATGATTGCGTTGATCAAAGGTATTTTACCAATGTCAGTGTTATTCATGCTGGCGTTCTGTATTGCGATGCTTATCAACTATCCAGATGTTGATATGCAGAAGAAACGTATCGCTATGCATGCAGATAGTATCTTGGCTGTGGTAGGTTTAATTTTTGCGGCAGGTATTTTTACAGGTATTTTATCTGGCACAGGCATGGTTGAAGCGATGTCTAAAGAATTCGTCGCAATGATTCCTGCAAGTATGGGACCTTATCTGGCACCAATTACAGCGTTGGTAAGCATGCCTTTGACGTTCTTTATGTCAAATGATGCATTCTTCTATGGTGTATTACCTATTCTTGCTGAAGCTGCTTCACATTATGGTATTAGTCCAGAAGCGATTGCTCGTGCATCAATTGTAGGCCAACCTGTACACTTATTATCACCACTTGTTCCATCAACTTACTTGTTATGTGGTCTTGCTAAAGTCGATTTTGCAGATCATCAAAAGTTCACTTTTAAGTGGGCATTTATTACTTGTATGGTGTTAATGGGTACAGCTTTGGTGATTGGTGTTTTCCCACTTTTTAGTGCGATCTAACTACATTTTGCTATAAAAATAAAAGCCCCAATTGGGGCTTTTATTTTTTATTTATTTACATACTCAATCATGGCGTCCAAGAACGCATGAAAGTGCAAGCTAATATCTTCTTCTAAAATTTTATAGGCATTATCAAATTGCACCATTGGCCAACCTTCTTTCCAAAATGGGAAGATATCATGCAAGTCATGAGTAACTATTGCATCTTCACGAACAATTGCTTGTGAAATTTGTGCCAAAACTTGCGCTGTTTCTGCCCCATCAATAGCTAAATAATCAATACCACGCGCTTTTAAAATACGAATTCGATCTTTTTTATAGCGAATTTTTTTAGCTTGAGCTGCATTTAAACCTAGTGCAAGAGTCACTGCCTCTACAAACTTCTCTTCAAAATTTGTATTTAGTGCCACCAAAGCCTGTTTATGCGCTTCCTGACGTCCTGCTTTCCCCCCGCTACGGATAATCTCATTTGCTTCCGTATCTAGCTTATCTTTTTTCATCGACTGTAAAATGTCTAAAATTTCGATATCGCTTAAAGATTCAGGAGATTGCTCAAACATAGGAGTCCTTATACATACAACTAAAGGCACATTCTCTCATAAAAGCGATATTAAAGCAGAACAAAATTTTAAATAGCCTCTTACCTTGACTATTTTTATAGCCTTAATTTCAGAGATACCACTCATAAAAATCAGATAATTCTTTGGTTATAATTTTTAATGTTTGCCAAATTAGTTTTACCCTGATAATATTATTTTACCCTGATAAAAATATGTGGCAAAAATGAATACAACAATCACCTATACCGCTTTTACTGGAAGCACACTTATTGCAAGCGACTCCCTTGTTGAACTTGCAAAAAAACTAAAACATCTTCCTAAAACAACGGAAAATATTCTGATTTTTAATGATCAAACAGGTCAACAAATTGATCTTGATCTTTCTGGTTCAGAACAAGATTTTCAACAACGTTATGCTGAACCTGAAGAAATTAAAAAAGTTGGTCGACCTAAACTTGGCGTAATTTCGCGTGAAATCACTTTACAGAAAAAACATTGGGATTGGTTAGATCAACAAAGTGCGAGTGCATCAGCAGTAATTCGTAAGTTAATTGATAAAGAGTTAAATAATCCAAATTCTGAAGGCAATATTCTGCTTGCCAAACAAGCCATCGACCGTTTTATGTCTGCTATGTTAGGCAATATGCCAAATTATGAGGAAGCAACACGCGCCTTATATCAAGGTGATCGAGATACATTCTTAAAGATGATTCAGAACTACCCTAAAGATTTAAGAGAATATTTAACTTTAAAAATCCAAAGTATTTTCTAAACTCAATAAAAAACCCGCTTACGCGGGTTTTTTGGAACTCATTTTCAATCTATTAAAGACGAACCAATTCCACGATTTTTTCTACTGCTTCTTCTACTGTTTCAGCAGTTATCTCAGTATCTGTACCATCCACAGAAGTTGTAATAGTTACAACACCAGTCTCACGTAACAGAACCAATTGCTCAGCTGTTAAACTTGCTTTCGCGATTGCAACTACACCTTGCTGAATCAGCAAACTTTCTAAGACTTGAGCTTTTTCAATTAATTGTGCAGAAACACCAATAGCAGCAGGTTTTTGACCTAAACGAGCAGCACGGTCTTCGGCAGTAACAGCATTGCTATGAGCAGTCCATTCTACCGCAGCTTCTACCATGCCCGCGCCAACAGTCACGTTACTTAAACGGTCAATAAAAATAAATGAACCTGTATAACGAGAGTCTTGATATTGGTCAAATACTACTGGAGCATCAAACTCAACTACCACATCGGCAATTGCATTTAACTCAAGCTCTTCTACTTGAGTATGCTCAAGTGTATTTACATTCACACGGTAGTGAATGTTCTTCACTTTTGCTGGAACGGTTTGTGTACCAATCTTAATGTTGTACAACTTACCTTTTACAAGCGGGTGCTCATTCATCCATACCACAGAAGCACGAACGCTACGTGAAATTAATGGTTGCTCACCTGCACGTACCAGCACGTTACCACGGCTAATATCAATTTCGTCGTTTAACGTTAATGTAACTGCTTGACCAGCCACTGCTTGCTCAAGGTTACCGTCAAAAGTAACGATTTCTTTAACCGTAGAACGCTTACCAGAAGGTAACGCTACAATTTCGTCACCGACTTTAATTTCACCTAAAGCAACAGTACCCGCAAAACCACGGAAGTCGAGGTTTGGACGGTTCACATACTGAACAGGGAAACGGAATTCGTGTTTGTTTGATTCGCGGCTAATTTCCACAGACTCAAGAATACTCATCAAGGTTTGACCCTTGTACCAAGGAGTATGAGCAGATGGATTTACAACGTTATCGCCATTTAAAGCAGAAATCGGAACAAATAAGATATTAGCTGGGCGACGCTCACCTAACTGGCTCACGAACGCATCATATTCAATCTGAATCTCATTAAAACGCTCAGGTGAATATTCAACCAAGTCCATTTTATTAATGGCAACAACAATATTTTTAATACCAAGCAAACTAGCAATAAATGTATGACGACGCGTTTGTGTTTGAACACCATAGCGCGCATCAATCAAGATAATTGCAAGATCAGCAGTCGATGCACCAGTAGCCATGTTGCGGGTATATTGTTCATGTCCCGGTGTATCAGCAATAATAAATTTACGCTTTTCAGTCGAGAAATAGCGATAAGCTACATCAATAGTAATACCTTGCTCACGCTCAGCCTGCAAACCATCTACAAGCAACGCCAAATCTGGTGCATCACCCGTCGTACCTACTTTTTTACTGTCACGTGTTACAGCTTGCAATTGATCTTCATAAATCAATTTTGAATCGTAAAGTAAACGGCCAATTAAGGTACTTTTACCATCATCTACGTTACCGCAAGTCAAAAAACGCAAAAGGTCTTTTTGTTCATGCTGTTTTAAATAAGCCAGAATGTCTTGGCTGATTAAGTCTGATTGATGAGACATTGCTCAAACTCCACAAATTTAGAAACTGTCTTAGAAATAGCCTTCTTGCTTTTTCTTTTCCATTGAGCCTGCTTCATCATGGTCAATCATACGACCTTGACGCTCAGAACTTGTTGCCAATAACATTTCCTGAATAATTTCTGGCAATGTATCAGCTTCAGACTCGACTGCACCTGTTAATGGGTAACAGCCAAGCGTACGGAAACGTACAGACTTCATTTGTGGAACTTCACCCTCTTTTAAGCGCATGCGTTCATCATCCACCATAATGAGCGTACCACTACGCTCAACTACTGGACGAACAGCAGAGAAATAAAGAGGAACAATTTGAATATTTTCTAAATAGATATATTGCCAGATATCTAACTCTGTCCAGTTAGATAAAGGGAATACACGAATACTTTCGCCTTTGTTTACTTTACCGTTGTAAAGGTTCCAAAGTTCAGGACGTTGGTTTTTAGGGTCCCAACGATGCTTACTATCACGGAATGAATACACACGCTCTTTCGCACGTGATTTTTCTTCGTCACGGCGCGCACCACCAAAAGCAGCATCAAATTGATATTTATCCAAAGCCTGTTTTAAAGCTTGGGTTTTCATAATATCTGTATATTTTGAGCTACCGTGATCAAATGGATTAATCCCTGCTTCACGGCCTTCTTTATTTTGATGAACAATTAAATCAAAGCCATGAGTTTTTGCCATGTTATCGCGAAACGCGATCATGTCTTTAAACTTCCAACCTGTATCAACATGTAATAAAGGGAAAGGAAGTTTTGCAGGATAAAATGCTTTTAATGCAAGATGAAGCATCACAGCCGAATCTTTACCAATTGAGTAAAGCATGACTGGATTTTCAAATTCTGCTGCAACTTCACGAATAATATGAATACTTTCAGCTTCAAGTTGCTTGAGATGTGTAAGTCTTGATTCAGTCATGAACACGCCCTTCTCTATCCATTTTGCCCATAAAATCTAGAAGTGGTATTAAACCACCACTTAGAAGACCATGTGGAGGAACGAGTGCCATAACAACTCCAATTTTTCGTGATAAATAATCCAACCACAAGCCCTTTATGAGGCTTATAGCATTAGTTATGCATTATAGTGATTTAAAACTGTTTTCTTTTGCTTGTTTTTTCATATTGATATTCAAATTCATCATATATATGTAAAATACTGATTTGCATAACTCACCTGTCTATCGTAGCTAGCATTATTAGTTGAAGCAAATCACGATCTCATCTTTAGATTTCTTTAAATACAATAAAAAAGAGAAGCCATTTTAGCTTCTCTCTTGCTATAGCACTATTTAATAATTAGAAACCAAACATTTTACGCTCTAATGGAATTTCAATACCAATAGATGCACCTGAGTCATTACCTTCTAGGTCAGAGTCACTAATCCAACCATTAATTTTTAATGGAAGATCTGGTTTGATGTAATGTGTCCAAGTTAAATCAAGTGCTTTGATTTTATCTTCTTTAGGGAAGGCTTTATTAATTGCAAGATTAGACTCATTCACCTTAACAACCATTGCACGGCCACTTAAGCGATTCATCGTGTCAAAGCGAATATCACCACCGACAGAGTACATTTGACCATCACCACCAATTGCATGCCCTAGAGGGAAACCATGCTGATAATAACCGTCAGTATATTGATGATGACTATATGAAATGCCTTTTACATCGCCATTAGTACGCGTATCTGCCCATTCAGCATAAAGTTGGTAAGGCATATTTTTAACAATTGAAGAATAATCAGCACCAGCTAAATACATTTTTTTCGATGGTAAGTAACCTGCTTCGTCTTCACCAATGTATTGTCCATAAACACTGACTGGAATATTAAATAAAGGTTGTAGGTGTAAGCGAGCATCAAAACCAGCTAACTGGTTAGACGGATTATCTACACCAATACAATCAGTGTTTGTACAGCCATTATCTTTACCAATAATTGCATTCCAATATGCCTTGAAGCTGTTTGGTTGCCCATCACCACCAATCTGAAGTGTACGTGAAGCACCTAACTCCAAAGCTGGAACTGGACGTGCAGTTACACGCATCCCCAATAATTTAGCATTAGGAACAGCCTTATAGTCATCTAACTGACCTGCAAATAATTGGTATTGCCAAGGCCCAATCCAAGACAACCATTTATTTTCAAATGCATCTTGTACAGCTCGTTGCATGGTTACCCCATAAACGGGACGACTCGCATCACCACGGATTAAGCTGCCATCATGTCCAGGTCCCCACCACGTTGGAATTTGACCTGCAACAACCCACTGATTCCAGAGCTTGCCAGCAACATACGAACCTTCTACATTCACATCATGCCCACTATCAATTTGTGGATCTTTTTCAGCGTTTACACGAATTTTTGCGTCCCAATTTTCACCGCCCGCATTAAACTCTACAGAACCTTCATACTGTGATTTATGATTATTTCCAAATGCTTGAGGAATATCTTTGATATCTGTTCCTGCAAAAGCACCTACTTTAACTGTATCGTTATCTGCTTTTAATGCATTAAGAACTGAATTAATAACTTTTTGTTGAGCTGGATGAGTTACTTTAGCCTGAGAGAGTGCGCGCTGAATTTCATCACCGCTTAAAGGCCAAGTAGAAGTGCTGATGTTAATAACACCTTGTTGATTCAACCAATTTAAATCTGTACGCAAATCATCATTATTAAGCACCAAACCTTGGGCAAAAACAGCTGAAGAGGCAGCTGTTAATAATGCAATTGAAAGTGTTTTTCTTAAAAACATGTCAGCACAATTCTCAAAGTTATTTATGAGCAACACATTAATTTTTTTATCACAAATTTGCAATTGTTAAACTGTGCAATTACATTTTTTAACGTGGTCTTAAGTTTTCTATAACTTTAGTGTTTTTTATATATAAATAGTGAATAAAAAAGGCAGTATAAACTGCCTTTTTGTACTTTGAAGATTAAATTAACCTTCTTTACGACGCATATGCGGGAATAAAATTACATCACGAATACTTGGCGCATCAGCAAAAAGCATAACCAAACGGTCAATACCAATACCTTCACCAGCTGTTGGAGGTAAACCGTATTCAAGCGCTTCAACAAACTCTGCATCGTAATGCATTGCTTCGTCATCGCCCGCATCTTTTTCAGCAACCTGAGCTTGGAAACGCTCTGCCTGATCAATTGGGTCATTTAACTCGCTAAAGCCATTTGCCAATTCACGTCCGCCGATGAAAAACTCAAAACGATCGGTAATGTGCGGATTATCATCATTACGACGAGCAAGTGGAGACGTTTCCGCTGGATATTCAGTAATAAAGGTAGGTTGACGCAGTTTAGTTTCAACTGTTTCTTCAAATACGATTGTTTGAAGTTTACCTAAACCAAAACCAGGTTTAACTTGCTCTTTTAATTCCTCACGCACAAATTTTGCAAGGAACTCACGATCACCAACGTTTTCTGGGGTGAACTGAGGGTTATTCTCTAAAATGGCATCAAACATAGAGATTTTCTTGAATGGCCCTTTAAAACTAAACACTTCACCTTGATAAGGCACATCAGTCGTACCTAAAATATCAAGAGCTAGCTTTTCAAGCATGTTTTCAGTTAAAGCCATCAAGTCTTTATAATCAGCATATGCCTGATAAAACTCGATCATTGTAAATTCAGGGTTATGACGTGTTGACACCCCTTCATTACGGAAGTTACGGTTAATTTCAAACACACGCTCAAAACCACCAACAACCAAACGCTTTAAGTAAAGCTCAGGTGCGATACGCAAGAATAGCGGCATATCTAAAGCATTGTGATGCGTTTCAAACGGACGTGCAGATGCACCACCCGGAATTACATGCATCATTGGCGTTTCGACTTCCATGAAACGCTCATTTGTTAAAAATGCACGAATACCTGCAACAACTTTGGCACGAATTTCAAAAGTCTTACGAGTTTCTTCATTCACGATTAAGTCGAGGTAACGCTTACGGTACTTAACTTCTGTATCGTTCAAACCATGAAATTTATCTGGTAACGGACGAAGCGATTTTGTAAGAAGCTCAAAGCTTTCAAGGTGTACATATAAGTCACCTTTGCCAGAACGACCAATATAACCTTCAGCAGCAATAATATCGCCTAGGTCCAAACCTTTAATGGTCTCAAGAATATCTTTTGGTAAACCTTTACGGTCAACATATAACTGGATACGCCCAGTCATATCTTGGATTACCATGAAAGAACCACGGTTTAACATGACACGGCCAGCAACTTTTACATAGACATGTTCAGCACTTTCAATTTGTTCTTTCGACTGATCTTTAAATTGTTCTTGTAAATCGGCAGCGTAGTGTTCACGTTTAAATGTATTTGGCCAAGGACTCTTTCCAGTATCCTTTGCAACATCTTGGATTTGCTTTAATTTGGCATGACGCTGTGCGATTAAATCGTTTTCGGAAATAGTTGGTTCAGAAGTCGATTGAGCGTTTTGTTGCGTCATCTCTGCCTCGATTAAGTAAAAATTAAGTGCTATATCCTAACAGATTGCGGGAGTTTTTCGAAAGATTTCAACAAAACAAAAATGAAAAAAGTCAAACCACTCACACTAAATCAGTATTCAATGACGAAAATTACTTAGACCAATCGCTAAGATCATTTTTTTTTGCTTTAAGTAAAATATAAAAAAATCCAAATGACCTCGATATTAAAAGGCTTTTTTGCCTTTTATTTTATCCATGAGATTGTGTAGTAAATAATGAAAATTCTATTTTTACATGGCTTGGATTCTTCTCGTGAATCAACAAAGTTCCATGCCATCTTGCATCCTGAAAAATTTTGTATTGATGTTGATTATCGAAACCTAAGCTACTCTTCAGTTAAAGATTTTTATCACCAAGCGATCGAAACAATTAAACCTGACTTATTGGTTGGACATAGTCTTGGCGGCTACTGGGCATTGAAAACAGCCGCTCAACATAAATTAGCGGTGATTGTTGCTAACCCAAGCCTTAATCCTAGTTTTCGTAATGATTACCCTCACCTTTGTGATGAGGATCTTGATCACTCTCATCCTAAAATGGCTTATTTAGAATTAGGAGACGAGCAACTTGATATGTATCAAGTACAGGAAAAGCTTTCACCTTATATGACAGTAGAAACATATGACGGAGGCCATCATCGTCTTGCTTATCCTTCTCGTCTCAATGATCTGATTTCTAAAATTCATAAAAAATACTTTGCCTAAACAACTAACTGAGTAAGATGAACTAGCTCCCTTCAGCAATATGTTTTACAACTTCAAAACCTTGAATAAAGCCACTTTTTAACATACCGATATATTCAGGTAAGGTGGCCAATTCAACTTTTAAAGTGGTAGTATTCCCATTTTGGCTTAAAAAATATTTTTCTAGCGAACCACTCCAGCCCTTCACCTCTTCACTTTCTAAGTCTTCCTTACCCTCTTTAATCATTCCTAAATGTTTAAAAATTAGCACTTCAGGCTTTTTCATTTCTTCAATGGTCGAAACCATTCCATTTCCTTCTCCGTCTAGAAAATATGTTTTACCACCAATTTTCCAGTCAGTACGCATTGAAGAATCCGGCGCAAAGAATTTCGTCCATGCATTATATGTCTCGCTATTCCAGAGTACGTTCCATACTTTTTCTATAGGCGCGTTAATCTCTACTTCATATACTAGAATTTCCATACTCAACTTCCTTATCTCTGTTACTCAAGTATTCAACAAACTTTATCGCTTTATATAAATATCAATTTATCTGTCCATTTATTAATCAGCTTATGTTTTTAAGAACTTTATTTATATAAATGCTTTGTTCTTTTTGTAACCCTTCATATCACTGAAAACCTTATTAGATTAATAAGTGAATAAAAAAATATGATTTATTATGTATTTATGTTGAAGTTTTGCCTAAATAACCAGTTATTTGTCTCGATATGCCATTCATCTTTGCTTACGAATGATTAAACTCCCTTATGTGCTTTACTTTAAATGTAGAACTGCGTAAAAATTTGATACCCGATCAAAGCTACATTAGTTATTATTGAACGGATCGTAGTTACATTATTAATAGATGGAATAGTTTTACTGAAAGGCAGCTTTGAGCAAACTTATCAGTGCGGAGAGTCTCATGAAAAAATATCAATGTATCGTTTGTGGATGGATTTACGATGAAGCAGAAGGTTGGCCACAAGACGGCATTGCAGCTGGAACAAAATGGGAAGATATCCCTGATGATTGGACTTGCCCTGATTGTGGCGTTTCAAAAGCTGACTTTGAAATGATCGAAATCTAATGTCTTAAATGAAAAGGCCATGATTTACATGGTCTTTTTTTATATATCACCAATCACCGTATTAAATGAACAATTCTAATTCTGGAGAAAAAAATGCATCCAATCGTCATTATCGGATCAGGCATGGCGGGTTATACCTTAGCACGTGAGTTCCGTAAGCTTAACCCAGAGCAAGAACTTGTGATGATTTGTGCGGATGATGCGGTGAACTATGCAAAACCAACGTTATCTAATGCCTTTGCAGGTAAAAAAGCACCAGAGCAAATTCCGTTAGGTGATGCCGCAAAAATGAGTGCACAGCTCAATATGCGTATTGAAACTTTTACATGGGTGAAAGAAATTTTAGCTGAGCGTCATGAGCTTGTTCTGGAAAAAGATGGTGTTGTTTCTCAACAACCCTATTCAAAATTAATTTTGGCTATTGGTGCCAACCCGATTCGTCTTGCAATTGCAGGAGATGGCAGTGATGACATTCATGTAGTGAACTCACTAATTGACTATCGTACCTTCCGCGAAAACCTTGCTCAACGTAAAGATAAACGTGTTGTAATTTTGGGTGCTGGTTTAATCGGTTGTGAATTTGCCAATGACTTACTTCATAGTGAATATGATGTAACGGTAATTGATTTAGCACCTCAACCATTGGGTCGTTTATTACCGTCACACATTGCTTCAGCATTCCAAGAAAATCTTGAAGAAGCTGGAGTTAAATTTGCATTAGGCACTACCGTTGAAAAAGTAAGTAAAATCAATAACGGTGAAGATTACGCAGTTACATTAGCAAATGGTCAAACTTTAGTTGCTGATATCGTACTTTCAGCAATTGGCCTACAACCAAATATTTCTCTTGCTCAAAGCGCAAATATTCAAACCAGCCGTGGTGTAATTACCAATAGCTTGCTTGAAACGAATCAAGCAGATATTTATGCGATTGGTGACTGTGCAGAAGTGAACGGTACCCTGCTTCCTTATGTAATGCCAATTATGCAGCAAGCGCGTGCTCTAGCAAAAACATTAAGCGGCCAACAGACAAATGTACATTATCCTGCAATGCCAGTTGCGGTAAAAACCCCGGCTGCACCACTTACAGTTTTACCGGCACCAGTTGATGTCGATGTAAATTGGGAAACTGAAGAATTCGACGATGGTATGCTTGCCAAAGCACTTGATAATGACGGAACATTACGTGGTTTCGTATTGTTAGGTGCGACAGCAGGCAAGCAACGTTTAACTTTAACTAAGCTTGTTCCAGATCTTATTCCTGCCCAAGCATAAAGTTTAAATTAGGAATACTCGTTACAGAGTATTCCTTTAAGGTATGAATAACATGAATAGCGCCTTACAATTTAGTATTTCACCCTACACTCCTTTTATGCAGGAAACCAAAGTCAACTTAGGCAACGGTATTGAATTGCATGTAGAAGTAGGTGGAAAACCAGAACACCCGACCATTTTGCTGATTATGGGCTTAGGTGCTCAAATGCTATTTTGGCCGGACTTTTTCTGTAAATCGCTCATTGATCAAGGTTTTCGTGTTATTCGTTTTGATAACCGTGATATTGGCCTTTCTTCAAAAGTTCGTCATCAGGGTAAACGTTTAAATACCATGAAGTTGATGGGACGTTTTGCTTTAGGGTTAAGTAATCAGGGCGCACCTTATACATTGTATGATATGGCTGACGACGTATCGATGCTTCTTGACCGTTTAGGTGTAAGTAAGACTCATGTAGTCGGTGCATCAATGGGCGGTATGATTGCCCAAATTCTTGCTGCAAAATATCCAGAAAAAGTAGAAAAGTTAGGTTTGATGTTTACAAGTAACAATCAACCGTTTTTACCCCCACCGTTTCCTAAACAGCTTTTAAGTTTGATTGGCAAACCAGAATCACGTGATGAAGAAGGGATTGTTAATCACAGCTTAAAATTATTCCAGTTAATTGGTTCTCCTGGTTATATTAACCATATTGAAGCCGTTCAAACCGCACGAAAACTTTATCAACGTAGCTATTATCCTGCTGGTGTACTTCAACAGTTTTTAGCAATATTATGTACAGGTTCCTTACTGCAACTGGACCGTGAAATTAAGCAACCCACAATAGTCTTACATGGCTCTCGTGATCGCTTACTTCCACCGAGCCACGGTAAGGCTGTAGCAAAAGCAATTTCCGGTGCTAAGTTTGAATTAATTGATGGAATGGGGCATGATATCCCTGCCCATTTTATTCCACAGCTTAGCGGTTTATTTGCGCATCATTTTAAATCATCATACTAGGACACTATGGCTGCATTACCCTCACTAAGACAGCTATCATATTTAGTTACGTTGTCGGAAACTTTGCATTTTACTGAAGCAGCACGTCGCTCTTTTGTTACCCAATCGACTTTATCGGGCGGCATTATGGAGCTAGAAAGGCTACTAGGTGGCGTTCTGGTTGAACGTGACCGTCAGAATGTGCGTTTAACGCCATTAGGTGAGCAAGTCGTTGCTCGAGCCCGTGTATTGCTAGCAGATGCTCAGGATTTAATGCGTTTAAGCCGTGAAATGAGTGAACCATTAACTGGTGATCTTCATTTGGGTGTTATTCCAACCATTGCACCTTTTATCCTGACACGGTTACTTGATGAAGTGCATCACCAATTACCAAAAATTCAGTTGCATTTACATGAAGCTCAAAGCGAGAAAATTGTAGAGCGATTAGAGCATGGTAATTTGGACATGATCGTTCTTGCACTACCTTTTGACACAAGAAGTCTAAAAGTAGCTGAAATTTCAAAAGAAAATTTGTATCTCGTTTGCAGTAAACAAGATACAAATGCGCTTCAAGCAAACTCTCTAGATGACCTCGATTTGTCACGACTGATTTTACTTGAAGAAGGCCATTGCTTACGTGACCACGTATTAAGTGCGTGTCCAATTGGTGAGCGTAAAAACGATAATCGTTTAAAAGCAAGTTCATTACCTACCTTAGTTGAGATGGTGTCTTCTAATTTAGGTTTTACGCTTTTACCAGAAATCGCAATTGAAAATAGTATGATCAAGTTTAATGATCAGATTACTGCAAAACCAATTGAAGATGCACCAAGTCGTACTCTGGCACTCGTTACACGTAAAAGTACACCACTACAAAGCGAATTTGATGTACTCCTGCAAATCATGCAGAAAATCACAACAAATTTACATGAATAAAAAAAGGAGTCTTCGGACTCCTTTTTCTTTTACTGCGCTGTTAAAGATGCCCATTTGAAAACCCAAGCTGATTTCAAATCTAAATTCTCATCTGAAATGATTTTTTCTCGAATGATTTGTGCAATCGCATAATCATTAGCTGGGTCTATCATGACCCGTATTCCTTTTGTGGTTGGACTAGTCACAACCTTATATCCTTTAGCGTGCAATTGTGACTGGAGCATATTTGCTTTATTTTGATTAGGTGCTAATGCAACTTGTACCATCCATTTTTTTTCACCATTTTCTAAAATTTCTTTAGCCACTGCTGCATCAAGCTGTTTTTTATTCTCAAGAGTTTTCTTTTCTTCTATTTTTTTTGATTGAGTCTCTTCGGCCTTCTTTTGTGTTAACTGCTCATCTTGAGTCGTTTTTCTTTTTTGAATGTTTATAGATTTATTTTGTGTTTCATTCTTCTTATTTTTTTCCCTAGGCGGCTGTACAAAATAGGGATATATCATTTGATCATCATATTTATGAAATACAATAATATCTCCATAGCACTTTTGATCTGCATAAGCAGTCACTGGCATTACCCCTAAAAATATTCTAATAAATAAACTTTTAATAAAGCATTGCATATTATTCACTTACCAAAGTTAAGTATATTTAATGCGGCGTATTAAAGTAGATTTCTCGTGATTTGTATATTTTTAATATTCAAAGTTTTATGCAAAGAATCACATATTTTTTAAACATCTTGCGTTAATTCAAATTATTATTGTATATCCTGCAACCATTTAAGTATTCAGACTAAAATACTTTGAATTTCATATAATTAAAAAAACCGACATAAAGTCGGTTTTCTAATATTAAGTTTTATTTAAATGTTTCTAATAATTCCCTTTGAGCATTATGCAATTTTTCACCTTCAGCAGGTTGGGCACGAACCCAAGTACCATCACCTTGTAATAACCAAGCTTGCTGATTATCTTGCAAATAATTAAGAAGACCTTGTTGATAAATTCGTTTCTTCAATGCTGGGTCTTCAATTGGGAAACATGCTTCAACACGATTAAATAGGTTACGATCCATCCAGTCTGCACTTGAACAGTAAATACGTGCATCGCCGTTATTACTAAAGTAATAAACACGCGTATGCTCAAGGAAGCGCCCTACGATTGAACGTACTCGAATATTTTCGGATAAATTCGGTAGTCCTGGACGTAAGCAGCAAATCGAACGAATAATCAGATCTACCTGCACCCCTGCTTGAGAAGCTTCATACAATTTATTGATTAATTGGACTTCCGTTAAAGCATTTACTTTGACAATAATTTGGGCTTTACGACCAGCCTTTGCATTTGCAATTTCTTCATCAATAAAGTTGATGAGCTGAGCATGCAAAGTAAAAGGTGCATGAAGCAACTTTTTCAGTTTTGCCATTTTGCCCATACCTGTTAACTCTTGGAAGATACGGTGTACGTCTTCACATAGGTCTTTATCAGTCGTCATAAGACCATAATCGGTATAAATACGGGCATTCATAGCATGGTAGTTACCTGTTCCTAAATGAACATAACGTACCAATTTATTGTTTTCACGGCGTACTACCATAATCATTTTGGCATGCGTTTTATAACCCACAATGCCATAAACGACTACCGCTCCTGCTTCTTGAAGCACATTTGCCACTTCAATGTTTGATTCTTCATCAAAACGGGCACGTAACTCAATAACTGCCGTTACTTCTTTTCCATTACGTGCAGCTTCGGCCAAGACTTGTACAATTTCCGAATCAACACCACTACGGTAAAGCGTTTGTTTAATTGCAAGTACTTGTGGATCACGTGCTGCTTCGCGGAGTAACTGAATAACTGGAGCAAAAGATTCAAATGGGTGATGAAGCAAAATATCCTGCTTTTGCATAGCCGAGAAAATACTCTCAGTTTTTTTAAATACTTTTGGTACGACCGGTGTATGTGAGTCATAACGCAAATGAGGACGTTTAAAGTTTGAAACCAGACGAGCCAAGTTTACAGGACCATCAACTTTGTATAGTTGCTCATTGGTTAAATCGAATTCTTCTAATAAATATTCATAAATATGCTGTGGACAGTTATGAGTCACTTCTAAGCGAACTGCACGACCAAATCGGCGTGAACTTAACTCACCTTTTAAAGCTTTAGCTAAATCTTCAACGTCCTCATTGAGCGCCAAATCGGCATTACGGGTTACACGGAATTGGTAACAACCCGTTGCAGTCATGCCTGGGAACAAGTCTGATACATGCTCATGAATAATGGCAGACAGCATGACATGATGCTCTTTACCGCCTGTCAACTCATCTGGTAATCGTACAACCCGAGGTAATGAGCGTGGTGCTGGTACAACCGCTAAGTCAATTTGACGACCAAACGCATCTTTACCTTCTAAGGTCACAATAAAGTTCAAGCTTTTATTGACTAAACGCGGGAATGGATGAGCTGGATCTAGACTAATTGGTGTTAAAACAGGTGCAACTTGTTCCTGAAAATATTTTTTTACCCAAGCTGATTGAGCTGGTGTTAACTCCCCACGACGTAAGAAGCAAATATCTTCTTCACGGAGTTTAGGCAAGATTTCTTCATTTAAAATACGATATTGACGTTCAATTGCAGCATGAGCAGTCTCAGAGATTTTTTGTAAGACTTGTCTAGGTGTTAAACCATCTGGACTTCGACTTTCATTGCCTAGAGCATATTGCTCCATGACACCAGCTACACGAATTTCAAAAAACTCATCTAAATTACGTGAAAAAATAAGCAAGAAATTCATTCGTTCAAGTAATGGATGTAGCGGGTCGACTGCCTGTTCCAATACGCGTAAATGAAAGTCAAGAATAGACAATTCACGATTAATATAACGGTCGTTATAACTATATTCTGTTGGGGTCGTTGCTGTAATCGCTGTATTCATGTCTAACTTAATCTCTTTCCAACCAAAATCTCTGCAAAATAGTATGCTGCAAAATTATGTCAATTTGATAAAAACTAAAAAAATAACACATCTTTAAGACAGAGTTATTCAGGAATCTGGGTGCTATTCATATAACGTAAAATAACGCGTTTTCGATATTGTAGTTTATGATCATTACGGTGATCTTGATAATATTTTGGATCTGGTAATAATGCGGCTAAAAAAGCAGCTTGTTCGCGTGTTAGGTTTTTAGCACTTTTACCATAATAATATTGGGCAGCAGCTTCAACACCATATAAATGTTTGCCAAATTCAACAGAGTTCATATAGACCTCAAGAATTCGACGTTTTGACCACATACGCTCCATCATCCATGTCGCTACTGTTTCTTGGCCTTTGCGAATAAATGATCGCTTATTGTATAAGAACAAGTTCTTTGCAAGTTGTTGAGACACAGTGGAACCACCAGCAACCACTTCGCCCTCTTCGTTATTACGCTCTAGCGCAAAACGAATACCATCCCAGTCAAAGCCATGATGGTGGATAAACTTTGCATCTTCACCGGCTAAAATTGCATGTTTGAAATTATCGCTTATATCATCATAGTCGAGCCATTCATGAATGATCGGCCGAGATGTATCTGACCAATAATCAATTCGCATGAACATGGTAGTATCAACTTCATGAGTACGCCACCAAACTAAACTTGAGAAAATCCAAAGCTGAATTAGGAGAATTGCACCAATAAAAATTAACAACACGCGAACAATAAAAGCTTTCATGTTCGTCCCAATCTCCTGTATTCAACTTTTTTCATGTTAAGCTGTAAAGCATGTTCATATATAACAAAAGCATAGCATGACTCAATCTCAGCCTCCGCACATTAATCGTAAACTCAATGTACAAGCATGGTGGCTGACGGCCCTACTGATCTCAATCAATGTAGGTTTGTTCATCTGGCAAATTATATCTGGAGTCGACATTAGCGACCCAGCCATAAAAGATGCTCTTCACTGGGGTGCAGATTTTACACCACTTACTTTTTCTGGACAGCCCGAACGTTTATTTACCAGCATGTTTTTTCACTTTGGTATCATTCACCTTATGCTTAACATGTGGGCCCTATATATTTTCGGTAATGTCGCTGAAGCTTTATTTGGTCGTTTATATTTTATCGGCCTATATTTGCTTGCTGGCCTGTTTGGTAGCCTTTTAAGTAGTTATATCAATATTCAAAATGGACATGAATTACTACAACATTTTGACCAAAGCTTGCTCCCTCATGTAAGTGCCGGAGCCTCTGGTGCTGTGATGGGATTAGGTGCGGCTTTAACTGTCCTTTCATTATTTCCTCCTCTACCTCATCAAGCCTATATACTCGATAAAAAAGCATTATTAATGATTATGGCGATTAACCTTATATTCGGTCTGGTTGCCACAGGTATCAATAATGCTGCACATGTCGGCGGTATGATTATGGGTGCATTACTCGCGCTGATTTGGTATTTAAGTTACCGTACTAAACTTAGTACGACCTTAAAATTTTTGGGTTTAATGGGAGGACTCTTATTAACAGTCGGCTTCTATATTTACTGTAATCAACTGAACTCACCATTACTTCCACTTTGGCATGAAATTTTAATTCAGAACCCAGAAATACTGCCTTAACTTAAATCTGGTTCAGCTCTCGCAAACTTTGTAGTGGCGGTAAATTACAAAGATAACCAAGTCGATATCGACCAATGAGAGCACAAAGCAACATCATAGCAAGTGGTAAAATCAACCATATTTCAATATGCCACTGTATAGCCATATTCATTTTATAACTTGCTATCGCACTAATTACTTCGGCAAAACAGCAGGCAACAATGCCTGCTAATAGCCCTAAAAATCCAATTTCTAAACTCAGCATTTGCTTCATTTTATTTTTAGACAAACCAAATGAACGTAATAAAGCAACCTCTCGACGGCGCTCATCCATTAACAGGTTTAGACAAGCAATTAAAACGAGTATTCCAGAAAAGCCAACTAAAGCCGCAAGTACAGTCACGATTTTGACTAATACATTCATTAAACGCTTTACTTCATCCAAAATACGGTCAACATCAATAAAAACTGTATTTGAAAATTGCTGAATAATATTAATCATTTTAGGCTGATCTTGTTTAGGCACATAAAAGCTACCCAAGTAGCTACCCGCATTTTCATCTAAAGTTTTGGACGAAAAAATAAAGAAGAAATTTGGACTAAAACTTTCCCATTCAACACTTCTAAAATTCACAACTTTTGCCTGCAAAGTACCGTCTGGCATGCTAAAAGTCAGCTTATCCCCAATCTGAATACCTAAACTTTCAGCAGTTTTTGCCTCGACTGAAACTTGTCCTACGCCATTAAAAGTGGCTTGTCCTTTTGTAATGACATTATCATTTGGCAAAATGTTTGACTGAGTTAAATTTAATTCACGGCGTAAAGAATTATTTTGCTTGATTGCATCTTCAGAAAAAGGAACATCATTCTTGGCAAGTAATCGTCCACGAATATTTGGATACAGAGGCGTACTTTGCCAACCATTTTGTTTTAATTGTTGCTCAAAAGCTTTTAAATCAAATGGTGGTAGGCCATAAACAAACTGGTTTGGTGTGCCTTCTGGTAACTGCTGTTGCCAACGCTCTAATAAATCTGTCCTGAGTACGCTTAGCACGGTAATAAGGCTTAAACCCAAAGCCAGTGCTGTAATTTGTAAGGCACTTTGCGATGGTGAACGAATATAAAAAGATAAACGGGTTTTCATCTTCTTTAAGCTTCGAAGCAAAACCCAAACAGCGGTGTATAACAAAACACACAGAACGATAATTGCAGCTAGCACCATAATACTGAGCATCAAGTTTTCACTTAAAACTAAGCTAAAAATAACAAGACTGGTAATACCCGCAAAGAACATAAAAAATAGTGATTTT
The DNA here is from genome assembly GCF_000368065.1 of Acinetobacter seifertii. Lineage (GTDB taxonomy): Bacteria > Pseudomonadota > Gammaproteobacteria > Pseudomonadales > Moraxellaceae > Acinetobacter > Acinetobacter seifertii. Next base: position 2,074,373 of record NZ_KB851200.1, read on the forward strand.
CGAGATTTTGCTTGCTCTCGAATAACTCGAATTGGAGGTGTATTTAACAACTCCCAGATACTTGGCAAAATAAATCCAAGTAGCACAATTACACTCGTAAAAATGGCAATTGGTAAGGGACCGATTAAAAAGCCGACTACCGAGAAACTTAACTCTAGTTGTGGAATGAGTTGCAACATAAGCTCAAGCAATCCATAGCCCATCATTATTCCTAATATGCTACCGATCACAATCGAAATTGTACTGACTAAGTAAAGTAGCCCGATATATGCCCATAAAATTTGGAACTTACTGGCACCCAAACAACGCATTAAAGCAATATGGTCTTGGTTTTGGTGAACATAACGTTGACTCGTTAAAGCAATCGCAATGCCACACAATAAAATCGTTAAAATATTGGCAAGTTGTAAGAAAGTATCAAGGTTTTCTAGTGGGCGTAATAATCTACTATTTGACTCACTGGCATCGCGTAAACGTAAACCTGCGTTTTCTTCCTGATCATTTACGGGTTTATGTTGCTGTTTAAATTGCTTGCTAAAGTTTTGTACCTGATCAGGTTGACCAGACATTAACAGTCTATAATCGATTCTACTGCCAGTTTGAATTGCATGCGTTTTAGCTATATCGGCTTGATGAATAATAACGGTAGGCGAAAAACCTGAAAAGCCGAGTTCCTGATTCGAATCACGTACAATGACACCACTAAAACGAAATTCGGCATCTGCAATAGAAACCGTATCGCCTAGTTTAACTTTAAGTAAATCGGCTGCTCTTTGACTTAACCACAATTGGCCGGGTTGAATACTCTGTGCACTAGGTGCAATCTCAAGCTGTCCTCTTAATGGAAACGCCGGCTCTATTGCTTTGACATTGACCATGACAAACTGATTTTGAGTATGTGCCATAGAACTAAACATGGTCACATGAGTCTGCCTTAAACCAAGCTGCTCTGCTTTTTTCTGCCATTTAGTGTCTAGAGGTTCGTTATTCGACAGAACTAAATCGGCTGCTAACATTTGTGACGCTTGTAGGCTTACCGCATTTTTAACCTGATCATTACTGAACTTGAGAGCTGTTGTTGCACTAATGGCAAGTGAAAGCGCAATAATGAGTAAATATAACCCACCAGTGCGAAAGCTTTGTAGTAAAAGTGGTTTAAGTAGATTACGCATAGTCTAACCACCCTGTACTGTCTTCAAACAACCATCATCTAGTTCAACATGACGCTGGCAAAGCCCAGCTAAATCGCGGTCATGTGTAACCAAAATAAGTGTAGTGCCGAGCTCTTTATTTAAATCAAAAAGGAGGCCTTCAACTTCTTGAGCTGTTTGCCCATCTAAGTTCCCAGTTGGCTCATCGGCAAAAATAATTTGTGGTTCGGCAATCAGAGCCCGAGCAATTGCTACACGCTGCTGCTCACCTCCAGATAAGACTTTAGGCGTTTGTTCGGCTTGTCGACTCAACCCTACTCTATGCAACCAGTTTAAGGCTTTTTGCTCAGCAATTTTATAATCAAAGTCTTTACGCAACCGAAGCGGTAACATCACGTTTTCAAGCGCACTTAGTTGCGGTAAAAGTTGGAAAGACTGAAATACAAAACCAATATGTTGCATTCTAATCTGAGCGCGTTGTTCTTCTGTCAACTCATGAACAGCCTGTCCACATAACCACACCTCTCCTTCCGACGGTTGGTCTAAAGTCGCTAAAATGCCCAACAAAGTCGATTTACCTGAGCCAGAACGTCCTGTAATGGCTACCTGCTCCCCTTCATAAATCTCTAAATCAATGTTTTTTAAAATCGTAAACTGATTTTGGTTAATCTGAATAGTTTGTGTAACTTTATGGGCAGCAATAATAGGTTGTGGCATGATGTGGACAGTCCTATATGTTTAGTATTCGAGTTGAAACACAAATGTATAAATCTTATTTGTTCGGTTCTAAAAGCCTCTTACTCATCTCATTGAGCATGTTGCCCATGTTGGTCTCGGCAAAGACTATTTTAATTTTAGGAGATAGTATTAGTGCCGGTTATGGAATAGACCCTAAACAAGGTTGGGTACAATTACTACAAAAACGCTTAGACCAACAGTATCCCAAACAACATAAGGTGGTCAATGCAAGCATGAGTGGTGAAACTACAAGTGGCGCTTTAGCGAGATTACCTAAACTTTTACAAACTTATAAACCAGAGGTTGTTGTTATTGAGTTAGGCGGAAATGATGGTTTACGTGGGCAACCCCCACAAATGATTCAACAAAATCTATCTCAGCTTGTTCAATTAAGCCAAAAACAAAAAGCGCAGGTTATTCTTTTTGGTATGAAAATTCCGCCAAATTATGGAACTGCTTATAGCAAAGCATTCGAGAATAACTATAAAACTGTAAGTCAAAAATATCAGGTGAAACTGCTACCGTTTTTCCTTGATGGCGTCGCTGGTCAAAAACAACTAATGCAAAATGACTTGATTCATCCAAATGCTCAAGCACAAACAAAATTACTTAATTTGGCTTATCCATACATAAAAGGTGCCCTATAGGCACCTTTTAGTTTTAAATTTTTTCAATCTGCTCAGAAGTCAAAAAAAGTAACTTCACCAGTTTCTAACGAATATTCAGCACCAACAACAATCAACTCGCCTTTTGCGATTAGGCTCTCTAATACAGCAGAACCATGACGTAATTGATTGACCGAAGCAAAAACGTTTGAACGTACTGCATGACATGAAAGTTTTTTCAAATCATTTTTCAGATCAGTTTGCATTAAAATTTCAACTGATGGACGAACACGGTTCACAATCGACATTAAGTTAGATGATGGCGGATGATCAGGGTTCATCAACGTATCAATAGTCGCTTGAATCGCACCGCAATGACTATGTCCTAATACAACTACAACCGGACAATCATAACGTTCTGCCGCAAACTCAACACTACCAACTTGTGAAGGCGCAACAACATTACCAGCAACACGGATTACGAATAAGTCACCAAGACCTTGATCAAATACCATTTCTGCTGGTACACGAGAATCTGAACAACCTAATACAATCGCAAATGGATTTTGGTCCTTTGCCATTTCAGCACGTTCATGGTGCGATAAGGTTTTTGCAAGGGAAGTATTTCCATTTACAAATCGTTGATTACCAGCTTTCAGACGATCTAAAACTTCTTGCGCAGTAGGCATTTTATATTTCCATTGTTTTTTCAAGGTTAGAAATTATTTTAATGTGTCAAAATTTGAATGTCACTGACAAAAAATAAATCCTTTGTTATGAAAAAATTTAAAAATGCCTAATCGATTTTAATCAGCTATTACTGCTCAATTCCCTACTGTTTAGTGAAAAAATAGACATACTTTAGTTCCTAGATTGACTATAATTTTCTTCATTCCAAACGTTTGGCAAATGACTCATTGGCAAAGTTTTTCAATAATTTTTCAAACTCGTTTAAGCTTCAAGGATGAAAACTATGACTAGGCTGTCTGCATCAATTAAAGCCTCCATGAAAAAAACTGCTACTGTATTGACTATAGCTTCTTGTAGCTTATTTTCAGTGATGAGTATTTCTCAAGCACAGGCAGCCGATAATATTGATATCAACTTTCAGACCGTATTACAGCAAGAACGTAGCTGGGCTGGACTGCAAAGCAAAAAATTAAAAGTTGGTGATATCACTTGGTCATATAGTGAAGGTGGTTCTAGCACGAAGCCAACTTTACTGCTCATTCATGGCTTAGGTGGTAGTCGAGATAACTGGAACCGAGTAGCACATTACTTAACTACAAATTATCATGTCATTATTCCTGATTTACCTGGTAGTGGCGAAACAATCGTTGCTCAAGATTTCGATTATTCTGTTCCCAACTTAGCTGAAAAATTACGTCGATTTGTTGAAGCTGAAAATTTGAAGGGACCTATTCATATTGCGGGGCACTCGCTTGGTGGCTCAATTGCCCTACTCTATGCTGGACAATATCCATTTGAAACTAAGAGTCTATTTTTAGTTGATAGCGGCGGTATTTTCCGTTCTGCCAACACAATTTACCTAAAAGATCCAGCCTACTTAAAACAACTTTTAGTATCTAAAAAAGGTGACTTTAACTATTTGTTAAAGCAAACCATGTTTAATCCTCCATTTATTCCTAAAGAGTTCCTTCAAGCTCAAGAAAAGCTCATGATTAATCAGGCGCCTCAAACACAAAAACTGGTTGATCAACTGATTGCACTCAATAAAGTCTACACGCCAGATTCATTTGCAGTACTCACCAAGACAATCGATGCACCGACACTGATTTTATGGGGCAAGCAAGATAAGATTATTAACGTAGAAGTAGCAAGTGAACTAAAACGACTTTTAAAGAATGCCCAGCCTCCGGTTATTTTAGAGAATGTCGGCCATATGCCAATATTGGAAGCCGAGCAGCTGGTTATTCAACAATATGTACCGTTTTTACTTAAAATAGAAACAAATCAGTCTTTAAAAACGACTACACCTTAAATAAAACTTCGGACTTGTGAGACCTTATGTCTACCCAACCGCTTATAGAAAAACTCATTGAAGCTCATCTTGATTTTTTAGATGAGGAATTTGCTCAGCCCCAAATCATTCAACAAGAATTTGAGCAATTTTATCATTGGTTGGGTAGTCGGCAACTACAACACCTCTGGACCTTTGAACAAATCCAGCAACTGATTCAAAAACAGATTTTAGAAACTCCTGCTTCTGATTTTCTGCTTGAACAAATTGCAGAACATATTCGCTTTGCACTTATTCATCCAGCCAATGAAAATACAACAATTGAAGATGTTATTCCTGTTTTAACAATTGATGGAATTGCGCAATACGTTGCAAGTAAAGAAGAGCATCGTAAAAAAATCATTAAAATGATTGTGAATAATCCTGCATTTTCAGCACTCTTGACTCAGTTGATTCAACAAACAATGCATGATTACTTAGATGAATCAATGTCAAAACGTGTGCCGGGTGTAGGCCGTTTTATGAAAATGGGGAAATCTGTTCTAGAAACAGTGACTGATTCAAATCTAGACGACACGATTAATCATTATTTGCAAAAGAATATTTTAAAACTGAGCCAAATGAGTGAGCGCGTTTTAAATCAACATTTTGACAATGAAAAGCTCTATCATTTTCAAGCAAATGTTTGGCATAAAGTTAAAACGATGCCACTTTCTGTTTTGAAAAACTATGTAGAAGTTCAAGATTTATCAAAAACTGTAGGTTTAGGACACGAGATTTGGGATCACATTCGTCGAACTGATTACCTGAAACAACAAGTCCATGATGGTATTTACACGTGGTATGTTCGAAATCAGGAACGTAATTTTGACTTGCTACTGCGTGATCTCAATATTAATGAAAGTTTGATACAACATGAACTGACTCAGTTGCTTGTGCCTGTATTACAGCAATTAGTTACAACTGGACATTTAAGACGTCGTGCTCGCGTGTATTTAGAGAAATTTTATTATTCTGAAAAAGCATTAAATATTATAAATAACAAAGGCGCTTAAAGCGCCTTTGTTATTTGTCTTGATTAGAAAGAATATTTTAAAGAAGCGTAATAAGCTCGACCTGGTTCATTGTAGGTTTGGCTGATCGAATTACTGTCTCTTAAAATTTGTTTATCAAACAAGTTACTTACACCAAAACGCGTACTTATATTATCTGAAAATTTATAACCAACATTAATTCCAGCAGTACTATAGCTTTTTACAGTACTAGGCTTAATCGCAGAATTTGTTCCACCTGAACCAATGCCCGATTCGAGTCTATTTTCAGCAAACTGGCGAGATTTTTGACGGCCATATTGAGTGAATACAAAATTCACATCTAACTGATCTGTAATATCGTAATCAAAAATCGAGTTAATCGTATAATTTGGAACTAAAGATAATGGATTCCCCGTTTGCTTATCTTTCGAGTCCATCATATAAGTAAAGTTGTTAGTCCAGCGGATATCACCGAAGTCTAATCCCAAGCTTCCCTCAAAACCTTGAATTAATGCTTTAGGCGTATTTTCCCAACGTAAGATATTCCACTTGGTATTGGTCACAGCACCAGTATTTGCATTGGTGCTTGAACCATCTACTGTTCCAACAACATTTGTACCAGCTACAATCTTATCTTTATAGTCATTACGGAACCAAGTTAAGCTCGCATTTACGATATCCTTTTGGAACTGAATACCAAGCTCTTTGTTTACCGAAGTTTCTGGTTTTAGATCACCATTACCCTGTAATAAACAACGTGAATCAATATTAGCTGGACAACCATTACCATTTGTACTTAACAAATACCCTTCGGCATTTTGATACATATTCGGTGCTTTATAGGCTTTTGCTACCCCACCTTTTAAAGTGAAATAATCATTGAGTCTTTGAGTAACGTTTAAGCTTGGACTCCAATTAGAACCTGATTTGCTGTGATCATCGAAACGTAAACCTAATACCACATCAGTGCTGTCTGTAAATTTTAGGTTATCTTCGATATATGCAGAAGCAATACGTGATTCCATTTTACTGCGATTGCCTTTAGCTAATTGATCGCCATAACCCGAACCACTACTGTCTGTACCCTGATTTGTCGAAATATTATCTTTAAATCTGTCTTCAACCCATTCAGTACCTACTGTTAATACATGCGGTACATAATATTCAAAAGGAATATTGGCTTCACCATTTAATCGAAGGGTTTCTAAGCGTGAAGTGGCTTTGTCATCCAGATTATTAATTTTTCCTTCTGTGCTACCGCCCAAACCTTCAGGAAGGCGCTTATTGTGAGTTTTATCATATTGAGCAACGAGCTTACTTTTACCCCAAGACCAATCCCCTTCATGCGTTAATGCATAGCTATCACGGTACATAGTATTGGTTTCTTTACCGATGAGCTGCGAAAGAATCGCATCCGCTTGAGCATTTGCATTTAACTGAGAATCACCAGAATAAATATTGCCTTGTTTGCTAGAAGAAACATCGAGTAAGACAGTTTGCTGGTCTGTTGCCTGCCAAGCTAAACGGCCTGAAATATCTTTATTTTTAACGCCTTCACGGCCAGCTGCTGTACTGCCTATTGATTTATTAATATCGACGTCGTCAGCTTCTGTTTTATTGTAATTACCATATAAACGATAAGACAAAACGTCTTTAATCAATGGCCCACTTACGTTAAAACCAACACGATTTGATGCACCTTCTTTAGAGTCTTCAGGTTGTGAAGTATAAAACTCTACCGAACCATGGGTTTCATTCGTCACTTTTTTAGTAATAATATTGACTACACCACCTGCTGCACCAGAGCCATAACGAGCTGCTGCTGGTCCACGTAAAACTTCGATCGACTCGATTGCTTCTGCTGGTACCCAGTTTGAGTCGCCTCGTGTATCACGCTCTCCTTTCCAGCCATAACGGACTGAGTTACGAGAGTTAATTGGTTTACCGTCCACTAAAATAAGTGTGTTTTCAGGCCCCATTCCACGAATATCAATTTGTCTATTATTACCACGCTGCCCTGTTGCGCTATTACCAGTTAAATTGACACCCGGCATACGACGTACATAGTCAGAAATATCATTACGAACAGGTAGCTTTTCTAAATCTTCTTTGGTAATCACCGACACACCGAGCGATTGCTTCACCTGCTCTTCAGCTGTTACAAAAATTGTTTCCAATTTCACAGGTTCAGCAGGCTTTTCTAATGCTTGTTCTTGCTCACTTTGTGCAGCATAAGTCATAGACATCATACTTGCCAGTACTGAAACAGAAAGCACTGACTGGATAATACGCTTCGACATAAGTATTCCCAATATATTGATTTATTAAACATCTCTCATTTTCAGTTTCGCATTGTAACAAAGATAAATAAAATTACAAATGATATTGATAATAATTATCATTATTTATATTGAATAATAAAAAAACCTCATTTAGAGGCTTTTTTATTTCACTTTTCAAATAATTTTATTTGAAGTAAGCGCCTTCAGCTTGTGTATGGTCTGTTTGGTCAACCACACGTTGAAGCTCAGGAATGTTTTCTTTCAAGGTTGTTTCTACACCTTGTTTTAAAGTCACATCAATTGCAGAACAACCTTGGCAACCACCACCAAATTTTAATACAGCAGTTAAACCATGTTCTGGGTCGTCTTGTACTTCTACCAAACTACAGTTACCGCCATGCCCTGCAAGACCTGGGTTAATTTCTGCTTGAAGAATATAAGTAATACGTTCTTCAATTGAAGCATCTGGTCCTACACGTGGCACTTTTGAATTTGGTGCACGGAAAGTTAACTGACCACCGAAACGGTCTTTGTTGTAATCAATTACAGCGTCTAAAAGATATGGAATAGACGGTGCATCAATGTATGCAGGAAAATCAGGATAGTCCTGTTTATAATCCGTTGGCACCACTTCTTCTGGTGCGCTATATGCCATACAGCACTCTGCACGTGGTGTACCCGGATGTTCAACAAAAATTCGAACGCCAATTCCCGGAGTATTTTGCTTCGCCAATAATTCGTGCAAATACTCTTGTGCAGATGGTGTAATCAAAAGGTTCGGAATTTCTTCTGCAACAGCAGTGTTGGTGTTCTCAGTCGACATAACAATATTCCTCAAGCTGATGCCTTTATATTAACCGAAGATGAGGTGGATTTAAAAAAAATCAACTAAATTTGTCGGATTTATACACAACAGGGTTTCAAGTTGTATTTTTAATGGCATTATTGACCCCAGTATTGATCATTTTTTAAATATTTCTTATGTTGAATTTGCCGTTTAACCATACCATTACCCTTATTATTATTACGGTCATCGTGTCTTTACTTGCTTTTAGCAATCAAAATGTTATGAATCGTCTGATCTTCTGGCCACCTGCAATGCAACGTGGACAATTTGATCGTTTCATCACACATGGCTTTATTCATGCAGATGGGACACATTTACTGTTCAACATGATTACCCTGTTTTTCTTTGGCAGTATTATTGAGAGTTTTTATCGCCAATATTTTTATGACATGGGCTTTGTGTTGTTCTATTTAGGCGGTTTAATTTTTGCGATTTTACCAAGCTATCTACAACATAAAAATGATGCAAACTGGGCAAGTCTTGGAGCTTCAGGAGCGGTATCTGCTGTTCTATTTGCTTATATTCTGTTTCAGCCATGGAAGCTGATTTTTGTATTTTTTATTCCTGTACCAGCGATTATTTTTGCGGTTTTATATGTCGCTTATAGCATTTGGGCAGGCAAACGTGGCAATACTCATATTAACCATAGTGCCCATTTATGGGGTGCGGCTTACGGCGTGATTGTAACAATCTTGATTGAACCAAGAGTGATTCCGCATTTCCTAGATCAACTTACCCGTTTACCATTTTAAAATGAATATTTCTGAAAAGCCCTAGATGGGCTTTTCTTTTTTTCTCATTTATTTATGAGCATAAATGCTCAGACATTTTTCTGATTTTCTTTGATCAATTCCTTGTTTTGATTGCAAAAACCATCTGATTAAACTCATGCACAATTCTTTTAATAATTCAGATGATACAATGAAGTACAAAGCTCTTTTATCTAGTCTTTCCATTGCTTTATTTAGCTTATCTTTAGCTGGCTGTAACGATAATAATTCACAAGAAACTGCAGCAACTACATCAAAGCAACCCAATATTCTGTTCATTATGGCCGATGACTTAGGCTATTCAGATTTAGGAGCCTTTGGTGGTGAAATTCATACGCCTAATATTGATAGTCTGGCGCAAGAAGGTCGACTTTTAACGGACTATCATACTGCACCAACTTGTTCCCCTACTCGCTCGCAACTCATTTCTGGTACTGACCATCATCTAGCAGGTATAGGAGCTATGGCTGAGCTTACACCAGACCATTTAAAAGGGCAGCCAGGCTATGAAGGTTATTTAAATGAACGCTCTTTATCGATTGCTCAGGTGCTCAAAGACAATGGTTATCGGACATATATTAGTGGTAAGTGGCATTTAGGGTTAACCCCTGAAACCAATGCACATGCCAAAGGTTTTGATCATTCATTTACCTTATTACAAGGTCTAGACCATCACTTTAAACAAGCTCCAAGTGCCTTTAAACGAAACTCGACCTATACCGAAGATGGACAAATTATTCCTGTTTCAGCATTACCTGATGACTTCTTCTCAACCAACTATTTTACCGACAAATTACTGAGCTACTTAGAGTCAGGTAAAAATAGTGGCAAGCCCTTCTTTGCCTATGCTGCCTATACCGCACCTCACTGGCCTATACAGGCACCTGCTGAATACCGTGACAAATATCGTGGCGTTTATGATGTTGGCTACGATGCTATTCGTAAAGCACGTATAGCTCGCCAAAAGCAGCTTGGAATTATTCCGGAAAACTTTGAAGCAGCAGAACCAATTGCGACCCAAAACGCACCACAAAAATATGGAAAGTGGGATGAGTTAACAGCTGAACAAAAAGCACTTGAAGCCCGAAAAATGGAAATCTACGCAGGTATGGTAGAAAATCTTGATGCCAACGTAGGCCGAATTATCCAATATCTAAAACAAAATAATCTTTATGAAAATACTTTAATTTTCTTTGTTTCTGACAATGGCGCAGAAGGTTTTATTCGTGGCGGATATGGTAGTGAATCTGGTTTTGATAACTCTGTAGCAAACGTAGGTACGCCTACTTCCTACCACTATATTGGACCACGTTGGGCCGAGGTCAGTGCGGCGCCTTTCCACTTATGGAAAGATACTGCTGGCGAAGGTGCAACGACTGCCCCTGCTATTGTGAAATTACCAAATCAGAAAAAAGCAGAAGCAACCAATCATAGCTTTGCATCTGTACTCGACGTTTTTCCAACCTTATTAGATTATGCCCATATTCAAGTCCCTCAGGGCCAATATAAAGGTCGAACCATTAATACACCGAGCGGTTATTCTTGGAAATCTGTACTTGAAAATAAATCACAAACCATCCGTCCAGCAAATTTCAGCTTTGCCGATGAACTCCATGGCAGTAAATATGCCAAACAAGGCGAATGGAAAATTGCGCTTCAAGGTCGCCCTGAATTAGGCACGAGTACTTGGGAACTCTATAACATTGCCACTGACCGTGGTGAAAACCACAATGTTGCGCAGCTTTACCCAGCAAAAGTACAAGAGTTGCTCTCGGTTTATCAAAAATACACTGAACAAAATGGCGTACAGGAATATAACGCCAAATGAAATTGAAACTGGTTCTAAGCACTACAATCAGCCTGTTATTCATCACAGGCTGTAGTAAGTCTGAACATAGCTCTGACACAAAAACAGTTTTACCAAAGCAAGCCATCCCATCGGCTGCTTTGGGCTCTATTGAACAGTGTAAAAGCTATACAGGCCTTCCTGCAGATTGGCTTAAAAATACAACGGCTGGAATGGTGTTCATTCCAGATGGACATTTTAATTTTGGTTCTGAAAAAGCTTATCCTGATGAGCTTAATTTTGGGAAAAAACAGCGGGAAGTCAAAGGATTCTGGATTGATCAAACTGAGGTCACTGTTGCTCAGTTCTCAAGTTTTGTAAAAGCCACGGGTTATATTACCGATGCTGAAAAACAAAAACAGGCGGCTGTTTTTTCACCAGACCCTCATCACCCACAGCAATGGTGGCAACTCAAATCTGGATATACCTGGAAAATGCCAAATGGCCAAAATGGCGCACTTCCCAACCCTCATGAACCTGTACGCTACGTGACAAAAAATGATGCTGAGCATTATGCAGTTTGGCTAGGACGCGATTTACCCACAGAACTTGAATGGGAGTACGCCGCTAAAGCAAACTCACATACCGACACGCCTTTACACCAAGCACCTACTGATGAACATCAGCATCCCCAAGCAAATTACTGGCAAGGTGTATTTCCTTTTGAAAATTTGAATCAAGACCATTTTACTGGTATTGCTCCTGTTGGCTGTTTTAAACCTAATGGCTTTAAACTATTCGATATGATTGGAAATGTTTGGGAATGGACATCCTCTCCCTACCAAGGCGCGCATGATCAACATATGGGTAATTATTCTGATTTAAGACAAAAAGAAATGAGCAGTACCCAATATGTCATTAAAGGAGGCTCATTTTTGTGCGCTGAAAATTATTGTTCACGTTATCGAAATAGTAGCCGTTACCCTCAAGATTTTGATTTAGCTGCTACACATGTTGGTTTTAGAACAATTTTACGTACACCTTAACAAGTTAAAACTATTTTGTAGTATTGATATTTCTTAACCAAAAGTAGATCGAAAAACGATCTAATAATTTTTATAGTAAATAGTAAAAGGGAGAATGATAAAAAGTGAGAACAATATGAAAGTATTACTAGTTTGTGCAGCAGCAATTTTCACACTATCACTATCTGCTTGTGCAGTTTATACCCCAGCTGGCAGTGTGGTGGTCGATCCGGATTCGCCTTATCACAATCATCCAGGTGATTTTTGTCCACCAGGACAAGCTAAAAAAGGCCGTTGCTAAAGGTTTAGATAGACTGTAACGAATTGACCTTGCCCTTTAGCAAGATGACTTACAGCTCACGTGAAGGGTTTCACCCAAAATTAGATGGGGCGAAACTAGAAAATTATGGTGCAAAAAAATCACCATATCCCCAAGATTTTTAAAAGACAATCTTACGTTGTCTTCCATCTAGTTTCACCCCAATTCTTTCTTATTCCGTTTCACTAGTCTTATCGTTTAATAAAAAAGTCTAGTTTTTTAATCATCATCGTATCTTTTTTATTGATACATTTTGAACATTTTATCTTCAGTTTAGACCTGATGAATTCGCTCTATACAAAATAATCATTTATGTAACGTAAGTCCATAAAAATGTTCTAGAAATGTGAAAAAAAATGAGGTAAAAATGAGATCGAATTATCATAAAAATTCACTCAAACTACCTCTATCACATAAATAATTTAATTTTCATTTTGTCAGTTATTGCCACTCGTTTCTTTACGTTGGCATAGATAATGTATACACCTGTATATTAATGATACCGTACAAGTGAGATATTTTATGTCCAGTCAGAGTCAAGTAGAAGGTCTACAATTTCCAATACATGCTTCAACAAAAAAGCAAAGTACTTCTCGCACAGGCCAAGAGATTTTGTCAGAAGCTTTATCTATTGTAGATAATAAAACTGCTCAACAGATTTTGACTGAAAAAAACTGGCGGAAAAATTATCCAACATACTTTAAATCGCTTGTTCAGCATGGACTCTCTAATAACAACAATCCGATTACCATTGCAAAACAGGGTTTGCATAAGGCTCATCATCTTTTTGATTTTTTTAGAGATGGCAAACATTACCTTTTAAAAGATGCTCTTCGTATTCCTGCGTCTGCACCTTTAAATACAGTAAAGTTCAAAGGCGAAAGTGAATCGGCACCGGAATGGTATGTTCCATATAAAGGCCAGAAACTCAGTGGACAAAGTCTCCTTGACCAAATTCAAAAATGGGAAAATGCAGGAATTATTGAACCAAGCCATGCAAACGCATTGCGTGAAGCTATCGCACATCCTGAATGGTTTGATTTATCAGATCGTACTATGGTGTTGTTTGGTGCAGCCTCAGAAGCGGGTCCCTTACCTTGGCTGGCAAAATGGAAAGCTAATATTATTGCAATAGACTTACCAAATTCACGAGTGTGGGGCAAAATCTTAAATACGATTAAAAATGGAAATGCAACGCTTATTGCCCCTACGATTGAATCAGTTGACTCGTCAGCAAAAGCATCCGAGTTAAGAGATAAATTAGGTGCCAATTTACTGACTCAACTTCCAGAAATTGCACAGTGGTTAGTTCAATTTCCACAAAAGTTAGATTTAGCTGCTATTGCGTATTTAGACGGTGAAAAACATGTCCGTGTTTCAATGGCAATGGATAGTATTATGCAATATGTGAGTGAACATAAATTAGATACCAGCTTAATGTTCATGTGTACTCCAACCGATGTTTACGCAGTACCTCAAGAAGTTGCAGAAGCAGCTCAAGAGAAATTTAAATCTCGTTCACAACTACAGAAAATGGCTGCGAAAGGGGTTTCTGCTCTTTCACTTAAACGTTTTTTCCAAGCACCTTATCAAGATTTAATTACCAGTGAGAATGGTAAAACTTATGGCATTGCAGACTGCTTAGTAGTTGAACAAGGGCCAAACTATGCTTTGGCAAAACGCATTCAACAATGGCGTGCAACACTTGCTCGTCATCAAGGCCAACGTGTAAGTATTAATATTGCTCCGTCTACCACAACTCACTCGGTGACCAAAAACCCACTACTTAAAGCAGCATTTAATGGTGCCGAACTTTTTGACGTTGAAGCATTCAGCCCTGAAACGACCAATGCGATTATGGCAGCGCTATGGATTCATGACTTAAGAAGTGAGTCCTCTGTAGCAAACCCAGAAACTGTACTTGATCATCCGCTTGAACTCATGATGGAAGGTGCCAATCACGGTGGTCTATGGCGTGTGGCTTATTTAGCCCGTACAGCTCTGCCTTTTGCTGCTATTTACGGTTTTGCAGCAGAGAAACTTCCTTTTAAGAAATTCTCTAAAAAATAATGAAATTAAAAGCCCAATTTTCGAATTGGGCTTTTTTTAATCTAATTATTTGTTTTGACTATAAGTTAAATACTTTTGCATTTCATCCGGTGGCACCATACCACCACCAGTCGCCCAGACCACATGTGTTGCCTGCTTTAACTTCTCTGCAGACAATTGATGCAAAGCTAAATAATCAGGAGTAGTTTGCACATAATATGACCCCATCATGCCAGCCGCTGCTGAAGGCTCAACTTGAATATTTTCCGTTTGATTTAAAAGTGCAATCAGCTCATATAAACGTTCATCATGAATCGTGTAGTAACCATCAATTAACTGTTCCATAGCTCGCCCTACGAATCCAGAAGCACGACCAACAGCTAACCCATCTGCAGCAGTAATGTTATCTAAACCAATATCATTTACTGAAATCTCATCGTGCAGTCCTGTATGCACACCCAATAACATACAAGGTGAATGCGTGGGTTCTGCAAAGATACAATGTACATGCTCGCCAAAAGCAAGTTTAAGCCCAAAACTCACGCCACCGGGACCACCACCTACGCCACAAGGTAAATAAACAAATAATGGATGTTCATCATCGACTTTTATCTGCTTTTGCTTACACTGCTGTTTTAAACGTAACCCCGCAACGGCATAACCTAAAAATAATGTTATTGAATTTTCATCGTCAATAAAAAAGCAATTTGGATCTTGTTCTGCAGCTTTACGTCCCTGCTCTACAGCAACCCCATAATCACTGTCATACTCAACCACGTTAACGCCCAATGAACGCAATTTATCCTTTTTCCATTGCCTTGCATCGGCAGACATATGCACTGTCACTCTAAAGCCGAGCTTCGCACTCATAATACCAATAGATAAACCAAGATTACCTGTAGAGCCTACTGCAATTTGATATTTGGAAAAAAATGTCCGAAATGCATCTTGGTCGAGTTTACTGTAATCGTCTTCTAACTTAAGAAGCCCTGCCTCAATTGCTAGTTTTTCAGCATGAGCCAAAACTTCATAAATACCACCACGTGCTTTAATTGAACCTGAAATCGGTAAATGACTATCTTTTTTAAGCCAAAGGCTGCCTGTAAGTTCCTTTTGCTCTTTTACAGATAGGGCGTGTTGCATATTTGCAATTTCAACTAACTCGGATTCAATTTTTCCGTGTTGCGTTTGAGTTTCAGGAAAGACTTTTACCAAGTAAGGAGCAAAACGGTCTAGCCTAGCCTCGGCGTCTTTTACATCTTGCTCGCTAAGACCAACTTTCGCGAGTGCATCTTTTAAAGGATAACGATTCGGGTTAAACCAAAATGTTTCTTGGTAATCTTGTAATGTTTGAATGAGTGGGAATTGTTGTTTTAGCTGATCAAGTTGAACCGTTTTCATCCTATATCCTTTCATCAATTTTTTGAGCTAGTCACACAGCAATAAGTATTTGCAATAATCATTCATTCTTTACTGAATTTATCTGAAAAAAGCGATCTTTTTTTAAATATGCCAATAAAAAAGCCACTAATAATAGTGGCTTTTTAGATTTAAACAGACAACTTAAATGAACTTTAAGAACAACCAATATAAGCCACCTGACAAACAGATGGTCGCAGGTAAAGTAAATATCCAAGCTGATAAGATTGTTTTAACAGTATTAAAGTTTAGACCAGATTTATTTGCAACCATGGTACCGGCAACAGCACTGTTTAAAACATGTGTAGTTGAAACTGGCATACCTAAACCATCTGCTGCTGCAATTGTACTCATTGCAATAAGCTCAGCAGACATACCTTGACCATAAGTCATATGGTTCTTACCAATACGCTCACCTACAGTTACCACAATGCGTTTCCAACCGACCATAGTGCCAAGACCAAGCGCTAATGCAACTGCAACTTTCACCCAGTTTGGAATGTACTGTAAGAATGAATCCAAGCTACCACGATAATCTTTTACAAGCTTTTTCTGTGAATCATCCATTTTTGGTAAAGCATCTGCTTTATCCAAACGTTTAAACGTGGTTGTGCTTAAATACATGTCATTACGAATTTCGCTAATCGCAGCTTCAGGAATATCTTTTAAGTCGCGATAGCTAGAAACACGAGCACCTAAATGGTCAGTCATACTTGCCAATGCAGGTACAACTTCAGGTGTTTGTTGCTTGGTTTGAATATATTTAGTTAAAACTTCACGCGCTTTTTCATCAGTCAATTCTTGCTGATTATGGTTTAACAAAACCGCAGTTTGAGAAGAAAGCTGGTGGAATGATTGAACCTGTTGTGTATCTAGGTTTTTATTAATTGAATAAGCTAATGGTACTAAACCAACCAAAATAAGCATGATGAGTCCCATACCTTTTTGGCCGTCATTTGAACCATGTGCAAAACTTACACCTGTGCAGGTAAAGATTAAAATTGCACGAATGATTGCTGGTGGTGGCTTATTACCTTCAGGTGGCTGAAATAATTCTAATTGGCGTTTAAAAATAGTTTTAACCAACAAGAATAAGATTGCTGCAAAAGCAAAACCAATTAAAGGTGAAAATAATAATGCCTTACCTACTTTAATCACCTGATCCATATCTACACCACTGGTCGTTACGCCAGTTGATGCACTCAATAGATGGTTCATAATACCCACGCCCAAGATTGAACCAATCAAGGTGTGAGAGCTAGAAGCTGGGATTCCTAAGAACCAAGTACCAAGGTTCCAAAGAATTGCAGCGATTAACAATGCAAAAACCATTGCAAAGCCAGCACCGCTACCCATATTCATGATAAGTTCAACAGGAAGCAATGCAATGATGCCATAAGCAACAGCACCACTTGCGACCATTACCCCAAGGAAATTACAAAAACCAGCCCACATGACTGCAACTGGTGCCGGCAATGCATTTGTATAAATGACCGTTGCAACTGCATTGGCAGTGTCGTGGAAACCATTTACAAATTCAAAGCCCAATGCAATGAAAAGCGCAGTAGATAAAAGAATAACCGAATAAAGGCTCAAAGGTGGAACATGCGCTAAATCAGCACTAACCTGAAACCCAATATAAATAAGTGTTGCAACAATAATCGTCAGAAACACCGGCATAAAAAATTTCGGTGTTGGGACGTGTACATTCGTCGATTTTGCTTGCAGGTTTGCCGCAAGTTTTGAATCCGAAACAGGGGGTAGATTAGAATTCATGCAGACGGTAAGAGGATAATAAAATCCTCTGTATTCTTAAATTAAATTATGACAATTATATGACAAAGAGCCGCCTGATGAAGTCAATTTTTTATATTTTGACCTCATTTGATGCACCTTTCCTCGCTATTTTTTATTTTTTTATTAAAATACAATAAGTTAAATCATTATTTACGAACTCCTTTTGTGCTTATTTTTACAGCAAAAAAATAAATAAAATGACCCATATGTTTATTTTTCATACAAAGCAATTGTAATATTTCGGCATATTGGGCATGAAATATTTCAATATCATGATCATTTGATGAATATTTCATGAAAATTCTTTTGTTTTTGTCATAAAACCGGCTCTTTTTACTAATTTTTTACTCATCGACTCGTGACCTTCGTAGGTCATCATTTGTGCTGCTATTCTGTTACAATAGCGCCGCATTTTTAAATTCATATAAAAGATCGGGGTTTTTTATGTCTACGCTTGCCACCCTAAAAGCGCTTCTTGCTAAACGCATTCTGATTATTGATGGTGCCATGGGAACGATGATCCAGCGCCATAAGTTAGAAGAAGCCGACTACCGTGGTGAGCGTTTTGCCGATTGGGCACATGACTTAAAAGGCAACAACGACCTTTTAGTTTTGACACAACCTCAAATCATTCAAGGCATTCATGAAGCTTATCTTGATGCTGGTGCAGATATTATTGAAACCAATAGCTTTAACGGTACGCGTGTTTCAATGTCTGACTACCACATGGAAGATCTTGTTCCAGAGATTAACCGTGAAGCAGCACGTTTAGCCAAAGCAGCTTGTGAAAAGTATTCAACTCCAGACAAGCCGCGTTTTGTAGCAGGTGTACTTGGGCCAACTTCGCGTACTTGTTCAATTTCACCAAATGTAAATGACCCTGCTTTTCGTAACATTACCTTTGATGAACTAAAAGAAAACTATATTGAAGCGACTCATGCGCTGATTGAAGGCGGTGCAGATATCATTCTGATTGAAACCGTATTTGATACCTTAAACTGTAAAGCTGCGATTTTTGCGGTAAAAGAAGTCTTTAAACAAATTGGTCATGAATTACCAATCATGATTTCAGGGACCATTACCGATGCATCGGGTCGTACCTTAACAGGTCAAACTGCCGAAGCGTTCTGGAACTCTGTACGTCATGGTGACTTACTATCGATTGGTTTTAACTGTGCGCTTGGTGCAGATGCAATGCGTCCTCATGTAAAAACTATTTCCGATGTCGCAGATACGTTTGTTTCAGCACACCCAAATGCAGGCTTACCAAACGCTTTTGGTGAATATGATGAAACACCAGAACAAACTGCTGCATTCTTAAAAGAATTTGCAGAAAGCGGTTTAATTAATATTACTGGTGGTTGCTGTGGTACCACACCTGATCATATTCGCGCTATTGCTAATGCAGTAAAAGACATTGCACCTCGCCAAGTTCCTGAAACAGTCCCTGCTTGCCGTTTAAGTGGTTTAGAGCCATTTAATATTTATGATGACTCACTTTTCGTGAACGTGGGTGAACGTACTAACGTTACAGGTTCGAAAAAATTTTTACGTCTCATTCGTGAAGAAAACTTTGCCGAAGCTTTAGAAGTTGCACAGCAGCAAGTTGAAGCTGGCGCACAAATTATTGACATTAACATGGATGAAGGGATGCTCGATTCGCAAAATGCGATGGTGCATTTCTTAAACCTTGTAGCTTCTGAACCAGATATTTCACGTGTGCCGATCATGATTGACTCATCAAAATGGGAAATCATTGAAGCTGGCTTAAAATGCGTACAAGGTAAACCCGTTGTTAACTCGATTTCTTTGAAAGAAGGTTATGACGAGTTTGTCGAAAAAGCTCGCCTGTGCCGTCAATACGGCGCTGCAATTATTGTGATGGCCTTTGATGAAACAGGTCAGGCCGACACTGCTGAACGTAAACGTGAAATCTGTAAACGTTCTTATGATGTTTTGGTTAACGATGTAGGCTTCCCTGCTGAAGATATTATTTTTGACCCGAACGTATTTGCTGTGGCAACAGGGATCGAAGAACACAATAACTATGGCGTCGATTTTATTGAAGCCACAGGTTGGATTAAACAAAACTTACCACATGCCATGATTTCTGGTGGCGTGTCGAACGTTTCATTCTCGTTCCGCGGTAACGAGCCTGTTCGTGAAGCCATTCACTCTGTCTTCTTGTACCATGCCATCAAGCAAGGCATGACCATGGGTATTGTGAATGCTGGTCAAATGGCAATTTATGATGATATTCCAGCCGAGCTAAAAGAAGCTGTTGAAGATGTCATCTTGAACCAAAACCAAGGTGAATCTGGTCAAGCTGCGACTGAGAAACTGCTTGAAGTCGCTGAAAAATACCGCGGACAAGGCGGTGCTGCCAAAGAAGCCGAGAACCTTGAATGGCGTAATGAGTCAGTCGAAAAACGTCTTGAATATGCGTTGGTTAAAGGTATTACCACTTACATTGATCAAGATACAGAAGAAGCTCGCCTCAAAGCAAAACGTCCTTTAGATGTAATCGAAGGCGCTTTGATGGATGGTATGAACGTGGTTGGTGACTTGTTCGGTTCAGGCAAAATGTTCTTACCTCAGGTTGTGAAATCTGCACGTGTTATGAAGCAAGCTGTGGCTTGGCTCAACCCGTACATTGAAGCTGAAAAAACAGGTAGCCAATCTAAAGGTAAAGTCCTCATGGCAACTGTTAAGGGCGACGTACACGATATTGGTAAGAATATTGTTGGCGTAGTACTTGGCTGTAATGGTTACGACATTGTTGACCTTGGCGTGATGGTACCTTGCGAGAAAATCTTGCAAACTGCAATTGATGAAAAATGTGACATCATTGGGTTGTCTGGTCTGATTACTCCATCTTTAGATGAGATGGTATTTGTTGCGAAAGAAATGCAACGTAAGGGTTTTAACATTCCTTTATTGATTGGTGGCGCGACTACTTCTAAAGCACACACAGCAGTAAAAATTGACCCTCAGTATCAAAACGATGCAGTGATTTATGTTGCAGATGCTTCACGTGCTGTAGGTGTTGCAACCACTCTCCTTTCGAAAGAAATGCGTGGAAACTTTATTGCAGAGCATCGTGCTGAATATGCCAAGATCCGTGAGCGCTTAGCCAATAAACAGCCAAAAGCTGCAAAATTGACTTATAAAGAGTCGGTTGAGAATGGTTTTAAAATTGATGAGAGCTATGTACCACCAAAACCAAATCTTTTGGGAACACAAGTCCTCACCAACTACCCGCTTGCAACCCTTGTAGAATATTTTGACTGGACACCATTCTTCATTTCTTGGAGCTTGGCAGGTAAGTTTCCGAAAATTTTAGAAGATGAAGTGGTGGGTGAAGCGGCAACTGACCTTTACAACCAAGCTCAAGCAATGTTGAAAGATATTATCGACAACAACCGTTTTGATGCTCGTGCTGTATTTGGTATGTTCCCTGCTCAGCGCACTGACGCCGACACAGTGAGTGTATTTGATGAAGCTGGCCAAAATGTTACGCATACTTTTGAGCACTTACGTCAGCAATCTGACAAAGTGACAGGTAAACCAAACTTGTCTTTGGCAGATTACATTCGCGCTGACCGTGAGCAACAAGACTACTTAGGCGGATTTACTGTATCGATTTTTGGTGCAGAAGAATTGGCAAATGAATACAAAGCTAAAGGTGATGACTACTCTGCAATTTTAGTTCAGTCACTAGCCGACCGTTTTGCTGAAGCCTTTGCCGAACACTTACATGAACGCATTCGTAAAGAGTTCTGGGGCTATAAAGCTGATGAACAGCTCAGCAATGAAGAACTGATTAAAGAGAAATATGTCGGTATTCGCCCAGCACCAGGCTACCCTGCTTGCCCTGAGCACTCTGAAAAAGCGGTGTTGTTCGACTGGTTAGGCTCTACCGACAAAATCGGCACCAAACTGACTGAACACTTTGCAATGATGCCGCCATCTTCAGTAAGTGGTTTCTATTATTCGCACCCTCAAAGCGAATACTTTAACGTGGGCAAAATCTCTCAAGACCAACTTGAAGATTATGCAAAACGTAAACGTTGGACACTGGATGAAGCTAAACGTTGGTTAGCGCCGAATTTAGATGATTCGATTGTTTAAATTTTGAATCATCCTGATTAAAAATAGGGCGTGAGGGAAATTCCATCATGCTCTATTTATCTTTAAAGTTTTTAAAACTAATTTTCTTAAAATTACTATAAAAATATATTTTAGATAATTAATGTAACTAAGCTTAATTTTTCTTAGAAAACCACTTTAAATATTACAAATACTATATATATTAATATGTATTATAAAATTTTATTAATTTGGATATAACAATGAACTTCATTTGGGAAATATCGGCGAATTCAAACATGAGGTGCGACAGTTTCAAAAGCCATATGATAATCAACAAGCTGAGCAAATTTCTCTAATGGTGTAAGCCAATCTAACGCCTTTCTAGGACGAGTATTCAGTGACATGGCAACTTGATTTAAATAATGCTGATCTGCCTGATTTAAATCAATCCCTTTAGGTAAATATTGCCTAATTAAACCATTCATATTTTCGCATGTGCCTTTTTGCCAGGGTGAATGTGGGTCACAGAAATATACATCTATGCCTAAATCTTCTTCGAGTATTTTATGTTCTGACATCTCACGTCCACGGTCATAGGTCAACGTTTTACGCAGTTCTGCAGGTAAATATTTCAGAGCTTCAGTTAAAGCCTTGCGCACTGATTCTGCCTTTGCATCAGGTAATGTTGCCAAGATACAGAGCCGTGTATTTCGTTCAATAAGTGTTGCTATCGAACTTTTATTGTCTTTACCTTTAATTAAATCAGCTTCCCAATGACCCGGTATTTTTCTTTCTTGAACTTCGGCTGGGCGCTCATGAATAGTTTTAATATCCTGTAATATAGAATCTTTTTTAGGTTCACCGTTAGCTTTTCGCTTTTTATTTTCATGACGTAGACAGGATAATAAGTCTTTTTTCAACTCACCCTTGGGTAATGCTCGTATCGTTGAATAAATCGTTGTATGGCTTACATTCATTGTTTGATCCAAATCAGGAAATGTCTTTAAACGCTTTGCTATTTGCTGAGGAGACCATAAACAACGGATCGCTTCAACAATAAATTTCCAGAGGATTGAATCGATTTTGAGTTTTCTGTGACCACGTCTACGTCTAGCAAAAGTGTTATCAGAAGCATATTGAGCTTGATAAACGTCATTGATGCTATTTCTTTTAAGCTCACGATAGATCGTACTAGGATGTCTTTTAATAAGTTCAGCAAATTTTCTGGCTGAAAAGCCTTCTTTTCTTGACTCAAGCATTAATGCAGTACGATCTTCAAAGTTAAGATGATGGTATGACAATTTTATATACTCCATAAACCCTTTAAATTAATTAGGTGGTTTATGTCGCACTTCAAGTTTTACTCTGCCATCTCAATCTCCTTATAGCTCACAAATTATTACATCATCCATGGATTTTGGCACAGACAAGAAATGTTATCTTATTGATCAATATTCTGGAAAACAGCCATCAATAATTAATGAAGAATTTCTTAAAAAAGGACAAATAAGCTTCCCAATTTTTCCTAGTGTATTATTAGATTCAAACATCTCTGATGAAATAGTAAATTTTGTTAATAAAGGAGAATGTAGAGATGGAGTTTATGAACTTATAAAGTTTATGACAAAGGTGAATTGTGATTATTCATTGTTGTTTTATTATTTGGAAAGTTTATGTAAAAGTAAAAATTCAGAATTATTTCTTAAATATGCTAAACAATCTACAGAATGTTTATTAATACTTCACTCTATGGATTCTAATATTTTTCTAGAAACAAATAAAATCCAAAGTAATCCGCAAGCTGTCCAGCACTATTTAAATACTTTTCAATGTAAAAACCTAAAGGAAGTCGCGGCTAAAATCGTAACAGATTTTCTTTCAAAATACTCTAAAAGTATGATTAATAATCAACTAACCTTAATAGAAATAGCATTAATTAAAATATTACTAATTAAAAAATTTGAGATGAAAAATGGATCTCATAAAGATCAAATAAATAGTTTTATAGGTTTCTTTAAGAGTGTTTTAAAAATAAATCCTGCAAGAGAAATGCAATTTGCTATACATTACTTTCACGACACTAAAGATCAATTACTAAATATACAAGATAACACATCATTTAAAAAAGCTTTAGAGGTGATAAAATCAACAGCCTGGGACTTATATCTACTCAGATTTCCTGAACTTTTTTTTAAATTCAATAATAATGAACTAAATATTTTCTATATCGCGACACAAGAACACTCACTTGCTGAATTGGCAAAGTTATTCTCAATTCAACAAATCCATATTTATAGTGATCAAATTTATCCAATAATAGCTTATGATATGTCAAAAATACCAGAAAACTTCACCCCTCCTCATATGAATAAATTTGATATTAATAGAAATTTTAGTTTACCTAATTATCTATATGAAAGTATGATTAATGAATTAAAAAGATTACTAAAATAATAAAACACATAAACACCATCCCGACTTTTAGTTAAGGAATGGTGTTTTAGAAAAATAAGATAACTTTTATTTAAATTTTGTATTCGATAAAATAGGGTTAAAAATTCAAGTAAAATTCATAGTGAAGAAGTTATCAATTTGTACCATAAAACACCTTACCATTGAGTTTTACTCATAGGATTAATTTCTTTATAACCTTAAATTGTACAAGTTTGTTTAATATTTAGAGTTAATGGCACTAAGCATCATTAACACTATCTATAATAAAAACCTCTTTAAAAAGATGAAAAATCAATCTTATATTCATCCAGTCTTACTATTACAAAATAGAGTATAAGCATGAAAAAATTAGCAATTTTAGGTGTTACGATTTATAGCATTGCACAACTTACAAATGCAGCCACATTAAATGTAAAGCCATATGGTACGACTCAAGACGGTCAAAAAGTTGATCTATATACCATGAGCAATAACAAAGGCGTCTCTGTATCCTTTATTAGTTATGGTGGGGTAATTACCCAGATTTTGACTCCCGATGCACAAGGCAAACAAAATAATATTGTTTTAGGCTTCGATGATCTAAAAGGCTATGAAATCACTGATACCAAGGAAGGCATTCATTTTGGCGGATTAATTGGTCGTTATGCGAACCGTATTGGTAATGCTAAATTTAGCTTAGATGGAAAAACGTATAACCTTGAAAAAAATAATGGACCGAATTCATTACATAGCGGTAATCCGGGTTTTGATAAACGTGTTTGGCAAGTTAAGCCCCTCGTTTCCAAAGGCGAAACCGTTAAAGCTTCTCTGAAGTTAATCAGTCCAAATGGGGATCAAGGTTTTCC
Source organism: Acinetobacter seifertii (assembly GCF_000368065.1). Taxonomy (GTDB): domain Bacteria; phylum Pseudomonadota; class Gammaproteobacteria; order Pseudomonadales; family Moraxellaceae; genus Acinetobacter; species Acinetobacter seifertii. The sequence goes on from NZ_KB851200.1 coordinate 2,099,567, forward strand.
CGGAAAATTAGATGTGGAAGTAATCTACAGTCTTTCAGATCAAAATGAATTCAAGATTGAATATAAGGCTAAAACTGATCAACCGACAGTCGTCAATCTCACCAACCACAGTTATTTCAACTTGTCAGGTGCTGGCAACAACCCTTATGGTGTGCTCGATCATGTTGTACAACTTAATGCAGACCGTGTATTGGTAACCGATCAAAATTCTTTACCCACAGGTGAAATAGCTTCGGTTGCAGGTACACCTTTTGATTTTCGGACGCCTAAAGCGATTGTGAAAGATATTCGAGCGAATCATCAGCAATTGGCCTATGGATATGGCTATGACCAAACTTGGGTACTTAATCAAAAGTCTCAAGGAAAGTTAAATCTTGCAGCTCATGTTTTTGATCCGAAATCTAAACGGACACTGCAAGTCTTAACTACTGAACCAAGCATTCAAATGTATACAGCCAATCATTTACTAGGAAATGTTGCTGGTTCAAATGGCGTACTCTATCGACAAGCAGATGCGTTAGCATTAGAAACACAACATTTTCCAGATAGCCCGAATCAACCATCCTTCCCTTCTACACGTTTGAATCCAAATCAAACTTATAACAGTGTCACCGTATTTAAATTTGGTATTCAGAAATAGTCTTTTTGATTGGAACTATAGTTATCTAAAAAGACTCTCAGCCGAATATGACTGAGAGTCTTTTCATTTATTTAACTTTTGTGTTTGGTAAAAATGCAGTTGCAAATCCAAGTAATGGCAAGAATGAACATAAACCAAATACCCATTCAATGCCGTTAATATCAGCTAAATGTCCTAACCCAGCTGCGGCAATACCACTTACCCCAAACATAAGACCAAACATTAAACCTGCAATCATACCCACACGGCCCGGAACAGCTTCTTGTGCGTAAACTACCATGGCAGCAAAAGCAGACGACAACACCAAACCTGCAATAATTGAGAAAACTGTTATCCAAAATAAGTTTGCATACGGCATCATTAATGCAAACGGCGCCATACCCACAAATGAAACCCAAATAACCGCTTTACGGCCAATTTTGTCACCAATTGGGCCACCAGCAAATGTACCTAAAGCAACAGCTGCTAAAAAGGCAAATAAATGCAATTGAGCGGTCTGGATGCTGATATGGAACTTTTGAATAAGATAAAAAGTAAAGTAGTTACTAATGCTGGCAATGTAGGTAAATTTAGCAAACATCAATAAACTAATTGTGCTCAAAGCAATGATCAGCTTACGGCCATGCAATTTACTTTGTGCTTGATTTGCACGCGCAGCCACCTGATTTTTAGCATGACTCACCGTCCAGCGGCTTACGCCAAATAAAACCCAAATCGCTAAAAGTGCAAATATCACTAAGCCCGCAACTGCATGCTGCCCAAATGGAACAATCAATAACGCTGCTAATAATGGGCCAATGGCAGTACCTGTATTTCCACCTACCTGAAAAGTCGACTGCGCCGTACCAAAGCGCCCACCCGATGCCATTCGTGCCACCCGTGAAGCTTCAGGGTGAAAAGTTGCCGACCCTACCCCAATCAGTGCAGATGCACACAACAACACTGCAAAACTTGGTGAAAATGCCAACAAGATAATGCCGCAGAATGTGACCATCATTCCGAGTGGTAGAAGATACGGTTTTGGATGTTTATCGGTATAAAGTCCAATCCAAGGCTGAAGCAGTGAACCTGTAATTTGATATACAAACGAAATCAGGCCAACTTGAGCAAAACTCAGCGAAAAGTTTGCTTTTAGCATTGGATAAATAGCGGGTAGCACTGCTTGAATCAAATCATTCAGTAAATGTGCGACCGCCACGGCGCCTACAATTTTAATAATCATTCCTTGAGGCTGATCATTTGCAACGGTATTGGCAATACCATCTTTCAATTGTATTGAAGACGTCATACCTGAAAAACTCCAATATTCTAAGTAAGATGCTTATTGTAAATTGTCGCTTATAAAGTTATCTTCCAATAATCATTGTATAAGTGACAATTTTTAGGATAGTTTATGTCCGATTCTCTTATTCAGTCTGATTTATCTGAACTTGTGATTGGGCTATCTTCTGAGCATTCTTACCGAGAAATCACCCCTACCCACACGCATACACGTGCGCAGTTTTTGTATGCATCCACAGGAAACATTCAGGTATTTACACCGAATAATGTCTGGATTGTGCCACCCATGTGTGCCTTATGGATTCCTGCTCATGTTGAGCACAGTGTGATTTCACTAAGTCACGTGAAGTTAAATACGGCGTTGGTTGAAGTAAATGCAGCCGCTCTAATGGGGCAACATTGCTTTATTATTCGGGTAAGCAACCTGTTGCATGAGCTTTTGATTCGTTTAAATGAAATTGAACGAGAAGACACGCCCAATACGGCGACGTCTCAAGAACTTTCCCGTTCTTTACAAATTTTGATTTTTGAAGAAATTCATCGGGCCAATTTGTTGCCTATTCAGATTCCTTGGCCGAAAGACAAACGACTATTAAAAATTTGCCAAGAGTTATTACATACTCCTGACCATTCAAAAGACTTAACAGATTGGGCTGATGAGATTGGTGCGAGTTCTAGAACCCTAATGCGCATGTTCCAAAAAGAAACTGGACTGTCTTATCGGGCATGGGTCCAGCAAATGCATATTGCACTTGCCTTAAGTAAAATCGCGAATGGTGAATCTATTGCTCGAATTTCTGAATCACTGGGGTATAACACCCCCAGTGCGTTCAGTGCGATGTTTAAGCGACATCTAGGAAAAACACCTCAGCAGTTTAGAAGTTCTGCGATGTCGCTATAAGTCTTTTTTTTTGCAGGTAGGTCATGCTTTTCAAGCAAATCGTCAAAATCATGGTAGACATGAAGCTCACGATCTTTACCAGTTCTCGCATGATCTAATCGTTGTTCAGGATCCACTAAAACAAGCGTATGGCCATCATCAATCAGACGATCTACACCTTCTAAGAACATACGTTTACCCACATCGTGGATAAGTGAAATCTGGGTTAAATCAATGACGATTGTGCTTTGGTCAGTTGTCTCGTCTTGTAAAATGCGCAACAACATTTCAGCTTCGGTAAATTTCAATACACCGCGAAGCACATATACACTTAATGAAGCATCTTTTCCTGTACGGTAATGGCTTTGTACAATCGTTTGTGCAGAAGGTGTACCTTCCATGAGGTGTAATCCCATGTCACGGGATAACCGTTCTAAAATATCGATGCCTCGAATACTATGACCATGCTCATCTAAACGAGGAGAAAAAGCAGCAATACTGACCTGACCCGGCAGCACACCTAAAATACCGCCTGCTACACCACTCTTAGCAGGAATACCTACAGTCGACAACCAGTCACCCGCGGCATCATACATACCACAGCTCATCATGACACTGAGCACTTGTCTAACGACAGATCGGTTTAACAAACGCTTTCCAGTTTTAGGGTCAACCCCACCATTGGCAAGTACACTGCCCATACGTACCAAGTCTTTAACTGTAACCATGATCGCACATTGACGAATGTAACCATTCACAATATCGACAGGGTCAGTTTCTAAAATTCCGACAGTTCGCAACATATAACCGATCGAAAGATTACGGTAGGCAGTTTTGACTTCCGAATCATAAACAGACTCATCAAAACTTAATTCACGCCCTGCAAGTTCGCTCATAAAACGGCGTAGAATTTCTGCACTATGTAAACCATGCTTGACCTGAATCAAGGAATGTACAGTAATTGCGCCAGAGTTAATCATCGGGTTTTTCGGACGTCCGTCTTTACCCAATGAAATTTCATTGAAGGCTTCCCCCGAAGGCTCTACCCCTACTTTCGCAAGTACTGCATCAATGCCAAGCTGTTGTAAAACATAGGCATATACGAACGGTTTAGAAATCGATTGAATGGTGAATTCAACATCATCATCTCCAATCGAATAAATTTCGCCATCTACCGTAGACATGGCTAAAGCTAATCGATCTGGATTTGCATTTGCTAACTCTGGAATATAGTCAGCTAGATGTCCGCTATTATCTACCTCACAGGCTTCTATCACATTTGCCAAATAATCTGGGAGAGGGGTTTTCATGGTCAGTAACCTTAAATGAGGAGATTTACACTTTCGATCATTTTTTCAGCACAACCTGCTGATAATATTAAAATTATAATTTTTTAGTGAAATAAAAATCACGATATAAGTATTGTAATTCCGATGGCTTATTTATTTCAAGCTCATTATACGTTTTTAAAAACTTTAAATAGAAGATTAGATTATTCTTTCTACAAATAGAACTCCATTTAAATGATCCACTTCATGTTGAACAATTCGAGCCGGAAAACCATGGAAAACTGTTTCAACGGCTTCACCCTGAAGTGTTAAATATTTAACCTTAACCATTTCTGCACGTTCAACTTGTCCACGCTCATCTGGCACACTTAAGCAACCTTCTTCACCCAAAAGCGTTTCATTTGAGAACTCTAAAATTTCAGGATTCACCATCACTACAGCATCCATTTCAGGTGCATCGGGATAACGTGGGTTTGGTCTGGAAGCCACAATAATGACGCGTTTAGAAATATAAACTTGTGGTGCGGCAATCCCTACGCCATTACGCTCAAGCATTGTTGCTTGCATAGCAGCAGCAAGCTGATAAAGCCAATCACTGTTCAACTCATTTGCCGAGACAGGAGCCGCAATCAGTTTTAAGATATCTTCACCACGCTTTGCGACTGGTAAAACTACACTCATCCTTTGAATCTCTCATTAAACTCAATATGACAAGTTTTATTGTGTCGCTGAACAGCTCAAAAGAAAAGTCATTCCTACATCTGTTTTTGTTTCATCTAATGCGTTTTTTGTTTTAAAGCTTTTTTATTTGAGTGATTGCAAAATCTAAACCTCCATATAGAACAAATTTCCTCCATTTACTTTTACTTCACTTTTCCATTAATATCCAAACTTCAATTACAACAATTAAGTAAAAAAATGGATCAGGACTTAACTTTGCAGGATGCGAACTATCTTAATAAAGAAGATAAACGAACCCTTGCCCTTTCTTCATTGGGCGGTGCTTTAGAGTTTTACGATTTCGTGATTTATGTGTTTTACGCCAAAATCATTTCCGACCTCTTTTTCCCAAGCACACTCAGCCCATTTTGGGCCATGCTTAACACTTATGGCATTTTCGCAGCAGGTTACTTTTTTAGGCCATTAGGCGGAGTTGTCATGGCCCATTTTGGTGATCTGGTCGGGCGTAAAAAATTGTTTTCGCTTTCTATTTTGCTAATGGCGCTACCTACTCTGTTTATCGGGATATTGCCGACCTTTGAAAATATTGGATATTTGGCCCCCCTACTTTTATTACTTATGCGTGTGGTGCAAGGTATTGCGATTGGGGGTGAAATTCCAGCCGCATGGACCTTTGTGTCTGAACATGTACCCGAAAGAAAAGTTGGTCTGGCAAATGGTTTATTGACTGCTGGACTGTCTCTAGGAATTTTACTAGGCGCGCTGATGTCTCTATGGATTTCACTGAATTTTAGTGAAGGACAAATCCATGACTGGGCTTGGCGTATTCCTTTCATTGCAGGTGGTATTTTTGGTCTAGTCGCACTTTATTTACGGACTTATTTAAAAGAAACGCCTGTGTTTAAAGCTATGCAGGCACGTAAAGAAATTTCAAAAGAAATGCCTGTAAAACAAGTCTTAAAAACGCATAAAACAGCCGTTGCGATTGGCATGTTATTTACGTGGTTTTTAACCGGCTGTGTAGTGGTGGTGATTTTAGCCATGCCCAATTTATTGATTGGTTCATTTGGCTTTGAGCGCGCGCAGACTTTTGAAATGCAAAGTGCGGCCATTGTCATGCAAATGGTCGGTTGTATTTTGGCAGGCTATTTTGCTGACCGTTTTGGCTGTGGCAAAGTCATGATGGTCGGCGCGCTTGCCGTTGCACTTACAGCAGCAGTTTTTTATAACAGTTTAGGACATGCCGCACATTCAACCATTTTTGGTTTATATATGCTGTTGGGTCTATGCTCTGGTACTGTCGGCATAGTGTCGAGCAGTATGGTCAAAATGTTCCCCGCGCCTGTGCGTTTCTCGGGCATTTCATTTTCTTATAATTTATCGTATGCAATTGTTGGTGGTATGACACTGCCTCTCGTTCATTGGCTCAGTCAATATAGTGATATTGGTGCGATGTATTATATTTTCGCGCTGACCATTTTGGCCTTTGTGACTGCTTTTGTATTTTGGAATAAGTTTGAAAAAAACAGATATTAAACGCTTTAACTTATTAAATAAAAAACCACGCCGATTGCGTGGTTTTTTATTGCTGCTTACTTTAGAAAGTAAAGCCAATATTAAAGTTAATACGATATAACCATTTATCGCTGTTTGGCGAGCTTGCAGAGGTATAACCCGTTGAGTTTGTAGAACCACCAATAATGTTGGAGTTTTTACCCCACGTATAATCTGCCCAAACCATAAAGGGTGAAGCAATAAACATCATACCTGTAGTGTTCATTTGCGAGTCGGACCAATCATCACGTTTTTTATCAAGGTAACTATAGTCATTATAAAACTTAATGGATTTTAGCTTACCCATATTGGTGACAGGCAACGTATAGGCAAGGTTTAAACTGGCAATCGTACCTTCCGAAGCAATGAAATAAGCAGGTGTAAGGCCGTTTGCTCCCATCAAAGTCATATCACTATTTACACCATCTGGATTTTTAGCATCGTACTGATAGTGAATGACCGAGCTTTGTAAATTAAAGCGTTTGTAGTTGTTTTCGGTGTGCAAACCGACTGCATAATATTTGCCGTCTTTATCGGTAATATCATTATGCAACTGAGCAATTGCACCCGATACACCGAACTCTTGCTTACCGAAATCAGTCTCTAACTTGCGAACAATACGGGTATTCACCTGATTGCGCTTTTCATTTTGATAGGCTTTTTGAGATGGAAATGCATTTCCTGCCAAGTCATCATAAGTTGCACTTTCAGGTGAATAACGCAAATTCGTCTCTAACATTTGCGGGTAATACCCGAGTTTTAAATCCCAATCTTTGTCGTGATAATTCCAGTTAATCCCCGGTGCAATATTGTTGCCATAGCCTAAAAAGAATGGAATGTGATAGGTCCAGCCATTTTGTGGGTATGGATAAATCGTGAAAGGTTTATAGACAAGACCTGCTTCAATGCTGTTATTGGCATCTAAGTTATAGCCGACATATGCTTTTTCAATGGACGTTTTCTGTTGGTCTTGAAACATATAACTGGCATTGATGTAGGCATCATCAAATTTACCTTTTAGATCAACCCTGAAAATATCAAAATGGAGCTTACCAAAACCACGGTTTGGCCCTTCCCAATCTTCATAGCGTTGATTTAACCGAACCACCCCACCTAACTTTAATGAGTCGGAGCCGTCATCACTTTTCCATTCAAGCAATGAATCTTTTGCAAATGCATTGACGCTTACCCCCAGCGTAAGCGGTGCAATGAATGCCATGATCAATGAAGTCTTTTTCATCTCTACATCCTTGATTGAGTTCCAGCGTCCTGCTGGAACTTTATTTGTTTTACCTGTAAAACTTAGTTTTTATTGTTTTTTAGACAAAAAATTTTATCTAAAAAAAGGATGGCTTAGCAGCTCCCATCGCATATGTACTAAGCCATCCAAACTGGTTAATACAGTTTCTTTTGCGGTGGACCCGCGAAGTTTAATGGTCCAATCGAGTTCATATCGAGCTCAATCACGGTTGGCCCTTCAAAAGCAACAGCCTCTTGAATAACCGTTTTAAACTCATCTGCACTACCCACTTTCCAGCTCTTCACACCCATTGATTCGCCAAGAAGTTTGTAGTCAGGCGTATGCAATTCATTGAAATACTGACGACCACCAAAGTAGTTATTTTGAATGCCGCGCATTACGCCATAACCACCGTCATTCATAATCATTAAGACCATGTTGGTGTTTTCTTGCACCATAGTTGCAATTTCACCAATACCAAGCATTAAGCCGCCATCACCGACTAAACCAATTACTTTTTTGTCAGGGTTAGCAACCGAAGCACCGATTGCAGTTGCAAGGCCTAAACCAATTGCGCCTGCAAGTGAGTGGATGTTTTGGTTTGGTGCTTGTACAGAGAATAAACGACTACCCCATGTGCTTCCCGACATGGTGATGTCACGTACAAAAATACCGTCTTGCGGTAATGCTGCACGCAAGTGATCACAGATTAAAGCGTATTGGTCGATTTGTTTGCGCAGTGCATCAATTGCAGCCTGTTTTGCTGCCACTACAGCAGCATCGTAATCGGCATCAACTTTTGAGGTTCCGTTAAGCTGTTCCAACACACGTGTTAAGACATCTTTGGCATCGCCACAAATGAAGTTGCGGATTTTGTAATTACGTTGCTGAGCCACTGGGTTGGCATCTACCTGAATAATATTTTCAGGGAACTCAACCGAATAGGTTTTAGTTTCATTACTACGTAAACGAGAACCCACAACAACCATCAAGTCAGCATCTTTTAATAACTGCTCAACACCTGCCGAGTTATGGAAAGCACCTAAACTACGTGGGTGATCATCTGCCAAAACACCGCGGCCGTGCGTAGACGACACAACCGGAATACCTAAATCTGCAATTGCTTTAACTTCAGCAACGCTATTTAAAGTTCCACCGCCAATCCAGAAAATCGGGCGTTTTGCTTTTTTGATTTCACTGACAAGAAGATCAATTTCAGCTTGCTCTGCCTGTGGCAACTCAAGTGCTTTTACTGGCCCAAGATTAAGTGGCAAGTCAATTTCTGCTGCTTGTACATCAATTGGTAGCTCAACACTTACTGGTCCCATTGGAACCGTAGTTGCGACACGGATGGCTTCACGAATCACACCAACTGCATTGTCTGGACTTGTAATGCGGAATGCCGCTTTGCTTGATGCACGTAAAAACGTAAGTTGGTCTTTGGTTTCATGGATGAAGCTTGCATCGCGGTCGAGATATTCACGCTCAACTTGACCTGTTAAATGTAATACAGGGCTACCAGCATTCATTGCTTCAATCAGTGAACCTACCGCATTACCTGCACCAGCACCTGTACTGGTTAAGGCTACCCCTAAACCTTTAAAGCGTGAGTGTGCATCTGCCATGGTGACTGCACCCGCTTCACCACGTGCTGCAACAAAGCGCATTTTTTCACGGCGCCCTACTGCATCGGCAATAGGTAAATTGTGGATGGAAATAACACCATAAATACTATCAACTTGGTGCGCTTCTAAAACTCTTGCGATTGCTTCGCCTACATTTACACGTTCAGTCATGTCTGTTCCTCAAAATTTGTTTTCAGTCCTTGAATTTATTAATCGCACCAAGGGTTAGGCTGTTCATTCAGCCCCATATAAATACTCTTTTGTTGCATGTACGATAAAATGCCCAAACGGCCTTTTTCGCGCCCGATTCCACTGTCTTTAAAGCCACCAAACGGCGCACTAATCGAGAATTTTTTGTAGGTATTAATCCATACCGTTCCTACTTCTAATGCACGTGCAATACGCCAAGCTTTGCGATAGCTTTCAGTCCAGATGCCTGCGGCAAGACCAAAACAACTGTCATTGGCTTGGGCAATTAAATCTTGCTCGTTGTCATATTTCATAACGACTAAAACAGGGCCAAAAATTTCTTCCTGACAAGTTTGAGCACTGTTATTTAAGCCAGTAATAATCGTTGGTAAGTAATAACTTCCTTTGGCATAGTCACCAGTCGTAAGTGCTTCACCACCAATCAGAACTTGACCTCCTTCACTTTTGGCAAGCTGTACATAGCGGTCAACTGACTGCAAATGTTTGTCATTCACTAGTGGCCCTAAATGCACACCCGCCTGGTCTGGATGGCCCACACGTAAGCCTTTGGTAATTTCAACCAAACGCGTTAAAAACTGATCGTAAAGACTGCTATGAATAAACAAGCGAGAACCTGCAATACACGCTTGGCCTGCTGAGCTAAAAATACCGTACGCAACACCTTTAGCAGCCAGTTCAACATCTGCATCCGGCAAAACGATGGTGGGTGACTTGCCACCTAACTCAAGCGAAGTAGTAATCAGTTTGTCTGCGGCAATATGTGCCAAATGACGACCCGTGGTTGTTCCACCTGTAAAAGAGATTTTACGAACCAACGGGTGCTGAGCAATTGCATCACCAATCACTGAACCACGCCCAACCAACACACTAAGTAAACCTTTTGGTAAGCCTGCTTCTTCAAAAATTTTGGCAAGCTCTAAAGCAATCAGTGAAGTTGCTTCTGCTGGTTTTAACACCACTGCATTTCCCGCTGCCAAAGCTGGAGCAAGCTTTTGAACTTCACTCGCAATTGGAGAGTTCCAAGGGGTAATAGCTGCCACAACGCCCACAGGTTCATGCACACTCATGGTCATAAAGTCTGGAGCACGTTGAGTAGTGAGCTCATCGTTCAACGTTTCACATGCCGCCGCAACATAACGTGCAGTCGCCGCAGCGCTCATCACCAAACCGCGAGTTTCGGTTAAAGGCTTCCCATTATCGCGGGTTTGTAATTTCGCTAACTCATCTACACGTGCCTCAATAATGTCTGCAACTTTGTAGAGAATACGTGCGCGCTCATGCGGTAAGCTGTTTCTCCAGCTCGGCTCACGCCAAGCCTGATCCGCTTTTTCAATTGCTTCATTTACATCATCAAGCGTTGCCGTTGAAAGCTCAGCATTTACCGACTGATCTGCCGGAAACAGGCTTTGAATGACTGCACCACGGCCTAAACGCCATTCACCTGCAATATAAATTTCCTTTGCCATGATCAAATCCTTCTTAAATCTGTATTGCTTCTACACTGTTGCGACAAGCACGAATCACGCTAAGCGCAGCCAAAGTTGATGTTTTCGGGTTACTTGGCAACGGCACGCCCACCAGTTCAATGGTCATTTGCCCAAAGCCACCTTCTGCCACAATGGTGTGTTTGTTTTTGTTGATGGTTGGATCAACAGTTAACTCAACCATGGTTTCGTCCATACCAAGTCCTGCCAGTGCAATCGTTGCTGCAACGTTGGCATTGGCAGGAAATTTAGTCGCAGCTTCGCGGGCAGTTCCTGTAAAAAAGACCGTAGGTTCTGAAACATGGTCTAGATCGACCAATTGCTCTGCATAACTGCCCTTCCAGCTTTTTGGGCTTTTACAGCCTTTGTAAGTGACTTTTTGCAAACCACCTTCTTTAGCCGCAGAAATACCGTCAATGCCTGCGATAGCCCCTGCAAGTAAATGCAGATGTGCATCATTTTTTTCGGCAGTTTGCTTAAGCTGAACCAAAAATTCGCTATCAGCCAAAGTACCCACCGAAATCAGACCAATGGTCCAGCCTTTCGCTAAAACTTTTTGAGCATGCTCTTTCACTGCTGCTTGACCTGCCACTTCAATGACATAGTCTGGCGTACCATCACATTGCTCAATATCTGAAATCACCTGAATCTCTGAAGAAACTTGTGACTGCACTTTTTCAATACTGCGAGATGGCACGACAATCCATTTGAGTTGCAGATCTTGGGGCAAATGGGCATACACTTCTGCTGCCATTGCGCCAAAACCAATCATCATCAACTTTTTCATGACAGCACCTGATATTTATAAATGTTTGTTAAAACCACCTGAGACATCTATTGCCGAACCTGTGGTATAAGATGCCAATGGTGATGCCAAGAAAACTAAAGCACGTGCAGGCTCTTCTGGACGGCCTAAACGCTGCATTGGGATACCACGATTTTTTGCGATATTGCCTGTCCATTCTTCCCATGACAGATTTAAATCTGAACGGGTTTCATAACGGCGTTTCCACTGCGCAGATTCGACCATTCCGAGTAAAATCGAGTTCACGCGAACGCCATATTGAGTAAACTCATGTGCCAAAGAATGGGTTAAGTTCAACAGTGCAGCGCGTGCAGATGACGTCGCAATCATGTGTGGTTCTGGTTGCAATGCCAGTAATGAGTTCACATTGGTAATTGAGGCATTTGCCGACTGTTTTAAGTCGTCAAGAAAAGCCCGTACCGGATGTAAAACACTGAAATATTTCAGCTCGATTTCTTTCATCCAGTCTTCATCTTGCGTATTTTCAAAATTTGAAACACGGCCTTGTCCAGCATTGTTAATGAGCATGTCTACATTGCCCAAATTGAGTTTGACGTCTTTAGCAAATTGCTGAACTTCTTCTTTTTTCAAAACATTACATGCTTTGGTAAAAATATTGGCATGTGGAAATTTTTCTAAAATATAGTGCTTTGAAGCATTTAAACGCTCTTCATCGCGACCACACCAAGCAACTTTTGCACCCTCTGCAACCAGTATTTCAACAGCAGCCAGCCCAATCCCAGATGAGCCACCGGTAACAACTGCAACTTTTCCTTCAACTTGGAAGCTCATAATCCTTAATCTCTCTTACGATTGTTCCTGAATCGTCAACATAATTTGGTTAAATGCTTGCGGTTGGTCGACATAACTTAAATGTCCTGCATCTTCTATGACGAAGGGCTGTTCCAACTGCAATTCCTGAGCAAGCTCTTGTATACCTAACGCAGGAGTGATTTGATCTTGCTGCCCTGCAATGACTGTGCATGGGACTTTTAAATCGGTTAAGTAATTACGTATTTCGTCATATGCCAGTAAGTACGATGCATGTGTGAAACCCTGTTGGGTCAACTGCTGCATCACCTCTGAAACTAAGGCTAAGGCTTGTGGCTCTTGTTTATAAATCAAATGAGGTCCACGGCTTTCGGCCATTCCTTTAGCGCCTAGTTCTTTCAACATTTTTGGTCTTTTTTCAAAAACCTGAATTTGTGTTTGTTCATCGTGGCGTTGGTAGCCTTGAGCCAAGTTAGCAACAACTAAGTGCTTCACTCGCTCTGGGTAAAGTGCAGCAAATGCACTCGCCTGTAAGGCACCTAATGAGTGTCCTACCACAATTGCTTTTTCAATTTTTAAAGTATTGAATAACGCTGCCAAACGCTTTGCGTAATCGGTAGCATTCGGTTGATCCGTTAAAAGTTCATCTGATTTGCCATAGCCCGGTGCATCCCAGGCAATGACATGAAAATGATGAGACAGCACTTCAAGTTGGTTCACCCATGAAGCAGAACCTGAACTAATGCCATGCAACAGCACAAGGTACTCGCCCTGACCGGCTTCCCGATAAGCTTGTTGCTGACCTTGAACAGTCACGGTTTTCACTGGAAATTCTGCTAACTTTTCAATGAGTGTCATCATTTTCAATTCTTTCCTTCATTCACTTCATCAAACAATTAACGTTTGATTTGAGACAATGGATGCGCTGGTGGATAGTTCGGAATGGTTGGTTTACCTGTTCCCAACATCACACACATCAAGGCATCTTCTTGACCTGGGTTAAACAAACCACGGTAGATTCCCGGTGGAATTGAAATCAGGTCACGCTCTTTTAAACGGGTCTCAAATTTTTCGCCGTTGTGCTCAATGAATAAATCAATTTCGCCACGAAGCATAAAGAACACTTCTTCAACATCGTGGTGAATGTGCAAAGGACCTTCACACTGTGCAGGCAAAACCAGTGTGGAAAATGTGAAGTTTTCTGCTGGAACAGTGTTACCGTCATTTGCAACACCTGTTGCACCCGTACCCATGTAACGCATTTGTGCACGGCGATACTTAGGGTCGTAATCTGCTTGGAACTTCAAAGCATCAAAGTCGTATTTACGTGTCTCAAAGCGAGCAATACGCGTATTTAACCAATCTTCTAAAGAAGCACCCTCTGGTTGTGCCCACGATTCGAATTGTTGTGTAGTCATTTTTAAAACTCCTATACAGTGAATTAATAACGTTTTAAAAGAGGAACCAAGAACAAAGACCCAATGACAGCGACAGCAGCCAAGAAGCTAATTCCTAAATTAAAACTATGTGTTTGCATCACGATGTAACCGATAAGAACAGGCGCAATTGCACTTGCAAAATTACCTAAACCGTTAAATATTCCACCCGCAGTCGCCCCTACATTTGAGGTGGTTACTCGGGCAAGCAAAGCGAATACTGCTGCTACTCCAAAACCCCACGCCATCGCACTTAAAGACATGGCAGCAATAATCAATAATGGTTGAGTCATAATGACCATCACATACATGAAGATGCCCGCGAGTAATAAACCGCTAAAGACTTGAATTGCTCGGCGGCCTAACTTGTCAGATAAAAACGCACCGATGATTTCGCCAATTAACATGGCAATGAATGGAAAGCTTGAATACATCCCAAACTCTTTGAGATTGAATCCTTTGTCTTGCATAAGATAAGAAGGAACCCAACTGTTTAAGCCCCACAAATACGTCATCAATGCAATGTTAAATAGACACACCAACCAGAATGCACTGTTGCTTAAGAGCAATTTAGTATTGGCAATGTGACCTTTGAAATTGGTACGTTTACTCTCACCATCAATTTCGACAGTTTTCTTGAGCTGCAAGTTACGTAAACCAAAGACAATGCTGAAAATGGCAATGAGTGTTAAACCAGCCATAACAAAAAATGTGGTGTGCCAGTCATGGTGCGCTAAAACATTTGCAGTGATCGGGAACCCAAGGAATGCACCAATCGGCGTTCCAAGTAAGAACATGGTAGAAGCACGTGCCTGTTGATGGTCTGTATAAGTCTGCTTAACAATGGTATACGCCAAGGCAAATAGCGGGCCTTCTGCTAAACCGAGCAGTACACGTAAAATCAACATGCCTGAATAACTGGTGGTGAAGCCCATGCAAAACATGAGTAAACCCCAAGAGGTCACACTCCAGAACAGCATTTTCTTTGGGTTAAAGATGTCACCCAAGAAGCTTAGAAAGACCGATGAAAAGCCATAAGCAAGCAAGAAACTTGTCATAAGCCATCCAAGCTTGGCCTTATCTTCAGCAATTCCCATTGCACTTTGAAAATGAGGATCTGAAAATAAAACCGCAATACTAATCTTGTCGAAAAACGCCAGTACCACACACACCATAAGGACAAAAGCAGGTACCCAATGCTTTAATCCACTTTTTTCTTCATTACTCATGTGTCATTCCTTCGATTTGGTAATGAGAACCAGATTTAATGTTTACGGTTTTAACTTCATGACATTAAATTCAGAATCTGCTAACAGTTTTGGATCTAAAATGGTGTTGGCTTGCATCCAACGTTTTGCCAGTTTGACCAGTTTCGAATCATTAATGGCAATCATGTTCAGCAAACGATTTTCATGATCCAGATATAAATAGCTCACCTGATCATCACCGCCTTGGCGAATCACCAACTCTTTTGTTTGTTCAGGCTGATAAGTCCCTAAAATTTGAATATTGAAGTGATATTGATCAGACCAAAGCCATGGAATATCGCTATATTCAGTTTCAATTCCGAGCATCGATTTCGCAGCGGCAATCGCCTGATTTTGTGCATTTGCCCAAGACTGAATGCAATAACCCAAGCCTGGATGAATCGCGACATCACCTGCGGCATAAATGTTTTGATCTGAGGTTTGCCCAAAACAATTCACCACAATGCCATCTTTCACATCGAGACCAGCGTGCACACCTAACTCTTTGGCAATTTCAGCACCAGCACCTACTACAACACAGTCAAATAACTGACTATTTTGAGGATGATTCACCACTTCAACTTTTTGATTAGGTGCTTCAACCAAATGAAGGCTCTTACTGTCTAAGTGAATTTTTGTGCCTTGGGTCTCATGCATATTTTTTAAAAATGTAGAAACTTCCGGACTCACACTTCTTGCACATAAACGGTCACCATATTCAAAAATATGAACATCTTTACCTTGCTTACGTGCAGTTGCAGCAATTTCTAAACCAATCCAGCCACCGCCAATTACAGCGACATTTTTTGCATTCTTTAAAATTTCAGCCAAACGTTCACAGTCTTGCACATTGCGTAAAGTCACAACATTTGGAATGAACTGCCATGTATTGACCGGTACACGTGCACGGCTTCCGGTTGCAATCAACAATTTGTCATACGGCAAAACTTGGCCACTTTCTAAATGAACCTGTTTTTGCTCACGATCAACTTTTGTCGCAATTTCTGGTTTATGCCATTGAACGTTGAACTCTTGAACCTGTTCAGGTGAGAACAGATTCAAACTTTCATAAGTAGCTTCTTTTGAAAGTACTTGCTTAGACAGTGGTGGACGCTCGTAAAACACCTGGTCTTCATTTGAAACCACGTGAATTTCGCCCACATAACCATTTTGGCGTAAGGTACTTACTGCCCAACCCGCTGCCTGTCCGGCACCTACAATTACGATCTTTTCCATAGCCATCTTCCTTGTTCAGCCATACCTGTTAAACAGGCTTCACCTGACGGCGGGTTGTGTCATCAAGACCACCTTCAATCGCCCATTCGGTGAAAAGCTCTAGACGATGCTCTTCTACACGTGGCTGCCATTCTTCTGTCAAATAATCATCGTTGGTGTAATATTCAAATGCACCACCCAATGGTGAGTTGACGTACCAGAAATAAGCAGAAGAAATTGGGTGACGTCCCGGTCCAATAAAGGTTGACCATTCCGAACGATTCATATTTAAACCGCCCCCAATCACCTCATGGATATCACGTACTACAAACGCAACGTGATTTAAGCCAGCAGGTTTATTTGGAACACTCAGCAAGAATAAATCATGGTGATAACCTTCACCGCGGCAACGTAAAAAAGCACCGCGATTTTTGTAAGCATCCGATAAATGAAAGCCTACTTTTTCAATATAGAAGTTTTCAGTTGTTGCCAAATCCGGTGTAAAGAACACCACGTGTCCAATCGCAACAGGCTGACCTTTTTCATAGACAGGACTTGCTGCATTAACACGTTGAATGTTGCCGTACTGGTTAATACCTTCCGTTTTGAGCTCAGAGACATCTTTAACAAAACTTTGTTCAAAACGAATCGTCATGCCATTTGGGTCAAGACACTGAACTGTATGTTCAGAACGTTTAAAACCTTCTACATCAGCCAAACGAGTTACCAAGTCTTCAAGGTCTTGAGAATTATCAACACCCCAAGTGACTTCACGTAAAGTTGAGCCTTGTTCAATCGCAGGTGGCAAACGATCATCATCACAATTAAATAGATAAATCTTGCTGCCATTTTGAGTTTGGTATAAATCTGTACCTTCAATATCCGAAGTACTTTGGCTTAAACCAAAATCTGCTAGAAACTTGTTTGAAGCGGCTCTATCCTCAACTCCAAACTTTAAAATCTCGATCCCTGTAATCATTTGACTACTCCTTAGTTAAAGACAAAACCGCCATTGACCGGAATATTTTGACCTGTCACAAAAGAGGACAAATCCGACAGTAGATACAATGCTGTTCCATTTAAATCTTGTGGAAGTTGCTGACGTTGAATCGCTCTTCCATTGACATATAAATCGTGACGTTCTTGAGGCACATACTCGGTTGCTTCAACCAGAGTAAGTCCCGGTGACAATGTGTTGACACAGATATTAGATTGTCCCAACTCTCTTGCCATTGAACGCGTCATGGCAACAATTGCACCTTTACTTGCAACATAAGCCATCAGGTTTGGTGCGCCCCAAAGTGCTGTATCGGAAGCAACATTAATGATCTTACCTGCAGCCGATTGCTTTAAATGGGGAACACATGCCTTACTGATGAGCCATGTGCCTTTCACATTAATATTCATGACCCGATCCCAAAGTTCAGGATCGTAATCAATCATATTTTTTCCACCCACATTGGTTGCCAGTGCCGCGCAGTTCACAAGGCCATCTAGTCCTTGGAGTACGTCAGCACTTTTTGCAACCGCATTTTCAATAGAGTCTGCATTGGCAAGGTCAACGGTAACAGCATGAACATTCAGTCCTTGTTTTTGCAAAGCTTGTGCTTCTTGTTGTACCAAGTCAGATAAAATATCTGCCATCACAACCTCAGCACCAGCCTCGGCAATAGCTTGAGCAAAATCTCGGCCTAAACCACGTGCAGCACCAGTCACTAAAACTTTTTTGCCTTGCAACAACGCTACATTAGCCATGAGCTTCTTCCTGCATCTCAATACGGTTTGATGCATTTAGCGCAGCAATTTTCTTTAATTGCTTTTCAGCTTCTTTTTTCATTAAACGACGTAAACGAGCAAGGCCAACATCGTGTTGATAGAGGAATTCTTGTTCACGTGCATTTGGCGCAAGATTTTCTAAAATAATTCGGTCTTGTTCCAATACATCCCAATGCAACTGCTCTAAATGATTGCGATACAAGAAGCGCCATACATTACGTTGCCAGCCACTCACCTTACGGCAGCGCCAGAAAAATACGCGGGTATTGTTAGCATCAATTGGCGTTGCATAGCCCACGATCCAGAACTCACCACCTGGGCCAAATTGTTTGCGGTATGGAATTGACAGACGTAACCAGCTCGCACCTGTTGAACCATATTCAACCCAATCGAAGTTCACACCTAATTGACCTTCTTTTTCAAAAATAAAACCATTATCGGTGGTGCGATGTTTCATCTCTGCGGTACGATCACCATCTGCCATCGAGTGCGATGTCGCATGTAAATAACTACCATGCATTGGGTCCATCACGTTATCAATCGCGTATTGATGGTTTACTTTCCAGTCTGCTTGGCAAAGGAAGGCACTCCACTCTTCACTGGCAAGTTGCTCTGGGAACTCAAGCGGTGCTGGTTGTTCATTTGCATCAATACCAAACCAGATGAAGATTGCACCATGCTGCTCAATTACTGGATAGTTCTTTAAGCATTTAGTTCCAGTCATTGGACATTCATGAACTGCTGGCACATCGGCAACCACACCATCAGCACGAACTTCAACACCGTGATACCAACAAGCAACTCGGTCACCCAAGTTCCAACCGAGGGAAAGACGAGCGCCGCGATGCGGACAGCGATCTTCAAGTGCATGAACCTGCCCTTCAGCATCACGCCAAACCACAATGTTTTCGCCTAAACGGGTAATTCCGACCGGATTAGCAGCGACTTCCCAACTTGCCAAAACCGGATGCCATTGGTCACGTAAACCAAGTTCTAAATATTCTTCAGCACTTTGTGAAGTTGATACGATTGCGTTCATTTTATTCTTCCCTGAATCAATAACCTAAACGTTGCATTTCTTCTGTAAAGCTTGCAGAAGTCCATTCATCACCAGATTCACAGCGGAAACCCTGTTGATTAAGTGCAGAAACAACATCATCTAGCGCTGTTGCACCCGCAGAAAATGCTTGAATTAAGTTCTTTACAAAATCTTGCTCGTAGAGAGTCGGTTCTTTATAACGTGTCTGCCAAACCAACAATTCAGATTGACCAGGAATTTGAATATTGTTGATACCTGCTTCGGTTGCTGGCGTTGCATGAATCCAGCTTGCTAACCTTTCATTAAATGTCTTCATTGTTCTGCTTCCTTGTACATGTGAGGACTAGAGTTGAATTTGAATATCCTGTCCTTCAACACGAACTGGGTACGTACATAGGTTTCTACACCCGGGCCCACTTTTTAGCTCACCTGTCTGAATGTCAAAAATTGCTTCGTGCAATGGACATTCAACAGTTTGATCTTCGATAAATCCTTCCGTTAATAAGGCATACGCATGAGGGCAAACATTTTCGATAGCGAAGTAATTTTCATCGACAAAAAATACGCCAATTTTTTTTCCTTCAACTTCGATAGCCTTCGGCTCATCTTCGCTAACGTCACCCTGCTGACAAACTGAGATCCAACTCATACTTTGCGTCCTCATTTTGTTTTATATACAAAACTTAATTTCATTTTCAAAACACAAGCAAAGAATAATACTCTTGGTTAATTTTTGTCAAAGTAAAAATAATGATAAAAATCATTCTATTAATTAATTTTAAATAATTTGTTACGTTTCAAAAAGAAAACTTTGTTTTAAATATAAAAAATGTTTTATGTGATCTTTATAATTACAATAGTTCTAAAATAAAGCATAATGCCCCAATTCGAACCCTTTTTTATTTATAGGAAAACAACACAAATGAGCCTAGAGATTGAAGAAGATTTGCAAGAATCAGAAACGACAAAAAATGATGATCGATATTTAGTACCAGGGCTTGTGCGTGGTTTAGCCATCTTGCAAGCATTTAATCAACAAGCACAAGAAATGACGATTACAGAAATTGCCGAAATTTTGGAAGTGAACCGTTCTAGTGCATTTCGTCTTATTTATACACTCGAAGCTTGTGGCTATTTAAGGAAAGCATCCCAAAAAACTTATGCGCTTGACTCAAAAGTTATGGAGCTTGGTTTTAACAGTTTATCGAAGCTTTCATTACTCGATTTATCCACTCCTTTAATGAAAGAACTACGTGATCAGACCAAACTGGCAGTACATCTGACTGTTTTGGAAGGCACACATATTGTTTTTGTAAATAATGTTCAATCAATGGGTACTTTTACCAGCAATATTAGCTTAGGTACTCGCTGGCCAGCCCATGCTACCGTTATTGGTCAAATGTTATTGTCGGATTTACCAGAGGCAGAAGTACGACAACGCTATCGTAATTTCAATGAGTGGGATAGTTTCTCAGAACTTACCCCAACTAACTTGAAAGCACTCTTACAAAAACTAAATTATGTAAAAACCCAAAAATCGATGGTGAGCTGGGGTCATTACAATCATGATATGGCTGCTTGTGGTGCTCCTATTTTCAAACAATCTAATGGAAAAATGGTAGCGGTCCTTTCGGTGAGCTGTCCAATTACCACTTATGATGAAAAGACCTTTAAAGAAGATATCGCCGCTCTAGTCATCGCAACGGCAGATAAAATTTCAAAATTTATCTATTAAAAAAAGCGACGTTAAGTCGCTTTTTTTATGTTTTTATTTCATTAATTAAAAATTACGCTTAAAAATTTCACCATTCATATCCTGAAAACACAGTGTTGAATAATTTTCTTTAATATCAAAATTTAAGTACTGCTGTTTAAATTGCACCACTGCATAAAACTCTTCGGCTCCATCATCTAAACCTGTCGCAGAGACCTGAGTGCCTTGTGGAAAATCTTTGAGCCATGCAGCCTTATAGAAATCTGACACTGAATTAAAATCTATATATTTTGCAGGCTCAGCCATAATTTTTTGGGCCACTGCATCAAACTGTTGCTGTTTATATATGACTAAATTCAGGATCATGGTTATTCTTAAAAGTTAATTACTAGCAGTCATCAATAGAGTGCGTATAGTAATGTAGCTTTCCATTACGGAAATGAAAATGTAAGCCATCATTACTCCCTTTCCAAGGTTGTAAAGAATAAACATGTTTTTTAGTCATATAGATCTGTTCACCAAAAAACTTTTTAAACTCATTCTCAGAAGTTAAATGATTAAATAATCGGGAACCATACTTTAGACCATTTTGCTGGCTTACATATACCTTATCTAAAGAACCCGTAGAGAGTACCACTCCATCTTCATATACCCATTGATCTGGAAAATAACCACCATTACATTCATCAGCTTCACCTTTAATAACCTGCTTTGGCTTTTTCAGGTTATTTAAAGGAATATCAAAACTGTTCAATACTTTCCCATGCCATAAAGGTTTAATATTTACTTGTGCATAAGAGGTTGTTGCTACTAAAAAGCCAATACAAAATAAAAATATATGAGTTAAATTTTTCATAAAAATCCAGAAATTAATGATTTAAAAGTTTTGCGCTTTCGTCTTATTAATAATCAAACCTTTTTGTTTGTCTTTCATAATGATTAAGGGAGATCCAACTTTTTTAGTTTTGGTATTATCCAAATATTTTTTCTTCTGTAAATAAATCTGGTTGTCTTTAATAACACTATCTATAGAGACTTCATCATCCGTATAATAACTAATATCTTGTGTATAAATATTTGACCAATTCGCTATCCAAAAAATAATGAAATTTCCGCCACGCTCTTGATAGTTGTCTATTGCAAAGGTTTCAGAATCAATTTTATGTATAGTCTGACCAGCTATTGAGGATATATCCTGAGTTTTCGATTTAATATAATAGGTTTTATTTTTATCTAAATTGATAGCAAATACGTTATAGCCTAGCGCATCAGCTATATCAGGCTTAAAGCAAGAATAGCTTTGTATTTTTACCTGTGCCGTCTGTATAATTAATTTATTATTTTCAACAGGTTCATCTTTCTGACATGAATCAGGTAATTTACTGAGCTGGTTTAAAGGAATAGCATTAACCTGAGCATTTGCATAACCAGAACAAAGAAATAAACAAAATAAAAGTTTTTTTAAAGTATGAGTCATCAAATAATTTCCAAAGAGGATTATTGTTTTAATATTTTCTCATACATTAAATAGTTTTTTTCAGATCTATATGATCAACCTGCTTTCTTTTAACCTTTTCCCATTGATACCAACCATAAGCTGCCATTAACACAAAGGCTGCATATAAGGCTGAAGTTAAAAATAGATCTTTATAAATAAACATACCCACATAAATAATGTCGACAAATACCCAAAGTATCCAAGTCGCAATATGTTTTCGGCTGGTCCAATAAGTTGCAAGCAAACTAAATGCTGCAAGCTGTGAGTCGAGCATAGGCACTGCTGCATCGGTAAAGTTTTTAAGTATCAAACCAAAAAGTAAACCACCTACCGCGGCAATGATCATTTGAAAAATTGCAACTTTAGGGGCTATTGGTTCTATACGAATGTCATGATCTTGCTGCTTTCCTTTGAGCCAATAGTAAAAACCATAAAAATTTACAGCCATAAAAAAGAACTGCAAAATCGTTTCACCATAAAGCTTAAATTCATAAAACAAATAGGCGTATAGAACAAAGGCAAAGAAATTAAACAGCCAGCACCACATATTGCGAATTACAGTTAATCCGACTCCAATTAGACTAATTAAGACCGCAAAGATTTCTAAAGGTGACATAAGAGCAGCTGCTTATTGAGATCAATTTGACGAGGTATTATGAGAAAAATATGGGGCTAAGCAAACAACTAATTTAACGTATTCAACAAAATCTATATTCCACGCTTGAATCTCATTTGTACTTTTCTGTTTATATGTTATAAAAATATCATCTATATTTTTAATATACTTATCATGTTTTTATCTAAAGCCCATTATTGTCTAGCGCGTCAATTTCACGCCTCAGAGATGATGCTCTGTGTGGTCAATTGCCGACGCCCTTATTTCAGAAAATTTGGCGCTTTGAATAAAAAAATCAAGAAGTTACTTACATAATATTTCCTCTGATTTTTCTTAAAAAGCCGCCATAAAAAGCGGCTTTTTTTATGCCCGTTCATCCTACAAAACATTACTTTATGGAGCTTTATATGAAGCCTTTATTTGAACAACAGAGTACGTCCAGCCCGCAGATTCAGCCGGCTGTAGCATTACCTTCATCTCCGACTCGACTCGCTACAGCCGGCCAATTTATTGCGGTCATTATTATTTGGTCGCTTATACCACTCGCCGCCGTCTGGACAGTACAAGAACTTCACTGGGCATGGGGATTATTCCTTCGCTTTAGCATCGCTATTCCGATTGCTTTACTATGTCTAAAGTTTTTCCGTTTAAAACTGATCTTTAGTAAAAAAGCGGTTTTAAGCTACTGTGCAGGAGCCATTGGTTTATTTGGTTCCATGGCTTTTTGCTACATGGGTGCAGATAAAGTTCCATCAGCCATTATTTCAATTATTTACGGCACCTCTCCGTTAGTATCTGGGCTTGTCAGTTCTTTTGTATTAGGGCTTGAGCGTTTTTCATCATGGCAGTGGCTTGGTCTCGGTATTGCGCTTGTCGGGATGAGTTTTACATTAGGGCTATCTTCATCAGGTTTTCAGCTCAACAATATTGGTATTATGCTAGAGCTAATCGCTATGCTGTTTTATGTATTGTCGACTTTCGCCGTAAAATCTGTCGGAGCGCATATTCATCCCATTATACAAATGACGGGTTCTAGCCTTGTCTCGTGGGTAGGTTACGTATGCTTATTGCCTTTCTTTTGGTCACATCTTCCAACTGAACTTCCAAGTCTGAAAATTTCACTCGCGGTCTTCTATAGTGCTGTCTTTTCTTCTGTACTTGCCATGATTTTTTATTATCAACTCATTAAGGTACTCCAACCGACGACGGTACTACTTATTACAATTATTACCCCTGTTTTAGCCACCTTTTGGGGAACATGGTTCAACCATGAACAACTTAGCTCACATCTTGTTTTAGGTTTAACCCTGTTATGTCTAGGGCTATTAATGTATTCAAGGCGCTCTGCATAAACCTGCTCAACCTGATACATCTATGCGTCAGGTTGACTTTTGACGAGTATTGACAGCATGCTTTTATTTTCACTTACCAAGTCATCAACAAATTGTATTTGATCGTTTTTAAATGATTGTTTAAAAGATAATGAAACACAAATAAAGAGCGCGACAATATGTCAAATCAAGAAGGAAAAGTCAGCCGTGAAACTCGCGGACATATTTTTTTAATTGGTTTAGATCGGGCAGCAAAACGCAATGCCTTTGATAGCTACCTCATTAAAGATTTATCTCTAGCGCTTACAGAATATGAAAATAATGATGCTCTGCGCTGTGCGATTATTTTTGCTCATGGCGACCATTTTACGGCGGGTTTAGATTTAGTTGAGTTACAACCTAAGCTTGCTACAGGTGTTTTTGATTTTAGTGATGAAGAAATTAACCCGTGGGGTACAGTTGGCCGAAAACTGAGTAAACCATTAATTGTAGCCGTACAAGGTTATTGCTATACAGCTGGCATAGAACTATTTCTTAATGCAGATATTGCAATTGCGAGTGAAAATACTCAGTTTGCGCAAATGGAAGTCCAACGTGGCATCTTACCATTTGGCGGTGCAACTGCCCGCTTTACTCAGGCAGCAGGTTGGGCCAAGGCCATGCGCTATTTGCTTACAGGTGACCCTTTTGATGCAAAAGCAGCATTTGATATGAATCTGATTACAGAAATATGCCCTGAAGGGACGGAGCTTAACCGTGCGATAGAACTTGCGGAACATATTTCCCAAGCTGCGCCACTTGCTGTCAAAGCCACTCTTGCCTCTGCACGCGAAGCCATTAATGAAGGTTATGAAACTGCTTTTAGCCAATTACAGAGCCATCTTCAGCCTTTGCTGACCACAGAAGATGTTCAAGAAGGTGTTTTTGCCATGTTGCAAAAGCGTCCACCTGTTTTCAAAGGTAAATAAAGCCTACTTAGACACAGCTTTCAAGATTTAAAACTTATTACTCTCTAAAAACATATATAAAAAGAAAGCCCACATAATGTGGGCTTTCTTGAATTAATTTGGCTTATTCAACTCTAACAATTTTACCAAATTCATCGTGGTGGACTATCGTAATTTTTTGGCTACGTCCCTGCTCAATTTCTTGCTCAGGTAAATCAAAGTAGCGTGCATAATCATCTGTCTGCTTCATGTCAAGTTCATCACCACCCACACGGCGTTCAGGCAAAATATGACTCCATAGCAACAAACCAATTGCACAAGCAATGAGTGCTGTAAAGCCATGCTCAATTCCCACACCAAAGGCACTAAATAAACGGTGTACCAAATGTGTTTTTTGTAGTTCAACCAATAGCCATACAAACACGAACGGACGCCACAACAACAACCAACCGCCCCACATCATGGCTGTGCTTGTTGTAGAAACATAGCGCTTGTGCCACGGTAATTGACGACGTAAATCAATAATCAACGAATTTGTCTTCATTTCTCTTTTACCTAACGAAGTGCTGCGGTTTTCCCCAGACATCAATACAGCACGATCTTTAAAATCTCATGACTCTTGCATTTCATCTAACGAATGCCCCGATCCGGGCTCACCCAACGTGCTCGTTTCTCATCTCCACGTCGTAAGACTTTTGGAAATGCCACAATGGTTGCCGAAATGGTGATTAGCCAAAAGACCAATGGATACCAAATCATCCAGAAATAGTTTTTTCCTAGATTCGGTTCATAACGACTATCCATCCATTTGCTTAAAGCAAACTGAATTAGACAGGTTGCCCCCAATAAAATACCTGTACCATACGGTAAAAATGGGGAACTCACAACGGCCAATGCAGGGACTGGGAAAATAAAATGTACCAACCACAATAAAGCCATTGCCAGCATTAAATATGACCAGACTAAAGTTAAGCAAAGCTCAAACATTAAAGGCCATAAAAAATTCAATTTTGGTTTGGTGAACACATCAATATTTTTAATTAATACCTGTGCCCCACCCATTGCCCAACGTAAACGCTGTTTCCACAATCCGTTTAATGTTTCAGGCATTAAAATCCAGACCAAGGCATTCGGTTCAAAACGAATGTCCCAGCCTGCACGTTGCAATTTCCAAGTAATATCAATGTCTTCGGTCAACATATTTGGTGACCAATAATCGACTTGGTGAACAGCACTTTTACGGAAAGCCGTAATTACACCAGACACCGTAAACAAACGACCAAATGTACGCTGAGCACGTTTAATCATTCCCACAATCGAAGAAAACTCACCGACTTGAATACGTCCTAACAAAGTTGAACGCGTACGAATACGTGGGTTTCCAGTTACGGCTGCAACTGTTGGATTCTGAAGAAAATGACGAATCATCCATTTTGCTGCATGCGGGTCAAGCAAAGCATCCCCATCGATACCAATTAAAAACTCGGCATCGGTCATGAGGCTACCAGCCTGTAGGCCCATTGCTTTACCTTGGTTTTGTGCAAGGTGAACAACACGAAGTTTTTCGTATTGTTCAGCTAAACGATCTAGGACTTCACCCGTATTATCCGAACTACCATCGTTAATTGCAATCACTTCAAAATTAGGGTAATCCAATTTTAAAGCGTGACTAATGGTTTCCTCTGCATTATCGCCTTCGTTAAAGCAAGGAATAAGTACAGCAACTTTCGGATAGCTTTCTAATGGAGCTGGTTGATCGTAAGGTGGAGCCTTACGTTCTTTCCAATAGAAAATGATCGCACCAATCATCCATAGATATGACATAAACAATGGATAATAAAAAACGAACTTTAGAGCCTGCGACCATATTGCAGCAAAGATTGTCATGTTTCAGCCTCGTCTACGGCACAAGACGAGATGACTTTTCAGCAAATGCTTTATGCATCACGTTCACGTCCGGATGATCTTTAATTGGGTCATCTGGATAATATGCAACATGCATTGCACCTTGTTCATAGAGAGAGTGAATTGTCGCAGCCATTTCAGTTGAAGGTACCTTTTCGTTATTACGCCAGTTCGTTGCTTGTAGCTCAAAAACTGTTTTCTTAATGCCATTTGGATACTGTTTCACACGATCAACCATATCTTTATAGAATTGATCTTGGTTCTTCACTTGCTCCATATAAGGCATCGCCATAATAGCAGTAAAATCATAACGGTTTAATGACTCTTCAAGTGACTGAGAGTACCAATTTTCCGCATATGGTTTTAAAGCCACTTGTGCATATAAATTACGTGCTGTAAGCAGGAATGGCTCATACTGACGAACCTCACCAACAAGCTCCATCGCAAAATCATCTAAATATCTTGTTTTGTATGCAGTCCACTTCTGCAAATCTTCGTCATTTCCACGAATTTTTGCCAAGTCTGTTGGTAAACCTTGTTTCGCATAAGCTTTTAAGGCATCTGGGCTTGCATCTTCATAATCAGACAGAGTCACATCGTCATGGAATAAAATTCCATTGAAAGACGATGACTTCGCTAAATCTTCATATATTTCACGGATAGTTTGACGCGCTTCAGGTGAAAAAGGGCTTAAACGAATGTATCCCATATTGAGATGCTCACTCGTTTTATCCTGCTGGGTTACAACCAAATCTTTTGATACAGGATCAGTTTTTGGTAGTTCCCATGCCAATAAAGGCATCCACGCATAAATACGGCTTACAGGCGTACGTGTTTGAATTTGCCATGCAACACGGTTGAATAAATCAGCACGCATAGGAATATGTCGATTTGGGAAGTATACCATATCGGCAGAACCATTAGCATCTGCATCAGAGAAAGCTTGTAAATAAACCGTGTTTACGCCCATCGCATTAATACGGTCGAGTAGATTACCTAAATTACGCTCTTGTTGTTTCGGATCTGGATCATAAATATAGTCCAGATCAACATGCATAATTTTTTGCGGGCGATTGTTATCCGTTAAGTTTAATTCACGGTTTTTAATCTCTTGAGCCAAATCATTGGTACTCATTCCGCCTTCTACCAAAATACGGCTCATATTCTGTAGAGATTGTTTAGCATGATCTGCTCCATCATCAAGTGTGATGGTAATTGGCATACCAAGCTTTTTAGCAATCTGAACCGTTTGCATATTGTAGCGACCGTATGGCCAAACCATAATACGTGGCGAACGTATACCATGTTGTTTGAGCAACTGATTATTCTTTTTCAAATCATTATAGATTCGAGCCTGATACTGGCTGTCGTTTTCATATGTTTTAGTTTTATCATCATAAAAACGTGTGGTTGCCGCAGGTTCAGAGTTTCCTTGTGGATTACCATTAATACCACGGTGTAAGTGATAGCTATGGCTTGCAATTTCAACAAAACCGCTATCTTGCATCTCTTTAAGTTCAGGCCAGCTTAAGATTTTATCACGTGGAATTTCTTCACCAGAAAAATCTACCTTCTGATTTTCTTTTGGCTCCAACCATGAACCAACAACAGCAAGTACTACTGGTATTTTCTTAGCCTTAATCACTGGATAAGCATTTTGATAAAAAGTCTGATAACCATCATCTACAGTTAATAAAACCGGTTTGCTTGGCAGTGCAACTTTACCCTGATGAGCGCGAATTAGCTGATCTACAGTAATAAAATGGAAACCGTTTTTTTGCAGCCAATCGATATGCTCACTAAATTGTTTCGTAGTCACCGCATATTGAGGAATTAAGGCATTCTTAGTATCGGTAATTTCATGATAGCCAATAACAGTAAGTTCTGAAGCATCTATTTTAGGAGGAGCAGCTAATGCCATACCTGACAAGCCTGCTAAAGCCAAGCCAAGCGTTAGATTCAACAAAGGAGATGCAAAGCGGGTAATCATGAAATAGCGTCTCAATAGCAATATAGATTATTTATGTGAAATTTAAACTTAAGAACTAAAACCGACGTCTATTTAGCCCTTAAGTTTAAACTGCCCAAAATGAGCAGTTTTTCAGTTCACCTTTATAATCAAATAAACTGAAAATAATCTTAAATATTCAAAAAGCTAAAATATAAATAACGAATATATTCATATTTAAAGCTTATATAAAAAAATCAAACGGTAAAATTTTGATTTCATTCATCGCGAGTTTTTACGTCAAATAACTCAATTTCAAAAATCAAATTTGAGTTCGCCGGAATAACTTTGCCCATTTTGCGTTCCCCATAAGCTAAATGCGCAGGAACAATAAGTTTACGTTTTCCGCCCACTTTCATTCCCATGATGCCTTGGTCCCAACCTTTAATCACACGGCCTGTACCAATAACACATTCGAAATAATTTCCGCGATCAATTGAAGAGTCGAATTTGGTACCGTCCTCTAACCAACCTGTATAGTGAGTGGTAATTAAGGCACCTTTAACCGCTTCCTTACCTTCGCCTACTTTTAAATCAATAATTTCTAATTCAGTGATCATAACATTTCCGTTTCATTTAAATTCACAGCCCAGACTCAATCTTTAGTCTAGCAACTAGTTTTGTAAATTTTGTTGTGCTTTCCAATTTTACTGTAATTGAGTCCACACTACATTTGCTTGGCCATTCTCGCCTAGTAAAGTCCACTCATTGTCCATAACGTTTAACTGTAACTGCATCGTACGCTCACAAAGCTGTTCTAACTCTGCTGTACTTTCAGGAGCAATTTGCCAAACTTGGACATTACTTAATGTTTTAATTTTACTGTTTCTCTTCCACCAGTCTTCGACCTGTGAACCATACGCAACAATTGCTACAGCTTTACAACGTGCACTGGCTTTTTTCACTTTATCTTCAGAAGGTAAACCGACTTCAATCCAATTTTCTAACTGACCTGTTAAGTCTTTTTGCCAAAGTGCAGGCTCATCAGTTTCAAAAAGGTCTTTAGTAAATTCAAGACTGTCACTTGCAAAACGTGCAAATGCCATAACACGAACCATTAACCGTTCTAAAGTTTCTGAAGGATGCAATGCAAGCGTCAATTGATAATCGCCATAGATATGGTCATCCATATTGGCAATATTCAAGTCTGCCTTATAAATTGTTGCTTTAAGCGCCATGGTTAATATGTCCAAAAATTTGGCGCTAAGAATACTCGATTTCAATTAAAAAATTATAGAAAAAACGCAGTAACACAAAACTTCTTTCACTCTAAATTTGCATCTTCTTCCAAAACATCCAAGCGCTTTCCAAGTTGGCGGGCTTTTTGCTTTAAAGGGTTTGTATTCCTCTCTTTTGATTTGATGACTTATGTGGCAAAAACTTAAACGTAGTTTATTCCTACAAGTTCTCTGCGCTCTCTTCCTAGGTATTGCAGTAGGACTTGCTTTTCATGACTTCTCTCTAGCTTTAAAACCCCTTGGTGATGGTTTTATTTCACTGATTAAAATGTTGATTGCACCAATTGTATTTTGTGTCGTAGTACTGGGAATTTATGGTGCAAACGATATTAAAAAAATGGGCAAAGTCGGTGCAAAAACGATTCTCTATTTTGAAGTAGTCACAAGTATTGCTTTAATTTAGGGAATTATTGTTGCTTATGTCTTTAAACCGGGCGTCGGTATGAATATTGATATTAGCCATTTAGATGCTAAAGATTTAAGTACCTATACCGAACGTGCTCACGACATGCATACAGGTTCAGATTTTCTTCTTAATATTATTCCAAAAACATTTACTAGCGCTTTTGCGAACGGCGATATTTTACAAGTTTTACTCATCGCGATTTTATTTGGTGTCTCGCTACTTTTAATTCCTAAACATTTAGCCGAGCTGGTACGTCAGGCACTTGAAGCTTTCTCTGAAGTCTTCTTTAAAATTATGGGACTGATTATCCGTTTAGCTCCAATTGGTGTATTCGGTTCAGTCGCATATACCACTGCAAAATTCGGATCAGACTCACTTCTACAACTCGGTTATTTAGTTTTACTCTTTTATGCAACCTGCATTTTATTTGTTGTGATTGTTCTAGGTTTAATTCTAAAGCTTGCTGGCCTGAACATTTTCAAGTTTGTAGGCTATTTTAAAGATGAACTTGCCATTGTTTTAGGTACTGCCTCTTCCGACTCAGTTCTTCCTCAAGTCATGAAAAAGCTTAAAAACCTAGGCATAAAAGACTCAACAGTCGGTCTAGTCATTCCAACCGGTTATTCTTTTAACTTAGATGGCTTTTCCATTTATTTAACATTAGGAGTGATTTTTA
The DNA here is from genome assembly GCF_000368065.1 of Acinetobacter seifertii. Classification (GTDB taxonomy): domain Bacteria; phylum Pseudomonadota; class Gammaproteobacteria; order Pseudomonadales; family Moraxellaceae; genus Acinetobacter; species Acinetobacter seifertii. The sequence goes on from NZ_KB851200.1 coordinate 2,131,079, forward strand.
TTGCGCAGGCCTGCAATATCGATCTCTCTATGCATGACTTATTAGCTATTTTGCTGGTTTCACTGATTACCTCTAAAGGTGCGCATGGTATTCCGGGGTCAGCTTTAGTTATTCTTGCGGCTACACTTTCAGTTATTCCAAGCTTACCTGCAATTGGCCTAGTACTTTTACTGTCTGTAGATTGGTTTATCGGGATTATCCGTGCTTGTACCAACTTAATTGGTAACTGTGTTGCGACCGTAGTCATTGCCCATTGGGAAAAAGATATTGATCATGCCCAAGCTAAAGCTGTACTCGACATAAAAAAATAGATGAAGATTTCTGAGAACATTGAGCTATCTTTGGGACTGTTCTAAATTTTGTGTAAGTACTTAATTTTCATTTATCCTTCAGAGGATAATTACAAAAGGTACTTCACATGGATGAAGCAACAATCAAAAGTATGGCTGCCGAATTGGCTAAAGGTCTAAAAACACCAGAAGACTTAAACCAAATGACAGCAGTCTTTAAAAAATTCATGATTGAAACTGCACTCAATACTGAACTTTCAGACCATCTCGGTTATGAAAAGCATCAGCCCAAGAAAGGCTCAAATAGCCGTAATGGGTTTAGTTCTAAAACCATTACAACTCAAGATGGACAACTGGCTTTAGATATTCCCCGTGATCGAGAAGGTTCATTTGAGCCACAAATTATCAAAAAGCACCAAACACGCATCACCAGTATGGATGACCAAATCCTCTCACTGTATGCAAAAGGAATGACTAATAGGGAAATTGTAGCCTTCTTCAAAGAAATGTACGATGCCGATGTGTCAGCATCTCTCATCAGCAAAGTTACCGATGCTGTGATTGAGCAAGTGACTGAGTGGCAAAATAGAGCCTTAGATAGCCTTTATCCTGTTGTCTATCTTGACTGTATTGTTGTCAAAGTCCGTCAGCACTCCAATGTGATTAACAAGTCCGTATACCTTGCTTTAGGCATCAATATGGATGGGCAAAAAGAATTACTGGGTATGTGGATTGCTCAGACAGAAGGTGCCAAATTCTGGCTGTCAGTCATGACAGAGCTAAAAAATCGAGGAGTACAGGACATTCTTGTTGCCTGTGTAGATGGATTAAAAGGCTTCCCTGACGCGATAGCCTCTGTTTACCCTCATACTGATATTCAACTGTGTATCGTGCATGTTGTACGCAATAGCCTGAGATTTGTAAGCTGGAAAGACTACAAAGCTGTTACGTCGGGTCTGAAAGCGATTTATCAGGCAAGTACAGAGGAAAATGCTTTAAAATCCCTAGACATCTTCTGTGATCAATGGAATCACCAGTATCCCAAAATTGGAGAATCCTGGCGGGCCAATTGGGAAAATATCCGAACGATCTTTAGCTATCCAGCCGAAATACGTCATGCAATTTATACAACAAATGCGATTGAGTCGTTGAATAGCGTAATACGCCATTCAACGAAGAAAAGGAAAATCTTTTCATCTGATGACTCAGTAAAGAAGGTCATTTACTTAGCAACATCAAATGCTGCGAAGAAATGGACGATGCCAATTCAAAATTGGCGTTTAGCAATGAATTGGTTTACGATTCAGTTCGATGATCGATTAAAAGATCATTTATAAAAAATGGAACTTACACAAAATAATTTACAGGCTCCTATCTTTTCAATGTTCTCTATTCATCAATTCTGCAAGTTAATAACTCAGTTTCAAATGCCAGCCAGTCATGTTCATGTTGGCTAATGATTTCAATACGGTTATCAATACCCTCTTCACCAGACTTATAATTAAACTGTTCAGGATTAAAGTTAAAGGTCTTCCACCCCTGATCTGTATGAAAAACTCCCTTAATACGCAGCCAGTCTTGCTGTGCGCAGAGTAAATCGAGCAAAGCATAAAATTCGAATTTCCAACGCTTAGGTAATTTCCAGCCTGCAACAGTATATCCCTGCGCTGACTCAACATAGTGATAAGGCAATTGACGAATTTCTTTTGCTACTTCAGCTTCACTCATCTGCTTTTGAAGCTTAAGTAAAGGTTGTATAGAGCGTGCGGTTAAACGAGCAGCGACATCAATTTGTGCTAGTTCGAGTTGACCATGCTCTGTCGTTAACCATTGTTGTTGATAAGGTTGATACTCTTGTTTCAATTGGTCTAATGCTTGTTCATCTTCAAAAGACATCGTATCAGCATGAGAAACCACAACAATTTGCGCGGCTTTTAACTGATCTTCATAAAGATTTTGCTTAACCCAATTGTTGTCATGCAAGCGGCTACCATCGACAACCGTGACTAATGCACGCATAGCCAGGCTGTTTTGCCAATGAGGTTCAGTTAACTGATCAAACAGTTGTGAAGGATGTCCAAGCCCTGTAGGTTCAATAAAGAGTCGATCTGGTTTTTGTTCACTTAGCAAACGAGCCAAAGCAATATGCATGGGGAGTTGGCTACTACAACATAAACACCCACCTAATAATTCTTTTACGGCATAGCCTTGTTCTTGCGGTAAAAGTTGTTGATCTACCCCAATTTGACCAAACTCATTCATTAAGACCGCCCACACTTCATCTTTGGGTTTCTGACTTAATAAATGCTGTAATAATGTGGTTTTCCCTGCCCCTAAAAATCCTGAAATAATATGGGTAGGAACAGTTTTTTGGGGAATCAGTTTCACAAGCAACTCAAATCAACAAGGTTCAAAAAAACTAGGAAAGGTATATCACTGTTTAAGTAGCATGAAAATGATTTTTCTTTTTGACGTCATTTTTTTAAAAAGTGGGTGAAAATATTAAATTTGAGAAGTAAGTCTCATTGCTTATCTAAATTTACTTTAAATAACTTATTGTCAAACGGAATATTCTATTTTAAGGCATTCATAATTCATACCAGAGTGTTTTGTTTACGTAACCAACCTGACTTTTTTTTATTCAACATGAAATATTTTTTCACATTTTAAACGTTCAACCAGCGCGGTAATTTTACAGTAGACGCACATAAACGGCCCGTATATTTCATATTGTTAAGATAGCCGTAATAGATTGTTAAGTTAATTGATGCAATCCAAAGCTCGGCTTAGCATGTGTCCTAGCTTAATCATTCAGCCATACAGGTTTCATGTTGGTAAGAACGATTAGGTTTAATTTATTGTTTAATGAATTTTAAGGATGCCATAAAATGAAATTAGCTAAAACTTTACTTGCTACTACTCTAGCTTTAACTGCTGCTTCAACTTTTGCTGCTTCTAAACATGACAAGGTTCATGCTCCAGAAGATAAAGTTGTAGTTTCAACTCAAGAACAAGCCAACACTGCAAATGCTGCATCTGACGCTGTAGGTTCAGCTTCTGAAGCCGCTCCTGCTGCTCAATAATTATTATCTCTGTACTCTCCTCCAAGCTCAGAGATAATTTTACTGAAATGAAACAGGACGTTAAATTTCAGTGATGAAAAAAAAGATCGAACCATGCTGCGGTTCGATCTTTTTTTAATTCGATCTGATTAAGACGTTTTCTTATACATGCTACAAGAAGGATTATGATTTTCTTGTAGGCGCAACACCTTACGGTGCTCTGCCGCTTCAAATCGACAGCGTTTCCACTCGGTATCTAGCTTCAATTGAGGAACTTCGCGTGGTTTACCATGCTCATCAACAGAAACCATTGTGAAATAACAGCTATTGGTATGGCGAACGGTGCGCTTTTGAATATTTTGTGCTTCAACACGAATACCAACTTCCATTGAAGTACGGCCTACATGGTTCACACTTGCCAAGAAGGTGACTAACTCACCTACATAAATGGGTTCTTTAAAATTCACTTTATCTACAGACAAAGTGACCACATAGCTGCCCGAATAACGGCTTGCACAAGCATAGGCGACTTGGTCTAACAGCTTAAGAATTGTTCCACCATGAACATTACCTGAAAAATTTGCCATATCAGGGGTCATTAAAACTGACATGGTTAATTCTGACTGATCATCAGTTACGGTTGTCATTTCATCTAATGTAGGCATGACTCAACTCTGTCTCAAACAAGCTCAGAAACATTATGGTTGATAATTCACAAAAAAAACATGCTTAAATCCACAACATAGCATCGTATTTTTTAATATTGTTTATTCTTTTTTTGAACGAAGCTTTTTTAATCTATTATTTTTAATTATTTTTTAGTTTTTCTTAAATAAAAATTGATTGAGAAATTAAAAATAATAAAAAAAGTGCTATGCCATTTTTCAATATTAAATGGCATAGCACGATGTTGACCGATACTTGCTAAACTTTATTAATCACACCTGTCACACCATTGATAATCATATCAATAGCGATCGTACCGATTAATAACGCTGATAAACGCCCAACAATATCAAAATATCGGTCAATATGTTTGGCATGTTTATAGCGTAAATGATCATGTGAAAATTTCATCAAAATCAAAATACTACAGGTTAAAAATAACGTAAAGGCAATCACTAGGGCTGCTTCACCAATTGACATTTCTATGCCTGTGACTACAGCAGCACTAATAGTACCTGGCCCAATCATAAATGGCATAGCGATGGTTCCAGCTAAATGCTCAGGAGCACCGCGCATTTCACCAATGGTATCGGCACCCTGAAACACATAACGATAGCCAATCACCAAAAAGATCAGGCCACCAAAAATCTGAAAGGCTTCAAAACGTACATTCAGATATTTACTAAAAATTGTTTCACCGCCCCATGCAAACAGCATGAACACAATAAAAGCAATCAAACTTCCCTGAATCAGCGCTTTATTAAATACCTTAGCTTCTGAATGGCGGATTAGGCCAATCATATAAATGCTCATTAAAAATGGATTGAGCAATGAGAAAAATAAAGCAAAAGAATGTAGATAAGGAGAAGCCATGCATTTTCCTCTTAAGCTTGTGGATCTGGGAACAATGGTCGGTTTCCAGGGCTAATACGATTGATATGTAAGAAGGTCATATGTCTTTCATATTTATCTAAAATGTCATTAATGACCTGTTCTTTACTGTAACCAACAAGGTCGTTGTCTTGAGAACCTTCATAAAGATAAGTTTCGAGACGGTAATAGAACTGTTTGCCTCGTTTTACACGCTGACTAAAGTTAGGCGCGCTATAACGGACAGGCCAAATCTGATAAACAAAGTTTTGCTCTTCTTCCAAATGAATAGTGATATCGAGGTGATATAACGCCTCTTCGTCTTCAAGTGGGGTCTGCTGTACATCTACATTCACGCCTTGCTTAATAAGCTCATCGGCAACGGCTTGCACAGCAGGCTGACAAACTGTGTCGAGCATACGTCTGGTTTCAGTTGTTCCCGGATGGTGCATCACTCGGGTCAACCGCTTTTTCCAGTTAAGGATGTCGACGTTACCTACCACGGGTGCTGCATTCATACTTCGACTAGCGTGCCTGTAGTCTTCAAGTCTGAGTGACTTATAAAGCCCTGCCATCACAAGGAACATTACGAAACTAAACGGTAGTCCCATAATAATGGTGGCATTTTGCAAAGCAGTAATCCCGTTGGTCATCAGCATAGCGAGCGTTAATAACCCAATGGCAATTGCCCAGAACACACTTAACCAACGTGGTGCATCATTATCAATATGCGTAAGCTTGGTCGTGAAGTTACCTAAAACTAATGCACCCGAGTCAGCAGAAGTCACATAAAATAAAAGACCCGTCACCGTCGCAATTGAAGCAATGAAGGTAAAACCTGGGTACTGCGCTAACAGGTCATAAAAACCATGTGCCGGATTGGATAATACCGTTGCAGCCAAAGTTTGGTTGCCTTCAAAAATCACGCTGTGCAATGCGCTATTACCAAAAATAGATAACCACGTTAAGGTAAATAACAAGGGAATAATTAAAGTCCCGCACACGAACTCACGGATAGTACGTCCTCTTGAGATACGTGCCAAAAAGAGTCCTACAAATGGAGACCAAGCAATCCACCATGCCCAGAAGAACAAGGTCCAACTGCTCATCCAATCTTTAGGTTGCTCAAAAGCAAAACTTTGAAGAGCCAAGGTCGGGAATCGAGTTAGATAGTCGCCAATATTTTGTACCAGCGCATTGAGTAAAAACTCGGTATTACCTAAAAACAAAATAAACAGCAAAAGACCAATTGATACATAAATATTGATTTCAGACAAAATCCGAAGGCCCTTATTCACCCCAGATGTCACTGAAATAATACTAATACCCACTGCAATGGCAATCAGTGCAAACTGCATCCAGATATTCTCTGGCAGTCCTAATAAAACATGCAAACCATAGTTCAGCTGTACTACGCCAATCCCGCAGGTGGTCGCAATACCAAAAATTGTCCCGATGACGGCGGCAGTATCCACACTATGGCCAATGGCCCCATTAATCCTATTCCCAAAAATTGGGTAAAGTGCAGAACGAATGGTAAGCGGCAAGTTATAGCGATAACTGAAATAGCCAAGTGCCATACCAATCAAGGCATACATACACCATCCGGTCAAACCATAGTGAAACAGCGTCCACACCATACTCTGGCGTGCAGCTTCATAGGTCTGGCCTACGCCAACAGGCGGCTGCATATAATGAGATAATGGCTCGGCCACTGAGAAGAACATTAAATCGATACCAATACCTGCCGAAAACAGCATGGCAGACCAACTCAGTAGACTAAACTCAGGCTTTGAGTGTTTAGGACCAAGCTTAATTTCACCATATCTTGAACAGGCAATGAAAATGACAAACACCATATATAGCGTTGCAGCCAGTAAATAATACCAGCCAAAGGTTGACGTTACCCACGCAAGGACGGTGTTAATGGTTCGATTTGCGAAATCGTTAAATAAAAAAGTAACGAGAGAAAAGATTAAAATGATTAGAGCTGAAATATAAAAAACCACACGATTAAGCGGGTCTTTTTTAGATTTAGATAATGTTAAATCATCAACTGCTCTTGGATTATCTGTTGCCATACAATCCTCAAGGAATAGAAGAAAAATAAAATATTCAATTTAGTCTTTTCACTATTTAACCATAATGAAAAGACTGCTTTGAACGCAAAAAAATAAATAAATGTGATGAACCAAGATTATAAAACCTCGGTTACTTTGTTCTGGTCACAATTCGATGGAATAGAAATGTCTTTTGAAATAGCTAACTGCTTTTTCGCAACATTCGGGTCAAAATCATCTTGCTTTAAGGCTTTGGCTAAACCAAACATATAAAGCAAAATAATCACAGAAAATGGTAAACCACATAACACCACTGCACTTTGCATGGAGTTAAAACTACCTGCTAATAATAAGCCGATACTTACAATGGTAATGACCACAGACCAAAAGATGCGTAACCAGATCGGTGAATCACTATCACTGGTGCCCCCTTTCGAGGACAAATTGGCGATCATTAGTGTACCAGACCCAACAGGGGTCAAAAATAAAACGAAACAAATTACAACAACAATCCCGGCAATATACGGATTAAACGGGAGATATTCGAGTAATTTGAATAATGACAACGCTGGATCACTTAAAACCATATCACCTAAAGCTTTCTGCTTTTGGTTGAGAATAAAATGAATTGCGGTGTTTCCAAAAATAGAAATCCAAGCCAGTGTAAAGCCGAGTGGAATGAGACATACACCCAAAACCACTTCACGAATGGTTCGACCTTTGGAAATTCGGGCAATAAACATCCCTACAAAAGGTGCCCAAGCAATCCACCATGCCCAATAAAACACAGTCCATGAACCCAACCAGCCACTGGCTTTTTGATTGTATAAATACATATCAAAACTTTTACCCATAAAATTGTTGAGGTAATCACCGACATTTTGAACAAGACCATTTAACAAATGGTTCGTCGGTCCTGTTAAAAATACAAATAAAAGTAAAGCATAGAGCAAACGCAAATTAATACGCGATAACCATGCCAGACCTTTTTCAATACCCACTACTGTGGTGATGGTCGCAACACTCATCATGACGAGAACAGCTGTAATTAAGGTTGCAGAGCTATGCGGTATTTCAGGAATTAAATAACAAATACCTGAAACCAACACTAAAGCACCAATACCTAAGTTGGTCACGAGCGAAATGACTGTCGCTAAAATACCAAAGCCATCGACAAAATCACCCACTAAGCCATGAACCCGCTCTCCGAAAATTGGATAGAGAGCCGAGCGCAATGCAAGCGGTAAATCTTGTCTAAAAGCAAAGTAACCTAAGGTCACACCGAGCAAGGCATAAAGCACCCAGCCATGAATACCCCAATGCAAAAAGCTATAGGTCATGGCATTTCGGGCGGCCTGAATAGTACCTGCCTCACCTTCAGGTGGTCTTAGAAAATGGTCAACAGGTTCTGCCACGCCGTAATAAAGTAGCGCGATACCAATCCCTGCTGAAAATAGCATTGAGGTCCAAGCCAAATAGCCAAACTCGGGTTTGTCGTCATCTTTACCTAACGGAATTTGCCCAACTTTTGAGAAGGCAAGCCAAGCCACAAAGCCTAAACACAGCACAATCACCAACATGTAATACCACCCGAAAAAGTGGTTTACCTGCTCTTGCACATAGGTCAGCCAAAACTGACTTTTTTCTGGAAACAGCACAAACAATAGGCCAAAAATGCCGATACTGACTGCCGAACTCCAAAATACGAAACGATTTAACCGAATATGGTCTGAAGAATATCCATCACTTTTCAACACCATCTTATTGCTCCTTGCAATCGGTGTATTTTTTCCAAAATAACGTGATAAGTACCGGACTTATGCGCATCATCCTATCCGTAAGAACTTCTGATTCTATCTCTTCTACCCCGAAGTAAGATTCAAAAATTCATTGATTTTTACACATCATACTTGTTATTGATTGAACGTTCAATCAATAACAAGTATGATAAAAAAAGTGCTATGATGCTCTGCAAGTTAACATGCTGAATTTAAAGCACCCATAAAAGTGCTGATGTGGACAATCATGACAAAACGCAGAGTAAAACCAGAGCATGTGCGCCGTGAAGAGATTATGAACGCTGCACTCGACGTAATTTATGAAGTGGGGTTATCCAATACCACCATTGCACAAATTGCAAAAAAAGCCGAGCTGTCGACCGGCATTGTTAGCCATTATTTTGGCGACAAACAAGGGTTAATAAATACCTGTATGCAAGAAATGCTGAATGTTTTGCGTCGGAAAACCGAACAATACAGAGCAGAAGCAGATTCGCATCCGGAAAGCCAGATTAAGGCAATTATTGACTCTAACTTTGACATTAGTCAGGTAAATGAAAAAGCAATGCGGGTCTGGTTAGACTTTTGGTCTGCAAGTATGCATGTACCAGACCTGAGCCGTTTGCAAAAGATTAATGATCAACGCCTGTATTCCAACTTGAAGTTTTATTTTCTCAAGTTAATAGATGAACAACAGGCCAGTGTTGCCGCAAGAGGTTTGGCAGCATTGATTGATGGATTATGGCTACGTGGCAGTTTAAGCCGTCATAACGAATTTGACAGCGAACTGGCCCGTTCCATTGCTTACGATTATGTAAAAACGCAATTGCAATTTGCGAACAAGCCTTTGCAGGAGAGACAAAATGAGTGATGTACAAGTTTATCAACTGTATATCCATGGACGCTACGTTGAAGCAACCAGTGGTAAAACATTTAATAGTATTAACCCTGCCAACGGTGAGACAATCGCGACTCTTCAACAGGCATCTGAACAAGATATTGAAGCTGCTGTAAAAAGTGCCCAACAAGGACAAAAAATCTGGGCAGCCATGACCGCTATGGAGCGTTCACGTATTTTACGTCGTGCTGTCGATATTCTCCGTGAACGTAATGATGAGCTTGCCCGTCTTGAAACACTCGACACTGGTAAAGCCTACAGCGAAACATCTACCGTCGATATTGTGACTGGTGCCGATGTACTCGAATATTACGCAGGACTTGCAACCGCTATTCAAGGCGAACAAGTTCCACTTCGCGAGTCAAGTTTCTTTTATACACGCCGCGAACCTTTAGGCGTGGTTGCCGGTATTGGTGCCTGGAACTATCCAATTCAAATCGCTTTATGGAAATCTGCCCCTGCCCTTGCTGCTGGCAATGCTATGATTTTCAAGCCAAGTGAAACCACTCCACTCACTGCATTTAAACTTGCAGAAATCTATACAGAAGCTGGCTTACCAGACGGCGTGTTTAACGTGGTGCAAGGTGCTGGCCGTGAAATTGGTCAATGGCTCACTGAACATCCTGTGATTGAAAAAATCTCATTTACTGGTGGTGTGGAAACTGGCAAAAAAGTCATGGCAAGCGCTGCTGGCTCTACACTTAAAGAAGTGACTATGGAACTTGGTGGTAAATCACCACTGATTATTTGTGAAGATGCTGACCTTAACCGTGCTGCAGATATTGCAGTCATGGCAAACTTCTTTAGTTCAGGTCAAGTATGTACCAACGGCACCCGTGTATTTGTTCCAAAATCACGTTTAGCCGACTTTGAAAAAGCCGTTGTAGAGCGCGTAAAACGTATTCGCATTGGCGACCCAATGGCTGAAGAAATAAATTTCGGTCCGCTCACCAGCTTCCCGCATATGGAAAAAGTGTTGTCTTTCATTGAGTCGGGCAAACAACAAGGCGCTAAAGTATTAATCGGTGGTGGTCGTGCGACCGAAGGCGAGCTTGCCAAAGGCGCTTATGTACTACCGACAGTATTTAGCGACTGCACTGACCAGATGTCCATTGTTCAAGAAGAAATTTTTGGACCTGTCATGAGCATCTTAAGCTATGAAACCGAAGAAGAAGTGATTCAACGTGCCAACGACACAACCTTTGGTTTAGCTGCCGGTGTGGTCACTCAAGATATTAGCCGCGCTCATCGCATTATTCACCAAATTGAAGCTGGTATTTGCTGGATTAACACTTGGGGTGAATCACCTGCCGAAATGCCAGTCGGCGGCTACAAGCAATCTGGTGTAGGCCGCGAAAATGGCTTAACCACGCTTGGGCACTATACCCGTATCAAATCTATTCAAGTTGAACTTGGCGATTATCAAAGCATTTTTTAATGCCGCAATCGCTCTAAAACCTTCAACCTAAATCACATATGCCGAGCAGTCTTTATAGATTGCTCAGGCAAACTGTTAGTAAAAAAAGGATAGTTATGAATATTAAAGAATATGATTACATTATTATTGGCGCAGGATCTGCCGGAAATGTACTCGCTGCGCGTCTTACCGAAGACAAAGATACCACCGTTTTACTCTTAGAAGCGGGCGGACCAGATTATCGCTTAGATTTCCGTACACAAATGCCAGCAGCTTTGGCCTACCCTCTTCAAGGTCGTCGCTATAACTGGGCTTATTTAACTGACCCTGAACCACACATGAATAACCGCCGTATGGAATGTGGTCGTGGTAAAGGTTTAGGTGGCTCATCTTTAATTAACGGCATGTGCTATATCCGCGGTAACGCAATGGATTTAGAGCAATGGTCAACCCATAAAGGCCTTGAAAACTGGACTTATGCCGATTGCTTGCCTTACTACAAAAAAGCCGAAACTCGTGACATTGGTGAAAATGACTATCATGGCGGCAATGGCCCTGTGTCCGTTGCTACGCCAAAAAATGGCAACAATGTGCTGTTCCATGCCATGGTTGAAGCAGGTGTACAAGCAGGTTACCCACGTACTGATGACTTAAATGGTTACCAGCAAGAAGGCTTTGGTCCAATGGACCGTACAGTTACGCCTAAAGGCCGTCGCTCAAGTACTGCACGTGGTTATTTAGATATGGCAAAAGGTCGTCCAAACCTGACTATTTTGACTCACGCGACGACCAATAAAATCTTGTTTAATCAAAAACAAGCGATTGGTGTTGAATACATTATTGGCGCTGATCAAAACAACTTGCAACGCGCCTTAGTTAAACGAGAAGTGCTACTGTGTGCAGGCGCAATTGCTTCTCCACAAATTTTACAGCGCTCAGGCGTAGGTCAAAGTACCTTCTTAAAATCAATGGACATTGATGTGGTTCATGATTTGCCGGGTGTAGGTGAAAACCTGCAAGACCATTTGGAAATGTACTTACAGTATAAATGTAAGCAACCCGTTTCCTTATACCCTGCTTTAAAATGGTATAACCAACCTGCCATTGGTGCCGAGTGGTTATTTAACGGTACAGGTATTGGCGCAAGTAACCAGTTTGAAGCAGGTGGGTTTATCCGTAGTTCCGATGAGTTCAAGTGGCCAAACATTCAGTACCATTTCTTGCCAGTTGCGATTAACTACAACGGTAGTAATGCAGTAAAAGAACACGGCTTCCAAGCTCACGTGGGTTCAATGCGTTCCCCTTCACGTGGTCGTATCAAACTTAAATCGAAAGATCCATTTGAACATCCAAGTATCTTGTTTAACTACATGTCGACTGAACAAGACTGGCGTGAATTCCGTGATGCAATTCGTATCACACGTGAAATCATGCAGCAACCTGCGCTTGATCCATATCGTGGTGAAGAAATTAGTCCGGGTAAACATTTGCAAAGTGATGCAGAGCTTGATGACTTTGTTCGTAACCACGCAGAAACGGCTTACCACCCGTCTTGTAGCTGTAAGATGGGTGAAGATGAGATGGCTGTTGTAGATGGTCAAGGCCGTGTACACGGTATGAATGGTTTACGTGTAGTTGATGCCTCAATTATGCCGCTCATTATTACGGGTAACTTAAATGCAACCACTATTATGATTGCCGAGAAAATTGCAGACCAAATTCGTGGACGTGAAGCATTACCACGTTCAACTGCACCGTTCTATGTCGCGTCATAAAACCGTTAAGGGCATATTTCTTATACAGAAATATGCCCTGAATTTAATAGGTACTGCATAAACATTAATAAGAACTATGTATGACAAAAAATAAGCGGCTATAAGCTAAACATTTACACAAATATGGCATGAAATAAAAATTAATCTATTTTTATAGGCAAATTACCATCAAGTGGTTTAATTTTAACCATAATTATTTTAATTAATAATTTTCAAATGCTTATACAAAAATATCAGCAAAAAATAATCTTATAAAAGCTTAATTTGATTAAATATAAATCATATTTATGATTTTGATAGAACCCATTTATTATAAAAATTGTCTTGTCAATGCAAAATTAGTCTAAAATATAGAGTGTTTGCGATAATCCCAAGTAATTTTTCTTTTTTTAAAGTTCTCTGTTTTGGAGAATTTTACTTTCGCATTTATATCCGTTTTGTCTGGATACGCTGTCTAGGTTTCCTCACACCTTAAGTGACTCAAATAACTTATTTTAAGGTTCCCCTTGCATGAAAAAGTTTTTGAAATACCTTCTGGTATTAATCATTATTATTTTAATTGCAGGTATTGTTTTCTTGTTTAGACCGATTGCGTCAAAACAAGTGCAAACTGCAAAAGATGAGCCAGTTGTTGATGCCGTTCTTGTTGGCGGCGGCATCATGAGTGCCACTCTCGGTACTTACTTCACTGAGCTTGAACCGAATTGGCAAATTCGTATGTATGAGCGTCTTGACCAAGTTGCTCAAGAAAGTTCAAACGGCTTTAACAATGCCGGAACAGGCCACTCTGGCTTTATGGAAATGAACTATACCGAAGAGAAAAACGGTAAGATGGAAATTGCCAAAGCTGAAAAAGTTGCTTCTCAGTTTGAAGTAGCAAAACAGTTCTGGTCATATCAGGTAAAACAAGGCGTTTTAGCTGAACCAAAATCATTCATTAACCCTGTTCCGCACATTGCTTTCGTTTGGGGCGATAACGTTCAGTTCTTAGAAAAACGTTATGCTGCCATGATTCAAAGCCCGTTGTTCAAAGGTATGAAATTTACTGAAGACCCAGCTGTAATTAAGCAATGGGCACCTTTGGTGATGAACGATCGTGACCCAACTCAAAAAGTTGCAGCGACGCGTATGGAAGTTGGTTCAGACGTTAACTACGGTTCAATCACGAATCAGTTAGTGAAACACTTAAGCCAAAACCCAAATTTCAAATTACAGACTTCAACTGAAGTTTCTGGCATCAGCCAAAATGATGACAAAACTTGGACTGTAACTTTCAAAGATTTGAAAACTGGTAAAACAGATCACGTTAAAACACGTTTTGTGTTTATCGGTGCAGGTGGTGCAGCGGTTAAATTATTGCAACTTACTGGTTTACCAGAGGCGAAACAATATGCTGGCTTCCCTGTAGGTGGTGAGTTCTTAATTACTGATAACCCAGCAATTACTGCTCAACATACCGCAAAAGTATATGGTCGTGCTGAACTTGGTGCGCCTCCAATGTCTGTACCACATATTGATACACGTTATATCGACGGTAAAAAATATGTATTGTTTGGCCCATTTGCAACCTATTCAAACAAGTTCCTGAAAAATGGTTCACAGCTTGATTTGCTTGCATCAACCAACAAAAACAACATTTTACCAATGACGACTGTTGGCCTGGAAAACCTTGATCTTGTTAAATACTTGGTGAGCCAAGTGATGATGTCAGACCAAGACCGTCTAAATGAACTTCGTAAATACTACCCAGATGCGAAAGCTGAAGACTGGCGTTTAAGCCAAGGTGGTCAACGTGTTCAAATCATCAAGAAAGAACCGGGTAAACCTGCGACACTTCAATTCGGTACAGAAATCTTTGCTTCTAAAGACGGCGCTGTAACTGCATTGTTAGGTGCGTCTCCGGGTGCTTCGACTTCTCCATACATCATGCTTAACTTACTTGAAAAAGCTTTCCCTCAGCAAACTGAAGGTAAGTGGAACCAAAAACTTCATGAAATTGTAGTTTCTTATAAGCAAGACTTGAGCAAAGACCCTGTGTTACTCGACAAAGTTCGTCAGTACACAAGTTCTACACTTGGCTTGAACTATACATCTCCATTCAAAGCTGCAAACGATGAAACTGCTACTGCCCCTGTGGCAAAAGCAAACTAAGTTTGAGGATGTATAAGTAAAATATCAAAAGGATGAATCTCGATTCGTCCTTTTGTTTTTTTAAGACCTTAGTTGAGATATAGATTCGCTATGACGCCTTTAAACGTATCACCTCGCCTCTTGTCATTTTGTTTTAAGCTCGTACTTATTTTGCTGCTGGCTTATCTTTTGTTAAGCGGGTTTTATATGTGGATGATTGGTGGTACAGCAATTTACGTCAGCTCAGCCGTATTATTTATTATCACTGCTTATACGTTTAAGCTCGGCAAGTACCAGAAAATCTGTTCAGTTTTAAATGTGCTGCTAAGTGCAGTCGCGTTATATTTCAGTAGTACTCATTTCTTTTTCTCACCTCTCCAGTTCTTTATATTTTTACCTGCATTGTTCTTTGTTATGTTAGCTTTTGCTCGCTTCAATAAAGTTCGTAGCTTATATAAAGTCTTATTATTCATTAGTTTATTTGCTTGGTCGGGTGTACATTTTACACAACTTGCTCAACTTCAAGCCTATTATAAAACGCAGCATACAGGCGAAAGCTGGCAACAATATGGCGCTTTGTAAGATCGTTTTTTCATACTATGTTTTCAAACCAATACACGCTCATTTTCACGTGAAGTTCATCAGTAAAACTGAACAGCATTTACAGAATTCCTTTTAAGAAAAATTTTTCATAACCATCTCATTTTTTTGAAATATATAGAGCATATTAGTGATTGAATAGAATTCACCTACACGTTAGATTAGCTGAATTATTTTTCTCCCTTTATGTTGTAATTTATGAAAATTTTAGATGGCGGTTTAGGCCGTGAATTGGCCCGTCGTGGCGCTCCATTTCGTCAACCAGAATGGTCTGCTTTAGCACTTATTGAAGCACCTGAAACAGTAAAAGAAGTTCACCTCGACTTTATTAATGCTGGTGCAGAAGTCATCACGACTAACAACTACGCAGTTGTACCATTTCACATTGGTCAGGAACGCTTTGAAACTGACGGCGTACGTTTAATTAAAGTTGCCATCGAACAAGCGAAAAATGCAGTTAAAGAAAGCGGTAAAAATGTCAAAATCGCAGGCTGCTTACCACCGTTATTTGGTTCTTACCGTGCAGACTTGTTCCAACCAGAACAGGCTAAAAACCTAGCTGAGCCTATCATTAACACATTGGCACCAGAAGTAGATTTCTGGCTCGCTGAAACTCAGTCTTGCTTAAAAGAAGTTGAAACAGTACACGCGTTATTGCCACAAGATGGTAAGGACTATTGGGTGTCATTTACACTGCAAGATGAAATTAAACAGGAACAAGCTTTACTTCGTTCAGGCGAAAACATGCAGCAAGTGGCTGATTTCATCAAACAATCCAATGCCAAAGCAGTGTTGTTTAACTGCTGCCAACCTGAAGTGATCTTGCAAGCGATTAATGAGATTAAAGGACTTATTCCAGAGTCTGTACAAATTGGCGCCTATGCCAACGCTTTCCCACCACAAGATGACAGCGCTACTGCGAACGATGGCTTAGATGAAATTCGTAAAGACTTAGATGCTCCAGCTTATCTTGGTTTTGCTAAACAGTGGCAGCAAGCAGGTGCAAGTCTGGTTGGCGGTTGCTGTGGTATTGGACCAGAACACATTGCTGAACTTTCTCAATTTTTTAAAGAATAAATACCATGTCTGCTGCCAAAATCGGATTGTTGTCTCTTACAGCGCTGGTATTTAGCTCTATGGTGGGGTCTGGCGTATTTAGCCTTCCCCAAAATATGGCTCAAGTTGCCAACGGCTCTGCCCTTCTTGTTGCATGGCTCATTACTGGGGTCGGCATTATTTTCTTAGCCCTGTCATTGTTGCATTTAACCCGTCAACGACCAGATCTAGACGGCGGTATTTATAACTATGCGCGGGAAGGATTTGGAGACCTCATCGGGTTTTGCTCGGCGTGGGGTTATTGGTTATGTACCACCATTGGTATTGTCGGCTATGTGGTCATTGCCTTTTCAGGCGTTGGTATGTTTACCGACAGCAAAGACCATATTATTTTTGGTGAAGGTAACACGCTCTACTCTCTGATTGGTTCAAGCATTTTTGTATGGCTGGTACATTGGTTAGTGAGCCGAGGCATTAAAGAAGCCGCTGTTGTAAATTTGCTAGCGACTATTGCCAAAATTATTCCAATGGTGGTTTTCATCTTCTTTACCTTCATTGCCTTTAAGTTTGATTTATTCAAACTCAACTTAAATGACTTCTCTTTAAAAGTTCCACTTTGGCAGCAAGTCAAAGACCTGATGCTGATTACCCTTTGGGTATTTACGGGTATTGAAGGTGCGGTAGTTTTATCATCGCGTGCAAAGAACCGTAATGACATTGGTAAAGCGACCATTTTAGGTGTGTTACTGGCGTTAAGTTTTTACGTCATGGTGACAGTACTGGCTTATGGTGTGGCAAGTCGTGAAGCCCTTGCAGGCATGCATAACCCATCTATGGCGACCATTTTGCAGCAATTGATCGGCTTACCGGGTACCATCATTATTACCATCGGCCTGATTATTTCAGTTTCATCTTCTTATTTAAGCTGGACGTTATTTGCGACCGAAATTCCATATCTAGCCGCAAAAAATGGTGCATTCCCGAAACTATTTTTAAAGAATAATCAGAACAATGTACCGATTTCATCACTTTGGCTCACTACTATTGTGGTACAAGGCTCCCTGATTGCCGTGTATTTTTTCAATAAAAACTACACTCAGCTTTTACTGATTTCATCGGTCATGATTTTGCTGCCTTATTTTCTGGTGTCGGCTTTTTATCTTAAAGAATCCATTCGCCATAAACGCACGCCGCATATCGCTATTGCAAGTGTCGCTTCAATCTATGCACTTTGGTTGCTCTATGCAGCAGGTTTAGACTTGCTGCTGTTGTCTGGCGTGTTGTATTTGGTTGGCTTGGTTATTTTTTCAATCAGCTACTTTGAGCATAAAAAATCGCTCAAACAAAACCAGCTTAATTAATCACTTCAACCACTGTTGAGTCTGTCAGCAGTGGTTTTCTAAAACAAAAATTCTATTTTGAAAGCTGCGACTGCTTTAAATGCAACCTTAAAATACGACGTAATTCTAAAATTGCCTCTGGTGAGGTTTGTATTGAATGCCCACCTTTAATAATCAGCTCCGACTGCTCCCCACCTAAATGTGAACTTTGATACGGTACAATCCCGTCACTGCTTTTTAACTTATCCGTCGTACCATTTATATTACCCATAATCGAGTGATAGACCACATTGGACGATGGCTGAATGGCTTGCGTAAGCTTCATAAAGTTAGATGAACGACTTAAATTACTCGCTCCATTTTCAATTAAACCTTTTCTGAGTTTTGTATTTTTCTCATCTCTCATTTCGACCGCAATAAAAAAGTCAGCAGGCAAACGAATGACACGACGAGCAATTTGAGTAAACCATCGATCAGCGTAATCTGTACCATGATGCGGCGCCGAAACAAAAACAACCCGCTTAAAATAGGGCAAAGTCTTGAACTGAAAGCGCTCTCGAATAACAGGATTTTGCTTTAAACGATTGAGCTGAGCTTCATTCATTTTTTGCATGGCTTGCTCTGAAACATCAGCATCGCTTACCAATAAACGGCTAATTACTCCGCCCATACTATGCCCAACCAACACTGCATCGTGCGCAGCGTAACTGTCTTTGGCAACATTTTGAAAAGCCTGATTCAGCAATGAATAAATCTGAAAACGACTTTCAAAAATCGGCATATTGGTTGAATAAAAAACCTGCCAAACTTGATAATTTTTTCTTAATTCGGCATCTCCCATAATGTCATTGGTTAGGCTCACCCAAGCCTCTGGGCTACTTGCTAAGCCATGAATAAACACAATGATTTTTTTATTCGGGTTAAAAGGTTCCAGCATATATAAATGCGGCATGATCAAATTGGCTTCTTTATTAATTAAAGACCAATAACCCGCTGCCCCTAAATTATATTTCGACAGCCACAATCCATAAGGCGCCGAATAGTTTGCAGTGAGCGGATAGTCCACACCTTCAACTTTTACACGGTCCTGCCGATAAGGGTCGAACATGGAAATTTCCAAATCTGCCCCAGCAATGACTTGATCGGCTGTGGCCTTTTGTTTTGGGTAGGCAATCGCAGTAACTGGAAAGAAGCGTGGTAAATGTATGTTGGGATTACTCTGGTGAGCGTAAAAAGCGTCGGGGTCTAAAATGAAACCATGATTTACATCATGCTCCTTACGCCCAACAATAAACTCGGCTCCTAAACCATCCTTACGGTTGACAGTATTAAACCCTGAAAAGTTCATATTATAGCTAGAGCGAAAAGTATCGACTTCAATGTTTTGTACATCTACTGCATGATCAAAGTTGACTTGGTACTCATGCCCATCTGCTTTTAGTAAAGGTGGAAAATGAAGCGTATTTAAATGATTAAAATACGTGGTCATAAGCTTTGACAAAGCCACGTTATAAAAAATACGCACCTGATTTTGCCGATGGTCAAATACCCGATCGAACGGCGACTCCTCAGAGTCAAACAAATAAACATAGCTATAACGCAAGCTTTTATCAAACAGTGCTAACTCTTGCTCGACACAACGATTATTTTTACTACCCACATTACACTGGCTACTACGTCCCACATCTAAAGCTTTTGCCAAGTAAATTTCACTCAGCGCAGCATAACGCTCTTCTCTGCTGCTATTTTCAGACAGTCCCTGAATTTTCTTTAAACAATCTTCAAAATTTTGCAGACAAGACTTCTCATTTTCTTTGACCAAATACAGTAGGTTTTGGGTTTGATGGCTTAACGTATTGTCAGTCAAAATGCTTTCATTTTTACTTTTTAAAGCGCTGCTTAAGTTACTTTCTTTTAAATGAATGACCTGACAACCGCTAAGCAGTCCCATTATTGCAAGCACTAAATAATGGCCGGATTTTGTCATTGTGCATTCCTTTATCGAATGTATTTCCCCACTCGTCATTATGCCTGTAAAGCTGTGAACGAACAATTTCAGCTCAACTTCAATGGTGCTTTATTAAAAAAATAAAAGCCCGAATTTCTTAAAATTCAGGCTCTTTCAACAGCTCTGTTTAAGCTTGTTTAAACTTCTGCTGTGAAGCCAAATAAGAAAAATAAAGGATAGGTAAAATAAACGGTGCTACACTCCAAAAGTCAAAATAGACATAAAGCACAGCCCCCATAAAAGCACCAATCACAAAACCAATGACAATACTGGCACTTTTAAGCAGACTTGCCCGATTGGCCTCATTATTGTTTTTTAGCAAGTTGGCAATATCAATCCCAAGCTGGGTGGTGTTGCCTGTCATCATGGTACTTGGGCTAATATTTTTAATGAGGGTTTTACTTGAAGTATTACGAATAGCTAAGGCAATTAAACCGAGGCCACCCGTGATAGCAACGGTAATCGCATCGGCATTTTTAAATGGCTCGAAGTACAGTCCTGACACCATAAAGGCAAACAGAAAAATAGCTTCAAACAAAAATAAATAAGACAGCGTTTTGTGTTTGGCCTGACTACGGTCAATTAACAGTTTGGTAATCACCACTGTCAAAATAAACAATGGAATAGCAGCAAGCTTAATCCAGACCCCTGTACCGCCCTTCACCAAGGCTGCTCCTGCAAGCACCAAGTTACCCGTTACATGCGCGGTAAAAAAACCAAATAACGCAATAAAGCCAATAGTATCAATTGCTCCACCGACCATAGTCAGTAAAACAGGATCTCGACATAGTGCCCATGTACTTTGTGTCTCTTGTTGAATTGAGGTCTCTGGCATAAGCAGCATCCTGTTATTTTAAAGTCATTAAATTCACTAAAAAGATGTTTTAAATATTTAAAAACAAATCAAAGCTAAAGCATTTATAAAAACAAAAAAGCATGTAAAAACATAGACTGTTTAATGTCGCAACACTGTCTTCAAAATAGCAACAATTATGATGCGCGCCATGCAGCAGTATCAGTCATAAAGTTACGGTTTAATTAAAGCAAATCGGCCAAATTTCTAATTTCTTCCATCACCGCCTTACACGCAGGCGTTAAATAGCCGTGCTTAGAAATAGACAAAGAAATATAGCGCTTGAGCGCAGGGTTAATAATTTTTGCGGCTTGAATTGAGGTGTATTGGTGTTATTCACCAATTAAAATGTCTATGCGATAAACCATTTAAAATGTCCTGTTTTTAACCACAAGAGTCAAGCACAGGATTTAACTTTCTTTGTTCAATAACAGCTTTCTGAGCTTTACGACTCGGCATACTTTTCTTGAGACGGGAACGTTTATTCTGTTTTTCCAACTCTTCATGCTGTTGCTGAATATGTGCCAGAACTGTACCTAACCGTTTATTCTCAACGATCTCATTCTGCTGTAGCCCAGCTAATTTATTGAAAATGCTGTAGTTGAGCTTTCGTCCCTCGTACATGAGGGCCACAGTGCCATCTGGGTACTCCAGAAATGAAATATATTGCCCAACAAGCTTATGATTCAGCTCTGTCGGTTCAAGCAGATAAATACATTTGTCATAGGTCAGGGTCAGATTCTTGGTGACCTTACGCGGTTCCTGCCAGGTAAAAATATCATCCAGTTCAAGATGAGATTCGGTTAATGGCCGATGTAAATTCTTTGAGTTTCGCGCACACTTGGCAAACTTCTGATTGAAATGCTCAATAAAGCAGGGCAGCCAGGCATTTGCCTCGGCAATTGAACAGATACCTTCTAGGCGCATTTCCTTGATCAGGCGATCCTGGAGTGTTCTATTGGCACGTTCCACACGGCCTTTGGCCTGGGGTGAGTTGGCGAAGATAATATCAATATTTAACTCATTCAGAATCCGCCCAAATTGCGTGATCTGGCTGTCCTGGCTCGATTTCTGGTTCACTCGGAAGACCGAATGTTTATCGCTATAAAAGGCCAGAGGCTTACCGTATTGTTCAATGTAGGCTCGGGTTGAAAGCATATAGTCGAAGGTCGTTTCCGCCTCACAGAAGCGCAGATGCAACAGCTTTCCAGTGGCATCATCGATATAAACCAGCAAGCAGCACTTAGCAGCGCGTCCTTCGAACCAGTCATGATATGAGCCATCAATCTGGATTAGCTCACCGAAGCAATCCCGGTTATAACGTGGCTGATATGGACGTTTAAGGCGCTTGGATCGTGGAATCCAGAGGTCATTTGCAGTCATCCAGCGCCGAAGCGTTTCTACCGGGATATTCAGGTCAAACATGCTGCTGAGCTTCTCATGGGCCAAGGTAGGTCCAAATCCCAGCAGATGTTCAGAAATAATGGAAAGACATTTTGATTTTAATAAATCATCATGGCGACGATGGCCAGGTTGACCACGACTGGCATGCGCCATACCTGAAACACCATCTTGATTGAGCTTCTGTAATAACCGGGTAATTTGACGGGTTGAAAGATTAAGGATTTCAGCAGCACGGACTTGTGTAATACGATGATCTCGAACGTCTTGCAGAACAGCAAGACGTTGAATTTCTTTGTCAGACATAGTGATCAGCATCTATATTTCATATCCAGTCCATGATGTTTAAGCCATCATAAACTAGACATTTTTATTGGTGAGAATATAGACACTTTAAATGGGTTCTAACAATTGGCTAGCTTTTTTTAAAGCTTGCGGCCCCAGCATGGTATACATGCGAGACTCGGAAACCAAATGGGTTTGCAAACTAATCGAGTCGGCTTCAAACACAATATTCAGCTCTACCCCATTTTCATAAGCCATGTGGTCTAAAAAATTACGCCAGTTACTTGGCCTGCAAAACGTGACCAGCGGTAACTCACTTACTTTTTTAAAGTCGACTTCACTTTCACGAGTTAACTCATCTCCTTCACAGCCGACCAAATAGGTATCGGCTTCGGTAAGGTAAACATCGCCCTGTTTAGGTGTCGGATTAAACCGATAGAGAATGGCTAAATCGACGCTGCCATCTTCCAGCCATTTTTCTAAATGTACCCCTTGCCCTTCACGCACTGACAGTTTAATTAAGGGATATTTCTCTTGAAGGACTTTATAGAGAGTCGATAACAAGGGATGTGCAGTAGACGGCAAACTGGCAATACGAACCGTACCAATCGGAGTATCGGTCGAGTGCAAAATTTCATTATTGAGTTGATCGGTTACGTTTAGCCATGAACGAATTTTAGGAAGTAAATGCTGGCCTAAATCGGTGAGTTCTACGCCCCGTCCAGTTCGGTTAAACAAACGACCACCACATTGGGCTTCAAGCTCATTCATTTGCCGACTGATTTGCGGTTGGTTAGTGTTATGTAGCATGGCGACTTTACTTAAGCTACCGAGCTCCACCGCGTCTAAAAATATTTTCCATAAATCATAATTCATCGATTCTTCCTAAACCGTAAACTTGCACTTTTGAGCCATACATTTTCAGTATAACTGAAATTCAAGAATTGGTAATTCCTACATAGCTCACCTATTTCTATACTCCAATCATGTTCTCTACAACACGATTTAAGTCAGATTAAGAACCAGAGAATATTTAATTACACTGTATAGGAAGTACGATTATGAGTTTAGATTTACGTGGATTAACCCCAGCACCTGTGACTCCTTTTACCCGTGACGGACAAGTAGACCATAATGCAATTCAACGTTTAGGTTCATGGTTAGGCAGCATTGATGGTGTGAAAGGTTTGGTTGTTCTTGGGCATGCAGGTGAAGGAACATTCTTGTCGCAAAAAGAACAAATGCAGGTCATCGAAAGCTTTGTTAAATCGGTAGATGACAAAATTCCGGTAATCGCAGGTATTACACTCGAAGGTACTTCGGTTGCAGCAGAAGAAGCAAAACGTGCAGTGAGCGCGGGTGCTTCGGCAGGTTTGATTTACCCTTCACATGGCTGGTTGCGTTTTGGTTATCAAAAAGGCGCACCACAAGACCGCTATAAAGCAATTTATGAAGAAAGTGGTTTGCCATCTATTTTATTCCAATATCCAGATGCGACTAAAGCCACTTACGACTTAGAGACCCTACTCGACATTTCTGCACAGCCGGGTGTGTTTGCCATGAAAAATGGTGTACGTAACATGCGCCGCTGGGATGTTGAAATTCCAATTATTCGCCGTGAACGTCCAGACTTACAGATTTTGACTTGCCACGATGAATATTTGCTTCACACCATGTTTGATGTAGACGGCGCTTTAGTTGGCTACGGCAACATTGCTCCTGAACTGTTAATTGAAATGATTAAAGCAGGTAAAGCTAAAGATTATGCTAAAGCACGTGCTATTCACGACCAATTATTACCAGTGACTCGTAATGTCTATCACCGCGGTTCACACATGGAAGGTACGGTTGCGCTTAAACATGCATTGGTTGCTCGCGGAATTTTGGACCATGCCACTGTGCGTTCGCCACTGCTTCCACTGGCAGATGGTGCTGAGCAAGAAATTCATGATGCAATGCGTCAAGCCGGAATTGGCAAGGTCGATTTAACCCAAGCCGTTGCTTAAATTCTATTCGGGCTAGCATGTACGCTAGCCTTTTTTTCCTGTACGCTGCCTGAGGCCAAACATCGGGCATGTCTCTTAAAAACAATAATAAAAAGCATGCAAACTGTGGTGAACAGGTAGTGCGAAATAGAACAAAAAAACTACGAGGAATGTAGTAGATAAGGAGATAGAAGATGACAAATCTAGCGGATGTAGAACAAATTAGTCATCATCAAAAAAATGCGGAAATTATTGCAAGACTTGAACGGCTACCCGTCACTGGTCGAATGCAATTTATGCGAATTACCATCGGTATAGCGACCTTTTTTGACGCTTATACTGTGCTAGCAATTGCCTTTGCTTTACCTCAGCTCATTACCGAATGGCACCTGACGCCTGCCTATGTCGGTGCGATCATTGCCGCGGGCTATGTCGGGCAACTGGTCGGTGCGATCTTTTTTGGTTCTCTTGCCGAAAAAGTCGGTCGTTTAAAAGTACTGTCTTTTACCATTTTACTGTTTGTGGCAATGGACATTTCTTGTTTGTTTGCATGGAGCGGAATGTCGCTGTTAATTTTCCGTTTCTTACAAGGTGTTGGAACAGGGGGCGAAGTGCCTGTTGCGAGTGCCTATATTAATGAGTTTATTGGTGCAGAAAAGCGCGGTAAGTTTTTCTTGCTCTACGAAGTTTTATTCCCACTAGGTCTTATGTTTGCAGGCATGGCAGCATTTTTCCTGATGCCAATTTATGGCTGGAAAGTCATGTTTATTGTGGGCCTAGTTCCATCTTTACTGGTCATTCCTTTACGATTTTTCTTGCCTGAGTCACCACGCTGGTTGGCTTCAAAAGGTCGTTTTAAAGAAGCAGATCAAGTCGTCAAAAGCTTTGAAGACGGTGCCATTAAAAGCGGTAAAACTTTGCCTGAACCTGTGGTTAAAGAAATTAACCCGCAAGGCATGGCAAAAACCGATTGGCGCGAGCTGTTCCGTGGCATTTACCGTAAACGGACCTTTACCCTATGGGGCATGTGGTTTTGTGTGTACATGGTGAACAACGCCATGGTGACTTGGCTGCCATCCCTCTACAAACAACACTTTGGTCTGTCGCTGCAAACCAGTTTGGGTTATGGCTGGATTACTTCGGGCGTGGGTGTGATTGCCTCTATTATCTGTGCGTTAATGATTGATAAAGTCGGCCGCCGTCCTTGGTACAGTGCAGCGTTTTTCTTGGCGATTATTCCACTCATGAGCCTCTCGGTTTTAGGCGCAAAATCGGCGATGGAAGTTGTAATTTTCGCAACGATTAGCTATGCCATTTTGCAGACCATTTCATTCTCTTTATACCTCTACGCTGCCGAACTTTACCCAACTCGCCTACGTGCGATGGGCATCGGGTTTAGTACCGCTTGGTTACGTGCCGGCTCTGCAATTGGACCGGTTATGGTGGGACTCGTGGTTGGTGGTTACGGCATTCAATATGTGTTTAGTGTGCTAGCCGTTGTGGCACTCATTGGTGGCCTTGTGACCTTCCTGTTTGCCATTGAAACCAAAGGCCAAGTGCTCGAAAAACTCTCTCCTTAATTCATCCATTTCATAAAAAGCTTGCCTAACCCAGCGTTAGGCAAAGGGCTTATTCATGCTTAAAAAAAGGAATTTAAAATGAATAAATATTTGCTATGGGGCTGTATTGGTCTAGGCAGTGTGAGCAATGCGTATGCAGAGCTTCCTCAACAATTTGGCAAGTTAGAATTAAAACTCAACACCCGTTACTGGAACGATGAAGGCACCGCCCACCCCACGCTTGCCAACCCTTCGCCTTCGTCGAGTGAATATGAACAAAGTGCCTTAGGGCTTGAGTTAAATTATCAATCACCGTACATGTGGGACTGGCTTGGAGTAGATGGCTCACTCTATGCAGTCACCAAGTTATTTGACTCTGGCAAGCCGAGCGCTCAGCTTTTAGAGGTCGAAAATAACGGCAAGCTCGATCAAAACTTTGCGACTTTGGGGCAGCTCTACATCAAGGCAAAACTCGGCGACAAAGGCGAAATTAAATTAGGCCGTCAGTTGCAAGATTCGCTGTTGCTTAAAAGCACCAATAACCGCGCGGTGCCCGACACTTTTTCGGGAGCGAGTGGTCAGTTTCAACTGAATGATCAGCTACAGACTTACATTGCTTACTATGACCGCTGGAAACCGCGCAGCATGGACAGTTTTGAAAAACTGATCACTGAAAATGACGAACGCATTGATTATGTCGGTTTGCTCGGTGCCAAATATCAGTACAAAAACTGGAGCTTGAATGCCGAGTATTTAAATAGCAAAGATTATTTAAAAAAGTACGGGGCAATTGCTCAATATAAATTGCCCTTTCATGGCTTGGTGTGGACATTCAATACAGGTGCTTTTTTCACGCGTGACGATGGCAAGCTGTTTAAATGTGGTGCCGAAACCGAGCTAGACTGTGTCAAAGGCCAAGACATTAACAACCGCGGGAATGGTTATTTTGTCGATGTAAATGTGGCCAAGAATAATCTCGAAGGCGGCATTGCCGTTTCAAAGTTTGATGGGTTTTGGATTGAAGATAACTTTGCCGTGCACTCTGACCGCAACTCAGTTTTGACGCAAGACCACGGCACCAACCCGTTTCCGACTTCTTCGACCATTGGCCCCGACTTTACCAATAACGATGAAACCGCCGTTGCGCTTCGGCTGAAATATAACTGGAAAGACTACGTCAAAGGTTTAAAAACCGAAGCGAAGTATATTTATGGCTTTGGCGCTCACCAAAGTAACATTAGCAGTGATATTGAAGGTAAAGAGCGTTACTTTGACTTTACGGTGAGTTATGCCTTGCCGTGGGTGAAAAACTTAGATGTACGTTATTCATTTTTGCATTATGAGTCAAAGTTTGAAAATGCAAACCTAGGTGAAAAAATAAATGGTATGACCCGTAAAGATTGGGACCAGCACCGAGTATTAATTAATTACCGATATACATTTTAAGTTCAAGCTAAGCTCAACGCTTAGCTTTAAAAACCGCCTTTCCGCTTATGGAATTAAGCTAGATATGCTTTTGTGGCAGTCAAAAAATGTTTTATAAGCAAATCTCGTAGATGGACTTTGTATTATGAATAAATTTATTCAAAAATATTCGACACTTGTTGATATGAAAAAAGCTCCACCCAGCCTGCAAGAAGACACTAAGCGTGCTTTATCTTATCAACCAATTTATCTTAAAAGACTCAGCTCAGACAAAGATTACTTAAGCCAATTACAGTGTGTCAATTTAAAGTAATTTGATATTGATGAAATGAGTCTAGTGGTAAAAATAAATTAGGTAAGGATGATTGTCGTAAATAATTATTCCATAAAATGGCCCTAAATTTTTCAGGGCCTTTCGATATGAAAAACAGAGATTACAATAGAGATCCAAATAATGTCGGCGAACAGGACTTATATTAAATTTATCTGTGTCCTTCTGTTTATGCTTTTCATGAATGGTTGTGCAAATTCCAAAATAAATAGCGATAGAGAAGCTTTAGTTAATGCAGGGCGTGGCGCCGTCAATGTAATAATTACAAATTACCGAGTGTACAGATATGCCCTTCAAGAAAAAAATAGTGATGTCACAAAATCATTTGTTTATGCAACATTAACAAATGCAAATATATTAAAGGCTTTTGAAGAAGAAGCTGGAAATGGTTATGTTATTGAAGAAAGTTTGAATACTCGTAAGTTGAATGAAATCTGCTGGATGGCGAAATTCGTACGTGAAACTAAAGATGTAATTTCTCCCGAAGAACAAGATATCTATAAAGATATTTATGCTTGGTTAAATAACAAAGAACAAACATGGGTGAGAAAAATAAATTCTTCTTATACCAAAGATGAGTTAGGACCTGACGATTGCCGTAAATAATGAGTCATTAAAAAGCCACTTATCATAAGTGGCTTTTTAATTGATAATTTTGGTGGGATGGTTGCCCTTCTAAAAATAAAGTAAGAGTAGTTGTAATAGGGTTCTACCCCAAGTCGATGAAAAAACTTAAGGTTCTGTTGTGACAAGTGTATTTTGATTCGGAGGATTTCATTATTTCTTATATAGACACAGTATTAAAAAAATTAATGAATCAATTCAAAATCTATTTCTTAAAATTAGATTTTATATTGATATAATCAATATTTAAGAAGAAGGAATAAAACCCAATCATGATTAATATAACTGCTATCGATGTAGCAAAATGGATGGTTAACGAATTAGATGAACAAGAGTTCCTCTACCCTGAATATGCTGTATGGGAAATCCAAGAGTTATTTGGAGATGATTTTGTTTCTGAAAGTGAGAATGGAAATTTAACAATTGCCAAAAATATTTTAAAAGAATTTCGAAAATTGACCGAAGGAGAAGTGATATGGATGCGATCAGAAAAGGCGTGGCGTAGATTATACGAAGATGAAAAATATGAAGGCCGTCAACAAACATACTAAAATCTTTTTCAAAATTTCATAATTTTTTTTAATGAATAGTCTGTAAAAGATTTTTTAAGTTTTCGAAAATCCGAGCTATCACAACTTCTTGAGGTTCTTTCCAAATCTCACTCAGTCTAATAATAACAGGCATAACTTCAGCCGGTTGAATCGGACGATTTTTACTAGCTATAAAGGGTCCATCTGTTTCAGTTAATATACGATTTCTAGGAATTTGATTTACAAGCAGCCTACCTCTATCGCTTGTTAACATTCTCTGATTGATCGAAAACCAATAACCTCTATCAATAGCTTTTCTTAGATCATTTTCTTTACCCGTATACCAGTGTAGAACTGGAATACCGTTATAAAAATAATTATCTAGGGCTTCTAAAGTAGCTTCTACAGCGTTAAGGCTATGAATAGTCAATATCTTAGTAGAAGAGTTATTAGCTTTTTGCAAAATATGCTTGAATACTTTACTTTGTATATTTTGGTGAGGCTTTAAAGATGTAGAACCATCTAAACCAATCTCACCAATATACTTTGTTTCATTTATTAATAAGTCAAATAAATCTAACTCTTCATAACGCTCATGAGCAATTTGAGGATGTAATCCAAGTGCAGTTTGAATTCGCTTATGATTTTCAGCAAGCTTTTTTGTACCAAACCAAGCTTTAGGCGTTGTAGTAACTGATAAAATATAATTTGATTTTCCACAAGCTGTAACTACAGCTTGTGGATTGTCATACAAATCTAGATGACAATGAAAATCGATAAGTGGCAGCATTAAATATTTATACCTAAATTTTCTTTCTTTAGGTATTGTTCAACCTCTTTAAACCCTCTCAAAACAGTATCAATAATTAGCTGTCTTTCGTTCGGCTCTGTTGGTAAAAACCCAGATTTTGCAACCCAAAGATTGGTATTAGAAGAGCCTCTAATCTTATGAATAGCCATCACCATAGACATTACATCATCTCTCTTATTAGCATGTTTTACTACATCACTTAAATGAGAATACTGATATTGAGTTAAATCTTTATATTGGAACTTATCAAATGAAGCTCGTCTAATTAAACACGGTAAACATTTGCCACATTGCATTCCAAATCGCTTCCATTTACCACATGATACAGTAGTTGCAGCAATTTTTTTCAAAGATGATTGATCTTTGCATTCAAGCATCATCTCACCTTTAGTTTTATATTGATATGGATTTTCTATTTCCACTGGTAATCCTACATTCTTAAAAAGTATATTCAACTTTTGAAGAAAATAAGGATGTGTCGTTCTTGTGCTTAATGCTCCGATACGTCGAGGAGTGAGTGGTGGATTAATCGAAATAAGACCATTTTCTGGAATATAAAGTTTAATTATTTTATTAGAAAAATGATTTTTACTTAGAGCCGTAGCAATTAGAGCACCAAAAGCAATAAAATTGAAGCTACGTGTTCGCATTTGAACATCGGCAGGAATTTCTTTAACTTTCCGAGGATTTGCCACTACTTGAAATCTAGCATTATTAAGTTTTAGATCATGATATACATGATCTTGTTTTTGTCGATCTTTTGGATATGCATGGCTAACTAAAACTGATTTTTTGCCTTGAGCTTTTAAATCTATTGCACCAATTGTACTATCCAATCCTCCGGAAAATAAACAAACTGAATCATGCCCTTTTATGTATATTTTCTTCGTTCGAATGCCTCCATTCATCATTCTTGGTATTACAAAATCACTTTGTCTAAATTCGAAATCCCATAAATCACCACTCAGAAAATGTAAAACTTCTTTTAACAAATTTTTCTGTCCATCCCATAAAGTTGGATTTAACAGAGGAAGATTTATCTTGAACTGTCGGCACCAGGCATCTTCAGCTCTACTATCTCTCTCTACAAAAGTATCTGCGGCTGTTACGGCTAATGATAACATCATTAAATCAAAAGCTGTCTCATCAGCTTCTTCTTGTAAACGTCTAAATTCTAATAAAGCAGCGCCACCAATACTATTATATTTTCCAGAAACTGCTGATCTGCCAAACATATAAACTGGCAAAAGCTTATCCGTCATTAGTGGTAATTTTGTATTGTCTGTATCAAAATAAAGCTCAATCATTTAAATAACTCTCCCACTCACCCCAAATATCTTCTAATGCTTTCATCTGAATCCTTTCAATATCTTTTCTTGTTAATGAATTTGTACCATCCTTTAATTGTGTACTCATATGTTTATCAACTGAAGACTTAATTAAAGAATGAAGATCCTCTTCAAGACTAGCAATATTTTCAGGCGTGTCAGCTTTATCAAAAGCAGCTCTAGAATCTAATATAATTTGTTGAAATAAATACTCTTGCGTATATCTCAACATTAAATCAATAATTGTATCACTAGAAATTTTATTGAAATCAAAATCTTCCTCACCATTTAAACATTCGGCCAAAGATTGATTCAAACTTGCCCTGATACGTTCAGAATCACCATCGATAACTAAAAGATGTTCTATGATTTTATCAATTACAATATCTATGGACTGACCATTAAGATCGGATATCTTAAGATCTAAATAATCATTACCAACTTGAATACTTTTGAATAAATCAAATAAGCTTCCACCAGTAGCAATAAGCTTTTGATAACGTTTAGGAGCTATCGATTTTCCACCTGTAGCATTCTTTGCATAATGACCGATAGCCTTTCTTAAGTTTGTACCGTTTGGACCAGATGGTTTATTAGCTGCTTTACCTAAATATGCTCTAAAATCACCTAAATTATTGTCTATTCCACATACAATTGCCCCTCCTTGTTCATTTGCCCAAGATGGTACTAGGGGCGTCTTTCCATTTGGCCCTTTACTTGAAGTTGATGTCCCCATATTTCCTCCTATTGATTAACTCTTAATTAGTTATGAAACCACTTTTCTTCTTTTACATAACTTAGAAACCAAGGCCTAGGTTTCGGCATAACCTGTGAAATAAAGCCTTTAAACTGGGTTCTTGTTTCTTCTAACTCTTTAGCTAATAAAAGAGCACCAGCAAAACCTGAAGGTATTGCACTCCAATTTGTATGCTGATTTAGCTCTTCTAAAATTAAACGCATCACATCCTTTTCCTCACCTTGAGGAATTGTTCCAATTGCTTTAATAGCAGATGGCGAAGATACCTTTGATGTTCTTATTAATAATCTATAAGCACTATCAGCAATTTCAGATAATCCTTTAGAAACTATTCGAAGTGGTACAGTTTCTTTACTTAAATAGACTAAAGGTCTTAAATCTTTATCACCGATTGGTGGTTCTAAATTAATCCAATCAAAAAGAAAGTCTTTATATTCTTTCCAATCCTTTGGTAGTTTTTCTTCAAATGTTTCAATATCATCTTTAATAGTTTCTAGCTGCTTGAATAAATCTGGCTTACCATCCGCTGTAGAGTTTATTTCATTATAAAGCACTGATATAGCTGTAGATTTACAACATCTCTCAAATAATGCCATTTTTGCAATAAGCTTAAGATCAATAGGCATTTGACGTGCACTAGCAATCATATTACGCATACTAATCACATTCAGCATACGTTTTACTATTCGTGGATTTCCTTCCACATTTTTCGAAGAAGCTAATAAAGGTGCAATACGGTCCGCTACAGTAAAATCTGTTAAAAGATTTAATGTTGTACAAGCTTTTGAATCCAATAGTGCTAAAGCTTGCTCAACTTTGATAGGTTCTTCTTTCCAAGCAAGACGTAAATTTTTTTCTAACCCAACTCTTAAACGTTCTAATTTTTCAGGTTCGTTTCCATAGAGTTCATGAATAGAGGCATATAGTAAAAATAAATAGGCTCTAACTTCACGTGTACTAATTTTAGGAACTTTAACTGGGAACTGAATTAATTTATCTAAATAATCTGTAATATGCTTTTCATCTATACCATTAAAATGTTCTTTAACAGCATGCCTAACCATATCCTCATCAGCAGCAATTATAAATGCTGTATTTTTCATAAATAGAAATAATCTTAATGATTCTAACGTCTGTATAGTTTGCTTTGGCAAACATCTATCTAAGTTATCAACAAATACAATAATTTTCTTATCAAATTCCAAAAGTAACTCTTCAAATTCTAATTTTAAAGCAGATATTTCTTTAGGAGCTGATACTGCTTCTTTATTTAAAATTTCTTTTAAATTCGTTTCTCCATCTTTAATTATTTTAGAAATTGCTTCTGCATCCTTATCATCTGCATGACATTTAATACCGTCTCCAATTGCTTCTATCGCCTTATAGGTAGCGCCAAACGTCGGGACTCCTGATAACCAAGCAGCTCCTTCTGCCATTAAACCTAAAAGTCGTAACTTATTTATTCTTTTACTAATTTTTACTGTTTTATCTAAAAGTGTCTGATTATTCTTAACTAATTTTGCAATTTCTAAAATTATAACTTCTAACAATGATGCTCTCGCATCATCAAATCCTTGATAAAGCCATGCATCAAATTTAATAATAATATAATCATCATTTTTTTCAGGCGCTAATTTTTGCTCAATCAAATTCAGAATTGTAGATTTTCCGGTTCCCCAAGACCCAAAAACCCCTATCGAGATAGGTAGCATATTAGGTTTTTTTAAAACATTAACAACAATTTCAGAAGCTTCAGAATAATTTAAAAAATCCTGTTTTGACTCAATATCAGACCACATTCTCTCACCCTAAAAATAAACAAAAATATTTAAAAAGATTTATTTTTAATTTAATCCAACAAACATACTTAAAAAAATATTAAACTACAATAGAGAATTATCCTATTTTTTAACTTCTATAATATTCATACCCCATTCTCTTAACCTACCTTCAAACTCAGGAACTAAAAACTCTATGAAATCATTTAAGTCATGTTTATATATCTTCAAACTATCAGGCTGTCGAATATATTCTGAATATCTTCTACTCCATCTTTCATATTTAACTAAATCATTTTTAAGTAAATTATTTTTTTTGGTTACTTTCAAAGTAAGTAAAAAGTGCTTTATATATTCAGGGTGATGTTCCATTAAATTTTGAGCAACACCAACCAAATCCGTTATTTGATAACCTATGACATATCCTAATTTTGCACTTAAAATCGAGTTAATCACTGTTTTAAAAGGAGACCTTAAGATATTTTTTGGCACACTAATATTTAACTTTTCCAAGTCACTATAAATTAAAAACCATTTAGTATTAAATTGCGCTTCTGAAAGATATCGAGTATTATGCCATAAATCAATAAACTCTCTAAGCAATTCATTTTTATCTTTTAAATTTACTTTTCTATCTTCTTCTAAATAATCTATCCGTAAACCTAATTTTTTCTTGAGAGCAAAGTATTCTGACTCATAGTCAAAGTAATAGATTTGATTAGTTTCCTTATTTAAAATTAAATCTCTAAAACTAACAAATTTCTTCTCCCATTTATTTACTATTTTATTATTTTTTATTGCTGGTTTTAAGTAATTACATTCTATGATGTGTGCTGAAAAAACAGGAGGTTTTAACTTGGTAAACTAAACACACTCATCAGGAGTTTACCATGAGCAAGAAACACAAGACTTACACCACAGAATTTAAAGCTGAAGCCATCAAATTAATTGAAGCCAATCAAGGCAATGTCTCGGAAACAGCCAGACAACTTAGCATTTCAATGCAAACTCTTTCAAATTGGAATACCAAAGCAAAGGCTGGAACTTTAGCAGGTACAAAACAGTATTCACCTGATCTAAACGCTCTACTCGAAGAAAATAAAAAACTCAAACAACAGCTCAAAATAGCTGAAATGGAACGTGAATTTTTAAAAAAGGCAGCAGCGTACTTTGCCAAAGAAAGTCAGTAAGGTACGCCTATATGAAACAAAAAAGATATTCTTTTCCAATTACCTTAATGGCTCGATTACTTCATGTTTCAGTTTCATGTTTTTATGATTGGCCCAAGAGAGGCGTGAGCAAAAGAACGATTCAACGAAATCAACAGACGATATTGGTGAAAATAGCCCATGAGGAGACAAAGCAGAGCTATGGTTATATTCGATTAACCAAATACTTACAAGCTCAGGGCATAAAAATGAGTATGTACGCTGTACGTCAGATAAAAGCGCTGAACCACCTGTATTGTAAGCGACACAAGCGTTTTAAAAGGACTACGAATAGTGACCATAATCGAGCGATCTATGAAAACCTGCTGGAGCAACAATTCTCAATGACTAGACCAAATCAAGCATGGTCAAGTGATATTACGTACATATGGACTGTTGAAGGATGGCTGTACTTAGCAGCGGTAAAAGACCTTTACACGAAGCAAGTGGTTGGCTATAGCTTAAATGAGCGCATGACAACACAGCTTGTTTGTAATGCGCTAAATATGGCTATTCACAATCAAAAACCAACCAAAGAACTGATTGTGCATTCAGACAGAGGAAGTCAATATTGCAGCCATGAATATCGAAATATACTTGAGCAATATGGTTTTCAAGGTTCAATGAGCAAGCGCGGAGACTGTTACGATAATGCACCGATTGAAAGCTTTTGGGGAATACTGAAAAATGAGTTAGTGCATCATTACAACTATCAAACCAGAGAAGAAGCCAAAGCAGATATTATAAAATACATTGAATTATTTTATAATCATCGAAGAATTCAAAAGGGTTTGGGTTTTAAGACACCAAATCAAATGGCCGAAGACTTTTATAAGTTGGCTGCCTAGAATCTCCCAAGGGAAAGTCTCCTGATAATTCAGCGTATATCACTAATATAAATTTCTTTTCTTTAATTGACTCTGATAATGTAAAATTATCTACAACAAATGCATTACCATTATTATTATAATAGATATCTTGAATAGATTGTTTCATAACTTTTTCAGTAGGTTTAAACCGATCAAAAATCCATATCAGACAAGCATTATTATCTTGATAAAAAACTTTCCTATCTATTATAATATTTAAAAATGTAGTTGAAAGCTGCCCTTCAAATACTATTAATTTATTTAGATAAAAAGCAGATACATCAGGTTTACGCCATTCAGATAAGTCAATACTCTTACATATACCTTCAACTCTGATATTATCAAAATCTTTATCAACTTTAAGACTCTTTTCAATATTGTATTTAAGAAATTTATGTTCTTGGCTCTCCTTAGCTACTTTATACTTTAAAATATTTTTTTCTTGTATTGATAACTTATTTATATCTTTAACTGGACAAGAAAATTGTGGATTATTCTCAAATTCTGGAAAATGTTTAAAGAAAAATGTTGGTGAGTTCTGCAAACTCATATGATCCGTACGACGAGCAAGAGTTACTGGAGATTCACAAAACGAGCAAGTAAAACGAGGATTATTTTTATCACGTTTATATACCTCTCTAATTTGGGTTCTCCATTTGGTTAGTTCCATCTCTGACTGTTGAAAAAAGAGATCTATATCAATCCTTATTTTTTTAACATTATCAAAAATATATTCCAACTTCATTGCATCCCCCATAAGTAATTTATTACGTCTTTAATTAAAAAATAAGTTTCTTTAAATTATATTTCTTCTATTTATAATATAGAAAAATTTAGATTTTTATTAACTTCTATACTAAAGAATTAGATTTTTATTAATTAATTTAATTATTAAAAAAGAAAAACCCCGAAACTTACGTTTCAGGGCTTTTCACGAATCTTGGTGGAGATGGCGGGAGTTGAACCCGCGTCCGCCAGCATTACGCTCGAGAATACTACATGCTTAGATATCGTCTATTGTTTTAACACTAAGTGACCCGACGAACAGGGTACAAAGTGCGATCCTCTAAGTTTGGTATAAAGCCCCGAGGCTTGACTCTATACGGACTTGTGTGCGTGCGCTACGGTCGGGTTCCTAAACCACAAGTATTCTAGGAAGCGGACAAACTGCCCTTAGGCAGCTAGAGCGTAAGTTTCGTCGTTTGCGACTAAAATATGCAAATTTGATTTACGAGAGAAAATGCGCTCTCGGCATGCATCTATGAGTTTCATCACCAGCGTCGAAGCCAATAACATCCCCATGAATGTCTGAACATCATAGCATAACTAAAATAAAATACTGTGCATTTTATCAACAGTCCGCTAATGATGAACATATTTACATAATGGAGAGCCTTTTGTTTTTTTCAAGGGCTACATAAAAAAGCTGCCAAAAATGACAGCTTTTTTTAAAGGTTGGTCTATAAAGCACCATTGCCTAACACGATACCTTCACGGCGTGGGTCTACCCCACCTGCGTATTTACTCTGATTATTAATGTTTACTTTCATAATCGTTGAAATACCGCTGGTTTGCGCAGTGTTGGCAACGCCATGCCCTTTTGCTTTTAAGCCTTCAATCAAATCAAGTAAGGAAAGCTGCACATTCGAGCTATCCACATTGGTGTTTTTGCTATTGGTCGCTCCAAAGTTTACAAGCGAAGTGGCCTGCTGTGCATTTAAGTTCCAGTCCAGCGCACCGACCAAAGTTTTAACCACATATTGAATGATGGTACCGCCACCTGGTGAACCCGTTGCCATATAAAACTCATCTGGCGTAGTGCCTTTAAACACTAAGGTTGGCGCCATGGTACTCCGTGGACGTTTGCCGCCTTCTACACGGTTGGCAACCAGTGCCCCAGTGCTGTCTAGCGGGTTAGCGCTAAAGTCAGTTAATTGATTCGATAGCAAGAAACCATCCACCATGTGGAATGAACCCATGCTCGATTCAACCGTCGATGTCATTGAAACTACATTGCCATAGGCATCTACAATCGTGAACTGAGTTGTACCGTGTTCAACAGTCGTGTCGACACCCGAAGCTGGGTTGAAATTACCTGCTGGTGCAACACCCATACTTTGGTTCGGGTTAATTAATGCTGCACGTTGCTTTAAGTAATTTTTATCAATAAAGCTTGGAATGCCTTGTGCTGGTAAAGCGACAAAGTCAGTGTCTGCCACATATTTATCACGGTCGGCGTAGGCCAAACGCTCTGCCTCAGACACTAAATGCACACCCATCACATCAGGTACGCCACCTTCATTTTCAGGGTTTTTAGGTGGATAAAGCGACATATCAAAGTTTTCTAAAATACCCAGCGTTTGCGCAACTGCAATCCCTCCCGAAGATGGAGGCGGCATGGTACACACATAGTAACGGTCACGGTACGTCGTACAAATCGGGTCACGTTTTTTAACCTGATAGTTCGATAAATCCTGCAAGGTCATCAAGCTTGGAGTAATTGGAGTTCTTGCTGGGTCATCCCCTAGTGTTTGGCCTGCTTTTGCCACAATCGCTTGTGCAATCGGACCAATGTGCAACGCATTTGCGCCTTGCGTGGCGAGTGCTTCAAGCGTTTTTGCATAGGCTTTATTGGTCATGGTCTCGCCGACTTTCCGCGGTGATCCATCTGGGTAGAAATAAGTTGCCATTGCATTTGCATCGAGTGCTAAATTGCTTGCATTACTTGCAATGGCATCTGCCAAACGCCCTGGAATACGGAAACCGTTGTCAGCCAAACCAATCGCTTCACCAAAAAGCTGGTTCCACTTGAGTTTGCCATGTTCTTTTTGTGCTTGTTCAAGCAAACGCATCACCCCCGGCACACCAATCGAGCGACCACTACGGCGCGCACTTGGTACAGGTGCTGGTGAATTTGGATCATATATATCTTGGCGAATTAAATAATATTCATTGGCTGCGGCTGGTGCAGTTTCACGGCCATCATAAGCCGTGACTTTTTTGGTTTTAGCGTCGTAATACATCATAAAACCACTACCAGCAATGGTACTCGACTGTGGCTCGACTAAACCCAATACCGCTTGTACCGCTACGGCTGCATCGACTGCACTACCACCTGCTCTTAAAACATCACAACCTGCTTTTACCGCGAGTGGTGTATTTGCCACCACCATATATTTATCTGCGTATTTAACAGTGTTACCGAGTCTATAACCCGATGCACCTTCTGGCGCGGCGGGGTCACCATTTTGGTTTGAACCGACCACCACGTTGGAACCGTCTTGTGCCAGTTTGCTACAACTGGTTGTGTCATTATCTACAATTAAATTGGGCGGGGTTGTATTTGAATCATCCTTGGGCTGATCTGACGAGGAGTCATCTCCACATCCTTGTAATAAACCGACTGCTAATAAACTACTGAACAAAAATGAATATCTTTTATTCACGTGATAACTCCAATATATACGCCTGCCTATCCATGCAATTGCCATGCAAGCTTCTTTGTTTTCAGGTCTTCAGTTTTTTAATCTTTGATAAAAATAAAGTTTTAATAATATTAAATGATTTAGGCTATTTACGCTGTGCCCTGTGTTGTGCCTCCTTGCTTGATATCACATTCTTTTATAACTGATTTGCCCAATTCTGGCATGTTTTATTTCTTTTAATGTAGGCAAAATCTGCTATTTATAAATTCACTCATTTTTTAGTAAGCCTAAAAAAAGCACCTCCGAAGAGATGCTTTTTTTATGTTTAGTGAGAAGGCATGCCGCTGACCTGTTTAGGTTTTGGACACAGCCAAATCACTAATCCCGCAAAGACAAACACGATCGCAAACAGCAAAAATACATGGTTTGCCGACATGGTAATGGCTTCTTTATCGACAAGGTTAGAAATGATTCCAAGCGTCGAGTCAGTCGTAAAACCATTTTGCAAAAGGTTGTTTTGTACTTCAGTTGGGTTCAGGTTTGATACCATTTCACTACGGGCAACTTTAGCGTGGTCGTCCCATACTGTGACTGCAATTGAAGCACCAATCGCCCCTGCCATGGTTCTTAAGAAGTTCATGAGGCCCGCAGCAGATGCAATTTCTTGCTGGAGTACTGAACCAAGCGCAATGTTGGACAGTGGAATAAAGAAGAACGGTACAGCAAAACCTTGCAAAATTTGCGGCCAAGCCAGTGACATAAAGTCGGCATCTGTGGTCCAGAATGCCCGCATTAAGGTCACTATACCCAGTAAAATCAAACCGAAACTTGCAAGTGCGCGTGGGTCATGTTTGGTCGAAAGCTTTGCCACAATCGGTGACATGGTCAAACTACCAAAGCCCATGGTTGCAGTTAAATAACCAGCCCACGTCGCAGTGTAGGAAAGGTTCATTTGCAGCCACTGCGGTATCAGTACAATACTGCCGAAGAACGCGCCAAAGCCAAGTGATAAGGCCAGTACCGATATGGCAAAGCCCCTATGCCTAAAGACTTTGACATCCACGACGGGGTGCTTGTCGGTCAGCTCCCATATCAGGAACACCACAAAGCCAATGGCAGCAGTTAAGCCTAATACCACAATGCTGGTACTATTAAACCAGTCGCGTTCGTGCCCTAAGTCGAGCATGAGTTGTAGCGCACCAATCCAAAGTACCAACAGTCCTAAACCAACGGTATCAATTTTTAAAGAAATGGTTTCTGTTTCAGCCACTCTTAACAAGCGCATTGCTGCTAATACACAGACAATACCGACAGGTAAGTTAATAAAGAAGATCCAATGCCAAGACAAGTTGTCACTAATCAGACCGCCTAAAATTGGTCCTAAAATTGGCCCAACGACGGTCGTCATTGCCCATAGACCCATGGCCTGTGCATGTTTTTCCTGAGGGAAAATACGCATAAGCAAGGTTTGACTGAGTGGCATGAGCGGGCCGCCACACAGACCTTGTCCAATACGGAAAAATACCAACATCTCTAGCGATGTTGCCAAACCGCACAGGAAAGAAAAGACCGTAAAGCCAATTAAACCAAATATAAAGACCCGAACCGTTCCAAAACGGCCCGCAAGCCAGCCTGTTAAAGGTACACAAATCGCTTCTGCAACTGCATAGGACGTAACAACCCATGTCCCTTGTGTACTTGAAACAGCAAGGTTCCCGGTAATATGTGGTACAGAGACGTTGGCAATGGTCGTATCAAGTACGACCATAAAGTTCGACAAGGCAATAACAAACGCTGCCAGTAGTAAACGGCCACCGCTTAACTCGGCAAAAGGTGTTTGCGTTTTCATAAGCGTTTACTTCGCAGATAAGTCGACTTTTGCTTCCATCGACAAGCCAACACGTAGTGGGTGTTCAGCAAGTTCTTTCGGGTCAAGTGCAATACGAACCGGTAAGCGTTGAACCACTTTA
Source organism: Acinetobacter seifertii (assembly GCF_000368065.1). Classification (GTDB taxonomy): domain Bacteria; phylum Pseudomonadota; class Gammaproteobacteria; order Pseudomonadales; family Moraxellaceae; genus Acinetobacter; species Acinetobacter seifertii. The sequence goes on from NZ_KB851200.1 coordinate 2,172,168, forward strand.
ATCCAGTTACCTGTTGCGTTTTGAGCCGGAATTAAGGCAAAGGCAGAGCCTGTACCACCAGAGAAGCCTACCACTTTGCCGTGATATTCAATATCATCACCGTATAAATCTGAAGTCAGTGTCACTGGTTGACCCGGACGGACTTTTTTCAACTGACTTTCTTTAAAGTTCGCATCTACATATAACTCGTTCAGCGGCACAATCATCATCATGCTCGTACCCGGTGCAACACGTTGACCAACTTGAATATTGCGGCGCGTAATAACACCATCAACTGGCGCACGAATCACGGTACGCTCCAAATCAAGCTGTGCTTGTTCAACATGAGCCTGCGCAACTTGTACATCCGGAGTCGATGTTTCGCTTACACCCTGAATTAAGGCTTCGTTAGCAGCTAAAGTACTTTCAGCAGCTTTACGGCTCGAAGACGCTTGCGCTAAACCAGCTTTAGCAAGCTCTAGCCCTGCTTTAGCTGTTTCCACTGCACTTTGTGCCTTGGTGAGTTCTTCTTTAGATACCGCACCAGAGGCAGCAAGCTGCGTACGGCGGTTGAGTTCTAAAGCAGCTTTGTCGTAGTCGGCCTGTGCTTGTGCAACTTGTGCTTTGGCACTGTTAATTTCGTCGGCACGAACCACAACTTGGGAGTTTAAAGAGCTACTGTTTGCCGCAGTCTGTTTGTATTGGCGTTTTGCTTTAGCAAGTTCTGCCTCAGCTTGAGCCAATGCAATTTTGGCATCACGTTCATCAATACGAACCAGCACATCACCCCGATGAACTGTTTGAGTATCATTTACCAAAACCTGAGCGACCTGACCGCTCACCATTGAGGTAATTTGCGCGGTTTCTGCACCGACATAGGCATTATCTGTACTTACAGAGTGATTTAAAAATAATGCCCAAATTGCATACAAAATAGCGGCGATCAATAAAATGAGCGCAAAAAAACCAAGAAATTTTTTGCGCTTGTTTTGGTTGTTGTCATCCGAGGCAGATGTTGTTGGCACTGTTTCTTGTACATTGCTTTGTGCATCAGTCATGGTATGTTCCTAAAGATGAGTTGGCTTTGCCATCAATCTCGCACTACACCTTGTTATAGAGTTTTTATTTTTCTATAAACAAGACATATCGCATTGTCAAAGCAGTCAATTTTAACGCTAAAACCTCACAATATGAGAATAAAAAAATATAACTCATGCGTTCGTTCTAATTAAATTAATGTTTATCTCAAAGTTTTTATGAAAATTCCAGCTTTTTAAGCACTAAAAAAAGCGCACATGGCGCTTTAAAATGGTTCAATTCATTGCCTAATAAGCATATGAAGCAATCCCTGCTGCGATGGCTTTATCTTCATCATTTACCATCGTCATGCGCATAGTGCAGCCCTTACGACCTAAACGTAACACTTCCGCACGTGCAATAAAATACTTACCACGTCCCGGAGCCAAATAATCTACCCGCATATCGACAGTTGCCAAACGCGACACTTGCTTAATGGTTTCAGTTAAAGTTTCTGGGGTCGAACGGCGATAGAGATGTTCCATGGCCACAATTCCACCAATACTATCGAGCAAAGTTGCAGCAACGCCGCCATGCAAAATCTGAAATGCCAGATTACCAATCAGGTTGGGTTGCATCTCGATATAGCCTTCAATGTGCCCGTCCACCACACGCATAATCATTCCACTATGCTTAAAAAAAGGAGAGCTATTAAACGCCTTACATAATTGGTTGAGCACCACAGTCAGATCAGTTTTTGCACCTAAATGGATGTTCCCAGTCCAATTTTTCTTTTCATCACTCATACATTGCCTAAATTTAAAAGCATGATAAACACCCATAATTTTGTACAAATCTAGCATTATGGGGCTACAATACAGCAGTCGGTTGACAGTAATGGAATATCCGCCAACCTATCCTAGTGTAATACCGAACATCGAGATTGTTATGACTTATACGTTCAATCGTCCTGCATTTCCAGCCACTCGCATGCGCCGTATCCGTAAAAATGAGCAGTTGCGTGCGATGGTCAGCGAAACACAGCTCACTACCAATCACTTGATTTATCCAGTATTTGTATTACCAGGACAAAATCAGACCCAAGATATTCCAAGTATGCCAAACATTCAGCGTTTATCGGCAGATTTGTTACTGAAAAAAGCTGAAAGACTTCTGGAATTAGGCGTATCAAAACTGGCTCTTTTTCCAGTTACCCCACAAGAAGATAAAAGCCTCACCGCAGAAGCTGCATGGCATGAAGATGGTTTAGTACAAACTACTTGCCGTTTGCTTAAAAAAGAATTACCAGAAATGGTACTAATTACTGATGGTGCGCTCGACCCATACACCACGCATGGTCAAGACGGCATTATTGATGAAACAGGCTATGTGCTCAATGACGAGACTGTAGAATGCTTGATTAAACAAGCCTTAAGTCACGCAGAAGCAGGTGCTGATGTCGTTGCACCAAGTGACATGATGGATGGCCGTATTGGCGCAATTCGTCAGGCTTTAGAAGCCAATGGCCATATCTACACCAACATCATGGCCTACTCTGCAAAATATGCATCTAGCTTCTATGGTCCATTCCGTGATGCTGTTGGCTCTGCATCCAACCTAAAAGGTGGTAATAAGTATAACTACCAGATGGACTTTGCCAACCGTGCCGAAGCGTTACATGAAATCGCGCTTGATATTCAAGAAGGCGCAGACATGGTGATTGTAAAACCGGGCATGCCATATCTGGATGTGGTACGTGAAGTGAAAGATACCTTTGGTGTTCCGACATTCATTTATCAAGTGAGTGGCGAATACGCAATGTTAGCTGGTGCAATTCAAAATGGCTGGTTATCAGATTCAGTGATTTTAGAATCACTCATGTGCTGCCGCCGCGCTGGTGCAGACGGAATCTGGACTTACTTTGCAGAAACCGCTGCTGAAAAACTCAAGGAAATGAACTAAGTTCGCAGAGAAAGGATAACACTGCATGCATATTGCAATCATTGGCGCGGGCATAAGTGGATTAATGTCTGCGCTGGAGTTGGTTGAACAAGGCTGTAAAGTCAGCATTTTTGATCAACAACAAGCGGGACAAGCAGCCTCTTGGGCTGGCGGAGGCATTCTCTCTGCGATGTACCCGTGGCGCTATGTGCATGCAGTGAACCAACTTGCCCAATTTGGTAAAGCCTCTTATCAAGCATGGAACCAAAAGCTCTACCCTATTACAGGGATTGATTTTGAAATACATGACACAGGCATGCTGATTTTTGATGAAGAAGATTTTGACGTTGGACTATCCTATGCCGAGCAACATCAAGAACCGATGCAGCGCTGTGAATATTTACAGCGAGATGCGCTAGAGCAAGTCAATCCGCATATTTCCGTTCAGTTTCAAGAAGCGATTTATTTTCCTGAACTGTCTAATATTCGTAACCCTCGCGTATTACAGTCCCTGATTAGTTATTTAAAACAACATCCAAAAGTTGAGTTTTTTGAACACACTGCTGTTAAAAAACTGATTCAACATGGCGATGTTATACAAGCGCTCCAAACCGAAGATGGTCGCAAACATACAGCAGACCATTTTGTAATAACTTCGGGCGCTTGGAGCCATTACTGGAACTCTCAATTGCAACTCGACATTCCAGTCGAACCTGTTCAAGGTCAAATGCTGCTATTTAAAACCCCTGCTCACTGGCTACCGACCATGTGTATGAATCGAGTCATGTATTTGATTCCACGTATGGACGGGCATATTGTGTGTGGGTCTAGCATGGCACATCGTGGCTTTGACACTTCTACCGACGAAACGACTCAGCACAATATTTTAGAAGCGTGTTTAGAAATGGTGCCTGAACTGGCCGATTTCCCGGTCGTACAGCGCTGGGCAGGCCTAAGACCAAGTTCACCAAATGGCGTTCCCTATATTGGCAAAATGCCTGAAATGGATAACCTATGGGCAAACTTTGGTCATTTTAGAAATGGTTTATGTATGGGCGCAGGTTCTGCGCAATTGCTCCGTCAGCTTATGCTGAATCAACCGACCTTAGTTGATGCCAAAGCATATTCACCAGAGCGTTTGCAAAATAAAATCTTAGCCTGACGCCAATATATTCTCTAAAGCCATTTTTAACTGAGGATAAGTAAACTCAAATCCTTCAGCTTGTAAGGCAGCAGGTTTAACGTATTGACCATTTAAAATCAATTGCGACTGTTCTGCTAACAAACAGCGAAAAACCGTGCTTGGTGCTGACAACATTGGTTTCTTATTAAGTACCGCAGCAGCTTGCTCAACAAATACCTTTTGAGTCACGTTTTCTGGTGCCACCACATTATGAATTTGAGCAGATTGAGGATGTTTAAATATAAACTCGATGGCGTTTAATACGTCTTCAATGTGCACCCACACCACAGGCTGACGACCATGACCAATTTGACCGACTAAATTGAGTCGAATAGGAAATAACATTTTAGGCAAAATGCCACCGCCCTTCCCAAACACCACACCTAAACGAATAATTTTAGTGTTTTGCTGAGTATCTGCTAAAGCTGCTTGTTCCCACTCTTGGCAAAGTAGAGACATAAAAATAGGCTGTGGCGAGCTTTGTTCAGTGCACGCCTCTACCCACTTTTCTTGATCGTCTATACCGTAATAGCCAATGGCCGAGCCAGAAACAATCACTTCTGGAAAAATTTCAGATTGTTTGAGCCACGCATACAATTTTCGGGTCGTATTTACACGGCTTTCGATTAGTTGTTTTTTACGTGACTCGGTCCAGCGTTTCTCACCAATATTTGCACCAGCCAAATTCACCACATAGTCAATTTGACGGGTCGTAATATCTTCAAACTTTTGTACCCACTGTAAGGCAGGATGGTCAGATTCCTTTCCAGCCTGCCGTGTAACAGCAATCACATTATAATTTTTTTGTAATAGGAACTTAATTAAGTGCGTTCCGATAAAACCACTAGCACCCGTGATTAATACATTCTTATTCATATTTCCTCCTAAGCTGAGGACAATTGTTTTATTTCATTATATAAAACTCATTTATATTTAATCGTAGCTGTTTTTGTAGTGATCTATTGTACATTCAACATTTTGTCAGCCATGCGTTGTGCCTGTTTGCCATAAAACCAGTAGGTAATTAAATAAAGCGGAATAGCCAGCATTAAAATCATAATGACCATAATACTTAAGAACTGAGGCTGCTTGAGGTAAAGCATAAAGTTTTGCAAAATTTCAGGGTCTTGTCTTGAAAATAAAAACAAACCAAATAAAACACCGCATAAGTTATAGCCCCAGAATATGAGGGTAAACCCTAAAGTAAATTTCTTTTTTTCTGGTACAGTCGGAGCACGGCGTTCTTTCTTTAAAAATCTGAATAAGACAAAAATCATTGCACCTAAATATGGAACGGCTGTTAAAATACCACCTACACTCGCTGGCAATAGTGCTGCAACAACGCCTACAATTAAGGTAAGTATGATGCATATAGCAAAAAACCAGAGAAAGTAAGAACGTAATTTGGTCATATTTTTGCCTAATTTATGGGTTCAAAAAATAATTATAAATTTTTTTCATTTTTTTTTCATTTTTCTGTCAACCAATCCGAATCTCTTGACGTTATATAGAGTAACAAGGTCGCAGCAACCGAATACTTCCTTTGCACGGCATCCGCAAAATTGTTTCGGTGACCTTTCATTACGACTCTTTCTTCCTTCGGATTAGGTTTTGTTAGCAGCCAAACCCTTGATGAAGTCTTTGACCGACGATTCTCTCATCACTCGAATCGTCGGTTTTTATTTTTTAATCAAATATAATAGTATTATTTAATTTGTCTTTTTAAATTTTCTCTGATCCAATCATTAGTGATTCTTTCTTGTTCTAGACGTTTATGGATATAAGCCTTACTTCTTAATTGATGAAATAATATTAATTCTTCGTCTGTTAAATATTTAGGTTCAAGAAAAACTGAATCAGGCTCATCCACCATTTTATCCTGAAATTGTAATAGAGTGGCTTCATTCATCATCAAAGGAATAACATCCGGAACTTTGTGTCGTACCATGCTCAGGATATTTAATCCTTCGGAATCAATATCACCCCAGTAATATACTTGTTTATTTTGTAGCCAAAGTGCATCTAGCCATTTAATATTTTTACCACCGCCACAGACAACAATCGTATTTTCGATCACAGGTAAAGCTAAACCTGACTGAACATTTTCAATCACAATAATATGTTGAGCAGGCAATTCAAATTGTATCAATACATCGGTAGAAAGCTGAAAAACTGGCAGTCCTCCCAATGACTGTTGCACCAGGGTACATAAAGGTTTGATCATCAGCCAGCCTTTCGGATGATCCAGGCAATTGAGCCAATTTAGTAATCCACCTGCTGCCTGTACTTCTCCATGGTATAAGACATCACAAATGGCTTCGACCAACAGCACATTTCTTTCTAAAAACTTGGTATCAACATGCTGCAAAGGTAATGCTCTTAAATAATTTCCTGCCCCCATATTTGCTTTAAGCTGAGAGATCAACTGGATCAGCAATTGCCAGTCTGCCTCACGATATTGTTCAAGCAGTTCCAAATATTCAATTAATGTACAGAACAAAGCATATTCCACTTGTGGCTGTACAAATGGCTGCAGTAACAAATAGGAAATTTTATCTGAAATTTTTTTAAATCGCTGTTGCTGTCCTAGCACATCCACCATGACCTCCAATGTAGGAATTATCAACTTAACAGGGACTTGTTGTGTTGCCAACTGTTTGAATTGACGTTGTTGCCATTCCACCAGATCAGGATAGACAAAATTTTTCCATGCCTTAAAAAATGTATGGAAATGATCCAGATTGCTCATTGCCTGCTGGCCTGTCGGGGCTTTGAGTGAAAGTACAATCGGGAATGGACGTTGATGACGCAAGCGTTGTTTTAAATGCCTTTGATGATCCCATTCTTTCTTGCGTAATTGGGCAATGGCATCATCAGGCAAAAGTCCCCATGCTGCTGTTCTAGCCATAAAGCTGAATTCCAAGTTGTTCAGCTTCTGCTGCTACTGTCTGTTTGTGTTGCTGCATCCGTTCATCAATCTCTTGCCATGTGACTTCACATAAATGACTTTCATGTTGATCAATATCACGCTCAGCAATTAATAATGATCGAGCTGATTCACGCGCCAGATTCAGGTTTTTATAAGGCGTAATTAGATTGACATGAATTTTGAGTGCCTTAAATACCTTTAGTACACGGCGGCTGACCGCTTCGGCAGTGTTGGAAAAGGCCTCATCTAAAAACACAGTACTATAAATTGGGGTGGTGTTTCAAAAAGTATGCTGACATTAAATGAAGCCATTATTGATGTAAAAAAAGGTTAAGTCGAAAGCTTTAAAATGGTTTTCAATCTTTTTTGAAAAATTACAACTCCTTCTAAAACCACGCCTAATTCGATGCCTTATTTTGCAATTATTACCTTCAATACCTACAGTAAAAAATTTACCAATACTTTGCTTGCAGTTTTTAAAAGCAGTTATGAAACTGTCCCAATGATCACTTGCAATTCGGGTGTAGTGAATACCTAATTGTTTAAGCTTTGTTTTCAATCGTTGAACTGTAGCTAAGTCTCTTTTACCCCAAACATAAGCAACAATCTCACCTGTTTCTCGATGGTAGGCGTAAATAAGCCATTGTTTATTATTTTTATTTCCCACAAAAGTCCAAAACTCATCAACTTCAAGAGACTCATAATGACTTTGTTTAGGCTGAATTTGGTAGGTCGATTCGGTTAAAGTACGTAAAACTTTACCGATACTGATTCGCTCAACTTCAGCGATATCTCGTATACCACTACCTCTGACCATCAACTGTAATATTTTTCGAGTAATGCCTGAATTACATCCTAGATAGCTCAGAGCATGGTCACCAATAAACTGACGTTTACAGTCTTTGCACTGATAGTTTTGTTTCCCATCTACTTTGATGCCATTTTTCTTTATACTGTCACTGAGGCAGGTTGGACATTTGATTTCTAGAGTTATTCGCATTTCTCTATTTTATCAAAATTCAACCTGCTTTGTTTCAGCATACTTTTTGAAACACCACCTAAATTGGATAATCATAGCCATCAGGTGTCAGTACATAAGCTAGACTTGCTGCGACAATCGTGCCTGCAAAGGATTCTTTTTCACCTCCCGATTTACCGCTGGAAGACTCAAGCACATCTCGTATTACCCCTGTTTGTGCATCCACTTCTTCTGCATGAAATGACATTTGATAACGAGGATCAAGCAAACGTAGACTTTCCTGATTATTGGCGGTTGCCGAGCTGCTGGCCTTGTCCAAAATCGCCATCAACTCCGCCAACTGTTTAAAACGACGTTCATATTCTTCACTATTTACACCAGACAGAACCTGTTTTAAACGTTGTTCGAAATCCTGTACATGTGGATATTTTTCTTTCTTATAGCCAAGTCTTAAATAGCTACCGAGCTTAAACTCCGTGCGTTGTAATACCTGATTAATCATGTCAATTCGGTCAATAATTTCTTCCCGATTGACATTCAATTTATCCTGAATCACACTTAAAGATTGGGTAGTATGTTTATGTAGACGTTGTTGAAATTGTTCAACCAAATTCGGCAAACCCTCCTGCTGTAACTCCTGTAAATAAGCGACATAGTCATCCAGCGCTACCAAACCTGTTGCCCATTCTCGTTGTAATGGGATATGTGTCCATTTATCTTTACTGCGGAATGACACCATAATACCATTGGCGGTATTGCTGATCGTCGTTTTTTGGTCATTTGTCTGCCCAATTAAACGCTCAAGTTTTCGTTCGATTTCTGCCTGCAACGCATCATCCAGTTGTTTGACTTCACCGATCCGTTGTTTCAATAACTGTCGCGCATCATCATTCATTACCTGCTCGGCTGCTTGTTGAGCTTTTTGCTGTTTTAACTGGATATCACCATGTTGCTGTTCTAATTGACCTCGGATTTTTTGCAACTCACCTTTTTGTAAGCGAATCTGTTTTAATTCATTTTTTGCCGCTTCCCAACGCTGGTGAGCCTGTTCAGCATCGGAATCTGTCTGTTGTAAACGCTGCAAATCCTGGTGCGTCTGCTGCTGGCGCTGTTGCCAATATGGTAAATTAATGGCATCCCATTGATAACGCTGCAACCTTTCCCATAAGCCTTTTTGCTGATTAATATTATTGAGTAACTGCCGAGCCTGTTCAATCTGTTGGTATTGCTGTTTAAGCTGTTGTTCTAACTGACTATATTCATGTTTGAGTAAGTTTAGACGAGAAGTATTAGAAAAACCCAGACACCATGCTTTACGCTCATCAATACGTTGTTGATCTTTTTTCTCGAAGCGCCCTCTTTCCAAATGAATCAAGCCCTGTTGGGTCATGGAAAATGGTGTATGATCCAGTGTTTGGGTATCACTCACACAATTTAAATCGAAACGCTGTAAATGCTGTTTTAACCAGTCACGATAGGCGTGTTCTCGCCAAAGTAATTTACCCAGAAAACCATTGTCCTTAAAAGGGACATGCCCTAATTGCTCTGTATTGACCACTTGTAAACGCACATGGGTTTTATTATTACGAGCATTGACCCATTTAGTCACCATGGAATAGCGGTCCTGTGGCACAAGTAAAGTGGTTTTGAGTCCGCCTAGTGCTCGTTCAATGGCTCCCTGCCATGCTTTTTCGCAATCTTTAACATCAATCAACTCTCCAATAAACATCAGTTCATGTTCATCAAAAGATAGATGCTGTTTTAATTCATCACGTAAACGCAGTAAATGCACATCATGGATATTACTGTCAGGTCTGGCTTCTATTTCCTGAATATCTTCCTGAATATCCTTGAGTTGTTGCTGAGTTTGTGCGTATTTACCACTGACTTCGGCAAATTCATCTTGGCGTTGCTTGGTATTCTGTTCAATATTGACCAGTTTTTCAGTCGCTATCTCATGGTTTTCCAGCAAACGATGTTCAGTTAAATCATCAGAAAGCTGTAATTGTCGGGCATCATCCTGATACCGAGATGCCTCCAAGACCAAACTTTTGAGCTTATCGGCGATAAAGCCTAGCTCTTTACGCAAGTTTTCAATCTGGTTTCCCCCGAGTTGCAAATATTCTTCATGACAACGTTCTTGCCGTGTTTCTGCATCCTGTTCCTGCTGTTCAATCTGCTGAAACTGTTGATTGAGCTGTAGCAATTCCTGCTCAAGTTGCTGTAATTTCTCTGTCCATAATGCAGCAAACAATTCACCCAAATAAGCATTAATAGATTGTTTTTCCAGATGAAGCTGCGCCAAATGCTGTGTCAATTCGGCAATCTGTTCAGCACATTGTGGCAAACGTTGTAGATGTTCGACTTGTTCCCGAGTATCTACCAGATGCTTATAATTTGCCTCTAAATCAGCAAATTCATTGACAGCCGTCTGAGCAGTTTCCCTTAAATTGCTGGGTTCCAACACCAGTTCCCGAATCAGCTTGGTCAAATCATCAATTTTCTTTAACCCTAATGCCCGAGCAAGCAATGCAGGTGCATTCTGATTATCCATAAATAAATATTTACGATACATGTCCTGATAGCTTTTAAAATCATTATCAAAATAATGAATGCGTTGATCAGTTTTCGGATTAAAATGCTGTTTCAGTTGGCGAGTATTACCATCGGCAAAAATATCCAATACTTCAGTAAGCAACACATTGCGACTGGCAATCATATATAAACGATTGACATCACTGAGCGAATTTTTGCCCTGTCCAATCCAGAAGAGTCCAATCAGGGTAATCTGCGAACCATCCTCTGCGGTATACAAGGCTCGAAGTGCCGTAGTCACGGCTTTTTCCCGCTTGCTTTTGACTTTAGTACTTGAACCATCATGCTCAGAGCCGTAACTGCCTCGCATATAAGTCACAAGTGAACGATCAGAACTGTCGCCCTGTGCTGCTGCCACGTTAAAACTGGCTTTGTTGGCAGGTTGTAATAACGCCATCAACCCATCAATAAAAGTGGATTTTCCTGCTCCATTATCCCCTGTAATTAATGTTCCCTCAGGATCAATACGAGCCGTGTGCAAATTGTGAAATGACCCCCAGTTAAACACTGAAATTTCTGCCAAACGAATTTGTCCCTGAGCAAATAAGGTATCCAAAGTCATCTCTTGCATTATACTTTTCCTTTATTTTGTTCAGATTGATGCAGAGCTGTTTTATCCGCCAATTGCTTATATTCGCTTAATAAACTTTGTAGAAATTCGGCATTGACCACATAACGGATAATCGGTGTAATTTCATAACGCCCCTCTTCACCACGTATCACACTAAGTATTTTCTTTTCACTAAATTTATCCAAAGTACCGCTTAATTTTTTAATATCTTTACTTTCATGATTGGTAATCGGAATAAAAGGAATTAAACTTCCCTGAATCCGCTCCAGATCAATAATAATTTTTTGCTCACCTGCGGTTTCTCGTTCCTGATAATATTTACGTAAAATTAGCAGAACCAAGGTATCATACAAAGTCAAAGTACGTTTACGAATCAGTGTGGGAAAATCATCTGATAATGGACTATTATCATTTTCATTACCAATGCCTTCCACATTAATAATATAGGCAACGCCCTGTCTGGCATCTAAAATCAGTTGAATATACACTTCTGCAAGATGTTGACGAATCGCTGTTTCATAACGACATAACACATCAAAAAGTTTCAGGTTTTCGGCTGCTAAAATTGTTCCCTGCCGCATCAAATAGACCAAAACCCGTCTGGCCTCATGCGACATACTAGACAGTTCATCGCTTGCCTGAGGATCATTTTCTAGCTCTTGATCCACTTCACCCCCTGTAAACTCATCTTTGACTTCCGCGATGCACTGCGATTGAATATCATGGTTTTCATCAGATGATGGGCGACGTACTCTGTCAAAAAAACTGCTTTTTTGTGGTTGCATCTCTCTACACTCTTATAATGTCAGTTCATCTAAATTTTCAGGAAATAATTCAGCACTTAAATAATAGGTCGGGATACTGGCTTGCAGATTCACGCCATGCTGGTCCCTAAACTGAATCTGCTCATTTTGTTCTGTCAATTGAGGCGCTTTAATGGCTTTGGCAATACGCAAATACGCCACTAACTCCTCTAGACCTGCCTGTAATGGATATTCTTGAGTTAAATCGGCAATACTCATCACACCTTTTTTTAGCAAAGTATTGTGTATTTTTTCAGCAACCACCCGAACCTGTACACTGTCCAAATATTGCAGCATCTGAGCACTTGGTTCTTTACGATTTTGCTGCTGCTGTACGCCTCGTGTATCCATATGCTCATTAGGACTTTTCAATGCAAAATTCTCTGGTGAGCTAACTTGAACCGAACCTACGGCTAAATACATCTGTGTTTCAGTCTTTAAATCAAATTGCTGTTCCAGTGTTAAATTCACCGCCTGCTTTTCCAATTGAGACAGTAAGCAATCAATCATACGATTTTCCAGTGCGGCACCGCTTTCAATATATGCCCGAAGGCCCTCTTCTGTTCTACAACGTACCTGAAAGACCCGACTACTTTCCCGTGCCAATTCACGCATAAGTTGCCCTAAATATTTCTTTTGTGCTTCACTGAGCTGTTGTGCCACAGGATGATTGAGAATACTGCGTAGCTGTTCCCGAAATTCAGTGGAACGATCCTGATCCTGCAATAATTGACAAAAACCATCAAAAGCACTGCCCGCATCGCTCTTGGCAAGTAGTTGTTCTTTTTGCATCAATGCAAGTAACACCTCACCTCGTGAAGCATTGCCCCCAATCATCTCAACCCTTAACTCTTTGTCTAACTGACGAATTTCATCTTCAACTCGTCTAAAATCACCTGTTAAAATAGAAGCAAGATGATAAATCTCCCGAATTCGTTCTCGTTGCTCCGTTTCATTGAGCTGCGTAACTACCCCCGCATGTAGATCATCAATTTCCTGTTGAATCTGTGCTTTCTTTTGTTCTAACAAGGCCACCCGATCATCAATATTGTCACTGATAGCCACTACAAAATCCCGAACAGCATCCTGTACAATTCTTAAATGTGACGCAGTGGTACTGCTATGCCGTTCATCCAGATTGCGACAAAAACGTAATACTGTTTCACTGGTATCGGTCTTGCTGAGTAAGTCATCCATTTCACGTAACCAACCAGCCTTAATCCAACTATTTAAATAGTAGGCTGCATTATTTTCAGTTTGCCACAGTCCTTGTTCACGACTATATTTGATAAATTCATCAAGTAGGTTTCTGGCATGTCCATACAGAACTTCGGCTTTTTCCGCAAATAGATCTGCAATAAATGCTAGAATGAGTGGTGCATTTTCCGCCCTTAATAATTTCCAGACTGAACTTTCATGATATAAACGGCGGTAAGTTGCCTGTACTCCCTGAATATTCATATATTTTCATTAGTTATAAATATAATGTTTTATAATAATTAAATTTTTAATAAACCTATACTAGAGCAATTAGAGTAAGCGACATAAAATGTCGTATTCTTTATATGATGATAAAGTTTTTTTATATAAAATTTAAATTAAACCAAATACATAGATATGCTTAATCTTAAGTATATTCTAGGATACAATTTATTAAAGGAATAAAATACAAAGCTAAACATGAACAACATTGCCTATTTTGAAATCCAGTCTTCAAGCCCTGCTCGCGACGCGCAGTTTTATCAAGCTGTGTTCGGCTGGCAATTTAAATTAGATCCAAACTTACCGATTGAATACTACCGTATCGAAACCCCTTCAATTATGGGCGGCCTTTTAAAACGTCCCGCTCAAACACCTCCAATGGAATATGGCACCAATGCATTTACCTGTTCAGTTCATGTGGAAAACTTCGATGAAGTGGCTGCAAAAATTTTAGCGCAAGGCGGTATTGTCGCAATGGATAAATTCGCCATTCCCGGTCGCGCTTGGCATGGCTATTTTGTCGATTTAGATCACAACGTTTTTGGCATTTTTCAAGCCGATGAAAATGCAGCTTAAAGAGCTTGTTTAACAACTCTATTTATTTTTAATGTATAACCACCGCTTTTTTATCGGTGGCTATTTCATATTAATTATTCGGCAAAGCTAAAAGTGGCTTCACATGTAATTGGGAAATTTACCGAATTGGCGATCATACATTCATGATGTGCTTCTTCATGCAGTTTTGCAGCAAGCTCTTGGTCAGCACCTTTTTCCAAAACAATCTCTGGTCTTAAAATAATTTGGGTAAAGTGACCGCGTTTAACGGGATCTGCATCGTCCATAAAACCAAGTGCTTTATCGACATAACTCAGTACGTGAATATGGTTGACCGCACATAAGTGTAAATACCAAAGTTTATGGCAGGCTGAAGCTGAAGCAACCAATAAATCTTCTGGGTTCCATCTGGTCATATCACCTAAATAGGCTGGGTCTGATGAACCTTGAATCGTGGTTTTCTGAGGATGTTGAATACTAAAGTCTCGTTTATATGAACGATAAGATGAAGTACCTGTGCCCGTATTGCCTTCCCACTGTATTTTTACTTCATATTTATGAATAGTCATTTTGTTCTCAAAGTTCATGGTTTGACCTGATAGTAACAAAGCAGGGTTTAAAAAGAACAATTTAATTCAGGTTTTACGGCTGGCTTAAATAACGAGCACTTTAAAATGTCTTGATAAAATCTCCTGCCAATTTATGCTAACGTATCTGTGTTTATTTTGGCTTGATGTCTGTTTCTATGTCCGTACATTTTTTACATACTTCTGACTGGCATTTGGGGCAGTTTTTTTATAATCATTCACGCCACTACGAACACCAACAATTTTTAAGCTGGTTACTCACTCAAATTCAAGAAAAACAACCGCATGCCCTGCTCATTGCCGGCGATATTTTTGATGTCATTAACCCGGGCTCTCAAGCACAAAAACAACTCTACCAATTTTTAGCAGATGCACATCGCATTGCACCGCACATGCAAACGCTCATGATTGCGGGTAACCATGACTCAGGCTACCGTATTGAACAGGTCGAACCGCTTCTAGAAAAATACAATGCAAAAACCGTGGGCGTGGTTCGCTGGAATGAAGATAAAACCCTAGATCTCGATCGACTACTTTTGCCTATTTATAATCAAAATCAGGATATTGTGGCGTGGTGCCTTGCCCTGCCTTTTTTACGTTCAGCCGAAATTACGGGCTTTAACGAGCATACCACCAATAGCAAAAATGCGATTGCCTATTTGCACCAGCAACTCATTGCCGAAGCCAAATGTCGTAAGACACCAGACCAAGCGCTTATTTTGATGTCACATGCACACATGCAAGGTGGAGAAACATCTGACTCTGAACGCCCAATTATTATTGGTAATGAAGAGGCACTTTCAACGACATTATTTGAAGATGCTGTCGATTACGTGGCTTTAGGACACTTACATAAACCACAAAAAGTAGGTCAGCCTCACATTCGTTATAGTGGCTCACCCATTCCGCTTTCCTTTAGTGAAATTAACTATAAGCACCAAGTGGTTGACGTCAAAATTGACCCAACTCAAGAGACAAACAACCGTTTGCAATTTGACGCTGTCGAAATTCCGCGTTGCATACAATTGCACCGCATTCGTGGTGAATTAAATGAGGTCTTGCAACAACTCAAAGCATTGCCAAACGGCGTAATTGAGAATATTGACCACCGTGAATATGTCGATATTGAATATTATAGTTTAACGCCGCCGCAACCTAATTTACGTCAGCAGTTTGAAGCAGCCCTGCCGCCCGACCGCTACCGTTTAGTGCGTATTTCACGTCAATATGTGAATAAAGACGCGACCGATTCAAATACCACTCAGCAAATCGCCCTTGAACCACCTACACCCGAAAAACTCTTTCAAAATATTTGGGAAAAACAAGGTTACAGCGCAGATGATGCAGTCTTAAAAGATTTTCTGAGTCTGGTACAAGAAGCACAAAAAAATCTTGAAAATGATGCAACCCCCTAAGGATATGTCATGAAAATTTTATCCATTCGAATAAAAAATCTGGCATCTCTTTCTGATGAACACTTTATTGATTTTGAAAGCGCGCCTCTCGCCCATGCAGGTCTGATTGCAATTGTAGGGAAAACAGGCGCAGGTAAGTCGACCATTTTAGATGCGATGTGTCTGGCTTTGTTTAATCGGGTGCCTCGCTTGAAAGACAGTGATGGCAAATTAAAAGATGTCGATGGTTCAGAGTTACTCACTAACTCTCCTTTAACTGTCTTACGCCGTGGTACAGGACATGGTTTTGCTGAGCTTTGCTTTATTGCACAAGATCAAAAACGCTATTTGGCGCGCTGGGAAATTAAACGTGCGCGTGAAAACCCAAATGGTAAATTACAAAGTGTACAGCGTCACTTAAAATGCCTAACCGATGGTGTGGTGCTTGCCGATAAAGCCAAAGCGGTTGATGAAAAAGTTAAACAAATTACCCAACTTTCATTTGAACAGTTTACTCGTGCCGTATTACTCGCGCAGTCCGAAGTCACTGCATTTTTAAAAGCACGAGACAGCGAACGTGGTGAATTACTTGAGTACCTAACCAACTCCAGTATTTTTGCTAAAATTGGTGAACTGGCTTTTCGTAAAACAGCAGATATTGCAAAACAGCGTAAACAGCTGGAAGAGTTTTTAGGTCACATTGAAATTTTGTCTGATGAAGAAATTGCTGCATTTACCGCACAATACCAGCAAGCTGAACAAAACTATCAACAGTTAGAACAACAAAAACATGTCTTAGACAAACAGCAACAATGGTTTGAACGCAAAGCAAAACTTGAGCAAGAAGTTCAAGCTAAACAGCAACAGTTTCAAACTCAACAAAATCATCATCAACAAATGGCTGGTGAACGTGAGCAATTAAAACGACTCGAAGTTTTCTCTGAAATACGCCCACAAGTTTTTCAGCAATCTCAAAATTTACAAACCCTACAACAACTTGAGCCGCAAATTCAGCAAGCTCAAACCAAGTTTAATGAGTTAGTGCAAATTTTTGAAACAGGACAAAAACAATATCAACTTGCAGAACAACAGCTCAAACAAACGCTGGATTTTGAGCAACAGCATCAACAGGCTTTAAATCAAGTTCGACAGTCCATTCAAGAACGTGCTTTTATTGCCGATGAATATAAAAAGTGCAAAGAAAAAAGACATACTCTTGAACAAAAACTGAGTCCACTACACCAACAGCAAAATACTGTGCAACAGCATATTACACAGCTTGAGCAAAACCAAATTCATCTACAGCAGCAGCTTACTCAGACTCAGCAATATGCTGTATTAGACAAAGGCCTTTCAGCACATCTACATCAGCTCGGGCAATTTATTCAAAATTACGAAGCGATTGAACAGCAGCTCGGCAACCCTACCCTTGCTCGCCAAAAGCTATCGGAAGCTAAAAGTGAACTTGAACAACTCACAGCTTTACTAGGCACAGTTGAACAAATTGAGTTAAAGCTTGAACAACAACGTAAAGATAAAGATCAGAAACTTGCTCAAGTCACGCAGTTAGATCTGATACAACAGAAAATAAAAATTTATCATGAGCTCTATGCTGAGCTTGAGCAATTCACTGAAAAACAAACTCAAGCCTCTACGCAAGAAGAGCAACTTAAAACCGTTTGCCAGTTAGCTGAACAAGACTACCAAACAGCAAAAACTGAACGTGAAAAGTTACAGCACGTTTTACAACAGCAGCGTTTATTACACACAGAAAATATCGAAAAGTTACGGGCCGATCTTAAAGACGGCGAAGCTTGCTTAGTGTGTGGAAGCACACAGCATCCCTATCGTGTTGATGACAGTGCAGTCTCTAAAGCTTTATTCGACTTGCAACAACAACAAGAGCAACAGGCAGTAGCGTTAGAGCAAACTAAATTTAATACATGGCAAACCCAACAACAAACACTGACCCAGTGTAGTGCCGAGCTTGAACAAGTTCAGAAGTACTTAACTCAACTTACAGCCAAACAATCAAGCTTGCAGCAAGAGCTTGAGCAAGCATTTAACCTCAATCAATTACACATTGAGCTTAATCAAGCTCCTGAACAAATCTTGCAAACGCTTAATGAACTCAGACAAGCCGCGCAAACTACTATCAATTCATTTGACTCAGAAAACGTACGTTTAACCCAAGCCATTAAACAACATAATCAGCTCGTTCAAACGATTCAACGTAATGAAAGTTTGCTTAATACGGCGCAGCAATGGCAACAACAAGTTCAGCATATTGTTGATTGTTTATCGGAAGCTGAACAACACGCATGGCAGCAGTCGAGTAGCCAAACGGCTAAGCAGACTTGGACTATTCTTGATGCACGCGCCAAGCAACTTGAACAACAAGAACAGCTTGCACAGCGTTTTGAACAACAGCAACAAGACCTTAAAATGTTAGTTGCCAATCTTGAGCAATTAACCAAGCAAATTGATGAGATCGATCAAAATCTCAAAGAGATTACACTTAAAGGTCAACAAAATAATGAAAAAGCGGTGTCACTCATTCAACAAATGACAGGCCATGGTGATATTAAACCGCACGAATGGTTAATTGAGCACGACGCTAAACGTCAGCAGCAACAAACGACGTATCATGAAGCTAAACAACGCTTCGAACAAACTAGACAGCACTTTGAGCAGCAAAAACAAGCTCTCGATCAACTTAAACATCAACATCAACACACTGCGGGGCATCAGCAGCAGGTTGATGAGCAAATTCAAAACTGGTTAAAAGCCCACACTGATTTTCAAGCATCTGATCTTACGGCGCTCATGCAGATTAATTCAACCCAAGAGCAAGACATTCGTAACCGCCTTAATCATGCCGAGCGTCTATTAAGTGAAGCTTCTTCTGCCCTAAAAACCATGCAAGAGCAACTAAGCGAGCACTTACAAACTCAGCCAGATATTGAATATGAAAAGCTTGTTAGCCTCATTCAAGACAATATTGCAGAGCTTAAAGCCCAACTTGAAGTACGTGATCGGCTTAAGCTTAAGCTTGAAGTCCATCAGCAAAACCTTGCAAAACAGCAACAATACGCCGAGCAAATTCAAAATATTCAGCAAGAAGAACATCGCTGGAGCAAAATTTCAGGCTTGATCGGTGATGCCAAAGGTAAAGAGTTCCGCGACTACGCTCAGCAATATCACCTAGATATTTTAGTTGAACATGCCAACCAGCAACTGTCCATGCTCTCTCAACGCTATACACTTAAACGTCTAGATCAGTCTTTAAGCCTTGCGATTATTGATCACGACATGGATGGGGAAACTCGCTCAGTTGCCTCTTTATCTGGTGGTGAGTCATTCTTAACTGCACTGGCCTTATCATTGGCGATCGCCAATATGGCATCGGGTTCAATGAAAATTGAATCACTGTTTATTGATGAAGGTTTTGGTACTTTGGATGCCTCATCTTTGCACATGGTCATGAATGCTTTAGACCAATTACAAAATCAGGGTCGTCAGGTCATTCTCATTTCACACATTCAAGAAATGCATGAACGTATTCCAGTACAAATACAAGTGAAACCACTAGGTGCTGGTGCGAGCACCATTGAAGTCGTAGGTTAATTTAATCTAGGTATTTATCTTAAATTTGATTGAATCTTATATAACAAAGGGGCGTATTATTTACGCCCCTTTCTTTCTTGTATGGTCTTGCACTAATTTTTTATTTTTAAAACATCAAAAAATTAATTAACGCAGAGCACGACAACTGCAAAACCAATACAGTACAAACCGAACAAATGCCAACGGCCATGTTCTAACCATGAAGACAACCATTTTAGCGCTAAAAGACCAGCACCAAAGCTAAAGCACATACCCAACAAGCTTGGAACCATCGAATGGAACACTTGTCCATGAGCTACAGTTTGTAAGCCTTGAGCGTGAACTAAACGATATAATTCTTTTAAAATTACTGCTGGTGTTAATACCACAGCCAACGCAAAACTGAACTCTTCAGCCTTTTGGCGAGATACACCTAAAAATAGCCCTGTAGAAATGGTTGCACCAGAACGTGAAAAGCCACGGAAAGGTAAACATAACGCCTGCACTGCCCCAATAATAGAAGCACTACGCAAACTAATTTCACCTTGCTGGCCGCGATCTAAACGCGAAGATAAAATAATCAGAACACCTGCCGAAATCAGCGCAGCCCCCATGAGTTTAGAGTTACTAAACAAGTGCTCAATTTCGAAACTACTCGCGCCGCCGAAGAACACATGTTTAATCATAGATTGGAGCGCTAAACCAAGCACGCCTGTAATGAGCGTTGCCAAAATAATATAGAAGGCTTGTTTTTTAAAACTTTCCCAAGAAGAAAAATAGGTCTTACGCCAAGATTTCCAAAAGTAAACGATCACTGCAAACATTGTACCTGTATGCAACATCACAAGTAAGAATGTCATGTCAGGTGCAGATGGATCATACCCCATTAACTTTTCAGCTAAAATAACGTGTGCGGAACTAGAAACCGGCAATAATTCAGCAAAGCCCTGAATAATTGCCAGAATGAAAACATGCAACAAATCCATACATTACACACTCAAATATAAAATATTTGGGTTATAAGCGAGGAAAATTAAATTTAAATTAATTGATTACAGTTCCACCACAAAATATTTAGCTAAACCGTAAAAGTTATTTTTTCTCAATCGCATCACGCTTACCAAACAATGCCGTTCCTACACGAACCATGGTTGAACCTGCTGCAATTGCGGCATCTAAATCGCCCGACATTCCCATGCTTAATGTATCCCAGTCTTGCGCATGAGCATGTTGCTCTTTCACCTCATCAAATAGCTTTTTAGCATCTGCAAAAGCAGCGGTATTGTTCGGTGCCGGAATGACCATTAAGCCACGTAATTTGATTTTTGGTAATTGGCTAATTTGAGCAACCAATTCAGCAACTTCTTCTGGTGCACAGCCATCTTTACTGTCTTGCCCATCAATATTCACTTGCAAACAAATATTAAGTGCAGTTTGCTCATCACCACGCTGGTTAGACAAACGCTCCGCAATAATCAAACGATCTACACCATGCACCCAATCAAACTTTTCAGCCAAATGCTTAGTTTTGTTGCGTTGAACATGACCAATAAAATGCCATTCAATATCTAAGTCATGCAGAGCTTCAATTTTATCTAAAGCTTCTTGTAAATAGTTTTCGCCGAATGCCCTTTGCCCTGCTGCATACATTTCACGCAATCTTTCACTTGGATGTGTTTTTGATACGGCTAAAAGTTGCACAGTTTCAGGCGCACGCTGAGCATGCTCACAAGCAGTTTTAATTTGCTGTAATACGTGCTGCCGCGCATCTTGCAGGTAATTCATTGACAAGGTTCTCATTTTCAAAAAACTTTTTTGCTTTTCACCTAAAGTGAGGTGTTGGTAAGCCTCAGTGAAAGCCGTATATTATTCTACAAAATAATGACATATTTTGATTTACTTGGGGAAATTATGGATATTACAGAGCTACTCGCCTTCTCTGTGAAAAATGGCGCTTCCGATTTGCATTTATCTGCTGGCATGCCACCAATGATTCGTGTCGATGGTGAAGTTCGCCGTATTAACTTACCAGCCTTAGAACATAAAGATGTCCACCGCCTTGTGTACGACATCATGAACGATAAACAGCGCCGTGACTATGAAGAAAAACTCGAAACAGACTTTTCTTTTGAAGTACCAAATGTTGCACGTTTCCGTGTGAACGCATTTAACCAAAATCGTGGTGCTGGCGCAGTATTTCGTACCATTCCATCTAAAGTACTGACCATGGAAGATTTAGGCTTAGGTCAAATCTTTAAAGATATTTGCGACTATCCTCGCGGGATTGTACTGGTGACAGGGCCAACAGGTTCGGGTAAATCAACCACGCTTGCGGCAATGATGGACTATATTAATGAAAATCGTTATGACCATATTTTAACGGTTGAAGACCCCATCGAATTTGTACACCAGTCAAAAAAATGCCTCATTAACCAGCGTGAAGTCCATCGTGATACACATGGCTTTAATGAAGCACTTCGCTCAGCACTGCGTGAAGACCCTGATATTATTTTGGTCGGTGAGATGCGTGACCTTGAAACGATTCGTTTGGCCCTTACAGCTGCCGAAACAGGTCACTTAGTATTTGGTACGCTTCATACCACATCTGCCGCTAAAACCATTGACCGTGTGATTGACGTATTCCCTGCCGAAGAAAAAGACATGGTACGTGCCATGCTGTCTGAATCTTTGCAAGCCGTTATTTCGCAAACTCTGCTTAAAAAGAACGGCGGCGGTCGTGTGGCAGCACATGAAATCATGATTGGTATTCCTGCCATTCGTAACTTAATCCGTGAAAACAAAGTCGCACAAATGTATTCAGCTATTCAAACTGGTGCTAACTATGGCATGACAACGCTTGACCAAAGCTTAAAAGCTTTAGTATCACGTGGTGTAATTAGCCCACAAACTGCACGTACTGCGGCAAAACAACCTGAATCATTCCTATAAAAATAACAAAATAGCGAGAATACAATTATGGATTTTAATGACTTGCTCAACCTGATGGTTGAAAAAAAATCATCGGATCTTTTTATTACAGATGGCGTTGCACCATCTATGAAAATTAATGGCCAAATTGTTCCCATTTCAAAGAATAGCCTTTCTGGCGAAGTGATTGGACAGCTCTTACATTCGATTATGAGTGAGAAGCAGCGTAAAGAATTTGCGGATACTCGTGAATGTAACTTTGCCATTATGAATCGTGACAAAACGGCACGTTTTCGTGTGAGTGCTTTTCAGCAACGCGATATGCCAGGCATGGTTCTACGTCGAATTGAAACTAAAATTCCTTCGATTGATGACTTACAGTTACCCTCTGTGCTTAAAGATTTATCAATGACCAAACGCGGCATTATTATTTTTGTAGGCGCAACAGGTACTGGTAAATCGACTTCGTTGGCTTCAATGATCAGCCATCGTAACCATAACTCTAAAGGTCATATCATTACTATTGAAGACCCGATTGAGTTTATTCACGAACATGCGGGCTGTATTATTACTCAGCGTGAGGTCGGTATTGATACTGACTCGTTCGAAATTGCTTTGAAAAATACTTTACGACAAGCACCCGATGTCATCTTAATTGGTGAGATCCGCTCTCGTGAAGTAATGGACTACGCGATTGGCTTTGCTGAAACAGGTCACCTTGTATTAGCCACAATGCACGCCAACAACGCTAACCAAGCACTCGACCGTATTATTCACTTCTTTGAAAGTGACCGTCATAGCCAGCTCTACATGGACTTATCACTTAATTTAAAAGCTATGATTGCACAGCAGCTTATTCCAACGCCAGATGGAAATTCACGCCGTGCGGCGATTGAGATTTTAATTAACTCACCATTAATTTCAGACTACATCCGTAAAGGTGAAATTCATGAAATTAAGGATTTAATGAAACGCTCACGTGAACTCGGTATGCAAACCTTTGATCAGGCTTTATTTGACTTATATAAAACAGGTCAAATTACTTATAAAGATGCGCTTAAACATGCCGACTCACCAAACGATTTACGTTTGACGATTAAGCTTGCAAATGAAGGTCCAGATCAAATTGCAGAAGAAAAACAGCATTTGACTTTTGACCGCCAGTAATTTCTTCATAAAAAAAGGAAGGTTAAACGTAACCTTCCTTTTTTATTTGTTTTCTTTATGTGAAAACGATTATTTCTTGCGCAATGCATCCTGACATTCAGGTTCATTACAGTAACCATAAAGATTTAATGAGTGACCTGTTAAGGTAAACCCATGTTGGTCTGCTACAGCATGCTGTTCTTTCTCGATAACATCATTAGTAAATTCAATAACTTTGTTACAGTTTTGGCAAACTAAGTGATCGTGGTGATCTTCTTGCATAATTTCGAAAACAGAATGGTTATTTTCAAAATGATGACGTTGAATAATGCCCGCAGCTTCAAATTGTGTTAACACACGGTAAACTGTCGCAAGGCCGACATCTTCCCCTTGCTCTAACAAAGTCTTGTAAATATCTTCAGCGCTAAGATGATGTTGTTTTGAATTTTCTAATAATTCCAAAATCTTAATTCGTGGAAGGGTAACTTTAAGTCCAGCTTTGCGCAAATCTTGATTGGAAATAGGCATGAAAAAAGGTCTCTCAACAAATCTCAAGTTGGAATAGGCAATAGAATTTAGATGAAGTATGATCTATCCTTTGATCAAATGCATCATAATTTATTGGGATAGTGTAGCAAAATGCAAAAACTCGTGCTGACGTTATTCGTCACTTCACTCCTAGCTGGTTGTTCAATCTTTGGTGTATATAAGGTTGATATTCCTCAAGGGACTCCATTGACTAAAGCTCAAGCCTCTCAAGTACAAGTCGGCATGAATTTCCAGCAAGTGCGCTTTTTGCTTGGTAGCCCAACAGTGACTGATCCTCTCAATCCACAACGTTGGGACTATATCTACAACTATATCCCGGGAACATATGCTAAAAAAGCGAAAATCCCCGCAGCACATGGTCAGCATTTAAAAATTTACTTTGATAGTACTGGAACTGTAACTAAAATTGAAGGTTTAGAGACTATTCCAGAATCGCAACCAGGTTTACCAGCTTCGAAAGAAGCGATTTTAACTGCCCCGCCACTATAATCGTTTTTTCTAATAAAAAGAAACCCCTCAAGTGAAAAAACTTGAGGGGTTTTGCTCATTGAGCTGATTGCTTAAAGCGATTACTTTTAATGTAGCGACCTACAGGGTTCTTCGCAGCACGATTACGGCGGATGTCTTTTGGATTAATTGTTAAAGGTCTATAAACCTCAACTCGATCACCCGCATTTAATGCTGTATCCGCTTCTACTTTCATTCCAAAAACACCGAGCTGAAGAGGTTCTTGCAATTCAACTTGATTTAACAAGCCACTAGCTTGTACTGCCTGCAAAGCACTCATGCCCTCTACAAATGGAATAGAAATGAGAAACTGTTGTTCTGGTGCGGCAAAAGCCACCCAAACTTGCTGAGTACGTTCCATTAAATACTTTGTCCAATTACGGCAACCATTGCCAGAACAATTGAAAGTGGCAAAACAATTCGTACAGCAATACGCCATAAATTATAGAAAAGCTCGTTGCTGAAATTCATTGATTTACGCAAATGGCTAATTTTCATAATCCAGCCAGCAAAAATGGCATAGATCAAACTAATGAGTAAGCCCCAAAGCATAAGAATTAGCGTAAATAAGTGATGAAGTTCAGGCACTGCCCAAACTGCAATTGCAACAACAATAATTACCCACTGTAAAACAATCATGAGCTGACGCTGAGCTAATTGTTCTCGAGCCAATTGCACAAATAGCGCAGATGTCATCACACCTGTAAATATCCACGTCAAAACAGGTAATTGAGCTTGAAGCGAAAAGAAGCCAAAAGCAATTACAGCAATGAGCTGGGCCAACCAAATTGGCAGCACAGTTTTAGTTGCACCTTCTTCTGCTTTAACTGTACCCACTGTATTTTGCCAGTAAAGTCCTAAACCCAAACCGCTCGCTACAAGAGCAAGTACAGTTGCATTACCCCACTCTTTGAACTCAACATTGGTCCAATGCCAAGGTTGTAAAGTCGTTCCCATCATGTTTGCCAACACAATAGAAGCAATTACTCCAACAGTCATTAATAAAATAAGAATTTGACGTGGAATAAAAGATAGTACTAAGGCAGCAACCGCAAGGCCTGCAAAAATAATTTGCCCAGAAATACTTGGAGCAAATTGTGCAACTAATATATTGCTTGCAGTGCTCAAAACATTACCAGCTAAGAAAGGAATAAAAACAACAGCAAGCCAGCCAACCACACGCCATTTAGATGAACTATCTGCTTCACGAGTTAGACTCGATAGCGCATTTAAAGCGGTCGTTTTAGATCGTTTTGCTAAAGCAATTTCCAAATAACAAACTGGTAATGCCAATAACAACATTGTACCAAACCACAATAACCAGAAATCGAGCTGACGATCAATCTGGATGCCCATAGTTGGGGCCAAAGTAGCCATGATGACAAAAGATAAGCAAAACGCCATAAGAGGCGGTAACCAACGTGACATAGGTATGTCCTGCATTATGCATTCCTTGAAAAAGTCTATAGATATTTTGCCCGTCTCATGCATGAAAATCAAAGTTTGCGCCATAAAAAAAGCAAACCACCGAAACGATAGTTTGCCGCGCTAACGATAATTTAGAGTTTTTCTAGTTAAAGTTATGAGAAAAAACGAGCGAACCAGTTTTTTCCTTTCTTCTTTTCCTTTTCTCTAATGATTCCCATCATATTTTCTTTTACTGCTCCTACATAATCGGCATCATCATGTTGAATATGATTAATGAGCCATTTAGCCAAAATTTCTTGTAATTCGGCTTCAATGGTATGACCCATTTCAAAACGTTCACGATATAGCTCAATTTTTTTAATAAATAAGTCATGTACACGTTTATGAGGTACTCTATATTTATAATCGGCTTCTTCTTGTAAACTTTCTTCAAAAGTAAAATGAGACTGCGTATAATCGATAATATTATCTAAAACATCTTTAATACGACGTCTATCTTCATCATCTTTTACATCATCAATCTGATTAATATAATCAAGTATTCGTTTATGTTGCTCATCAATAACTTCAATACCGGTATTATATTCTAAAGCCCATTTCATTTTCATACACCACCCCCAATGATGTTCAATGACTGTTGCATAAGTCGCATTTTATAGTTAAAGGGGATAAATAAAAACAAACCTATTTTGTCGGCTTTATATAATAAAAATGAATTAAAACCCAAAGCATTGATTTACATAAAATTAATTAATATTAACCAACTAAAACGATAAAGTATTTTTTAATCAAAATACTTTATCACTAAGTAAATAAAAATATATGTTTTTAAAAGAATTATATTTATTTTAGTTAAAATTAATATTGATCTGCTCGGGTAATACGTTTAAGTTCCGGATTTTTCTCTTCACGTATTAATCTTTCAACATGTGTTATTGCTTTTTTTATAGGCATTCCATTTTGGAATAAAATCATTTCCCCCGGTTGATAAGCTGTCCAGTTTTCATTATGGGTTAAAGGCTCAGTGGTAATGACTGCCACTCGGTCTTCTGGAGTAGTTACTTGACTAAAATCAACTTCAACATCTAAATCAATTAAATGTGCATTGTTAAATGGATATTCTCGGACTAACCAATGCAATTTAGTAATTGCATAACTAAATAAAGCTTTACCATTAGATAAACAGAAATTAAAGGTGCCATATTCTGCAATTTGCGGAGAAATCTTTTCTAATACTTCAAATATTTGCTCAAGACTTGGCTCTTCATAACCAAATACTTCTACCAGTTGATCTAATAAATAACA
Organism: Acinetobacter seifertii; assembly: GCF_000368065.1. GTDB lineage: Bacteria > Pseudomonadota > Gammaproteobacteria > Pseudomonadales > Moraxellaceae > Acinetobacter > Acinetobacter seifertii. Next base: position 2,199,652 of record NZ_KB851200.1, read on the forward strand.
AAATGCTCTTTCACTATCTGTATTACCTACAGGTGTAAAACGTCCACTCAAAGGTGGATCAAAATCATGTAAATCGCCATTATGAGCAAAAATCCAATGACGTCCCCATAATTCCCGAATAAATGGATGTGAGTTTTCCAGTGTAATTTTACCTTGGGTCGCCTTACGAATATGCGCAATCACATTGCGTGATTTGATGGGATAATTACGAATAAGGTCGGCAATTGGCGATTCAACAGCAGACTGGTTATCTACAAATAAACGGCATGCCTTGTCTTCAAAAAAAGCGATACCAAAGCCATCACTATGGTCAGAGGTAATTCCTGCGCGCTGTGAAAAACCACGGAAAGAAAAAGTGATATCCGTTGGTGTTGCACAATTCATTCCTAATAGCTGGCACATATTGTTCTAAACTTTTCGCTTCATTACCCCATACGCACTATTGTGCATGAGAGTAAAATAGCTTGTAAATCCCAATATGCGCTCGCTATTACAAAATATAAGATATCTTTATCGTTGAGCCATTTTGTTCATTACAAATGAAGTGGCAATTTTATTCACTTCTAAGAATACAAAGTAATCCAGACAATTAAATTTATCATCGAAAAAAGCTTCTTTAGACAGTTTAGATTGCATGCTTAAATACATTTGGAACAGTTTCGGCATGCGCTCATCTTGAGGAAAACTAAACTCTGGATATTCAGGTTCATAAATCTTTTTAGAACGAATATCGATAGTTTTAGCATCTGGTAATTGCTGAATCTGGCGGTGCGTATAGTACGCTCTAGCCAAATTATCCTGAAGGTGAATACTCACACAGCCCATCAAGTATTTAGCACGCATTGACCACAACACTTTAGGTGCAAGGTTCATCCAAAGCGTAGAAAGTGCCTTACCATTACGAAAGCGCGGATGCACACAGGTACGCCCTATTTCCAATACGTTTGGCAAGTGTGATAACTGAGGAACAATATCAAACTCATGGGCACTATAGCTTTGTCCAATTTCATGGCCTTGGAAGAGTTTAAGTCGTGTATAAGCCACAATCTCTCCCGTCCATTTCTCACGTAATACTGCATGCTCACAACTAAAATCGTAAATATCTTGATCTAAATTATCTTCAAAATGAATGCCAAATTGTTTACTAAACTGTTGTGCACGGAACCGTTGTACATCTTGTAATTCTTTTAAATTATCAACCCATTCAAAGCGAAATTGTGTTTGATTAGTAGTCTTATGGCGATTTAGAGGTAAAGTCCAGGTTTGGCGATATTGATTAAATTTTTCCAGCATAATGAACGCTCCTAGTGACACCCCTTACACTAGTCAAAGCTCATGACAAAAAAATGACCAAAATTAAATGACATAAAAAAAGACCACTTAGCGTGATCTTTTCATAAAAATACTCACTTTAGTGAGAAGCATTTGTACGATTAGAAATAAGCGTACCCACACCGTGATCTGTAAAAATCTCAAGTAATGTCGCGTGTGGTACACGACCATCTACAATATGAGCACTGACAACACCGCCTTTGACTGCATCAAGCGCACAACCGACTTTAGGAATCATTCCACCATAAATCACGCCGGTTTCAATTAAACGGTCAACTTCTTGGGTGCTTAAACCTGTTAACAGATTTTTGTTTTCATCAAGCACGCCAGTAATATTAGTCAGCAGAATTAATTTTTCCGCACCTAATGCCTCAGCAACTTTACCAGCAACTAAGTCAGCATTAATGTTGTAGGTATTGCCTTTTTCATCAACACCTAATGGTGCAATAACAGGAATAAAATCACTTTGAGTAAACATCTCTAATACATCTGTTTTTACCCCAGTAACTTCACCGACCATACCTAAGTCAATATGTCTGATCGAACCGTCTTCTTCTTGTTTTTCCATTAATAATTTACGGGCACGTAATAGGTTGCCATCTTGACCAGTTAAACCAATCGCACGTCCACCATGCTTATTAATTAAATTAACAATCGATTTATTTACGCTACCGCCCAATACCATTTCGACCACTTCCATAGTGGCTTCATCGGTCACACGCATACCGTCAATACGATCAGACTCACGACCTAATTGTTTTAGGAAAGAGTCAACTTGTGGGCCACCACCATGCACAACAATCGGGTTTAAACCCACTGTTTTAAGTAAAACGATATCTCGGGCAAATGAACTTTCTAACTCTGGATCAGTCATCGCATTACCACCGTATTTCACCACCAGCGTCTTACCGGAAAAACGTTGAATATATGGCAAAGCTTCAATTAAGATTTTTGCTTTGTCGACGCCAAGGTGCTGATGTTGTGGCATTGCGCCTCTCCTTACTTAGGCTTCAGAAAGTTCTTGTGCAATTTGCGGGTAACGCTCTTGCAACATATCAATAAATTTTTGCTGGATTTCCTTTAAACGTAAAGGACTATCAGCATCAAATCTTACGGTAAAATACTCACCTGTATTTGATGCTCGAATAATGCCAAAACCATCCTCAAAATCAAGACGTACACCATCAATTTTACTAATATGTGCGCCTAGACGATGGCTCAAAATTTCAATGTCTTGTAGTACATGTTTAGGGTCTGAATGGTGAGTACTGATGTAAGTATCCTCGGTACAGCATCTCTCAGGATAAATAGAAAATAACTCAGAAATAGTTTTTGCTTTAGATTTGGTAAAATATTCCATTACACGCAGTGCAGCATATATTCCATCGTCATATCCAAAACCACGACCATCATTAAACACATAATGACCCGCGTATTCACCACCAAAAATGGCTTGCCCTTTAGACTTGGATAAATATGAACGAAGGAAGCTACTTCCAGTACGAATCATTTTCGGTTTACCGCGTAGTTGCTCTACAGTTCTTTGAACCATAAGCGAACATTTCACATCAAATACAATTTCTTTATCTGGTTGCTGTTCTAGGCACATTTGTGCAAAGAGTGATAAAAGACGATCCGCTGTCAGAATATTTGCTTTTTCATCGAGTAATACGACACGATCGCCATCACCATCAAGCGCAATACCAATATCTGCATCTTGCTCAATAATCGTTTTACGCAGTTCTTTTAAATGCGCAGCATGTGAAGGGTCTGGCGCATGGTCAGGAAACTCGCCATTTGGGGTAGTACGTAAAGCAAGGACTTCACATCCCATTTTTTCAAGTACCAGTTTCGCACAATGTCCTGCCGAACCATGTAAACCATCTAATACGATTTTTAATGGGCGTCTGAGTTGAATATCGTTAAAAAGAGCCTGTTGGTATTTTTTGCAAAATTCTGATTTAAATTGAGGAGTCGATAATTCTAATAATGATATTGGATGAACAGGAACATAAGTTTGCGCAAACTCACCGACTTGCTGAATCATTTCTGGGGATGGGGGTTCCCCTTTTAATATCCATTTAATACCATTATCTGATTTAGGATTATGGCTAGCGGTTACCATAATACCATTGCCGCCAAACTCACGTGCAATGTAATACATCATCGGGGTCGAGCAACAACCAATGTTTGTCACTGTTAAACCCTGCTCTATTAACATCTCTTCAATTAAATGAGCGTAAGATGGACTTGTGAGACGGGCATCATAGCCAATTACTAATTGAGTTTGTGCTGCTTGTTTATATTGTTGTGCCAATCCATAGGCAATTGAACGGACGACGTCTGTAGTTAAATAAGAAAGTTTGCCTCTGATATCGTAAGCACGGAAAATATTTTTTGGAAATGAGTGTCTTACATTCATAACGTATCTTCTATTTAAAGATCAATCTGATCTATCGCAAAAACATAGAGTATTCAAAATTTGAAAGGGTATTTGCTAAAAAAGTTAAAAGAGTATGAGTAAAGCGTTTTGTAATATAATTCATTGTAACATTCAAGACATAAAAAGAAACACCTGTAAAACAGGCGTTTCTTTCAATAATTTTTTATAAGCTAATTATTGTTTACCCGTGTGACCAAAGCCGCCCGCACCGCGTAAAGTTTCTTCAAATTCCTCTACTTGTTCAAACTCAGCCTGAACCACCGGAACTAAAACATACTGTGCTAAACGCTCACCCGGTTCTAAACGGAAAGTCGTTTGACCACGGTTCCAAACTGAAACCATCAATTCACCTTGATAATCCGAGTCAATTAATCCAACCAAGTTACCAAGAACAATACCGTGTTTATGACCTAAACCTGAACGCGGTAAAATTAAACCAGCAAAATTCACATCATGAATATAAATTGCCATACCTGTTTTAACCAATACAGTTTGGCCTGGTTCAATTTGAATTGCTTCATCTAAACAGGCACGTAAATCTAGACCTGCTGATCCTGCTGTTGCATATGAAGGTAAAGGCCATTCTTTACCTAAACGCGGATCGAGCAATTTAACTTGAACTTTCATGGGATTTCCTAAAAAATTAAAAAAAATTAACGCTTTAATAAAGCTTTTAAATTTGCCAAATATTGTTGAGCCTGTTCTTTAGGGTCAACATTTGCTGCAATTTTCTTTTTACGCCCTAACCATTCGAGCTCGTCTTGCGGAAGCTCATCAAGGAAACGGCTTGGGGTCATTTGTTTCATTTGACCACCATTTTTACGCTGTTCTGCCAAAGTTAAAGTTAAGCCTTGACGTGCACGGGTAATACCCACGTACATAAGACGGCGTTCTTCTTCAATGGTTTCAGCTGCAATCGAGTTTTTATGCGGTAAAAGCTCTTCTTCAAGTCCCATAATGTACACATATGGGAACTCCAAACCTTTTGCTGCATGCAAAGTAAGTAGGTTTACTTTGTCAGTGTCCTCTTCTTCTTGCTGCTGTTCTAACAAATCGAGCAAGACCAGTTTTCGAATAACGCTTTCAATGTTCTTTTCATCAACATCTTCTGCACGATTAATCAGATTTTGAATACTGGTAAATAAATTCTCGATGTTATCGAGTTTACTTTTCTCTTGAGCAGGTGTTGCTGACTGTTCACGAATATAATCGATATAACCCGCTTCATTCATCATTTGACGAACTTTAGGCACAGGCTCATCATCTTCTAGCAACTCACGCGTAAATGTCGCAATAAAGTCGGCAAACTCATGCAATTGAGTTTCTGCTTTTTTAGGAAGAACCATACTTAAACGTTGGTCCGAAGAAGCGCCAAGTAAAGACAAATTATTTTCTTGCGCAAATAAACCTAGCTTCTCAAGAGTAACTGGTCCAATCGCACGTTTAGGCGTATTAATAATACGCAAGAAAGCACTGTCATCTTCAGGGTTAATAATAAGACGTAAGTAGCTCATCACGTCTTTAATTTCTGCACGAGCGAAGAATGATGTACCACCAGAGAGTTTATAAGGAATTTGCATTTGGCGAAGCTGGGTTTCTAATACACGCGCCTGAAAGTTACCACGGTACAATACAGCGTAATCTTTCCAGTTCTTACCGTTCATCAGCTTATGAGTCAGTAAGTCTTTGACTACACGTTCAGCTTCATCGTCATCATTACGGCAGGTAATAATTCTGATGACCTCACCATGGCCTTTATCACTCCACAATTTCTTATCAAAAATATGCGGGTTATTTTGAATTACGCAGTTCGCAGCTTTCAAAATACGGCTGGTCGAGCGGTAATTCTGCTCAAGCTTAATAATATGTAAATTTGGGAAATCCTGTTTAAGCAAAGCCATGTTTTCAGGCTTCGCTCCACGCCATGCATAAATCGACTGGTCGTCATCACCTACCGCGGTGAACTGCCCCATTACACCAACCAACAGTTTCACTAAAATATATTGCGCGGTGTTGGTATCTTGATATTCATCGACCAATAAATAACGAACGCGGTTTTGCCATTTATCACGCACTTCGGCATTTTCTTGCAATAAACGTGTTGGCATAACAATCAGGTCATCAAAATCGACAGCATTGTAGGCACGTAAATTACGTTCATAAAGTTGATAAAGATGCGCAAACTGCACATCTTCAGGAGTTTCACACGTCGAATGTGCTTGTTCAGGTAAAATCAGATCATTTTTCCAATCTGAAATTTTCTTCATTGCTTTAGCAATTAATTCTTTGCTTTCTGCACCAGACAAATTATCGCGATGCATCAAATCCATCAAAATACGTTTACAGTCATCTGCATCCAAAATCGAAAAATTAGCTTTTAAAGGTAAATTTTTAAGTTCTAAACGTAAAAGATTTAAGCCAAACGTATGGAAAGTCGAAACAGATAAGCCTTTTGCTTCTTCACGTGATAAAAGTTTGGTTACACGCTCCTTCATTTCACGTGCGGCTTTATTGGTAAAGGTCATCGCTGTAATACGATGTGCAGGAATACGACAATGCTGCACTAAATAGGCAATTTTACGGGTAATTACCGATGTTTTACCTGAACCAGCGCCAGCAAGCACCAATAAAGGGCCTTGAGTATATTTCATGGCTTCTTCTTGCTTGTCGTTCAATTGACTGGCAGCTGACATCGTGTATTACCTCTTAATTTTTCGAGCATGATTATAGTCATCTCTTTTTTAGAATCCCAATAATAAATCTGCGGATATGTATAAATGATGTCTAATAATGCAATTTATGCGCCGTAGAATGTCGTGATTATTTCTTGTACTGCACCCATAAAAAAACCACCCGAAGGTGGTTTTCGAAACAATAAATTAAATCTTATTGTTTAGCATAAATGCTGATTTCTACGCGACGGTTTTGTTCACGACCAGAAGCAGTTGAGTTGTCTGCGATTGGGTTAGAAGAACCATAACCTTGTGCATCAATACGAGTAGAAGATACACCTTTACCAGCTAAATACATTTTAACTGATTGAGCACGTGCTTGAGATAATGGAATGTTGATAGAGTCATTACCAGTGTTATCTGTATAACCAGTAACTAAAATCGCACTCTTGTTATCTTCAGCTAATGTTTGAGCTACTTTATCCAAAGTTGCATAGAAGTTTGGTTTGATGTTTGATTTGTTCGTATCAAAAGTAATGCTACCTGGCATAATCAATTGAACAGAACCATCTGGGTTACGGCCTACTTCTACACCAGTACCCGCCATTTGCTCACGTAATTTTTTCTCTTTGTTATCAAGATATAAACCACCAGCTGCACCAAGAACTGCACCGATTGCCGCAGCACGGTTGTTTTGACGGCTAGAGTTTGCACTTGATTTAGAAATACCATAACCTGCTGCTGCGCCAATTAAAGTACCTAATGCGGCTTTATCGTATTCAATTCCACCTAGGTTGTTACCTGTTGTCTGACAACCAGATAATACTACTGCTGCCCCTACGACTGTTGAAATAACTAGTGCACGCATTGCATGCCTCCTCACTTTGTGTGTTTTGTTGTCTGGATGAATAATGAAACAAAAAGGAAGTATAAAACATTGATATTTTGTTAATAATAAACAGTTTAGTTATTTTTTTGTAATATTTTGATGCACTTTAAGATGCGCACTCATCACAATTTCTTCATTGTTATCTAAGATATCGTTGTATTTCATTTCACGATAGTTATAGTTGAACAACTTTCCATGGATTTTAGATATTCGGGGTCATTTATATGTCAACTGCACCCAATAAACAATCTGCGCTAAAAAAAATTACACGTGGACTCACTGTAGGTACAGTCATCACAGGTAGTACTTTTTTTCATGGACCACCTGTATTGGCTTTAGGTTTGACTAAGCTGTTAAAAAAATCTTCTAAAGTTGATGAAACCAATATTCAAATTACAAATAGCTGGCTTGGTGTAAATAACTGGCTCATTGATCATGTTTTACCTAATTTAAAATGGGATATTACAATCGATGAAGGTCTTGATTTGAGTATGCAAGGCCGTTATGTAATGACCTGTAATCATCAAAGTTGGGTTGATACGACAGTAAATCAGTATTTCGGTTTAACACGTATGCCCCTTACCCGTTTTTTTACCAAATGGGAACTCATCTTTATTCCGTTCGTTGGTCAAGCCTTTAAAATTTTAGGCTTCCCAATGATGAAGCGTCATACTAAAGAGCAAATTGCGAAAAACCCTGAGCTCAAAGACCGCGATATGATGGAAGCACGTAAAGCGTGCGAGCAACTCTTGAGCCAACCTTTTACGTTATTAAACTATTTAGAAGGTACACGTTTTACTCAAGAAAAACATGATCAACAAAATTCGCCATATAAACATTTGTTAAAACCTAAAGCAGGTGGTTTGGCGTTGGCTCTAAATATTTTGGGCGACAAAATTGATGCTTTGGTTGATATGACGATTGTCTACCCTGATGGTGTACCAGGCTATGGCGACTTCTGGTTAGGTGATGTTTCAAAAATTGCGGTAAATCTTCGTAAAATTGAAATACCAGCTTGGGTACTCGATGGTAACTATGAAGATGACCCAGTTTATCGTGAACGTTTTCAACAATGGGTACACGAGCTTTGGACTGAAAAAGATCAACTTATCGAACAAATGAAAGCTCGATATACTACCTCAACTCATTAAAAGCATTTATAGCTATGCAAAACAGTTCCAGAAAACAAGCAAAATATTACCATATGGACCCAAACAGCATTTCATTTAAGCTGTTTTTGGTTTATGACATCTTTATGGTGTTTATTATTATTTTCAATCTGTTCTGTCTTGCAGCAAATTTCTTTTTAATGAGCAGTATTGGGGCATGGTTTTTTGAACATATTCACTTGCCCCAAGTACTCAGCTTTTATAAAACCTATTTACACCCATGGGTAATTACAACAGAAGCTTGGTTTATTGGCTTTTTAATTACTGAATTTCTTGTCCGTTGGGGCATTTCTATTGTTTATAAACACCATAAACGTTGGTTCTTCTTCCCATTTATTCACTGGTATGAAATTTTAGCCATCATTCCTCAATTGCGTTTTTTACGTTTGTTTCGTGCTGGCATTATTGCCTATCGTTTATATGAATTAGGCTATCCTATTATTCCTGAAGGTTGGAGAAAAAACGGGCTATTTTATTATCGCGTCGTTATGGAAGAACTGTCTGACCGTGTTGTTATTACGGTTATTGATGGCATTCGAAATGAGCTACAGACCAGCTCAACACATAAACAAATTATTCACGACTTGGTTAATCATCATCGTGAACAATTTACAATTACCCTGACCTCTATATTGCAAGAATCATTAGCGACTGCTTTAAAAGAACAAAAGCCAGCAATCACAAAAGGCGTTGGGCAGATTGTTGATCAGGCAATAGAGGATACGCCTGAGTTAACTCAATTATTACGCTTAATTCCTTTAGTGGGTGGTCGTATCGAACAGCAAATCCAAAGTATTGGACAACGGCTCGGTGAAAATATCAGTGCAGGTTTAATTGAACCATTAGTTGAAGGATCAAAAGAGCACCCAAATGCAACTTATCAATTAATTTCAGAAAAAATAAGTAACGTGAATATTAATAACCGTGAGCTTGAGCAACTTGTAGAGTCTGTGGTGTTTGAAAGCCTAGAAGCAATTCGCAAACAAGTTAAGGTCAAACAGTGGCAACAAACCCTTGCGGAGCGTGATCGAATCAAAGAATAAGCATTTACTTAATTTTTTATGAAACACGCTAGAGAATTGGCACGATTTGTTCTAGCATTTGCTCTATTTACAATAAACTTAACGATATTACAGCTCGTTTTAACGCCTTGAAGGAAGACTTATGGCTGATATCCGGATTACCGGCAGAATGGTTAACTTTAGCAGGATAACCTTCGATACGAATGATCATGATGTGATCCGCCAGCAATTATCAAACATGTTAAATGAAGGGTCCTATCAGGGAACTCTCGTTATTATAGATAGTACTGTTGAACAAGAGTTGATTGCTTTAATTCAGCTGTTAGTCAGCTTAGGTTTGCAACCAATGGCAGTTATTGATGGTATTTTGGGTGATGAAGCACGCGCTATTCAGTTCCCTGTATTACCAGCAGATCAGCCATTACAACGCATTAAAGCAACTGCCGAACAAGTCGCAATTGTAGAGAAACCAGCACCTGCACAAGCTTCAGCAGAAACAAAAAAACCACTAAATAATAATGCAGTTGCCCATATTACCTCTTATCATGATGAAATTTTGCGTACAGGCCAATCTCTTGTACAAGACCAAGGCGATATTATTTTAAAAGCTGGCATGAATAGTGGATCTGAAGTGATTGCTTCAGGAAATATACATATTTATGGCACAGTTCGTGGTAGAGTCATTGCTGGTGCGGGTGGGCACGCTGCTGCACGTATTTTTTGCCAATCTTTAGAGGCTGAACTCGTTTCCATTGCCGGAACATATTGTGTCGCAGATGATATCCCTAAACATGTGGTAAAAAAGCCAGTACATATTTATTTAAATGAAAAGCAAGAGCTTGAATTTGAAGCTCTAGAACTTTAGTTTATTAAGCAAATCACCAAAAAACAGCCCTTTTAAGGGTGTATGTATGACCATAATAGGAGTGGATTCGGTGGCCAAAATTGTTGTCGTAACATCAGGCAAAGGTGGTGTAGGTAAAACTACAACGAGTGCATCTTTTGCAACAGGTTTAGCCCTTCGTGGTCATAAAACTGTTGTGATTGACTTTGATGTAGGCTTACGTAACCTTGATTTAATTATGGGGTGTGAGCGTCGTGTTGTTTATGATTTTGTCAATGTAATTAACAATGAAGCACGTCTGCAACAAGCCCTTATTCGCGATAAAGATATCGAAAACCTTTACATTTTACCGGCTTCACAAACCCGTGATAAAGATGCTTTGAGCGACGAAGGTGTTGCTCGTGTGATTGATGAACTTGCTCAAGAATTTGATTACATTATTTGTGACTCACCTGCTGGAATTGAGCGTGGTGCAATTTTAGCAATGTACCATGCAGATGAAGCAATCATTGTGACAAACCCTGAAATTTCTTCAGTACGTGACTCTGACCGCATCATCGGAATGTTAGACAGTAAAACTAAAAAAGTTGAACACAACGAAGGACGTATACGTAAGCATTTATGTATTACACGTTTTAACCCTGAACGTGCTGACCGTCAGGAAATGCTGACGATTGATGATATTTCTAAAGATATTTTACGCGTACCGACATTAGGTGTTATTCCTGAATGTCCAAGCGTATTACAAGCATCAAACGAAGGTAAGCCAGTTATTCTGTATTCAGAAACTAAAGCTGGCCAAGCGTATGATGACTTGGTTGCTCGCTTTCTTGGCGAAGAACGCCCTTATCGACACATCACAGCTCAACCTAAAGGCTGGTTAGCACGACTATTTGGAGCGTAGATATGGCAGGATTCTGGAGTAAATTATTTAGCAGTGACGAAAAGCCATCAAGTGCTCAAACTGCTAAAGATCGTTTAAAAGTTATTGTTGCATCAGAACAAGGTTTAGGACGTCGCTTAAGCCAAGACAAGATTGACCAAATGAAGAAAGAAATCATGCAGGTGGTGAGTCGTTATGTCAGCGGTGTAGGCGAACAGCATATCCAAATGCAAGTTCGTTCTGAAGCAAATATCGAAATGTTAGAAATGAATATCAATTTACCTGAAGAACGATAATTCTATTTCTGACTATTCAACACATCAGAATCAAGGCAAAATAACGCAAGTTATTTTGCCTTTTTTAAAATGAGGAGATTGTCATGGCATTATCACAGCCAGCAACTTTCAATGAAGAATGGTCCGATGAGCGTGTTTTTGCCTACCTCAACCAACTTCCTCCAAATGGTGTGAACGCAGATTTTCATGTGCTCTACCATGCTTTCAAACATATGCGTCCAAATGACTATGAACGTCTTTTGACTAAATTTGTTGCAGATGGACGAGATATCAATGCAACAGATCCTGAAGGTGAACGCATCCATGACGTGATTGCTAAGTTTCCACGTCAATCGGCGCCATTTTTAGAAGTTTTAGCAAAATTTGCTTAAGCTTAAACATAAAAAAGCCTCTTTAAGAGGCTTTTTTATTGTCTGGATTTACCGGTTTCCAATGAGGAAAATACCAAATACAGTGAAAATACCACCTGAAATCCCATCAATCCATTTTGAAAAATTACGGTAAGCCACTCTGAAACTCGGTAACGAGAAAATAAATGTCACAAAGCAGAACCATAAAATCGTTTCAACCGACACAATAATAAAAAGCAACCAATGAACTTGATCAAGCTGAGGGTTAGCTAAAAATAAAGAGAACACACTACCAAAATAAATCACAGCTTTCGGATTCGATAAATTGGTGAGTAATCCCTTCATAAAAAATAAGTAAGGTGCTTTAGGTAACTCAACTTCTGTAACCTCTTCCTGCTGATTTTTTGAAAATGCCGAACGCAACATTTGATAGCCTAACCAGCACAGGTACAAACCACCAGCTATAAGCAAACCTTGCTTTAACCAGGCCATTTTCTCGAAAATAATATTTAAGCCCATCAGTGCTAAAGATGCCCAAAACATAACGCCTGCTGTTATTCCTGCCACAACCAGCATTGCTTCTTTCCGAGATCGGCTTACCGCGGTCTGCGATACTAGAAAGAAATCAGGCCCTGGAGTAATAAGCGCACAAAAATGAATAAAAGCTAACGTAATTAACGCGACTAGCATGTTGTCCTCCTGATTTGTTTCATTGTTTTTTATTTAGAAGCACACATTAGCATTTTTTACTATTTGATAAAATCTTAACCTTTCAGTTCAGGGCTATTATTTTTAACCATAAAAAAAGCCTCCGAAGAGGCTTAATTTCAAGTGAAGATATTAAACTAAAATATCTCGCTTACCATTGGCACCCATAGCACTCACAATACCGTTCTCTTCCATTTGGTCGATAATACGGGCAGCACGGTTATAACCTAAGCTAAACTTACGCTGTAATGATGATGTAGATGCCTTTCGAGTTTCTAGAACAAACGATACGCATTGGTCATAAAGTGCATCACGGTCTGAAGCACCATCACCCTCTTCAAAGCCACGAGAAGTAGGCTCTTCATCAAATGGCGTCAAGATCTCATCTACATAGTCAGGTTCACCGCGTTCACGCCATGCATCACAGATACGGTTCACTTCATCATCACTAATAAATGCGCCATGTACACGTTCTGGCTCAATCTTACCTGGCCCTAAGAACAGCATATCACCATGACCTAACAAGTCTTCTGCACCACCTGCATCCAAAATAGTACGTGAGTCGATTTTACTGTTTACACGTAAAGCTACACGCGTTGGAATATTGGCTTTAATCAAACCCGTAATAACATCTACTGATGGACGCTGAGTTGCAAGTAAAAGGTGAATACCAGCAGCACGAGATTTTTGCGCCAAACGCGTAATCATTTCTTCAGCTTTCTTACCTACTTGCATGATCATGTCGGCAAACTCATCTGCCACAATTACAATTGATGGTAACGGCGTTAAACGAGGTGCACGTTCTTGTGTCGCTGAGTCACTTGGCTTCCATGTTGGATCAATCAAGTCTTCCCCATTTGCAATTGCTTCTTCAACTTTTCGGTTGTAGTCACTTAACTTACGAATTTTAAGGAATGACATAAGCTTATAACGACGCTCCATTTCATTTACACACCAGTTTAATGCACTAACTGCATCTTTCATGTCAGTCACTACAGGCGTTAATAAATGCGGAATATCATTATAGTTTGCAAGTTCAAGCTGTTTTGGATCGATTAAAATTAAACGTAGCTGATCTGGCGTATATTTAAGTAACATCGATAAAATCATCGAGTTAACCGCAACAGATTTACCAGAACCGGTGGTACCCGCAACTAACATATGCGGTGCTTTTGCTAAATCGGTTAATACCGGATTACCAGAAATGTCTTTACCCATCGCCATGCTAATCAGTGCGCTTGGATCTCGATATGTTGGCGTTTCCAATAACTCGATCAAACGTACCATCTCACGGGCACTATTAGGTACTTCAATACCAATATACGGTTTACCCGGAATAACCTCTACAACACGTACCGAAGCCATAGACATTGAACGCGCCAAGTCACGGGAAATATTAGTCACTTTAGATGCTTTAACACCCGGTGCTAAATCTAATTCAAAACGCGTAACAACTGGACCTGGCTGAGCTTCAACCACCTGAGCCTTAACATTAAACTCTTGTAATTTAATCTCAAGCAATTCAGACAAACGAGAAAGCTGCTCTTCGGTAAAGTTAACTTTCTTATTTGGATCAACCTTATCAAGCAGTTCAAAGCCCGGTAATGTTGGTAAATCTAAGCGCTTCTTAGCTACCTGCATTGCACGAGACATTGGTCGACCAGATGCATCAGTTAATGGTGCATCAAAATCGAACTCATCTTCAAAATCGTCCTCAGGTTTTCCAGCAGTTTCTTGCCAAGCTTCAATAAATTCTTCTTTTGAAAGCTTCTCTGCACCAATCACAGTTTGAATTGGTGCTTGTACAAATGCTGAAGATTGAGCATAACTACTTGCTTTGACCGGTTGAGTTGCTGGAGCAATATCTTCATCGATTAACAAGTCATCAAAATCATCAAACACCTGTTCATTTGATAAATTTTTAGGTGACTGATTTAAATTCGATGGAGCTACAGATGTTTCAACTGATGCATGAGATGTTTGTGGCGTTACAACTGGTTCAACATGATGATCTTGAATGAATGGTGTATGCACATCAGTGGCAGTTTTACTATTTGGAACTGCGGCAAGTAACTCATCAAAAATCTCATCGTCGTTCCAATCTAAACCTTGATGAGTATTCGAGACTTGAGGCTGAGTTTGTTTAGCCTGATAAGCTACCTCTTGGAACTGCTCATGACTTGGATGTTCATTTGAATCATCAGCTGCTCTTAATAAGGCGTCAATTTCTTGCTTATGACTTGCATCATCACGTTGCAAAGCGCGCCAAACTTCACCGGTAGCAACCAGACGCTCACTATCTTTTTTAAGCTGATGCGCTTGTTCAAGTGTATGTTCAAAGTTTTCTGGTTGAGGAGTTTGCTTTTCTTCCACAGCTTCAGGCTGACTTTGCTCTTTTGCTAAAACATCGGCAAATAAACGCTCTGCCATTTCATCGTGTCGTGTAGAGCTAACTTTTGTTTGTGTTTTTTCTGGTTGAATATTTAACTCTGCCTCATAAGCAACTTCGGCCTTAGGCATCTCTGCAACTTTTACCTTTGCTGTTTTATTTGCAGGCTGTGTAGTTAAATCATAAGCAGATTCATTTGGCGATACGTTCTTATAGAATAAGTCTTGTAAATAACTTGGCATCGCTTTGAGCGTAACCCAAGTTTTGCTCCACTGCACCCCAAATGCCAAAGTGAACAAAACCACCCCAAAAACCAATAAAAAGAGTGTCGCACCATAAATTGTTAATAGTTGAGATAAGCTCTGTCCCAATTCATAACCAATAATTCCACCTGCGGCATTATCCAAAGTATCTGCCGGTACATTCCAGTGTAAATAGAGTAAGCTCGATACAACAAGAATTAAGAAGAATTGAGCAGCATAACGAAATGGGCGGTTTAGAAAACTATGCGGCCACCAGACTTGAATGGCTTCAACAAACAAGAAAATTGGAATAAGCAAACTTGCCCAGCCTAAAAAGCCAAACAGCAAATCTGCAATCCATGCACCAGCAATACCACTTGCATTAGATACTTGCTGAGTATCACTTGAAATATGCATCCAGCCCGGATCAAATGGCGTATACGTTACTGTCGCCAGAAACATATAAATACCAAAAGAGACCAAGAATAATGTCATCAATAAGCGCTGTGCATAAACACTTGACACCGCAGTCATATACTGTCCTGTAACCCATTTAATTATTGGTTTAGAGATGTGAAGACCAACATTTCAGATCTTCAACGAATGAACTTTATATTATGCACCTGTTCTTACAAAAAAGGTGCATGATTCTTTACAGTTGTTGTTAACATAAGGCTCTTCTATATTGTTATATAACTTAATTCGATTGACCTGATCAATATTATCCACATCGATTTCACGCTATTGGTCCGCAATTTCACGTATAATTTTCAAAATTCTCGAAATAAATAAGGATACCCTCAATGAGTGCTCGTCATTCTCGGTTAATTATTCTCGGTTCAGGCCCTGCAGGTTATAGTGCGGCTGTCTATGCAGCACGTGCAAACCTCAAACCAACACTTATTGCTGGTTTACAGCTTGGTGGCCAACTTACAACAACAACCGAAGTTGATAACTGGCCGGGCGATCCTGAAGGTTTGACTGGTCCTGCTTTAATGGAACGTATGCAAGCGCATGCTGAACGCTTCGGTACCGAACTTGTCTATGACCATATTAACGAAGTGGACTTAAATGTACGTCCTTTCGTTCTTAAAGGTGATATGGAAGAGTACACTTGTGATGCATTAATTATTGCGACAGGTGCAACAGCTCAATACCTTGGTTTAGAGTCTGAACAAAAATTTATGGGCCAAGGCGTGAGTGCTTGTGCAACATGTGACGGTTTCTTCTATAAAAACCAAAAAGTAATGGTTGTTGGTGGTGGTAATACTGCTGTTGAAGAAGCGCTTTATCTATCAAATATTGCTTCACATGTAACCCTAGTACACCGTCGTGATTCTTTACGCTCTGAGAAGATTTTACAAGATCATTTATTTGCTAAAGAAAAAGAAGGCAAAATCAGCATCGTTTGGAATCATGAAGTTGAAGAAGTCTTGGGTGATAATACTGGCGTAACAAGTGTTCGCCTTAAATCAACCAAAGATGACACTAAGCAAGATGTAGAAGTTCATGGTTTATTCGTAGCAATTGGCCATAAACCAAATACAGGAATGTTTGATGGTCAATTAAACTTACGTGATGGCTACATCCAAGTACAAAGTGGTACTTCAGGTAATGCAACAGCAACTTCTGTAGCGGGTGTTTTCGCTGCAGGTGATGTAGCTGACAGTATCTACCGTCAAGCGATTACATCAGCTGGTTCAGGCTGTATGGCAGCACTAGACGCAGAGAAATATCTAGACAACCTTTAAGTTTAGATATTACAAACAGCCGTTTTATAACGGCTGTTTTTTTATCATTTATAATAATTACTGGCTGCCTCATATTAATTTTTATAGCATAACCTTTAAACGCACATTATTTTAGACTTATGAATAAACTACCTCTATCTCAATATATTTTTCCAGATCCAGAGGAAGCTGATCCAGATGGTCATGGTTTAATTTGTATCGGAGCGGACCTCTCCCCTTCTACTTTATATGAAGCTTACACCCATGGTTTGTTTCCATGGTTTAATGAAGATGAGCCTATTTGTTGGTGGAGTCCTGAACCACGCTGTGTGATTTATCCTCAAAACTATAAACCAAGTAAATCGCTCATTCGGAATATGAAAAAGTATGATTACACCATTACGGTAAACCGTGCTTTTGAACAGGTCATACGTTCATGTTCACTACCTCGAAGTTATGCCAATGAAACTTGGATTAGTGAAGATATTATTCAGGGCTATTTCGCAATGTTTAATGCAGGTTATGGCTATAGCATAGAAGTCTGGCAAGATGAACAGTTGGTAGGTGGTTTATATGGGGTAACGATCGGGAAAGGTTGTTTTGGCGAGTCGATGTTTAGTACCCAAACCGATGTTTCTAAAATGGCTTTTTATACTTTAATGTTAATCGGTCAAGAAAATCAGCTTCCTTGGGTCGACTGCCAACTGGTAAATAGTCACTTAATTAGCCTTGGGGCTTGTACACTTTCTCGGCAGGAATATCTTAAATCGTTACAAGATGTAATTATTCACCCCTCTATCAATTGGAAAAAGTATCAAGAACGTGTATTTTCAAGTAAAACAATAGCATTAAATGCAAAATTAATGGAATGATAACAGGAGGGACCAATCATGAAATCATATCACCCGAAGTCCCTTTTAAATGATCTGCAGTATTATATTACTCCACCTCACGATTGCAGCTATTTAGAAAATAAATCAGCACGTATGGTCTTTTTAGACCCGATTCATCGAATTGATGTAGTGACTCTTTCTGAACTTTCTCGTTTAGGGTTTCGTCGTAGTGGCGACTTTGTATACCGTCCTGAATGCCATTTATGTAGACAATGTTTGTCTTGTCGTGTTCCTGTAGCCGATTTCCAAATGAACAGCATGCAAAAAAAAGCGTGGAAACGAAATCAAGATCTTACTATGACTGTTCTACCAACACGGCAAGCTGCACAAATTCATTATGATTTATATGAACGTTACATTAATGAGCGCCATGCCGATGGCGATATGTTTCCGCCGAGTTTAGATCAGTTTGAAAAATTTCTAGTTCATAGCTGCACAGATAGTTTCTTCTTGGAATTATGGAAAGATAACCGTCTGATCAGTGTTTCTACATGTGATCTTATGGATGATGGTTTATCAGCGGTCTATACATTCTTTGATCCAGATGAGCACCGTAGATCTTTAGGTGTTTATTCGATTTTGAATCAAATCGAATATGTAAAATCACTTGGCTTAGAATATCTTTATTTAGGCTATTGGGTACCTCACTCTGCCAAAATGAACTACAAATCGCAATATACACCTTTAGAACTTTTACTAGATGGGCAATGGCGCCGTTTAAATAGATCATTGTCACCAGAAGAGATCCAACAGTTAGGTACGTCTCTTATGACAACCTTACCTTCCGAATGGAACAACTTAATTATTAAATAGTTTTAATCTATTCTTATCAAATGCAAAGAGATAAGTGATTAAAATAATGATGCGAAATCATCAGTACAGGTTTTTACCATAATCACCGCATTTTCACGCCCACCTTCTTGAGTAGGATAATAATTGCGACGCAGATCAATTTGGTGAAAGCCTGTTTTTTCATATAAACCAATAGCTGCTTTATTACTTTCACGGACTTCTAAAAAGATTTGTACTGGCTCATTTTTTAATTGATCAATTGAAGCACTTAATAATTCATATCCTAAACCCTGCCCTTGCATTTTAGGATCAACTGCCATGAGTAATAAATTTGCTTCATCTAAAACGGGTTGTAAAATACAAAATCCAACTACTTTGCTATTTAACTCAATCACTGTGCATTGATAAGAATTCAAAGATTCAATAAATTGCTGTCTTGACCATGGGTGTGTCTGAACAAGCTTTTCAATTTGAGCAACACTATCCACATCGGAGGCTTGCATAGTACGAATCATGAATTTCAACACATTTACAGATTTCTAGTTAAACGTATTATAGAAACTTAAATAGAAAAAACGAGCAAAAAAAAGAGCAATTAAATTGCTCTTTTTCTATGTGATTTATTAGAAGCCTAACTTTTCACGCCAAGTTGCTAATAAAGCCGTGGTATCCGAATCATTTGGATGAAATTTTGGTCTTAAAAAGTCCAGCAATTCTGGAATTTGACGTGTCATAAATCCTTTACGACCATACATAAACTTAAGCATGTATTTGGTATCTTTCCAAGTTAACTTTTCATCAGTCTTGAGTAACTTAGCCGTAAAGTATGATTGAGTTGCGAAGATTAAAGCCATGGCAATAATTAAAGCAGTTGAACGCATAAAATAAGCTTTCGGACCTTGCCCATACATACTTGTATAAACATCAAAAGCTACGGCTTTATGTTCATTTTCTTCAACCGCATGCCACATCCACAAATGATACATGGTGTTATCTTGGAACATCGCCTGAATTTCAGGATTTTGTAGAAGTTCAGCGGCAATAGTCGAAGTAAAATGTTCTAGAGCACATGTTCCCGTCAAATCAATCATTTCTTTGGTGTAGCCAAAAGGTTTCATTAATTTGGTTACAACAGCCGTACCTATCTTAATGACTGTTCCTGTTTGCTTTTCCATATGACGAACATCATAACCATAAGCCTGCGCTGAAGCATTAAATGCTAAGTGCTCTTTCGAATGCATGGCTTCCTGACCAATAAAAGCGCTAATTTCCTTTTGAAGAGCTGGGTCAGCAAGTTTTGGATCATTTCGTACAGCACGCGTACTATTTACAAAGAATTGTTCACCTTCAGGAAAAAGAGCCGATAATGCTGTCATAAAGTGAGTTAATCCTGCATCGTAATTTGCCCAATAGCGTGGAACTTGATCAAATTCAAAGTCCATACGACGCACAGGGAAGCTTGCTCCAGCACGATTAGAAATATTTACTTTAGCATTCATGTTAGACTCCTTTAAGTGAACCAAAAATTCACTTATATCCTTATTTATTTTCTTAATATTTATAATAATACGCTTTTAAAAATGCTATTTAAGTGCAGATGAGGACAGCGAATTATCAGATGAGGTCATTAAAAGCCCCTTTCTGAATCAAAATAAAACTCTATAATTTTAAAAATGAGTAGCACTTTTAAGGCAACAAAAAAGGGCTATTCACAGCCCTTTTCACTTTATTTTTTGGTTAAAGTCCAAGTTTAGCTTTCCATGTTTTTAACAAGCTAACTGTATCTAAATCGTTAGGATGAAAACCTGGTTTAAAATAAGCAAGCATTTCTTTCGCCATACCTGTAATAATACCTTTCGATGGGCTATAACCATATTTATAAATTACAGACAGCTCAGCTAAGTTTAATTTATTATCTTGTTTTAAAAGACGAAGTACAAACGATGATTGAATCAAAAAGATTAAAGTCATAGCAAATACTAAAGAGCTCGTACGTAAAGCATAAGCCTTTACACCTTTACCAAATACACCCTCGTATACATCAAAAGCTACAGCTTTATGCTCATTTTCTTCAACTGCATGCCAATACCACATAGTTGACATGGTCTCATCAGTCATCAGCTCTTGAATGTTCTTATTTACTAATAATTGTGAGGCGATAGTAGCTGTAAAATGCTCAAGTGCAGTAGTAGCAGTCAGATCCACCATTTCTTTTGTCATGCCAAAAGGTTTAACAATTTTTACAAAAGTTTTAATAGCTGTTTGAATCGCTGTATCAGTGAATTTCTCTAACGTTTCTACATCATGACCAAACTTTTGAGCAGAAGCATTAAAATTTACATGCTCTTGAGTGTGCATTGCTTCTTGGCCAATGAAAGCACTAATCTCTTTTTGTAGCAGTTCATCATCTTTAATAGCTGGATGATAACGTACAGCACGTACACTATCGATGAAGAATTTCTCACCAGCAGGAAACAATGCTGATAATGCAGTCATAAAATGTGTGAGTCCAGCAGAACCATTCATCCAATATTCTGGTACATCATTAAAGTCAAAATTCATACGACGTACTGGAAAGCTCGCTCCTGCACGATTCGTAATATTCACTTTAGCGTTCATATCGAAAGCTCCTTACTAGTAACCTAAGTTACATAAACTTTATTGTTCATTTTCTTGATTCTTATCATACAAATTTAATAAAAAGGCTTAAGTGCAAATAAGGACATTGAAGTATCAGTTAAGGCCAGCTTTAAATTGAATTGTCAAACAATAAGCATAAAAAAACGCTCCCAAAGGAGCGCTTTTTTTCACTGAAAAGTGATTATGCAGTTACTTTCGCAACAACACCAGCACCTACAGTACGACCACCTTCACGGATCGCAAAACGTAGACCTGGGTCCATTGCGATTGGGTGGATTAATTCTACTGACATTTCAACGTTGTCACCTGGCATAACCATTTCAACGCCTTCTTTCAACTGGATCGCACCAGTTACGTCAGTTGTACGGAAGTAGAACTGTGGACGGTAACCATTTAAGAATGGAGTGTGACGACCACCTTCTTCTTTAGAAAGTACGTATACTTCTGCGTCGAATTTAGTGTGCGGCTTGATTGTACCTGGTTTAGCAAGTACTTGACCACGTTGTACGTCTTCACGCTTAGTACCACGAAGTAATACACCACAGTTCTCGCCTGCACGGCCTTCGTCAAGAAGTTTACGGAACATTTCTACGCCAGTTACAGTTGTTTTAACTGTATCTTTAATACCAACGATCTCTACTTCTTCACCAACTTTAACAATACCTGATTCTACACGGCCTGTTACTACAGTACCACGACCAGAAATTGAGAATACGTCTTCGATTGGCATTAAGAATGCTTTGTCGATAGCACGTTCTGGTTCTGGGATGTAAGAGTCAAGAGCTGCTACAAGAGCAAGAACTGATTCTTCACCGTAAGGACCTGCTTCACCGTTAAGAGCAGCAAGAGCTGAACCACGGATTACTGGAGTGTCATCACCTGGGAAGTCATAAGTAGAAAGAAGTTCACGAACTTCCATTTCTACTAATTCAAGTAATTCTTCGTCATCAACAAGGTCGCATTTGTTTAAGAATACGATGATGTAAGGTACACCAACCTGACGAGAAAGAAGGATGTGTTCACGAGTTTGTGGCATTGGACCATCAGTCGCAGCACATACAAGGATCGCGCCGTCCATCTGAGCAGCACCAGTGATCATGTTTTTAACGTAATCGGCGTGGCCCGGGCAGTCAACGTGTGCGTAGTGACGAATTGGAGAATCGTATTCTACGTGTGAAGTATTAATTGTAATACCACGTGCTTTTTCTTCAGGTGCTGAGTCGATTTGTGAGTAATCTTTCGCTTCACCGCCGTAAGTTTTTGCACAAATAGTTGCAATCGCAGCAGTTAAAGTTGTTTTACCATGGTCAACGTGACCGATTGTGCCCACGTTTACGTGTGGCTTATTACGTTCAAACTTGGCTTTAGCCATGATGATCTTCCTTTATTAACTACTCATGGAGGGTCACCCCATGAGCACTTGGTTTTCAACTAAGAATTAGTTAGGGCTTATAGTAATCGAAAGATTACTCGTCGTCACCTTTTTTACCGCCAGCTTGGAATTTAGCGATGATGCCTTCAGCCACGTTACGTGGAGTTTCAG
The DNA here is from genome assembly GCF_000368065.1 of Acinetobacter seifertii. Taxonomy (GTDB): domain Bacteria; phylum Pseudomonadota; class Gammaproteobacteria; order Pseudomonadales; family Moraxellaceae; genus Acinetobacter; species Acinetobacter seifertii. The sequence goes on from NZ_KB851200.1 coordinate 2,222,489, forward strand.
CATATTTAGCAAATTCCATAGAGTAAGTCGCACGACCTTGAGACATAGAACGCATTTGAGTCGCGTAACCAAACATCTCAGCAAGAGGAACTTCTGCACGAATTGCTTTTGTTCCACCAGGAAGATCGTCCATACCTTGAACCATACCACGACGACGGTTTAAGTCACCCATGATATCGCCCATGTAGTCTTCTGGAGTTTCTACTTCAACTTTCATGATAGGTTCAAGAAGGATAGGATCCGCTTTCATGAAACCATCACGGAAGGCATAAGAACCTGCCATTTTGAACGATAATTCGTCAGAGTCGACGTCATGGTAAGAACCGTCGAATAATGTCGCTTTAATACCAACAACAGGGTAACCAGCCAATACACCATTCTTCATACGTTCTTGAATACCTTTGTCAACCGCGCCAAAGAATTCTTTAGGTACTACACCACCAACAACTTCTTCAACGAATTGGTATTCTTTACCAGCTTCTTCAACATCAAGCGGTTCAAGACGTACATATACGTGACCAAACTTACCTTTACCACCAGTTTGACGTACGAACTTACCTTCTTGTTCAACAGACTTTTTGATCGTTTCACGGTAAGCAACCATTGGTTTACCAATGTTAGCTTCAACACCGAATTCACGCTTCATACGGTCAACAATGATGTCAAGGTGAAGTTCACCCATACCAGCAATAATTGTTTGACCAGATTCTTCATCTGTACGAACACGGAACGATGGATCTTCTTTAGCCAAACGACCTAAAGCGATAGACATTTTTTCTTGGTCTGCTTTAGTTTTTGGTTCCACAGCCAATGAAATTACTGGCTCTGGGAATTCCATACGCTCAAGAGTAATGATGTTTTTCTCATCACATAATGTATCACCAGTTGTAACGTCTTTAAGACCTACACACGCTGCGATATCACCTGCACGGATTTCATCAAGATCTTGACGTTCGTTCGCATGCATTTGCACGATACGACCGATACGTTCACGCTTAGCTTTAACTGGGTTATAAACCGGATCACCTTGTTTAAGAACACCAGAGTAAACACGTACGAATGTTAAGTTACCTACGAATTTGTCGTTCATGATTTTGAACGCAAGCGCAGAGAACGGAGCTTCGTCAGATGCTTCACGAGACGCTTTAGTTTCGTCTTTGTCGTCAAGGATACCTTCGATCGCTTTAACTTCTGTAGGTGATGGTAAGAATTCAATTACAGCGTCCAACATACGTTGAACACCTTTGTTTTTGAACGCAGAACCACAAAGCATTACTTGAATTTCAGAAGCTAATGTACGAGCACGTAAACCTGCAATGATCTCTTCTTTAGAAAGATCACCTTCTTCAAGGTACTTGTCCATTAATTCTTCAGAAGCTTCAGCCGCAGCTTCAACCATTTTTGTACGCCATTCGTTAGACGTATCAACTAGGTCAGCTGGGATATCAGCATATTCAAACTTCATACCTTGAGATGCTTCATCCCAGATAATCGCTTTCATTTCGATAAGGTCAACAACACCCTGGAATGTATCTTCAGCACCAATTGGCACAACGATAGGAACAGGATTACCACCTAAACGAGTTTTAACTTGCTCAACAGCACGGAAGAAGTTTGCACCAGTACGGTCCATCTTGTTCACGAATGCTAAACGAGGCACTTTATATTTGTTCGCTTGACGCCATACAGTTTCAGACTGAGGTTGTACACCACCTACAGCACAGTAAACCATACACGCACCGTCAAGAACACGCATAGAACGTTCAACTTCGATTGTGAAGTCTACGTGTCCCGGGGTGTCAATTACGTTGATACGGTGTTGTTCAAATTGGTTACCCATACCAGACCAGAAACAAGTCGTAGCAGCAGAGGTAATTGTAATACCACGCTCTTGTTCTTGTTCCATCCAGTCCATTGTTGCTGCACCGTCGTGTACTTCACCAATTTTGTGAGATACACCTGTGTAGAACAAAATACGTTCAGTTGTAGTTGTTTTACCTGCGTCAATGTGCGCAGAAATACCGATGTTACGGTAACGAGTAATTGGGGTTTGGCGAGCCATGATGTCTACATTCCTAAATGTTATATTTAAAACAGGACGCACCAATTAAATTGATGCGCGCGAATATCCAAACAGGCAACTTAAATACCTGCAAAGCCCCCACTTTGATAGAGAGCAATGTTGAATCGAGCTGCTGTACGCATGAATATTCTCCTGAATAAGGCCTGTTTTATCCGCTTAGAAACGGTAGTGAGAGAAGGCTTTGTTAGCTTCAGCCATACGGTGCACATCTTCACGTTTTTTGATTGCTGCACCTTTACCTTCAGCTGCATCAAGCAACTCACCAGCAAGACGTAAAGCCATCGTTTTTTCAGAACGCTTAGCAGCAGCATCTACTAACCAACGCATAGCTAAGGCAGTACGACGGGATGGGCGTACTTCCATAGGTACTTGATAAGTAGCACCACCAACACGGCGTGCTTTTACTTCGACCATAGGACGAACTTTCTCAAGAGTAGTCTCGAAAAATTCAACTGGGTCTACTTTGTTTTTTTCTTGAACGCGTTCTAAAGCACCGTAAACGATACTTTCAGCAATAGATTTTTTACCATCTTGCATTACGTGGTTCATGAATTTAGCGATTGTTTGGCTGCTAAATTTTGGATCTGGAAGGATCTCACGAGCAGCGACTACGCGACGTCTTGGCATTTTAATACACCTAATAATATGACACTTCAGGATAATCCAGCAGTTTGTACAAGTGTCATGTACACGACGCTGGCCTTACTATACGTCGCTTGAATTACAAATCTATGAAGAATTCAAACAAGCGAAACGCTAAAGGGCTTCTGGACTAGTTTCCTAGAATTACTTCTTAGGACGCTTAGTACCGTATTTAGAACGTGATTGATTACGATCTTTAACGCCGGCACAGTCTAAAGAACCACGAACGGTATGGTAACGTACACCTGGTAAGTCTTTAACACGACCACCACGGATAAGAACAACACTGTGCTCTTGTAAGTTATGACCTTCACCACCGATGTAGCTAGATACTTCAAAACCTGAAGTTAAGCGAACACGGCAAACCTTACGCATAGCTGAGTTAGGTTTTTTAGGTGTAGTTGTATAAACACGTGTACAAACACCACGACGTTGTGGACAAGCCTTCAACGCAGGAACTTTGGATTTTTCAACCAAAGTCGTACGACCCTTACGGATCAACTGATTCGTTGTTGCCATATGGCAATTCTCCCGTTATTAAAAAACCTTAAAAAGAAAATACCTCTTTTTAAGGGCACATAATTGTAAGCTAAGATGCAAAAATGGTCAACACGGCAATAATTACCAAATGTTGACCATATCAATGTTTGACAGGATGACTTACAAAACTAAATAGGGGTGAAATTTCGTTTTGAAACCCTATCTTTGTAATTGTATTGTTAAGAGTACTTTTGATCTTCTATAACATCATCATTTTCAATTTCTAATGCTGGTTTTTGTTCACTATGCTCGTGCTCGACCACATGTTTTTCTGCAAGCTGCTCAATACCTTGATGAACATTTTCTTGCACTTTTTCTTCACTTTTTTCAGAAGTATTCGATTTAACCACAACTGCCACTTTTGAAATTACATCATGATTTTCTATTTTATGATGTTGTGCCGCGTGAATACTGCCATTTTCTCCAACGTTCAAAAGACGAGGACTTGCCTTTTGAATAAGAGTCACGGCAGCATAATAAGCTTGAAGTGGTGATAAATGCTCATTCGGATGTTCATTTAAATAGTGTCGTGCAGCACCAAAAATGGCTTGTGCCTTGTGGCCTACATCTTCTTGTAACTTCCAACTGTAAACAGCACTGAGTACTGCACCTACTGCTGGAGTAAATTTACCAACAGAAGCAAGTTGCGGAACTTTATTTAACCAGTTCCATTTAAACTCGCCATTTTCATCAACTAACCATTTTTTCAAGGTTTCAATATCATTTGAAGACCCCAGTAATTGCTGAAACTGTTGAACATCTTGTGTCTCTAACATATTACGTAACGCTTTTAATGCCAAAAGTACCGTCTGCTTTTCAGCAATCAGACTGATATCGACTTCTTTAAAAATAAACTCAACAACATCTTGATCACTTCCATCATTTAAATCGAAACCATGTGATCTTCCAGTTTGATAAATTGTTCTTAAAACCAGAACTAAAGATACAGGAATATCTACAGCCGCTCCGGCCATACCAGATACACCTGTAATCGCCCCTTGTATTGTTGCAATCAATTTATTTTGTTCAATCAGCGCCTGACTTAAACGTTGAGAGCGTGAGGTATCCTTAGTTAACTCAAATAGGTCTTTTGCGCCCGCCTCTTCTAATATTTTTTCAGTAAGGGTACTTTTTGAACTAAAGTCATTCAGCGCATCAAATAAATAGCTTGATATTTTCTCATTCCAGTCAGGTGAAATAAATGTGGCAATACCATTGACCTTTCTGAAATGACGACCAAAAACTTGTCGAGTAACTTTAGGTAAATGTTCACGTAACATTTGTTGTGGACTTTCATATTGTTCCACTTCAAATGGGCTTTTGTTTCTAGCATTACCCTCTACTGTTTTACCACTCGCAAGTGGCTCGACCAACTTACTGACCTCACCTATTTGGCTTTGCTGCAAGATGTTTAACCCAGTAGAACTGAGCTTTTTAGCCACTCCGAAGACCTGAGAAAACAAATTGTCAGATTGATTATTATTAAATTTTGTCATCCAGTACCTCGATTTTTTAATTTATCTAATTAGAGATAAATACTAGGTGGAATGTAGATTTATCTCAACTTGAATGTGTGTATTTTAGTTAACCCTAAATGAAACATACTATGTATTTGGTTATTTTTTTAAATGCAAAATTGACATAAAGATTTGCCATAAGAAATAAAAAACCTTTCTGCTATCATGGTAGCAACGAAAACATATGTCTAATGTTCTTCCAGCTATCTTCTCCTATCATTTAATAGCTGCTGATGTTCATAGACTTTAAATATCACCATAAAGGGACCTGTAGATGAAACGTGTCGTAATCACTGGTATGGGTATTAACTCATGTATCGGTAACTCTTTAGAAGCAGTTACTCACTCACTTCAAAATGGAATCTCGGGGACACGTTTTAACCCAACTTACGCTGAACTTAATTTTAAAAGCCATGTCAGCGCTGCTGCAGAACAAGATTTTGATCATATCGACCGTAAATTAAAACGCTTTATGGGCGTTTGTGCGATGTATGCTTACAACGCTGCTGTAGCTGCAGTTGAACATGCAGGACTCACACCTGAACAAATTGGCGGCAACCCACGTTATGGTATTGCAGGTGGTTCAGGTGGTGGTTCAACTGCATCTGTTGTTGAAATGACTGAGTTATTAGAAACTAAAGGTGCACGTAAAGTAGGTCCTTTCTTTGTACCACGTAATATGTCAAATACCATTACGGCAAACGTAGGTGTTGCATTTAAACTACAAGGTATTGCTCATACTATTACAAGTGCTTGCGCAACTTCTGCAGATGCAATTGGTTATGCATATAACCTTATTCAACTTGGCAAACAAGATCTTATGCTTGCTGGTGGTGGTGAAGAAGATCATTGGTCTCAAAGTTTATTGTTTGATGCAATGGGCGCACTTTGCTCAAAATATAACGATACTCCTGAAACAGCATCTCGCCCTTATTCAGCAGACCGTGACGGTTTCGTAATTGCTGGCGGTGGTGGTTTCGTAGTGCTTGAATCGCTTGAGCATGCACAAGCACGTGGTGCGAACATTTTAGCTGAAGTTGTCGGTTATGCAGCAAACAGTGACGGTGCAGATATGGTTGCTCCAAGTGGTGAAGGCGCTACACGCTGTATTTTAATGGCACTTGAAGAAGCTAAACAGCATGGCGTAGAAACAATTGACTATGTAAATACACATGGTACTTCTACTCCAGCGGGTGATGTTACTGAACTTAAAGCAATGGAGCGTGCTTTTGGTGAAGGTAAAGTACCACCGTTAAGCTCAACTAAATCTATGACTGGTCATAGCTTAGGAGCAGCTGGCGTTCAAGAAGCTATCTACTCTGTTCTTATGATGCAAAATGACTTTATTGCACCAAACATCAACGTAACTGAACTTGATGAAGGCGCAAAACCTTTTGATATCGTACTTGAAAAACGTGATGCAAAATTGAATACTGTAATGAGTAACAGTTTTGGCTTTGGCGGTGTAAACGCTTGCCTAATTTTCAAGAAGTGGGATGCATAATCCCACCTAGGATTAACGATGGATGCACCTTCTGATGCTTTTTTGTGGGTAAAAGCATTACATATTATTGCCGTGGTTTGTTGGTTCGCTGCTTTGTTCTACTTACCACGTTTATATGTTTATCATGCTATGAGTGAAGATGCTGCAAGTCATCAACGCTTTGAGGTAATGGAACGTAAGTTGTATCGAGGAATTATGTGGCCTTCTATGATTGCCACATTAATTACTGCACACTTTCTCGTTGAGTGGGGTGATGCAACTCGACACTACCATGAAGCCACATGGTTTTACTTAAAAGTTGGACTAGTGGCTTTATTAGTGGTTTACCATTTAGTGTGTGGTTACTATCGCAAAAAGCTTATCGGAAATGCTCACTATAAATCACATAAGTTCTGGCGTTTCTTCAATGAAATGCCAACCTTAATTTTATTTGCGGTTGTGATTTTAGTTGTCGTAAAACCTCAGTTTTAACTGGGGTTTTTTATTGTCTAAGACTTCTCATTTAAATTTTTAATTCATTTCAGTCAGTTAACCTGTTTTCAATTAAACTTATTAATGGTCACGACGCCTTTATAATCAATAATTAGAATGAGATTCTACAAGCCTCTGATCAGATTCAAAGCGGATATTTTGTCAAATAAGGTACTCAAATCATCAAGTAAGAAATAAATATCGTTCATTGTGTCTATCTTTCAACATAGTTGATGTATGTTATGCTGCTAAACAAATAGATGAACTTATTTAATAGCAAAACTATGTTCACTCTCAGCGCTTTTAAATTCACCCTAGATCGACAATTTATTATTTTTACTCTTTTTATTCTTCGTCACTTAAAAAGCTATCCAATTCGATTTCTTACGCCTGAAGAAAAAGCTTTAGCGCAAAGGGTTTTTGGAGATCTGCTAGATTGTGAACGCCCTAAAATTATTGCTACTCATTACTTACCTTGGCAAGCTCATGGAATTTTGATGGCTCCAAATGGAAATATCTATGTAAATTTTTCTGACTATAGTAACAATTACGCTTTAGAGTCTAAGTTCATACAAGGTATTTTTATTCATGAACTCACCCATGTTATGCAATATCAGCGAGGTATTCATGTATTACTAAAAGGCGCATTTTTACAATCTGCCTATTACCTCACCTTTAAATATTACAATCCTTACAAATACACATATCATCCGCAAAAAGCATTTAGTTCTTACAATATTGAACAGCAAGGAGAGATTGCGAGAGATATCTGTTCAGGGAAGCTACCCAATATTATTTGTTTACCTCAACTGGATTTGTAAGCAAATAATTGAGTTTGACTGCAACGTAACATTTTTACCAACTTACTCAACGCAAATTTTATAAACAAAAAAATATGAAAATAAAGTTGAGATTTGAGTTTATTACTGTCAAATTATTGAAAATAAGTATAAAAACTTATTCCAAATTTTGGAGTGTTAAGGCAGTATACAAACAATAAAAATAATGAAGCTTGTTTCTATTCTATACAGAAAATCTCGTTATTTTTACGCAGAAAATATGTGATTGGTATATATTATTGATCTTGACATTTTTGTTTACTATTTTACTTGTTTATTATCGTATCATACACATCGTTGAAAAATTATATTCATAAAAATCAACACTATGTGTATTTATATTCGTTATGATCTAGGATTAGGTTTGAATGAAAAGTTTTAAAGTTGCCCTTGCTCAGTTTTCTCCGCATATTGGCAATATTGACTCAAACACCCAAAAGATGATTGAGCAAGCAAATCAGGCGAAAAAACAAGACGCTGACCTGATTATTTTTCCTGAGCTTTCTGTGATTGGTTATCCAGCTGAAGACTTATTGCTACGTCCAAATTTAAACAAACGTATGCAAAAGGCTTTTGCTCAACTTAGCGAAGTTAAAGATATTGTGATGGTTTTCGGCTTCGTGAACCAGACTGAAGATGGCCAACGTTATAATTCAGCTGCTGTCATGAAAGATGGTCAGGTTTTAGGTGTTTTCAATAAACACAACTTGCCAAACTATAGCGTTTTTGATGAAAAGCGCTATTTCGAAAAAGGTCATCAGCACTTGGTGTTTGAATACTTAGGTCATAAGTTTGGTGTACTCATTTGTGAAGATATCTGGTCAATCAATACAGTAAAACAATTAAGCCAATTAAATGTTGATACTGTACTTGTACTTAATGCATCTCCATATGAAGTGGGTAAACCACAGCATCGTAAACAGACATTAAGTGAGCTTGCAAAGCAGCTTCATTTAAACATTGTTTATGTCAACCAAGTCGGTGGACAAGATGATTTAATTTTTGATGGTACAAGTTTTGTCAGCAACCAAAATGGTGAAATTGCTTTACAAGCGCCAAGCTTTAAAGAAGACCTGTATATAGCTGAATTTGACCGCGATACAAAATTATATAAGGTCACCGAGTCTGCTCCTGCATTGGAAACTTTTGCAGAGATCTATCAAGGCTTAGTCATAGCAACACATGACTATGTAGAGCGCTCAGGTTTTCCTGGAGTCATTTTAGGTCTTTCTGGCGGTATTGACTCTGCCCTTACGCTCGCTATTGCAGTTGATGCAATCGGTGCTGAAAGAGTTCAAGCTGTGATGATGCCTTATACCTACACCTCTCAAATTAGTGTGGAAGATGCAGCTGAACAAGCTCGCCGTATGGGCGTGACTTTCGGTATTGCTGAAATCCACTCAATCGTAAATAGCTTCATGCAAACGCTATATCCATTCTTTGGTAATTCACCAGCCGATGCGACTGAAGAAAATTTACAAGCGCGCGCTCGTGGTACATTGCTTATGGGCTTATCTAACAAGTTTGGTAATTTGGTGCTTTCTACAGGTAATAAATCTGAACTTTCAGTTGGCTATTGCACACTTTATGGTGACATGGTAGGCGGCTTTGCTGTTCTCAAAGATGTTTATAAAACAATCGTGTTTGAATTAGCAAAATACCGTAATAGCTTAAGTGAAACTCCGGTTATTCCTGAGCGTGTGATTACTCGCCCACCTTCAGCAGAACTTCGTCCAGATCAAAAAGACCAAGATTCTTTACCAGCGTATGATGTATTGGATGCTATCCTATATGCATACATTGAAGAAGATTTAGGTCAGGCAGACATTATTGCCAAAGGTTTTGATAAAGAAGTTGTTGAAAAAGTCATCCGTTTAGTTGATCGTAATGAATACAAACGTCGTCAAGGTGCGATTGGCCCGAGAATTACTTCTCGTGCATTTAGTCGCGAACGACGTTATCCGATTGTCAACGGTTGGACAGCGAATGACTGAGCAGAAAAACTCATCAAAAACCACAGCACTTGCTCAAGCACTTTTGCTTGAGCAAGTGGAATTTTTCAAAAAACAATTATCGATAGAAAACTCACCTATTTATTTCCAGCAGTTCATTCAACTGTTTATGCAACATGCTGACGAAATTAAACTTTATGAAGTTGTAGATTTAGAACAATTACAAGCCGTTGTGAAACGCTATGCTTTTGAAATGCAGCTGGGTGCAGGCTTACTTGAGTTTATTGGGGAAATTGCACAGCGTATTTATTTATCTGCCATGAAATCTCCAATTCAGCTACAAGACTTGGTATCCGATCACCAGTTTGAAATGTGGCTTTCCAAGTTTTTGGAAATGGAGCATATTCCTCAATATCTGAATGAGTTTTTAAGAACCAGCCCTTCTGTTCAACAACTTTGCCAATATATTGCTACTTCAACCTTAGAACAAAAATTACCAAAATTTTTAACTGCCACTAAAGTGAATGACTACCATTTTGAATGGCAACATAAACTTAAAAAATTCTCGTTTTTGCAGCAACAACGCCTCGAGCACAAACTTGAAACTTGGATTGCTAGTTTTATTCATGAACAACTTACAGAATTAAGTCTTTTGTCGGCTGAAGATTTAGAAAGCTTAGTGCGTCATATCTGGGAAGATATTAGGCATAAAAAAATGTATGAGTTTATGAAACAGCTCACTCCTCTCGATGTGGAAGAGTTCTTTGTTTTAATTTATGAATACTGGAAAGAATTACGTCAATCGCAATTTATGCAAGATCTTATTTTATATGGCGTCGAAGTTTTTTATGATTTTTATAAAGACCAAAGTCTATTTGAAGTGTTAAGTGAGATTGGTTTAACCGAAACCGATTTACAAACTGAAGCTTTACGTTTTTATCCGAAGGTTATGGATGCCTTTAATGAGCATGGTATTTTGGAACCGTTACTTCAAGCGCTCTTAGCTCCTTTTTATCAAAGCTCAAAAACACTCGATATGATTGAAAAACATTTTAATGAGTAAAAAATAGATAAAAAGAAACCACGCAGGAGCGTGGTTTTTAAAATGGTGGCTATGACGAGACTTGAACTTGTGACCCCCGCATTATGAGTGCGGTGCTCTAACCAACTGAGCTACATAGCCGTAAACTGTGTGCGCATTATCTATAGTTCTGTATAGCAGGTCAATACTTCAAAACTCTTAATGCCCACCAAATGAACAAATATGATTCAGATCATCATTATTTGTTCATTTTTTAGCAAATTCATACTTTAAGCAATTGATCGGCCACAGAAATATATTAAAGATCTAATACCAGTTTTTTACCTTTTGCTCTTGATACACAAATCATCATGCTCTTTTGTGAAGCCTTTTCGGCATCACTTAAGTATTGATCGAAATGCTCTGCTTCACCTTCTAAAATAGCCGTTTCACATGTACCACAAACCCCTTCTCGGCATAGACATTCCACATCAATATTTAATGTCTCAATAGCTTGTAAAATAGTCTGGTTACTTTGTACTTCAATTTCTTGATTAGACTTAGCAAGTACTACCGTAAAAGCTTCACCATCTTCAGGAACTGTTGAGGCAAATTGTTCCCAGTGAATGTACTCATCGCGGTAACGGTGTTTATTACAGCAATCAATCACTGCATCAATCATGGGTTTAGGACCACATACATAGACATGTGTGCCTTTTGGCTGCGATGAAATGAGTTGATCTAAATTTAATGCGCAACCTTCTGAATCAACATAACTAAACACATGCTCAGCATGTTTCTGCTTTAACTCATCTAACAAAGCCGCATGTTCAGGTGAGCGATAAGCATAATGTAGCTCAAACTCAGCACCGCGTGCGGCTAGCTCATCCATTTGTGGCAAGAATGGTGTAATGCCAATACCACCTGCAATTAAAATATGTTTATTGCCTGTTTCAGCTAATGGAAATAAATTTTTTGGTTCTGAAATCTGAATTTCACAACCTTCATTACATTGATCATGCATGAAAACCGATCCCCCCTTACCTTCCGCATCTTTACGAACGCAGACTTGGTAAGTAGATAGATCTTGCGTACAGCTCATCAATGAGTAAGCATTTGAAAGTTGTTCATTCATTTTGACAATAATATGGCTTCCCCCACTAAATCGAGGAAAGTTCTGCCCATCTTGACGTTTGAACGTAAACCGTTTGATTAAAGGGGTTAACTGCTCCACATGAGTAACAACTGCCGGGAACATTTCATAATGACTAGCCATATTAGAATCCTTCTTTTACCGCATTTTCTTATTGCTAGGGCTTATCCTTAAAGCCCTAAACACATGTATTTAATGGTCATGAACTCTTCAAGACCATACTTTGAACCTTCACGTCCAACGCCTGATTGCTTCACGCCACCAAATGGTACAACCTCATTTGAAATTGCTGTGGCATTCATACCGACCATTCCATATTCAAGCTGTTCTGACACTCGCCATAAACGTGAAATATTTTCGCTATAAACATACGCAGCCAAACCAAAGATAGTGTCATTTGCTTGAGCAACAACATCTGCTTCATCTGTAAAGCGAATGAGCGGCGCAACTGGACCAAAAATTTCTTCTTGGACAATTTCCATCGTACGGTCAACGTTCGTTAGAACTGATGGTTCATAAAAAGTTTGTCCTAAAGCATGCTGTTTACCGCCACAAGCCACCTTAGCACCTTTACTGACTGCATCATCAATCAACTGTTGTGCTTTTAACACTGCCTTTTCATTAATTAATGGGCCAATTTGCACGCCATCTTCAAGTCCATTACCGACTTTAAACTTTTGTACTTCTTGAACAAATTTCTCGGCAAAAGCTTGATAAATATTATCGTGTACATAAATGCGGTTAGCACAAACACAGGTCTGGCCTGCATTACGGAACTTGGCAAAAATCGCTCCTTGTACCGCCTTATCCAAATCAGCGTCATCAAACACAATCAGAGGTGCATTACCGCCTAACTCAAGCGCTAATTTTTTAATAGTGCTTGAACACTGCTGCATCAGTAGGCGTCCCACTGGAGTTGAGCCAGTGAAGGTCAATTTTTTCACTTTTTCATGTGAAGTAAATACCGAACCAATTTCTTGTGATTTACCTGTAACGACGTTAATCACACCAGCCGGAATACCTGCTTTTTCTGCAAGCTTCGCAATCGCTAAAGCACAATAAGGCGTTTCATTCGCTGGCTTAATCACGACCGTACATCCAGCTGCTAAAGCTGGTGCTGCTTTACGGGTAATCATCGCAATTGGGAAATTCCACGGCGTAATCGCAGCCACCACACCCACAGGTTCTTTACTAATAATAAAACGCTGCTGGTTATTTACGGTTGGAATCACATCACCATAAATGCGCTTACCTTCTTCGGCAAACCATTGAATAAATGAGGCAGCATAACGCACTTCACCTTTCGCTTCTGCCAACGGTTTTCCCTGCTCAATAGTCATAATGAGAGCAAGTTCATCAGTATGATCTAGAACCAGTTTGTACCAAGCTAATAAAATATCTGCACGGTTTTGAGCAGTTAAAGCTTTCCAACTCTGTAATGCAGTATAAGCAGCCTCCACTGCTTGAGTCGCCTCAGCCGCTCCCATATTTGGAATTGTGCCAATTTCTTCGCCTGTAGCTGGGTTAGTCACTGGAACTGTTGCATTTGACTGTGCAGCTAGCCATTGCCCGTTAATATAGGCTTGTTGCTGAAATAATTCAGTGCTTTGTAAACTCGACATATCATCTTCCTAACTGAAGAATCAGGTGTAAGTTATCTTTACACCTGAATAAATCCATTTTTTTATTTGTGATGCTGCGCTACAAGATGTTGGAAGTAGGCAATACCATGTTCACTAATTCCTGAACGTTGCTTGTCAGTCATAATACGGCCTTGACCACGATAACCACGTGATTTCAAACCACGTTGTACGCTTTCGACCAAGTTCAAATCTTCAGGACGGAATACATTGCGATACCACTCAATTAAGTCTTTCTGATCTTGAGTGAGTTCTTCGTTCGTAAAGTAAATATCGTAGTGCTGCAAAGTCGTTTCTGCATCTACTGGGAACTCATAGATCACAGTCATGAAGTTGCTGCCCGGTGGTACATTGAACATAGTACAAGGCCAAGTCCAGAAACCATGAAACTCAGGATCTGTTATTGATGGATCAAGCTTGAACGACTTTTCTGATGAACGCGCAAAACCATACTGTAAAGTCCAGTTTTGATGTGTGGTATGCCAATACTTATCAACTTGTACCGAATCGGCAAAACCAGGATGTGCAGGCCCACAGTGATAGCACTCTAGATAGTTATCAACAATCACTTTCCAGTTTGCTGGCGTTTCTGTCACAAAACGTGCCGCCAGTTTCAAATCTTTAATCACACTACATGCTTGATTTAAACGCTCTGCAAAGCCCGGAAGCTGATCTTCCACACAAGTCGCATTTTCATCCATATTAATGAAAACAAAGCCGGCATATTCCTCAACTTTTAAAGGCACCATACTTGAGTTTTCTTTATCGAAAGATTCAACATGATCACAGTTACGTGCCAAAGCTAAGCTACCGTCTAGCTTAAAAGTCCAAGCATGGTATGGGCAGGTAATTACATTTTTTGCTTTACCACTGCCACTTAAAAGCTCGTGACCACGATGCGGACACACATTATAAAACGCACGTAAAATGCTATCTTTACCGCGAATGATGACAATATTTTCACCAATTACTTTACGGGTAATATAGTCATTCGGTTGTGCTAATTCACTGCCATGTGCAACACAAATCCAGCTTTTAGCAAAGATTGATTCTTTCTCATGCTCAAAAACTTGAGATGAAGTATAGAAAACTTTAGGAAAAGTCCATGCGACATCTGGGTTTGCACAAAAATCTTCAGGTAATTTTTCAACTGCATTCATGTTATTACTCCATTAAATTCTTTTCGTCCAAATGACTCGATATTAAATTGATGTTTTTTCGACACTGCTCGACATGCGGCGTATCGCACTCAGCATGTTTTGATATAACTGTTGAACTTCTGGGCAGTCACGCATCAGACGTAAACTGCCATGTAATAAACCTTTGCCTAAATGAAACTCGCTCGGAATGCCTGTTTGTTCCAATTTTTGGATAAAGAAATAGCCGTCATCACTTAAAGGGTCATACTCTGCAACCGCTACGAAACTCATAGGCATATCTGAAAAATCAGTTGCCAATAAAGGCGCTAGACGTAAATCCTGCCAATCTTGTGAGTTAGGTGCATATTCCTTTAAATAAAAATGCATATCTTCGGTTGTTAATAACGGTGCATAGGCATGCTTTTGTGCAGAGGATGTGTCAAATGCTGTGTTTAAACATGGATAAACCAAAGCCAGTCCTTGAGCTTGCATACCACTATGCTGTAGATGCACTGCAAGGGCTGCTGCTAAATTACCCCCAGCACTATCCCCTGCTAGAACGATATTTTCGCTATCGATCTGCCAAGTTGAACCATGCTTTTTAAGCCATTGATAAACTGCTAAACAATCTTCATAAGCTGCTGGAAAGCGATGCTCTGGTGCCATACGGTAATCTACGCTAATGACAACTGCATTTAAGTCCTGACACAAATAGCTGGTAATAAACTCATGTGAATCGAGCCCACCGACCATCCAACCGCCGCCATGTAAATACAATACACACGGCCAACCTGACTCAGGTCGATCGGTTTTTGGTAAATACACACGAACAGGAACTTGATACTCATCACTTGCAACAATGCGATCTTCTACTTCAATCTTGCCATCACGTGGCAAAGTGTAGTGTCGACACATCGCGTCATAGGCCGCACGGACTGAGTCAATATCTGCATCTGCTGGTGAATAAATGCTGCTCCAGTACACTAGGCTTTGCATTTCTTCACTTAAGGCATAAGTGGTCTGTTCATGTGTCGTCATTACCGTTCCCTCTAGCTGGTTTTTCTGTCCAGTTTGATTGAGCTTGCAAGCTCAAGCTGCATCCGTTTTGCATGTTCATCTTGAGACTGGTTTAAACCAATTTCCGCTTCATCATAACCTTGTTGCTCAATTAAATGCGATGGGACTTTGGCATAATCCTGAATCAGCCATTTCACTAAGCCGTAGGTTTGAATCAGAATAATCACAATGAATGGTAAAGCAGTCACAATAGTTGCCGTTTTCATGGTGTCTAAGGGTGCTTTACTAAAGATCATGGCAATTGGAACTAAAGTCAGCATGACACACCAGAACAAACGGGCATTTGGCGATGGATCTTGTCCTTCACTTAAACCACGTGTACATGTTGCTGAAACCGCATAGCCTACTGCATCCATGTGTGCTGCCAAGAACACCACCATAATGCCGAGGAAAATCCACATCATTAGCTTCCCAGCAGGTAACAGACTGAGTAATTGACCAATCGCAACCTCACCACCTTGTTGGCTTAAGATTTGCGGTACATTTATAGCCCCATGAATAAAGCTATAAACACTGTAGTTTTCAAACACACCAAAGATGAACCAAAGACCGACACTGCCACCAATTACCATGGCAAAGATCACTTCTTTAATGGTACGGCCTTTAGAAACACGCGTTACAAACAGTGCCACACCCGGTGCATATGAAATCCACCATAACCAGTAGAAAACAGTCCATTCACGAGTAAACTTGCCATCACCCATTGGGTCAGTAAACAAACTCATATCAACAAAGTTGGTTGCCATTAATCCAAAACTCATTAGTGAATTATTCAAAATGAATTGCGTTGGACCAAAGCAAAGTACATAAATCGCAAATAACACCACGCCCAAGCACACCATGTGGCTTAAACGTTGCATGCCTTTATCCATACCCACATAAGAACTGAGTGCGAACAGAATCGAAACACCTAAAATAATGATGACCTTAGTCATAAAGGTATTTGGGATACCTGTGAGCTGCGACAAAATATTGGTAAATGTCACTGCGGTAAGTACTAATGAAATCGTCAATGCACCAAACATGCAAAGCAAGAACATAAGGTCGACTAAACGCCCAACCACGCCAGTTGATTTAAAGCCTGTTACCGCTTCAATCACGGAAGCCAAACTTAATCCTTTGTTTTTTCTCACATGATAGCTGTAGCACAAAGAAATTGATGCCAAAGCATAAATTGCCCAAGCACTTAAGCCAGAGTGAAAAAATGAGTAAGCCACGCTATATTTCAATGCTTCTGCTGACTCAGGCGGTAAGCTCAAACCCGGAGTTTGATAATAGTAAGCCCAGTCCAAAAAGCCCCAGTACAGTGTAGAAGATCCAATACCAGACAAGATGAACATAAAAATCCATGACATCGTGGTGTATTGAGGCTTTCCTTCACCGAGTTTGATTTTTCCGTATTTACTAAAGGCCAGACCAAAAGTAAAAATGATAGCTAAAAAAGCAAACAGTAATACCGGTGTTGTAAACATCGATGTTGTCCACTGCATCCATGTTGCAGCAATCTTGATCGACTCTTGCGAATAAATCGCCAAACCAGCAACTGAAATAAATACAAACAGTAAGCTGGTTACGGCAAGAACTTTATCCGTATAAATTTTTGTGTTTTGATTATCCATATCCATACATCCATTTTTGGATGGCGTTATTCCATAGCGAACACGTCCATTTTAATTTGGGCTACACACGATGCAATTGCATCTCCTACCTCATAAGTTTTTGCCTGACCGCCGATATCGGCTGTTTTGGGCCCATTAATTAATACATTCTCAATCGCCTGCATAATGTCCTGACCTGCTTGAATGCAACGCTCGTCTTCTTCACCAAAGAATTCGAACATCATGGCACCCGACCAAATCGCAGCGATTGGATTGGCAATTTGTTTACCGTAAATATCTGGTGCTGAACCATGTACAGGTTCAAACAGTGATGGGAATTTTCTTTCTGGGTTTAAATTTGCCGAAGCAGCTAAACCAATAGTTCCTGTACATGCCGGGCCTAAATCTGAAAGAATATCGCCAAATAAATTTGATGCTACGACCACATCAAAACGTTCAGGTTGTAAAACAAAACGCGCCGCTAAAATATCAACGTGCTGCTTATCGGCCTGAATTTTTGGATATTGTTTTGCCATCGCATCAACGCGCTCATCCCAATACGGCATGCTCACTGCAATACCATTTGACTTGGTCGCTGCGGTAATTTTTTTCGCATCACGCTGATTTGCAAACTCAAATGCATAACGCAAAATGCGATCTACACCATGACGTGTAAATACAGCCTCTTGTAAAACAAACTCTCGGTCTGTTCCTTCAAAAGCTTTACCGCCAATGGCTGAGTACTCACCTTCACTGTTTTCACGAACCACGTAGAAATCAATATCGCCCGGTTTTTTCCCTACTAATGGACATTTCACACCTGGCATTAAGCGCACTGGACGTAAATTCACATATTGGTCAAAACCACGACGGAACTGGAGCAGCGAACCCCAAAGCGAAATATGGTCAGGCACTTTATCTGGCCAGCCTACAGCCCCAAAATAAATTGCATCGTAGCCCTGCAAAGTTTCAAACCAGTCATCTGGCATCATTTTGCCGTGCTCAAGATAGTAATCGCAGCTTGCCCAATCGAAAGCATCTAACTGAAGCTCAATGCCATGCTTTTCTGCTGCTGCCTTTACAACCTTAATGCCTTCTGGTAGAACTTCTAAACCAATGCCATCGCCTGCAATCGTGGCAACTTTATATCTTTTTGCCATAAGCTTCCTTCACACCTTCGACTAATATCCTTGTATGGCTTAAACATGATGTTTTAAGCAAAAATGATCAATAACGGAACTATCACTCCAATGGACACGGATCGTGAATAATCTACCTAACCTATCGGATTTAAAGGTTTTTTGTACAGTCGCCAAACTCAAAAGTTTTGTCGAATCTGCTGAGGAACTCGGGACATCGCCAGCTTTTATTAGCAAGCGAATTAATATTTTAGAAAACACATTAAGCTGCAAACTTTTTCATCGCAGTACACGTCACGTTAGCTTGACGGAAGATGGCAAACTTATTCTTGAGAGAGTTTCAAATATTCTTGAAGAATTTGATGAAGTTTGTGAACTGGTCAATAACCCACTTAGTACACCTACGGGTCGTATGGATATTATTAGTAGCTTTGGTTTTGGCAGAAAACATATCGCACCTATTCTGTCTAAATTAATGATGCTTTATTCAAAGCTTCAAATACATTTTGACACCATCGACAATACCAAAGACCTGATTCAACACAGTATTGATTTAGACATCAGAATTGGTAATGAAATTGCGCCAAACATGATTGCGAAGAAGTTAGCTTCTAATTTTCGAATTTTATGTGCAGCGCCTAGTTATTTACTTAAACACGGCGTACCAGACAGTATTGAAGATTTGCAAACACATGATTGTTTAACGATTAGTGAGCGTGATCAATCATCTGTATTATGGAAATTTAGACATGCTTCTGAAGATGTCTCCGTGCATATCAAACCACGTTTTGTTTCTAATAACGGTGAAATTATTCATCAACTTGCTATAGAAGGTCACGGTATTATTTTCCGATCAATTTGGGATGTTGCAGACGAATTGATTACTGGCCAACTTCAGCATATTTTGCCTGAGTACTGGCAAGATGCAGACGTCTGGGCAGTTTATCCATCACGACTCAAAAGCTCATCTAAATTACAAACTTGCATTTTGTTTATTCAAAATGAATTACTTAATCGCTTGCAACATGTGCAAAACCTAAATCGTGGACAACTGATTTCACCAGCCGTCAAACGAGAACCGCCGCCTGAAAAAGTCTTTCTATAAAAAAAGCCCTAAGTGAGGCTATTCACTTAGGGCAATCGTTCGCTTTTAAATATTAGAAATAATATCCAATTGAAAGATAAAACATTTTATCCCAGTCATTACTGCTGCCTTGTGCAAGGCCATTTGCCCCACCTCCTACCATTGGATCATTTTTACTCATAATATATTCACCCTGAATACCAATGGCTTTGTAATTAAAATAAACCCCTGCAATTAAACGCTCAGAGTCTTTATAGCCATCCTCATCTTTGAAAAAGCGACTATGAGAAATATAAGGCTTAATGTTGGTAAGTTGATGAAATGGCTGAGCAAAGGTGTAATTAATTTCATTGACTAAATACTTACCTTTATTGGCGACTTGATATGGATAATCAAATGCACCAATGGTTGAACTATTTGGAAATAAATCATCCCCATTGGTCACATCTTGCTTGCCTGCCAAGAACATCCATTGCCATGCTTGATATTGGGTTTGAGCAAAAATATTCCATGATTTACGGTGTCCATCTATATTTGTTCTTTTATTTTCTAAATCAGAATACCAAGCTGACCCACCTAGCTCAGTCGAAAAATTTTGAGTCTTATCAATTTCAAATTTTCTAGATGCTCGGCCAATCCACATATTTTTTTCTTCAATATTGGTACCATTAGACAAATCGTCTGCCTCAACAAAATTACCACTGTAACGGCTTGAATCCTTTGACGTTCCCTTATAATTTCCTCCATCTGTTGGATAGAAACCTAAGGTCAAATTGTATTTGTCATCTGCAAATTTATATTTAATACCTAAATTATCAATATCTTCTAAACCAACGGTATTTAAAAGCGTCTCGTAATAACTACTTCCCCAAAATTCGCCAAAGCCAAAATCAACAGGCTGTAAACCTACCGTAATTCTTTGCTGGTCAGATAGCTTATAGCCTGCCCATGCTTTTTTTAGGAAAATTGCATCACATAGGCGATTATATTGGTAACAACGGGCATCTAGACCTGCAATCCAATCTGGATTTTCATAAGCCAAAACGAATTTAATATCTGTGAGTCGCCAGTCATCATTTTGAGAACCCTCATTCGTCCCAACCACATAGTCCTTATGTAAATAACGGGAACGTACCGCACCAGACACTTTAAACTGACCCGAATCTAAAGTTGGATCACCCCAGCTCAAATCAGCCGCAGAGACTTGTACACCCGCAGATAAACTCAAAATTCCTAAAAATAATAATGACCTTTTCATGTCTTCAACATCCTTGTTAAGTGTTATAAGAACATGAAGAAATTGGCTTGGACAAACAATGCCGGAACTATAAAGTCGGTCTTTACAAACTGTGTTTAATCAAAAAATGAGCATAAAAAAAGACCACGCAGGAGCGTGGTCTGTAAAATGGTGGCTATGACGAGACTTGAACTTGTGACCCCCGCATTATGAGTGCGGTGCTCTAACCAACTGAGCTACATAGCCGTAAACTGTGCGCGCATTATCTTAGCTTCTTTACCGCGCGTCAAGAAAAATTTTAAATAAAATGAGGTGAAGTGAGCCTATAAGCCGGGTTCTGTCGAGGATGGTCATTCCTCTAGGCGTACAATCACTCATACGCTCAAGCGACCTACCCGAATCCAGTACGGGCCGCACCTAGGATTCCTATTTGGTCTTGCTTCTGGTGGGGTTTGCCATGCCGTGAACTGTTACCAGACACGCGGTGCGCTCTTACCGCACCCTTTCACCCTTACCTCACGAATGAGGCGGTCTACTCTCTGCTGCACTTTCCGTCGGCTTTCACCGCCCAGGCGTTACCTGGCACCCTGCCCTATGAAGCCCGGACTTTCCTCTCCTGCTTCAGTCACGAAGACCTCCACAGCAGCGACCATCCAGCTCACTTCAGGGGCGCATATTAACAAATTTATTCACTAATTGCTTGTGCTTTTTTGAGCAATTAATCTTTTATATTTGTCTAATAGCTGTTCTTCCGTTTCCTCATGCTGCGGATCTTTAGGAATACAGTCTACTGGACAAAATAATTGACACTGTGGCTGGTCATGGTGACCAACGCACTCTGTACATAAATCTGGATGAATTTCATAAATCACTTCACCCATAAAAATAGCTTCATTTGGGCAAACTGGTTCACAAACATCACAGTTTATGCACTCATCGGTGATATATAACGACACTTTACCAACCTTGTTGATGTTTACGTTCAAAAGCTTCAACCACAGCTTGTGGAACAAACTTGGTTACATCACCTCTTAAGCGTGCAATTTCTCGAATCAACGTCGAAGAAATAAAAGAATACTGTTCAGAAGGTGTTAAGAACACTGCTTCAAAATGTGGGTCCAACTGGCGATTCATATTAGCCAATTGAAACTCATATTCAAAATCAGAAACTGCTCTTAAACCACGAAGTACCGCTGTAGCCTTTTGTTCTTTGAAAAAATTAACCAGTAAGCCATCAAAACCTACAAACTCAACATTTGATAGATGACCTAATGATGATTGTGCCAGTGCAACTCTCTCTTCTAGACTGAACAAAGGGTTCTTATGATGTCCAATTGCAATAGCTACTACGACCTCATCAAACATTCTTGATGCTCTAGTAACTAAATCAACGTGCCCATTTGTGATAGGGTCAAATGTTCCAGGATAAATTACACGCGTTTTAGACATCCGCTAGTACTCTAATTGTATTGTGCGCCTATTTTAGCAAAAGTTATACATGAGGCGAAATATTGATATGTGGGAAAAAACTTCACCTTGGCATCAGTTTACGGCACAATAGAGGTAATTGTGGAAGTTTGAATTATGGCGAAAGCAACAGTAGTAAAGAAACATAATGGCGGAACGATTGCACAAAACAAACGTGCCCGTCATGATTATTTTATCGAAGAAAAATTTGAAGCAGGCATGTCACTTCAAGGTTGGGAAGTGAAATCCTTACGTGCTGGGCGTATGACTTTGACAGAAAGTTATGTCATTTTCAAAAATGGCGAAGCATTTTTACTTGGCTCACAAATTCAGCCTTTATTATCGGCTTCGACCCATGTTGTTCCTGAAGCAACACGTACTCGTAAGTTATTGCTCTCTCGACGTCAGCTTGAACACCTCATGGGTGCAGTTAACCAAAAAGGTTACTCATGCGTTCCTTTGGCCTGTTACTGGAAAGGTCATTTAGTTAAGCTGGAAATTGCGCTTGTGAAAGGTAAACAGCTTCACGATAAACGTGCGACTGAAAAAGACCGTGACTGGCAGCGTGATAAAGCCCGTATATTTCATAAGTAATTTAGTAAAAAAGCCTCTTTTAGAGGCTTTTTTTATATCGCATGATTTACTTAATTTAATCTATATAAAAGACCAGCGATATATTCACCAAACCATTTAGCAGTATCTAAATCACCTTGTGGCGGGGTAATCTCAACAGGTGCATTATCTGACTGTGTCATTAAGCCCAAACAACTTGATAAACGGTTTAAATCAGTTTCAGTATGACCAGTTGTCATTAAAGGCAAACCAGACCAAAGCATGCCGTGCTGCATAGCAAAAATATTAAGCTGCTGCAAAACTGCCAGCTTATCACCACTCAAACCACCCGAATTTGCAAAACCAGCAGCCAACTTGCCTTGCCATAACCGATTTTTCCAGCGTTTGGATGTGCTATCCATAAACTTTTTAAAATCAGCAGTTACACTACCCATATAGGTTGGCGAGCCAAAAATAATTCCCTGTGAAGCGTCTAAAACATCCCAGTCAATGTGCTCAATATTCATCATATGTACTTTAACACCCATCACTTCCGCTCCAGCAGCAATAGCAGAAGCTACCTTTGCAGTGTGGCCATAAGGGCTGTGATAGACAATTGAGAGATGTTTTTCAGGCAAAGACATAAGTTTAATAATTTGAGCGATTTTTTGTATTTTAGCATTTTATTAAAACTTGCTAAACCACGATCTGTGAATATCAAAAATTAGCTTTTAAACGGATTATTTGAGTCAATATTAAAAATCCAAAAATAAAAAAATCTCCTATATTATTTAAACGTCTAAATAACATAAGAGATTGATATCACAACAATCACACTTCTTAAAGTGAATTTTGATTTTTATAAACTACATAAATACAAAAGTTGCCATACGACCCGTTTTAGCATCACGGCGGTAAGAGAAATACTCATCTTGCTGTTGATACGAGCACTGGTCTCCACCTAAAACTTGTTTCACGCCGAGTCTTTGCAAAATAAAGCGAGCAATCGCATATAAATCTGCATGAAATTTATCTGGTGCCGCTCCATCAACAAAAGCTGTTTCCAATTCAGGATACTTACTACAAAAAGCAGTTTTAACTTCCTTTCCAATTTCAAAGCAGGGTTGACTAATCGCAGCACCTAACCATGCCCAAGTTGGAGGATTTTGCATAGCAGTAACTGTATTTTCAATAATGCCACCTGCTAAGCCACGCCATCCTGCATGTAAGTTAGCGACCTCAGTGCCCTCTGCATTGCCAAGTACCACAGGTAAACAATCGGCGGTCATCATCATTAATGCATGGCCTTTGGTTTGAGTAACCAAGCCATCACCTATTAATGCCGTAAAGGGAATTTGTTCATTTACCGTATGACAAATTGTGCTATGTGTTTGGGTCATCCATGTCATTTTCTTAACGCCAAACTGAGCAAACTCATCTAAAAGCATCATTCGATGCTGCTGAACGCGTCCAGCATCATCTTTAACATGCAAAGCAAGATTAAAACCCGTTAATTCAGTTTGGTCCGTTGGCAATGCCAAAGGATGTTGAATACGCGTCTGCCCTACAAAAACACCTTGTGGTAAACCTTGAACAAATTCCATAATTCAGTTCCTTAGTAGGCTGCGTTTTCTGAACGTAACACATTTACTAACTGAGTAAAATCTTCAGGCCACGGCGCTTCAAATTGCATTTCTTCACCAGTACGCGGATGTTTTAAACCTAATTTAGCTGCATGTAATGCTTGACGTTTAAAACCACGTAAAGTTTCAATGAGTAATTCAGATGCACCAGCAGGCACACGTACACGGTTCATATAAACCTGATCACCAATCAAGCCATAACCAATGTAGCTAAAGTGCACACGAATCTGATGTGTTCGTCCTGTTTCTAGACGCGCTTGCACACGAGTGAAGTCTTTAAAACGTTCTTTTACATTGTAGTGAGTCACTGCATCGCGTCCGCCCGGTAAAATCGCCATTTTCACACGGTCTACCGGATGACGTTTAATCGGCTCATCAATCGTACCGCCAGCAATGATATTTCCATAAACAACTAAGTCATATAAACGGTAAACCGATTTATTTGCCAACTGCTTACTTAAAGAAAATTGGGCTTCTAGCGTTTTCGCAACAACCAATAAACCACTCGTATCTTTATCAATACGATGTACTAAACCAGCACGTGAAAGCTCTGCCAGTTTTGGGAAATGGTAAAGCAATGCATTCACTAATGTTCCTGAACTATTACCCGCTCCAGGATGTACTACCATACCGACTGGTTTATTAATAACTAAAATATCTTCATCTTCATAAACAATATCAAGTGGGATATTTTCAGGCTGACTGGTCGTCTGTGCTTCTAACTCAACATTTAAAGTTAGGGTTTCAATGCCCTCACAACGATATTTAGGTTTTACGATGTTACCATTTACCAACAGATGACCTTCCTTCATCCATTGTTTCAGTTTTTCGCGGGAGAACTCACTCCACACCATAGCTGCAACTTGGTCGATACGTTGCCCTAAGTAGCTTTCATCCAACTGAACTTGCAACGATAAACGTGTTGCAGTTGTATCAGAAGTATGGTTATCTGCATCCTCAGAATCTTCAAGTAAATTGAAGTCAGTTTCAGAGAAGTTTGTGTTTGAAGATTGTGCTGAAGTCATTTGATCATTGAGATAAAAGTGGTTTAATAGCGCAATTGTAGCTCATTGCCCAACATAACAGAGGAGTTTTTATGTCGCTACCACGTTATAAAATTACGATGCTTGCCCTATCTTTAGGTTTAGCGTCTGCATTTGTGGGCTGTAGCAGCAATCCAAGTAAAAAAGAAGTGGTCGATACTGGGCCTCAATCTAGTGAACAAGCGTATTTTGACAAAGCTCAAAAATCTCTTGATCGTGGGCAATATCTTGACGCTGCTAAATCTTTAGAAGCGATTGATACCTATTATCCAACTGGACAATACGCACAACAAGCACAACTTGAACTTCTCTATTCAAAATTTAAACAAAAAGATTATGAAGGCGCGATTGCTTTAGCTGAACGCTTTATTCGTTTAAATCCTCAACATCCAAATGTAGATTATGCTTACTACGTTCGTGGCGTATCTAACATGGAACTGAACTATGATAGCTTGTTGCGTTACACATCTTTGCAACAATCTCATCGTGACATCAGTTATTTAAAAGTTGCTTATCAAAACTTCGTTGACCTGATTCGCCGCTTCCCAAGCAGCCAATATTCTGTCGATGCAGCACAGCGTATGAAGTTTATTGGTCAAGAGCTTGCTGAAAGTGAAATGAATACTGCTCGCTTTAACGTTAAACGTAAAGCATGGGTTGCAGCGGCTGAGCGTTCGCAATGGGTAATTGAACACTACCCACAAACACCTCAAGTGCCAGAAGCCCTAGCAACTTTGGCATATAGCTATGACCAACTGGGTGATAAAGCAACTTCACAACAATACATCGAAGTTCTAAAACTTAACTATCCTAGCCTTGTTAATAAAAATGGCACGGTAAATATGCGCGCTGCGCGTAAAGAAGGCAACTGGATTAACCGTGCTACCTTGGGTATTCTTGGTCGCGAATCTAAATCTGTAGCGGCAGAAACAGCTACTCCAGTTGAACCAAAACGCAGTCTACTTAACCGTGTAAGCTTTGGCTTAATGGGGAGTTCAGGTAAAGAAGAAACTCAAGAAACAACTCAAGCACCAGTTGAGCCTCCAAAAACTGAACGCAGTTGGACTAACCGTTTAAGCTTCGGTTTACTTGATAAACCAGAAAAAGCAGCAGAAGGTGCAACAACTGCACCAGCAGCATCTTCGACTGAAGCTGGCGACGCTGCTCAATAAGCAATAACAGCTTAAAAATAACCAACAAACAGGCAAGTGATATGACTTGCCTGTTTGTTTTTATAAAATAGTAAAATATTTATCGGGCATATCTCGTTTCATCATGTCAGAATAATCTGACCTATCGCATCATTAGTTTAAACACGGTTATCTGAATTATGGCAATTCCACAGCATACGATTGATCAGATTCTAGATCGCACAGATATTGTCGATCTGATCGGTCAACGTGTGAAATTGAAAAAGACCGGACGAACATATTCTGGTTGTTGCCCTTTTCATCAAGAGAAAACTCCATCATTCCATGTTTATCGCGATAAACAGTACTATCACTGTTTCGGCTGCCAAGCAAACGGTAATGCCATTCGCTTCTTAATGGATATTGATAACCGAAACTTTATCGATGTGATGAAGGAGTTATCGAGTAATGCGGGTATCGAATTACCCAAAGACAATACTGATAATAAAAAACTGTCTTATACACGCCAAGTTACCAAGCCACCAGTTCCAGCAAAAGCAGTTGTAGAACCAAATACTCAAGCACCTATAGATGATCAATACAATACGCTTGAACCAGTATATTTTGATGATCCTTTTGCACAGTTCGAACAGCCATTTAGTTTTGATGAACCTGTACAAGAAGGTAATTTATACGACCTTTTGGAAAATGTTGCTCAATTTTACGAGCACCAACTACCTACAAGTCAAAAAGCGAAGAAATACTTTAAGCAGCGTGGTTTAACTGATCAGACTATTCAGTTTTGGCGTTTAGGTTATGCTCCTGAAGATTGGCAGCATTTAGAAAAAGCTTTTCCTTACGATATTGAAGGTCTAAAGCAACTCGGACTCATCCGTTCAAGTGATAATGGCCGTGACTTTGACCTTTTACGTGATCGCGTTATTTTTCCAATTCGAGACCCGAAAGGTCGTGTCGTTGGATTTGGTGGTCGTGCGCTCAATGATGAAATTAAACCCAAATACATTAACTCACCAGATTCAGAAGTTTTCCATAAAAACCAACTGCTTTATGGTCTATATGAAGGTCGAAAATTAAAATCTAATGACTGGTTAATGGTAGAAGGATATATGGATGTCATTGCATTACAGCAATATGGCATCACGGGTGCTGTCGCGACTTTAGGAACGGCGAGTAATACAGAACATCTTAATATTTTATTTAAACAAAATAATAGAATTACGATTGCCTTTGATGGTGATGCTGCTGGTCAAAAAGCAGCACGTCGAACTTTAGAAATTGCATTACCATTACTCAACGACGGTCGTGAGCTTAAATTCTTTGTACTGCCTAATGATCACGATCCAGACTCTCTAATCCGACGTGAAGGGCTCGAAAACTTCCAAAAGCTATTAGATCAAGCTCCCCTGCTCTCTGACTTTGTTTTCGCTCATCTTACTGGTCAGCATAATATCAGTACGCCTGAAGGTAAGAGTCTTGTCATGGGTGAGTTAAGAGAACTCACCGAATTATTACCAAAACAAGGATCTTTCCGTTACCTATTAACACAATCTTTCCGTGAAAAATTAGGTTTAGGCAAGCGCTTTACCCCACAAGTTAGTCATGATGCATCGTTGTCATTTAATATCCAAACAAAAGATGAAGACTTTGCTGTTGCAATTTTGATGCACCACCCTTTCCTTTATATTCATTTTGAAGGATTACGTGCCTATATTCCGCAAGATGAATTATTAGCTAAAATATTAGCCATTTTAAACCGTATATTTGATGAATTGCCTGATGACCAAGAGCTAGCGACGTATTATGTTTTAGGTGCATGTAGCACTTATTGCCATGAAGTTGCAGATATTATGCAAAGAACCAATATTCAGGCATTAACTCAGGCACCTGAAGTAGCAGATAAACTTGCTAAAGAATATGCATTGGGTTTACAAGAAAGATATTTACGTCAAAAACTGAAATCTAAAATTTCATTAGTTGAGTCAAGAAACTTAAGACAACAACTCAATGAGCTCACCAAACAAATTAGCTTAAGACTGCTCTCTTAGTTTTTAGGCTTTCGCTCATGGTCAAATACATCCTGTAAATGCTGTTGTAACCACTCAAAGTAATCAGGACTTTCTGCTTTAGCAGCTTCACGTAACAACATAGAGGTTGGATGCATTAACTTTTGTGTCAAGCGGTAAGCAAATTCTTTGAGCACTTGTTCTGGATTGACACCATTGTGCAAAGTATTCAAGGCATGAGTAAGCTCTTGCTGACTAATTTCCTCACTGTGTTGACGATAAGCATGGATTGTACCTCCCGCTTCTTTGACTTTTTGATGCGTAATCAATTGAGTTGCTAATTGATTCACCATGACTTCAGCTTCAACAGCCGCCTGACGACGTTGAGCCAAGTTTTCATCAATTACGCTTTGTAAGTCATCAACTCCGTATAAATAGACTCCATCAAGTGACTCAACTTTAGGGTCAATATCACGCGGTACTGCTAAATCCACCATCAACATTTGCTGATAACGACGTTTTTTCAATGCACTTTTGACATCCGCATAAGCAATCACTTGATGCAAACTGCCTGTACAACTTGAAACAACATCAGCACGATATAGATTTTCTGATAAAGCTGAAAAATCAATAATCTCAACTTCAACTTGATGTGTAATTTCTTGTGCTAACTGGTCAGCACGTTCACGACTGCGATTACAAATAATAATCTTGGCAACACCCATTTCTGCTAAGTGCTTGGCCACCAGACTATTCATTTCGCCTGCCGCAACCACCATCACTGTGAGCTTTTCAGGTTTACTAAAGACTTGTAAAGCTAATTGTGCAACCGCATAACCCATTGAAACTGCATGACTACCTACAGCCGTTTCTGACCGAACACGTTTAGCTGCGTAGAAAGCATATTCAAACACGCTATTTAATTCAGGAGAAACCGTCTGCGCTTCTTTAGACAATGCTAGAGCACTTTTCACCTGCCCTAAAATTTGTGGCTCACCCAACATGAGGGAATCTAAACCACTTGCGACACGCATTAAATGTGTGATGGCTTGAGCATTTTCGTAACGATAAACATGATGAATTAAATGCTTTACATCAATATTATTGGCGTCGGCTAACCATTTCAGAAGGCTTTCGGCATCTTCCGCCATGGCGTAGACTTCTGTACGGTTACAGGTCGAGACAACCACTAAGTCTTTTAAAGACTCGTGATAACGTTGCTCGGCAAGCAAATTACTTAATCGCTCTGCATTGAAAGCAATTTGCTCGCGGAGTTCTACAGAAGCTGTTTGATGGTTGACACCCAATGCAAAGAAAGACATATCAGATCATCATTTCGCTAAATTTATGCTATTGTGCAACATCGGTGTCATAAAAAGCATTACTTTGGATCAATAAAAATTGCGTCAAATGAATAGCCGTATTAATTTTAACGGTGCTTCGATAAGACAGTATTCTACCACATTCTTATTGTTAGGTAGCATGTCCTCATATGTCTATGCACGTCCGTTGCAAGAGACCTATACAGTGCATTCATTTGATCAGGCTCTACAACAGAGTATGGTCGCAGAGTTTGCTTTAGCTTACGACGATATTCCTACAGCACTGCACAACTACACTGTGCTTGCGATTAGAAGCAACTCAACAACTATTAAACAGCGTGCACTAGATGTCGCTCTTGAATATAACGATCTACAAGCCGCATTAAATGTTGCAACACATTGGGTGGTTCAAGAACCCAAAGATGTTCCTGCTTTATTTTATTTATCGCATATTGCATTAAAAACACATGAATACCAGCTTGCTGCCGAAACTTTAGATAAGATTTTAAAAATTGATCCAACTGCCGATCTTGAACAAATTCTGGCGAGTATTGCACCCGAAAATGCACAAGACCGAGATGTTTTATTAACGGCTTTACGTTCAAGTGCAGAAAAGGAAAATCCTTCTATTTTAGCGCTTATTGCTAATCTAGAAGCACAAAATGGTCAATTAGAACCTGCTCTAAATACCATTAACCGTGCGCTACGCCGTCGTCCAAAAGTAACCAGCTTTATCTTGATGAAAGCGAACCTATTGATTGCTCTAAATGATCAAGAAGGTGCTTTAAAATGGTATGCAAAATCAAGCCGTAAATATAAGAAAAATCTAGATATTCGCTTAGCTGAGGTCCGTTATCTCATTCAGATTAATCAGCCTCAACTTGCTCTTGAAAAATTAGAAAAAATTATTGAGAGTAATCCTCGGGCTGAAGAAGCATTATTTATTGCAGGTCTAACCAGTATTGACCTCAAGCAATATGATAAAGCTGAACAATATTTAGTTGATTTACGCAACTCTGCAAAATATCAAAACGAAGCATATTACTACTTAGCTATTAATGCTGAGCGAAAACAGCACTATGAAACTGCCAAAGCTTATTACCGTTTAGTTGATGGTAGCCTTTACATTGTTTCAAGACGAAATCTAATTGCGATCTATGATAAACAAGAAAATTTACATGATGCATTACGGTTTTTAACTCAAGAACGAGTTAATTATCCACAGCATGCAAGCTTTCTCTATCAGGCACAAGCCGAAATTTTAAAGAAAATGGGCAATAAAAAAGCTGCATTAAATTTATTAGATGAAGCAATCAAAAACTTACCGGATGATCCTGAACTCATCTATGCAGAAGTTTTATTATTAGACCCTTATACCGACCGCGATAAACTTGATAAAACACTTAAGCAATTATTACAGTTAGAACCAAATAGTCCGACCTATCTGAATGCTTATGCATATACGCTGGCTTTACAAAACCGTAGATTAAAAGAAGCACGACAATATGCTGAACAAGCATTGGAATATGCACCAGAACAAGCTTCGATTTTGGATACACTGGGCTATATCGCATTTTTACAAAATGATTATGAGGGCGCAGCGGAAGCTTTAGGCAAAGCTTACGAGCTTAGTCATAACATAAGTATTGGGATTCGTTACGCTAAGGCACTGTATATGCAAGGATCATTAACTGAATTTAGTACTGTGTTACAACAACTGAAACAAAAGCACGCGAATGATCCACAATTACACCAGCTTGATGCGTTAATTTTACCTACATCAGCAAAAAAGAGTTAAATATATGAGCAAATTTGCCCAACTGTGCACAGCGATCTGTGGATCAAGTGTGTTATTTTTAACCGGTTGTCAGCATTTTACTCAGCCCAAACCCGCAATTTCCCACCAAGTGCAAGATGAAAAACATTTCAACTTACAAGGTAAAATTGGAGTACGCACCCCACAGCAAAGTGGTAGTGCATTCTTCACATGGGTTCAGCAGCAAGATAATTTTGATATCGAATTAAGTGGCATTTTAGGTGTCGGAAAGACACAAATTCAGGGTAAACCAGGTGAAGTTACTTTAAACAGTGCTAAAACTGGCGTGATTACAGCCACATCATCTGAAGAACTTTTAGAACGTGCTACAGGTTGGCAAGCACCCATTACTCATTTAACCAGTTGGATTTTAGCAAAGCCAGCAACTTTAAATGCCCAAATTAGCAAAGATAATGCAAATCGTGTGAGCCAAATCATCGAAGATGGTTGGACAGTCAATTTTAGTTATGATGGCGAACAAACTTTGCCAAATAAACTGGTTTTGAAGCAGGCACTTGCTGAAGATAAAGAAAACCGTATTACAATGGTCATCCAAAACCGTTAAATCTAATTATTTAAATCTATGATTCGAGTTCCCTCTCCAGCTAAGCTCAACCTGTTTTTACATATCACAGGACGTCGTGAAAATGGTTACCATGAATTACAAACCATTTTCCAACTCATTGATTTATATGACTGGATGACTTTTTCTCTTATTGATAAAGATGAAATCCAGATTGAGGGTTTAGGAGAGGTCCAACTTGAACAAAATCTGATTTATAAAGCTGCTCAAATACTTAAACCGCATGCAAAAAAACTCTCTGGTCTACACATCAAAATTGAGAAAAATATTCCAATGGGCGCAGGTTTAGGCGGAGGTTCCTCTAATGCAGCTACAACCCTCATTGTTTTAAATCAATTATGGCAATGTGGACTAAGTCAGGATGAACTTGCTGACTATGGCGTAAAGCTCGGTGCCGATGTTCCTATTTTTATTTATGGTAAAAATGCATGGGCTGAAGGCATAGGTGAACATTTATCATTCATAGACTTAGATCAAAAACAGTTCATTATTTTAAAACCTGATTGTTTTATCAGCACTCAATTGCTTTTTTCACAAAAAACATTGACAAGAGACTCTAAGACCACTAAATTTTGCGCCTATCAGTTAGAACCTTCTAATTTTGGAAATAACTTTGAGCCTTTGGCTAGAAAGTTATACCCTGAAGTTGAAGAAGCAATGCAATATCTTGATCAGTTTGGTCAAGCAAAGCTTACAGGTACAGGTGCTTGTGTTTTTACTGAAGTAACAAATGAAATGAATATTGATGACATTCTTAAGCATTCACCATGTAAAGCTTATGTGGTAAATAGTTTAAAAGAATCTCCTCTTAATCATTTTAAGGTTACAAGTTAGGGGCGTCGCCAAGTGGTAAGGCACCGGGTTTTGATCTCGGCATCCGTTGGTTCGAATCCAGCCGCCCCTGCCAATTTCACCTGTAATGATGATTATATTAGGGGCGTCGCCAAGTGGTAAGGCACCGGGTTTTGATCTCGGCATCCGTTGGTTCGAATCCAGCCGCCCCTGCCATTATATATCATCAAATTTAGGGGCGTCGCCAAGTGGTAAGGCACCGGGTTTTGATCTCGGCATCCGTTGGTTCGAATCCAGCCGCCCCTGCCATTCTTCTTATTTTAAAGACAGACTTAATTGCCTTGCTTTTTGTTGATTATCCTTGACATTGCATTGCAAAAATATTAAAGTTCTGCCGCATTAGGGGCGTCGCCAAGTGGTAAGGCACCGGGTTTTGATCTCGGCATCCGTTGGTTCGAATCCAGCCGCCCCTGCCATCTACTTCATTACATACCAACCGCCAAGGGTGCTTCATGCCCAATCTTGTCGTTTTTAGTGGAAATGCTCATCCACAGTTCGCTCAAAAAGTCGTAAGTCACTTACATATCCCTCTAGGTGCTGCATCAGTCGGTCACTTTTCTGATGGAGAAATTTCAGTAGAAATTACTGAAAATGTTCGTGGTAAAGACGTATTTATCGTTCAGCCTACTTGTGCCCCTACCAATGATAACCTTATGGAAATCTTGGTTATGGCAGATGCTTTGCGTCGTGCAAGTGCTGGTCGTATTACCGCTGTTATCCCTTATTTTGGTTATGCTCGCCAAGACCGTCGTCCACGTTCTGCACGTGTGCCGATTACAGCTAAAGTTGTTGCAGACATGCTTACCACTGTTGGTATTGATCGTGTCGTAATGATTGACTTACATGCTGACCAAATCCAAGGTTTCTTCGATATTCCAGTCGACAACATCTATGGTACTCCTGCTTTGCTTGCTGACTTACGTCAACAACAGCATGATAACCTTATGGTGGTTTCTCCTGACGTTGGTGGTGTAGTACGTGCTCGTGCTGTTGCCAAACAGATGGGTGATATCGATTTAGCAATCATCGACAAACGTCGTCAAAAAGCCAATGAGTCGCAAGTTATGCACTTGATTGGTGACGTAAAAAATCGTGATTGCGTTATTGTAGATGACATGGTTGATACTGCTGGTACATTGTGTAAAGCAGCTGATGCGCTTAAACAATTTGGTGCACGTCGTGTTGTTGCTTATGCAACTCACCCTGTACTTTCAGGTAAAGCAATTGAGAACTTACGTAACTCAGTCATTGATGAGTTAGTTGTAACTGACACAATTCCTCTTTCTGAAGAAGCATTGAACTTAGGTAAAATTCGCCAAGTTTCTGTTGCTAGCATGGTTGCTGAAACGATTCGTCGTATTAATAACGAAGAATCTATCAGCGCGATGTTCGATAGTTTATAATATTGCAGCTTTTCTTAACCCTGGCTTTGGCTGGGGTTTTCTATCACTAAACTGGTCGCAAGTTTAGTTTATTTAATCTTTAATGAGGATTTATCTCATGGCAAACTTCGTATTCAACGCTCAAGCGCGTGCTGAAGACAAACAAGGGAAAGGTGCGAGCCGCCGCCTTCGTCGCGAATCTTTAGTTCCAGCTATCATCTACGGCGGTAACGCTGAGCCTGTAAGTGTAACTTTAGAACTTCGTGAGCTTGTAAAAGCTTTAGAAAGCAATGCTTTCTTTGAAGAAGTTGTAGAAATCAAAGTGGGCGACAAAGTTGAAAACGTTAAAATCCAAGCGTTACAACGTCACCCATCTAAAAACACTCCTATGCACGCTGACTTCAAACGCGCATAAGTGTTTAAAGGCGTAAATTAGTGTCAAATATTTCGCTAATTGTTGGTTTGGGCAATCCTGGTTCAGAATATGCCCAAACCCGCCATAATGCAGGTTTTTGGTTCGTTGAACAGCTTGCAGATAAATATGGCATTACATTAAAAAATGATCCAAAATTTCACGGAATCAGTGGTCGTGGTAATATAGAGGGGCATGATGTTCGCTTACTTCTACCAACGACGTATATGAACCGTTCCGGTCAAAGTGTTGTTCCTTTCTCAAAATTCTATCAAATTGCTCCTGAAGCAATTCTGATTGCTCATGATGAACTTGATATGAATCCTGGTGTAATTCGTCTTAAAACAGGCGGTGGGCACGGTGGTCATAACGGTTTACGTGATATTGTCCCACATATTGGTCCAAACTTTCATCGTTTACGAATTGGTATTGGACATCCAGGTTCAAAAGAAAGAGTTTCTGGGCATGTACTTGGAAAAGCGCCAAGCAGTGAACAAAGCTTAATGGACGGAGCAATTGATCATGCTCTCTCTAAAGTGAAGTTACTTGTTCAAGGACAGGTATCACAAGCTATGAACCAAATTAATGCGTATAAACCAGCTTAAATTGTTGAACAATCAAGCTTGCTATCTTGCTTTTTTAGGAGCAAAATGCGCATCAGCCACCTTGCCAGAACGGCAAAGGCAAAAGATTTCACTATAAGATCTTCTTAGGTCTACTCAGGAGACGCTAGCCATGCTATCTCGTTTATTAAAATGCAAAATTCACCGTGCAGTTGTAACCCATGCTGAACTTCACTATGAAGGTTCTTGTGCAATTGATGGCGTATTGATGGATTTAGCTGGTATTCGTGAATACGAAGAAATCCACGTTTGGAACGTAACTAATGGCAAGCGCTTCACAACTTACGCGATCCGTGGTGAAGACAACTCTGGCATTATTTCAGTAAACGGTGGTGCTGCTCACCAAGCAGATGTTGGTGATTTAGTTATTATTGCTACGTTTGGTGACTTCACAGAAGCTGAAGCAAATGCTCACAAACCACGTTTGGTCTATGCAAATCCAAATAATACAGTCAACCACACAGCGAACTGCATTCCTGTACAAGTTGCCTAATTAAAGATTAAAAAAACAAGAAAGCCTGTAATACGGGCTTTTTTTTATAGTGTCTATAAACTCTTAAACGCACCCTTCCACCAACTTTGCTGCTGCTTACAATTTAAAGATTGTAGCTCTTCTCCTCGCAAATCAAACAGAATTGCCTCACCCTTTATATTTACCTTAAATTCAGCGTATTTTGCTTTTTCATAGCAATGAGCTAGACCTTCGGCAAATAAGAAGCTTCTAGAAGCTGGGTACAAAGCCTGCAAACGATTTTCAGGATTTTTTAAAATTAAGCTTTGCCCAGCAGATGAATTATTAGTGTATAAAATTGTACGAATTACTCGATTTTGTGAATCTAAAATAACTTTTGCTGGAATATTGGCATGATTAAAAATCACTTGATCTAAAGCATCACCTTCGCTTCCTGATGGTGATTTAAGAGATTGTAAATTTAATTCATACGCCAGCGCCATGTAGTCGCCTTGTAAAATAGAGCGAGGGTCAACTGGCTTAAGCTTAATAAAAATACTTTTACTCTGATGTAGATGCCATTCATTTTTCGCAATCAAACCCGTAAAAACTAATACAGTGACTATTGCAAGAATAAGAGAGAAATACTTTTTCATTAATTTTCTCCCTCAACAAAGTTGTTCTTAGCTTCTTGTAAGAGCAACCCATATAAAGCCAACAATATAATTCCTGACACCAAGATTGATGCACTTTTAGCTAGAAAACTTAATTGCAAACTGTAATAAAGTTGCCAAAACACAAAGGCGAATACAAAGAGCGTAACACCATAAACAATGCGATCTTTAGTTTTTAAGGCCCATGTCAAAATTACAAATAGAATGAACACTTCAAAATAGCCAAGTGCAATAAGCAATATTCCAAAAAAGAGAAAAGCAAAAAAAGTTATAGTTTGAAGCTGCCTATATAGATAGAAAAAACTAAATAACAATAACCATAGACTTGGTAAGACATAGAAAAACCAAAATGGTTGATCAACTGAATTAATCAATTCAAGCCCTATAAAATTATCAAAGAATGAGCTCACCAACACAACGGCCAGCACACTTAAGAAAATACTCCGCTCATACGATACAATTGCTTTACTCCCTATCAGCAGTACTAAGCTAAAGATCAAATAGTTAAGTAAATTTAAATTAAAATAAGTTTGAACAGAGTTTACTGACCATATTGAATGGTCTAGTTGCAATAGATAGAAAAATGCTATTCCATAAGTTGCGAGCATTTGAATTAAAATAAAGAACCAATGAGGCTTAAGAAAATAACTAATACATAGAATAAAAATTTGGGCAATCAACACCCATAAAATTTGATTTGTTTCAGATCCAAGATGGAATAAAAAAGCAGTTTGGCCACTAATAAATAAACAATATGCAAATTGCCGAATGAAATAATTTTGAGATTTTGTTAGTAAAGTTATAGCTATAGCAACAAAGATGATGCCAATAATTAAAGAAATAGTCTCCCAAAATACGAGTGTAAATGCTGCAAGTGCTAAACCAGCAAGCCAAGCACCAATTGCTAAAGGAATGACATAAAAACGGCTTTGGCGAAAAATTCTTATTAAGAAATAACTAATAAGTGCAAACCAAGTAAAAATAATACCCGCAATCAGTAAAAAAATGAACTCATTAGAATCTTTAAATAAATGATTAATCCCATCTACAAGCCATATTGTTGCAGTCACGCCAAGAACAGCAGCCATTAAACTGGCACATAATTGATCATTTTTTTTGAAGAAATAATAAAAAGCGATTATTCCTAAAAAGAAAGCCGAGATCAGATAAGGAATATTTGTATTCGATAAGTATTGAATCATTCCAATGATTGAAATGACAGTAAACCAAGCGATAAAAACAAAACGTAATGCACGATACTTCTTTATACAGATCCAAAACTCGATAAGGCTTAATAAATTTAGAGTGAATAGATATAAATAAGGAAATTTTTCTGCCCAAAAAGTCTGTCGAAAAAATAAAAAAAGTGTAAGTTGGCTGGTAATGCAAACTAAAGTAAAAATACCAATATTGGGTCGATATAACCAAGGTAATAAAAGCAAAGTCCAAATCAAGAACAATAAATAACTGTCTGCACCTGTTTGATAAACTTGTCCTATTACAGCCAAACTCAAACCGACCATCAAACCACAAATACCATGTAAGGTCTGCCGAACTCCCTCGCTTAAGGTATCTGTTACGCTCACCCAAGCGGTGACAAGTAATATAACAGGTGGAATGCTGAGTTGAATGCTATCAGGAAGCATCAACCAGTTAGCAGCAATCAAATACAGAATACTTACCGCCATAAATAGATAACTAAAAATATGGAGATGCTGAATAAATAAAGTATTCCTAAAGGGATAATAGTCTCTAATCTGCATAAAAAAACCTGTTTTATTTATAATTTTCTATAAAAAACATAGCATTCACTTTTAAAACCAACAAGTAAGCTCTTGTT
Source organism: Acinetobacter seifertii (assembly GCF_000368065.1). Lineage (GTDB taxonomy): Bacteria > Pseudomonadota > Gammaproteobacteria > Pseudomonadales > Moraxellaceae > Acinetobacter > Acinetobacter seifertii. The sequence continues at coordinate 2,260,939 of NZ_KB851200.1, forward strand.
AAAAAACCTATTTCGATTTCTAAAAATACTTATTCATAATGAGACTTAGCATTCTACAAAAGCATCTAGCCAATTTCTTCAAGCGCGCTATAATAAAACCCATCGCTTCAGGGCGGGGTGTAATTCCCCACCGGTGGTAAAGTTAATTTTCATATATAAATTAACAAGCCCACGAGCTTAAATTATGTAATTTGAGCAGATTTGGTGAAATTCCAAAGCCGACGGTATAGTCCGGATGAAAGAAGACGACGAACTGGGATAAATCCGTTTTATTTCAGTGCCAGCCTGTTTTTACATCAGTCCTGAAATGTTCAACCGTATTTTTACGAGAGCGTTTCATTATGTCTAGCTTAATTCAACCAGAACTTTTTTTCTCAGCCCTCTCTCCTGCTGAACAACGCATTCAACAAGCATTAGAAGATATCCGTCAAGGCAAACCTGTCTTGGTTATGGATGACTTTGACCGTGAAAATGAAGCAGATTTAATTGTTGCAGCTGAAACGCTAACTGTTGAGACCATGGCACGTATGATTCGTGATGGCTCAGGTATTGTATGTTTATGTCTGACAGAAGAATTAGCAGATCACCTTGAACTCCCTCCAATGGTTTCTCAAAACTCAAGTCAGTTTCATACTGCATTTACAGTGACCATTGAAGCTGCTCAAGGCGTTACAACTGGTGTTTCTGCTAAAGACCGTGTAACAACGATTAAAACTGCTATTAAAGATGGTGCTGTTGCAAGTGACTTAAACCGTCCTGGTCACGTTTTCCCATTACGTGCACGTAATGGTGGCGTACTTACTCGACGTGGTCATACTGAGGGGACTATTGATCTAGCCAGATTAGCTGGTCTCAAACCTGCTGGCGTGTTATGTGAATTGACTAATCCAGATGGCACTATGGCATCAGGCATTCAAGTTTTAGCATATGCACAAACTCATCACTTAACCGTGATTACGATTGAAGAACTTGTTCAATACCGTCAACAACACGGTATTTAAATAAAAAAGGTTTGGCTTTAGATCAAAGCCAAACCTATAAATTAAAACTTATTTATATTTAAGAAACTTTCTTTTGTGCTGCCAGTTCTTCAATATAGTCCAAAAGTTCAGAGAACTGATTAATCATCGCTTTTGGCTGTACTTGAGCAAGTTCTTCTGCTGTTCCATAACCATAAGTCACAGCTACCGCCTCAATACCATTGTGACGCGCACCTAAAACATCATATTGACGGTCACCTACCATTAAACACTCTTCAGGATTTAATTGCTCATGCTCAAGAATATAATGAATAAGCTCAGCTTTATTGGTCCGCTCACCTGTCAATTCACTTCCATAAATATGTACAAAATATTGACTTAATTCAAAATGATCTAAAATTCGTTTCGCATAAATCGTTGGTTTAGCAGTAGCAACAAATAAACGATATCCTTCGTCTTTTAAAGCACTCAGTGTTTGTACTACAGATGGATATACTTCATTTTCAAACAGACCAATGACCGAGAAACGCTCACGATAAGCCAATAAAGCTTGTTCAGCTAAATCATCATCTTGAGTAGCCAATAATTTTGCAAGTGATGGTTTTAAAGGCGGGCCAATGGTCCAATCAATATTTAAATCGGCAGCTAATGGATAGCCAAGCTTGTCCATTGCATAGCGAATTGAAGTATGGATACCAACTTTAGGGTCTGTTAAGGTTCCATCTAAATCAATCAAAATATGTTTTATAGCCATTCAATCATTAACCCAGTAAAGTATTTAGTTCAATTGGTCGAGAGTTTAATCAAACTCTCTTATACTAACGTAAATTTAAATTGAAAAGGAAATAACCGTGCGTCCAACCGTACTTTGTTTCTCGGGTTTAGACCCTTCAGGTGGTGCAGGTTTACAAGCCGATATCGAAGCAATTGGACAAAGTGGTGCCCATGCAGCAATTGCATGTACTGCCCTCACCATTCAAAACTCACAACAAGTATTTGGCTTTGAAGCAACCTCAAAAGAACTATTACTAGCTCAAGCAAATGCCGTGGTAGATGACTTACCCATTAAATGTGTTAAGTCAGGTATGCTTGGCACCACAGATAATATTGCTGCACTTGCTGAATTTTTACGTGTTCATCCTGACTATCAATATGTACTTGACCCTGTTTTAGTTGCAAACAGTGGTGGTTCGTTAGGAGACCAAGCAACTTTAGTTAAAGCATTTGTTGAACTGATTCCCCTAGCGACTCTTATTACGCCAAATACAGTCGAATTACGTGCATTAACAGGTGTTGATGATTTAGAACAAGCAACAGAAAAGCTATTTCAAATGGGTGCTCAAGCTGTATTAGTAAAAGGCGGTCACGAAGATACCCCTGACTTCATTAAAAATAATTTATATATTGATGGTGAACTTGCAGCGAGTAGTAATTGCCCTCGCCTTGAAGGTGAATATCACGGCTCAGGTTGTTCATTAGCAAGCTTTATCGCAGGTCGTTTAGCTTTGGGTGATTCTTTAAAAATTGCAGTACAGCATGCAGAAACATGGCTATTTGGTGTTTTAAAAAATGCTGAAACGCCTGTACCTAATGGACAAAAGATTCCAAAACGATTTTAACAACCAAATAAAAAGGCGTTTTAAGCGCCTTTTTATTTATTCCAATTACTGAGGAATACGTAAAACTTGTCCAGGGAAAATCTCATCTGGATCTTTTAGCATTGGTTTGTTTGCTTCAAAGATTTTTTGATATTGGTTGGCATCACCATAAAATTCTTTCGCAATTTTTGAAAGATTATCACCTGATTTTATCGTATAAAATTTACTTTCTGGCTCAGGAGTAGCAACCGTCATTTGATCATCTACTTGCGCAACGTGGTCTACGTTACCAACAATAAGAATAATTTTTTCTTTGTCTGCTTGGCTTTGTACTTGACCATGAAGCGTCGCAGTATCAGTTGAACCATTATATGTTACAGATAGGCCTTCCACTCCTAAGCCTAAACTTTTAATTAATCCTAATAATTTATTTGCCACTTCTTGTGCAGAAGGTTCTGCTGGTGTTGCTGGAGCTGGTTGTGGTTCTGCTGGTGCGGTATTTTTCTTACCAATACCTTTTACAAAATCAAAAAGACCCATCTTTTAGTCCTCATATTATTGTTTATAGTAAAGTCATTAAACTGACCTTTATTGTTATACTTGAAAAAAGAGACACCTCTGCTATCAATTGAGGTTGATCTTGTAAAAATATGTATCTCTATCAATGATTTTGAGTAAATAAAAAAAGCCACCTTACGGTGGCCTTCTTTTTAATCAGCAATATGCGAATTAACCAAGTTTTTTAGTTACATAGTCAATTGCAGATTGAACTGTAGTGATTTCGTTAGAATCTTCATCAGGGATAGTGATGTCGAAGTCATTTTCGAAAGACATAACAAGTTCAACTAAATCTAAAGAGTCAGCACCCAAGTCATCCATGAAAGATGCTTCGTTTTTAATCTCTTCAGCTTTAAGACCAAGTTGTTCTGCAACTGCTTGTTTAACGCGTTGTTCGATATCGCTCACAGGAATTCTCCTCATTGCTTGTGGCGTTTGATTTGCCACTAGTTTAATTGAATATAAAAATTTTTAAAAGTTTATACATCGGCGTTAGGCCATGTATAAACCACCATTTACATGTAATACCGTACCGGTAATGTAACCTGCTTTATCACTTGCAAGGAAACTCACCGCATTTGCGATATCTTGTGGCTCACCTAAACGATTTAAAGCCACTTGATCACTCATTTTTTTGCGAATGTCTTCACTAAGTGCATCTGTCATTTCTGTTGCAATAAAACCTGGTGCCACACTGTTTACAGTGATTTGGCGGCTACCCATCTCTTTTGCAAGGCTACGGCTGAATGCTTCAATACCTGCTTTAGCAGCAGAGTAGTTTGCTTGGCCTGGGTTTGCAAAATGAGCAACAACAGAACTGATATTAATAATTCGACCAAAACGTGCTTTCGTCATGCCCTTAAGTACGCGTTTAGATAAACGATAAACGGCTTTAAGGTGGATATTGAGAATGTCATCCCAATCATCTTCAGACATACGAAGCAACAAATTGTCTTTCGTAATACCTGCATTGTTAACGAGAACAAGTACAGGACCATAATTCTGTTCAATATGAGACACTACTGCTTCAATCTCATCGAGATTACGCACGTCTAGCGCCAAACCTGCACCTTGTTCACCAAAGCTATCTGTTAGCTTTTGTGCACCAGATTCAGAAGTCGCAGTACCTACGACAAAATAACCGTCTTGAATAAGTTGCTGGGCAATTGCAGCGCCAATGCCCCGACTCGCGCCCGTTACTAATGCAACTTTGCGTTCTTGTGTCATGCAATTTTTCCTTCTGCCACTAAAACAGCATTTAGGGCATCTTCCATTTTGCTCTTACTATCAATAGAAAAAGCTTTTTCGATATTTGGTAAACGCTTTGCGAGATTACTCAATACTGTACCAGGACCACATTCAACAATGTACTGAATACCTTGGTCTTGAAGAGACTGCATGGTACGTGTCCATTGCACAGACTCGTACAATTGTGCTGTTAATGCCTGACGTAATTGAGCAACATCGGTAGCAATTCCCGCGTTGACATTTTGTATTACAGGAATGGTAGGTAGCTCAATGGCAGTTTGTTCCAAAGCTTCTGCAAATTTTTCTGCAGCAGGCTTCATCAATGAACAATGCGAAGGTACAGAAACTGGTAAAGCAATTGCTTTAGCAGATTGTTCTTTTGCTAATGCCATCACTTGCTGTACAGATGCAGTACTGCCCGCAATTACAACCTGACCTTGTGAATTATAATTTGCAGCTTCAACTGAACCTTGACCTGATGCAGTTACACTCTGGCATAGTTCAACTACTTTATCATCGGCCAAACCAAGAATTGCAGCCATCGCACCTTCCCCTTGAGGAACAGCACTTTGCATGAGTTTTCCACGCAAATTAACTAATTTAACTGCATCTGCCAAACTCATTGAACCCGCTGCAACTAAAGCGCTGTATTCACCTAAAGAGTGACCAGCAAGGTATTTAGGTGCTAAACCACCCAAATCTAACCAAAGACGCCATAAAGCGATGCTAGCAGTTAATAATACAGGTTGGGTGTTTTGTGTTTGGTCTAAACCTTCACCACTTTGCGCAATATGCCAAAGATCAAATCCTAGCGCGTCTGAAGCTTCAGCAAAAGTTTGCCCAACTCCACTAAACTGTTCTGCGAGTTCAGCGAGCATACCAACTTTTTGTGAACCTTGACCCGGAAACACAAATGCAGTTTTTGTGGCTAAAGCTACTTGTTCAAGACGTTTAGCAGACATAAGAAATCCTTTTTGGGTTTTCACTCATTTCTCTGGAGCGGAAATTTAACATTTAATTTGTATATTTATAATTGCGAAAAACAACAAAAAAAGGGAGCTTTCGCTCCCATTTTTTCTATACTTAAGCATCACGCTTAATGCATATCATGCAATTATTCAGCATCAGCTGCTTTAGCGAATAATTGGCGACCACGGTAGAAACCGTCTTTAGTCACGTGGTGACGACGATGAGTTTCACCAGTTGCTTGGTCTACTGTTAATGCATTCTCGGTTAAAGCGTCATGTGAACGGCGCATGTCACGGCGAGAGCGACTTTTACGGTTTTGCTGAACGGCCATGATGGCTCCTTACAAAGATCGAAAAAATGGATCAGAACAAATTCAGTTGTCTTATCTCATAATCATAACACAAATTATGAGTTAAGTTTACCCTTCAAACCTGCCAAAACATCAAACGGGTTATCCCGTTTCTCTTCGACAACGTTCTGAATGGTAGGTTGATGTTTATGTTCACAAGCATCATGCTTGGGAGATAAAGGCATCAACAATAACAGTTCATCTTCTAGTAATGCGAGCAAGTTAATCGAAGCAGGTGTATCAAAATCACCTTTTGTCGAAGACTCACTTTCACCTAAAACGATGAAATCAGCATCCTCATCCAAGCGCTCTATCAGTGACTCATCATCTACAAGTGCAATATGAAAGTCAGAAACAATTGGCATTTCAACAGGTTCCAAACAACGTTGGCACTCCATTGGAACTTTTGTTTCCATATGACCATCTAACCACACAATGCGATGATAGGCATCCATTGATAGCTTACAGTCTATGTTGATCAATTGGTTATCAATTGATCCAACAGCTTCACGAGCAATACGAGTAAGACGAGACAATGGCAGTTGACCTGACCATGTAAAGCCTTGCTCAGCCCATTTAAACGGCTCAATCTGTGCCGGAAAGGTATTTGCTGACATAATTAAGGCGGCAATTCTACAAATTCATCGGTACTCTGTCAAAGATTAAGATACAATTTTGTACTTCTTTAGACAGAACTCGGGGTAAATTAAGCAATGCACCTGTTGCAGCCGCAACCTGAAGTTAACACTTCATTACTCGTTTGCACCCATTCAACTCACCAAAACACTCTTTTACCTGACGTGGTGCAACTCTCACCATGGCCAAGCTCAAAATTAGAGTCTGAGCAAGTTGATTGGCTTATTTTACACTTTAATCACTGGTTTTCCCACCATAATGTGACATTAGTTCGTGGAGAATTTGAACCAGAATATTTCCCAGCAAACGAACATGAGCCAGCCAAAATTCAATTTGCCCATGGTTTTTTCAATAGTGCCCTGCATGAAATTAGCCATTGGACAATTGCAGGCGCAAAACGTCGTCTGTTGCCTGATTTAGGGTATTGGTACGCCCCAGATGGTCGAACTAAAGAACAGCAAGATTTATTTGAACAGGTGGAAATTAAGCCGCAAGCGATTGAATGGTTATTTTCCCATTCTTTTAGCAGAAAATTTAGAGTCTCGCTCGACAACCTGACAGGTGATGGCGGAGATGGCAAAAAGTTTAAAGATAATGTTTATACACAAGTACAACGCTATTTTTCTGGAGAAGCTAAACTACCTGTTGATGCAGCGCGATTCATTGAATGTATTTGCCAATGTACGCGAGCAGGTGCAGCGTTACAATCAAGTGAATTTAAACGTGAACTCCTTGATTAAATGACAAAAAAACTACGTAAGCTACTTGCTTCCCAAGTTTGAAAAGTCTAATACTATTTTTAATACTGGCGTGATGGAGTCTCTAAAATATGCTGCATTTACATGTACATCCTGAAAATCCACAGCAACGCCTCATTGATCAAGCGGTTGAGCGTATTCGTGCAGGCGATGTTGTGGTCTACCCTACCGATGCTGCTTATGCAATCGGATGCCAGATTGGTAATAAAAATGCCATGGAACGTATTGCTCAGATTCGTGATTTAGGCCCTAAGCATCAATACGCGATTATGTGCTGTGATTTATCAGATATCGCGACTTATGCAAAAGTTGATAATGCGACTTATAGATTATTAAAGGCAAATACACCTGCTGTTACGACTTTTATTTTACCCGCAACCAGTGAAGTTCCACGCAGGTTAATGCATCCTAAAAAGAAAACGATTGGTTTACGTATTCCAAGTAACCCAATTTGTCAGGCTTTATTAAAAGAACTTGGTGAACCTTTACTGACAAGTACACTAATTTTACCAGGACACGAAGACCCTCTTGATGATCCTTACGATATTGAAAATCAGTTAGCTAAACGGATTGATGTATTTATTGATGGTGGGTTCGGAACTTTGACAACCACCAGTATTGTTGATTTATCGGGTGAACATCCAGAAGTTATCCGTCATGGTGCAGGAGACGTAAGTGCTTTCGAATAAGCACTTATTCCCCTTTTTACCAACAGTTAAAAAAAAGTATTATCAAGAAAAAAAATACTCTTTATTTAGTTTGGATTTTTTTTACACTTTAGTCGTTAAGCAATTTATTAAAAGTCACAATTCCTTTAGAATGTTTTGCACTATCTGCTGTTCTTCTGCTACAGCTCTTATTGACTTGAAAACAAGTCTCATGCTTTTGAAAATTCGCGTGGCTTATAATCGTAATGAACCAATCACTTCATCAATCCATGGAAGACGTTCCACACATCCGTGTTTTAGATGAGTGGCACGACACGATTCCTGAAGATCTTTATATTCCTCCAGCTGCCTTCGAGATTTTACTTGAACAGTTTGAAGGACCGCTCGACTTTTTAATTTATCTGATTCAGAAAAACGGTTTCGATTTGGTTCAGCTCGATATCGCCCCTATTGCAACTCAATATTTAGCTTATATGGATAGCATGAAATCCTTAAATATTGAGCTGACTGCCGACTACATGGTCATGGCTGCTTTATTGGCCGATTTGAAATCTCGCTTACTTTTACCTAAGCCAACAGTTATTAGTATTGAAAAAGATCCTAAACAGGATCTTATTGATCGCCTTGAGACTTATTTACGTATTAAGCAAGCTGCTGAGCGTTTAGGGCAAATGCCGGTTCTTGACCGTGATACATTTAGTGCCAATGTAAGTTTAGGTCATATCGCACCTGTTTATGAAGGTTATGATGTTTCGGCGTTACATGATGCTTTGTTTTGCGTATTTAACCGCCCAGAACCTGTAACACATACAATTGCACAAGAGCCTGTACTGTTAGAAGAACGGATTGCATATATTGAAGAGAAATTAGAGTCAGGCGACGTGTTAAGTTTTAAAGAATTACTGAATCCGCAACAAGGCCGTATGGGCATGGTTGTAACTTTTATGGCTGTGTTAGAGTTAACCCGACAACAAAAGATTAAAATTATTGCGACAGGTGTTGAAGCTCCATTGGCTATTCAAGGGTCTGCGGCATGAGTTTTGAACAAAATAATACCGATTTGTCATTAGCTGACATTCATCACGAAGTTTTATTGCAACTTGAAGCGATTATTTTTGCCAGTGAAGCACCTGTTTCGATTGCTCGTTTAAAAGAAGCTTTTAATAATCAATATAACAAACAACAGCTTCGTCAACTTTTACAACAGCTTGCCCTCTTACAACATGGCCGCTCTATTGAGTTGATAGAAACTGCGCAAGGCTTTCGTTTTCAGGTAAGATCCAAATATCGCAATATTATTGCGCAGATTTGGCCAGAGCGACCAACAAAACTGTCGCCATCTTTACTAGAAACGTTGGCTGTCATTGCGTATCATCAACCAGTCACGCGTGCTGATATTGAACAAATTCGTGGTGTATCTAATAATAGTCAGATTCTCAGAACGCTATTTGACTGGAACTGGATTAAAGAAGCCGGTTTTAGAGATTTACCCGGAAGACCTGCGTTGCTAATTACAACGCCTCAATTTCTGAATGCTTTTGGTCTAGCCTCTTTAGGCCAATTGCCTCCCCTACAGAACGCCAAGGAAGCATTTATGGCTCTCGATGCAAATGCACCGAAATCATAAAGAGGTGGACTGTTGATCATTATGTCTAAGGTTGTGCTGTCATGAGTGAAAAATTGCAAAAAGTATTAGCGCGAATCGGATTAGGTTCCCGTCGATATATGGAAGAGGTTATTGCCGCAGGACGCGTGAGTGTAAACGGCAGCGTTGCCCAAGTGGGTGAACGCATTGAACCAGGCGATGAATTACGCATTGATGGTCGTAAAGTTCAGTTTCAAATCGAAGACGAAATTCGTCGTCGTGTACTGATTTATTATAAACCTGAAGGTGAAATCTGTTCACGTAATGATCCTGAAAAACGTCCAACTGTATTTGATCATTTACCACAAATTGCAAATGACCGCTGGGTAATGGTAGGTCGTCTGGATATTAACAGTACAGGTTTATTATTATTTACAAATGATGGTGAACTTGCTAACCGCTTAATGCACCCATCTAATGAAATTGAACGTGAATACGCTGTACGTGTAATGGGTGAAGTAACACCAAAACTACGTCAAAACATGGTGAATGGTGTAGAGCTTGAAGATGGCCCAGCCAAGTTCGAGTCTTTCTCTGAAATTGGTGGTGAAGGTATTAACCGCTGGTATCAAGTTGTGGTGAAAGAAGGTCGTAACCGTGAAGTACGCCGTATTTTTGAATCACAAGGCCTTAAAGTAAGCCGTTTATTACGTACTCGCTACGGTACTGTGATTTTACCACGTGAATTACGTACTGGCCGTTGGATGGAACTCGACAAAACTGATATCGACAACTTAGCAAAATCTGTTGAGTTAAAACCGCGTCAAGGTACAGGCTTATTTGGTATGGCGAAACGTCGTACTGACCGTATGACTGAAAAGCCAATGGCAGCGCGTCGTGGTGGCTATTTACGTCAACAACGTCGTGATGATGAAAAAGAAGCACCAGCAAACACTGGTAATCAGCGTAAATCGACTGGTCTTAACCGTGGATTTAAAAAGTTCTAAGATCAACTTTTAAATCAAAAACCGCTCAAATTAGAGCGGTTTTTTTATAGTTTGTTGTCGAATTAACTCATTTTTGCCAATTCAATCCACTCTGCTTCTGGAAAGTGAATAGCTAAATAATCTTTCAAATAATTTGAAGTATCTTGCGAAATTAATGGATCTTTTGATTCATCTTTTAGATTATAAACTAGAGCCTTTAATTTCAGCCCACGAGACTTAAGCGCCTCAAGACTAAGTAAAGTATGGTTAATACTTCCTAAACGACCTGATGTTACCAAAATAACAGGGAACTGATGCTGAGCCACATAATCAATTGTGAGTAGACTGGTGGTTAATGGCACCATTAACCCACCTGCACCTTCTAACAATACAATTTCAAATCGCTCAGCCAATGTTTGAGTTGCATTTTCAATTTTTTGAAAATCAATTTCTCTATTATCCAAGCGTGTTGCTAAATGAGGTGAAGCTGGATAGCTGAAGATTTCAGGCATAGTCAGCTTATCGTGATCTTCCTGAAACCAACCTTGTCCCATAATTTCACGATGCTTCTCGATGTCTTCAGAAATATCAGCATTACCTGTTTGAATGAGTTTCTGGGTAATTACTTTTTTACCTTGCTCAGTCCATAATTTTGCTAAAAAACCTGTCGCGTAAGTTTTACCAATTTCGGTATCAATCCCACTGACAAAATAGATCTGACCACTCATTTACTTCACTCTCCGGGCAATACAATAAATCGGATGGTATGTTAGGGCATATCCCTCGGCCTGCTTAAACCGATCATAATCTTGATAAAACTGCTGTAAAGTTTGCTTGGTCCAACGATGTTGAGCGGTTGCCGTTACACCTGTTGCTTTCAAATGTTGTAATACAGCTTTAGGCGAATCAAAATAGAGCTGAGTTTCTGATTCAGATAAATGCAAAACTTCAAAACCAGCCTGAGTTAAGGTATTGTTCCAACTTTCAAGATTCCAATAACTTAAACCTTGTCCAGTTAGCTCTTTAATTTCAAATAGGTTCTTAGGGCCAAATGTTGAAAAGCATAGCCAACCACTGTCATTTAAAGCGTCATTACAACGCTTAAGCAAACGCGGTAAATCTTGCATCCATTGCAAAGCAGAACCTGAAACAATCATATCGAGCTGTTGAGGAAGTTCTAATATTTCAACATCTCCAATTAGCCATTTTAAATGCTCTTGATGATTGAAGTGCACCTGCACCTCTGAGTACAGATCATTCAAAATTAAATCTTCAAATTGAAAAGCGTCAACAAGCAGACGAGTTAAATTGCCAGAACCACAACCAATTTCAAAAACACGTGACATCGTACTTGGACAAAACTGCTTTAGTAAGCCCGTTAAATTTTGGCAAATTTGTTTTTGAACAACCGCATGCTCTGAATAGCTTTGCCCTGCTTTAGCAAAACGCTCGGCAACTAAGTTTTTATTCAGACTCACAGAAAACTCACCAGTGCTTCAAGCTCGTGTTGTTCGACCATTGACGTTAAAGAAATACGCAAACGTGAACTATTTTTAGGTACTGTTGGTGGACGTACAGGCATAGCATAAAAGCCGCATTCTTGAACATGTTTTGCCTTATCAATAGCAGCCTGACTTTCTCCCACCATCACTGGAATAATATGACTAGTCGAAGGACTTACATAACCCTTTTCTATAACAGCTTTTTGAAGATATTGGCTAATATTTTCTAAGTGTTCACGCTGAGGCCGAGCAACCAATACTTTTTGTAATATAAAATTTGTCCAAGCCATAACAATCGGAGGTTGAGCTGTACTAAAAATAAGCGGACGCATTTTATTAATGAGATAATCTTTAATAATAGGATGGCAAATAATGTAACCACCGACTGCTGCTAATGCTTTACCTAATGTGCCTACTAAAAAGTCAATTTCTTGAATGACATTATATTGTTCAGCACATCCCAAACCTTGCTGACCACGTACACCAATTGAGTGTGCCTCATCGACATAAAGCATGGTTTTAGCAAAACGTTTTTTAAGCTGGACTAATGCGGCTAAATCCGTTTCATCACCATCCATACTAAAAATACTTTCTGTGACCACAATGATTCGTTCAATCTTGTCATCATCATGATATTTTTGCAGAAGTTGCTCTAAGTGCTGTAAATCATTATGGAGATAACGCACATACTGCGCACCAGATAAACGTATACCGTCAATCATGCTGGCATGGACTAATTTATCTGCCAAAATTAAAGTTTTGCTATCAGAAACAGCTGGCAAAATACCAATATTCATGTGATAGCCACTATTAAATAGCAGAGCCGACCGACCACCGAATGCTTGGCTTAGGCTATTTTCCAACTGTTCATATTCTTCAAAGTTACCTGTCAGTAAACGAGCCGATGAAGAACTAAAATAGCTGCGCTCCAAAGGTAAGCTATCTAAAAACTCTTGGCGAAGATTAAGATCAGCCGCCAATCCAAGATAGTCATTTGAAGCTAAGTTGAGCATTGTTTTATTTTGAATAGTGATAAAACGGCCATGCTGCACATTTTGGGTAAATTGTCTAAAGTTACCTTGTTGTTTTAACTCATCTAACTCTGTAGCAAAATGATCAAGCAATGACATCTTAATGCGCTCCCTGCAATGTTTTAACAACTTCAACCAATTGTTCAAGTAAATCGCTTAGCTCTTGTTGAGTAATGACATAAGGTGGCATCACATAAACCAGTTTGCCAAAAGGGCGAATCCAGATTCCACGGTCTACAAATTGTTGCTGTAAAGTTTTCATATCAACATTAAAGGTGAGTTCTACTACACCAATTGCACCCAGCACTCGTACATCAGCAACATAATCCAGCTCATTTAAAGGCACTAAATGTTGGTTAAGCTCTTGCTCAATTCGCTTAATATTGGCTTGCCAATCTTGCTCAATTAAAAGTTGCGTACTTTTCAAGGCAACGGCACAAGCAAGCGGATTGGCCATAAAGGTTGGACCGTGCATAAATACCCCAGCCTCACCACGACTAATGGTTTCTGCAACATGTTTTGTTGTTAAGGTCGCAGATAACGTCATATAGCCACCTGTTAACCCTTTACCTAGGCACATAATATCCGGTTCGACTTGAGCATGTTCCCACGCAAAAAGCTTACCCGTACGACCAAAGCCAGTCGCGATTTCATCAAAAATTAATAACAGATGATATTTCTCACAAAGCGCCTTAGCCTGACGTAAATATTCAGGATGATAAAAACGCATGCCCCCTGCACCTTGAACAATTGGTTCAATAATGAGTGCGGCAAGATGTTCATGATTTTGCTGAATAGCTTGTTCTAGCTCGGCAATATCTTGAGGATTCCATTCTTCGTAGAATTTGGTTTGTGGTGCCGCCACGAAAAAACGGTTCGGTAAGCTGGTACCAAAAATTTGATGCATGCCTGTAACTGGATCACATACAGACATCGCATTCCATGTATCACCGTGGTAACCAGAACGCGTAGTAATAAAATTTGTTTTTTGTGGTTGGCCTTGTGCTGTCCAGAACTGCACAGCCATTTTCAAAGCAACTTCAACGGCAACCGACCCTGAATCTGCATAGAAAATTTTATCGAGACTTGGCGGTGTAATTTTTAAAAGAATTTTACCAAGCTCAATCGCAGGATCATGAGTTAACCCGCCAAACATGATATGTGACATGTTCTGTAATTGATCTGTCACTGCCTGATTGAGTTCAGGATGGTTATAGCCGTGAATTGCACACCACCAAGAGGACATGCCATCAATTAAAGTTCTACCATCATCGAGTTCAATCGTCGCACCATAAGCACGCTTAACTTTGAATGTTGGTAACGGTTGGGTCATTGAAGTATATGGATGCCAAATATGTTCCAAATCAAAATTATCGGTCATCCTCTATACCCTTTTACAGCGTTCAAATCTCTCATTGAACACATGTTAAACCTGTTAATAATGAAAGAAAATTGCGATATCAATCAAAGCTTATTAACTTTGCTGATGAATTGTTAAAAATTGGCAGATTTCTTCAATTGTTCTTTCTACCTGTAAGTACGGAAAAGCGTGTGTAGCGTCTTTTAGTAACTTATAAGTTATGTTTTCTGTAGCGAAATCCTTAAAATTCTCGATAATTTTGCAAGGAATGACATTGTCTTGCTCAGCAAACAGATGAAGCTGTAGACCTGAATAGTTTTTCAAGTTATCTACCACATTTAGCTGCTCAAGCATTTGCAAACCTTCTAATAAAAGTTCATTTGACGGCGGGTTTGCTATATTTTGTACGTTTAACCAATCTTGTTTCGCTTGAGATGAGCCAAGTGTAATCAAATAATAAAAACGCTTTAAAGTGGCTTGCGGGTTCTGTAAAAGAGACCCTTTAAATTGACTAAATACATCAGCAGGCATTGCGGTTTGCCAATTATTATGAGCAACGAAACAAGGATTCGAAGCAAGCGTAATTAAAGTTTTTGTTTGCCCTGTTTGCTTGTAAAAAATATCAACCAGTTGAGTTGCTAACTGCCCACCTAGAGACCAGCCTATTACCACATCAACTTCAGCCACTAAATCAAGCTGTGCTTGAAAGTTACGATCTAAAACATTAAAAATATTAATCAGTTGTGTTTCAAAACCAGCTTTTTCCAAGTGCAATTTAAGTGATTGTAAAGGTTCTATGCCTACTCCCCAACCTGTAATCAATAAAATTTTATTTTGTAACTTCATATACCTGTCCACAGCCAACTTTTGCAAGATTATATATTAATATCAATTTTAAATATCTTTTAAAATCAACATAAAAATTAAATTTCACAAAGTAAAATCAGTCATTTAGAGGTAGTTAATATTCTGAAATATATTGATAAGTAAAGCCTAAATTATTCATATGAAACATACAAAACTTTAATTATCTAAACATTGAAGCAAATCAAAAAACAACATAATCCACACTTCACCCATAAATCCATTGTGCAATGTAATTAATGTTAATACTTATGTTTTTTTATTAAAAAAAATGACTCATTAATTCATTTTAATGATAGAAGATTAATTAATGATCAAAATATTGGGCAGGTTAATATGAATAGTCAAAGTATAATATCTGGTGGGAGAGAAAAAGATACATATTTTGTTACACCCAATGATATTATAAATACCTTACCTTCAGATAAAAATTATTGTTTATTTCTAGATATTGATGGAACATTAGCTCCATTTCAAATTCATCCTGAACATAGTTTTATTCCTAATACTACATTAGAAGTTATAAAAAAAATTATTGAATTAAATATACCAGTGGTTGCTGTAACAGGTCGCGATGTTGAAACGGCTAGTAAGCTGCTTCAGTCTATTGAAGTTCCTATAGCTGGACTACATGGTTTAGATATTTATTTTGATTCTAACACTTATATTCGCCCAGACTTAAGTGATATTAATTTTAATAAATTAAAAGAAGATATTATAAAATCTTGTGAAAAATATCCCGATTTATTAATTGAGGATAAAGGATATTCTATTGCTTTACATTATCGAAAAAATCCAGAATTAGAAAATAATGCAATTTATATTATGCAACAAGTTAAATATTTTCATCCTCAACTAAAATTAAATAGAGGAAAATTTGTAGTTGAATTATTACCTAAACAGGCAGATAAAGGCAAAGCAATTCAAACTATATTAAATCATCTTAATTTACCGTTAATTCATCCGATATTTATAGGAGATGACTTAACAGATGAATCAGGTTTCATATTTATTAATCAACAATTTGGCACTTCAATTAAAGTAGGTTCTGGGGAAACAGAAGCTCAATATAGATTAAAAGATATTAACAGCGTTTCTAATTTTCTTTTTTTCTTTCTCGAAAAAATAAAAAAGTTATACGTCAAAAATAGTCAAGATCAGAATGGAGAACAAATATGTCTAAATTAATCGTGTTATCGAATCGAATAAGTATGCCATCAGGTAAGGCTTCAGCAGGTGGCCTTGCAGTAGCTGTACAAGACGCATTAAATGACAGTAACGGTATTTGGTTGGGCTGGAATGGTCAACAAATTACCGATACTGAAGCGCCTGAATTCGATCAGGCATATTCTCATGGAATTGACTACATTACCTGCCCTCTTACACATCAGCAATATGCACAGTATTACTGCGGTTTTGCTAACAAGGTCTTATGGCCTGCTATGCATCATAGAGACGATCTGATTGAATATGATGCTGAAGAATATAATACTTACCAACGGGTCAATCGTTTATTTGCTGAACAATTAAAACAAATTGCTCAGCCGGATGATGTTATTTGGGTACATGATTACCACTTTTTTAGTGTAGCCCGTCATTGCCGCGAATTAGGAATGCAAAATAAAATCGGTTTCTTTTTGCATATTCCTTTTGCAAGCTTAAACATTTGGCGCAAAATTCCAGTTGCGTTACATCTAGTACAAGACCTTTGCCAATATGATGTAGTTGGTCTACAAACTCAAGCTGATCAAAATACCTGTATGCAAACGTGCATGGGCTTACTTGAAGCTCAAAAAATATTAAGTGACCGAATTAGTTATAAAAAGCGTCAGGTATTGATTAAGTCCTACCCTATTGGTGTGCAACCTGAACTTATTCAGCGCCAAGCACAACAAGCATTTCAAACAGCAAATGTATTTAACTTTGAAGATATTCCACGTCAAAAAACTATTATCGGGGTTGACCGTATTGATTATTCAAAAGGTCTACTTGAACGTTTCAATGCATTTGCAACCTTCTTGGAAACCAATCCTGAATATCATAGGCTAGTACGTCATCTACAAGTTGCAACACCTTCACGTACAGATATTCCTGCTTATCAACGTTTATATCAACGCTTTAAAACCAAGCTAGAGCTGATTAATCAAGAGTTTGCACAGGAAGACTGGCGTCCGATTGATTGCTGCTATGACACCGTTAAACATGACAGCCTAATGCATATTTATCGCAATTCTGATATTTGTTGGATTAGCTCACTACGTGATGGTATGAATTTGGTCGCAAAAGAATATATTGCGGCTCAAGATCCAGAAAACCCAGGTGTACTAATTTTATCTAAATATGCTGGTGCAGCTGAACAAATGACTCAGGCCTTAATTGTTGACCCAATAGATCGAGCGGCAATGATGGATACTCTAAAAACCGCTCTAGAGATGTCTAAAGCAGAACGTATTAATCGTTATGAACAGTTAATAGAAGGTTTAGCAACCACCGACTTGAGTGATTGGCGTAATAATTTCTTGAAAGATTTAGAAAATGCTCCGACTTTCACGAAATCTAAATTCTCATTACAAGATAAGTATCTACCCACTTATCATGTCTTATAATAATTCACACTTATAGAACATCGAGAAGTTTTTCTCGATGTTCTTTTCGGCTGGTGAGTTAGCTTAAGTTACTTTGCCTTAACAAGCGTAAAGCGATTTAGTACAGCAATCATGATTAATAAAACAGCTACCCCAGATAGGACTGTGGTTAGACTGGTCCACTGACCAATTAAACCGATTAAAGCTGGACCACTTAATGACCCTGTGTATGCGATAGTTGAAACCATAGAAAGCGCTGCTGCTTTAGGCATATCATTCTGGCGGCCGACACGAGAAAACATAACAGGCACAATGTTAGAACAGCCTAAACCTAAAAGTGCATAACCCAATACTACAACTTGCCAAACAGGTGCCATCACAATAGTGACCATAGCAAGCGCGGCAACAATTGCACTATAGGTCACAATGGTTTTCTCACCCCATTGTTTTAACAAGAGATGTCCTGCAAAACGACCACTTGTCATACTAAGTGCAAAGAATGTATAAGCCAGCCCCGCAAAGGCAGGATTCAGCTGATATTTACTAGTCAAATAAATACCACCCCAGTCCATTGCTGCACCTTCTGACAAGAAGGCAATAAAGCACATCATCCCAATTAAGAGAATAGTACCATTTGGGCGCGAAGTTTTTTTAGATGCGTCAGTTATTTCAGCTGCACCTTGTTCATCCTGCTCAAATGTTGTTAAAGCAGATGGAATAGCAACAAAGCTAACGACCAGTAAAATCATGACCACAGACAGCGTACTCATGAGTGGTGAAAGGCCAATTGCTAGTAGCGTGGTGACAAGCATGGCACCTATTAAACCACCAAGGCTGCACATACCGTGGAAACTAGACATGAGTGCACGTAAGCTGTGTTTTTCCACCACAACTGCCTGCAAATTGATAGCAACGCCGAGGCAGCCTGCTGCTGTACCAAAAATAAATAACGCCACAGCCATCGATACAAGACTATGCCAGATCGTTAAACTTGGTAATAACACCATTAAAAGTATGGTTGCCACTGCAATTAATGGACGGCATCCCCAACGCTTAACTAAAGCCCCTGTCGCAGGCATAGCAATCATTGAACCGATTCCCATGCAAAGCAGCAATAGACCAAAATTTGCATGATTTAGGTTTAAACGTTGCTGTGCATAAGGAATGAGTGGTGCCCAAGCAGATATCGCAAAGCCCAAGCTAAAAAAGCTGAGACGAGTTGCTAATCGTTGTGTGCTTAAGAGAGAAGCTGTATCTAAAACAGCAGACTTGGAAAATAACATATACGCGAAGCTCACCATAAAGCCATTGGCGATCCATACCAACCGATTCCCCATAGAAAAACCCTTGCCATATTAAGTTTCAGGCAAGGGTTTTTATTGGCGAAATTATATCCAATTCCATAAAAAAAACATGGGGTCTGACACAATTTTTCTGACTTTTTTGTAACTGCCAAAGCCTTATATAGTAAGGCTTTGAATATATTCAATTTGACAATATTAACGTCTAGCAGTGACTTTGTTTTATTAAAACGAGTGAATAAAAAACCCAGCTTAAGCTGGGTTCTTCAAATCATTAAATTTGAGACTGAATATAATTTTGTAGGCCAATCAGTTCAATTAAACGCAACTGTTTTTCAAGCCAGTAAGTATGGTCTTCTTCGGTATCTGATAATTGTTGACGTAACATATCACGACTAATGTAGTCGCCTTTTTCTTCACACAGTTTAATACCTGTCGCTAATTTTTCACGCACGTGATATTCAAGTGCTAAATCAGCTTTTAAGCAAGATACAACGTCTGTACCGACATTGATATCTTCACGGTGCATGTTTGGTTTAGCACCTAAAAACAATACACGACGAATAATTGCATCAGCATGAGAAGCTTCTTCTTGCATCTCATGGTCAATACGCTCATAAATCTTGTTTAGACCCCAATCTTCATACATACGAGAATGGATTAAATATTGATCACGGGCAGCCAACTCTCCGCCAATGAGCATATTTAAATAGTCTATGACTTCTGGATTGCCACGCATAATAAATCTCCTATCGTATGAGTCTATTATGGGCAAACTTAAAAATGATTGCAAAACAAAAAATAGTTAAGTTTATGATTTTTATCAAATTAAAATGAGAAACATACGCATTTGCAGTTTAAGTTATTTAAATTTCCTCTGCAAAAAGAAACGCTTGTCCGATTTATAAGCTCAAACAAGCGTTTAAAAATGGCATGAACCATCAATTTATAAATTTGTAACTAAAATCAATGGTTCTTATTTCGCTAAGACTTTTAGCTCAAAGTCTGCCCATAACCCGCCATAAGCGATAAGAAGTCTGTTTCATTCATGACAGGAATACCTAATTTCGCTGCTTTTTCTAGTTTTGAACCAGCCTTTTCACCCGCAACCACACATTTAGTTTTACTCGATACACTACCACTTACACGTGCACCTAATGCTTGCAGCATTTGAGTCGCCTGATCACGTGTCATTTGCTCTAATGTACCTGTAAGTACCCAGCTTTCACCGTTTAATGGTTGTCGTGTTGGTGCTGTTGGTGCATCCCAATGAATACCAGCAGCAATTAAACGATCAAGTACTTCAATGTTATGCGGTGCCAAGAAGAAATCAGCAATCCATTCAGCAGTAATATCGCCTACATCTGGAGTTTTCTTTAAAGCTTCAATATTTGCAGCTTTAAGAGCCTCTAGCGTCTGGAATGTATTGGCTAACATTCTGGCAGTTGTCTCACCTACCCCACGAATACCTAAGGCATAAATAAAACGCGCTAGAGTCGTCTTCTTGCTAGCTTCAATTGCATCAATGAGGTTCTGTACAGACTTTTCACCCATTTTTTCAATGCCCAACAGCGTTTCTCTGTGTTCATGTAAATGGTAAATATCAGCAACATCTTTGAGTAAATCGAGGTGTAATAAAGACTCGACCCAACGATCTCCCAAGCCTTCAATATCCAAAGCTTTACGCGATACAAAGTGACGAATAGCCTCAATACGCTGTGCAGCACAATATAAACCACCAGAACAACGTGCAAGAGCCTCACCTTCAGGCATCACTACAGGAGATGCACATACTGGACAGTTTTCAGGTAAATGAACAATCTCTGCTTCAGCAGGACGGAACTCTGGCCAAACTTTTTCTACTTTAGGAATAACGTCACCAGTACGGTAAACACTTACCGTATCTCCAACGCGTACATCAAGACGATGAATTTCACCAATATTATGCAAAGTCACGTTAGAAACCGTCACACCACCCACAAAAACAGGGTTTAAGCGTGCTACAGGTGTTAAAGTCCCAGTACGGCCTACTTGCCAGTCAATCTGCTCAACAGTGGTCAGTGCAGCTTGTGCAGGGAATTTATAAGCAGTTGCCCAGCGTGGTTCACGACTTAAAAAACCAAGTTGTTGTTGTTGCTTTAAGTCATCAACCTTTACGACCATACCATCAATTTCAACTTGGAGGTTTGGACGCTCTTGCTGAATTTGTTCGTAGCGCTGCTGTACTTCTTGAATTGAGTTACACAAGTATTGACGCTCAGCAATTTGGAATCCAAGCTCTGTTAGCCATTGCAAACTATCATGCATGGTCGTTAAGTTATGGTTTGGCTCACACTGCGCAATACCATATGCGTAAAATGCTAAAGGCCGACTAGCAGCAATATTCGGGTCAAGCTGTCTTAAACTTCCTGCTGCTGCATTTCGAGGGTTAGCAAAGGTTTTTTCACCTTTTGCTTCTTGGTCAGCATTGAGTTTTTCAAAACCAGACTTTGGCATGAGTACTTCGCCACGAACTTCGAGCAAACGTGGAATTTCGTACTTTTCAGAGTGCAGAACTTTAGGCAAGTTACGAATAGTTTTTACATTTTGTGTAAAGTCTTCGCCCGTTTCACCATCGCCACGCGTTACACCACGAACTAGGACTCCATTTTCATACCATAGAGAAATCGCAAGACCATCAAGTTTCAACTCAACTTCGTATTGTACTTTTTGGTTTGGTAGCCGCTCTTCTACACGGCGTGCAAATGCAAATAAATCTTCTTGGTTAAATACGTTGCCCAGTGAAAGCATTGGCACCACATGCGTCACACTCTCAAATTTTGAAAGTGCTTGTCCACCTACTTTCGTTGTTGGTGAATCAGCTTGAATAAGTTCAGGATTTTGCTCTTCTAAAGCTTTTAGCTGATGAAATAAATGATCGTATTCACTGTCCGAGATTGTCGGCTGATCCATGACATAGTAGGCATGGTTATGCTTTGCAATCAGTTGAATAAGCTGACGCATCTGTTCGATCACGGAAGTTATTGCCATTATATTATTCACCATAAAAAAGGGTGGAAATTTCTCCACCCTGAGCTGCGACTAGATATGTTGCAATTATCGCAACCTATACAAAAAATTTAAACTAGGCTGTTGCCTGTGCAGGACGATAATCAATCACATGATGACGCCAGTGTTCTTTTAACTGCGGCGTAAACTCGAGGTTATTTTCATCATAAACCTTACCATCAATTTCACGAGCAATTAGGCCTGCAATACTGGTCATCATGTCAAAACCCGTAACTGCTTTACTGTTTGGAAGTGCAAGGAAAAATGCCAAGCCTTGAACTTGTTCAGCAGATAAAGTTTCCAAATCGAAACCAGCAGGACCGTTATCTGTCATACGAAGTACAGAGAACATGAGTGCACTTGGTTCATCGGTATTTTCATAACGATGGAAACAAGACATTTCACCGTAACGTAGGCCATATTTTAAAAGTACTTTCAGCGCTTTATCACCCGATAACGCACGGCGCGGATTCGGATAAACATTTAATGCAATAATTTGCTCTGCTACTGCTAATGCACTTTCGTCGTCATAACGTTGTTGCTCATGTAAATGAACATCCAAAATATTACTTTCACCTTCAAATTCAGCAATTTCAGCAGTTTCAATATTTGGATTTAAACTTAATTCTGGTTCAGTTTTTGGCTGATCTTCTGCAACTTTTTGTTCAGATGAGCTTATAGCTTCTGGAGCAGCAGAAACAGTATCAGTTAACTCAACTGAACTATTTTCACTTGCAGTTGGACTTACAGTAGTTTCTTCAGCTTTGACTTCTTCTACTGGCGTATTTGCAACGGGTGCCGGTGTCTGGTCTATTTGAACTTGTTCTACTTCTTTTGTTTCCTTTTCTTCTAGTTGTACTGGCTCGCTTAAAGTTGGTTCCACTCGTTCAGCCACATTTGCTGATGCTGCGACCGCTTCAGGCTGTTCAAGTTGGTCTCGTACATGACGAGGAATAACCGGTTGATTACTTTCAGGATTAATATGCAAATCACTGTCTAGCGAGGGTTCAGCGTGGTTCGGCTTTTTTAAAATCATTCTTAAGCCAACTAGCATGATAATAATGGCAACAACGATGCCAATAATCGTATTGATTTCCATTCTATGACTCCGAAACTAACCCGTATTCTTTTGCCTGTTCTAAATTGACAGTGACTAATTTTGATGTGCCCGGTTCAGGCATAGTAACACCCAACAAGTCAGTTGCCATGGTCATCGCCAGCTTATTATGAGTAATGTAAATGAATTGTACATGTTCAGAAAGCTCTTTTACCAAATTACAATATCTCTGTACATTCGCATCATCAAGAGGTGCATCTACTTCATCGAGTACACAAAACGGTGCCGGGTTTAACCTGAAAATAGCAAATACTAATGCTAACGCCGTTAAAGCTTTTTCTCCACCAGAAAGTAAGGCCAGAGAACTATTTTTCTTTCCAGGTGGTCTCGCCATGAGCTTAACCCCAGATTGCCAGTCATCTTCCAGACTCAGACTTGCCTCACCACCATTAAAAACCTTTGGAAATAGATTTTGCAACTCATGATTAATTTGGTCAAAAGTTGTCATAAATAGCTTACGGGTTTCTTGGTCAATGCTTTTCATCGCATCTTTTAACTGAGTTACCGTATTTTCCAAATCTTGAATTTGGTGGCTCAACTCATCAAAACGCTGAGAAACTTCTTCAAACTCTTGTGAGGCTGCCAAATTAACTGCACCGATTTTTTCAAACTGCTTTTGTACCTTTTCCAGTTTTTGCTGGTGCTCAGTTAAATCTATTTTCAAGCCCGTTTGAAGTTCGGCATTTAACTCTTTTAACTGTTCTTGATAGTGCTCACGATCAGATTTAGCCGCTTGCCATGCTAACCGTTTCGCTTCAAGTTGTTCTCTAAGTTGCTCATCTTTTTGCTGATATTGATGACGCTGGTCCGTTAGAGTTTGTTGTTTTTCCTGCACACTATTGAGTTCAAGCTGCCAGTCATTCCAAGTCTTTTGTAACTTTTCAGTCTGAGCAAACTGTTGTTGAAATTCCGACTCAAGGTTTGGTAACTCTAACTGAATAGGGTCAACAAACTTTTTCGCTTGTTCCATTTGCGCTGCAATTTGTTGATATTGACTCTGCAAGAACGAAATATCTTTTTCAAGCAACTCGATTTGTTGAGTCGTCTGCGTGCTGTTCCGACGTAAAATTTCGCGCTCTTGTTGTTGCTGTTGTAAGACTTGTTGCTGTTCTTCAAGCTTCTCTGTTAATTCTTCTACCTGAAATTGCAAAGTTTTATAGTCAGGTAAAATGGTTTCTAGCTTCATCGCAAGCGCATGCAAATCAATTTCAAGATCATCTTTTTGCATTGCATCTTCTTCAAGCTGCATGTCTAACTGAGCTAACTGATCTTTCAATTGCTGTTTTTGCAGTAAAAATGCTTGTGCCGCAGTTTGCTGTTTAGCAATTTGCACGTCTAGCTGCTGCAAGTCTTTTTGTTTTTGTTTAATAACCTGTTGTTTCTGCTGTAAGTCAGCTTGTACCTGTGCAAGTTTTTCTTTTTGCTGAACTGTAATTTGATCTAATGCTTGTAGTTCAGGTTGCTGCTTTTGAAGAACTTGTTCAATTTCATCTAGACGAATACGATGACTAAGCATACCTTGCGCACTTTGACTTTCGTCATCATACATAAGAGCAATTACCCAATCCTGCCCGACATGATAGCCATCTAAAGTCAAAACAGACTGGCCGTGTTGTAGTTGCTTTTGCTCATTTAAAGCATCAGATAAATTTTGCGCAATTGCTACATTGGAAAATATTGAAAGCTGCGGTGACGCAATCCAGTCATTTAAACAGGCCAAATTTCCTTTAAATTTGCTTGTTTGTTCTGAAGGCTTTAACTGGCGAGCAATTCCTTCCTGAAAGACTTGTTCGGTTTCAACAATATGCGCCTGCAACCATTTTGCTAAAAACTTTTCAATAATCTGCGCGTGTGGCTTACCCTGCTCCGTTAACTCTAAAGCCTGCATTAAACGTAGCGTATCTTGGTTTTGCTTTGGACTTTGTTTAGCAACAAGCTGGCTTAAGTTTTTCTGCTCAGATAATAAAACCTGTATTTCTGTTTTCAGTGTTTGCTGCTGGTTTTTATTTGCCTGATGCGCTTGTTGAGACTGTTCAATATGCTGCACATACTGCTCAATTTCAGCTTCTAGCGTTGAGATTTCACGACAAAGCTGCTGCTGTAGTTGCTCAAGCTCGCCTTGTTCATCTTCGTGTACTTGCGATTGAATCTGACTTGCCTGATGTTGCAGCGTTTCTTTTTGCTGCTCAATGCGCTGAACATTTTTGCCTAGTTGCTCAATGTGAGCAGACATTTGCATTTTTTGCTGCTGTTGTTTTTCAACTTGAGCTTTTACTTGTTCAAACTGTTGCTGTGCTTGTTTTTGCTGTGCTTGTAAACCAGCAAAGTTTTGTTCTGCTTCGGCTGCGGTATGTTCAATCGTTGTTAAAGCTTCAGTTTGTTCTTCTAGCTGATTATTCAGTGTTTCAAGCTGTAGCTCGGAAAGTTGTAAACGCTCTTTAGTCTGAGCTTTTTGCTGTTCTAATTGAACCAGTGTCGTACTATTTTGCTGAAATAAACTCTGTTTTTGTTCTAGAGTCATTTTTAGTTCAGACAGTTTCTTTTCAGCTTGCTGCCACTCTTGTTGTAGTGGTGAAGATTGCTGAATAAGTCGCTGAAATAAAGCACTGGTCGATTCTAAATCATGTTCAATTGTACTTAACTCAGAGCGAACTAACTTAAAAGTTTCACCCAGTTCATTCATTTGAACTGTATATTCTTCTTGTAGGCGTACACTTTTATCTGCCTGAAAAGACAAAATTTCAATTTTTAGGGTACGAATCTGACTTTCTAAGTTTTTATATTGAACAGCTGCTTCTGACTGGCGTTTTAGCGTTTTAAGCTGTGATTTTAACTCAAGGGCAATATCTTCTAAACGTGAAAGGTTTTGCTCAGTATGTTCAAGATGCTGTAAGGTTTCACGGCGACGCGCTTGATAACGAGAAACACCAGCTGCTTCTTCAATGAAAATACGCATTTCTTCAGGCTTAGCATCAACCAAACGGTTAATCATGCCCTGTTCAATCACAGCATAAGAACGTGGTCCCAAACCCGTTCCCAAGAAAATGTCGGTAATATCACGGCGACGACAACGTGTACCATTTAAGAAATATTCAGACTTACCTTCACGAGTCACCTGACGACGAACAGCGAGCTCGTTATACGCATTGTAAGCTCCACCCAATTTGCCGTAGGTATTGTCAAAACGCAGTTCCACACTGGCAACACCCACTGGCTTGCGCTTGGATGTTCCGGTAAAAATAACATCTTGCATGCTACCACCACGAAGTTGACGAGCGTTTGACTCACCCATCACCCAGCGGATTGCATCAATAACATTGGATTTGCCACAACCATTTGGACCAACCACTGCTGTGCGGTTCGCCTTAAAATTTAAAGTTGTACTATCTGCAAAAGATTTAAAGCCGGAAAGTTTTAAACTGCTTAAACGCATAATGCCCTAACTAACGGCGTGAGCGTCTCGCCCAAGCCAATTCAATCTGTTTCATTCGTGTCAGCGATTCCAACACAAGGTTACGTAAGTGTCGACAAAAATCTTCCATAAATAAAGCGGCTTGTTGTGATTTTCGGATCAAAATTGCATCAGTCACGAGTTTAAATAATGCAAACGCTTCTTGTAGTTCCCGCTTAGAGGTATTTAAGGTCAAAAAATAACTGCGACGTAGTGAAGGTAGTAATTCTTTATAAAATTTCATTAAGTAAGGATTACCTACCATATCTTGTTGTTCAGCGAGATATTGGAAAATGGCATCGTAGAATTTTTCGATATCGCCTGCTTTCACATGCTCAAGTAATTGTTCTTGTAAAAACTGTAATTGATCAGCTTCGTGCGCACGCCATGTTTCACTGATGCGTTGTACAATATGCCCTAATAGCATCACGTTTGTATCAAACAGTGCTTTCACTTGTTGTGCAGACATTTCTGAGACAATTGCACCGCGACGCGGAAAAATTTCAATTAAATGCGTACGTTCGAGTAATAATAATGCTTCACGAACTGATCCCCTGCTTACATCGAGCTCTTTCGCAATACGAAGCTCTTGTATGCGTTCACCTTCGACCAATTCGCCGCTAATAATCTGTTCGCTAATATATTTGACAATTTGCTCAGAAAGACTTTCTGTCTCTTCGAGATTCATAAATCACCCGCTACTTTTTATATGCATTAATCCATGCTTTTCTTTCGCATTCTTGTTTTTAACTGATCCCATCCATTAAAAACTATGTCATTGTCTGACAATTTTATTGCATTTTAAGCCAACCCACCCAAAATCCATACTTAAATCGGATAAAAAAACCTATCTTTAGGCTTTTAAAAGCTTCAAATAAAAAAGCTTAAACTTTGTGAGTCTAAGCTTTCTTTTCTATATTTTTCTGAATAAAAGCGATTTTTAATTCATAATGCCTTTATAAATAAAGTAACTTCCAACCACCACGAGCAAACAAGCAAAGCATTTTTTTAGCATTTGTGGCGATAAAGCATGCGCAACCTTAGCACCAAGTTTAGCCGTCACAAAACTCATGACACTAATACCAATAAATGCATAGATGTGCACATAACCAATCGTGTTAGGTACAGAAATGTGCTCTTTAGCACCAAACCACATAAAGCCAATTGCACCCGCTACAGCAATAGGTAAACCACAAGCGGCAGAAGTCGCGACTGCTTTTTGCATGACTACGCCATGACGGTTTAAATACGGAACAGTTAAGCTACCGCCCCCAATACCAAAAATTGCAGAGGCAATACCAATGCCACCACCTGCCATAAATTGCATAGGTGTTGAAGGAAGTTGGCGTGATGGATCAACAACCACATTTGCGCCTTTAAACATACGATAGGCCATTACAACAGCAAAAACACCAATAAGAAGCTGTAAATGCTGACCAGATAAGAGGTCGGCAATACCCGCCCCTAAGAATGAACCAATCACTAGCCCAGGTGCCAAATTACGAAAAACAGGCCAAAGTACTGCACCTTTTTTATGATGGGCAGAAACTGAACTAAATGACGTCACAATAATGGTGGCAAGCGATGTTCCGACTGCAATATGCATGATTACCGCAGGGTCATAGTGCAACTGGGTAAAAACGACATAGAGGATTGGTACAATAATTAGTCCACCACCAACCCCAAACAATCCGGCAGTAAAACCAGCAATTGCGCCAATGAGTAAATATATGATTAACTCCATAAATGTTTTACCACTCTGCTCATATTCAACATGGATTTAGAGACTCGCCAACTACAACAACTTTTAAGCGCAAAAAACCAGCTTCCAGAAGTGGTTTTATTAAAAGCAACCACAACTTCGACCAATGATGATATTCGTGAAATTGCCCAAAAAGGCATTACAACAGGCTTGGTTTGCAGTGCTCAACAAACTCAAGGGCGAGGTCAACATCAACGGCAGTGGATTTCACCTGAAGGAAACATTTATTTAAGCACATTGGTGCAAACTCGAACACCCTTAGATGGTCGCTTAGCACTTGAAGTTGCTTTAAATATTTTGCAAATCCCGCATTTACAAGCTTTAAGCTTACAAGTGAAATGGCCAAATGATTTGTATAGTGCGCATGGGAAATGGGGTGGAATTTTGGTCGAACCACTTTCCCAACATCAGGCTATTGTTGGCGTAGGGATTAATTTAAAAACACCAACAGTGACTGATAGTGACCAGCCAATCACCTCTTTAGAAGATTTAGGTCTAGAGCAAATGAGTCGGCTTGAACTCATTTCAGAGCTTTATATTGCAATTCAAAATGCAGCTCGCTGGTTTGATCATGGTTGCTACAACTTGGCAGGACGTTTTAACCATCATGCAGCTTGGTTAAATCAGTTAGTTCAGTTTGAACATAGTCAAGGACTGATACATGGCCGTTTTGTTGGAATTTCTAATGAAGGTGCGGTAATTCTTGAAACTCCAGAACCACAGCAGTTTTATCAAGGTCGTTTAAGACCACAATCAACTCAGTAATCAGGTATTTCCCCATGAAAAGTTTATGGCTTGATATCGGAAACACCCGTTTAAAATACTGGATTACTGAAAACCAGCAAATTATTGAACATGCAGCCGAGCTACATTTGCAGTCTCCTGCCGATTTATTACTTGGGTTAATTCAACACTTTAAACATCAAGGTCTACATCGCATTGGCATTTCTTCGGTACTCGATACTGAGAACAACCAACGTATTCAGCAGATTTTAAAATGGCTTGAAACTCCAGTGGTTTTTGCCAAAGTTCACTCAGAATATGCAGGCCTACAATGTGGCTATGAAGTTCCTAGTCAGCTCGGGATTGACCGCTGGTTACAAGTACTTGCTGTTGCAGAGGAACAAGAAAACTATTGCATTATTGGATGTGGAACAGCGCTTACGATTGATTTAACGCAGGGCAAACAACATTTAGGTGGTTACATCCTCCCTAATTTATATTTGCAGCGCGATGCACTCATTCAAAATACCAAAGGTATTAAAATTCCAGATTCAGCTTTTGATAATCTGAACCCGGGCAATAACACTGTAGATGCAGTACACCACGGTATTTTATTAGGTCTGATTAGTACCATCGAAAATATTATGCAGCAATCTCCTAAAAAGCTGCTGCTGACTGGTGGTGATGCCTCTCTTTTTGCTAAATTTCTACAGAAGTACCAACCTACTGTTGAAACAGATCTTTTACTTAAAGGGTTACAACAATATATTGCTCATTACCCTAAAGACTAAAACACAGAACAAAATAAAAGGCGCTCTAGGCGCCTTTTATTTTATGAATTTATTTCTTTTGGTCGTTGTTACCAAACAGTGGTCCCATTCCGCCACCGCCGCCGCCAAATTGCTTTTGCATATTGCCTAAAGAACGCATCATTTTGCTCATACCAGATGGATTCGCAAATTTCTTCATCATTTTAGCCATTTGCGCTTGTTGCTTAATGAGTTTATTCACTTCCGCAACATCCATACCACAACCTGCTGCAATACGTTTTTTACGACTTGGGTTCATCAGGTCAGGATTACGGCGCTCTTTAACAGTCATTGACTGGATAATAGCTTCCATCTTTTTGACTTGCTTTTCAGGGTTCGCTTGCTCAATTGCTTGCTGAATTCCTGCACCGCTCATGCCAGGCAACTTGTCTAAGAAGCCCATCATGCCGCCCATTTTTTTCATTTGCTCAAATTGCATTAGCATATCTTCAAAGTTGAAGCTTCCGCCTTTTTGCAATTTTTTCGCCATCTTTTCGGCTTTTTCTTTGTCGATTTTACGTTCAACTTCTTCGACTAAAGAAAGTACGTCACCCATACCTAAAATACGTTGAGCAACACGGTCCGGATGGAATGGCTCTAAGGCATCAAGCTTTTCGCCCATACCCAAGAACTTGATTGGCTTACCAGTAATCGCACGTACAGAAAGTGCCGCACCACCACGCGCATCACCATCAGTTTTAGTAAGAATCACACCTGTAAGTGCCAAAGCATCGTTAAATGCTTTAGCAGTATTTGCAGCATCCTGACCTGTCATGGCATCAACCACGAACAGAGTTTCAGTCGGCTTAACTGCTGCATGTAATTCTTTAATTTCGTCCATCATGTCTTCATCGACATGTAAACGACCTGCTGTATCGACAATCAACACATCAGCAAACTGAATTTTTGCCTGTTCAATTGCACGATTAACGATATCAATTGGCTTTTCAGAAGGATCTGAAGGAATAAAACCTGCACCGACTTCTGCTGACACAGTTTCTAACTGTTTGATTGCTGCTGGACGGTAAACGTCGGCAGAAACCGTCATTACTTTTTTCTTTTGGCGCTCTTTTAAAAATCGTGCCAATTTGGCAGCAGTTGTCGTTTTACCTGCACCTTGTAAACCGGCAAGTAATACAACAACTGGAGGTTTCGCACTTAAATCTAGTGTTTCATTCGCCTCACCCATCATCTTGGTGAGTTCGTCATAAACAATTTTTACAAATGCCTGGCCTGGAGATAACTGAGTCATCACTTCTTGGCCCAATGCCTCTTCCTTAACTTTCGCGATAAATTCACGAGTTACAGGTAACGCGACATCGGCTTCAAGAAGAGCCATACGTACTTCACGTAAGGTATCTTTAATATTGTCTTCGGTCAGCTGCCCTGAGCCAGTAACATTTCTTAAACTCTGTGTGAGTCGTTCTGTTAAGGTATCAAACATTGCAAAATCCGCTTAAAATGGCTAGTTGCAAAAAAATCTTTCTCGAAATAGAAAATTTATGCATAGAATGCTATAGGATACTTTAGTTCGCAGCGAATTTATATCTTATCTAGATGAATTAATCCTGAAAAAGGTTTGACATGATTAGCCTCCCCTTGGTTTACACAATTTTGGCACTCATCGCATATACCACTTCTTTCTGGTATCTGTTCATACGTTTAATGTCAAAACGTGAACCAAATCCATGGTTATTTGCTTTTGTTACAACCTTGGCACTGCTATTACACGGTACAGTTTTATGTAATGCCATGCTGACACCATTAGGAATTAACTATGATGTTTTTAATTTAGTATCCTTTACATCATGGCTTATGTTGTTGTTAAGTTTAATTTTTAGTACTTTTCGTCCAATTGTACCTTTAAACTTACTCGGTATTCCTGTAGCAGCGATTGGACTTATTTTAGGTTTTGGCTTTAGTAAACCTGATCAATTTATTGAACAGCATTCGTTAGGCCTAGATACGCATATTATTCTTTCACTTTCCGCCTATGCAGTTTTACTCATGGCAACCATACATGCGATCTTGATATGGTTCCAAAATCGTGAACTCAAAAAGAAACAAAAAAAACGCTTTTGGGTCAATTTACTCCCGCCTATTCAGGCCATGGAATCCTTGTTATTTGACTTAATTATTACTGGTTTTATTTTACTCACAATCGCTCTCGCATTTGGCTTTTTAACTGTTGATAGTTTCTTTGCTCAGCATCTCGCTCATAAAACCGTATTTAGTATTATTTCATGGATTATTTATGGCTCATTACTGATTGGCCATTACAAACTTGGATGGCGAGGACAAAAAGCAATTCGCTTTACGCTAATTGGCTTTGCACTTTTAGCAATTGGTTTTATTGGCAGTAAATTTGTACTTGAAATGATATTAGGCCGATAAAACAATTAAAATTTCAGCACTACTAGACAGCGTTATACATATCCCGTATAACGCTGTTTTTGTTTTAATCAGGTGGCACAGACTGTGAAACTCATACTCGCTCCAATGGAAGGTTTAACTGACCCGATCATGCGGGATACGCTCACATCTGTTGGTGATTTCGACTGGTGTGTAACCGAGTTTATTCGTGTTACAGACAGCATTTTGCCTGACCATATCTATTATAGTTTTTGCCCTGAGTTAAAAAATGACGGTAAAACAGCAACAGGTACACCTGTTCATGTGCAGTTCTTAGGAAACAATCCAGATATGCTGGCAGCAAATGCAGCAAAAGTGGTTGAACTAGGTGCTCCTGCGATCGATCTTAATTTTGGTTGTCCTGCCAAAACCGTAAATCGACACCGAGGTGGTTCCGTACTTCTTGATGAACCAGACGTGGTACATATGCTGATTAAAGCTGTCCGTGATGCTGTACCTGCACATATTCCTGTTTCAGCAAAAATGCGTTTAGGTTATCTCGATGAAAACCACACCATGGAAAATGCGCATGCGGTTGAAGATGCCGGCGCAAGCTGGTTAACAGTACATGCGCGAACTAAAGCAGATGGCTATACACCACCAGCTTATTGGGAAAAAATTCTACCAATTAAAGAAGCTTTAAAAATTAATGTCATTGCTAACGGCGAAATCTGGAACAATGCAGATGCAAAGGCCTGCCAACAGCAATCTGGTTGTGAAGATTTAATGATTGGTCGCGGTGCTGTAACGACTCCTGATTTAACACAATGCATTCGTAAAAATATGGATGAGGCTTTATTTAGTTGGGAGCAACTGGTTGACTTACAAATCCGTTTTTTAAATGGTCAGGCAAAAACAGAAATTGGGATGGTTGGTCGTTATAAACAATGGTTAGGCATGATGACCAAAGCCTACCCTCAAGCCAAAGAACTGTGGGACCAAGTTAAACGAATTAAAGCTTTAGATGAAATTGTTCAACAGTTAGAACGAACCAGCTCATCACATAGCTAATTACTTTAAATTTATAAAAGAGGGTGACTGTTGATATAGCCACCCTCTTTTGGTATTTCAAGTTAAGTAATTATTTTTTAAAAACCGCTTACTTTCATTTTAAAGTCAGTCACTGAAGCGCCTGCAACTCCAAAACTCCCCATAGACCCGTTAGGTAAATTATTAAAAGTTGTCGTACTTTGTGTTGCTAAATTTCCTAAAGTGACATTGTTAAGCGATGCATCAAATTTACTAGATGCACCTGTATTACCAAAAGTTAATCCTGTTGGATCGACCCCAGCATAAAACCCATCAAGAAGAAAACCTGTAGCTGCATTTGTTCCTGCAAATTTAAATCCAAATGAAGCACCTGTAGTATCGGACACTAACGTAATTGGACAACCCACAGCGGCAGAACAAATAGATTGAAGTGCTCCACCAAATTTAACCATCACAGACTGAGCAGCATGCCCCAACTGAATGTTTAAACGAGGTTTATTGGCTTGTACAAAGTTAATATCAAGATTACCTGTAGAGCGAACAAGCTCCTTTACTCCTGTATTTACCGTGGTTCCCGAACTAAAAATGGATTTTGGCGCATAACTACTCACCGCATAATCAGCAGGGCTTGATACTGAAGTGTTAGGTGCCAAATAAACTGAAAACGGTGTAAGTCGAATCCCATTTACATCACTCCCCATCGTGACAGCTAAATTTACAAAAGGCTTACCCGCACCTGCATCGGTATCAATAGCAATATTGAAAGAAGGATTGGTCGATACAGCTGCTTTAATAAACTCTATGCTTGGAACAGGATTCGTAGAGTTCCCTGCAATGACAAGACCAGTTTTACTGTTGTAAGACGTAGAGGCGATGCCATTGGTATCAATCAATGCAACCTGATTAAATTTAACTTTATCAGCCTGAATGCCTAGCGTTAAACCATTTTGACCTGTCGCCGCTGAAAGACTTTGGTCATCTAAAGGCTGCATCGCAAAAACACTTGAACTACCGGTAAGTAATAACCAGCACACTATATTTTTATTTTTCATGTCGCTCTAATCCTTAAGAGACAAACGTTTATTATTTGTTCAGATTATCAGAATAATAGATGGGTACAAAACAATTATCGATATAACCCGACGAATGCAAATCCAATCACATTCAAAATAAATTTTTATAAAAAGTGGCGATATCGCCACTTTATTCTAGTTAGTTAAAAGCACCATTTCTCGGTACGATGCTAAAGTTACTATTTAAACGCCCACCCGTAATAGCAAGCTCACCTAAACGTGCGCCTGCACCTGTTGAAGGTGGATAGAAATTAATATCTTTAACACGTAAAGCACCGTCAATACTTTTATCAGGGTTAAAGTAGACTGCGGTATTTACCCCCACTTTACCTAAACCACTTGCTGTATCTTTGCCCACCACTAAAGCAGTATTAAACGCTAGCTTTCCGGTAATATTATCAAAACCAATTGCCGAACCATCAATTGGGTCACTAATTTGAACTGTATTTCCAGTTGCTGTGGCTGGCATTGTGAAATCACCGAGTACAGTTAAAGCACTACCATCAGCGATTGAACTGTTAGGTACTATCGATAAATTTAAATCACCGCCTAAGCGTAATTTTAGACCAAATAAAACGTCATTATTTCTGGCAAAGTTATCAATGGGTGAGGTACAAGATCCTGTTGCCGGACAAGTTTTATATTTAGCGCCTGGTAAATAGCCCGCTGCAATTTCAGTTGATAAAGCAATGAGCATCTCTCTTAAACTAATATTGAGACTGCCATTTTCTAAACCAATACTGCCATTACCTTTTAAGAACATATCGATATTACGTAAGCCCATGTAATAGTCGGTAGGGTTGCCTGCATTATTAGCATTTGGAGAACCATCAATTAATAAAATTGAAGTTGTTTTTGTACCGCCTGTATCTCGACCTGTTGTTCCAACAGCGACACCAAATCCTAAACGCGAAGTTGTTCCAGAAGTACCTACAACATTTTGAATGGGTTTACCGTTCGCATCTTTTGTATAGTAAAAAGCGCTATTTGCAGGCGCATCTAAACCGTAAACTGCAGCATTGGCATTTAAATTATAAAAAGGTAAAGCCAAGCCCCATTGGTTACTTAAACCATTATCTGCAAATTGATTGGCAGCAGCAACATTCGCGCTTGTGGTAAAACGTCCTCGTCTTGAAAATGCTTGAAACTCGGCTCCACGCATTGCAAGAATCAAACTAAATGGATTAGTCACCGTATCGCGGTGAATATTATGTTGATAATCGGCGGCGGTTGTTAAAGTACCCGCCCCTAAACGAATACTGTTTAAAGTCGCATTATTTGGCATTAATAATGTTTTTGTATCAGCAAGATTTAAATAAATATTTCCGCTATCAAAATAACCGCGCGTAGCTGAATTAAGACCTGTTAAATTGCCAAACTCGAAACCGTAAGCATTTAAACCTGCCCCACCAATTTCTAAAGTCGTGGCTTTACCATCTGAACCCAGCATTGAATCATTATCTTTAGTAAATTCACCTTTCATTCGGAAGGCAATTACAGTATTACCCAAAATACTATTACTTGAACTCGTACCCGAAGCAGTATTTGCAGTACCTAAAGTTGTAGTGTCTGAAGAACCATCCATACCACGGACTTGTAAATAACTATTTACCATACGTCCACTGGCACCTAGCCGAATTAAACCTTTTGAATTTTGCGGTGTATTGGTCGCATCTAGTCCATAAGGATTAGTTTTATCAACATTAGAGCTAAGCATTACTTCAATGTTAAGACCCGAATTAGTCGCTTTACCATTGCTATCTACATAAGTACCAGCTGTTAAGCCCGAAGCTGAGTCTGCTACCCGATTAAAGTCTACATAACCATAAGTCGTACTTGGTGTTTGCCCAACAGCAGCTACATTTGATCCAGTATTCGTTTGTAAAACAATGCCCCTAACGGGATCGATGAACATGACACCTTTACCAACAAAATTAAAGTTAAAATTCTTTAATATCAGTTGATTGAGCTGACTGCGTGCATCTAACTGGCCTAAATAAATATTTGCGTTGTTTATTCCTAATGTCATATTTGACTGGCTATTTGGACTAAATAGACCATCTTGAGTAGTCAGTGCTAAATTTAAAGAAGAAGTTGTTTGTATAGCCAACTGCCCTAGCGTAGGTGAGCATGTAGCAGAGCTATTACAAACTTTAACGCTATTTACTGTAATGAGGGATGGGCTACTTTGCATAGAAAAATCAATGCCAGCTTTACCTGTAGCTGTATTACTTCCCACATCTAAACGGTAGTTTGTTCCTAAGGTTTGGGTGGACGCATTACTTTTTTGTATTTTTACGCCACTGGCTTGCGCTCTTAAAACCTGATCAGCACTTGTTGGTGTGCCCGCATGGTCATCCCAATAAGCATTATCAATATTAATTTCATTAAAAGTCGTTTGAATCGAGATTCCATCTTGACCGTTTACCGCACTCAAATCAGCATCTGTTAAAGCTTCTAAAGCAAACACTTGCCCACTCACTAACAACATGCTGGTTGCTAATGTATTTAAAATAAACTTTGAGCTGTGATTTTCTTTATTTTTGTTCATCACTTCAGTTCCTTTGAAATCTACATTAAGCGTTAACAACGGGGATGGCTACCATCACAGCTAAACACCATGACTTTTCCTTGAATTGCCAAATTTCCGTTCATCATTAAGCCCATAAAGCCTGTTTCACGTCCATAGTCATAGGCTGAAGGTGTAGCCGTTGCAACTTGCTGATTTGCACTATTTGCAGTTGCCGCATACGTTGGTTTTTTGAAATATGCATAATCATACATATTGGTACTTGAGCCTTGGGTCATGGTTGAGCTTGTAAAGTTATCTTGCTCAATAGATAACGCGTTAAAACCAAAGTTACGGATTAAAATCGGCTGTGCTGCACTAAAACTAAGTTGAATCGCAGGTTTTATAATTTCGGTATTGGTTTTATCAAGATACTTTAAATCGGCACCATCCAAACCCATTTTTTGAATATTTAAAGTTCCTTGTACGCCTTTAAACACCAACCAAAGTTTATTACCACTATCACTATTTTCGGCCCAACCACTTGGTTTAGTCGCATCCGCTTGCACAAAACGCTTATTAATTGCTAATCCAATATGGCAGAACTCAACATTTTCACAAACACCACCGCTACCATTATCAAATATACCGTTACTGGTTTGGTTTAAATTGAGCATTAAAGACAAATCAGCACCAGCTTGGCCATTAATCGCCTGTAAAGCATCATTATCCAAGGTTTGTAACTCTGCATGAGTCGCAGTTGCACACAGAGTAAGGAGTAAAGCAGTTATTTTTTTCATAGCACTATCCTCCTCTTATAGACCTTTTGTGGTGAGTTTTAAATGTTGAATGAGTAAGCCATCTACCACAGCAGAACCTAAATTGTTCAGAGGAGTAATGTTGTTTAATGCAGGGGCCTGATTCGCAGTTGGAATTACATAGCCAGTCGTACCATTACTACTTCCAATTAAATCGTTGACTACAGCATTTCGTGAAGTCAACCAAGGAATAGATGCATTACTCCAGTCGCGGTTTGAAACCGTTCCGTAGATTGGAGTTGAACCTGATGTACTCGTACATCCTAATGCACCAGAACATTTCGCCGCATCAGCTGGTTTAGCAGTTGGATTTGTAATAACCCAAGTACCTGTACCTTGGTTATATTCCCACTGATATAAATAACCAGCTGTTTTATAACCACAATTTGTATTAAACAAACCACAACTATAGGTTTGATTCCATGTTTGAGTATTCTGTTGTCTTTGTTTGAAACGGACTTCTGTCATGGTTGCAGAGGTCGTTCCAGACACAGAGTTAGTCAATGACACTAGACTACCAGCAGAAGTTCCAGAAACCTGTGTACCTGTTGAAATTAAGCGACCAAATGAAACTCCTATTGCACCTTCACTTGTATCTGCTAATAAGGTTTTCCCATTATCAGGACTGTAAACTGTCCCAATTGCGATACTACTGTGCGTAGGGCTAGCACAAGAATAAACATTACAAGTAGAGCCTTTATATGTAGTATCAGCGCCAGTGTAATCGGTGTAGATCTGTTTATATATTTCCGGCTTATTCGCAATTCGTGCGATTTCTATACTAAAGTTTTTACCGTCAGAACCTAAAATAAGAGGTTGATATAAATTACCTAAGACCAAGTTAATATTTGGATTGTATAAATATAAACCTTCAGTGTCTGCAAACTTTGGTGCTATAGCACCACTAGAGTCTAATGCTGGTGTATATAAATTATTGGATGCGTTTGGTGAATCTGAGGTTTCACGGGTGCTAAATCGTAAGACTTTACTAGTATCATTAAAAGCGCTTCGAGTTTTACTTGAGGTTTTTGTATCTGTTCTGGTGCGGTTTTCTACATAGTAGCGACAGCCACGTGATGTGCTAAAGCTTCCTGTACTACTATTACCACAATCTCCACTGCTACTTGTACTTAAGGTTGAATTTGCACCAGCATGTACTGTTTGCCAACCATTATTCGCGCTCGTTGCATAAGTTTGGGTTTGACTCGTAACATTTTCAGTCACAATGCTTGTATTCTTACTATCGCCTGTATTTAAGCGTACTAAGCCAGACATTCCCAAAGTATTATTATAAAAAGGACTCATTCCACCCGCAGTAGTTGCTCCCCCTAGCGTTTGGAACATACTAATCTGGCTACCATTTAGACTAAAACCATTTAGAATACCTTGTAACCGTAAACGGTTCGCACGACTTGTATCAATGCTGGTACCAATTAATCCATTACTATCGCCATATTGAAATTGTGCTAAAGAACCATTTGTAGTTGCCACAATATTAGGGTTTCTTACAAATGCATCAGCCCATAAACCTAATTTTAAATTATATGCATCTGCTCCTGCTGCACCATCAATTGTAGGCTGGTATAGAGGAGCCTCTAAAGATAAATAGGTAACAGGATAACCACCACTATCTGTAGTGCTAAAGTTAGGAATATTATTCGCAGTTTTTACTTTAAATACCCACGGGTTCGCACCTGTTCCCCAACTTGAAATCGCAGCTGCTGTTGCAGTGTTGGCAATACGCGAGTTTGCATCACCATCTGACTTAGAAAGAGCTAAGCCATAAAGAAAGATATCTGCTTTTCCAACTGCCTTATCTTCAGGTCCAACAGAGCCATTACCACTGGTATCAGCAGCTGCCACACTCAAAGGCCCAACAGGTACATAGTTAATGTAGCCGGTATCTTTACTACGGTCGGTAATAATTTGATTTACAGATTCATTGGGGCCAGTACCACGGAATACCATAAATGCATTTTGGGGTAATATTGCAATACCCTCACCCGTAGTTTCACTTAAACCAGCATCAGAAAGTTCTTCAAGAGCAAAACTTGATTGACTTAAACAAAGTCCAATTAAACTTGCTAAAACGGTTTTTTGAAAACTGACCGTATAATTAAGTGTAGTCATCGTGACCTTCCTGTTTTATACGATGCCGTGCACCATATTTCTTTTTCTTTAACAGTCCTTGATGTGAGATGAAATTATTTCCTTTTTCATCTCTCAGAGGCAAACTTCAAAATTGCCAACCTTTCCACATTTCCATTATGCTGAATATTTGGTCAAATGCAAAATGAAATGAGAAAAAATACATTTTTCCGATGAATGAAAAATAACAAGTGGCATTGCCGCTATTAACAGAATTTTAAAGAACCATAACAGTTAGAAGAAAAACTCTGTTTTTGTAACACTACATTAGTTAAAGCCATCGAAGCTGGTGTTTTACCAGTCAAATCAACCGTTCCAACAGGAAGATTTCCTGCAATTAAACAATTAGCCGCTAAAATTCCACATTCTACCGCATGACCTGAGCTATTTAAATAAGAACTCACTTGTCCTAAGGCATCAACGATGGTAGAAAGGGCAATATCCACGCTTCCTGTTGGTGTAATTTGACCAATATCAATTGGGTTTGTAAGCTCTAGCCACCACCCTGTTTGGGCAGTCGATGCAGCCTCTGGCCACAATATATTCACACCTTGTACAGATAAATAACCAGCAGAACCATTTAGTTGCGCCGCATGGAAATAACCCAAACTTTGTTTGATCGCTACGTTAACATCTAGATTATCCACAGAACCAGTTACATTTCCTGAAATAGGAAGTGGTACACCTAATACAGAAGCGGTTGCATCTAAAGTTCCTGTAATAGCCAAACCTCCAACGCGTGCAGTCGCATTTAGATTAGCTGTATTTATACGTTTACCAGTAATGATTTGCTGCCCCATCGACAACGTACCAGTACCTACACCTAAATTTAAATTATAACCAGTAGAAGTAAATGGAACCGTTACCCCTTGTCCTAAAACAGTTGCTCGACCAGTAATTGCAGTATTTGTTTCATCTTGAGTAATACCGTAGTAAGGATTTGTGGTTACTGTTCCCCCTGTTGGTTTCGTCACCAAGTATCCACTCAATGAATTAATACCACTCGCCGCATCACCATTTTGTAAACCAAAAGTGAGCAAACCAGAAAGAGATTTAGCACTTAGTCGGAAACCCTGTATTTCACGTGTAGAAGCTGAATTTGGGTTTTTAACCGCGAACTCTAAAAATGGATTAGTAATAACAGCAGATGACGCAGCTCGCTCTGCACTAGTACTATCGACAGTACCACCACTTAAGCTCAAGTAATCAATATCGATATCGCATGCCCCTGCTCCATTAACACCACCACAACCTAATTGTAATTTTTTAATGTTGGCATTCAGTTCTAATTGAGCATCTAGAGCAAGTCGATAGAATCCCATGTTTCCGTTAGTACTTGAATTACTTGCAGCATCGGTAGGCGCAATATAAGACATACTCATCAAGGCTTGGCCACGAGTAGCTGACAACTCAGCATCTGACATTGGAACTAAGGTAGAACCAGCATAAGCAGAAGAAAAGCATAAACTTCCAAGTGCTAGAATAGCTACATGAAGGGACTTAAACTGTCGCATGACCGACCTCCGTATCCTTGGGGGCATAATCTAATCTGATTTCTTTTTATTTGGCTTCTCTTGCTTTAACCTTAAATTAAATACATAAAGAAAACGCCGATATTTACGATCTAGTTTCTTTTAATTTGTGTGATACAACTCAAAGAAACAAATCAATTATTGATCATTTTATATCATTTTTTACAAAAGAAAACGTTCATTTATTAATATTCCGATGAACGCCAGTTTCTTTACTTTTCAACAAAAATAGGCCACTTAAAGTGACCCATTTTTAGAATTTAATCTAAATTAAAAACAACTTAGGTTTTAGGAAGTGTCACACCAGTTTGACCTTGGTACTTACCACCACGGTCTTTATAAGATGTTTCACAAACTTCATCACTTTCAAAAAACAACATTTGCGCTAC
This sequence comes from Acinetobacter seifertii, assembly GCF_000368065.1. Lineage (GTDB taxonomy): Bacteria > Pseudomonadota > Gammaproteobacteria > Pseudomonadales > Moraxellaceae > Acinetobacter > Acinetobacter seifertii. Next base: position 2,302,698 of record NZ_KB851200.1, read on the forward strand.
ACCTTCACCAGCATAAATACGTGCAGGTAAATTCGTAGTATTTGAAAACTCTAAAGTAACGTGACCTTCCCATTCTGGTTCTAAAGGTGTCACATTGACAATAATACCGCAGCGTGCATAAGTCGATTTACCAAGACATACAGTCAAAACATTACGCGGAATACGGAAATATTCAATTGTACGTGCTAAAGCAAATGAGTTTGGCGGAATAATACAAACATCAGATTCAATGTCGATAAAACTTTTATCATCAAAATTTTTCGGATCAACAATTGCAGAATGTACGTTAGTGAAAACTTTAAATTCGCGGGCACAGCGCACGTCATAACCATAGCTAGAGACCCCGTAAGAAATCAATTTTTCGCCATTCTTATCAAAACGGACTTGATTCTCTGCATAAGGTTCAATCATGCCGTGTTTTTCGCTCATTTCGCGAATCCAACGATCAGACTTAATAGCCATGTATTTTCTATCCAAAAGGTAATTTCATTGATTGCGACGTACTTTAACGTAAAAATGCAATTATGAAAACAATGCTTGAGCTACTCTTCTCGATAAGAATAGCTCAGTAAAACTTTTAAAGGTTTAATAAAGCAGAATAGCTAATCGGAATTGAGAAACTCACTAAGATCAGCGAGGCTGTTTTTTGTAAATTCGATTGATTTAACCACCGTACCTTATTGCCTGCCAAAATTGAACCCAAGAAAATCCAGAACAATGCAATCGGTGTAATTAACGCTAAATAAGCCAGCATATGAATGAGATAAATATGAAAATCAGTCCATGCGGTAACAGGGAAAATCGCTGAAGCAAAAAGTAATGCTTTAGGGTTGAGTAAAGTTGCACAGAACAATTCACGCGGGCGAATAGTTGGCTGATCTAACTCAAATTGCTGATTGGCTGTATGCCATAATTTAATAGCTAAGAAAATGATGTAACAAGCACTTAGCAATTTAAGCATAGGAGGTAAGAAAGGAAGCGTTGCGGATACCTTCCCAATTAACATTCCCCAAGCTGAAATAGAAATTACATATCCAAGAACTTCTGCCGGAATTAATTTCGCAGACTTCTTAAGACCTACTTGTACTCCTGACGATGCGAGTAAAGTATTGGTTGGGCCTGGGGTAAGTAAAATTGTGGCAACTAAGCCAATAAATAGCCATGAAATCATTGAATGACCTCACAATGTAGTCATTTCAGATTAATAGATATTTTTTGCCAAGGCAAAATCTAATTGTAAGACAATTTTTTAAAAAGTTAACATTCAATATTTTAAAATTAATATTAAACAATAAGATAGGTAATTTTTAAAAATTTTAATCTAAAAAACTTAGCAGTCAGTTGTTGAACTTTGCGTACCAAATTGTATTAAGTAATATAAGTATTTTTATTTAAAATCTATTTTTACCTAGAAAAGATCTATAATGAATTATTACTGCAGTAAGTTTAATTTTTAAGCTTTCAATAAGTTTCAATTAATATATTGTTTTTTTGTGTTTATATGAGTCTCTAGACTCTACTATCCTATGATTATGGCAAAGCAATTTTTTCAGTCTTGGCTTCCTTCTCCAGAGAAAGTTTCAAATATGAAATTTTTAAGGATTTTTGGGAAAAAAACCCTTAATCCTGTGCTTTGGTATGTCAACCGTAAATCAATTACAAGAGCCGTTTTTGTAGGAACATTTTTCGGTTTACTGCCTATTCCATTTCATAGCGTCTTTATTGTGATGGCAGTATTGCTATTTGAAGTGAATTTGCCTATTAGTCTAATGCTTGCTTGGCTCAGTAATCCTCTCACCTTAGTTCCCATTTTATATACTGGATTCTGGTTTGGTTCGCACATTTATCATGTACATATGATCAATAAAAAGATGCTTTTAGGTGTACTGCATCAAATTTCTAGGTGGATTACTCACTTTGGTCATGGGCATATAGATTTCAGTCTCGCCAAAATTTTAATGTCAGGGCTTGTAGTTGAAGCATTTGTATTTGCAATCATACTTTATATAGTGACTGAAGTTTTTTGGCGTTGGATGGTCATTCGAAATTGGAAAAGTCGAGCTGGTTATAAGAAACAAGAAGATGCCCTTTAAGAACTCATCTTCTTGCATAGAGTTAAATTATTATTTTGCTAGTTTAGATTTCATATATTCTTCTGCCACATTAAGCACATAGTCTTGGCAAGCCTCTCCAGTACCTGGGTCATATGCGCCATTATTGGTAATATTATTAGATAAAATTCGAATTCCTAAGAAAGGAACATTAAACTGGCTTGCAATTTGTGCAACTGATGCTGCTTCCATTTCCTCAACCGAGGTACCATAACGTTGATGGAAAAATTGAATACGATCCAATTCATTATTCCAAACATCTGCTGATCCAATCGTTCCTTCAACTACTTGACCTTTGTCATAACGAACTTTATGGGCCGCCATTAATAACTCTTTATCGGCTTCAAATTTGCGAATTGCAATTGGTTCGGGATCAGACTCATCGGTTGGTAAAACATCAAATGCTTCAACCCAAGTGAGTGAGTTTGATCCAGCTCCTAATGGTTGTTTAGGGGTTCTAAATGCACCAATATTAGTTGCGTACTTTCCTAAAACAATATCGTAAACATGTAGATCTGGGTCATGTCCACCTGATGTCCCCTGATTAATAATTGCAATCGGCTTATAACGCTCAATGGCTAAAGCTGTTGCAGCAGCAGAGTTACTCATGCCCATACGTGTTTTGGATATAATCATTGGATAACCATTGTGTGTTCCTTTCCAAAAGGTCCATCCACCAACATTTTCAACAGTCACATTCTGTAATTTAGCTGCCATCTGTTGCGATTCTACAGGTAGAGCACCTTGAATAATAATCGGCTGTAGTTTCTGTTTCTGCTCTTCAACTGTCGATGTTTGCGAAACAGTTGAGTTGTCATCATTACATCCCATTAAAAATACCGCACTACATAAACTGATGACGCCCAAAGTATATTTAAATTGCATTTTTCACCTATTTCTTTTTAAAAGCATAAACTAGCAATCTACATGCCAATTTCAAGATAAGCTTTGTTATTTAGATTCAGTAATTTAAATTTTACTTTTAACCGAACAATAAAAAAACCCGACTTAAAGTCGGGTCAAATGAATCAAAAGATTCGCTTATCATCACGTGTGCGTTGAGGGATTTTTTCAATCTGTTGCCAGACTGCTTTAGCAATCTCAATATAACTATCAGCCGCATCATCCATTACTACGACACTCGGCTTACCTTCATCTGCATGCTCACGTATTTGAGCATTTAAAGGTAAACGACCTAATAATGGAATATGGTATTGTTCGGAAAGCTTATCACCGCCACCAATACCAAAAATTTGTTCTTCGTGCCCACAATTCGAGCAAATATGAGTCGACATGTTCTCGACGACGCCTAATACTGGTATACCAACTTTATTAAACAACTCAATTCCTTTGGTGGCATCCAATAAAGCAACATTTTGCGGAGTCGTCACAATAATTGAGCCAGTCACAGGAATACGCTGTGCAAGTGTGAGTTGGATATCACCTGTACCCGGCGGCATATCAATCATCAATACATCTAAATCTGGCCAAAGTGTTTGATTAAACAATTGCATTAGAGCACCTGTTGCCTTCGGTCCACGCCATGCGACAGGTGTATTGTTATCACCAGTGAGATGTCCAATAGAAAGTACAGCCATACCATATGCATCTAAAGGTACAAAATTTTCACTTTCAATAAGAGGTGTTTTGCCAGCATTACCTAACATGGTTGGAATACTTGGGCCATAGATATCGGCATCTAACACCCCAACCTTGAGTCCCATTTTTTGTAAGGCAAGCGCTAAATTGACCGTAGTGGTCGATTTACCAACACCACCTTTACCAGATGAAACCAAAATAACGTTCTTAATTCGAGGATGAGCTGGAACATCTCTTTGTTGAGGAGCAGCTTTTTGAATCGGTGGATTGTTTGGATCAGGTTCAGATTTAGTTGAGGCATCAACTACTGGTGGTAAGTTTGAATTTTCTTTCGGTGCTTTAGATGAACAACCTTGACCTGCGCTTTCTTGTGCTGGGCGCTTTTGCTGAACTACATGCAAATTAAGTTCTTCAATACCACACTTTTCTAAGGCATCGGCTAATTCATCATGAATTTGCTGCAGATGCTCTTTTTCATCAGGAAATGTATTAATGGTGAGTTGTAGAACTCGACCTTGCACCTGAAGCTGACTAATGCGCTCTTTTAAGGCATCTTTGGAATGGGGTAGCAAATAATTTTGGAGTACGGTTTGGATTTCATCTTCTTTCACTTCTTGTGCCGGTGAAAAAACAGACTTTAATGAAGAAAGCCAAGACATATTGTTTACTCCAAAAACAGATCATTACAGCTTGTTGGAGCTAGTGTAACAGTATTGGTCCGTACTCGCTCAACTCGAAATGAATAATTGCTAATTTTAAAGCCTCAACATTTGAGTGAGCAGCACGGATTTTAGTTTAAATCAGCTTATTCAGCAGAATCGTGATTTTTTAACTTATTCAGTTTGTCTGTTGCTGTTTTCTTCAATTCATCAAACTTTGCAGTTGCTTGGGTTTTTAACTCATCAAGTTTTGATGCAGCTTCTTCCTTCAATTCTGCGGCTTTGGCTTTAGCATCATCAAGCTTATGGGCCGCTTCAGTACGTAAGTGATCAAACTTATCTTGCAGACTATGCTGAGCATCATCAAGTTTGCCTTTCAAATCAGTGGCTTTATCTTCAACAGCATCTTTTGCAGAAGCCTGTTTTTCTTTTACATTGTCCTTCAAATCATCCAAGGCTTTTTCACCTTGTGCTTTTGCATCTGCTGCCTTTGACTTTAATTCATCTACTTTATCTTCAACAGCATCTTTTGCAGCGGCCTGTTTCTCTTTAACATTTTCCTTTAGGTCGTCCAAAGCTTTCTCACCCTTTACTTTTGCATCTGCCGCTTTTGCCTTTAATTCATCTAATTTATTTTCAGTAGTCATCGTTGTTATCCTCATCGTTAATTAAAAAAATTACCTGAAGTAAGTTAATAGTTATACATCGTTATGACTTATTTTCTGACCGTAACTGCAATTTGAAACAAAGACAATACAGGAAGATTCAAATATTTTTTGATTTGTTTATCTTTTCTAAAGAGAAATAACTTTTAACTTAAAATATGTTTTGCTTCCCCTTGCTTCTAGCCAAAGATTATTAATCTTTGCTTATCCAACTACTCAAGCTTAGCTCTTGTCTTGCACTCGCCCCCCTTATGAAGCAATCCTTCTCATGCTTTGTTTTTCTTCACTCATCAGTTAAAATCTTCCACCTTATAAATACGAATGAGAGAATGAGATCCGTGCGTAAAATTTTAGTCACTAATGCCCTCCCTTATGCGAATGGTCCAATTCATATGGGTCATTTACTCGGTTACATCCAGGCAGATATCTGGGTTCGTGCCATGCGGGCAATGGGTCATGATGTGACTTATGTGTGTGCGGACGATGCTCATGGTACAGCGATTATGCTACGTGCTGAAGCGAATGGTATTAGCCCAGAAGAGCAAATTGCGAATGTTCAAAAAGAACACATTCGTGATTTTGACGGATTTGGCGTTCATTTCGATCATTACGATTCAACACATAGCGATGCAAACAAAGCACGCTCAACAGATATCTACATTAAAAACCGTGAAGCTGGAAATATTGCAGTTCGCCCTGTAACTCAATTATTTGACCCAGAAAAAGGGATGTTCTTATCTGACCGTTTCATTAAGGGTACCTGCCCGAAATGTAAGTCAGAAGATCAATACGGCGACTCATGTGAAGTGTGTGGTACAACTTATAATGCAACAGAGTTACTTAACCCGCGTTCAACTTTAAGTGGTGCAACACCAGTTGAAAAATCATCAGACCATTATTTCTTCAAACTTCCAAACTTCTCTGAATATTTACAAAAATGGACGCGTGATGAAGGTCGCTTACCACTTTCAATTGCGAACAAGTTAGATGAGTGGTTTGAAGCTGGTTTAGCAGACTGGGATATTTCTCGTGATGCACCGTATTTCGGTTTTGAAATTCCAGACGCACCAAATAAATATTTCTACGTGTGGGTAGATGCACCAATTGGTTATATGTCTAGTTTTGAAAACTACATTAAAACTAAACGCCCAGATTTAAACTTTGACGATTTCTGGAAAAAAGATAGCCAAAACGATGTCTATCATTTTATTGGTAAAGACATTGTTTATTTCCATGCGTTATTCTGGCCCGCAATGCTTGAAGGTGCGAACTATCGCACTCCAACAGGCTTGTTTGTAAATGGTTTCTTGACTGTAAATGGACAAAAAATGTCTAAATCTCGCGGTACTTTCATTAAGGCCGAGACTTATTTACAGCATTTAAACCCAGAATATTTACGTTACTACTTCGCTTCTAAACTTTCAGATAAAGTTGAAGACTCTGACTTGAACCTTGATGACTTTGTTCAAAAAGTAAACTCAGATTTAGTCGGTAAAGTCGTTAATATTGCTAGCCGCTGTGCAAAATTCGTCAATAGTAGCTTTAACAATACTTTATCTGCTGAATGTACAGAATCTGAGTTAGTACAAAGCTTTATTGATGCAGGCGATTCAATTGCTAAAGCATATGAAGCACGGGAATTCTCTACGGCGATCCGTGAAATTATGGCGCTTGCTGACCGTGCAAACCAATATATTGATGAGAAAAAACCTTGGGCACTTGCGAAACAAGAAGGTCAAGAGCAACAAGTTCTTGATGTATGTTCTGTGGGTATCAACTTATTCCGTCAACTCGCGGTGTACTTGGCTCCAGTTCTTCCAACTTTGGCAAAGCAAGTTCAAGATTTCTTAAAACTTGAAAGCTTCGATTTCGAGTCACGTAAACAAATTCTTGTAAGTCATGAGATTGCACAGTTCCAACCTCTCATGCAGCGTGTTGATCCAAAAGCTGTTGCAGCTATGGTTGATGCTTCTAAAGAGTCTTTAGGTGCTCCTGCTCCAGAAGCAACAAAAGCGGCAGCGAAAAAAGACAAAGCAGCTGAGAAAAAAGCAACTCCTACACCAGCAGTGGGTGAAGCTGAAATTATCGGTATTGAAGATTTCTTAAAAGTTGACTTACGTGTTGCTCAAGTACTTGAAGCAGGTACAGTTGAAGGTTCAGATAAATTACTTCAATTGACGTTAGATGTTGGTGAAGCTGAACCACGTAACGTATTTAGTGGTATTCGCAGTCAATATGCGCCAGAAGACCTAAAAGGTAAATTGGTTGTTATGGTTGCAAATCTTGCGCCACGTAAAATGCGTTTTGGTATTTCAAACGGTATGGTACTTGCTGCTGGAAATGGTGAAGGTATTTTCATTATTTCACCAGATAGCGGTGCAAAACCTGGCGATAAAGTTTCTTAATTTGTCTTAATAAAAAAGCTCTCAATTTAGGGAGCTTTTTTAACTATAAATTTTCAAGAAACATCTATAAGAAGGCTTAAATTATAACCAAGGCCGCCCTTCGCAAGGGTTACTAAATAAAACGTGTATATTACCCAACTCTTCATTTGTTAAATAGCCATTCTTATTTTCATCTAAATAATGAAATAGCTCTGCTTGTTTATTGTCTCCCTGAAAACGCTTATCCGTAAACCAGTTATACGGGTAGAAATCTTGGACACGTTCAAATTCTTTTAAGCTGTACATTCCATCATGATTTAAATCATATTTTTCCTGAAAAAGCTTCCAATCCAAGGATGCAGGCTCACATGCACTTACCACATTTAACATGCAGTAAGTGATGCAAGCTATGAGTAACTTAATAGTTGGATTGCTCATGATTATTGGCTTGTAAATCGGAAATCTTGTAATCTTTTTCATGAACAGCTGTACCAACAATGCTCATGGTCCGCTCATTTGCTGGTTGTGGCTTACTCATTGTTTTCATCTCACACCCTGTAGTTAAGATGAGAAAAACTACAGAAATGCTCACCATTAGTTTTTTCATAACGTGACCCTCATTTCTTTTTGTTTTATTTATTAAGTTACCACTTTTTAAATGTTTAAGTACTAAAAAAGATATTTCAATTTGTATATATTTTACTCAAAAATAAAGCCAGACTATAAATAGCTGGCTTTGGATTTTTTAGATATTTTAATTAAAGGCTTATCATTTGAAGAAAATTAATTTTAAGCCTAATACACTCACAATGCTTCCAGCTACTCGATCAACGCCAGTTTTTGCTTTTAAGTACATTGTTCTAGGCTTCTCTGAAGAGAGCAGCATTGCAACACATGAATACCACCCTGCATCAATCATAAAACAAATCACTGGCAATGCAACGTAGTAGTAATTTGGAATTTCTTTTGGCAATAAAGCAGTAAATACACTCGCTAGAACGACTGCAATTTTCGGGTTGCTTAACTGGGTAATCAGGCCATAACGATATGCCTGTTTATAGGTCATTTTTGATTTGCCATCATTTTCCATGGCAATTGGTTCTTTAGCGTGTTTAATAATTTTAAAAGCCAGCCAAAGCAAATACAGCCCACCACCAATTTTTAAGATTAAATAAGCGGAAGGCACTGCTAATAAAACTGCCTGCAACCCCATAACAGCTAGAAAACCAAAAAGAGCTGCGCCTGTACCTGTACCTAAAGCTGTAAACAAACCATGTTTACGTGATTTAGAAATTGAATTTTGTGCTACGTAAATAAAGCTTGGCCCAGGACTTATTGCTCCAAGCATCAATGCCATCGCAATTGAAAAAAGAGGAATAAGGGACTCAAACATTGTATTGACCTAACATCACGCAATTGCGCGGTATTCTAACAGCTTTTTATGTCACATATAAAAATGGAAAACATATAAATGATGAAAATTGAATTTTCATGTTTTTACAATTTATATCTTCACAACGGACAAAAATGTCCGTTAAATATATTGGTCTTTAAAACTCTCAATCCAAGAACATGAGTACCCGCCAAAAAATTGCTGCCCATAATCGGGATGAATTACTCAATGCTGCCGAAGAATGTTTTCGTATTCATGGTATTAATGTCCCCTTACAGGTTGTGATTGACCATGCAGGTGTAGGTAGAGCAACTTTTTACCGCAACTTTTGTGATCGTAAGGCTTTAATTAGCGCCCTTTTAGAGCGTGCAATTACACAGCTAGAGCAAAAAGCAGCTCATTTTCAACAATTCGAAGATGGTTTATTTCGTTTAATTGAAGGACATATTGCACAACTTCCTAAACTTGCAATTTTGCAAGATTTTTGGAGAGTGATTGATCGACAAGATCCAATTATGTTAAAAATTTATGAACGGCGAAATAATGCACTTAAACCACTGATTGAAAATGCCATAGAACAAAAACTGTGTCGAGCTGATCTCACTGCCAATGACTATGCTATGGTCACTGCAATGTTAGGTTCTTCATTTCAAGGACATGAGCCAGAAGAACAGACTCGCTTAGCAAAACGAGCAATTGAATTACTATTTAATGGTATTCAAGTACAAAAATTCGAGGGATAGAATGAGTAAAACGCCTCGTTATTTAGAAACACCACCCGACTGGACACCAGACGAGCAACCGACTTTGCCTGGTTCACCAGCAGCAATTGCACACTCTGTACCTAAGCGGTTTATTTACTTTTTTATTGGTTTATTTATAGCCCTTTCGGCAAGTTTAAGTAATGGTTTTATTACGGCGAATTTACCTTTAATTCAAGGTGAATATGGACTGACTCCTTCCGAAGCTGCTTGGCTACCTGCTGCTTATGTCATGGCAAATGTCAGCTCAAACCTGATTTTGTTTAAAGCCCGGCAACAGTATGGTCTGAGAGTATTTTCGGAAATAGGACTGGTTATTTTTATTGCCGTGCTGGTTTTACATATTTTTGTGCATACCTACGAAATGGCCCTATTTGCAAGAGTTGTAGCGGGTTTAGCGGGAGCACCTCTAAGCTCTTTAGGTATGTATTACACCATGCAAGCTTTTAAAAAAGCAGATATGGCAAAAGGCATCTATATCGCTTTCGGTTTTCAACAATTAGGGGTTCCCGTCGCTTGGATTATTTCTCCATTTCTTGTCAGTACAGACAGTTGGTCTGTTCTTTACACCTTTGAGCTAGGTTTAGCACTTTGTTGTTTAGCCATGGTCGTTTCATTGAAACTACCACGAAGCTTACGTATTTATGTATTTGAGAAGCAGGATTTCTTTACCTTTGCTTTACTAGCTCCCGGTTTTGCATGCTTATGTATTGTGCTTACACAAGGCCCAATTCTGTGGTGGTTCAACAGTGAGTGGTTGGCCTATGTATTAATCGCAGGTTTTAGCCTAGTGGTTCTTGGTTTGCTCTATGAACACTATCGAGCCAATCCATTAATTATGACACGTTGGCTAGGTACTGCTTCGACCTTACGCTTTATTTTTGGTGCTTTTGCTATTCGACTTCTAATGTCAGAGCAAAGCTATGCTGCGGTTAATTTCTTAAAAGCTATGGGAATGGGGCCTGATCAGTTTGTACCTCTTTATGTGGTGATATTCATCGGGATTTTAAGCGGAACGCTGTTTAGTGCACTGACTTTTTCACGTGAACGAATTATCTTCCACTTACTTTTTGCAGAGTTCCTCATTCTGGTTGCCTGTGGACTAGATTATCACTTAACCAGTGATGTTCGACCAGTGAACTTCTTTGCAAGTCAGTTCCTAGTAGGTTTCGCAGGTGGTTTATTTATTGGGCCGTTACTGCTTATTGGTTTCGCACAGACTTTGGCTAAAGGTCCTTCGTATGTAGTGACTTTTATTGTGCTGTTCTCTGCAACTCAAACCTTTGGTGGCCTTGTCGGGTCTTCTTTCTTCTCGACCTATCAACAACACCGCACACAAAACTATCAAGTCGAGATTATTAAAGATTTAGAACAATCAGATCCGTTAGTTTCTCAAAGGCTCTCCACCTATCAACGTAGTGCAGCCATCACAACAAATGACCCAGCATTACAAACGACTCAGGCCATGCGCACACTCAATCAAGTAGTCACCCGTGAAGCACAAGTGCGTGCCTACAATGATGTTATTGCGTTAAACGGTATTTTTGCTATCGCATTGCTCTTATGGGGTGGATTTAACATTGCGCGTAGTAAATATCTACAACGTAGAGGAATTAGCCGTCCTTAAAGGCTTTTGTTATTGATGAAATAGAAATTGAGATTGATATATGTCAGATGATCAAAACAAACCGGAACAATCACCTGCTCAGGTTCCTGCCAACGAGCCAACACCTGCACCTGCACCTGCACCTGCACCTGCAAGTAAATTGATTCCGACAAAAAGCTCAACTCTGTTCTGGATGTTGGGAGTCCTTATTATCGGTATTTTAGTAATTCTATGGGCATGGAGAATTGGTCCTTTTGCAACGAGTGTCCAGCAAACTGACAATAGTTATGTCAAAGGTAAAACTACGATTTTATCTTCACAAATTAATGGCTACGTTAAAGATGTATTAGTCAAAGACTTTGATCATGTTAAAAAGGGTCAAGTGTTAATGCACATTGATGCAACCACTTATGACCAAAAAGTAACTCAGGCAGCTTCTGGGGTTGAACAAGCTAAAAATACTTTAGCCAACCAAACCCAATCCATTGCTCAGAAGCAAGCTGATATTGTGGCGGCGCAAGCTAAAGTCGATCAAGCAAAAGCTCAATACGAACTCTCTTTAGCTCAGCTTAGACGTTACCAACAGCTAGGAAATAGTGGTGCAGCCTCTAAATCTGAGCAAGATAAAGCCGCGGCCGATGCTGAAAATAACCTTGCTGCACTGAAACAGGCAGAAGCGAATGTTTTAGTTGCTAAAGAGGCTTTGAAAACCGCACAGGTCGCAGAAGCTGGCTTAGAAGCACAAGTTTCAAGTGCTAAAGCACAGTTAGACCAAGCACAGACCACCAAAGACTATAGCGTTATTGTTACTCCAATGGATGGTCAACTGGGTGAAGTAAACCCTCGTGTTGGACAATATGTCGCGGCAGGCTCACAGTTACTCTACTTAATTCCACAGCAAACTTGGGTGATTGCTAACTTTAAAGAAACCCAAATTGCCAATATGCGAATTGGTCAAAAAGCATCGTTTACTGTCGATGCCATGAACCACAAAAAATTTACAGGCCATGTTGAGCAAATCTCACCTGCTGCAGGTTCAGAGTTCAGTGTGTTAAAGCCAGACAATGCGACAGGTAACTTTACTAAAGTTGTGCAACGCATAGCTGTACGCATCACCATAGACCCGAATCAGGAAGGAATGGAACACTTACGTCCTGGTATGTCAGTGATTACTTCTGTCGACACAAGCTCTTAATCAGCTTTTTAAAGTTCTCTTTAAAAAGTTACAATGTGATCATTCATTATTTTTCTCAATTTCTAATGTTTGATCACATTGCCCAGCCTATTTCCTATCAGCACATTGAACTCCCCTCATCTGTTCATCTCGACATTAAAAGGATAGATCTAATTCATCCTCAAATTTCGGGCAATAAATTTTTCAAACTAAAATACAATCTGCTTGCCGCAAAACAACAAGGACTATCAAATATTTTGACTTTTGGTGGCGCTTATTCAAACCATATTGCTGCAACGGCTTATGCAGCTCATATTTTTGGCTTAAATAGTATTGGAATTATTCGTGGTGAAGAGTTAGCGAGTAAGCCTCTTAACCCCACTTTAGCAAAAGCCCAAAGTTTGGGAATGCAGCTACATTTTGTCTCACGCAATGAATATCGCTTGAGGGATGATGCAAACTACCTTCAACAATTACACAATCAATTTCCTGAAACTTTCATTATTCCTGAAGGTGGTTCTAATGAGCTAGCAGTACAAGGATGTCAGGAAATTCTCAGTCAAAGTGATTTACAAAACTATGATGTCATTTGTTGTGCAGTTGGAACTGGAGGAACGATTTCAGGGCTCATTGAAAAAAGTTCAACACATCAAAAAGTTTTAGGATTTTCGGCTTTAAAAGGTGACTTTTTACAACAAGAGATTCAGCAGTGGACTAAAAAACAGAATTGGTCGCTCACTGATGCTTATTGTTGCGGTGGCTATGCGAAAACGTCACCTGAACTATTTGCATTTATTGAAGGTTTTGAAAAGCAATATACCGTGCCTCTTGAACCGATCTATACGGGAAAAATGATGTTCGGTCTGTTTGACCTTATAAAGAATAATTACTTTTCTGAAGGAACTCGTATTTTGGCTATTCATTCTGGTGGTTTACAGGCAGATAAAAGAAATAAATCGCACCAATAATTTACTCATTTTAGTTAAGGTTTTCTCTACGGCAATAAATGTCTTTAGCACGAGTAAGTGCTGACATGGTAGTATATGCCCCTTTTTAATTTTCACGATTAATCGAGAATCTCTTATGTCTAACAGTCATGTCGATGTCATTGTCTTAGGTGCAGGCGCTTCTGGACTCATGTTGGCTGCACATGCTGCTAAACGAGGGCGCTCGGTTTTAATTTTAGAAAAAGCCAACAAAATTGGTAAAAAGATTTTAATGTCGGGCGGAGGCAAGTGTAACTTTACCAACCTCTATGTAGAGCCTGATAACTATATTTCTCATAATCCGCACTTTGTCATTTCTGCCCTGTCACGCTATAGCAACTGGGACTTTATTGGTCTGGTGTGTGATTATGGAATTGCCTATGAAGAACGTAAACACGGGCAATTATTTACGTTAAACGGCGCTAAAGAAATTTTAGAGATGTTGGTGAGTGAGTGTAATAAAACCAACAATGTTGAAGTCCAAACCCATTGTGAAGTTGGACAGATCGACCCATTAGAACAAGGCGGTTTTTCTGTACACACCAATCAAGGTCGTTTTAGCTGTGAGTCATTAGTTGTTGCTACAGGAGGCTTATCTATTCCGACTTTGGGTGGCTCTGGTTTTGGCTATGAATTGGCACAAAAATTTGGACATACAGTTTTCCCAACCCGTGCTGGTTTAGTTCCATTTACTTTTTCAGATCATATTAAAGAAGTCACCACACGCTTAAGTGGTAATGCTTTAGATGTTACGTTAAGCAACTCAAAAAATAGCTTTACTGAAGCGTTATTATTTACCCATCGTGGTTTAAGTGGACCAAGTTCCTTACAGCTTTCTAACTATTGGAATACTGGAGAAAGTTTTAAAATTGACTTTTTCCCAAGCCAAGATTTAACAACTTATTTAAAAGACAAAAAGAAAGCACAGCCGAAAGTTTTATTGCGTACCCTTCTGAATGAATTTACCGCGAAAAGTATTGTACAAGAGCTACAACAACTCATATGGACAGAGCATAGCGAAACGGCAATTGGTAATATTAGTGATGCACAGCTAGAGCATATTGCCGAGCAGTTACATGGTTTTTCGGTTAAACCATCAGGCACTGAAGGATACCGTACTGCCGAAGTGACCTTAGGTGGAATTGATACAACCGAAGTTTCATCTAAAACACTCGAAAGCAAAAAGCAGAAAGGACTGTTCTTTATTGGAGAAGTACTTGATGTAACCGGCCATTTAGGAGGTTATAACTTCCAATGGGCTTGGTCTTCTGCTTATGCAGCAGCACAATATGTTTAAATACGGAATAAGCTAATTTGCTGCTTTAGACTCACTTGATGATTTTTCAGCATCACGTGTATGCGTTGTTGCCTGTTTTGATGAGTCAGATTTGCTAAATACAAATTTATAAGCACTTGCTAAAAAACCAACGGTAATCCCAGCAATTACAACAGGTGCTAAAAAACGACCAGGTTTTTTCATCGTATTTTCCTCACTTATTTGTTTTTATAGCTGTCAAAGACAGAACGACCACTCATATAGAGTGGTCGAACTTATCACAAAAATCAAAGATTTTTTGTACGGTTTATCTGAAAATTAGTTCACTCACTAAATTTCATCATTTTCCCCCGTAGAGCCAAATGGTTTATTTACAGGTGGTTGTGCTGGGTTTACCTGTGCAGAATCTGCTGGTTTTGCATCAGATGGAACCGTTGATGGTGGAGTTGTCGTGGTTGATGAAGTTGGAGTTGAAGACGTACTCGCTGCTGTTGTAGTAGGTGGTTGATATAAAGGATTTGGATGATTTGCTTCTTTTTTCGCTTTATCAAGCAAATCAGATAGCAATCTTTCTGCTGGTTGGCGGCCACCCAAACCAAATGCAAGTGCGAAAGCAACTGCAACTGCGCCTAGAGTTAAACCAAATGCAAGGTTCACAATCGAATCAGCAATACCCATCGCTTTTAAACCAAGCGCAAGAACTAAGCCGATAATCAAGACACGAACCAAACTACCTAACCAACGCGAACTATTATATTCACCACGTTGAACTACGTTCGCTACAACATTTGCAAGCCAGAAACCAATCACCAAAATCACAGCGCCCAATAGAATGTTTGCACCGAAATGGATAAACATTGCAATTAGACCACTAATCTGTTCAAAACCAAGACGGTCAGCAGCTTCAGAAACTGCAAAGAGCATCGTAAAGAACACAATTAACCAGCCAACAGCACCAGAGACTTTAGTTTGACCTAAAAAGCGTTGTACATCTAATTTTGCTGGAATTTCATCAACACCTGTTCCTGCAATAAGTTCAGCAACCAAGCGTCCAACAAATCGAGAAACAATATAAGCAACAAGTAGAATTAAACCAGCAGCAATAATATTCGGAATCGCTTGCAAGATTTCATTCAGCATTGCTGTCGCTGGTTGAGAAATGGTCTGAATACCCAAAGCTTCAAATGCCACAATCAATGTCGTAATGATAATAATGGCAAAAACAAATGAACCTAAGAATTTGCCTACATTTGAATTTTTGAAAAGACCAATTTTTTCAGCTTGAGCTTGAACACCTAAGCTATTGATTAGACCTTCAACAATACCGCGTACAATTTTTGCCAAGATATAACCAACAAAAACGATAACGCCAGCAATGAAGATATTGGGTAAGAAGGCAATCGCCTCATTCACCATGTTTTGAACAGGAATAAGTAAACCTGTTAATCCCAAGATTGAGAGAACAATCGGAAGGAAAAGTAATAGTACAAGCCAGTAAAGAATTTCACCGATATTCTGACTGATTCCTCCTACACCTACTTCACTACTTAATTTATCATCAAGTTGCGTTCTAGACAGCACATTGGTGATCCCTGCTCGCACCAGTCGAGCAACAATCCAGCCAATAAAGCCCACCACCACCGCAGCTATAATATTTGGAATGTAAACAAGTACCTGATTCACCATATTGCTAAATGGACCACTTACTCCACTAATGTTGAGTACATTTAAAGCAGCAACAACGGCAAGAATCAAAATAAACCAAAATATGACTTTGGAGACGAGACCTTCTATATTGGGAGTACGCCCTGTAGCTGAAGATAATTTGGCATTGGTATTTAATTTTTGCAGAAGTTTTTTTACCCCTGCTGCTACCACTAAAGCGATTATCCAGCCAACCAGTAAGATGACAATTGCAGCCAAAATAGGATGAAACTGATCCCAGTAATACATCGCATCAAACTGAGCGCCGCGAGGCCCATTAAAAAATTCATTCATATTGTTATGTCCTCAATTGTTATGTTCTTTTCAGTGTTATCAATAAATGAAAAACACCAGTTCGTTGTAAAAAATGACGATAAATGCGGTCTATGTCACCTTATGTTTTGAATATTTTTCAATCAACAACCTTCTGCATAAATACAACAAATTGATGCAAAAGATTGCAAAAAAAGCCTTCAGGGCACATCCTAAAGGCTTTCTATCAAGATATACTGTTGGGCTTACTATCCTTTGTAAGTTTTCAAATCAGGACTACCCATCATGACATGTGGTGTGGTCTCATGTTGAAAAGCTCCTTCTTCTTTAGGCGTTTTGCTATGATCAGCAACCATGTAGACGATGAGTGCAATAAGAAAAAGCCCAACAATAATTAAAATATAAACTGGCAATCTTCTTTTTTTCGCAGTTTCTTCAGGACTCGTCACATGAGGTGGTTTTGAAAAATCATGCATCTTCTTTCCCCTCTTCTATTATCATTAACTTTATAATCATCATAACAATTTGATTTGTTGCATTGTGTGAAAAAGCATTATGCGTAGGTGACTAGGTTTGCAAAACTCTACTTTTAAAATAATAAATTTAGTATAAAATTTAGCCACATTAATTTTGACTATTAAAAATATAATCTCATTTTATTCATCACCTTCTTCAAAACTCGATTTGTAATACAATATGTTTTAGCGCTTACTTTTTATAAAATAGGCTATAATAAGCCCCCTTGTTTTAAAGCTACTCAATTTTATGATGTATCGTCAGCAAAGCGTAACTCTTGATCTCGACACTGACGTCACACATCAATGTTATTTGCATCAAACAAGAGATGAGCATCTCATTGGTATTATTGAATTTAATAAACCAAGCTTTCAGTTAAAATGGGGTGATCTTGAGTATTTCCGTCGCCGTACCGAAGAGTTCTCGGTCATGCCATTCCCTGAATGTGTTAATGCGATGATTGTTGATATTCGTAATATCAATGTATTTCTGGACAATGAAGTCCCGATTTTACCGTGGCGTTTACTTGAAGAAGACTGCCCTGTTCGCTTGGTTGTTCCTCAAGATCGTCTTGAATATTATGCAGGTCTGTTTGAACCAACTTGGCTTTCAACAGATGTCGACAGCGCGATTTCAGAAATTCGTGAATTTATGGATATGTTTGTCCATTAATAAACATATCCATAAAAAGTTTTCTTAAAAATATTTTATTTTCGATTTTTACCAATAATTTTCTACCGCAATATTTCCTTCACCACGACGATTCATCGTCAAACCACGGCGTTTTAAAGCTTCTTTGGTGTCATCTACCATTTGTGGGTTTCCACATAACATAACGTGACTGGTTGCTGAATTAAGTTCCAGACCTGCTGCTTTTTCTAACTCACCACTTTCGATTAAAACCGGTAAGCGCTCATGCAACGGCGCTGATGAGTCTCGGGTAATAATAGGAGTAAATTTAAAGCCGTTATGCCCTTCCCCAAACGTTTCAGCAATCTCTTGAATACGATTGACATATGCCAATTCATCTGACGTACGGACGCTATAAACCAAATTAATCTTTTGATAATTAGACCAAGTCTCAAAGTCTTGTAGCATCGACAAAAATGGAGCTAGACCTGTACCTGTTGCCAACAACCATAAATCATGCGGCAAAGGTTGCTGATAACGCGCCAAAGTCAGATAGCCATATGGAATTTTTTCCAAATAAAGCTCATCACCGACTTTCAAATGCTGTAGATTCGAAGTGAAAGCACCGTCTGGTACAACAATTGAGAAGAACTCTAGCGTTTCATCAAATGGAGAAGACACCACTGAATAAGCACGAACAACCAGTTCGTCACCTACCTTTAAACCTATACGCGCAAACTGACCTGCGGTAAATTTAAAATGCGAAGGGCGAGTCATGGTAAAGCTGAAAAGTGTTGGGGTCCAACGATGAACTGATAAAACTTTTTCTACGCTAAATTTTTCAATTGACATGATTTCAACGTGGCATGAAATAGTGCGCTCATGTTAGCATGACAGCCGAAATAATGAATACTTTTAAACGTTAAGGCTTTTTAAACATGCGGATGACATTACGCCAGTTGGCTGTTTTTGTAGCAGTCGCCCAAGAAGGAACCGTTACTAAAGCCAGTGATGCGGTCAGACTGACGCAAAGTGCAGCTAGTATGGCTTTAGCCGATTTAGAAGACGGCTTAGGTGCTCCTTTATTTGATCGTTTAGGTAAGCGCTTACAGCTTAATGATCTTGGACGTTTTTTACTTCCTCAAGCATTAGAAATATTAGGACGTTGTGAAGCGTTTGAACAAGCTGCCAAGGGTGAATTACAAAGTATCGATTTACGTATCGGTGCGACTTTAACCATTAGCGACTATTTAATGCCTGATTTAATGGCTAACTTTTTACAACGTCATCCGCAAGCACATTTACAACTTCAAGTGGGCAATACACGCCAAATGATTGAAGCAGTAAATCAGTTCCAATTAGATTTAGCTTTAATTGAAGGTTCTTGTCACTTACCTCAACTCCAATGTATTCATTGGCGTGATGATGAGTTAGCAGTATGCTGTTCACCAGATCATCCTTTAACTCGTTTAAATCGTCCACTTACGCCTCAAGATTTTCATGATGTAGAATGGATTTTACGTGAAGAAGGATCCGGTACGCGTGAAGTCTTTGATAATGCAATTTTGCAAGATCTACCAGATGCAAACATTCGCTTAACTCTTGGTCATAATGAAGCAATCTTGAAAATAGTGGCAGGTGGTTTAGGGATGTCTTGTATTTCTAGATTAGCGATTGAACCTTTAAGTGAGAAAGGTCAACTCGTTATTTTAGATACACCATTTTGGCAACTGACCCGTCCGCTTTATATGCTGGTACATCGCCAAAAATATCAAGGCCCAGGTCTTAAAGCATTTTTAAAATTCTGCGATGAAGATCAGGCTTAAAGCCTGATTTTCTAATGCCATCGTGAGTCATTTTCACATGGCTCACCGTCATGATCTCCATCCATTTTAGTGTTCGGGCAATTTCTTACAAACCAACGTGCCTCTTCTAAAGAATGCATTTGCGTACAATACTCACGCCCATCACAATGAAAAGCCGATGTTTCATTATTTACTCGTTCCGGGGCTGGAGCTGTTTGAGAAGCAACTGTTTGAGGAGTAAATACTAAAGCCTTTTTCGTTTTCTCAGAAAGTTGTATATCTGGCAATTTACCCAAAGCTGCGCGCTGTTCCTTAATAATCTGCTTCTGTTGCTCTATTAATAATTGTACTTTTTCATGTGATGCACGCTGCTGAGCCTGTTGACGATAGTGCAATACAATAAAAGTCACACACGCAACAACAACCAAGATGCCAACGATAAATATACTGATGTACTCACGTGAACTCAGCTTGAATTTGCTGCGTTTAATTTTTCCCCGTTGAACCATATTTCCCCATTCTTTATCTTATTATTCATTTTTAAGAAAATTAAGGGAAATTAATATCTCCCTTAATTCTAAATCACTTAATCTTTCTGAACGCATCAAAACACTTGTCTAATACATTCATTATTTAAGTGTTTTTAATATATTACATTTAGCTCATTATTAACGTCGGAAATTTGACAATAACTCACTCGTGATCGCTTTATTGTGATCCGCAATTTTATTTTTTTTGGTTTTCGCAGGATTCGTGTCAACACGCTCAATTTTGATCGCTTTAAATTTCCCTTGATTGTCAGCCGCAAGAAATCTCACTTTCTCATTTCTTTTCGGCTCACCTTCTGATGCAGGAAAGTCAGAAATATGAAAGAAAATATCACCTTCAGTGGTTGAAATAAAACCAAACCCCTTATCGGCGTTATATTGTTTTACTCTTCCAATATAAAACTCTTGTTTCATGATCTTTCCCCTACTTTTCCCATCCAATCGTTGCTGTAAATAAAAAGAGACTTTCAATTCCGCTGTTAAAAAATACGGTTTGATGAAGTCTCTTTTTTATGACTATTTCAAAAATTAATCTTTTTGAACACTACCAAAAATCTTGTCGCCAGCATCGCCTAAACCAGGAACGATATAACCTTGTTCATTTAAGCCGTCATCAATAGATGCAGTATAAAGCTGAATGTCAGGATGTGCTGCCTCAACTTTTGCAATTCCTTCAGGAGCTGCAACCAATACCATAACACGAATATCTTTACATCCACTTGCCTTTAACACATCAATTGCAGCAACCAAAGAGTTACCTGTTGCCAGCATAGGATCGATAATCATTGCAATACGGTTAGCCACATCTGGAACTAGCTTTTTATAGTAAGTACGTACTTCCAAAGTCTCTTCGTTACGCTCAAGACCTAACACACTTACTTTTGCACTTGGAATCAGATTAAGCACGCCATCAAGCATACCAATACCAGCACGTAAAATCGGTACAATCGTTATTTTTTTACCAGCAATACGCTGAGTAGTAACAGTTCCAGCCCATCCATCAATTTCGCAATCCACAACTGGTAAATCTTTCGTTGCTTCATATGTCAATAACATAGTCACTTCTTGAGCAAGCTCACGGAAATTCTTAGTACTGATGTCAGCACGACGTAATAAACCTAATTTATGACGAATAAGTGGGTGACGAATTTCTTGAATGGCCACAGATGTTACCTAAAAATATAAAAACGTATTTATTATAATCTTTTTTTAACTATCAATAAAAAAAAGCCTCCATATTTGGAGGCTTTTTTGTACACAAGAATTATTGTTGTTGCGAAAGCATGAAATGTAATGGAGATAAAATTTCTGCTTTTAATGCCAAATTAATCATTGGATCTGGATATACACCCAAAATAATCACTAATGCAGCAGCAGCTAATACCATCAAACCACCCACTTTTTGTCCCCAATGTGCATCAGCATCAATACGAGGAGTTTCAGGTGGAGTCATATACATCACAACCATCACACGTAAGTAGTAATACAAACCAATACCACTACCCACAATAATCATTGCAGCTAAGAACCAATGTTGAGTCGTTACAGCAGCCATAACAACCAAGAACTTACCAATGAAGCCTGCTGTTAATGGAATACCAGCCAAAGATAACATCATGACTGTTAATGTTGCTGTAAGTACTGGACGGCGCCAGAACAAACCACGGTAGTCTGCAAGGCTTTGAGCTTCATCTACGTTGTTATATGGGCTAGACATTAACGCTACTGCACCAAAGGCACCAATAGTTGTTAATACATAAGTCACCACATACACAGTTACGCTACCTAAGCTCGCATATGTCATGCTAATTAAAGCAATTAACAAATAACCAAAGTGAGCAATAGATGAATAACCCAAAATACGTTTTAAGTTCACTTGACGAACAGCGAGCAAGTTACCGACTAAAATTGACAATACAGCAATGATTGTCAAAACAGTCACTAGCGAGTTCACCATGATTGCGCCAGAAGCAAGCAAATAACGTACGAACAAACCAATAGTTGCAACCTTAGCAGCAGTCGCTAAGAAAGTTGCCATTGGAGCTGGAGCACCTGCATATACATCTGGTGTCCATTTGTGGAACGGTGCAAGCGATAATTTGAATGCAACAGCGAAAATAATAAGTGCTAAACCTAATAACACCATTGGCTGTTTGATTGCGCCAAATAAAGCTTGAACAGAATCATAGAATGAAAGCGAACCAGTGTAAGCGTAGATATACGCCATACCCATCAACAACATCGCAGAAGCTGTTGCAGAAAGTACAAGATACTTAATACCCGCTTCAAGCGATTGGCTACGTTGATATGTATAAGCAAGTAAGCCGTATACAGGAATCGACATTAACTCAAGGCTAATAAAGAAAGATGCATAGTGAGAACTTGCAACCATCAACATTGCACCTGCTACAGAAGCAAGTAACAAAAGATAGAGTTCTTCACGGTTGTCTTTATAAGTCTCGATATAAGCATGAGACAAAGTACAACACGCCAATGATGCAACTAAAATCATGAACTGATAGAACAATGTAAATGGATCAACCATAAACATGCCCATCACATTTGCCGGTACAAATTTACCGCCAAATAGTTCTAGCAAGATATAAAGTGCAGCAAGGTTTAAACCGACAACAGAAGTTGTTGCGATTAAATTATGGTTACGCTTAATTGCAATGAGCAACATGACGACGACTGTTGTCAACGCAACAATCATCACAGGCGCTAATGGCATAATCGTAGAGAATGATACTGTGAAGTTCATGATTATTGGATCTCCACATGGTCAAGTTGAGTAGCTGTTTGCTGAACAGTTTCAACGACTTCTTGTACTGGCACATAACTATTGACCAACCACTGCATACTTGAATGAGATACATCCAAGAATGTTTGTGGGAAGATACCAAGCCAAACGAGACCAATCGCACAAATCATCAAAATAACAACTTCACGAGCAGATAAGTCTTTTAATGGATTAGTGTAGTGTTGCTTTTGTTCAGGGTTTGGCTCACCAAATAAAGCACGGTGAATCAAGATCAAACCATATAAACCTGCAAATACAAGGCTGATAGAAGCAAGAATCGTGAAGGCAGGATATTTATTAAATGAACCCATCAAAATCAGGAATTCACCAATAAAGTTACCTAAACCTGGCACACCAACAAGAGCAGCTACGAAGAACATTAAGAAGAATGGTAAGTATTGGAGTTGACCACGAAGACCACCCATCAAACGCAAATCACGTGTATGCAAGCGCTCGTAGATTTGACCAGACATAATGAACAATGCAGCAGATGACAAACCATGTGCCAACATCATGATCATTAAACCTTGGAAGGTCAAAATATTACCTGCATAGATTGCAAGTAAAATGAAGCCCATGTGTGAAATCGACGTATACGCAAGTAAACGTTTCATGTCAGTTTGCTGGTAAGCACACCAAGCGCCGTAGAAAATACCAATCAAACCGAAAATAATCGCAATATCTGCAAACTGTGCAGAAGCTGCTGGGAAGAATGGAATTACAAAACGGAGCAAACCGTACGCTGCTGTCTTAATCAAGATACCAGCCAAGTCTACAGAACCCGCTGTAGGAGCTTGAGCATGCGCATCTGGTAACCAGCCGTGCAATGGGAAAACTGGTAACTTCACTGCAAAACCAATAAAGAAGCAGATCATGAAACCATACGCGAAGCCAGCAGGTAAACGATTCGCTACAGCTAATAAATAGTTGTAATCAAAACCGATCATACCAGTCATCATGTAGCCATAGACCACAAGGCCAAGGATACCGATTAACATCACTAAACCAGCGATTTGCGTATATAAGAAGAACTTAGTTGCAGCGTAAACACGTGAACGGCCGTTTGAACCTTTATGACCCCATAACGCAATCAAGAAGTAGATTGGTACAAGCATCATCTCCCAGAAGAAGAAGAATAGGAACAAATCGATTGCCAAGAACACGCCAATAACGCCACCTAAACTCCATAATAAGTTTAAGTGGAAGAAACCAACGTTCTTTTGAATCTCGCCCCATGAGCAACCAACAGCAAGTACACCAAGTAAAGCTGTTAACAACACCATGAGTAAAGATAAGCCATCCACTGCTAAGTGAATGCCAATACCGAGAGATTTAATCCACGGTAAATAGAACTCAGCTGACCAAGTTGGGACTTTTGAGCCCAACTCGTATGTATAAGTACCACTTTGCCAAAGTGCAAGACCTAAGCCCAAAGTAATGAGCATACCGATTAGGGCAATCCAGCGTGGCAAAGTTTTGTCGAGTTTATCGACTAACCAACAAGCAAAACCTGCAATGAACGGAACAAGGATCAGCGCGGGTAAAATTAAATTGTTTTCCATTTTATTTCCCCACTACCTGAATAACGATCAAGATCATCAATAACACCACTACACCGAGTGACATGCTTGATGCGTATTCACGCAATGAACCTGTTTGACGTGAGCTTGTAAAACTGTTTCCGCCTTTAACAAGTGCAGGAAGCACAAGCCACAAGCTATCAATTGGATCACGACCAAATAGTTTGGCGAAGAATAAATAAGGTTTAACAAAAACGATGTCATACAACGCATCGAAACCAAATGCAGTACGACAGATATGAGCTAAGCCAGCACCAAGACTTGTTTGAGCAAACGATTTTACTGCACCGTAAGCAAAAGCAAACAGACCAATACCAACTGCTAAACCAACAAGCGCGATACCTACAGCTAAATGCTCTGCTCCATGCATGCCTTCTACAAACTGTTCAGC
The DNA here is from genome assembly GCF_000368065.1 of Acinetobacter seifertii. Classification (GTDB taxonomy): domain Bacteria; phylum Pseudomonadota; class Gammaproteobacteria; order Pseudomonadales; family Moraxellaceae; genus Acinetobacter; species Acinetobacter seifertii. The sequence goes on from NZ_KB851200.1 coordinate 2,327,559, forward strand.
AACGTGGAATTCAGGAATTTTCGCTGTATTTAAAATACCAGCTACAGGACCTTTTAGTGCAGCGCCCACAAAAGTAGACAATACTGCCAAGATACCTAATGGCGCCCAGTAAGTTGCACCTTTAATCTCATGGTAATGTGTATTTTCTTTACCGAAGAATACAACCCAGATTAAACGGAAGGTATAGATTGAAGTCAGGAACGCACCTGCTACACCAGCCCAATATAAGGTGTGGTATAGAGCAACTGATTGACCTTGAACCCAAACTTCACCAAGAATCGCATCTTTTGAGAAGAAGCCGATTGTTAAGAATGGAATCGCTGCTAATGCACCGCCACCAATCGCGAAACATGCAAATAGGAATTTGTTTTTGTAGAACAAACCGCCCATTTTGAAAATATTTTGTTCGTGATGGTAAGCAAGAATAACTGCACCAGAAGACAAGAATAATAATGCTTTGAAGAATGCGTGAGCCAACATGTGGAACAAGCCAGCTTGGTAAGCTTCTGCACCAACAGCCATAAACATATAACCAAGCTGACTCATTGTTGAGTAAGCCAAAATACGTTTGATGTCTGTTTGCACAAGAGCAGCAAAACCTGCAACTAATAAAGTTACAGCACCTGTTACCGAAATGAATTGCATCACTTCAGGTGCAAGCTCAAATACGCTGAATAGACGACAGCATAAGTACACACCAGCCGTTACCATTGTTGCTGCGTGGATTAATGCAGAAACAGGTGTTGGACCTGCCATCGCATCTGCCAACCATGTTTGCAATGGAATTTGAGCAGATTTACCAGCAGCACCCAAGAACAACATTAATGCAGTCCAGATGGTAAGTGACGAACTCTTCGTCATTACTTCTGCTGCATGTTCAACGATGTACTGAGTATTAAGCGTACCAAATTGTTGGTAAAGCAAGAATAAAGCGATAAGTAAGAATACGTCACCTACGCGGGTAACTGTAAATGCTTTGATCGCCGCCCAACCATTTGCAGGGTTTGCATAATAGAAACCGATGAGCAAGTAAGAGCAAAGACCTACGCCTTCCCAACCTAAGAATAGCAACGCTAAGTTGTCACCCAATACAAGCACAAGCATGCTTGCAACGAATAGGTTGAAATAAGAAAAGAAACGCGCATAACCTTCTTCACCACGCATGTACCATGATGCAAAGATGTGGATTAGGAAACCAACACCAGTGATCATGCCCATCATAAGTAAAGATAAGCCATCTAAATGTAAGCTAATGCCAGGAGCGAAACTACCAACATTGAACCATGTCCAAAGGTTTTGAACAAAAACCTGCTGGCCGCTACTTGTAAATGCCATACCAGCAATCAATGCAAATAATGCAGATAAACCTACAGAACCCACACCAATAATTGCTGAAACATTTTCAGAGAGCTTATCACGCCCTGCCGCCAATAAAATAAAACCGATTAGCGGAAATAATACTGTTAGATATAAATAACTCATCCGCGCATCTCACTAGCAGCATCCACATCCAAATGATGGAAGCGATGATAGAACTGAAGGACAATCGCAAGACCGATACACGCCTCTGCCGCAGCAAGGGTTAAAATCAGAATGAACATCACTTGTCCATCTGGTTGTGCCCATACGCTACCCGCAAGAACGAATGCTAACGCAGCAGCATTCATCATGATTTCAAGGCTCATTAACATAAATAGTAGGTTGCGTCGCACCATTACACCGTAAAAACCGAGTGCAAAAAGAATGGTTGCAACAATCAAACCATGTTCTAAAGGGATCTGGCCCATTATTCTTTTTCCTCTTCTGCACCTGGTTCACGTTTACCTAAGTGGTATGCTGCAACAAGGGCTGCTAGCAATAACATCGCGGCAACTTCAACCAATAATAAGTAGTGAGTAAAGAGCGCTTGACCAACAACTTTTGGTCCAATTACTTGTGCTCCAAGTGGTGCAGAGATGGTTGTATATTCACCACCAAGCATCCAAACTAAAAGTAAGCCAAGTAAAAAGCTCATGAGTGCTGGATATGCCCAAGCATCTGAAGAAAGCCATTTACGCTCTTGTTCTACAGTGTGTTGCCCTAAGTTAAGCATCATCACCACGAATACGAACAAGACCATAATTGCACCAGCATAAACAATGATTTCGAGGGCGCCAGCAAACGGCGCACCTACGATCATGAAAATACCAGCAACTGCAAGTAATGAAACAATCAGACTAAGCAATGCATGTACAGGGTTCGTGTTAGTAACTACACGAACCGTAGAAACGATGGCCACGAGCGCCATCAAATAAAACGGCCACATCATGGTAATAGACTCCGTACATCGATTGGTGCACTTTCTTTTTGTGCTTGACCTTTCTCTTTACCGCTAACAGCCATACCAGTTACACGGTAGAAGTTGTAGTCTGGGTATTTACCTGGACCTGAAATGAGTAAGTTTTCTTTCTCATATACAAGGTCTTGACGTACGTATTCGCCCAACTCGAAATCTGGAGTCATTTGAATCGCTGTCGTTGGACATGCTTCTTCACACATACCGCAGAAAATACAACGAGAGAAGTTGATACGGAAAAACTCCGGATACCAACGCCCATCTTCTTTTTCTGCTTTTTGTAGTGAAATACAGCCAACTGGACATGCAACCGCACAAAGGTTACATGCCACACAACGTTCTTCCCCATCTGGGTCACGCGTTAATACGATACGACCACGAAAGCGTGGCGGCACAATTTGTTCAGCCGGTACTTCTGGATATAAAATCGTGTCACGTTTACGCGTTGCATGGCTAAATACCATAAACAACGAACGTACAATTGATCCGAATCCAGCTAGAAATTTATACATTTTGTACTCCCTGCTGTCCTAGGCCTGATTCATCAGAATCACAGCACCAGTCACTAACAAGTTGACCAACGCCAATGGCAAACAAATTTTCCAACCAAAGTTCATGACTTGGTCATAACGTGGACGCATTAAAGAACCACGTGCCAATACAAACATCATTACAAAGAATGCTGTTTTAATCACAAACCAGAATACTGGTGGAACAAATGGAATTTCTAAATTGAATGGCGCTAACCAGCCACCAAAGAATAAAGTCACGATCAATGCAGAGATAAGTACAACGTTGACATATTCAGCAACGAAGAACATACCCCATTTCATACCGCCATATTCAACATGGTAACCTTCAGCCAATTCTTGTTCTGCTTCTGGTTGGTCAAATGGATGACGGTGAGTTACCGCAACACCAGCAACCACAAAAATCAAGAAACCTAAGAATTGTGGAATAACGAACCAAACATCGCGTTGTGCTTCAACAATTTCACGAAGGTTGAATGAACCTGCAATTGCAACCACACCCATTAACGAGATACCCAAGAACACTTCATAAGAAATGGTTTGAGCAGCTGAACGTAAGCCACCAAGCAATGAGTATTTGTTATTTGAAGCCCAGCCACCAAATAAGACTGCATAGACTGCAATACCAGCCATTGCCATAAAGAACAACAAACCGATGCTCATGTCGGCAACACCCAGTGAAGGACTCACCGGGATAACCATGAACGAAAGCACCGCAGTTGCCATCGCAACTGCCGGAGCTAAACGGAAAGTTAATTTATCAGCAAATTTTGGTGTCCAGTCTTCTTTGAACATGATCTTGAGCATGTCGGCAACGATCTGGAACATACCACCAGGACCAACACGGTTTGGACCATAACGGTCTTGCCACCAAGCAAGTAAACGACGCTCAATAAAAGACATCAACGCAGCAACAAGAACAACAACAAGCAAAATCACAACTGCTTGAACAACTGCATAAGCAATTGGCCAGTTCTCAGCCCAAAGTGGCGTTTGACGTATAATTTCTTGATTCATGAATTACACTCCTAATGCCACTGAAACAGGCTCAGCTAACGATACTGTTGGTGCTAAACCAACTGGGTAACCGATATAACCTGTAGGTAAGTATTCAATTACTTGTACAGGCAAGCTCACTGTAGTTTCGCCTGCTTTAACTGTAATGCGTTGGCCTTCTTGCAAATTCAAACGCGTTGCATCTTGCTCACCAACTGCAAACATAGCTTCTGGAATACGAGTTTCCATTGCAGGTGTTTTAATCGTGAATTCACCAGAACCAAAGATGTGGTGCATTGGTACAAGACGGAAGCTTTCAGGGTTTGCAACTACAGCAGTTGGAGCAACATAGCTACGTGCTGGACGTTTTGCTAAACGATCGAATAAACGAACGCCCGAATCACCACCTTTTAAGTGACCGCCCACTTCATCTTGGTATTTGTTCCAAGATTGTGGAGAATTCCAACCCGGAGCCCACGCAAATGGTACAAGTGAAGATGCATTTTGTGGACCAACATAACCTTCCATAGAGAATGTTAATGCTGAGTCTGGATCTGTTGGCTGTTTAGGTTCATGAACCGATAAAGGTGCACGAATTGCTGTACGACCAGAATAACGACGTGGTTCACGCGCAATTTTCAAACCATGTACACGGTAGCCTGCATCTGGTGCAACGTCTTGAATTGCTTCAAGCACAGGAACATTTTTAACGATAGTTTCGATAACGTCATCAAGCAATGTCCAATCAACTGGCTTACCTTTAAGACCAGTTTCAATGGCATGCAACCAACGCCAAGATTCTTTAATCGCGTATTCAGGCTTGTAGTAGCTTGGATCGTAAACTTGGTAGAAGCGCTGTGCACGACCTTCTTGGCTTACAACAGTACCATCACCTTCAGCAAAGCTTGATGCTGAAAGTACAATATCCGCCTGTTTCACAGTTTCTGTTTCACTGTGATCAAGCACAATTACTGTTTCAGCTTTATCAAGTGCTGCTTTAACTTGAGCGGCCGGTAAGCGACGGAACAAGTCATTTTCAACAATCACAAGTGTGTCGTAGTCTTGAGCAAATGCTTGTTCAAGGCTTAAACCGCCAAACAATGCCAAGCCCATAGAGTTCACTTCAGGAACAACAAGGCTTAAACCAGCTTTTGAACCAAGGTTTTGCGTTAACTCTGCCGCAGCTTCCATAATTGAAGCATCTTGCAAGCTCGTACCCGCAATAATTAACGGTTTGTTTGCTGCTTTTAAAGTGTCGGCAATAGTTTGTGCAAATGCTTTTGCATCGTCATCTAAACCACTTACAACTTCACCTTTAACTGCTGCAGCAACTGCAAAGCCTAAACGCGCGATGTCGTTTGGAGATGCAACCACTTCACCAGTTGCAACATCGGCAAGACGAGTTTGAGTTGCAGCCAAGATATAGATCGGAGACTTCGCTTCCTGACCAATACGTTGTACAGGCTCAGCCAACCAATCTGGCGTACGTGTTTTTGCAGCCATTTCGCGAGCTTTGTTTTTCGCAGCTTGGCGAACAGACAATGCCATACGAGGTGCAGTTTGAGTTAAATCTTCACCCAAAATTAATACTGCATCATAGCCTTCAATTTCACGCATGTTCGGGTTGTAAATACCCTCTGTTTGCATGATTGAAGCTGCAAGCTCAACAAGATTTTGCTCTTTTTGTGCAACACCTGTTGAATAGTTTGCCTGACCTACAAGTTCACGTAATGCGTAGTTTGATTCTAAACTTGCACGTGGTGAACCGATACCTAAAACCTTTTTGCCTTCAAGTTTCGCAATTGCCTGATCTAAAGCTTGGTCAACTGAAACAGTTGCTACTGTTTCACCATTGCGGAATTGAGGTTGACGCGGACGATCTGCACGGTTGACATAACCTGTGCCAAAACGACCTTTGTCACAAAGGAAGTATTGGTTAACCGAACCATTGAAGCGGTTTTCTACACGACGGATTTCGCCATAACGTTCACCCGGAGAAATGTTACAACCCGAAGAACAACCATGACACACGCTTGGTGCATATTGCATATCCCATTTACGGTTATAGCGTTCTGAATGAGTTTTGTCGGTAAATACACCTGTTGGACATACTTCAGTCAAGTTACCTGAGAATTCAGACTCTAAAGTACCTGATTCTGGGCGACCAAAGTAAACACGTGACGCATTGGCATATACACCAAAGTCTGTACCACCCGCATAGTCTTTGTAGTAACGAACGCAACGGTAACAAGCAATACAACGGTTCATTTCATGAGCGATGAATGAGCCGAGTTCTTGATTGTAGTGTGTACGCTTCGTAAAACGATAGCGACGACGGTCGTGACCTGTCATTACAGTCATATCTTGTAAATGACAGTGACCACCCTCTTCACATACTGGACAGTCGTGTGGGTGATTCGTCATTAAGAATTCAACAATAGACGCACGGAAATCCGTAGCTTCTTTGTCTTCAATCGAGATATAGGTATTGTCAGATGCTGGCGTCATACATGACATCACAAGACGTCCGCGCGTATCTTCAGGATTTGCATACTGAGTTACGGCACATTGACGGCAAGAACCAACCGAACCTAAGGATGGATGCCAACAAAAATATGGGATGTCGATGCCCAGACTCAAACATGCTTGTAGCAAGTTTTCCGAGCCGTTGACTTCATACGATTTTCCATCGACATGAATTGTAGCCATAGTCGAATTCCTTAAGCTTGTTCTACGTTGCTGGTTTGCACGACAGGACGATTCGTCACTTTCGCTTCAAACTCACCACGGAAATGTTTGAGTGCGCCCATAAGCGGCTCCATCGCACCTGGTGCGTGGGCACAGAAAGTTTTACCAATCCACAATTTACGAGTTAACTCTTGTAAATGATCGATATCTTCTTTCTTACCTTCACCTGTCTCAAGTGCTTTAAGCGCTTTAACAGCCCATGGCAAACCATCACGGCATGGTGTACAGAAACCGCATGATTCGCGCGCAAAGAACTCTTCTAAGTTACGAGTGAGCGATACCATACATTGAGTTTCATCTACCACCATCAACAAACATGTTCCCAAACGAGAACCTGCTTTCATAATAGTGTCTGCATCCATTGGTAAATCAATAGTGTCTGCAGGTAAAAAGTCAGTAGACGCACCACCTGGTAACCATGCTTTAAGCTTTAAGCCTTCACGCATACCGCCAGCATGATCTTCAATTACTTCACGAGCAGTCGTACCAAATGGAAGTTCCCAAAGACCAGGGAATTTAACTTTACCTGACGCACCATAAATCTTAGTGCCTGGATCTTTTGATTTACCAGCTGATAAACCGATATACCACTCTGGACCACGAAGCATGATTGCTGGCAAGTTGTTATAAGTTTCAACGTTGTTCACAATCGTAGGACGACCCCATGCACCAGCAACTTGCGGGAATGGTGGTTTCGTACGTGGGTTAGCACGGCGGCCTTCAAGTGAGTTAATCAATGCAGTTTCTTCACCGCAGATATAACGACCTGCACCTGTATGCACGTGTAACTCGAAGTTCCAGCCAGAACCTAAAATGTTGTCACCCAAGTAACCTTTAGCGCGAATTTGCTCAAGCGCTTCATTTAGGTATTGAGCAGCCTCGATGTATTCGCCACGAATAAAGATATAACCTTGAGTTGCTTCTAAGGTATAACCTGCAATCAACATACCTTCGATCAATTGGTGAGGAAGTTTTTCCATCAACAAACGGTCTTTAAAGGTACCCGGTTCCATCTCATCGGCGTTACAGATTAAGTAACGTGGGCCACCATCATTTGGTGCCATAAGAGACCATTTGATCCCTGCTGGGAAGCCTGCACCACCACGACCTTTTACAGTTGCAGCTTTAATGACATCTAACACTTCAGCAGGCTTCATACCTAATGCTTTTTTAAAGCCTGCATAACCTTCAAGTGCTTCGTAATCGTCAGCGCTACGTACTGCTTCTTGTTTGCTTAAACGCCAAGTCAGTGGATGAGTTTCCGGATTACCGTCGCCATAAATTGGTTTTGGTTCGGTATTCATACATACTTCTCCAATAACTGTTTGATTGATGTCACTTCCACTAAACCGTGAGTATCTTCATCAATCATTAACGTTGGGCCTTTGTCACAGTTGCCTAGGCAGCAAATTGGTAACAGTGTAAAACGACCATCTGGTGTCGTCTGACCATACTGAATACCTAATTCACGCTGGAATGCTTCAGCAAGTGTTTCAGCACCCATTAAGAAGCAAGCAATTGAGTCACAAAGCAAAATTACGTGACGACCTACCGGATGGCGATAGATACGGTTGTAAAATGTTGCAACACCTTCCAAATCAGCAACACTCATCGACAACAACTGTGCGATGGCATTCATTTGAGCGTCATCTACCCAACCATTACGGCGCTGTACGCACTTCAAAGCATCCAAAGAGGCTGCACGTGGGTACGGATAGTGACCAATGTGATGTTCGATGTCGTGAATTTCTTCCGCAGTCAAAATTCCTTCAACATTCACACGTGGTTTTTTATCAGTCAAAATCATCATTATGTGTTACCTCTTAGCGATCCACGTCAGCCATAACCACGTCAATGGTCGCCAGATAAATGATTAAGTCAGATACTAAACTTCCGTTAATCACTGAAGGCATTTGCTGTAAGTGAGTAAACGTCGGTGTACGAATACGAGTACGATAACTCATGGTCGCTTTATCTGAAGTCAAGTAATAAGTACTTGCACCTTTCACAACTTCGGTCATGAATGATGATTCACCAGCAGGCATAACAGGACCCCATGACACGCTCAAGAAGTGCGTAATCAAGGTTTCAATGTCTTGTAATGTCTTATCTTTTGGTGGTGGCACAGCCAATGGGTGATCCGCTTTATATGGACCAGAAGGCATGTTATCCAAACACTGTTTGATAATTTTGAGTGACTCAGTAATTTCACGGAAGTGAACAAGTACACGAGCGTATGCATCGCCTTCATACTCAACTGGCACATCAAAATCAAAGTTTTCATAGCCACTGTATGGACGATATTTACGTACGTCGAAATCAATACCTGTTGCACGTAAACCAGTACCAGTTACACCCCATGCAAGCGCAGATTTTGCATCGTATTGAGCAACATTACGTGTACGACCAATAAACACAGAGTTTTTAAGTGCAGCTGTGTAGTATTCGTTTAAACGTTTAGGCATCCACTCTAGCAACTCTTTAACAAGTTTTTGCCAGTTGTTTGGAAGGTCGTGTGCTGTACCACCAATACGGAACCATGCTGGGTGCATACGGTAACCCGTGATTGCCTCAACAATGTCGTAAACTTTTTGACGGTCTGCGAACATATAGAATACTGGTGTCATACCACCGGCATCCTGAATTGCCGTACCACAGAATAACAAGTGGTTATTAATACGGAACAATTCGTTCAACATGACACGAATCACTTGCGCACGTTCAGGAACTTTAATACCTGCCATTTGCTCTACAGCCATTACATACGGCATGTTTTGAGCACAACCACCTAAGTAGTCAACACGGTCAGTATAAGGAATGAAAGAATGCCATGTTTGACGTTCAGCCATCTTTTCCACACCACGGTGGTGATAACCGATATCAGGTACACAGTCCTTCACTTCTTCGCCATCTAACTGCAATACAACACGGAACGCACCGTGCGCAGATGGATGGTTAGGACCCAAGTTCAAGAACATGAAGTCTTCGTCAGCGTTACCACGCTTAAGACCCCAATCTTCAGGTACAAAGCGTAAGTGTTCCTGTTCGAAATCTTGCTTCGCTTTGTCTTGCATGTACGGCGTATATTCTGTCGCACGTGCTGAATATTCTTTACGAAGCGGGTGACCTTCCCAATAAGTTGGCAACAAAATACGACGGAGCATTGGATGCCCTTCGAAATTGATACCGAACATATCGTAAGCTTCACGTTCATACCAGTTGGCATTTGGCCAGATATTTGTCGCTGTCGGGAGGTTAAGATCATTTTCGTTCAAGGCAACCTTGATACGAATGTCACTATTACGCTCAAGCGATAATAAATGATAGAACACAGTGAAGTCAGATGCTGGTAAACCATCACGATGTTGACGTAAACGCTCATCCATCGCTGATAAGTCAAACAGCATTACATAAGGACGTTCCACTTTACGCAGGAACATGAGGACTTCTTGCACGCGTGCGCGCTCAACCCAGACTGTTGGAAACTCTTCAAAAGTCGCCTGCACATAGAAGTTCTCACCAAATTTGGTTTTGAGCTCTTCTACGATTGCAAATGCTGGGCGTGAATCAACTGGTGTTGACTCTGGCATAGCAATGTCAGTTTCAGCCATTGGCTTGGCTTCCTATTTAATACAAATTCTGTCAATTTTCTCGATGAACATATCGGTCAGACATGTCAAAACACCGTCAAAAATTATTTAATCTCATCCATAGAGCGTAAGTTTTTAACGGCAATACGCTGCGCATTCTTACGATCACGTTCTGGCATCATCTTTGGCTTATACACTGGCTGAAGATCATCACCAATCACGGCAGAAAGCGGGCGTCGCTCTAATTGAATCTGGTCTTGCAAAAGCATTAATGCTTGAATTAATGCTTCAGGACGAGGTGGACAACCTGGGACGTACACGTCAACAGGAATAATTTTGTCTACACCTTGTACTACTGAATAGATGTCGTACATACCTCCAGAGTTTGCACAAGCACCCATTGAAATAACCCACTTAGGTTCTAACATTTGTTCGTACAAACGTTGAATAACCGGAGCCATTTTGACAAAGCAGGTACCTGCAACAATCATCAAGTCAGCCTGACGAGGTGAAGCACGAATAACCTCTGCACCGAAACGGGACAAGTCATGCACGCCTGTTAAAGTCGTTGCATATTCAACGTAACAACATGAGGTACCAAAGTTAAATGGCCACAAAGAGTTTTTACGTCCCCAGTTTACTGCTGTATGCAAGACATCCTCTAAACGAGTCATGAATACATTCTTATTCACTTCCTCTTCAAGCGGATCAGTCACAATTTGACGGTCTTGCAATGGGTATTGATCAGCATCCGGATTCGCGCGGGTCAGAGTATATTTCATCCCGACTTACTCCTTTTCAGATGACAATGCAGGTGTAGTTTTTGACTTAACACGACCTGATGATTGGGCTGGAATCTGGCCTGTAGGGTCAGTTACGAGCTCTTCAATAGAGTTAAAGCGTGTAATTTCAGCAATATTCATTGTTGGTGAACCAACTTTGATCTTTTCACCTGCTGATTTACGGCGATCTGCTGGTGACCAACTTAAGGCACCTACAGAGAAGGCATAAACAAGCGCAATCAATAGATCAACGACAAAGATCACAACAGTGGTATATCCCAACCACCCTACTTCACGCACAGAAGTAGACCATGCATAGAGGTAAAGTGCCTCTAAGTCGAATACAACAAAGAAAATTGCAACTAAATAGAACTTAGCAGACAGGCGAATGCGAGCGCCACCAGCACTCACGACACCTGATTCAAACTGCTCTTGCTTAGCACGTCCCCACGATTTTCCCCCGAGGAGTAAGGGAACTGTGAGCATAAAGACGCAAAGAAATGTAACGCCGATCACGAAGGCGATAATCGCCCAGTCGTATGGAGTAATGGCACTCATGCGGGGATAACTCCTGGCAGGCCTATTATTTAACAAAGAATGTATGTATTGGCCTTTGAATACACCAAACACAAAATTAATCCCGCCAATTGTACCTGATTTCTAATTTCGCATGCTAGTTGAAGCGTCTTAGTCTTTTGGATGATTTTCTAATCAAAAGTATTCATCTATGTCTTGTAAAGGGGGTTTCACCGTTCATAATCGGTTTATTTGATAGTTTTTATGCTTGTGATGATTTTTTTCATTTTTTGATTTTTAATATTATTTGAACAATCGCTCATTTGGTCAAATTAAACAACTTACTTTTTTATAATATTAAGTGGTTTTTTATTGTATTCATCTTCTGCTCTGAATTATGATGAATGTTTAATCATGCATAATATTTATTACTCTTGGATAAGGGTATTTATCATTAAGGGCAGCTGATGCCATACTCACTTCGTGAACTTTCATTTTCTTCCTTCCTGAAATTTTTCATTCTATTTACGATTATTATTTCGATATGCTGCTTTATTGGAATTGCATCTCGGCCCCTTAGTTTTCTGGCTTTTTTCTGGCCGGCCAATTCAGTTTTATTAGGATTACTGGTTCGCTATCCTCAAACACGTAAACTCGGTACTTTTCTTGGCGCATATACTGGATATGTTATTGCCGACCTTATTCAAGGCACACCATTTTTACTGACTATTATCCTAACAACATCTAACTTTATTTATATTGTTACTTCTTTAGTGCTGTATCTATGTTTAAGTCAACACATTAGATCTGCTCATCGTGGTTATTCTTACCTTTTTTTATTCGGGTTATGTGGCATAGGCAGTTTAGTTGGCGCTTTATTTGCCGCGACTTTTGTGCCTATGTTTAATACCAAGTTTATGCTTGGCAGCTTTTGGGCCGAGTTTGGTTACTGGATGACATCAGAACTACAAAATGCCCTACTCTTACTTCCTATACTGCTCAATATCCCTGCTTACTCCCAGATAAAACGTTATTTTAATGGTCATCGGGAGCATATAAGTATTATCGACTTATTGCCTTTTTTAGCTGTATTAATTTCAATTACAGTAAGTTATTACGACTCTGGGCCAGGTTCTTTACTCTACCCAATCGCTGCTTTAGTTTGGTGTGCTATACGCTACAAACCTATTGTAGTCGCCCTAATTACCTCATTTACCAGTGCTTATATTATTTACCATGTCTCTGGGCATTATTTATTACTTTATCCAGAAGATTACCTGAGCAATACCATTTCAATTCGTATTGGCTTAATTATGATGACGCTTGCGCCACTCACTGTTTCTAGTATTAGTGCACTTCATTCTGAGTTAATTCAAAAACTTCAACATGCTATTGCCCATGATGAGCTCACATCTAGTTTAACTCGACGCCAATTTTTACAATCAGTTCGTATACTTCAAGAAAAAGTTCAAAAGGAAAATAAAACATCTGCTTTTTTTATGCTGGATGTCGATCATTTTAAGAAGGTAAATGATAGTTATGGCCACTTAATTGGAGATAGAGCCTTACAAACCTGTGTAACCACTATACAAAATATTTTGCATCCTCATGATTTACTAGGACGTTTTGGTGGCGAAGAGTTCGCAATTTTTATTCCTGATACTAATAAAGAAGCAGCTTTTGAACTCGCTGAAAGAATACGTACCAAGATTAGTCAGCAACCGATTTATGTTTATGGGAAATTACCTATTTTTGTACAGGTCAGTATTGGTATAAGTCTATATTCACCAAATCACCATCGCTCTATTGAAAGCCTGTTTAAAGAAGCCGATGACGCACTCTATCAAGCTAAACGCCAAGGACGTAATCGGGTTTTTATTTCTTTGTAATATTTTAAAGTCATCATCTAGTGTAATGAATTTTATACAATAACTTCTGTTTTTGCCATGTATGCTAATAACAGATAATAAGGAGAAAAATGTATGAATCTAGAATATACGCATAAACCAGACTATTACTTGTTCGCGCAATTACTCGTGCGACATATAGAAAGCTATATTCAAAAACATCCAGATGCAGATAATGCCATTTTTGACTTGAGAGATGTCTATGAAATTTTTAGACAAGATTTCGCGTCAACCACGACAAACCTAGAAGGCATTTTACATATTGCAGATTCATATAAAGTTGAAACTTTGAATGGAGACCAACCTCTTATTCAAAAATATCAAATTGATGCTAAAAATAATTCGCTGTTAATTGACTTTAATACCGATGCTCTCAACAGTCTAAGAAGCGGCAAACCGATTTTGGAGCCTGACGCGACTCAACTATAAATCAACCAATAAAAAAGCACCTTATGCAGGTGCTTTTTTATTGGCTTTTAATGGGGGTTGTTTAAATCGATGTGCAGGCCAAGTCATAATAAAACGTGCCCCACCCAAACTTGGGCTTTCATCAACTTTAATTTCGCCACCAAACCAGTAAGCAATACGACTTACAATTGAAAGTCCCAGACCATAACCACCAGAGGCACGCGTACGGCTGTCATCTAAACGCGCAAAGGCTTCAAATACTCGCTTACGGTCTTGTTCAGGGATACCCGGCCCATCATCTTCAACACAGACAAAAGCCATGCCATCACTGTGAATACCACCAGTAATACGCACTTTATTATCACAATAACGAACCGCATTTCCGACCAAATTTTGTACAACACGATGAAGGTAACGACGCTCTGCATCCACCTTGACATATAAAGGTGGTGGAACGAGCTCAATCTCTTTCTGCGTTTTTAAAGCTTCAGTTTCAACAGCAACCTGATCCAACACTTCAAACAGCACAATTTCTGCAAAATCTAACGAAGGTGTGCCCTGCTCTAGTTTTGCATAAGTCATAATTTCATCAATCAAGGTATTGAGTGCTTCAATATCTTTATCAATCATGTCGACCTGATGCATACGATGATTGTAGTCATCTTCTTCGGCCAACATTTCCGTACCAAAGCGTATACGTGCTACTGGCGTTCTCAGTTCATGAGACACGGCACGCATTAACTCACGTTGAGCTTCAATTAAACGCTGAATATGATCAGACATATTGTTATAGCTTGAAGCCAAGTTTGCCATTTCATCACTTCCTTCAATAGGAACACGCAATGACAAATCACCCGATTTCATACGGTTTAATGCATAACGCACTTGTCGAATTTTGCGCTCTAACGGCAAAATCAAACCATAGACACCTAAACTTAATAAGAACAAGCTAAATAAGGTAATACCCGCAGAAAGCTGTAAAGGCATCCAGTTAAACATTGGAACAGGGCCTAACACCAAAACTTGCGTAGGGTGGTTCGGAATTGGAGAGACAATCGAAATAGTGGTACCACGTACTGTTGCACTATCTTTGTACAACATGACACTTTGATCTTGGCGTAAACGTCCAATCTGTTCAGAATCCAGATTTATATCTTGAATGTTTTGAATATTGATTGGATATGAGAAATGTTTTTGAATCTTGGCAAGATACTCTTGTTCCTGACCCGGATAAAACATGAGATAGTCAAGTACAAAAATAGGAAGAGCCTTCATTTGGCGTTCACTAATTTTGTCGACTTTTATAGATAGATAATGCTGCGGGTCGTCACGCAAGCCAATAATCACATAAGCAATAC
This sequence comes from Acinetobacter seifertii, assembly GCF_000368065.1. GTDB lineage: Bacteria > Pseudomonadota > Gammaproteobacteria > Pseudomonadales > Moraxellaceae > Acinetobacter > Acinetobacter seifertii. Next base: position 2,342,729 of record NZ_KB851200.1, read on the forward strand.
TATTACTTGCATCGTAACGAACTACAGATTTTTGTGCTTCGATCCGCTTTTTCTCGGTTCGAGACAGTTCAACCTTACTTGCATCGGTATAGTAAATTGGAAGTTCGAGCAAATCAGATGCATCAGAAATCCAATCTATCTTTTGCTGCTTCCCAGGTTGTCGAGCGACCCCTTCACTAATGATATAAGAAATACCATCAGTTAAAGATTCTCGGTATTCTTGCGCGCGTTGGTAGTTGATAATTTGTACCAGTAAATACCCAAAAACAGCCACCAAAACAACAAGAATTACCAGCCCCGCATATATTCGCAGGAATATACTGTGTTTAAACACTCGACCAACCTTATAGGAAGTTTAATCAGATTTTACAATCCATTGGTTTCTTTAACAAACAAGTAACCTTTACTACGTACAGTTTTAATACGTTTTGGATTTTCAGGATCATCGCCAATTTTTGGACGAATACGCGAAATACGTACATCGATTGAACGGTCTTGACCATCGTATTCGATACCACGTAAACGTTCGAAGATATCTTCGCGCGATAAGATACGACCAGCGTTTGATGCAAGCAACCATAACAAGTCATATTCAGCACTTGTAAAGTCAACAAGTTCACCGTTTAACGTTACAGAGCGGCCGCCATTGTCGATGACAAGGTCGTCAAACTCAATACGTTGTGCAACTTCATCTTCAACAGTTTTATCCGTGCGACGTAATAGTGCACGAATGCGCGCTAACAATACACGTGGCTGAACTGGTTTAGCGACATAATCGTCAGCACCCATTTCCAGACCAAGTACTTGGTCCATGTCTTCAGTACGTGCAGTCAACATTAAAATAGGTTGATGGTAATGTGGACGAACTTCACGACAAACGGTTAAACCATCGGCACCCGGCAACATGACATCCAAGACCACAAGATCTGGTTGTTCACTAATAATACGACGAATTGCACGGTTACCATCAGTTTCCACACCAACTTCCAAGCCGTTGCGGATTAAGTATTCTTGAGTTAATCGTGCTAAACGCTCGTCATCTTCAACGATCAGAATCTTTGGTAACTTTTCTTCTTGGCTCATATCATTGCCCCTATAAATCTCATTACATGCATCTTAAAAATCTTGCAGATACATTCGTTTATCATTTGCAATATACACACGTTTACATTGTAAACAAGTAGGCGTTCACCAAACTGATACATGACAACCATGTTTTGTTGCATTTTATTAATCTTTGAATTTCCAAGTATTTTTAATATCTGTTTATTGTTATTAAAAGTCATAATCTATTCATATTTCCTATGTATGAATATTAAACAAATTATTTCTTGGCGGAATTTAAATTCATTCAAGTGCTTGTTTTTTGAGTTATCCACAAAGTTATCTATAAGCGTTTTTTAATAGCTTTGCTATGCTATCTCCCGACAAATCATACAGATAAAAAATTACTAAAAAGTCAAGATTGATCTAGCTTAAAAAATCCCGTATCTTGTGTTGAAAATAAACTTTAACTACTAAGTCTTGTGTTTATCCCTCAAATATCGTGGCATGTTTTTTGCTCGGTTCAAACGGTCTATGAACATAACAAAAGTGACAATGGAGCTATGCTGGCATGAGCGTAATTACTTCGACTCCCGGTCAAATTCAGGTGATTAAACGCACTGGAGATGTTGCTGCATTTGATGCAGATAAAATTTCTGTTGCGATTGGTAAAGCTTTTCTTGCTGTGGAAGGTCAACAGAGTTCGGATTCTAGCCGTATTCACGACCGTATTACCCAGTTGACGGAAATGGTTTTAAATACATTTACTCGCCGTTTACCATCGGGCGGTACGATCCACATTGAAGAAATTCAAGATCAAGTAGAACTTGCTTTAATGCGTACTGGGGAACAAAAAGTTGCCCGCGCTTATGTGATTTACCGTGAACAGCGCGCTAACGCTCGTCAGCAAACAAACTCAAACCACCACCCTACTTTACAAGTTACTGACGCGAACGGTCAGCTTCAGCCACTTGATTTAAGTGCATTACAAGCTACAGTTTCTAAAGCAGCTGAAGGTTTGGAAGGTATTGACGTTCAAGCGATCGTGGATGAAACCGTTAAAAACTTATATAACGGCGTAAAAGAAAGCGATATTGCTACGACCATGATGATGGCAACACGTACCCGTATTGAACAAGAACCAAACTACACTTACGTAACTGCACGTTTGCTCTGTAATGAATTAGTGGGTACAGGTTTAGCTTTCTTAGGTCTACCAACTGATACTGCTGAAAACAATGCACTCGAAGCATTCTTGAAAAAAGGTGTAGAGCTTGATTTGCTTTCACCTGACTTGCTTGACTTCGACTTAGAAAAATTAGCAGCAGCAATTCAACCAGAACGCTCTAATCAGTTTACCTACTTAGGTTTACAAACTCTATTTGACCGTTACTTCATTCACTCAAACGGCGTTCGCTTCGAATTACCACAATTATTCTTCATGCGTGTGTCAATGGGTCTTGCACTCAATGAGCAAGATAAAGAAGAGCGTGCAATCGAGTTCTATAACTTATTGTCTAGCTTCGACTATATGGCTTCTACGCCTACCCTGTTTAACTCAGGTACATTACGTCCACAGCTTTCAAGTTGTTACTTAACAACAATTGGCGATGACCTTTATGACATTTATGGTGCAATGCGTGATAACGCGATGCTTTCTAAATGGGCTGGCGGTTTAGGTAATGACTGGACACCTGTACGTGCCTTGAACTCTTATATTAAAGGTACAAATGGTAAGTCTCAGGGTGTTGTTCCATTCTTGAAAGTTGCGAACGATACTGCTGTTGCCGTAAACCAAGGTGGTAAGCGTAAAGGTGCTGTATGTGCATACCTAGAAACTTGGCACTTAGACATCGAAGAGTTCTTAGAGCTTCGTAAAAACACTGGTGATGACCGTCGCCGTACACACGACATGAACACTGCGAACTGGGTTCCAGACTTGTTTATGCAACGTGTATTTGAAGATGGTGAATGGACACTCTTTACCCCTTCTGAAACTCCAGACTTGCACGACTTAACTGGTGCTGAATTTGCTGAGCGTTATGCTTACTATGAGTCTGTAGCGAAAGAAACTAACATGCTACACAAGAAAGTACGTGCTAAAGACTTATGGCGCAAAATGCTTTCTATGTTGTTTGAAACTGGTCACCCTTGGATCACGTTCAAAGATGTATGTAACTTACGTTCACCTCAACAACACGTTGGTGTAGTTCACTCATCTAACTTATGTACTGAAATTACCTTGAATACAAATCAAGACGAAATTGCGGTATGTAACTTGGGTTCGATTAACCTTGTACAACACGTTCAAGGTGGTGTGTTAGACCGTGAGAAGTTAGCTCGCACAATTAAAACAGCAGTACGTATGCTCGATAACGTTATCGACATTAACTACTATGCTGTACCACAAGCGAAAAACTCTAACTTGAAACACCGTCCTGTAGGTATGGGTATCATGGGCTTCCAAGATGCGCTATACGAGATGGGTATTGCTTACGGTTCAGACGCTGCTGTTGATTTTGCAGATGAATCAATGGAAGTGATTAGCTACTACGCGATTGAAACTTCAAGCAACTTGGCTGTTGAACGTGGTTCTTACTCAACATTCAAAGGTTCATTGTGGGATCAAGGTATCCTTCCAATCGACTCTTTAGAAATTGTTTCGAAATCTCGTCCAGAGCGCATGTTCGAAGTTGACCGTACTCAACGTTTAGACTGGGACACGTTACGTGCCAAAGTTCAAAAAGACGGTATGCGTAACTCAAACGTGATGGCGATTGCTCCAACAGCGACCATCTCGAACATTTGTGGTGTTTCTCAGTCTATTGAGCCAACATTCCAAAACTTATATGTGAAATCTAACTTGTCTGGTGAGTTCACTGTTATTAACCCTTACCTTGTTCGTGCATTGAAAGACCGTAGTCTTTGGGACACAGTAATGGTTAACGACCTTAAACACTTTGAAGGTTCAGTACAAAAAATTGCACGTATTCCTGAAGAATTAAAAGCAATCTTTGCTACTGCGTTTGAAGTAGATACACGTTGGATCGTTGATGCTGCATCACGTCGTCAAAAATGGATTGATCAAGCTCAGTCACTTAACCTTTACATCTCTGGTGCAAACGGTAAGAAACTTGACATTACATACAAGATGGCATGGTTACGTGGTCTTAAGACGACTTATTACCTCCGAGCTTTAGGTGCGACTTCTGCTGAAAAATCTACAATTAACACAGGTGCTTTAAACGCAGTTAAACCTGCGACTGTTGAAGCAGCTCCAGTTGCTGCCCCTGTTGTAGAAGCGAAGAAACCAGAAGCAGTGGTTGAAGAAGAAGGCTTCACCCAAGCAGCTCCTGTACCAATGGCTTGCTCAATCGACAACCCTGATTGCGAAGCTTGCCAATAGGGTTGATATACTTTAAATAGTATACAATATTCCTATATACCCCTTGTAAATCTTATATTTAAGCTCTTTACAAGGGGTATATTTTTGTATTTAATAAAATACAAGGTAGATGATAATTAGAAAACGTATATATTAATGATAAAACGTAGCATAAAGAATTTTATTGCAAGTGATGGTCAACCTATGGTTGTTCTCATAGATGAAAATAGAATCCCTCTATTTCATCCTAATATTTATGCCATGACAAAGTTTCGAACTTTAGGTCGTCAAGTTAGTACTACAGAAAAAAACCTCTACTGTATTGGTATGGCCCACCTGTGGGCAACTATTCATAATATTGACTTGGAATATGCAATTTTAAATGCTAAGTTTTTAACTATTGAACAACTTCAAGATTTAGCTTTTTTTCTAAGATTAAAAAGAAAGAAACAAAATGAACTACTGATACAAAAAATAGAATCTCAACCGTTAAACCCAAAACAAATTGCCAAAAAAATTGAAAATATAATTTATATGCCCACAGAGTCCTCCATCCAAAAAACCACGACGACTGCGACAGAGGGTGCTTTTCGAATTAAAGCTGTTTATCAATATTTTAAGTTTTTATTGCAAAGATCTAAGCACCGCTTTAATAAAGATACAATTGATAGTTTTGAACAAAACCTTATCTACTTCAACTCACTTGCACCCAAAGATAAGAACAATGGTGATCAAGATGTACTAGAGGGCCTTAACAAATCAGAGCAAAATATTATTACCGAAATCATTCAACCTACCCATCCAAACAATCCATTTAGAAGTACCTTTCTTAAACATCGCAATCAACTAATTTATGAGATTTTTTTAAGTACTGGAATGAGACGCAGTGAGCTTAGATTCTTAAAAATTGAAGATATTGATTTTAGAACACGCCAAATCCATATTCGTGTATCCAAAACTAAAGAACGAACTGTTCCATGCTCATCCAATACCTGCGAATTGTTTCATCAATTCATTACTCGGCATATCACTAAAATACCTTTCAAAAATAGAAAACATGGATATCTATTTACAACGGAAACAGGCCAACACCTGTCTAATGATGCGATCAATTTAATTTTTAAAACCCTACAAAAACAAGCTGATATTTCAACATATATTACACCTCATACAATGAGGAGAACATGGAATGATAACTTCAGTCTGCTCATTGATAGCCTTCCAGCAGATCAAAGGCCAAACCAAGAGCAAGAGAAACAAATTAGAAATAGGTTAATGGGCTGGAGTTCAATTTCTGAAATGAGTAGCAGATATAGCAGACGATCAATCAGAGAAAAGGCTGATGAATTAGGTGAATTACTAGCAAATTCAATTGCTCAAAACAAAGGATAAAATAGTGCAATATAGTTTAGATCTTTATAACCCTTCTTTCCCAGCACGACAGATTATTTCTTTGGATGGACAGTTATTAAACATTCCTCTTTTCAAAAAGTACAAGATAATTAATCATGATAATCAACAATTCACACTGAACTTACATATTTTTGACAAGGACAATCCACTACACACCGCCTTATCAAATCTAATTATTGATATGTTACAAACCAAATCAATAACTTATGTTGCAACCACAACAAGGGCCTTTCAAAAATGGTTTAATTCAAATATATCTCAGCAATACTACCTAGATATTGATTGCTTAGAAACACTAAGTAACGTTAACCCTAGCTATCAACCTTTCATAATCCCAGTTTTAAGAAAGTTAAGTGTACTGCACAAAGATTTAATATCAGAAGATCTGATAGATTTTTTAAAAAATACGGTTAAATGGGAGGAAAGAAATCCTGCCTATTTCAAATTGATTGTAAATGATCCTGAAAAAGGCGTATTTACGACACAAGAACTTGAAAACCTGCATAACAATTTAAACTTAGCTTTTAGCCAAAAAAAATTAAATCAGTTTGATTACACGCTGGCATGGTTTTTTATTGCAACAGGTGCAAGACCTGTCCAACTTTCAAGGTTAAAATTCAACGATATAAATATCATTCAAAATGATGTCATGATCAAAATGCCATTAGCGAAAGGCGAAGGTATAATTGATCAAGGCTTTTTTTTAAGAAAAGCCCCAACAATATTAGCGGATTGTCTTATTAGATACATTTCCAAATTTACTCAGAAAAATATAGACACCCCCCTTTTTGATTTAAATCCCACTGAAATTAGTAAGAGAATAAAAGTAATTTTTGAAAATTTAGATACCTACTCTTCGAGATTAGAGGGAAAAATTCCTGTCAATGCATATCGCTTTAGATATACCCTTGCAACCAGAGCCTTGGCAAATGGTGCTTCAGACCATGAAGTTGCTCGATTACTTACACATCGTTCTCTAAGTTGTATTCGATATTATCGTGCATCATTACCTGAGCTGCAGAAACCAATACAAGATGCTTTGGCAGAGGAAATGAGTTTTTTTGCTCATGCATTCAGAGGAAAAATTATCACCTCTCTTAATGATGCAACATTCAAAAACTCTGCTATTGCCGATTTCTTTCGATTAGCAGGAAAAAATATTGGCTCTTGTGGTACTCAAGCCAAATGCTATCAAAATGCCCCTATTTCATGTTTGACTTGTCCTTATTTTGAACCTCTAATTGATGCTCCATGGAGTAGCCTTCTAGATCATTTACTAGATGACCAAGCTAAAGAACAAGAAGAAAGAATAAAAGAAATTAGCACTCAGGCTATTGAAGCAGTAAAAGAAATTATGTCACTCATTAAGGAGATTTAACAAATGCATCAAGTTATAAACTTTAATGAGACTGCAAAACTACAAGCAAAGGAAAATTTAAATGCATATATTTTAAAGTATCAAAATAATTTTATATTCCCTGACAATCAGTGGAATGATTCTATTTGGGACATTACAAACTTTTTAAAAACAAAGATTAAAAATCACAAATCAAAAAAAGTATATTTCAGATCTTATATAGATAACTCTGAAAACAAAACGTCCATTGATATTCCCATTTCTAAACCACTTATAGATTTTGTAAAAGCAGCATTTTGCGAAATTATGCTGGTTAAAAAATTACTAGAATATAAACGTATAATCTACGCATTCCAAGCCTTGGAACATGCATTACATCAGCAAGGCCATGAAATTTGCGTAACCGAAATAAATATTGAAACTCTAAATTTAGCTGAAGCCTATCTTCTGTCAAGATTTAAAGACCCTTGGAATGTTGCTAAAAACTTAGAGAACATTATTAATAACTTTATTATTTCTAAAAAGCTAAATACAGGTATTTATCATTGGTCAACAAGCATCCAGTACACAGCACCTACAAGAAGTGACCGCACACAAAAAGAACATATCAACCAAAATAAATCTAAACTTCCACATTTACAAGAAATTATAGCACTCGCAGACATTCACCATTCGAGTGACCATATCCCAGACAAAATCGTGACGTCCTTTGTAGCACTAGCCATGTTTGCACCTAATAGAGCAACTGAAATCCTCACATTATCTACAGATTGCAGGACATTCGCCTCTATAGGAAAGCAAGAAATTATGGGATTAAAATGGACTCCATTAAAAGGAGGTGATCCTATTACTAAATTTAGCATTAGTCCTGAATGGGATGAAATAGCATCAAATTCGATTAACTATTTAACAGAACTTGGGGCTTCTGCACGTATAGCAGCAAAATGGTACAGTGAAAACCCTCGAAGCCTATATCTACCAGAGCATTTAACTCACCTCAGAAATCAACCTATTACCCTTTGGGAAGTTGCACAAATTTTAGGAAAAGAAAACCCTATAAAAGGATGTCATGCTTTTAGATATGGTTTTTCAAAAAGTATAGGAAATACCACTGATAAAGGAAGAATTTTTAATCCGGAAAGCTCCTGGGTTAACCTATATTACTTTGAAGAGCTTGAAAAATTTATCGTTTCAAAACTCCCTCAAACATTTCCAATATTAAATGGTGCAACACAACAGTCTTGGCATGAATCATTATTTGTATTACCCAAGAATGTACTAAGCCCTACTGCCGACACTCTTTTCAATGTTCCTGAGCCTATTGATATTAACCAAATTAATAAACAATTAGGAAGCAATCCAGGTGGTAAAACAATTTTCACAAGGAATGAAAAGTTTCTACAAACCTCTGATGGTAAAAAAGATATGTATATCACTACTCATCAATTTAGGCACTTACTCAATACTTTGGCACAATTAAAAGCTCTACCACAGGAACTAATTGCATTTTGGTCGGGTAGAAAAAGCATTAAACAAAATGATGTTTACAACCATATCTCTCAAGATGCTTATATTGAGGCTTACACTAACATAGAAGATAAAGTCGCCCAAATCCCCCAAACTGGCTATTTAGACAAAAAAATAAAAAAAATTATACACCTCAACCCAATTAATTACGACGAGGCTTTAAAAATTGAACTAGGATCAATTCATATCACTCAGTATGGCATCTGTAGACATGATTACTCGCTAACACCTTGCCCTAAAGATAAGGATTGTGGAAATTGTAGTGAGTTTTCAGTAATGAAAGGTAATGAAGCACATTTAACAAAGGCCAATCAACAAGTCCTATTGCTTTCAAAAGCGCTTTTAGATGCCAAACAAGCAGAAAAAGATGGTCATCCAGGTGCACGAAAATGGATTGAGCTAAACGAACCCAAACATGAGCGCTGGAAGAAGATTAAAGCTTTTTTAGAGGATGAATCCATTCCTAGCCATACGATGTTTACTTTATCTGACCCAACAGAACAACATCAAACTAAAGTCGGTTTTGCATATTCAATACGAGAATTAAAAAATTAACTGTTTTCTCCCATTTAATTTGAATTAGGATAATGTATGGCAACTGCACCAAGACTCACAAACGATAGAATAGAAATTGCTCTCAAACTTCTAGATGGGTGGACTGGAAAATTAACTTGGTCTCGCTATTTAGCATTGCTCGAATTAGATATAGGACACAAATATACAAAAGCTGCTTTATTAAGACATCCAAAATTCAAAGATGCTTGGGATAAAAGACGGTGGAATGAAAATCCTGATAGAAATATAGCAAAAGGTTTTGGCAATCATGGATTACAAACAGCTTTAGAAAAAATTGAAAAGCTAGAAGCTACAATTGAACGCCTTGAAAATGAAAATAATCTGCTGACTGAAAAGTTTGTAGTATGGGCAACAAATGCTACGAATAGAGGTCTATCTTTAGAAGATTTAGATAGAGCAATCCCCTCCCATACAAGGAAAAATTTTAGATAATTTCACAACCTTTTTGAGAGGATAAGAAGGTAATCAAGCATTCCTTACCTTTAAAAATTTAAGCCACCGCTTCATTAAACGCTTCAACAACCCCAAATATGTTGTCAGCATCCGCATCACCAAAAACACCATCAATGCCTTCATAGTGGATTTGATTAAATGGTGGTTCATACAATTGTGCAGCATCCAGCACACCATTTTGTGTCAAATGCTCAATTAACATTTCAACAAAACGAATCTGTTTCTCGTTATAGCTTGAACCTTGCAAATATTTTGAAAAGGCTTCCTGAACCGCTTGACGCTCTAATCCCACCAGAGAACGAATGAAGAGAGGTAAGGATTTCTCTGTTCCAAAGCATTCTTCAAATTTATCTCGGCTTTCAACTTCTTGCGCTTCAAAAACAAAGCGTTCTAACTCACTTAGATCGGTCGGTGTCAGTGCTAAACCACGCTTTAACTTTGCGATGGTAATATGGTTTTCATTGGCTTTAATAAAACTTTCGACACGTTTACGATACTGGGCTAGATTTACGCCACTTGATACCACTGGAATATCAACTGCTTGCATATCTCCAATTTTATCATCAAGCATGGAGTAGACAATAGTTGAGGTCGATTTTTCAATCAGTTTTACCAAGCCGCGAATACGTTTACGCATCGCCTCAAGCATTGGCAAGGTAATGCCTTTCCAATATTCAACGGTTTGAATGTCTTGAATGAGCGCAATCTGTTCTGCAACAACAGGAATATTTTCTTTGCTTTCCAGTTTAGAAGCAATTTCAATCACTCGATTGGCATAACTCTGAATCGCTGTATTGTTCTTTTCCAATACTGCCAACTCAAGGTTGTAGCAAATCATATCAAACAATTTAGCTTCTAAAGTTTCAGGCTCAAGTTGGTTTGGTAATTTAGAAATGTGTTCTCGTAATGTACCGATGGCAAGATCATCTAAGTTGTTCCAAGCATCATCATTTTTGAAATGTTCAACATGCTCAAGTTCAGATTTCACAATGAAATTCTCATTGTTCATGGACTTCACTTCAGTCTGTAAACTTTGACGCATATCTTGCTGTACAGCTTTCAGCTCTTCGGTGTCATCGTCCTTTGCATTCAGTAAACTCAGGATATTTAAACGTGCTTTAAACAAACGTTGTCCGAGTGGCTCTGTGGTCGATACAGGCGCACCATCTGGATTTTCATTGAAGTATTCAAAGTTGGAGCAATAATCGAAGATATAAAATTCTTTTTTATCATCTTCAGGGCTAAACAATTCTTTGCAGAGGCGTGTACCACGCCCGATCATCTGCATAAATTTGACTTTAGAGCGAACCGCTTTAAAGAATACTAAGTTGACCACTTCAGGTACATCAATCCCTGTATCGAGCATATCCACTGAAATCGCAATCTGTGGCTCAGCTAAATCTTTCTTGCTAAAGTCATCAATTAAGCTTTGTGGATACTTAGTGGCATGGGTAATGACACGGGCAAATTTCCCATCATATTGCGGATAGTTTTCATTGAAGCGATCAGCAATAAACTGGGCATGTTTTTGATTGACGGCAAAGATAATGGTTTTACCCAAACGATCTCCACCTTCGGTCTTAATACCATTTTCCATCAAGTGCTTGAGCATTAAATCAATCGTACCTGTATTAAACAGCTCTTTATTAATCTTGGATGCTGAGACTTCTTCAGGTGCATCTTCATCGCCCCAATTTAGGCTATCCCAATGTTGTTTTTCTTCTTCAGAGAGTTCGTCATATTTCACGCCTTCACGCATAAATTTAAGCGGGACAGAATAGGCTTTCGGTGGCACAAGATAGCCATCGGCAATGGCTTGATCTAAATCATAGTAATCAGTCGGAACACCGCTTTCCAAGCCAAACAGTGCGTATGTATCACGATCTACTTCATCTCGTGGCGTTGCGGTTAAACCAACAAGCAAACTATCGAAGTATTTAAAAATCTCGCCAAATTTTTGATAAACGCTGCGGTGTGCTTCATCAATAATAATCAGGTCAAACATACCTGTGCCAAATTGTCGTGTACCGTCCGCATTTTTTTCGTCAATTAAGCCGATCATGGTTTGATAGGTAGAGAAATAGACTCGACCGACTTGGTTCTTGTCTTCAAGTAAATTGACGAATGAGGCATCTTTTAAATTGGCTTTAAAGGCATTGTGTGCCTGATTGACCAATGAAGTGCGGTCTGCAAGGAATAATGCCTTTTGCACTACATTGGCTTTCATTAGCACATCGACCAGTGCAATCGCAGTACGTGTTTTACCTGTGCCTGTTGCCATAATCAGTAAGCCTGCACGTTCTTTACGCTGATAGGCTGCAAGCATGGCTTTGATGGCACGAGTTTGGTAGTAACGCTCGACAATGTCGGCATTGATCGGGAAGCTACTTAAATCAGGGTTGTTCTTACGTCTTTCGATCAGACGTTTGAGTTCTGCCTGCGTATAAAAGCCATGAACTAAGCGTGGTGGGCCACCTTGTACATCATTCCAAATTCGGGTTTTGTAGCCATTGGTATAGAAAATGACAGGGCGTTGTCCTGTTTGTTGCTCTAAACAGTCTGCATAGAGCTTGGCTTGTTGTTGTCCAATATCAGGGTCAGTCGATGTGCGTTTTGCCTCAACCACAGCCAAAGGCAAGCCATTGGCATCATACAGCACATAATCCACTGCACCTTTACCCGATGGGCTAGGCATACCTGTTACAGCAACTTCCTCTCGAACCGATGTACCTATTTCCCAACCTGCTTCTTCAAGCATGAGGTCAATTTTAAGTTTTCGGGTTTCGTCTTCTTTATAGTCGGTATGGTCTTCGATTTTGCTGTTGGCAATTTTGGCTTGTTCAACATCAGCACGTTTTTGTGCAAGTTCAGCATCTATATTTGCAAGTAATTTTTCACGCTCTTCTAAACTTGCGGACAGTTCAAATAGTTTTTGTTCACGTTCCCGTAAAGCTTTATGTTGTTCAGCAAACTGTTTTTCTTTAGCTTCTTTTTCTTTTTGCAGTTGTTCTTTGTTGGCGGTGATTTGCTGAGTATTGTCAGCATTTGGTATTAGTTTTGGGTTAAATAAAATAGACTGAGAGCGGTCTTTTGAGGGTGAGCCATAGTTACGCTCAAACCAGACATACATCAGGAATAAATGGCTGATGTGTTTTACGGTTTCTTCGGTGGTGAGTTGCTTGAACTTTTTCCCATGTACGGCACTGTTGCCGACCATGCGAATGTTGTCCATTTTGTCCCAAATATAGGGCGGAATCAGGTCTTTAAATTTGAGGTCGTTGAGTAAGTTATGCAGTGAAGCATCATAAGGCTGAGTGAGTTTTTTATCGTATTGATACAGCCACAGCACAAGGTTTTCAAGTGATGTACGAGCCGCAGCAAGGGCAAATTGTGGGGAAATATACACGAGCTTTTCGGCTTCTTTAGCCGTAGCTGCCAAGCTTTTAAATTCAGGTTCTAAAAACTGAAAGTTGCTCATGTATATACTCCCTCATATTTTTAATTAAATTTTATAAAGTGCCGTTAAATGCTTGGTTTTGTAATGATTTAAACAATTCATCTAGTTTGTTTAAATCATGAGTAAGAGTTTTTCCAAGTTGTTTAAATTTATCACAAATATCTATAAATTTTTCTTGTTTAGCCAAAGGTGGGAGTAACACTGTGACTTTATTCAAATTTGCTTGATTAATCCCTGAAATAGTAGATTTTGTAATGTAAGGAATGATGAATTTGTTTCTAACATCGTTATTATTTAAATAATGAAAAAGAAATTCAGGCAAAACTTTTACAAGATTAGGACTTAATCTAATTAATGATGATTCAAAAATCATGTCCTGATTAGAACATTCAACAAGACATGCTTTTGCAGCCCCATCATAAGTTAATGAACGTCGAGCAATTAAGAGATCTTTATTCGTGATCTTATACTTTTCAATTTCTTCATTACTAATATTAACTTGTTTTAAATTATCGGGTTTAACAACGCCATAAAAGACATCGCCCATATGTACCATTGGGGTTCCCCCAAAATTTACATATGTTTCTTTTGGGAAATAGGCTCCACTTATTAACTTTTTAGCCAGAAGTGATTCGAGGTTAACCAAATCCCATCCTTTAGGATTACTAACAGGATCGCCAAACATATCAATAAAGGTGGCTTGTAAAAGCTGATCTAACTTTTCAATCGCTTGCTGACGTTTTTGGCGTAGCTCATCCGCTTGATCTAAAATAGAAGCAATTCGGCGTTGTTCTGCAAGTGGTGGGAGTGGGATTTTAGAATTAAGAATAATCTTATCAGAAACAGCAGGATAACTTTGTCCTGTAGCTAATTTAATCATCTCGTTAATAAAATGACCCGTTTTCACCCAATGGAATAAATACTGAGTATCTAAAACTTCAGGTAAAGGGCGTAAAACCGTATATCCTGTAGAAGCAGTCGCTCCACTAAATTCTTCCGTAACAACAGCTACACTATTCAAATTTGGACGTACAGTTGAAACCAACACATCATTTGTTTGAACAAGCTGTCTTGCTCGTGAAGGAGCTTCTGCACTTAAGCATAGTGTTGGTTCTACAATTTTTTTTAAATCTTTATCAACTGCTGCAATATCAATATATGTAATAGTTTCATCTTTTGCTTCTACAACAGGATTCCAAGTTTTAGCTTTTACAACACAATCTTTAATCGCAACTAAGTTAGCTTTCAATTTAAAAGCTCCTTAAGCGTAGCCATTCCTTTTAAAATATCCTGCTCAAGCACTTCTAAATCCGCCAAAATCTTACTTGGTGCTTCATATTCCACTTGTTCATACACCACTTCCTTATAACGGTTAATCGACAAGTCATAACCATTGGCAGCAATATCGGCTTTATCCACCATAAAGCTTTGCTCTGTGGCTTTACGAGTGCTTTCAGCTTCTAGGTTTTTAAAACGAGCAATAATGTCAGGAATGTTGTTATTTTCATGCTTAGATGCATCTAGCTCGTTACGCTTATCATCTAGCGAATAACCATCCGCCTGCATATCATAAAACCAAACTTTGTCCGTACCGCCCGACATGGTTTTAGTGAAAATCATAATTGCAGTCGACACGCCAGCATACGGCTTAAATACCCCAGACGGCATCGAAATAATCGCTTCTAGTTTTTGTTCTTCCACAATCTTTTGACGCAAATCTTTATGCGCTTTCGATGAACCAAATAACACGCCATCAGGCACAATCACCGCAGCACGACCACCAGTTTTTAACAAACGTAAGAACAATGCCAAAAATAGCAATTCAGTCTTTTTAGTCTTTACGACTGCCTGAATATTCTTGGCACAGCTTTCATTGTCCAAACTACCTGCAAAAGGAGGATTGGCAAGAATCAGACTGTATTTTTCAGTAATATGTGAATGCGCTTCACTTAACGAATCACGGTTTTCAATACGTGGATTTTCAACACCATGCAGCATCATGTTCATCGAACCAATACGAAGCATAGTGCTGTCAAAGTCATAACCAAAGAAAGTTTCTTCACTAAAACGTTTTGCTGCTTCAGGATTGGCAAAAATCTCAGTACCGTGATGATCGTTTAAATATTCGCTTGCTGCCACCAAAAAGCCTGCTGTACCACATGCAGGGTCACAAATGGTATCCGTTGGTTTAGGCTGCATCAGCTCCACAATCATTTTAATGATATGACGAGGAGTACGGAATTGACCGTTTTGACCTGCTGATGCAATTTTGCCAAGCATATATTCGTATATATCGCCCTTAGTATCTTTATCATCCATCGGCACATCGGCAACTAAATCCACCACCTTGGTTAAAAGCGCAGGTGTAGGAATGGTAAAACGAGCATCCTTCATGTGATGACTATAGGTGGTTTCGTCTTCTGCACCTAAGTTTTTAATGAAAGGAAAGACTTCATTGGCAACGGTGTTATATAGCGTTGCAGCATCACCCAAAGTAATGAACTTCGACCAACGTAAATGATCTTGCTCTGCGGTGAAAATTGGCTGCTCAACTTCTTTTTTTAAACGGTTGGCTTTCTTTTCTTTGGTAATCTGAATTTCATCAAGGCGGCGAATAAACAGCAAATAAGTCATTTGCTCCATGACTTCTAAAGGATTGGAAATACCACCACTCCAAAATGCATTCCAAATTTGGTCAATTTTGCTTTTAATTTCGCCTGTAATCACGTAGATGACTCTCAAATTTCTTTGAGCATATTCTGTTAGATTTGAAGAAGAAAAGCTATGAAAAATAAAAGTGTTGCGACAGGATTTGGCGCTAATGGATGTGTTTCTATAAAGAAATGATATTAAACTAGAATAGTCAGAAACTTAGATTTTGAAATGGCATGAAGAATGATCCTAAAGTAGTAATATTTGATGCTTTCGGTACGATTGTAAAAATTGGTACAAGCCGATCTCCATATCGTAAATTAATGAAATGGCTAAAAGATAATGGGAGAAAACCAAGCCCTAACGATGCAACTATCATCATGTCAAAAGCTCTTGATATTCCACAATTAGCTATCCATTTTGGACAAGTGATTCCTAAACAGCTTTTAAATGAAATCAATGATGATCTTCAATTTGAGTTAAATATGATTGAACTCTATGAAGATACGATACCTACGCTACAAACTTTAAAAAAACATGGTTTTAAAATTGCGCTTTGTTCCAATTTAGCAATGCCTTATGGTGAACAACTTAAAACACTTCTGCCTAGTTTATTTGATGTTGTTGTTTTTAGTTATGAGGTTGGATCAATAAAGCCTGAGCAGCAAATTTATGAATTCATTAAAGTACATTTCGACTATGAAATGTCAGAAATGTTATTTATTGGAGATCATCCACTTTTAGATGTGGAAAAACCGATTTCATTAGGAATGAATGCACGATTGATTCAACGTCTTAAAGGGCAACATCTGTCGGATGTAATAGGTGATTTATTATGAGTGTCCTTTAAGTTCATACACCACACAATACATAAGACAAGTATATCTATATGGATACCCCCCACTATCAATAATCACATGACCTTCAGCCGCTAGGGCTCTAAATGCTCGATAGATTTTGTTATTAAGTGATTTTTCCCTAAATTGAGGATAAGCATATAAAAAACTCTCTTTAATCTCTTTAAATGTCAAAGATTTAAAAGGTGAAGATGATAAGAAAGCACCCCAATAACCCTTAATAGACTGATATTCAAAAATATTTTCCAAAGCCTACCACCAAGAATAAAAAAATATCCCATTTGGGGATATTTGTATTAATAGTACAACATCTTGAGCCATGAGCTCAATACACGATCCTCGCTACAAAAGGCTAATACAAGAACTTATTTATATACGTGAGTTAAAAAAAATAACTCAGGTAGAGCTCGCTGCATCTTTGAAAAAGCCTCAATCTTATGTTGCCAAAGTTGAAAACCTAGACCGTAGACTAGATATTTTGGAATTGGGCGATTGGCTAAGCGTATTAGATATTTCTATTATTACCTTCATAGAAGAAGCTCTTAGCATTGACACTTAAACCACAGAAACAACCTCCACATTGTTCATGTTTTAGTAAAAGGTTAGTTCTATTTTGGGTACATATCCCCTAAAAAAAGATAGGTAAGTACCCAAAATGGTATCTACCTATGGTTCTTAATCATCTATAAATTCACTAAAACATGTCTCAGGCA
The DNA here is from genome assembly GCF_000368065.1 of Acinetobacter seifertii. Classification (GTDB taxonomy): domain Bacteria; phylum Pseudomonadota; class Gammaproteobacteria; order Pseudomonadales; family Moraxellaceae; genus Acinetobacter; species Acinetobacter seifertii. Next base: position 2,360,163 of record NZ_KB851200.1, read on the forward strand.
TTGAACCTCTAACTCGTATAGCTCCACCAATATTAATTAAAATTTAATAACCAAAAAATCATGACATAGACTTTTTACAATATGAATTAAATATTCTAAGGTAATTTCTCGGCTCTCTAAATATTACTGAGATTAGCTACTCTTAATAATAAGAGCATTACCACCATCATTATTACAAACACATAAATTCTTTCCACTCAAAAAAAACACCAAAAAAACACTATATATTGTGTTTAATCTTAAAACATAGCACAATATATGTGAATTTCTCTTTCTAGCTATAATTTTAAGTAGAGGCTGTAATAATCATGACGACTCAGCAACAATTCTTAGATCTTCTTTCTGACATTGAGCCTTCTACAACCACAGTTACTAATTGCTCTAGTGCTCATAACACTCTTCGAGATGCTTTAAAAGAACACAATGAATTTAGCCAAGTTCATGTTACAACATACCTATCTGGCTCTTACAAAAGAAATACGGCTGTACGTCCCACTACAATAGGTGGTGAAACCCAGAGACCGGATATCGACATTATTGCTGTAACTAACCATACAAAAGATGATGAACCTAAAGTGGTATTAGACGCAGTTCATCAAGCTTTGAAAGATATAGGTTATTCGAACCTGACCATGAACCGTCGTTCGGTCAATGTTCAACTTCAAAAAGCAGATATGGACGTTGTACCTATTATTGTTGATGGGGATAGTTTACTGATTCCAGATGTTCATCTTGAAGAGTGGCTAGTTACCAACCCTCCTGCACACACTCAATGGACAATTGATGTAAATAAAAAAACTAATGGAAAATTTAAACCTCTCGTTAAACTTTTCAAATGGTGGCGTCGTGAGCATCTGTCAGAATTAAGACGCCCTAAAGGGTTTATATTAGAGTGCTTGGTTGCTGAATATATGGACTATAGTGAGTCCAATTACGAAAAGTTATTTGTCCATCTTTTAGAAACTATCAGTACGACATATAACGGCTATGCATCATTAAATTTAGTTCCACATTTGGAAGACCCTGGTGTACCTGAAAGTAATGTATTTTCTACAGTTACAACAGATGAGTTCAAGACCTTCCATGAAAAAATAAAAGAACAAGCAAGTATTGCACGAAATGCATTAAATGAAACGGATAATGATAAAGCATTAACATTATGGCGTCAGGTTCTAGGTAGTCGCTTTCCTCGTTCTGCATCACAAAGAAGCACCAACTCCGCTGGTATAGCCGACTCTTTAATTCGCCCCGCTCTTGGCTTGGGACTGACATTTCCCTCTACTCCTATTTATCCAAATAAACCAGGAGGTTTTGCATAATGACTGTTCTTCCTAATTTCTCAGCGCGAATGCTTGAAGAACAACATTTACTAAAAGATTTAGAACATTTAGATGAAAAATTTTCCATTCAGGAGTGGATATCAACAGATACTAACGAAGTACATTTAAAGTTCGAACTTAAAATAGGCACTAAAGTTTTCCTAGGCATCCTCGTCTATCCAGAACTATTTCCTGATGTACCAGCACATATACAGCCACAACAACATGGTGAAAGATGGAGTTCTCATCAGTACGGAGGTTCAGGAGTATTATGTCTAGAATATGGGCCCGATAATTGGCACCATAATATTAAAGGAGTAAGACTAATACAAAGCGCTCAACTTCTCTTATTAAATGAAGTTCTGAGTGATCTAGCTCCTGATGTTGAGCCTGTACAATCCCGTCATTCAGAGACTGTTGGGCAAAAAATTAGAAAACACTCCAATAGACTGTTATGTACACCGATCTTGAAACAGACCTTGAATGAAGTGGAGGCTGAAAGAACCGAAATTAAAGCTGCTATCTCATTAATTAAAGAAACTGCTGTATTCGTAGTAACTCAAATTCAGAACGAACCCCTATCTGACATACCTGCTTCATTTGCGAATGAACTAAATGAAATATCTGGTTGGGCAATACGTACAGATAGCTGCCACCTCATTAAAGGTTCTGTGACTGATATTTCTTCACTTGAAATATTTTTAAATGCCTCATGCTGCAATGAAGAAACACTTGGAGACTCATCAAAGGTTATTTTAATCTATGATTTACTGGGTAATATGGACTTTTTTTATGTTAACAAAGCCTCCTCATTATTTATAAAATTCGAAGAGATTGACCTCTTTAATGATAAAAACCAAAGATTACCAATGGAATTCAGTGATATACATAACACAAAAATTGCAATCATAGGTCTTGGTTCTTTAGGAAGTAAAATTGCAATTTCACTAGCAAGATCAGGTTGTTCAGATTTTTGCTTAGTGGATGATGATATCTTTGCTCCTCATAATATTGTACGTAATGAACTTAATTGGTTAGACGTGGGATTCTCCAAAACCTATGCAGTTGAGCGTGCCTTAAAACGTATTTCAACTGAAATGCGTATTAAATCTTATGATATGCGAATTGGAGGGCAAGAAAATCCTTTGTTAAATGTACAAATAGTTAATGAAATTAGCTCATGCAATTTGATTATTGATGCAACAGCAAATGCTCATACATTTGTAACTTTAGCTGCAATAGCAAAAAGAAAACATATTTCAATAGTATGGGGCGAAATATTTGGTGGAGGTGGTGGAGCAATGATGGCTCGAAGTCGACCAATCCTTGATGCTCCACCATTAGAAATCCGCAATCATATTCATGGTGTATTAAGTAAGCAAGAACCGATTCCAGAGGGAAAAGCCAGTAACTACGGTTTTGAAACACCAGATCAGGTTTATATTGCATCAGATGCGGATGTAACCGCTCTTTCAGCAGCAATGACTCAGTTCATATTAGATATTTTATGTCCTCAAGATAGTGAACCTTCTGCTTACCCTGCTTCAGCATACTTAATAGGATTTCGTAAATACTGGATCTTTAATTGTCCTTTTGATACCTATCCTATCGACTGTTCAGGTGCATTAGTATCAGAAACACTTATAGGTAATCAGCAACCAGAAAGGCAAAATATTGATTCAGTCATAGAGCCTCAACATATAGAAGATTAATTCTGATGCTTACAATATCCATTCCTACTGACATACAAGATTTGCTGATAAAAGCTCTACTAAAATCTGGAATCCATGAATGTGGTGGTGTCTTGATGGGTGAGCATATAGGTATAAATCATTTTAGAGTCAGCTTATTAACTGTGCAAAAAGTTGGAGCTATTGCTTCCTTTGTACGAGGGATTAAAGATGCTATTAAAGCTATACGCCTTTTTCACAAATCAACAAATAATAATTATCAAAGATTTAATTATTTAGGCGAATGGCATAGTCATCCCCTTTTTAGCATACAACCTAGCAGCAAAGACCATTACACAATGAGAGAATTGATATCTGATCCTAAAGTTGGTGCAAACTTCGTGGTTTTATTAATTTTTCGTTTAAAGGATAACAACCTTGAAGGTAGTGCCCATACTTACTTACCTGATGGCTCTTACTTCCAATCTATTTTAGATTTTGAGAGACAATAATGAGTGCTAGTCTATTAGAAAAACAATCTACTGGTGGTGCAATTGCACGAGTAGGGTTTGAGTATCAAGATGCTTTTGTATTGAGAAGCTTACCTTTGTGGCTTTCACAAAGTGCATTTAGTCACTTCGTCAGCGAGTCAATAGGTGATATTGAGGCTTGCTATTTTTCTTCAGAAAAAACTTTGCAACGAGTTATGTATGAAGCTAAAAATCACCCCTTATCCCCTGCAAAATTTTGGGAAGAAATTTCACGCTTCAAACAGGCTTTTGATATCCCATCGAATGATTTTACTCGCTTTGGATTAGTATGCCCTAGCTATTCATCTACTCTTGACCCATTCTTTGCAGATATTGAGCGAATTAGAGGTGTTGGCTCTTCATACAGCGCAAATTCTGTGGTTTTACAGACTAGTCGGCAAGAGATTATTAACTGGTGTACCGAAAAAGGATATGAAGCTTCACTGGCTGAATTCGCACTTGATCATGTTGATTTTCTATCTTTCACTGAAGACGACAACGACTCAATATTTATAGGTCAAATCACGGAAAATCTACCTGTTATCGAGCTACTTCCTCGTGATATCAAAAACCTCAGAGAGCAGTTTAAACATCTAATTTCCCGCTCCTCCTTTAGCCCTATATATCGTAAAGAACTTGAAAAGCTTATCCTACTTGCTCTCAAAGAAGATAAAAATCTTTGGCTATCGAATCCTATTAAAATTAACCTTTCATCATCAATCCAGTATCAAGAATTACACTTAAATATTAGCGATTTCAATAGTCCTAATCGTTTACAAAAAACCTCTAGTGATTGGGAAAACTTAGTTCAACAAGCAATTTCTGTTGGTGAGTTTATCCATAATTGTGGGGAAAGACGAACTATTCTCATTGATGGTAAACAGCGGATGTCTAGCGCCTGTATGCTTGGTTATATATTCAGTGCTACACGAAATTTTCTACTTGAAATAGAACATAACAGCATTTTTTACCGCACTGATAACCATCATAAAAAAGACGGAACTTTTTTTAATAAACTAGAGTCTTATGAACAACAAGGTGAAACTGAAGCGATTGTTACTATTGGATTCCCTACCTCTATAGGAAGAGATATTGAATCTACTAGTAGTCTTGGCATAAAGGGATTACCTAAATTAAATTTAGAAAGTACTAATGTGATTGATAGTATTGAAACTCTGAATCTTGCAGTTAGAGAGGCTAAATCAGCTTTAGTTTCTTTCAAATCCAACAATCAATTGTCCAAACTGCATCTCTTTATTAAAGCCCCCTCATTATTTGCAATGGTCTTAGGACATCGTTTGAATGGGATTTGTGATATTCAACTTTACGATTGGATAGATGGGCAATACATCCCTACAGCCGAGCTGAATATTTAGATATGATATATAGATAATATTACTCACTAACCTTAGTAGTGGGTAATATCTCTAAACTACCCTAACCATAAAACAATCGTTATTTTGGATTGTTTTTCTTTTTTTATTGTTTTTTTGATTCGTATACATTAATACATATCTATAAATTCCATTCCTATCTATTTTTTGTCACTGTTAGAGCTAACAAACCCTCAATCTGACAGCATTTATAAAAGTCAATAGCTTCTTTGATTAATCCTTAAACACAAGATATAGAATTTTTAAAGAACCTATACACAATATAATGTGATCTATATAATGATTGCATTCATCCTAGTTCAATAGAATGAAACCAAATTTTGAGGTATCTGTAATACGATATTTCTAGATGTGAAACAACATCAAATTTATTGGCATGAAGAAATGTATACATTTTTTCACTATTTTTGTTAAAGATTACAGGTTATCTTACTGTAAATAAAGGATTTATTCTTATGTATACACTTCTAACATAAATAGAATGTCAGTAACATTTAATAAAATTGCTCTTTTTCACTAAAGAGCAATTTTAAAAGAGGTAAAGATTATGCTTTCTCATCTCAGCCATAATTATATGCTTGGTGTTGGAGTATTAATCTTTGCCTTTATTTTCTTTTATATGCCGATGGTTTACGCATTCATTACGATACGTAAGCAACAGCGTAAGCAAAATAAGTTGTAGTGAGTAGAGACCAAAGGCCCAAAATTTGGTCATACATTAATAAAACTTAATTTTGTTTACACATTAAAAGCGTATAGTAGGGACATCTTCGTTTAAGAGATGTCAAATATAGATATATACAACGAAGAGAGAACAAAAATGTCTATCCTTAGTTGGGACGATTTTGAAGATGATTCGCAAAAACCGGCTGCACCTGAACACAAGTCTGCGGCCATCCAACCGGAAAAAACGCCAGATTCGCAGAATGTATCTACTGCGCAGCCATCATCGCCGAGCGTGGCAGCTCCACAATCCGCTGGAACCCATTCCGTGCGACCAACAGTTGCCTCCGATACAATGGCTAGAGCCTCTGCAGCCTTAGAACATTTAGACGTTGCCCCTGGCCTTGAAGAGCTAGAAATGGGCGCGCAACGCGTTCAGGTTGACGACAAAGCCATGATTAACTGTCGCGCTGACTTGAACCAGCTTGTTCCATTTAAATACGAATGGGCTTGGCAGAAGTATCTTGACGGGTGTGCAAACCACTGGATGCCACAAGAAGTTAACATGAACCATGACATCGCTCTTTGGAAGTCTGAAAATGGCTTAACCGAAGATGAGCGCACTATTGTTATGCGTTCTTTAGGTTTCTTCTCGACTGCGGACTCTTTGGTTGCGAACAACTTGGTATTGGCGATTTACCGTCACATTACTAACCCTGAATGTCGTCAGTATATTTTGCGTCAAGCATTTGAAGAAGCAATTCATACTCACGCTTACCAATACTGTATCGAATCTTTAGGTATGGATGAAGGCGAAGTCTTCAACATGTACCGTGAGATTCCATCTGTTGCGCGTAAAGCATCTTGGGGCCTTAAGTACACTCAATCTTTAAGTGACCCTACTTTCCACACAGGTACTCCTGAAAACGACCAACGTTTACTTCGTAACTTGATCGCATTCTACTGCGTACTTGAAGGGATCTTCTTCTACTGTGGCTTTACTCAAATCTTGAGTATGGGCCGTCGTAACAAGATGAACGGTGTTGCTGAGCAGTTCCAATACATCTTGCGTGATGAGTCTATGCACTTGAACTTTGGTATCGACATGATTAACCAAATCAAGATTGAGAACCCTCACCTTTGGACTGCCGAGTTCCAACAAGAAGTGATTCAAATGATTCTTGAAGGCACAATGCTTGAAATCGAATATGCACGTGACACAATGCCACGTGGTGTATTGGGTATGAACGCAAGCATGATGGAAGAATACTTGAAATTCATCTGTAACCGTCGTTTATCTCAGTTAGGTTTACCAGAGCAATTTGCTGGTGTAACGAATCCATTTGCATGGATGTCTGAGATGATGGACTTACGTAAAGAGAAGAACTTCTTCGAAACTCGCGTAACTGACTACCAAACTGGTGGTGCGTTAAGCTGGTAAGTTTCGACTTAGTTAATTAAGAAAAAACCGCTATCTATTAGCGGTTTTTTCTTGGCTTGTATTTATTAAAATTTATAAATGGATATTAATTAATTGATTTTATTCCACTACAGGCATCAATGCATTGATTAATATTTTCTATAAAGCAGTATATGTATTTCATCCTTCATTATTAAAAAATAAAATAAATTCAAGAGTGAAATTATTAATATCCAAATTAATTAGTTTAGATATTAATAATAATAGATCTATACGGTTAAAGCGTATTTAACAATAATCGATATTCCAGATAGTAGTACAATAAAATTAATAATTTTCAAGAATTGCTGCTTAGACAATTTGAGTGTAATTCGCTTGCCAATGAATGCACCTATCAACATCGATGGGATAAACAGAAGTGCAAGTGACAATAAGTTATCAGAAAAATACACACCTGCTGTAGTAAATAGAATGACTCGAAAAACCGTACTGCATCCAATTAATGTTGTTTGAGTGACACGGATTTTTTCTGGAGTTTCGATTCGCCCATTGAGGTAAATTGCATATAAAAACCCACCACTACCAAACATAGCCCCTAAGAAACCACCAGATAGCCCAAAAGGAAAAACAAATTTTTTCTCTAGTTTTTTCTGGGGCTTAAAGCCACTTAATGAGTAAATCGCATATAAAAGAGTAAATATACCAAATGCTAGCAGTGCGTAACTTGCATTAACTCTCATCAGCAGTATAAAGCCAAGAAAACTACCGACAAACATAAGTGGTATTAGAAATTTTAATTCAGAAAAGTCTGCCTTCTTACCATCTTTAATGACATTTGAAATGGCAGCGAACATATCTAGTAAAGCTAATAGTGGAATAATTTGTGAGAGAGGCAAAAAGTTAAGTAATACAGGACTCGCAATTAATGCAGTTCCAAAACCCACCATTCCAAAAATAATATAAGAGCATACTATTGTTATTAACATTATTGAAAGTTGCAGTACTGAAAAATCTTCTAAAAGATACATTTAAAATTCCATTTTTGATTTTTAACCAAGCCAAACTACACTAAAATATAAATTATCACATAAATATTAGATAATTTTATCAAACATTAAAATATTTAATACTGATTTTTTTTGATTATTTCTTTGTTATAAAAATTTCGCTGTAAAAAATAAATTTCATTATAAAAGGATAATTCAAGAATGAACTCTAAAGTAATCATCAATGGAAATGTTGATTGTAAAGAAACGATTAGTGCTGAGTTAGATGAATTCATTACTAAAATGGATGATCATGAAATTTTCCAAAACAATTATTTCAAGCATTTGACTTCTACTTCATGGACGCCAGAATCATATATCTTATTTCGTGACAATTTCTTCTATCGTACTGAGCTAACCGTAAAAGGGATTGCTCATGTATGTTCGCGATCTGCTTTTGAAAACGATATGGACACTCTAGTCCTATTCACTCACATCTTAAGTGAAGAAACTGGTATGGGTGAAAAAGCCAAGTGCCATGAAATCTTTATGGAGAATGCGCTGAATGTATTTGGCGCCGCAGAATACAATCTTCCAGAGATGAAGGTTCAACAGGCTAAGAATAGTGATCGAATCATCGCAGAGACATTGCAGTATCGAGATACTATCCAAGGTTTGATTACGGGTAGTTATCCTCGCATGTTAGGAGCAGTCATGGCCCTAGAAAACCATGCTGATAAGATGCTTACCGTATTCCGCGAAGCGTTCCGATTCAATAACAAAAACCTTGATCCAAGTGAATTCATTAAGAAAGTTGAGGTCTATTTTAACGCCCATATCGAAAATGGCGTCGAAGATCGTCACGCTCAAGATGCTAAACAGTGTGTACATAACAACTGTAATAACCAAGAAGACCTTGATGAGATTAAGTTTGGTGCAAATGAAACATTGAAAGCCCAGCTTAAGATGTGGAATGCAATGTTTGATCAAGCTGTATCACTTTAATTAAAACGGATTTTGAGATTTCATAATGCAAAACTTAGGTATTTCACAAGCAGCCTTGAATTTACGTGAATCAATTACACACGGAACTAAGGCGAAAATTTTAGAATTAAATAAAAAGTCTAGCGCAGATGATCAGGTTATTGATTTAAGTATTGGTACTTTGGATGAAAAGACCAATAGCGGCATTGATGATGCAGTTAAGAGTTATATTTCAAATAATGCTGCAATTATCCATGAGTTTGCCCCAGTCAAAGGCTTCCCTTTCTTACGAAAGTCTATTGCTGAGCGTGTGAAGCGTTTACGTGATATCAGCTTCAATCCAGATACTGAAATCATGGTCACTCCTGGCGGTATTAAGGGTGCTATCACCGTGGTATTTCATACACTTCTAAATCCAGACGATGAAGTGATTTACCCAGTACCAAACTGGCCTCATTACGCAGACATGATTGAATTGCACTTAGGTAAAGCTAAACCAATCTATGTCAAAGACTTTTATAACCAAGCGATTGATATAGTTGAGTTAGAAAAAACCATTACTGATAAGACCAAAATTATCATTCTTGGTGACTGCCTAAACCCTTCTGGCAAAATTTATACTCGTGATGAATTAGAGTCGATTTCAAAAGTAATTTTGACTGCAAATTCCGAACGTTTATCAAAAGGTCTAAGCCCAATCTATGTGCTTTTTGATTGTCCGTATGAATCACATATTTTGAATACTAAGCCTGCAAATATTTCAAATATTACCCAACAGTTTAAAGACCAAACACACTCTATGTGGGACTACACCATTTATATTACTGGTCCCGGTAAAACCTATGGAATGCACGGCGACCGATCTGGATATATTTGTGCTTCGGACAAACTGATTAAAGTTATGGAAAAAGTACAGGTGAATTTAAACTCATTTGCTTCGACTTATGCCCAAATTGCGACACATGAAGCAATGCAAGAATACATGGATGACGTTGCAAAGAAACGTGCGGTAGTGGCAAGACAGAACATGCAGACATTCATTGAAGACTTGAAAAGCTGCACTGGTTTAGAAGTGACTGAGCCTGAAGGTGGATTTTTCTTATTCTTGGACTTGTCAAAGTATGGCGACAAAATCCAAAAGCTAGGATTTGATTCAGCCGATCAATATCTTTTGGAGACAGCAAAAGTTGCTTCTATTGGAGGCATGCATTTTGGTGAAAACATCGATAGCCTCCGACATTACATACGCATGAATTGCGGACGTGACCCAGTGACTCTAAAAGCAGCCGCAGCACGTATTAAAGAAGCCCTTCAGAAATTGAACTAACTCATATTATTCAGGAAGTTAATTTTTAACTTCCTGAATTTACATTTTTATGGACGATATTACTTTGAAAAAGTTCTGTATCATTGGAATGGGATTCTCAGGTACGTGTACCTTCATCAGCTTTGTAAAAAAATTACTAAATCAAGAGATTGATCATAAGTCATGCTCTATTACTCTTGTTGAAATGCGTGAATCTATGGGACATGGGAATCCATACGACAAAGACGAATTGTTAGCTGGTCATCTGTGTAATAACCCTGCCCATTCAATGTCGCTTTGGGATAACGACTTTGTAGATTGGATGGCAGAAAATAAAAACCATCTGATGACTCATTACCCCCACCTAGTTTATAAGAAATCTTTGGCTGGTGAATCGCAAGTCTTCCCCGATCCTAACGCTTTTTACCCTAGAGCTTTGTTTGGTATCTATCTGAATGATAGATTCAAAAAATACTTAGAGTTAGCCAAATTAAATCGTATAAAAGTTGAAGTTTACAATGGCTATGAAGCTATCGATGGCTACGAGGCTAAAGGCGGTTATAATTTAGTTATTAAGAATCAAAACTTAAATCGAACCATTGAATTAAAAGGGTTTTCTAAGCTGTTACTGACTATCGGACACTGGACTGCAAGTCGTTTAGACTCCGAAAAAAGTTTATTCGTAAAACCCTACCCTTTTCAAAAAGTCTTAATGAGACTTAATGACATTATGAGACAAGATCATAAGCAAAATGTTCTTGTTCGCGGTATGGGCCCTAGTGGTGTTGATACGGTCATCACTCTATTTAGCGAAGGATCATTTGTAACTGAAAACGGAGCCTTCTCAAGCTATCAGAAGGCCGTGACAGATGAAAACTTCAAAGCCTATGTTGTCAGTCGTTCGGGATACTTTCCAGCAGTACGAGGCAATAAGCCTAACTATGACTTTAAGTATTTCACTCATGAATCTTTCCCTGAGTTGCAGCACCACTTAAATCAGGTTTTATCACTAGATGATATTCTTCATCTGCTTGACCTTGAGCTTAAAAATGCAACTAACGGTGAAGTGTCATTCAATGATTTGTGCAACTTGAAATTTGCAAATGCTTATGAAAAGTTGAAATACGATCTGGAGCACCAAGAGCTTAATGACTTAATTAATATGATCATTCTTAAAGTACGAAGAATGAAGTTTTACCGCTATTTAAGCAGTCATGATAAAAAACGCTACGACCAAGAATTTGATCACTTATTCATTCGCCTTGCCGTACCAATCCCACTGGAAAATGCACAAAAGCTGAAATGCCTATTTGAAGCTGGCCTACTTCAATCACTTAAACTTGGCTATAACAGTAAACCTCTAAAAATAATGGATAGCCATGTACAGCTCATTGATGATCTAGGGCATTCATTTGATTTTGATCTTGTGGTGAATACGATCAGTCAAGACTTTGATATCTACAAACATCCCTCAGCATTGGTTAAATCATTGTTAGAGCAAAAGAATATTGTCCCGAATATGGAGGATGAATATAACACTGGAGGTTTAATGCTAGATGGTTTCGAGACCTACAAACTGATGGAAAACCGTAGAGGGACTATAAAGCCCTCGGAGTATTTTTACTCTTTCGGTGTGCTTACCCGATACTGGCAGAATGAACGTAACTTTTCCAAAGCGATTGTTGATGCGGCTGATTCTGTCTCGACTGATTGGGTTGAATTGTTTCAAAAGCATCTCAGTGAACCCATATTTACGCCAGAACAACTTTATAAAATTAGTTAATCGGACAAGGAAAATGATCAATGGAAATGCATCAGTTTTGTTATGACCGCGATATTAGGATAGTGCTGTGTAATTTAAAAGATAGCCTGTTTCCGTTTCATAAGCATACTCATATCCCCGATCTTGTGTACTGCTCAAAAGGCGCTATTCAGGTTGAGTTACCAGATTTGCAGCAGAAATATATTGTTAATCAGGGTGACTTTTTTCAAATTCCCCCCAATGTTAGACATAGATTTGCAAATAAAGATATTGAGGTTGAAAGCCGTTATATCATTCTTCAAATTGGAGAATTTAGTATTGAATTTTTTAAAAATATTGAAGAAATAGAACCACTACTTGCCAATATTGAACCTAAAACTCGACTAAGTTCAGATATTTTTATTAAGGACTATAACGCTGACATTCAATATATTATTGAAGACTTTAAAAACAATAGAAAAAAGGAAATTAGTACCGAGGAACAAGCCGACATAATTCAAGCATTAGAAGTATTTTTGCAGAATGGATATAAGTCAAAATTTCCAGAGAAATCGTACTTTTTTGCTTAATCCACCTGCGTGTTAGTCATGCAAAGCATCGTTATATATTCAAGCAGGCTCCTGAAGTTCCTTGTTATAACTTATGCTTTGCATTTCCTGTAATCGTGAATACGTTCTTTGAAATTCAAATTTAAGTCTCTCACCTTTATATAATTGATTTAATGGTTGTGAAGCAGCAAAGTATAGTTTGATTTTTTGATCATAAAGTTCATCAATCAAATAAATAAAACGTCTCACGGTATCATAAATTCTATCTGTTAAATCACCAATTCCACTGATGAGCACATAGTCATATTGCGTTGCTATCTCAATGTAATCAGCTGGGCTTCTGGCTTCTCGGCAAAGGTTTTCAAAGTCGAACCAAATCACATTCTTATAGCAAGATTTAACCTCGACTGATCTATGGTTGATTAAGATGCTCGTCTTGAGTTCTTTTTGGTTATTTGTAAGCTGCTGGTAAACCGAATGAAGCCATTGTTCTGATTCTTGATTTAATGGAAATCTATAGAAATGGTGAACCGTACCGGGTTTGTCGGAGACCACTTTTCTTGAGAGAATGTCCCGATGAAAAAAGTAAAATACACCCCTGAAATCAGAGATAGAGCGGTTCAATTATTGATTGAATCCGAAAAAGATTATCCTTCTACTTGGGCTGCAATCACAGCAATTGCTCCCAAGATTGGCTGTACTCCTGAAACACTACGTTCCTGGCATCAGAAGCATTTGAATCAACAGAATCCAATTAAAGTACAGCAGCTTTCAGACCAAGAACGCATTAAACAACTTGAACGCGAAAATAAAGAACTGCAGCGAGCCAATGAAATTCTACGTAAAGCAGCTGCTTTTTTCGCCCAGGCGGAGCTCGACCGCCCACACAAATAATGGTGGATTTCATTCATAACCATAAAGACCTATACGGTGTTGAGGCGATTTGTAGAATTCTACCAATCGCAACTTCAACCTATTATCGAACTTTAGATCTTGCGGACAATCCAGAACATCGAGCGAAAAGAGATCTACATGACCTGCATCATGCTGAACAAATTAAACGAATTTGGCAGGAAAGTTCAGGTCGGTATGGTGTACGTAAAGTCTGGCAAAAACTGAAACGGGAAGGTTATATTGTTGCGCGCTGTACAGTTGCTCGATTGATGCAACAGCTAGGAATACAAGGTGTTTGGCGTGGTAAGAACAAACAAACGACACGTAGCAGAGATGATCAAAAACGAGCAGCCGACTTGGTGAAACGGAATTTTAGTGCTGATCATCCAGATCAGCTGTGGGTCGCAGACTTCACATATATTCAAACCCATTCAGGCTGGGTGTATACCGCCTTTATGATTGATGTTTTCTCACGGGCAATTGTTGGCTGGAAAGTATCAACACGGATGAATACAGACATGGTCCTTGATGCACTGGAACAAGCGTTACATGCTCGCGGTATGCCAAAGAATGTAATTCATCATTCCGACAGAGGCGTGCAATACCTTTCTATTCGTTACACCCATCGTTTGGAAGCAGCAAATTTACGAGCATCAGTCGGTACAACTGGTGATTCATACGATAATGCTTTGGCTGAAACGGTGAATGGCTTATACAAAACAGAGGTGATTGAATATTTAAAAGCAGATTGGCAAGGTTTAGCAGATGTACAACTTGCGACACTAAACTGGGTAGATTGGTTCAATAAAAAGCGTGTACACAGTGCACTGGGTTATGTATCGCCTTTTGAGTTTGAAGCAATGTACTATGATAAGATTAACCCGTTAGGTCAGGTGGCCTAACTTAAATAAAAAAGTCTCCGACAAACCCGGTACGGTTCATGGTCATTGGCGTTGCTTTCTTTGATGGTTCTGTAATCGAGTTGATTACCGATTTTCAAGACCGTGCAATTCTTATTGATATGATCTATGGTCTCTAAAAATCTATCGCGATTTAAACCATCTTTATAAAGATCTTCCGGATCAATATTCGAGGTAGCAACCAATATCACTTTCTTTGAAAATAGCAGATTAAATAGATTTGAAAGTATCATTGCATCGGCAACATTTGATACAAAAAACTCATCAAAGCAAATGAGCTTATAGTTGCTTGCTATGTCATTAGCAATCAGCTTTAAAGGATCTTTATTTCCCCGATAGGCAATAAGCTGCTTGTGAACATCTTTTAGGAAATGATGAAAATGCACTCTCATTTTCTTTTTAAAATTAAGAGAGTTATAGAATAAATCCATAATCCATGTCTTGCCTGTCCCTACACTTCCCCACATGTATAGACCTTTAATCTGGGGACTAAAGAAATGACTAGACTGGTTTTCAATTTTATTCCAAATCTCATTTAATGTTTCAATAGCTTGTCGCTGAGACGGATCTGCAAGAACGACGCCATCATCAATCATAGAGTTGTATATCTCGAGTGGACTTTGACCCTCATGCTTAAGCATCTTCATTCCCTATGGTAGCCAAGATTGTTGTTGAGTGCTTAATAATAATATCATTCATTATTAAAACTGCTGGAGAAAGATAAGAAAGCTGATGCCAGTATAATGGAATCTTAATCCTATATTCTTTTGAAATTTCTTTTATGCCCTGATTCGATAAATCCTGATTCATCTTGCATATAGGTATTATTCCGTAGCCCATATCACAAGCAAGTCCAAAAATATAAGAGTCAGTCGAAGGAATAATATGAAAAGGAATCATTGATTTTTTTAGTCCGAAGTTAAATTCTAAAAAATCGAAATATATTCTTTCATTTTCATTAAATAAAACTAAAGGAGCTAAACGCAGACTCTCTCTATTAATTCCATTTTTAAACCATTTATTAATAAAATTCTCTGAGGCAACTAGGCAATAAACCATATTACCTAAATATACACTTGTACACCCTCTGATTATCTCAGACTCGGAAGTAATGCAGGCCTGAACCTCTCCTCTTTTTAAGAGTTCGATAGTATTACAAAGCGTATCAATCTTTACGTCTATTGTAATAGACTCAGACAGACAGTATTTGGCTAATATAGGGAAAAGCAATGACTCAAATGTACCGATACTCGCAGCAATGGGTAACGGCTTAAATTTATTATTATCGATGACCGATTTTAAAAAAACATTCTCTAATAAAGATACTCGTTGAAGATAAGCAAATAACTCAGCTCCAAATGGTGTTGGTTTACATGGTCTTTCTCTAACTAATAATACATTTCCTAATCTCTCCTCTAGTAATCGAACTCTTTGAGAAATTGCTGACTGAGATACACATAATTTTTTACCAGCTTTTTCGAAACTTCCTGTTTCAACAACGGCCGAAAAGGCGTCGCATTTAATTTTGTCTAGCATTTTTAAATGTTATCTATATTAATTAAAGTTATATTTCTTAATGATAGTAATGGGTATGGCAATACGAAATACTACAATTGTATTACTTGTGCTAACTAATCATTATTTATTTTAGTTAAATGAATATCGCACATGCAATTAATTAGAAAATCTAAATAATGATGTAAAATTTATTTTATTTTAAATCAAGCTTATGGAAGGAAATAAAAAAGTTTTTTAGCTCAAATCCAAATACCTAAACACAGCCTTTTCAACGCGCTGCTGTAAATGATTTAAATCACTTTCCCCTACTATACCTGCTGCGTTAATCATTCCTTTGCTTAAAGCAATTACATCTTGTGCGGCTGTCTGCGCATGTGAAATGCCAAAACGTATAAACAGATCAGAAATTATGGCCTCAAGCTCGTGTTGAAGTTCACTTTCTTCAATGTCTTTTCCAATGATTTCAGAAGCAAACTCTAGTGTTCGTGCCAACTGTGGACGGCTCAATTGATGTTGCACAGCAGCGTGTATGATGAGTTTTAGTTTTTCTTTTAAGTCTGCGGCATCATTTTGCTCTATGGCCTCAACAATATGATTTGAAAGCTTGGCACGCTCACGTCGAATTAACTCGACGATTAAAGCATCTTTAGATGGAAAGTATTGATATAGGCTACCAATGCTTACGCCAGCAAGTTCAGCCACGGCATTTGTGTTAAATCCAGCAAAGCCTAAAGACTCCAAAATGCGAGCAGCCGCCTCTAAAATAGCTTCAAAAGTAGCTAAGGAACGTGCTTGACGTGGGCGTTTGCGTGGGTCTGGAAGTGTTTCTGGCATGTGTCGAAATGCGAGTATGTAATGTGAGTAATCACTCATATACTGACTGAGTCATGTTGAGATGACAAGCAAATGCTGTCTTTTTCAGTTGAACTACAACTCAGTCCAGTCATGGAGTGGTTATGTCTAGAACCTATACTTTTTTTATTCATTTAAGAGCTTTGCCTGCTTGGTTGGCTTTAGCTCGTGAAAAGCGGGCTGAGTTTAGTGCACAGAAGCTTGGGCCTATTTTTGAGAAGTACCCAACTGTAAAAGTTCGGTGGTATGACGTTGAAGCGTTTAGTACTAAAGCCAGTGATATTGCTGTGTTTGAGACTACATCTCTGCAAGATTATTATTTTGTGATTGATGCGATTCGAGACTCTGAATTTTGTACAGTGCCCTACTTTGAGTTTGTAGAGATTATTCCTGCAATTGAAGATGGGTATGTGAAGTATGAAGAAAGTTTCCTGTAAACGGGTATAACTTTTTATCAAACCAGTGATGCTTTAAGCCAGTAATTTTATAGCTATGCCTAAGGTAATAGCCATCGTAAAATCTAGCTTTATTTCGAATTTTTTATCTCTATTTAATATAGCTATTCTTTTTAAAAACTTGTTGGAAACTTAAAGAAATATTTTGTGTATTAGGGATATGCCCAAAGAAATGCTCATCTTTTGTTTGAAAAAAGACATCAAAGCTTTGACTCATAAATGGATCGACTTCACTTTGTTTTTGATAAATTGGTGTAAGCCTATTGATATAATAATTGATCCAATCAACTTGATTTGAAAAATAAGAATAATCTCTGAGATCAGAATAGAGCCTCTTCAAATTATCTGCAATCAAGTCTACATTTGGATGAAACAACCAAATAATAATCTCCATGGGAGAAACTTTTTTCAGCGTATGCTGAGATTCTTTATCAAATCTTTCAATTTTATATAATTGCGCACCAGATTGACCATAACTAGAGCAAAGTAGTTTACCATTCTGAACTTGATCAAGGTTTTGACCTAATTCTAAGGTACGTAATCTCTTAGAAATATCTAAACATTCAGATAAAGCCTTTAGTTTAGATTTTGCTATATTTTTAAATATATCAACTGTTTGCTGAACAACATATAATTCTCCAGTACCCGTAATAATACCTTGTTCCCAAGCATATAATTTAGAATCATTCGCAGTAGAAAATTCTATATTTGAATCTTTATTCAAAGTTACTTTTTTATTGTCAGCTGCAACAATAATGCTATCGTTTAATTGAATAGCTATGATGAAAGTCATATTTTACGTAAAATAACGAGACATTTGATATGCATTTATTTTAGGCTATATCAATGCAAAATTCTGAATATTTTTATAAAAATTGAGGTTATTAATGGCTGGTGGTTCTCAAATCATTATTAATAAAGATGGTATTACCCTGATTACACCAGGGAAATTTGAGCCGAAAGCTGGACAACATCATTTTAAAAGCGGTGAAAAAGCTAATTATTCTTTACCCGAGATTCCTAACGTTCAATCCCCTTTTAGCAATAAATTAGATGTTTATAATCTATTCCCAGATACATCAAATATTAAATATTCTGTTTTACATTCAAATGGACAAGTGAAAACTGGCTTCCTTGACCAGTATGGTAGGACTGGTCGCATAAAATCTAATGAAAAAGAAAAAGTTAAGGTTCTAATTGGTGGCGATGAATGGCACTACTATATTAGTCGTTTTGGTGGAACTATTGAGGATAATACTTATATTAAATTCCTAGATTTTATAGGAGATCCTATACCAAATTTAGAATTTAACTTAAGCAATGATAATAATAAAATTCTTATGGAATGTAGAACAAATAAAGATGGTGAAGCAGTATTCGTATGTCCTAAAGATGACTTTCCAATATTGTCCGTTAAAAATTTAATTAGTGGTGAATTTAAACCCATATTAAGAATAGAAAACAATTTAGTCCGTGAAATAATTTTAGTAAGTCCTAAGGTTTTGAAAGAGATTGATTTATTACAAGAAACGAATGAGAAAGGCGATTATTTAAGAAGCAACTATCATAAATAATTGAATGTTCGAAAAGTATTGTGAGTAATGAAGATGGCAAATGAGCAAAAAGATTTACAACAGAAAGTAAATCAAAATGGTAGGCCTGTTTCAGTGTTTACTAAAGAACATCTTGAAACTGCAGGTAATGTAGCTGCAAAAACTTCAGATGTATTAGGGTATTTAAAAGATGGAACCTCTGTAGTAGACAATTACAATTTTAGATGGGGTCTTGTTCATTCAAAAAATACTCCGTTGTTTAGTAAAGAGAGATTAGAAAAAGCTAAAGACTTCCGATTTTATAAAGAAAATCCTGAGACAGGGCGAATTTTTAAAGGTAACCAGCATACAAAAGTCTTTGATACTAAAAAATTCGGTAGCAAGGTTGATAAATTAGGATCAAAAGCAGGTAATTTTGCAGATGGAGTAGAGTTAACATTAGCTATAGTTGACAGAAATCCTGAAGCACTTGCAACAAAATCTTCTACATTAGTTTTATCTAAAGCAGGTGAAAAGACAGGTGAAATCGCTGGGCTTGCTGCTGTAGGAAAATGTACTAAAGTAGCAATAAAACGGCTAGATCCTAGAAAGGCTACAGTTGTCGGTCTGACTTGTGCGGGTGCTGCAATAAGTTTGAAATACTGGTTAAAAGGAAAAGGTGACGAGTTAGGAAATACAGTTGGGAAAACAAAAACTGCTATAGAAACTGCTCAAGGCGTTCTCGATGCAGTAGATATATTAGATCAAGTTGAAACAAAAGCAGCCGAGAAAGCAAAGCAAGAAGCCATCAAAAGAGAACCAATGTTAGAATGGCACATAATTGGAGCAGATTAATCTAAAAGAGATATATTATGAGTTTAAAATATTTAATAATTTATAGCCTCCTAAGTTTCACTATTCTAGGTACTATAGGCTGCTCAAAACCACTGTCATCACAAAATACTAATCAAGGTGAAACAAACCAATTATATGAACAAGGTGGTAAATATTTCTTAGGCAAAGGTGTTCCTAAAGACTATCAAAAAGCCTTTTCCTACTTCCAAATGGCAGCCGAAAAGGGATCACCTATCGCACAAAATGATTTAGCTGGAATGTATTTCAAAGGAATTGGAATCCCGAAAAATGAAGAAAAAGCTTACTATTGGTATGAGAAAGCTGCAAAAAATAATTTTCCTGAAGCTCAATATAATATGGGACTCATGTATGACAATGGCTATTATGTAAACAAAGATAGATCAAAAGCTTTAGAGTTTTATAAATTATCTTCTGATCAAGGATATGCTAAAGCTCAATATAATTTAGCAAATGCTTATCTCTTAGGAAATGGAGTAAAAAAAGATATTAATTTAGCTCTAGAATTATATAAGAAAGCCGCGGATCAAAATTTTTCTGAGGCTCAATATAATTTGGCAAATATTTACTCAGAAGGTAGCCTAGTTAAACAAGATAATGAAAAAGCTTTAGAGTTATATACAAAAGTAGCTGAGAAAGGCATACCTGAGGCTCAAAACAATCTAGCCTATATGTATGCGAATGTTTACTCAGACTATGAAAAAGCTAAATTTTGGTTCCAAAAAGCTGCTGACAATGGATATGAACCAGCAAAAGAAGCTTTAAAACAGTTTCAATAGTTTTAGATTGTAATGTTCAACAATTTACTTTTTAGAAGTAACTGTTAAATATATAATTAAACCAATTAAGATTAAAAATATTAATTGGATTTCTAAAATAAGGTTTATCATCCATGAATTTCTAAATGATAGACCTTTTTTTGTTATTAATATTTTTGATCCATTTAAATCTGGAGAAATAAAAACTTTTATTTTATTATTTTTATTTAGCTCATTAAATATAGATATATTTTTCTCTTTCATCTCTTCGCAATTTTCGGAAATCAGCAATCTATATACAATCAAGAAATCATCTTGTTCTGATACCTTAGTACTTTTATCATACGTATATTGGTATTTTATATCTCCGCGAGCATTCCTATCCATCCCTCTTCGCCAAGGCTTACTTGAACAATAAACTTCATAATTTATAATTTTATAATTTTTCACTTCAATCCAGTTCGAATGTGTAAGTTCAAAAAATTTTGATTGTAGAAAGAAGGATGATGTGACAAGCAAAAGTATAATAAAAATGGCTACTAAAGATAAAAGAAGTTTTATAAATAATTTCATTATCAAAATAGCCTTACTAAAATCATATAACCAGAATAGAGAGTATTGTAAAAATTTAGCGAAATCCTGTTTAAATATATCTTATATTTAAAGCAGCCTCTAGTAACATATCCTATAGATTATGTATAAAACTATGCCTTGATTAGCTTTTTAATTTTTTGATTAATCAATTAAAGATGTCATAAAAAGTTATGCATTTTCATACCTACAAATCAATAATATTTAAGTCAGCCCCAAATACCCAAACACAGCTTTTTCAACTCGCTGCTGTAAATAATTTAAATCACTTTCCCCTGCTATGCCTGCTGCGTTAATCATTCCTTTAGTTAAAGCAATTACATCTTGTGCAGCTATCTGTGCATGTGAAATACCAGAATGTATAAATAGATCCGAAATTATGGTTTCAAGCTCATGTTGATGCTCACTTTCCTCTATGTCTTTTCCAATAAGTTCAGAAGCAAATTCAAGAGTTCGTGCCAACTGTGGACGGCTCAATTGATGTTGCACAGCAGCCTGTATGATCAGTTTTAGTTTTTCTTTTAAGTCTGAGGCATCATTTTGCTCTATGGCTTCAACAATACGACTTGAGAGTTTAGTGCGCTCACGTCGAATTAACTCGACAAGTAAAGCATCTTTAGATGGAAAGTATTGATATAGGCTACCAATGCTTACGCCAGCAAGTTCAGCCACGGCATTTGTGTTAAATCCAGCAAAGCCTAACGACTCTAAAATGCGAGCAGCCGCCTCTAAAATAGCTTCAAAGGTAGCCACTGAGCGTGCTTGACGCGGACGTTTACGTGGGTCTGGGAGAGTTTCTGGCATGAGTCGAAATGCGAGTATTTAATATGAGTAATCACTCATATACTGACTGAGTCATCTTGATATGACAAGTAAATGCTAGGAACTGTAATCTTTTATATTATAAAAACACTTTTCGCAGATACAGAAATACAAAATAATAAGTTAAAAAGATTATTAAGGCTATTTTCCAAAATTTTATTAGCTATTATAAACATCATTCATTATCAACTTTATAAAAAATAGGATTATGATTAAAATCATTCCAAAAGAAAATTAATCTATTACAATTTGGGCAGATGATTAGGGATTTAAACTTCATATATAATTTTTCAGAATCTATTTCACCTTGAAATTCATCATATTCAATATCCGATATCATTAACCATTCATTTGGGTTGGGTATCGCTCCAAGGCTTAATCTATTTCCACACTTACATAGAATTGCAGGCATTCATTTTCTTCCTGTATTTATGATAATAATATCACGTATATTTGTTGCTTTAGCACCGTTAACTCTATTTAATAAATTGCTAAGATCATTAGGGCTAACATTGGATTTTGATATGCTTTGTTGCACAAAGTTATTCTTAAAGGCTTCATCAGCAATATAATTTCCAAATGAAGAAGCCTGCATCCAAAATCTATCGCACAACGAATTGGTCCTCTTATAACCTAGTTCTAATCAAGCAAGGAAATATTTCAATTTGGTTCGATCCTCAGACTCAATCGTATGATCACCCACAAGCTAAGCATGGAAGAAATCAAACCTATTCGGATACAACAATTCAGTGCTGTTTGATGATCAAATCTATCTTTCGACTTTCTTTGCGTATGGTCACAGGCTTTGTTCAAAGCCTTATTCAACTCAGTGGGTTAAATTGGACACCACCGGATTATTCCACACTTTGCAGACGACAAAAGCAGATTAATATTGTGATCAGCTATCAAAAAAGTCATGAAGGACTACATCTATTGGTAGACTCAACTAGCCTAAAGTTTTTACGCGAAGGTGAATGGAAACGCAAGAAGCATCAATCTGAATATCATCGGCAATGGCGTA
The DNA here is from genome assembly GCF_000368065.1 of Acinetobacter seifertii. Taxonomy (GTDB): domain Bacteria; phylum Pseudomonadota; class Gammaproteobacteria; order Pseudomonadales; family Moraxellaceae; genus Acinetobacter; species Acinetobacter seifertii. The sequence goes on from NZ_KB851200.1 coordinate 2,382,981, forward strand.
AACTGCATATTGGTATAGATGCTAAAACCTTGCAAATACGAGCTGTACAGCTCACAACAAATAATGTCAATGATTCACAAGTCTTGGGTGATCTGCTGTATCAAATCCCATCCGATGAACGCATTGATTCTGTATATACCGATGGAACATATGACACGAAATTGTGCAGACAAGTGATTTCAGATCGTCATGCACATGCCGTAATTCCTCCAAGAAAAAAATGCAAGGCCATGGAAAGATAAGAAATTGGGATCTTTAGAGAGAAATGAATTATTGAAAACAGTCAAACGTCTAGGAAAAGCGCATTGGAAAAAGTGATCTGGCATCATCGGCGCAGTTTGGTTGAAACTAAGATGCATTGCATCAAATTATTGGCTGATAAACTCAGTGCAAGGAGTTTTGACAGTCAGGTCAATGAAATCCATGCACGTGTGGCCGTCTTAAATAATTTTACAGAATTAGGTCGAGCTCATACCCAAGTTGTCACTTAAATTTGAGCAACTTAGGAAAGCTCTATCTTTAAAATCTTTATGCAACAAAGCCGTTCAGAATTAATACTGTCAGAAAAATTTGCAGTGAGTGGTACATATTTATCAACACTTATATGTATATTTTTTACATTTGTTTTTTTATAAAATTTCAACATAATCCCCCCCTACAATTATTTCTTCTATAAATTTAACGATTGATGTGAAGATAAGATTTTATTTAACTATTAATTTAAAAATAAGGATATTATAAGAAACATCTAAAATTATTAAAAATGATTGATAAACCCATGTTCAACGAACCAAGTCGTAAGATTACTCTCTAATTTATCTAAATCAAAATCATCAAACTTATACTTTCTAACAATCGGCGGCATTTCTTGCAATAATTTTTCACACAACGCTGTAACACGTTGCTCATACGTCATGCCTACAAACTTATGATAATCCAGCATGATATCCATATATAAGACTTTTTCTTTTTTAGAGAAACGTAATCGTTGTTTAAAAATACTATCTGGATCACGGCACATCAAAACAACTACTATACCACTAACACTACTACCATAAAACTCGGACTCCATTAATTTATAAAACTTATTAGAAGTAATTTTTTGTTTAGCTTCTAAAACACCAGAATATGAATCTGTATCTGTTATTAAATGAAATTTAAACATTTCTATTTCACCATTTTATTGCCAAATTAAATGATTAAGTTGATCGATTATTTTCTCAAGCTCAAGTCCATAACTTGTAGGTTCAGAAGTATCATCAAATCCTTTATCACACAATTCAATCGCAACTAAATTCATTAACTCTTTGTATTCATTTTTTGTGCAACTCCCTTCAGACAGACATTTAACTAAGTGTAAATTATTAGATGAGCGCGACTGAAGAATTTCTCTAATCACAAGTAACATTTTATTATTCATTTTATTCATACCATCTTTAGGTTTAGGTCATAAATTTTTAAGAACTATCTTTACACTTTTAACTCCATTAGTTTTCTACAAAAAATCTCTAATAATTCAAGTTTATCCACACAATCATCTGGAGCAATCAAAGAATTTAATATCTCCTCATCATTCACTAGATTAATTAAATGAATGCTCAACCATCCTGAGCTCCAAAATTCGATTCCCCCTAAAATTTTACTATCTTCGACCTCAACTCGCTCTAAATCACCAAATACCAAAACCTCTCCCTCCTTAAAACTAGTAAAAGTTATTTTATAATTTTCTTTAATTATAGGAAGATATACTTCATTAAAATAGTTCAATGAGATATCCATGATTACTCCCTTTTAAATACCATAATAAAATTTCTACATTAAGTACTAACTTATACTTTATCTATAAAATTAATCTCCTTAATTTAACAAAACACTCCAAATAAAATTTAAAATAGATCTAAATTATTTATTTAAAAAGTTTTTAATTTTTATTCCAATCATAATTCCTATAAAGAAAGATATATAAAAATAATTCCATGAACTATCAGAAACAATTGGTGAAAAGATCAACCCTATTAGAAAAAATAAAAAAGTAAAAACACATGCAAAAAGCAATGAATGATCCTAGCCAAAATAATGGACAGTACTTCCCTCTAAAGATAACGTAACGTTAACTTTGGAGATCCAAGAAATGGCCAAACGTTTTAGTGCTGAATTTAAACAGCAAGCAATTGATTATGCACTTTCAAACTCACACGAGCCTATAGCTGCAATCGCCCAGAAATTAGGTGTGGGTTATTCAACTTTAGACAAATGGATTCGTGAAACCAATCCAGTGGGTTCAAGCAAACGTCAACTTTCACCAGAACAACAGCGGATCTTGGAATTAGAGAAAGAAGTCAAACAGCTCAAGGAAGCCAATGACATCTTAAAAAAAGCGCATGTGTACTTTCTAACAGATCATGCCAAGAAAAGTACACGGTAATTCAAGATCTAGATATGAATGAAGTCACGGTATCTTCTGCCTGTAAATACCTAGGTGTCAGCACTTCAGGCTATTATGCCTGGCGAAAACGTCAGGCCAATACGGTAGAGAAATATAATGATTTAAAAGCCGTATATTGGCAGCATCATGCACGATTGGGTGCACCTTCATTGGTACATGACATGCATGATTTAGGTTACAGCATGAGTGAACGCACTGTTGGAAGAATGCTGAAAAATCTGGGTTTACGCAGCAGGATTGCGCGTAAATACAAGCATACGACTGATTCAAACCATCGTTTGCCTACAGCACCCAATCTGTTAGAGCGTCAATTTACAGTCATTCAGCCTAACAAGGTTTGGACAACGGATATTACCTATATCCGTACCAAGCAAGGTTGGCTGTATTTATGTGTGATGCTGGATCTATTTAGTCGTCGTATCGTGGGGTGGCAAACCAGCCATCGAATAGACCGCCAGTTGGTGTGTGATACGTTTAACTATGCAATGGCTCGTCAGGGTTATCCAACTGGTGTTATGGTTCATTCGGACCAAGGTTCACAGTACTGTAGTCGTGATTTTAGAGCGCTGTTACTGACAAATGATTGTACTCAGAGTATGTCTAGACGTGGAAACTGTTGGGATAATGCAGTGACTGAAAGCTTCTTTCATACATTGAAAGGTCATGTGGTCCATGGCAGTGTGTTTGCCACTCGAAAAGAAGCGAATGCTGTCTTGTTTGACTATATTGAGATTTATTACAATCGGGTCAGAAGACATTCTGCAAATGGCTGGTTAAGCCCTGAAGCCTTTGAGAAGAAATATTTTAAGAATTTAGAGGGATTTGTTGTCCACGATACTGTCTAGGATCAGAAATCAATTTAAAAAAATTATGAACAAAAAATATTTTATAAAATATTTCACTTATTTTATCTAAAGTTAGGACAAATACCTTTTTGTAGTAAAAACCAACTCCTATTCCGACTACTCCCCCTAGAACACTTACTAAAATTAAATTATCCAACATAATCATTAACTCTATATGTTCAATAAATGAATTTGCTTAGAATTTTAGTTCCCAGAACTCTAGTTATTTTATTTAATTACTACTCAAAATCAGGATATACAAAATCGTATTTTCCTGTTTTTATACGCTCAACAATATCGTAAGGATTCACAACTACACCAATTTCTGCCTTACGATTTTCTCCCTCTAACCTCCCTACACGAGTAAAATCTTCATCATTTATATGCCATACATACCAATTTTTAGATACTTTAATCTTCTCTGCCCCTACTTTTGCTCCATAGTCATTCGTACACCGAAAAAGAATATTAGAAATATCACCAAGCTCACTAATATTTCCAACTTTTTCCCATAAATTCATTTTCAATCCAAACTTAGTCACACAGTGAGCATAAAACTCTACTTCACCGCTTACGATTTCCAATAAATCTATATCAGCTTCCAATGGATATACTTTTTTAAAGCTTCTGATCACATCACTATTGAGTTGGGTTAAATCAAAAGCGATTAATTGAAAATATTTTTTCTTATCATTGTCTAATTCAACAGCAAAGACATCACCGATCTTAGTGTTTTTCCTTATCATTTTTCGATTCCAAACTTTTCCCAATATTTCGGGCTAATTAATTTTCTCTTTCAATAGCATACTGCTATTTTACCCAAGACTAAACTGATTAATTAAACTTCACATCCTCTACTTTAGCTAATCAGACACCCCCATCATAAAAATTTAACTTCAAACTTTTCGCCTCAGTTCCCCCTCCCCCAAAACCTCCCCATCACCGCATCCCGTTCATCCAAACTGTTAGAGCTTAAAACTTGTAGCAGCAAACCATCGATCAGGTTTACCACCATGTTGGCATCGAATTTTGGCTCACGAGTTTCCCCGCTAAAAATCAGGTCAAAAAGTTCCCGATGTAGCCATTTTCGGTATTCAACTGCCATACGGTAGGCCTGCGGGTACAACCGTTTTATTTCAAAAACTGCTTTAAGCAGCAAATGGTATAGGCTGTTTAAATTGACGTGTAAAACAATAATTTCTTTGAGTTTATCTTTTGACGTGTAGTAACGGCTTGAGTAGATGATGGAAAGCACTTGTTCTCTGAGCAGGCTTTTTTGAAAGGCGATGCACATTTCAATTAGGCGTTCTTTTGAGCCAAAATATTTATAAAAGGTGGTTTTGGTTATTTGGGCCTTTTCAACAATGAGGTCTACCCCTGCATTATGGAATCCATACGTGGTAAAGAGTTGTATGGCGGTTTGAATAACCTGTAATTTTCTGGAAGATATTTCTAAAGTTGGCATAGTTTTACCGTTATAAATTCTTGTTGTTTCTAAATGAGATAAAAGCCTGTGCCCCTTTTGGGAGAAAAAAAGGCACAGCAAAGCCGCAAGACGGTGCTTGGCACATCTCAAGTTTTATTGTTGATGCAAGTTTTTTTGAGTCGTAATGACTTAAAGCCTGAAAACCCTACGGCGTTCAAGCTGCTGTAATTTTTTAAGCTGTGTTGTTATAGCTTTTGGCACGGGGTGCCAAGAAATAATGGATGTGCATAGCCAACTCCTGATTATTGGAGTTCTGCCAGAGCATTTATTTGGACTTATGGTGGCAGAACGAAAGAGGGTTGACAGACTGGCTTCGAGAACCCAGCACGCACAAAGGCGTCCCCCTTCCGTCCTACCGCTACAAAAAGGGAGACGAGTGGGTCTACATCAAAAAAACGAGTTTTTTCAATGTTCTCAAAGATCAGCCTGTCAAAGCCGGCTGGCAATGTGGCCAGCACGCAAAGCATAATCTGAGAGTTCAGATGTGTCAATGTCACTTTTATGACAAGTGATTAAATTTCTTATTGTTTTTCATTAGATTAACTTAATTATTATTCTAGATATTATATTTAATTATATTTATTAATTTTTTAAAAAGAGTCAGATACGGTAAGCTAAACCGCATGAATTTTACTTTTTGATTTTGAATATTTTTTAGAACTTTACGAGAACATAAATGATAAGACTATCTTCAAAGTCCATTTTAATATTAACAACTGGGTGTTTGTTAAATGGCTGTAGCCAAGGCCCTCTTCCATTAGAAGTTACATTACATCAAGATTATGTATGTGCCTTTACCAATAACCCTAAAAAAACGCATTATTCTTTTGATAATAAATTTTTGATTTTTGTGGCGAAAGCTGACTATACAAACGGCTACAAAAGCACTTATGAGAAAGAATATTCAAATGTTCCTTTGCCAATAGAAGAGAAAGATTGTGTAAAAATTCCTCTAAAGGCATTTGAAAAGAATGTGGCTTATGACATTACTTTAGATATATACAAAACTTTCGATACACGTATTTGTGTAGTAGAACAGAACAATAAGCTAGAAATCCGAGAGCCTGAACCCGGTGAAACAACTTGTAAATAGGCTTGTTTCTAGACCCTCATTTGCTATTTCAGAAACAACTAAACGCGTGGGTTTAGACAGTCTCAGTCTGCCCCACTTGGTGATAAGCGCGGTTAAAGTAAACCAAACTTTGGTCATGCTGGCTTTGTTTAATCGCTACAATCGGACATATAAAAATCGTATGTGTACCGACTTGTTGAATTTGCTCAATCTCACAATCGAAACTGACCAAAGCATCGTCTAACACAGGTGAACCCGTTTCTAACTCAATCCATGCGCCATGTTTAAAGCGTTCTTCTGGTGTAAGTTTAGATGAAAAGGCTTTTGAAATATGTTCGTGGTGTGCGCCTAAAACATTCACAGTTAAGATTTTGTTATCTAGGAAATGTGCATGTGAGCTCGCAGATTGGTTCATACACACCAATAATGTCGGCGGTGTGTCAGTCACACTACAAACAGCAGAGGCAGTAAATCCAAAACGGCCAGACATGCCTGCCGTGGTCACAACGCTAACCGCACTTGTGAGTAAAGACATTGCATTTCTAAAGTCTGTTGCTTGAACCATGACATTATTCCTAAATTGAACCGTACCTTGTCCTGTGTGTTTTGCTATACCGCCCAACTCCATCAGGAAGGTACTATCGACATGCGATCTGATTAGAGCGACATGTAGTAAGTAAAATGAGGGTTAATTGTTTGATTATCAATAGCCATCAAAAAAGTAACCCTTTATACCACTTATTGGTAAATATTAAGCAGTAAGATCAAAACCAGTTAGTTCTCTGCGAACGATTTCTGCACCTGCTGTTAAGGCATTTAGCTTGCCACGTGCCACTTCACGTGAAAGAGGTGCCATACCGCAGTTTGTGCAAGGGTAAAGCTTGTCGGCATCTACAAACTGAAGCGCTTTACGAAGTGTGTTCGCTACTTCTTCTGGTGTTTCAATTTGGTTAGATGCAACATCAATCGCGCCAACCATCACTTTTTTACCGCGAATGAGTTCGAGTAAATCGATAGGCACATGTGAGTTGTGACATTCTAACGAAATGATATCGATGTTAGATTTTTGCAGTTTCGGGAAAGCTTCTTCGTACTGGCGCCATTCTGAACCGAGTGTCTTTTTCCAGTCAGTGTTGGCTTTAATGCCGTAACCATAGCAAATGTGAACCGCAGTTTCACATTTTAGACCTTCAATTGCACGCTCTAAAGTCGCAACGCCCCAGTCATTTACTTCGTCAAAGAATACGTTAAATGCAGGTTCGTCAAACTGAATAATGTCTACACCAGCAGCTTCTAACTCACGCGCTTCTTGGTTCAAGATTTTAGCAAATTCCCAAGCCAGTTTTTCACGGCTCTTGTAGTGACCATCGTAAAGCGTATCAATCATGGTCATTGGGCCAGGTAATGCCCACTTAATTGGTTGATCAGTTTGCTGACGTAGAAACTTCGCATCTTCAACAAACACAGGCTTTTGACGAGACACCGCACCAACCACAGACGGTACGCTTGCATCGTAACGGTCACGAATTCGAACTGTTTCGCGCTTCTCAAAATCTACGCCATTTAAATGTTCAATAAACGTAGTCACAAAGTGCTGGCGAGTTTGTTCACCATCGCTGACAATATCAATGCCAGCAAGGCGCTGTTCGTGCAACGCTAAACGTAGCGCGTCTTTTTTACCTTCAAGCAGACCTTCGTTTTCGAGTTTCCAAGGTGACCAAAGCTTTTCAGGTTCTGCAAGCCAAGATGGTTTTGGTAAGCTGCCAGCAGTTGAAGTCGGTAGTAATTTTTTCATGTTAAATGACCCGTATGTTGATTAATTAGGAGCGTAATTCGCAGACCACTGCTCAAGAATCGCTTGGTATGGTTTGATAAATTGCTCTTCAACAAACTTCCCCTGCTCTATAGCCAAACGGCTACGTTCTTCACGGTCATACACAATTCGAGTAAGTGAATAATCTTCGTGTTTCAAGCTTGGTTGATAAGACTTTCCAGCCACTGAATTTGCGTTGTAAATTTCAGGACGGTAAATCTTTTGGAAGGTTTCCATCGTACTAATGGTACTGATCAACTCAAGGTTGGTGTAATCACTCAGCAAATCACCAGTAAAATAGAACGCTAACGGCGCAACGCTATTTGGCGGCATGAAATAGCGAACTTTTAAGCCCATTTTTTGGAAATATTCATCAGTGAGTGAATAGTCTTCTTGCTTGTATTCCACGCCCAAAACTGGATGTTCGTTTTCAGTACGGTGGTACTCTTTAGTCGTCGAAACGCTTAAGCAAATCACAGGCGCTTTTTTAAAGTTGGCTCTGTAAGTTTCAGAGTTAATAAAGCTCTTAAACAAGTTGCCGTGCAATTCACCAAACTTTTCTGGCGTGCTAAAAGTCGACTGGTTTTTGTTGTGGTCTAACAACAACACACTAAAGTCATAGTCACGTACATAAGACGAGAAGTTATTACCCACGATGCCTTCGATGCGTTCATTGGTTTTTTTATCAACAATATTGGTTTTCAATATTTCGATGAGAGGAAGCCCGCTTGCACGATTTTGAGCATCAATATTCATTTCAACCGAAATGATTTCAAGTTCAACGCCATAGCGGTCGCCCTTAGGGTTGTCCCAATGAGCTAAGGCATTGAAACGATTGTCAATCATCCGTAAGGTGTTGCGCAAATTTTCTTCGCGGCTCATCCCTCTCGCCAAGTTAGCAAAGTTGGTGGTAATACGCGTATTGTCTGCTGGACGATAGTTCTCATCGAAACAAATACTCTTAATCGTAAATGTAAATTCTTTACTCATTGTGATCAGTACCCTAATTTCTGAGATAAAACCTAAATAAAAACTTTTTGCTCTTTTTAAACTTTCCAGACTTGTCAGTTTTGTGCCTTATGGTCTTATCAAAAGTGAATTACTGGAGCGCTTCAGAGCATGAATAGATTTATACCCCAATCACAACATGAATAAAAATGATTTAGTCTCATTCAAAACTGAGTGAAATTCATGTTTGGAGTTTAATAAATAAGTTTGAAGTTAAATATTTTTCATCTTAAGTTTTTTTAGACAGCAGAAACGAGAAATACGGCGCTCACCAATCACCCTTAAAATATTAAAAATTTATAATTACTTTCAATCAATTAAATCATTTTTATTTAAATAGCACAGCTAAACCTAAAGTAATTTATGTTGAATCTCGCTCATCTCTGCTTTTAGCCATTCTAAAAATATAGTTTTGCGAGAATCTTCCTCAAAAGCGCCATGAGAAAGTAAAAAATAGGCTGAGCCATCTTGAACGATTGGTGAAATTTTTTGTATTACGTTCCACTCAAGTTCTTTTTCAATCATATAAATTGAGATCACGGTTGCGCCAAGTCCAGCCAAGCAGCCTTCCAAACATAGATAAAAATGTTCGAGTTCAACTTTACTGTAGCCTTTTAAATTTTGCTTTAACTCAGCAATGCGGCTCATACTTTTGAAAAAATTTGGTCGAGAGGTCGAAATGAGTAAGTCATTTGTGTCGGGGGGCTTAGTTGCTTGAAGTAGAGCGATATATTCATCGGCAATCTTTTCGCTATAAATATGCTCTCCCCAATCAAAGTCATTTCGGCGAATCGCGATATCAATATTATCTTTTTCAAAATCGACCACGCCGCCTGCTGTGAGTAGCACAACCTCAAAATCATGACCGAGCTTTTTAAATTTTGATAACCGCGGAATGAGCCATTTCATTGAAAGAGTCGGTTCACACGACAAGACCAGTTGCTTGTTGTGAGTTTTAGGCTGGCTGAGTTGTATTAAACATTCATCGAGTTGACCAAACACTTGATGGCAACAGCTCAGTAGAATTTCGCCCTGCTCAGTCATCACAAGGGTTTTATTTTTTCGCTCGAACAAAGGCGTGTTTAAAGCTTCTTCTAAATTATAAATTTGCTTACTGACCGCACTTTGCGTCACAAATAATTTCTTTGCAGCTAAAGTCACACTGCCATACTTCGCCACAAAGTAGAAAAATTTTAGTGAATTCAGCGATATTCTTTCAATCATTCCAAAAACTCATAGATATATAGTCGTTTTTATCGATTTTTATTTGTAGGTTTCTGTTCAAAAATAAAAATCATCTTGATTAAACCCCATTTTAGATGATGAAAAACATATTGAATATCCATATCTATTTTCGTAAACCTAAAACCTTGTCATTTCTCTCAAAAAGAATAACAGCTTTCAGCAAAACAACCCTTCTCTCGAATACATTCCAAAAAGTACAGATGAACTCCCTCGTTTTCAGTGAGGGTACAAGATAATGGCAGAGTTTATTGCGGTTATTCTCATTACAATTTTAGCGGTGATTAGCCCCGGCGCTGACTTCGCGATTGTGACCAAAAATAGTTATCTTTACGGCAGAAAAATAGGTGTGTTCACTTCACTAGGCATATCGCTTGGCGTGTTGGTACATGTAACCTATACACTTGTAGCCGTTGCATTTGTGATGACTTATACGCCGCAAATTTTGAATATTGTGAAGTACATTGGCGCACTTTACCTGATCTATATTGGCTATAAAACCTTTACGCAAAAACCTGTTTTAGACGCTGTTGCTTCAAACGCTATAGGCAGTTTTCAAGCTATAAAATACGGCTTTTTTACTAACGCCCTGAACCCTAAAACCACACTATTTGTGATTAGCACCTATACGCAAATTGTGAGTTTAACTACACCTGAAAGCGTTCTTATAGCTTATGGCTTTTTTATGTCCTTTGCTCATTTTGCATGGTTTTCACTGGTGGCTGTACTGTTTTCATCCATGCTGTTGAGACAAAAAATGTTAGCCAAGCAAGTGCAAATTAATAAGGTGATTGGCTCTATTTTATGTGTATTAGGTGTGATTCTGCTTTTTACCAAGTTTCAGTAAAAAGCTCATTTTATGGAAAAATAATTTGCTTATGCTCATATATAGTTTGTACTTTTAAAAAGGCTTTTTATAAGACTTTTCCAAGAGAGCTATTTAATTTTTCAGAAACTTTCATATTTTTTGCTGTTAATATGAAAACGCATGATAGATTTTCCAATCCTTCATATCTCTATAAATCAAGGATGATGAGCGAATACATTTATTATGGAAATCAAGCAAATAAAGTATTTTTTGACGGTCGTTGAATCGGGTAGTATTGGTAAAGCTGCCCAAAAACTTGATGTCGGTGCTTCGGCGATTAGTCAGCAAATTAGTAAGCTCGAACAAGAGCTAAGCATTCGCTTATTACAGCGTAATGCTTTTGGCGTGACCCCAACACCTGCTGGCCTTGCCTTTTTAAAGCACTCGCAACTGATTTTGCGTCAAGTGAACTTTGCCATAGATGCTGCGCATTCGGCACGGTTGTCTGGTCATGTCAGCCTTGGTTTTCCACCGACCATTACCGCTTTGATTGGTATCCCTTTAATGAAACTGATGTCTGAACGCTATCCAGACATTCGCTTAGAGATTGTGGAGACCCTGTCAGGTAATCTCATTCAGTACATTAACTCGCGTCAGCTTGATATTGCCATTATTTTTACTAATGAGATTGATAAGCAATGGTCGATACAGCCCTTGGTACGCGAGCAAATGTATTTAATGGCGCGCAAAGAAGTGCTCGAAAAATACGGTCTAGCAGATTGCATTAAAAGCGGCATTATTCAGTCTCAGCAAATTGGCGATATTCCGTTAGTGTTGCCACGTCAGCGTCATAGCTTACGAAAGCTACTTGAACACAAGATTGGACAGCTTAATGTCGTCTATGAAATTGATGGCTTACATTTACTTATGGACAGTCTGATTCACCTTGACCTTGCTAGTGTTCGTCCCGGAAGTGCTTGCTTGCAAGAGTACAAACATAAGCTGCAATTGCTTAAGGTGATTGACCCAGAAGTGGAAAGAATTAACTACTTAGTGAGCCTTGCCGAAGAAGAATTATCACCCGCCGCACTGGCTGCCAAGTCAGCCATTAAGGCATGTGTGAAAGAGTTGATTCAAAACCAAATTTGGCCGTGTTCTGAAATTATTGTTTAAAGGGTCATTAATTTTTCTAAATACCTAATTAATTTTCGCCTCTCACTCCTCTCTGCTTTTTAAGATTACATTTTTATACGAATGATAAGTGGTTTTCTGTTTATCGAAATATAGATGTGTAGTTTTAACTGGAAACAAGGCATCACATTTTCTACCAAGGACACCTTTAAATCTCATCTCTAACCCATTTCCTATTTAGGTTTATTGATTGAATCAATTTACGTCCAAACTTTGAAGATCGTGAATGTTTCCATTTTGTCAGGCCAAGGAGGTCTCCAATGGATGTCGTTAATAACCGTAGGGCTACTTTTAAAAAAATATTAAATGTAACAAGTGGCAACTTTTTAGAACAGTACGATTTTTTTCTTTTTGGTTTCTATGCCACTTATATCGCAGCAAAATTTTTCCACTCTGAAAATGAATATGTCTCTTTAATGATGACATTTACCGTATTTGCTGCGGGCTTTCTTATGCGTCCTCTCGGCGCTATTTTCTTGGGTGCTTATGTCGACAGAATTGGTCGCCGTAAGGGTTTAATTGTGACTTTAAGCCTCATGGCTATTGGTACGATCTTAATTACCTTTGTACCGGGTTATGACACCATCGGTATTATGGCCCCAATTTTGGTGGTCATTGGCCGTCTGTTACAGGGCTTCTCGGCAGGTGTTGAATCTGGCGGTGTGTCGATTTACCTCGCAGAGATTGCAACCGATAAAAACCGTGGTTTTATCACAAGCTGGCAGTCTGGTAGTCAACAAATTGCGGTGGTGTTTGCTGCGTTATTTGGTTATTGGCTCAACACCGTTTTAACTCATGCACAAGTGAGTGAATGGGGCTGGCGTATTCCGTTCTTAATTGGTTGTTTGATCATTCCTTTAATCTTCTTATTCCGTCGTACTTTAGAGGAAACTGAAGCATTTAAAGCACAAAAAACTCATCCTTCAACTAAAGAAATTTTCAGCACACTGGCGAGTAACTGGCGCATTGTACTTGCAGGTATGATGATGAGTGCCATGACCACAACCACGTTCTATTTCATTACGGTTTACACCACAGTGTATGCAAAACGTACTTTAGAAATGTCGGTCACAGATAGCCTTTTAGCAACCGTGTTTGTAGGTTTATCGAATTTCTTCTGGTTACCAATGGGTGGCTTACTTTCAGACAAAATTGGTCGTCGTCCAGTTTTAGTCGGTATTACAACCCTTGCCATCTTTACCAGTTATCCAGTTTTAAGCTGGTTGGTGAGCGATATTAGTTTTTCAAACTTACTGATCACGCTTGCTTACTTCTCGTTCTTCTTTGGTATGTACAACGGGACTATGGTCGCAACACTTGCCGAAGTAATGCCAAAACGTGTTCGTACCGTTGGCTTCTCTTTAGCGTTCAGTCTTGCAGCCGCTATTTTTGGTGGTATGACGCCAATGGCATGTACTTACCTTGTTGAAAACACAGGCAATGCAAGCACACCAGCGTTTTGGCTGATGCTTGCTGCGGTATGTAGTCTCATCTCAAGCTTGTATTTATGTCGCGGTTCTAAGCAGAACAAATCTGACGCGATTGCTGAACCTGCAAAGGTTAGCGCTTAAAACAACTAACTACTTAACCTGAAATTTTAATGAACAGTACGGCGCATGTTGCAGCCGTACTGTGCTCTCCTGTCATTAAAGCGAGATACTATGAAAAAGTCCCCTATCTTCATGACCATCTGCCTAGCTGGTGCAAGCTTAGGCTCAACCCTTGCTAACGCAGATACCCTCGAAGTGATTAGCTCTGGCGGTTTCTATTCATCTATGGAAAAACTCATTCCAATATTTGAAAAGCAAACTGGTCACACGGTTCACCTTTCATCTGGTTCATCTATGGGTGCATCACCGACTGCAATTCCAAACCGTCTCGATCGTGGTGAACGTTTTGACATGGTGGTCTTGGCTGCTCCTGAACTCAGTAAGCTTGCAGAAAAAGGTTATGTCGACCCAAATTCACAAAGCGCTTTAGTCAATTCAAGCATCGGCATGGCTGTACCTAAAGGTGCGCCAAAGCCAGACATTAGTTCTGCGGCAAAGTTTGAAAAAGTTTTATTAAATGCTAAGCACATCGGCTATTCGGCAAGTGCGAGCGGTACACATCTTGAAAAAGATGTTTTTCCAAGCTTTCCACCTGTCGAGTACAAAGTGATTGCTGGTAAAGCAGAAAAAGTAGTCGGTGACCGCGTGGCAAAACGTATTGCTGAAGGTCAGTTTGATATTGGTTTCCAGCAAATTAGTGAAATCAAACCTTTTACTGGCCAATATGGTCAAGTTGATTTAGTCGGCCCAATTCCTGCACCTTATCAAAAAGTCACCGTGTTTGCTGCTGGCATTGGTAAAAACTCTGAACATGCAAAAGTCGCAAAAGAACTTATTCAATTTGTGAAATCGCCTCAAGCGAAACAAATTATTGAAGAACAGGGTCTTGAGCAGGTTAAACAATAAAAGCTCTAAAAGGCAGCATTTTGAGAGGATGTTGCCTTTACTCTTTGAGCGGTTTACTCAGCACAATAGAACAAAATGTATAGCAACAAACCAGTGTAGAATAATGAACAAAGGACAATGTAGTATTTGCCGTGGAACTCAAACAATTAAAGTATTTTATTGCGGTGATCGAGTCAGGAAGCTTGGGTAAAGCTGCAAAAAATCTCGATATTGGAACTTCTGCATTAAGTCAGCAAATCTCAAAATTAGAAAGCGAGCTTTCTATTCGCCTTTTACAACGTACTGCTTTGGGAACGGTTCCCACCCCTGCAGGTTTAGCTTTTTTTCAGCAGGTTCAACTGGCGCTTAGACACCTAGACCATGCGGTAGACTCTGCACACTCTTCACGTTTAAGTGGTCACGTTACCGTCGGTTTTTCACCGAGTGTTGCAGCGGTTATTGGCACGCACTTTTTAAAACTCATGAGAAACCGTTATCCCGACATTAAAGTCCGTCTCATTGAAGGCTTATCGGGTGACCTCAAGGCATTAGTCAATGCAAGACAGCTCGATGTTGCCATCATCTTTAGTGATGATGTCGATCCACAGTGGGCCATACAGCCTTTAGTCAAAGAACAGATGTTTTTAATCTCGCCTAAAGAAGTGCTGAGTCAGTACCATCTTGAAAGCTGTATAGACACTCAAACGATTACCCATTCGCAGCTTAAAGAACTTCCCCTGATTTTACCGAGCCAACGACATGGACTACGTTTGTTGCTCGAACAGAAAATTCATCAGCTTAAAGTGGCCTATGAAATTGATGGGCTGCACTTGTTAATGGAAAGCATTAGCCAACTCGAAATGGCAACCATCCAGCCTGCGGGTGCATCATTAAACTCACGGCAAGACTTATGTTTGCTACGCGTTGTAGAACCTGCCATTGAACGCATTAACTATTTAATTAGTTTGTCTGAAGAAGAGCTCTCACCTGCTACTTTAGCCACCAAAGTAGTGATTCGTGCTTGTGTGACTAACCTGATTAATGAAAAGCGCTGGCCCGGTGCGGAACTCATAAACACTTAAGCGCTTAGTGTTTATTTTTACTAAACACCCATTCAAGCTTAGCCTCTCACTTCACCTTCCTTTTTAAAGCTACATTAACCTTAGCTGAGAAAGGGAGAAATCCATGCATGATGTGATTGTAATTGGTGGTGGGAATGCCGCACTGTGTGCCGCGCTCACGGCAAAAGAACGTGGCGCTTCTGTGCTTGTCATAGAAGCAGCACCTAAAGAATGGCGTGGTGGTAACTCACAACACACCCGTAACCTTCGCTGCATGCATGATGCTCCTCAAGATGTATTAGTCGATGCCTATCCCGAAGAAGAATATTGGCAAGACCTACTTAAAGTCACTGCCGGAAAAACCAATGAGCACTTAGCTCGTCTGGTTATTCGTAGCACGGCGACCTGTCGCGACTGGATGCGTAAACATGGTGTGAATTTTCAGCCACCGCTATCGGGTGCTTTGCATGTTGCACGTACTAATGCCTTTTTTATGGGTGGTGGTAAAGCCCTCATTAATGCGTATTACCGTAGTGCCCAAGAACTTGGCATTGAAATTTTATACAACACAAAAATTAAAGATCTAAAGTTAAACCAAGGACATTTCGAAGCCGCAATTGCGGAAGATGGTCGTGTATTTAAAGCAAAAAGCTGTGTATTGGCCGCAGGTGGTTTTGAGTCAAATTTAGAATGGTTAAGAGAAGCATGGGGACAAAATGAAAACGGCGAATGGCCTGCCGATAATTTCATTATTCGCGGAACCCGCTTTAATCAAGGCAACTTACTCAAATTTATGATAGATCAAGGCGCCGATATTATTGGTGACCCATCGCAATCACATTGCGTCGCTGTAGATGCACGCGCACCGTTATATGATGGCGGCATCTGTACCCGTATTGACTGCGTTTCATTAGGTATTGTGGTCAATAACAAAGCCGAACGTTTTTACGATGAGGGCGAAGACTTCTGGCCAAAACGTTATGCAATTTGGGGCCGTCTTGTTGCCAAACAACCTCAGCAAATCGCCTATTCGATTATCGACTCAAAAGCCATCGGGCGCTTTATGCCACCTGTGTTTGCGGGTGTAAAAGCAAATAGCATTCAAGAACTGGCCGAAAAAATCGGACTTGATGCAAAAACCTTATGCCACACCGTAGAAGAATTTAACCAAGCTTGTGTGCAAGGCACCTTTAACCACACGGTTTTAGACGACTGCACAACCGAAAATATTGTTCCCAACAAGACCCATTGGGCCGTTCCTCTTGATCGCCCACCCTTCTATGCCTATGCGCTTAAACCCGGCATTACCTTTACCTATTTAGGCTTAAAAGTCGAAGACGATGCTGCTGTGCGTTTTAACAATAAAGCCAGCCGCAACCTGTTTGTCGCTGGTGAAATGATGGCAGGTAACGTACTGGGTCAGGGTTATACCGCAGGCGTTGGCATGTCGATTGGCACAACGTTTGGACGCATTGCCGGAAAAAATGCAGCCCACTATGCACTTTCACAAGGAGTTGAACATGAATGCTAGTACTAAAGCCCTAATTCCAGTTGTTCAGCTCTCTGACCATGAGCAGGAAGTTCAAAGAGCCCTACAAATTTGTAATGCTTGCCGTTACTGTGAGTCTTTTTGTGCTGTATTTGCGGCCATGACCAAGCGTCTTGAATTCAATCAAGCCGATATTCATTACCTCGCAAACCTGTGTCATAACTGTGGTGCATGTCTACACGCTTGCCAATATGCCCCGCCACATGAGTTTGGTGTAAACATTCCAAAAGCGATGGCGCAAGTACGTTTGGAAACTTACCAAGAGTTTGCAACCCCTCAGCCTTTAGGCCGACTTTATAAGTCTGTCGGCATTCCTTTTGTCTCAGCATTATCAGCTATTTTCTTTTTATGCATGTTAGCTGTGGTGTGGTACAAAGGCACAGACCTGTTTGCAGGCTATCAAGGTAATTTCTATGCGATTTTCCCGCATAACTTTTTAGCGCTACTGTTTGGAGCGACCTTTACAGTTGCAGTTGTTCTGCTCGGCATTGGAATTAGCAAATTCTGGCGACAAACATCTAAAGTTATTCACGGCAAAGTTGAGAAACCCGACCTTATTCAAGCCTCTCAAAATGTATTAACGCTTAAATATTTAGATGGTGGACATGGCAAAGGCTGTAATGAACAAGATGATCGTTATACACAAATCCGCCGTGTGTTCCATCACCTCACCTTTTATGGCTTTATGCTTTGCTTTGCAGCCACAGGTGTAGCGACTTTATATCACTATTTCCTTAACCTACATGCGCCGTACCCTATCTTTAGCTTGCCTGTTATTTTGGGTACTTTGGGTGGGTTTGGCTTAGTGATTGGACCATCTGGCTTGCTCTATTTAAACCTTAAACGCCATCCATTACATGGTGACCGCGAGCAAAAACCTGTAGATCGAGGCTTTATTTTCCTTTTAATTTTAGTCAGTGCTTCAGGCTTAGCTCTCATGGCATTTCGCAATACACCGTATATGGCACTTTTACTGATTTTCCATTTAGCTACGGTCATGACGTTTTTTATTACCATGCCATTTGGAAAGTTCGCACACGGTTTTTACCGCAGCGCTTCTTTACTCAAATTTGCCATCGAAGAACGTATTTCTAAAAAGTCATAATTTTATTCAAAAGTATTCACTATCTTGGCGTAGTGAATACTTCATTATTTTAAGATCAAAATACTTCATACCTTGCCTACTTTTTACTATTTAAAATTCCCAAGCCATACATCGGCCACTTGGTACTCGCTTTAATATTATTAATCAGCATTGCCACCAAAACTAAAGAAACTGCGCCGACCAAAACAGGGAAAATCAAAAAGCTCCACTGATAATGTATGCTGCTCGCAGTAAGCAAAATAACCAAAGGATTGGCCCCAGCAGGTGGATGAATACACTTAAAAATTTGCATGAGTGCAATTGCACAGCCCACTGAAAAAGCAATTGTAAAAATGGAAACACCAACAAATTTTAGAAAAAACAAACCCACAAAAGCCGAAATAAGATGCCCAAATATAATATTTCTCGGCTGTGCCAAAGGTGACTGCGACACGGTATAGAGCAATACACAGGTCGCACCAAACGGCGCCATGATGAAGATATTGTGTGTGAGCTTACTCAACCACAAAAGTATAAAAATACTGACCGTTCCCCCAATAAGGCTTCTTAAAACATCAACTTTAGTGGGCGATGGAGCCAGTTTTTCTTTGCCATAAAAGATCGAGAACATGGTTTTATTCCTTAAACAGACATTGCTTTTTAAAAAGCATATAGATAAAATTCCAAATAGTACAGATCTGTACTATTTTATTTTTTGGAAAAGTTTTATGTCAAAATCTGCCTTAAAAATATTAGATACAGCCGAAAAGTTATTTAACGAAAATAGTTTTGTCGGGGTTGGCGTTGACTTGATTCGCGATGAATCTGGCTGCTCTAAAACTACCATGTACACGTACTATAAAAATAAAAATCAACTAGTTAAGTCTGTACTCGTTGCACGTGATGAACGGTTTAAGCAAAGCCTTTTGGGCTATGTGGGAAATGCAACAGGATTAGAAGCCATCAATAAAATTCTGGATTGGCACACCAACTGGTTTAGACAAGATTTTTTTAAAGGCTGTTTATTTGTTAGAGCGGTCGCTGAATCTAACCAAGATGATCAAGACATTATTTCTATTTCTAAAGCCCATAAACAATGGATTAAAGTGTTGATTGCGGAAAACTGCAATATACCGAATGGTGAAGCTTTATCTGAGCTGATCTATACGGTGATTGAAGGCTTAATTAGCCGCTTTTTAGTCGATGGTTTCGATGAAACACTTGCGATAAACATGAAAAATTCTATTAATCAATTATTTAATATTCATCAACATTAGCATGAGAACTTAAAATGGAAGTGGACCATATTTTTATTTGTGTACAATCAGGCGCTCCAGAAGCTGAAACTTTAAAAAAATTCGGTCTAACAGAAGGTTCATCCAACAAGCACCCGGGTCAAGGTACCGAAAACAGACGCTTTTTCTTTAAAAATAGCTTTATCGAATTAATTTTTTTAAATAATCCAGAAGAAGCTTCAAGTGATCTCACAAAACCGACTCTGCTTTTTGAACGACTCAGTGCTCAAAATAATATCGCGTCCCCTTTTGGTATTTGTTTTCGCCCTAAAAATAAAGATGATAACGGCGCAAAATTTCCTAATTGGGTTTACAAGCCAAGCTATTTACCTGCCAGCTTAGAAGTAAATGTTGCCCAAGACTCTGTGGTATCTGAGCCAATGTGGTTCTTCCTCTCATTTGCTTCACGACCAGACCTTGCTGCGAAAGAAAAACAACAACCCCTTATGCATAGCAAAGATTTATCAGAAATCACTTCAATTAAGGTTTCTATTCCAAACCTGAAGCAGCACCCTACTTCATTACAATTCAATACAGTTGATAATTTTGAAGTGACTGATGGAACGGAGCATTTAATGGAAATTAGTTTTGATCATGAACCTCAAGGAATGATTCATGATTTCAGACCAGAACTGCCGCTTATTTTTAAATATTAAGTGTCTTATTTTTTAATAAAAAAACTGTGATTTATGGCAAATCACAGTTTTAATTTAAATTGAATCACATTAAAAACGGCAATAGCTTAAGCAATTTTTCCATCAATAATACCTTTCTCTTTTAGCGCAGCCAGTTCTTCTGCTGTTTTAAATCTCGATAAGATTTGAGCCGTATGTTCACCTAGCTCTGGCGGTGCATGATGATATTCAACTGGAGTATCAGACAGCTTGATTGGTGAGCCTATGGTTTGAAAGTTTTCATTTAAACGATGAGGAATATTCACCACCAAATTACGATGGACGATTTGTGGTTCAGCCAAAGCTTCTTCAATAGAATTGATAACACCTACTGGCACTTTAAGCGCATGAATCATCTCAACCCATTCTTTGGCAGTTTTTTGCAAAAAGTGCTCCGACAAAAAAGGAATTAGTTCATCTCGATACTTTACGCGGTCTTGGTTACGGACAAACTTTTCATTTTCGAGTAACTCTGAATAACCAATTGCAATACACAGATCTTTAAACTGTTTGTCGTTACCGCAAGCAATAATAAATTCTTTATCCCTAGCCTTAAAAGTTTGATACGGCACAATACTTGGGTGTTGATTGCCCATACGCTGTGGGGCTTTACCTGAAGCTAAATAATTCATTCCCTGATTTGCCAGTGCCGCGACCTGCACATCAAGGAGTGACATATCAATATACTGACCGCGTCCTGTGTGCGAACGTGCAATCAAGGCCGCTTGAATGGCAATGGTGGAATACAGTCCCGTTTGAATATCTACCACAGCCACACCAACCTTTTGTGCACCACCGCCTGCAGCAGCATCAGGCTCGCCGGTAATGCTCATTAAGCCAGACATACCCTGAATAATAAAATCATAACCGGGTTCTTCTGCACGTGGACCATCTTGCCCAAAACCAGTAATCGAGCAATACACAATGTTCGGGTTCAGCCCACTTAAGGAAGCATAGTCCAAACCATATTTAGCCAAAGACCCTGTCTTATAATTTTCAATTACCACGTCGGCAGTCTTGGCAATTTCATAAATTAAAGCCTGACCTTCGGGTGTGGTTATGTCCACCGCAACTGAATATTTATTACGGTTAGTACACTGAAAATAACCAGATTCACGGGTCATGTTTCCATCTTGATCGGGCATCCATGGTGGCCCCCACATACGGGTGTCATCACCTACTCGAGGACGTTCAATTTTAATGACTTCCGCGCCAAGATCTGCCAAGATTTGCCCACACCACGGCCCGGCAAGTACACGACTTAAATCTAAAACCCGAATTCCTTGTAATGCACCCATAACGATACCCTTATCTTTTAGAAGGTACTCAATGCACCTCCCTGTCATTGTTTATGATTGTTTTTGCGGATCGTACTGACGATCTTTAATAAATAATCCTGGCAATACACCCGCAACAAAATACGCAGCACCCATCACAATAAAGGCCATAGCAAAAGTTCCACCCGATGCCAAGAAACCAATGGTGGCTGGTGCAATCGCTGCCCCGACACGACCAATGTTATAAGCACCGCCAATGGCTGTTCCGCGTACATCAGTTGAAAAACTTTCAGCCATATAAGTCGCATTTACACCGTATGGAATGCCATATAAGAAGCCAAAGGTGATCAATAAATACAAAATGTTGTCAGGGGTATTGAAGAAAATAATGATTGGTAAGAACACGGCACTAGCAATTGTTCCAAACACAAAAACAGCACGGCGGTTAAATTTGTCAGCAAGATAACCTGCTAAAATTTTGCCTAGAATCATTGCAGTATATGAACCCACCATGTAACTGGTTAAGTTTTTAAAGTTCATATGTACTTCTGTTTCTAAATAACTTGGCATCCAGTTGTTAATGCCGTAATAACCGAACTGCAAGAAAAATGCTGTGATCATCCACAACAAAAACATTTTGCGGTGTTTAAAGTTATTAAAAATTTGCTTATAAATACTGCCACTTTTCGGCGTTTCAGCCATGACTATTTCTTTAGGTTGTCTGTTGCCTTGTAAGCTTTCAATTTTGGTGAGCTGCCAAGATTTTGGCTCTGGCACAAATCGTTGCAGGAAAATATTAATAAAAGCAGGTACCACGGTCAGGAAGAATAAAACGCGCCAGCCATGATCTGGAATAATTGCCCCTGCTAAAAGGGTTGCCGCAATATAACCTACCGTCTGCCCCGTCTGTAACGTGCCCAATACCGTTGTACGGTAAGTGGTTGGCACATATTCAGCCATTAAGGTATTACAGGCCATATAGAGTGCTCCAATACCCAAAGCACCAATAAAACGTAAAGCCATAAATTGCTCGAAGCTTTGCGTAAAGCCCAATAAACAGGTCGCTACAGAAAAGAAAGTCACCGAGTTGGCAATGGTTCGTACACGACCAAACTTATCACATGCCCAACCACCCAAAATACCGCCAATACCCATACCCGCCAAAGAAGCACTGCCTAAGGCACCCGCTTGAAAGGTACTCAAACCAAACTCTGCCTTTAAACTGGTCAAGCTATAAGATAGCAGCATAATATCAACGCCATCGACCACCATCGCAAAATAAGCAAATAACAACGCCCATTTCCACGTATGAGGTCCGATCTTTTCGTATGTTCCAAGGTTACTTGGAAATGTGGTTCTTAACTCTTTCGATATTACTTGAACGTCATTGTTCATCTTTAGTTCCTCATTTTCCCAAATGAGTCATCGGTAGCATACTTATGTTTTCTGCATGACTTAATCTTCTATACTTTTCATCATCTTACATTTAGTTTTAAGTACACAGAGGTATATCTTTACATGAGTATCCTTACGATGAATCTTGTCATTTTCCATAAATTTTTGCGTAAAAATCCCTAAAGGTGCTCTCGAAAGAACACCTCGATCTTTTAAAAATGAATTAGTTACTAAATGCCGCGATGCCTGTTTGTGCACGACCTAAAATCAAGGCATGAACATCATGTGTACCCTCGTAGGTATTCACAACTTCAAGATTGACCAAATGACGTGCTACGCCAAACTCGTCACTAATACCATTTCCACCCATCATGTCACGTGCCATACGGGCAATATCAAGTGCTTTCCCACAGTTATTACGCTTAATGAGAGATGTACCTTCAACCGACGCAATGCCTTCATCTTTCATACGACCAAAACGTAAAGCCACTTGCAAACCCAAAGCAATTTCAGTTTGCATATCTGCCAGTTTCTTTTGAATCAACTGATTTGCAGCTAACGGACGACCAAATTGTTTACGGTCCATGGTGTATTGATGGGCAGTATGCCAGCAGAACTCAGCAGCACCCATCGCACCCCATGCAATGCCATAACGGGCACTATTTAGACAGGTAAATGGACCTTTCAAACCACGAATTTCAGGGAATGCATTCTCTTCGGGTACAAATACGTTATCCATTACGATTTCACCTGTAATTGATGCACGTAAACCGACCTTGCCATGAATTGCTGGTGCAGATAGACCTTCCCAGCCCTTTTCTAAAATAAAGCCGCGAATATCACCAACATTACCTTCAGCAGAAACCTCTTTTGCCCAGACCACAAATACATCGGCAATTGGACTGTTGGTAATCCACATTTTTGCGCCACTTAAACGGTAACCACCATCAACTTTTTTAGCACGGGTAATCATACTGCCTGGGTCTGAGCCATGGTCAGGTTCAGTCAAACCAAAACAACCAATGTATTCACCAGTAGCTAGTTTAGGTAAGTACTTTTGCTTTTGCTCTTCGGTACCAAATTCATGAATTGGAACCATCACCAATGAGCTTTGCACACTTGCCATAGAGCGATAGCCCGAGTCCACATATTCAATTTCACGTGCGACCAAACCGTAACTCACATAGTTCAAACCCGCGCCGCCATATTGCTCAGGGATGGTTGGGCCCAGTAAGCCAAGCTCTCCCATTTCACGAAAAATAGAAGGATCTGTTTTTTCATGACGGAATTGTTCAAGTACACGGGGTTGCAGGCGTTCTTGGCAATAGGCATGAGCCGCATCACGAATCATGCGCTCATCTGGGCTAAGCTGTTGCTCAATTAAAAATGGGTCTTGCCAGTTAAATTGAACCTTTGCTTTTTTTGTTGTCACCATGTGATTCATCGCATCCTCTGCTTGATTTGATTTTCTTTATTTAACTCGATGTTATGCGTGAAAAATGCAGTAATCAAACGATAAATGTTCATGCAGATATGCGACTTATGCATATTTAAAACAAGAAGGTTTAACTCTAGATATTTAATTGGTTGTATTTCATTAAAAATGGCTTATTTTTATACTAAACTCGGCTATCTGCATTTAGGTCATATGCTGTTTTGAAATATGACGTCAAATAAAAGGATTTATTTATGCGAAGAAGTATCCCGTCCATTCAGGGCCTGATTTGCTTTGAAAGTGCAGCGAAACATCTAAGTTATACCTATGCTGCCCAAGAGTTATGTATTACCCAAAGTGCAGTATCTCGCCAAATTCAGCAATTAGAAGATTTCTTGGGCGTTGAACTCTTTATACGTACTCGGCATGGCGTTGAACTCACCATTGCAGGACAACAATATTTTAAAAGTATTAAGCCCTATTTATTGGGTTTAGAGAAATGTACGGCCAATGTGATTTCTCATAAAGGTTTAGGTGGAACATTAAAGTTAGGTGTGGTTCCTACCTTTGCAACGCGTTGGCTGCTACCCAAACTTCATCTTTTAAATCAAAAACACCCTGAAATTACGGTTCACTTAGAAACCAGTACCAAGCCTTTTTTATTTAATGACAATATTTTTGATGCTGCGATTTTTGCAGGTACACAGCAGCAAATTGACCACTGGCCTGGCATACAAGCGCATTATTTAATGGATGAAGAAATTGTACCTGTATGCTCACCAAGACTGATTGAAAAGTATTTTCCAGATGCAGTCATGATCAATGAAAATACCTATGATTTAAGCCCAGAAGATTTATTAAAAATCCCTCTCCTACAACAAACCACTCGGCCTAGTATTTGGCAAGAATGGTTTATCACCCATCACATGCAGCACCCAAAACCTTTTGATGGACAGCGCCATGAGTTATTTTCAATGCTTGCGGTTGCTGCTAGCCATGACATGGGAATGGCTCTAATTCCACAAATGTTGATTGAATCTGAACTACAAAAAAAAGAACTGGTGATTGTTTCCAATAAAAAACTAAAAGGCAGTCGAAAGTATTACCTCATCCATTCGAGCCAAGACATAACCCCAACCATTCAAAAATTTGTTGAGTGGATTTACCAAGAACTAGAACAACTAAAAAGCAATACAAATTAGCTGAGCCACTTTGTACGATCTATACGCATAAAAAAGATTGTGATTAATCAGATCACAACCTTTTAGGTAAGCATAAATGACCTTGAATTAATGAATCATCAATTGAATATCAGAACCACGATGCTTCGGGTCAATCAAAATTTTGGCATGCTGTTCAGGATCACGTAATGCTTCAAATGCATTGGTAACACCTTCTAGGCCAACAACACCGGTAATGAGTGGTGAGCAGTTCACTTTACCTTCTGCAATCATGTGTAGGGCATCTCGGAACTCAAGCGGCGTGTATCCCAATACAAACTGAATTTCTAACTCTTTATTGATCGCAAGTGCGGGCTCTATTTTGTCACTTTGCATGCACACGCCCACCCCGACAATTCGCGAAAACAAAGGTGCACCTTCAATAATTTGCTGCAAAACACCCGGTACACCCACACACTCAAAAATAACAGGACGTTTTGGCAAAGCACCCAACTTATCAATCATGCGCCATCCATGCCACCAAGGTAAGCGTGTCGCTTGTAACTTATCAAACAGCCCCATGCCCATATTAATGGCGTCAGAAACATTGCCAAGCAAACCAAATTCTTTCCAGTTGGCAAATGGCGATGTCTCTTTAGGATCTACCACTATATCGGCACCGCATTGCTCAGCAAGCTTACGACGGTTTGGTGAAAAGTCGCTGGCAACCACGGTTTTAACCCCCGCTGCTTTAAGCATTAATATGACACCTAACCCGACAGGACCGCAGCCAATCACAATAGCAGGTTCATTAGTTTTCACACGGCTACGGCGAACGGCATGCAATGCAACTGCCATCGGTTCAGTCATAGCTGCACTATCGACATCTAGACCATTGGGTACTTCAAACATCAAACTTGATTGAGCCAGTACTTGCTCTGCATAACCACCTGAAGCATTTGGAGAAAGCCCTGTAGATAAATAACCATGCTGATCTACATTTAAAAGTGGCATTGCACAAACCAGTGTGTCGGTTTTAAATTTGTGACGTGTTTTTGGGCCATAGTCTAAAACCTTGCCACAAAACTCATGCCCTAGTACAAATGGATCTGTAGACTTAGCTAAACCATGAAACCCGACACGTGCAGCTAAATCATGCATATGGTCGCAGTGATGCTGCATATGTAAATCTGAACCACAAATCCCGCATCGAACCACTTCTAATAACACTTGTCCTTTTGCAGGCGTTAATTTCGGTTGGTCCACCACTTGTAGTTTTGCTTGATGACAAAGTACCGACTTCATTTGTGTGCTTCCTATTTCTTCTTTTTCATTTACTTACCAGAAATAGATTTCTACAGATAAATTAATCGCTTTATCAGTTTGGTCTTTAGCAAGCCTTTATTCATCTTTACAACTAAAAGGCAAAATACCAATGACCATTCTTCAGCCAATCCACTCTTAAAGAGTCAAAAAAACAGGCTCAGCGAAATTAAAAACAATAAAAATCTTGGTACTTGTATCTTACACAGACTGCTTTGTCTTCTTAGGCCAGAACAATGTCATCAAAATTAAAACTTATACAAATATAGTAAATTCAAAAAACTCAACTCAACGCTTTTCACAAAAACATAGCAAATCCAAACTTTTATCAGCAGTCCTAAACAGGCATGATGAATTAATAGCAACAGATAAGAAGAAGTCTATGATTACAAAAACGCTCCCCCTTACAGATATACACCGCCACCTTGATGGCAACATCCGCATTCAAACCATTTTAGAGTTGGGGCAACAATACCATTTAGATTTACCCGCCTACGACATTGAATCTTTACGACCGCACGTACAAGTGATGGATAACCAACCAGATTTATTAAGTTTTTTATCTAAGCTCGACTGGGGCGTAAAAGTATTAGCCAGTTTAGATGCCTGCAAACGCATTGCTTTTGAAAACATGCAAGACGCAGCACAACAAGGGCTAGACTATGTAGAACTACG
Organism: Acinetobacter seifertii; assembly: GCF_000368065.1. Taxonomy (GTDB): domain Bacteria; phylum Pseudomonadota; class Gammaproteobacteria; order Pseudomonadales; family Moraxellaceae; genus Acinetobacter; species Acinetobacter seifertii. The sequence goes on from NZ_KB851200.1 coordinate 2,410,255, forward strand.
TTTTTCACCGGGTTATATGGGAATGACACATCAGCTTCCACTTGAGGGCGTTGTAGAAGCTGTGATTGCTGGTGTAAAAGAAGGCAGCCAGGCATACGGGGTAAAAGCGAATTTAATTGGCATTATGAGTCGTACTTTTGGTCAAGAAGCCTGTGAAAAAGAATTAAATGCTCTGCTTGCCCATAAAAATAATATCAAAGCGTTGGATCTTGCTGGAGATGAGCTTGGTTTTCCGGGAAATTTATTTATTGAGCACTTTAAAAAAGCACGTGATGCAGGTTGGCACATTACAGTACATGCAGGCGAAGCTGCTGGCCCAGAAAGTATTTGGCAAGCCATTGAAGAATTAGGTGCTGAACGAATTGGACATGGCGTTAAAGCAGTTCAAGATTTAAAACTTTTAGATTATTTAGCAAAACACCAGATTGGTATTGAATCTTGTCTCACCTCAAATATTCAAACCAACACAGTACCTTCTTTAGCAGAGCACCCATTAAAGACTTTTTTAGAACATGGTGTGCTTGCCACCATTAATACAGATGACCCAGCGGTAGAGGGCATTGAGATACAACATGAATATTTAACTGCTGCCCCTTTAGCAGGATTAAGCCCTGAGCAAATTTATACAGCTCAAGAAAATGGTCTTAAAATCACATTTTTGTCAGATCAAGAAAAAGATGAGTTAAGGCAGAAATATCAATAACAGAGAACAGAGCTTATATAAATAAGTTCAAATATTGGAGTGTGTATAAATTAAAATATATAAAAACAAAAAAATTCCTTCTATCTTTAAGACTAGAAGAAATTCTTTTCAATATTTGGAATATTTTCAAAGCTTAAACGCTTTTAAATATGGTCGGAGCAGTAGGATTCGAACCTACGACCCCCTGGTCCCAAACCAGGTGCACTACCAGGCTGTGCTATGCTCCGAAATTGGGGTGAATGACGGGATTCGAACCCACCACAATTTGACCTATAGATTTATATAAATTAATAACTTACGTGTTTCTCTATCTACAAAAGTATTTGATATGGGAATAAAGTGGCCAAAATAACTAAAAATAGCTCTATTCTTTTTCTTATTTTTATCTGTGCTTTTTCTGGCTTTAGTTAAAAAAGAAGTAATGAAGTAATAAATAAAAAAAGTGCTTATGTTTATAAGCACTTATACGTTATTAAGATGTAATTTTTGAAGTAATGCCCTAGTAAGCTTTATTACATCATGATGTAGTTGTTTAGCTTTGTAATGTAGTCCGGCATATCTTCAGCAATCAATTTACCGTAGTGTTTATAAATCATAGATGTATCACTATGTCCAAGCTGCTCAGCGATCCATTCCGGTGGAACTTGGCCAGAGGTTAGAAGTTGGCTGGCAAATGTATGGCGGCCTTGATTGATACCTCGTTTACGAACTTTTGCTTTCTTTAAATGCTTGTTCCAGCGATACCGTAATTCATGATATTCAAAGTGGTTTGACCGTTCGTGATTGATCCATACAAAACGAACCTTTTCAGTTCGCTTCGTTTTGTTATCCCGCTGAAGGACTTCAATTGTCTTGGCTCTGGCATTACCGGTGATTTGATACTGTTTCTTGAGTGCAGTTATTGCCGGTTCCAGTAGCTTGATTCTTCGCTTTCTACGTCTGTTCTTAGTGACGCGATAAATTCCCCGGACATACGATCTAGAAATTTGAATGGTTCCTTTTTCGAGATCGATATCTTCCCACGCAATTGGAATTTGCTCGGACATTGAAAGCCCCGTCCAGAATAAGCACGGAAGTAAATGCTGAATATCTAAGTCAGTTTCAGTATTTAAAATCATCGCTATTTCGACTTTACTAAACGGATCTGGCTCAGGAGTGTCGACCTGATGAATTACGATATTTTCAAAAGGGTTATAGGGCATTTGTCTTTCATCACGCCAAATCGAATGGATCTGTGAAAAACGAGTGACAATTTCCCTGACAGTTTTGTTATTCAAATTTTCTTTTAAATGCTCAATCCACTTTTTAAGCATATTCGTATTGATGTCTTTAGGGTTAGTTTGTCCCCACTTTGGGATTATGTGATTGTATACATGGCCCTTATAAGAATCGTAAGTACTTGGAGCTACTTCTTTTATTGTCTGGCTCAGATAAAGCTGTGCGTAATAACTTATTTGGTTCTTTTTTAAATACTTCGAGTTTGGGAAATGTTTAGCCAAACTGAACTGGCCAAGTTGTATCTCCAATTTGATTAGGCTCGCTAGTTTTTCGGCTCTATCTTGATTTTCTGGAGTAAATTCCCAGTCTAGAGTTTCTTTAATTACCGGTTCTGTGGCTATCGGTCGCATCCAAATTCGCAACGATTTTCCACGTATTTCGAGTCCTGCTGACATAAAAAACCTTTATTAAGTACTGGTACTATTGGGTTTAATTTTATTGGAGGGATTTTTATATCGAAGACGAATAATAGGTGATTAGATATACCTTTACATATAATTAAGTTTGTGATTGTTATAGGTCAAAATTTATCTCTAGTTAAACATAAAATAAGATTTATAATCAAAAAATTCCAATCTTAAAAAAGTAACTTAGGTCAGATCATGATTGATATATTTACTAACATGAAATATATAGAACCATTAACTTATTTTCAGCAACTAAAGGATAATGGTCCTCACAATAATCAAGAGGTCTGGGAATTTACTAATGAAATTAAGCCTATTGATTTATATTGTTATTTAAATGTAAAGTTTGGACCGCCTAACGGATTATTAACATTCCTAAGAAATGATACTTCTAATAATTTAATTCATTGGGATTGGGCATTAATTTCTGATCTTGGCAATATAAATATTGAAGGACATAACTTTAGAACAGAGGTTCATGTAACTAAAGATTTAATAGAAAAGGGAATAACAGTAGATGACTTTATTAATCAAATAAAATCTGACTTTAAAAATTATGGTCGAGAAATGTCCGAGTTTAAAAAACAATTAGAAAAGTGGACTGAATTTATTAATCCTTTCGCTAGATTGCAAGAGACCATACGTATTCTTTTTGGAAAACTTGAAGAATTAAATATAGATCCAGAAAATGATAAGATCGCGAGTCCATTTAAGTATAGTGAAGATATAGAAGAAGTAAAAAGAGTTTGGAATGACCGTAGCGAAAAATACATGTTTGCTACAGGTCTAATTTATGGTCTAAGATCAATGTTACCCGTAATGGCTGAGTCCTTTATAAATTTATTGATTTTCACATTATGTCAACCAGAAATAAAAAAGAATGAAAGGTTATTTAACTCATTCCTAAGAAACCCAATTGATATACGTATTCAATCTTTACACTTACATTGTGAAGGTTTTACGGAATGCGTTGATTATGATTCGCCTGAATGTAAAGATTTCCATACTTTAATAAATGAGAGAAATGACTTATTACATGGCAATATAAATATTAATAAGTTAGCTTTCGGTGAGGTTTATTTTAATAAAAGAACTCCTATTTTTACTTCATATAAAGACTTTTGGGAAAAATCAATTGGTATATCTTTAGACTCAGTAAAATATGAAAAAATATATGATGATATGCTAATAGTTGAAAATTTTATTGGATATGTTCTAAGTAAATTAAAAAAAGACAAAAGAAATACTATCGAAGCATTAATGATAAATATAAGACTTGGTTATGACGCTAAAAGAGGTAAGACTGGTATCCTTTTTCCAAAGCATTTAGCAGAAATTAGAGGCAAAAAGTAAGAAATTATTCATTTTCTTATATTTAATAACTCTATAATAAAAGCACCTTAGCGAGGTGTGCTAAAGGTGCTTTTAGGAGAATTACTTTTTAGGCTTTTTTACTAAACTTTCTGGTAGTCGACCGTTGCGGAGAAGTACTTCAATCTTAGAACGTACACCGTGATAGTCCCTCGTAAGGACTTCAGCAATGTAATTAATAGATTTTTTGTCTTCAAGCATGGTGATCAAAACATTTTCCTCACATTTCCACCATTGGCCATAGGTCAGGTTATTATTTCTATTCATATTAAATTCCTCATTAAAACTCAATAAGGGCTTGGCTTTAGAAAACTAACTAATGTGACATTTACCAAAACGCAAATAGTCCATTGGTCCCGGTGCATCTTTCGGAGTGATTTCATACCGATCCAGTACATAGGTTCTTACATTTGCTTTAACCGTGATTTGATCACCGTCAATCTCGGTAATTTCGCCGATATAAGGTTTCTGGCTTACTTGGATCTTTCCTTGATAAGTGTTTTCACGCTTTTGGACGTTAAAATTAACTACGTCGCCAACTTGATAAGCTTCAAAATCTGGTAAGACAAGACCACCACATTTACAATGATATTTATCACCCATGGTTTATCCCTCGAATCCCTGTTCTTTACGGGCTTTTAGTTCTTCTTCAGCATGAATTTCTTCGGCTAATTTAATCGCTTGTTCTGCTGCATGTTTCATATCAGTTGCAAAGATCCATTGAAGACGAGAATAGCCCCCAACTGAATTAGAGAGATATTTACCTTCTTCGGTAAAACGAAAATTATATGGAATAGCAATTTCAAGATTTATCAGAAACTCAAAGTCACTATGATCATTAACTAAATCATTTGCATGATCTTCAAACCATCCTCTACTCATATTCCTTTGAACGTTTTTAATAAAACCTTCTAGTCTTGGGTGCTGTTCAATTAAATCGTCCGCATTTTGACAATCTAAAGCCCATAAAAATTCTTCAAAATCATCGCTAACCTTTTCCCCAACATTAAGTGTTGGCACATGAAGGATTTTGCTAAATAAGATACTGTAATTAAACATTTCCTCTGATAAGGCAGAAGGAAACTTGTTGTTTGATTTGATTTGTGCGTTAGAATCGCTTTGCATAATTGCTCTCCGGTGATTGTGTGACACATACAAAAGTTGCCGCTTTTGTATGTGTGCTTCTTAAAACTTATGACTTACGAACTGTCACTTTTGCTTCTGGAAAAATTTGTGTAATACCCTCAAGAATCATTTCAAATAATTTCTCTGGGTTTATTCCGTTTTCCCCTTTATCTTTATCTGCGCGTTTATTGAGTTCTTTCAATTTCTCTGGATCTACTGCTTTAAGGCCCAAAACATTGTTTAACTCATCTTGATAAGCCCATTCTTTAATCATGTATGGTCGAGCTTCCCCACCCGGTGTATGAAAGTGGCCACATCCTTTTTTGTAAACTGCTGGAGCTAAGAACTGGCCAGTTACCATGTGTAAAACGAGTTCACGACCTGAGTCAGGGACTACATCCATACCTTTAAAAATTGTGATCGTTTGGGTTTCTTCTTCCTTGAGATTTTCTGCATCTATCTTTTCAACTTGGAACGAAAAATAGTTGTGAGTGCTTTCAAGTAGAATTGTTTTAAATAATTCCTTTAAGCTGTTATCAGGGAAAAAAATCGCGGCTAATTTCAGCTCATTTCTTTCCGATTGGAAAGATGAAGGACAACGAGGAGCCTTCTCCCCAATATTAAGTTTCCATGTTTGTAAGCCACGAGTTTCTTTAACAGTTAATTGATACATAGTTACTCTCCGGTTGAAATGGGATTAGTCCCGTTGTGATGTTGGCTTTTCAAAAATCCAGCATCGTTTTGTTGAATTGGTAATTTTGCTTTGAATGGCCTTATTCGCTTCGATAAAGCGGTAATGCAAGCTATGACGCAACGCATTTTGTAATTCGTTAATTTCTGGTAACGCATAACGATAATTTGCCGCTACGTTATATAAATGAGCAAAATTGATGGCCATAACGTCTGATTTAGCTGAATGGTTAATAACACTCTCGTGGTGTTCCAATTTCTTGATTGAATCTTCCATTTCTTCAATGGTGTTCCAGAAGTTCTGAACAATAACCGGATCGGATTTAAGGACTTTATCGCGGTCCTGTGCCATCTTTATAAGTTCTTCAATTACTTGTTTTTGTACTTGGATAGGCACCTCTATTACGTGCCTACACATCGCATCAAATAACGACATAAGCTGTGCATGGTTATGCACAATACGTGAGCTTTGAATGTTGTATTTTTCTTGATGTAGCAAGGCATCGTATTTCTCAAAACCTATGCTGAACGCTTCTAAAATATCTTTTTCTTTGTTTAAGCACTGTAATATGAATTGGCTGACATTCTCAGGTTCATATTTAGAAAGATTACGTGAAGCATAAAGACTTGCTTTACTAAGTTGGTCTTTATAAAAGTGAACATGAACAATACGCCCCATAATCGCTTCTGAAGCAAGTACTTCAGCATTCTGGCTTATGATTAAAGTCCCCATGAATAAAGGTTCATAAGTCATATTTCCGCCAGCTTTTACACCCATAGCACCCAACGAGCCACCGTCATACATGGTTTTGCACATATCCCAGTTAAACTGTTTTGATGCGTTCTCTCCTTGTCGATCGGACTCGATAAATACGACTGGAAGGTTAGAGACTTGGCGAAGGGTACGAATTAAACCAGCTTTGGATGTTTTAGTCGGATCTAGCCCCTCGTAATTCACACGGCCAAATAATTTCCATAAGAATTGAATCAAAGTTGATTTACCTGTACCCGGTTCACCAACTACTTCCAAAAATGGAAATGATTTATGTGTTTTTCGAATTTGCTGAGCGTAGAGACTTCCAAAAAAAGCTGTTAGTGAAATTAAGCCTTTCACTCCATACGCATCGATTAAATCAGTTACCCATCTTGCTTGGTAATCTTCTTGCTTGTTATTAATTTCTAATGAAAAAGGAGTATTACACTTTAAGTTTGTATGCTTTGGTAGCTCGAAATAGTCTTCTTTATTGATGACGTATTGCTTACCAGACTGATAGGCTAATTCACCCAAAACATAGGTTTTTTGCTCAGCGTGATAGCCCACATAGTCAATAAGTTGGACACGTTTAATATCCTTCAACTCACGTTTTAAAAAGGTAAGTAATTGTTTACTGTTGCCCTCATAAAACACACCCGGTGCAACGTGTAATAGTCTTTTTCCAAACTCTGGAGCTGACGAGATATGAGACGGGCTAAAGGTATTTTTAATAGTTTTAGCACCACGCGGGAAATCAATCTGGAAGTAATAATCTGCTTCATCAATTTCCTTTTGATATTGATAGTAGAGACCACGTGGACGACATTCCATCATGATTTCAGTATCAGCAGCATGTTCTATAGCTGCTTCCCGGCGTTGTTCTATGGCTCTGTCTTTTTCTTCTTGTGCCCAATCTTCATTATCATTCGGTTCAAAATTGATGCCTTTCATATAGTCATCGTACTTATCCATATTCAATTTGAACCAATAAACACAGTTATCAAAATCGAATGGGAAAGACTTCGTTCCATATCTCTTGTAGATAAGTATTCCTTTATCCACAGGTTTTTCGGCGGTTAATAATGAACCGTAATATTTATAAGTTTCTAAATCAGAAAATTTAAGTCGGTCTTGTTTATAAAGATCATTCCAATCCGTTTTTTTACGACCGCTAGGCGGTAATGCTGCTTCACAATCAAAGCCTAGCTCTGTGGCTAGTTCTATATTTTTTAGTACTCCAGTATGGCCAGCTTTGTCATTGTCATAGGCCCATACAAGTTTTGGTAACGGTAAGCTTTTCTCAGCACATTTACTAAGAATCTTATTTAAAAAGATTGAAGGGAAATTACCTGCAGATAAAGCAGAAAAACTGGTCACTCCTGATAACCATAAAGCAATCGTGTCGAATATGCCTTCAGTAATCCAGATCTCTTTAGATTCAAAGTAATTAGTATTTGGTGTCAGCCATGCATGGCCAGCCGAAGTCCACTCTTCTTTAAATGTTGTTTTAGGAAGAACGCCTTGCTCATCGAGCACACGTTGCCACCAACCTTCATTACCTTCCTCGTCGGTAATAGGGAAACGTACAGTAATAGAGGTGGTTTTCTTAGGTTTATAGCGAGTAATGCTTTCTTGAGTATAAAGACCTTTTAGCTGTTCCAATGGAAAGCCACGTCCCTCTACTAAATAAGCATTAACTGTTTTGTTTGGATCTTCTGGAGTTGGTTCAAAACGTTTTTCCCATTTCTCAAAAAGTTCCGGGAATAAATCACGAATGTGGTTTTCGCTACCACATTCGTTTTTACGTGGGCAGAACACCACCCACGGTTCTTCAGGATATACCCAAGCTGATGCTTCCTTGTGGTTGCAGTCTGGGCATCTACCTCGCAATTTATTATTGCCCTTTTCTTTAAATCCGTAGATATCTTTTAACTTGTCTACAACTAAAGTTCGGGTTTCTGGAAACATCATTTAAATAAACTGCCTTACAATAAATGCCGATGGTTCTTTCTAAGTTCTTGTCCTGCTAACTTTCCAAGAAGCTCTTGAATGCGTTGTCTAGCAAGGTATTCGATGGTTTCTTCTATCGTCTCGAAACCGAGCGACTCTTGTACTTCCTGTACAATTTCCTTCTCTTGATCCGAAAGAGTAATTTCCTGTTTGGGCATCTTCAGCTCCTAGTTAGGTGGTCTGATGCGCCTTTTCTTAGATAACTCTCTAAACTAAAGTTTTCTTGAACATCTTCTGCAATGAGCAAAGCAAGTGCTTGTTTCATTACAAGTTGACGAAGAATCACACCAGGATTAACACCTGTGAGTTTTGAGACAATTTCGAAAAGTTTTGATTCATCATCAGTAAGGTTGACGTTGTATCGGTTGTCACGCTTTTGTTTCTTAATACTCATTCGTTTTGACCCTCCGGTTTTATGTTTTTGCCCTTGTAATAAAAATTAGCAATGATGCTTGATTGACTGGTGTCTTGTTCTTCAGCCTGTTTTTCGATGTCGTCAGCTTCACTCTTAGGAAGGTAAACGACACATCGGACCCGGCCACCTTTCGTTTTTTTCAAACGAGAACTATTTACAGGTGAATTTAATGTACTCATGCATTATCCTTAGCACATAGTGGTATGCTAAGGCACACTTTAGCACATATTTATATTCTTTCAACACCTAAAGGTGAAATATATGTCCGATAATATAGCGATGGAAATAACGCATAGATTTGTAGAAGAACTAGAACGCAAGAATTTAAGAGCAAAACCACTCTCAAGAAGCATAGATGCTCATGAAAATACGTTAGGAAATTATGTGCGCAATAAAGTACCCGACCAGTGGGTTTACTTGGCCAAACTACAACGGCAAGGAATAGATATTCGTTATGTGCTTTTAGGGATTGATCCAGACTTTAGCGGCCTTACAAGTGAGGAAAGTTTATTATTAAAGGCATATCGACAATTAAGTCCAGAAGCTCAAGAAGCATTATTAAATTTAAGTTCTGTATATGCTAAAGAAACTGAAAAAAAGAAATAGATAATAAGAAAAAAGCCCACATAAATTATGTGGGCTTTTATTTTATTCCTCAAATTTTCTCTGTACTACTTCGAGTCGCTGCTCTAAATCCATCAATTTATAAATCAGGTCATTATTATTATAAACAACCTGTTTATCTCCAACTGCCGTTTCTAATGAATTTCTCCAAACTCTTAATGTACTTAATGCCATATCTAAGTTCATTTCTGCATCATTCGTTAAAAGTTCCATATCAACCCCATTGGCAATTTGATTTAATTGAAATTGCCAAACCCGTACCTCAGTATTATTCCATATCGGGCTTATAATGATATGTTCACCATTAAATTTAGGGTAAATAAGGTCCTTTATCGATAACTTTAATAAATTAATATCGATTTCATTAATCGAATGATCATTTTTTGAAAGCTCTGCAATTAAATCATTAATTTGATCAGGGCTAATAGATAAATAACCTTTATCCGTTTGGTGGTTAAACAAAATTTGACTGCTGGTTACTTTGTCTATGAGCGAAAAAAATGTCTGACATAACAAAAGGCTTTTTTCATTACTTGCTTGAACGCGAGGCGCAATTGGCACGTAGGGAATAATATTGTCATTAGTTTGCATGAGATTACTTCCCTAAAAAAAGAAAAGAGAATGTAAACACGACCATGCAAATAAATGCACAACCTTCATAGAGTTTTTTGAGGAAATTAGAACGTTTAATTTGTTTTTGGCGTTTTAAAAACGCTTCTAAATCATAGATTGGTGTGTGTTCAATGATATTAATGGCTTTTTTCATGATTAATACTCTTTTGTAAGTTCATTGCAAACCTACCGCCATTACTTCTCACAATAATGGTGGTAGACCGAACAGGGGTGAGAATACCGTCCAAAAGAGTACAACGGCCAGCCAAAAGGCTGCCCTGCCCGATCTACCATAACGAGTATAGCCGATTAGACATTTTAGGCAAAAAAAAGCCGCTATGAGCGGATATTTTCTGCTCTCTTTTGAAATAAACAGGTTCTCACGCCTGCGCACAGATTTTGCTGTGCTTATTCATATTGCCGTTAGTGTGCCATTATGTCAAGATAATATAAGCATATTTTTAATACATTCTAAATTTATAAATATTTAGAACTAGGAAACCACAATAATGTCAGATGAAACTTATTCTACTGAAAATTCAAGTGAAAGAAATTTTACATCAAATGTTTTGGAGTTATATAGAATTTTCTTAATTCTTAGAAATTTATCTTATAACTTAAATACAGAAATTCAATTCGATGGCATAAATTCTAGTGAACTATTCAAAGAATTTGAGCAAACGGCAAGTAGAATTAGTGATTTTACTTTATTTTATAAACCTGAAAGCAACTTAAAGGATAGTGTTGAAAGACTTTATTTTGAAATTAAAGAAATAATAAACCCGTACAATAGTATTTTCAATACATCTGTTTTTAATCATTATGATGATTTCGATATAATTTGGAGAGTTACAAATGAAATCAAGGAAATCTATCTAAGTAATAAGAGTAATTACTCGAAAAGTACAGAAAGCACAAACTATTTTTTTAAGACTAAACCTCAATTTGAAAGTATAAAAGCGACATATGATTCTTTTTTAGACACAATTAAAGTCAAAGATGAACTAAACAGAATTTCTAGTGACTTAACAAATGTTCTTAATAAATCAACAGCATTAGATAATTTAATTGATGATTTTGAAAAAAGCCATACTAGTTTCAAAGTATTTGAAGAAAAGCAATTCAATGATGAGACTAAAAAGATTTATGATAATATTTATATTGCAGAGTATAGGTTAGCAAATGCATTTAGAGATTATGCTATTTGTTCTTTTATTATTATTGCTGGCATTGCATGTTTCAATTTTCTTTTACCTACACTTGAAGGAATAATAAATTTTTTAAAAATTGGAAAATTTCAAACTACACCAGTCGACATTTACTTCTTTGTTAAAACTGTATTTTTACTTTTATTAACTGCTCCGGGTTGGTATTTTACTCGAGAATCATCAAAACATCGTCAAGTTGCATATAAAGCAAAAATTATTAGCTCCGAATTATCAGCACTACCATATTACTTAGCTGATTTAAATGAGAAAGATCGACATGAAATGCGTATGAAAATGGCAGATAAGTTTTTTGGACAAGAACTTTATAATGACAAAAAAAGTGATAGCAGCAATGTAAGTGAGCAGACCAAAGCTACAACCGAAGCTATTAAAACTATTAACGCTTTATTAAGCAAACCAAGTACTGGATTAGCCAATCATGATAAATAAAATACAATTTTTATCAACGGATCAATATATGAAAAATTGGGAACAAACCTATATAGAGTTTTTAGTAAAGCTATCTAAGCCAATTAAAGATGATTTGCCAGTAGGCTGGTGTGTTTGGATGATTGGATGACGGTAGTTTCAAATGTTTAATTCTATTATTTACTATTTATTAGAGATGGATATGCCTAAATCTAAAGAAAAACGTCAAAAAAATAAGGAGCATGAAAACAAAAAAAAGGACTATTGGCCCCTTGTTGAATTATTTTCTATATTTTTTGCTTTAGGTTTAATTCTTTATATTTGGGCAATTTACCCAGATGAATTACAAAAAATTGATAAACAAAATACCCCTATCACTGTCCCATTTAATCAAAAACATAGTGATGACTTACCTTATGATGAAAAGAAATCGTATGCACAAAAAATTGGTGAAAAATACGGAACTTATGGGGATACATATGGTTCTTTAAATACTTTATTTAGTGGCTGGGCTTTTGCTCTATTATTAATTTCATTATTTATGCAAAGAAAGGAATTGCAAGAACAACGAAAAGAATTAGCTGCACAAAGAGACGAGATAACAAAATCAAATGAAATTGCTGAGTCTCAAAGAAATATTACAAAACAACAATCAGAACTATTAGCTCAACAAAGCTATTATTCACTTTTATTCAAGTTATTAGATGAGAAGAACAATAAAATTAATTTATTTTATTTTAAAGATTCCTTTAACAAGCAAGTACATGAAAAATATGAATGTTTCAAATTCTTTTCTAATTACATATTACATAATATGAATAATTTCAATACTCCTGATTCTACATCAATGACTCCTCTTGAGTATAAAGAGGATTTAAAAGATTTTATATTATTATCTTATCTTTTACCTCACTCACAATCTGAAAATCTTTTTGAAGGAAATTTATATTTTGAACATTTAATAAATATTCTTATTTTTATAGAACAAAAATCCCATCCTAATGATATAGATTCAGATATTGCATTTTTAAAATCTTATATTAGCCATGATGAGCTTGTTTGTCTTGCCGTCCTAGGATTAAAAGATAAAAGATTTTATAAATATATTGAGAAATATGGGTTATTAGAACATTTTAATACAAGTTTATTTAAACATCAGTTTCTACTTTTTCAAATTCTATATGAACCTAACGCTTTTATGCCCTTTACTTCCCCAAAAGCCGCATAAAGCGGCTTTTTTATATTGACTATTACCAAGAATCTGAATTAGGAGAACTTCCACTATCACAACTATTGCTTTCACTTGAACTCCAACCTGAAGAATCATTTGAACTATGGTTACTTTGATTTGAATGATTGGTTTGAGAATGTTCACAGTTATATGAAGATTGGAAACGTTCTTCTAAATAATTGTCAGAGTTAGCTTCTTTACCTTGCAAAGCATAGGTTGAGTAATATTGAAGGTTAGGATCAGGATCACGTTGCGGATATTGGGGTGGATCAGACAATAAAGCCAGACGTGCCGATCCAATATAAGTATGATTATCGGTCTGCTTTTTATGACAGTCGCATTTGACCGTTTTTGAAAACAACCAGCTCTTTTTACAAATTTCACATTTAGCCATTAATTTTCCTCCAATTCAGGGAATAGATTGAGATTTGGAATAGGTTCAATTTCCTTGACGTATTTGTCAGGTCTTCTTTTAAGTTTCTTAAGATTGATGTCTGGATTCTTCTGTGAACTTGGGGAAATTTGATGTGTGATTTCTATTATTCCCGCTCCAGTAAAACCACATAGAACATTGCTACACTGAAGCCATATTGATCTAAGTAGAATATGTTGTTGTTTACTGCTTCTTATCGTCAGTTTTGCGCTGCAATGTGGACAATATAGTTGGTGTTTTCCCCGCACATTTACCTCTCAGAACAAATATTTATACCAAATCAATTATAAGACTAAATATTTGTGCGAATAACTTTTTTTGACTAAGATTACCCTGTTTTTTCTGATCGCTGCCCAAATCATGATGCAGAATATTAATTGCCGGCACTGTTTTAAATTGCTGGCACGAATTGGGCATTTTGATTCACTCGAAATTAAATGCCCCCGTTGTAAAACTCTTAATATCTATATGAGCACCCCGAGTGCCTTACCTGAGAGCCTAGAGCACCAAAAAACAGGTAAGAACCATGAATATTCAATACAACCCAAAAGGTCATAGTTTCAGTGGCTGGCTTGGTGGTAAATCTCAACTGGCCAGAACAATCGTAGAGCTGATGCCAGAACATAAAACCTATGTCGAAGTGTTTGGAGGCGCTGGCTGGGTTCTCTTTAAAAAGACCCCTTCCCCTTTTGAAGTTATTAACGATGTGAATGATGATCTCATCAATTTATATCGAGTCCTTAAATTCCATTTCGATGCGTTCTTAGCTGAATTTGATTTGTTGTTATTTTCACGCACCATTTTTGATGACATGAAAAAAAGTGATCGTGGTTTAACAGATATTCAACGAGCAGCTAAATTTTATTATCTATTACGTGCCGCTTTCAGTTGCCAGCTCGATGGATCCTTCAGCTATTCAACTGCACGTAAACCCGGTCTAAAGCTAGGTGAAGAACTCCGTACACATTTACATTCTGTTCATGAACGTTTGCAACGAGCAACAATTGAAAATGCCAGTTATGACTATGTAATTAAAAAAATGGATGCATCTGATACGCTTTTTTATCTGGATCCGCCATATTGGGATTGCGAAAAGGACTACGGTAAAAATATTTTCAGTAAAGATGATTTTTATGCACTGAAGGAGATTTTAGACTCGTTAAAAGGCAAGTTTATTCTAAGTCTTAATGATGTACCTGAAGTTCGTGTGTTGTTTAAAGACTATAACATTCAAGATAAAAAAATCCGCTGGTCGGTTAATCAAAAGGCCGCAGCGGAAAGTCATAATGGCAATGAGTTGATTATCTATAATTTTTAGGTGGTACTCATTTCATCCTGAAGCCGTTTGAACTCTCGTTCTGCGGCTCTGGTTGCTGTAGCCTGATTTTTATATAGATACGTTAAACGTTTTGGGTTTGACTGATCGCCTTGCGTTACTTTCTCTGGAGAACTCGCTGAACCATAATAAGCAATAATTCCAGTGTAATCCCCTCTTTCATTATCCACCAGTTGGCTAATGTCATCAGCATCCGGCATCATCACTTCAAGCACAACGTCCGTAGTAAATCCACCAGATCCATCGAGCTTATGCGTTACCCTTGTACCTAACCAAACGATGTCATCGATCGGAGATTTTAGACCTGAAAATTTGAATGTCATTTCAGGTATTAGTTCAGGTCGTCCACGCGAAAACGAATAGCTGAAGTTAGTCGCTTTACGTTTGATATTATTGTATTCGGCATAAGCTTTATGTAGAGCCGTTTCTCTATCACGCAGCGCATGTCGAATTTCCTTAACATTTTGGGAGCTATTGCCTACAGTCACTTTCTGTTTTTGGGGCAAAGCAATATCGTAGTAATAACAAGTCACCCCCGAAATATCATCGCCTTCCGAAGTATCGCTAAAACGATGCCTATCTCCCTGATTCCGGGTAATTTCGACTTCTGGTAGAGTTTGGCCACTTGCTGTCTCAGACTTGCCTTTAGCCATAAATAACAACGTACCGTTTTTAACTGTTGCTATCGCATCATGTTCATCAGCAATGCGGGTCATTAAATTTGCATCTGATTCATTTTGATCGATGTGTGCTAGTTTGATACTGCCTAGCTTTTCTTGAACAATCACATTTAGACCATTTCTGGCCCCAATGCTACTTATGATTTCACCGATTGTTTTGTCGTGATAACTTTCTTCCCTTTTCCGCTTCAAACTCGCTTTTAAATCAGCGCTGGTAGCCCGTAGAGAGAGAATGTCCGGTGCTCCGGAATGCTCACGCTCTTTAATGAAATACTTGCCTTTGTAAATCAATCCGGTTGTACTCCAGCCGATCCAGACGTCTATTTCCGCGTCTTTTGGTGGAATCTCGAGTAAACCATCATGATCAAGTAATTCAATAAGTACCGAATCTGCTTCAATGCCCCGATTGTCCGTAACGGTCATATTGTTCAATCGTGAATTAACCTTTGTTGTGATGTCAGTACCATTCACTACAAGTTTATAAATGGCCTGTGCATTGACATTGCTAACACTAAACATGACCTAACCCAACACACTGCTAATGATATTGTTTGCCAACGTTCCCGGCTTCGTCTTCTGCTTCAGGGTCATTTTGAATTCAATTTTACGAGCAGCTCCATTCGGGAAAAAAAATGTCTGTGTTTCATCCACATCTTCAAGAAAATACAGACCAAATATTTTCCCGGTACCACTGATCAATGGGAATGATTTTCCGGTGTCTCCCATCACGCGCAATGCAGTAAGACTAAGCGGAGTCCCCATAAACTCGGGCATGATGCTGCCATCAAGCGTAATCACATCATCTCCGCGTCCCACGAACTGATATAGTCCGCACGTCAAAAAACCAATACAATACCGATATGAGTTATCCAATACATTTTAGAAAGAAAATATTAGCCAAGCTTGAAGAAGGTCAATCTATCCGAGCGGTTGCTCAGCACTTCGAAATTAATAAAAACACAATTGTCGAATGGAAAAAGCGAATCGAAATAAAAAGAACTCGACCAAGAAAACCATCTAAAGTTGATGATGATGCCTTACGTGCAGATGTTGAGCAATATCCTGATGATTATCAATATGAACGCGCTGCTCGTTTTGGTTGTGGTAATTCTACAATTGGAGATGCGCTCAAGCGTCTAAATATCACAGTTAAAAAAAGACCTTACGGCACCCGGAAACAAAAATAGAACTCAGAGAGCAGTATTTAAAAGATTTAAACCGATTAAGGTGTAAACACCCGATCATCTATCTAGATGAAAGTGGATTTAAATCTCATGAACATAGACCTCAGGGTTATTCAAAACAGGGAACTCCTTGTTATGGAACATATAATTGGCAATTAAAAAATCAAACCAATGCAATAGGAGCAATCCATGAGGGTAAGTTATTTGCAGTTGGTTTATTTGATAGCAAAGTAAATTCGGATATATTTCATTTTTGGGTAGATCAGTTTTTATTACCAGAATTACCCTCGAATAGTGTAATTGTCATGGACAATGCAGCCTTCCATAAACGACAAGATATACAAGATCTATTAGCCCAACATGGGCATCAAATACTTTGGTTACCACCGTATAGTCCTGACCTTAATCCTATTGAAAAAATGTGGGCATGGGTGAAAGCAAAAAGGAAAAAGTGGTTGGTTAACTCAATAGATAAGCTTTTTAGTCGTTTTTTTAACGAGTGTATGGGTAATTAAGCGGTTTGACTATAGTCGGGCATATCCCCCACGCGAGAGCTTGAGGCATGTCTCCAGTTCGTTTGACGTTTTAGGGTTTGATAAGTGGCCGTTGGTAGCGAAAAAACGAATACGCCAAAAATCATCATCATAATTATATTCCTTATTGGTTATCCCAAAACTGATCACGTACACGCATAGCTTTCTCACGTTCATAGCTTCGAAGTTGACGCTGTACTTCAGTTGCAATGTCTTGTGTCGACTGACCCGGCTGTGCTGTGACATAAATCGAAATAGAATCGCCCTCAACTGTAATTTGATGAGGTTTTGAAGCTTGGGCCGTTGGTGTACTTGGTACCCCGGCAATAAGCGGTTTTGTCACAATCGGCGGCAATTGCACCGGAGCACTGAAAGATGGTGTGGCTAATGCTGGTTGCTGGACTGATGTCTGAACTTCAAGCAAGGTCTTCAAATGTTCAGGAAACTTATCTGAGATATTTTCTAACCCGTTCCATAACTGACTCCAGCCGCTTTTAATCTGGTCAAAAAGCTTGAATATTGGTACTTCATCAAGCATAGGTTTCACATAGGCCGTGACCTTTTGAAGTATGTTTTGAGTTTGATCTGGGATGGCTGGAATGGCTGCTTTATTTAAGCGCTGCCATACTGTTTGCTGCTGATCAGGGAGAGAATTCGCACCAGGATAAAATTCTATTGGCGGTAGTGCTGTAAAGGTATCAACAATGCGTTGATATGTTTTCTGAAGCGAACCATGCTGCTGGCCTAAACCAACCTCAAGACCAGCCACAATAAATCGACCAATTCCACGCATAACCCTTGATGGACTATGAATATCCATTTTTTTACGCATGAAATCCGGCATGTAGCTATTGATCTGACCCCACAACGATTTCAGTCCAGTAAAGCCCGATTTAACACCGCTAATGAGGCCATCAATGATATTGCGGCCAATACTCATCATTTGATCTTTAAGCGACTGTAGATAGCCAAAAATGCTTTGCCAGCCGCTAATCAACTTCTGAAGGATCGGATTGGTTTGTATGCTTGCAATTAAGCTATTCCATGCATTAGATACCGACGCTTTTATTGCAGACCATGCAGCAGCCGTATTGGTTTTTACCCCTTCCCACTGGCTTACAAACCAAGTGCTTATAGGTGAGAAAATTTGCGTAATACCAACCCATAGGTCGTTAGCCCCGGCAATGATTCCACTCCATAGGCCACTGAAGAACTCCGCGATACTTGACCAGTTTGCAATGATGAGACGAGGAATCCCAATAAACGGCATCATGAAGGTTAAGATCGGATTATTTGCAAAAACGCTGTCTATGCTTTGAAAGACAGACATAATCGCATTCCAGCCATCACTGAATATCTGTTTTACGCTATTCCATACCCCGCTGAAGAAACCAGTAATTGCTCCCCAATTTTGATAAATCAGATAAGCAGCTGCTGCAATAGCAGTCACGGCCAATAAAATTGGATTGGTCATAAACAAACGTCCTAACCAAAGTACCGAACTTCCTAAAATTACGAATCCTTTTTGTAATAGACCCACGGGGCCAGTAAGCATTTTAAAAACGAAGCCGAGAGAACTACCTGTTGCACCCACTGTGGCCATCATGAGCCTTAGACTCAACATACTTAAAATAAGCGGTGAAAACACCACTAATGCCCCGCCAATGGCCACTAATGAGGTTGCGATAACAAGTAACCCGGCTCCAAGCATTTTTGCCAGTGTTGGATTCTGCTGCATCCACATATTGAAGTTTTTTAAGGCACTGGTGGCCACTTCAATTGCCTTGGTATAGATCGGCAAAATACTTTGGCCAAAGTTCAGATATGCGTCGTGTAACTTGGCTCTTGCTTCTAATTCTTTACCTGTTGTGGTGTTTTTTGCTTTGTCATTCAATTGCTCAATATTATCGGCCCCAGCGTTGAGCTTCGCATTTTTATGGATCTGTTCGCGCTGGTCATACATCGTCGTAAATAGGTTTGATGCATTGCGGTTTGTAAAAATACTTCCGATGGCATCGTGGACCTGATCTTTTGACGTAATGCCCTTTTGAGCAAAAGCTGGTAATAAAACTTTCTCCATCCATTCGAATTGGTCTTTCTTGAATATATCAGCGCCTTTAAGTGCTCCCGGGTTTAAAAATGAAACTTGGCCAGCTTTATCATGTGAAACTTTGCTTTGATCCGCGATTAGGCCCAAATCCATCAAATTATTTGCGGCTCGTTTGGTTGTTCGGCCTTGATAAATATTTTGATATGCAGACATGGCCGACGTACCGAAACGATGACCACCAAGCTCTTGAACAAGGGGTTCCATCTTGTAGTAGAACGCTTCATTCGTTAAGCCTTTTACAGCTACACCACCCGTTTTAATAGCATTTAGCCATTCTCCAGCTTGTACTCGTCCACCCGTGGCCGTGATGACCTGTTGAATGATATTTGCTTGTTCTTTAAATGCTGCTTCACTCTTTAAGCCGTTGCGTAATTCAATGACTTTAAGCATGTCCATGAACTTTCGTTCGTTCTCTTGGCCATGTTCATTTCCAAACATCGCTTCATTAGAAAACTTCATTTTTGCAAGCATTGGAGCCGCAAATTTTGCATGATGAACATCAGCAAAAGCTGTAATACCGTCACGAACAAGTTGCAAATTATCGAATGTACTTGTACCAAACGTTTTCATTGCTTTCGCGTAATCGGTTGCTTCTTTGGTAGCGTGTTGCCCTAGTCCAAGTGCGCCAATTCTGTTTTGTTCAATCTCAACCTTTTTATTTTCTTCAATAGGCTTTCTCATCGAGTACAGCGTAGTGGCTCCAGCTGCAGTTATCCCGGCTCCATAAATCATGACTGTGCGTGAGTGTTGCTGAACCTTCTGATAATTTTGCTGTACCCGGTTTAATTGGGCCATTTGGCGCTGTTGCTTGTCGATTTCGGAAGTTGTCCCGGATAAACGTTCTCTTAATTTTTTTTGATGTGATCCGAGTTGATTTACCGACAAACCAGATTGATCTAACTCCCGGGTTAAATTCTTTAAATGCTGTTTTTGTTTGTCATATTCAGCCGTTAGTTTTCCGACTTCGCGTTCGCTACTGGAGAGCTGCTGAGTTAGACCTTTTAAAGACGCTTGGCTTTTTTTATGCTCGTCTTTAAGTTCGCGAAGACTCTGCTTTTGCTTATCTATAGTTTGATTTGAGTGCTCAATCTCACGACGTACCCGGATGTGTTCATTACTTAGATTTTTGGTACTAATACCATATTGACTGAGTTCAGCACGTGTACGTTGTAGAGCGATCCCCTGCTCATTAATACGGTTCTTCAGTTGTTCAGCTTCACGTGATGCCCGGTTAAAATCTTGAGTCAGTTTCTTACTTGGCTGTGCGTCCATTTGACGCTTTAAATCAGCAATCCGGGTTTGTACAGCCTGATAACTTTTTGTAGTTTCCAAAGCCGCTTGTTTTTGTTGTCTAAACCCATCGATACGCTTGAGCTGGGCATCTAGCTGTTTTTTTGCAGCTTCAGTCGCCTTCAGTTGTTGCTGAGTTTTTTCTAGTGAACTAGCCAAGTGGTTAGTCGGGTTCTGAGCAATTTCAGCCTTCAAATGCTTCACATGTTCCTGCATATTTTTTAATGCAAGACTGCTCTGTTGAACGGCTGCTTTTTGTTTCTCAAAGCTATCGATTTTGGCTAATTGTGATTCTAGGCTTTTAACCTGATCTTTGGTCTGCTTCAGTACTCTGGCAGCAGCATTGCTGTTGCCAGAAAGGATTTTAAGGGCGGGACTGAGTTTGTCTTGAGAACCGAAGATGACTTCGAGTTTAAGTTGTTTCATTCAGCATCATTTCCATTTCTTTCAATGGCTTTTTGATGCCATTGCATCAGTTCTGATAAGGACATGTTTGTATAGGTTTGCGGTGGCCAGTGAAAGATCACCGCGATATTGGCAATGGCATCATCTACTGTTGCTGTAAGATTGATACACGTACTGAACTCGGTTGCAAAAAAAGCATTAACGCAGCTCCAATCTGTGCCAGATCCGAAGGTTCAAGTTGATTAATCTGTGCTTTGGTTAAAGTAGGACTTGATACACGCGGGATAACGGTACAAATTGCTGTTACGTCACCTTGAATCAAATCTGTGATTTTCACACCCTGAAGGGCCATAACGTTTGGCTTACGAATGTCTAATTGGGTAATTTCCATTGAACCCATTTTTAGGGGTTTATCTAAATAAATTACTTCCACATCCGGGTTAATCGCCTTTTGATTTTCAGCTTGTTGAACTTCGAGTTCTGTTGGTTGAGTTTCAATCTCAGTGTTTTGGTTTTGAGTATTCATGATCTGTCCTAAAAAGAATTAAAAAGACTCCGGCTGAGACCAACCGGAGTAAGGAAAAGGGATTAACTTAAATGACCAATGGCTTTCATGTGCTCGGCGTTGCGATCGACACCTTTAACAATGAATTTGTTCGATGGAATATCAATTTCGATATAAACCACACCATTGATGCTGAGCTTGTAATAGCTCCAGATAGTTTTGATTGTTGTTTCAGTGTCATCACCTGCTTTCTGATTACCGAAATCAAGCTCCTCATGACGTCCACGTACGACAATCTCATAAGCATCGATTTCACCAGTATCATCACGCTGATACGACCCGGCAAAACGCAGCATATGCGCTGAAACGGTTGAAGCACCGAACTGTTCAAGGATGAGTGGATCTACACCGCCAAGTTTCCATTGAAAGTTAGTGATGTCATCTCCGAAACCTAAATCGACCTTAACGCTGCCGTCCATGCCACCACCACGCCAGTTTTCTAACTTACGCGCAAGCTTAGGAATAGTTACTTCTCCGGTTTGACCGAAATAGCTAATACCCTCATTAAAGAGGTCCATAAGTTTTAATTTCTTTGGTAAAGCCATGTGCTATTTCCTTATGCCGCAATACGTGAAGCAAAGTCAGCCAAATAACTATCAGTGATTTCCTGACGTAGACTGAGATCTTCAAGAGGTGGAACTGGTGTGTAGTCGTAAGAAATACGAAGCTTGCCGGCTTTTAAAATATCGGCTGGGTTAAATGCCGGGTCAAACCAAGCTTCACCACCAATGAGATAGCCATTTGTCTTCCAATCACGGAGTTTTCCATTGATCCCTTCAATAATGTCCCGCGCAAGTGATGGATGTAGTGGCTTATCAACCGCCCACATGTGAGATTCACCCATTGTGTCCATGATGACCTGAGCAGTACGTGTATAACTTTCGAATGCAAAATTAGGATCTTCAGAACAAGTACGTGAACCCCAATAACGGAACCCATCACGCTGAATAATTGTGGTCACATCATTTTCATTGAGGAAATTGGCATCTGTTGCTGAAGACTGTAAATCCCAGAACACATCTTTACTGATCCCTGTAACTCCATTGACAGGTATGTTTGACAAAGTTTTATGCCAACCAATTTCCTGATCGATTTTTGCACGTAGCCCTAAAGCACGAGCTGTCGCATAGAGTGTTGTGGTTGAATTTGTCGCGGTGTCCCACCCCAAAAAGTCGGGCCAAATGACCATCGCTTCACGTGCGCCAAATGTTTGACGGTAAGCAATAACTTCTTCTTTAGTATTGCAGCCATAGGCAGAAATATAAGCAAAGCCACGAAGTTGCTGAGCAATTGAAATTAGAGCAGCACTGACAGCTGCATTATCTAAGCCCGGGACACCTAGAATTCGAGGTTTCATCCCGAATTTAGCGCCTGAAGTGAGCAATTGTTTTAAACCAGTGTATTTACCGTCGACCGATCCGCCGATTATTGAGCTGGTTTGAGTAGCCTCGTCTTTTTCTTCTTTAACCCGAACAACGATTACAACGGCATTGGTTTGATCAAGAATCGCCTGTAATGTACGGGCTAGCGTACCTTTAGTACCTGCTTTGGCAAGGGCTGCAAGAATGTCAGTAATTAAAACTGCAGTATCGAGTGGGAATGTTTGTTCATCTGCATCCGATGCAGTACATACCACACCGATAACAGCGGTTGAAATTGTACGAATGGGCCGGTTTCCGTTATTAATTTCGAAAACCCGGACCCCGTGGTGATATGAATCTACCATAAAATAAACCTGTGGTCTGATTGGTTTTTTGTCAGCTCACAGGTTTTCAAATTGCACGTTTGATTTCATTCAGCGGCAGTTGTAAACGGCAGTATTACAACTTGAACGTAGCCCTTTATTGACTCATCGCATAGCGCCACATTTCATCGATTTCATCATTAGAAATATCTAAAAGAGTAAGCATATATTTGACCGAATCATTTGCTCGTTCAAACTTTTCAGATTCGTTATATTCAATCTGGACTCGTGTTTTTAGCGCTGAATCTTCAATAGCTGCTATTGATTGTTCAACCTTTTCTAACAATTCATACTGAAGAAGTGCAAGCTTAAATTGGCGTCTTGTAAGAGGTTTAAACTCAGCAAGACGCAGCTGCTCTTTTTCTTCATCAGAAAGATACTTTTGAGGGTTAATGTGACGATCTACTTCTTCAGCAGTCATTTCAATTAAATCGTCTTCAAAGGAAAAGACTTCACCAGTGGTATGATTTCTAAAATATTTCATCGTAATTCACTCCAAACGTTCGGATTAACTGTGCCTGTTGGCATATTGAGTCTGTAGGTGCTGCCGGGCTGTACAATAAATGAATAAAATCCCGATCCATAATTCGTTGAATAGTCATAAACATGTTTAAAAATTGACTGGCCATCAACTAGGCATTCAACCGTTGCAGTGCCACCACCCGTATCAGGAAAACAGATAATCACACCAATTGGACGCCCGGTTGAATTTAGGTAAGTTGTTTCTACGGCACGGCTAGAAAGGACATTTTGATAAGTTTGACCAATACCAATAGCGTTGTTTGCTGTTGTCGATATTGTGATGTTTCCAGATCCATCAAAAAGTGCCGAACCTGAAACAGCACCAGCTAAAGAAATCTGACGTGCTGTTACTAGCTTTTCGGCTGCTCCATCAGTGCGTCCAGTCCCCCCACAAGTCTTTGATAACGGCTGAGATCCGTTTGCAGACCAAACACCCCATGAATCACCATTCAAATAGAAATATCGAGTTGAACCTTCAAGCTGTAGCCTTGCTTCACCAATACCCCCACCAGCAACAAATACACCTTTGGTGGCGATGTCACCTGAATTATTTATGCTACCAGTATTTGATAAACCATTAGTTGCAAGACCACCTTTAACTGTACCGCCTTTTTCCGTAAGAATTTTTTCAAACTCAACTTCAAAGCCCTTTGCATCACGTGCTGTACGATACCAAAGCCCACTATTCGCATACTTTGCTAAGATTTGAACTGCTGGGGCAGATCCAGAGCCTAAAAAGTGCATTACTGTTGATGTGCCGCCACTTTCTTGAATCGTATAGACACCTGATTTTGCATTCCAAGCAACGTCATAAACAGTTGATGTCGTACCATCTGCTTTAAATTTCGTCTCATCATAAATAGTAATGTCGCTGGTACCATCAAAGGCAACCGAATTGATGCGACGCACATTTTGCAATTTTGTTGCTGTTGCGGCATTTCCATCAATATTCGATGGATCAATTTTTTTCCAAGAAGACCAAGTGCCATTATAAAAATGGCGATAGTACATAACCCCACCACCATTATATGGGATAAACCATTGATCACACCCAGCGCTTCCTTCAACACGCAAAGCAAATGCATTTGCTTGAGGAACGTTTGCTATTTGTGCTGTGCCTGCATCAGTATCTTGATAGTAAAAGCCTGTCTTTTGATAATTATTTAAATCCGCACCTGCAGGGATGTAGAAACTAACTGGAGGCACATTAATATTATTACTTGCATCAAACGCAACGCCATTTATCAAACGTGGATTTAATAGCTTGCCATCCAAATTACCAACATAAGTGGCCGTGCCTGTATATCCATAGAATTTATCTGCATAAATAGCTGCGCGAGATTGAATTGCACCTTTTGCATAAATCCCAAGATTAGGAACAAGACTAGCCTCTGAATAAGTATCAGAAGCAAGTACACCACCTGTTAATACGCGACGTCCTTTTTGCTCGTTTTCTGATGTGAACCATAAATCAGAATCGCCATAAACCTTATTGGCAAAGATTATGCCATTTACACGTAAATTCCCTGTAACGGTACCACCAGCAAGTGGAAGTTTAGAATCATCTTGTGTACCAATTACTCGCCAGCTGGACCAAGTTGCTGCATCTCCATTCACATTCCAAGTTTGGCGCATTGCCATTGTGCCATTGTTTGTCCCTTGAGCTTGATGTGGGTAATAGATTTGATGACAGGTGCCACCGCTTCTAATGACTACAAGAAAACCATAACCATATAACCCGGCAATATTTAATTCCGTAACGGTGTATTTACCATCTTTTAATGCTAAATCAAGTTGCTGAAGGGTTGAAACGCTGCCATTCCAGCATAGAGGGGCTTCAATATTTAGGTCTTGAGTTCCGTCGAAATAAACACTGTTAATATTCCGCCCATTTTGTAGTCGGGTTGCTGAAGCTGCATTACCAGAAATATTTGAATCGGTATATGCAATTTCTCTTTTGAATGTCCAAGTTTTATCCGCATAACCAGCTTGAAAATGGTACAGTCCAGAAGTCCCTTTATTAAATACAAGCGCGTTTTTTCGACCACCTGATGAATCATTCCATCCGTTTAAAGTGATGAAATCACAAAAAGCTGAAATACCGTCAGAGTTATAAGTTCCAAAGAAAGTTTGAACGGAATTTGATGCAAGTTCAGTCGGTAGTAACGTTCGATCATCACTCATTTGTAGACCGACTGCATTTGCATTTTTGTCTAACTTCAGAAGTTGTAAAGCTCTACCTTGTTTCGCAGTTAAAGCTTTCGAACTATCATCCGTGACTAAATCATCAACTAATTGCACTACACCTGCTTGTGTTACTGAAGCGGATCTAATTGTTTGCTGTGAGATGCCTGAAATTAAACCCTTGTCATTTACAGTAATTGATGGGATTTGAATTGTTGAAGAATATGTACCAGCAACGACGCCACTATTCGCAAGTGTTAATACACATGATGAGTTTGCAGAACCATCATAAGTGAATGAACCTGAAGCCGCGCCAGAGAAAGAAACTTGTCGAGGTGTAACAAGCTTTTCGGCTGCCCCATCTGCTCGGCCTGTACCACCGCACAATTTAGATAAGGGTTCAGATCCATTTTCGGTCCAAACGCCCCAAGAACCGCCATTAAGATAAAAATAGCGATTTGTACCCGCTAGTTGTAATCTTGCCTCCCCTGCTGCATTTCCAGCAACAAAAGTCCCTGTCGTATAAATATCACCAGTATTTGAAATACTATTTGTTGCAAGACCACCTTTAACTGTGCCGCCTTTTTCAGTCAGAATTTTTTCAAACTCTACTTCAAAGCCCTTTGCATCTCTTGCTGATCGATACCAAAGTCCACCATTCGCATATTTTGCTAAGATTTGAACTGCTGGGGCAGATCCAGAACCTAAGAAATGCATTACTGTTGATGTGCCGCCACTTTCTTGAATCGTATAGACACCTGATTTTGCATTCCAAGCAACGTCATAAACAGTTGATGTCGTACCATCTGCTTTAAATTTCGTCTCATCATAAATAGTAATGTCGCTGGTACCATCAAAAGCAACGGTATTGATACGACGCACATTTTGCAGCTTGCTTGCTGTTGCAGCATTTCCGTCAATATTCGATGGATCAATCTTTTTCCAAGGTGTCCATTTACCGACATAAAAATGACGGTAATACCTGATCCCACCACCATTGTATGGCATAAACCATTGTGATACGCCCGCATGGGTCTCTACACGTAAACCAAACGCGTTTGCTTGTGGAACATTTGCGATTTGAGATGCATTTAAATCTGTATCCTGATAATAAAAACCAATACTTTGATAGTTGTCTAAATCTGCACCTGCGGGAATATAAAATGCTACTGGTGGCACTCTAATATCATTACTGCCATCAAACGTAACACCGTTAATTAAGCGAGCATTTTTTAATTTTGTGGCTGAAGCAGCATTACCCGAAATATCTGAGTCTGTATAAGCAATTTGCTTTTTTAAAGTCCATGTTTCGCTATCATAATCAGCTTGATAATGATGCAAGGTTTGAGCTGTTTTATTAAAGACAAGTGCATTTTTACGGCCACCTGAATAATCATTCCAACCGTTCAATGTCAAATAATCACAGAAATAACTACTACCATCCGAATTTAAAGTGCCGAAAAAAGCCTGAATCGATTGTGATAATTGAGACGGTTTTAAAGTGCGATTGTCTTTTATTTGAAGACCAACTGCGTTGGCATTTTTATCAAGCTTATTATCTTGTAAATATTTACCCTGTTTTGCTGAAAGTGGTTTAGCTGGATCATTGGTTGCTAAATTATCAATGATCTCTTTACGAGGGACATAGTTATCATTTACCCACCCCTGTGTCGCATAGATCAGCGTGTCATCAAGTGTGACATTAACAATTTCAGCATCCTGAATATTGATTGTGAATCGAAGTTGATACTCTCGAACTGAGTTAGCCTCTTTATACACTGGGGCAACTGCACCATGTGAAAGAAGAGTCTTCCCGTCAATAATTAAACCAATTTCACGGATATAAAAACTACCCACAATCGGGGGTAAGATTGCTTCAACAATAACGAAATTATTGATTGTTGGATGCTTCTCGTATTTATTTACTCCTTGGCGATAAACCTCTTTAACCAAAGATGTACGGGTCTTATCTGGAGTCGGAGAAGAACCATTACCATCACCAAATGCGACATGTGTAATGTTGAGCTTTGTAGAAGTGGCAATCGCATTTGCAATGGCTGCGTCGCCAGCATTGGTCGTAACATTAAAATATGGGCTGCTCATTTATTGATAACCTTGTGGCATGCATTCGATAGTCACTGCGTCTTGCAGTGCAATCGCTGTATTGATGTATAAGACAGGATTCGATGTAATTTGGACGTTAGAGACCTGACGGGTTGCCGCTTTTGAGTCTTCAACTAAGCGGTTCACTTCGTGATATGTTTCTTCTGATAGTTCTTTACCGACGAGATCTAACTCGAGCGCGAATGTTCCGGGTTTACCGGGCGGCTCCATTTGAAACCATTCGATTAATTCAACTTCAAAGCCAAAGGGTTCTAATGCCCTTTTAATGGCCGCTGGTGTGCCTTTAATTTTGTGCTGTGGAATTGCTTGATTGATGATGTGGCGTTTTAACGCATCTGGCCACTCATCACGCCAATAATTAACTTGTCGCTCCCAAGCTAGATAGGCGAGAAAATCAGATGGTGCATGATCAACATCTTTGGCAAGTTTGATCGATGGCAAATTAAAAGCATCCGTACCAACCTCAGCCAGCTTTTTTTCTAAATCTGTTGCATTTGGGGGCAATAAAGATTTCATTATTCAGTCCCCCCGATTTGTACGTCGATGCCTGTACAAAATGCATGTTGGGCCTTACTAATAACGATGTCCGAAGTTGGATTTAGAATTTCTACCCGGCTAACACCATCCACATGTAATGCAGCATAAATGGCTGACAATCGAATCGATTGACCAATCTTTTTCGAATTCTTAACGTATTTCTGCAAACGTTCTTGTGCTACGGATAGCAACATGACGTTTTCAGCAGTTTGTGAAATATAAAGCCGGGCTTGAATCTGATACGTGACTGGTGTGCTGCTATGTACAGTAGGACGATCACCAACCGGGCGAACGTCTTCAGGATCTAAAGCTTTCTGTACTTTGTCTATAAGCTCTTGCGATGCTGAAAAGTCATCACTGTCATGTTGAGTGATATAAACATCTAAAAAGCAAGGATTGTCTTCATGTGAAATAATCGAAGCATCAGCTACACGGCCATCGGCTGATTTAGAAAAGAATTTATAAGCATTTGATGCGCCAGCCGTATTAAACCCGGATAAAGAAAGTAAACAACGTTCTTTTAAATCTTCATCACTTTCCATCACAGCAGATGTGGGCGGTACAGTATTTGGATTTGCTGGAGTAATAACGAGACGAGTGACCCCGTAATAACTTACAGCAATATGGTCCAGATCAGATCCGGTACTGAAAGCCAATAACAATGCCCGGGCATCCTGATTTCTCTGATTAGACGTTAATAATTCAAGATAAGCATTTTCTTGCAAAATTTTGGTCACAGGCTCAGATTCACGTCCTAAAACTTCAGTCCAATACGCCTGTTCTTCAGGTGGATATAAGGAAATAAAACGGGCTTTCCGCTTTGCCAAAATCTGTTCGTAATCCAGAACTTTGATAAGGTCTGGTGGTGGCAACTGAGAAAAATCAACAACGCTCATGCAGCTGCTCCTAATGTCAATCCAAGTGATAAATTCACAGGCTGATTTTGTTGAACAAGATCCGCATCGAGGCTGATTTGCATACGAGAGCCTTCAATGCTGAAGATATTGATCTGATTGATATTGATACGGGGTTCCCAGCGCAAAAGTGCCGAATAGATTGCGCTGTAACATTTCAAAATAAGAACGTCGTTTATAGGCTGATCGATTAGTTCATACAGCAATGACCCATATTCACGACGCATAAGCCTGCTACCAATTGGGGTAGTTAAAATGTCGGTTATAGACTGGCGAATTGACTCCAGCTCATCTGTGATTCGTAGTCCAACTACTCGATTCATTGTCATAGCAATGGTCCTCCAGATGTGTCTCCACCACCCTTAACTCCAATATGCTTGTGATTGCTTAGGCTAATATTTCCTGCTTTTACATCTGCTTTGGATGTAATGTCTTGAGTCGTAGATAACGAACCATTAATCGTTGTGTTACCGTTTAATGTGATTCCACCTGATGCATTAATTTCGACTTTACCGCCATCCGTTAAAGTGGCTTTAAGTACATGTGATGAGGTGTCATATTGAATGACCGTGCCATCTGAAAACTTTCGCAATTTGATATTTTCAGACTGAGCTGGGGCTGGATTGTCTTCGCTGTAAATTCCAAACAGCACTACTCCTTGCGCTAATTCCCCAGATGGAGAAAACACAATGCAACGCTCCCCCGAAGTCGGTGGATCCCAAGATGAGTCAGTCCCTGCTCTAATGTTGAGCCAGTTCAATTGGGCTGTTTTAATATCGCCTAGATTGACTGTGCACAAAGCCTTTTCAAGATCGACCGTATCGATTGAACCGAATCTGACAATGTTTTCTAAACGACGGATAATTTCTGAAATGTTCATGCTGCAATCGTGTTGCAGCATGATTAGAAATGCATGTGGTGGGAGTTGTAATTGAGGGTATTACAACTTAGTCAGAGGGGATTGTTTTCTTCAAAACGATTTCTAAATGATCTTCATTAGCTAGGCTATAAACTAAATCTTCGGTCTCATCTCTAAGGTCCCTAATCTGAAGGTAAGTGATTTTTTCAGAGTTTACTAATACCTTTGAATCTAGATTATTAACTATTTTAGATAAACGGAAATTGAGCCTATGAATGGCTGGAACAAATGTATTCTTTGCAAAAAAGAATCTTGAAATTTTCATAATCTCATTAGATAAGTTTAGGATTTAAAATGATGATTAATTACAAGATTCAAATCAACAAAATTACTGATATTTATAAAAAAACTAATTGATCTTAGAGATATGACTTAATACATCATTTTCAATCATTTCGACCTCTGCTGATGTAAAGCCAAGTAATTCACGCGATGGATATTTTACAACTGGACTATTCTTAGTTCGTCGAACGCGGTCTTTTAAGCCCATCTGATGAACTTGTGCAATAAAAGCAACATTACCCAAAAAACCAACTGAAACACCTTGTGGTTCTTGCTTAACCTTCATGAACCGAGCCATTTTAATCCGGTTAAACATTTTATTTTTAATACGCCCTTTCTTATCCCGGATCTTCTGATTTTTTCTTGGGACGTATGAGCTGCCATCGGGATTTTGTTGTTTGGTAATTCGGGCACTTTGGCTTTGCCGTAATTTACGGCCAATATCCATGCTGAGTTTACGTTTTTCTTTATCACTCAGTTGATTAAGTAAAATCCCTAAATGATGAAGTAAAGTTTTCATCTCAGCCATGTTTACTTCCTCACAGGTAGCGGCATTGCTAAAGCGAAGCTATCTGGACTTTCAACGGACATCCATTGTGCTAAAACGTCGCCTGTCGCTTGATCGATCAAACTTACTTCCTGCGCTTGTTCTGTTTGAGTTGCTTGGGGTTCCGGAGGATGATCGACGGTTATAGTGCCGTCTGGTGCACGTTTAACGATGACACGTTCAGTCAGTGGAATAGTAATGGCCAAATCGACTTTGTCGTTAGCGAGCAAATCTGCCTCAAAACGAACTCCCTCTTTAACCCGGTCTAAATTCGACAAAAGCTCAGACTGATTTACCCGGAGCCAATCGAATAAAGGTATGGCCACAGAATCAAGATCACCAGCATAATCAGTCAAAATGATATTTGCTAAATATGAAAACTCATAAGAAAGCCCCGCCGCAAAGGTGCATTTCAATGCACCCTGGTCGGCAAAGATTTGCAGCCGGTCTGGATCTCGTCGTAACTCAATCACTGCATTCATCAAATGAGCACGAAGGTCATTTAATTTTTTCATGCTGCTTTTTTAACTCCGTAAATCGGCTCGAGGTGATCAAACTCTTTTTGGAATTTAGCTTGATAGCCTAATTTCTTATAATTCGGCCCATTGTAAAGAGTAAAAATAGCATCCCAGTCCTGTTTCTTTAATGCCTCGAGCAAACCCGGTTTCCATTCGATAAAGCGAATAAATGCTTCAAGCTGAAGCGATTCACTGGCCTGCATTTGTGCTACAAAATCTTGTACTGAGTCATAACCCAAATCTTTCCAGTTCTCACCCATGATTTGAAATTGACCCCAAGACGTAGACATAAGTGCCGAATCTTCATGGATCTGTTTGGCTAATGCTAAACGTACATGTTCCGCTTCATTACCCTGATAACCACCCGGCTTTGTGTTCACTAAATTCGGTACCAATTTCATTTGGTTTTTAGCAAATGCATCACCTTTGAATCGTTTTAAATATTCATACATACGATGACGTTCAAACAGGATCTTGACCTTCCCATTTTTTAAAAAGCCAACACCTTGACCTTCAACCGCACCGAATACACGAATGACCAATTCAGGTAACCCTAAGCGCTTGGCCGCATTAACGTAATCCGAGTCTTTAAGGAATTTATCAAGTCCGTTCCCTGCCAAAGCTTCACGGGTTTTGTCACCGACTTTACCATCAGCCACAAGTCCAGCTTTTTGTTGAAATTGGATCACAGCATATTCAGTGCTTTCACCAAAAATACCGTCGATACTTAAAACTTTTCCTGTTTTACCTTTATAGCCAAAGCCCGCTAATTGTCTTTGTAAAGTAACTACTGCATTACCTTTCGAGCCGAATTTTAAGATCATGATGTACTCCAGATTTTCGCAACATTACCCTTTGTTCGATAAACAATAAGTGTGAGCAGCATGGCTAAAATGGCATCCCACACTGTTACAGGTTCTTTAAAAAATACGATATAGACTGCTTGGCCAATAAAACTTGCTACTAGCACAGTCGCAAGGAATGCAAAGCCTTTATGATGCCCTGAGCGCTCAAAACTTAGGATTCGGAAGCCACAGAACAAATAACAAAGCACAGCAACGATTTGAACAATGATCATGAGTTACCTCCCCCTCGAAAAGTTTTCCAGAGCTGAGCAAGAGTTGAGTTTTTTACCCAATCAAGCAATTTGATCAGGATGTAAATTGAAAAAATGGCCGCAAGCATTGAAGCCGTTGCATCACTACTGATGTATTGAGTTCGGCTAGTAATTTCAGGCCCAAGTAAATAACCAAAGCCGACGCATAAAAGCATGAATGCAATGCGTTGTTTTGCGCTAAGTTCTTTTTCGAGATAAGCCACAAAAGCTGCTCCCAATACGGCACCAAGCAAGGCATTACCATTAATAAATGGTAATAATGAAACCGCTGCGAGACCTGTGGTTGTTGCAGCTGTAGTTGAAGTTGGTTCTGGCATAATTAGTCCCAAAGCTGAATAGTTTGTGTAATTTGTTGGGGAGCAGATAAGTCAGGTAAATTGACCTCTGTACCGATGGGGAGAATTGCGCCGATGTTCGCCAGTTTTGGATTTGCTTCTAAAACTTTCTCGACAACACCTAGAGAACGTCCGTAATAACGCCAACAAATTAGGTCAATCGTGTCGTTTTGAATTGATCGAACTGTGTTCATATCAATTCAACCGTAGTGTGTGATTGACCCAATAATTGTTTGATAGCCCACTGTTTATTTCGTCGACTTTCATCAATCGTAGGTGTTAATTCTTTTGCATTTTTATTGCCCGAAGTACTTGTGTCATAACTTCGATATTGCTCATTAACTTTTGCCGCCACACCATTTGAAATAGCTGAAAAATACAAAATTTCTGTATCTGGTTTTCCATCAACTTTTGCTGTTGCTAACTCGGCCAAACTTGAAGCAGAACTTACTAATTTATTAAGTAAGCGGTTTACATCGATAATTTCTTCTAAAGTAACCTGTTTAAGCCGGGCATCAGATACGGCCCCATCAATTCGAACAAAGCTACGAATTTCATCTAAAGAAATACTTGGAAAAAAATCTGTACTGCTGATTGTTATATTGGATGGTGTTGTATTACCGTTTGCGGAAAATCCCATGTTACTCCCCCATTAATGCACTGGTGGGAACAATGGCTCGGTGAGGATTTACTGTGTAAGATCACTACCATTGTTCGCCAGTGCGGTGCGTGGGCACTCGTTATGATGATGCTGTTACATCACCCTTATTTGTTTCTGTTTCAGTTGATAGATTCGTATCTGGTGCAAATTTATCGTAAAGTTTTTGCACAAGATTCAAATCGCCGCGTCCACCACACTTATCATCCAGTTCAACGGCTTTTTGTAGATAATCTAAAGCAGCTTTTGTATGAACAGGATCTGGCGCGTCCTTATCAGTAATCAATCGCAATTCCGCTTTACCTAAGGCTAAATACATTTTTGCCTTAACCTGATCAGGCATGTCTAAAGTCGGCTGCGGTAAATCAGGATTGGTCATTAAGCTTTCGAGCTGCTTCAACACATCAATGTCAATCTCAACATTTGTTTTAAGCTGCTTGAGGAAAGTTGCAGAAATTTCTTCGGTGATAACGCATGCTGGTGTTCGTTCAAAGCGGTCAGGTAAAGACAAGTTATGAACGAGAACATATTCAGCAATCTGTAACGCTTGACTGAAGTTAGATGTATCAATATTCCAGATCATCATTTCAGTAAGAATTTCATCCTGTACACCACTTTGCGCTTCAAGAATGCCATCGATATAAGGGGCATAATTTGGTAGCAATTCTGATTTAAGTTTGATCTTATTTTCAGTCGACTGGATCTGCTTTAAGCGAGCACGGTCATTGTTGAGCTGCATAAGTTGCAGCTCGTATGCCGTTGCATTTTTCATACTGCCGAACTCTGCAGCTTGTTCGGCTGCAGATTTGGCTTGATGTTTACGAAAATGTTGACGGGCTAAGTTCATGCGTGATTACCCCGCAAGTACTTCAATATTTTCAGCCATTGCAGCTAACCCTAAATCTTCGATGTAGTAGTCTTCATTTGAAGATTCATAGTTTTCAATTTGGTCACGTTTTGGATTATCAATAACGGTACGACGACGAGCACCTTCTTGAACATAAATTGAAAGGTTATCGAAGGTAGTTACTAGCAAACAATCTTCAGGGAAAAATGGAACTGCATAGACTGGTAAATTGCCCATGCGTTTTTGACTGATAATGATGTCCGCAGCTAACTTTTCAGAGTTAGGCTGTTCTTTATTTACCAGAGGGAAATATTTATCTGACTGAAGTTTACGGCTACAAATAACCACTAAATCTGGATTGCCTTGATGTACTTCATCAATCATTTCGTCAACAATATTCATGACTAATGCATC
Organism: Acinetobacter seifertii; assembly: GCF_000368065.1. Taxonomy (GTDB): domain Bacteria; phylum Pseudomonadota; class Gammaproteobacteria; order Pseudomonadales; family Moraxellaceae; genus Acinetobacter; species Acinetobacter seifertii. Next base: position 2,445,310 of record NZ_KB851200.1, read on the forward strand.
AAGGTTTTGGTAGTCGCCACCTGCCCCGATTGTTAATTTTCCAGCGGTTTTACCTTCTTTTAGGACACGGCTTTTATTTTCTTCACGTTGCTTTTGTAACCAGCCTTTATTGACATCCTGAAGCAATGGATTAGCAACAATATCAGTATTTGGCGCTGCTGAAATACCATTGAAGCCAATCATGATACGGTCAAGAGCTTGGCGTTTAATAATTACGCTTCGGAATTTAGTATAAAAGTCTGGAAATTTTGCCCATTGATCTAACTTGGCATACTTAATTGAAGTATCAAAGTTAGTTTGACGGCACAAATATACGCGATCATCCATTGAGGTTGGATCATTCGCTTGTCGTTCACCAGTATTTGTATTGGTACGCGAAGCAATCGGACGATTAACTCCTAAACCAACCGCAGCAGCTGACTGTTCAGTAACAAGGTGAATATTAATGCGGGAAAGGAATTCAGATGACTGCTGAATTTTTTCTTCCAATTTTTGTTGGACTGAAGGTTCAACATTAAATTTCTTTTCTACTGTTTCAACGCCATTAAGTTTGGCCAATTGAGTCATTACAGCATTGTATTTTTGACGTGTTAGGTTACGCATGTTTTTCTCTATAAATTTCTAATAATCAGGAATTAACAATCGACTTCGGCTTCAATTTCTGAGAAGGAAGTGCTAGACGCTGTTGGTCGTGGTGATTGGTCAGGTGTGATGTCGAGCTTTGCTTGCAACTGTGAAAAGTCAGTGGCTAACTGATCGTGCTTTTGCTTCAGGTCGTTGTAGGAAGCTTGGAGATTAGTGACTTCGCTACCCTGCTCAGCCGTCTGTTGAGCAATCTCAAGGATGGCTTGCTCTGTGTTGCTAAAAGACTCGGTGGTTGCTTGTTCTTGTTGTTCTTGCTTTTTGAAAATATTTCGAATTGTGCTAACGAGACCAGCACCAAAAACTTTTGGTTCTTCGACTTCTTCAAATTCCAGCTCTGCTTCAGCTGCCGCTGTAAACAAGTTGTCTTTATGCTGCTTTTTGCTTTCAAAAGGATTTTTTTCAGCATTTGCAGCGAACTGCAACATATCCGTACCCAAAGAAGCTGGGTAATCAGTAACAGCTAAACCAACTAAATAGGCTTTGCCTGAATTGGCAAAATTAGGATTAACTTCAATAGATGTATAAATTTTTTGGTTGCGTTTATTGAGCGCAATCAAATTGTCATTTGGTTCAATTTGGGCAAATAAAGTAAGTTTCTTTTCACCGTTGACATCGACCTTTTCGGCTTTTACTGCAACCACATCACCATAAGCCCCGAAGCTGCTATCGGGTGAAACACTACGGATGTGCTCAACGTTAATACGCGCACCATATGTTTGTGGGTTGTAGGTTTCTACGATTTCTTGAATCCAGTTTTCCTGAATTTCACGACCATCAGTGGTATCCCCTGCCGTCGCAATACGGAACCACTTTGATTTAAATTTTTTTGGTTTCTGCTCTTTGCTGCTCATGCTGCATTTACCTATGAAAAATTGGAGTTCGGGCAATTTCGATAGGTGCAGAATGGGCAATGTGACTGTGTCGTCGCAACGAGCGTCAGTTGTAATTCAACGGTTTACAACTCGCTAAGGCTGAATCTGAAAGCCTGTACTGCCAATGTTTGCAGCAGATAAGTTGCAGACATTGGATATGAATGAATTTTCACAATTAGCAAACGTCAATTTGTTTCTCGACAATCGACTAAAAGCTAAATTTCTTTATTGGTGTGGGTGGAAAATCACCGACATAGCCGAGGTTCTCGATGAAAAAGAGAGAACCATTCAGGCATGGAAAACCAGAGACGAGTGGGAAAAAACCAAACCTGAAAACCGAGTGGCTCAAGCTATTGAAGCCCGTCTAATTACACTCATTTTTAAAAATAAAAAATCTAGCGGCGACATGAAGGAAGTCGACCTTCTAATGAGGGAACTCGAACGACTGGCCCGAATTGAGCGTTACCGAGATACAGGCAAAGAATCAGATCTAAATCCAAATATTCAGAACCGTAATGCGGTTGCGAAAAAGCAGAAAAAACCTAATACCTTTACCGAACAAGAAGTCGAGATCCTCATTACTGCATTTGAGGAAAATCTCTACGACTACCAGTGGGACTGGTATCGAGCTGGCAATCAACGTACACGTGCAATTCTAAAAAGTCGTCAAATCGGGGCAACTTACTACTTTGCACGTGAGGCATTTATCGATGCGCTTAAAACTGGCCGCAATCAGATTTTCTTATCTGCATCTAAAGCTCAAGCACATATTTTCAAAACCTACATTCAACAATTTGCTTTTGAACATACGGGGGTGGAGCTTAAAGGTGATCCAATCATCATAGGTAACAACCAAGCAAACCTCACTTTCTTGGGTACAAATGCCCGAACAGCTCAAGGCCACCACGGTAATTTCTATTTCGACGAATTTTTCTGGACTTATGGTTTTAACGAACTAAACAAAGTCGCATCAGGTATGGCCATGCATAAGAAATGGCGTAAAACCTATTTCTCTACACCATCAACGATGGCACACCAAGCCTACGCATTTTGGACTGGTGAGCGCTATAACCGTGGCAGACCTAAAGACCAACGTTTAAATATTGATGTCTCTCATGATGCGTTAAAACGTGGTCGATATTGTGAAGACAAGCTTTGGCGTCAGATCGTTACAATTCTTGATGCTGAAAATGGCGGCTGTGATTTATTTGATATTGATGAACTTCGTTTCGAATATTCAGCCGAGGAATTTGCAAACTTATTGATGTGTCAATTCATCGATGATGGTGCGTCAATTTTCCCTCTTAACATGCTGCAAGCCTGCATGGTTGATAGCTGGGAAGCATGGTCTGAAGACTATAAACCGTTCCATATTCGTCCACTTGCAAGCCGTCCAGTTTGGGTGGGTTATGACCCTGCTGAAACAGGAGATAGCGCTGGTCTTGTTGTTGTTGCCCCACCTTCAGTGGCTAATGGCAAATTCAGAATTTTAGAGCGCCATCAATTCAGAGGCATGGACTTTAAATCACAAGCAGAACAGATCCGCCAAATTACCCTACGTTACAACGTTACTTATATCGGCTTGGATACAACTGGTATGGGTACAGGTGTAGCCCAATTAGTTCGCCAATTCTTTCCAGCATTAACAACATTCAGCTATAGCCCCGAAGTTAAAACTCAACTCGTATTAAAAACACTGGATGTTATCCGCAATGGGCGTCTCGAATTTGATGCTGGTCATACCGACATCGCGCAGTCCCTTATGAGCATCAAAAAAACACTTACAGCAAGTCAAAGGCAAATGACGTTTACCGCAGGACGTTCTGAAGAAATCGGACATGCGGATTTAGCTTGGGCACTCATGCATGCCGTTTATAACGAACCGTTAGAAGGCACAACTATTTCAAATTCATCAATTTTGGAGATTTACTCTTGAAACCTATTAATCTTTTAAAAAGTGCCTTCAATGCCCTTTCTACTCAAGTTCAAACGGTCAAACCTGTTGGCCGTACCGAGGCTTTTACTTTTGGTGATCCAATACCAGTTTTATCTGGTGGCGACCTTTCTGAATATATGGAATGCTGGTTCAATGGCCGCTGGTATGAACCTGCGGTGAGTATCGCTGGTCTCTCAAAATCATTCCGTGCAACGCCTTATCTGAGCAGCGGCATCATTTTCAAACGTAATTTTTTAGTAAATCAGTTTATTCCTCACCCTCTTTTAAACCGTTCAGCCTTTGAACAAATCGCATTCGATTATATTTGGTCAGGGAATGCATATATTGAGGAAATCAAATCTATAACTAACAAGACGCTGCAATTTAAACCAAGTCTCTCAAAATACATGCGAGTGGGTCTGGATGGTCATTATTTCATGATTACGAATGATCATCTTGGCTATTCAGAATATGAATTCCCTATGGGTCGAATTACTCATATCCGCGAATCAGACATTGACCAAGAGATTTACGGCAAACCTGAATATATCGCTGCATTACAAAGTTTATGGCTCAATGAATCAGCTACGCTTTTCCGTCGCAAATACTATAACAATGGTAGTCATGCTGGTTTCATTATGTATGTGAACGACCCCGCAAATGATCCTCAAGATATTGATAATCTGCGTCAGGCTTTAAAAGACAGTAAAGGGCCGGGCAATTTCCGTAACTTGTTTTATTACAGTCCGAATGGGAAAAAAGATGGTGTTCAAATCATTCCCGTTTCTGAAATTGCGGCCAAAGATGATTTTGCAAATATCAAAAACATTACACGTGATGACATTCTAGCTGCATTACGAATCCCACCTCAACTCATGGGAATCGTTCCAAACAACACAGGCGGCTTTGGATCTGTTATGGATGCAGCGGACGTTTTCTATCACAATGAGGTCATGCCTTTGCAATCTCGCTTATTACAAATTAATGAATTAACAGGCATAGAATTAATTCGTTTTAAAGAATATGATTTGAAAAAGTCCGCTTAAAAATTACTCTATGGCTGTTGAATTCACATACTTATATCAAGTCGAGAAGAAAGATAGTTTACCTGTCTTGGCTTTAGTTACTTTAGATAAAGAGGGTTACTTTCAAACCCTTTCAAGTGCTGATGGTAAACTCTTTAAAATTATTGGTAGTGATCGAATAGTAATTGAAGGTAAAGAGTATATCTGGCGTGAAAGCTCTGCCTATAAAAGAAAGCCCCATAAATAAGGGGCTTTTTTTTCAGCCAAAAAATAAGACAAAATTGTCTCATTTATTTATTGATAATAAGACAATTTTGTCCTATAATAAACCCATGTTTAAACAAGGAGTAGCTTATGAGCTTCAACGAGTTTAAACGATGGCTTTTAGCACAGGGAGTTATCTTTGTGCGAAAGGGTAAAGGATCACACATGATTATTGAACTTAACGGTAAGAAAAGTGTTTTCCCTAACCACGGTAAGAAAGAGATACCTGAAGGCACTCGTTTAAAAATTAAAAAGGATTTGGGGCTTTAAGCCTCAAATCCTTAAAGCTCAGCTACCCCATATATCAAGTGAAGTTTTTTTCACAATCATCATCAACCAAAGGGCGCACAATGAAATATTATGTAAATATAGAACGGGAGGGAGAGGCTTTTATAGTCAGCTCTCGAGACGTTCCGCTTTTAAATAGTGTTGGTTACTCATTAGATGAAGCATTATCTGAAGCTTTAGATGGTATAGAAACTGCTTTCGAAATTTATATGGATGACCGCGAGGCTATACCATTACCAACGAAGGGTAAGAAAGGTGAATATGAAGTTCATCTTCCAGTACGTGTTGCAGCTAAAGTACGTTTATATAATGAGATGATCTCTCAAGACGTTACTAAAGCTGAACTAGCTCGTCGTCTTGGCTGGTTACAAAAACAAGCGGATCGTTTGCTTTCATTAAAACACTCAACAAAACTTGAATCGATTGAAAGTGCCTTCCAAGCATTAGGCAAGGATCTCGATATAGTGATCGCATAAGCGATTTAATCAAAAAAAAGCCAGCATTTGCTGGCTTTTTTATTGTCTGTAATTTTTATCAGTAAATCCTAAACACTACCCTACCTTTACTGGCCGCCGCGCAGTTGCCCGCCCCACCTGCGGTCTCTATGCAGGGCTGATTTACTGCATAAGGCATAAGGCCAAAAATGGGCTGCAAGATACGCCATTACACGGGGTTTATAGGGAAATACTAGAAAAAAGAATACTGCATTTCACTACAAGCCTATTCTTAAAATTTTTTATAAAACTAGTTCGTATCTTCTATTGAATCTATGAATGTTTGAATAGTAGCAGTTGAAAAAAAATCATCAAAGTTATACTTATTTTTCAGTTTCTTGATATAAGCTTCGTTTACGAATCCCTCAACTTCCATGCCATCTTTAATTACAGAAACTTTAACCCAACCATTATGTGAATCTTTATAAATCTTCAGCACAGTTTCTCTTTGTAGTACAAGTAATTTCTCACTTTCAAAATTAGGAGCTTCTCTTAAGTTAATTCGAGATTTGGTCACACCTTCTGCTTGCACATTATTTATCGCATACTCATAAGCTTCATTCAAATCTTTGTAAGAATCTAAGTGGCCAATATAATGATTAAAAAACAATGTAAGCCAGATAAAGACCCACTTATAGCTTGTTGCTTTACTATCAAAATTTTGATTTAGAATAGGATTTTCTAAAACTACCTGAGGTGTTTCAATCCTTTCTTCAATCATACTTTTGAAGATAGCAGTATCTTCCTCTACAGAATGTGTCCCTTCTCTTCTTTGTATATACTCGTTTCTAAAGTCATCATTATTAGATATTTCTACAATAGTATTTAAATAATTTTCTATATTTTTTTTAACGATAGGATCATTTAAGTATTTCTGTAACTTTTGAGCGGCTTGTTGAATTGCCATTAAATTACTTTGTACTTCGGGGCTTCTTAAAAAATTACCAAAATTTTGCTGGACCTTTATCAATATCTGATTGGCTAGCTGAATATTCTTTTGAAGTTCAGGATTACTTGTAAATTTAGCTATTTCACTTAGCGGTATAGATGACAATTTGAATCCCTCAATCAATTCCTAATTTGGAAGTATAAGAACAATCATAAATACTTCTTAATATACTTAATAGTGCATCAATTTTTTTATTTTTAATAGCACATGATTTATACCTACTTTGAATAAAAAAGGCATAAATATGTCTCTTTCTATAACAGCTAATCAATTTGAAGTAATAAAGTAATATATAGGTATAAGTTATTGATAAATAATTATATAATTCATTACTTAATTAAGTAATTTTTTGTAATTTTTGAAGTAATAAAATTTAAGTGATTGATTTAATTGAGTTGAATATCTTTAAAAAAATACTTTTTTATACAGTAAGTTATTACTAGCATATTACTTAAATATTACATTTTAAAAACTATATAAGATATTGAAAATAATAGAGTATTTGTAAAATATTACTTTATTACTTCAAAATTTAGATACCCCTGATATTTTTTTAAATATATCAAAACTAGGATTTTTGATGATTTTTCATTCTTATCAAGAAAATTTGATGGGAATGAAATGGGAATGAGATCCTCTTATTTACTCAATATCTATTACATTGCATTGCGCGAGTAATATTACGTTGGTAAGTAATTTTAGAGAAACTAGAGGGATGATTTTCTTTTAAAAATCAAGAATATGGTCGGAGCAGTAGGATTCGAACCTACGACCCCCTGGTCCCAAACCAGGTGCACTACCAGGCTGTGCTATGCTCCGAAATTGGGGTGAATGACGGGATTCGAACCCGCGACAACTGGAATCACAATCCAGGGCTCTACCAACTGAGCTACATCCACCATCAAATAAGTTCTATGTACCAAGCTACCAAATGGCGCGCCTGACAGGATTCGAACCTGTGACCATCCGCTTAGAAGGCGGATGCTCTATCCAACTGAGCTACAGGCGCTTAACCGATGATGCTTATCATGCGATACTTCGCCGATCTTAAAATATTATTTTAAGTGGTCGGAGCAGTAGGATTCGAACCTACGACCCCCTGGTCCCAAACCAGGTGCACTACCAGGCTGTGCTATGCTCCGATCTATCTCAGCTTTTGCTGTATCGCACATCGTGCGGTACGGTGTGCATTCTAGGCGCGACGCCCTCAGACGTCAACACCTATTCTAAAAAAAAGTTAAAAATCCTTATCAAATGTATATTTAACAAGCATTTTGAGGTTTTTTAACGTTTTAAAGATGCACTAAAGGCTAACATTCGATCTAAAGGCATTTTGGCACGTTCAGCCAGCGCTGGATCAACGTGTATTTCCTGATCACCTTTTTGTAAAACTTCTAAAATTCCGTCAAGTTCATTCATTGCCATCCACGGACAGTGAGCACATGAACGACAAGTTGCCCCCTCACCCGCTGTTGGTGCTTCAACTAAAATCTTATTGGGTACCGCTTGCTGCATTTTATAGAAAATACCGCGGTCTGTTGCCACAATGAGTCTTTCATTTGGCAAAGTCTGCGCAGCTTTAATGAGTTGAGACGTACTACCTACCGCATCTGCAATTTCTACAACTGATTCTGGCGACTCTGGATGTACCAATACAGCAGCGTCTGGATACAGTGCTTTCATGCTGGCAATACCACGTGCACGGAATTCTTCATGCACAATACATGCACCATCCCAAAGCAACATATCTGCACCGGTTTTCTTTTGGATATAGCGACCTAAATGCTGATCTGGTGCCCAAATAATTTTTTCACCTAAGCTGTCTAGATGCTCAACAATTTCGACAGCACAGCTTGAAGTTACGACCCAATCTGCACGTGCTTTAACAGCAGCCGATGTGTTTGCATAAACAACTACAGTATGGTCAGGATGTTGATCACAAAATGCTGTGAACTCATCAACTGGACAGCCCAAGTCGAGTGAACAAGTTGCTTCAAGTGTCGGCATTAAAATTGTTTTTTCAGGAGACAGAATTTTAGCTGTCTCCCCCATAAATTTAACCCCAGCAACGACTAATGTTGAGGCAGCATGATCGCGTCCAAAACGGGCCATTTCTAAAGAATCAGAAACACATCCACCTGTTTTTTCAGCAAGCTCTTGTACTTCAGGGTCGCAATAGTAATGAGCAACAAGGACAGCATCACGTTTTTTGAGCTCTGCTTCGATCTGTGCAAACTTTTGTTGTTTTGCTTCTTCACTTAAGCGATTGTCTTTTGGCTCACCTAAACGGTCTAAATGCGCTTGTACAATGTTTTTTGCATCGTTGGCAATTAAAGTCGCATCACTCATAAAACGTCTTCTCTATCCTTTATGCTGGCATACCTGCTCGCATATAACGTTACTGCTTAAATGATTTAATAGATTGAATCATTTAATATCAAAAGTTGGGGCTAATAAAAAAGCCTCTTTGTCGAGGCTTGATTATAACTGAATATTTACGAACGGTAATCTGCATTAATCTTGACATAGTCGTAAGATAAGTCGCATGTGTAGACCGTGTCTTTGGCTTGTCCGCGACCTAAGTCAACACGAATGGTAATTTCGGTTTGTGCCATAACGCGCGCACCAGCTTCTTCGGTATAGTCCTCTGCTGCACCACCATCTTTACAGATTTGTACGTCGTCTAGCCATACCTGAATTTTAGACACGTCTAAGTCTTTCACTCCAGCATAACCAATTGCCGCTAAAATACGTCCCCAGTTCGGGTCAGATGCAAAAAGTGCAGTTTTAACGAGTGGAGAATGCGCAATGCTATACGCAATGTCACAACATTCCTGAATGTTACCACCGCCCTCTACCGCAACAGTAATAAACTTAGTTGCACCTTCGCCATCACGAATAATTAACTGCGCTAAACGGTTCATAACACGAGCAAGTACTTCTAATACTTTCGCGTAGCGTGCATCGCTGTCTGATGTAATTTCAGCACCACCTGCCTGACCAGTCGCCACAAAAATACAAGAGTCATTTGTTGAAGTATCACCATCAATAGTAATACGGTTAAATGAATGCTCAACTGTGGTCTTTAATAGTTTTTGCACTAAATCGCGGCTAATAGGCGCATCTGTAGCAACAAAGCTCAGCATGGTTGCCATGTTTGGACGGATCATACCTGCGCCTTTACTAATACCTGTCATGGTATAAGTAATGCCATCAAGTTCAAATTGTTCAGATGCACCTTTAGGCACAGTGTCTGTCGTCATAATGCCAGTTGCAGCATCATTCCAAGCAGCCTCTTGTACGCTATTTAATGCAGGCTGAAGACCAGCAAGTAAACGCTCCATTGGAAGCTGCTCACCAATCACACCTGTAGAAAACGGAAGTACTTCAAAACTGTTCACACCAGCAAGCTCAGCTAACTTCGCGCAAGTGTCTTGGGCATTTTTTAAGCCTGTAGGTCCAGTACCCGCATTGGCATTACCTGTATTAATTACTAAATAACGAGGGTTGCCTTGTGCAAGATGAGCTTTCGATACATGAACAGGTGCTGCACAGAATGCATTTTGGGTAAATACCCCAGCAACGTTTGAACCTTCTGCAAACTCAAAAATGACTAAATCTCGTCGGTTCTGGTAACGTACATATGCTTCAGTTGAGCCAATTTTTACACCTTTTACCACATGCATTTGTGGCATTGTTACGTCGCCGACAGCCATTTTTAGAACATCCAGAGTTTGTTATGAAAAGATTAATATTTCAGAAAATAGCGATGTAACAAAACATGCTTTACATGAAATATCAGTGTTGACAGCTTATTAGAAAAGCCTGAAAAAATCGAGCGCTAAAAATAGCTTATTGTTGCTCTAATTTTAATAAAATATCTTTCTTATCAAGACCACCCGCAAAACCGACCAAGGCGCCGCCTGCCCCAATGACTCGGTGACAAGGTGCAATAATTGAAATCGGGTTTTTACCGTTGGCAGCACCTACTGCACGCACGGCTTTTTCATTGCCAATTTGAACAGCAATCTCTTTATAACTTCTTGTTTCACCATAGGGAATACTGAGTAATGTCGCCCACACCTGCTTTTGAAATGCTGTACCTTCAAAATCTAATGGCAAGCTAAACTCGCGGCGTGTACCGTCAAAGTATTCTTTTAACTGTTGCTCAGTTTTTAATAAAACTGGATGCTCAGTTTGTTCGACCAGCTCTGCTAGTCGAACACGTTTTGGATTTTCATTGTCCCAAAGTACTGCCACCAAAGCATTTTCATTCGCAACTAGCTTTAATTGCCCAACAGGCGAATTGATATACTTATAAGACAGCAACATACTTTATCCTTTTAAGATGGAGACGAAATTTTCATTAGAACCAGTCCCGATACAATCAGTACAGCGGCAATCATTCTCATCGCACCAATAGGTTCATGAAGAAAAAATATACCCACTAAAAATGATCCAATTGCACCTATGCCTGTCCAAACCGTATAAGCAGTACCAAGGGGTAGAGTTTTCATTGATATTGAAAGCAGAACTACACTCAAAATCATAAAAACTACGGTAATAATACTAGGGGTTAAACGTGTAAAACCTTCAGACATTTTCATAGAATATGCCCAAATGATTTCAAATACACCTGCTAAAATTAAAATAGCCCAAGCCATAACATTCACTAATTTTTATAGTGTCAGGTCGTCCTGACATGATTACCCATTATGGGGGAGGTCGTTCCTCCTTATGTGAAGACTCAGTTTACTTTAAAATAAAAAATCTAGGCAAACCCGAACTCAAGTTCACCTTTAATCTATAAATCTTATTCATTTTTGAGTTGTAAGATTTTCCGAGCACCATTTAAAACAAACAAAACAATAATTAACCCAATTATGAGATCAGGATAACGAGAGCCAGTAATTGCAACCAATATTCCCGCAATAATGACACCTAAGTTTACGATGACATCATTTGCAGAAAATATATAACTCGCCTTCATATGTGCCCCACTCTCCTTATGGTCTCTCATTAAATAAAGGCAACTAATATTGGCTGCAAGAGCTAATCCGCCAATTAAAATCATGAGAATTGAAACAGGTTCACTGCCGTATATAAAACGACGTAGTACATCAACTAACACAATCATGGCTAAGCCAAACTGAAACCATCCGGAAATATGTGCAGCCTTTAACTGAGCATTGAGGTTTTTACTTACCACAAATAAAGCAATTCCATAAATTGCCGCATCTGCAAACATATCGAGTGAGTCAGCAATTAACCCTGTTGATGACGCAATAATGCCCGCCATAAATTCGATGAAAAACATCACAGCATTAATGAGTAACAACCATTGTAAAACCTGTTTTTGTGCTGCATGGTTTGAAGAAGTAGTACGCACTTTTTTAGGCTTTTCAACGGGTTCATAGTGTGGCTGCGTTTGCTGTAACTCAGCCCCTAAACCTAGGCGTTGCAGGCTTTGGGTAATTTTTTCAGCTGCTGTACTGTGATATACCGCTAAATGACGAGTAGGTAAATCAAATTCAAGTTCTTGAATATGTTCAGCATAAGGTGCTAAAGCCATTCGCACCATTTGCTCTTCTGCTGCGCAATCCATGTGAGGAATATGGTAATAACTCACCCATTGGATTTTATTCGCCATAGGTTCACTCGGCATAGAATAGTCCTGAGTTGCTACGCTTGAGCACCCACAGCTTTTATTTACATTTATTTGATTCTCTTGTTTTTCTAAAGCCATCTTTGCACCATAACTGACACAAAAAAACAATGCCATCAGTATAAACCAATGGCATGTCATTAAGCTTAATTTTTGTTCGGCAATTAAAACTTAAGTGTTAACCCTGCACCATAATACCAACCATGTTCAGAGTCTGTTCCAGTTTGCCAAGCAGTTTGTTTTAGACCTTTTTCATAACCATAACCGACATCAACAAATGGCATGACCTTTTTATTGATTTCATAACGGGTTTGAAAACCTGCCTGCAAACTCGATAATCCCGTTTTACTGGCATAGCGAGATTCATCTTGCAAAACAACATTTGCTTTTAAATAGGGCTTACCAATCAACTTTTGGGTAAAGAGTAAGTCTCTTTCCGTTTCTAAACTTAACTTCCATAACTGATCTTCACCTGCATAAAGATAGGTATCAGTTTCAAAAAAGTAAGGTGCCATGCCGTGTAAGCCCACTACACCAGCCCAGCGATCTTGCTTTTCATCTTCCCGCTGTAAACGTTCGTAGTTTACCCCAGCCTGTACATCCCAATAGTCGGCAACATTGCGGCTATAAAGTACTGAACCACCATAATTAGCATCTTCCGACTCAGCTTTTTCAACATGGGCTTTAATGAACAGTTTATTTTCATCAGTTCCCACCCAACTTTCTAATTCAGAAGAAAAACGTCCTTCTCCTTCTTCATTTTGAGTCCAACCAGAATCAATTTTTGTTGCTTGATAAACCTGTCCACCATGTTCACGTAAATGATCATGAGTTAAAGGTTCTTGAGCAAAAGCAAATATAGATATACCCGAGAAAGCACCGCAACATATCATTTGAGAAAATAACTTAGTGATGCGCATGACTAGCTCCTTTCTCATTTTCAGATTGAACGATTGACTGTGATTGAACTGGTTGTTGGCTGTCATTTACTTGAGCCACAATCAACTTATTCATCATTCCAGCACTCATGTGATAAAGCAGATGGCAATGAATCGCCCATTCTCCTAAAGCATCGGCTGTCAATAACGCAGTAACTGTCTTTCCTGGTGGAACAATAACGGTATGTTTATTTGGTAAGTTTTCAGCTTGTTGACCATTTTCTAATTGCATAAACATGCCATGTAAATGCATTGGATGGGCCATCATGCTGTCATTCACGAACTTCAAGCGAATACGTTCGCCATACTTAACTTGTAATGGCGCAGCTTCGTTAAATTTCTTGCCATTAATGGTCCAGATATAACGCTCCATGTTGCCGCCTAAACGAATAACAAGCTCTCGTTCTGGCGCACGTGTGTCTGGCTGAGATGTTAAAGATTGCAAATCACTATATTGCAGCGCTTTCATACCCTCTGGTGTCGAAGCATTTGCCCAGCCATAAACGGGCTCATCCTTTTGAGTATTATTCTCAGATTGCTCAGGCATCTCATGCTTCATATTCATCATGGCGTGATCATGTTCACTAGACGAAATTGCCTGCATATCATGTTTCATTTCAGGCATGGCCGACATATCGTGCTTCATGTGCATCATAGAGTGATCATGTTCGTCAGATGACATATTTTTCATGTCATGGCTCATGTTCATTATTGTGTGATCATGATTAGTCTGCCCCTCTTCTTTTTTCATTTCAGGCATGGCCGACATGTCATGCTTCATTTGCATCATAGAATGATCATGTTGGCCAGATGACATATTTTTCATGCCATGGCTCATATTCATCATTGCATGATCATGATTAGTCTGGCTCTCTTCTTTTTTCATTTCAGGCATAGCCGACATATCGTGTTGCATGTTCATTTGATGGCCAGCATGTTCATCACTTGCCCTATTGCCATGACTCATGCCCATATCATCCATGGTTAGCAAAGAACGTGGACGTGGCTGCGGCATTTGAATTGACTCTACAGCCTGCGTATTTTCATTGTGCAAAGTCCCAATGGCAAAACCACTGCGGTCAATAGACTCTGCTTCAATCTGATAATTTGGCTGTTTAGGCTCTACAATGACATCGTAGGTTTCAGCTGTACCAATACGAAACTCGTCAATTGCTACAGGCTTAACTGGCTGCCCGTCTGCACTTACAACAGTCATTTTCAAATTTGGAATTCTGACATCAAAAAATGACATTGCCGATGCGTTAATAAATCGTAATCGAACCTTATCGCCAGCTTTAAAATTACCTATCCAGTTTTGCTGAGGTGTCTTGCCATTAACTAAGAACGTATAACCCGTCACATCAGACATATCGGTTTTTAACATCCGCATCTGATTCCACATCGAACGATCTTGCCAAGTTGCTTTTAAACCTTGTGTTTTGACTTGCTTCAAAACATCAGATACGGTTTCACGGCGATTTTGATAATACTCAGCAGATTTCTTCAAATTCTTCATAATGCTATCGCTAGAAGAATTATGAAAATCTGAAAGCATCACCACATAATCACGATCAGTTTTTTCATGTGCAGCTACGGGTATTTTCCCTTTTGGATAAATCACGAGCGGGCCATATAAACCATCCTGCTCTTGGCCTTTACTATGGGCGTGATACCAATAAGTGCCGTTTTGTTTCACCTTAAAGCGGTAAATAAAATCTCCGTTTGGCGCGATTCCTTTAAAACCATTGAAACCCGGTACGCCATCCATTAACCCTGGTAGTAACAACCCATGCCAATGCAAAGACGTATCTTGATTCTTTAATTGGTTATGAACATGAATAACAGCCTCATCTCCTTCCTCAAACTCAAGGAGTGGTGCTGTAAACTTGCCATTTACGGTAATTCGTTTAAGCGGCTGACCGGTAACATTGACCTGTTGTTCATTAATATTAAGGTGATATTCCTTAATTGCCGCGAGAGTCCATGGTGAAACCAATAGACCAAATACAGCGACGAGGCTGCTAATTGTTTTATGAGACATTGCTGTAATCCTTTGAACTAAAAAATAAGTAAGAAAGGATTAAGCTTTTGGAGGACGTAAGATTTCTTGCCAGTATCCGGCTAAATGTTGAGCCTGATAAATACTACTAAATTGAGATGAAATAGGAATAAATGATGTTTCAATATCTGGTACAGCTTGCTGTAAAGCCAGATTCACCATTTGGCAATGGACTGGGTTACAGTCTTGGCAGTGTTCACCATGTTGATGAGAAACTTTAACCATAGATTGATGACATATCGCCTGATCATCAGCTTGAACATGCATCGTGTGATGTGTCATTTGTTGACTATGGCATGGCATTGTATGAAGATCATGCTGCATAGGCATCTGAGCAACAGACACGCCACTCCACCCAATGACCAAAGTCATTAGGAACACAAACCAAGCATACTTGCGTAAGTGTTGCAGCGTCATCATTTATTGCCTTGAGCAATCCATTTACCTATGGGATATAAGCATAACCAAGTTTTAAAACAGATACAATTTTACATCTTAATTGATTGTTTTTATGGTCATTAAGCAAACGGAGCTTGATGCTGAAGAATTAAATCAATCACTTCTAATACACCTTCTCGTTCATTACTTACCGTTGTATAAGGTGCTACTGCTTTTAAAGCTTCAATAGCATTTTCAACCGCAAACCCATAACCAACTGCTTTAATCATCTGAATATCATTATTGTTATCGCCAATCGCAACCACTTGATTAGCTTCAATCTGCCATTTTTGCAATAATAGCTTCAAACCATGTGCTTTATGTTGGTCCGGAAGTATCAAATCGATAAAACCAAAACCACTTGAAACAGGAACCAATATTTTATCTGCCACAAAACTTTGCTTCTGAAAATGTTCAAAAATTGCAAAACTTTCGTTTTCCTGAGCAGTAAAAGTAATTTTACACACCAGATCATCTAACGTATAAAAGTCATCGATAACTGTCAGCTTCTCAAAATATCGAGCGACTTTAGCGTAGTCCTCTGCATTCATGCTGCTATGCACATAAGCGCTCTGTTTTCCACAGATCACCATAGTCGAGGTATACACAGAGTCAATCGCTTTTAGAATCTTACCAAACTGTTCTTTACTTAAATGGGCAAAAGCAATTTCTTGCCCTGCATCGACAACATGTGCCCCATTTTCTGCAATGAAAGCAATTTCATGATTAATTTCTGGAAAATAGGTCACAAGCTTTGCAAGTTGGTTACCGCTGGCCACCACAAAATGAATATTATTTTGTTTTAGTTGTTCATACTGTTTTAAAAAACGTGCTTTGTTGTACTGCTTCTTAGAATTAAGAAAAGTCCCATCCATATCTACCGCTAAAATTTTTACCGACATTAATTATCAAGATCTCTTACTAAAAACTTATTAAAGCAAATTTAGCTTTACTTTTCATGACACTTTTACAGTTTTCTATCTATTATGTTTTAAAAGCTTTACACAGCTCTATCTCGTTTTTTGCACAGATTATTTTTTAGTAAAGCTCAATAAAAAATCAGGTAATAAAATATTCAATATGCGTAAAAAAAGAACGCCAAAACGTTCTTTTTTCATAGCTTTTGTCTAGAGAATAAACGGTTGATCTAATTTTGTTTATTTTACCAACATCTTATCCATACGGTTATCAACACAGTTATCCATACAGTTATAAACAAAGTTATCCACAAGCCAACTCTATAAGCTAACACTTGTCTTTAAGCGTCTACACTACCTACTTTAGCAAGCTCTGCACGCATTTGATCAATCACGACTTTATAATCTGGTTGACCAAAAATTGCTGAACCAGCAACAAACATATCTGCACCCGCTTCTGCAATTTCACGAATATTTGCTGGGCCCACACCACCATCTACTTCTAAACGGATATCACGGCCACTTGCATCGATAATTTTGCGCGCTGCACGTAATTTTTCTAAAGTCATTGGAATGAACTTTTGTCCGCCAAAGCCAGGGTTTACACTCATTATTAAAATTTGATCTACTTTATCAAGCACATAATCTAAATGGTGTAACGACGTTGCTGGGTTAAAGACTAAACCTGCTTTAGCACCACCAGACTTAATCAGTTGTAATGAACGATCAATATGGTCAGATGCTTCTGGATGAAACGTAATGATATCTGCACCAGCTTCTAGGAAATCACCAATAATACGGTCAACTGGAGACACCATTAAATGCACATCAATTGGAGCTTTAACACCATAGTTTTTTAGAGCCTTACATACACCAGCACCAAAAGTTAAGTTTGGAACGTAGTGATTATCCATCACGTCAAAATGCACTACATCTGCACCTGCAGCTAACACTTTGTCTACATCTTCGCCTAAACGAGCAAAATCGGCAGATAAAATAGAAGGAGCAATCAAATAAGGCTTGGACATAGGTGGATGACCTGGCTAGAAATTTAAGGAGAGGCTGAAAATTATAACAAAAAAGAACCTCCTTGACCCGCTCTTCCTTGCCTAAATCACAACATTTCAAGCATGCAACGTAACGTTGCTATTATAGAATGCCAAGTGCCATACGAATTTGTTAAGGTACATTAAACCAATGTGAGGATTGATAATGAAAAGTACGACTCATCTATTAACAAATGATGGAAAACGCATTGCAAAACGTCTCGTTAACCATTGGAAACATAAGTTTGAAGTACAAGAAACTGAGCAAGACTTTAAAATCTTAATGCCTACAGCAACCATTACACTTGCACCTCAAACAGAGCAGTTAAATGTTGCTATTGATAGTCAGTTAGATGACCATGACCACTTGGAAAAAGTTGTCCTTGATCATCTAAACCGCATGGCTCAACAAGAATTTGAGGTAGAATGGCAACACTAATTAGCCAGCGACCTTTTCTAATTGGATCGCATGGAACTGTAAGTGCTCATCCATAAAGGTCTGGATAAAGTAATAACCATGATCATAGCCAGTATGTTGTCTTAAAGTTAAAGGCTGTCCTACTTTTAAACATGCTTGCTTAAATTTTTCAGGGTGAAGTTGTTCATAAAATTGATCATCTAATCCCTGATCAACCAAAATTTCGCTAAAAACTGCACCATTTTTTGAGACTAAAGCTGTGGCATCATGGTCCAACCAGCTCTCACGATCTGCGCCTAAATAATGGTTAAATGCTTTTTCGCCCCATGCACATTCGCTTGGTGCACAGATCGGTGCAAAAGCAGAAACTGACTTAAACTTTTCAGGATATTTAAAAGCCAAAGTTAATGCGCCGTGGCCACCCATAGAATGCCCAAAGATACCAACTTGTTGAGCATTTACTGGAAAACTTTTCAAAATGAGTGGATATAACTCATCAATTAAATAACTTTCCATCTGATAATGTTCAGACCAAGGTGCTTGTGTGGCATTAATATAAAAGCCCGCACCTTGTCCTATATCCCAATTGTCACCTACTGCGACTTGTTCGCCACGAGGTGAAGTATCAGGCGTAATCAATATCAGACTAAGATGGGCTGCCATATGCTGCGCATGTGCTTTAATGGCAAAGGTTTCCTCAGTACACGTTAACCCAGCGAGATAAAACAAAGTTGAACAGGCTTTCCCTTCCAAAGCTGCTGGTGGTAAATAAACACCAAACTTAGTAGAGCCTTTTAATAATTGAGAATCAAACTGGTAAATGCGCTGCTCACCCTCAAAGCAACGGTTTTTTTGCAGGAGTTGCATCGTTTTTAGCCTCTGTTTGTGTTTGAGCAATATTTACACTACCTGTACTTTGCTGTGGGAAAAGATATTTTTCCAACTGAGGTAGCATAAGTTCCATATTCTTACCAATCACCCATTGCGGTTCTGAAGGGTCTACACCTTGAGCCACTTCCCATTTGGTCACGGTTTGCTTGGCAGCATTAAACGAATCTTTCATAGAAGACTGCTCTCGCATCGCCAAGTCAAAGAAAGCTCGTCCAAAATAGGTGTAATCAGCTTCGTTATTACAACCAAAAGAAGTTTTGTCTGCCGCAGATGCCGTAATAATTAAAGTATCTGGTGACTGCAAAGCGGGAATGAAACTTCCTGAATAACAAGCAGAAATGACAATCACGCGCCAACGAATACCAGCTTTATCGAGCGTTTCACGTAACCATTTCGGATCGACCTGTCCCAAATCTAGAGGAGCATTTTCAATTTCAAAATGGTTTTGCTCACCATGCGATGTCATGTATAAGAACAGCACATCACTATCACGGTTCATTTGTTGGCCCATACGGCGTAGAGCCAACTCTATACTGGTTTTAGATGCAATCGGGATTTCGGTTCGGGTATCTGGGTTATTGACCAGCATCATTGAACGCCCAACTGTACCAAAACGCGTATCGAATTGTTCTTTAATACGAACTACTTCCGATTTAAAAACGTCTTGGTAACTATCGCCCGCAACACCCAAGAAATACCAATGACTTTTAGCTATCTCACCATATTGGACTTGTTCTAAAGCATCATGAAGTAACTTACTTTGTGCATAAAAAGCATCTTCGGCAAACGTCGGTGGGGAGTCTTCTACTTTCCAAATAGGCTGATCTTTTACTGAAAGTTGCCAGACCACCATGGTCGCAATAGTCGCAACCATTACCAACGCCCGCTCCCACCAAGGCCATTTCAACTCACGTGAGAAAACCCAAATGACAGCTAAACTTTGCCACACAAAAAGTGCCACAAATAGGCTTGGTAGAATACCGTTATAAATGGCATCGGGAATAAAGTTTAGATAACCGTTAGAACCCAAATATTGAATTAAACATTGAATTAATAAAATATTGGTATCTAAAACCAGCCAGAGCAAAGCTGGAACTAACATCAAACGCGGCTGATTAATACGCTGTGATAGAAAAATACCAACAATAAGCGCGATAAAAGGCCAAAGTGCGTACCCAATTAAACCTTGCGAGTTGAAATCACCCGTTTGACCAGCAACAAGCCAGCTATAAAGTGAGTTGGTACATCCACCTAATATTCCCCAAACAATAAGTTGAAGAATAGAAGGATGTACAATCTGTAAGGAACGTCTTGACCCCAAAAATAACCACATTCCGGCAAGCTGGTTACTTTTAAAATCATGCCAAAAGTTAATGGAAGGTTTGAGATCAATCATAAAAAGGTTTCAAAAATTTCGTTTTTGTCAGGCACCATAAGTGTATGCCTGCTAAGAATTTTAGCAATCATGCTTTTGAACTATATCACATATATTTGTGCATTATTCAAGCAATAAAACTTAACCTTACATAAGCTTACTGAAAGTAAGCATCAAAACGACAAGCATCTCCCTGCCACTGATGGGCTGGCTCTTGATTTGCTAAAAAAATCGCATGTCGTGGCCGTTTCACAATCACACGCTTGGCAACTTTCTTGGCTAACTCAAGCAAATTATCACCTAAATCCATTTCACCATCTTCTGGTAAAAGTAAATGCAAAAGCTGCATCTGCTTTTTGACTTGGGCTTGTTTTTTAATCGCTTGTTGGTTCTGGTCACGCTGTGGAAACATCGGGTCTAAATAAACCACATCAACCGTTTTTGCTTCTTGATCTAATTGCTGTAAATAGCTTGCAGAGTCAGCAAACACCAGTTGAATACGATCTATAAACTGATTTAAAAATGGATCACGCTGTGCTTGAGCTTTTGAATCTTCAAGTAAAGTAAATAAAATCGGATGGCGTTCAACAAGCTGAATTTGAGCACCTAAATACGCCATGAGTAAGCTGTCGTGACCTAAACCTGCTGTTGCGTCTACAAGTATTGGTTTTTCACCCAGCTGACAAGCTCGAGCAATCATTTCTGATTTAAGACTGGCACGTTTTAAACGCGGAATTTCCGCTTTCCAGTCAGGCTGCATTTTCATGCCATTTGCAGATAACCAAAGTCCGTTTTGATCTACACAAAGTGCTAAGTCCGGGTTTAAACGTAAAAAACGAGCATTGAGCTTTTCAATGGGTTGTAAGTCGGTAGTCACGCCTCTAGAACAAAGCACAGCTTGGTAGTGCTGTGCTTGCTCTTGAAAATCTACTTCAAAATATATATGCATGAGTACTGCCTTTACTTTGCTTTACCCTGATCCGCTATTTTTTTCCATGCATCATCACGCAAGTAAACCGGTAAAGCATGTTCTGCATCAACCCACTGTTTTTGAGCAGCATAGACACGTGCAATCGAAGCAATGTCTTGTGCAGTAGCAGTGATAGTTTGATGCTCTGCATCGGCTTGAAGAAGCTTAGCACCTGAACCGATTAAGCAATGCTTTGCATAAGCAGCGGCTTGCTCGTAGCTCATTAATTTTTCTTCATCAATACACTGCATGATGCCTTGTTCGTTTAGAACAAAACTTGCAATGTAAACTTCATTCATACGGGCATCGAGTACTGCAGTCACCTGCTCTAAGCCTTCAAGGCGATAAGCCGCTTGCGCGAGAGCTTGCAAGGTAGAAACAGGAACCACAGGTAAATCTTGTGACCACGCTAAAGCCTGAGCAACAGCAGCATTAATTCGAACACCACTAAAAGAACCCGGCCCCCGGCTAAAGGCAATTGCATCTAAACCAGCAATTTCTAGTGCAGTTTGCTGTAAGCCCTGCTCAATCATTGGCAAAATAGTCTGGGTTTGTGCTTTCGCTCGCGTATCGAGTTGGAAAAAGAGTTCTTGGGTTTCATCAATTAATGAAATGGAACATTGCTCATTTGCAGTTTCCAACGCCAGCAGTTTCATGCACAACCTTAGTATTCAATTAGTTTAAAAACGGAAGTTATGATACCCCACTCGGCCCTGATAGGCGAGTTGTTCCTATCTAAATAAAAACGCCAAGCGAGTGCTTGGCATTGAAAATATCTTACTGAAAATTTAAAAGTGAAATTCTTTTAAATCTGTATAGCTTTTAAAGTGCTCAGCATAATGTAGTGCACTTAAGCGTATTTTTGCAGCGCCTTCTTCATCTAGAGTTTTGACAATTTTACCAGGTGAGCCCATCACCACTGAATTATCTGGAATCACCTTCCCTTCAGGAATTAAAGCATTAGCACCAATAATACAGTTTTTACCAATTACAGCTCGATTTAAAATGACAGCGTTCATACCAATCAGGCTATTATCACCAATCGTACAACCATGCAGCATGACTTTATGACCGACTGTGACATATTCACCAATGTTCAACTCAAGACCTGCATCGGTATGTAATACCGAGTTTTCTTGAATATTAGAAAAATTACCAATCCGAACAACACAGTTATCAGCACGTACTACCGCACCAAACCAAATACTGACCTGACGACCTAATTCCACTTGTCCAATGAGCGTTGCTGTTGGAGCAACCCAGCCATCCCATGGTTCATGTAATGCTTTTGGGTGCTGTCCTTGATAGCTATACATCATAATTTATCAATCCTGATCTTTATTTTTTATGAGAAAATTTTGGCATTCCAAACGTTGGTGAGTTGAGTAAAAATGGCCATTCCTTTTGATAGCCTAAACCATATTTAAATAGAGCTACCAACATACGCGCAGTTAAGCCCCAGATAATTTCATTATCAATCTGTAAGCTTGGAAAATACAAAGACTGATGGGCATATCGAACTTCATAGGGTGTCGGACGCGTCTCTATAAGTTGCTGTAATGGCACAAAGAAAATTCGATCAATTTCAGTAGGCTGAGGTATTAAGTGAACCTCTGGTGGAATAAGCCCAACAATTGGCTTTACAGACAAACCACTTCTTGCGCGCTGCATTGGCAAATCACCTAACAACTGTACATCAAACGGGTTTAAAGCTGTCTCTTCTTGAGCTTCTCTTAGCGCTACAACAATATTACTGGTATCACTGGGGTCACGCTTTCCACCCGGAAAAGAAACCTCCCCCGCATGGTTGTTCATATGTATTGAACGACGTGTAAGCAGTACCTTAGGATTATTTTCATTTGTAATCGCAATTAGTACTGCAGCTTGTGCTTCTTGTATGCGGGTGGAAAAGCGCAATCTTTGCTGTAACTTTTGTGTTAGCAAGTGCTCTTCCATACCTTTCACCTATTATTCTGTCTCTCTTTTCATCATATCTGAAAATAAAACTTAGGGAATAGAGTTGATGCGTAAGTCTAAAAATTCAGTTATGCTGAGTCATCTCTATACTCGATGATAATTATGAGTTTCTGTGTAGCGTGTGGGCATAAAACCGAACAAAAAATTCCTTTAGGTGATCATAAAGTACGCCGTGTTTGTACTCATTGTGGCAATATTCACTATGAAAACCCCAAAGTAATCTGCGGTGCCTTAGCGTTATGGGAAGACAAAGTACTACTCTGTCGTCGAGCTATCGAACCTCGTTATGGTTTATGGACATTGCCTGCTGGCTATATGGAACTGTTCGAAACTATGGAACAAGGTGCGGCACGTGAAACACGTGAAGAAGCAGAAGCGGAGATTGAAATAGAACAACTCTATTGTATGTACAATATTCCTCGTATTGGGCAAATTTATGTACTTTTTAAAGCGCAGTTAAAAGATGGAGTTTTTGGTGCAGGTGAAGAAAGTATAGAAAGTCGCCTGTTTGAAGAGCATGAAATTCCATGGGGAGAGCTAGCTTTCCCGAGTGTCGAACACACACTCAAACATTATTTTGAAGATCGTAAAAAACAAGTTTTTCCAACGCACCTAGAAACGCTAGGCACTCGTTTAGACCATACAGGCTAATAAATTCAATAATAAAAAGACCGCTTTTGCGGTCTTTTTTTTCAGGTTCTTATTTTGTCTTAATTTGATAACAATCAGCCGTCCGAATCGTTATCGTCCCACTCATTCTCTGAGCTAAAGCTTTATCATCTTCTGTAGGAGCAGGGCTCACATCCTTAATATTATTATAGACTCGTTGATAGAAGGCATATGGATTTAAC
The DNA here is from genome assembly GCF_000368065.1 of Acinetobacter seifertii. Taxonomy (GTDB): domain Bacteria; phylum Pseudomonadota; class Gammaproteobacteria; order Pseudomonadales; family Moraxellaceae; genus Acinetobacter; species Acinetobacter seifertii. Next base: position 2,469,328 of record NZ_KB851200.1, read on the forward strand.
CACGAAACTGTCTTGTTATCATAAGTTGTAAGGTTAATGCCATTTACCTGTCCTTGTAATAAGTTAGCAACGTTAATTTTTGCCCCACTTACAATTAAGGTTTGACTACCAGTTGCAGTAGTACCTTGAACAACGTTCGAGTTTAACCCCGCCAAAATACCATTGAGATTGCCTAGCTTCGGTTCAGCAAAAATCATTTTTACTGTAATTGATTTATCATTTGAAGCAGACTCAGTACCACCTGTTGTTCCTATGCGGTACTGTTGAACGCCATTGTTATCAATTAAAGTATTATCTGAAACCACACCGCACTGACCAGACATATCCGTTGCTGTTGCATTAGGTTTAATATCAGTACGAATATCACCATTTTCATCAATCACAATACCTAAATCGATTGGTGAAATTCCAGCGGTATCAAATTTAATATTTAAAGTACCATATAACGGGAAAATATAAGTTTGCCCAGCGCTCACATTTTTAGAAGTTCTGAAGATATCTTTTGCAAGATAACTTGCTGGAGTCACTTTATAGATATCTAGAGAACCATTATAGTTTTGATTGCCTATACTTTGACGCCAAAGCGCATAGTGCTGAGGATTTGGTGTTTTACTATTTATTGCCCCTAAATACAAACTTTCACGACCAGCAATAAATGAATCATTTAATAATTTACCTTGATAAATCAGTAAATCTTCACTGGTATTAGCTGAAGCTTTTAAATGGAATGGTTGTGTTGACTTAATCTCAGCTTGTAATGGATCAAGCCATGTGGTTTGAGCATTTGCTGTAAGTTGAGCTGGCTTAGATTTAGTTAATACTTCCATAACAGCTGTAACTGTTGAATTATTTGTAGTCGTGCTCGTACCTTTCCACTGTAAGCCATAACCAAATGTATAGCCTTGACGATCTGAAAGTAAGAATAAATTACCTATAACATGCTGCGTATTAGCAGCATTTTTTGGACAATCGGCTAAATTAGCTAAATTACATCCATAAAAATTTTCTGAAATTAAGTTTGGTTGAGCTAAGGTCAAGTAATCCGACTGATATAAACCAACTAAACTTAAATGAGCCAATTGCGTTACTAGAGCAAAAGCTTGATTATTATCAATCTGACTAACATCTAACCAAGGTTTCAAAATACCAGCGTATGCACCACTTTTCCATTCAGTAGCAGTAATATTTTGAAGTACAACATTTAATGTGTTTTTCTTATCTTCTGTAACTTGAGTTGGCTGTATATCCCCAATTACATTATCACCACGTTCTAAACCAACGCTTTGAAAAAGTTTAACCAAAGCCATGGCTACACCGATGGTTGGATCATCTTGACTTAATGAAACTGGTGCAACACCCGTTAAAGCTGTTGCCATATCCATAATTTTCAAACGTGGTGGAACAACTACCTTAATTTTTGAAATGTTATCTAAGCTGACAGAACCCAAGTCAATTTTAGTTTTTGTTTGAGTACCTTGTAAAAAGAAGTTTGCTGTATCACCAAGTTTACATGTACCCACAACACTATTGCCTGATGCTTTAGTGACAAAACTCTGATTTGCAACACTACTACAGGTAAAATTAAGGCCAGCAACCGGATAATCGAGTGAAAACTGTAAGCAGTCACTATTTGATGCATCACAACTTCCGTTTGCATTTGAACTACCAGACCCACTTGTAGGATCTTCATTAATTGTTGAACTACCGCCACCACACCCATTCAACATGATTGCTAATGTGGTTAATGCAAAAGGCCATAATAATTTTTTATTCATTAGATACTCTACCCATTCTTACTTAATTTTTAGCGTAATACCGAAATTTGAATCTGTCCCTGATTAGATAATTCATGTTCCTCTACATCTACAGAGGAAGATAAAGGAGTTAACATCATATAACGTGCATGAGGTGGTACTTTTAAAGTGCCCTGAATTGATGCATGTTGTAATATTGTAGAAGGATAAGACTTACTCTTAAAACCACTTGCTCCCTCTAAAATGCAACCTTTTTCATCTAAAAATATAGCTAAAGGCCAATAATAGAGAGGTGTCGAATTACTCGCTGCAAAAGACATCAGCTGTAAATGTTGTACAGATGGATCTAATTTTACCAACTCATATTCAAACTTTTCTTTTAATGGCTTTCGAGGCCATAAATTTACGTCTTTTTTATCACCAAGGACTTTGATTGACTTTTTGTAGCCTTGAACAAAACACTTATCTTGTTCAAAAGTCGTTTCTAGGTCTTTTTTAGATAGTCGTATATAAGTTGGCGCTAAAATAATTGCTGCTTGATCATCTTGAGATTGTTTATTGAAGAATTGTTCTAAAGTGGATTTACTCACCCCCTTTTTCCGTTCAATAAACTCTGTTCGCCCTAAACCATCGGGCATCACATAAAAGCGTTTTTTTCCTTCAAGATTAAATTCTTGATCTTCTAAATACTCATTATTTACATACTCTACGCCATCAACAGTCGTAAACTTAGATGGATCATTTGATAAATTTTGAGTAGAAATAGCTTGTGAAGTACTTGCTACAGATGGAGGAGTTTTAACTGGAGTACTTTGTTCTTTAACAGTACTACTTTGCTTTTTAACTTCATTCTTCTGAGCTTCAGTAACCGTTACAGGACGCTCTGATGCAGTCGGTGCAGTCGGTGCAGTCGGTGCAGTCGGTGCAGTCGGTGCAGTCGGTGCAGTCGGTGCAGTCGGTGCAGTATTTAATTTTTTATTAACGTGTGGTTCAAACTTTTGAGGCACTTTTGAATTTTGAATATTTTCTTTAGGTGCTTCTTGAACAGGTTTAGCACCTACTCGCGGCTGTACAACTTGTTTCGGTGCTTCCACTCTAATATTTGATTGCTTCTGTTCGACTTTTTTAGTGGGTACAATCATTGGACGACCATCAGGACCAATGATTGTATAGAAACCATCTGCATACGATACAGAAATACTAGCTACCGCAATACATAAAGTCGAGATAGCAAATTTAGGTCGAAACATCGATTTATATTGTTTTACCATTTTGTTCTATAGCTCAAACCAAGTACTGTAACTTTAGTATTCGTTTTTACATCTAAACCTGAATAAGGATTTAATAAAATATTATCGACACCACACTTGTTGGATAATGTACTCGAACAGGCAGGAATATTGTCACGACTACGTAAAAAACCTACTGAAAGATCTAGATCTGTATCTGCATCGAAACGATAACCTAAACCAAGACCGAATAATTGCGCATTATTGATTGGAACCATAGTATTACGTTTATCATCAGGTATCGAACTAGCTCGAGGCTCATAACCAGCTCGCAATTTCAAACGATCGGTTGCTGAGTATTCAAGACCAATTCCCCAGCTCCACGGCGAAGTAAATTTCAATGGTAGTGCCAATGAATTATCGGTAACGTCATTAGATAAAAGCTTAGCTACTTTTAATAACGAAATTTGGCGATCAAATTCGAATTTAAATTTATCCCAAGCCGAATAATCCGTCCATCCAACGTCAAAGTTTACTTGCAAATCAGGTAATATTTTATACTTAATCCCCGCTTGGAAATGTGCCGGATATTCAAGATCCATGGCAACTAATCCAGACTCAATATTAGGGATATTGCTAGGTAAACCAAGAATTGCAGCTAAAATTTGTCCTGTAGCAGATGAGTTAAGACCCTTGATAAGTTCTTGCGGTGCTCTGGCATTATCAATCATGTACTTGCCTTTTAAGCGCATTTTGGCAGAACTTTGATAAACCATACCAAAGCCAAAGTCATCAGTTGGTTCCCAGAGTAAACCTAAGTTATAGCTTGGGCTTAATGATTGTTCTAAAGACACTTGTAATGCGCCCATTTTATTAAATGGATTCATGCCTTCTTGAGCATTACACATACCAAATAATAGTAAGTCCGTAATCATGTCACTATTATTTTTAAAAGGCGCACATACCACTTCATCAACCATACGCAATACACCAATCATCTCATTAGGAAAACGTAGATCAGTTTTTTAGTGCGATTGCGTTGTAAGACATCCCCACAGAAGCACCAAGTGATAAATGGTCATTTACTTGATAACCAAAAGATGGTGATAAATAAGTAATTCGCTCTACTGCAACTTGCTGGCCCATATAGTTGCCAGGGTTACCATTCTCTGCACCAAACCCAGCTACCAATGGTGCATATACAGCTGTTGCATAAGTAACTTTTGAACCAGGTGGTTTATAGGCAATTCCAGCTGTAGGGGCAACTAGAGGATACCCTGGCCCCAGATCAACCATTTTTTTAAGAATCGGCACATATAGGCTTGCGTATTCGACATCCCCATGTACGGTCCCTTTGAAATCTGTACAAATATTGGCGGAAACTTCCGGACCATCATTACAAACAAGAGGGTCATCTGAATAACCAAAAATATTATAGCCAGGAGGAGCTGAAAATTCACGCTGGATATCAAAGTTAGCCAAAATCCCCTGTACATCGGTTTGTAGCCCATCAATTTTTGCTAGGGCCGCAGGGTTAAAATGAACTGCACTAATACCAGGAGGATCTGCAGTTACAGCATTCCCCATCGATAGTGAACGAATATCAACAGCTAAGTTTTGTCCTAATTGAGCATTGGCAAAGCTAGAAAAACCGGAGATAACAATTGCCGCCGTTAAAGGACATAATTTAGGATATTTCACCTGCTTATCTCCTTATTTTCGTTTTTTATTAAAACCTAAAATATCTAACGGGAACGACAAACCAAGTGAAACATCAGGTGCATCTTCAGTTAAACCAAAGCCAACCGTACCGTTAACAATGGTATCTGGCGAAACACGTACGCCTAAAGCAAAAGCCATCATTGCGCTACTTTGGTCTGGTGATTTATAAGATTCACCATTATTGAATTGGAACTCAGAATTAAAGTTAAAACTTTGCTGATAAGACATTGTCAAAGACACGTCATAGTTAAATGAGTACGCAAAACCAAATGAAAAACCACCACTAATCCCTGGATCAAAAGATTCTAAAATACGTGAACCGCGTGCTTGGTTAAGACCACTTTCTTTAAAGCCATAATTGGCAGAAACAGAAGCGAATAGCACAACAGGATCAATATATTTACGAGTACTTGCCCCTACTCCAACTGAGTAATAACCTTTACCTGTTGACAGCTCATCTAAACCCACCTCATAAGGACTATCACCTGTTTTAGTTGAGACACTACCAAAAAGCACGAGTGGTAAACGCCCTTGCTTTAATGGGAAAGGTTCCCAACGTGCTCCCAAAGAAATATCACCTAAACCCGCTGTGGTTGAATCACTAGCAATATCAGATTTAGCAACAAAAGGTAATGTTGCTGAAAGTGTTAAATTATCTAAAACGCCATATTGCGCCGTAAAACTATTTGTCAAAGTATGTTGAGCATCTTCCCTAATTCTTAAACGACTAATGCGAGAGTTATCGTCTCCTAATGCCACGTCTAATATACTGTCACGATAATAAGTATAATCAAGGTCATAATAAGAAGAAATTACGCCCTTCTTGATTAAAGAATATTGACGTTCATTTGAAGTAAATACTTCTTGTAAATTAGTCTCTTGGCTAGCATCACCTTCTTTTTTCTGTAAAGCACTTGCAGCTTGATGTGCATCAGTATTAGCTGCAGGAGCTACACTATTAGCATCAGCTACACTCGACGTTTGTATGCTAGCATCTGTTGTTGCAGAACTAGAACTTGCCGCATCAGTAAACCCAGAGCTTTGTGCTCCCTCTACTTGCGGTTGTTGTACTTGATCTTCGGCATAGATTGTCCCTGTAATGGCGCTCATACTTAAGGCCAACACACTCATCTTCATCCATCGATTATTCATGTTTTTCCCACCCAATTTATTTATTTTACTAACTTTAAATTTGACTATTTACGCTTGTAATAAAGACGCATATAGGTTTCTATCGGCTGCCCATATGTTGGCGATTTATTATCACTATCCAATACACGCCTCATGGTCGAAGCTTTATTTGCTAAACGATCAAAGTTAAATGTTGGATATTGAACATCAACAAAAGCATATTTATTGACTGTTGCATCTTCGACATGGCGCATATCTGACTCTTTTAATGCCAATAAATCTTTACGCTGTGATTCAGGAACAGAAATAACAAATAAAGTATTATTATCCCAAATTTGTTTAAAACGATTTTCGTCAAAGCTGATATTCCCTAAAGCCGGATCAGCTACATACACTCGTCCATCTTTATAAGCTTTATATACGACAAAATGTTTAAAGCCTGCATATGAAATAGGCACAATTGCGGGTTGGCCAAGTTTAACTAAATCAGAAAACTCACCACGATACCCCCCACTGTCTAAACCAATCGCTGTGACAAAGCGCTTCATATCAAGTAATGAGAAACTTCGACGCTCAATAATACGCTGATATTCACCATACTGTAGCAAACCACTCATTGTTTGCTGTTCAGTTAAATTGGTTCCTACATAACCATTTAATAGAGTTGTAAGCGCAGCAGACCCACAACTATAATCATAAGCTTGTCGAACAATGCCACGAAACTGATCTTCCACAGCTGGTTTAATCTGAACTGGTTCGATATGATTTCGATAAAACGATAAATTACGTGAATCGGCAGTCTCTGTATAATAAACAGTTCCCGGCGGCTTTTTTTCTATTTCGAAGGCTTCTGTCGCAAAGTAATACATCAATGCTGAGCCTAAAACTATCTCTAACATAAGCACTTGGTCTAAATGGTGGCCTAACCGGCCTTATTCATTTTATTCTTAGAGCAATAGCTCTACATCCCTGTGTGTTGAAGATACCTTTTTTTTCTGTAAAAAACAGCTTTTTTTTAATCTTTTTGATGAATGCATAGTTTTACATTTATAAACTGATAATTAATTCTCATTTGTTTTTTACATTCTTTTTTATTATATAAATTAATATGATTTAAATATAAAAAAATGAAGTTAAGTTTTATTATGGCAAATAAAAAAGCGCGTATAAACGCGCTTTTTTTATCACTCTTTAAATTAGTGACCAGAAATAGTAATTGTAGACGTTCCTACATTTAAACCTTGAATTTCTAAATCACCAATTGAAGCATTAGTCTGTGCACCTAGGTGAATTCCTTGTGCATAAACGTTCATACCTTGTGTACTGTTATTTTGGATACGTAAACCTGTAGGAACAACAGAAATGTTAGCATCTACATTCATATCACCAGTTGTATTACCTGACCCACGAACCATTACTTTGTCTAGGACAATTTTACCACCACCAGCAGCATCATTAATACCGAAGTTAGATAGTGTTAAACCACCTTGCAAGCTAGAGTTCACTTTAATCATCGCGCCTTGCGGAGTAGAACCTAACTGAACATTCGCAGAAATTTGACCTAAAGATAAATCTAAGCCTGAAATAATCTCAGTCGGAGCTGTTTCAGTAATACCACGTACAGCAGTAGTCGTATTTAATGTACCAGAAGTACCCACGCCAATTGAACCTACATGTACATCAACAGCACCTACTGTTGCTGCAACGTTTAAGAAAGCACCATTTGAACCTGAAGCACCATTTGTATCAATTTTTAAATCTAAAAGATTACCTGTACCTTTTTGAGTTACCGTTACACCACTAATTGCGATTGAACCTGCTGTCCCTGAAGCACCAGTGATCCCGGTTGATGATGCTAAACCATCATTATCGTGTAAATACAGTTTATCAATAGAAATACCACCAGAACCTAAAGCAATACCGATATTAATACCATCTTGACCTGTAGCGGCACTAAGCGCTGCATCGTCCATTGACTGCATTGCCATTGCATTTGCACTGATAGCTAAAGAAGAAACTAAAGCAAGTTTAGTGAACATTTTCATTGAGCACTCTCCCAAGAGCATTTATTTTTTGACTTAACCACTCTTACTGTCTCAAGTTGCATTTTTCTTTTATGGCAACCGAAACTTCCAATCCTTGAGTAGTTTTGCTTAGCAATTACTAAATTACAGCTACGTTAATTTTTGTTCAACTACTGTAATGCATTTTTTGCCAATTACCCGATAAACGGTACAAGGGTCACACTTTCTTAAATATGCAGACCAATTATGCTTAAGTTGTAACGAAAAAATAGATGATTTTATCGACGAAAAGTTAAACTCTTACCGCCTAGATGACTGATGAACTATAAGTTGTAGTAAACTAGGCGACCTCTTCCAAACTTGTCATGTTTAAAATGTCTCAGTTAAAGAAAAAAATCTCTTTAGAAAGTACTCTATCAGCTGCCGATATTTTAAAAAAATTAGAAGATTTAACTGGACTTGTATATCTTTATGATGATAACAACCCTATTATTGGCTTTCTGCCAAAAAAATATCTAATTACTCAAGGTCATCAAAATTTTATATTCGAGCAAGATATCCTTAATAAGTATATAAACTCCTCTAATATTGAAAGTATTTTAGACTTCACTCACTTCCATACTGAAGAATCAAAAAATAAAAATATCAGTTTTAATGGTGGATATATTGGATTCATTAGTTATGATTTTTCTGCACATCAATTTATTAAAAATCAATCACACCGACAACCCTCTTTATTTATAGGTTCTTACCACTCTTTTCTAAAAAAAATAAATAATGAATGGTATTTTTTTAGTGATGAAAAAAATAATTCAGAAATTTTTAATTACATTACAGAATTACTATATGGCTCTTCTAATCATTTAAGAAAAAATATTTTTAAACTAGATAAAAATATTTATCCCCGTTGGTCTAAAAATGAATATTTTACCGCTTTTCATAAAATACAAGATTATATTAAAGCAGGAGACTGCTACCAAATTAACCTTACGCAAGAGTTTAATACAACTTTCACAGGAGCTTTATTAAATAAAGCAGAAGAATTATGGAATTTAACCAATGCACCTTATTCAGGTTATTTAAAATTAAATAACTTTGAGTTATTAAGCTGCTCTCCTGAATTATTTATTGAATTTAGTACAGACAAACAAATTAAAACTAGACCAATCAAAGGCACCATGCCTCGATATGAAAATAAAGAACAAGATTTAATTTCAAAACAAACATTGAAAAACTCTCAAAAGGATCAGGCAGAAAATGTCATGATTGTTGATTTATTACGTAATGATTTGAGTATTTATGCCAATACAGGTTCGGTAAAAACGACAAAGTTATTCGAAATTGAAAGTTTTAATCAAGTTCATCATATGGTAAGTGAAGTCACGGCTATACTTAAAAATGATATTAATCCTATGCAAATGTTGCTTAGTGCTTTACCAGGTGGCTCAATTACTGGTGCCCCTAAAATTCGCGCAATGCAAATTATTGAAGAGTTAGAAGGTGCGCCAAGAGGAGCATATTGCGGTACTTTGGGATATTTTAATTTTGATGGTACTGGTCGTTGGAATATTCTGATTCGTAGCTTTCAACAATATCAAAATCAGCTTTCTATTTGGGCAGGTGGTGGTATTACGATTGCCTCAAAAGCTGAGGCCGAATATCAAGAAAGCTTAGATAAAATCTCTGCTATGCTGAACTTAATGAACAGCACAGCAGAATAAATTTTAAAGAATATCTTGCTTCAAAGTTTGAACTAAACGTGCATTTTGCTCATCAGTTCCAACCGTGATACGTAAAAACTGATTAATACGAGGCTTATTAAAGTGGCGAACAATAATACCCTGCGCACGTAATTTCTGTGCTAGTTGCCCAGCCTCATGTTGTGGGTGTGAAGCAAAAATAAAATTCGCTTTTGATGGTAAAACATTAAAGCCAAGTTCAGTTAAATCACTAACCAGCTTTTCTCGACTCGTAATAACTTTTTGACAATGTTCTTCAAAGTAAGCCTGATCTTCAAAAGAAGCCACAGCCGCAGCAATAGCAAAGCGATCAATTGGATATGAATTAAAACTATTTTTTACCGCCTCAAGTGCTGCAATCAAGTGTGATTGAGCAATCGCAAATCCGACACGTAAACCAGCCAAAGAACGAGACTTTGAAGTTGTTTGGCACACCACAAGATTTTCATAACGGTTTACCAAACTTACAGCTGACTCAGCACCGAAATCGACATAAGCTTCATCAATCACAACCACACGGTCTGGATTTGCGTGTAGTACTTGTTCAATCTCTGCCAAGCTGAGTGCAATACTAGTCGGTGCATTAGGATTGGTAATAATCACGCCACCATTAGGTTGTGCATAATCTTTAACATCAATCTCAAAATTATCATTGAGTGGAACTTCTTTTGTCTTTGTTCCAAAAAATTGGCTATAAACTGGATAAAAGCTATAAGTAATATCTGGATATAAAATAGGTTCATCTTGAAGGAAAAATGCTTTAAAAATATGAGCAAGCACTTCATCAGAACCATTACCTACAAAAACTTGAGATACATCCATATTCTGTTGCGTAGCAATCGCTTGTTTTAAGGCAGTTGCATCTGGATCTGGATATAAGCGCAGTGCATCAGCTTGATCATGTAGCACAGCTTGAACCGCTTCTACTACTTTTGGTGATGGCGGATACGGATTTTCATTAGTATTTAACTTTAATAAATTTTGGATTTTCGGTTGCTCACCTGGCACATAAGGCTCTAATTCACGAACCTCAGGACTCCAAAAACGCATTTGTGCTGTAGATACAGTCATAGTCTTATCTCAAAAAAGGGCTGAAAATCAGCCCTGAATAATCATTTAAAATGCTGAAAGGCTTAAAGCTTATTGATAACGATAACGAGCCGAACGCGCATGAGCATCAAGATTTTCTTGAACAGCAAGTATATCAGCGGTTTTAGCCAACGTTTTTACGCCCTCTTTTGAGCACATGATCAAGCTAGAGCGCTTTTGAAAGTCATATACACCCAGTGGTGACGAGAAGCGCGCTGTACCGGATGTTGGCAATACGTGATTTGGACCAGCACAGTAATCACCAATTGCTTCAGGTGTATAACGTCCCATGAAGATTGCACCTGCATGACGTATGTTTTCGCTCATCGCTTCAGCATCATCTAAACATAGCTCCAAATGCTCTGGTGCAACTTGATTAATCAAATCAACAGCTTCTGTACGGTCTTTTACCAAAACTAAAGCCCCACGATTTTCAATAGACGTACGTGCAATATCAGCTTTAGGCAAGTCATTTAAGTGCTTTTCAATTGCTGCCTCTACGGCTTCTAGCAAAGCTTCATCTGGAGTTATAAAAATAGCTTGGGCAACCGTATCATGTTCAGCTTGAGATAAGACATCCATCGCTAACCACTCAGCGTTATTCACCCCTTCTGCATATACTAAAATTTCAGAAGGTCCTGCAATCATGTCAATACCGACCTGACCAAATACAGCACGTTTAGCAGCTGCTACAAATCGGTTTCCCGGACCAGTAATTTTATCTACAGGCGGAACAGTTTGAGTACCATAAGCTAGAGCTGCAACAGCTTGCGCCCCACCAATAGTAAATACTCGACTCACACCAGCTAGATAAGCAGCAGCCAAAACAAGTGGATTTAATTCACCATTTGGTGCAGGTACCACCATAATAATTTCAGGTACGCCGGCCACATGAGCTGGTACTGCATTCATAAGCACAGATGAAGGATAAGAGGCTAGTCCACCAGGTACATAAATACCAACTCGGTCAAGTGGTGTCACCTTTTGTCCTAGTGTATTCCCCAAATCATCTATATAAGTCCAGCTATCTTGTTTCTGGGCTTCATGAAATGTACGAATACGATTAGCCGCAAGTTGCAAGGCTTCACGAATCTCTTGATTTAAGTCATCAAACGCAGCTTTAAGTTGTTGTTGAGACAATTCTAGATCGGAAAATTGATGCGCTGGATGTCGATCGAACTGTTGAGTAAGTTTTAAAACATGATCATCACCATGCTGACGAACATCAGCAATAATTTGATCTACTGTTTGAACTAAATTAGGATCATTAACAGTTTCAAAAGCTAAAAGCTCTGCAAAAATCTGTTTGAAGTTCTGATCTTGAGTCGATAAACGTCGCATCAATTTACCCACAAGGCGAAAAAGAAAAACCAAGTTTACTCTTTTTCTAAGCCCTTGTGGGCATCATATCTACAACTATCGCAAAAGCATGATAGGAAATTACTTTTAACGTGATTGAACAGCTTGTTCGAGTTGGGAAATGATAGGATTTAACAAACTTTGCTTACGCTTAAAGCTTGCCTTATTAACAATAAGACGTGAGGATACTTTACAAATTTCTTCTAATGGTTCAAGTCCATTTGCTCGTAAAGTATTTCCAGTATCAACTACGTCAACAATATAATCGCCCAAACCGACAAGTGGTGCTAATTCCATAGAACCATAAAGCTTAATAACATCTACCTGCTCACCTAAGCTTGCATAGTATTGACGCGTTAGATTGACGTACTTAGTTGCAATTTTTAAACGGCCTTTTGGACGTTCCATTCCAACTTTGCCAGCAGTCATTAACTTACATTTTGCAATCTGTAAGTCCAATAACTCATAAACATGCTGAGCACCATGTTCCATGAGTACGTCTTTACCTGCTACACCTAAATCAGCTGCACCATTCTCAACGTAGGTTGGCACATCAGACGCACGTAAAATCAAAATACGAACTTGCTTATGTGTTGTAGGAAAAATCAACTTACGAGATTTTTCTGGGTCTTCAAGCAAGTTAATACCTGCTGTTGCAAGTAAAGGTAAAGTTTCTTTTAAAATACGCCCTTTACTGAGTGCTAAGGTCAAACCATGATCAAAATTACCCATTACATCAAAATTAGGATCATCGTTTCTTACGTCATTCATTAACTTACTCGCTTAATTTGGGCACCTAAACCTTGAAGTTTCTCTTCGACATGCTCATAACCACGGTCAATATGGTAGATACGATCAATTAATGTATCACCTTCAGCAACTAAAGCCGCTAAGACCAAAGAGAATGAAGCACGTAAGTCTGTTGCCATTACAGGAGCAGCTTGCAATTTTTCAACTCCAGTCACCACAGCATCATGACCTTCGACCTGAATATTAGCACCCATACGTGACAATTCAGGAACGTGCATGAACCGATTTTCAAAAATAGTTTCGGAGATCGTTGCAAAACCGCGACCAATTGCATTTACGGCCATAATTTGCGCTTGCATGTCGGTTGGAAACTCTGGATGAGGTAATGTTCTAAAACTTACCGCTTTAGGGCGCTTGCCCATCATATCCAATTCAATCCAGTCATCACCACGAGTGACTTCCGCACCCATTTCTTCAAACTTATCTAAAACAGATTCAAGTAACGATGGATCTGTATGAGTAGTTTTAATGCGACCACCTGTAATTGCCGCAGCAGCTAAGTACGAACCTGTTTCAATACGGTCTGCAACAACTGCATATTCACAGCCATGTAAACTTTCAACACCAGTAACAACAAGTGTATCTGTATCTATACCTTCAATTTTTGCGCCCATTTTAACAAGCATTTGAGCAAGATCAGTAATTTCAGGTTCACGTGCTGCATTACGAATTGTAGTTACACCATCCGCTAAAGCAGCCGCCATTAGAATATTTTCGGTGCCCCCTACAGTGACCATATCAAAAATCACTTCGCCGCCTTTGAGACGACCATCTACAGTGGCATGGACATAACCATTTTCAACTTCAATATGTGCACCCAAAGCTTCTAGGGCTTTTAAATGTTGATCTACTGGTCGAGATCCAATCGCACATCCACCTGGTAACGAAACTTTAGCATTTCCATAACGTGCCAATAATGGTCCTAACACCAAAATAGATGCGCGCATGGTTTTTACCAGTTCATAAGGAGCAAACTGGTTATCTAAAGTAGAGGTATCTGCTTTAACTGTGTCATTTTCATAACTAATTGTGACGCCTAATCCACCAATTAATTTTACCAAGGTATTTACATCTTTAAGATTTGGAACATTGGTTAAAGTAATAGGTGAATCAGCAAGAATCATTGCTGCAAGTAATGGTAAAGCCGCATTTTTAGCACCAGAAATGCGTACTTCCCCTTCGAGCTTAACACCGCCCGTAATTAAAAATTTATCCATTAATATTTAAGCTCCGAAAAGGCTTGCTTTGCGCCATTCGTCTTTGGTCATCGCACGAATTGTTACGGCATGAACTTCGCCACTTGCAATATAAGTATTTAATGGTGCATAAACTGCTTGTTGACGAGCAACAGTACGCTTACCTTCAAATTGATCATCCACAATACGGAGGTCAAATTTTCCAGCCTGTCCGCTCACCGCTACTTCCGCATCAGGAAAAGCTTCTTTTAAAATTTGAGTGAGCTGTTCACTATTCATTGCAAAGACCTCTGGCACAACCTACGGTGTAAAACGAAGTATTTTACTATAACTTTTTCCAAGAATTCAGTACGTGTTTATATTTTATCAATAAAAAAGAGGCTATATTTCAAGCCTCTCTCAATTATTAAAAACTTATCAAATAGAAACAGCAACTTGTGAATAAGTACATTGCATTTTCCGATATTTTAACAATTGTTTTTTTAATTTTTCAGTCAACTTTTTAATTGATGTATACATGTCATCTGCTGCTGCTTGAGCAAATAGTTCAATCCCGGGTAAGCGAACTATTGCTTCTGCCACATGATTCGAGCTGCCCTTATGTGAGCGCTTATCAATCTGATGATCTTTCGTTAATTTAATCTGCAGACTATTCACCTGATCGAGATGCTTCGTTAACTGATTAAATTTTGCTTTAATATTTTCTTCTATAGCTGGTGTAATTGCTAAATGATGTCCACGAATCGTTATTTGCATAATTCTATCCCTCACCTTTTTGGGTTAATAAAGAAGAACTAAAACGATTTAATGTGATCTAAAAAAGATGACTTTGGACAATTAAATCATTTTAGCAGCTCCTCTTGGTGAAATTGAAATTTCATTATTTCGTCATAATGAACATCTAGAATAGTCATACTTCAAAAATTAGATCAAGACTTTTCTTTCGGATGACGATGGAATATGTAACGATTCACGATATTTTGCTACAGTTCTTCTAGCCACTTCTATTCCTTCATCCTTTAATAAAGCCGCAATAGTATTATCAGACAATGGCTTACGTGGGTTTTCATTAGAAACCAATTTTTTAATCATAGCTCTAATTGCAGTAGAAGAAGCCTCACCTCCCGTAGTTGTTCCCACATGACTAGAAAAAAAGTATTTCAACTCAAAAAGCCCACGTGGTGTCAGCATGTACTTATTTGTAGTGACTCGTGAAACAGTAGACTCATGAAGCTCCACTTCTTCAGCCACATCCCTTAGCACCAAGGGTTTCATTGCCTCAGCACCTATCTCTAAAAATGCTTTTTGGTGTTCAACAATACAAGTAGCAACTTTTAATAAAGTTTTATGCCGTTCATCGATACTTTTTATGAAATTTTTAGCTTCAAGCATTTGATTACGTAGATATAAATTATCATCGCTTTGATCAGCTCTACGAATCATACTCGAATAGAAAGAGTTGATTCTTAATTTTGGCATGATATCTGGATTTAATTGGACTTGCCAATGTTGATCTTTTTTAGCAACCACGACATCAGGGATTTGGTATTCCGATTCTTGCTTTTGAAAATCCATACCAGGATAAGGCTTTAATGTTTTTAATAAGTCAACCGAAAGCTTTAATTCATCTTTCGATAGGCCTGTTTGTTTTAATAATTTATTTAAATCATTTGCAATTAATAACTCATAATACTGAAGTAAACTTTGTGCTTCTTTTAAATATTCAGTTCCTTTTGGTAAAAAATCCAATTGGATCTTTAAACATTCAGCAAGATTACGAGATCCTATTCCAACTGGATCAAGACGTTGAATATGTTTTAAAACAACTAAGACTTCGTCTTCTTCAATTTCTTCCTCAATATCCATGTCATTTAATAGATGTTGTACAGCGAGAATAATTTCTTCTAATTCAGCATCTAAAAAGCCCTTATCATCTAAAGCATCGATAATACAATAAGCAATCAACTGATCTATTTTTGAGAAATGCAGCAAGTTCACTTGCTCCAACATATGTTCTTTTAGTGTCATCTGAACTTGGCGGTTATCTTCACGCTCTTCAAACTCAGGAGTACCTAAAGCCGTCGACTGATGTGTATAGATATCATCCCACTCAGTATCCACAGGTAAGTCATCAGGTAAATGATCTGCATTTAACTCCGTTGTAAGATCATTACTTTCTTTGTTTTCTAAAGTGGATAAACTTTCGGCTAGTGATTCATCTTCCACTTTTTCAAGTAATGGATTACTATCTAATTGAATTTGAATTTCTTGCTCTAATTCTAAACTTGAGAGCTGCAGTAATCGGATTGCCTGCTGCAATTGAGGCGTTAACGATAATGAATTCGCAACTTTCAATCCAACAGATAATTTCATATATTTCTCTTTCCAATAAACAAGCAAAAATCATGCCTATTTATTATTTATAGCATATAGTCAAGTTTTATCCTATATATTGACTGCGAATTTTATGAGAAAATTATTAATTTATTCTTCTAAAAATCTATTTTAACAACCGAAAAAGATGAGTTGTTTAATCAAATTAACTTTGCATTTTAATATCCGCATACCCCTAAAGCAGAGCATCTGTACAAATGTTCTTTTAGAGTTGTTTTTTTATCTTTATTTTTTATTATCCATAAAGCAACACCCCGATTTCTTTCGAGACCGGGGTGTTTGGAATAATGAGCTGGCGATGACTTACTCTCACATGGGTAACCCCACACTACCATCAGCGCTAAGAGGTTTCACTTCTGAGTTCGGGAAGGGATCAGGTGGTTCACTCTTGCTATGGTCGCCAGCACAACTGTTTATGGATACTTGCTTTGGTCTTATTGGCTGCCGAAGCGTTTTCCAAATCTTTACAGATTGGGCTGATTGAATCTGACTTGTTCATTTTATCTAGTGGA
>NZ_KB851201.1 GCF_000368065.1 Acinetobacter seifertii
TAGCGGCGGACGGGTGAGTAATGCTTAGGAATCTGCCTATTAGTGGGGGACAACATCTCGAAAGGGATGCTAATACCGCATACGTCCTACGGGAGAAAGCAGGGGATCTTCGGACCTTGCGCTAATAGATGAGCCTAAGTCGGATTAGCTAGTTGGTGGGGTAAAGGCCTACCAAGGCGACGATCTGTAGCGGGTCTGAGAGGATGATCCGCCACACTGGGACTGAGACACGGCCCAGACTCCTACGGGAGGCAGCAGTGGGGAATATTGGACAATGGGGGGAACCCTGATCCAGCCATGCCGCGTGTGTGAAGAAGGCCTTATGGTTGTAAAGCACTTTAAGCGAGGAGGAGGCTACTTTAGTTAATACCTAGAGATAGTGGACGTTACTCGCAGAATAAGCACCGGCTAACTCTGTGCCAGCAGCCGCGGTAATACAGAGGGTGCAAGCGTTAATCGGATTTACTGGGCGTAAAGCGCGCGTAGGCGGCTAATTAAGTCAAATGTGAAATCCCCGAGCTTAACTTGGGAATTGCATTCGATACTGGTTAGCTAGAGTGTGGGAGAGGATGGTAGAATTCCAGGTGTAGCGGTGAAATGCGTAGAGATCTGGAGGAATACCGATGGCGAAGGCAGCCATCTGGCCTAACACTGACGCTGAGGTGCGAAAGCATGGGGAGCAAACAGGATTAGATACCCTGGTAGTCCATGCCGTAAACGATGTCTACTAGCCGTTGGGGCCTTTGAGGCTTTAGTGGCGCAGCTAACGCGATAAGTAGACCGCCTGGGGAGTACGGTCGCAAGACTAAAACTCAAATGAATTGACGGGGGCCCGCACAAGCGGTGGAGCATGTGGTTTAATTCGATGCAACGCGAAGAACCTTACCTGGCCTTGACATAGTAAGAACTTTCCAGAGATGGATTGGTGCCTTCGGGAACTTACATACAGGTGCTGCATGGCTGTCGTCAGCTCGTGTCGTGAGATGTTGGGTTAAGTCCCGCAACGAGCGCAACCCTTTTCCTTATTTGCCAGCGAGTAATGTCGGGAACTTTAAGGATACTGCCAGTGACAAACTGGAGGAAGGCGGGGACGACGTCAAGTCATCATGGCCCTTACGGCCAGGGCTACACACGTGCTACAATGGTCGGTACAAAGGGTTGCTACACAGCGATGTGATGCTAATCTCAAAAAGCCGATCGTAGTCCGGATTGGAGTCTGCAACTCGACTCCATGAAGTCGGAATCGCTAGTAATCGCGGATCAGAATGCCGCGGTGAATACGTTCCCGGGCCTTGTACACACCGCCCGTCACACCATGGGAGTTTGTTGCACCAGAAGTAGCTAGCCTAACTGCAAAGAGGGCGGTTACCACGGTGTGGCCGATGACTGGGGTGAAGTCGTAACAAGGTAGCCGTAGGGGAACCTGCGGCTGGATCACCTCCTTAACGAAAGATTGACGATTGGTAAGAATCCACAACAAGTTGTTCTTCATAGATGTATCTGAGGGTCTGTAGCTCAGTTGGTTAGAGCACACGCTTGATAAGCGTGGGGTCACAAGTTCAAGTCTTGTCAGACCCACCATGACTTTGACTGGTTGAAGTTGTAGATAAAAAGATACATGACTGATGATGTAAGCTGGGGACTTAGCTTAGTTGGTAGAGCGCCTGCTTTGCACGCAGGAGGTCAGGAGTTCGACTCTCCTAGTCTCCACCAGAACTTAAGAGAAGTTCGGATTACAGAAATTAGTAAATAGAGATTTCGGTCTTGGTTTATTAACTTCTGTGATTTAAGTATCACGGTATTAAGCATGACCTGACGAAGGCATGTTTATTCATTAACAGATTGGCAAAATTGAGTCTGAAATAAATTGTTCACTCAAGAGTTTAGATTAAGCAATTAATCTAGATGAATTGAGAACTAGCAAATTAACTGAATCAAGCGTTTTGGTATATGAATTTAGATTGAAGCTGTACAGTGTTTAGATACACAGTACTTCGAACTGTATGGATGAATGAGAGATCATTTGTTCTGTTGCTACACCAACTTGTAGGTGTAACGACTGTTTGGGGTTGTATAGTCAAGTAATTAAGTGCATGTGGTGGATGCCTTGGCAGTCAGAGGCGATGAAAGACGTGATAGCCTGCGAAAAGCTCCGGGGAGGCGGCAAATATCCTGTGATCCGGAGATTTCTGAATGGGGGAACCCACCTACTTTAAGGTAGGTATTGCAACATGAATACATAGTGTTGCAAAGCGAACGAGGGGAAGTGAAACATCTCAGTACCCTTAGGAAAAGAAATCAATTGAGATTCCCTCAGTAGCGGCGAGCGAACGGGGATCAGCCCATTAAGTTATGTGTGTTTTAGTGGAACGCTCTGGGAAGTGCGAACGTAGAGGGTGATATTCCCGTACACGAAAGGGCACACATAATGATGACGAGTAGGGCGAGGCACGTGAAACCTTGTCTGAATATGGGGGGACCATCCTCCAAGGCTAAATACTCCTGACTGACCGATAGTGAACCAGTACCGTGAGGGAAAGGCGAAAAGAACCCCTGTGAGGGGAGTGAAATAGATCCTGAAACCGCATGCATACAAGCAGTGGGAGCCGACTTGTTCGGTGACTGCGTACCTTTTGTATAATGGGTCAGCGACTTATATTCAGTAGCAAGGTTAACCGTATAGGGGAGCCGTAGAGAAATCGAGTCTTAATAGGGCGTTTAGTTGCTGGGTATAGACCCGAAACCAGGCGATCTATCCATGAGCAGGTTGAAGGTTGGGTAACACTAACTGGAGGACCGAACCCACTGTCGTTGAAAAGCCAGGGGATGACTTGTGGATAGGGGTGAAAGGCTAATCAAGCCTGGTGATAGCTGGTTCTCCCCGAAAGCTATTTAGGTAGCGCCTCGGACGAATACCATAGGGGGTAGAGCACTGTTTCGGCTAGGGGGTCATCCCGACTTACCAAACCGATGCAAACTCCGAATACCTATGAGTACTATCCGGGAGACAGACTGCGGGTGCTAACGTCCGTAGTCAAGAGGAAAACAATCCAGACCGCCAGCTAAGGCCCCAAAATCATAGTTAAGTGGGAAACGATGTGGGAAGGCATAGACAGCTAGGAGGTTGGCTTAGAAGCAGCCACCCTTTAAAGAAAGCGTAATAGCTCACTAGTCGAGTCGGCCTGCGCGGAAGATGTAACGGGGCTAAAACTATGTGCCGAAGCTGCGGATTTGACATTAGTCAAGTGGTAGGGGAGCGTTCTGTAAGCCGATGAAGGTGTATTGAGAAGTATGCTGGAGGTATCAGAAGTGCGAATGCTGACGTGAGTAACGACAAAACGGGTGAAAAACCCGTTCGCCGAAAGACCAAGGGTTCCAGTCCAACGTTAATCGGGGCTGGGTGAGTCGACCCCTAAGGCGAGGCCGAAAGGCGTAGTCGATGGGAAATTGGTTAATATTCCAATACTTCTGTGTAATGCGATGAGAGGACGGAGAAGGTTAAGTCAGCCTGGCGTTGGTTGTCCAGGTGGAAGGATGTAGGTATGTATCTTAGGCAAATCCGGGGTACTCTATACTGAGATCCGATAGCAAGCTGTACTTGTACAGCGAAGTGGCTGATACCATGCTTCCAGGAAAAGTCTCTAAGCTTCAGTTACACAGGAATCGTACCCGAAACCGACACAGGTGGTCAGGTCGAGTAGACCAAGGCGCTTGAGAGAACTCTGCTGAAGGAACTAGGCAAAATGGTACCGTAACTTCGGGAGAAGGTACGCTGTTGTTGGTGATGGAACTTGCTTCCTGAGCTGATGACAGCCGCAGAAACCAGGCCGCTGCAACTGTTTATTAAAAACATAGCACTCTGCAAACACGAAAGTGGACGTATAGGGTGTGATGCCTGCCCGGTGCTGGAAGGTTAATTGATGGGGTTAGCGTAAGCGAAGCTCTTGATCGAAGCCCCAGTAAACGGCGGCCGTAACTATAACGGTCCTAAGGTAGCGAAATTCCTTGTCGGGTAAGTTCCGACCTGCACGAATGGCATAATGATGGCGGCGCTGTCTCCAGCAGAGGCTCAGTGAAATCGAAATCGCTGTGAAGATGCAGTGTACCCGCGGCTAGACGGAAAGACCCCGTGAACCTTTACTGCAGCTTGACACTGAACTTTGACCTTACTTGTGTAGGATAGGTGGGAGGCTTTGAAGTTGGAACGCTAGTTCCAATGGAGCCGTCCTTGAAATACCACCCTGGTAATGTTGAGGTTCTAACTCTGTCCCGTTATCCGGGACGAGGACCGTGTCTGGTGGGTAGTTTGACTGGGGCGGTCTCCTCCTAAAGAGTAACGGAGGAGTACGAAGGTGCGCTCAGCGTGGTCGGAAATCACGCGTAGAGTATAAAGGCAAAAGCGCGCTTAACTGCGAGACCCACAAGTCGAGCAGGTACGAAAGTAGGTCTTAGTGATCCGGTGGTTCTGTATGGAAGGGCCATCGCTCAACGGATAAAAGGTACTCTGGGGATAACAGGCTGATACCGCCCAAGAGTTCATATCGACGGCGGTGTTTGGCACCTCGATGTCGGCTCATCTCATCCTGGGGCTGAAGCAGGTCCCAAGGGTATGGCTGTTCGCCATTTAAAGAGGTACGCGAGCTGGGTTTAGAACGTCGTGAGACAGTTCGGTCCCTATCTACCGTGGGCGCTGGAAATTTGAGAGGATCTGCTCCTAGTACGAGAGGACCAGAGTGGACGAACCTCTGGTGTACCGGTTGTGACGCCAGTCGCATCGCCGGGTAGCTATGTTCGGAAGGGATAACCGCTGAAAGCATCTAAGCGGGAAGCCTACCTCAAGATAAGATTTCCCTAGGAATTTATTCCTCTAAAGAGCCGTTCGAGACTAGGACGTTGATAGGTTGGATGTGGAAGCATAGTGATATGTGAAGCTGACCAATACTAATTGCTCGTGAGGCTTGACTATACAACACCCAAGCAGTTGTATATAAAGCATCAATCGATTCATAAATCTACAAACAAACTTGATTTAGTTATTCCACTAGATAAAATGAACAAGTCAGATTCAATCAGCCCAATCTGTAAAGATTTGGAAAACGCTTCGGCAATCAATAAGACCAAAGCAAGTATCCATAAACAGTTGTGCTGGCGACCATAGCAAGAGTGAACCACCTGATCCCTTCCCGAACTCAGAAGTGAAACCTCTTAGCGCTGATGGTAGTGTGGGGTTACCCATGTGAGAGTAAGTCATCGCCAGCTCATTATTCAAACACCCCGGTCTCAAAAGAAACCGGGGTGTTGCTTATTGCGTGGAATAAAAGCGGAAAGTTAATTACTAATCCTTTAGAGATTAAATTTAATTCAATTTATAAAGAAATAAAGCTATTCTGAAACTAATCACCTTATTATAAATTTAATATGCAATGGATCTTAGTTAAAACTTTTTCGTTTCCGTATGAGGCACAAATTGCAAAAACTCAATTAGAGGCTTTTGGAATCCCTGCTCGTATTGAAAATGAACATACAATTAATATGGACTGGTTTTATTCAAATGCATTGGGTGGAGTTCGTTTATTAGTACTAGAAAAAGATGTTCATGATGCGAAAGCTTTCCTTGAAAAAGATTTTAGTGAAGACTTAGAGCAAGAATTTGGAAAAAATAAAGAGCAATGTCCTAACTGTGGAAGTTATGATATTGAAGCCTACACACAAGGGAAAAAATCAGCATTTGTGGCTTTCATGTTCTTCGGTTTACCTTTGTTTTCTTTTAAAAATGGTAATAGATGCAAACAATGCCAATATTTTTGGAGTTAGTGATTGATAATTACTTCAATTTATTAGGGTTTATTATGAAGAAAAAGCCAAAGTCTGGAATAAGATTAAAAATTGATCTATAACAAGGAGTATTATAAAACTATAAAAAATTATAAAGGGAAGAATGTTATGGAATATAGAGGAAGTTGTCACTGCGGACAGGTGAAGTTTGTCGTAGAAGGTGAGCTAATAGAAGTTTTATCTTGTAATTGTTCCATTTGCCAAAAGAAAGGGTCTTTACTTTGGTTTCTACCCACTAATCAAGTTACAGTTACTTTAGATTCTCCTGATATTTTAGCGAATTACACTTTTAACAAGCATGTGATTAATCATCATTTCTGTAAAAATTGCGGTATTCATCCTTATGCCCAAGGTATAGATAGTCAAGGTAATTCAATCTTTGCGATTAATGCTCGATGCATAGATGATATAGATTTAGAAAAAATAAAAATAAATTATTTTGATGCACGTTCAGTTTAATAATTATAAGGATTTATTCAATGACAACTAAAAAACAATTAACTTCAACAGAAATAGATTCACTGCTTGAACTATTAAAGAAGAGATTTGAAAAGAACACACATCGCCATAAAGAAATTGATTGGATAAATGTACGAGCTAAATTATTAGAATCGCCTGAAAAATTGTGGTCATTGCAAGAAATGGAAAATACTGGAGGAGAACCTGACGTTGTCTCGTACGATCAACAGAAGGATGAGTATTTATTTGTAGATTGTTCTCCTGAGAGTCCAAAAGGTCGTAGGAGTCTTTGTTATGATCGAGAAGCTTTGGAATCTAGAAAAGATCATCCTCCAAAAAACAGTGTAATAGATCTAGCTAATGAAATGGGAGTTGAGCTTCTCACAGAAGAGCAATACCATGATTTACAAATGTTAGAGGAGTTTGATCTTAAAACATCAAGTTGGCTTAAAACTCCTGATGAGATTCGACGGTTAGAGGGACTGTTCTAAATTTTGTGTAAGTACTTAATTTTCATTTATCCTTCAGAGGATAATTACAAAAGGTACTTCACATGGATGAAGCAACAATCAAAAGTATGGCTGCCGAATTGGCTAAAGGTCTAAAAACACCAGAAGACTTAAACCAAATGACAGCAGTCTTTAAAAAATTCATGATTGAAACTGCACTCAATACTGAACTTTCAGACCATCTCGGTTATGAAAAGCATCAGCCCAAGAAAGGCTCAAATAGCCGTAATGGGTTTAGTTCTAAAACCATTACAACTCAAGATGGACAACTGGCTTTAGATATTCCCCGTGATCGAGAAGGTTCATTTGAGCCACAAATTATCAAAAAGCACCAAACACGCATCACCAGTATGGATGACCAAATCCTCTCACTGTATGCAAAAGGAATGACTAATAGGGAAATTGTAGCCTTCTTCAAAGAAATGTACGATGCCGATGTGTCAGCATCTCTCATCAGCAAAGTTACCGATGCTGTGATTGAGCAAGTGACTGAGTGGCAAAATAGAGCCTTAGATAGCCTTTATCCTGTTGTCTATCTTGACTGTATTGTTGTCAAAGTCCGTCAGCACTCCAATGTGATTAACAAGTCCGTATACCTTGCTTTAGGCATCAATATGGATGGGCAAAAAGAATTACTGGGTATGTGGATTGCTCAGACAGAAGGTGCCAAATTCTGGCTGTCAGTCATGACAGAGCTAAAAAATCGAGGAGTACAGGACATTCTTGTTGCCTGTGTAGATGGATTAAAAGGCTTCCCTGACGCGATAGCCTCTGTTTACCCTCATACTGATATTCAACTGTGTATCGTGCATGTTGTACGCAATAGCCTGAGATTTGTAAGCTGGAAAGACTACAAAGCTGTTACGTCGGGTCTGAAAGCGATTTATCAGGCAAGTACAGAGGAAAATGCTTTAAAATCCCTAGACATCTTCTGTGATCAATGGAATCACCAGTATCCCAAAATTGGAGAATCCTGGCGGGCCAATTGGGAAAATATCCGAACGATCTTTAGCTATCCAGCCGAAATACGTCATGCAATTTATACAACAAATGCGATTGAGTCGTTGAATAGCGTAATACGCCATTCAACGAAGAAAAGGAAAATCTTTTCATCTGATGACTCAGTAAAGAAGGTCATTTACTTAGCAACATCAAATGCTGCGAAGAAATGGACGATGCCAATTCAAAATTGGCGTTTAGCAATGAATTGGTTTACGATTCAGTTCGATGATCGATTAAAAGATCATTTATAAAAAATGGAACTTACACAAAATAATTTACAGGCTCCGGTTAGATGGAGCACTTTTTGCTGACCGACGTTATGGTCGGGTCTTCATTTATCATAATGGAGCACAGTCTTATTATGCTGTTCGTGGTTTTCGCTGCTGCTTGAGAGTATAAGCGTTGTACATAAATATAAATAATTCTGTTTGATGTTTTATGCCAAGAAAATGGAGATTCTTGCAACTTTTGATTGACTGTAAACATGACAAGATATGTTTAGGAATTAAATAAAAACATCAGGACATTTCTAAACATGCAACTTAACCCAATTTACTATAATGAACAACACATTGCTTTTGCTGACAATGTTCGTCGATTTGTACAAAAAGAAATGGCACCTTTCGTTAATGAATGGGATGAGGCTGAGACATTTCCTAGAGAGCTTTATAGAAAGGCAGCTGAAATTGGCCTATTAGGTCTAGGTTTTTCAGAAGAATATGGTGGTATTCCTGATGCAGATCCATTCTATTCATTGCTGGCTGGTATTGAAATGGCAAAGGCGGGTTCTGGGGGAGTGCATACCTCACTCATGGTACACACAATTGGCGCCCCTCCCATTCAGCACTTTGGAAGTGAGGAGTTAAAGGCTAGAGTCCTACCAGGTATTATTTCCGGTGAAAAAATTTCTGCTTTAGCTATTACAGAACCTGGTGGTGGCTCGGATGTCGCTGCATTACTGACTAAAGCTGTTCGTGATGGCGATTACTACATTGTCTCGGGTGAGAAGACATTTATCACATCGGGGATTCGTGCAGATTACTATACAGTTGCAGTGCGTACAGACCCAACTAAAACAGGAGCTGAAGGTATTTCAATGTTGCTCGTTGATGCGCATAGTGAAGGAATTACTAAAACACCTTTAAAGAAAATGGGATGGTGGGCTTCTGATACGGCGCATTTGCATTTTGATAAAGTACGAGTACCTACATCAAATCTGCTCGGCAAAGAAAACGCTGGTTTTAAAGTTATTATGAATAACTTTAATATGGAGCGATTCTTCTTGGGAGTAGTCGCTTATGGGTATGCATTAGTCTGTTATGAAGAAGCTTTAGATTGGGCGCAACAACGAAAAACTTTTGGTAAGAGATTAATTGATCATCAAGTGGTTCGTCATAAATTGGTAGATATGGCAACGCAATTAACCTCAACACGGGCATTGCTTGAAGAAACTGCATGGAAAATGACTCAGCCGAAGTTACAAGGACCTGAGTTAGTAGCGCAAATTTCGATGCTGAAAAATGTTGCGACTCGCACTATGCAATTTTGTGCTGATGCAGCTGTGCAAACATTAGGTGGTATGGGCTTTATGCGTGGAACTAAGTCTGAACGTATTTACCGTGAAGTGAAGGTCAATATGATTGGTGGTGGTGCTGAAGAAATTATGAAAGATTTAATTAGTAAACAGTTAGGTTATTAATTTTAGAGTAGGTTTTGCTTGTATAAACCATTTCATTCAGACTTTACTGAGATGGTTCTATCCATTTCTCATTTAAAATTGCCCAACGTTCATGATCTTTCCATGTTTTTCCTCCAATTCGAAGATATTGCCGAGAAAAACCTTCTTTAATGAAACCAGCATTGGCAACTAGTTGAATCGAGACAATATTATCAGGTTGTATATTTGCTTCTAACCTATGTAAATTTAAATTTTTGAATGCTTCATTGAGTAATAATTTGAGGCCTTGCGTCATATAGCCATGACCTTGATAGGGATGAAATGCTTCATAACCTAAATAGGCAGAATGAAAGTGACCGCGTATAATATTTGAAATATTAAATGTTCCAGCAATAGCATGGCTTGTTGTTAAACAAACAAAATAACGATGTTCCTGTTCTAAATATGTTTGAAAGTTAGCTGGAGGGTAGGTCCAAGGTTGATGCAATTGCATACTGTTTTTATATGCTTCTCTAATTTCAGCTAAGTCATTTATATGAGGTTTACGCAAGTAGACAGAACTCATTTCAAAGCCATCTCCCAAACCATTTCTGTTAACTCATCAATTTTAACTTCACCCTCAGCTTTATACCAAGTTACGGTCCATGAAATTGCCCCACCAACTAATCTTCGCCAAATAAAGGCAGCATGCTTTACCTTGCCTTCAGTACGTAATTTTTCAATCACATCTATCCAGATTTGCTCATATTCATTACGCATTTTTAAAAGATAATCTTGTTTTTCTTTTGACAAGGCAAACCATTCATAAACCAAAACAGCCATGGCTGCACCAGTATCTCCAGTAATTGAAATGAGTTCAGCTTTAATAAGGGCACGTAATTGTTGTTCTGGATTAGTAGATTGGGCTGCCGCATCTTGTAAACGAGCAAGATTGTAAATAATGGTTTCCTCCATCACGTGAGCGAGGATGTCATCTTTACTTTTAAAGTGGTGGAATAAGCTTCCCGATTGGATTCCAATAAATTGAGCAAGTTCGCGTACAGTAGTTTTATCATAGCCTTGTTTATGAAATAGGTAGGCGGCCCCCCGTAATAAACGACCGCGTGGGCTATCGTCAAAGCAAGAAATAGTTGGAATCTGTTCAATTGAAGTAGCAATCATGCGAAAGCCGAATCCTTTATATAAAAATACTTAACAGAAAAGGTTGCCAAATCTCATCATGTTTTAGCTGAGCTCTCGAGTTTGGCAGTTTTGGTCAATTTCACAATAACATTTTGCTCTTTACAAACCAAGCGCTTGCTTGGTAATGTTGAGTTTAATTTTTAAACAAAATAATGAGAAATAAAATGGCAAGTAATCAACAGGATGATGAACGTGTCGTAAAAATAGGTTGTGCTTCAGGTTTTTGGGGAGATACCAATACTGCCGCTTTCCAATTAGTACATCTAACCGATATTAATTATTTGGTTTTTGATTATTTGTCAGAGATCACCATGTCGATTATGGCAAAAGCGAAGATGGTGGAACCAAAGCATGGCTATGCTTTGGATTTTGTCAGCCGAGTCATGGCACCTCTACTTAAAAAAATTGCAGAGAAAAAGATTAGGGTGATTAGTAATGCTGGTGGTGTTAATCCATTGGCGTGTCGAGATGCCTTGCAAAAAATAATTAAAGAATATGGTCTAGATCTGAAAGTGGCTGTGGTGTTAGGCGATGATCTTTTAGCGCAGCATGAACAACTTAAGCAGCAAAATATTCAGGAAATGTTTAGCGGTGAAGCTTTGCCGGAACAGGTGGTGAGTAGTAATGCTTATTTAGGAGCAGTGGCTATTCGAGATGCCTTAAATCTGGGGGCAGATATTGTAATTACTGGCCGTGTGGTTGACTCTGCTGTGGTGCTTGCCCCTTTACTTCATGAATATCAATGGTCTTTAGATGACTACGATAAGTTGGCACAAGGCTCGCTGGCAGGTCATGTGATTGAATGTGGTGCGCAATGTACAGGCGGTAATTTTACCGATTGGCGCCTAGTACAAGGCTTCGACAACATGGGGTTTCCAGTGGTTGAAGTGAGTGAAGATGGTTCATTCGTTGTAACCAAACCACAAGGGACAGGTGGTCTGGTTTCTACCGCCACGGTTGCTGAACAAATTGTTTATGAAATTGGCAATCCTCAAGCATATTTACTACCCGATGTAATTGCTGATTTCAGTCAGGTGTATTTAGAACAAATCGGAGAGCATCGAGTTCGTGTGACGGGTGCAAAAGGACAAGCACCGACTACACAATATAAAGTTAGTGCGACTTATCCTGATGGTTATCGGGTTTTAGTCAGTTTTTTAATTGCAGGCCGTGAAGCACCACAAAAAGCACAAGTCATTGCTGATGCGATTTTGACTAAATGTGAGCGTGTTTTAGCAATGCGTTCGGTGCCACCATTTAGTGAAAAGTCGGTTGAAATCTTAGGTATTGAAAGTACTTATGGAGCACATGCTCAAGCATTAAATAGCCGTGAAGTTGTGGTCAAAATAGCTGTAAAACACATGTTTAAAGAAGCGTGTATGTTCTTTGCATCTGAAATTGCACAGGCTTCAACAGGTATGGCTCCAGCCTTGGCAGGAATTGTCGGAGGTCGACCAAAAGCATCTCCAGTGATTAAATTATTTTCATTTTTAATTGATAAAAATCAGGTCAATGTCGAAATCGATTTTGATGGGAACCGCTATCTAGTTGAGATTCCTCGGGGCACTTTTACAGAGCAATTCAATACCTTAGCAACTGGTAAAAGTGCGGTATATCAAGGAGATGAAATTAAAGTTCCTTTGATTGAAATTGCGCATGCCCGCAGTGGTGATAAAGGCAATCATAGCAATATCGGTGTGATTGCGCGTAAAGCAGAATATTTACCATGGATTCGTGCAGCACTGACTGAACAGACGGTTGCAAGTTATATGCAGCATGTCTTGGATGCAGAGAAAGGGCGAGTAATTCGTTATGAGTTACCGGGTTTAAATGCACTGAATTTTATGTTGGAGAATGCCTTGGGTGGCGGTGGTGTTGCAAGCTTACGTATCGACCCACAAGGTAAAGCATTTGCACAGCAATTATTGGATATGCCTGTCAAAGTTCCGGCAAATCTTTTAGAAAAATAAAATGAATGGATGAAACAAAGATGATTTATCAATCAATTTTTAGACCAGATGCTTTCGCTAATAAAGTAGTAATTGTGACAGGTGGTGGCTCTGGAATAGGACGCTGTACTGCACATGAGCTTGCAGCTCTTGGCGCTCAAGTGGTGATTACAGGACGCAAAATTGAAAAACTGGAAAAAGTAAGCCAAGAAATTACAGAAGATGGTGGACTCGTTCATTTTATTGTGTGTGATAACCGAGAAGAAGAACAAGTGAAGAATATGATTGCCGAAGTAATTGAGAAGTTCGGCAAGCTTGATGGTTTAGTTAATAATGCGGGCGGCCAGTTCCCTTCAGCGTTAGAGAATATTTCGGCGAATGGTTTCGATGCAGTCGTGCGTAATAATTTACACGCAACGTTCTATTTAATGCGTGAAGCTTATAACCAATGGATGGCTAAACATGGTGGCAGTATTGTCAATATGACTGCTGATATGTGGGGCGGCATGCCGGGAATGGGACATTCAGGTGCTGCGCGTTCAGGGGTTGATAACTTAACTAAAACAGCATCGGTTGAGTGGGGGAAATCTGGCGTTCGTGTAAATGCGGTTGCACCGGGATGGATTGTGTCATCTGGTATGGATAATTATAGTGGTGATTTTGCCAAAGTAATTATTCCAAGTCTTGCTGGCAATGTACCGCTAAAACGTATGGGAACTGAGTCAGAAGTATCGTCGGCGATTTGTTATTTACTATCTGATGCAGCGGCTTTTGTGTCAGGTATAACTTTGCGTATTGATGGCGCTGCATCGCAAGGGACACGCATGTACCCACTAGCCGAAGCGACAAATAGTCAGTCTTATAATGGTTTCCATCGCGCGTTTATTCCTGAAATTTTTCAGAAAAAAACTGAGGCTGAGGAGGAATAACAGTGACTATTCTCCAATCCGAAATTGCTGTTGGTAGTGAACAGTATCAAAAGAATAAAGAGGCATTGCTTACTCAACTGAGAGAAGTCCGTGCAATTCAGCAAAAAAGCATTGATAAATCATATGCTGCCAAACCGAAATTCGATAAAAAGGGCAAGATTCTGCCGCATGAGCGTGTACGATTATTGTTAGATGCGGATTCACCTTTTGTTGAGCTGTGTGGCTTGGTTGGCTATAACATGCATGATGACAAGGATGGCTCCGAAGCTGGTGGTGGCGTAATTGCCGGCATAGGTTTTGTCAGTGGTGTACGTTGTCTGGTTTCTGCAAGTAATAGTGCAATCAAAGGCGGAACCATGTCACCCATGGGTGTGCAGAAAACCTTACGCCTGCAAAAAATTGCTTTGGAACAAAAGCTCCCGTTAATTACGCTGACCGAAAGTGGTGGTGCTAACCTTAATTATGCTGCTGAAGTATTTACCTATGGCGGTATGACCTTTGCCAATCAGGCACGTCTTTCAGCGGCAGGCATTCCACAGCTTGCAGTTGTTCATGGTAATGCAACGGCAGGAGGGGCTTATCAACCCGGTCTTTCCGATTATGTCATTGCTGTACGCAAACAAACCGAAATGCTTCTTGCAGGTCCACCTTTACTTTTAGCTGCCACTGGTGAAGTTGCAACAGCTGAAGAGTTGGGCGGAGCAGAAATGCATGCACAGGTTGCCGGAACAGCAGAATATTTAGCTGAAAATGACGCTGATGGTATTCGACTTGCACGTGAAATTTTTGAACATCTGAACTGGAAAGAGCAAATCAAACCAGTTGATGTGTCTTATAAAGAACCTCGTTACGATACTGAGGAACTGTTGGGTATTATTCCAAGTGATCCTAAACAACCATTTGATATGAAAGAAGTGGTTGCTCGCATTATTGACGATTCAGATTTTCTAGAATTTAAACAGGAATATGATGATTTAACAGTATGTGGCTGGGCAAAAATTGGAGGTTTGCATATCGGTATTATTACCAATAATGGTCCGATTACGCCTCAAGGAGCAGCGAAGGCAGCTCAGTTTATTCACCTATGTGAGCAGACCAAGCGTCCAGTATTGTTCTTGCATAACACCACTGGTTTTATGGTGGGAACTGATGCAGAGCAAAATGGCATTATCAAGCATGGCTCGAAACTGATTCAAGCTGTTGCTAATTGTTCTGTACCTAAAATTTCAATTGTTGTGGCAGGGTCATATGGTGCAGGTAACTACGCGATGTGTGGTCGGAGTTTATCGCCAGACTTTATTTTTGCTTGGCCAAATTCGCATGTTGCCGTAATGGGTGCTGCTCAAGCCGGAAAAGTGCTACGCATTGTGGCTGAAGGAAAACAAAAAGCTTCCGGTCAGGAACCGAATCCGCAAATGCTCGATTTTCTTGAGCAAAGCACGGCCATGAAATTGGAACAACAATCTACCGCGCTTTTCAATACGGCCATGCTACATGACGACGGCATTATCGATCCGCGAGATAGTCGAAAATTATTAATTTTCCTTTTACAAACCATTTATGAATCACAGCAACGAGAGCTAAATCCAACTCGTTTTGGTGTGTCCCGTTTTTAATCAACCTTTACCGCAATTAAAAAAATTAATAGGAATAGCACCATGAAATTTACTGCCGAACATGAAGCATTACGCCGTACAGCTCGTCAATTTGTTCAAAATGAGCTGAATCCACATATTCCAGAATGGGAAGCTGCGGGACGTTTCCCAATCCATGATGTATTTAAAAAGATGGGTGATCTTGGTTTATTGGGGATTTGTAAGCCTGAGGAAAATGGCGGTTTAGCGTTAGATTATTCTTATAACCTTGTGGTTGCAGAAGAAATTGGCTATGCAGCTTGTGGCGGGGTACCTTTGGCAATTGGTGTACAAACGGACATGGCAACACCTGCTTTGGCGCGTTTTGGTAGTAAAGAATTACGCGATGAGTTTTTAACACCAGCGATTGCTGGAGAATATGTTGCCTCAATTGCAGTATCGGAAGTGCATGCTGGTTCGGATGTGGCTGCTATTAAAACCACTGCTAAAAAAGATGGCGATGACTATGTCATTAACGGCAGTAAAATGTGGATTACCAACTCATTGCAGGCTGATTTCTTCTGCCTATTGGCGAACACATCTGACGATAAACCTCACGTCAACAAGTCGATGATTATTGTGCCAGCAAAAACCAAAGGGATTAGTTTTTCAGAGCCACTTAATAAATTAGGGATGCGTTCAACGACCACAGCGCAAGTTTATTTAGACAATGTCCGTGTACCGCAGCGTAACTTGGTTGGCGTTGAAGGTATGGGCTTCATGATGCAGATGATGCAATTTCAGGAAGAGCGCTTATGGGCATGTGCCAATGCCATTGGTGGTTTGGAAAATTTAATCCAAAAGACTATCGACTATACCAAAGAGCGTACGACGTTTGGTCAGCCACTTATTAATAACCAATATATTCACTTCCGTTTTGCTGAACTCATGACCGAAGTGGAAGCGCTTAAAGCCTTAACCTATCAAGCTTGTGAACAGCATATTGCTGGGGAAGATGTGACCAAGCTGGCATCTATGGCAAAACTAAAAGCAGGACGTTTAACCCGTGAAGTTGCCGATAGCTGTCTGCAATATTGGGGCGGTAACGGCTTTATGTGGGATAACCCTGCATCCCAGCTATATCGTGATGGTCGTTTAGGCTCTATTGGCGGTGGCGCAGATGAGATTATGTTGGGGATTATCTGTAAGTTGATGGATATCTTGCCAAAAAAACAAAAATAAGGAATCAACCATGACACTTTCAGCATCGCTTCAAGCTTTAGATATTGATGACAGTATTCAATTAGAACAAGACGGCAGTATTTTATATCTCTGGTTAAACCGACCAGAAAGCCGTAATGCCATGAACTTGAATATGGTCAATGCCATTCAGCAAGTTTTCACTGCCATTCGCGATGACCTTTCAATTCGTGCAGTCATCATTCGTGGTGAAGGTGGAACTTTCTGCGCAGGTGGTGACATTAAAGACATGGCTGCTTTACGCGTTGAAGCAACTAACGTTGGTAGCCTACAACCTTATACTGACTTTAACCGCCGTTTTGGTGCCATGCTTGAGCAAGTTGAAGCTGCACCACAGACTGTTGTGGTGATTTTAGAAGGTGTGGTGTTAGGTGGAGGTTTTGGGCTGGCATGTGTTTCTGATGTTGCCATTAGCCGTGATAATGCGCAGTTTGGTTTACCTGAAACTGGGCTTGGTGTGATTCCTGCTCAAATTGCTCCTTTCGTGGTGAGACGTATTGGCCTGACTCAGGCACGCCGACTGGCTTTACTCGGCATGCGTTTTGAAGGGCATACAGCACTGAGTGTCGGTGTGGTTCATCAAATTGCACATAATGAAATTGAACTTGAACAAGCTTTAGAGGAAACCATTCAACACATTAAACGAGCAGCTCCTCAAGCTTCACGTGTGACTAAAGCACTGTTACAGAGAACACTCAATGAGCCTTTAAATGAGTTGCTAGATGATGCTGCACAGCAGTTTGCTCAAGCGGTTGGTGGTGCTGAAGGACAAGAAGGAACGATGGCTTTTATCCAGAAAAGGTTACCAAATTGGGCCGATGAATCATAAGAGATAAGGATAAAAATAATGAAATTTTCAAAAATACTGGTTGCCAATCGTGGTGAAATTGCAGTTCGAGTCATGCAAACAGCCAAAGCAATGGGTTATCAAACTGTGGCGGTCTATTCCGATGCAGACCGTAATGCTCGCCATGTGCAAGAGGCAGATGAAGCTGTCTATATTGGTGCTTCCAAAGTATCTGAGTCTTATCTTTCTATTACCAAGATAATAGATGCTTGCAAAAAAACTGGGGCAGATGCTGTTCACCCTGGTTATGGTTTTTTGTCAGAAAATACTGAATTTGCTCAGGTCTGTATCGACAACCAGATTACGTTTATTGGGCCTACTGCTTCTGCAATTGAGTTAATGGGCAGTAAACGCCTTTCAAAAATTGCCATGATTGAGGCGGGCGTCCCTTGTGTACCAGGCTATGAAGGTGACCGACAGGATCTCGAATATTTAGCAGGACAAGCAGAACAGATTGGTTTTCCAATTATGGTCAAAGCTTCTGCGGGTGGTGGTGGTCGTGGAATGCGTTTGGTAGAACAGTCATCCGAATTGGTTGAGGCATTGCAAACCGCACGTTCCGAAGCTGAAAATGCTTTTGGTTCTGGCGAGCTCATTTTAGAAAAGGCAGTCATTGCACCGCGTCATGTAGAAATTCAGGTTTTTGGCGATACACATGGCAATTATGTTTATTTGTTTGAACGTGATTGTTCAATCCAACGCCGCCATCAAAAAGTAGTTGAAGAGGCGCCGTGTCCAGTGATGACGTCTGAACTACGTCAGCACATGGGGGAAGCTGCTGTAGCAGCAGCGAAAGCATGTGCTTATGTGGGAGCAGGGACAGTTGAGTTTTTGCTTGATGCATCGGGTGCATTTTATTTCTTAGAAATGAATACCCGTTTACAGGTTGAGCATCCGGTTACTGAACTTATTACTGGATTAGACTTGGTTGAATGGCAGTTACGTGTAGCGAATGGTGAACAATTGCCTTTGCAACAACATGAATTGATGTTAAACGGTCATGCAATCGAGGTGCGCTTGTATGCAGAAGACCCACGTCAGGATTTCTTACCACAGACAGGACAAGTTCTGCGTTGGCAGCCTGCAACTTTGCCAAATGTGCGAATTGATCATGGCATGTTGGCAACTGATGAAGTCAGTCCATTTTACGATCCGATGGTAGCAAAGGTGATTGCATACGGTAAAACCCGTGAGGATGCGATTCGCTTACTGGCTCGTGCCGTAGATGATTGTGTTTTGCTAGGTGTAAATAGTAATAAACAATTTTTGGTCAATTTATTACGTCATCCAGTCGTTGTTACAGGGGATACCAATACTGCATTCATTCAACAGCATTTTCAAAATGACAGCAGCTTACATAAGCAGGTTCTGTGTTTAGAAACATTAGCGATTGCATCGGCATTATTTAGTCAAAGTAAAAATACTACGATGTGGCAAACTGGGCTTGGCGTACCATTACCATTAAAGCTTAAATATGATGATCAGCAAATCCAATTGCAGCTTTCATCTGTAAATAACGCATTCACGGCCCAGTTCTGTGATCAAACAGTTTGCATTGAAGTACTTGAGAGAACGCCAGATTACCTAGTTTATTTAATTAATGGTGTGCGTCGCCGTGTCCAATATATATTAGATGGTGATCAGCTTTATTTAGATCGAGATAATGGCAATGTTGCAATTCGCAACATAACTTATGCCGCTCCAGAAACAGTTGATGCGGCTGGTGATGGCAAAATTCGTGCACCAATGGATGGTGCTGTGGTTAATATTCTGGTGAATAAAGGCGATCAAGTGGTGAAAGGTCAGACCTTACTAGTGCTTGAAGCTATGAAAATCCAGCAGCAGATAAAATCTGATGTTGATGGGATTATTGAAGACGTTTTAGGCCAACAAGGGCAGCAAGTTAAAAAACGGCAAATGCTATTTAGTATCCAAGTATAAAAAAATACCGCTCTTATTGGGCGGTATTTTTTTATAGCCGTGTGGGTTATTCTCCATCTACCTCTGCAATCACTTGGCTTGCTTTTTTTAGACTGTAAAGCAGTTGCCCTAAAAGTACATCTCTATTACTTAGGGTAACCATCACCATCGGGTGATGGATCGCTGGAATGGCCGTTAAAATGGCTTTGCCATTATCAGCATCTAAGGTGATGTTGTTACAGCC
Organism: Acinetobacter seifertii; assembly: GCF_000368065.1. Lineage (GTDB taxonomy): Bacteria > Pseudomonadota > Gammaproteobacteria > Pseudomonadales > Moraxellaceae > Acinetobacter > Acinetobacter seifertii. Next base: position 19,389 of record NZ_KB851201.1, read on the forward strand.
GGTCAGTTGAATTTCTTTTAAAAATGCAGTGACCATTGCCAAAATAGAACTACTCACCGCAGCTAATTTAGTGGTGTTATGATAGTTCTTGTGACTTACTGTTGCTAATTCAAACCCATCTGAAGAACAAATCATCACAAAGTCTACACCACGTGTATTCATCAGAATTTTTTGGGCTTCACTTTTTGCAAGTTGTAGCAATTGTGTTGGAGCGGTTCGTTTTTGAACTGGAATACTAAGCATGATCTTTCCCTTGAGATGTTGCGCCTACCTTAACTTCAAGTGATGCAATTAATGATTCAACCATCATTGAAATGTGCTCTTGTTCTCTTGCATCAATAAAAAATAATGGATATTGAAGTTTATTTTCTGTTAACCAATTACGATACTGCTGAAGTGAAGATTCTTTATTTTCATCAATATGTGTAATACCAATCGCAATATTATTATTATAGTTTTTAAAGGTTTCCAAATAGCTTTCTAGCTCGCTAATAGCACTTGGGCTGTTATGATCTAACAGAAGAATAATACCGATTGCGCCTTCACAAATAACTGACCAGATAAAATCAAAACGGCTTTGTCCAGGTGTTCCATATAAGCCAATTTTAACTCCATCATCTAGTGTAATTTCGCCGTAATCAATTCCGACTGTTGTTTGTGATTTTTGATGGCTTTCTACATCTGTATTAAATGCTTCTGTTCCTAAAATTGGAATTTCAGATAGCGATTTGATCGCTTCTGTTTTTCCCGCCCCCATACTGCCCGCAAAGACAATTTTATATTGCTGTATAATCATACTGTTCCTTAAAAACCAAAACGACGTCTAATTTTTCCTATGAAATTTTTAAAAAAATGACTTTCACTATTTGAGCCTTCTGAATTCGTTTGAGGAGCGTATGAACACTTATTTGCAGAAACATATTGTCCGTTATTTGCCATTAAGCAAGCCGTAATAAAACGTAAAATAACATCGATTGGTTGGTTAAGTTGTTTTGCTACATCAGTGACTTTTGCTCCCTGAATAAAGCAGGCAGAGAGCTGAAGGCTAATTTTTCTATATTCTTTTTGATATGGTTGCGGCCAATGATCTATTTTGAAATAACCATCAGCCGAAGCTAAATTTTCAAATTCATTTGAATACCAGATGAGATTCCATAACCAATCTTTTAAGTAATAACCTTTTTTACGTGAAACCTTTGTAAAGTCTGAGGTTTTGGCAAAAGCAAAATTAAAACTCATATTGGTATGTGCTTTTTGACGAGAAGGTTCTACCCAAGCGACCTGAGTCCTGTTATCAATAATAGCGAGCGTACCTTTATCATCAAATAAATGTAATTTGGTATTTTCCTGACTATGTAAACTTTTTATAAATTGCCCATCTATGAGAGCCATTTCATTTGATAAAGCTGACGTAGAGTTAATAGCAGTAGATTCTAAAGAGGCTAATACATTTTTTTGTAGCCAAGATAGAAGGGGCTCTGACTTTTCTAAAGGAAAGTGTAAAGTATGTTCATATATAGAATTTCCATTTTGTGAAGGTGTTTTGGTAATTTTTAAATAAGGAATTTTTTTCTTTTGAAGAATATTTTGAATGTTATCTGCATCAAAAAAGTTTTCGTTAATGATTAATAAATCAATATTATTATTAGAAATGTTAACCCAATTAATCCCATATTGATTGGATATTAAATTTCGGATTAATATTTTTAATTCATCTGAAACTTTTAAGCTTAAACCTGAAACTGCAATATTTATGCAATGACTATCCATAGTATCATTTTAAGTTTTATTAAATAGTGTAGTGATTTTTTATGCTCTTTATAATTAATATAAAGAGCATAAATTAAATCAATTAGCTGAAGTCTAGCTCTTTTTCAAATGACTTTAACTCATGGCGAGCCATAGCCAAATTTGCTTTAGTACGATCAAGTACTAAATAAAGAAATAAGTTGTTATTACTCTCTAATGGACGAATTAAGTGATAAGCCTTACCTAAAGTAATTAAAATATCCTCAATATTATCATTTAATTTCAATGCATTAGCGATATTTCTCTTTGCGCGAATGACTTCTGTATTTCCAGCAGCAGCCAATTCTAAATCAATTTCCCCACCGCCTTGAGTTGCAAGTGATAAACCACTTTCTGAATCAACAAGTGCAGATGCAACAAAACCATCAATTTCAGGTGGTGTTTCAAAAAGTATGCTGAAACAAAGCAGGTTGAATTTTGATAAAATAGAGAAATGCGAATAACTCTAGAAATCAAATGTCCAACCTGCCTCAGTGACAGTATAAAGAAAAATGGCATCAAAGTAGATGGGAAACAAAACTATCAGTGCAAAGACTGTAAACGTCAGTTTATTGGTGACCATGCTCTGAGCTATCTAGGATGTAATTCAGGCATTACTCGAAAAATATTACAGTTGATGGTCAGAGGTAGTGGTATACGAGATATCGCTGAAGTTGAGCGAATCAGTATCGGTAAAGTTTTACGTACTTTAACCGAATCGACCTACCAAATTCAGCCTAAACAAAGTCATTATGAGTCTCTTGAAGTTGATGAGTTTTGGACTTTTGTGGGAAATAAAAATAATAAACAATGGCTTATTTACGCCTACCATCGAGAAACAGGTGAGATTGTTGCTTATGTTTGGGGTAAAAGAGACTTAGCTACAGTTCAACGATTGAAAACAAAGCTTAAACAATTAGGTATTCACTACACCCGAATTGCAAGTGATCATTGGGACAGTTTCATAACTGCTTTTAAAAACTGCAAGCAAAGTATTGGTAAATTTTTTACTGTAGGTATTGAAGGTAATAATTGCAAAATAAGGCATCGAATTAGGCGTGGTTTTAGAAGGAGTTGTAATTTTTCAAAAAAGATTGAAAACCATTTTAAAGCTTTCGACTTAACCTTTTTTTACATCAATAATGGCTTCATTTAATGTCAGCATACTTTTTGAAACACCACCCAATTTCAGTTAAGCTATCTAAAGAAAGTTTAGCCATTTTTATCTCTCAGGATTATAAAATTATAGTTACTACTTTTTATTTAAAAGTAGTTAAAAATCATTATATTTCTACCCAAGTTTAAGTCAATCAAACAAGTTTAAATTAAAATTGATGTTTGGGTAAGTAAGTGACCAAAAATGTCATATTATAAAAAATATTATAAGAAAATTTATGCATTATACTTTTAATATTGTGCTCAGGTTCGCATTATATAATTTTTATTCAAAATTTAATAATTGTAATAGAATGTTAAAATAATATGGGATAATAAATTATGTTTTTAAAATAAAAAAAGAGGAACTATTTGTTCCTCCTTTAATGTTTATGATGAAATTAAACAAGCTGAGTATAAATACAGTACAAATAACCCAAGATTGCTAAAGCAACTACAGGAGCAATGATCTTTGACCATGTAGGAACTGAAGTTTCGATTGTTTGTTCTTCAATATGCAAATCTTCGTGGGATGGTTGGGCTTGATGAACCATTTGGTTAAACTCCTTCATTGTTGTATCCAATGATAGCTCTTCTTGCTCAACAGGTTTAGAACCAATTAACTCTGTTAGGTGATTTGTTGACCAAACCCAGTCTTCCGCTTGGCCTGATAAATGTTCAACTTGACCTAAGATGAGCTCTTTCAATCCATTTTGACCGAACCCACCAGTGTCATCAAGCTGATTCAGCTCTGTTAACTGTAATGTGAGAATTTCAGAAATACTTTGTTCGAGCTCAGTATTTTTTAAAACTGATTGATTGTGTTTAGATGTAGTTAGATGGCGCGCTACTTCTTGAATATATAGTGGATCAGCAGTTTTTATTTCATTATAAATTTTACTATCATCTTGACGCCATAAGCTGATTAACTTGCCAAGTGTTAGCACGTTAACTTCATCAATCAGCTTATTCTTTTCATTTGCTGGATATTGATTTAAAAGCTGAGGCTTCTGAATTTTTATTTGCTCAGCAAAGTATTGGACTAAATCAAATGCCATACTTTATTCCTCTAAATTTAATCTAAAATTCTTAATGTTGGTTTTTTCTTGCTCGATGTTGTTTCAGTTGATTCTTGTACTTCTGGCCCCATTACATTTTCTGCAGGAGTGACATTGGCATATTCTTCTGGATCAAAGAATAAACCCTGACCATTTTCACGTGCATACAGGCCTAAAACAGCTTGAATAGGCACGTAAATATTCTTGGAAACTCCACCAAACCGTGCTGAAAAAGTAATAGCATCATTGGTAATCAATAATTGATGTACAGCATGTGGAACAATGTTTAAAACGATTTGACCATCTTTGACAAATTGTTGTGGTACATCCGTATGTGGCTGTGTTGCATCAACAAGTAAATAAGGTGTGAGTTTGTTGTCGCAAATCCATTCATAGATTGCACGAGCAAGATAAGGACGTGTAGGGGTTAATTCAATAGTTTGCTCAGACATATCACACTATTCCATATTTAATTGTTCATTGTAACGGGTTTTCTCTTGGGCCGTCATTGATTTAACAAAAGAAGGGCGGCTAAAGATACGTTTACAGTACAAAAATATAGGCCGACACTGCTGCTTTGGTAAATCAATTCCCATGCTATTCAGCCTCACAAAAATTGGGGCGAGCATACAGTCCAAAATTGAAAAATTTTCCGACATAAAGTAAGGAAAATGCTGAAATAGTGGAGTAAGAGAAATTAAGGTCTCACGTAGTTCTTTTTGGGCTTTTTGTTTTTGTTCTACATTTAAAGTATCTACATGTTTGAGCATATGATCAGCCAATTTGAACCAATCATTTTCAAGACGCCAAATATATTGTCGTTGTTCTGCACGTGCCATCGGCGCATCGGCGTAAAGTTTGCTCTGACGATATCGGTCATCAAGATATTCAGCAATAATGGGTGCTGAGAATAATTTCAGGTTTTGCTCAACGAGCATCGGTAATTGGTTATAAGGGTTTAGACTTGCTAAATCCTCATCTTCGTGATCAGTTATGATCAATTGATATTTAATTTGTTTTTCTGCTAATAAGAAACGAATCCAGTGAGAACGGAAATCATCAGCATGGCTGTAAAGGGTAATCCCCTGAATAGAGGTATTTTCGACCGACATATCACAAGACGACGTGGTTGAGTGAATCGATTAGAATACTAAAAATGCTCTAGGAAATCACGGTTCTAAAGAGATAGTTTTTATATTTATAAGTTCTTATCTTTTGGTTCTGTTTTTATAATAAAAAAGCCTTGGAAAAATCCAAGGCTTTTTGTCCGATTCGGTAAACGAATTAACGTTTAGAGAATTGAGGACGTTTACGAGCTTTACGTAAACCAAGTTTCTTACGTTCAACTTCACGAGCATCACGAGTAACGAAACCAGCTTGACGTAGAACAGGTTTTAAAGTTTCGTCAGCAGCGATAAGCGCACGAGTAATACCGTGACGGATCGCGCCAGCTTGACCACCGATACCACCACCTTTAACAGTGATGTAAAGGTCAAACTTTTCAGTAACTTCTAAAAGTTCTAAAGGTTGACGAACAACCATACGAGCAGTTTCACGACCGAAATATTGCTCTAAAGTACGGTTGTTAATAACGAGTTTGCCTGTACCAGCTGACAAGAAAACACGTGCAGTTGCGGTCTTACGGCGACCTGTACCATAATTAGTAGCCATGTGCTGTATCCCTTAGATGTCCAAAACTTGTGGCTGTTGAGCAGCATGCGGATGCTCAGTACCAGCGTACACTTTCATTTTTTTGATCATTGCATAACCAAGAGGACCTTTTGGTAACATGCCTTTAACCGCTTTTTCAAGAACAGCTTCAGGTTTGTGAGCAATTAACTTCTCGAAGTTAGTCTCACGGATACCACCAGGGAAACCAGTATGGCGATAATATTTCTTATCAAGTGATTTTTTACCAGTCACTTGAACTTGTTCAGCATTAATCACAACGATGTAATCGCCAGTGTCAACGTGAGGAGTATAAGAAGTTTTATGCTTACCGCGTAAACGACGAGCGATTTCAGTCGCAAGGCGACCTAAAGTTTTGCCAGAAGCATCAACAACATACCAGTCATGTTGAACTTCAGCTGGCTTAGCGCTGAGAGTTTTCATTAAACCACTACCTATTATAGTTGGTTTGGACTATGGAATCTGTCCAAACAAAAGGAGCAAGCATTCTAAACGAGTTTGTCCAAAGTCACAAGAAAAATCCAGTGTGAGGTAGATAATTTAATCCCTAATCCGATGAATGTAGGATATGTTAAAATAATTCAAATTTTAGAAATGTGTCGGGGGTGATTGTGCTGCCTTTATATGTCACTTCCGGTGAGCCTGCCGGTATTGGTCCAGATATTTGTTTGAGTCTGGCGAAACGAGTTGATGAACGTCCTGTTGTTGTTTTAGCTGACCGAAATTTATTGCAACAACGTGCTCAAAAGCTTGGCCTAGATATTAAGTTTTTAGAGTATACCGGACAGACTCAATCATCTTTACAAGGTGAGCTTTATATAGAGCATGTTGCATTAAAAACAGAAGTCACTGATGGTCAATTAGACCCAGCTAATGCTGCTTATGTATTAGAGCAACTACGTCGCTCAGCTGATTATGCAATGTCAGGTAAAAGTGTAGGTGTAGCTACTGCGCCGGTACAAAAATCAGTCATTAATGATGCAGGAATTTTGTTTAGTGGTCACACCGAATATTACCAAGAGTTTGCAGGTGTAGAGCGTGTTGTCATGATGCTCGCCACTAAAACCTTGCGAGTTGCTTTAGCGACTACACATTTGCCTTTAAGAGATGTAGCAGATGCAATTACCAAACAACGCTTGCATCAAGTAATAGACATCTTGCTTCATGACTTAAAAACTAAGTTTAAAATTACTGATCCAAGGATTTTGGTGTGTGGCTTAAATCCTCATGCGGGTGAAGATGGTTACTTAGGTCGTGAAGAGATTGATACCATTAATCCAGTTCTTGAAACTTACCGCTCTCAAGGCATTAAAATCAGTTTAAGTATGCCAGCAGACACTTTATTTACTCCTGAACATCTTAAAAATGCTGATGCTGTTCTTGCCATGTACCATGATCAAGGCTTACCTGTGCTAAAATCACAAGGTTTTGGTGAAGCAATTAATATCACATTGGGCTTACCGTTTATTCGAACTTCAGTCGATCATGGTACTGCTCTGTCTTTAGCTGGGACAGGTTTGGCAAAAAGCTCAAGTTTAAATGTCGCTGTCGATTTAGCTTTATCGTTGGCAGAGAGTTAAATTTTTCATGTTGGAAATGTTCTATGTATCAAATTAATGCCCTAAACCCGAAAGATGAAGGGCATAAAGCTCGTAAACGTTTTGGTCAAAACTTCTTACATGATCAGCGAGTCATTGCCAAAATTGTAAGATCTGTCAATCCGCGTACAGGCGATAACATTGTTGAAATTGGTCCGGGCTTGGCTGCATTAACTTCTCCTTTAATTGGAGAGTGTGATGCTTTAACAGTTGTTGAGTTAGACCGTGACTTAGCAGCGGGTTTGCCAGAGCGTGTTCCACATCCAGAACGTTTAACTATTGTAGAAGCTGATGCATTAAAATATGACTTTAGTGAACTCGTAAAAGATGGTCGACCATTACGTGTAGTAGGTAATTTACCTTATAACATTTCAACACCACTACTTTTTCATCTCTTGGAATTTGGTAGCAAAGTCAAAGATATGCACTTTATGCTGCAAAAAGAGGTGGTTGATCGTATTACTGCTGAACCAAATACAAAAGAATATGGTCGTTTATCGGTAATGATTCAATATTATTGCCAGCCTACATTTTTATTTGAAGTTCCTGCAGGCGCATTTAATCCACCGCCAAAAGTAACGAGTGCAGTATTCCGTTTAGTTCCTTACGAACAAAAACCGATTGTCGCAAAAGATGAGAAAGCTTTAGCTCGTTTGGTTGCACATGTGTTTACTCAGCGCCGTAAAACCCTAAGAAACAGCCTTAAAGGTATGTTGGCAGAAGATGGCTTTGAGAAAGCAGGCGTTGACCCAATGGCTCGTCCAGAAACTCTGACGCTTGCCGAGTTTGTCGCTTTGGCAGATCAAATGGTGGCATAAATGACCAAGCGCTATAACTATATCATTGGAGATGTTCAAGGTTGTTTTGAAGCACTCAAAGCATTGCTGAAAGAAATACGTTTTGATCCTGACCAAGATTTTATTTGGTTTGCTGGTGATTTAGTTGCACGTGGAGAAAATTCTGTCGGTGCACTTCGTTTTATTAAAAAACTAGCCGATCGTGGCGCAGCTGCAACCGTCTTAGGTAATCATGATTTAACACTGGTTGCTGGTGCTCGTGGTCTTAAAGAAATTAAAGATAAAGATCGTACACAGGATGTTATTGACGCTGTGGATGGTGATGAACTCATCGACTGGTTACGTAAACAGCCATTATGTTTATTTCCAAATGAACAAACTGTGCTAACACATGCTGGTATACCTTGTATTTGGGATGCAAAAAAAACGGCTGCTTTAGCAAAAGAAGTTGAAGCTGTATTAGCACATGATGATCTGTCTGTATTAGATGCTTTTTTAGCTGAAATGTATGGTTCAAAACCAGATCTTTGGACAGATGAGTTAACTGGTAATGACCGCCTACGCTGTATTACCAATTATTTAACACGCATGCGTTTAACTAATGCAGAAGGTAGATTGGAATTTAGTTTTAAAGATACTTTAGATGCACCTATGCCAGAAGGTTATTTACCTTGGTTTGAATTTCCAAGTAAAGCTGCACAAACACATCAAGTATTCTTTGGTCATTGGGCTGCTCTAGAAGGCAGAACAATCAGTGAACATATTCAGAACGTAGATGGTGGCTGTGTATGGGGTAAAAACTTAATTGCTTATCGTCTTGAAGACCAGCAAAGTTTTTCAGTAGTTAATCCTGTCATGTAATAAAAAAAGCCGCATAAGCGGCTTTTTTCTTTTTAAGATTTATTCTAGGCGAATCCAGATTTGATTGCGGCCTAAAGCTGAAACTCCAAGATAACCACGCATGTGTAGACGATTACCATTTGCACTGAGTTTGGCTTTTAATCCGTAAACTTTGCCAGTATTTGGGTCTAGAATTTTCCCACCAGTGTAGGTTGTACTATCCACTTGTTTTAAACCAGTCGCGATATCTAAACCTACAATATGCTTATTGGTATAAGGCGCTGGGCAGTTATCACAAATTTCTTTTGGTGTATAACCGGGACGCGGTGTAATTTTTACAACTTTTCCTGAATAAGTACCATTTGCCTCTTTTCGTATTTCTACATGAGCCTTAGGCGTACCAGTTTTATCGTCAATCGTTTGCCACATACCAGTAATATCAGCTGCAAAAGTAGCTGAATTTATCCCCAATAAGAGCAACGCTCCAACAAAAAATTTCCCCATAATCAAAAATCCTTTTAGATTTGAAAAGATCATCTTATTTCTAATTGATCACTGGTTCAATGTTTATTTGAACTACTTTTTGATCAGGAAATTCCTACAGATAACATGAAAGTCGGTAGCCATATAGCGGTAAATACACCATTTAAAGCCATACCAAAAGCGGCATAACGACCCGCAACAGGGCCACGTTGCCAAGCTTGAGCTGTTCCAATAGCATGTGCGGCTAAACCTAGAGCTAAACCTGATGCTCTTTCATCATGAATATGCTTAAGTAAAAATGGTGAAAATGCTGCACCAATAACTCCAGATAAAATCACAATTAACGTGACTAATGTTTCAGGGGCATGTAATAAAGTTGCGATGTTTAAAGCAATAGGTGTAGTTACAGCGCGTGTAGCAAAAGCCAGAATAGTAGGCTCAGACATATGCAATAAATAAGCAAGGCCCATTGGTAAAGCAACGGCGCTAATACTTGCAAAACATAAGATTCCAATAACCGATTTAAGAGGTAAATCGTCATATCGCATTGCAGCCAAAGGTATCGCTAAAGCAACGGTGACATACCCTAATAGGTGGCTGAATAAATCGTTTACGTAAAGTCGGTATTCTTCATAAGGAACTTTCAAGATTGATAATAAACCAATCACAATGAACATACCGAAAACTAAGAGAGGGACTTGAGGGAAACGGCGGTTTAAAGGTTTTGCACAAAGGTAGCCAACTAGAGTGATCAAAAATCCATATAAAATCATAAACATTTTATTCTCCTTATAACCAGTGTTTGGCCATTTTTGCATAGACCCACAGCGGGATAAGCGTGCTCACCACTAGTACAAAGAGAAATAAAGGAATTTCTTTGCCCATATGCACCAGCATAATTAATGATCCTGCACAAATGGGTAAAAAAGCAAAACCACTTTCTTTCATGATTTTATTATTGGTGTCGACTAGTCTTAATGGGATTTTCTTAAATTTACGCCAAATGAGTAAAATGATGAGCAAACTAATTAAACCCACCAGATTTCCTAATTCTGGATGACCAAAAGCACGCATAACGACGACTGAGCCTTCACGAAAACCGATAATAAGTAGAAAAGTTCCTACCCATGCTGCCCAATCTATACTTTTGATCTTATCCATATTTTTTATCTCTAAAAGTGTACTTATCAAGTTTTAACTGATCTAGTTCTTGATTTCAAACTCTTCAAGTGGTCGTTTAAACTGATTCGCTCGTTCACCCAATATCTCATCTATAGGTAATTTGGCTTGGCGAATTAATTGCTCGAGCTTATGAGGGGCTATTCGTATATCAATATGTAATAGCCCTTCATCATCATAATGTTCAGATTCGATAACGTTTAAAGCATAAAGTTGGGTACGCAATTTGCCATAAGCAGGTTTAAGTATTAATGAGAATTGTTGAAGTTGTCCCATTAAGCATTCTTGAACAGCTTGACGTAGTAAATCTAGACCTAAACCTGAATGTGCAGATACATAAACGCGATCAGGAACATGCGGCTCTGAATAAACAATTTTAGCCTCTTCACCACTTAAATCGATCTTGTTGTAAACACGAAGGACAGGGGCATCTGCGCCAATTTCTTTTAACACACCTTCAACAGCTTCAATCTGATCTAGCATTTCATGGCTACTGCTATCAATTACATGTAAGAGTAATGTTGCTTCAAGCGTTTCTTCTAAAGTTGCCTTGAAAGACTCAACTAAATCATGTTGTAGGTTTCGCACAAAACCGACAGTATCTGCGAGCACAACAGTACCAATACCATCCCATTCTAAACGACGTAAGGTTGGATCAAGTGTTGCAAACAGTTGGTCGGCTGCATATACATCACTTTTCGCTAAAATATTAAATAAAGTAGATTTTCCTGCATTGGTATAACCCACTAAAGATACGGTTGGAATTGAAGCTTTTTGTCTGGCTGCTCGTCCTTGTATACGAGTTTGATGGACTTTCTCTAACTTGTCTTTTAACTGAGTAATACGTACACGAATGAGGCGACGGTCTGTTTCGAGTTGTGTTTCACCAGGACCACGTAAGCCAATACCACCTTTTTGTTGTTCAAAGTCAGCAGACCAACCACGAATTAGACGAGTTGATAAATGTTTAAGCTGAGCAAGTTCGACTTGTAATTTACCTTCATGGGTGCGGGCACGTAGGGCAAAAATATCCAAAATTAAACCAGTACGGTCAATGACCCGACATTTTAATATTCTTTCTAAATTTCGTTCTTGAGCGGGTGATAATGCATGATCAAAAATAACCAGCCCGGCTTCTAATTCTTGAACTTTCTCTGCTATTTCATCGACTTTACCTGAACCAATAAAAAATTTAGGATTTGGCTTATTACGTTGTACTTTAACGTGCTCAAGAATATCCGCACCAGCAGACTGTGCAAGTAAAGCAAACTCTTCGGCATCCAGATCATCTAATAATTGAACAGACACACTCACTAATATTGTGCGTTCACCGCCTTGATGCCGATCAACTAATTCCACGTGGCTATAAATCCTGAAAAGGGTAAAACTTTATTCTAGAGGAAACTTGAGTAAAAGGGGAAAGGGTTTACTCTTATCCTTTAGATTATCTACATGCATTTTATTTTTTATTTGCTTCTATCGCATAGCGATGCAAGTTAATTGCGAAACGTATAGAATGGCTCGAGATAGGTATAACAATGATTGATCGTTAGTGAAATTTTATGGCTCAAACGCAAAGTATATTAAATTCAACGTTAAAGAAATTTTCTAAAATAGGCTTGTACGGAAAGAAAGTTACTTCAGCAACTGCGGCGATCAGTGAAGGTTTTTATTTAGTTTATCGTCATGGACTCTATAAGGATCCAAATAATCCTGTTAATACACGATACGTCCAATATTTTTGTCGCCGTTTATGCAAAGTCTTTAACCTCGATGTTCAAGTGCATGGAACGATTCCTAGAGAGCCAGCTTTATGGGTAAGCAATCATATTTCTTGGCTTGATATTGCTGTTTTAGGTTCTGGTGCGCGCGTATTCTTTTTGGCTAAAGCTGAAATAGAAAATTGGCCTATTTTTGGTAACTTAGCAAAGGGTGGCGGTACTTTATTTATTAAGCGTGGTTCTGGTGACTCTATTAGAATTCGAGAGCAAATTGCTGAATTCTTAAAACAAAATATTCCAGTATTATTTTTTCCTGAAGCGACTACTACAGATGGACATTCTGTTAAAAAAATACATGGTCGTTTACTCGGGGCTGCTATTGAAGCCAAGCGTCCAGTACAGGTGTGCTTAATTTGCTATGTAAACCGTCATGGTGAATTAGATAATGTTGCACCATTTATTGGTGAGATGTCATTTGTTGAACATATTCAGCATGTGCTAGAAATGCCGAAAGTAACAGCTCATCTACTGACCTTGCCTCCTATCTCGGTCGAAGGGCACGATGTAAAAAGTCTGACTCAAGAAGTCCAACAAAAAATGGTAGAAGGTTTGGCTCAATTACATCAAAAAGTACTTAAGCCAAAAAGTTAATTACATAAACCCTTCGAGAGGTAGCCATGAAAGAAACTTCATGCCTGCCTTTTGCCACCATTTCATTTCTGGTTCTTTTTTATAAATAACAGGCCCTTTGGAGGTTTCTTGTTGCCAATAAATATTGTTATTCGGGTCGAGCTTTAATTTATAAGCATATTTATTTAAGTTTTCATCCATCGTATGGTGAATTGTTTTTGCTAGCGATGGGCTATCTAAAATTACACCAATTTCAGTATTTAAATAAGCAGAACGTGGATCAAAATTGAATGATCCAATAAAAACCTGTTCATCTAAAGCCATGAGTTTGGTATGTAAGCTTGAGCGACTTAAGCCTTTCATGTTCACTTTAGCCTTAGTTGCCAACTCTTCCGTATTTTTATTTAAATTACGTTTATCTGGGGCTGGTAAAAACTCATAAAGTTGTACGCCATTTTTCAAAAGTTCTTTTCGATATCTACCATAAAAAGCATGGACTACAGCAACGTCATTTGCCTTAAATGAGTTTGTCAAAACTCGAACTTCTACACCTTCTTTCGCAAGCGTACTCAAAATTTTAGCGCCTTGCTTTTCAGGAATAAAATAAGCAGAAATCAAATCAACATTACTTTCGGGCTTTTCTAAATGGTTAATCAATTGGAAATTTAAATGCTCTTCTTTTTTTGCTTTTGACTTAATTTTATCAGGGGAGTCTTTTACGACCTCTGCCTTAACCCAGTCAAATTGAATGTTATGGTCTAGCCATTTATCAAAAGCATGTGACTTAGAAGTTAAGTTAAGGAAGTTTTGAACAGTTGCCTGTTGATAATGAGCATCGAGTTGTTCTTTTAAACTTTCATAGCGTAAACGGTGTTGTTGAGCACTAACAATGCTCTGGACCGAATAGGCATATTCATGATTCCAGTAATCATCAAAAGAATTTACGATGTCATCAACAGCAGCACCGACTAACATGACATCAACATCAGAAAATTGGTAATTATCACTGACGTTATAATACTGATTTGTCATATTACGCCCACCGATGAGCGCTACCTGATTATCAGCAATAAAGCTCTTATTATGCATACGACGATTGATACGCTTTAAGTCTAAAATCATATCCATCGCGCGGTATTCGCGAAAACGGTAAGGGTTAAATAATTTAACTTCAATATTTTTATGCTGAGAAAGGGCCAGTAAAACCCCTTCCATTTTTTTAGCGTTATTATCATCAATCAATAAACGTACTTTAACGCCACGATCTGCAGCACGAATAATCGCATGTAAAGCTAAAGCGCCGACCTTGTCATTATCCCAAATATAATATTGTAAATCTAAAGTCTTTTCGGCTTTATCAATCAACCTTAAACGAGCCGCAAGTGCTTCTAACGGATCATTTAACAGATGATAACCCGTTAAATTTGGATTTTGTTCCCGCAAAGGTGTAATAATTTTTGCAAGTGAAGTTTGAGATGTATCGATATCTCGTGCATATTCAATCGGTTCTGCACGATGTTTGGGTAAAGTGCTACAACCTGTCAAAGTCACAGCAAAACTTGAACAGACAACTAAAGAAGCTTTGATCAAAAAGCCTTTAGCCTGTTGATGAGTTTGAAGCTGTTTGGAATGAAAGGATTGTGCCATAATCAATACATACGATAAGGTGAGCTAGAGTATAATTCGTGCATATTGAAAGATAAATATTGAATTTGATTACTAGCAATCAATATAAGATAAGTCGAGAATCGTAATGTGGAATCCAAATTCAATCATCTTTTGTTTTTACTTTATTTTTTCAATACTTGCCTTGTGGGGCATTGTCGAAGCTTGGATTCATCAATCACGTACAGAAACAATTCATCCATTTAAAGCTTTTGTCCACTTACTTACTTTTTATCTATCTTATCTTCTTATTCCACTTTGGTTCTTTAACTTATATGCAGGTTGGATAGGATATTACTCAATTCATCAAACCATTTTTATCTTTTTATTAAGCGGTATCCTCATTTATGCACGTTTTATAGAACCGCATATGGTACGTGTTGATGTTCATCAATATCGTTTGAATCCGGATCGCCGTTTTAATAAGCCTGTAAAAGTTGCTTTAATTGCTGATTTACATATAGGTTTATTTTCTGGTCACGAACGTCAACTCAAAATCATTGTGAAAAAACTCAATGAACAACAGCCTGACTTGGTGGTTGTGTCAGGCGACTGGACCTATGAACCAGAAGACAAACTAGTACAAGAACTGGCTGTACTCAAAGATATTCAAGCCCCAGTCTATTCAGTTCCTGGAAATCATGATGAACAATATCCAGGACCACCTATCCAACAATTATTAAAAGATGCACTTCACTACAATGAAGTTATGGATATTGAAGGTAAAATTGTTGAGTTTGACGAATTTCGTTTAATTGGTATTGGTGATCTATGGGCGGGAAAAACCGATATGCGTTCAATGCCAAACTTACCACAAGATAAACCGTGGCTAATCCTCTCTCATAATCCAGATACAGTAGATATGGTTCCCAAATTACCTAATCGACCTTTGATGTTATCAGGACATACTCATGGGGGACAGGTTGAGCTTCCGTGGGTAACTAACTACATTATGAAAAAAGTATCAATTTTAGGTCACAAACGTGGTTTTTATTCACACGAGCATGCGGATGTATTTGTTACTGTTGGAACAGGTATGGTTGGCATACCTTTAAGATTTCGTGTACCACCGACTATTGATATTATTGAACTTGTATAAAACAAAAAAGCCAATCACGAAGATTGGCTTTTTTTAAATAAGAAAATTAAGGAATAATGACGATTGCAACACGACGATTGATTGCCCGATTTTCATTGGTTGTGTTTGGTACATATGGTTGAGTTGAACCACGTCCAATAACATAAATATTTTCCTTTTTAAAACCACGAGTCAAGAAAAGGTTAGCAACACTTTGTGCGCGCTCTTCAGATAACTTCTGGTTGTATTCAGGATTACCTACATCGTCAGTATGACCAACAATTTTTAACTTATTCAAATCATATTTATTTAATTGATTTGCTAAGCGTACAAGTTCTGCTTCATGGCTTTGTTTCAACGTTGCATCATTAAAATCAAATAATAAACGTTCTGGTAAACCTAGAGTCCAGCCTTCATTAGTTAGAACAAAACCCTCTTTTTTTAGCATTTTTACTTGACGATATTTCAAAGGGCCAAAACTCAAGCAGCCTGCAAGAGCAATGCACAGCAATGCAATAAAGGAGAGTTTTAAAGATCTTGTATTCATAGATTAGCCTAAATTTAATTCTCTGGTTTATAAATAAACCAATGTTGCTCAGAAGTCTTAGCCTTATACATCGCCTGATCGGCTTGCATAATAAAATCTTCTGGACTAGACGCAAATTGGGATAAAGCAATCCCCACACTAAAACTGAAATAAATCGTTTGATCATTTAGATGCAAAGGTTCTTTACAGCTTTCGAGTAAATTTTCAGCAATAGATATTAAATGATCAGCATGACTAATGGAATGCAAAATGACCGCAAATTCGTCGCCGCCTAGACGAGCAATAAAATCTTGATGCCGTAAACGAGTCTGTAATCTTTTGGCCATCTCTTTTAAGACTTCATCGCCAGCTAAATGTCCGAACTGGTCATTAATTGCCTTAAAGTTATTATTATCTATAAATAATAGAGCAGACTTGTTGTCAAAATCCTTATCTTCAAACATATCTAACAATATTTGATAAAAATAATGTCTGTTTGGTAGTAATGTAAGTTGGTCGTGATGAGCTTGAAAAGATAGTTTTCGATTTTCCTTTTGTAACTGATTATCCCAAATTTGAATTTCTTCAAGCAACTGATTAAAAACAGTATTTAAATCTTGAAACTCTTTAATACGGTTATATGGAAAGCGAAGATTATAAGCTTTCTGTTCACTTACGATTTGAGCAATATTGGTAAGAGGATAAATTGCCTGCATAATTTGACGATAAGTTAAATTCACTGACCACCATAGTGCACAAACAATAAATAACATCGCGATCGCTAGACCGACCATAATCATCTTTAAAAATTGCAATATTTTTTCAGAGCTACCAAAAAGCGTTAGCTCGCCAACATTCTGTTGGTGATGATAAATCGTTAAATGTACAGGCTCATTTAAGAACCAATGATTAAACCATCCTTCCAAAACAGAAGTTTGACTAGACAACTTAAAACTTTGTGCAATTAAATGATGTTCAGAATCATAAATATGAATAGCTCGAATAGAATGATCATTCGTATATTCATTTAAGATCTGTTCTATTGTGATCTTGTCATTAAACACTACAGCAGGTTGAATACGCTCAAGAAGCGTATGACTAAGTAATTGCAAATTCTGCTTTGCATAAGTTTCCATAGTAAAAACGGAAATAGATACAAAGGTGAAAGAACAAATAAAAAAAGTAATCGCAAAAATCGTAAATTGAGACTTTCTAAAAAGAGCATGTAGAGAAGTGGACTGATACAACTTAGATATCATGGCCCTTACTCCGCATTCTTAGCCAAGAGTAATACCCTTGGATCAATATGGACCTTGGAATGGCTTAATGCATCTAAGTTAACTTTAAAAGTGGTGTAATTATTTTGATCATATAAACAAAAGATACTACCAACTTCACATTCTGGATTATTAATACTTAAAGAAAGCAAAGAACGATATGGATAATTCTGAATTAAATTTTGTTGTTGTTGAGGAGAAGTTGTAGAAAAGTAAACAGCTTGGCAATGTGACTTGGGGAAATCTTTAACATTAACTGTTTGTACACGATAATTATAAGATAATTGTTGAATATAAGACTGAAAAGTAGAAGTAATTGAAGCATTATCAATTACACAAAGAGTAGGGGTGCTTACATTCTCCCATTTGCTATAACTTAAAATAGATAAAGTCAGCACATAGAAGTTATGTTTTGAATTGGCATACGCAGGCCCACTCGTAGCAAGCACTACAAGTATGCAGAATAATACTTTCTTAGCGGAATGCCACATGGTGAGTTAATGCCACATCAATTGCATGAATAATCTATTCTACATGAAGTTGATTAACTAAAAAAAGTTTAATATCTCATCTAATTTCTACTAAAAAGCCCAAAAAATGATCTGTTGAATAATAAAATATGAGAAAGGTATTGCAAAGGGAATTTAATGGTCTATAATGCACATCCATCGGCGGTGATGCAGATAGAAACTTGTTGAAAAACAGTTACTTGTGATTAAGTTAGTTGCTTTAAGTGATGAATTTGATGATAAGATGGTTTAGAAAATAAGTTTTAAAAAATATCGAAATTACCTGTTGACTTTTAAGAGATTAAGAGTAATATAGCCGACCTAGCTTGCTGGTGACGAACCAGGAAGAAGATCATTAAGAGAATTGAAGAACAACTTGTGTGGATTTTTACTGATTGATTAATCGAAATAATTTTCATTGATTGATTGGTTTAAATTACTCGAAGTTTATTTGAGCGAAATTTAAGTCAGTAATTGATGAGCCAGAATTGGTACCTTGTCTTTAAATAAGGTACAAAATGATTTTAACTGAAGAGTTTGATCATGGCTCAGATTGAACGCT
This sequence comes from Acinetobacter seifertii, assembly GCF_000368065.1. Taxonomy (GTDB): domain Bacteria; phylum Pseudomonadota; class Gammaproteobacteria; order Pseudomonadales; family Moraxellaceae; genus Acinetobacter; species Acinetobacter seifertii. The sequence continues at coordinate 37,944 of NZ_KB851201.1, forward strand.
GGCGGCAGGCTTAACACATGCAAGTCGAGCGGGGAGGGGTAGCTTGCTACCTAACTTAGCGGCGGACGGGTGAGTAATGCTTAGGAATCTGCCTATTAGTGGGGGACAACATCTCGAAAGGGATGCTAATACCGCATACGTCCTACGGGAGAAAGCAGGGGATCTTCGGACCTTGCGCTAATAGATGAGCCTAAGTCGGATTAGCTAGTTGGTGGGGTAAAGGCCTACCAAGGCGACGATCTGTAGCGGGTCTGAGAGGATGATCCGCCACACTGGGACTGAGACACGGCCCAGACTCCTACGGGAGGCAGCAGTGGGGAATATTGGACAATGGGGGGAACCCTGATCCAGCCATGCCGCGTGTGTGAAGAAGGCCTTATGGTTGTAAAGCACTTTAAGCGAGGAGGAGGCTACTTTAGTTAATACCTAGAGATAGTGGACGTTACTCGCAGAATAAGCACCGGCTAACTCTGTGCCAGCAGCCGCGGTAATACAGAGGGTGCAAGCGTTAATCGGATTTACTGGGCGTAAAGCGCGCGTAGGCGGCTAATTAAGTCAAATGTGAAATCCCCGAGCTTAACTTGGGAATTGCATTCGATACTGGTTAGCTAGAGTGTGGGAGAGGATGGTAGAATTCCAGGTGTAGCGGTGAAATGCGTAGAGATCTGGAGGAATACCGATGGCGAAGGCAGCCATCTGGCCTAACACTGACGCTGAGGTGCGAAAGCATGGGGAGCAAACAGGATTAGATACCCTGGTAGTCCATGCCGTAAACGATGTCTACTAGCCGTTGGGGCCTTTGAGGCTTTAGTGGCGCAGCTAACGCGATAAGTAGACCGCCTGGGGAGTACGGTCGCAAGACTAAAACTCAAATGAATTGACGGGGGCCCGCACAAGCGGTGGAGCATGTGGTTTAATTCGATGCAACGCGAAGAACCTTACCTGGCCTTGACATAGTAAGAACTTTCCAGAGATGGATTGGTGCCTTCGGGAACTTACATACAGGTGCTGCATGGCTGTCGTCAGCTCGTGTCGTGAGATGTTGGGTTAAGTCCCGCAACGAGCGCAACCCTTTTCCTTATTTGCCAGCGAGTAATGTCGGGAACTTTAAGGATACTGCCAGTGACAAACTGGAGGAAGGCGGGGACGACGTCAAGTCATCATGGCCCTTACGGCCAGGGCTACACACGTGCTACAATGGTCGGTACAAAGGGTTGCTACACAGCGATGTGATGCTAATCTCAAAAAGCCGATCGTAGTCCGGATTGGAGTCTGCAACTCGACTCCATGAAGTCGGAATCGCTAGTAATCGCGGATCAGAATGCCGCGGTGAATACGTTCCCGGGCCTTGTACACACCGCCCGTCACACCATGGGAGTTTGTTGCACCAGAAGTAGCTAGCCTAACTGCAAAGAGGGCGGTTACCACGGTGTGGCCGATGACTGGGGTGAAGTCGTAACAAGGTAGCCGTAGGGGAACCTGCGGCTGGATCACCTCCTTAACGAAAGATTGACGATTGGTAAGAATCCACAACAAGTTGTTCTTCATAGATGTATCTGAGGGTCTGTAGCTCAGTTGGTTAGAGCACACGCTTGATAAGCGTGGGGTCACAAGTTCAAGTCTTGTCAGACCCACCATGACTTTGACTGGTTGAAGTT
>NZ_KB851202.1:0-42087 GCF_000368065.1 Acinetobacter seifertii
TAGGGTGTGTTGACACTTTTAGCTTAAAAAAATAGCGAAGTAGTAAAATCAAATCGCCAAACCCAATTTTACTATTCGCTATGCCTCGTACTATGCTGACAGATCAACACTGGCAAAAGTTGAAAGTTATTCTGCGTAATTTATCCATTCACCACAACTCAAATTTACGCAATTTTATTGAAGCTATTCTCTATAGAATTAGAACAGGCTGTCCGTGGCGAGATATTCCTTGCTGTTTTGGTCATTCAAACTCTATTTTCAAACGTTTTAATCGTTGGTCAAGCAGCGGTAAGTTTCTTAGATTATTCAAATTACTAGCCTCATGCCCCGATATGGAGTGGATTTTTATTGATGGCTCTCATGTACGTGCTCATCAACATTCTGCCGGCATAGCGAATCAATCTATTTCTAAAAGTGTAGGAGGAAACTCCTCAAAAATACATTTGATTGTTGATGCACATGGCAATCCTATTGATTTCATGATTACCGATGGAACCACACATGATGTTAAAGTTGCACCTGATTTAATATCAACATTAGATTTAAAAGAGACAAAAGTGGTATGTGCAGATAAAGGCTATGATTCAGAACCACTGCGTGAACAGATCAGGAAAACAGGGACTAAAGCGAATATACCAAAGAAAACAAATAGCCAATCGAACAATGACCATATGGACTGGTATTTATATAAAATCAGGCATTTAGTTGAAAATATGTTTTGTAGATTAAAGCAATTTAGAGGAATAGCTACTCGATATGACAAGCTCAAAAGAAATTATCAAAGTTCTGTTGCTTTAGCATGTATATTTTTATGGCTACCTTTATAGGGTTAATTATGAACAGTAAATGTCAACAAACCCTAAAGTTTCAGTAAATTCTTCTTCTGCCTCTAGATATTTTTGTGTAGGCTTTGGCAGTGGCCAGCTTTTAGGTTTAGTTTTAGGTTCTTTTTTCCGAGTAAGCCAAAAGTATTCTGTAGAATCCATTATTCTTACCCATAAAAAAAACCGCCCTTAGGCGGTGGCTAAACTCACAGGCAATATAGTATTACTTCTTAAAAGTTGACTTATAGAGCTTTGAATTAAAGTAATCCGTAATTTCTTTACCTTCGGTTTGAATTTTTTCCTCATTTAAAGGTAAAAAATCTAATTCAGATTTCAAGCTCATATACTCTGGAATAAATTTCTTTATAGGCGGAGGTGGTTTAGGTCCACCTTCTGTAATTTTTTCGATAAATCCAGCTAACCATAAAATATACTCACCTTCTGAATTATGAGGAGGAATCAAACTCACATCTATTTTTACTTTACATTCATCTAATGGTCTACTGAACAATTCAACAAAATCAATAAAATTATATTTTAATTTAAATTCTGTTCCCTCAATTTCTCTGCGTATACATGTCATAAGTAAGTTCATATTTTCAATACAGTCATGTGAAAACAATTCCTCATCTTTAATTTTGTTATAAATATTTTCCGCAAACATGAGATACTGTGGCATTTCAGCAGCTCCTCATTTTTATAAAGTATTTTTCTTAAGGTAGTCCTATTATAACAATGTTGCAACAAGAAATTTTCCATTTTTAGTTTAAGGATTTTTTTAAAATTATAAAGACGATTAGATTCAATAAATTAGTACGAATAAAAGCTAGGAAAGTTTGATTTTTCTAATGAGCTTTAAAATGGATTATTGTGTTTAAATCATCAATTTAAAAAGCTTGCCTAGTAGGTAAGCTTCCCCTTTTTGATATTTGCGCTGATCAACAAGGTTTAGTGTTACCTACAGCAACACACTGATAATACAGAAATATTTAAAAATAAAAAAGCCCACTTCCTATTTTTATTCAGAAATGGACTTAGCGAAAAAAAACGCTTAAACCTGAAATAGGAAATATCTATTCGGAAATATCTCCAACTTCATATTGGCATAATATTTAAGCACTAGCAATAGGGATTGAATTAAAAATATCAAATATTCATATTTAAATAGATAAAGATTTCTTTTTTTAAATGGTTTTATTTTTAGCCTACATAATTTTTTTACTTATCAAGACTTATAAAGAATATGTGTCCATCAATAGGTAATACTTAATAATGTCTTATGTGCAGTAACCATTAGGCTCTAGAGAGTAAGAACTCAAACTGACTAAAAATAAAATAATTAATTTTCAATATCAATGATCATATACTGCAAAGTTAAGTATATTCCAACTTCTCCATTGTTGAGTGCCTCATATAAGTCTTCATCAACGAAATCTCCAGATTCATCATATAGCCATTTATGAATTTGAATAATTTGTATATTCCCTTTTTTGTCTATTCTTGCTATTGGGTCTATTACGGACCGAACTATCACCTTCTTCTTCGTCTCAACATCAAGCAATGTGATAATTGTCATTTTAAAATCCTTATAAATATCCTGTATAACAACTACGCTCAATCAATAAAGATTTTTATATTTAAATTACTCAAATAGCAATCTTTTCAATCTAAAAAATAAATAAAAAACACTTTAATAGTATGTGCCTATTAGAAAAGGTACCTTAAATATTCTACTAGCAATAAAAAACCGCTTTAAGGGCGGTTCATATTATTCATCAATCTGATCATGCAGTTTTTTGATAAACTCTATAAGCTTTTCTTTACTTGCATCATTAATTGCAACTAAACCAGTACTTGCTGCATTATTTAAAACCGCTACTGTTATATCGCTTTTCGCTTTGATTTTCGCACTTTCAACCACCGCATCATATTCAATATTATTCATGGCTTTGTTGCACAAACCTATCTCTAAAGGCTTATTCCACAATATAATTTTCAAATGAATAAGTCGACACCTAAAATTTATCGCACAACCAATTGGTCTTCATATAACCGAGCTCTCATTAATCGTGGAAATATTGCCATTTGGTTTGATCCTGCTACGCAATGGTATGCCCCATCAAAAGGCAAACAAGGACGAAATCAAACTTACTCCGACGCAGCTATCCAATGCTGCCTAATGATTAAATCTCTCTTTCGATTGTCTTTACGCATGGTCACAGGCTTTGTTCAAAGTCTCATCCATCTTTGTAGGTTAAATTGGATAGCGCCAGACTACACTACAATTTGTAGACGACAACAGCATATTGATATTGTGATTAGCTATCAAAAAAGTTGTGTTGGACTATATCTAATCGTTGACTCTACAGGTCTGAAATTCTTAGGTGAGGGTGAATGGAAGCGTAAAAAACATCAGCCTGAATATCGTCGTCAATGGCGTAAATTACATATGAGTATAGATGCTAAAACCTTACAAATACGCGCTGTTCAGCTCACAACCAACAATGTGAGTGATTCACAGGTACTTGGTGATTTACTCGATCAGATTCCACAAGATGAGAGAGTTGACTCCGTCTATACCGATGGAGCTTATGATACCAAACAGTGCCGACAGGTCATTGCGGATCGGCAAGCACATGCAGTGATTCCACCAAGAAAAAATGCGAAGCCATGGAAAGATAAAAAGATGAGCTCGCTAGAACGCAATGAGTTGCTTCGAACAGTTAAACGTTTAGGAAGAACTATTTGGAAGAAATGGTCAGGCTATCATCGGCGAAGTTTGGTTGAAACCAAGATGCATTGCATCAAATTATTAGGGGATAAACTCAGTGCGAGAAATTTTCAAAGCCAAGTCAATGAGATTCATGCACGTATGGCAGTATTAAATAAATTTACGGATTTAGGCAGACCACATACCCGAGTTGTCACTTAAATTTGAGTAGATATGAGAAGTCTTAACTTTTAAATCTTTGTGCAACAAAGCCATAAAAATCGTGGACTACATTTCAATCTAATCAATAATGAGCATACAGATAGACCCTTTAAATAATGACCAGAACCATTCCAATAATCGTTGTTAACATCCCAACTGCTGTACCCATCGTGATTGGTTCAGCAAAGAATAACCATGCTTCTAATGCAGTCGCGACAGGAACCAAATAAAAATAGGTTGTAACCTTAGTCGCTTCCCCAATCTTCAGAAGATAAATCAAAAGTAAAATGGCACTGACTGAAACACCGACCACAAGCCAGACGAGACCCGCAACAAATGAAAGAGACCATGCTACTACTGTATCCGATTCAAAAAAGTAACTGAGTATGCCCATCACCAGTGTTAAGGATACATATTGAAAGAATGTTAAAGACAGAATATGTCCTGTGCTATTGACCTTTTTCTGATACAAAGCCCCTGTGGTCACACCAACTAAAGCCAATACTACTGATATCAATGGAATCAGTTCCACATGATTCGATGTTTTGCTCGGAGATAAAATTAAACAAACTCCAACAAAACCAACGACTACACCTAGCCATTTCATTCGGCTCATACTGGCTTGATCAGAAAAAGAAAGAATAATGGCGGTTAAAATTGGTTGTAAGCCTGTGATTAATGCAACTAAGGCAGGTGACATCCCCTGATTGATCGCATAAAAGCAACCACCGAGAAACAACGTATGCATCAGCAAACCAGCTTTCATTTGCTCAATGATACTTTTTACAGGTGGAAATTTGACTCGGGCAATCAATACCATCACTAAAAACACAAGGCAAGACAACAAACCTCGTAAAAAAAGCAATTTAAATGGAGGTGCGTAGGCAATCGTAAATTTAGCAGCGATGAACCCCGTGCTCCATAAGAGAACAAAGACCATTGGCACGAAAAAGGTGATACCCATACCACCCTTTTTAGTCATATTCATAAGACATACCTAAAAAATCGCATGGAGGAACCATGCGATTGGTGGACATTAAACAGCAGGTGACCAAGCGTCATAGTTCAAGACATATTGATTGTTTTCACGGTAAATACGTCCAGATGCAGGCAGGTTGAAATGCATACCACTGATGGATAATTTGTCGGTTGCCACACGATCCAATAAGGTTGCACGTACAGCTGCGGCTTCATTTGGATCACTATCAAATGCAATCGTGACTTCAGGCCGAGCAATCTGTAAATGAGGGAAATGAACAATATCGCCCCAGATGAGTAATGAATCCTTTTCATCACCGATCAGATAACCTGTATGTCCCGGTGTATGACCGAATAATGGAACTGCTTGGATACCCGGTAAGATCGCCTCATTTTTAAATGGAACTAATTTGTCGTCATACGCATCAAACGCATTTCTTGCAACACCAAAAAATGGTTTGAATCCATCTGGAGCAGATGCAAAAATTGTGTCATTGCGCCAGAATCCCAATTCATTTTCATGTACATATACTTCTTGCACATTTCGGAAAATCGGAGTTGCTAAAGGAGCCGCTAATCCGCCCACATGATCAGGATGCGCATGAGTCAAAAGCACTGTATCAATATCCAGCGGGTCAATACCTGCAGCAGATAAGGCAACTTGTAATCGCCCACCCCAGCCATTAATACCACCCGCACCACTATCTACCAAAATTGTGCGACCACCAGTTTGCAGCACAAATGCATTAATGTTCATACGCGGTAGAGGCTCAACACCACGTTTTTCCAGTAATGCCTCGGCTTTATTGGCTTTGATACCGTTTAATAGTTCAAAAGAAACATCAAGATAACCATCACTGAGCATCGTCACAATTGTATCGCCATAGCGTTTTTTGTTGACGGCTGGTGCTTGATAGATTTTATTCAAGTTCATTCGTATTTCCTTCTTCGAGTACTTCAATTTCTATGACGGCTTCCCTCATAGAACATTGAATTTAAAAATTGTTTGAACGCATTGCTTCGATCACTAAAGAAACATCATGTTCAACATCGCGTAGCATCTCTACAGTTCCGCCATGGGTCGCTTTCCAACCGAGTTTTATTGAGTTCGTCGGATGAACACAAACATTACTGCCCCAGAACCAACCCGATTGCAGTCCCATCGTGACTACAGGTGACGGTAAGAGCTTCTGTTGATCAAAGATTTCAGCAATTCGCTGAGAGACCTGTTTCCAGTAGAAATGTTCGGCAGCTGGGTAATAGATGCCTTCGACGCCACTTGGTGCAGTACCGTTTTGAGCAGCATCCATAATCAGCAAATACAGTTCAGCTAAATCAGCCACATGCACATTCGGCCAAATGTTATCGCCCGTTCCTACAGTCATGACTTGACGTCGAACTAATGAGTGATAAACCAAACGTGGAATTTGAATCGACATCCGATTTGCAGCAAATGGCCCTAAGCCCACGCCAAATACAGTCGGTGGCACAACCAAATAAGTTTTTACAAAACCTTGCTTAGCAGCTTTAAAGACTTCGACATCCACAAAGCGATGTGGTGCGGCATAACCAATGTCTTGATGTTTTTCAACATCCTGTTCATCCCATTCAGTTTGATTGCGATCTAATTCGGGCGGCACACCAAGTCCAATCGAATGCTCGGTTAGAACCCCTGCACCAGATGTATGAATGAAAATAGGCTGCTGACCTGTTTTCTCGAATTGCTTGTGTAAACCGCTCAATAAAGCAACTACACTGGCCTTATGATCACAGTTTGCAGTGCTAAATACGATTTCTGCCGCTTCAGCTTCACGACTGAGTAATTCATCGTCATCCAGTAATCCAACAACAGGGATAAAGCCTCGCTTTTGAAGCTCTTCTGCAACCGAAGAGTTTCTCGATAAAACTCGAATTTCATATTGGTCAAGATAGTGTCGTTCCCACATCAGTTGTAAAAAACTACCACCGATGTAGCCCGTACCGCCTGTAATAAAGATGCGCTTTTTCATAGAACTCAACCTATTTTGCGAATGGATTGAATACAGCACTGCTCAATACCAATCGTGTTGTTTTCAATATGCTGCTTAGTATATGGAAACTTTATATTGACTTGGTCAAGCATAAATACACTGATTGGATACTTTAAGGAAACAATAGAGATTAAGCAGGTGATGATATAAACTGGTGATGGTGAATTTCGTGGACAAATTGAATGAACAGTCGGAATCCTTTAGAAGATCGTTTCTCAGGAATAGTGACCTTTATTGCAGTAGTTGAAACAGGAAGTTTTTCTGGGGCTGCATTTCGAATGAATCTCACGAGATCTGCAATTGCAAAATCTATTTCTAAACTTGAACAGCGTTTGGGGTTACGACTTTTTCATCGAACGACACGGCAACAAAGCCTTACCCATGAAGGTGGAATTTATTATGAACATTGTCTAGGCATGTTAAATGATATCAATGCACTGGAATCTGAATTGAGAGATGGTCAAGTTGGACCTGAAGGTAAAATTCGAATCAGTTGCCCCGTTTTATTCGGTCGTCGATGTGTCGCACCTGTATTACGAATACTCACGCGATTACACCCTAAAATTCTGTTCGAAACCGAGTTCTCAGATCGTGTGATTGATATTTTGGCTGAGGGGTTTGATCTTGCGATTAGGATCGGTCCTGTTGCAGATTCAACGTCTTTAATTGCAAAAAAAATTGCGGTACAACGAATGGCAATTTTTGCCTCTCCGCAGTATCTCAAACAGTTTGGGACACCCATTTCAATCGAAGATTTATATCAGCATCAAGGCATCTTATATGGCAGAGCCTCCCATATTCAGCCTTGGACCATACGAGATCATAAAGACGCACTGGTTAATATTATTTTGCCGAGTAAAGAAGTGTATGATGATTTGCAAGTGATTGCTGACTCAGCCATCGAAAATGGAGGCTTGGCATGGTTACCGAATTGGTTAGGTGCGCCTTATGTAGAAACAGGTCAACTCACACTGGTAATGGACAGTGAACGCGTCCAGCCGATAGACATCCATGTCGTATGGCCAAAAACCAAGTACCTGCCTCATCGCACCCGTCTTCTAATCGATTCACTCGCGGAACAAGTCCCTGTAATGATGGGTTAATAGAATAATTAGTCATGTGCTGGAAAATGAGGTAAAACAAACTCAGCCAGCTCACTCACCACTTCAACTGCAGGACGCTGTGATAGTTTCAAATTAAAAGTGAGATGATTAACACCCATATCTTGTATGCGTTTTAAATACTTGATTAAGGTATTCCGTCCTACTCGCATACCCGAGTGGATCGATTGAACAGGATGATCTGGATTACTTGCTAAATCTAAGAATAACCCTTGTGCAAATGGTTTAGGTAAACCATCTTGCGTGAATGCTTTTGAAGCAACTTTCCACGTATGCAGTAAAGGTGATAATCGACTCGCATCAATAAAATAATACAACCACGCATCTGAATGCTCTGCAATCCAGTTAATATCCTGACGGCTACTACCAGTCACCACAACAGGAACTCGACTTTGATGAGCCTTAGGCAGCAGATTTAAACTGCCATCTAATTCACCAAAACGAGCAGAAAAATGCTGAGGAAACTCATGTTCAGCCGCCTGACGGAAATAGTGGTAGGCTTCTCTGAAACGCTCACCACGTTCATCATATTCTTGGCTTAACCCAAAGGCAGGATACTCAACACCTCGGTCACCTGAAGCAATGCCTAGAACCATACGACCATTCGATAATTGGTCTACTGAATTCGCCTGTTTTGCAACATGTAAAGGGTGACGTAAGGTTAATACCGTACTACCTGTTGCCAGTGCAATATTTTGGGTATGAGCAGATAAAAATGACAAATAAGTAAACGGATCATAGAGTTGACCTGCATCACCAAAATTAGGATCAAGCAGCGGAATATCTCGTGCCCAAAGAGCAGCAAATCCAGCAGTATCTGCCAATTTAACCAGCTCCACATGATTATTCATCATAGGTGCAGCAGTATCTGGATAGGCTTCGAGTGGGAGAATAAAGCCAAGAGTCAATTTATTGGGTGCAAAGATTCTTCTGAACCCAATATGATTGTTAATATCAAACATAGTGTATTCCAAATAAAATCTGTAAAAAAAATGAGAGGTAATGCCAAATTTACCTCTCAGAACGAGGAAAGTGATGTGAAAATTGTGAAGCGGTGTTTTAGTCGATTGTTACGATGATTTTACCGACTTGTGCATTGGATTCGAGGAATTGCGTTGCTTCCACAATTTGTTCAAATGGGAATATACGTGCAATCTTCGCTTTAAACTGTCCCGAAGCTAAACCTTGCGTAATAAATTGTTTCGCTCTTTCTAGTTTTGCATCATCTGCTGTCACTTCAATAAATTCGAAACCACGAATCGTTGTGTGCTTACCCAGAATATGCATCACTGGAATTGGGGTTGCATCGTGACTTAATGCACCATAGATGAAAACAATCGCATCTTTGCCAGTTGCCTTAATGATGTTCTCAAAATCTGGTCCCGTCACAGGATCAAACACGACACGTGCACCTTGACCACCCGTGATATTCAGAATTTCTTGCTCAAGATCATCAACACCGACCTGTAAAACATGCTCTACACCCGCATTTTTAAGCTCTAGAACTTTTTCATCTTTACGAGTTAATGCAATTGGAGTCGCACCGACACTATTCGCAATTTCAATTGCGGCAAGCCCAACACTACTTGATGCAGCACCTAGAACAACGAAGTCACCTTTGCCAAGGTTGGCGATATCAATTAATGCACCCCACGCTGTGGTGTAAGGCATCCATGTTGCTGCTGCAGTTTCCCAACTCACACCTTCAGGGTTCTTCACCACTGCACGGGCTGGCGCGACAACAAGATCACCATAAAGACCATATTCATCAAACATGAAGGCTGGGATAACACTAACTGCATCACCGACTGTAAAGCCTTCAACATCTGCACCGATTGCATCGATATAACCTGAAGCTTCATAACCCATGGTTGCTGGAAACTGGGGTTCAATCACATAACGACCTGAACGGTACATGCTTTCTGCTCGGTTTAAACCTAGTGCATGAACTCGAATACGGACTTCACCTGATTTAGGTTCAGGGGTTGGAACCTCTTCAATTTTTAAAACTTCAGGACCACCAGTTTCATGAAAACGTACATGACGTGCCATCTCTATTTCCTCTTTAATCTGCTCTTATCGAGTTGAGCATTGGTAACCAGATTGGTGTATAGACAGATCAGCTTGTGTACCCGTCTTAATCCGTTCCACGCTCTGTCTGAAGAAAATATTACGTCCATTTAAACTATTTTTTAAGACAACAAACTGGTACATTATTGTTATCAAAAAATGAAACAATTAAATTATGGACTTTATCCGCCAACTCCAGATTTTCGTGACCGTGGTTGAAATGGGGAACTTTTCTCGTGCCGCTGAGACCCTACACATGGCAAGACCCGGAATAACAAAAGCGATTGGAGAATTAGAAAAACATGTCGGTGTACGCCTCTTACAACGCACAACCCGAAGGACTAATCTGACGGGTGAAGGTGAAACCCTATATGCAAAAGCAATGGAGTTATTGCGTGATGTAGAGGATGCACAGAACTTGTTTGGTGGGAGTAAAGAGAAGCCCAGTGGAAGATTAAGAATTGATATTCCAGCAGCATTAGCAAAATCTTTGGTCATTCCCGAGTTAGCAAAATTTCGCGCTCAGTATCCAGATATTAGTATTGTGCTTGGAGTGAATGATCAACCCATTGATCTGATTGCTAACTCTGTTGATTGCGTTTTACGCCTTGGCACGCTACCAGTCAGCAGTATGATAGGCCGCAAGATCGCAGATATTCCTATGGTGATCTGTGCTTCACCTGAGTATCTCAAAAGAAATGGAATACCGTCTTCAATTGAGTCCCTTAATGATCATACGATCATTAATTACTTCTCAGGACAAAAGCACATACCCCTCGCATGGCATTTTTCCAATGCAAGTGATGAAGAAGAAGTAACATTTTCGAGTGGCATTATGGCAAATGATGCCGAAGCCATGGTTGCATGTGCACTCAATCATATTGGCTTAATGCAAGTTCCGGGCATATTGGTCATGGATGAACTCCACAATGGAACCCTTGTTCAAGTTCTTCAAGATTTAGGACACGTCAACTTCCCACTCTCGATTATGTACCCCAATCGACAATACCTTGCACCGCAAGTACGCACTTTTATTGACTGGGTTATTGAAACGATTCAATCAAAAACAGGATCTTGGATTCAGTGACTTTGTTTAGTGAATACCGCTTTCAAAGTATCTAGATCCTCATCCGCTGCAGTTTTCATGCCTCTTTTTTCGAGCCATTTTTTGCCCCACAAACTGAGATCCATAATCAAATCCTGTAACTCTCGTCCTTCATCGCTGAGTGAATATTCAACTTTAGGTGGAATAACAGGATATACATGGCGTATGACCAATCCATCTTCTTCAAGATCACGTAACTGTTTGGTTAGTAAGCGCTGATTAATACTCACCAGATGACGTTGCAATTCACTAAAGCGCAAAGTCCCATCTTTAAACAAATGAAATAAAATTACACCCTTCCACTTTCCACCTAAAATATGTAATGCCGCTTCCATTGAACAGCCCGGAGCAGAATCATAATTACGGAGTTTTTTCATAACGTTTACAGTTACCTTTTGGTAAGTATGAGAATTTTTTTAGCGTATAAACGGCTTTGTTGCACAAAGATTTAAAAGTTAAGACTTCTCATATCTACTCAAATTTAAGTGACAATTCGGGTATGTGGTCTGCCTAAGTCGTACAAGGGCAACGTAAGATCAGCAGTGAAGTCATTTTAAATTCCTTGTACTGCAATTTGCATTACATGGAACAAACCCACAATAGTTACCGCTATTGTGGGTCATTAGCCCTCTTCTTGATTAAGTTATAAGAAAAAAACCTCTATCATTCGATTGATTCTTTTATATAAATAATAAAGTAAATCTCTGTTTTCGATGAAATTTTATAAAGTTCAGTATTAGACCTGTAGAGAAAACTTATCAAAAGAAGTATTGGTTAATCTTTTTCTTCAACTTCTTCCTTAAACTCAAACAAATCATTCATCGTACAGTTAAAGTATTTACATAACTTATCAGCGACTGGCAATTCGATACGTATAGCACGGTCATAATACATACTTGTCAGCGTATTACGATTGATTCCTGTCGCATGCACCACTTCACTTAATTTTAAAATTTTTCTATCGCCCATGAGGCTAGATAACTTACAAGTAATCATATTTAAATTAATTTACAAAAAATAACTTGCTGTGGGTTATTTGAAGTTGTTGCCTGAGTAATACTTTGCTAAAATTAACCTACAGCAGGTTATTACAACTTGTAGAAAGTATATTTTATCCATTTCAATTAAATTATAACTTTTTAAATATAAGGATTGAACCTGCATTAGATTTTTTTGTGGAGATGACCGCCGTGTTACCAAATGAGTTATTAATCAGCCAGCAAGCTCGTGACTTAGGAAATCAATTAATTAAAGAAATGAACATCAATAGAAGTTATGGATTGGCTAATTTTCTTGGAGTAAATACTTGCTATGATAATCATCAGGCTGTACTTATTTGGACATTTCAACTGCTAGAAAGAGAACCTGCCTTAAATGAATTAGCAGAAATTAAAAAATATTTTCTTTTAATCTTTCCAGATAGTGTTTATCAATTAGCCTAAGTTATTTTTAAAAATTATTTTTTATATAAAAACACTAAATCAAAGAAAACTTTCTTTTAAAATACCTAGTAATTCAAATTCATACGATTTACAGAATATGTGAAGCATAAATTCTTGTTCCTGCTTTATCACTCACTCCTACTAGACCTTAGTAAAGACTAAAATTACATAGCTCTTTTTACTGATACTAAACGATTCATGCCCACACTACGTTCTGCTGCTTCGAGGGCTAGTTTTTGTTGAACCACTGAGAACAAGGACAATAAATTGCCTACTATATTTTTCCGGAGAGTGGTGTAGGAACTTTTTCATTATTGCTAATCATATCAGCGACAACATCAGCAACGAGCTCCTCTATTCCTGAGAATGCTTTAGACTGATCCGCATCATGCTAAGACAATGATGGAAACTCAGCACACAACCCAACATACCCATTATCTTCAGCTGACCATTTAACACGGTAAGTATATTGTTTACTATCCATTTGACACCTCACAATTTTTTAAGTTTATGTTTTTCTGTATAAAAGTACGATTTTCACTTACTAGTACTTAAATAATCACCCCACCACTGCATCATTTCAGTCCGTTGAGCTAAATAGTCAGCGTGATTATAGCTGGCACGGGTACGGTTCTTATCAATATGTGAAAGTTGTGCCTCAATCCAATTATCTTGGAACAAACCTGAGTCATTCAAAATGGTACTAAAAGTAGAACGTAATCCATGAGAAGATAGTTGATGTTTGCCATACCCCATCTTACGTATGGCCATATTTAGAGTATTAAAATGAATCGGTTGATTGTGTTTGCGAGGGCTAGCAAAAAGGTATTTTTCACCGTATGACCACTGCATGACGTCTTTCAAAATCTCTAAAGCCTGATTTGAAAGTGGAACTAAAAAATCTGGAATCTCATGGCCTAATATAACTTTTCGTCGAAACTGTTTAATATGCAAGGCAGGTATTTTCCAGATTTTTTCATTTAAATCAAAATGATGAGGCTCAGCCAATAACAATTCGGCCCCTCTCACGCCAGTATGTAATTTGAACATCAGTGCTTTTTTAATAATGGGATGGGCATCCAATTTTTGTAATTTATTCTTAAAATCAAATATTTCCTCCGCTTTCAAATACGGATAATTTTTTTTGATTTTGCTGTTAATGGTGATTTTATTTAAACCATGAGCGATGTTGAACTCACAATAACCCATCGCTACAGCGTAGTCATAAATTTGGTTCAAATAACTACAAGCTTTTTTGACAGGTTCTTTTACTTGGCGTCCCTCTATTTTTTTGATTACTGAAACCAGGTCATAGCGCTTGATGTTTTGAAAAGGTAAATCCTGAAGGTCTGGATAAATATCTTGCTGTAAGCATCTTTCTGCTAACTGTAGTACACCACAGCGGGGTAGATCGTTGAAGGCATTCTTCAGTTTGAACTGTAACCACTCCTCCCCGACCTTACCAAAGGTGATAAGATTAGAGGCAGTATCATGTTCAAAACAGAAATTATTGTCTTTAAAGTCATCTCTGACTTGTCGTGCCTTTTTCAGCGATAAATCAGGATAAAGACCTAACTGAATGCGTCGACGTTTTTTAGTTTGTGGATCTGTATAGCGATAGCACCAAGATTTTCTTCCACTCGGCTCAATCTTCAGGCTAAGCCCATCTTCATCGGATAAAAAACAGGTTTTTTCCTTGCAATGAGCTTGGCGAACTTTAATATCAGTAAGACTCATGGAATTTAAATGAAACCTAATAAGGGGTTGATTGGATCAATTATATCAAAATAGAACGCTTTATATATGATGCGTATGATACGCATCATATATTTTTATAAGTATTTGTTAAATAAACTTTATATCTAGATTGGCTATTCCTTAGTGACCAATTAATTAACCATTGATTTCGCAAGTCTTAAATTAGCATTTGAAGTGCAACTCTATGTTATGACTATTCACAGTTCTGTTCCATGATTCATGGTTACTTATTACTTATGTTACTATGTCAGGGGCGATACAAGAATTAAGGTAACCTTATGAAAATAGCGAATACGAAATTACTAGCTGGTGCTTTTATGGCCCTAACTTTAACTATGCTTAGCCCAGCCGTACTTGCAAATGATAACAATGATATACGAAAGACTGTTGTAGTTAAGTTTGCAAAAAAAGCTTACTCTGCAAATTATTACGGAAGGATAGAGGGATACAAGTATGATTCCTACAAATTTTATGCTAAAAAAGGGCAAAAGTTAAAAGTGAAGTTGACTGGAGGAAATGTTGAAGCTTACTTATGGGGTAATCAATTAAAAGACTCCATCAATATTGGAGAATATTCTCCAGAGCTTGATGATAATGGTATTTATATTTTACCTGCTTCAGGTGAGTATGAAATTAGAGTATTACAACCTAGATCACAGGCAAGAAATGATAAAAAACCTCAATACTGGATGAGTATTAACATTAAATAAAGACTTGCTAGATTCTTTTAAGCTTTTATACGAGGGTTCAAAAACTATTGCCAGTTAAGCGGGGCGTGATTTTTACGCATATGTGTTTATGTTATTAAAATGATATAGATTACTTGTTTAATACCCCAAGGAATAATTTAATGTTGCTGTGCGTTAGTCACTTTTCTTTCAAAAGTTGATTATATCTTTCAACGTAACCGTCGTGATATTCAAGCTCTTTTGATAGGAATTTGCAGTGAAAGAATAGGCGAAACTTGTCTTAAATAATGGTAATTCCTTATCTTTAAAATAGAGTACGCCCGATGAAATTCATTAGGCGTTTACTTTAAATAAGTGTCAGGTTATTTTATAATCATATGTACTTGTCAATCATGATTCTTTTTCTCAATTGCGTTAAAAAAACAATTTTGCTATTTTTGACTTTTCACACCATTTTGTTCAATTTGTACTGCGACTTGCCAGCTAGGTAGTTGGCTTAAACCTGCTACATAACGTTGGATATGGGGATAATTTTCACCTTGTCCCATATGATAAACTAAAGCATGTAGTCCAAAGCCCATCATAAAGTCAGCACCGGTTAAACGGTCTGCCACTAGAAATTCTTTATCTTTTAAATATTCATTTAAATGGCCAAATACCTTATCGAACTCAACTTGAGTATAATTTTCTAGAAATACCAACTTCGTGCCTTGCTTGGTTTCTATCGCATTAAACGTTTTTAACAAAAATGGCAGCATGGCAGAGCTTTCTGAGAAATGAATCCACTGTAGATAATCGACATAAGTAGATTCATCCATATCTGGTGCTAAATGCGGCGCAAGTTTCTGAATTAATAACTCAACGATTGCGCCTGACTCTGCAATAACTTTGCCATCCCATTCCAATACTGGAGATTTCCCTAAAGGATGGATGGTTTTTAAAGATTCAGGGGCCAAATGCGTGCTTGAGTCACGATAATAGCGTTTCAGCTCATAGGGCTGCTTGATTTCTTCAAGTAACCACAAAATGCGAAAAGAACGTGATTGATCTAAATGATGTAGTTTAATCATGATAATTCCTATTTTTTTAAATTTTTACAACCACTTTGCCAAAGTTTTCGCCTTTCAACATACCATTGAAAGCATTGATCGTGTTATCTAAACCTTGCACCATATGCTCTTTATATTTGATTTTTCCGTCTTTCAACCATTCAAACATTTGCTGATAGAATTCCGGATACTGACTGCCATAATCATCAAAAATAATAAAGCCTTGCATGCGAATACGCTTTTTTAAAAGGGTGGAAATAAAGCCCGGTAAACGGTCTAGCCCTTGTACTTGCTCGGTAGCGTTATACTGGGAAACCACACCACACACCGGTACACGTGCCGCAGAGTTAAGCAATGGCCATACCGCATCAAACACTTTACCCCCTACATTCTCATAATAAATATCAATACCGTTCGGAACTGCTTGTTGTAATTGTTCTGCAAAATTTTCATCATGATGATTGATACAAGCGTCGAAGCCGAGTTCTTCTACTGCATAACGGCATTTTTCAGGCCCACCTGCGACGCCAACCACGCGACAACCTTTAAGTTTGCCAATCTGTCCAACCGTAGCACCAACAGGTCCCGTTGCAGCTGCAACGACTAAAGTTTCACCGGCTTTAGGCTGACCAATGTCCAACAACCCCATATAAGCAGTAAATCCTGGCATTCCCAAAATACCCAATGCCCAAGATGGATGTTCAGGTTGCATACCTAAGCTTTGACATGCAGTCCCATTAGAAATTGCGTAGCCCTGCCAGCCATTTCCTGAAAAAACCCACTCGCCTTCTTTGAATTTTGGGTTTTTAGAGGCCACTACTTGACTGACTGTTCCACCGACCATCACTTCGCCAATTTCAACCGGTGCTGCATATGAAGGAGCATCGCTCATGCGACCACGCATATAAGGATCGAGTGACAAGTAAATGGTTTTTAACAATATCTCGCCTTGTTTAAGTTCATTGAGCTCAACTTGTTCAATACGAAAATCGCTGTGTTTTGGCTCACCCACTGGCCGTTTAGCTAAAACGATGCGTTGATTAATAACTGTTTTCACACATAACTCCATGTTTTATTTAGAATTACTTCCCTTCACAATCAAAAATTATGATTAAAATTTCTTTACATCCATTGTAGAGGAGTTATAATAAAAAACAATACGACTGGTCTATTTTTTATAATAGAGTAAATAATTAATATGAAGCCTAATCCTATTAAAAAGTCTGAAGCGAAGCGCTTACACATTCTTAACACCAGTTCAGACCTGATTTTGCATAAAGGTTTTACTGGTGTAGGATTACAGGAAATTTTACAGAGCTGTGAGATCCCCAAAGGCTCGTTTTATCATTATTTCCAATCCAAGGAAGCTTTCGGATGTGAATTGGTACAGCATTATGTGGATAATTACCAAGTCCGTTTAAATGATGTATGGCGTAGCGATAAATCTCCTTATCAAAAGCTGATTGAGTATTTTAATTTATGGATAGAAGATCCTGAAACACAGTGTGGTTGGGCGGATAGTTGTTTAATTGTGAAACTTGCCGCAGAAGTTGCCGATCTATCTGAAGATATGCGTTCCATTATGTCCGCTGGCGTGGATGATGTAATCGAGCGTATTGCTGGTTTAATTGATTTGGGAAAACAGGATCAGTCTATCCAAGCAGATACTGAGGCCTCGACTTTGGCACAAGTACTTTACCAAATGTGGTTAGGTGCAGCATTACTGAGTAAGTTGCAAAAAGATAAAACACCATTACATCAAGCTCTGAGAGCAACTAAATTTCTATTAAAAAGTGAAGTCTCGTAAAAATTAGATTAAATATCAATTACATAATTAATGACAGCAGCCCAATGATTACTTATTAATGTGTTGCTATTAGATCAATTTACAATCCATGAGTATAGCGCACAATGAATTCTCCTTCTAAAGCCCTCATGACTCGTATTTTAGTCGGATATTTAGGCTTATATCCCACACTATTACTGGTACTCACTTTATTAAAGCCAATTACTCAGCATCAAAGTTTCCCGATGATGGTGTTGATTGAAGTCATAGTATTGGTGCCAGTAACGCAACTGATTTCTTTCCCACTGGCAGGTTGGCTCATTACACAGCTAAAAAATTTTAAGAATTTGTTTTAAGAAGAATTTATGCTGGCAACAGCAATCCTAAGTCCTTATTTTGCCAACCGTTGTGGTTGGCAAAATAACTCACTTAGTCAATACTAATCTGCGTAAGCTGGATAATCAATATAGCCTTTTTCTGTCCCACCATACATAGTGCTTGCATCTACTGGATTCAATGGCCAGCCATTGGCGATGCGATCGGGTAAATCTGGATTCGCAATAAATGGGCGTCCAAATGCAATTAAATCGGCCAGTCCTGCCTCTAAAATTCGAGTCCCTCTTTCTGCCGTATATCGACCTGCATAAATAATCCGACCACTGAAAGTGTCTCTGACATCTCTACGAAAATCATGAGGAAGTTCTGGTGCATTATCCCAATCAGCTTCTGCAATCGATAAATAGGCAATCCCAACTTCTTCAAGTATTTTTATGGCTTCAATATAAGTCACATGTGGATCATCTTCAACCAACCCTATGTAAACACGATCTTCCTCTGTACTTTCAAATAGCGGGGCAAAACGCACTCCTAAACGATCTGCACCAACCACCTCAGCAACTGCCTCTACTACTTCACGTAAAAAACGCAAACGATTGTTTAGTGATCCACCATATTCATCTTCACGGTGGTTACTATGTGAAGAGATAAATTGATTCACCAAATAACCATTTGCACAATGAATTTCAACTCCATCAAAACCAGCAGCCAAGGCATTGCGTGCTGCTTGAGCATAGAGTTGCACTAATTCTTTAACTTCTGCATTGCTTAAAGCACGTGGCATTGAAGGATCAGCCAAGGTCCCAGCATTAGGCCCGGTCTCAATAAACACTTTAACATTACTATCAGCCCTAATAGCCGAGGGTGCGACCGGTGATGCATGATTAGGTTGCAAAGATGTATGTGAAACACGCCCAACATGCCAAAGTTGTGCAAAAATAATGCCTCCTTTAGCATGCACTGCTTCAGTCACTTTACGCCATCCAGCAATCTGTTCAGGGCTGTAAATACCGGGAGTCCAAGCATAGCCTTGACCACGTGGCTCGATTTGCGTACCTTCGGTGACCATAAATCCTGCCCCGGCACGCTGTTGATAATAGGTTGCCATCAGTTCATTTGGAATATTCCCTGGCTGAGTACTGCGCGACCGCGTTAATGGTGGCAATACAATACGGTTTCGCAAAACATAAGGGCCTAAGCTTAAGTTTTGAAAAAGTATGCTGTCTTTCATTTCATTGTATCCAAATAATCATGACTTAATTGATCTAAATTAAAAAATACCCTTCCTTCCTGTATATAGAAAAATAAAGGAAAGAAAGCTATTAACTCAGACCCTCCACCATTAAGTGAGGGTTATTTTGCTTATTGCGCCAGTTGCTCAGAGTCAGAAGTTATTCACTGCTAAGCACCACAACAGACGCTAGCTACTCTTTATTTCAACAATTGAAGTAATGCTGTAGCAGTTGCAGCAGAAGAGGCTGGATTTTGTCCAGTAACCAGCAAGCCATCTACTTGAACATGTACTTGCCAATCATCTACTTTAGAATAATGACCACCATTTTCTTTAAGCATGTCTTCGACTAAAAATGGTACAATTTCAGTCAAGCCTACAGCAGCCTCCTCAGTATTGCTAAAACCAGTGACTAATTTACCGCTGACTAAAGGCGCTCCATTACTCGCTTTCACATGACGAAGAACACCTGGGGCATGACACACTGCTGCAACAGGTTTGCCAGACTGAATCGCCTGTTCAATCAGAGAAATTGAAATCGGATCTTCTGCTAAATCCCACAATGGACCATGCCCGCCTGGATAAAACACTGCATCATAATCAGCTACAGAAATTTCGCTAAGTTTATGCGTCTGTGCCAATGCTTGCATTGCAGTTGGATCAGCTTCAAAACGATGAGTGGCTTCAGTTTGCGCATCGGCTAAATTACTTTTAGGATCTAGTGGTGGCTGCCCACCTTGAGGCGACGCCAGCGTAACTTCAGCACCAGAGTCAATAAAGGTGTAATACGGTGCAGCAAGTTCTTCTAGCCAGAAACCTGTTTTCTTACCAGTATTGCCAAGTTGATCATGTGAGGTTAAAACGACTAAAATTTTCATGTTATTTCTCCGATAATTTTCATGATTCAGGAGCATTGTTGCATGATCACTTGCTGTGTGGCGTGAGCATGCCAGATAGCTTATTTAGATGCTCGTCGCAAGAATTTGGCGACTGATCTCTAATGAAACATTTTTGTGTTCGCCTAGCTGTGTCAGATTGTGTGATTTAAGTTGCGTAATGATGATCTCAATATCTGTCTCCCCCAGTCCATAATCGCTAAGACGAGTCGGCAATCCAAGTTGCTCAAAGAAGGCTCGAGTACGAGCAATAGCCGTATCAATACATTGTTCTTCATCACCTTCGACAATCTGCCAGACACGAGCTGCATACTGTAGTAATTTTTCTCGCTTCTCTTGACGACGCACTTGTAGATTGGCTGGCAACACAATGGCCAAGGTACGAGCATGATCAATACCATGTAAAGCCGTGAGCTCATGTCCAATCAAATGGGTTGACCAATCTTGTGGTACACCAGCTCCAATCAGCCCATTCAGTGCCATGCTAGCAGACCACATCAAATTCGCACGCGTGTCATAATCTGCTGAATCTTCCAAGATTTTCGGTCCAATCTCAATCAGAGTTTGCAATAGACCTTCGGCAAAACGATCTTGTACTTGTGCATTCACAGGGTAAGTTAAGTACTGTTCAATGACATGAACAAATGCATCCACCACGCCATTAGCCAACTGGCGCGTCGGCAAGCTAAAGGTTTTATTCGGATCTAGTACGGAAAATTGCGGAAAAACATAGGGACTGCTAAATGACAATTTGGCTTGGGTCGATTTTCTGGTTACTACACCACCGCTATTCATTTCTGAACCAGTTGCCGGAAGGGTGAGTACACTCGCAAAAGGCAAAGCTTGAGTAATTTTAGTACCATGGGTTTCTAAAATCTCCCATGTATCCCCTGTATAATTGACTGCTGCTGCAATAAATTTAGTACCATCAATTACCGATCCACCACCGACAGCCATCAAGAAATCAATCTTTTGTTCTCGAATCAGCTCTACAGCTTTCATGAGGGTTTCATAACTCGGATTCGGCTCAATTCCGCCAAATTCATGAATTTCTCTTGCACCTAATGCTTCACGCACTTCAGCTAAAGTACCATTCTTACGTGCACTTTCACCACCAAATAACATTAACACTTTTGCTTCTGTAGGCACATAGTCATTGATTTCAGCTATTGTATCGCCACCAAAAATAATGCGGGTCGGATTATAAAAGTTAAAATTCAGCATATTTTTATCCTAGGATGATCAGCTAATTGATTTGAAAAGCCACCGTTATTCATCAAATAAACTTTAAAAAATTGGACAATACTGCGGCTTTTGCCTACACCATGTGCTAACTATACATAAAAATAGACCAGTCGTCTATTTTTTAAAAAATTATTTCAGCTTGCCAACTTGAGTGATGCTTAAACAAATTCAGGCTTGTTCTATACCACTTTTATTATTGATGTATTTTCACGAGCGATTGTTGGATGGAAGATATCAACACGTATGACTATTGACGTGGTCGTGAACGCATTGGCTGAAACAGTGAATGGCTCATAGAAAATAGCAATGATTAAATATTTTAAAAGCAGATTGGCAAGGTTTAGCAGATGTACAAATGCAGCGCTAAATTAGATAGATTGGTTCAATATAAGGCATGTGGATTCATTCGTTTATTTACCCTGTTTTGGATATTGACCCATGTAAACGATGAGATTAAGCCAATAAATAAAGTAGCCCAACTTGAATAAAAAGCCTCTGACAAACCTCACAGGGTTGAAGTGCTGCCTTTCATTCAAAATTTCAGGCAGCACACTCATACATTTAAGCGTCGGTTTAAGCTGGTAGTTTACTCGCCAAAACATCTACTTTTTCAATAGACGGTGGCTCTGAAAATAGCTCTTCGGCCTGAGCCATCAAAGCAGCTGCAACCTTGCCAGATAAATGCGCTTGGCGACCCACCTCATCAGGAAATGCATCAAAAATACCAAATGTTGTAGGTCCAAGACGTAGGCCAAACCACGCAACGGTCGCAGGTTCTTCCATTACAATAGGTAAACCGGCTTTAAGGAAAGCTTCCACTTCTTCTTCTTTACCCGGTTTAGCTTCAAGACGCACATATAAAGCTGTTTTAAGCATGACTAAAACTCCAAAATTGATTAGAATTCAAACTGATTCTGACATTGCTAATGTATGCATGTCAGAAAGTTTTGTTGTATAAAAGTTAAAAAAATTTCCCATAGCTGAGCCAAAATTTAGGTTTTTATTTCGACATAATGCTATGAATTTATTCAAGTTAATATCATTAACATTTGAATCAAAAATCAAGATATGAGATGATTAAATTCAATCTTAGTTATATAAGGATCAATTGACTCTACCTTAGATTTATAAGCTGACCTCTTCATCTGGAGATTATATTGCTCAAGAAGCATTCAAGAACAACATGTATATCCTCATATCTATGAAAGTTTTTTTGCTAGGAATTTGCTGTGAAACTCTATATGTTTCTCTATAAAGCTCGCAATGAAGTAATAGCTATGGTCATACCCTTCTCTTAGGTTAAGTGTAAGAGGATATTCTTGTTCCAAACAAATATCACTAAGCAGCTTAGGTCTTAACTGTTCTTCAAGAAAATCATCAGCTGTTCCCTGATCGACTAAAATAGGTAAATGAACTTCCGCGTTTTTGATTAATTCAATCGCATCATAGCTTTTCCATAAAGTTTCGTTTTCACCTAGGTAGTGTGTGAAAGCCTTTTTCCCCCAAGGTACTTGGCTAGGTGCAACAATTGGTGCAAAAGCAGAAATACTTTTATACAGCTCAGGGTTTTTTAACCCAATGACTAATGCACCATGACCACCCATGCTATGCCCCATAATGCTTTGGACTTGGTTGGTCGGAAAATTCAGGTCAATCAGATTTCTGAGCTCTTCCACAATATAATCATACATTTTGAAATGCTGTGACCAGGGTGCTTGTGTTGCATTCACATAGAATCCTGCACCTTGGCCTAAATCATAATCTGCATGATCTGGTACATCTTCTCCACGTGGGCTGGTATCTGGTGCAACAATAATGACTTTATGTTCAGCCGCATACTTTTGTGCTCCGGCTTTAGTAATAAAGTTCTGTTCGTTGCAAGTCAGCCCTGATAACCAATATAAAACTGGCAACCGCTCATCTTTGTCATGAGGTGGCAGATATATTGAGAATTTCATTGAACAGTTTAATGCTGTTGACTGATGGCAATACACTTCTTGCGATCCACCAAAAGAAGCATGTTTCTCAATTATTTCCATAATCAATTACCTATGTTGAGCAAGACTTCATGAGAAATCGAGTAAACAAAGAGTCTGTCATTCTCCACAGAGAATAGTGATTAAGATTTAAAATGTAGGCAGGTTTGTTGAACCTATACACGATGCCTACACAGATAGATGGGTTTTACAGATAATGTGCCGTTTTAGAGGATTCCATGCATGTCATTCATGATGCACATGCATGGAAAACTATAAGGTCTGACGGAATTATTCGTAATGAATTACAGTACGAATTGACTTACCTTCATGCATTAGATCAAAGGCTTCATTGATCTGATCCAAGCCCATCGTATGTGTCACAAATGGTTCTAATTGAATTTTACCTTTCATGGCATCTTCAACCATTCCTGGAAGTTGCGTACGACCTTTTACGCCACCAAACGCAGAACCTAGCCATTTACGACCAGTAACCAGTTGGAATGGACGGGTAGAGATTTCTTGACCTGCGCCAGCTACACCAATAATTACAGATTGTCCCCAGCCACGGTGTGCACTTTCAAGGGCTGCACGCATTACATTCACGTTGCCAATACATTCAAATGAATGATCTACACCCCAACCAGTCATTTCGACAATTACTTGCTGGATTGGTTTATCGTAGTCTTTAGGGTTCAAGAAGTCCGTTGCGCCAAACTCTTTTGCCAGCACAAATTTATCTGGATTCATGTCAACCACAATAATACGTCCTGCTTTAGCTTGACGTGCGGCTTGTACGACTGCTAGACCAATACCACCTAAACCAAAGACCGCAACACTATCACCTTCTTGTACTTTAGCCGTGTTGTGTACTGCACCGATACCCGTTGTTACACCACAACCTAGTAAGCAGACATGTTCGTGATTGGCTTCAGGATTGATTTTAGCCAATGATACTTCTGCCACTACCGTGTATTCACTGAACGTTGAGCAGCCCATATAGTGGTAAATCGGTTGACCATTGTAAGAAAAACGAGTGGTGCCATCTGGCATTACGCCTCTACCTTGAGTTTCTCGAACGGAAATACACAAGTTCGATTTTCCAGATTTACAGAATAGGCACTCGCCACATTCAGCGGTGTAAAGTGGAATTACATGATCACCTGGTTTGACGCTAGTCACGCCTTCACCAACCTCAACTACGACACCAGCACCTTCATGCCCGAGAATAGCCGGAAAAACGCCTTCAGGATCATCGCCAGATAAAGTAAATGCGTCTGTATGACACACACCGGTATGGGAAATCTTGATTAATACTTCACCTTTCTTCGGTGGTGCAACATCAACTTCAACAATTTGAAGAGGTTGACCAGGACCAAACGCAACGGCAGCACGTGACTTCATGGAATAATTCCTTATACAGATCTATTTTAAATATGATTTTAGAATCTTGGCGATTTCAGCCAATTCTTCTTTTCGTTGTTGTTCTGTGGTTTCACCTGATACTAAAGTGTCCTTTAAATGAACCTCTAACATCTCATTCATTAGACCATTAATAGCACCACGCACAGAGCATATTTGTTGCAGAATCGCACCACATTCCACATTGTCTTCTAGCGCTTTTTCAATCGCTTGTGTCTGACCTTTGATCTTTCTGACGCGTAGAAGAATCTTTTTTTTGTCTTCGACCTGATTAGGCATCAGACCTCCTTATTTGCTAGCATTGATACTATAGTACCCCATAGTATAAAAAAGAACAATATTTTTTATAAACCTTAAAAATTTAGGTAGTGTTTCAAAAAGTATGCTGAGATTAAATGAAGTCACTATTGGCTCTGCAACTGGATGCTATAATTAACTTTCCGAATCTTTACAATAGCTTATAAAATTAAACTTCTAACATAATCCCCCCACTTTCAACTAACTCTTTACGAAACATGTTTCTCAGGGATTTTAAAAGCAAAAGCTCTTAGGCGACTTCCTCACGGATTTAGGCATGCTTTCTGCTTCACAAAGCGACCTTTACCGCATCTTTCCTCCACAGACAAAGTGGTATGTCCTACCGCTAGAATATTGCGAGAAGCATTAATATCCGTATTCTTGCTAAAGCCACACTCAATACTGAACTAACACATCTAATCCGATACCTTATTTTGCAATTATTTCCCTCAATACCTATAGTGAAAAACTTACCAATACTTTGCTGACAGTCTTTAAATGCAGTGATAAAACTATCCCATTGATTACTTGAAATTCGGGTATAGTGAATACTTAACTGTTTCAACTTTTCCTTTAGTCGTTGGACTATAGCTATATCTCTTTTACCCCAAACATAAGTAACAATTTCTCCTGTTTTTTTCAGCACATATCACTTTTCAAAGTAGTGAACCGTACCGGGTTTGTCGGAGAGTCAATATTCTGAGAGACTATCCCGATGACAAAATTAAAATATACCCCTGAAATCAGAGAAAGAGCGGTTCAATTATTGATTGAATCTGAAAAAGATTATCCATCGAATTGGGCTGCGATCACCGCTATTGCTCCCAAGATAGGTTGTACTCCTGAAACACTACGTGTTTGGTATCAAAAATATTTAGATAAACAAAATCCAGTTAAAGTACAGCAGCTTTCAGACCAAGAACGTATCAAACAACTCGAACGCGAAAATAAAGAACTGCAACGCGCCAATGAGATTCTACGTAAAGCAGCCGCTTTTTTCGCCCAGGCGGAGCTCGACCGCCCACACAAATAATGGTGGATTTTATCCATAATAATAAACAGCTGTACGGAGTCGAGGCGATTTGTAGAATTTTACCGATCGCACCTTCAACCTATTACCGGACTTTAGATCTCACAGTAAATCCAGAACATCGAGCGAAACGAGATTTACATGACTTGCATCATGCTGAGGAGATCAAGCGAATTTGGAAAGAAAGTTCAGGTCGATACGGTGTGCGTAAGGTCTGGCAACAACTGAAACGTGAAGGCTATGTGCTTGCACGTTGTACAGTTGCTCGATTGATGCAGAAGCTAGGTATACAAGGTGTTTGGCGTGGTAAGAATAAACAAACTACCCGTAGCCGAGATGACCAAAAACGGGCAGATGATTTAGTGAAACGTAATTTTAGTGCTGATCATCCAAACCAACTATGGGTCGGTGACTTTACGTATATTCAAACTCATTCAGGCTGGGTCTATACCGCCTTTATTATTGATGTGTTTTCACGAGCAATTGTTGGATGGAAAGTATCTACACGGATGAATACAGATATGTTGCTCGATGCATTGGAGCAAGCATTGCATGATCGAGGCATGCCAAAGAATGTGATTCATCATTCCGACAGAGGTGTGCAATATCTTTCCATTCGCTATACCAATCGTTTAGAAGCAGCAAATTTACGAGCATCAGTCGATACGACAGGCGATTCATACGATAATGCTTTGGCTGAAACGGTGAATGGCTTATACAAAACATAGGTGATTGAATATCTAAAAGCAGTTTGGCAAGGTTTAGCAGATGTACAACTTGCGACACTAAACTGGGTAGATTGGTTCAATAAAAAGCGTGTACACAGTGCACTGGGTTATGTATCGCCTTTTGAGTTTGAAGCAATGTACTATGATAAGATTAACCCGTTAGGTCAGGTGGCCTAACTTAAATAAAAAAGTCTCCGACAAACCCGGTACGTTTCAATCAGCCTTCTATCCCCTGTCATATTGCTCACGGCTGCAGTGATCGCAGTCCCCCTTAATCAAGCGCCTAGGATTAAACTCGGTATTGGGATATTTAATTGCAGGATTAATTATTGGTCCATTTGGACTGGCATTTTTCTACGATTCTGCGTCTATTCTGCATATCGCTGAGCTTGGTATTGTGATGTATCTGTTTGTGATTGGACTAGAAATGCGTCCATCGTATTTATGGAGTTTAAGAAAAGAAATTTTTGGATTAGGTACATTACAAATTAGTGCCTGTTCATTGGGGCTAACGGCTGTAGGCTTGGTCTAAGGCTATTCTTGGCAAGTGAGTTTTGTGTGTGCTGCAGGCTTTGTACTCACCTCGACTGCAATTGTAATGCAACTTTTGGGAGATCGTGGAGACATTGCTCAACCACGCGGACAAAAAATTGTCTCGATTCTGCTGTTTGAAGACTTGTTGATTGTCCCTTTATTGGCAATTGTGGCACTGTTGCAAATAGCTGCTGATGGTAAGCTAAATACTCTTTTAGCTAAAGGATCAGCAGATGAATGCTTTCCATGGTCGTCATTTTCAGGGCGAAATCATTCTTTGGGCCGTCCTTTGGTACTGTAAATATGGCATCAGCTATCGTGAACTTCAGGAAATGCTCGCTGAACGGGGAGTAAATGTCGATCACACCACGATTTATCGTTGGGTTCAGCGTTATGCTCCTGAAATGGAAAAACGTTTACGTTGGTATTGGCGTAATCCTAAAGATCGACATTTATGGCGTCTGGATGAAACTTACGTAAAAGTGAATGGCAAATGGGCATATCTATACCGAGCAGTTGACCAACGTGGCCATACTCTTGATTTCTATCTTTCTGCTAGACGAAATACCCATTCAGCTTATTGTTTTCTTGGTAAGATTTTGAATCATGTCAAAAAATGGCAGATTCCACGAGTCATAAACACTGATAAGGCTCATACCTATGGCCGTGCTTTGTCGCGACTAAAACACGAAGGAAAGTGTCCTGAAGATCTGGAGCATCGACAGATTAAATACAAGAATAACGTGATTGAATGTGATCATGGCAAGCTTAAACGGATCATCAAGGCTACGTTGGGATTCAAGTCTATGAAAACGGCTTATGCCACAATTAAAGGTATTGAGGTTATGCGTGCTCTACGCAAAGCACAAGCTTCATTATTTTATAACGGTAATATTCTAGGAGAAGTTTGGCTAGTAAATAAAGTTTTCGGTCTCTAAGCTTTTTTGAAGGGAAAATCATCGACTCAGATCCCTATTTGCAACAGTGCCGAACCGAGCGAGTATCTACGAGCGATCAACTGGCATTAAAATTTTGCCCTTACCTTTTCTCTGATTACAAGCTCTCTTATGGTGTTCTTTTTGGCAATATTCCTGTATGTACCAAGCAAAGATGAACTAGACGAACATAGAGTTGATATGACTATACTTAAAAATATCCGCTACAAATCAAAGAGTGTGATGGAAAAATATTAATCAGAATTATGACTAAAAAGCTGTGTACTTATTTGAACCGAATAACATTAAAGAAAAAACCTATGACTGGTACCTAATCGACCCTAAAAAATATCAGGTGAGTGGTACTTTACTTATTTTTTATCATTACTAATCAGATCACCGCCTCGCAAAATAACTCGACTTTGAAACAAGGCTTAATCATACTTCAAAGTATCGAGTTAAAATGCTAATATTCATTAAGTTATTTCTAAGTGGAGGCAGAAAAATGAAGATCAAAATAATCTGTCTCATCACAATGATAATTGTATTAGCCTTAGCCGTTAAGATAGAAAATGACAAGGAAAAACAAAGGATTCATGAATCAATTATAAGTGATTAAACCATTTAAGCGCGTTAACTTCATATCTGATCCATTTCTTGACTAATCATAATTGTAAAAAATATGAAATGAAAAAGACCTTAGAGGGCAAACGAGAGCGTTTTAAGGCATTAAAAAACCCACAGAAGTGGGCCAAATCATTATTTCATGCTGAAACAATAGTTTTTACTAACCTCTGAGGGAATGGAACAACTAGTTAGCATATTTATTATAAATGCAATATGAATCAAAATGTTTAAAAGATGTATCTAAAAGGCTTCTTTATCATTTTTTTGTTTAAAAAATATTTGCCGAGCGAAGCAATAGCATAAAAAAAAGCCCACTCAAGGAAAGTGAGGTGGGCTTATAAACTAAAGATCTTTGAAAGCCAACAAGAAACCACAGCTAGTTTCTGTTCACTATTTGGTGGTGTTTCAAAAAGTATGCTGACATTAAATGAAGCCATTATTGATGTAAAAAAAGGTTAAGTCGAAAGCTTTAAAATGGTTTTCAATCTTTTTTGAAAAATTACAACTCCTTCTAAAACCACGCCTAATTCGATGCCTTATTTTGCAATTATTACCTTCAATACCTACAGTAAAAAATTTACCAATACTTTGCTTGCAGTTTTTAAAAGCAGTTATGAAACTGTCCCAATGATCACTTGCAATTCGGGTGTAGTGAATACCTAATTGTTTAAGCTTTGTTTTCAATCGTTGAACTGTAGCTAAGTCTCTTTTACCCCAAACATAAGCAACAATCTCACCTGTTTCTCGATGGTAGGCGTAAATAAGCCATTGTTTATTATTTTTATTTCCCACAAAAGTCCAAAACTCATCAACTTCAAGAGACTCATAATGACTTTGTTTAGGCTGAATTTGGTAGGTCGATTCGGTTAAAGTACGTAAAACTTTACCGATACTGATTCGCTCAACTTCAGCGATATCTCGTATACCACTACCTCTGACCATCAACTGTAATATTTTTCGAGTAATGCCTGAATTACATCCTAGATAGCTCAGAGCATGGTCACCAATAAACTGACGTTTACAGTCTTTGCACTGATAGTTTTGTTTCCCATCTACTTTGATGCCATTTTTCTTTATACTGTCACTGAGGCAGGTTGGACATTTGATTTCTAGAGTTATTCGCATTTCTCTATTTTATCAAAATTCAACCTGCTTTGTTTCAGCATACTTTTTGAAACACCACCCACTATTTTGTGTACTAATCAAATAATATTCAGTGGCAAAATACGCCAAATACTAAAATATTGTTAAATAAATCAAATTTTTAGAGCTGAAATCTACGATATTTATTTACAGAGTATAACGATTAAAGTAATAACTCTTTCTAAAAATAAGGAGGTTTGGAAAAATCTTATAGTTACCTTGATAATATCCACTCTCATTAGCTTCCTTATTTTATGCACTATAAATTTTTTATTTGGACATGGCATATATATTCCGTGGAGTGACCATAGCCATTGGACAGAGATATTAAGTATAGAAATAATACTCATGAGTTTAGTAATAGTAGGAGTTAGTACCTCTATGATTATGTTAGGGACATTTATTTCTAAAAATAATAGATAGCACAGAATTAACAATCTATAAGTTATAGAAATTACTAGATGTTTCTTTAATTCTGTTCTTTTCTATTCATTCGACACATAAGGTCACGAATTACGTAAACCCTATATAAGTTTATTTTTTATACACTCGGATGTCTTATTTCATACATTAATTTACAGCGATTTCTTGGTGCATAAGGCTCTAATAAAAGTGTTTTTTATTTTTGGCAGCCTTGATACGAGTCTGTTTAATGTTGAACTAGAAAGAGGAAATCCGCATGCGTGCTCTTACCTATCATGGTGCTCGGGATGTACGAGTTGAATCCGTTCCAGATCCAGTGATTCAGGAACCAGATGACGTCATTTTAAGGGTGACAGCGACTGCCATCTGTGGCTCAGATCTGCACCTATACCGGGGTAAAATTCCGGCCACTGAAGATGGCGATATTTTCGGCCATGAATTTATGGGAATTGTAGAAGAAGTCGGCCCTGAAGTCACAGAAGTCAAAAAAGGCGACCGGGTAATTATTCCTTTCGTGATTGCATGTGGTCACTGTTTTTTCTGTGAACATGAACTAATGGCTGCCTGTGAAAATACCAATACCGGCCGTGGTGCAATTCTCAATAAAAAACAGATTCCACCAGGGGCAGCTTTATTTGGCTTTAGCCATCTGTATGGTGGTATACCGGGTGGTCAGGCTGAATATGTACGGATTCCCAAGGGCAATATCGGACCATTTAAAGTGCCAGGTTCCCTGCCTGATGAAAAAGTATTATTCCTGACTGATATTCTGCCAACCGCCTGGCAAGCAGTGAACAATGCCCAAGTTGGTCGAGGTTCCAGTGTGGCGATTTATGGTGCTGGCCCAGTCGGTCTGCTGGCTGCTGCCTGTGCGCGGATGCTCGGTGCCGAGCAGATTTTTATGGTCGATCACCATCCTTATCGTCTGAGTTTCGCACATCAAACCTATGGGGTGATTCCGGTCAATTTTGATGAAGTCGATGCCGCTGAATTTATCATTCAAAATACCACGGGTTATCGTGGAGTCGATGCCGTCATTGATGCGGTCGGTTTTGAAGCCAAAGGCAGCATGCTGGAAACTGTAATGACTAACCTGAAATTAGAAGGTTCGAGTGGTTCAGCGTTAAGACAATGTATTGCAGCGGTCCGCCGCGGCGGTGTGGTGAGTGTACCTGGAGTTTATGCCGGTCCAATTCACGGCTTCCTGTTTGGTGATGCCTTTGACAAAGGTTTAACCTTTAAAATGGGACAAACTCATGTGCATAATTACTTGCCGCA
Organism: Acinetobacter seifertii; assembly: GCF_000368065.1. GTDB lineage: Bacteria > Pseudomonadota > Gammaproteobacteria > Pseudomonadales > Moraxellaceae > Acinetobacter > Acinetobacter seifertii. Next base: position 31,886 of record NZ_KB851202.1, read on the forward strand.
GTTGCTAGAACATATCGAAAATGGAGATCTGTCTCCAGATCTGATTATTACCCATCGCATGAAACTGGAAGATGCTGCGGAAGGTTACCGTATTTTTGATAAAAAAGAAGAAGACTGTCGTAAAGTAATTCTGACGCCATAAATATGATTAAAGGAAAGCGCCATCAGGCGCTTTTTTATTTTTTATCATCATTTTATCAATCCTCTTTTTCTTGTTTTTAAGGGCTTTGTTGCACAAAGATTTGAAATGCAAAGCGCCCCTAATTGAGCCAAATTTAAGGCGTAACTTGGGTAAATGGTCGACCTGATTCCGTAAATCTGTTGAGCACTGCTACACGTGCATGAATCTCATTGACTTGGCTATCAAAACTCCTTGCACTGAGTTTATCTCCTAATAATTTGATGCAATGCATCTTATAGTCCGCACGTCAAAAAACCAATACAATACCGATATGAGTTATCCAATACATTTTAGAAAGAAAATATTAGCCAAGCTTGAAGAAGGTCAATCTATCCGAGCGGTTGCTCAGCACTTCGAAATTAATAAAAACACAATTGTCGAATGGAAAAAGCGAATCGAAATAAAAAGAACTCGACCAAGAAAACCATCTAAAGTTGATGATGATGCCTTACGTGCAGATGTTGAGCAATATCCTGATGATTATCAATATGAACGCGCTGCTCGTTTTGGTTGTGGTAATTCTACAATTGGAGATGCGCTCAAGCGTCTAAATATCACAGTTAAAAAAAGACCTTACGGCACCCGGAAACAAAAATAGAACTCAGAGAGCAGTATTTAAAAGATTTAAACCGATTAAGGTGTAAACACCCGATCATCTATCTAGATGAAAGTGGATTTAAATCTCATGAACATAGACCTCAGGGTTATTCAAAACAGGGAACTCCTTGTTATGGAACATATAATTGGCAATTAAAAAATCAAACCAATGCAATAGGAGCAATCCATGAGGGTAAGTTATTTGCAGTTGGTTTATTTGATAGCAAAGTAAATTCGGATATATTTCATTTTTGGGTAGATCAGTTTTTATTACCAGAATTACCCTCGAATAGTGTAATTGTCATGGACAATGCAGCCTTCCATAAACGACAAGATATACAAGATCTATTAGCCCAACATGGGCATCAAATACTTTGGTTACCACCGTATAGTCCTGACCTTAATCCTATTGAAAAAATGTGGGCATGGGTGAAAGCAAAAAGGAAAAAGTGGTTGGTTAACTCAATAGATAAGCTTTTTAGTCGTTTTTTTAACGAGTGTATGGGTAATTAAGCGGTTTGACTATAGTTTCAACCAACTTCGCCAATGATAGCCTGACCATTTTTTCCATAGTATCCTGCCTAAACGTTTAACTGTTCGAAGTAATTCATTTCGTTCTAGCGAGCTCATCTTTTTATCTTTCCATGGCTTCGCATTTTTTCTTGGTGGAATCACCGCATGCGCTTGCCGATCTGCAATTGCAATGACCTGACGGCATTGCTTGGTGTCATAAGCTCCATCGGTATAAACAGAGTCAATCCGCTCATCTTGTGGAATCTGATTAAGTAAATCACCAAGCACCTGTGAATCACTGACATTATTGGTTGTAAGCTGAAATGCTCGTATTTGCAGGGTTTTGGCATCTATACCAATATGTAGTTTACGCCATTGGCGACGATATTCAGGTCCATGTTTCTTGCGCTTCCATTCACCCTCACCTAGAAACTCCATGCCTGTAGAGCCCATGAGTAGATGCAGCCCATCTCTACTTTTTTGGTAGCTGATTACAATATCAATATGCTTTTGTCTTCTACAAAGCGTAGTGTAATCTGGAGCTATCCAATTTAATCCGCAAAGATGGATGAGACTTTGCACAAAGCCAGTAACCATACGTAAAGACAGACGAAATAAGGATTTAATCATTAAGCAGCATTGGATGGCTGCGTCGGAGTAGGTTTGATTTCGCCCTTGTTTGCCTTTTGATGGCGCATACCATTGCTTAGCAGGATCAAACCAAATGGCAATATTTCCGCGACTCATGAGTGCTCGGTTATATGCGGGCCAATTGGTTGTGCGGTAGATTTTAGGTGCGGGCTTATTCATTTGAAAATTATATTGTGGAATAAGCCTTTAGAAATAGGTTTGTGCAACAAAGCCCTTAGTTGAAAAAAATTTTAGATTTCATGCTCACACACCACCTAAAAAAAATATCTGATTGATTTTACAGGCTTTTAATTTAAGGTTTTATTCTACCCACTCGCAATATCAATGTTTAGTATCACGACTCACTAACTCATTAACTAAATATGGAGCAGTACGGCTATCTTGATTTTCTGTTATTTGTTTTGGTGTTCCTGCCACAACAATATTCCCACCAGCATTTCCAGCACCTGGTCCCACATCAATCATCCAATCTGCTTGTGCAACGGCACGCATATCATGCTCAATCATAACCACGGTATTACCCGCATCGACTAATCGCTGCAATTGAACTAACAATCGATCTACATCTGATGGATGCAAACCTGTAGTTGGCTCATCAAGTATATACAGTGTATTTCCACGCTGATTGCGTTGCAGCTCGGTCGCCAATTTAATACGTTGCGCTTCTCCACCAGATAGTTCAGTCGCTGGTTGCCCTAAACGTAAATAACCAAGGCCAATTTCCTTTAATAATTGTAGTGAACGAGCAATCGAGACCTCTCCATCAAAAAAATCACGTGCTTCATTGACGGTCATTCCTAATATTTCAGCAATATTACGTCCATTCCAGCGAATTTTCAGAGTGTCATCATTATATCGAGCACCATGACATGTCGTACAAGGGGCATATACACTTGGCATAAACAATAATTCTACACTGACAAAGCCTTCACCTTCACAAGTTTCACATCGCCCTTTAGCCACATTAAACGAAAAACGTCCAGCATCATAATGAGCTTGGCGAGCTTCAGGAGTCCCAGCAAATAACTTTCTAACATGATCAAATAAACCCGTATAAGTTGCCAGATTAGAACGTGGAGTACGGCCAATTGGTTTTTGATCAACCTGTACCAGACGCTGTATAGCCTCCACATCACCAGCCAGAGAACCCTGTGTAACCTCGGTAACCAACATTCCTTCATTTAAAGGATTATTTTCATTATTGTTTTCAGTTTCAGATTCATTGCCTAAATATGAAAGTACTAACTCGGGTAAAGCTTGAGAAACGAGACTAGATTTACCTGAACCTGAAATACCTGTAACTGCTGTAAGTACACCAAGAGGTATACGAGCATCAATATTATGCAGGTTATGTCGGTAAATATTGTTAAGTTCAAGCCAACCAGAGGGTGTACGTCCATAACTTTGAGTAACTGGGATTTTATTAAATAAATAACTTGCAGTACGTGAAGCTGAAATCTCACTTAAACCCTGAGGTACTCCACTATATAAAATATTACCACCTTGCTCTCCTGCATCTGGTCCAACATCCACTAACCATTGAGCACGACGCATGAGCTCTAAATCATGCTCTACAACAAATACGGAGTTTCCAGCGTCTCTTAATTTATCGAGAGAATCATATAATGACTGACTATCTGAAGGATGTAATCCAGCAGACGGTTCATCCAGTACATAAACTACACCAAATAGCATAGAACTTAATTGTGTTGCTAAACGCAAACGTTGTAACTCTCCCGCTGAAAGAGTCGGTGTGGCTCTATCTAATGTTAGATAACTAAGACCTAACTGGCGTAATTGATTTAAACGCCCCACCACACCATTTGCTAAACGCTGCGCAGCAATTTTCTTTTCATCTGAAAGTGCTGACGTGCGTCTTACATCTGGAGATACAGAATGCACTGCTCTACCTGTTGTTGCTCGTTCAGATCTATCAAGTTGGGTTACTTTATTATTAGTCTTTTCTCCAGCATCATGAGCGTCGAAATTGCCTAGAACAATGGGCTCAAGCAGGCAAGTTAACTTATCCAAAGAAAGTTGCATAAACTCACCAATATCTACTCCAGCAAAGGTAATAGATAAGGCTTCTGGTTTAAGGCGTTTACCATGACAGGAAGGGCATATTTTTCCTTCCATAAAACGTGAAACACGTTTTTTCATCAACGTACTTTGGGTATTAGCAAAAGTATGAAGGACATAGCGACGAGCACCAGTGAAAGTGCCCATATAGCTGGGTTCTAGTTTACGTTTAAGTGCAGATTGAGTCTCAGCGGGGCTTAAACCAGCATAGACAGGAACTGTTGGGGTTTCTTCAGTAAATAAAATCCAGTCTCTATCCGATTGCGGTAAATCTTTCCATGGTCGATCAACATCATACCCTAGGGTTACTAGGATATCGCGTAAGTTTTGCCCGTGCCAAGCAGGTGGCCATGATGCGATAGCTCTCTCACGAATACTGAGTGTTGGGTCAGGAACCATTGTCGATTCTGTAACTTCATAAATGTGACCTAAACCATGACAGGTAGGACAAGCACCTTGAGGAGTGTTCGGTGAAAAGTCCTCGGCATATAACATTGGCTGATCGGCAGGATATGCACCAGCACGCGAATAAATCATTCGCACGAGACTTGATAAAGTTGTTACACTTCCAACAGAAGAACGGGTATTACTTGCACCACGTTGTTGTTGCAATGCTACTGCTGGTGGTAGACCATCAATAGCATCAACATCTGGTACTCCGGCCTGATCTATTAAGCGTCTTGCATAAGGTGCAACAGATTCGAAATATCTTCTTTGTGCTTCAGCAAAAATAGTTCCAAAAGCAAGTGATGATTTTCCTGAACCCGATACACCTGAGAAAACAACAAGTGCATTTCTTGGGATAGAAACATCTACATCCTTAAGGTTATGCTCACGTGCACCTCGAACTTCAATACAATTATTAGATAAAGTAATGTTATTGTGTTCACCAAAAGAATGTATTTTCATGTTTCTACGAGCCTGTAAATTATTTTGTGTTAGTCCCATTTTTTATAAATGATCTTTTAATCGATCATCGAACTGAATCGTAAACCAATTCATTGCTAAACGCCAATTTTGAATTGGCATGGTCCATTTTTTAGCAGCATTTGAAGTTGCTAAATAAATGACCTTTTTCACTGAATCATCAGAAGAGAAGATCTTTCTCTTTTTAGTTGAATGGCGGATCACACTATTCAATGATTCAATTGCATTTGTTGTATAAATCGCATGACGTATTTCAGCAGGATAGCTAAAGATCGTTCGGATATTTTCCCAATTTGCCCGCCAGGATTCTCCAATTTTTGGATACTGATGATTCCATTGATCGCAGAAGATACCTAGGGAATTTAAAGCATTTTCTTCTGTACTTGCCTGATAGATCGCCTTCAATCCTGCTGTTACAGCTTTGTAGTCCTTCCAGCTCACAAATCTCAGGCTATTGCGTACAACATGCACGATACACAGCTGGATGTCAGTATGAGGGTAGACAGAAGCTATCGCATCAGGAAAGCCTTTTAGCCCGTCTACACAGGCAACAAGAATATTTTGCACTCCTCGATTTTTAAGCTCTGTCATGACTGACAGCCAGAATTTGGAACCTTCTGTTTGAGCAAGCCACATGCCAAGAAGTTCTTTTTGGCCATCCAAGTTAATGCCTAATGCTAAATAAACTGATTTATTGATTACTGTTGAATGCTGACGAACCTTAACAACAATGCAATCTAAATAGACAACAGGATAAAGACTATCGAGTGTTCTATTTTGCCATTCTGTCACTTGTTCAATGACAGCATCCGTTACCTTACTAATAAGGGAGGCAGATACATCGGCATCGTACATTTCTTTAAAAAAAGCAACAATTTCTCTATTTGTCATTCCTTTCGCATATAGCGAAAGAATTTGATCATCCATGCTAGTAATGCGCGTTTGATGCTTCTTAATAATCTGTGGTTCAAAAGAGCCGTCACGATCACGAGGGATATCTAAAGCAAGCTGCCCATCTTGTGTTAGAACTGTTTTGGAGCTAAAACCATTACGTGCATTAGATCCTTTCTTAGGTTGATGCTTTTCATAGCCTAAATGTTCAGAAAGCTCAGTATTCAGAGCGGTTTCGATCATGAACTTTTTAAATATGGCTGTCATTTGGTTTAAATCTTCAGGAGTTTTTAAACCTTTAGCTAATTCAGCTGCCATACTTTTGATTGTAGCTTCATCCATGTGAAGTACCTCTTTTTATTATCCTCAGTAGGATAAATGAAAATTAAGTACTTACACAAAATTTAGAACAGTCCCCCTTAAAATTATATGGCGGATATAAGCTCTATTTAACTTATGTTCACCTAAAATTTATTTAATTATCACAAAAATAGTATCATTTTTTGAATTTCATATAACGCCCATTATGTTAATTTTAGGAAATATAAATAATTCTTTAAAATTATTTCTTCTTTTTTGCTAAATCAAAAATTTCATTCAGACTCTCTCCAGCAACATCATACAATCCCATAAATTTACTAAGACTATCGGACAATTCTTTTTCTGAAGGAGGCTCTTGTTGACCAAAATTTTTATCTTTATCAAACCACATATCTAACTCTCTATTCTTTAACTTATCTCGCATTTCATCACTTAACTTACTCAACTGTTGATTGCCGGTTTGTTTTGCAAAATCGGCAATAAAGCTATAGCTAAACTCACGCCAAGGAGCTAGATATTGTCTTTTCATTAGCATTAAAGACATATGGGCAATAGCTGCTTTACAAGAGATTAAATATTCATCTTGACATGGTAACGTAATAATTTCTTTATATATTTCAGTTACATCTATCCAATCTGAATTACTGGAAATTGAATCAAAAAATTGGTCAAAATTACAAGGAAAGACTTTTCTTTCTAAATGATCAGCAATCCTAATATCTAAACTTTCAAAAAACTTACTTGCAAGCTCAGAACAAAAAGAACTTTCCGTATTATTTATATCAGCACCTTCTTCAGGTACTTCTAGAAATTTTATATTATATTTTTGATTAAAAAACTTCAAAGAAGATCTCAATAAATTATTTTCATCTATATCAGCTAAACTCTTATTTCGTAAGACTCTCCATGTTGTTTCACAATCATTTAGCTCTTCTAATAAAGGCGAGAAGTGAACTCCTTTTACTGTCGTAGCGTGAATAATAACTCCATCCCCTATATGTATCATCACATGGCTACTTTGGGCTTTTTTATAATAAAGTTTTTGAGCGTTAACCAGCCATTTCGATGGTTTTTTTGAGCCTGTGACTAAAATTATATCTCCTATATTTAGTTGGCTATGAATTGCTAAATACTGCTGCTGAACTTTACTTTCCACAAAAATTTCCTTTTTAAGAATTTGCTCCAATATACTGCTATTACGGTAAATATCTACTGATTTGAAGTGGCTTTGTTGCACAAACCTATCTCTAAAGGCTTATTCCACAATATAATTTTCAAATGAATAAGTCGACACCTAAAATTTATCGCACAACCAATTGGTCTTCATATAACCGAGCTCTCATTAATCGTGGAAATATTGCCATTTGGTTTGATCCTGCTACGCAATGGTATGCCCCATCAAAAGGCAAACAAGGACGAAATCAAACTTACTCCGACGCAGCTATCCAATGCTGCCTAATGATTAAATCTCTCTTTCGATTGTCTTTACGCATGGTCACTGGCTTTGTTCAAAGTCTCATCCATCTTTGTAGGTTAAATTGGATAGCGCCAGACTACACTACAATTTGTAGACGACAACAGCATATTGATATTGTGATTAGCTATCAAAAAAGTTGTGATGGACTATATCTAATCGTTGACTCTACAGGTCTGAAATTCTTAGGTGAGGGTGAATGGAAGCGTAAAAAACATCAGCCTGAATATCGTCGCCAATGGCGTAAATTACATATTGGTATAGATGCTAAAACCTTACAAATACGCGCTGTTCAGCTCACAACCAACAATGTGAGTGATTCACAGGTACTTGGTGATTTACTCGATCAGATTCCACAAGACGAGAGAGTTGACTCCGTCTATACCGATGGAGCTTATGATACCAAACAGTGCCGACAGGTCATTGCGGATCGGCAAGCACATGCAGTGATTCCACCAAGAAAAAATGCGAAGCCATGGAAAGATAAAAAGATGAGCTCGCTAGAACGCAATGAGTTGCTTCGAACAGTTAAACGTTCAGGAAGAACTATTTGGAAGAAATGGTCAGGCTATCATCGGCGAAGTTTGGTTGAAACTAAGATGCATTGCATCAAATTATTGGGGAATAAACTCAGTGCGAGAAATTTTCAAAGCCAAGTCAATGAGATTCATGCACGTATGGCAGTATTAAATAAATTTACGGACTTAGGCAGACCACATACCCGAGTTGTCACTTAAATTTGAGTAGATATGAGAAGTCTTAACTTTTAAATCTTTGTGCAACAAAGCCGTTTTAGATTCACTTTTTTTACAGTCTTTTGAAATTTTTTCTAAGGTTTTTAGACTCTTAGTATCATTAAAAGAATTATTTAACATATCAACGCATTTATCGTTATTTTTTAAAGAAGTACAGTATTGATTTAATTTATCTTTTGGTACTATTTTATATAGAATGGAGCTTATTAATTGAATTTCTTTATATTCTTCTGATAACTTAACTTTATCAAAATATTCTTTTGCAGTAGCTTTATCTTTTAATATATAAGCTCCGTAACTCATACACTTTGATGCTGAGTAAGGAGCGAGTATTTTTTTATTGTGTATACCATTAAAACAATATAGGTCTACTTGATCATTTTTCCTTAATTCAGAAGCGTAGTCGGTTTGTTCTGTATAGGCTCTAAAAGTATGGTATTTGCTATTTAAATTGATAAAAACTTCATTATTTTCTATTTGTACATTTTGTACTGATCCTTTAATTCTGAACCATTTATTACTATATTTTTTATAAAATAAGACCTGATTTTCTTCAAAATCTTTTTGAACTTCGTCTGGAGTTACAGCATTTTCAGGAGATTTTTTTATAATTTCATCCCATTTAATGAATGTTTTTCCTTTATCTAACCATGCATTGTAATCATTCTGAATAAGTGAGATTTCAATTGTATTGTCCTCAGTTGCGTTTGAATAATTTGACATCATTAGCATTAGTAAAGGAAAGATCCAATATCTCATATTCAGTTATTCTCAATAAGTAGAGTTTATTATATTAAAAATTTATTTAAATTACTAATATATATAGTTTATTTTATATGTTTTCGTTTTTTTTAAGTTTTTTATCCTAACTCTTTCCAAATTTTCCATTTAATATCATTTGGGTCTATTTCAGTAGTTTTAAAAAGAACTCCAAGTAATGGCATTTTACAGTTTTCCTAAAATTAACATAATACACCTTATATGAAATTTAAAAATGGAGCTTAAAGCTCCATTTTTAAATAACTTTTTTTAAATTGCTAAGCGTAAATTCAGTGCTTTTACAACTTTAATCACAGTATCAAAACTAGGGTTAACATCACCAGAAAGTGCTTTGTAAAGACTTTCTCGGCCTAGACCTGTATCTCGTGATAATTGAGCCATTCCTTTAGCTTTAGCAATGTTACCTAAAGCTTTAGCAATGAATGCAGCATCACCATTAGATTCATCGATACAGGCTTGTAGGTAAGCTTGCATATCTTCTTCTGTTTTAAGATGCTCAGCACTATCCCATTTACGAAGTTTGATAGCCATTTACAGCTCCTCCTCTAAATCTTGTGCTAATTGTAGGGCAAGTTTTATATCTTTACTTTGCGTAGACTTATCTCCGCCTGCTAAGAGAATAACGACCCTTTGCCCTTGCTTGCAGTAATAAATCCTATAGCCAGGTCCAAAGAAGAAACGTAACTCAGAAACACCTTCACCGACTGGTTCAGTATCTCCAAAGTTCCCATCTTCAACCCGATCAATTCGGACTTGTATGCGTCTTTTTGCCTGTTGATCTTTTAACTTGGTAAACCAATCATCAAAGGCTTCTGTGGTATATATTGAGTACATAAGCAAAATGTATCCTATAGGATACGTTTTTGCAAGACATAAACTTGGTTCTTTAGGCCTGAGGCACTGATGTTATTCACCAATTAAAATGTCTATGCGATAAACCATTTAAAATGTCCTGTTTTTAACCACAAGAGTCAAGCACAGGATTTAACTTTCTTTGTTCAATAACAGCTTTCTGAGCTTTACGACTCGGCAT
>NZ_KB851202.1:47278-48087 GCF_000368065.1 Acinetobacter seifertii
ATCTATATTTCATATCCAGTCCATGATGTTTAAGCCATCATAAACTAGACATTTTTATTGGTGAGAATATAGACACTTTAAATGGGTTCTAACACATTAATTTCGTATAGCCGCCATTATGTTAAATCAGGTTTAAAACTTAATATCATGTGAATTAAAGTAGGTCGGATCAAACTCTATCTCTCCTATTTCATCCTCGATAATTTGCATGTAATCGTCATATCTTGGATGTTTGGGTTCTTGTAATGCATCTAAAATATCAAGATATCCAAAAATTCCTCCAATATCTTCAAATGGAGCATGATTTTGACCATCTATACAACATGGATATTTTTTATTTAAATCAGGAGATTGTCTGCTTTCTACAGTAATCAAATGTTCCCAACAATCGCCAAAATCATATGTATATATAATTTTTTTACCTACACGTAGAACTTCTTTCAATTTTTGTCTTTTATTGATCTTTTCATGCTTAATAGTCGTGAATTCATGTAAATGGCTATCTTCCCAATCAAAAGCAGATTGAATTGCCTTATGGAGCCTAGATAAAGTAGCTGCCGATGAAATTTGAATAGTTCTCCAGATTTCAGGATCACTGCCTAGCAGACTAATTTTTAATTGAAAAACTTCATCAGAAGATTTGAGCTTTACAGTTCCCATAACAGCCTAGTTCTCAAAAAATAGTTTTAGTAAATCTAAAATTAACATAATACGCCTTATACGAAATGCGTTTGTTAGAACCCATTTAAAGTGTCTATATTCTCACCAATAAAAATGTCTAGTTTATGATGGCTTAAACATCATGGACT
>NZ_KB851202.1:49037-132902 GCF_000368065.1 Acinetobacter seifertii
AACAAAGAAAGTTAAATCCTGTGCTTGACTCTTGTGGTTAAAAACAGGACATTTTAAATGGTTTATCGCATAGACATTTTAATTGGTGAATAACAATATCAACTTTGACTATTCATTTAACTTAAGCCAAGATTATCTAATTGGTTAAAGTCAAAGTTTTCATCAAATAAGTGATTTAATTTTTTCTGATTTTTTAAATAAGAAAGTGTCCCTAAGAAGCAGGATTTACATAGACGAACTTCATATTTATCTTTCTTATCATCGGTGTTCGGATCCCAATCTGCTTTCAGTACACCATAATTGATTGGAGTTGGCTGGTCACAAATATCACACGTTATACATTGTGTGGTTTTCATTTGTAGAGAATTATTAGTGCTCAAGGTTAACACTCCAAAATATTGATAATAAAAATATATTTAGCCAGTAAATTCCCAACTTAACGCTTAAGAAGAGCACAAGATATTCTCAACCTAACAAGAAAGTATTCTCTTAATTAACTATCTGTTAATAAGTTTATATTTATTTAATTTATTATTTTTTATAATGATTTTCAAATATAATGAAGTGGCAATGTATAATTTAGAAAGTTTGTATTAACTCCTTTAATACGTTTACTTTTGATTGAAGTGAAAATTGATAATCTTTCTTCTTTTGAATTAAAAGTTCAATCTGAAATCTAATACTAGGAAATTCATTAAAACACTCGTTAAGATATTCAATTTCGAGCTCATTTTGCTGTAGTGCTTTATTAAGTTGATTAGTCTTCTCACAAATAGATACATAAGGCTCTTGTAATTCCACAGGTAAACAAATCTTCTTGATTTGATATGCATGATATTTAGAAGTGTATTTTTGGGGAATATTTATAGAATCCACAATAAAGTACTCCTTTACTAAATGATGAATAAAAAAGCTATGAACTACTTCAAAGTTTTCATCGTTATTTAAATAGCTGTTATGGCCTACAAATAACGACCATATTTCTGTGAACGCCAATTTATGAAAAGAATTTTTCATAAGGAAACGTAAAAACAATCTTTGCAGAATTTGTCTTTTCGTCATTTCTACCATCAAGTAACAATTAATATCCTATTTTGGGATATTTTTTAAAATAGTACACCATCTTCGGTTATGACCTCAATACATGACCCTAGATATATTGGTCTAATACAATGTTTAATATCTTTACGTGAGGAAAAAAATATAACTCAGGTAGAAGTAGCTTCATTTCTAAAAAAACATCAGTCGTATGTTGCTAAAGTAGAAAATTTAGATCGTAGATTGGACGTAATTGAATTACATGACTGGCTAAAAGTCCTTGATATACAATTTTCAGAATTTATTAAAATTTCAAAATTAGAAAAATATTAATTTTAATTAGATAAGATTTCTTTTTGTCTTCAAACTTAATATTAGCCTCTAAAAATTAAGCTTTAAAGCTTCAATGCGCAGTATTACAGAGTACTTTGTCGCATAGTTGTTTGTAATGTCGCATAGTTGTTTGTAAATCACAGCCAGATCATTCAGATGCCAATGGAATTTGGATTGAAATTCATGACCGTTATCAGTCTGAATGGTATGGATACGGAAAGGAAATTTGTCTATCACATCATTGACGAAATCAATAGCATTGGCTTGATTATGTCTATCGTAAATCTTTAATGCCCTAATTCTAGTTGCATCATCAATAGCGGTATATTGATAGCGTTTGACCTGTTTTCCCTTCTGATCTTTAAAAAAAAGAAACTTTACATCAACTTGCACATGATGCCCTGGTACTTGTTTTTCATAACGTTGATGAGTAGGAATAGAACGTTTACGCTGATTTTGGGGTAACCGATTCATGCCATGCCGTTTTAAAACATGGTATACGCCAGCTGCTGAAATCTTAATTTGGTGATAACGCCATAAATACCAACTGATCCGTAGCCGTCCAAAATGATAGTGTTGACGTAAATGAATAATCTTCTCTTCGATCTCAGCAGGGGTGCGTAATTTAGGGTTCTGTGGGCATGGCTTACTGTTGACTAATCCTATCTCTCCTTTGGATTTATAATTCTTCTTCCAACGATAAAAAGTATCTCGTGAAATACCAAAATATCGACAAGTCAATGCAACATTGCCATTTTGTTCAGCATGAGCAAACACTTTTAATTTATGGGCAATTTCCCGTTGGGCTTTTGTACTCAAAATTGAAACTCCTTTGACATGATATAAAATTTACCAAAATGTCAGTAGAAGTCTCAATTTTCACACATTATATTCCCCGTACTTAAATTCTTTATGATTAATCGCTTTATTGTATTGTTCTGAAACATCACGCCCTCGCAGACTAATATCATCGAGTGTTAATCCATTTTCAGCTAAGTAGGCTTCCGCATAACCCGCACAGAACTCTTTACGGCACTTTTCTAAAATTAGGGTTTCATATTCGATCTGATGCTCATCAAGATCACCTATTGGCAAATCATCAGGCTGTACTTATTTGGACATTTCAACTGCTTGACAGGGAACCTGTTTTAAATGAATTAGCAGAAATTAAAAAATATTTTCTTTTAATCTTTCCAGATAGTGTTTATCAATTAGCCTAAGTTGTTTTTAAAATTTATTTTTTAAATATAAAAGCTCTAAACCAAAGAAAGTTTTTCCATAAAAATATCAATGAATTAAAAATTATACGATTTATTGAACTGAATATATGGAGCATGAATTCTTATTTCTGGTCTATCAGACAAGCCGATCCTAATAGACCACTAGCACAGACTAAAATTACATAGGTCATTCAGTCGCTTCAAAGGCTAGTTTTTGATTAACTATGATGACATACAAACAGCCAGCTATATTCTCTCGGAAAGTGATGCAGGAACTTTTTCATTCTTGCTAATCATATCATCGACAACATCAGCAATGAGCTCTACTATTCCTGAAAGCGCTTTAGGCTGATCCGCATCAAGCCAAGACAATAATGGAAACTCAGCACACAATCCAACATATTCATTATCTTCTGCTGACCATATAACACGGTAAGTATATTGTTTGCTATCCATTTAACACCCCATCATGTTTTAAGTTTATGTATAAAAGTACGATTTTCACTTACTAGTACTTAAATAATCACCCCACCACTGCATCATTTCAGTCCGTTGAGCTAAATAGTCAGCGTGATTATAGCTGGCACGGGTACGGTTCTTATCAATATGTGAAAGTTGTGCCTCAATCCAATTATCTTGGAACAAACCTGAGTCATTCAAAATGGTACTAAAAGTAGAACGTAATCCATGAGAAGATAGTTGATGTTTGCCATACCCCATCTTACGTATGGCCATATTTAGAGTATTAAAATGAATCGGTTGATTGTGTTTGCGAGGGCTAGCAAAAAGGTATTTTTCACCGTATGACCACTGCATGACGTCTTTCAAAATCTCTAAAGCCTGATTTGAAAGTGGAACTAAAAAATCTGGAATCTCATGGCCTAATATGACTTTTCGTCGAAACTGTTTAATATGCAAGGCAGGTATTTTCCAGATTTTTTCATTTAAATCAAAATAATGAGGCTCAGCCAATAACAATTCAGCCCCTCGCACGCCAGTATGTAATTTGAACATCAGTGCTTTTTTAATAATGGGATGGGCATCCAATTTTTGTAATTTATTCTTAAAATCAGATATTTCCTCCGCTTTCAAATACGGATAATTTTTCTTGATTTTGCTGTTAATGGTGATTTTATTTAAACCATGAGCGATGTTGAACTCACAATAACCCATCGCTACAGCGTAGTCATAAATTTGGTTCAAATAACTACAAGCTTTTTTGACAGGTTCTTTTACTTGGCGTCCCTCTATTTTTTTGATTACTGAAACCAGGTCATAGCGCTTGATGTTTTGAAAAGGTAAATCCTGAAGGTCTGGATAAATATCTTGCTGTAAGCATCTTTCTGCTAACTGTAGTACACCACAGCGGGGTAGATCGTTGAAGGCATTCTTCAGTTTGAACTGTAACCACTCCTCCCCGAACTTACCAAAGGTGATAAGATTAGAGGCAGTATCATGTTCAAAACAGAAATTATTGTCTTTAAAGTCATCTCTGACTTGTCGTGCCTTTTTCAGCGATAAATCAGGATAAAGACCTAACTGAATGCGTCGACGTTTTTTGGTTAGTGGATCTGTATAACGATAGCACCAGGATTTCCTTCCATTCGGCTCAATCTTCAGGCTAAGTCCATCTTCATCGGATAAAAAACGCGTTTTTTCCTTGCAATGAGCTTGGCGAACTTTAATTTCAGTAAGACTCATGAAATTTAAATAAAACCTATCAGAGGATTGATTGCATCAATTATATCAAAATAGAACGCTTTATATATGATGCGTACCATACGCATCATACTATTTTTTAATTTATTGTTTTATATTAATTTAATTTTTAGTATTTCATTTTTAGTTACCAGCTTAAGTACCACCAATATTACTTGCAAGATATCTGAAACTGCTGCTCTAGGAATTTAATGCCGAGAAAGAGTTAAATTAACTTGATCAGCGAGTTTTTTATGTATCCAAATATGCCCCCCCAACGAAGACAATAAGACAGTCAAACGGTCAGGCAACAGGAGTATGATGTGAATGAATAGAATATTGGCAAAGAACCACTGAATTTGGCAACCGTTCTAGGGAGGCTATTACAGGGGATAATACAGCCTAAAACCTTGGACGGCTTTAAGCCGCTTACGATGTCACTTTCTGTGAAGATCCCGCTGGATATCAGCAAATGGAGATTATGATAAGGCGCTGGATCTTAGCCAACCAGTGATGGTCAAACGGGGTTCTTGGCAAGCCGAGCTTTTCTGTGCCAGTCGCCGATGAAATTGTGATTTCGATTTCTGAGAGGTTGTGCACTAATTCAATCAGATCGCGGATGATCTGTTGACTGAGCAGATTCGATCAGAAATGCTCCATATGATTCAAAGCCGGATTGAACAGAATATTGATTTATTACATGCAAGATAAACATCTGTATGAGGATAGATAGAAATTTTATCCTTCCCTGTATGTTCCTGTGGCTTAAAAATCAGTCTTGAAATATGACTAAATTTGGAAAATTCTTATTTTAAAATAAATGGGCCAAGATCATTGCAAATGACCTGATGGAGAAATATTTATCTATGTAATTGTATTTATTACAAATAAAATATTTAAAAAAGATTTAATCTAATAAGTTTCAGCAACCTTGCAAGATTTAAATCAGGTTATCGATGAGATCATCAGATGGAGATGCATCATCTCCATCTGATGAGGGTTTATTAATACTGCGTTTGACCTGGAATCCAATTGGTTCCAGCAAGCGGTACACGAGCCATTGCCGCCGCCTCGACATTCAGTGCCACCAGATCTTCCGGATCCAGATTATGCAAATGCGATTTACCGCAGGCACGTGCCATGGTTTGTGCTTCCAAGACTAAAACACGCAGGTAATTGGCCAAATGGCGTCCACCTTCAACCGGATCGAGACGTTTTGATAGTTCTGGATCCTGGGTCGTAATCCCTGCAGGGTCACGGCCATTTTGCCAGTCATCATAATAACCCGCTGCTGAACCAATTTCTTTCAGTTCTTTATCTAGACGCGGATGGTTATCTCCGAGCGCAATCAGCGCTGCTGTACCAATTGCTACCGCATCTGCTCCCAATGCCATCGCTTTGGCCACATCGGCACCTGTGCGGATACCACCAGAAACAATCAGCTGAACCTTACGGTGCATGCCCATTTCCTGCAAGGCTTGTACCGCTTGCGGAATGGCAGGAAGAATAGGAATACCGACGTGCTCAATAAATACTTCCTGGGTCGCTGCTGTACCGCCTTGCATACCATCCAGCACGATCACATCTGCACCCGCTTTCACCGCCAGTTTTACGTCATAATATGGACGGCTGGCCCCGATTTTGACATAAATTGGCTTTTCCCAATCGGTGATTTCACGGATTTCGGCAATTTTAATTGCCAAGTCATCTGGACCCGTCCAGTCCGGATGACGGCAAGCACTGCGCTGATCGACACCCACTGGCAAAGTACGCATGCCTGCCACACGTTCCGTCACTTTCATGCCCAGCAGCATACCGCCACCGCCGGGTTTAGCGCCTTGTCCGAGTACGATTTCAATCGCATCTGCTTTACGCAAATCGTCAGGATTCATGCCGTAGCGTGATGGCAAATATTGATACACCAATGTTTGCGAATGACCACGTTCTTCAGGGGTCATGCCACCGTCACCGGTGGTGGTAGATGTGCCGACCATAGAGGCACCGCGGCCTAAAGATTCTTTGGCATTGGCAGATAATGCACCAAAGCTCATACCGGCAATCGTTACAGGAATTTTTAAATGAATCGGTTTTTTCGCAAAGCGTGTACCCAGTACCACATCAGTACCGCATTTTTCACGATAGCCTTCCAGCGGGTAGCGTGACATGCTTGCACCAAGCAGCAGCAAATCATCAAAGTGTGGCACTTTACGTTTGGTACCACCGCCACGGATGTCATAGATGCCGGTTGCCGCTGCACGCTGGATTTCTTGAATGGTTAAACGGTCAAACGTTGCAGATTCACGTAACACGGGTTCAAATTCTTGGATAGTTTGAGTCATGATTGATTGCTCCATTATTACGCTTGATTAGTATGCAGATGCATTGTCGACTTTGAAGTTGTACAGTTGGCGTGCCGAACCATAACGTTTGAAAGAAGCAGGATCTTCATCAAATCCGGCTTTAGACAGCAGTTCTGCCAGTTCTGCCAGATGTTCCTGACGCATTTCTTTTTCAATACAGTCTGAACCTAGAGACTTCACCACACCTTTGACATAAATTCTGGTTTCATACAGCGAGTCGCCCAACGCGTCGCCTGCATCACCACAAACCACCAGACGGCCAGCCTGTCCCATGAAGCAGCTCATGTGTCCAATACTGCCGCCTACCACAATATCGACGCCTTTCATTGAAATGCCACAGCGTGCCCCAGCATCCCCTTCAATGACCAGCAGACCACCATGCGCTGTTGCGCCTGCTGCTTGAGAGGCATTGCCTTTGATATACACTGAACCTGACATCATATTTTCAGCTACGCCCACCCCAACATTACCGTTGACGATGACATGAGCTTCTTGATTCATGCCGGCGCAGTAATATCCGGCATGGCCGTCAATGGTGACATTCACAGGGGCTTTAATGCCAACTGCAATATTATGCTGGCCGCCTGGATTGCTGACTTTCCAGTCTACAATGCTGTCGGTCAGTTCTTTGCTATGCAGGGCCTGGTTTAAATCACGGATGCTGTCTACGCTTAAATCAAATTCATCTTTTAAAATTGAAGTGCTGATTTTTTCTGCAAATGCTGTATTCATAGGGTTATTCCTGTTTTCTATTCTGGGTCATTCTTAGGCGGCTTGATCTGCACTGCGTTGCCAAACATATAAGGTGGCTGGTTCTGGTTCCCAAACCTTGGCTTTGTCAATATTCGGCAATGATGCCAAGGCTTGATATTCGGAGGCCATGGCCACATAGTCATCGGTTTCTGCCAACACTGCCGGTTTACAGGCAATCGGATCACGGATCACGGCAAAACCGTTTTTGGTGCCAATGGCAAAGGTAAAGAAACCGTCCAGATCATCCAATGCGTTGTTCAGTGCTTCTGCCAGAGAATCCCCTTGCTGTAAACGCCAAGTCAGATAGCCTGCAGCCACTTCGGTATCGTTATCTGTTTCAAAGCTGATGCCTTCACGTTTTAACTCCTGGCGTAAACGGGCATGATTAGACAGAGAACCGTTATGCACTAAACATAAATCAGCGCCGGTAGAAAATGGATGACTGCCTTCCATAGTCACTGCACTTTCAGTGGCCATCCGGGTATGACCGATAATGTGACTGCCTTTCATATTCGCTAAACCGAAACGCTCAGAAATTTCGACCGGCAAACCCATACCTTTAAGAATTTCAATACTTTGACCGACACTCATGATCTTGAGCTGTGGGGCAATTTTGCCAATCGCCGCGCGCACTGTTTGTTCATCAGATTTTGCTTTAATGACTGCAGCCGTGGCGTTTTGGAACCAGTCCATGTCGGTGTTCAGTTCCGCTTTCAGTGCTTCTGCAAATGCAGACCAGTCAAATTCATCTTCAACCGACTGCAAGGTGAGTTTGACCCAGCCCTCAGACACTTCGTCACCATAAATGGCAAAGCCTGCGCTGTCAGGACCACGCCCGGTCATCGACTCCAGCATCGGTTCAAACAGTTTACCGAGTTGTGATTCCAAAGCTGGATTTTTTAAGTATAAGCCTACGATTCCGCACATAATTGTTCTCCGCTAAATGCTCTTTTTAATTCATGTCCTAGGGACGCTATGGGGTGAAAATAAAGTTTAGAAAAATTCGGTATAGCGCTGAATTTCCCAATCTGAAACATGGCGGCTGTATTCAACCCATTCCATGCTTTTTTGCAGGATGAATTCGTCAACTATTTCAGCACCGAGAGTTTCTCTAAACAGCGGATCTGCTTTTAGAGCCTCGACAGCTTCTTTCAGGGATTGAGGCAGGGTGCCAATACCACGTGCAGCAATTTCTTCCAAACTCAAGGTATACAGGTTTTCATTGCATGCAGGTGGCGGGGTCAGTTCACGTTCAATACCGTCTAAGCCGGCAGCAATAATCGCTGCAGAAACCAAATAAGGGTTGCAACCGGCATCCGGCAAACGCAGTTCAATACGGCCATAAGGGATACGAACCATGGCGGAGCGGTTATTTGAACCATAGGCAATAAATGCCGGTGCCCAGGTCGAACCTGAAAGGGAGCGACCCACCACCAGGCGCTTATATGAGTTCACAGTTGGGGCACAGAAGGCACACAGGGCCGGACCATGCTCAAGCAACCCTGCAATAAAGTGATAGGCCATTTTTGACAAGCCCATGCCTTGCGGATCACTGTCATCATTAAATAGGTTGCTGGATTCTGCACTGCCTATCGACAAGTGGAAATGCATGCCATTGCCGGCACGTTTCGGGTCTGGCTTGGGCATAAATGAACAGACCATGCCCAAATCATTGGCAATTTCACCGGCCGCCATACGGAAGAACGTGAACATATCCGCCGAGTTCATGGCATCACTATAGGTATAGTTAATCTCAAACTGGCCGTTTGCATCTTCATGGTCAATTTGGTAAATATCAAAACCGACTGGAATTAAAGCCTCGGTAATCCGTTCCAGGAACTGGCGTGAACGGGATAGACCTTTATAGTCATAGCAGGGCTTGTCCAGATTGTCTGACTCATCGACTGCTTTCAGTTTGCCGTCTTCACCACGGCGGAACAAGCTGAATTCAGGTTCCAGGCCGGTATTGAGGGTCCAGCCTTTAGCCGACAGGCGCTCAACTTGTTTGCGCAGTACATAGCGAGAATCGTAGGGATGCGGTTTGCCGTTGACATAGCCCTCACAGACCACACGGCCATAACCGGGCTGCCAGGGTACCGGTGTTAAAGAAGATAAATCACCTTTCACCATAAAGTCTGGACCATGCGGCTGCATTCCCATCCCTGAAATGGCAAAACCGGCAAAACCTACCCCTGCACCTTCAATGGCTTTGAGACCCGAAATCGGTACAGATTTCGTTTTTGCTGACCCATGAATATCGACAAACTGAGCCAATACATATTTTAATTGATGATCATCAATGACTTTCTGTACTTCTGCACGGTACTTGGGCTTGCTAATGATGTCCTGTTCTTCTTCAAAGAACTCTTTTACGATGGCCTGCTGGAACATATTTGACATACTCCCGATATGACAAAAAATGATATTTGGCTCGAATAATGCACAGATATTTGATTCAATGTATTATTCAGCAGAAGAAACTTTCTTTCCTAAAGAGAAAGCAATTCTCTTGCCAACTTTTTTAGATCGGTTAAAAAATTTGTGCTTGGGGCCTAAAAGCCTTAATATTCCTAAAGAGAATAAAAGTTTCATAAGATAATACTTTCATTCCACATCGGGGCTGCTTTTTAATTTTGATTAAGAGTCAGCAGAATTTAGATTCAAAACAGTGCGAGTTGATCCATAATGAGACAAAACAAGAACAGCCTTAAACTGGAACAGTACATTGGCATTCAAATCAAACGCTGCCGTCAGGAACAGGGCTTGAAACTGGCGGAAGTCGCACAGACTGCTGAAATCAGTCAGGGTATGCTGAGTAAAATTGAGAATGCCCAGGTCTCGACCAGCCTTGAAACGCTAAGCCGCCTATGTGAAGTACTGGGAATCCCCTTATCCACCTTATTCAGTCAATATGACCATCAGGAAAGCCGGGCAATGATTGTGAAATCAGGCGAAGGAATGGAGGTGGTGCGTCGTGGTACCGAAAAAGGGCATACGTATCATCTGCTGACCCATTCTCGCGGGCCGCGCAAAAACTTTGAAGCCTATTTGGTCAGCATGGATGATGCCAGCGAAGAATTTCCCACCTTTGCCCACCCGGGAACAGAGATGCTGTATCTGATTGAAGGTGAAATCATGTACCGTCATGGCGATGAAGTATTTCATATGCAGCCAGGCGACTGCTTGACTTTAGATGGTGAAATTCCGCATGGCCCAGAACAACTGATTAAAGTCCCGATCCGTTTGATCTCTATGGTGAACTATGGGGATAACCAGGCCGAATAAAGCGGCCCTGTTTTTATAAAAAAGATGGCAGTGCCATCTTTTTTGTTTATATGCTTCGAATAAACCGTGCGGTAGCGTATCAAAGTTTATCTTGCCCTACCCTTATTGCCCCTTCGCCATCTCAACAGCCCCCTCCTTTACGACAACAGTCCTCCGCTGTTGCAGAGATCAAAATTCAACTCTGGTATAAGAATTGCTTTGCTTAAAAATAAATAAATATTCCCAATAAGAATATATTATTGCAACGAATTGATTTTGGGATATTGATCTTTACAGCCTAGTAAAAAAATCCGGAGTACAACCTATGTGGGTAAATCATTTAAAAAGAATTGTCGCAGCGATCCTGCTGCTGCCTGGCTTGGCCTTTGCAGGTGAAACTGATCTGGATAGCGCCTCCACCGTATGGATGATGCTGTCCACACTGCTGGTACTGCTGATGTTTGTTCCCGGCTTGGCACTGTTTTATGGCGGTATGGTCCGTGCCAAAAATATTCTGTCCATTTATACCCAGTTTTTTGCTGTGGCAGGCGTGGTTTGTGTACTGTGGCTGACTGTGGTTTATAGCATGAGTGCAGACAAAACCCATATGCAAGCAGGGGTAACCAATCTCTACAGCTTTGTCGGCAGTTTAAATAAGGCCTTTCTGGTGGGTATTGATGAAAATACTCTGCTGGGCGGTGTACCTGAATATATTCTGATCATTTTTGGCATGACTTTCGCAATCATTACCCCCTGTCTGGCCATAGGTGCTTTTGCTGAACGCATGAAGTTTGGCGCGGTGGTGTTGTTTTCTGCTCTGTGGCTGGTTTTGGTATATGGACCAATGACTCATATGGTCTGGGGCGGTGAAGGTGCAATCATGCACACCTGGGGAGTTCTGGACTTTGCTGGCGGTACCGCGGTGCATATTAATGCCGGCATTGCCGCCTTAGTCGGCGCAATTGTATTAGGCAAGCGTAAAGGCTGGCCGGCTGCACCCGTTCCCCCGCACAATGTGGTCTATACCATGATCGGCGCAGCATTTTTATGGGTAGGCTGGTTCGGCTTTAACGTCGGTTCTGCATTCGCGGTAAATGCATCGGCCACCATTGCCATGATGACCACTATGGTGGCGACCTGCGGCGGCATCTTAGGCTGGATGGTGATTGAAAAAATGCATACCCATCATGTCACGGCTTTGGGCCTGGCTTCAGGTGCGATTGGCGGATTGGTGGGCATTACCCCTGCAGCAGCTTATGTCGGACCTTTTGGTGCGTTGGCGATCGGCTTTATCACCGCCATCTGCTGTTTTTATGCCGTGACCAAGCTGAAGCATAAAATGGGGATTGATGATGCCCTGGATGTCTTTGCTCTGCATGGCATAGGCGGCATGGTCGGCTGTATGCTTACCGGTATTTTCTGCATCCCGCAACTGGGCGGCAAAGTGGCCGACATTTCCCTGCTGAACCAGTTGGCTGCACAGGCAGGCAGTATTGTACTCACCGTAATTTATTGTGGCGTGCTGACCTGGCTGATTATGAAGTTCGTCGATAAGACCATCGGTTTACGTGTAACCCCGGAACAGGAAGAGCGCGGTCTAGATGTCAGCGATCACAACGAACGTGCATATAACAATTAACGCCACGGCCAGCTTTCAACTGATAAATTAAAATTTCATTTTAGTCCATTTAAAATTCTTCAACTTCACCAAGCAAATGCTTCAGGGCATTTGCTTTTATTTTTGCAAGTACAATGCCGAGACTGGCAATTCCCATCTGCTTTCCCGGGGTGAAAACACCTGACCATGGCTAAAGGACTACTTCTTTTGAGATATAGACGTCCTAGCTTTAAAATGATTATGATAGATCGTTTAACTGTAAATTAAGTAAAAATATATACTTGAAAAATAATAAAATAATTATTAATTACAGACTAGTGGTATAAGAATTGCATCTTGAATCATGAAAGAAATATTCCCTTTAGTAATACCAATTCCCACCAAAAAATGGTCAAGCTAATGTAAATCCATATTCATGAGATTCAGGAGCAATTCATGATAATGAACAATGTGAAGAAGTTACTCATGCTGAGTGTACTGCTGTCGCCTAGCGCAGTTTTTGCCGCTGAGGGAACGATTGATGGACCTGCCACTGTATGGCTCATGGTTTCTATTGTTATTGTCCTGCTGATGTTTATTCCAGGACTTGCGCTGTTTTATGGCGGTATGGTCCGCGCCAAAAATATCCTGTCTTTATTTACCCAGTTTTTTGCGATTGCCGGGATTGTCGGCATTTTATGGGTGGCCGGGGTATATAGCCTGGCAACCGATACCACTAATATGCAAGAGGGCGTTTATAACCTGAACAGCATTGTCGGTGGCCTGGATAAACTGATGCTGCAGGGCATCACCGCAGAAAGTCTGGCAGGTGGCATTCCTGAATATATCTTGATTGTGTTCCTGATGACCTTTGCCATGATAACGCCGTGTATTGCACTGGGTGGCTTTGCGGAAAGAATGAAATTCCGGGCAACGGTTATTTTTTCATCTCTGTGGATAGTGCTGGTCTATGGCCCAATGGCGCATATGGTATGGGGCGGCAAAGGTGCATTATTCCATAACTGGGGAGTATTGGACTTTGCCGGCGGTACTGCGGTACATATTGCCGCCGGGGTCACGGCATTTGTTGGTGCCATAGTGGTGGGCAAACGTAAAGGCTGGCCTGCTACGCCGATGCCGCCGCACAATGTAGTATTTGTGATGATTGGCGCAGCATTGCTCTGGGCCGGCTGGTTCGGTTTTAACGTGGGTTCGGCTCTGGCCATCAATTCTTCAGCCGCACTGATTTTGATGACCACCATGCTGGCAACCTGCGGTGGTATTGTCGGCTGGATGTTTGCTGAAAAAATGTATTCCGGCCATGTCACAGCCTTTGGTCTGGCTTCAGGTGCCATTGGCGGCTTGGTGGGCATTACCCCGGCGGCCGCTTATGTTGGCCCTTTTGGTGCAATTGTGATTGGCCTGCTCACCAGTATGGCCAGCTATTACGCGATTATGATACTAAAGAAAAAGCTCGGCGTAGACGACGCGCTGGATGTATTTTCATTACATGGCATTGGCGGTATGGTTGGCTTCCTGCTGACCGGTATTTTCTGTATTCCGGAGTTGGGCGGCAATGTTGAAGGCATTTCCCTGCTCCCGCAATTCTTGGCACAACTGGCCAGTATTGCGATGACCTTTGCCTATGTCGGCATCTTGAGCTGGATCTTGCTGAAAATCATTGATAAAACCGTGGGGCTACGTGTCACGGCAGAACAGGAACAACAAGGCCTGGATGTCAGTGATCATAACGAACGTGCTTATAATTAAAGGCCGTGGAAAATCAAGTAACAAGGGCTTCGGCCCCACTGCTGTCCCATAGTTTGCTTTAAATAAAAAAACCTGAGTCCTAACAGTTAAAATATGAGTGCAAACAAACACTTTAACGACCAGGATTCAGGTTTTGTCACATCAGAATACCGTATTTCATGAGCTAATTAAACCTGTTGTGCGACAGGATTTTGAACAACTTGCTAAAGTACACCATGTTGGACAGAAATTTAGAGCGGCTTCCCGGTGGGATCAGTTTATTGCCATATTGATGTCTCAATTCTCTTGTAGGCAAAGTCTGAGAGATATTCAATCCAATTTGGAGTGCCAACAGGAAAAGCTAAGTCATCTCGGAGCAAAATCTATTCCCCGAAGCACGCTGGCACGAATCAATGAGCAGCAGCCTGCTGCCTTGTATCAACAGCTATTTTACAAGTTGCTTAAATACTATGAACACTCAAAAGTAGCTCATAAATTTCGCTTTAAGAATCCCTTGTATTCCTTGGATGCCAGTCATATTGACCTGTCGCTTTCCTTAAGTGAATGGGCCAAAGTTCATGACTCAAAAGCCAGCATGAAACTCAGCATAGGATTGAATCACAGCAATGATATTCCTGAGTTTGTTGCAGTTGAAAATGGCAAAGAAAATGACATGGTACAAGGCCGCAAATTCCAGTTTCCTGCTGGCAGCATTGTAGTTTTTGATAAAGGCTATGTCGATTACCAATGGTATGCAAATCTGACTGCTCAAAACATTGGATTTGTCACACGTTTTAGGCCTAAATCTGTGTATCAGGTGATCCAGCAACATCCAGTGCTTGAATCCAAAGGTATTCTAAAAGATGAAACCATTCAGCTGAATAGCGCACATGCCCTAAAAAGAAAAGCCCCAGTGTTAAGAAGAATTGAATATAGAGATCAGCAAAGTGGCAAGCACTTTAGCTTTCTCAGCAATAACTTTCATTTAGCCGCCTCCACCATTGCGGCGATTTATAAAGATCGTTGGAAAGTTGAGCTGTTCTTTAAGGCGATTAAGCAGAATCTCAAATTAAAAGCGTTTCTAGGCCGCAGCAGGAACGCAATTCAGACACAAATCTGGATTGCGATGATCGCCTATTTATTGGTGAGTTTCGCTCAACATTTAGGGAAAACAGGTTGGACAGTTCAACGTTTACTCAGAATAATTCAAGTGAATTTGTTTGAAAGAAGAACTTTAAAAGCTTTATTTTCACCCGATAAAATACCCATAAAACAACAGGAAGCTCAAATGAGCTTCCTCTTGTGAAAAATTGTGGGACAGCAATGGCTTCGGCCCTTGTTTTTTTATGGCGGCTTGGGATAAACATCGCTTTGCATCATTTGCATACATGGCTATGCTGCCCTTTGCGGATTAAATCCCGCTACTGTCCATCTGCGGATTTTAACTGCTGAGTACCCTGTCAACGGGTTAACAATTATTCTCTCTTATGAGCAAAACAGGGATAGATAGCTTGCTGACGGCTTCCTTTCGGTCATTTCCCAGAGCACATCTTTGAGATTGTATGATCGAATGCCGAGTGCTCCAGCACTATAGGTTGCTGAACATTCCCAAAAAACCACAAGGAAAATTTTCTATACAGGGTCATCATTATAGAGAAATCGGGTAGCGCGATCATGTAGCCATGGTGGCAAGAACAAACGACGGATTTCGTCCTATTGCTTTGAAGCATTTAATTTTTTTCTTGATCAAAACGATGCTTTAGTAAATGGTGAATGCTTAAAAGCATAGTGCTGGAATGGGCGGCTGTACGCTCTTATGATAAAGGTTGATTGCTGTCCTGACTCTAGGGCATAAAGCAAATGGCTGCCAGCTTACGCTAACAGCCATTCAGGGGGATTACAGTTGGGGGAAAACAGAATTGTTATTTATGCAATGCTGAGCAGCCCGTCAATACCGACAGCCTGACCATCAAATTCTGCAATGGCATCCAGCAGGACATTCCACAAATACAGTGCAGAAGCCCGGTCACACAAGAGATTGAATTTCGGCGCCTGGGCATCGCTGACATTCATCACCACAGCATTAATGCGCGCCACCGAGGTCTGTGCAATCTGACCTGCAGCAAAAGCTTCTGCGGACAAATCGACGGCACACAGCTTAGCCATGATGAAAGCCACAGATTGCCCAGTTAGCTGAATCCAGGCATGGCTATCCTGACGCGGCAGCAGATAGTTGGCGCGGTCACTCAGCTCCCAGCTCTGTTCCAGTGCGGCTATACTTTCACCAAAATCCTGCATTGCACCCAGCACTAAATATTCGGTCGCAGACAGCCGTGCCACAATGCTGCCATTGGCCTGATGACACAATCGATTGGGTTCATCCGGCAATCTAAAACCCGCTGCAGTTAAATAGCTGGCACTGTCGGTTCCCCGGAAACCGACGCGTGGCATATTGGTTAAATCCACCACTGCACATTGCTGAATGTGCTGGGACTTACCGCCTGCAAGAAACATGCGTCCTGCGCCATAAGACTGATAGGCCGCACAGGTTTTTTGAATGGGACTGCGTTCTGCTTGAGGTAAAATACTCATGATCAGATCTCCTGACGGGCATTATTAGGGTCATAGAAAGGCGCTTTTACTACTGTGGCGTAGACACTTGCACCTTTTTCCACACGAATCTGGAACTGCTGGCCCACTGCGCTTTGCTCGATACCGACATACGCCATGCCAATAATTTGGTCCAGAGTGGGTGAATATTCACACGAAGTTACGTTTCCTGTAATTTTGTCGCCATTCAGCACAATATGGCCTTCCAGCGGTTTTTGCTGCTGTTTGTCCAGCACAAAAGACACCAATTTGCGTTTCATGGGCTGCTGTTCCAAAATGGCAATGGAACGCTTGCCCACGAACCATGGCTTGCTTTTCGCTACAGCCCAGCCTAAGTCCACTTCTTTAGGATGCGACATGCCATCGGTATCCTGACTGATAATGATATGACCCTTTTCCAAACGCAGTAGTCGCTGGCTTTCCACCCCAAAAGGCTTCATGGAGAACTCTTGACCCGCCTGCATCAGCAGATCCCACATGAACTCGCCATAACGTGCAGGGAAGTGAATTTCATAGCCCAATTCGCCTACAAAGCCAACGCGCAAGATACGCACAGCAATGCCCTGAATGGTTCCGGTGCGCAAACCCAGGTAGGGAAATGCTGCTGCACTGAAGTCCACGTCCTGACAGACCTTTTGCAGCACTTTGCGGGAATTCGGACCGGCAATATTCACCGCCGCAAATGCCGACGTGACATTGGCTATATCGACATTTAAGCGCCACTGCGCATTCCATTTCAGCATTTGCTGGTAAATGCGGTCTACCCCACTGGTGGTTGCGGTAACATAAAAGTGGTTTTCACTTAAACGCCCGGCAACACCATCGTCTATCACCACGCCATCTTCGGCAGTCATGACTGCATAACGGGTTTTACCCACCGGTAATTTTACAAAACCAAAGGTATATAATCGGTTGAGGAACTCGCCGCTGTCAGGCCCGCGAAGATCTAATCCGCCTAAAGTAGATACATCAATCATGCCGACATTCTGACGTACATTGCGCACTTCGTTTTCAATATGCTGCAAACGGCCAGAGACGTCACCATAATAGGCCGGACGCTGCCAGTTGCCTGCCGGCATCATTTGTGCACCGGCCTCAATATGGCGTTGATGCATGGCGGTCTGACGGAAAGGATCAAAACCGCGTCCCGCAATATGCGCCAATTTTTCTGCAGTGAACGGTGGACGGGCGGTCGTCACCCCGGTTTCGCTCACTGTGCGGTCTGTATATTTTGCCACGAGACGCGCAGTAGGCAAGGCTGAATGACGGCCTTGAGAAGGTCCCATACCCACAGTAGAAAAACGCTTGACCAGCTGTACATCACGGTAGCCCGATTTGGTGGCATTAATAATGTCGCGGATTTGCAGGTCTTCATCATAATCGACAAATTCTTTGCCCTTAGGATGCGCGAAAATTGGCCATGGGAAATTCACCGCTGCTTCGACAACAGGTTTTTTCGCTGCTGTAGCAGCATTGCCCAAAATGGCATTCACTGCATCCGTGGCGGTTTGCACTGCATCATGCAGAACATTGTCCAGCTGATGCACACCGGCAACAGAGCCGCTAATGTGCAATCCCTGAGGTAAACCGGAAATGCTGAACTGTGCCTTTTTGTCGTTATAGTTCAGTTTGGCACCGGCTTGACACAGCAGCTGGTACACCGGCATATAACCGGATGACATGGCCAGCACATCACAATCAATTTTCTTGCTGTGTGTACCCACCTGGCCTTCTGCAACAATACTGCGTATATCGACTCCGGTCAGATGCTGCATGTCCTTGCTATGCAAGGCTTCATACACGGTACTGCTGAGATAGACCGGAATGTGGTGCAGTTCAACCGCTTTTTGCAAAGCGGGATCTTCTGCACCGGCGCGCATGTCGACTAGGGCGGCCACAGAGATACCGGCTTCGGCCAGATCTAGGGCGGCCAGATAGCCGTCATCGTTACCGGTTAAAATAACCGTTTTCTGGCCGGGCCGTACCCCATACAGTTTGACCAGACGCTGTACGGCACTGGTCAACAGCACACCGGGCAAGTCGTTGTTGCGGAACACCACTGGCTGGTCAAAACTGCCGCTGGCCACAATGCATTGCTTGGCACGGACTTTATACATACGCTTGCCTTGAATGACCGGTAAATAATGATCGGTAAACCAGGCATTACAAATGGCTTGTTTCAGCACGCTAATGTTTTCATGCTGTTCTACTTGCGCAATCAGTTTGGCTGCACATGCAGCGGCTTTTTTACCCTCGGCATCAAAACGCGCATAATGCAGGCTACCACCCAGTATTTTATCCTGTTCAATTAACAACACTTTCATGCCGGCATTCGCGGCGGTTAACGCTGCCTGCAAGCCGGCCGGACCGGCACCAATAATGGCAATATCTGTAAATAGATAGGCTTTGTCATAGTATTCAGGCTGAAAATTCAGATCCAGCACCCCCAGCCCGGCTTTTTTACGGATCATGGTCTCCCACAGCTTCCAGACCCCTTTAGGCTTGTAGAATGAGCGGTAATAGAAGCCGACAGGCATAAATTTTGAGAATTTGCCTAAAAACGCATCGCTGTCTTTCATTAACGAGCCAGCATAGTTTTGCCCCATTGCCGACAGATGCGCTGCAATCTCGGTGCTATCTGCCAGTACATTCGGCTCCTGCGGCAATTGAATCAGCGTATTGGCATCTTGTCCCGCCATGGTTAAAGGTGCACGCGGACGGTGGTATTTAAAAGAGCGCGACATAATCCAGCGCTGATTGGCAATCAAGGCACTGGCAATACTGTCGCCCGCATAGCCCTGAAAAGTCTGCTGATCAAACTGAAAAGTCACAGGCTGGTTGCGGTCAATCAAAATGCCATACGGCAAAGGCAGTCGGTTTAAATCTAGATTGCTCATGCGGATACCTCCTGTTTAGCAGCCTGTTCTGCTGTTTTTTCTGTAGCTGGCGGATTTTCAAAATCGATGCGCTGGCTAAACATTTCCTTGGCATCAAAGGTACGCAGAATTTCATCGCTCACTGTATGGCGCTCGGCAATAAACCAATAACTGCTTGGGGTATGCATCCACCATTCCAGTACCACACCGGCAATATTGCTTTTATTGAACACATAATCTGCCCATTCTTCATTGCTGCAGGTGTTCTGGTCCGGCATGGTTTTCAGCTCGCCGCCATAACTAAATTCACTGATATTTCTTGGACCATTTAAAGGACAAATCATTATTTTCATGGGTTTACTCCTTAATGGCTCGCCGCAGTGGCGCCCATTTCATTGACTTGCTGGAAGCGGCTGAAACGCGACAATTCAAATGGCTTGATCAGATCCGGCGTACGGCCAGTCGCCACAAGTTCCGCCATGGTCTTGCCACAGATCGGGGTGGATTTAAAGCCCCACGTGCCCCAGCCTGCATCCAGGTAATAATTGTCATAAGGCGATTTGCCCATAATCGGGCTGTAGTCAGGCGTCATGTCGGTCATGCCAGCCCATTGGCGCATGAGTTTGACATTGGCCATAAACGGGAACATTTCAATGGCATGAGCCAGCAGGCTTTCTTTTAAATCCAGGGTAGAACGGGTGTTGTACAGCGGATAAGGGTCTGAACCGCCACCAAAGACAATTTCACCGCGGCTGGTTTGCTGCACATAGCAGTGCAAAGCAGATGAACTGACCAAAGGATTGATAAACGGTTTAAACGGCTGGGACACCATGGCTTGCAGCGGGAAGGTATGAATCGGCGACTTGATATGCAGCTTGTTCATTAAAATGCTGGAAGCGCCGGCAATCGCCTGTACCACGCAGCCACACTTGATGCTGCCACGGTTGGTTTTTACCGCCGTGACCTGGTTTTTTTCAGTCACAAAATCCTGTACTTCAGTCAGCTGGTGGATTTCCACGCCGCGTTTCGCCGCTTCCTTGGCATAGCCCCAGGCCACGGCATCATGCCGTGCTGTGGCACCATCCATATGCCAGAGTCCTGCCAGAACAGGCAAATGCGCGGGATCAAGATTCAGACACGGTACCAGCTCCTTAATTTGCTGGCGGTCAATCATTTCGGTACGACCACCAAAATGCTTGTTCACTTCGGCACGCTGGCGGAAGGCACGCACAGTAGAATCGGTATGCGCCAAAGTCAGCTGGCCGCGCTCTGAATACATGATGTTGAAGTCAAATTCATTGGACAGGTTTTTAAATAAATCAACCGATTCTGAATAGAACTTCACTCCTTCTGAGGTCAGATAGTTGGAACGGATCACCGCAGTATTACGCGCCGTATTACCACCGCCAAGATAGGATTTTTCCAGCACAGCAACATTGGTGATGCCTTGATATTTTGCAAGATAATATGCGATTGCCAAACCATGACCGCCAGCGCCAATAATCACTACGTCATAGTGTGATTTCAGCTCCTTCGGTGGAGGCAAATCAACTTCAACAGGATATTCACTGCTTAATCCGTATTTGAGCAAACCAAGTGGCATAATTTCTTCTCCAAGGCATCTTTTCCAATGCCGCTAGCTTATTTTTTAAAAATGTTTGCCTGCATACGCGCAGCATCAAGGGTATTTTTCATCAGGTAGGCAATGGTCATGGGACCGACACCACCCGGAACAGGCGTGATGGCTTTGACCACAGACAGCGCATCGTCATAATCGACATCTCCGACCAGACGGTTTTTGCCGTTTTCCTGAATGCGGTTAATCCCCACATCAATGACCACTGCACCCGGTTTTAAATAGGATGCATCGATCATTTTCGGCCTACCGACCGCTGCCACCAGAATGTCGGCATTTTTGCAAATGTCGCGAATATTCTGGGTGCGTGAATGGACAATGCTGACGGTGCAACTTTCTTTTAATAACAGCGCCGCCATCGGCTTGCCGACAATGTTGGAACGACCCACCACCACAGCATGCAGTCCGGACAGATCCGGCCCCAAGGTGTCTTTCAGCAGGCGAATACATCCGGTCGGTGTGCATGGGGTTAACACCTCACGGCCCTGACTCAGACCGCCGACATTTTCACTGTGGAAACCGTCAACATCCTTAAGCGGATGAATGCGCTGCAACACCGCCGTTTCATCAATATGTGCCGGCAACGGCAGCTGCACCAGGATGCCATGCACGGTGGCATCTGCATTCAGTTCATCAATTTTCTGCAGCAGCGTGTCAGCATCTGTATCTGCTGACATGCGGTATTCCAGTGAGCGGATGCCGACATACAGCGCTTTTTCAACCTTGTTGCGCACATAGACATGACTGGCCGGATCATCTCCGACCAGGACTACTGCAAGGCAAGGCTCAATACCTTGCGCTTTCATCTGCTGCACTTCGCTTTTGATCTCGTCCAAAACGGTTTGTGCAGTTGCTTTGCCGTCAATAATCAGCGGCTGTGAATGTTCTTGAATGGCTATGTTCATTTAAATACCACCGTACGGTCATCATTAAGGAATACGCGGTGTTCGACAAAGTATTTCACCGCTTTGGACAGCGCGACTGTTTCGGTATCACGCCCCACCGAGACCAGGTCATCCGGCAAATAGGCATGGTCGACCCGCTGCACTTCCTGCTCGATAATCGGACCTTCGTCCAGATCACCGGTGACAAAATGTGCCGTGGCCCCGATCAGTTTGACGCCACGTTCAAAAGCCTGGTGATAAGGCTTGGCCCCTTTAAAGCCAGGCAGGAATGAATGGTGAATATTGATGGCGCGTCCTGCCAGCTGGCGGCACAGGTTGTCTGACAGGATCTGCATATAGCGCGCCAGAATCACCAGTTCGGTACCGGTTTCATCCACAATTTTCAGCAGTTCCTGTTCCTGCTGTGCTTTGGTCTCTTTGGTCACCGGCAGATAGATAAAGCGCAGGCCTTCACGTTCTGCAATCGGACGTAAATCCAGATGGTTGGACACCACTGCAGTAATCTGGAAATCCAGTTCGCCTTTATGATGGCGATACAGCAGGTTGAGGAAACAGTGATCAAATTTGCTGACCAGGATCATGACTTTCATCGGTGCGCTGCAGTCATAGAAGGTGGCCTGCATCGCGAACTGCTGTTCGACTTCGGCAAAGCTGGCTTTCAGGCTGTCAATATCGCCACTGGCGTCATTGAAACGGAAGACAATACGGGTAAAGAAATAGCCGGTGGTCTCGTCATCATACTGTGCCATTTCACTGATATAGCAGCCGTTCTGGGCAAGGCAGCCGCTGATGGCGGCAACGATGCCGGATGCAGCCGGGCAACGGATTTTTAGAATATATTGGGCTGGAGCGTTCTGGGGCATAGGGGTGCTTCCTATAAATTCTCAATCTTTAAAATGAGTTTCTATGCGATATTTAATTTTCTCTTTAGGAAAATTTTTTTCTCTGTGAGAATTTATATAGGATTTTTTTTCAGCCGTCTACGGCTTTAGGAAAGTTTTTTTATTTTTAGGAAAGTTTTTTAAATTATTGATTTTTATTAATATGTGCGAAAGCACCAGCAGGAAATTAATCTCCTGCTGGCTAGATTTGGCTTAACATAAAACCTCTACCCGATGAAACTGCTTCAGCTGTAACAATGCCTGAAAAGGCTGGGCAGACTGCATCAAATGATTCATCTGTTCATGAAACTGCTGAACCAGACCCTGATTGCATCGAATCAGCCAGCCTTTCATAAACTTTTTGTTCATATTCAGCATATACACCTCACAGGTGGTCGGTGTTAATAAGCGAATTTTCTTAATCACAAAGTGTTCCGGATAGCTCATCGCATTCTCCTTTTACAAAGTTCAATTGATAAAAAGCAAATACCGCGCCAAGTTTGCCAATAACCGATTTGGCCTGTTTGATGCCGGCTAAATCCGGTATTTATTCCTGATATGAATATTTTATGCATTAAAACTGCGCATCTGCTTGATGGCCTGCACCAAATTGCAGATCAGGAGAGCTCGGATAATTTCATCAATAGCAGTCCAGCCGTAATCAAAACGGCGGCTAAAATACGCATCAAGGTGGCCTGCTCGCCCAAGATCAAGATGCCCAGCAAAAATGCCCCGACCACACCTATGCCCGACCAAATGGTATAAGCCGTGCCTAGGGGCAGCGTACGCATGGCATAGCTCAACAGCAGAAAGCTTAAAATTACAAAAACCACTGTCATGAGGGTGGGGATCGGTTTGCTAAAACCGGCTGAAAGTTTCATGGAATAGGCCCAGATAATCTCAAAAATACCGGCCAGAACTAAAACTATCCATGCCATCTGTATTGACTCCCTGAATTAAGTTTTATGCCGGATCAGCTCAGCATACGGCTGATTTTAATACTGCGATGGCTGGCCAATTTTACCTATACCTCTAAAGGCATACTCATAAAAAGTAGCTGAATTTAAACAAGAAATATGGACAACGGCGTGTGTTTTTATATAAATTTTTACAAGAAATTAAATTTACTCTTAAGAATATCCATCTTGAGCACCTGAGTTTTGACTGCCTTAAATACCGGAGCAAATCGACCATGACGCAGCACACTTCAGCCCAATATATTCTAAAAATCCGTTGCCCGGCTGCATCCGGCATCGTTGCCGCCATCAGCGGCTGCCTTGCCCAGAACGGCTGCTATATCAGTGAAATGGCACAGTATGATGACGAGACCACCGGCTATTTCTTTACCCGTATTGTCTTCCGTTTCAATGACGCCAGTGGCGATATTGACAGCCTGAAAGCCAGCTTTGCCGAAGTCGAACAGCAGTTCGCGATGCAGGCCACCTTCTATGACTGCAGCGCACCGATGAAAGTCATGATCCTGGTCAGCAAATTTGATCACTGTTTCCTCAACCTGCTGTATCGCCATCATAAAGGCGAACTGGATTTCCAGATTACTGCAGTGGTGTCCAACCATCTGGATTTACGTCCGATTGCAGAACGTGAAGGCCTGCGCTTTATCTATCTGCCGGTGACCAAAGAGACCAAAGCACAGCAGGAACAGGAACTGCTGAAAATTGTGGATGAAACCGGTACCGAACTGGTGATTCTGGCGCGCTATATGCAGATCCTGTCAGACAACCTGTGCCGCCAGCTGGCAGGACGCGCCATCAATATTCACCATTCATTCCTGCCTGGCTTTAAAGGGGCCAAGCCTTATCACCAGGCTTTTGAACGTGGCGTCAAACTGATCGGGGCCACGGCACATTTTGTCACCGGTGATCTGGACGAAGGTCCGATTATCGAGCAGGAAGTGCAGCGGGTCGACCATGCCTATTTGCCGGATGACCTGGTCTCGGTGGGGCGTGATACCGAAACAGTCGCGCTGTCCAAAGCGGTGAAATACTTTGTCGAACACCGCGTATTCCTTAATGATGACCGTACGGTGGTATTTAAATAAGGCCTAAGTGAAAGCTAAGCGCATCACCAGCGCAGCTGTACGGCCACTCAGGTGGAAAAACCAGACTGGCCGTACAAATGTATCGATTGCTATTGATATGATTTTAAAATGAAAAATGGCATCATTCTTGCAAAATAAAACTTGTTCAAGAATGAAAATGAATACAATAAAATTAAGAGGTACTGTATGAAACTAATCACCGCCATTATCAAACCATTCAAATTGGACGATGTCCGTGAAGAGCTCAACAAACACAGCATTCATGGTATGACCGTGACCGAAGTCAAAGGCGCAGGCCGTCAAAAAGGCCATACCGAAATGTACCGCGGTGCCGAATACAGGGTCGATTTTTTGCCGAAAGTGAAATTGGAAGTGGCCGTCCGGAGCTATCAGGTCGAATCAGCAATTGAAATTATCAGCAAATTTGCCGCTACGGGCAAAATTGGCGATGGTAAAATTTTTGTCAGCGCGCTGGAACAAGTGGTACGTATCCGCACTGGTGAAACCGGTATGGACGCCATTTAGTGTTATGCTCAATCCTATCCCCCCACCCTTTGGTTTGATCACCCTCGCAAAAGTTAAACACTGAATTACCCGGCAAGTGGGGTTTGGGGACACATAAGACTGAACTCAACGCTTTTATTGCCAGCCGGGTACAATTCTGACTACCCCTCTGAAAGCCTGTTGCAGCGTTTCTGCCCTTGTTCAAGGATTCTAAAATACCTTCTACGACTATGACCTATGCCGCTATTCTCGAGATGTGTTGCAACTTGCTACATGTCTACATCGCAGGTCATGTCCATGCGCGTCATTCAAATAAAAGGGAATAGGAAAACGGCTTCCCATCAATTTAAAGCAGGCTCAGCTCCAGACTCATCGGCTGCTCAAACGGGTCAAATAGAACACCTAAAAAAATCCTGCAGTTAGCAGGATTTTTTAGGCTGAGTGGATTGCTGGCTACTTAGCCTTTTGCGGTACGTTTTAATTTCTCGGGATCATCAAATGGCAAGGTATGCGCGATTGCATTTACCTCCAGGCTGCCTTTGACCTGCAGGGCTTTACCCTGCTCTGCATAAGGCACATCCAGACGTGCGATGGCCACGGTTTTACCGGTCAGCGGCGAATGCATACCGCAGGTAATGACCCCCACTTGCTGATTGCCGTCCCATAAGGTATCTCCCATTGCAGGCACCTGATCGCCTTCCAGCAATACACCGAAGATTTTAAAGCGTTCTTTGCCTTTTAAACGGCGATGCTCATAGCAGCCGCGGAATTCGCCTTTATGCGGTGAAACCGTGAAATCCAGGCCGAGTTCCCACAAGGTGTCGCCGCAGACATCATTCTCGAAGGGGAAATATTCTGAATTATCATACGGAAAGAAGAGTAAATAACTTTCTGTACGCAGCCAGTCCAGCGTGGTAAATGAACAGGGAATAATGCCATATTCAGCGCCGGTACTGAGAATGGTTTCCCAGATCATCGGTGCATCGGCCGCCTTACAGAAAATTTCATAGCCGCGTTCGCCGGTATAGCCGGTACGTGAAATCATGACAGGCGCACCAAACAGTTTGGTTTGCAGATGGTGAAAATAGGGCAAATCACGAATGCCCGCGACATGTTGAGCTAAATAGTCCACGGCCAATGGCCCTTGCAGCGATAAATCATGCAGGTCATCATCAAACAGTACCGCAACCTGACGCCCAGCCGCTGAGCGAATCAGCATTTCATAGCCAATGCCTGTGCCATGCACCACCATAAAGGCATTTGGTCCGGTACGGTAAATCACGCAGTCATCCACAAATTTTCCTTGCTCATTCAGCATGGTCGCATACACGGATTTGCCGGGATACAATTTGGAAATGTCGCGGGTGGTTGCATATTCCAGCAGGCTTTCCGCATGCGGGCCGACATAATGGACTTTTTTCAGGCCCGAAACATCCATCAATCCGGCTTTGGTGCGGATAGCCGTATAGTGATCTGCAATATCCGAATCATAGGTCCATGCTGTTCCCATGCCGTTCCAGTCTTCTAATTTTGAACCGAGCTGACGGTGGTGGGCTGCCAATGCAGAAATGCGCCAAGAGTTTGCCATACAGGTCTTCCTTATTGAATATTTTAAAATGTGCTGATTACTTAATTTTTGAAACTGAGCTGTTATTCATCTACGCCATCGAAGCCATCGAACTGGCTGAGCCATTGCACCAGCGGTTCACGATATTCACTGATGCCCTTGTATTCTGCGATCGGCTCAGGCAAATCGCGGATTACGCGGTATAGCCGCTTGGCCCATGCCGGGTTGCGGGTCAAATCATTCAGGCTAATCAGATAAGTGCGGATACTGAACAGCAGTGCATTGCTGCGTGCCAGACGCGGCATTGTTTGTAGCTCCACCCGCAAATGCACCAGTTCACCGGCATTTTCCGCAGTGACCAGACCGCGTTCATATCCCCATAAATGATAGGTTTCCGAGGAAGTATCCATACGCGGATTGATGGTCATTGTCCAATTCAGACGTCGGTAGGGCTGGCCAACCTGAATGTTGAGCAGGAATTTGAGTGCGCGCTCAAACACCCCCAGGTTATGTGCCAGTTTTGGTACAGGGGCGTGCCATTGCTTAAAACTCATGCCGGCATCAAAATTCAGTGACCAGTCTGCAGGGCCGGTGATCATGCCGGTATCCATAAACAAATCGCCATCACGCTGATCCAGCAAGGCAACATCGCCCTGGAACTGACGGCTGATAAATTCAAACGGCTCCATCGGCAAGCTGTCTGCCTGACCAAAAATAAAATGGACGTCGATATTTAATGGTTGATTGACCCAGTGCCAGTTCAGGCCATCACGCTCCAGCTGGAAATGTTCAGGGTAGTCTTCCGCATAATGCAGCATCACCATTTCCAAAAAGTCCCAGCTTGCTTGACGCATGTGAGGCATGATAATGCAACGTTTCGGATCCTTTTCCAGGGTTAAACGGCGCTCGTTCATTTCCGTTACATAATGTTCATCTACATCGAACCAATGCTCAAAAATGCTATCCGGCCTTGAAACAACAGGCTCAATATTCACCGAATACATATACTGGTCTTCGGGAAATGGAAAAGGAAAACGGGCAATCGCCTTTGCACTGTTATGGTAGTGAAACTGATCATGCATATTTTCATTGGGGTTAAATTGAACCGTCATCGTAATCTCCCAAAGCTATAGGTCTAAATGCAGGCAATGGCCTTGTTTGGCACGCGAAACGCAAGGCATCAACTGCGCCGAGCGCTCCTGCACCGTTAAATAATGATCCAGATGTTCTACCTCGCCTTGGCTGTAGGACGTGGCACATTGACCGCATACGCCGCC
This sequence comes from Acinetobacter seifertii, assembly GCF_000368065.1. Classification (GTDB taxonomy): domain Bacteria; phylum Pseudomonadota; class Gammaproteobacteria; order Pseudomonadales; family Moraxellaceae; genus Acinetobacter; species Acinetobacter seifertii. Next base: position 77,365 of record NZ_KB851202.1, read on the forward strand.
GCGGCAGAGATTGGGTACCTCAATGCCTTCTTGTTCCAGTGCTTCCAGCAGGCTAAAATCGCCGGGCACATGAATACGGCGCTGGCTTTTACTGAGCACGGCATCAAATGCGACTCCCGGTGCAGGCGAAGAAAAAGCTTCCCAATGCACACGTTTTTTTGACCAGCCCAGCATTTGTGCACAGTCAACAACAGCATGAATCAGACGCTCTGGCCCGCAAATATAGACATGGCTGCCGAGGGACTGCTGGCTCAGCAATGCGTTTATATCCAAACGGCGCTGGGTTTTTTCCGAATAAATATGTACCTGGTCATGAAACAGCTGCATCAGCATATCTTCATAGGCATTGCTGATGCCGTCACGACAGGCATAGTGCAGTTCAAAACTGTGCCCGGCATGCAGCAGGTATTTCATATGCGACAGGAACGGGGTAATGCCGATGCCGCCGGCAATAAATACATGATGCTGGGCCTGAGAATTGATGGAAAATAAATTCAGCGGCGCAGAAATATTTAGGGTATCGCCCACCTGGATGTTTTCATGCAGGTATTGCGAACCGCCACGCGAGTTCTCCTGCAAGCGCACCGCAATTTGATACTGGTGCTGCTCATACGGGGCATTCAGCAATGAATAGGCATTGCGGATGATGCGGCCTTCAACTGGCAACTGTACAATCACATGACTGCCGGAAGAAAACGGCTGCAAGGGGGCATCTAAAGCGGCCAAGGTAAATTCGCGAATCATCGGGGTAACTTGATAAATTCGGGTTACATGGACAGGAACGGTTGGGTTCATGCGCTGAGTGCTCCCATAGGTTGATGCGCATTGGCACAGACTCCCATATAGGCGCCAAGGCGTTCAGAAAAATGACTGCGGATCAGCAGTTCGACCTGACACTGCTCACAGCTACAAAGCTCGTCTTTAACGGTGTTCTGGGTATGACCGCAGTGCACGCAGTAGACTTTTTTACGCGGGTTTTGCAGGCTGGAGCTATCCGCAATCAAGCTGATTTCCTCATCTAGGCAGCCCGTACCCACCAGGCACTGCTGTACTGTCCAAACAAAGGATTCATCACCGCAGACCACGGTACGCACGCCGGCCTTTTCCTGCTGCAGCACTGTCTCTAGTTCATGCAGCAGGCCAGCCAAGGCTGGATCTTGTTGACTGTCCAGCATCAGCTGCACCGTTTGCGGATGCTGTTTGCTCATTTCGGTTAATTTCCGGGTCACTGCCGATGCTGCATGCTGCAACACCAGAACATACTTGGGTGCATTCCAGTGCAGCGTTTCAACAGTGTCATATCTGGGGGTACTGTGCATGGCTTCCATCATTTGAGAAACCTCATATAAGAACTACATAATCAAATATTTAAAGGTTTTTACGCCGCCTGGCCATTCCCTCTAAATCATACCCACTAAGGGGTAAAGCACGATATGCGGGGGAGATTTTTAAGCTAATGCGGAAATAAAAAAAGCAGCTGGAAACCAGCTGCTGCAGAAGAAACGTATGCCAGGTTGTTACTATGTGTTATGGGGCTGCCCGGCAGTGTTACGGGTCAAGCATTGACCGTGCTAACCTGCCTTTTGCTGTAGGTTGGCCTCGGTCTGTAAATAGGCCTCCAGGGAGTCATCCAGGGCATCAATCCAGGGCGTATGATGCGGCGTTGCCATCGTCCCGGTCATCAATGAACGGTAAGTATTGTCACGGAAGGCCATAATGTTTTCTTGCTTGTGTTTTTTCCATTGCAAAAAGGTCAGCCGCACCGCTTCAATATCAAAGCTTGGATAATCGGTCTGATCAATCAGGCGCATAATATAGTCGCCTTGAAATTTGAACATGGCTGCTGCATCCTGCAGGGTTTTTTCTTCCTCATGCCAGGCTTGGGTGTCGGCCTGCATCTCGGCAAAACTCGGCAAGGCAATTTTACCCAGCATCACATCGCGCGCATACCAGGCCTGTGCATCAAACATATTGAAGGAATACCACTGATCCTGCATGCCTAAATAAAATAGCTGCGGATTGGCTTCCCAGACCACACCCTGATACAGGTGCAGCGGATAGAGAATGTTATCGGTTTTTAGACGTAGGCTTTCCGACATGAAAGGGAAACTGTGCAAATAGCCAGTACATAAAATAATGGCATCAATCTCGGCCGAACTACCATCGGCAAAATAGGCATGGGTCTGATCGACCCGCAGCAGTTGCGGACGCTCTGACCAATTTTCAGGCCAGTGATAGCCCATCGGTGAACTGCGGTAACAGCTGATAATCTGCTTCGCACCATATTTATAGCATTGTGAACCGATATCTTCAGCAGAATAGCTGCTGCCGACCAGCAGTACATTTTTCCCTTTAAATTCCAGTGCATCGCGGAAGTCATGGGCATGTAAAATCCGCCCACCAAAACTGCCGAAACCTTCATATTCAGGAATTTTGGGGGTAGAAAAATGTCCAGAAGCCACCACCACAAAATCAAAAGTCTCGGTATACATCTCGTCGGTGACATGGTTATGCACCGTCACTGAAAACTGTTTGCTGTCCGGGTGAAACTCGACATGGCGCACCGCACTGTTGAAGCGGACATATTTGCGTACATCGGCTTTTTCTACCCGACCTTTGATATAGTCCCACAGCACGGCACGTGGCGGATAAGAACCAATCGGCCGGCCAAAATGCTCATCAAAGGTATAGTCTGCAAATTCCAGACATTCTTTCGGGCCATTCGACCACAGATAACGGTACATGCTGCTATGCACCGGTTCACCATGTTTATCCAGGCCGGTATGCCAAGTGTAGTTCCATTGACCACCCCAGTCGGCCTGCTTTTCAAAGCATACCATTTCCGGAATTTCGATGCCCTTGCTTTGCGCAGATTGAAAAGCGCGCAGTTGCGCCATCCCGCTTGGCCCTGCCCCAATAATTGCAACTCGTTTCATGGTGAATCTCCATGTGATCTGTTTTAAACAAAACTGCCGTGATGCCATTACCTTAGACAGGCCTAGATCTTTTCGAAATTCCTCAGATGGGGTATGCACAATGGGATACTGACCTGGGGTCATGCCGCTTTAGCGGCTTGCATTCCCTCAGTTTTGGATAAATACAGCGCCTTCAAGACCCAGCACCATGTCGCTTTGCGAATATAGACCCTGTCCGATTTCCTGTACCCGCTGTATGCTGTTCTGGGCAGTAATAATGCGGTAGTGCAAATGAAATACGCGATGATGCTGCACAGCCAACTGGATACTGTCCCAGACGTACTGCTGGTCATCGGGATGAATCAGCTGTCCGTAGCGCGGCGTATTGATCAGCAGCTCACTGTGATAACCGGTTATCTGCTGACAGCCGCTGCTGACATAATCCATAGTCCAGTTCCAGTCATTGCGTGAACGGTACAGCATGACCGGCAGGCGCGAAAGCAAATCATGCAGACTGCGCTGCTGTGCATCCTGCAGTTCTTGCTGCCGGATTTTTTGCGTCTGCTCCGTGCCTAAAATGCACCATCCCCGCAACTGGTTTTTTCCGGCACCGGCACAGATCGGCTGCAGCGACAGATCAAACCATACCAAGGGCTGTTCCGGGATTAACAGGCGCAGTGCTAGCTTACACGGCCGTCCGGCCATGAGGGCACATTGGAAGGTCAAACTATCTTCGGAATACAGCCAGTAGCTCAAGGGTAAGCGCTGTGCTGCAGCATCCGGTTGCAGCTGTAGCAAGTTGTGCCAGGTACGATTACTGCGCTGAATCACGCCATGACTATCCAGCAATAGTGCAATATCGGCAAACTGGTCAAACAGTTCAGGCCAATCCTGATTCAAGTCCATATTCAGCCCATCTTTGCTGGAAGGCAGCGCTATTTTCGACATATCAGCATTACTCGCACGGTGAACCTTAAACGGAAGAAGAGGGATAAATATCAAAATCTGCAGTGTTAAGCTGCTGATGCACCCACACGGAAAGCTCCAGCCGTGAATGCACATTCAGTTTGCGTAGCAGACTTTTCACATAGACTTTTACCGTACCGTCACTGATGCCTAATTCACGGGCAATCAGTTTATTGTTCAAGCCTTTTGCGATCAGCTTTAACGTTTCCTGCTCCCGCTGTGTCATTTCCGACAGAAGTTTACGCTGCAATAGCACCTGTTCAGAGGTTTTATGCAAGGCAGCGGCTAAGGGTGACGTCTGCTGCCGGACTTGCTGCGCCAGCAAAGCTACCCCATCGGCATGCAGTACGGTCCTGCCCTGTATGACTTGATGCAGTTGTAGCAGAATATCTTCCGGCAAGGTATCTTTGGGCAAAAAGCCATTGGCACCCAGACGAATGGCATCCAATACAATGCTGTCCTCCAGGCTGGCAGTTAAAATAATCACTTTAAGATCGACATTGCGTTCACGGATGCATTTTAGTACCTCAATGCCGCTCATCTGCGGCATCTGTACATCCAACAGCAGCAATTCAATGTTCGCGGTGTCCAGTGCTGACAAAAATGCTGATCCGCAGCTGTATTCCTGCTGTACATCAAAATGCTCGGACTGGCGGATAATATCCGCCACACCGCGCCTGAACAGCGCATGGTCATCTACAATACTGACTGCAATTTTATTCATCTCACTTCCCTCCAGTGCTCAGGTCTAATATCAGTTCAACGCAGGTGCCGCAGGGACGATTCGGGCGGATACTGAGCACAGCACCAATCCGTTCGGCTCGTTCCTGCATAATTTCCAGTCCGAAACTGTCCGGCCGTTTCCGTCCTGCCTGTATGCCGCGGCCATTATCTGCAATCTGAATGTGCAGCTGCTGAGTGAAATTGCGCTTTACAGAAATGACGGCTGTACTGGCGTGAGCATGACGTACAACATTGCTCAGGCTTTCACGGATGATATACAGCAGCTGTACCGACTGTCTGGCACTGACTTTCAGCTGTGGAACACGGTTATCCAGTTCAAAAGCCACACTGGACTGATGTTCAAATTCGGCAATAATTTTTTTCAGCGCGGTGAAAAAATCCAGTTCCTGATAGGTTAAGCGTGAGGCGGTAATTAATTCACGCACCTGCTGGTAAGCATAATGGGTATAAGCCGCCAGCTCCTCGGTCTGTTCCAGCAACGGTGCATAGCCAGGCTGCTGTTTGCATTGCTGGTTCAGCTGCGCGGATTTCAACCTTAAGAATCCAATAATTTGCGCAATGCTGTCATGTAAGTCAGCCGAAAAATCACGCCGCTCCTGCTGCAATATGGTTTGTATGCGCTCCTGCTGTAGCGCACGTTCCTGAAAGCCCGATTGCAAAGCCTGATCCAGCTGCTGCAGTAGCTCCACGTCCACCGGCTGGGCTGCCGAATAGTTTAAATAGACCCGCCAGACTGCAAAATTCTGTCCAGTAAACAGCGAGAGGCAATCATGCTGCCCCAGCAGCAGCACATCCTGCTGCATCACCGCTACAGAACGCGGTAGCAGCTGCTCTTGGAGCAGACGTACCTCAGACTGCGCCAGCGGTTGCGCCAAGGCATGAAAAATGAAACATTCCTGAGTGAAGGGATAGCACATCACCAGACAATATTCCGGCAAGTCCGGCACAGGAAAATGCTGTTTCAGCCATTGCAGAAAAAGTGGCAATTCGGCCTTGGTATCCTGAATCTGCATCAGCTTTAATTTGGCCTGCAGATAAAACAGCGTCAATTCACGCTGGCGAAGCAGCCGTTGGGTCTGATCTAAATCACCTGCCTGGTTTATGGCCCGCTCTGTCTCTATTTTGCTGTCATTCATCACTTCACTCGCAAGATGCGCCATGCTGCTGAATTATTCTTTACAGTTAAATTATTTGAGCAGGAATCATGCCAACATCCAGCACTACCCTATTCAGGGTATACCTCTGGAGAAATTGCTGTTCCAGCAGAATATGTGTGAAATGAAGAGCATCAGAACCAGCGGGACGCTTTGGGCTCATCTATGGGAACGCTTACTTCAGCTTTAGCCACTGCAGTGACAGATGAATATATTCATCTGCAGCAGCCAATCCATGAACTGTATTTGCGCGCAGATGCACAGTGCATGCACATTTTTGACCTGGATGCGGGTGATCGCATTCAATTTGACTTACCTGAACAACAGAGTATTGATCTACTGATTTTCAATACAGAACAGCAGCTTAAGCCAGAATTGCTACAGGCACTACAGGCCGAATCCCACCTAGTGGCCAATGGTGCTCGGGCTACACATGCACAGTTAAATCAGGCCAGCGCCTCTAGCCAGCGCCTGAAACAGCAGTTAGCACAACATGCTATACAGCCTGACTGGCTGGAGCAGGCGCTGACCTTGCATAGTCCTGGAAAGAACATTTTTCAGGCATCGGCGGCAATTCAAGTCATCGTGCTGAATACCGGCCTGGACATGAATGTACAGCAGCAGTACTGCATAGATGAAGTTCCAGTGACGCTATTTAAAGCCCAGCCCGTGCATTATTATTTGCCGCAGCCTTTAGCCAAACCGGTGCAGGAAATTCTGATACCACGCGCTTCAGCACGGACGTATAGCGTTAAAGCAGGACAATGGATTCAAATTATAGACTTGTCGGGCAAGCAGTGTTCCGATTTTTTGGCCTTTGATGCCCAGGCTTTGGCCCAGGGCCAAGAACTGGGTCTGGATGCCATGGCCACCCGGACCATTTTGGGGCATGCCACCCCGGCTCCCGGGCTGCACTCTAAGTTTTTTGCCTCAGATCTGCAAGCACTGGCCGAAGTGGTTCAAGACACCGTGGGCCGGCACGATATGTTCCTGAGTGCCTGCAGTCCGAAGTTCTATAACGATTCCGGCTACTTTGGCCATATTTCCTGCACCGATAATTTTAACCAGGTTCTGCAGCCTTTTGGCATCCAAAGCCGCAATGCATGGCCTGCCATTAACCTGTTTTACAACACCTTTGTTGAACCTTGCGGTGCAATCAGCATGGCAGAACCGTGGTCCAGACCGGGAGATTATGTCCTGCTGCGTGCCCACCGTGATCTGCTCTGTGCATCATCTGCCTGCCCTGACGATATTGATCCTTCCAATGGCTGGGTACCGACGGATATTCTGGTCCGGATTTATGATCAGGATCAGCATTTCCCACGCTCCCAGCATTATCGAATTGACCCCAAGGAACTGCCGCGCATGACCCAAGCATCAGGATTTTTTCCGCGCATCCAAGCGCTTACTTCAAAAATCAGTGAGTACCACGGCTATTGGATTGCCAATGAATACGACGGCTGGGGTGCCAAAGCAGAATATCTGGCCTGCCGTGAAAGGGTCGCCATGATCGATTTAAGCGCGCTGCGTAAATTTGAAATTACCGGCCCAGATGCAGAAGCTTTTATGCAGTATGCATTGACCCGCAATATCCGCAGACTGGCGGTGGGTGAAATTGCCTACTCGGCCTCCTGTCTGGAAACCGGCGGCATGGTGGATGACGGCACGATTTTCCGCATGGGTGAAAACTGTTTCCGCTGGATTTGCGGTGATGAATATTCAGGAACCTGGCTGAAACAGCTGGCACAGCAGCATGGCTATAAAATCAGCATCCGCAATTCATCCCAGCATATTCATAATATTGCAGTGCAAGGTCCACACAGCCGTGCGCTGTTGCAGCAACTGATCTGGACGCCTGAACATCAGCCAAGCGTAGAAAAATTAGCATGGTTCCACTTTACCCTCGGCAAGCTGGGCGGTACAGACGGTATTCCGGTCATGGTATCACGCACCGGCTATACTGGTGAGCTAGGCTTTGAAGTGTGGTGTCATCCTAGCCATGCCGAACAGCTTTGGGATGCCGTTTGGCAGGAAGGTCAGCAATATAACATTGCTCCGCTCGGTTTTGATGCCCTGGATTTATTGCGCATAGAAGCCGGGCTAATCTTTGCACAGCATGAGTTTTCAGCCGAAACCAATCCCTATGAAGCCGGCATTGGTTTTACAGTACCGATGAAAACCAAGGAAGAAGATTTTATCGGTAAACAAGCCATGAAAAATCAGGCGCCGGAAAGCCGGCATAAACTGATGGGCTTAGTGCTGGAAGGCAATGAAGCGGTCCAGCATGGCGACCTGGTCTATGTCGGACGTTTTCCTGTGGGTGTGGTGACCAGTGCAGCCAACTCCCCTGTGCTGCAGCAACAGATTGCCCTGTGCCGCCTTGCACCGCAGTATGCCCTAACAGACACCGCCGTCGAAGTTGGACAACTGGATGGTCTTAAAAAACGCCTGAAAGCCAAAGTGGTGGAGTTACCTTTTTATGATCCGCAAAGGTTAAGAGTAAAAAGCTGATTATCCAGCCCATCATTTTTGCCTAGCCCTTAGCTGCTCTGTAAACCTGAGCATGGCCACGGCTGAACGGCACCCGGACCATGAGACCCGCGCTGCATTTTTCTAGAGGGTGCGGTGCTTTAACCCTGAGTTTTTACCTGGCTATGGCAGGATCATACCAATATTTTAAAGGTGAAATCCCGGGTGGTGATAACTGCAAGCTCCCACTCGGGTCACTCGTGTGCCTTATTCAGTAAACTGATACCCTCCAGCCAGCTTCGGAATATTCAGTTGATGAGTTAGAGAAAATAGCAATACATGTTCAGGATCGAGAAAGATGTGTAGATACCTGTGTCTTTAGGTTAAGCAGAATGTCAATTTCTAATTTATTTACTGCAAGTTGTTTACATAGCAAAAGTAGAGAAATGATGAGCCAGCAATCGCTATATGTCTGATCAAATTGTAGAAATTCTTCCATATTTTAGTTTTTACGTTATTTTTTAACTGCACGTTTAAAAGCTTTCGATACTGGCACTGTTGCAAATAGGCTGACATGATAAGCTAAATATCTTATTTATTTCGAGATACAGCAGATGAATCCCTTCCACGGTCGGCACTTTCAAGGTGAAATCATTCTTTGGGCTGTTCGTTGGTATTGTAATATGGCATCAGCTATCGTGAACTTCAAGAAATGCTCGCTGAACGAGGCATAAATGTGGATCACAGTACAATTTATCGTTGGGTTCAGCGTTATGCTCCAGAAATGGAAAAACGGTTACGCTGGTATTGGCGTAATCCTACAGATTTACATTCATGGCATATGGATGAGACTTATATCAAAGTGAAGGGGCGATGGACTTACCTGTATCGTGCAGTTGATCAACGGGGTCATACGATTGACTTTTACCTTTCCGCTAGACGGAACAGTAAATCAGCCTATAGTTTTCTAGGAAAGTTCTTCAATACGGTGAAAAAATGGCAAATTCCACGGGTCATCAATACAGATAAAGCAGCGACCTATGGCCATGCTTTATCACGATTAAAGCGAGAAGGAAAATGTCCAGTAGATATTGAGCACAGGCAGATTAAGTATAAAAATAATGTCATTGAATGTGATCATGGTAAGTTAAAGCGAATCATCAGGGCCACATTAGGATTCAAATCTATGAAGACTGCTTATGCCACAATTAAAGGTATTGAAGTCATGCGTGCACTACGTAAAGGACAAGCATCGTCATTTTATTATGGTCAGCCTCAGGGTGAAGTGTGTCTAATCAACAGGGTTTTCGGTCTCTAAGCACTTTTTAAAGGGAACATCATCGACTCAAATCACTATTTGCAACAGTGCCGCTAGCTCCTTACCCATCTATCTAAGCCACCTGATTTTTGTTTCCACGTTTTTTTAACCAGGGACTAAACACACCAGATAATGGCTTGCACAACGCCCCTGCTTCTAAAGCCTTTTTTCTATGTAAAAGGTGGCATTATGCGTAATTTAAGCATTAGTTTCTTTCAGCTTAGGCTATTTCCAGCAATCTAGTGAATGAAAACAATCATTTTGGCACCCATTTTGCTTAATCAGTATTACGTTTTATAAAAATTGTAATATTGAGGGGCAACACTATGGGTTACGTTGCACGTGAACTCAGTCAAAGAAATAAACTACTGTTTGGCTTGGGGTCTTTTTTAATACCGGTCTTGATTTGGTGTGCAGTCAGCTATTTACCTTTTATCTGGCATCCACAAGTCCAAATTGCCGATTCAGGCAGCGTGAACTATTTACAGGCTCAAACATTTCCGTGCTATTGCAACTCGATTCGATAAACTAGCACGCAATTATAAATCTATGATCCGTATAGCCTGCATATTTATTTGGTGCAAAGCCAAATGAGGACACCCCCTAGTAGACTACTTTTTTTATTTCAGCAATGCGGGCTTAATTTCAGGTAAAACTTCAGACCATCGGTTTGCAAAAGTTTTTTCATTCGAGTCAAAAAATTTCTTATAATCTTCTTCAGAGATTAAAAGTCGTATCTCTTTTTTTAAACCTCTTTTCCCTTTTTCAACTTTTAACAGTTCTTTTTGTTCTACTTCGGGAATTAAGGCTAATGTTTTAAAAATTAATTGCCGCGCCTTATCGGCTTGATCTCTTTTCGAAATAGGACTGTAACTATTCTTATTTTTAGAATCTATATCTCTTTTTAATTTAAAAATATTTCTAGAATGAATTCTAAACATAGAAAAATTATTTAAGAAATTAATCCATTCTCGTAATGTTTTTATACTTTTAAAATCATAATTATCTAAACTTTCTAAAAAATCTTTGCTCTCAATAGGCCCAAATTTATTTGGTTCAAATTTAATAATATTTTTATCATTTTTTAAATCATTTTTAATTGTGATTAGTGTATTCACATACTGAGCTACTAACTCATATTCTGAACATGCATGTAATTCATCGTTATCTGATACACAACTAAGCAGTAATTGAATTGCTGATAATATGGGTAAAGAACCATTCAAAGTTTTAGCTTCCAAAATTTGCTTAACATGAGTAGAAGCAAAAAATTCAGGAGGTACGTATTCATGTAAAAATGGGAATAAATGTGTTGTCATTTTTGCTACCTATTTGCTACCTTTTTTGTTTTAATTAAAAAACCCCTTACGATTAATACACGTAAGGGGTTGTTTTATATGGTAGGCCCAGACGTTACTATACTTTTGACTTAAATCATTGTTTTATATTATGTCAATGGCATTAAAACCTCATCCCCCCTTTTTGTTTGTCTGCATATTGGCAAATAGCATCCAGATCTTTCTGAAGAGAATTGGCCACGATATTTGGCAAACAGAGTCGAAGAAAGTTCACAGACCGAGGCCTGATGGACTTGACGGCATTCATCACGGATAAATTTTTTCAATATGTGCTGTTCAGTGATCTCACTTCGTTGCAGGGTTTTCAGCATGAGGCGAAATGACGAATTTTTTAAGACCACAACAGGAGGAAATAGAATAATTTTTTGTTCTAAAAGTTTTTGATTATAGAGTTTTTTTAAATTTTAATGGATGGATATTGCGATCCAAATAGTAGGTTTACTAAATGAACGATTATCCAAACTGAATTTCCTCATTCTCTTTTCACCCCACATAAACAGCTGAGTGATCACCCTAGGTCTGTAAACTAAAAAAACACTTAACACTATCGAAGGAGTATTTTTAAGCAATTTCAGGCTCTAAAAGTTGAGCTATAGAATGAATCAGAGTCAAATTAAAGCAGATTATGCATCGTGAAATCAGTGTTTATCTTTGACTTTTAAACAGTCAATTTAAATCTTGATGATTCTTTTTTACTACTTAACGTTTTGTTGTTTCTGCTTTATTAAGACGTGTCATTAATTAAGCCATATCAGGATTGAGTCAATAATTATTTAGTTTGAGTACTGCTTGTCGTGATTGAGGCGGAAATTGTTCATGACTTAATGAGAAAAAGGTGTAGCAAATTGCTACACTTTTTTTCTATTACTGATTTAGCATTTTTTTCAACAGGTTTTCCAGCTCCTGTAAGTTTTGATCATCAAATTCACTTATCTTTAATGACACTTTTAAAGTATTGTGATCAAACTTGATATTGCCGGCGACTTTCCCATCATATTCAATTTTATGCACAATTGACGTTTTAATGGGTTGTTTGGTTTCTTTCGATTTGAGAATTTTTTCTGCCAAGACTGCCAGTTTTGTTTGCTCTACTTCTTTTTTCAGTAATTTCGCCCAGGCTTCTAGCAGTGCTTTTTTAGCATTGCTGTAATTTTCTTCATAATCAGAGAGAAACTTTTTGACTGCTGTTGCGGCAGTTCGCGCCAGCAATGCAGGTTGTTGCTCTAAATCTTCAATCAGCTCTTGAGGTAATTTTTCGAAAGATAAATATTTATACATATCTTCCCGGTTCATGCCTAAGGATTTTGCAAGTTTTTGCTTGTTCTTTTTTAGTTTCTCATCCAGTGAACTTAAACCCACATAAATTTCATAATCAGTTAAGTCTTCCCGTTTTAAGTTTTCCGCTAGCGTTAACAATGCTACTTCTTCATCAGATGCATCAATGACAATTACTTCAATGGTGTTTTTATTGAGAATTTGATGCGCTTTCAAGCGTCTTTCACCAGCGATTAATTCATATTTGTCCTGGATCCGCCGCACTGCAATTGGTTGTAACAAGCCAATTTCTTCAATCGATGCCGCCAAGTCTTCTATATCTTGTGGATTAAATATTTTTCTTGGCTGATTTGGACTTGGCTGGATATCTGTAATTTGTACATTACGACGCAATTCTTTCACATCATTAACATGCTCTTGCTGAGCTTGTTGATGCTTTTGAGTATTTTGCTGTAAACGTTGTGCCAGCAGTTCTTTTGTACTTACCATAATATTCTCAGCAGGCTTTTATTCAACACGATTGATGATTTCTTTGGCTAAATCTTGGAAAGCTTTACGAACTTTAGCGTTTTTATCTACACTGAATAAAGGCTGTTGTAAAATTGCGGCCTGATTCACTTTAGTACTCATAGGAATGGTGGTTTTTAACAGTTCACCGACTTGGCTTAAAGCTTCATCTCTAATCAATTTACAGACGTTTTGACGTTCATCATGTTTAATCAACAATGCGCCTAAAAGTTTTAACTCAGGATTGACCCGTCTGATTTTACCTAAATGGTTAATCAAGTCAGTTACTCCATACAAGCCATATTGTGAACCTGACTCAATTGGTACCATCACATGGGTAGAGGCTGCCAATGCATTACTGGTGAGCAGTTTTAGGCTTGGAGGACAGTCAATCAGAATGAAGTCATATAATCCTTTTAATAATTCTAACTTATTGGAGAGTTCTTCAGATGGTCTTGGGGCATCATCTTTGAGTTGATCTTCAGCTTTACCTAAATTGAGTGAACCATAAATTAAAGAAACGTTTTTGAAATTGGTTTCTTCTTCCAGAGAATCTGATAATAGGCTTAAATCACCCAACAGTAACTCAGCAGAGGTGGTTTCCACTTCACTTGGATGTCTTGATCCAATATGTAAGCTTGCATTGGCCTGAGGATCTAAATCTATCACCAATACTTTATTACCCAAGTCGGCTAGTTCGGATGCCAGATGAACGACTGTGGTTGTTTTTCCACAACCACCTTTATGATTTGCCACCGCAATGATTTTAGTTGACCGAGTTGTCATAATTATCCCCACTTGAGTTATTGTAATATAAAGAACTTTGTAGCAAGTTGCTACACCTTGTTGAGCTTAGTTTGAAGTTATAATCTGAATCTGGATAAAAAACAAACACATTGGTTTTTTTATAAAATATAGCTAGCTAATTATAATTAGTATTAATTAATATAATTAGTTAATTATAATTAGAGCACTTTTTTATTTTTTAAAATCAATATCTTATCGATTTAAAAGTGGAAGGTTTGTCACCGAAAAGTGGAAGGTTTGTCACTGAAAGGTGGAAGACTTGTCACTGAAAGGTGGAAGACTTGTCACTGAAAGGTGGAAGATCTGTCACTGAAAGGTGGAAGGTTTGTCACTATGGTGGAAGGTTTGTCACGGGTTTAAAAAAAACTTAAATTTATCTTACAAAATTATTTAAATTCAATATTTTAATCTGTTGATAAGTTGAATTATTTAACCTTAAAGGTGGAAAGCTTGTCATTTTGATATTTTTATCCTGTGGATAAACTGTTTGTTGCTAATTTCATCAAGGTGACTGTACATTTTCACTTCTGGACTGGCTAAAAGTGGAAGCTTTGTCACTATTAAGGTGTATTTTTTATTATTCTTTCCACTTTATTACAGGGCTTAATGGTTTTTTTCCCTTTTTAGCTGACTTAAGAATCTCTGAAAAATATTAAAAGTGGAAGCTTTGTCATTAAAAAGTGAATTTTTAATATGGCTTTCCACTTCATGTTTAAAAAGTGTTTTAAATGGCAAAACAGAGTGACAAGCTTTCCACTCTTAGCTTGGGATGTAAGAGTTTCTTGGCCAAGGATCGGTTTGCCTGAGTTAAAATGGTGGATAATTTGCATGAGATTGCACTTTTGTGTATAACATGTAGAAAATAACTTTTTTTTCCACCTATGAACAAGCTGAATGAACAAGAAGAAATAGAATACTTACCGTATTGTATTGGCAATATTCGACATAATGGCGTGGTCAGTACCAGCAATCGCCTGATCCGACCGATCGAACTGTCATCCAATGAGTACAAAGCATTACTTTATGCGATGGCAGTGGCCAACTATGGTGAAAAAAATAATCAAGATCGTGAAATTACCGAGCAAACCTATATTTATTTGCATAAAGATGATTTAGGCGAATTGCTGGGTCTGGATAAAAAGAATTCCATTAATGTCGCGATTGACCGGATCTATAAAGAACTATCCTCTCGGGTGGCCCATTTTGTCATTGAAGAACCCGTAGATGAAAGCAAGCGCAAGGTTAAAAAAGTCCATTCAGTAGTCCCGATTATTCGAGAACTGCGTTGGGAAGATGATGCTAAAAATGCCTTGCAGATTCGTTTTACCAGTGAAGTGCTGCCTTATTTTACTCGTCTGGCAAGCGGCAATTTTACTACTTACCAATTAAAGGATTTATTTGCTTTAGACTCGGTAACCAGTATGAGCTTGTATTCCTACTTTATTAAAAACGAATTCAAATATGCCAATCAAGACTGCTATGAAGTTGAACTATCACTAGAAAATATTAAGGCACTTACCGACATTGGCGAAAAAAAATATGATCGCTGGGTAGACTTCAGGCGTTATGTGCTGGATAAGATTGTTGAAGAAATTAATCAAAGAACCAGCCTTAAACTCGAATATGACACCATCAAGAAAGGCCGTCCTGTGGTGGGTGTGCGCTTTAAAATTGTGAATGGACATACTGAGGCGGTGATCCCACACAGCAACGAAAAGACCCAGATCTACCTGGATGTCGATTTTGATGATAATGCTATTGTGAAAGAGCTTGGGGCAAAGTTCGATCTGACAGTCCGTTCTTGGTATATCTATGCCAATGATCCGAATTATAAACAGTTCAGCAAATGGTTTAAGCCCGAAGGCTGCTTAACCGATTCTCAGGCCAACGTGATTGTAAACGATATTATGTTCCAAATGGATTTTGCTGTGGCGGGTGCTTCCATGAGTGACTTCAAGAAAGAGATGAAATATAAACTGAAAAATGATCCTGATTTCGTTCAGCAAAATCGCGCGCGTTTGAATGAGATTTTTGGTAAAGAAATTATTTAAAAAGTGTAGCAACTTACTACAGCTTTTATGTATGACTATGCTTTAAAATGGATTTTTTCATCAGCGCTGATTTAAAGCATGTAGCAACTTGCTACATTTCTTATCCGGGACCGGATTTAATGCAATATTTGAAAAAGTACAATCGCAGTGACAAATAAAGTCCCATCACTCTGGAAGTTTTTGATCATCAAACTAAACTATACTTATGATTATAAAAAAATAGACTGATGGATTCTGCATGACCCTGGTGTCACTGCAACAGCTACAAAAACAACTTTGGAATATTGCCAATATGTTGCGTAGCAGCATGGTGGAAAACGAATTTCGAGATGACATCTTGGTTGTTATTTTCTTTAAATACCTGTCAGAAAGCGGTGAACTTTGCCGATGAGCTGTTAGCCGGTGAAGATGTTATATCCTTGAGCTGGATGAAAACAATCTTGAGCATGTGACATAATCGAAGAAATTAAAAAGAACACTATTTGAAGAAGCGTGCTATGCCTTAACCCTAAAACAACTATTTTATAGCCTTGTGCATCGTGGCTGTAGGGCATTCATTCTGGATGATTTACTGCACCCTTAAGTCAATTAAACAAAGTAATCTGGGCACTGATTCTGCCGATGACTTTCCCACCTATTTGAAGACCCAGGATCTGAACTTTACTAAACTCGGCAATAATACCAGTAACCGTAATTAACTGGTGGTAAAAGTTCTCAGTCATTGAGATGATATTGATTTTGATATTTTCAATTCCGAAGCTGATGTAGTGGGGTATGTCCACGAATACCGGATTGGCGAGTCTGCTTCCGGTGCTGGAAAGAAACCCGGCGAGTTCTATACCCCGCAAAAAGTGTCAACCTTATCGTCCAAGATGGTCACCCAAGGTAAAGAGCGCTTACTTCTCGTGTATGACCCGACCTGCGGTTCAGGTTACTTGCTGCTGTGGGTGAAGAATGAAGGTAAATATGTGGAGAGATGATTTACCGTCAAGGACAAGATTAAGCTGTTTGAACGGGATTGTGGGTTTAGCTGTCTGCTGGTGAAAACGCGGTAGCTGATTGAGCAGTTTTATGTCGGGTTTGAAAAGTAGATAGTGATGTGATCCGGCAAGATAAGATTTAAGCCAGTCCAGATCATGCCCGATCAGAGATCGTATTTAACCGATGGACTTATGTCCAAAAAAGAAAGCAAAAGGATCATATACCCATAATGTATGCTGGCTTTTTCTCTAGAAAATAGCCTAAGCATGACACCGATTATTCAGCTTATAAATCCGCAATAGTTAGTCAGGGTATCCATATCTTTGAAAACAACTGAATAACGTCATTGAAATTGGAGGCTATCTTGGGTCTATTTTATAGGTTTAGCTAAGTTTAAAATTTTTATTCAATAACTTGTCGTGATTTTACTGAGTAGCTTATGCATCGGCACACTCAAACCTGAGGTTTAAAAAATAGCATTCATCGAGTTTATTAGACATGAATTTATTAACTTATTTATCAAATATATTATAAAATATATATCTATTCACAATAGCAATAGTTTGGGATCAGGTCTTTGAAACAGATTCTCTTGGCACTTAAATTAAATCTTCGCAAACTGATTCTGATTTCGACTATCCTCAGTGTTTCGTGTTTATTTATTGTTTCTGTATTTATTCTCAATTATGTCATTAAAGACCAATTAATTCAGAATTCACTTTTAGTGAATGTCAAATATGCCTCAAAGGTTGCCAACAGCGCAGATCAGCATTTCGATGATATGCTCAAAGAATTAAAGTATAGTGCTGAGCTGTTAGGGCAAGATTTTTCTAATCCCCAATTAATCCAAGAGGAAGCAAAGCGTCTTAAACATCAATCCAACAAATTTAACAGTGTATTGGTTGTGGATAAGCAAAGCAGAGTTATTTCTTTTGCACCGCAAAGTTTAAACTTGAGTCCTCATATTTTATATAAAACAGTGGGAATTACTGAATCCTTAAAGAATAAAAGCACTTATATTTCTCCCCCTTATTGGTCAGTTAAACATAATCTAATTGTACTGCTATCTCAACCGATCTATGACCGCAAGAAAAAATATCAGGGCATGGTGGGGGGCACGATTTATTTACAAAAAAATAATCTGATCCAGAAAATGCTTTCTACCGAATATGACTTTAAGAAAAGTTATATGTATGTCATTGATCAGGATAATCGAATTATTTTTCATCCCGATCCAAGCAGAATCGGAGAGAAAATTATCAATAATACCGGACTGGATTATATGATCCGTACCCGGCTGGGGAGTGTCCGGTTAATCAATAGTCGGGGAATCGAAAATTTGGCCGGTTTTGCCTACATTCCCAGTGTGAACTGGATTGTCGTCTCCCAGCAACCGACGGAAGAGTTGTTCAGGCAGGCTAATGTTATTCTTTTAAAAGTCTCCGTCGGTATTTTAATTTTTTATATTTTTATTTTTATTATTGTCTGGAGAATGTCGCGCTTTATTTCTTCACCGTTAAATAGCTTGGCAAAAATGGCCAGCATGCTCAATCAGCCTGACATTCAGGAGAACATTAAACAAGTTGATCCTTGGTATTTTGAGGTTTTAAAGTTTAGAACCTCATTGTTACTTAGCTCGCAAACCTTTAGTGAGAAGATTGCTGAATTGCGTCAACATGTGAATACTGATCCACTAACTGGTTTATATAACAGGCGGGGGATGCAAATATTTTTAAAAGAAGTGATGAACTTAGGACGAGATTTTGCTGTGCTAGCGATTGATATCGGTAAGCGTCCGCTGAATCCCATGCCTATTTTTTAATTTTGGTCGGATTCCCAGCGGTGTGGCAGTAATTCTTCTATTTGGGTCACTTTATGCGTCGGCAGCCTTTTCAGCACATCACTTAAATAGGCATACGGATCCAGTCCATTCAGCTTTGCTGACTGGATTAAAGTCATGATATTGGCAGCTCGTTGGCCGCTGCGCAGCGAGCCAGCAAACAGCCAGTTCTTACGTCCCAACGCCCAGGGGCGCATCTGATTTTCAATCCAGTTATTATCTATAGGCAAATTACCATCATCCAGATAGCGGCAGAGTGCCTGCCAACGTTTTAGGCTGTAATTGATCGCCTTGGCAGTTGGAGAACTCGATGGCACCGTCAGATAATGTTGGTTGAGCCATTCATACAGTTGTTGCATCACCGGTTGACTATGCTTTTGCCGATATTCGCGGCGATGTTCTGCTGTACCATCGGTCTTTTTCCTGAGTTCTGCTTCTATGGCATACAGTTTCTGAATCAGCACTAATGCCTGTTCAGCGATCTGACTTTTCCCGGTCACATGCAGTTCATGAAATTTACGACGTGCATGTGCCATGCAGCCCACCTCAATGACATCGCCTGATTTAAAGCGTGCTTTATAACCACTGTAATCATCACAGACCAGATGGCCCTGCCAGCCATTCAGGAACTCTTCTGCATGCTGACCTGAACGGCTATCCCGAAAGTCATAGATCACCGCTTGAACTGGATTGTACTGTGTGGTGGCATAGGCCCAGACATAACCTTTCTTCGGTTTTTTCTCATTCTCACCCATCCGCATAATGGTGACCGGCGTTTCATCGGCATGGATCACCCGCTGTTGCAGCACCACCTGTTTTAAGGCATTGGCCAGAGGTTCCAGTTCCACACCGCAGCGACCAATCCAGTCAGATAACGTGGATCTGGACAGATCAATGCCCGCCCGCTGATAGATCAGGCGCTGACGGTACAGCGGCAAATGATCGGCATACTTCGATACCAGCACATGGCTGAGCAGTTCAGGACTGGCAATACCTTTATCAATCACATAGGCGGGCATCGCTTGCTGAGTCAGGGTGTCACACTGATCACAGACCCATTTGCCACGTACATGCTGTTCCTTATAGAACTGTGCCGGTCTGAAATGCAGTTTTTCACTGATATCTTCGCCGATACGACGTAACTGGCAGCCACAACTGCATTGGGTTGATGCAGGTTCATGCTCAATACGGATGGTGTGTAGATGATCGGGTAGCAGTCGACGTTTAGGTTTGTTGACTGTGGCTTTCTGTGTTGCTGCATCGGTTTATCTGCATTCAGCCGCTCCAGTTCCAGATCGACTGCTGCGATATCTTCTTCGACGGCCTCATCCCACAGATGGATTTGTTTTGCGGTGAGATGTTCGTTTTTACTACCGAATTTGTGCTGTTTAAACAGCGCCAGTTCATGCTCGTATTTTTGATAACAGAAAACTAAAAAAAAGTGGAAGAATATTTGAAATTTAGATCAACTTTAATAAGAAAAACCTATGTATTTGTTGATAATTGTAATTTTAAGAAGATTTGATTGATTAATTAAATGAATTTTCATATACAAAGATATGCTCATTTTTTATATCGATAAAAATGTTAAAATTTGACTATTTAGTAAAAAATATAGAGATTTTTATGGGGCAATTTATAATGCCCTTTTGCTTTGGTCGAAAAAATGTTCAACTTGAGATAGTAAAAATCAACTCAGAATTACTGAAAATCAAAAAGATTAAACAGAGTCAGAAAGCCGTAGTACAAGCAAAGTTCAAAGCAATCTACGTCAAAATTTGGCAAAAAATCTTGCTATTGATGCAAACGGAGCCTGGCTTACGTGTGCATTCTAATTATGTTGCAATCTTACAGTTGATACATAATCTTGATGATTTTATCGAAAAATCACAGCAACACTTGTGCTTTGAAAGGAAAGCTCAGAAAGAGCTGGATGCTAAATTTTTTGCTCGATTTTTTAAGCTAACAAAGAATTCAATAAAAGATCAACTTTTACAAAATTGTTCAGATCGTAATGAATTTAGACAATGCAATGTGATAAAAAATTAAGCGAAAATGAATATGCCGAAGATTGACGCAGAAGAGCACTTTTTAGATTTAGCAGAAAAATTCCAAAAAGATTATTGTCTGTTACGTGATCTTGTTGTGAATACACAATTTATTGATCTATCAGATGATTTGTATAAAGAAGTCTACGCGCTATACAAATTAGCACAACAAATTTATAGCTATATATCAGGCTCCAGACAGATCGGTAAGTATTCTTTTTTGGCTGCTTTGAGTTATTTTTCATGTCCGAATATTAGTAATACTCAAGAGTTGTCGTCTGTACGTTATTTGATTTTGCAAGCGAGTTTTTTAACATATCGGCAGTATCAAGAATTTGCAAAAATTGATAAAGCTGAGAATAAGCAAAAACATGTTTGTGATCTCTTTCGCTATGTATCACGATATGTTCTGGATTCTAATCATGCTGAATTATTTCAAGAATGCAGTGAGCTACTAAATCGCTATGTCATGTACGAACGTAACTTGAAAAAGGAGGATCGTAATCAACTTTTTAATATTAAAGATTTCAAACAAGTACAAGCCATAGAGTATTTATCGGCTCTATTAATAATTTTTAAAAGACTTGATGATCGTCGTGTTGTTCATCGTCAGCGTAAGTCAAAAAAAAGTAAAGTTTTGCAATGGCCGACGAAAAATGAACTCAAAAAATTTCGTGAAATTAAAACGGGTAAGCAAGTAGATATTGGACATAACGCAAAGATCAGTATTTATGATGCCGCTCTTCACAAAGATGAAGAGGGTGAAGTTGATCTATTAGATCCTGAAATGGAGTTTTATTCAGAAGATGAAAAGTCTAAAAATTTAAATTATATACTCAGCGATAATGCGACGCATCTAATGCGGCATCGCCAGCGCCGTCATGCTCCTTTTGTTACAAATCCACATTATTTGGCGCCAGATATACTGAAGCAAATTGTTTATGTGTTGAGAACCGAGTTATCCGGGCACTGGAGGGATGCTGCAATCGCTGCAGCATGTTTATTGTCACTTTTGACGGGATTATCACCCGTCGCACTGATGGATTTTAACGAGCTTATTCAAGATGGAATTTTGATCCAAAATGGTTCAAGTAGACGTCGCGAATATTTACTCAAATTAAATCTTAAAATTACAGAGCAGAAGATTAAGAGCTTAAATCATGTGCGGTGGAATGAAGTGATGACACATCAACTACATTTACCTTCTGCTTGGTTTGACTATATAGAACAAGCATCGAATCCACTAATTTCATCAACACACATTAATACGAAACTTAAGAATTGGCTTGATAATCGGTTTGTAGGTTCGATCACTGTAGAAAAACTGCAGGCTCAATTATATTTTCATATATATTATGAAACATATAATGAATATCTTGCTCATGTAATTGCTGGGCGGGATAGTCAGCATCACATGCCTGGTATCTATTATGGCGGGCTACCGAAAACTCAACTCAGTAGCACATATCTAGCCTTTTTAGAAAAAGCACTTACACCACATTCCACACATTTTACTGAAGACACGGCTGAACTAAAAATATTGCAACAACAATTCAAAGTGCAATCTGCATTATCTATAGGAAGGATAGGGAGCCAACTGGCACTTGAACCCAATTTTGTGAAAGAGCAATTCCATATTTTACATAGACATTGTCACGAAAACATCCAAGAAGATAAGCACATTATTAATCAACTTAATGCATATGCGTGTTGGATGTGGCATATCAGTTTGTTGAGTTTGGCAAGTCGGCCTAAAAAAAACCTGTTGGGGAATTTGGATGATTATTGTGTTGAGCTCAAGCTTTTATATGTGAATGATAAAAAAAATAGTAAAGCAAGAAAAGATGGTCGTTTTATCCCTTTATCTGATTTTTTCATAAAAACACTGCAAAATTACACTGCCTTTTTAGAACAAATTATTGAAGCGTACGGTTCATTTTTTAGACAAGTCTTTGCAAAGAAGAAGATAACTGTAAATGATCTTTTTGGTAAGGTCATTTTTAGTAAAGATATTTTGCCGATAACTGTCAAAGAATGGCAGAGCAGGAAAATTAAGTTAATCCCTTTATCGAGAAAATGGGTGAATTCATATATGCAAGGAGTCTTTCCAAAGAATATGTATTCGAATTGGTTACGTCATTTTGACATGAACTTTTTGATGCATGAGCAGCAAGAGGGTAAACCAGCATTAGCTTTTCACTTAATTCAGGCCCTGTATGGTCATGACCAACGTGACCGAGAGGCTTTTCATCCGCATTCTTCACTTATCCCGAATGTCTATGTACAGCAAGCCCGCCAGCAATTGCAAGATAATGTCAAATCTTTATCGATTAAACACTTAGAGCGAAAATAGTTGTATGCAAAAAATCAAAGAACTAATAAAACCACAACTAGATGATCTATTTGTTGATATTCATAAAATGGTGAAAAAGTCGCTAGATAGACAGCCTTCTCCACCTGAAGTATTGACGAAAGAAATGCAGCAAAAACTTGATCAGCAGATCGCTGAAAAATGGCATGACATTAAAGATAGTGTTGATTGTTTGAGTCAAAAGTTGAGCCGAGACGAACAATCAAAACTGATGCAATTTACTGAAGATGAATTTAATAAAAGAAGGAAGCAATTCAACCAGAATGTAGATAAAAAATCATACAGAATTAAGTTAAATCCACATACTAAACGGATCGTACTGCCTAGAAAAATTGAGAGTACAGAGTCACGGTTAGAACAGGGGCATCTACATATCCATGTACTTAAGGAATTAAGGCAGTATTGGCAAGATTCATTTGAATATTGGAATGAACCAAAGTACTTATGGGGAAATTTATGCTTAAGTTTTATATATATTTCAGGCTGTGCAGATGAACAGCATTTGATTGCTATTCAGAAGCAATTGCAGGAGGCCATTGAGCTTGGTACAGATCTGAATTGTTTTCGGTTATACCATTCGGACTACAAAAAAATCACTAATCCATTGTTACTACATTATCGTGTTGAAAACTCTCAATATGGCAACGATGTAGAACAGGGAAAGTTGTACCAATGGAAACATGTTTTTTTAAACCCATATGCGCAGTTCATTTTGCAATATTTAAAAAAGTTGAAAGCTACTCAGAAAGAATTTTGTCTGCAACATTCAGTTGAAGATTGTATTTTAGAAAGCTTGAGTAAGATAGGCAGGAAAAAAAGTCTTGGGGATCTGCAATATCAAATTAAACGCCGTGGATTTCGTGCATTTAATGATGTGCAAATGGTACTCGAATTTAATCCAAACCTCAGCATAGATATATTTTTGAGTAATGTGCTTCAGCAAGAGATTAATACTGTCGCTTTAAGGCCATCCGAATTTAGATTGCTGTGGAATAATGATTACAATCAAGTCACAGAACCAGATAATCGCCCTATTCATTTTGAACAAGAGCAGTTACTTCCTGAAGTTCCGACTGTTCAAAGCAAATTACAAACGATTCCGTATGAGTTGATGTTGTTTGGTCAAAAGAAACGTAAAGGTCAAAAAGTTGAGCGTTTAGATAAAAAGAGGAATAAAGAAGAACGCACGCTACGTTTTTGGCAAGAAACTAGAAGGGTGTTAGAGGAGAAGATAGTTGATGCTAATACGGAGGAAAAGTCTTTAATTGATGCTCAACTACGCTTAATTCACTGGTTAATGCATTTAAAAAAACGAGGGCTTCAATTATCAACTATTGAAAGCTACTTAGGATCGTTTGGCAAAGAATTTATATTTGAGATTTGGCTCAATAAATTAGATTTAAAGCAACAATCCATAGATGACTATGAGGATTTATATCGGCAGCTATTGAAATACAGCAGTGAACGTGATGAAAAAGCAGTTCAACGAGATTCGGTGAAAGGAAAAACCTCTCGTAAGATGCACCAAAGCGCAGAATACCGTTTTGGTCGCCTAAAAGATTTTCATCAATTCTGTATAGAGAATTATGATGCTCCAGGGGTATTGGTGTTACAGAATTCAAGTTTTAAGCATTTACAAATTTGCAATGCACGGCTAGTGAGTCCTTTGCTATTTGGCAAATTATTGGAAAAACTAGAAAATTTAAGTCAAGAGCCAACGGCATCAGAGTGGGTCGATCATCTGAGTTGTTTAAAGCTGATGTATTTACTAAGTTATAGAACTGGACTTCGATTAAATGAAGTTCGTTGTCTTAAAATACAAGATATTATTTGCCCAGAGCTACTTTATAAAGAAAAAGAAAATACAGTTTTTAATAATATCACGCTTCATATCCAAGACAATTCATATCGCCGTCTGAAAACGCGAAGTGCGAATCGTCAAATACCATTGAAAATTGCATTGTCAGAACATGAGTTTTTAGTAGTACAACGTTACATACAACATCGTTATGAGCAATATTTGGTTAATCAGCAGGATGATCTACTTTTTAGTGTGAATCATCGTGTATTAACTGATCAATGTATCAGCAAAATTACAGTAGATTTGTTTAGTCAAATATTAGGTATGCATCATGGCTTTAGTTTTCATACATTACGCCACAGTGCTGCTAACTATCTAGCAATAACTTTGCTCGGTTCAAAAGAAATGATCAAGACCTACACAGATTGTCCTTGGGTAAAAGCAAAAAAGATGAGGGATTTATTGTTTGGTATGAAAGCACGTGCTCAAGAAGAGATTATTCAACATAAATGGCAGGTGCTCGCCTCTTGGATGGGGCATAGCAGTATTGAGCAAACGGCTTCAAATTACCTTCATGTTTTGGATTTATTAGCAGTCGATCGAATTTATAATTCGCCGTGTATCATTTCAAAAAAAGTATTAGAACAGTGTTTTAGTCCAGTGAAGTCAAGTACAGACTACATAAACCTAAATCGTTATACTCAGCAGCAGAAATGGTTTAATTCTTATCAGCAAACACAGCCAGTTCCGATGGCTGGCCGACAAGAAAAGAAGTTTAGTATAGAGAAGAGTACTCTGACACCTTTTCAACGTTTGATAAGTTTTAGAGAAGGTCGTTTAAGCGAAGATACCCAAGCTCAAGAATGGATGCAACGATGTCAATGGATGAGCACTAAATGGATGGATCGCCAAAAATTTAATTTAAAAACGAATTATGTTTATAGTAAGAATTTAGAAGAGAGTTGGTTTGATGAACTTTACGAAAAGGCTAAAAAACTGACTCGTCCAGATGAAATAATTCCTCTCCTTGATTTTCATTATAAAGATGATAGGCAGCAAGATGCACTGAAAGAAAAGAACATGGTTAAGGCGCTTAAAATATTATTATTATTTGGAAAACTGCGTAAGAATTTTCTACATTTTCAATGCCGAATGAAAGGTGATGAGCAACAAATTGTTAATTTTATTACTGGTATAGAGCCAATGTTAGGAGATCATCTATATTTAGAAAAACAAAACTACCCAGTTAATTTGGATGCTCCTGAGCGAACCGTTAAATTTAGTTTTCAAAGAGTTGTCGGCTCTAACAAAAAAAATGTTACTCCGCTGGTTATATTTAATTTAATGTTAAAAATGATGCAAAAAGATGAACTCTGGATCAAATAGCCTAAGCATCTTAAAAAGGGGAAATTTAAAAGCTTTAGCATGACAGTTTCGTCACTGGATTTTAAACAATAGTGTAAATTGGTAAATCGCTGAGCTAAAGTGTTGTAGTCCGGTAATCCCCCCCCAAAATAATCGAGTTTAAAAGTAGAAAATCCAATAAACTTGATTTAAGGAGATTTTCTATGAAAACATCTAAGTATTCAGACAGCCTAATCATGAATATTTTGAAGCAAGCTGAAGCAGGAACCCCCATACCGAACTTTTGCCGCGAACATGGTATGAGCTCTGCTACATTCTACAAGTGGAAGTCCAAACATGGCAGTATGGATCTTTCAATGATGACGCGACCTAAAGAACTTGAGGCTGAAAATGTCCGTTTAAAACGCATGTATGCTGATGAGCGGCTCAAGTCAGACATCTTGCAAGATGCGCTTTTAAAAAGTTGAACCGTACCGCGGGTTTGTCTGAGAGTCAATATTCTGAGATGAGAAGCATTGCTTCGTAAGACGTAGCGAAGCGTAGTGTCCCGATGACAAAATTAAAATATACCCCTGAAATCAGAGAAAGAGCGGTTCAATTATTGATTGAATCTGAAAAAGATTATCCATCGAATTGGGCTGCGATCACCGCTATTGCTCCCAAGATAGGTTGTAGTCCTGAAACACTACGTGTTTGGTATCAAAAATATTTAGATAAACAAAATCCAGTTAAAGTACAGCAGCTTTCAGACCAAGAACGTATCAAACAACTCGAACGCGAAAATAAAGAACTGCAACGCGCCAATGAGATTCTACGTAAAGCAGCCGCTTTTTTCGCCCAGGCGGAGCTCGACCGCCCACACAAATAATGGTGGATTTCATCCATAACAATAAAGACTTATATGGTGTTGATGGGATTTGTAGAATTTTACCGATCGCACCTTCAACCTATTACCGGACTCTAGATCTCTGCGAAAATCCAGAACATCGAGCAAAGCGAGATTTACATGACTTGCATCATGCTGAGGAGATTAAACGAATTTGGAAGGAAAGTTCAGGTCGGTATGATCCTAGACAGTATCGTGGACAACCGATCCCTCTAAATTCTTGAAATATTTCTGTTCAAAGGCTTCTGGGCTTAACCAACCGTTTGCAGAATGCCTTCTGACCCGATTGTAATAAATCTCTATATAGTCAAACAAGACAGCATTCGCCTCTTTTCGAGTAGCGAACACACTGCCATGTATCACATGACCTTTCAATGTATGGAAGAAGCTTTCGGTCACTGCATTATCCCAACAGTTTCCCCTGCGTGACATACTTTGAATACAGTTATTCGTTAATAATAGCGCCCTAAAATCACGACTACAGTACTGTGAGCCTTGATCCGAATGGACCATGACGACCATTGGATAACCCTGACGAGCCATTGCATAATTAAATGCATCACACACCAATTGACGATCTATTCGATGGCTAGTTTGCCAACCGACTATACGACGACTAAATAGATCTAACATCACACATAAATACAACCAACCTTGCTTGGTACGGATATAAGTAATATCTGTTGTCCACACCTTATTCGGCTGAGTGACTGAAAATTGGCGATCCAACAGATTTGGTGCTGTAGGCAAACGATGGTTTGAATCAGTCGTATGCTTGTATTTACGCGAAATCCTGCTACGTAAACCAAGCTTTTTAAGCATTCTTCCAACGGTTCGTTCGCTCATGCTGTAACCTAAATCATGCATGTCATATACCAATGACGGTGCACCGAATCGTGCATGATGCTGCCAATATACGGCTTTTAAATCCTTATATTTCTGCGCTGTATAGGCCTGACGTTTTCGCCAGGCATAATAGCCTGAAGTGCTGACACCCAGGCATTTACAGGCAGAAGACACGGTGACTTCATCCACATCCAGATCTTGAATTACCGTGTACTTTTCTTGGCATGATCTGTTAGAAAGTACACATGCGCTTTTTTTAAGATGTCATTGGCTTCCCTGAGCTGTTTGACTTCTTTCTCTAATTCCAAGATCCGCTGTTGTTCTGGTGAAAGTTGACGTTTGCTTGAACCCACTGGATTGGCTTCACGAATCCATTTTTCTAAGGTTGAATAACCCACACCTAATTTCTGGACGATTGCAGCGATAGGCTCGTGTGAGTTTGAAAGTGCATAATCAATTGCTTGCTGTTTAAATTCAGGATTGAAGCGTTTAGCCATTTCGATCTCCAAAGATTAAAGTTACGTTATCTTTAGAGGGAAGTGCTGTCCATTATTTTGGCTAGGATCAGTATGGTGTACGTAAAGTCTGGCAAAAACTGAAACGTGAAGGCTATATTGTTGCACGTTGTACAGTTGCACCTGATTTAATATCAACATTAGATTTAAAAGAGACAAAAGTGGTGTGCGCAGATAAAGGCTATGATTCAGAACCACTGCGTGAACAGATCAGGAAAACAGGGACTAAAGCGAATATACCAAAGAAAACGAATAGCCAATCGAACAATGACCATATGGACTGGTATTTATATAAAATCAGGCATTTAGTTGAAAATATGTTTTGTAGATTAAAGCAATTTAGAGGAATAGCTACTTGATATGACAAGCTCAAAAGAAATTATCAAAGTTCTGTTACTTTAGCCTGTATATTTTTATGGCTACCTTTATAGGGTTAATTATGAACAGTAAATGTCAACAGACCCTAATTTATCAAAAAAAATATTTGGCTATGAATTAAAGGCTACTTAATCGTATAGATTTATTAATGAAAAGAATATATTAGGACTTACGCACTATCACTTATAGATTCTCTGGGCTTTGTTGCACAAAGATTTGAAAGGCAAAGAACCCCTAATTGAGCCAAATTTCCTGATCCATCTCTCTTTTAGAAAAACGTATCTGCCGATACATTAAACCGCTCAGACAATGCCTTAATATGACGAATATTCAGTTGGCGTTTACCACTTAAAATCTCAGAAATCACTGATTGGGTTGCAACCTCTGTTAAGTCAGACTGACCTAAACCATGTTGCTCCATCAGAAAAGCCAAAGCAGCACGACCATCCCTTTTAGGTATAGGAAGATGCTCATTTTCATAATCAGAAACCAAATCACCAAGCTGATGAATAAGCCCCATTAAAGGATGGGACTCGTCATCACCAACAGTATCTAAAAGTTCATCTAAAGCTTCAACAAGTGTATGAAAGTCGTCTTCATTTTCTGGCTTGCTGAGCAATGGTGCAACGTAGTGCCAGTGGTCTACGGCCTGTTTAATCATCGCGTTCATACTAACCTTCCTTCCAATGACCTTTGTCATATTCTTTATGGGACAAGACATCACGGATATACACACGTTTTGCTTGATACATCACGACTGCAATAAGTCGGATCTTGTTCCCGCCAATATCGAATACATGGAGCTTTCCAACTTTATCGACCGCTGGAAAGAGATGTTTCATCTCAGCAAAATCTTTCAGATCGTTTGCCTTTATGGTTCGATACCAACCATCTAATGCCGTTTCAGCCTGTGGCCACTTTTGCATTGCTTCTATAA
The DNA here is from genome assembly GCF_000368065.1 of Acinetobacter seifertii. Taxonomy (GTDB): domain Bacteria; phylum Pseudomonadota; class Gammaproteobacteria; order Pseudomonadales; family Moraxellaceae; genus Acinetobacter; species Acinetobacter seifertii. Next base: position 106,897 of record NZ_KB851202.1, read on the forward strand.
TTCGAGCGTGGGTGATCACATGCATAACATTTTATCGCATTTTGCTATAAATCAAGTATAAACCATTTATCGCATTTTGCAATATTGAAGGGCTAGGATGAATAAAGCCACACGGAGCTTTATTCATTATCAGAATGCACTTAATCTGATGACCTTAAAATAAACCTTTTAGCAATTCATACGCAATAAGGCTGATACCATTAGCACAACAAAAATGAGTTCCACTCTAGTTAACATCTTAGTTCCATTTACTTTTCACTTAATTTACATATCAGTTAAGTCGTAGCATCAATGAAATAACATGACATGGAAAATAATCAAAAAAGATAGAATCTAGATTTTTATTACTTTTACTATCCGTATACTTCAACAGCAGCTTTGAATGTTTCACTTAACCTTTAAACTTTTCTTAAAATTAAATATATTTACATATGCATTCTAAAATTTGATATAATTTATTAAAACTTTAGATTCTAAGTGTAAATAATGAGAAGCGCTAATATTCGACGTGATGGCTACTTAAAATTTCTGAATACATGGCAAGACCGTGATGTCATTAAAGTACTTTCAGGTGTGCGTCGCTCTGGAAAATCCACCTTATTGGCGATGTTTCAACAAGACCTAAAAGCACAGGGTGTACAAGCCGAAAACATCATTGCCATCAACTTCGAATTTATGGAATTTGAAGAACTCACCGATTACCGTAAACTACATGATTATGTATTGTCCAAAGTTGATAAAAGTAAAAAAAACTATGTTTTTTTAGATGAAATACAACATGTTACAAATTTTGAGAAAGTAGTCGACTCCTTATATGTTCGGGATTATATCGATTTATATATTACAGGCTCAAATGCATTCTTTCTAAGTGGAGAACTTGCGACTTTACTTACAGGACGCTATATCGAGCAACACGTTCTACCTCTGTCATTCCAAGAATTTAAACAGTGGCATATTGAAAATAATCCGATCATCCAACAATTATCCAATCGTGATTTGTATGCCATGTATACGCGCAGTAGTTTCCCTTATACGCTTGCCATGACTAGCCAGCAGGAAACTTATGATTACTTGCAAGCGGTCTATGCCAGTGTAATGTTTAAAGATGTTATTCCCCGTTTGAATACTGCCGATATTAACTCTCTCGAGCGTGTCGCAAGATATTTGGCAAGCGTGACAGGCTCACCTATTTCCATCAATAAAATTAAAAATACCTTTGTTTCAAGTGGGGTTAAGATTTCATTTGAAACAGTAAAACGCTATATTCAGGGCTTACAGGACAGTTTGTTATTTTATAGTGCCGCACAATTTAAAGTACGCGGGCGTGAGTTATTACAATCCTCTGAAAAATACTATTTAGTTGATGTGGGATTGCGCCGGATTATGTTGCCTGATGCTAATGCTGATCAAGGTCATATCTTAGAAAATGTAATTTATCTTGAGCTTATCAGACGAGGTTATACGGTCTATGTAGGGCGGGTTGATGAATATGAAATTGATTTTGTTGCTGTCGATAATTTACAGAATTTAACTTATTATCAAGTGGCATTAGAAACGCTCAATGAGGAGACACTCAGCCGAGAGTTACGTCCATTACAGAAAATTTCTGATTCGTATCCCAAGTATTTGCTTACCTTAGACACGATAGGGACTGAAGCGAATTATAATGGTATTGTAAAAATGAACGCTCTCGATTGGTTGCTATCTGAAAATAAGTAAAGTTGAGGGTAGACATGGATACTCTTATTTATTAATTAAAACTCAAAGACTTTTCAGCATTAACCAAGAGTGTGATCAAGCATAATTTCTGCTCCATTTGTGATGGATTGATTTACCTCGACTCGATTGAGTCAGATCATCATGATTGAGCTACAGTCACTTACTGAAAGTAGCGAGAATTGCGTTGGAGTTTCTGAAGGATATTAATTCCTTAGTTTGCCCATTCATCCATCTGGGCATTTTTTTTGATTAAAATACAATGCTGTTCTTGCTAAAAAATGACGGCACCCACCATAAAACACAATATTCCAAAAATAATCCAAGGCCAGATCTTTGTCTTCGGTTGTTCTAAATTCTGAGGATTATATTCCGTGTGTTCTAGCGATGTCGGTTGTGGAACACGGGTCTTTTTAGAGTAAGGCTGGTGTTTAGAGTAAGATAGTCCCGTACCTGGAATACCGACACTGGTTCGCGTACCTTTTTTCCCAATATTTAGAGAAGCACCAGGTTTGCCAATGCTGGCACTGCTGATGCCTTTATGGGTCAAATTAATTTTAAAACCCGGGAATAATTTAATACTTTTACGAAATCTAAAACCCATATTTATCTCATTCTAAATTTAGCTCAATTTACGCTCTACACCAGGATCCATGATCTGCTAGAGATCGTACTTTGATGGCTATCATCAGGATACTAGTATATTTTTTATCTGGTGATTGCAATACTACCTTTAAATACCGTCAAAAATGTTTACTGTATATTTGCTGTAGGGTAATCTTAAAGCTGCTATTTATTGACTGATTGGTATATGACGACAGATAAGCATGAAGTCCTGCTACGAATGCGAGCGATCGAGCTGCTTGCATACTGGGAAGGTCGTTTGGTTACCAATCGTTTGATGAGCTGGTTTGGACTGAGTCGACAGCAGGCTTCTGCGGATATCAAGCGCTATAATACGCTGTATAACCCCGATGCCTTGATTCATGATCCATCGGTCAAGGGTTATGTGCCTAAGGCCAGCTTCCAGCCTGTACTGACTACAGCGCATATCAATGAATATCTCAATATGCTGTCAGGTTTGGTTAGTGAATCGCATGCGCTGATTGCGACGCCAGAACCGAATCTTGCAGCAGTTCAATTACCTGATCGCAGTGTACGTCCTGAAGTGATTCGGGAAGTTTTACGTGCCTGCCGCAACCAAAGTACTTTAAAAATGATTTATGCCTCGATGCAGAATCCGCAGTGGCATGAACGCATGATTTCCCCACATACCCTGGTGTATACCGGTTTTCGCTGGCATGTCCGTGCCTATTGCCATCAGAGCAAGCAGTTTAAGGACTTTTTACTCTCCAGAATTGATCGTACACCTGTTGTGGTGGCGATTGAGTCAGTAGACCCTGCTCAAGATCAGCAATGGCATGAAGAAATTGTACTGACGCTGATCCCTAATCCAAAATTGAATGAAGCTCAAAAAGCGCTGGTCGAAAAAGACTTCGGCATGCCTGATGGCAGATTACAGATTCCGGTGAAAAAAGCCCTGGCTCACTATACTTTGCAGCGATATCAGGCCGCGATCACGCTGGCTGAGGCGGATGATGCCTTGAAATATCCCTTGGTACTACAACGCTCAGATATCGAAAAGCTGTCGTCTTACCTGTTTGATCAGGCCTCATAGGAGATTGGCCATGTTAGAGCAATTTCATTATGACAGTGACCTGATTGGCGGTTCCCTGATGGTGCGTGAAAGCCGGCTGATCGCGGATCTGTTATTACGAGAAGCGACTCCAGAACAATGGCATCAGGCCATTCAGATTGACAATATTCTGCAAAAAAGAACGCCTGCTTCAGCCCAACGTAACGCCACTGCCATTCGTAAGCGTCTGGAGCGCTTAGAGCCTGATTTCTGGAAAGCTTTGCGTGATGGGGATGATGAGCTGGCGACCCAGGTGGCTTTTTGTGGCGCACTGGAACGCAACCTGTTGCTGCTTGAGTTTATGGAAACGGTGATGAGGGATGCCTATATCTCTCAGGCGCAACACTTGGACAGTTATATCTGGTCAGATTTTTTGGATGAACGCTCACAACGTGATCCGGATATCTGTGATTGGAAAGAGTCCAGCAAGAAAAAAATGGGGCAGGTGGTGTTTCGCATGCTGGCAGAAGCCGGTTACTTAAAAAGTACTCGTAAGCTGGAGTTGCAGCGCGTGATCGTCAGAGCAGAGCTGCGTAGCCTGTTGGAAGAACACTATAAACAACGCATTAAAAGATCTATGGAAGTGTCGGTATGGACGCGTTAGTTGTAGAGGGGCAGCAATGAGTCAAAAAATACATGAGCGTCTGAACCAGATTCCAGAGCGAATTCTTTCCACCGAGTTTCTCACCGGGCAAGGACTGGGCAATGAAATTGGCTTCTGGATTTTTGATTATGCGCCTGAAGATGAGTTGAAAGTGCGCGAATATCTGCATTTTCTAGACGGGATGCTGGAGAAAAAACACAGTCAGCTGAAGGTGGTGAATATCAACCTGCTGCAAGCCGTGGTGGATTATCTGGCTGAGCGTAACTTCATCGATAAAGCCATTCAAATGCAAAAAGCCAAAGGTGATGAAGCGCTGCTCAAAGCCTTAAAGGGCCCACTGCATATGGATAAGTTCGCGCCGTATCTGGTGAGTAAATATGCCACCAATGCGCAAGATATTGTGTTGATGACCGGGGTAGGGTCGGTTTGGCCACTGTTACGTGCCCATCACTTATTGAACAGTTTGCATTCGTTACTGGGGCATAAGCCAGTGGTGCTGTTTTACCCGGGCTATTACGACGGTCAAGCGATGAGTTTATTTGGAAAAATTCCAAGCAACAATTACTACAGAGCATTCAGATTAGTGCCTTAAACACGGCAAATAGAAATAAGAATTCGGGGGAATGGATTGAGATGAACATTAAAGAACTTTTTTACAAGCCATTAGATCGTGCGATAAACGGGGTGGTCAAGGCAGACCAGAATGACAATACCACGGTATATCAGGAACTCGATGAATACGTGGTCACCAATGAGCTGGAAAAGCATTTTCGGGACTTTTTCCAGTCTTATGGCACAGACCTGAGCGATCCTCCGATTGCCAATCGTGTCGGCGTGTGGATTTCAGGTTTCTTTGGTTCTGGTAAATCACATTTCCTGAAAACCTTGTCGTATATTCTGGCCAATAAAGTGGCACGTGACGCGGAAGGTAACGAACGCAGTGCTGCAGAATTCTTTGATGAAAGCAAAATCCGGGATGCGTTTATCCGTGCAGATATTGGTAAAGCGGTTAGCCATCATGCCGATGTCATCCTATTTAATATCGACAGTAAAGCCAGTTCCAATGATGACGGTAATCCGATTCTGAATGTGTTTTTACGCGTGTTTAACGAATATCAGGGTTTTAGTGCTGACCATCCACATATTGCCCATATGGAACGTCACCTGAGCCAGAAAGGGGTGTATGAGTGCTTTAAACAAGCCTTTGAAGAATCCAGCGGCATGTCATGGTTGGAAGAACGTGATGGCTATCAGTTCTATCAGGATGATGTCGAAACCGCGATTTCTCAAGCCCTCAACTTATCTGCTGAAGCTGCGCATAAATGGTTTGAGGATTCTGAGCAGACCTTTAGTGTTTCGGTTGAAAACTTCTGTCAGTGGGTAAAAGAATACCTGGACAGCAAAGGACCCCAGCAACGCATGCTGTTCTTGGTCGATGAAGTGGGGCAGTTTATTGGCAGCGATACCCGCTTAATGCTGACACTGCAAACCATTACTGAAAACCTGGGTACGATCTGTAAAGGCCGCGCTTGGATTATCGTGACCTCACAGGCAGACATCGATGCTGTTTTAGGTGAGATGTCTTCATCCAAAGCCAATGACTTCTCCAAGATTGCTGGACGTTTTAAAAGGCACTGTTGCAAATAACCACGAATGGTAAGCTGAAGACTGTTTTAGCTAAAGGTGCAGCATATGAATCCTTTCCATGGTCGACATTTTCAGGGCGAAATCATTCTTTGGGCTGTGCGCTGGTATTGTAAATATGGCATCAGCTATCGTGAACTTCAGGAAATGCTTGCCGAACGTGGTGTGAATGTTGATCACACGACTATTTACCGCTGGGTTCAGCGCTACGCCCCTGAAATAGAAAAACGCTTACGCTGGTATTGGCGTAATCCTACAGATCTGAGCTCATGGCATATTGATGAAACTTATGTAAAAGTAAATGGACAATGGTCTTATCTGTATCGTGCAGTCGATCAACGTGGCTATACGATTGATTTTTATCTTTCTTCTAGACGTAATACCAAATCAGCATATTGTTTTCTTGGAAAAATCTTAAATAATGTGAAAAAGTGGCAAATTCCACAAGTGATCAATACGGATAAAGCACCCACATATGGAGGTGCTTTATTACGGTTAAAACAGGAAGGAAAATGTCCACCAGACATTGAGCACAGGCAGGTTAAGTACAAAAATAACGTGATCGAATGTGATCATGGTAAATTAAAGCGGATCATCAGGGCCACGTTAGGATTCAAATCTATGAAAACGGCTTATGCCACAATTAAAGGGATTGAAGTCATGCGTGCACTGCGTAAAGGACAAGCTTCATCATTTTATTATGGTCAGCCTCTGGGTGAAGTGTGTCTAATCAACAGGGTTTTCGGTCTCTAAGCACTTTTTAAAGGGAACTTCATCGACTCAAATTTCTATTTGCAACAGTGCCCTAATATCTATTATGTAAAACCAGAAATAGATTTCAAATATTTCAGGTTTTACACAATAGATTTATTATTTACTGTAATTATTTGGCATAGGATAAGCACGGAAGATCTGCCATAAACAAATTAACAGTAAAAAACTAAAGAATATTAAAGACCATACTGGGAGCGCTAGTCCCCAAAAAGTCCAATCAATGGCAGCACACTCGCCTGATCCCTGAAGGACTTGTTGCATTATTGTTTTTAGGGGTAATGTGTCTATTAGGTAATTCAAGCCAGGTCCACAACTCGGAATTTGATCAGGAGGTAAGGTTTGAATCCATACATGACGTGCAGCAACCCCGACGGACCATAAAATTCCTAATGTAGTCAGCATGGCATAACAGCGATTCATCGCATTAGAAATTGGATTGTGTACAAATGCAATCAACGCCACTATGCCCATTGTCATCAAACCCACGCGCTGAAAAATGCAGAGTGGGCATGGTTCAAGCCCCACAACATGTTCAAGATATAGCGCGAAAGTCATGCCAATAATACTGGCAAGTACTAATACACCACTTACAAACCTATAACTCCACTGCATTAGCAATTCCTCTTTTTATCAAAATTGAAAAGTTAATTATCAAAAAATATCGTCTTTTCTTGCTCGAATTAAATATTTCATTACGTGCTTGATAAGCTGGCTTTTAAAAGCATTCCTTACTCTCTATTGTTCGAGAGAAAATTGAATAAGTATTTCCATCCTTGTTTGTCAGATGACAACCAAAGTTACATGCACAGACATGCGGCATTGTTTAGTTGATGGCATTAGATCATCTGGAAATATTGAAGTTATTGCAGAGAGCATACTTAGAGGAGATATTACAATGCGGCTGCTAAATTCAGTATTACGAATGGTAATTAGTTGGAATGCCAGTATAAATATCGATTTATTCAAGAATCAATGTCCTTTGATGGGGTGATGATACTTACTATTATTTCGTATTTATACGGTAAAAATATTCCTATACTTACCAAAAGGTAACCTTAGGATTTTATGGAAAAACACCATGAACATGATCTTGCTGTATGTTATCCGATGGAAGCAGGCTATTCTTGGTTGTAGAGGATAGGGATAAAATGGAAATCGGCGAAGATATTAAAGCTAAATTAGCTAAAGCTTAAATTTGGGATGAATTGGGTTTGCAGATACCTAGTATTATAATATTTTTAAGTTATTTCATTTAAGCAACGCTGCCTTAATATTCTATCTCTAGTTTTTTGAGTTTAGAAATGAGTGTAGTAGGGTTAATTCCTAAAAGCACTGCTGCTCCATCTTCACCAAAGATTTTTCCATCACATTGTTTAACGGCCAAAATCAGATTTTTAATTTCTAAATCTTTTAGTTGATGGATTGTCATGACTTGTTGAGTTGAGAGATTTTCTGAACTATCAGATGATGATTTTTTCCCTTGTAGTAAATCTTGTTCCAGTAAATATTTAAATGAAACTGAGCCTTGTTTTGCAGTAATCATAGCTCGCTCAATTACATTTTGCAGTTCACGAATATTTCCAGGCCATTCATATTGTTGTAATTCTAAAATATGTTTTTGTGAAAAAGGTAAATAATTAACTTTACGTTTTTCACAAAGCAGTTTCGAAAAATGGCTAACCAAAAGAGGTATATCTTCTTTACGATCACGTAATGCAGGGGAGTAGATTGGAAATACATTCAAGCGGAAGTATAAGTCTTCACGGAAATTTTTGAGCTTAACTTCTTCTTTGAGATTACGATTAGTCGCTGCAATAATCCTAACATCGACGTGACGAGTTTTTTCTTCACCAATTCGTTCAAATGTTCCTTCTTGTAATACTCTCAATAGCTTACTTTGTAATTCTAAAGGTATTTCACCAATTTCATCTAGAAACAATGTTCCACCATCTGCCAACTCAAAGCGTCCTGCACGATCACGGACAGCACCCGTAAAAGCACCTTTTACATGCCCGAAAAATTCACTTTCAAACAATTCAGAGGGGATGGCTGCACAGTTAACACGTATAAGTGGTTGGTGTTTACGATGACTAGATTGATGGATTGCACGTGCAATCAGTTCCTTTCCTGTACCAGATTCACCATAAATCATGACATTGGCATCAGTAGAAGCAACTACTTTAATTTTTTCAATAATTTGCAAGATTGAGGAACTATTTCCCACAATTTCATGATATTGATTCTCTTGTAATATCTCTTCCTGTAAATATTCATTTTGTTGTTCTAGTCGACTTTTTAAGTCTTGTAGCTCGATTAGAGCATGGGTGAGTTGTTTTTCTGTATTTAAGCGTTCGCTAATATCTCTAAAGACCACCACTGCACCGATGATCTCGCTATCACGGATGATTGGTGTACTTGTAAATTCAACAGGAAAAAAACTGCCATCACGACGCCAGAAAATCTCTTGTATCCCCTCATGCACTACACCATCATGTACAGCCGCATATATTGGGCATTCCTCAACAGGATAATGTGATCCATTTTCATGAGTATGATGATGTATTTTATGTATATTTTTACCGAGTACATCTTCTGGTTTTAAACCTAGCATTCTCGCGCCAACGGGATTTATAAAGGTACATAATCCTTGTTTATTGATACTGTAAATTCCATCACCTACTGAGCTCAACAGCAAATGCTTACCAGTGTCAGAATCGATAAAAAGTTCTTGTAGAGCTTGCCATTCTTTAAGACCTGCTCGAATGACTTTATCCGCATTTTTATTCAGTTGGCGTAGCTCTAGATCTTTGACATCGACTAAAGACCAAATGAGTAAAGTTTTATTTTTATATGGGATTGAAACAGAGCTAACATCGAATTGAATTTTTTCTCCATTTTTATCAAAAGCATATAGCTCATTATTCCATGCATAGCCTTTAGCTAGTGTTTCTTCTGTAAATGCCACTAAGTCTGGAAGTTGACTAAAATGACCAAAAATTGAAGTGACAGTTTTTTGAATCAGCTCATGGCGTTCATAGCGGAGTAATTTCGTAGCACTAATATTTACATCAATAAACTGATTTTGATGTGGGTCTAAAACAAGTAAGGCTTGTGAGGTGTGTTCAAAGGCAAGTGGGCGAATTGAATTCTCAGTAGTTACCCAATCGGAAATGAAGTCAGTATTATTCATGCTACGAAATTTCATAGAATATGTTATGAAATTTCATAATACTACGAAAAATCATAACCTTCCAGCATTATATTTATCATCAAAAAGAGTCGTTTTAAAAATATTAATTATTATATTTCAATTATATATAAATTAATTCCCACCAGAAAATAGAAATTGGCACAGCTCTCGCAATAAAACATTCAAACCAAACAATGGTTGATTGTAAATAGCATTAAACGAGGAGCTGCTATGCCAAAAGTTGATATTGAACAATACAAAGATGGTGATTTTCTTGTCGATTATGAAGAAAAGGTCTTTGAAGATGTAAAAGCGCAGCCAGGCGAAAAAGCATTAGTGACATTTCACACGGTAGCTTTTGAAGGGTCTATTGGTCTGGTAAATGTCCTCCAAGCCAAACGTTTATTACGCAAAGGTTTTGAAACCAAAATTTTGCTTTATGGTCCAGGTGTGCAGTTAGGTGTGCAACGAGGTTTCCCAACGTTAGGTGCTGAAGCTTTCCCAGGGCACTTGGCAGTGAATAATCAACTCAAAGCCTTTATGGAAGAAGGTGGAGAAGTCTATGCATGTCGTTTCGCTTTACAAGCTTTATATGGTCAAACGGAAAAAGCATTAATGCAGGGGATTCGTCCAATCAATCCTTTAGATGTAATGGACTTGAAATTACTGATGCGTCGTGACAATGCGCTGATCATTGATACTTGGACTGTTTAAAGATTTAAGAAAGGGGAATAAGACATGAATCAGATTGTAAAAGCAGCAGCAGTACAGTGTAGTCCAGTGCTTTATAGCCAAAAGGAAACCGTACAAAAAATCTGTAATACGATTTTGGAGTTAGGTAAACAAGGCGTACAGTTTGCTGTTTTTCCTGAAACAGTAGTGCCTTATTACCCTTACTTTTCTTTTGTACAACCACCGTTTGCAATGGGTAAGGAACATTTAAAACTGCTCAATGAATCTGTGGTTGTCCCTTCTGAAGCAACCTTTGCGATTGGTCAAGCCTGTGCTGAAGCAAAAATGGTGGTTTCTATTGGGATTAATGAGCGTGCAGGTGGAACAATCTACAACGCACAGTTGTTATTTGATGCTGATGGTTCAATCATTCAACATCGACGAAAAATTACTCCAACTTATCATGAACGTATGGTGTGGGGACAAGGCGATGGCAGTGGTTTACGTGCAATTGATTCAGCTGTGGGACGTGTGGGGTCACTGGCTTGTTGGGAGCATTACAATCCTTTGGCACGTTTTGCCTTAATGGCAGATGGAGAACAGATTCATGCTGCCATGTTCCCTGGTTCATTAGTCGGAAAGGTGTTCGCTGACCAGATCAGTGCCACCATTCAGCATCATGCTTTGGAATCAGGTTGTTTCGTGGTTAATGCAACTGCATGGCTACATCCAGAGCAACAACAACAAATCATGCAAGATACCGGTTGTGAAATTGGTCCAATTTCAGGTGGATGCTTCACCGCTATTGTATCGCCTGAAGGGAAATTTTTAGCCGAACCTATTACTCAGGGTGAAGGTTATTGTATCGCTGACTTAGATTTTTCATTAATTGATAAACGTAAACGCATGATGGATTCAGTTGGTCATTATAGCCGTCCAGAATTGTTAAGTTTATTGATTGATCGTCGTCCGACGCAGGTATTACATGAACTTAAAGTTGAATCTTCGGATTTAACAAATCTAGAAAAAATTTCCAGATTTACAGAAGAGCAGGTTTAAACCTTATCAAATCAATTCTAAAGAGAAGGGGTGAGTATGTCTGCAATACAACTTTTAACTGATTTGCAATGTAACGGTCTGAAATGGGAGGGCGAATTTGGTCTATCTCGTAAGGGTGGTGCAGGGCCAAGTGATCATAAGGCACTCAGCCTAGCTGGGCAGACGATGATGATTCCTGTGTTGAATCTGGTTGCACAAGAGTCTCCATACAGTGCTAAAGCTGATCCAGATTCTGACCAAGTGATCGTATTTAAAAATCAGATTCCTGTAGCAACTTTAACAGCCCCAGCTCGTCCAAAGTTCTATGATTTGACCACAGACGAAGGTATTCCATATGAACAAATTGCAACTTTGCATAGCCATGACGTCTTGGCAACAACTGTATTACAACATTGCATTCGTATGAATGATAAAGCTACGGCTTGTCAATTTTGTTCGATCGACCAATCGTTAAAAAGTGGTCGTACTTTAATTCGGAAACGTCCAGAACAGTTAGCAGAAGTTGCAAAAGCAGCTGTGGAACTCGATGGTGTACAGCAAATGGTCATTACCACTGGTACACCAAGCACCCCAGACCGTGGAGCAGAGATTTTATATGACAGTGTGAAAGCTATTCTGGCTGAAGTGAATTTACCTATACAGGTGCAATGTGAGCCACCCGATGATTTTGCATGGTTTCAAAAGTTAAAAGACGCAGGTGCGGTGTCCATTGGTATGCATCTTGAAGCGGTGAGTGAGCGGGTACGCCACAAAATTATGCCAGGTAAAGCAGAGGTTCCTCTTAATACTTATTTTGCAGCATTTAAGGCGGCAGTAGAGGTATTTGGTCGGGGACAAGTCAGTACCTATATCTTAGCTGGGCTAGGTGATACGGAAGATGAAATCATCGAAATGACCGCTAAATTGACCGAGATGGGCGTTTATCCATTTGTAGTGCCATTTGTACCAATTCAGGGAACAGCACTTGAACATCATTCAAAACCTGAGCAAGCCTTTATGCGGGCACTCTATCCCAAAATTGGAGAGCAACTTCGTAAAAATGGATTGCATTCAGAAGACACTCAAGCGGGTTGTGCCAAATGTGGAGCATGTTCTTCACTGAAAGCTTATGAGTAGGAGAAACAGTATGCAACTTTCTGGTTATCCATGGTTATTAGAGTTAAATGAAGGCCTTAAACAGTTTGTCACAGATGACATTGTTATCAAGGTGATCACTGAAGATTGGGAACGTCGTCAATATTATCGCCTGCGAGAAGCGACTTTTCGTGATGAACAAAAAATCCTAAAAGAAGATCGTGATGAATACGACTTTAAAGCTCTAGGTATTGTTGCGATTGGGCAAATGTTTGGTGAGCATGATCGTGTAATAGGTGCTGTGCGTATCTTCCCAGACGGAACAAATACATGGTGGGGCGGGCGTTTATGTGTAGAACCCTTGTACCGCCATCATCATGCTATTGGTAAAGCGTTGATTAATGCAGCCGTGACGACGGCAAAAAATTTAGGATGTAAAACATTCCTAGCGACAGTACAGCAACAAAATGAGCGTTATTTTCAGAAATTATGTTGGAACAGTGTCCGCGAATTAATGGTTGCTGAAATTCCACATATGATGATGCAAGCTCAAATTGAACATTATCCGCTACAGCATGTGGTCATGCAGGCTTATATGCAAAAAGAGGTGGAATGATGATGCCACTCAATCAACTTCTTGAATTTTTGAGACAAACCCCAGCGATGCAATCAAAACAAATGATTGCTAAAAGTGTAGTGATCCCAAATTTGAATAAAGTGAACTCTCTGCAAGCTTTGTATGCTTATCCTGGAGATGATACTGCCGCTATTGCCATACAGGATCAATATATTTTACATGCGTGTGAAGGGATGTTACCTAGTTTTGTTGCTAATCATCCTTATTTTGCCGGTTGGTCTGCAGTCATGGCAAATGTCAGTGACATTGCAGCAATGGGTGGTCGTGCCTTGTCAGTTGTGAATAGCTTTTGGCATACAAATGTTGAGCATGCTCAATTATTAATGCAAGGCATGCAAGATGCTTGTACTGCATATGATGTGGCAATGATTGGTGGACATAGCAATATTGCTGAAAATTATCAGCCAGCTTTATCGGTTGCCATTCAAGGTACAGCACAAAAATTATTATCGGTTTTGCATGTTAAACCACAGCAAAAAATTTTGATTGCTTTAAATCTACAAGGTCAATTTCATCCCAACACTGTGTATTGGAAATGCTTTGAACGTGTATCCGGACGTATTTTGCAAGCACAGCTCTCAGTAATGCCGCAACTTGCCCAGCAAGGAGTGGTATATGCCGCACGAGATATTAGTAATGCAGGTGTTTTAGGCAGTTTGCTCATGCTACTTGAGGCAACGCAAAGTGGCGCAGACATAGACCTTCAAAAAATTCCAAAACCACAAAATGTGGACTGGCAGACGTGGCTACAAATATTTCCAAGTTATGGATTTTTGCTGACAGCTGATGAAGGCGAATGCGAAGAGATCATTGAGTTATTTGAAAGTCAGGGAATTTGCTGTGCAGTGATTGGTGAAAGTAATGCCAGTGGAAAAGTTCATGTGCATGATCAGAAGCAAAGTGCTCAATTTTGGGATTTTAATCAGCAAACATTTACTGGTTTTAACTATGTCGAAATTTTAAAAAAGTTAAAGGCTCAGTCGGAACCGATTGAGCCGATAGAGAAGGAGGCAGCATATGCCTAGCGTGAATTTTACCGTGAAATGGCCGAATGGCGAGCTGATTCAATATTACTCTCCATCCACGGTGATTTATGAATATCTATCTAAAGGACATTCATATCCAGCAATACAGTTTTTAAAGTTGGCTGAAGATGGCTTATCTGCTGCATCAGAACGAGTACGGGTACGTTATGGCTTTGCATGTAGTTCAGCCATGGACAGCCTATCCACGATCAAACGCCAAGCTAACTTATTCGCCTTAAAAGACGAAGACCAAATTGAAATTACTGAAATGTACAATGAATAAGGGGAACAAGATGCTTAATATGCAAATTCAAGATTTACAACCAAATTATGATGTCGTGATTGTGGGTGGTGGCCAGGCAGGGTTATGTATCAGTCATTATTTACAAAAAGCAGGGATTGATCATGTGATTCTAGAAAAAGAATCAGAGTTAACCCATAGCTGGCGTAGTAAACGGTGGGATAATTTCACTTTGGTTACACCCAATTGGCAATGTTTACTTCCAGAGCATCCATATAACGGTAATGATCCTGATGGATTTATGAAAAAAAATGAAATTGTTGAATACCTCGACGACTTCATTGAAAAACTGAATCCACCAGTTTTATTAAATGTTCAAGTTAAGCATGTGGCAAAAATTGCACCGCAACATTTTGAAATTGAAACCAGTTTGGGCACAACTACTGCTAAACAATTAGTTGTAGCGGCTGGTGGTTATCACACCCCAATTTATCCAAAACTAAGTGATCAAGTACCTGAACAAGTATTGGTGATGCATTCAGAACAATATTTTAATGTGGAACAGTTACCTGAAGGTAATGTTTTGGTTGTCGGTTCAGGGCAATCGGGAGCCCAAATCGCTGAAGATCTACATTTGGCTGGTAAAAAGGTCTATCTTTCTACGGGAGATGCACCACGCTGTGCACGTTTTTATCGTGGTAAAGACGTAGTGAAGTGGCTTTATGAAATGGGCTATTACGAAACAACTGTCAAAGATCATCGATACAGTGAAGAAGTTCGTAACAGTACTAATCATTATGTGACTGGGCGAGATGGTGGTCGTGATATTGATCTACGTAAATTTGCATTAGAAGGTATGCGACTGCTTGGACGATTTGAGGACTATAAGGATGGGCAGTTTGTATTCCGTCCAGATTTAATTCAGAACTTAGATATGGCAGATGCAACTTATAACCGTATTAATGCCTCTATTGATGACTATCTAGAGAAAAATAATATTGTGACTGAAGAACCTGCATCTGTATATCAGCCACTTTGGCGGCCAGAGCAGGAAATTACCCATATCGACTTAGTTGATGAAAACATCACCTCAATCATTTGGTGTATCGGATTTAGACCAGACTATTCTTGGATTGATTTAGATATATTCCAAACAAATGGATATCCAAAACATGATCGCGGTATTACGGTTGACCCAGATGTAAGCTTTATTGGATTACCTTGGTTAAACACGTGGGGTTCAGGACGTTTTATGGATGTTGCTAAAGATGCTGGGTTTATTGCGGATCATCTCATTCAACAATTAAATGTTACACCTCTGCATATATCCTCAACATTAGCATCATTGGCTTAAATACTAGGCAGCTGAATAGTCTCAACTTTCGGCTGCATCAAACCTCAAATTTAGTTAGAAATCATAGGGTAGCCCAAATGGACCAACAACCTTTTGTAATTAATACTAATACTGCACCATGGGAATTTCTTCCTGTTCCATTTTTAAATAGTGAAATTCCTGTTAAAACCTGTCTGGCATGCCCAGATACAGGCATGATGATCTGGAAATTACGTTATCCAGCAGGTTTTACAACTGTTGAACACTGGCATAATTGTGCACATGGCATGTATGTCTTAGAAGGACACTTGGTGACAAGCCAAGGTGAATTTGGACCAGGGAATTTTGTTTGGTTTCCAGAAGGGAGTGTGATGTTCCACGGAGCTCGTAGTGACAATGATGCCCTAGTTCTTTTTATTACTAATAAAGACTTTGATATCCACTTCACAGCAGAGGAAGGTCTTCCTGAATTTATCGAGTAAATAGCTAAACAGGAATCCTATCCAATATGCCATTAGTGGAGTTAAGTACTATGAATATGCTACTAGTGAAACACTTTCCTGTTCGTAATCTTAAATTTTTTAAGAAGAACTTATTAAAGACTCACTATTGGATGGGAAACTCTGCAGGACTGACTTATGCAATGCTTGCTTTATCTGTCATGTTTCCAGCAGGCGAGCGATTTTTTATTCAATCTGTAAAAAAGGCTCGTTTTAAACCTGAAGCGAAGCTTGATATTGATTTACAACGACAGATTACTAACTTTATGGTACAAGAAGCTATTCATACTCGCGAACATATGTACTTCAATCGATTTAATCAAATTAATGAAATACATATGGCAGAATTAGAGCAGAAAACTGAAGAAGCCATTCAATTTCTTAGTCAATGGGTTTCGAATATATCCAGTAAATGTGGTATTTCTACACAAGAAAGTGACTTATTAATAACAGTTGCTTTAGAGCATTGCACAGCAACGATTGCAGCAAAATTTTTAAAATTCAAAAAATTTAATGAATTGATTCAAGATCCTGAAATTTCAAGGTTTTGGGTCTGGCATGCGATAGAGGAAATCGAACATAAAAGCGTAGCTTTTGAATTATTAGAGAAAATTTCTAAAGATTCATATAAATTCAATTTCATCAGATGTATAACATATGTATTTAGCTTAACAGGGCTTTCTTTATGCTATGGATATTGCTTAATGAATCTGCTAGTCAAAGATAATAAAATAAATTATCTCAATGCATTAAATGATATTTATCAATATAGCCTTAGTCCAAGTAAAGGTATTCTATTCGCTTCGTTTAGTGATTTTTTTGCATTTTTAAAACCTAATTTTCATCCGAATGAAATTGATCATGAAGAGTTACTAGCCATTTGGAAGGAGAAAATAAAGTTAGATGTATCGGATTTAACATAATCTCTATTATACGAAATCAACATGTTAGAACCCATTTAAAGTGTCTATATTCTCACCAATAAAAATGTCTAGTTTATGATGGCTTAAACATCATGGACTGGATATGAAATATAGATGCTGATCACTATGTCTGACAAAGAAATTCAACGTCTTGCTGTTCTGCAAGACGTTCGAGATCATCGTATTACACAAGTCCGTGCTGCTGAAATCCTTAATCTTTCAACCCGTCAAATTACCCGGTTATTACAGAAGCTCAATCAAGATGGTGTTTCAGGTATGGCGCATGCCAGTCGTGGTCAACCTGGCCATCGTCGCCATGATGATTTATTAAAATCAAAATGTCTTTCCATTATTTCTGAACATCTGCTGGGATTTGGACCTACCTTGGCCCATGAGAAGCTCAGCAGCATGTTTGACCTGAATATCCCGGTAGAAACGCTTCGGCGCTGGATGACTGCAAATGACCTCTGGATTCCACGATCCAAGCGCCTTAAACGTCCATATCAGCCACGTTATAACCGGGATTGCTTCGGTGAGCTAATCCAGATTGATGGCTCATATCATGACTGGTTCGAAGGACGCGCTGCTAAGTGCTGCTTGCTGGTTTATATCGATGATGCCACTGGAAAGCTGTTGCATCTGCGCTTCTGTGAGGCGGAAACGACCTTCGACTATATGCTTTCAACCCGAGCCTACATTGAACAATACGGTAAGCCTCTGGCCTTTTATAGCGATAAACATTCGGTCTTCCGAGTGAACCAGAAATCGAGCCAGGACAGCCAGATCACGCAATTTGGGCGGATTCTGAATGAGTTAAATATTGATATTATCTTCGCCAACTCACCCCAGGCCAAAGGCCGTGTGGAACGTGCCAATAGAACACTCCAGGATCGCCTGATCAAGGAAATGCGCCTAGAAGGTATCTGTTCAATTGCCGAGGCAAATGCCTGGCTGCCCTGCTTTATTGAGCATTTCAATCAGAAGTTTGCCAAGTGTGCGCGAAACTCAAAGAATTTACATCGGCCATTAACCGAATCTCATCTTGAACTGGATGATATTTTTACCTGGCAGGAACCGCGTAAGGTCACCAAGAATCTGACCCTGACCTATGACAAATGTATTTATCTGCTTGAACCGACAGAGCTGAATCATAAGCTTGTTGGGCAATATATTTCATTTCTGGAGTACCCAGATGGCACTGTGGCCCTCATGTACGAGGGACGAAAGCTCAACTACAGCATTTTCAATAAATTAGCTGGGCTACAGCAGAATGAGATCGTTGAGAATAAACGGTTAGGTACAGTTCTGGCACATATTCAGCAACAGCATGAAGAGTTGGAAAAACAGAATAAACGTTCCCGTCTCAAGAAAAGTATGCCGAGTCGTAAAGCTCAGAAAGCTGTTATTGAACAAAGAAAGTTAAATCCTGTGCTTGACTCTTGTGGTTAAAAACAGGACATTTTAAATGGTTTATCGCATAGACATTTTAATTGGTGAATAACACAACATGTTATTCCAAAGTAGAAATGTCTGGTTTCTCCAAAGTAAAAATGTCCGCTTTTAGAATATGCACTTTTGCAATTTCCTTAGCGGACGGTTTGATATGTTGGTGTCTATGTCGGATAAAGAACTTAAACGATTGTCGGTCTTGCAGGAAATCTGCGATCAACGCATAACTCAATCCTAGGCTGCTCAGCTACTTCATATTTCAGAACGTCAGATCAGACGCTTACTGCAGAAATACAAAGCCCAAGGTCCAGCTGCATTAGCCCATGCCGGTCGTGGCCAAATCAGCAATTCTAAACTTCCTGAAGAACTCAGACTCAAGTGCCTCAATATTGTTTCTGACCAACTCCATGGTTTCGGACCCACTTTAGCGCATGAAAAGCTCACCACCGTACATGGATTCGATCTTTCAGTAGAAACCCTGCGTTCCTGGATGATTGCAGCTGACTTATGGATGCCTCGATCCAAGCGCTTGAAACGCCGGTATCAGCCTCGTTACAACCGGGATTGCTTTGGTGAACTGATCCAAATTGATGGCTCACACCATGACTGGTTTGAAGGACGCGCTGCTAAATGCTGTCTGCTGGTGTTTATCGATGATGCTACAGGAAAATTGCAGCATTTACGCTTCTGTGAGTCAGAATCAACCTTTGACTATATGATTTCAACACGCTTATATGTCGAACAGCACGGTAAGCCTTTAGCGTTTTACAGCGACAAACATTCAGTCTTTAGAGTGAATCAAAGCAGCAAGAAAGACACCAAGATTACCCAGTTTGGACGTGTACTCAGCACCCTGAATATCGATATCATCTTCGCTAATTCACCGCAGGCCAAAGGCCGTGTGGAACGGGCCAACAGAACCCTTCAGGACCGTCTGATCAAGGAGATGCGCCTGAAAGGCATCTGTTCGATTGAGCAAGCTAATGTCTGGCTACCCTGCTTCATTGAGCAGTTCAATCAGAAGTTCGCCAAGATGGCTTTTAATCCTAAGAATCTACATCGGCCTATCACTGAAACAGCCGAAGAGTTAGATGATATTTTTACTTGGCGTGAACCCCGCAGAGTCACGAATAGCCTGACGATTACTTATGATAAATGCGTATATCTCCTGGAAAACACCGAAGAAAATCAAAGGTTGATCGGTAAGTATCTTGAGTTCCTGGAATACCCGGATGGTACTGTAGCCATCATGCATAATAGCCGAAAGATCAATTACAGCCTCTTCGATAAATTAAGTCAGCTGAATCAGCGAGAGATTGTTGAGAATAAACGGTTGGGTGCTGTTCTGAATCATATCCAACAACAGCATGAAGAACTGGAACAGCAAAACAAACGCAATCGTTCTCAAAAGATGCCAAGCAGACGTGCACAGAAAACAGCAATTCAAGAACTAAATCTAAATCCTGTGCTTGACTTGGAAATGTCCATATAGGACATTTCTATCTGGTTATTAGGTAGGACATTTCTACTTTGGAATAACAGAACAAATTGAAACATATAAAAATCAAAAACTTATGCTATAAATAATTTGCTCGACGATGTCGAAAAGCCGACTTGGGAACAAGTCGGCTTTTTTATGAGCAGTTTTGATATATTTTGCCAATAAAATTGGTTAAAAAACGATCAAATCGTAATTTCCTTCCGATTCCTTAAGGCTTCCATTTCTGAATTTATCCCCATTTCTTGCGGATAAGCTTTGGGATAATTTTGATGATTTTTTGTACGCTTTGGCTTACAGCATTTTACGAAATTGTTTGTATCCAAGCACCAGTGAAGTCCCTATGATCGATCTATATGAACAGGATGTTCAATGACTTAAAACAAGAATAATCAGTCAGACACCATGACCATTAGGTAGTCAGCCCTACCTATGCGCTCCACACCGAAAAATCCCGACATGACGTCGGGATTTTTTATTGTCATTTGAATAATAATTCAATTAAGCATAAAATATAGATTGTAATCTATATTATTGTTGTAATATGTGGACAGTCATTACAACGGATCTGTTTAACGAATGGCTTGCACAGCAAGATCAATCTACACAAGAGAAAGTACTCGCAGCGTTGGTCGTTCTACAGCAACAGGGACCAAGTTTAGGTCGTCCTTTAGTAGATACCGTCTATGACTCCAAATTTACCAATATGAAAGAGCTACGTGTTCAGCATCGAGGTAAACCACTGAGAGCCTTTTTCGCGTTTGATCCTTTACGACAAGCTATTGTGCTGTGTATCGGTGATAAAGGCGGTAAAAAGCGTTTTTATAAAGAGATGTTAGATATTGCCGATCAGCAATACGAAATTCATCTTTCAACTTTAGGAGATCAATCTAATGGCTAAGACCCTACAAGAATTATTGGCTAATCGCTCTCCAGAGAGTCAAGCTCGTATTCAACAAATGGCGGATGAATTATTGTTGGAAACTCAGCTTCACCTTATTCGTGAAGAGTTAGAGATTTCTCAAAAAGAACTGGCTGCAACCCTTGGAATCAAACAGCCTTCATTGTCAGCAATCGAAAATCGTGGTCATGATCTTAAAATTTCAACGATGAAAAAGTATGTCGAAGCAATGGGCGGAAAACTTCGTATTGATGTAGAGCTTCCAACAGGAAAACACATAGGATTCAATGTCTAATAATAAACCTTTGAAAAATAGTAGTAAATTACTTGTTAACTTGGACAAGTTTATATTTTTAGTCAATGCTGCTGATAGCCTAGAGGAAATTGAAATTATTAGAGATTTATGCTGTGACTATTTTTCACATTGTAAGAAGTCAAGCTATTACACTGATATTTTCGACAATGCTTATTGGATAAAATATTACGAAATAACTTAATCTTTCCAGATTCGCATAAGAGATTTTATGCTAAATAGATATGAGAAAGGCCATAAATTGTGACTTTCTCATATACGAAGAGAGAGCTGAGAACTTTCGTTTTATTGATTTATTCCAAATGAAGCTGATATTGATGTGTGGTGATTTTAATTTTTAGTTGCTTATATTTTCTTTTCGTAGCGCTCAGAGCTGAATTAGACACTTCTGTATAAAATATAGGATCATTCATCAAATCAGAAAATAATTTATATCCAATCAATAATTTACTGTATTTATTCCCATCTTTGAGATTCGTTTCAATTAATTGATCTAAATCTTTTACAGAAAAACTATATATATTGGCCTCGATAGAGTGTTTCTGAACGGGCACCATACAGGGTTGGCGATAGGAACTAAAGTTAAATTAGGTATTGATATATGGAATATTATTGTAAAAATAATAGATTAAACTTATATCGAGGCTAAACTTTACTCCTTTAATAGTAAAAATCTTATTCAGGATCCAAGATATATCCTTCTAAAAGACTTTAGTCCTTCTCTTTTTCAAGTCAAATTTACCCGTAATTCTGGCTAGAATACTCTCTCAAAATGCATATACCCTATATTTATCTTGATATAAGGTCTTTTCTATAATTTTTTGGATATCTTCACTAGTCCATTTTTGCTGCTTAGCTTTAAAAATGAACTGTGATTGCAGAACAAATGAGTGTTCACCTTTTCTTAAATAAAGATTCTTGACTTTTTTTTGCATAAGAAACAATTCAATAACCTATACTCTTAAACTTTATACTAGTTGAGAAAAATTTACTTTTAATTATAACTGGCTTTGTTGCACAAAGATTTAAAAGTTAAGACTTCTCATATCTACTCAAATTTAAGTGACAACTCGGGTATGTGGTCTGCCTAAGTCCGTAAATTTATTTAATACTGCCATACGTGCATGAATCTCATTGACTTGGCTTTGAAAATTTCTCGCACTGAGTTTATCCCCCAATAATTTGATGCAATGCATCTTGGTTTCAACCAAACTTCGCCGATGATAGCCTGACCATTTCTTCCAAATAGTTCTTCCTAAACGTTTAACTGTTCGAAGCAACTCATTGCGTTCTAGCGAGCTCATCTTTTTATCTTTCCATGGCTTCGCATTTTTTCTTGGTGGAATCACTGCATGTGCTTGCCGATCCGCAATGACCTGTCGGCACTGTTTGGTATCATAAGCTCCATCGGTATAGACGGAGTCAACTCTCTCATCTTGTGGAATCTGATCGAGTAAATCACCAAGTACCTGTGAATCACTCACATTGTTGGTTGTGAGCTGAACAGCACGTATTTGTAAGGTTTTAGCATCTATACCAATATGTAATTTACGCCATTGGCGACGATATTCAGGCTGATGTTTTTTACGCTTCCATTCACCCTCACCTAAGAATTTCAGACCTGTAGAGTCAACGATTAGATATAGTCCATCACAACTTTTTTGATAGCTAATCACAATATCAATATGCTGTTGTCGTCTACAAATTGTAGTGTAGTCTGGCGCTATCCAATTTAACCTACAAAGATGGATGAGACTTTGAACAAAGCCTGTGACCATGCGTAAAGACAATCGAAAGAGAGATTTAATCATTAGGCAGCATTGGATAGCTGCGTCGGAGTAAGTTTGATTTCGTCCTTGTTTGCCTTTTGATGGGGCATACCATTGCGTAGCAGGATCAAACCAAATGGCAATATTTCCACGATTAATGAGAGCTCGGTTATATGAAGACCAATTGGTTGTGCGATAAATTTTAGGTGTCGACTTATTCGGGACTGTTCTAAATTTTGTGTAAGTACTTAATTTTCATTTATCCTTCAGAGGATAATTACAAAAGGTACTTCACATGGATGAAGCAACAATCAAAAGTATGGCTGCCGAATTGGCTAAAGGTCTAAAAACACCAGAAGACTTAAACCAAATGACAGCAGTCTTTAAAAAATTCATGATTGAAACTGCACTCAATACTGAACTTTCAGACCATCTCGGTTATGAAAAGCATCAGCCCAAGAAAGGCTCAAATAGCCGTAATGGGTTTAGTTCTAAAACCATTACAACTCAAGATGGACAACTGGCTTTAGATATTCCCCGTGATCGAGAAGGTTCATTTGAGCCACAAATTATCAAAAAGCACCAAACACGCATCACCAGTATGGATGACCAAATCCTCTCACTGTATGCAAAAGGAATGACTAATAGGGAAATTGTAGCCTTCTTCAAAGAAATGTACGATGCCGATGTGTCAGCATCTCTCATCAGCAAAGTTACCGATGCTGTGATTGAGCAAGTGACTGAGTGGCAAAATAGAGCCTTAGATAGCCTTTATCCTGTTGTCTATCTTGACTGTATTGTTGTCAAAGTCCGTCAGCACTCCAATGTGATTAACAAGTCCGTATACCTTGCTTTAGGCATCAATATGGATGGGCAAAAAGAATTACTGGGTATGTGGATTGCTCAGACAGAAGGTGCCAAATTCTGGCTGTCAGTCATGACAGAGCTAAAAAATCGAGGAGTACAGGACATTCTTGTTGCCTGTGTAGATGGATTAAAAGGCTTCCCTGACGCGATAGCCTCTGTTTACCCTCATACTGATATTCAACTGTGTATCGTGCATGTTGTACGCAATAGCCTGAGATTTGTAAGCTGGAAAGACTACAAAGCTGTTACGTCGGGTCTGAAAGCGATTTATCAGGCAAGTACAGAGGAAAATGCTTTAAAATCCCTAGACATCTTCTGTGATCAATGGAATCACCAGTATCCCAAAATTGGAGAATCCTGGCGGGCCAATTGGGAAAATATCCGAACGATCTTTAGCTATCCAGCCGAAATACGTCATGCAATTTATACAACAAATGCGATTGAGTCGTTGAATAGCGTAATACGCCATTCAACGAAGAAAAGGAAAATCTTTTCATCTGATGACTCAGTAAAGAAGGTCATTTACTTAGCAACATCAAATGCTGCGAAGAAATGGACGATGCCAATTCAAAATTGGCGTTTAGCAATGAATTGGTTTACGATTCAGTTCGATGATCGATTAAAAGATCATTTATAAAAAATGGAACTTACACAAAATAATTTACAGGCTCACTTATTCATTTGAAAATTATATTGTGGAATAAGCCTTTAGAGATAGGTTTGTGCAACAAAGCCGTTTTCTTAACAAAACTATGGAGCATTACAATGCGTTTACCGACTAGTGTGCAACACATAACACGAGCAATACCTTCTTGAGATTTTAAGCGCAACTCAAATAGTCCTTTACTCATTGGTAATGTGTGAGATTCTCCTAAGTTTGCGCCGGGGGTGAGTCTATTACTTTACCCAGTGCATTATTTAATATAGTTCTATAGACATCCAAGCGTTCTTTGTAATTTTCAATAAACTTAGTCAACTCTATGTCATCAGGGCTACTTAACTTACGAAAATGTTTTCACTTCCTATTATTTCAAGAAAATCAAAGCTCATTGTGCAACGAATATAAATATAAGATGACTTTTAAATCAGCTTGTCTCTAATCTCGAATCCGCTAATATCCTCAAAAGCTATTTTTCTTGTCCATTTACTTCTTCAAATACACCTTTGTGGTTCAAAAGCATGTGTTTGATCGGTTGACCAGTGAGCTGATTAATATCCAAAAGATCATAAACCATTTGTTGTCCTAGCTGTTCACGCCGGACGGCTTCAACAATTTCCTGCATGTTTTGAAATTCTTCAAAACTCAGAACAACAGCTTCGGGCGTATTCTTCGTATAAACAAAAACAGGTTTATGACTTTCTTTGACACATTGAACAATTTTGCTCCAAGATTTGCGAACATCAGACGCAGAAACAATCGCACCGTTTATAAAAGTTAATCGACTCATATCTAAGACCTTATACTGGATGGCAAAAATTAAATCACTTTAGAATATTGTTCCGAATGTAAGAAAACGACCGTTATTTATTATGGGGCTATTATATATTTCTAAAATTAGTAGATGATATTTGTATGTAACTATATAATCTAAAAAAATAAATTTTAAATCGTGCAAATTAAAAATAGGGAAAGCTATGCTTACTGGAGTCTATATAAATAATGTTGCTACTTATAGTGTACCAACACAATTAGATGGTTTAAAGCAGATAAATTTTATATTTGGGGCAAATGGGTCTGGAAAAACTACAATTGTAGAATTATAGATCAACCATTAGGCTACACACATTGTTTACTTCAATGGCTTGGTGAAGAACCAATAAAAACTCTAGTCTATAATAAGGATTTTATTGATCGTAATTTCAATCAAGAAAATACCGTTAAAGGAGTTTTTACTCTAGGTGACGATCAAGTTGAGGCAGAAGGTCAAATTGCTTTATTGCGTCCACAAATGAGGGTGAATGGAAGCGTAAAAAACATCAGCCTGAATATCGTCGCCAATGGCGTAAATTACATATGGGTATAGATGCTAAAACCTTACAAATACGCGCTGTTCAGCTCACAACCAACAATGTGAGTGATTCACAGGTACTTGGTGATTTACTCGATCAGATTCCACAAGA
>NZ_KB851203.1:0-483420 GCF_000368065.1 Acinetobacter seifertii
CGAACTCAGAAGTGAAACCTCTTAGCGCTGATGGTAGTGTGGGGTTACCCATGTGAGAGTAAGTCATCGCCAGCTCATTATTCAAACACCCCGGTTTCGAAAGAAACCGGGGTGTTGCTTTATGGCTAAAATTAAAATAAATATAAAACTCTGAATAAAGTAGACAATAAAAGCAGATATATATTAATTCTAAGAAAGAGTTTTGTTATAAATAACAAGAAAATTAATCTTTTAAGTAAGCATAATAAGGGAAGTGAATCGATGATAATTTATGGTGATGTAGGTTCTGGTAACTGTTATAAAATTAAATTATTACTTTCCTTATTAAAAATTAATCATACATGGATCCATGTTGATATTTTAAACAAAGAAACTCAAACAGATGATTTTTTGTCGTTAAATCCGAATGGAAAAATACCTGTATTAGTGCTGGATGATGGTCGTGTTTTGAGTGAATCCAATGCTATTTTAGGTTATGTGGCTGAAGGAACAAAATTTATTCCTACAGATCCTTTTATTAAAGCAAAAATGTACCAATGGTTGTTCTTTGAACAATATAGCCATGAACCGTTTATTGCAGTTGCTCGTTTTATTAATAAATATTTAGGTTTACCAGCAGAAAGAATAGATGAATATCATAATTTACAACCAAAAGGGCATAAAGCGTTATCAATTATGGATAAAACTTTAGTAGAGTATGATTATCTTGTTGGAAATCAATTAACCATTGCTGATATTGCTTTATATGCATACACACATGTCGCTGAGGAAGGCGGCTTTGATTTAAATTTATACCCAAATATTCGAGCATGGTGTCAAAGAATTCGAGAATATTCAGGTTATGTAGATATGATTTAAATAAAAAAGAACTCATATAGAGTTCTTTTTTATATCTGAATCTGATTTAGAAATGTGCTTCTAAGCCTACATAAGGACCTTTAAACTCAAATTTTAGGTCATTATTATCGTAATCATCTAAGTCAATATTGAGTAGGCGGTAGCCAGCTTTCAAGCCTAAATCAACTGCTAAATTATCGATAAATTTATACTTTACCTCTGCTAATGCATCAGTAATTTTTGCATCATTAAAGTTTGTATAGGTTGCTTCGCCTTTAGCACTTAAACCTGTGAATGGAAGTTTTACTTCGCCTGACAAATAAGCGATAGGATATGTTTTATCTATATCCACACGTTTGCCAGTATAAGCAGTGATATCACCATTTAATACAGTTGCACCAAGACCAGCGTCTACACTCACAATATTATCTAATAATTCGTAGTAAAGAATAAAATCGCTATGATCTAAATTAATTTTATAGTTAGCTTGGCCTAAGGTTTCTGACTTAGTTTGCGTATCTAGATTTACATAGCGAATTTTTGCATTTGGAATAAATGGAATTGGGTGCTCAAAAGCTAATGATAGTTGAGCACTACCTTTTCGATCTAAATCTTGGTCATCTGGTAATTGTGAAGACATGTTTGCTTTACCATCGTAAAACCAGTAACTCACGTCTCCTTTAACCCCTATAAAATCCGCTTGAGCAAATCCGCTAAGACTCATCCCGAGTGCTAAAAAAGACATTTTTAATATCTTCATCATCATATCCTAAGAAAAAGAAATCTTTGAGCGCATGATATAGATATCTGGGTAGTTATGCATTGATGAAAAATAGTGTATAAAAAAACTTATAGAGCTTTAATTTTTTTAAATACTATATGTTTTTGATTTTTATATAAAAATATGTATTTTGTTGTGGAAATTATTTTATAGAACTTAGTATAAATTTTGTGAAAACAGAAAATGATGTTTTGCTCATTATTATGAGAAAAATTAGTTGATATATCCACTTTGTGAAATCTAAAAGAATTTAAATGGTAGAAAATATCATTGTATATAGCAGCACAATAATATGCTTTAAAATACTAATATCAGTTAAAAAATGATCAGACTAGATCAAAATTTCTAAAAAAACGTAAAATTTCAGATGGAAATTACAGTAAAAAGAAATAAAAACAGGTATTGTTCAGCTATATAGGGGCAAAAAATGGACAAAAATCTTTAAGGAAGAATTTTCTATTTTTGCTTGTTTGTTTAGGGAAGAAAAATACTCAAAAGGTTCATTTTATTTTCTACAAACACAAAAGTATTTTTTGGTTCTTTTTTTGCATGCGGAATAACAATCAACAATAGCAGTAAAAATAAGTAATCTCTTAACATTAGGTGTTCTATGACAGATTCTCGTGAAAACTGGACGTCACGATCTGGTTTTATTATTGCAGCCGTTGGTTCGGCTGTAGGCTTAGGTAATATTTGGCGCTTTCCATACGTTGCATATGAAAATGGTGGTGGTGCGTTTCTTATTCCTTACTTACTTGCACTGATTACTGCTGGTTTACCGTTACTATTTTTAGATTATGCGGTAGGTCATCGTAGTACAGGTTCACCTCCTAAAGCCTATAGAGCTTTGTTTAAGGGTGGAGAAACTTTAGGATGGTGGCAGGTTTGTGTTTGTATCATCATCGGTTTGTACTACGCAAGTGTACTGACTTGGGCTGGCAGTTATATTTATTTCTCTATTGGTCAAATGTGGGGAAGCGACCCAGAAGGCTTCTTCTTCAATACTTACTTACAGACCTCAAAAGCAACAGGCTTTGATTTGCAATTTGTAAGTCATCTATTTTGGCCAATTGTAGGAATTTGGGCACTGACTTTAATCATTTTATATGGTGGAGTGAAAAAAGGTGTTGAATTATCGAATAAGATTTTCATGCCTTTATTATTTGTTTTATTTACTATTCTAGTGATTCAGTCATTGCGTTTACCTGGTGCGGCACAAGGTTTAAATGCATTCTTTACCCCAAACTGGTCTGCTATGATGGACTATAAAGTTTGGTTAGCTGCTTACGGTCATACCTTCTTTTCACTTTCTGTTGGTTTCGGGATCATGGTGACCTATGCATCCTATTTAAAACCAAAAACCAATTTAACAGGTTCTGGTCTTATTGTTGGTTTTGCCAATGCATCGACAGAGATTTTAGCGGGTATTGGTATTTTTGCTGCGCTTGGTTTTATGGCGCATGCGGCAGGTACTGAAGTTAAAGATGTTGTGAGTGGTGGTATTGGACTCGCATTTATTGCATTTCCTAAAATTATTTCAAGTTTAGGTTCTGGTGCTGACCTATTTGGTCTTTTGTTCTTCTCTTCATTATTTGTAGCTGGTATTTCTTCAATGGTGAGTATTTTGGAAGTGCCGATTGCAGCGATGCAAGATAAGTTAAAGTGGGGACGTAAGAAAGCTGTAACCATTATTGGTGGTGGTAGTGCGCTTGTATCAATTATTTTATTCTCAAGTGTAAATGCAATTAAGCTTGTTGATATTGTTGACCACTTTATTAATAACATTGGGATTATTGGTGGTGCATTGATCTCAATTATTAGTGTAGCTTGGTTTAAACGTTCAGCACTTAAAGAGCTTCGTGACCATGTAAACCGAATTTCAACTATTCAATTGGGTAAAGGTTGGGACTTCACTTTAACTGTTATTACCTCTTTAATCTTATTAACAACACTTTCTATGACTGTTTTTAATTTGATCAAAAATGGCTATGATACTTATAGTATGAGCTTACAAGGTATATTCGGCTGGGGCAGTGTGATTTTCTGTGCAGTCGTTGCTATCGTGTTAAGCAAAATGAAAGATCGCTAGGAGGATAAAGGAATGAATACTTCGGCAATCGTGATGATGATCATTTCAATGGTGTTTGTGTGGGGTGGGCTGGCTTTATCCATCTTACATTTATCTAAGCATCCTGAAGAGTTAGATGAAGTTTTAGAAGAAGTAAAAGACCAGCACACACTTTGATATTGGTCTAGAAAAAAAAGCAGGCTTTTAAGCCTGCTTTTTTTATGCGATTTTTTGGATTTTACAATAATAAAATCCATCACCAGATTGAGCTTGTGGCAACAATTGTTTGCCATGAGTTTGTTCAACTCCCCAAGCTGCTTCGATTTTCACTTCTTTTGCATCGGTATGTTCTGCAAAGAAGTCGATCATCTGTTGTTCATTTTCAGCTTTTAAAATTGAACAAGTGATGTAGAGCAATGTGCCACCAACTTTAAGTTGTTGCCACATGTGTTCCAAAATCTGCTTTTGTAGCTCAATGGTTTGCGCTATATCGGTGGATTGACGTAATAGGCGTATGTCAGGGTGACGTCGAATGACACCTGTCGCAGAACAAGGTGCATCAAGCACGATACAATCTACTGGTTCAGTCGGAGTCCACTCGGTTGCATCGGCAGCCAGAATTTCAGTATGGCTTTGATCTAGTGCTAGTCGGTTTAAGTTTTCAGTCACGCGGACTAAACGACTCGCGTCCTGATCAATTGCGATTAACTGTGCTGGTTTAAATTTTTCTAGCAAGTGAGCTGTTTTACCACCTGGAGCAGCACAAGCATCAATCACTATTTTATTGTTTAAATCAGGCAATAGAGTTGCACATAGCTGTGCATGTTCATCTTGTACAGAAAACCATCCATCTTCAAAACCAGGCAGCTGGGTAATTTGTACAGATTGCTCAAGAACAATACCTGCTTCAGATAGAGCACATGCACGTGCCTGAATATCTAGACTTTGTAGTTTTGCTAAATAAGCATCTCGACCAATGTGTCGCTGGTTCACTCGTAAAGTTAAAGGTGCAACTTGTTTTAATGATTGGCAGAGTGCTTCGGTTTGTTCACCCCAATCTTTTTTTAGTCGCTTAAAGAGCCAACTTGGTAAGCCATGCGCTTGCTGTAAACCTTGCTGAAAATCATCAGTTTCACGAGTAGCTCGGCGTAAAATAGCATTTACAATGCCACTGAGTGCAGGGAATCCAAGTTGTTTGGTCGCATCTACTGTTTCCGAAATGGCAGCATGTGCTGCAATACGCGTACATAAAACTTGATAAAGACCAACGTATAGGCAGGTTTCTACTGTCTCATTATTTAAAGGCTTACTGAGTAGAGGTAAGCTAATTGATTTAAGGGCAAACCATTGACGCAATGTACCTAATACAAGCTCATGGAATAAAGCACGGTCACGCTCTGCCACTTGATTGAGCTGT
Source organism: Acinetobacter seifertii (assembly GCF_000368065.1). Lineage (GTDB taxonomy): Bacteria > Pseudomonadota > Gammaproteobacteria > Pseudomonadales > Moraxellaceae > Acinetobacter > Acinetobacter seifertii. The sequence continues at coordinate 5,104 of NZ_KB851203.1, forward strand.
GTATTTAAAATACTAGCAAGTGATTGTCCTTGCTGAACTTTTAATAACGTCTGGACGACTTGAGAACGTAGGTTAAAACGTGATGAATTTGAATTAACCTGACTCATGGCAAAATCTGTCCTACGTGAAGTTTTTGAGTTTGTGCAATTTGTTGAGCATTTAATGCTTTACCACCCGGCCATTGCACACTCGTCAAACAAACAAATGTATTTTCACCGCAAGCAACATGCACGCCTTGTTTATCAATTGCAATAATTTCACCAGCTTGGGCATCTGCTTTGCTTTGACTAGAAACTGTTGAGTTCCAAACACGCAGTGCATTATTTTCATCAAGTTGAACAAAAGCGACTGGCCAAGGGTTAAATGCACGGATATTTCGGTCAATTTGAACAGCATCAATTGACCAATCAATACGAGCTTCTGACTTTACGAGTTTATGAGCATAGACCGTTAAGCTTTCGTCTTGAACTTCGCGTTCTGCCAAATATTTTTGTAGTGTTTCTTCTGACTCAAGTACTGCACAAATTGCTGTTGCACCTTGATCTGCAAGTTTGTCATGCAAAGTCGCAGAAGTATCTTCGGCAGTGATTGGGCAATAGGTTTTATACATCATATCGCCTGTATCTAAACCGGCAGCCATTTGCATGATGGTGATACCAGTTTCTTCATCACCTGTTGCAATCGCACGTTGAATTGGCGCTGCACCACGCCAGCGTGGTAATAATGAGCCGTGAATATTTAAACAGCCATATTTAGGTGTATCGAGTACAGCTTGTGGAAGAATCAAACCATAGGCTGCAACCACCATCACATCAGCGCCTAAAGCAGCCAATTCTTGTTGAGCAGCCAAGCCTTCTTCGGTGGAAGCTTTGAAGTGGAGTGGTTGATAAACAGGAATATTGTGTTCAAGTGCAAGCTGTTTCACAGGGGATGGCGTTAATTTTTGTCCACGACCCGATTTACGATCTGGCTGAGTATAAACCGCGATAATTTCATGGGAAGTTTTTAATAAAGCCGCCAATGCTGTTGCAGCAAATTCGGGGGTGCCAGCAAAAATAATTTTCACAAATGCAATCCAAAAAGAGTTTATGGGTAGTATACGTGAAAAACGTTTGAAGCCCTAAACTCATAGCGATCGAGCGTTTTAGTTTTTTAATAGTGAACAAAAAATTATTGAAAAAATTTTATTGATAAAAAAAGGTTATAAAAAAATAAAAAATTATTCATGTAAGTTTTGTTAAATATTGACTGAGTATTATCGTTATTGGCTTTCCCTATATTATTTGCTTCTATAGAATGGAGAATGATCAAATTATGATGATGAGTCAATATTCCGACTGATCTAACGCTATATCAGTATCATTCAGCTAGAGTGGAAGAAATTCCGCTCAAGCACAACTTGTTGGAAACACAAATGCCTGACTATCGTTCAAAAACATCGACACACGGAAGAAATATGGCTGGCGCACGTGGCTTATGGCGTGCAACAGGAATGAAAGATGAAGATTTCGGCAAACCGATTATTGCGGTGGTCAATTCATTTACTCAATTTGTTCCGGGCCATGTCCATCTAAAAGATCTAGGGCAGCTTGTCGCAGCAGAAATTCAGGCAGCAGGTGGTGTTGCTAAAGAGTTCAATACAATTGCAGTGGACGACGGTATCGCAATGGGGCATGACGGCATGCTTTATTCATTACCTTCACGTGATTTGATTGCAGACTCGGTTGAATACATGGTGAATGCACACTGTGCAGATGCCATGGTGTGTATTTCTAACTGTGACAAAATTACACCGGGAATGTTGATGGCTGCGATGCGCCTAAATATTCCAGTAGTTTTTGTTTCTGGCGGACCAATGGAAGCGGGTAAGGTTAAATTCCGCGGTAATGAAAAAGCGATTGACCTTGTTGATGCCATGGTTGTTGCGGCTGATGAAAGTTATACAGACGAAGAAGTTGCAGAATTTGAACGTTCAGCATGTCCAACCTGTGGTTCATGTTCAGGTATGTTTACTGCAAACTCAATGAACTGTTTAACCGAAGCTTTAGGCTTATCTTTACCGGGTAATGGTTCGATTGTTGCGACGCATGCAAACCGTAAAAAATTATTCTTAAAAGCAGGTCAGCTTATTGTCGAATTGGCTAAGCGCTATTACGAACAAGAAGATGCAAGTATTTTACCTCGTTCAATTGCAACTAAGGCTGCATTTAAAAATGCGATGACGCTTGATATTGCAATGGGTGGTTCAACCAATACAGTTCTACATTTATTGGCTGCGGCAAGTGAAGCTGAAGTTGATTTCACCATGGATGACATCGACGAATTATCACGTCGAGTTCCTGTACTTTCAAAAGTAGCACCTGCAAAACAAGATGTTCATATGGAAGATGTTCACCGTGCGGGCGGCATTATGGCGATCTTAGGTGAGCTTGATCGTGCGAATTTACTTGATGTATCTGTACCGACTGTACATGAGAAAACTTTAAAAGATGCATTAGATAAGTGGGACATTATTCGTACTGAAGATGCCGACGTTTATGAGTTCTATCGTTCATCTCCGGGTGGCGTACCAACTCAAGTGGCATTCTCACAAAACCGTTACTACTCAACTTTAGATGGTGACCGTGAAAAAGGCGTGATTCGTAATGCAGAGCATGCATTCTCTAAAGATGGTGGTTTAGCAGTTCTATACGGCAACATCGCGCTTGATGGTTGTATCGTGAAAACTGCGGGTGTAGATGAATCGATCCTTAAATTTACGGGTACAGCACGCGTATTTGAAAGCCAAGATGCCGCTGTAGATGCAATTTTGGGCCATGAAATTAAAGCTGGTGACGTTGTGGTGATTCGTTACGAAGGTCCACGTGGTGGTCCGGGTATGCAAGAAATGCTTTACCCAACCAGCTATCTTAAATCGAAAGGTTTAGGAAAAGACTGTGCATTGGTGACAGATGGTCGTTTCTCTGGTGGTTCATCAGGTCTTTCCATTGGACATGTTTCGCCGGAAGCTGCGGAAGGCGGTGCAATTGGTTTAGTTGAAGATGGCGATACCATTGAAATTGATATTCCAAACCGTACGATTCACTTGAACGTTGATGATGCGACTATGGCGCACCGCCGTACAGTTCAGGAAGCGAAAGGCTGGCATCCGAAAGAAGAACGTAAACGTAAAGTATCAAAAGCGTTAAAAGTTTATGCAATGCATACAACAAGTGCGGCAAAAGGAGCTGTACGCGTTCTATAAAATGTTCAATTTTAATAATTGAATAGGAAACATGCACCCATTAACACGATGAATTGCTATCATGTTATGGGTGCATTTTTTATGTCTGGTAAAAAAAATCCGCTTGTAGAAAAAGGTGTTTTCAGATCATTCTATGGGTTTGCCATAAAATGGTGATAAAATCTTCACCTACGCAGAAACTCGCGAAATAACATGACATATTTTCTGCGCGAACTTAGGTAGTCATTTTTCTATCTCGACTACTGTTTAACCTTGCACTATGATCAAATAACTTTTGATCTCGCTTAGGATTTATTTTTTAGAGGCACTACTCATGTCACTGCTACGCCGTTGGTTTGACCCTATCCGATCGAGCTGGTTTTACCAAAAACCTTCTCGTCAAGCGGTGTTACCCACGGAAAATGGTTTAAGTATTTATTTACGACTTGATGATGTGTATAGCTATCTGGCTGTTCAGCAATTGTCTCAGCTAGATGAAATTTTAAGTGATGAGCTTAAACCTTTAAAAATTATTATTTCTCATACAGCTTCTGAACCTCCAAACAGCATGACGCATGAGGAGTGGCAGAATTATTGTTTAAATGATGCCAAGATTTTAGCAAATCAGCATCGTTTTGCTTTTGATGAGTTCCCAGAAATCCCAAGCCAAGAAGCTTTAAAACAAGCCACTGTCATACTAAAAAGAACTCCATTACAAGGTCGGAACTTCTTCCATTTACTTGAAGATATCTTTCACATGCTTTGGCAACAGCAATATGGAAAGTTACGTACTTTACATGCCATGGCGGTGAAGCATCAGATGCCACAGCATTTCCCAGAACGTATTTTTACAGATGAGCCTGTACAGGCAGCGTACTTTGAATTTGGTGGACGTAAATATCACGCAGTGGATGATTTATTACGTCTAACCCGTCGTTTAAAACAACAAAAGTTACTGACAGGTATTCCGATTTTTTTAATTAATCATATCGAATGGCGTGAACATTTGATTAATGATGCTGAAGCACTCAATGAAATTCAGGCTCTTCACCCTGAGCTTGATGTATTTATTGCTTTAGAAGATCCAATGAGCTGGTTACTTCTCGCATATATTAAAGAAGAACTCGCAGACTATTATGATATTCAGTTAAAAGTCTATCCGCTTAGTTACCAAGGCAGAGACTGGTTTGACTGGAGCTTGGCAACCCGTGTTTCTAAACGTACTGAGGTGGCTTTTACACCTTTTTGTCGTCCTACAGAAGAAAGTACGCTTGAGATGGCAAAGCTTTTTTATAGTGTGCCGGAAAGTCAGCAACTCGATGCAATTTTTACTATTTTGCAGGCAGTTTGGACGAAAGGAAAAGACCTATCTTTCCAGAGGCATTTTCAAGAGTTACAACAGCAACTCGGTATTGAGCACTTAACCGAACAGGATGTCCCTTCTCTCTTGGAACAAAATGATGCACTTTGCAAAGACAAGCATCAGCCTGATCTGCCGGTTTTAGAACTACGTATTGATGGTCACAGCTATGTGTTTAATAGCTTGTACCGAGTTTGGATGATTGAAAGTATTTTTAGTAATGTTTTAGAAGAAAAATACAAGACGGCCTCAACTTCTAATTGAGGCCTACTCCTAAAAACAAGAATAGGGCAAAACCTGTTTTTTCCGTAGCATAACCATGTAGGGAATCGGAGATAAACAGTGACTTTTTTAGCAATTATTATGATGGTGTTTGCCTTTGCTGGCATGATCAAAGGCATGATTGGCCTAGGTTTGCCCGCAGTATCAATGGGTTTACTCACCATCGCAATGAGCCCTTTTCAGGCTGCATCTCTTTTGATTGTTCCTTCAATGGTCACCAATGTTTGGCAGCTTTTTGCTGAGGGGCATGTTTGGGCTTTTATTCGCCGTTTCTGGACCTTACTCGTAGGCATTGTGGTTGGTTCAATATGGAGCTTTCTACCCACTTTAAGTCAAAGTCATGGGCACAGTAGTGAGATTTTATTAGGCTGTATGTTGGCTTTATATGGGCTTTATGGACTGAGTGTCAAAAAGCTTCCACACTTAGGGAAACATGAGCGCTGGTTATCGCCGATTATTGGATATATTGGTGGGGCAGTCACCGTAGCCACAGGCGTTATTATCATTCCTGTGGTGCCATATTTGCAGTCTTTACATTTAAAACGTGACGAGCTGGTTCAGGCTTTGGGATTAACGTTTACGGTTTCTACCATTTGTCTTGCAGTCTTTTTACACCATAACCCGATGTCTGGAGTAACACTGGACTATCGTTTTTCTTTTGCTGCATTGTTGGCTGCACTCATTGGAATGTGGATCGGTAAAAAAATCCGTTATCGACTCAATGAGCAGTTATTTCGCCGTATCTTTTTTATAGGTTTGGTGTCATTAGGTCTTTATATGATTTTGCACTAAACCAAATTTCTAAGGGCGATGCTCTAATAGAAAATCTGCAAATTGCTTATAACTGCTAGGCAGCTGGTTGAAATTTTGTGTTGCCAAAAGTAGTTTTCGGTTTGCCCATGCGCCGAGTAATTGGATCGAATGGAAATTGTAGTCCGATTGCAAGCGCTGTGCCGCACGGGCAGGCATAATTGCAATACCAACGCCTTTGGCAACGACTTCAGCAATTGCGCTAAAGTTAGGCAAGCGCAAACGATACTGTATATTAAAGCTTAATAATTTAGCTTGAGTTTCAATGGACTGTTGCAAAGAGTGGTGGGCTTTAAGGCCAATAAAACCATAGCTTAAAGCCTCTACCAAATTCAACTGTTGATATTGTGCTAACTCATGTGTAGCAGGACAAATCAAAACTAGAGGATCACTCGCAAATTCTTTAGTTTGCAAATGTCGGGTATCAAAAAAACTTGAGACCAAGCCAAGGCTCGCAATTCCTTGGGTTAATGCATCTACAATTTCTGAACTTTCTGCTTCGTGCAAATCGATATTCATTTCGGGATGAAGCACTAAATATTGCGGTAATAACGGAGGCAAATATTCGCTTTGAGCAGAAGAGTTACACCAAAGCGTTAAGGCTTGTATTGTAGAAGACTTAAAGCGCTGCATTTCTTGTTCGAGTTGATCTTTTTGTGCTAAAAGCTGACGAGCATGTTCTACAAAAGCATGTCCTGCTGTGGTGAGTTCTACACCTGTGGTTTGGCGAATAAATAAAGGTGTTTCAAAATACTGTTCGAGTTTTTTTATACGCTCACTCGCTGCTTGAAGAGAAATAGCAGAGCGGTCCGCACCTTTAGTTAGGCTACCAGTCGAGACAATATGAAGGACCAGCTGTAAATCAAAAAAATCAAAACGCATGATAGGAACGCATTGAAACGCAAAAATTCATCATACTAAATCGGAATGAAAAAAGGCAGCTTACGCTGCCTTTTTGAATTTAAGTTTTATCTTTTAAACTGAACAACCAATTGAGAATAATGGCCGCAAATGTTGCTGTACCAATACCCCCTAAATTGAAATTACCGAACAATAATTCAAAGTTACCAGCACCTAAAATAATCGTCACAGAAGCAACAATCAGGTTTTTATTGTTAGAAAAATCAACTTTGTTCTCGATCCAGATTTTTGCACCGGCAATGGTAATTAGACCAAATACGACAATAGATGCACCTGTTAAAACTGCGCTTGGAATGGTACTAATTACCGCGCCAAATTTTGGAGATAGACCTAAGAAAATTGCAAAGACGCCTGCAATCACAAATACAATAGTTGAGTACACACGAGTGACTGCCATCACACCAATGTTTTCACCGTAAGTGGTCATCCCCGGCGCGCCGACACTACCAGAAAGCGTTGTTGCCAAACCATCTGCAACAAATGCTTTGCCTAATTGTGGCGTTAGGTTTTCACCAGTCATTGCACCTACAGCTTTAATATGGCCTAAGTTCTCTGCTACTAAAATAAGTGCAACTGGCGCAATAATTAGCATAGCTTTAGTATCAAAAGTAGGATGTGAAAAGCTTGGAATACCGAACCATGCAGCCTGTGAGATCTGGCTAAAATCGATTGGTTTACCTAGACCTAAACCATTGGTCGTGACGGCATAAATTGCATAAGCTAAGATTAAACCAACCAACAGAAGTAGACGTTGTAATAAACCACGGGTAAAGACTGCAATACTGCCCATACAAAGCACAGTAATTAATGCCATCCACATTTCAAATGGTTGACCAGCAACGCCTTTAATGGTAACAGGTGCAAGGTTTAGACCAATAATCATCACAATTGCGCCAGTCACGACAGGCGGCATGAGTTTTTCAATCCAGCGCGTACCCGTAAGCATGACAATAAAACCGATGAGTGCGTAAAAGATACCGCACGCTACGATTCCACCTAAAGCCATAGACAGATTTGGATTGGCACCCGAACCTGTAATGTGCCCAGTCGCTGCTGCAACCACACCAATAAAGGCAAAACTTGATCCTAAGTAACTTGGAACACGACCACCTGTAATTAAGAAAAACAGGATGGTACAGATACCGGACATTAAAATAGCAAGGTTAGGATTAAAACCCATGAGTAGCGGCGCTAAAACAGTGGCTCCAAACATGGCAAATGCATGTTGGATACCTAAAACGGCACTTTGAACTGGTGGGAGATATTCATTGGTAGAGACCGGTCGATGGTCAACATCACCTTGGTAAGGCTGCCATTTTGGAAACCAGTTGGACATAAAATAAGCTCATTATTCTTTAATTGGTGCAATCATACCCTTTCTTGGGAAGGCATTTAATCTCTAGAGAGAAGTATATGGGAGAAAAGTAATTATTTTTTAACGATTGGTATAATCTTAATAATTCTAAATATGCGGAATTAGTTATTTTTTTATAATAAAGCTTAATTTTATGATTTTAAAAAAATTTTTAAAAAAATAAAAAATCGGGGAAAATTTATGAAAAATGGGGAACTTTGCAAGTAAAAAGCAGCACATCTGTGATGTGCTGCTTTGTCAAACGATTGGTAAAAAAGCTTAACCCGTATTGCGTAAACCAGCAGCAATACCCGCAATACTGACCATCAGTGCATGGTCAACGGGGGTATTCTCTGCCTGACGCTCCGCTAGGTAATCGCGGCGGCGTTTCATGAGTTCAGCCTGTAAAAGATGCAAAGGAAGTAAGTATGGTTTGCGAACCTGCATAGATTGATCAAGAACATCATTATTGCTAAGAAGTTTTGACTCATCTTTTAAGGTTAATAAAGTTTGTACAGCATCTTTTAGGCGCTGACGTAACTGGTTGCCGAGTACTTTTAAATCTTCATCTTCGGTTAAATGAGATTCGTAGTAGAGTGCAATGTTGGCATCGGCTTTAGACAATACCATTTCCAACATATCAATGAGCGTTTGGAAATAAGGCCATTGCTGAAGCATTTCATCAAGTGTTGCTTTTTGTTGGTCGGCAATCACTTCATTAATGGCAGCACCTGTACCTAACCATGCAGGTAACATCAAACGGATTTGAGTCCATGCAAATACCCATGGGATGGCTCGTAAAGACTCGATGCCGCCACTCACTTTACGTTTTGCTGGACGCGAGCCTAGAGGCAACATTTGTAATTCAAGCTCAGGCGTGACAGTACGTAAATACTTCACAAAATGTGGATTTTCACGAACTGTTTGACGATAAACCTTCACAGAATGATCTGTCATACGGTTCATGAGTTCACGCCATTCTGCTTTAGGCTCTGGTGGTGGCAACAGTGTCGCTTCAAGTGTTGCTGCGGTATAGATTTCAAGGTTTTGCATTGCAATACCTTCTAGACCGAATTTGAAGCGGATCATTTCACCTTGTTCTGTCACACGAATTGCGCCAGAGATTGAACCTGGTGGTTGTGAGAATAGTGCCTGTTGGGTTGGGGCACCACCACGGCTAATTGAGCCGCCACGACCATGGAATAGGGTCAACTGTACGCCGTGTGTACGAGCAATAGCAGTCAGTTCTTCTTGAGCACGATATTGCGCCCAGTTGGCAGACATAAAGCCAGCATCTTTTGCTGAGTCGGAGTAACCGATCATCACTTCGTGTTTACCCTGAATGTGCTGCTTATACCAATGCATATTGAACAGCGTATTCATGGTTGTTGCAGCGCCATCTAAATCTTTTAAAGTTTCAAACAGAGGCACCACACGTAAAGGGTGCTGAATACCTGCTTCTTTTTGCAGTAACAATACAGCTAAAACATCGCTTGGATATTCAGCCATCGAAATAATATAAGCGCCTAACGACTCAGGCGGTTGGTCAGCCAAAGTACGCATAGTTGCAAATACTTCTTGAACATCTGGGTGGCCAATCAAACTACCTTCTGGCTCATTAATATATTTCGGTAGAAGTGGACGTTTGCTTTGTAGTTCCTGAATGAGGAAGTTTTGGCGTGCTTGCTCAGTCCATGACTCAAAATTACCTAAACCTAAATATTCGGTAATGGCTGAAATGGCTTGGCGATGACGACCTGATTCTTGGCGAATATCAAGTTTAAGTAATTCAATACCAAAACAGTTCACACGGTAGATAAAGTCAAGAAGTTGACCATTTGCAATTTCTGGAAGGTTACTGTCAATTAAAGAGCGATAGCACAGCAATAATGGTTGTAATAGCTCATCTTTGCTTTTAATTACATTGCTGTCATCTGCTTCTAAACCTTGTAGACGCTGCGCTAACCAGTGACGAGTTGCTTTTAAGCGTTCACGTGTAGCACGTAAATACTCACGATAAGGTTCTGCATGTTGGCTACCAATCGCTTGAATCATTTCTTCGGAACAGGTCTGAATTGAAAGTTCCCAACGTAAATTTTCAATATCTCTCAGGTAAAGGTCAGCAGCTTGCCAGCGTGATAACCACAGCACTTCTTGAGTGATTTGATGAGTAACGTTCGGGTTACCATCACGGTCTCCACCCATCCAAGAAGCAAAGCGCACTGGCGCAATATTGAGTGGTAAGTTTTGTTGGCAATTGTCTTGAACTAATTCATTTAATTCACGAATGAATTTAGGTACAGCATTCCAAAGTGTTTGCTCAATGGTTGCAAAGCCCCATTTTGCCTCATCGACAGGAGTCGGGCGGTGCTGACGAATTTCATCTGTCTGCCAAGCCGAACTAATTTGCTGTTTTAAGTTCGCAAGTGCGTTTTGACGTTCACGTGGAGTAAGCTTTTGCTGATCTAGCTGTGAAAGACAAGCGTTGATATCGTCATATTTTTGAATGAGGGTACGACGGCTGACTTCGGTTGGGTGCGCCGTAAGTACCAGTTCAATATTTAAATCACAAATTTGCTGAAATAGTTTTTCTGTCGAAATACTTTTATCTTTAAATTTTTGAAATAAGTGAACAAGTGGATTTGGAGAATTAGCCTCCGAATCAAATTCTGCCTGTCTGCGGCTACGCACGACATGGTATTGCTCGGCAATATTGGCAAAATTGAGGAAGTGAGAAAAAGCGCGGGTGAGAGGTAATAGCTCTTCATCGGGCAGTTCTAAAAATAATTGTTCTAATTGCTTTTCGGCTTCAGCTTGACCATCACGTGCACCTTTGGCAAGCGCACGGATTTGCTCGATCTGATTAAACAGTTCCTGTCCTGCATGTTGTTTTAGGGTTTCACCTAACAAATTGCCAAGTAAGCGGACATCCTCACGCAGTGGCGCATCGATTTGCTGAACCATGCTATTTTTCTCCTGTTCTTATTCTTATCGAATATAGCGCGATTAACAAACATTCCAAGCTTTGAGCGTAAGAAAATGTGAATTTTTGCTTAAAAAATAACATTTAATTCGCTTATAGCGACTTAAAAGATGACATGCACTCAGTGCAACTTTTGGCAATCGGACTTTGGTTTAATTCCGATATTTAAGCAGGAATAAATGAATTGCATCTTGAATAATCTGGTCTAACTCTTGCGCATTTGGTACAGCAATAATCCTAAGTAGAACTTTATGGTGACGTACACCAAGCAACAACGTTAAAAGAAGCTCTGTTTGATAAACGGGATTATCGGCCTGAATAAAACCTAGCTCAGCTGCTTTTTGGAAGAACGCGGCTAACAGATTTTGAAGTCGGGTATGGGATGCCGTGAAAAATTGTTCAGCTAAAGGGCTCTGTTCTGCTGCGAGTTCAAATAACACATGTTCAAGCTTTAATGCTTCAGGTGAATAAATAATCTGCAAGGCACGCGAACACACCATATATAGTGTTTGATAAAAATCTGCCGATGCATCTAATTCAAATGGTTTAGTGCCTAGAGTCTCTTCGCAAGTTTCTGTAATCGCGCAGATAAACAGGTTTGCTTTGTCTTGAAAGTGGTTATAAACCGTGAGTTTAGTAACTCCGGCTTCCTGTGCAATCTGGTTCATGCTGGTACCGTGATAACCAGATTTTAAAAAAATAGCTTTAGCGGCTTGTAAGATACGAGCACGCTTTTCCAGATCTTTAGGACGACCACTTTGATTAACTGTTTGCACAAAACCCTCTAATAAAAGTTTAAAAAAATAGATATTTATAAGTTTTTCTTTAATTAATGTACCCCATGGGTATATTAATTAAAAAACAAACAAACTATGATGCAAGCATATTGTGCCTTAAAAAATCAGTTTGAATAAGAGCGATAAGATATGAATCTGTTAAAACCTCTCATCATGAGTATGGTGATTGTTTGCACGGTCACATTAATGGGGTGTAGTAAAGAGGCTCCCAAAACAGAAGAAATACCCTATGTGATGGTGACGCAGCCTTCGACCACACTAAACGAATTAAAAAGCTATGCAGGAGATGTACAGGCTCGACAACAAACTGCCTTGGCATTTCGGGTGGGTGGGCAAGTTACGGCTCGCTATGTCGATGTCGGCGACCGAGTTAAAGTTGGACAAGTATTAGCAAAGCTCGATGTAGCAGATGCTCAGCTACAATTAAATGCTGCCAAAGCTCAATTACAAAATGCACAGGCAGCAGCGAAAACAGCATCAGATGAACTTAAACGTTTTCAACAATTATTACCTGTCAATGCAGTAAGCCGTTCACAATTTGATACGGTCAAAAATCAGTACGACGCGGCTCAAGCAGCGTTACAACAAGCCCGCTCTAACTATGAAGTTTCTGCAAACCAAACTGGTTATAACCAACTCATTTCTAATAAAAACGGGGTGATTACAGCGCGTAATATTGAAATTGGACAAGTCGTTTCAGCAGGTCAAGCAGCTTATCAATTGGCGATTGATGGTGAGCGTGAAGTGGTCATTGGTGTACCTGAACAAGCAGTTGCCGAGATTAAAGTTGGTCAAGCGGCTTGGATTACTTTGTGGTCTAAACCGAATGAAAAATTTGCCGGATATGTACGTGAAGTTTCTCCTGCGGCTGATCAGTCTCGTACCTTTACTGTGAAAGTTGCACTCAAAGAAGGCCAATCTGCTATTCAGCTTGGACAAAGTGCACGTGTATTTTTTAGCTCGACTCAAACTAATGTCATGAGTGTTCCTCTTTCGAGTGTTTCAGCTACAGATAATCAAGCTTATGTATGGGTAGTCAATGCCAACCAAACTTTACGTAAAGTACCTGTAACCGTTGGGGCATATGGCAGAGATAGTGTGCCAGTATTATCGGGTTTAACACCAAATGATTGGGTTGTGATTGGTGGGGTTCATTTGCTACGCGATAAGCAGAAGATTCATCCGATTGACCGTGAAAACCGTGCGGTGAAAATTCAGGGGGCAACGAAGCCATGAAATTCAATCTCTCGGAATGGGCACTGAATAATAAAAGCATTGTCCTTTATTTCATGCTGTTGCTTGGCATTATCGGTGCAATCTCTTATTCAAAACTATCACAAAGTGAAGATCCGCCTTTTACCTTTAAAGTGATGGTCGTCAAAACCTACTGGCCTGGAGCGACTGCCAAAGAAGTTTCAACGTTGGTAACTGATCGCATTGAAAAGGAACTGATGACCACAGGGCAGTATGAAAAGATTATGGCCTACTCCCGCCCGGGTGAGTCTATGGTTACTTTCTTTGCCAAGGATTCATTGAAGTCGGCACAGATTCCTGATGTTTGGTACAACGTTCGTAAAAAGGTCAATGACATTCGCACTGAACTCCCAAGCGGTGTACAAGGCCCTTTTTTCAATGATGAGTTCGGTGATACTTTCGGTAATATTTATGTACTGACAGGCAAGGACTTTGACTATGCACTTTTGAAAGAATATGCCGATCGTTTGCAATTACAGCTGCAACGCGTCAAGGATGTTAGCAAAGTCGAATTGGTTGGCTTACAAGACCAAAAAATCTGGATTGAGATTTCAAACACTAAAGCAGTTCAGCTCGGTATTCCTCTCTCTGCAATTCAAGAAGCCTTACAAAAGCAAAATAGTATGGCAAGCGCTGGCTTCTTTGAAACCGGTACGGATCGTATTCAAATTCGTGTAAGTGGACATTTACAGAGCGTTGATGAAATTAAGAAAACGCCTTTACTGGTAGGCAACAAAACCATTCAACTTGGTGATGTCGCTGATGTTTACCGCGGTTTTAGTCAACCGGCTCAACCTCGTATGCGTTTTATGGGTGAAAATGGTATTGGCCTTGCCGTATCAATGCGTAAGGGCGGTGACATTATTGCCTTGGGTAAAAATCTGGAAACGGAATTTGCCCAACTGCAAAAGACTCTACCTTTAGGTATGAAACTGCAGAAGGTGTCTGATCAACCAGTAGCTGTGCAACGCAGTATTCATGAGTTTGTGAAAGTACTTGCTGAAGCAGTCATTATTGTTTTGTTAGTGAGCTTTTTCTCTTTAGGTTTCCGTACAGGTTTAGTGGTCGCTTTTTCCATTCCTTTGGTTTTAGCAATGACTTTTGCCGGCATGAATGTATTCGATGTCGGACTACATAAGATTTCTCTGGGTGCTCTGATTTTGGCTTTAGGCTTACTGGTCGATGACGCGATTATTGCGGTCGAGATGATGGCAATTAAGATGGAGCAGGGCTATAGCCGAATTAAGGCCGCTGGATTTGCGTGGAAAACCACAGCATTTCCAATGCTGACAGGGACACTCATTACGGCAGCGGGCTTTTTACCTATTGCTACGGCACAGTCTAGTACAGGTGAATACACGCGTTCGATCTTTCAGGTAGTGACCATTGCCTTATTGGTGTCTTGGGTTGCCGCAGTTTTATTTGTGCCTTATTTGGGTGAAAAACTACTGCCTGATTTTACTAAGACAGGACATCAAGCACCTTGGTATGTTCGTTTATGGGCAAGATTAACGAAAAAACCGCAAGCACAAACTATCGAGATTTCACAGGACCATCATTACGATCCTTATCAGTCTAGTTTCTATTTACGTTTTAGGAAAATGGTCGAGTTTTGCGTGACCTATCGTAAAACTGTAATTGCAACGACAGTCGGGATATTCGTGCTCTCTGTGCTGATGTTTAAAATGGTTCCTCAGCAATTTTTCCCACCTTCAAACCGTACCGAGATTTTAGTCGATTTAAAACTTGAAGAAGGGGCTTCATTAACCGCTACAGAACAAGCGGTGAAAAAGGTTGAACAGTTTCTGTCTAAACAAAAAGGTATTGATAACTATGTGGCTTATGTGGGTACAGGTTCACCGCGTTTTTATTTACCGTTAGACCAGCAATTGCCACAGGCTAGTTTTGCACAATTTGTGGTTTTAGCGACCTCACTTGATGACCGTGATGAAATTCGTCGCTCTTTAGAAACCCAAATTAAACAGCTGCTTCCACAAGTTCGTACTCGTGTGTCATTACTAGAAAATGGTCCACCTGTGGGTTATCCATTGCAGTATCGCGTGTCAGGTGAAGATCTCAATCTGGTACGTAAAGAGGCGCAGCAGGTTGCGAAGGTCATTAGTGAGAACCCGAATACCACCAATGTGCATTTGGACTGGGGTGAGCCAAGTAAGATTATTGCAATTCAGATTGATCAAGACCGTGCTCGACAAATGGGTGTCTCTAGTGTGGATTTGGCGAACTTCCTGAACGCTTCAATTACAGGTAGTGCAATTGAACAGTATCGTGAAAAGCGTGAACTCATTGAAATCCGTTTACGTGGAGATCAAGCTGAGCGTGTTGAAGTCGCTTCACTGGCAAGTTTAGCAGTCCCAACAGCCAATGGAACGACAGTACCGTTAGCCCAGATTGCGAAAATTGAATATAAGTTTGAGGATGGCCTGATTTGGCACCGTAACCGTTTACCAACGATTACTGTGCGTGCAGATATTCGTACTAAATTACAGCCAGCAACTGTTGTGGGTGAGTTAGCCGAATCAATGGACAAGTTACGCGCTGAGTTACCAAGTGGTTATCTGATTGAAGTGGGTGGAACTGTCGAAGAGTCGGCACGTGGGCAAAGTTCAGTTAATGCGGGTATGCCACTGTTTTTAGCGGTTGTGATGACATTACTGATGATTCAGCTGAAGAGTCTGTCTCGGGCAACGATTGTGTTCTTGACTGCGCCATTAGGTTTAATCGGTGTTGTTCTGTTCTTACTTCTATTTAATAAACCATTTGGTTTTGTGGCTATGCTAGGAACCATTGCCTTGTCCGGTATGATTATGCGTAACTCGCTCATTTTGATTGATCAGATTGAACAAGATAGGCAAGCAGGGCATCCAACATGGGAAGCGATTATTGATGCAACAGTACGCCGTTTCCGTCCAATTATTCTGACGGCTTTGGCAGCTGTATTAGCGATGATTCCACTTTCGCGGAGTATTTTCTTCGGTCCAATGGCTGTTGCAATTATGGGCGGACTGATTGTAGCGACCATGCTGACATTATTTTTCCTACCTGCATTGTATGCTGCGTGGTTTAAGGTGAAAAAAACCGCATAAAATACATAATTTTTTTGTGAATAAAGGTGCGAAATATTGAAAACTCCAATATAGTAGCACCTGTCTTTACACAAAAAATACAGGATTACTTCGCTGCATAAAAAATAGGCATAGTGCAGCGAATTGAGGTGAAATACAGATGGGGCAAGACCATATCGAACAGCATCGCCGTTATATTGTAATTTCTTATGCGTTCATGTTTCTTGCATTGTTTACGGTTATTTTCGCGGCCTTTGCTTATCTGGTCGCTCGTAAAGTAGCTGTTGTGGATAATGCTGAAGTTTGGATTCATGCCCATGCGCTCTGGATTATGCGCAATGGTATTCTATTCCTCTTCATGTCAGTTTTTGCTGTTGTTTGGTTTATTCCTCTCTTCTTTTTTGCATGGAACAGCAATCTTTGGGTAACGGCATCAACAGTTGCTGGTGTTGTTTTTAGCGCTATTGCTTGGTTATTTTTATTAAATGCATGGTTAAAAGGCTTGTCTAAATATTTAAAAAATAAGGCAGTTTTTTAATATATCTATTTTTTAAACATTTTCCCCTTGTAAATTCGGCTAAAGCCCCCCATTTAGTCGGCAATAGAGTATTGATAAAATTTCCGTGAGGAGCACCGCCAAACATGGCTAAACGTGATTATTATGAGGTTTTAGGCGTTTCAAAAACCGCAAGTGATGATGAGATCAAAAAAGCCTATCGTAAATTGGCGATGAAATATCATCCTGACAGAAACCCTGACAATGCCGAGGCTGAAGAAAAGTTTAAAGAAGCTTCTGAAGCTTATGAGATTTTATCCGACAGCGAAAAGCGCAGCATGTATGACCGTATGGGACATAATGCATTTGAAGGCGGCTTTGGTGGCGCTGGTGGTGGCTTTGGCGGTTTCAGTGCAGAAGATATTTTCAGCCAGTTCGGTGATATCTTTGGTGGAGCGTTTGGTGGCGGCGGACGTCAGCAACGCCAACGTCGCGGTTCAGACTTACGCTATGTCATGGAACTTACCCTTGAAGAAGCTGTAAAAGGGGTTAAAAAAACAATTACCTTTACTGCTCCGGCACCATGTGATGTGTGTGATGGTAAAGGCTCTCAAAATCCAAAAGATGTAGAAACCTGTAAAACTTGTCATGGTTCAGGACAAGTACGTATGCAGCAAGGTTTCTTCTCTGTACAACAAACTTGTGGCACATGTCGTGGCCAAGGCAAAATTATTAAAAACCCATGCCATGCATGTCATGGTTCAGGCGTAGCTGATCGCCAGCAAACATTAGAAGTTACTATTCCTGCCGGTGTAGATAATGGCGACCGCGTTCGTTTAAGTGGTAAAGGCGAGGCGATCCGTGATGGTCAAGCGGGTGACTTATACGTTGAAGTGGTTGTTCGTGAACACGAAATTTTCCAACGTGATGGCGCCGATTTATATATGGACGTACCAGTAAGCATTGCGGATGCTGCACTTGGTAAAGAAATTGAAATCCCGACTTTAGAAGGTCGTGTTAGCTTGAAGATCCCTGAGGGAACTCAAACAGGTAAATTATTCCGTTTACGTGGCAAGGGTGTTCGCCCTGTACGTAGCAGCATGGTGGGTGATTTACTTTGCCGTATCGTCATAGAAACACCAGTCAACTTAACGTCTCGTCAACGTGAGTTACTCAAAGAATTACAAGCATCTTTCGATGGCGAAGACAGTGCTTCTTCACCAAAGAAAAAATCATTCTTTGATCGTTTATTCGATTAATGCTTGATTAGATCGTAAATTAAAAAGAAGGCGGATATTCAAAAATATCCGCCTTTTTATTGCGCTGATTCATCTTATTATTTTTATTCTGCTTAAAAGAAAATTACGTCTGCTTACTCTGTAGGGTGAGCAACATCGATGTCGTCAACACTTACAATAAGTTCGCTTGATGCAACTGGAGCTACTTTTACTGTTTCTACATCGGCAGTTTTTTCTTCAATGATTGGGTCAATATCTTCAACTTTAACTTCAGCAGTAGTATTGCTTGCTATGCTTGTTTGAGCTGTAGATATCGCCGCTTTCGCATTTACATTCGTGATAATGCGTGCTTTAGATAAGCTTTCTAGTGTGTCCCCTGGTTGGATTGCAGGCTCTGCAAATGCCATTGAACTCATCATCCCCATAACGGCTATTAAGCCCATAATTTTCGAATGCATGCTGAACTCCTTATAGTCATCTTTTTTTCATTCGTGGCTCGGTAGTGTGCAGATCAATTCTTTAACTTTTGTGAAAACTGATTAAATTTCGGTTCATCTTAAAAAATATTTTTTACTTTTTATTGTGAGCAAAGAGTTTTGATATAGTAAGCCAATTACGTAAAACACAAGATTGGGAAGGATTATGTCAGCAGCTCCACGCATTGGTATTTTGGGCGCAGGTGGCCGTATGGGTCGCACACTTATTCAGGCAGTTCAACAAGCAGGTTATCAATTGGCTGCAGCAGTAGAACGTCCAGAGAGTAGTTTGGTCGGCACTGATGCTGGTGAACTTGCAGGAATTGGCTCAGTGGGGGTAAAGGTTTCAGGAAGTTTGACAGAAGTTCTTAAAGACTGTGATGTCATCATTGATTTTACTGCACCGGTTGCAACTGCTCAGCATTTAAAGCTATGCCGTGAAGCTGGGGTAGCCATGGTGATTGGAACAACAGGTATGTCCGATGAACAAAAAGCTGAGCTTGATGAAACGGCAACACATACACCTGTAGTATATGCGGCGAACTACTCTGTTGGCGTAAATGTATCAATCAAGTTACTTGAGCTTGCAGCTAAAGTATTTGGCGATACAGTAGATATTGAAGTGATTGAGGCTCACCACCGTCATAAAGTAGATGCACCATCTGGTACAGCGTTAATGATGGGTGAAGCGATTGCTGATACTTTAGGCCGTAACTTAAAAGAAGTTGCTGTTTATGGTCGTGAAGGGCATACAGGGCCACGTGACCGCCAAACCATTGGTTTTGAAACCATCCGTGGTGGTGATATTGTAGGTGAACACACTGTTATGTTTATTGGTGAAGGTGAGCGTGTTGAAGTCACTCACAAAGCCACGAACCGTATGAACTTTGCTGCTGGTGCAGTACGAGCTGCTGCATGGGTTGTAGGTCGTGAAGCGCGTAAATATGACATGAAAGATGTTTTAGGGTTGAACGACGTACAGGTGTAAGCCATCTGTACACGTCCTACATGTGGCGAGAAAAACAAGATAGAGCAGAACATGAATAAAAAACAAATTGCTTTGACCACTCTTCTTTGCTTAAGCAGCCTCTATGCAGGGGCTGCCTCTACAGACAAGGCGAAACTCAGCCTTGACCGTAATCATATTAAAGTGTGGACCTATCAGAAGGCTGATAACCCTGTCTTTCAGTACAAAGCTGAAACAACATTTGATGTACCCATTGAGCGTGCGGTGGCGGTGATTTTAGATGTAAATCGCGCAGCGCAGTGGGTGCCTTATATGGGTAAAGTTGAAATGCTTTCTCAGGATGAGAAGAAGGGCGAATTTACGTTATATATGGTGTTGGATTTTCCTTTTCCGCTAAAAGACCGCGATGTTGTGGTGAAAGGGAAAATGAGTAAAGCCGCTAATGGCACTATTACGATTAAGAACACAGCGATTAATAGTAATTATCCGATTCAGCCCGATGTGGTTCGTTTAACTCGTTATGAAGGTGAATGGACATTCCAGAAACTAGCGAATAACAAAGTTAAAGTAACCACGAGTGGTTATGCTGACCCAGCAGGTTCAATTCCTTTAAGCTTTGTAAATATGTTTGTTCAGCAGCAACCATATCAGATGCTGCTTAAAATGAAGCGGGAAGTAATGAACCCGATTTATGAGCAACCTAAATTGCCCGATATTTTAAAATAATAAGCAATAAAAAAAGCGCCTGAGATGAGGCGCTTTTTTTATTAGTCGGAACATTGCTGCAAACTTTGTGCAGAGCTGCTTTCGCGTTTGATTTGAAATAAAACTAACAACAAACCTAACCCAGCCAGTAATGCGCCAGCAAATGATACTGCGTTATAACCCAAACCTAAATCGAGTACTACCGCACCTGCTGCCGCACCGACTGCGTTACCTAGATTAAACGCACCGATATTTACCGAGGAGGCAAGTCCTGGTGCTTCATGAACAACTGACATTACACGCATTTGTAATGGCGGTACTAAAGCAAAGGTTGCGGCACCCCAGATTACTAAGGCAATGGCTGCTCCAGCCTGACTTTGTGCAAGCACTGGGAAAATCACCATCATGACAATCAACAAAATGAAAAAACCGATTAGAGTTTTGTTGATGGACAAGTCTGCAAAACGACCACCTAAATGGTTACCGATTGAGAAACCAACACCAATTAATACCAACATGAACGTAATGAAGGTCGGTGAAGCATGGGTAAACTCAGTCAAACTTGGCGCAATATAGGTATATAGCGTAAACATTGCACCCGCACTGAGCACTGTGGTGAGTAGAGCCAGTACTACAGGAGTACGTGTTAATACTTTTAACTCAGCTTTCACATTTGGTTTTTGGGCAACCATACCTTGTGGCAGTGCCTTCCATAAAGTGAGCATGGTAATCACACCAAGCAAAGAGATTGCAAGGAAAGACATACGCCAGCCAATGTTTTGTCCTACCCATGTTGCCAAAGGTACACCACCAATATTAGCAATGGTTAAACCCATAAACATGGTGGCGACAGCACTGGCTTGTTTATGTGCGGGCACAATGCTAGCTGCTACAACAGAACCAATCCCAAAGAAGGCGCCGTGGTTAAGGCTAGTAATGAGACGTGCACCTAATAAACTCATATAGCTTGGAGCAAATGCTGCAAGCAGGTTCCCGACCGTAAAGATCGCCATAAGAAAAATCAGTGCATTACGTCTAGCAAAACCACCAAACCATAGGGTCATGAACGGAGCACCTAACATCACGCCAAGTGCATAACCCGTAATTAACATTCCGGCTGTTGGAATTGAAATACCTAAATCATGAGCGATATTCGGCAATAATCCCATTGGAGAAAATTCCGTCGTGCCAATGGCAAAGGCACCAATTGCCAATGCCAGTAACGAGAACGCCGTATTTGATTGAGTGTTCATGAGTTTAGTCCCAAACTGGTGCCCATGGCTCTGGGCTAACTTCACGACTGTTACGGTCGAGTTCAGCAATCATTTGCATTTCAGCTGGAGTTAACTCGATATCCTGTGCTTTTAAGTTGCTAATCAGGTTTTCACGTTTAGTCGAAGATGGAATGACTGCAAAACCTCGTTGCAATGCCCATGCCAATGCAATTTGTGCTGTTGTTGCTTTATGCGCTGCTGCAATTTCAGCTAGAACGGGGTCTTGAAGCACTTTGCCATATGCCAGTGTCATGTAGGAAGTGACATCTATATTCTTGTCTTGTAAGAAATTTACAAGGTTATGGTTTTGAAGATAAGGACTTAGCTCAATCTGATTTGTCGCAATATGCTCTACACCGATTGTGTCAATGGCTTGCTGGGTAAGCTCAATATTGAAGTTTGAAATACCAATTTGTTTGGTAAGACCTTGTTGTTTCGCTTCAAGTAAAAGCTGCATAATTTCAGGAATAGAAACCCCTAAATCTGGTGCTGGCCAGTGAATCAAAGTAAGATCGACATAGTCAGTACGAAGTTTTTGTAAGCTCTCTTTTAAGCTCGGAATAAACTTATCTTGCGCAAAATTATCTACCCAGATTTTTGTGGTTAGAAATAAGTCCTGACGCGCTACACCACTTTCAGCAATGGTTTGTCCAATCGCAGCTTCATTTTCATAGATTTGAGCTGTATCAATTACACGGTAACCTACTTCTAAAGCTGTTTTAACAGAATCAATCACCGCTTGTTCTTTAAGGCGGAAAGTTCCTAGACCAAAACGTGGGATATTCATGCGTTCACCTAAATTTGAATAATCATTTAACTTGAGGTGCATTTTGCTTGGATTATTGTTGCGAAAAAATAGATGAATAAGCAAAATATCTTTGATGATTAGTCAATAATAGAATAAGTCATGAAATCAACAATTGAAGAACTGGTTGCCTTTATCACAATTGTTGATACAGGTTCCTTTGTAGCCGCAGCAGAACACTTAAAACAAACGCCTTCAGGAATGAGTCGCTCTCTTACACGTTTAGAAGCAAAGTTAGGCGTGACTTTATTAGAGCGAACAACACGTAAGTTGAAACTCACACAAGAAGGGCAACAGTTTCTTATCAAGGCTCGTAAAATTTTAAATGAGCTGAATGCTGCCGAAGAAGATTTGCAAAAGTCTGATCAGGGTACCGCGGGACTGATTCGTATTGATTCTGCAACGCCGTTTGTTTTGCACGTGATTGCACCATTAATGCATAAGTTTCGTAAGTGCTATCCCGACATTGAAATCGAAATAAATAGTAATGATCAGGTGATTGATCTATTACAACATAAGACCGATGTGGCATTTCGATTTGGGGAACTCAATGATTCGAGTCTTCATGCCAAGTTAGTGTGTAAGAGTCGTTTATATATTGTGGCAAGTCCAGAATATTTGGCGATCAAAGGTACACCGACTCAACCTGAACAACTTGAGCATCATGATTTGATTGGTTTTACCAGACCTGATTATATTAATAACTGGCCGATTAAAGTCGGAGATGAATATTTTTTCGCACAAGCACACATTAAAGCTTCAAGTGGTGAGACTGTGCGTCAGCTTACAGTTAGAGGACATGGTATTGCACGGCTATCTGAATTTGAAATTTGGAAAGATATTCAAGAGGGACGATTGACCGCGTTATTTGAAGATCAAATAGAACATCAATATCAAAGCATCCATGCTGTCTATTATCAACAAGAGCATCTACCAAAACGAATCCGTTTATTCATTGAGTTTTTGGCAGATCAATTAAAAGATGGTTTTAAAACCTGTCTCTGAACCTACCATAAGCATCACTTGGAAAATGAACTTCTAAAATAGGAGTCGTTTGTCCTTGTGATGAATGTTGAGACAGAAAATAGCTTTGTTGCTGTTCTCGACAACTAAAATATAAGTTTGAATAAACCGAATTTACCATGACAACTTCGTTTGAGTTATTACGTTTGTATTGATAATGAGAAATTGTATTGGCTTTATCATCACTGCGCTGCTCTAGTTTGTAGTCTTGTTGGTTGGTCATTTTTAAATAACCTTCAATTAAACTCTGGCAAACCGTATGTCTGTGCTGTTCAGTTTTGGGTTGTGACTGGCAACCTGTCAAAATAATGGTAAACAATAATATAGCTTTTAATTTCATTATCTTACTACTCTTGGAGTTGATTTCTATAGCCTAAAGGTGTTCTATAAAGCAGTACAGATACAGAAATTTTTAAAAAAGCAGCACAGAATGACTTTTCAATATCAGGTTCTTGCCAATCAATTAGCACATCGTATTTATCAAGATGAGCTGAAACCGCATCAGAAGCTTATTTCGTTACGAGATTTTGCCCGTCAGCACAGCATTAGTTTAAGTACAGCAAAAAGTTGCTATGAATTGCTTGAGGCAAGGGGACTTATTTATGTAAAGCCAAAGTCAGGTTATTTTGTGGTTGCTCGTACCCGATCTAGTCCTATTCCGGATAGTCCAGATTTCTTATCTTTGCCGCGAAAAGTCTCCAATCTGGAGTTACATAACCAAATTCAGGAGGCTGCCTTACAAAGTCATCTTGTACCATTAGGCTCTATTCAGTTGACACCTCATTTTATTCCTGTTGAGGGTTTACGCCGCTCTATTCAACGCGCTTTAAAAAATTGTCAGCCCCAAGATTTTCTTTATTGTAATAAACAGGGTCATGAGCAGTTAAGAAAAGCACTATCTGATCATTGGCGTGAAGATGGGATTTTTATCGCGGCAGAAGATATTTTTATTACCAATGGCTGCATGCCTGCTTTATCTTTGGTGATTCAACATCTAACAGAAGTAGGCGATAGTATTTTAATTCCGACGCCTACTTTTAATGGACAACTACAGCTTATAGCCAGTTTAAAACGACAGATTATTGAGATTCCAGCGCATCATCGTGGTATCGATCTTGAGCGCTTAGAATCATTTATGAAGCAGGGTTTAGCTAAAGTTTGCTTAATGACAGCCAACTATCAGAACCCATTGGGATACTGTTTAAGTAATGCAGAAAAACAAAAGATTGCCGAATTAGCAGCAAAGTATCAGTGTTTTATTATTGAAGACGATATTTATGGAGAGTGTGGCTACAGTGGTGAGCGACCATTACCTATTCGCTATTGGGACCGTGAAGGCTATGTAATTTGGTGTGGATCGGTTTCTAAGTCATTATCGAGTGCATATCGCGTAGGATGGTTCTGTTTAAGCGCGAAGCTACAGCATTTAAGGCTTGAGCTGGTAGCCAGTAATATTGGGGTTAATACACCGCTACAATTAGGCCTAGCTGATTTTATTTATAGTCGTGGTTACAGGGAGCATTTAGAGCAGTTAAGACCGAATTTGATGCGGCAAGTCGAGGAGTATCGTAGTTGTATTTTAAATGCTTTCGAAGGTATTCCAATTGCATTGAGCCAACCAGAAGGAGGTTATGCCTTATGGATGCAGTTACCTAAAACTGTAGATAGTTTGGCGCTCTATTACACTGCAAAATCTCACGGAATTACCGTAGTTCCCGGGCATGTTTTTGGTGAGGATGAACGCTATAGACATTTTATTCGTTTAAATGCAGGTCATGAGTTAACAGTAGATGTCCGCCAAGCGATTAAACACTTGGCGGACTGGTCACGGCAACAGATTAAAACAGCGAGTTAGTTTTATTCTGCAAAGTCTGCTTTAAGTACAATCCGGTAACGTGCTTGACCTGAGTGTAGACGTTCAATTGCTTCATTGAGCTGTGACATTGGAAACAGCTCAATTTGAGGCGCAATTTTTTTGCGTGCAGCAAACTTTAAAAGCTGACGTAGTGCAGCAGGTGAGCCTGTAGGTGAACCAGTCACTGACTTAGCACCACCAATAAGAGAGCCAACAGAAACAGGAACAGGCTCAAGCGTAAGACCTAAGAAATGTAAGGTTCCGTTTGGTGCCAGTGTTGCAATAAAAGCAGACCAATTTAGAGTCACATTCACGGTACTCAGCAATAAATCGAATTTACCTTTTTGAGCTTTTACTGCGTTGGTATCGCGGCTATTGACGACATGGTCGGCTCCCATTGCTTTGAGCTCTTCTGTTTTGTCTGGGTTAGAACTAAATGCCGTGATTTCACAACCCCAAGCTTTAAGGAGCTTAATCGCCATATGACCTAAACCGCCAATGCCAATCACACCCACATGATGGGTTGCCTGAATCTTGTGTTTGAGGAGTGGATCAAAAACGGTAATTCCGCCACAAAGTAGAGGACCTGCACTTGCGGGGTCTAAATCTTCAGGAAGGGGAATTGCCCACTGCCAACCTGCACGAACTTTATCGGCAAAACCACCAGCATGCCCGACGATTGTTGCAACATTTTTGCCCGTACAAAGTACTTGCTGACCACCAATACATTCATCACACGATTGGCAACTTTCAGCTGTCCAACCGATACCGACACGTTGCCCGATTTGTAGACCTTTGGCTTCTGAACCTAAAGCTACAATTCTTCCAATAATTTCATGACCTGCAACCACAGGGTAGACAGTCGAGCGCCATTCATTATTCAGAACTGAAATATCAGAATGACATAAACCACAGTATTCAACTTTTACTTCAACCTGATGCGGCTGTAATTCACCTGCGTCAAATTGGTAAGGAACCAGTTTTTCACCTGCTTGCATTGCAGCATAGGCCTGAATCGTATTGTTGCTCATCGGAAACTCCTTAAGCGGATTTGAACCGTTCTGGTGGGTTATGAAGCTTTAAATTGACAATCGTTTTCATGATCATCGACCATACCTACAGCCTGCATAAACGCGTAGCAAGTGGTTGGACCGACAAATTTAAAACCATTCTTTTTAAGAGTCTTGGAAAGTTTTACACTGAGTTCAGTCTGTGCTGGAGCCTGACGGTAGTCTGCAACATCATTGTTTTGTGTAACTGCATCTACAAACTGCCAAAGCCATGTCGGTACATCACCAACTAGTGCTTTGAGCGCTTGCCAAGCAATCGCATTATCACGAATGGCTTTGAGTTTACCCAAGTGACGAATTAAGCCTGCATCGGATAATTTTAGTTCTAAAAAGTCATCAGTAAATGAAGCAATATCTTCAATTGGATGATTAAAAAAGTGTTGACGGTAGCTTTCTCTTTTTTTTAGTACGGTAATCCATGATAAGCCAGCTTGCTGACCTTCGAGGCAAAGCATTTCAAATAACCGTGCTTCGTCGTGTTCCGGTTTGCCCCATTCTTCATCATGATAGGCAATATAAAGGGGATCGTCGGAACACCATCCGCAACGTTGAGTTTTCATGATAATGCTCCTTATATTTATCTTAGAATTTTAAAGTTTAAATAACACCCATTCATTTGGGCGAGTATCCCAATAATACAGTTCAGCTTGAGTTAAGTCTTCAAACTTTAGCCAAAAGTCTTTGCCTACTTTATCTGAAAAACCGGTACTGATTAGCAGGGCATCATCACTGATTTCCATGATCCAGCCTTGATAGCTATTGCCATTTAAAATGATCTTTTGCTGGTTGCCCGACTCGGCAAACTCTACTAAGCGATTGATCAGCGCTTCCGACATAAAATGTTCCTAGCGTAAATATAAATAAGGGTTAACGGCACCACGTCCTTTACCATCTAGATAAAGACCATAGTGGAGATGAGGTGAAGTATAACGTGCATTGCCCGTGTTGCCGACATATCCAATTAAATCGCCCTTTTTGACATAGTCACCTACATTTAGGCCACGTTTATGACCGTCAAGATGAGCATAATAATGCCATGTTCCTGCTGGACCTAAAATCCAGATGACTTTGCCGCCGAGGTTATTATTACGAAGATCAGCAACGAGTCCTTCGGTTGTGCTATACACTTTGGTTCCACGTGGAGCCAAAATATCAATGCCTTCATGGCTACGGCCTTGACTACGAGCAGCTCCCCACGTGTCTTTTAGTTCATCTCGATCGACACCTTTTACAGGTACAGGTAGTCGATTTGGAAGCTGCATACTTTTGAGCTTACTGACTTGAGTGGGGGAAAGTGGTGTAGGTTTTTTAGGTGCACTGGCACAAGCTGCCAATAGAATAATGAGAAAACCAAGTGAGAGATGAGAAACAAAACGTCGCACGAAATACTCCCTGTCATAGTTATATCAAAATTATTTTGACCACTATGTCATGAACGGCTAGTCGAGATCAATTTTTTCATTGCAGTTGGTACACCTTTGGAAATTGCTTGTTCTGGCGTCAGCCATTGGCCTTTAAGTTCAATCGCCAGATGTTCTTTTTGATCAGGTTCCACGTGGAACACGTGAGCATTAAGTAGCCATGTGAAATGAGTGAAGCTATGACTAATCTGAAAAGTTTGTGCTTGAGGCTGTAATTTAAATTGCTGGCTTATGCTCAGTCGTTCATGTTCATTTTCTAAAATAGGTAAACAGAATAAACCACCCCATAGACCATGGGCTTGGCGTTGTTGCCAGAACCATTCATCTTCACACTGAATAATAAGAACGTCTGCCGTTTTAACAGGCGGAGTTTTTTTAGGTTTTTTAAAAGGTAGTTCTTGTTCTAAACCTTGTTGGTAGGCCTGACAATGAGTTTGCATTGGACAATATAAACACAGCGGTTTTTTAGGCGTACAGATAGTTGCACCTAAGTCCATTATGGCTTGAGTATAGTCATGGTTACGATGCGTAGGGCAAAGCTCTTCAGCAAGTTTCCACATTTCACGTTCATGCTGCGGCTTACTTAAGTCATCTTCAATGGCAAAGAAACGCGCTAGAACACGTTTCACATTGCCGTCCATAATCACACCGTACTGACGCAAACCTAAAGACATAAGTGCGCCTGCTGTAGAGCGTCCAATGCCGGGTAGAGCAATCCATTCTTCTAGGATTTCAGGAAATTTACCTTGTTGTGCTACAAGGCCAGCGGCTTTATGCAAATTGCGAGCACGAGCGTAATAGCCAAGGCCAGCCCAATAAGGAGCGACATCATCCCAAGTTGCATGACCTAAAGCTTCTACCGTTGGGAAGCGCTCCATAAAGCGGTCAAAATATTGCAGAACCGTTTTCACCTGAGTCTGCTGTAACATAATTTCAGAAACCCAAACCTTGTATGGATCATCTGCAACTTGCCAAGGCAAATCGTGACGACCATGTTGATCGAACCAGTTTAAGAGGGCATCAGAAAAAGAAAATTCAGGCATGAACAGCTATAGAAGAAAAGTAAGGGCTAAATTATAGCTGAAATTGGAGAGAAGTTTTGTTTAAAGCAAGCAACCAGAACGAGCCTGTTAAAACAGAGATCACTTGAAAATAAGTGGTCTCTGCTTCAAGCATAAAGAGGATTAATCCTCTTTTACGCCCCAACGTTGATCAAGTTTCAACGGTTGGTTTTTGTAGTATGGAATGACATGAATGTGGAAATGGTCAGAGCTTTGGCCAAACACTTCACCATCATTAAAGCCGATATGAAAACCAGCAGGCTGATGACGAAGCTGGGTTTCGTGGCGGGCAATTTCAAGAAGTGTAAGTAAGCTTTCATGCTCTTTAGAGGTAATGTCAAAAAACGAGCTTACATGGCGCAGTGGAGTCACTACACAGTGGCCTTTAGACAACGGATTTGGGTCAGGTAAAATTACAGCAAATTCATTCTTATCAATGATGTCATATTCATCAAATTCGCAATACGGACATTTCTTGTCAGCCATTGTTGTATCCTCTCATGTTATTCCATTAAACCCCGAGTGCGGGAAATAAGACTAGGCTTTGCTCTAGCTCAACGGGAGTATAGTTATTGAAGTATGGTTTAAAAAATACAGTAAAAATATTGCAAAGTCATAAACATTTAAGGGAGCAAATGCAAAAAACATTTGCTCCAAATTTGCTTCTTTTATTTTAAAGTACGTTCTAACAAAGCGTACATTTTAGCAAGGCCTTGTTTCTCCGCTTCGCTGTTGTAGCCAAGGTCTACACCATTTGCTTTCGCTTTTTCATCTGCAAGCGGGTTACTAAAGCCATGTTTAGCACCTTTTAAAACCACTACCTCATGTTTAACTTCAGCAGCTTGCATCTCTTTTTCAAAATTAGCAACATCTTCTAAGGTGACCATGGTGTCTTGTTCACCATGTAGAACTAAAACCTCACCTTGAATGTTGCCTTTTTGAGCAGGTGCTTTCGGTGCTAATGTAGCATGGAATGTCACAACTGCTTTAAGTGGTGCACCTGAGCGCGCAAGGTCTAATACAACTTTACCACCATAGCAAAAGCCAATTGCAGCCAGTTTTTCACTATTTACTTCTGGTTGTGCAGCAAGTGTCTGAAGTGCTGCATTGGCACGATCAGTCACCGTGTCTAACTCTTCAAATGTCTGCATCATCCATTCATATGCTTGAGCTGCAGTTGATGTGACTTTTTTATCGCCATACATGTCAATCGCAAGAGCCGCATAGCCGTGTTCAGCAAGTTCACGTGCGCGTTGTTCAGTATATTCATTACGGCCCCACCATTCAGGACCAATAATAATACCTGGTACAGGTGTTTCACTTTCTGGAGCTGCAAAATAACCAATTAAATGGCTGCCGTCTGGTGCAGTATATTGAATTTCACGGGTTTTAATTGCTGTACTCATGACATTAATCCTGAAATTAAACTTGGTTTAAACACGCTTGATTAAAGCATAAAAAAATAAAATTCATATTAATAACTATGTAAAAATCTACGTCAAAAGAAAAAGATAGAAACATTTAGGCAATAAAAAAAGAAGGAAACAAGTTCCTTCTTTTTATGTAGTCATGATTGAATTAGGTTCGGCCTCGCGAAATAAAACCAATAACTGCGAGAATTACAGCCACAACCAATAAAATCACGGCAAAGTCTTTAGATAACCCTGCAACACCACCAAACCCTAATAGACTGGCAATGAGTGCAATCACTGCAAAAATTATTGCCCAACGGAACATAATGTTGTCCTCCTTATTTTTCATTGTGTTTTTACTATATAGTGGCTTTTTTGCACGGAATGTGTCGTTTATGTGGTTGAAATGTATATTAAACAATCATTTTGTGATGCTAAAAATACAGTTTCTTTCCTTAAGCACACTGCCTTCAATGCTATAATCTGACTTTGATTTATGTATACAGCTGTTAAAACCTATGTCTACCGAGACCTCACTTCGTCCATTATTTTGGAAAAATTACACGCTAGAGCAGCTTAGTCAGGCTGAGTGGGAAGCTTTGTGCGATGGGTGTGGTTTATGCTGCTTGGTCAAGCTAGAAGATGAAGATACTCATGAGGTTGCTTACACCAAGGTAGCGTGTAAATTGCTTGATTGTGGTACAGGGCGTTGCTCAGATTATTCAAATCGTCAGCAGCAAGTGCCTGACTGTTTACAGTTGACGCCAGAAAGCTTAAAAACAATTCACTGGTTACCTTCAAGTTGTGCGTATAAACGGTTGAATGAGGGTAAAAATTTACCTTCTTGGCATTATTTAAATACAGGTACGAGACAAAGCGTAGTTAAGGCAAAAAAGTCTGTTGCAGGGCGTTGTATTCCTGAAACTGATGTACATGAAGATGATCTTGAAGATTATGTGGTACGTTGGGTGCGTTAATACGCTCCCAATGGACATTTTTAATTACAGCGTATAATAAAGTAACATTTTAATCGTAAAGTTTTTAACCATCTCCGTTATATAAAAATAAAAGCGAAGGAGATAAAAATGATGAAACGACTAGCAGCCCCCTTATTATGTAGTAGCTTTTTCTTATTAATGGCTTGTGGTTCTAACAATACCAACTCAAAAAATCCTGAACAAAATACAACTGCAAAAACAGAGCAAACTAGTGCTGCCAAACAAATTTATCAGGTCGAGACAGTCGCACATTTTAATGAACCTTGGGCGATTACCAGTTTGCCAGACCATCGTTTATTAGTCACTGAGCGACAAGGTAAGTTAAAACTTTTTAACCCCCAAAATAAACAAATGTTAGATGTTCAAGGTGTTCCAGCGGTGAACTATGGCGGACAGGGTGGTTTAGGCGATGTTGTTTTACATCCTGACTTTGCCAAAAATCATTGGATATATCTCAGTTATGCAGCTAAAGGGCAAGGTGGATCTGGTGCAGTGATTTCACGTGCGAAATTAGACTTATCTAACCCTAATCAGCCAAAACTTATAGAGGTGAAACAGATTTGGCAGCAGGTGCCTAAAGTCTCAGGACAAGGCCATTATGGACATCGTATGCTCTTTGATGCAGATGGTAAGCTTTGGGCCAGTTCAGGTGAGCGCCAAAAGTTTGATCCTGCCCAAGACATGAAGAGTAATTTGGGCAAAGTCTTGCGTTTAAATGAGGATGGTTCAGCAGCCGTAGGTAATCCTTTTTATAAACAAGGTGGGGTTACTGCGGAAATATGGTCACTTGGACACCGTAACCCCTTAGGTATGGCTTTTGACCGCAAAGGACAACTTTGGGTAGTTGAAATGGGGCCTAAAGGTGGTGATGAGCTTAATATTATTACCAAAGGTGAAAATTATGGTTACCCAATCGTTTCAAATGGAGACCACTACTCGGGTGAGCCTATTCCAGACCACCATACTCGCCCTGAATTTAAAGCACCTGAGATTGATTGGACACCTGTCATTTCACCGTCGAGCCTAATCATTTATCGAGGCCAACAATTTCCTGCATGGCAAAATAAAGCCTTAATTGGTGGGTTATCTTCCAAAGCCATTGTGGTTGTAGATTTAGAGCATAAACCCGTAAAAGAAATACAAAGATTAGAGATGAAGCAACGTATTCGTGGTTTACATGAAGCACAAGACCGTTCAATTTGGGTAATTGAAGATGGCCCGGATGCACGTTTGCTGAAACTCAGTGATAAACCATCTTAATGCTACGAGTTAGCCTGTAAATAAAGAACGTGTCTCATAGATTCAAATTGTAGATTTCTGTGAGACGCAATAGACTATAGTGAAAAGACGATAAAGCTATTTGAGATGTCAGACACCCATATTCCACTTCCTGAACGCCTGCGCCCGAGAGATTTGTCTGAAATTATTGGGCAAGATCATTTGTTAGGTGAACACGCACCACTGCGTCAAATGATTGATCAGGGGCATTTACCTTCTATTATTTTTTGGGGACCGCCAGGTGTTGGTAAAACAACAATTGCTTTACTTTTGGCGCAAGCAATAGACCGCCCATTTGTGAGTTTGTCTGCTCTGAATACGGGCGTAAAAGAATTACGTGAAGTAATTGCAGAAAGTGGTGACTTACTAACACCAGTCGTTTTTATTGATGAAATCCATCGCTTTAATAAATCACAGCAAGATGCATTACTAGGGGCTGTAGAAAAAGGAAAAATTACCTTAATAGGTGCGACCACAGAAAACCCGTCTTTTGAAGTCAATAGTGCGCTTTTATCTCGTTGTCAGGTCTATACCTTAAACAGTTTAGACAGCGAGGCAATTCAAACGCTACTCAACAATGCTCTCCAAGCCGATAAATTCTTAAAAGAACGTTACATTCATATTGAAGAGTACGATGCCCTTTTGCAGTTTGCAGCAGGCGATGCCCGTAAAGCGCTTAATTTACTAGACTTAATTGCGAGTACTTTTGAGCCAGAAATTGAAAATACCATTACCAATGCTGTGGTGGTAAAAGTTGCCCAGCAAAACATTGCACGTTATGACAAATCGGGTGAGCAGCATTACGACCTCGTGTCTGCATTTATTAAATCGATTCGTGGTAGTGATCCAGATGCAGCTCTGTACTGGATGGCTCGTATGCTTAAAGGCGGAGAAGATCCAGTTTTTATTGCAAGACGTATGTTGATTGCAGCCTCAGAAGACATTGGGAATTCGAATCCAAATGCGCTTTTACTTGCAGGTGAATGTTTCCGCTCTGTTCAAGCAGTGGGTATGCCTGAAGGCCGAATTATTTTGGGCCAAACCGCGGTTTATTTAGCAACAAGTGCAAAAAGTAATAGTACTTATTTAGCAATTAACAAAGCATTGGAACTTGCCGAGAAAACGGCAAATTTACCAGTGCCTTTACACTTGAGAAATGCACCAACCAAGCTGATGAAACAGCAAGGCTATGGCATCAATTATCTCTATCCTCATGATTACCCAGAGCACTTTGTGTTGCAAGACTATTTGCCACCTGAGTTGAAGGGAACCAAACTCTACGAGTCCGCGAGAAATAAGCGTGAGGTTGAAGGCGAACGCTTACAGCAACGCAGATGGCAGCAGGAACAATAGTTTTATTGAGTCCTGCTATTGTTCCAATTCCTCAGTAACCTGACCATAAATCAGCAGGGTAAACACGCCTGTACCACCAATAATATTTCCAATGGTGGTTGGAATCAGGAAATTAAAAATATATTCACTAATAGAGGCATCTCCTTGCCAAACTAGATAAGACATTTCGGTAGAACCTACTACTACATGGGTAAAGTCACCGAGTCCTATCAAATATGTCATGAAAAAGATGAGTAGGAATTTATTGCTAACTGAAGGCAGCATCCAGACTAGTGCAGCAATTAACAGCCCTGACATAATACCTTTCAGCAAGTTTTCGGTCGCAGAAAAAGACGCAACATGATGTGCTAGCTCGTCGAGTGCCTTGTCAATATCGGGTGTAAACAGGTGAGTAGTGAGGAAAAATAAACTCGCTAAAGCTGTTCCAATGATGTTGCATAAAATCACAATCCCCCATAATCGGCCTACAGCTTGTAATTTTTCGAGAGTAAAGGGCTTGAATAGAGGTACAACTGTGGTGATGGTATTTTCGGTAAAGAGTTGCATATGGCCCAAAATAGCGATCAAAAAACCAATGGTATAACCGACATTGGTGATTAAATCGGTCCAGACTACATCAGCTGGAAGATAAGAAGCGATAATCGCCTTAAACACAAAAGAAAAACTGATGACTAGACCTGCCGCAATTCCTGAAAAGATCAGTGCAGCCGTTGGCCGATCCAGCTCTTCAGCACCATCACGGCGGATAATTTCATAGACTAAACGGGGTGACAGTTTTTCATGTTCTTCGACTGCCATTTTTTCACGCCAGCTTAAGGTTTGCTCGACCTTTTTTTCCTCTATTTCATGGTCCATCATGCTTACTCCTCATAGAATAAATATTTTCTACTTATTATTTTTGTTTATTGTTAAGGCAGCATTCAGAATAAATCTAGTTGATTCATAACAGCTTTATGTATCTTTTTATAAATTGAATGATACGACGCTAAGGAAAATACTATGCGAATAAAAGCAATTAACCAGATAGGACAGCTAAATATAAGAAGAGGTCGATAAAACTTTGGATGACAAGACGAATTGCCGCCTGAGTTAAAGGGGAGCAATTATGATGAAGAAGTCAGAAATCGGTATAGGGTTGACGCTAAAGATTTACGGCAAATCAGATAACAGCAGTAACAATAATTAAAGTAAGGTATATGTTCTCAAAGTCCTTATGAGTTTCATATAGTCACCTTGAGAAGCTTCAGAAATGACGGTTTCCACTTCAGCTTCGCTCCAACCTTGTTTCAAAGCAGAGTCGCTAAAATTAGATAAAATCACTAATGGATTTTCACCAAACTGTATCGAGTGATTCATTAATCTCTTTTCAGGCTTAAGTAGTTCCATAGGGCTCACCATACTTTAAATTTAATTATTGTGATGCAATTAATGTTTTTTTAGATTTTAGTGCTTTGCTTTTATATTGTGCAAGTAATAATTTAATTAAATATACAGATCTGTCTACTTTCCCTGAATTTTAGTGCCTAGAAAATAAAAAACCGAGCAATTCAGCTCGGTTTCTTACTAAAGTCTGGCTAATTAGATGTCAGATAAATCTACGCCTAAACGAGCTGCAACTTCTTCATAAGCTTCAACAACACCGCCTAAACCTTGACGGAAACGGTCTTTGTCGAGTTTCTTCTTAGAGTCTTTGTCCCATAAACGGCAACCGTCTGGAGAGAATTCGTCACCAAGTACGATACGGTCATGGAAAACACCAAATTCAAGTTTGAAGTCCACCAAGATCATGTTGCCTTCAGCAAATAATGCTTTCAATACATCATTTACTTTATAAGTTAACACTTTCATTTGTTCTAACTGTTCAGCAGTCGCCCAACCTAAAGCAATCGCTTGAGATTCGTTAACCATTGGATCGCCTAGGCCATCATCTTTGTAGAACAATTCAAATGTAGGAGGAGTAAGTTCTTTACCCTCTTCTACACCTAAACGACGGCATAGAGAACCAGCTGCATAGTTACGAATTACGCATTCAACAGGAATCATTTGAAGTTTTTTAACAAGAACTTCAGTTGGAGAAAGCAATTTTTCAAAATGCGTTTCAATACCCGCAGCAGCAAGTTTTTCCATGATGAAGGCGTTAAAACGGTTGTTCACCTTGCCTTTACGATCTAGTTGTTCGATTTTTTCGCCATTGAACGCAGAGGCATCATCACGAAAGACTAAAATCAGATGGTCGGCATTGTCTGTTTCATATACAGATTTTGCTTTACCAGTATAGAGCAAGGTTTGTTTTAACATGAGGGAACCTTTTAAAAAAAAATGCCTAGTAAACGACTAGGCTGGCCAATTTTGGTAAATCTGGTTTAACACTTCTGCCGCAACTTCAGGGCTTGCAAAAGTGTTGTCTGGATTAAAGAGAGCAAGGCTATGACTAGAGCCAACACCAGTCAGTTTAAGCACATAAGTTTTGTCATTTACTTTAATCGTCGCTTGATTACTGCCTTGAGCGATGATGTTGTAATTTAACGTGCTTAGGGTTGCTTTGGTGTATTGCCAAATTTCAGCAGTACTTCCATCAATTTTTAACAGTGGGTTTTTATTACCATCTGTTACAAGTTGAGGGCGACTAAGCGCGCTACCTGATTGAGCAGATGTATCTGCTGTATCACCTTGAGTTTGTTCAGGGCGAGGCAATGCAAAACGATTGCCACGCTTGTTTTCAAACTTCGGTGCGTGATCGATAGCGAGCTGGTCTACTGTTGGTGCAGGATACAAAGGCGTCGCTGGTCGTACAGTTGCATCGGCAGGATACTCAAGCGGGGCGAGTTGCTTTGCTTTTTTATAATCTAAAGAGTGATTATTGAGTGCGAAGCGACCACAGCCAGCTAAACTTAAGGCTGAAACTGCAAGGACTAAACCAAGACGTAATTGCATCATAAATTGCTCTTATTAAATAATTCCCGCATCTTTTAGGGCATTGCGGAGAGGTTCGCGATATTGCTCAGCGAGAGGAGTGAGTGGTAAACGAATACCAGTATCAATCAGTCCCATCTCATGTAGTGCCCATTTCACAGGAATTGGGTTAGATTCGCAAAATAGAATATTGTGTAAATTTGCAATCTTATTGTTAAGCGTCTTCGCTTGTGGCTCATCTTTAGCAATTGCAACCGCACATACTTCGCTCATTGCCTTAGGTGCAATGTTTGCAGTAACCGAGATATTACCATCTGCGCCAAGAAGCATAAGTTCCCATGCAGTTTCATCGTCACCTGAGTAAACAGCCATTTTGCCGTTTAAAGCATCGATTAAAGCTTTACCACGAGGCACATCACCTGTTGCGTCTTTAATACCTACAATGTTAGGAATTTCTGCTAAACGTACCGCTGTATCGTTTGACAAGTCTACGCCTGTACGACCCGGTACGTTATAAAGAATAAGAGGTAATTCAACAGCTTCGGCAACCGCTTTATAGTGTTGGAAAAGGCCTTCTTGGGTTGGTTTGTTATAGTATGGTGTTACAAGTAAAGCGGCATCAGCACCGAGGTCTTTAGCTGCTTTAGTTAATTCGATTGCTTCGCGGGTTGAGTTTGCACCAGTACCGGCAATAATTGGAATACGTTTATTGGCTACACGAATAATTTCTTTAATAACCTGTGTGTGCTCTTCCATGCTCAATGTTGAGGCTTCGCCGGTTGTACCGACGGCTACAATACTGTTTGTACCTTGTTCTATGTGCCACTCAACCAGCTTCTCAAGACCCTTCCAATCTACACCGCCATCTTTCAACATGGGAGTGACAATTGCGACGATTGAGCCTTGAATGGTCTGTGCTTGCTGAGTCATTTTAAAAAATATCCTATTTATCCATCCGAATCTGAGGTAAGAAAAACAAAATGTGGGATGGTTGCAGTATTTTGATTGTCCAGTTCTAACAATAACAGATTGTTGAATGACAATTATGCAAATTATGACTGATCAGACGCATAAGAACAATATGCTTAACTGATAAACCCTATGTAAACTTGAGCAAAACATAGAATGCCAATTTGATCATTTCAAGTAAAAGACAGTAAATATGACAATATGGTTCAATTCTGCGAATCCTTACTTGCTACGGTCTTTTTTATGGCAAGATAAAATGCATATTTTTCCCGAATGGGACTTAAGATGGCATGAAAATGAAGAAACAACCACAAAATTCGGCTTTAGTCGTAGTTGATGTACAAAATGGTTTTACGCCGGGTGGAAATTTAGCAGTTGCCGACGCCGATACAATTATTCCAACCATTAACCAATTGGCGCGTTGTTTTGAAAATGTCGTTCTGACACAAGATTGGCATCCAGATAATCATATTTCTTTTGCTACCAACCATGTGGGTAAACAGCCATTTGAAACCATTGAGCTCGATTATGGACCGCAAGTGCTTTGGCCTAAACATTGTGTAGAAGGTAGCCATGATGCCGAATTTCATCCAGATTTGAATATCCCAACGGCCCAGCTGATTATCCGAAAAGGCTTTCATGCTCATATTGATAGCTACTCGGCTTTTATGGAAGCAGACCACAGTACAATGACGGGTTTAACGGGTTACTTAAAAGAGCGCGGCATTGATACGGTTTATGTGGTCGGAATTGCTACGGACTTTTGTGTCGCATGGACTGCTTTAGATGCAGTTCAACTCGGCTTTAAAACTTTAGTGATTGAAGATGCCTGTAAAGGTATTAATCTGAACGGCTCTTTAGAACAGGCATGGCAAGCGATGCAGCAACAGGGTGTTGTCCGTATTCAATCGACTGATTTGTTGAGTGAATGTTAGAGAGAGTGCTCATGTTGTTTGGGCTTTAATTGCGATTTGATATGGATGAACAGCATGTCTGGATTATTACGTTTTACTCAATTTGTTCAGAAAACGTTTGCTTTATGGGTCATCGTTTTTGCGGCTCTAGCACTATGGCAACCTGAGTTTTTTGTCTGGCTTAAAGCGTACATCCCATGGATCTTAGGGATTATTATGCTCGGTATGGGAATGACCATGACCGTTGATGACTTTAAAGGGGTATTGCAAAGCCCTAAAGCGGTGTTGATTGGAGTGGTTGCCCAGTTTGTGGTGATGCCCGGTTTAGCATTTATTCTGTGTAAATTATTTGATTTACCGCCTGAAATTGCAGTCGGCGTTATTTTAGTGGGGTGTTGCCCAGGCGGAACAGCTTCAAACGTGATTACCTATATGGCCAAGGGCAACGTGGCTTTATCGGTCGCCTGTACATCGGTATCAACACTTTTAGCACCTCTATTAACTCCTGCAATTTTCTATCTGCTGGCCAGCCAATGGTTAAAGATTGATGCAGCTTCGATGTTTATTTCAATTTTGCAGGTGGTGCTACTGCCTATTGTGATTGGTCTGATTTTGCGAACTTGGCTTAAACGTCAGGTCGAGTCCTATATTCAAGTTATGCCGTTAGTTTCAGTGATTGCAATTGTCGCGATTGTGGCAGCCATTATTGGTGGGAGCAAAGCAGCTATTTTTCAATCCGGCTTGCTTATTTTGGCGGTAGTGATACTGCATAATGGATTTGGTTATTTATTAGGTTTTACCGCAGCTCGTTTCTTTAAATTGCCTTATGCAGACAGTAAAGCAATTGCGGTAGAAGTCGGTATGCAAAACTCAGGCTTAGGCGTGGCGCTTGCAGCAGTGCATTTTGCGGCTTCCCCGATTACGGCTGTACCAAGCGCAATTTTCAGCCTTTGGCACAATATTTCTGGTCCTGCGCTTGCCACTTATTGGGCAAGTAAACACAAACAAGAATAACTGTAGAAAAACATACATTGCAAAAGAAGGCCAAACGAATAGTTTGGCTTTTTTATTTAAAGAATATTTTAGAGGAAGCTGAATTTAGAACTGGTATGTCTTTTGCTTTGAATTGATGCACTAAAAATAACGTGAATATCAACATAAATCGCAAAGAAAAAAATAAGGCTTTTTTTGATGAACCAGATTTTTAAATTATTTATTCCCATGCTCTCAAGCAATTTAATTCTAGTTTTAAGTGGATTGGTTGATATTGCTTATGTAGGGCATTTTAGTAATGACCATGTCGCCGCATTATCGGTAGCCTTATCTTTATATACAGTGATTTATGTTATTGGGATGGGTGTTTTGCAAGGTGTGATACTCAAGCTCTCACAAGCATATGGTTGCCACGACATACCCCATATTCGTCAAATCTTTATTCAAGGCATTTGGCTGATGTTATGTTCGGCATTGGTGAGTATTGGCTTGCTTTACTTGTTCCGTGATTTACCAAAATTATTTGGTGCATCTGAACATGTGGTTTCAATTACTAAAAACTGTATTTGGGTCTTGGTATTTATTTTACCTGCGCATTTACTGATGCGCCTATGTACAGCTTTGTCTCAGGTCACTGAAAATGCGCATAAGGTTTTACTATCAGATAGCATTTTTTTCATTCTTAAAATTATTTTGTCCTATCTTTTGATTTATGGTGTCGCTTCATTTTCAATTCCACCACTCGGTGCAATAGGGGCTTTGTTAGCCACTCTCATTGTACGGTGGTTTATGTTGGCTGTTTATTACCTGTTTTTCCTAGAGAAAAGCTACATTTTTATTGAGCAACCAGAACGTTCGGTTGAAGATGGCCGACAAAGTCTGCGTATGATTTTAAAAATAGGAATACCTACCGCGATCATGGCGTTGATGGATGTTGTTGCATTTTGTTCGGTGGCTATTTTGATTTTGCCTTTTGGGAGTGTGGTGTCAGCAGCCCATCAAATTGTCGCGAGCACGGGTGGTTTTATGTTTATTTTTCCCTCCTCAATTGCCTCGGCTTATAGCATTTTGGTGTCGCGATCTATGGGCAGTGGCAACATGGAAGAAGCAAACAAAATTGCCAGACAAAGTATATGGGTAATTATGGCAGTGAGTGGCAGTCTGTCCCTAGGTTTATGGTTGGAGCGGGACTTAATTGTCACCTTCTATTCAGATGATTTGGCTGTGCAGGTTTTGGCTGCATCACTGCTGTTAATTGTCTGTATATCTCATTTTCTAGATGGCTTCATGACCTTACTCACCTCTTTGCTGCGCTGTTGGGATGTCTCAATTTTACCCATGCTGATTTTTTTAGTCGTGGTGCTATGTTTCGGATTGGGTGGTGGCTGGTGGATGGCCTATAAAGGGCTGTATTGGGGGAGTCATTCGATTTCTGCAATGGGAATTTATGGTTTCTGGAGTATGGCAGTCATAAGCTATTTAGTAGCTTGTATATTGAGTGCTTTGTGTTTCCGTTTTAGAAAACAATTAAGAGGACTTTGATTGAGCAGACAATGGTTAAAGGGGATGTGCTGCTAACCATTCTTCAATTTCGTTTTCAGAAATCACTTTAAAACCATGGCGCTGTAACAGTGCTGTGGTAATCCCAACACCCGTAATCTTCTCGCCTTGAAAAGTACCGTTATAAATTTTTTGACTGCCACAAGATGGACTGTTTTCTTTTAAAACCACACAACTTGCTTTTATTTGCTGTGCAATTTCCAAAGTGCGGTAGGCGCCTTTTAAATATAGCTCGGTTACATCTAAACCAGATGAATCAGTAATTTTTGCCTTGCCATCAAGCACATCTTGACCTGTTCCTCCCACAATTTCTGCGGGTAGACGAGGGGTGCTAAATCCACCTAATAACTCTGGGCAAAGTGCGTGGGCTTTTTTATTTAAAAATAATTGCTGAAGTGTAGTGTGCAGGCATGATTGACCATCATAACGTACAGGTTCACCAATTAAACAGGCACTGATTAAAAGCATGAGTTTTCCGCCGTTAGAACTTTAAAAGCCATGTGAGTGTACCCAATGATTTATAAAATATGAAATCTAAATCAGGCGCAAACAAACGGCGTAATTTGATTAATAAATTACACAATTCATAATTAAATTATGTATTGCATAATTTAATTGTTTTTAGTAGCATCTGTTTTAAGGTAAATGGCCATTGGAGGTCCAACAAGGATGTTGGCCTCCATAAATCTAGGAATGACTTTAGGAAAAGGCGATTTTTAAAGGTTTATTGAAAAATCTCAATCGTACTTTTAGATAAGAAAGGACTGTGTGTATGGAAAATAAACACCATATAGAAGGGAAATTAATCATTGGCTTTGTGCTCACTCAATCATCGTTTTAATTATTGGTTTTTTTCTCATAGGATGCGTTGGGCTAAGGCATTTTGACGGTTCAAACACTCTCCCAGCAAATGCGTATTCTATAGAGAAAGGAGCTGACCAGATCAGCAGAAATAAACGGATCAGGTAATCACCAGAGGGAAACTAGATGGATATTTTAGAGAACCCATTAGAACTATGCGGTTTTGCATTTATTGAGTTTGTTTCAAAAGAAAATGAATTAGATACAATTTTTGAAACCATCGGCTTTTCAAAAGTAGCCAAGCATAAATCGAAAAAAGTGTACTTATGGCGTCAAGGAAATATCAATATTATCCTGAATTATCAGCCAGAATCTTATGCTTCATTCTTCTTTAATGAGCATGGTCCATCTGCTTGCGCAATGGGATTCAAAACACGTGATGCGGCAAAAGCTTTTAAAAAGGCTGTTGAGCTTGGTGCAGAACCAATGCAATCTAATATTGGGCCGATGGAGCTTAACATTCCGGCAATTAAAGGTATTGGTGGCATGCCAATCTTCTTGGTTGACCGTGACATTTATGAAAATGACTTTGTTTTCTTTGATGATGCACAGCGTCACCCAGAAGGTGCTGGTTTAAATGAAATTGACCACTTAACTCATAACGTCTACAAAGGCCGTATGGAGTACTGGGCGAACTTCTACGAGAAGATTTTTAACTTCCAAGAAATTCGTTACTTCGACATTAAAGGCGAATATACAGGTTTAACATCTAAAGCGTTAACTGCTCCAGATGGCATGATCCGTATTCCTTTAAATGAGGACTCAGACAAGGGTAACGGTCAAATTGCAGAATTCTTAGCTGATTTTAATGGCGAAGGTATTCAACATATTGCGTTTATTTGTGATGACTTAATTTCGACTTGGGATAAGTTAAAAGGTTTGGGTCTTCAATTTATGACTCCACCACCAAACACGTATTATGAAATGTTGGAAGACCGTTTACCTGAGCATGGCGAACCGACTAATGAATTACAGCAGCGCGGTATTTTGCTTGATGGTAATACTAAAGATGGTCAGAAGAAGCTTTTATTGCAAATCTTCTCTCAAAACATGATTGGACCAGTATTCTTCGAATTCATTCAACGTAAAGATGACGACGGTTTTGGTGAAGGTAACTTCAAGGCACTGTTTGAATCGATTGAACGTGACCAAATTCGCCGTGGCGTTCTCGAAGCAAAATAAGTTTTGCTTTGTCTCTAATCTAAAAAAACCAAGAGCAGTGCTCTTGGTTTTTTTATGGCTATTGATTAGCGGCTTTTAATATATTGATTAATTAAATTAATCTCATTTTTAAGCGTTTCAATAATTTTACTTTGTGGGTCGACGGGTAAAAACATTTCGCTATCCAGTGCCACAATACAAAACTCAATGCTCTGGTTTGAGTTAAATACTGGTAGACCTACTGCGTTAATACCTGTGAGTAAATCACCTTTCGCTGCTGACATTTGTTGCTGGCGAATGGTTTCTTTAAGTTCTAAAAATTCTTGCCAGTTGTGCGGCGCAATATTTAGTCCAAGTTCATGGTGCTTTTGCCATTCGGCTTCCATTAAGGGACGAACAAAATGCTCTGGAAGATAAGAAGCAAATAAACGTCCCGCAGCAGAATTGACTAAAGGCATAATCGAGCCGACTTTAGTAACAATCGAAATAGGGTGGTTAGACTCAATTGACTGAACCACGACAGGGCCTTTAGGCGACCATTTACTAATTTGTATGCCGCAACCAATTTTGTTTTGTAGGTCGTAAATTAAATGCTGTACGAGCTGTAGTGTGTCGCTATGTTGAACACAGTTTAGACCTAAGCGCCATGCCTGATCGCCTAGGGCGTATTGACCATCATCAAGCTGTTTTGCATATTCCATACGAATAAGGCTAACCAGATAGCGGTGTACTTTAGCCGGATGCATTTCTAGCTTGCTAGATAGATCTTTGAGAATAATAGGTTGATTGTGTTCCAAAAGGGCGTTTAGTACAGATAAACCGACTTCAAGTGATTGAACCCCCCCAGATACTTTTTCTTCAATCATTTAAATACCCTTAATAAATTTACTTCAGCTGTTAAACAGTGACGATCAAAACATAAATTGAAATTGCTGCGATTTACATCATGCCTGAGCCTCGCGAGAAATAGAAATCACCTTTTTCTATTAGCGAAATTGGCATGTTTAATAATCAACAATTTTCTAAAATCACTATGCTCTCATTTATAGCGCAATTTTCTAGAAATTTAGCGTTTTTAAATAATATAAATCGGCATTGATATAGAAACGTTTATTCAAACAATTCTAATCAATGCCGATTTTTTAGTTTGCTGTTTTAAAATTAGGTTCCTAACTCTTCTTCATGTAAGAAGTGAGTGTGGTGTGGAGCGCGTTTGGTTTTGCTCCATTCATCTAACATTTCAGCTTTCATTTCTTCAGTAATTTTTGCAATTTTTTCTTCAGCATGAACATCGTTATAAGTCAGTTCTAAACGATGGCCATTTGGGTCGAAGAAATAAATTGAGTGGAAAATTCCATGGTTTGTCACGCCCAACACTTTCACGCCATTTTCTTCTAAATGTTGTTTCGCAGCCATTAGGGCATTTAAATCTTCAACTTCAAAAGCAATGTGTTGGACCCATTGAGGTGTATTTTCGTCTCGACCCATTTCTGGTTGAGTTGGTAATTCAAAAAATGCCAAAACGTTGCCTTGACCAGCATCTAGGAATAGATGCATATAAGGGTCAAAGGCTTTCGTTGAAGGAACATGGTCTTCAGCAAAAGCTAAGATAAAGTCCATGTTGAGCATTTTTTTATACCACTCAACAGTTTCTTTCGCATCCTTACAACGATATGCAACGTGATGTATTTTTTTAATGGCAAATGTCATGTTGAAACTCCTTTTACTATTCCCAATCTGGTTGTTGTTCTGGCGCCGCGTTATAGAAGGCTGGGATAGACAAACAATGTTGATAAATTGATTCAATTTTTGGAAACGCAGATAAATCTATCTTGAAGCGTTTCGCGTTGTAGACTTGTGG
The DNA here is from genome assembly GCF_000368065.1 of Acinetobacter seifertii. Lineage (GTDB taxonomy): Bacteria > Pseudomonadota > Gammaproteobacteria > Pseudomonadales > Moraxellaceae > Acinetobacter > Acinetobacter seifertii. The sequence goes on from NZ_KB851203.1 coordinate 49,835, forward strand.
AATCAGGCAGCAATCGGCAATCGTTGCTTGTTCTCCAAAGCAAAATTGTCCGTTTGAATCTTGAAGTTGCTGCTCAAGACTTTGAAAGCCTTCAATAATCCAGTGCTGATACCAATAATTTTTCTGCTCATCTGAAACATTTAAGTCATTTTTTAAATATTTCAGTACGCGTAAGTTGTTTAAGGGGTGAATATCGCAAGCGATTGCTTGTGCAAAAGCACGGATTTTGGCTCTCTCTTTCACATCATTTGGAAGTAGTTTGGTTTCTGGATATTGTTCATCCAGATATTCCAAAATACTTAATGACTGTGACAAGGTTAAATCGCCGTCCACTAAAGTTGGCACTAAGGCACTGCGATTTAACTTTAAATAGTCTTCACTTTGCTGCTCATTTTTAACCAAATGAACTGGTGCAGTTTCATAAGCGAGACTTTTAATGTTGAGACCAATCCGTACTCTGTAAGCTGCAGAGCTACGAAAGTAACTATACAGCTTCATAATCTGGCTCCGAAGTTTCTGCAAAATCAAAATCTAATGCAGGAAGTACAGTGTTTCGGACTTCACCAAAGCCAATACGGATACCATTTTTCTCACAGTGACCTTTCATAATGAGCGTATCGCCGTCTTGTAAGAAACCACGAGTTTCACCATTGGCAAGTGTTAAAGGCTTGGTGGTATTCCAAGTCAGCTCAAGCAAGCTGCCATAAGAGTCAGGTGTAGAACCTGAAATGGTACCCGAACCCATTAAGTCACCAACCTGAACGTTACAGCCAGCAATCGTGTGGTGAGTCAGCTGCTGAGACATAGACCAATACATATATTTAAAATTGGTTTTACAGATCACATCAGCTTGTGCTGATTTAGGTGTTTGAATCTCAACACTCAAGTTAATGTCATAACTATTTGCGACATTTTCTTGTAAATAAGCCAGTGGTTTTGGTTCTTGTTTCGGGCCTTCAACTTTAAATGGCTCAAGTGCTTCAAGCGTTACCACCCAAGGTGAAATTGAACTTGCAAAAGTTTTCGCATTGAATGGGCCAAGAGGAACATATTCCCATTGCTGAATATCACGTGCTGACCAGTCGTTTAGCAGAACCATTCCAAAAATATGGTCCCAAGCATTTTCAATCGAGATAGGCTGTCCCAATTGAGTTGGTTTACCCACAATAAATGCTGTTTCAAGTTCGAAATCGAGTTTACGCGTTGCAGAAAAAACTGGACGTTCTTCATTTGGAAGTTTGATTTGACCTGATGGGCGTACCACTTGAGTTCCGCTCACTACAACAGAGCTAGCACGACCGTTATAACCTACAGGTAATTCGGTCCAGTTTGGAAGCAAGGCATTTTTAGGGTCACGGAACATACAGCCGACATTGGTCGCGTGTTCTTTGGAAGAATAAAAATCGGTATAGCCAGGTACGCGAACAGGTAAATGTAAAGTCACGCTGTCTTGCTTAACTAGAACTTCCTGACGTAATGCTTCATTTTCTTGAAGCGTTAAATTTTCAACTGAAAGAAGAGACTGTAATGTTTTACGAACTTTAGACCAGTTAGCTTTGCCGGATTCAATAAATTTATTCAGTGTAGGCTGGTTAAAGTATGTGTCTTGATCTGAAAGTTTTAAAAGACCGTGCTTTTCAAGAGCAGCGAGATCAATGACCCAATCACCAATAGCTACACCGACCTGACGCTCGCCTTCGGCTGTTCTACTAAAAATACCATAAGGCAAATTATGAATAGTGAAATCAGATTGAGGTGAAACTTCAATAAAAGAGTTTAGTTTTTGTTCCATTTTCGCTTCCTTGTCTTCATCTCGTGTCTTATACAAATAAAAGTTCGGTCTAGGGACTGAGCTACTCAATAAGTTTTAACCTTGGTTAGATCATTTTTTTACTTATGAGTTTGATATAGACCGAGCACAACCAATTGCTTCATGGTTCTTATAATACTGAATTCATAAAATTACGCAATACATAATTTAATTACACATTGCATAATAATTGTTATTTCTTGCATTTTCTGTTTTCATGCGCGGTTATGAGAAAAGTAACGCAATTATTTTTTCATCAATCTCTATGAAAATCTGATCAATTTATGATATACGTAATTTATTGGAAAAAAATTACGTGACAAGGATGAGAATAATCATATGTCAACACAAGAGCAAGGAAACCTGAAACACGGTTTGAGTAATCGTCACATCCAGCTGATTGCATTGGGTGGAGCGATTGGTACAGGGCTGTTTCTTGGTATATCACAATCGATTAAATTGGCAGGTCCATCGGTAATCTTGGGTTATGCGATTGCAGGATTTATTGCTTTTTTAATGATGCGCCAGCTCGGTGAAATGGTGGTCGAAGAGCCAGTAAGTGGTTCTTTTAGTCATTTTGCTTATAAATATTGGGGACCATTTGCAGGCTTCATGTCAGGATGGAACTACTGGGTACTTAACGTACTGGTATGTATGGCAGAGTTAAGTGCAATTGGTCTGTATATTCAATATTGGTGGCCGCAAATCCCAACGTGGGCATCCGCGCTAACGTTCTTTATTCTCATTAATGGTATTAATTTATTGCACGTTAAGTTTTTTGGCGAAATGGAATTTTGGTTTTCCATTGTTAAAATCTTAGCAATTTTAGCCATGATTGCTTTCGGTTCGTATTTACTTGCAACCGATACAGCAGGGCCACAAGCAAGTATCAGTAACCTTTGGGCATTAGGCGGTTTCTTCCCGTTTGGTGTTGAAGGCTTGGTGATGGCAATGGCAGTCATTATTTTTGCTTTTGGCGGTATCGAGCTTTTCGGTATTACTGCGGCTGAAGCACGTGACCCAGACAAAACCTTACCTAAAGCGGTAAATCAGATTATCTATCGTATTTTGATTTTCTATATTGCAACGCTTCTTGTTTTATTCTCATTATTCCCTTGGAATCAAATGGCACAAGGTGGCAGTCCTTTTGTAATGGTGTTTGCTTCTTTAGACAGCCAAGGTGTTGCGACTTTACTTAACTTCGTGATTTTGACTGCTGCGGTTTCAGTTTATAACGGTACAAGCTATTGCAGTAGCCGTATGTTGTTAGGCCTTGCTCAGCAAGGAAATGCACCAAAAGTATTTGCACGTATTAATAAACGCGGTATTCCAACCAATGCAGTGATCCTTTCTGCGGCAGTCACTATTTTATGTGTGTTGTTAAATTACATTTTCCCTGAAAAAGCGTTTGGCTTACTCATGATGCTCGTGGTTGCAGCGATTGTGATTAACTGGGTCGTAATTTCATGGACACATTTAAAATTCCGTAAGTTTATGATGCGCCAAGGTCAAACTACGAAATTCCCAAGTTTCATGTACCCATTTAGCAACTATCTCTGCATGGTATTTATGCTTGGAATTTTAGTTGTCATGTCGCTAACGCCAGATATGCGTGTGGCTGTGATGATGATTCCGGGATGGATTTTGTGCTTAATGGTGGCTTATCAATTTAAACGCCGTAAGTTAAAAGCTGAGCAGCCTGTACATGCTTTAGAAGCAGATATGTAATCAGGTCTGAGTTAGAAACTAAAAAGGACGTATTAATACGTCCTTTTTTATTTTTAAAATTTACAACAGAAATTAAAGGACTTTATAATTGTTATATTATAACATCTGTTGAATGAATAACTAAGGCTTCCCGATGTTGAGGGAGGAGCAACATATTTATGAAATATTCCTATTTAGGTTTAATCTTACTTTCTCTTACCGCGTGTACGACTCAAACACCTAAGCCAACGGTTTCTAAGCATCCTCACTCTTTGCCTCAGCCATCTAAAACAGTGGTAAGAATAAAACAACAACCCGAAGATTATATTGTTTGGATTGCAACCGCAGATCATGCGCAGTCTGTACAAGCTTATAAGCAATTTCTTAAGCAAAAAGGGCTTGCCAATTTAGTCCCAGATTATGAGTTATTGCGTTCAGCTCGTGACTGGCAAAAATGTGGAGTCGAGCCTTATGCGGTGCCACCGAGAGAGATTTGGTCCAACATCGTTCCTACGCTTAGCATTTTAAAAGCATTGGTTGATGATGGTGTGATTAATGATTTTGAAGTGACATCAGCCTATCGAGCTTTATCTTTAAACCGCTGTGCAGGTGGTGCAGATGCTTCTCGACATGTCTTTAATGCAGCGCTTGATTTTCGAATTGGACCAGAACAGCCTAGCGACTTAGACCAATTCAATATTCAGCAAACCAAAACTAAACTTTGTCAGTTCTGGGAAACCAAGGGACAAGCTCTTAATATGGGTCTGGGTGTTTATGCTTCGGGACAAATTCATATTGATAGCCAAGGCTTCCGATCATGGGGACCTGACCATCACTATAGAACCTCGATTTGTCAGTGACTATAAAAGCAATTCTTTCAAAGACTAAATGAGTTGGTTTGAATAAAAGCAGAATAAAAACTTGATCAATAGTTATGTTATAACATAACATTATTGTGGTTTAGAAATAGATTACGCCTGTGATCTGGCCATATTTCAATGGCCAGCCATGATCAGTTTAAATATTATTCGAAGAGATCAAGCCATGCACACTGCAATCGCCAACTCATTTGCCAAGCTTCCAGTCACTGTTTTATCAGGCTTTTTGGGTGCAGGAAAGACCACATTACTCAACCATATTTTAAATAATCGTGAAGGCCGCCGTATTGCCGTGATTGTTAATGATATGTCTGAGGTAAATATTGATGCGGCATTAGTACGCGAAGGTGGGGCGGAGCTTTCAAGGACAGATGAAAAACTGGTTGAAATGAGTAACGGTTGTATCTGCTGCACGCTACGAGAAGATTTGCTGGTTGAGGTGAGACGCTTAGCCGATGAAGGGCGCTTTGACCAATTGGTGATTGAGTCGACGGGTATTTCAGAACCACTGCCTGTTGCAGAAACCTTTACCTTTGAAGATGAAGATGGAAACTCACTCAATGAGTTTGCTCGACTTGATACTATGGTCACGGTAGTCGATGCTTTTAACTTTCTGAAAGATTACAGTTCAATAGACTCCCTGCAACAACGTGGCGAGTCCTTGGGTGAGCATGATGAAAGAACTGTGGTTGACCTTCTGATTGATCAGATCGAGTTTTGTGATGTAATTGTGCTGAATAAAATTGATTTGATTGATCAGGCGCAGCAAGACCAGCTCATCGCAATTTTAAAAACTTTAAACCCGCGTGCCCGAATTGAGATTGCTCAATTTGGAAAGATCGCTTTAGATAAAATCTTAGATACACAGTTATTTGACTTTGATGAAGCCGCACAAGCGCCGGGCTGGTTAAAAGAGTTACGTGGCGAGCATACGCCAGAGACTGAAGAGTATGGCATCAGTAGCTTTGTTTACCGTGCCCGCCGACCTTTCCATCCAGAGCGTTTTTATGATTTGGTTCAGTCAGAATGGCCAGGAGTCGTGCGTTCTAAAGGTTTTTTCTGGTTGGCTGCTGACCCTACCTTAGCTTATTCATGGTCGCAAGCGGGTGCAATGGCTCGACACGGCCTAGCAGGTTATTGGTGGGCTGCTGTTTCAGAAGAAGATTGGCCGAGTGACCTAGCCAGCATTGAGCAAATTAAGAAAAATTGGGACGCTCGTACAGGTGATGCACGTCAGGAACTGGTTTTAATTGGTATGCAAATGGATGAGCAAGCCTTAATAGAACGCTTAGACCGTTGTTTATTAAGTGATGAAGAAATGGCTTTAGGACCACAAGCTTGGCAGAACTGGTCGAACCCTTTTAAGCAAGATGATGAAACTATGTTGATCGCTTAATAAAACAAAAGCCCCTGATTTAAAGGGGCTTATTTTTATGATTTGTCTTTAATGAAAATCTTTCGAATATAGCTGTTAAGCGGTGTCGAATAATATTTTTCAATCGCTGCGCTAATAACAAAAGTTAGAACTAGATAGCCAATTAAAAGCATAATTTTGATGCTAGCGTCGGTTTGAGCCGGAACAAAGGCAACTTTCATAAGACCCAGTACAACCAGATGAAACAAATAAGTTTCATAACTTCTTTGCCCTAACCAGACCATCACTTTAGTCAATGGGTTATGCGCCTGTGTTTCGGAAGGGTGCTGAAAACACAAAATCAGTAAGCCTGTGGCAAGAGCAAATAAGCTAATACCCCATGTGCTGACTTCTTTAATTGGCGCATATAAATATAGCGCGGTCATGCTCAAAATAATTAGCCATGAAAGAGGTTTTTTATAAGTCCAGTTTGGTCGATATGTATGAGAAAAAATCGCCGTTAAACAGCCAATCGCTATACCATCAAAACTTGAAAAATAATGATATAAATAGGCGCCGCTTTCTTCCCCAAAATGCAGAGATCTAAAATAAGGTCCATATAAAATCACTCCAGCAAGTACAGCAATAAAGACCTTATTACTACGTGTGAACAGGCACAATAATGGAAAAACAAAGTAAAAAACTTCTTCTACAGAGAGTGACCACAACACACCCAAAGCATAGTTTACCCAACCGAATTTAATAATCAGGATATTCATCCAGAAGGTTAAAGCTGCAAATATGGTTAAGGGATAGGAAACCTCAATGCCATTGGGTGCTTGGTTCATAAAGGGTTTTAAGTCAAATGACCCAAGTATGCTGACCCCTAAAATGAGTAATATCAGACACGGTAAAATACGTGCTGCCCGTCGGATATAAAAATGCTTGAGGTTAATTGCAGAAAACTGTTTGTCTCGTTTTAACGTGTGATGGGTAATTAAAAAACCTGAAATCACAAAAAACATAGTGACGCCATAATTTCCATTTCTTGCGATGACAGTACTAAATGCTTCACCTAAAAAATCAAAACCTAACCATGTATCTTTAAGTTTATAAGGAATATTAAAATGATGTAAAAGAACCAACAGGATAGACATTCCACGCAGAATATCTATTTTATAATTACGCATTGGATGTGCTTCCAGCTTTATTAATATACTGTGTGGCAGAAGAATACTATCGATCAGTTATTTTAAATAAAAATTTTAAGCAGCATTTGGTAAACCAGAAAAGCCTATACTTTTTACATCCATGAATTGGGCACAGGCATAGCAGAAATCACTATTAAATAAATATTGATAAATCCCTTATATATTTGAATTTCTCTACATAAAACTTTAAATTAGCTCTTATTGAGCTATGTTTATTTTTTAAACTTTTTAAAATCTATTTAATTCATAAATTAACATGTTGTATGTGGTTGTATATACATAGCATGTCAACTAAAATACTGTTTTGCCTGCTGCCTTTTTTGAGTAATTAGTTATGCCCAGAACATCAAAACAAGAACATACTGAGCTTTCGATTGAAGCTGATAGTCCAGTTCCTTTATATCAACGCGTAAAACAACTGATTTCACAAAAGATTTATGAAGGCTCTTGGGCTGTAAATAAAAAAATTCCTTCTGAAAGTGAACTGGTTAATCAACTCGGCTGTAGCCGTATGACGGTAAACCGTGCGCTACGTGAATTAACAACTGAAGGTTTATTGGTACGTATTCAAGGTGTTGGTTCTTTCGTTGCTGAAGGGCAAGGTCGAACTGCACTTTTTCAAATTAATAATATCGCTGATGAGATTATTGCACGAAACCATAAGCACCATGCTGAAGTTTTAGTCTTAGAACAAATTTATGCAAATGCAGAGCAAAGCGTTTTAATGCAGACTCGTGAAGGGCAAAGATTATTTCACTCGATTATTGTGCATTATGAAAATGATGTACCTGTTCAGGTCGAAGATCGTTTGGTTGATGCAGCGCTTATTCCAGATTATCTACAACAAGATTTTAAAACCATTACCCCAAATGCTTACCTCATGGCAAAAGCGCCTGTGTCAGAAGGTGAACACATTGTTGAGGCGGTTTTAGCATCTACTCAAGAGTGTAAATGGTTGAAGATTACTAAAGCTGAACCGTGTTTACTCATCCGTCGCCGTACATGGTCAAACAAACAGCTCATTTCAAGTGCACGTCTGATTTATCCGGGTAGTCGTTATTATCTCGAAGGGAAATTTAATCCATGATTGAATTGATCAGGGCCGATCAATATACAAAAATGCTTTGGAAAAACGGTGCGGGTTTCACTTTAGAAATTGCCAGAAGCCAAGGTGAAGCCGATTTCGATTGGCGCATTTCGATGGCAGATGTGACCACTTCCGGACCATTTTCGTTTTTTCCAAATAAGCAACGCATTATTAGCGTACTCGATGGACAGGGCATGGTATTGCATGTCGATGATCTTCCAGCCAAAACGCTAAACCAAGGCGATATTTTTGCTTTTCATGGTGAGAGTCAGGTTCAAAGTGAACTTGTAAATGGGGTAATTCGAGATTTAAATTTAATTTATGATCCTTCAAAGTTTCATGCCCGTTTTCAGTGGTTGAATGATGCAGCGGAGCAGACATTTATAAGTTCGGCAGACCTGATTTTTATTTTTAATCAGGGTAGTGAAACACAAGTAAATGTGGATGATCATTCCGTTCAGATTGCTGCTCATGAGACATTAAAAATTGAGAAAAAATCTGGTGTCACATCAATCAATTTTCCCAAAAAACAACTTAAAAGCTGCTATGTCATTGAGTTAATTCAACGATAAAAAGACATTATTTACGTCTTAAAAAGCACATGTCTTATTAGAGGATATGTGCTTTTTTTATGCTAGATATAAAAATAAATTAATTTAATTCATAAGCTTATTCAATTTTATTAAAAAAATATGAGTCACCCTCTTCACGGCGGAAAATATTTGTGTAGTATATGGATGTATATACAAGTTAATACATTACTATACAAATGCAGAAACAAGTGATGTTCTGCTGATGTAAGCTCAAAGGAAGGAGTCCGACTGTGACAACAACGACAACAAAATTTCGTGATGTAGAAATTCGTGCACCACGCGGCACTGAATTAACGGCTAAGAGTTGGTTAACTGAAGCCCCATTACGTATGTTGATGAATAACCTTGATCCGGATGTTGCAGAAAACCCGAAAGAGTTAGTTGTATACGGCGGTATTGGTCGTGCAGCACGAAACTGGGAATGTTTCGACAAAATTGTAGATACGCTAAAAAATCTTGAAACTGACGAAACTTTATTGGTTCAATCAGGCAAACCAGTTGGTGTGTTTAAAACTCATAAAGATGCACCACGCGTTTTAATTGCAAACTCAAACCTTGTACCACACTGGGCAAACTGGGAACACTTCAACGAGTTAGATGCAAAAGCACTAGCAATGTACGGTCAAATGACAGCAGGTTCATGGATCTACATTGGTAGCCAAGGCATTGTACAAGGTACATATGAAACTTTCGTTGAAGCAGGCCGCCAACACTACAACGGTGATTTAAAAGGTCGTTGGGTGCTTACTGCTGGTTTAGGTGGTATGGGTGGCGCTCAGCCTCTAGCTGCAACACTTGCAGGTGCATGTTCTTTAAACATCGAATGCCAACAAGCAAGTATCGATTTCCGTTTACGTACTCGTTATGTAGACGAACAAGCGACTGATTTAGACGACGCTTTAGCACGTATTGACCGCTATACAAAAGAAGGTAAAGCAATTTCAATTGCGCTTCATGGTAACGCTGCTGAAATTTTACCTGAGCTTGTTCGCCGTGGTGTACGTCCAGACATGGTGACTGATCAAACAAGTGCACACGATCCACTCAATGGCTACTTACCAGTAGGTTGGACTTGGGATGAATACCGTGAACGCGCGAAAACTGAACCGGAAGCTGTGGTAAAAGCTGCAAAACAGTCGATGGCGAAGCACGTACAAGCGATGCTTGATTTCCAAAAAATGGGTGTCCCAACATTTGACTATGGTAATAACATCCGTCAAATGGCGAAAGATGAAGGCGTAGCAAACGCTTTTGATTTCCCAGGCTTCGTACCTGCATACATCCGTCCATTGTTCTGCCGTGGTATTGGTCCATTCCGTTGGGCAGCACTTTCTGGTGACCCAGAAGACATTTATAAAACAGATGCCAAAGTTAAAGAGTTAATTCCTGATGATGAGCATTTACATCACTGGTTAGACATGGCGCGTGAACGCATTAGCTTCCAAGGCTTACCAGCGCGTATTTGCTGGGTTGGTTTAGGCTTACGTGCAAAACTTGGTTTGGCATTTAACGAAATGGTTCGTAGCGGTGAATTGTCTGCACCAGTTGTGATTGGTCGTGACCATTTAGACTCAGGTTCGGTTGCAAGTCCAAACCGTGAAACTGAAGCAATGCAAGACGGCTCAGACGCAGTATCAGACTGGCCTTTATTAAATGCGTTGTTAAATACAGCAGGCGGCGCAACTTGGGTGTCTTTACATCACGGTGGTGGTGTAGGTATGGGCTTCTCTCAACACTCAGGCGTTGTGATTGTGTGTGATGGTACAGATGAAGCTGCTGCACGTATTGCTCGCGTACTGACCAATGACCCTGCAACAGGTGTTATGCGTCATGCCGATGCAGGTTATGAAATTGCGATTAACTGTGCCAAAGAGCAAGGCTTACACTTGCCAATGATCACGCAATAAAAATACATGGAAGAACTAGCGGTGCTTTTTGCAATTGTGAAAAGCACCGTCTCAGCAGAATATAGTGCAAAAAATTAGGAAGCCAACATGGAATTACTTATCCAACCGGGAAAACTGACCTTAGCCGATTTACGTCAAGCGTACCTCAACCCGATCAAAGTGAAATTGGATGAAAGTGCTTCATCTGCAATTGATGCAAGTGTGGCTTGCGTTGAGAAAATTGTAAATGAAGGGCGTACAGCTTACGGTATTAACACAGGCTTTGGCTTACTCGCGTCAACCAAAATCGCTCCTGAAGATTTAGAAAAGTTACAACGTTCATTGGTTCTTTCGCATGCAGCAGGTGTAGGTGAAGCACTTGATGATGCAATGGTTCGTTTAATTATTCTATTAAAAGCAAATAGCTTGGCGCGTGGCTTCTCTGGTATTCGTCGTAAAGTAATTGATGCTTTGTTGGCTTTAATTAATGCTGAAGTTTACCCACACATTCCACTAAAAGGTTCAGTAGGTGCTTCAGGTGACTTGGCACCACTTGCACACATGTCTTTAGTGTTACTTGGTGAAGGTAAGGCGCGTTATAAGGGTGAATGGTTACCAGCCGTTGAAGCTTTAAAAGTTGCAGGTTTAGAACCAATTTCTTTAGCTGCTAAAGAAGGTTTGGCACTTTTAAACGGTACACAAGTGTCAACTGCTTATGCATTACGTGGCTTGTTTGAAGCTGAAGACTTGTTTGCTGCTGCAACGGTTTGTGGTGGTTTAAGTGTTGAAGCAATGTTGGGTTCACGTGCCCCATTCGATGCTCGTATTCACGAAGTACGTGGCCAACGTGGTCAAATTGATGTAGCTGCGGCTTATCGTGACCTATTAACAGACTCAAGTGAAATTGCACATTCACATGAAGACTGTAGCAAAGTTCAAGACCCGTACTCTTTACGTTGCCAACCACAGGTGATGGGTGCATGTTTGACGCAAATCCGTCAGGCTGCTGAAGTATTAGAAATTGAAGCAAATGCTGTATCGGATAACCCGCTTGTTTTTGCTGAACAAGGTGATGTGATTTCTGGAGGTAACTTCCACGCAGAACCTGTTGCAATGGCGGCAGATAATTTAGCATTGGCGATCGCTGAAATTGGTTCACTGTCTGAACGTCGTATTTCGATGATGATGGACCGCCACATGTCACAACTTCCACCATTCTTGGTTGCAAATGGCGGTGTTAACTCAGGCTTTATGATTGCACAAGTGACAGCTGCTGCACTTGCGAGCGATAATAAAGCACTTGCACATCCTGCAAGCGTTGATAGCTTACCAACTTCTGCCAATCAAGAAGACCACGTATCGATGGCTCCGAATGCCGGTAAGCGTCTTTGGTACATGGCTGACAACGTTCGTGGCATTTTAGCTGTTGAATGGTTAGGCGCTTGTCAGGGTTTAGACTTCCGTGAAGGTTTAAAAAGCTCGCCTAAACTTGAACAAGCTCGTAAAATCTTGCGCGATCAAGTTCCTTACTACAGCGAAGATCGTTTCTTTGCTCCGGATATCGAACAAGCTAGCGAATTGCTTGCGAGTGGTTGCCTAAACAAGTTACTCATTCCAAAACTGCTCCCTAGTTTATCTGAAGTGTGATTGATAAAACGGTCACATGGAGTGGCCGAATCCAACTAAATTTCCTCAAGGATTGGAGATTAAAATGTCACAAAACTCCACACTACAGCGGGGTTTAAACACCCGCCATATTCGTTTCTTGGCATTGGGCTCAGCAATTGGAACTGGGCTTTTCTATGGTTCGGCAACTGCCATCAAAATGGCAGGGCCTTCAGTATTACTTGCGTATATCGTTGCAGGGATTGCAATTTATATCGTTATGCGCGCACTGGGTGAAATGGCTGTCCATAACCCTGTCTCTGGCTCATTCAGCCACTATGCATCTCAGTACATTGGTCCATTGGCTGGTTTTACCACAGGATGGACTTACGTTTTTGAGATGGTGATTGTTGCAATTGCCGATGTCACTGCGTTTGGTATTTATATGGGGTTCTGGTATCCCGATGTACCGCGGTGGATCTGGATTTTGTCTCTTATTATGTTCCTAGGCGCAATCAACCTTATTCATGTAAAAGTCTTTGGTGAACTCGAATTTTGGCTTTCAATTGTCAAAGTCAGTGCCATTGTTGCCATGATTATCGGTGGTTTAGGCCTTATGTTTTATGGCTTCCATGTTGATCACAGCAATGTTGTACCGGGGCTTCAAAACCTATGGATTTATGATGGTTTCATGCCGCATGGTATTGCAGGTTTAGTGGCATGTTTATCTGTAGTTGTATTTGCCTTTGGCGGTATCGAAATCATTGGTTTAACTGCAGGTGAGTCACAAGACCCAAAAACCACCTTACCAAAAGCAATTAATGCTGTTCCAGTCCGTATTTTACTATTCTATGTACTCACTATTTTTGTACTGATGTCGATTTTCCCATGGAACCAGATTGGTAGCCAAGGCAGTCCGTTTGTACAAATTTTTGAAAACTTAGGCATTAAATCTGCTGCAAATATTTTAAACGTTGTGGTGGTAACTGCTGCAATTTCAGCAATTAACAGTGATGTATTTGGTGCAGGCCGTATGTTGTACGGTATGGCAAATCGTGGTCAAGCACCGCAAGTGTTCAAGAAACTTTCACGTAATGGTGTGCCTTGGATGACTGTTGTGGTTATGGCTGGCGTGCTGTTAATTGGTGTGGTGCTGAACTACCTGATTCCTGAAAATGTATTTGTCATCATTGCATCAATTGCAACGTTTGCAACTGTTTGGGTATGGCTCATGATCTTGCTTTCGCAAGTGGCAATGCGCCGTAAATTATCTACTGCTGAAATTAAGGCACTTGATTTCCCTGTATTTGGCTGGCCATATGCTCCTGCTTTCGCAATCGGGTTTATGGTGTTCATTTTAGTGATGATGGGTTACTTCCCAGACTCGCGTCCTGCAATTTATGTAGGTGCGGCATGGCTTGCTCTGTTAACCATTGCGTATCGCATTTGGGTAAAGCCGGAGCAAAGCTTGGGAAAGGAAAGTGAGCCTGTCCAGCAAAACATAGAAATGGAAAGCTAACAAATCAACTGCCCAATGGTTTTACTGTTGGGCAGTTTCGAGGATAGGCTAATGAAAAAACTTTGGCAGAACTGCCATATTGCCACCATGCAAAATGGGCAATATTCTTATATCGAAGATGCTGCAATTGTTACCGAAGGGCATCTCATCCATTGGATTGGAAAACAACAACAACTTCCTGCCGACACTTACTCCGAAACAGTTGACTTAAATGGCGCTTGGGTAACCCCAGGTTTCATCGACTGTCATACGCATAGTGTTTTTGGTGGCAACCGTAGTGTTGAGTTTGAAAAGCGCTTAGAAGGCGTAAGTTATGCTGAAATTGCAGCGAGCGGTGGCGGTATTGCAAGTACAGTACGCGCAACGCGTGAAGCTAGCGAAGAACAATTACTTAAATCAGCCCTTAAGCGTATTCGCTGTATGCAGCAAGACGGTGTAACGACTATCGAAATTAAGTCTGGTTACGGACTCAATTATGAAAATGAACGCAAGATGTTGCGTGTGATCCGTCAAATTGGTGAAAAATTACCGATGACGGTAAAAAGCACCTGTTTGGCTGCTCATGCTTTACCGCCAGAATACAAAGATCAAAGCGATGCTTATATTGAGCATATTTGTACAGAAATGCTGCCTAAATTGCATGCTGAAGGTTTAGTCGATGCTGTAGATGCGTTCTGCGAGCATTTGGCATTTTCACCCGCTCAGGTTGAACGTGTTTTTAAAACGGCACAATCATTGGGCCTACCCGTTAAGCTTCATGCTGAACAGCTTTCATCGCTAGGTGGTTCAAGCTTGGCAGCGCGTTATCATGCTTTGTCAGCCGACCATTTAGAGTACATGACCGAAGATGATGTCAAAGCTATGGCAGAGTCGGGTACGGTTGCTGTGTTATTGCCGGGTGCCTTTTACCTATTACGTGAAACACAATACCCACCGATTGAAAGCCTGATTAAGCATGGCGTGCGTATTGCGCTCTCGAGTGATTTAAATCCGGGTACATCTCCTGCACTTTCTGTACGTTTAATGCTGAATATGGGCAGTACGCTCTTCCGTTTAACGCCTGAGCAAGCATTAGCGGGTGTCACCATTCATGCGGCACAAGCGCTGGGTTTAGAGCAAACGCACGGCAGTTTAGAGCAAGGTAAAGTCGCTGACTTTGTGGCTTGGGATATTGAGCATCCATCTGAAATTGTTTACTGGCTTGGCGGAGATTTGCCTAAGCGAGTCGTTCAGCATGGACAAGAAGTTATTTTTTAAACGGTGTCATATGAATCACACATTTAAATGGCAAGGCCGACATGATGGCGAGGGTGAAGCACATCAACGTATTCACCATATTATAAATAAAACACAACATGCCGAATTTGCCCTGATTGGTTTTAGCTCTGATGAAGGCGTGAAACGTAACAAAGGCCGAGTTGGTGCTGCCGATGCGCCAGATGCGATTCGTACACAACTGGCTAACTTACCGATTCATCGCCCAGTGAGTCTGGTCGATTTGGGTACAGTGACTTGTGAATATGAGAATTTAGAGCAAGCACAAAGCGAGTTAGCTGAACAAGTCGCAAACAACCTGCAAAATGGTTTAAAGCCGATTGTGTTGGGCGGTGGGCATGAAGTTGCATTTGGTAGCTTTAGTGGTCTGTTCCAATATGTACAAGCCCACGCGCCAGATAAAAAAATAGGCATTATTAATTTTGATGCCCATTTTGATTTGCGTGAAGCAGAGCATGCCACCTCTGGCACACCTTTTTTACAAGCAGCAAGGCTTTCAGAACAGCATCAAAAACAATTTAATTATTTATGTATTGGGGTTGCCAACCATGCCAATACTAAAGTTTTGTTTGATACGGCCGATGCTTTAAATTGTTCATATTTACGCGATCATGAGGTTAATATTTTTAACCTAAACAACGTGCTTGCAGCGGTAGATGCTTTTATTGAAAAAGTAGATTGCCTGTACGTTACGATTGATTTAGATGTCTTCGCGGCTGCGGTTGCACCGGGGGTCAGTGCGCCAGCCGTAAAAGGAATTGATTTAGCCACTTTTGAAGCAATTTTTAAGCATATTCAAGAGACTGGCAAAATCAAACTTTTAGATATTGCCGAGTGCAATCCAAAATTTGATTTGGACAATCGAACAGCAAAACTGGCTGCCTATATTGTTTATCAATATTTGTTTTCTTGAGAAACAATTTTTAATGTAGAAATGAAAAAGTGCACTGAGATCGCTCATGTGCGCTTTTTTTGACTTTCTGGTAAATTAAAGTCAAATATGGAATATAGATAGCAACTATAAATAATTTAATTAAAAAGAAAATTAATTTATAAAATCATTGAGTTAAAAAAATACTCGATTTTTACACTATTTTATAGGCTGCTTGGCACGTAATTTGTTTTGTCTATATTTTAAACTTCGTTAAATATGTTTGGATAATTAAATGAAAAACAGAACCTTACATTTTGCTTGTATCAGTGTTTTATTTTGGATGTCTCATTCGTCTAATGCTACAACCCCCGAAATAAGTACAAATACCACCGAAAAATCACAAGCTAAACAAAACAGTAATGTCTCTGCTCGGGTGAAAGCTTTAAATCAGCTTTTACAAGAACAATGGGAATATACTTTGAAAAATAATCCTGAAACTGCCACGACATTAGGCGATTTACGCTACAACGATCGATGGACCGAGTCTTCAAAAAATCAAATTGAGAAAGATAAAAAAACTACTCAAAATTTTTTAAAACGTTTTGAAGCAATCGATAGCACAGGATTTTCAGCAACAGATCAATTAAATAAAGATTTAATGATTTATCAGTTAAAAGAGACACTTAAAAGTTATGATTTGAAACTCTATGAGATGCCTTTCAATCAAATGTGGGGGCTACATTTACAATTTCCGGGATTTATTAGTTCGATTCCCTTTGATAATGCTAAACAATATCAAGACTATATTGCTCGTTTAAAACAAATTCCTCTTATTCTTGATCAAGGTATTCAGTTAGCGAAACAAGGGCAAAAAGATGGTTTGATGCCACCGAAATATTTAATTGAAAAAGTGGCAAAGCAAATTAATAGCATTGCAACTCCAGCAGGGAAAGACAGTGTATTTGCTTCTCCATTAAAGCAATTTCCAAACAACATTTCGAAAGCAGAACAAGAGCGTTTAAGCCGCGAAATCCTACAGGCCATAGATCAGCAAGTTCGCCCCGCTTATCAAAAACTCGGTACATTTATTCAGAAAGATTACTTACCCCATGGACGACAACATGAGGGTATATGGAGCTTGCCAAACGGTGACGAGCTTTATCGTTTTTATGTAGAAAATAATACGACCACACTAGAGAGCCCAGAAACTATTCATCAGCTTGGGTTAAAAGAAGTTGCTCGTATAGAAGCGGAAATGCTGAAAATTGCTAAAGCACAAGGTTTTAATGACCTAAAAAGTTTCCAACAATCCTTAAAAACAAATCCCGCTGTTTTCCCAAAATCTCGTGAAGAAATTTTAGAGATTTATCGCGGGTATATTGCCCAAATGCAACCGGAGTTGCCGAAGCTATTTGGCTTATTACCCAAAAATAAAGTCGAAGTTTTACCTGTAGAGCAATATCGAGAAAAAGAAGCGGCAGGAGCGGAGTATCACCAAGGAACACCTGATGGTTCACGTCCCGGACAAGTGTATGTAAATACGGGGGACTTCTCTGAACGTTCCAAAATATCAATGGAAGCGACTGCTTACCATGAGGCAATTCCCGGCCACCATATGCAGATTGATATTGCCCAAAACCTGCCAAATTTGCCGATGTTCCGAAAGCAGCCTAACCACACTGCCTATATAGAAGGATGGGCACTTTACGCAGAGCAACTGGGTAAAGACGTTGGTTTCTATAAAGACCCACTTTCAGACTATGGACGACTCTCGAGTGAGTTGTTCCGTGCTTGTCGTTTAGTGGTGGACACTGGCGTACATTATAAAAAGTGGACACGCCAACAAATGATTGATTTTATGCGCGAACACTCAGCTTTAGATGAACCTGATATTCAGGCAGAGGCAGACCGCTATATTGCTATTCCTGCCCAAGCATTGGCATACAAAATGGGCCAACTCAAAATTTTAGAGTTACGGGAGCTTGCGAAACAGGAGCTTGGAGACCGTTTTGATATCAAAGCGTTCCATGACATGATCTTAAATGCAGGAACACTGCCTTTAAATATACTCGATGCCCGTATTAAAAATTGGATAAAGGAACAAAAAGCGGCAGCTTAAAATAAAATCCGAAATTTAGGTCAGGTCCTCGTTGGGCCTGATTTAAAAATGTATAAAAAACATAATATAATAATGAAAAATATACTTTTGAAATTAGAAATGGAAAAAACCTTAAAACAATATCAAGCGATTATTTTTGATTTAGATGGCACTTTAGTCGATTCCTTTCATTTTTTTCTAAACGTTTTAAATCAACTTTCCGCAAAGTATAAGTTTAAAACGGTAAGCCTTCACGAAGTTGAGTACTACAAACAACTTACGCCTAGAGAAATTATGAAAGAGATGAATGTTTCTCGGTGGAAACTGCCTTGGATTGCGAAAGACTTTATTCGGTTAATGAAAGAAAGAGATGAAGAAATTCATTTGTTTGAAGGTATGCGTGACAACCTAATTGAACTGCATAAGCAGGGATATACGCTCGCAATTATTACCTCGAACTCTAAAGAAAACTGTCAAAATGTACTGGGTGAAGAACTCTGTGAGCTTTTTAGCCATATTGATGGCGGCTCGTCTATATTTGGCAAAGCGAAGCGAATAAAGCGTGTTCTCAACATTTTGGACGTAAGTAAGAACCATGCCATTTATGTCGGCGACCAAACCACTGACGGTGAAGCCGCGCATAAAGCAGGTATTGATTTTGCTGCGGTAGGTTGGGGCTATACATCGGTCGAAAAATTAAAAACCATTCAGCCCAAAGTCCTGCTTAATGACTTGGCAACCATGAAAGAATTTTTCTAAATTTATGAAATGCAGGATAAACCATGAATAATAATAACCCGATTGGGATGATTGACTCTGGTTTAGGCGGGTTGTCTCTCTTTAAGCATATTCGGCAGGCGCTTCCGAATGAAGACATTATCTATTTCGCCGACTCGAAATATGTGCCGTATGGAGACAAAGAAAGCGACTGGATTGTTTCACGAACCACGCATTTAATTTCAAACTTAGTTGCTCAGGGTAAATGCAAAGCGATCGTGATTGCTTGTAACACCATGACGGCCGTAGCGATTGAAACCATTAGAGCGCAAATTAATGTGCCGCTTATTGCTATAGAACCAGCGGTAAAACCCGCTGTGGCAATGACCATGAGCAAGCATATTGCTGTTTTGGCAACTGCCACCACGGTGAGGGGTAAAAACTTAAAAAGTTTAATTGAAACGTATGCGCAAGATATTAAAGTGTCTTTGGTGCCGTGTATTGGCTTAGCCGAAAAAATTGAAACGGGTAAAGCACATACCGCGGAGGTTAAAGATTATTTAAAAAATATTTTGGCACCGTTGGTCGAGCAAAAAGTCGATACGATTATTTTAGGATGCACACACTATCCATTTGTCTCAGACACGATTCAGGAAATTGTAGGTGGTAATATTCAAATTATTGAGCCTTCCGAAGCTGTAACAGCGCAATTAATTCGGCAGCTTAATCAATATCATTTAAGTTCTGAAAGTCCAAATGAGGGGAACCATATTATTTGGACCAGTTCAGACCCGTTGGAAGTTGCGGATGTTACTTTTTCTTTGTTAGGTAAGCATTTACCCGTAGAAACTACTGATTTTTAAAGCCAAGAAAAACGCCTAGCCCCATAAAAATGAGTCCACCCATCACTGACATAGATTTTTGGGGCTTCTTCGATTTAATTAATTTTTGGCTAATATAATTGGCTAAAAACACACAGACCACATCAGCAGAAACAAGCGGTTTAGATGTAGTAATTGTTAGTTTCTAAATCTTGAGATGAGTTGAAGACTAGTTTTGAATGGGGTTTGCTTTATAGTCATTCTGATAGTTAAATATGAAGAAAAATTCATTTCAATTCACTATCTATTCATGCATTAGTTTGTTCCTTAATTAAATTTAAACACATAAAAGTTTGAGATATGACATGTGTCAAAACTTAGGTGAAGTTGTAGTCCGTCATACTACAGAGAATGACTGGGAAATTTTGAAAATGGTTCGCCTACAGTCACTACTCGATAGTCCTCATGCTTTTTCAGTGACATATGCGGATGCTTTGAAATATAGTGAGGCAGATTGGCGTGCTCGTGCTTCTGGCCGTTCTCAATATCAATATATTCTAGCGATGCAAAGAACTCGAGCGATTGGTATTGTTGGTGGTATAGCAGATGCAGCACTTGAATTTAATGTCATCGCTATGTGGGTCAATCCAGAGTTTCGTGGCAGTGATATTGCCAATATGCTTATTTCTGCGATTAAGGAGTTTGCCAGTTCCCAAGGGCATAATAGAGTTGTGTTAAGTGTAACTTCACATAATTTGCGAGCAATAAATTTTTATTCTCGACATGGTTTTATAAGAGCTGATTGCGAGTCTTTGTCGTTGAATTTTGGCGATATAAATCCAAAAATGGAATGTTTACTTTAAGTAATATCGTATGAGAGTGTACAGAACTGTGTTTGAACAATAAAGTTGTAAACTTGTGGTCTAATAAAATCAATAAGTTAAAAATTTCATAAAATTAAATTTTTACATTAAAGTCTTAAACTTAGTTCAAGACTTTATTTTTTCATTTAACATTATAGTTATAAACTACAGGGTTTAATTTTTGCTTAGTATTGAAATCCACAAAAACGCAAATAGTTTATGAAAGTATAAAATCTTCGTTCAGCTGTGTTTTGCTCTCCAGGGTATAAATTAATAAACCACTGTTTTAATTGGCTTTGAGATGGAGGAGGTGTTTGACTTTGGGTAAACTGGATGGCAGCGGCGAATACTGGCAAGTTTCGAATAGCTGAATCCATATATTGATCTTGTTGCGACTTATTGAAAGTAACAAAATTTTGCCCAATAGGAGTCAAAATAGTATGGTTATTTCTAATTAACTCGACTAATCCCAGCTTTTCAGCAGCTAATCTATAGTAACGTCCTTGACGTCCATTTGAATCAACCCCGATATAATTTTCCATAGCATCATCAGTATGGTGTCCATTATGTACGGCAAAGGGAACTAACATTACTTTTTCAATATCATCAGCTTGCAGAAAATTACTTGTATCTATAACTGTCACGTCTAATACCCTATGAATAAATATTCTTGAACTTTGTTGTTATCACTGGAGTTGGCATTTTTGTTGCCAATTGAATAACGATAATCTATTGGGATTACCTCTACATGATACTTATATTTTGACATAATCGCCAACATTTCATCTAGTGTGGGTAGACTATTTGATGAATAAGATACTATAAGTATGTCATTACGGAACCGCTTAAATAATAGATCAAAGGCTTCCGTTGCACCTTTACGAGAAGAAAAAGGAGTTGGGTACGATTTAAACTTTTTTGTAACAGTATGTTCTTGTATTTCAACACCTTGCCAATCTCGGGCCAAACCTTCTACAAAATGATATCGGCGAACATATTCATTATCTGATAATGGTGAATAGTAAGGTGGGTCAATGTAAACGAGTTTATTTCCTTGATGCTTTAATGTCATTGCATCTCCGAGGCGAGCTTTATTTTGCTGACCATTATCAAAGACTGAGGCATTAATCATATTTACTGCATCTAAAAATTGATCTCGAAACGACATTGATAAGTCCTTACGCCCATCGTCATAACGATAGCCAACATAGGTAAAAATACCTCGTGGTCGTTTCTTCAAGCAAGCACGCATTAATGCAGACATAGCAATTGCTTTCTTATATGGATTTTTTATAGTTTTAATATTGGCTCTAAGAATATCTATTAATTTATTATCATCATCAGAAAAATATAAGTCTTTAAACTTAGTTTCTACAAATGAATCATTGGGCCCTTTTGATTCAAGTAATGATAAGGTTTCTTCAGAGGTCAAAACAATATTATTATTCTCAATCATTGCTTTAGCAAAAACAGATGCCATAGTCATGTAATCATTACTAATAACGGTTTTACCATATGATTTAAACATATACCCAACAATGCCCGAACCTGAAAATAAATCTACCGCTGTGTCAAACTCAAATTGAGAAGCAACACCCCAGATCTCAGATAATAATTTATTCTTAGAACCCATATAGCGAGTAGGAGGATATAATTTTATTTGTTCAGATAAGCTTTCAGGAACTATACGAATATCAAATCGAGGTTTTGGTGGAATTGTCACAATAACATCTTCCCCAGTGCGTCGTTTACCATTGCATGAAATATAACGTTTAGTTTGAACTACTTCTATTGGGAATTTTCTATATTGTTCATGTACTAAAGGGTGGTTTGAATTTGTTAGGATGATATGACAACCCAATTCATGTAAGCGCTGGACTTCGGTAGCCAATTCTGTGTGATCCTCTTCATAGAATTGCTCTTTGGTATAGCGTTGGAAATCTGCATATTCAGAAATAGGTAAATATGGAGGATCTAAAAATATAAAGTCTCCAGGCTGAGCTTGTTTCCTTAATACGTCTTTATAATCTCCACAAATAATAGTAGTGTCTTTTAGTATTATTGATGCAGCTCTTAAAGCTTCTTCATCTATTATTTTAGGATTTTTATACTTTCCGAAAGGAACATTAAATTGTCCCTTTTTGTTAACCCTATACAGTCCATTAAAACAAGTCCGATTTAAAAATATAGTTCTTGCAGCAGCTTCTACATTAGGTAGTTTTTTCCAATCTTGACTACGAACAGCATAAAAAACTTCTTCTGTATTTTGATACTGCTTTAACTGATCTAAAATTCCATCTACATCATCTGCTACAGATTGATAGAGATTTACTAACTCTGGATTACTGTCTGCAATTATCCCATTGCTTGGCTTTAAAGCAAAAAAGAGGGCTCCACCACCAAAAAAGGGTTCAATATATCGACCATATTTCTTTGGTATTTTAGGGGTAATTTCTGTTAAAAGTTGAGTTTTCCCCCCAGCCCATTTCAATAGAGGGCGGCAATTTATTACTTTCTCTTGATAGAGTATTTCATTTTTTTTAGCTAACACGATGTTACTCCATTGGTAAAACTATTTGTTTACTGCCACCAAATTTTCCTTTAGAGGCACCACCACGTGGTTTCTTTGGTTCTATCTCAATCTCATTAAAAACTGCACGGAAATCCAGTTTGTTATCGGCCATTACAGCCATAAGCGTTGCAATGATTGCTAGATGAGATGGTACAACCCCTTTTTTTGAGCAATTGGTCACAGCATTACTGCTCATCTTTACCAATTCAGCAAACTCTCCTGTCGTGAGACCTGCCTTACCAAGTTGGCGTCGAAATTCAATGTAATCCATACAATTCAATCAACACATTTTTTAATTATTTTAACACATTAAAATATTAAATAAAATAATTAATTTATTTTATTTATAAATAATAAAATGTGTAAAACACATAAATTTATGTGTTTTATTGTGGGGCTTAGACAAATATTTATTGGAAAGTGGACAGTTAAATGTTGCTTTAAAATAATATTCTATTAGTCAAAATAGACTTTGTATGGAGTTATTCTTAAATTGAATACTATTCAAATAGTATGTATACAAATCTAATTTCATATTTTTTTAACTTATTTTTATTATTTGATTTTATCTACTTTGACGTGAAGTTCGGTCTCAGAAGTTATTACTTAATTTATAATTTACTCATTTGTTATCAAAAATAATTAGTTTGTTATAAATTCGACTAGCCCAACTTTCTAAATCTTCAATGGCGATTTGTTGTCCATGTTCTTCAAGACGGGGGTGATTAAATCTGACTTGCTGAACTGCTATTTTTTTGATGAAGCTATGCGGCCAATTGAGTGTTTTTTGAATCACAAATTTACGAATTTTTTCATAATCCTCTTCCCAGCAGTTCATATCTTTTATTATTAATAATTGTGTTGAAAGGCGAGTTGCATTATCGGATGTATCAACTTCCAGTAAAATGAAATGCTGGCCTTGATGCAGAAAATGTACTTCAGCAATACAGCGTGGATTATTATCGGACTTTAAATGTTTGGTAAATCCCTCTACTTCAGGTAGAACTTTTAAAGTCAGTGAATATTGAATTCCATACTTTTCTTCAAGTTTATAAAGCATCTTTATAAAAGCTGAGAAGCGATCTAGATATAAATGAGCATCATCGGTCTGATCCTCATAACCCTCAAAATCACCAGCTTTAACTGTGCCACCAATTCCTGGCTCATCTGCATTCACATCACCAATTAACTCATCAATATACTCTTGGGCATCATCCACGATAACAGCATTTTTTGAGCCAGTTTTATCTGCGACTTTCCCTGTTTCAAACGGGTCATCAAAATCAAGTAAAGTGGTTGGACCATCTACAATAGTAGGCTTATTACTAGGCGTTGCTTCTTCCTCATCATTCAGTTTGGGTTCTGCATGATTCGGCTTTGGTGGTATGGTACTGGTATTACCCGATTTTTTTGAGGCTTTAGAAAATTTATCATGATGAAAATAAACAGGCTTATCAATATGGGTGGAGAGCCCAGAAAAGCCAATGATTTCATCTATCTTAAATGTATTGGTTAACCTGTCGTAATAACCATGTGCCTCGATGTTTACGTCTGTTAAATTGGGTGGAATGAAACTAAAGTTCCATGTTCTTACCGTATTATTAATGCTTTCAAAAGCTTGGCACTGTTGAGCGATGCTTTCATATGAAGCTCTTATATTTTTATTTAGAAGTAGATATGCAAGGAATCGACGAAACCCTGGTTTATTAAAATGAGAAGTTGCAAGTGAACCTTCACATGATGGAAGAACATTAATTAGGTAATGATCAGTCTTGCTCTGAATATCAAAGTCTTGTGCCAGCACATTCAACTCAAGCGCAGATCGAGTGAGATAAGCATTTTGGAAGAAGAAAGCTCTGGCTAACTCAAGCTGTGGCAATTGAATATGGACTTGCTTAACGGTTTGTGCTTCATTTGAAAAGGTTGCCAGAGCATAAAACCCTACTATGACAACAGGTCTGACATTTGCAGAATTAAACCTTGATGGTCTAATTGGGTATAAATACTTTCTGGGCTGGTTGGGTTTATCGAAAAAATATGCCGAAGATCAGTATCTTCTAGCTCATTCCATTGTTTTAAGCTAATCCGTTGGTTTTTCTTTTTGGTTGCTGGTGCCTGTGACGGTGTATTGTCTGTCTCCATTGCTTGAACAATAGCAGCCAAGAGCTGTTGTCTAGATATTTGAGGTTTTAACGCTACAATTTTTTGAATGGCAAAGATGATGGAGTCTGATGGGAATTCATCTTTTAGCATCAGATATACACGTCGTTGATCATCATTACTCAATTGTTTTAAGGCTTGGTCTTCTTCGGATTCAACGGTAGATGCGGAGATTTTCTGAATAAGATGGATGATTTTCTTATCCATATCGGGTACAGCAAGATCTGAGAATTGAGCGATTCTTTCAGGTATACCTGAACGTAATGCGCTGAGCATAGGATGTACAAGTTTCAGCTCATCTTCATAAACACGTTTCAGCAGCTCTACAGTAATCGTTTCTGCTCCCGTTGCGAGGGCACGTAACTGAGCCAAAATAAAAAGTTTTACTACAATATCGAGAATACCTTGGCTCAAATCAAACCAGGTATCTCGAATCTCATCACTTAAGATAGGGTCTCTTTTCTGCAAGTACTGCAACTTCCAAAGGGTATTGGTAAATGCTATCCACTCAGGGTTTTGACTCTTCTGATCAGGTAGGTATTGTGGGATTGGATTCCAAAAGATAGATCCCAGACCAGCCGCACGTCGACTGGAACGTAGATCAAGATCAAAGATGTCTCTAGCTTTAGGTGTACCCACGAACAGCACAGGAATACCAATGGTATTGGTCATGGTGACAAAGAAGTTCAGCATTTTCTCTGAACCGCCAGACTTTGCCCGACTCAAATGTTGGATTTCATCAATGACTAACAGGCCTAAGGCAAACATATTGGCTGTTTGTGCCATGAGGGCAAGCATGGTTTCTACGCCATGTCTTTTCATCCCATACTTTTTCTCATAATTTGAACCAATGATTTTATCAATTGCTCGGAAAAAATTGAGACAAAGTTCTTTGAGTGAACCATCATGCGAGCAATCTATCTTTAAATAGACGATCTGATGGCGATTTAATGTTGGGTGAAAAATGACTTGAGGATATGTGTTTAGTATTCTTCGTAAAGAGGTCGTTTTACCACTACCTGAACAGCCAATGATGGCCATGCTATGAGCAGTGGATTCAGTTTCATCAAAGCGTTTGGCATTCAGATCACGTGTTTGCAATCTTTCATAACCATTTTGCAGGTGTTGTTGCAACTTTCCTGTGTTTGGATTACGTCCAACATACCCTCCACGAATCATGAGAGAAATACGTTCACTCAGTAACATATGCATTGCTAAAGGCTGAAAAAAGGAACCTGTGATCTGATGGATATTATGGGCACGAATGACTCTTTTTTGCTTTAGATCATCAAGAGTAGGCGTTACTTTTGAGATAAGATTTTTTGTATCTTCAAATGGTTCTTGAATAGGTGGTAGGGCCTCAATGAAAGGATTGTCTTTATAAGCATGAACACCTGTGTCCTGATATTCTGCATTTCTTATTATATGATTTGTCATGACTGATCATCCTCATCATCAAAAAGACCTGGAACGAACTGCGGATAGTTTGATTCATCTTGTTTTGGCTTAAATGAAATAATGGTTCCTTGATCTTTAGGGTGTTTATCAGGTTTTAAGGAAGTATTTGATAATTTCTCATTTTCACGAACAGACTTTTTATTCGATTTTATTTCAGATAAACGCTGGCGATTGGATACACCAGAGTTGGTCGCCATTTTTTTTGCTTCAGCAATGGTGTCACGAATAAATTGATCCAGCTCTCTACGAGCAGCTTTGCTATTATCCTTTTCAATCGCATGTAGATTTTTTTCTTGATCTTGTATCTCCCACACTTGCCAAAATGACATACCCGCAAATTGACGACTTTTGGTTGATAAAGAGCATTCCCAATAGATCGTACTATCATGTTTTGGGAATAAATATATCTTATCTACACAGCTTGGATCGTAGGCCGCTTGGAGATCCTGTGGGCGAGTGACTTCTTTACTACGATGTAACCAGCCTTCTCTGAGTATTTCTGATCCAATGTAATACAGGCCCCATAAATTGACACCAGAAGTGGAAATGGAAACTTTCTTACGAGGTAGTATCATGATTCGCAATGTATCTGGATCTACAGTACGAAGATGGCCTGTACGATTTTGAATTCCCCAGTTCCATATGTGTAATGGAATAGACGGTAAGTCTGGAGGAAAATCTGCATCTCTGTCATAAGTATCCAATACATGATACTGATTACGATAAAGTATTGTCTTTATGATCATTTTGGCAAAGGCAGAAATAGGTAAAACCGCATCAAGACGGTAATCACTTTCGCCATGTTTTTGAATACGATTTCCTTTGACTACTCCAGGAGCATAAGGTTTGAATTCTGCCTGTAATGTTCCAAAATAGCGTTCAACAATACCTTTTGCATCTCCTCGATAAGCAGGTGCATTTTCAATACGAACATTATAACCATGTACTAAGCGTTCGACCTGATGACTCATCATTTCACCACGGTCAGCAAGAATGGCATCAGGTAAACCTAGGGTTGGCCATTGTTCTGGCTCGATATCAATTCCAAGCAATTTGCATAAACTAACTTTATCACTGCAAGCATTTACAATCGCCTGCATGGCAACAACATAGGATGGATTATGAAATCCGATATAGAATCCCACGACCATTCTGCTGAAAACGTCAACCACTACATATAGGATCGGACGACCTAGAATCTTGCTTCGATCATCATCAGCAACTAAATAAATGTCGGCAATAGTTGCATCAATTTCATAACGACTACCAGGCCCAAGCGTATTTGCTGTAGCAGTTCCACTTAATGGCCGTATATCTTTTTGAAAACTTAATACAGGAGTTCTGGTTTCTATTCTTTGTGGAAGTTCATATTCACGTTTGTAGAAATGGTCAAATTGTCTACGTGTTGGAATATCTGCCTGTTTTATATGTGGGTAATGTTGAACAAAGAGTTCCTCAAATTGACGATGAGCAGATGTGATATTAATTTTCTTGTCATTTAATAATTCAGATTCAACTATTAATCGAAAGAGCCTTTCAATTTCTGGCGTAATTTTAATACCTGTTCCATTGCCAAATTTACGTTTTGCTCCCGATTTTTTAGAACCTGCTAAGGTTCTTGGCTTTCCTGGTGCACCAGCGTTTCTATAATCTGGCAATAAGGCATTTGGAATTTGGCCTCTTTGCCAATAGCGGCGTAGGTATTTGTATATCGTTGCCTTAGTTGCGATATTTGTCTGTTCTACTAAACGAACCCGTTTAGCTCTAATCTCTTCATTAAAACAGCCTGTGTCATATACGATTGGTTCAATAATTTGGTAAGCCTGAGCACGTTTTTCAAAAGCGACTGAGTTTACGGGTGGCTCTATAGACTTAAGATATTCATAAGGGTCTGAGCTTCTAAATAAGCGTTTTTCATCAATCCATTGTGAAAGTTGTTCTTCAAGAACTAAAGTTGGAACTCCTTTGGCTTCTTCCATATTAATCCATATGATTTCGCCAGATTGAAAGAATAAAATCCGGTAGTGGCTTTCATCAAATTTAACGACCTCATTGATTTGCCACATAAGACACCTCTAAATCAAACACTAAGTCAGACCCTTTTAATTTCTGGAATGGCTGTTGGATATCAAATTTAATTAAACGATTTGCTATAAGTGTTCTTAAATATTGTAGGGTCGTTCCAGCTGTAGTTTTTTCCTGAATATCAATCTCTTTACAGAGTTTAATGATAGAAATCCCTGGTTTTTTTAAAAAATAATAAGAAATTGTATGTAGGCTATCCCAGATATCAGGCTCTAAATGTTCAGTAATAAAAGGGCTCAACCATTCAAGATTTTTTCGGGCAGTTGTGGGAATATTTTGTTCCGTCACAATACTCCATGGGATTTCTTTAACCTCCCAGTATCGACGTTCAATTTCGAGTTTTTCAATTGTTCTTTCTTTGATGAGTTCTTTTAATGGTTTTACCTGAATAACGAATTGAGGTTTTTTCTTATCATTTGTATCAATCAGAAAATCGGAAGTCATAACCTGTTCCGAGCCTTGTATGCTGGGATGTCTCAAACCATGCTCTAAACAGATTTCTTTTGTGTCGTCTAGATTCAAGGGAAACTGTTCCCGAATATCCTGAACAAAACTAGACCAATCTAAAATCAAAAAAACATACAGTTCCAAATTAGAAAGTAAATGATGAACTCTTTGCGTTTTATGAGAGTAGATACGATGAGAGACCCCACGAGAGGGTACATCCTGAATAGTCAGCCATGGTTGGTAATCTTTTCCCATACCTTGTCCACGACCGCTTTTTATTCTTTTGCTAATTTGTTCTTGTGTGAAGAATCTCGGTGCTCTACTCATAGAAAAACCCAGCCTACTTTTTAATCAGTATAGCTGGGTCTATCTGGTTTACAACTTTAATGTCTAGTTTAGAACTATATTGTTACAGTTTAGAACTTTAATGTTCAGTTTAAAACTATATTGTCTAAACACACGCATATAGATAGCGTGTCTGATTATTACTCTACAGTTACTGACTTAGCCAAGTTACGTGGCTGGTCAACGTCTGTACCACGTAATACAGCAACGTGATAAGACAACAACTGAACTGGTACGCTATAAATGATTGGAGCAAGCCATTCGTTTACTGCTGGAATTTGTACAACGTGTTGACGTTCTTTTTCGACTACGCCGCTATTTTCATCAGCGAAAACGAATAATTCACCACCACGCGCCTGAACTTCTTCCATATTCGACTTAAGCTTATCAAGCATTTCGTCATTTGGCGCAAGAATCACGATTGGCATTTCGTTATCAACAAGTGCCAATGGGCCATGTTTTAACTCACCAGCCGCATAACCTTCTGCGTGAATATATGAAATTTCTTTAAGCTTTAATGCACCTTCCAAAGCGATTGGATAGTGTGTGCCGCGGCCTAAGAATAAACAGTGTTGTTTTTCAACAAACAATTCTGATAAACGTAAAATTTCAGCATCATTCTTAAGCGTATCAAGAATGACTTTCGGGCTGTGCCACAATTCGCGAGCAATCTCTTCAATCATGACATTGCTAATACGCTGTTTTACTTGTCCAATTTTTAAGACGAGTAGCATAAGTGCAGCAAGCTGAGTCGTGAACGCTTTCGTTGATGCAACACCAATTTCAGGCCCAGCAAGGGTCAATAAGTGGTGATCAGTTTCACGAACCATTGAAGACGTCGCAACGTTACAAATAGTTAGAGTCTGAATGCTGAGCTTGTTTGCTTTAGCACGTTTTTGAGTTTCACGTAATGCAGCTAAAGTATCGGCTGTTTCACCTGATTGAGA
Organism: Acinetobacter seifertii; assembly: GCF_000368065.1. Taxonomy (GTDB): domain Bacteria; phylum Pseudomonadota; class Gammaproteobacteria; order Pseudomonadales; family Moraxellaceae; genus Acinetobacter; species Acinetobacter seifertii. The sequence goes on from NZ_KB851203.1 coordinate 80,147, forward strand.
AATACAGACATAAAGCGTATTTTCAACAATTACAGGTGAGCGGTAGCGGAATTCACTTGCGATTTCAACTTGGCAAGGCACACCAATCAGTTGTTCAAACCAATATTTCGCGATCATGCCTGAGTGATAGCTTGTACCACATGCAATAATTTGTACGCTTTGAACTTTGCTAAAGTCTGCTTCAGCATTTTGCAAGAAGTCTTCGCGTAAGCTGTTGCCGTCAAGTGCTTGAGAAATCGTTTGTTTGATTGCTTCTGGTTGCTCATAAATTTCTTTGAGCATGTAGTGCTTGTATTCACCTTTTGAAGCATTGCTTACTGTTGCGTCAAGCTCTTTCACTGGACGTTCAACAGGTTCACCGTTTGCAAATACTTCAATTGAAGTACGAGTCAGGCGAGCAATATCACCTTCTTCTAAATACATAAAACGGTTAGTTACAGGTAACAGTGCAAGTTGGTCTGAACTAATAAAGTTTTCACCAATACCTACACCAATCACCAGTGGTGAACCTTCGCGTACAGTGATTAACTCATCTGGGTAATCGCTATGGATAATACCCAGTGCGTATGCACCTTTAAGCTGAGGAACAACAGATTGTACTGCTTCAAGTAAGCTGTCAGTGCTTTTTAGCGCTTCTGCAACTAAGTGAGCGACAACTTCTGTATCTGTTTGAGAAGTAAATACATATCCTAGAGCTTGAAGGTCATCTTTAAGCTCTTGATAGTTTTCGATAATACCGTTGTGAACGACTGCCACTTTACCCGACATGTGCGGGTGAGCATTATTTTCAGTTGGCTTACCATGTGTTGCCCAACGTGTATGAGCAATACCAACTACCCCAGTGAGCTGCTGATCAGCAACTGCATCGGCAAGATTAATCACCTTACCTACACGACGCTCACGTAAAACTTCTTCATTATTCAGTACAGCAACGCCTGCTGAATCATAACCGCGATATTCAAGACGTTTTAAACCTTCGATTAAAATCTCAGTTACACAACGTTCTGCAACGCCTCCGACGATACCACACATAATTCAATCCTCTTATTTTTCACGCTTTTGGGGACGTTGATAATTTGCCTTAGAAATTTGTTGAGCACGTTCAAAGGAGAGACTTTGTTCAGCTACATCTTTCGTAATCACAGAACCCGCACCGACTGTTGCTCCATTTCCAATAGTCACAGGCGCAACCAGCGAGCTATTAGAACCGATAAACACTGCATCGCCAATAGTGGTTTTGTGTTTATTTGCACCATCATAATTGCAGGTAATTGTACCTGCCCCAATATTTGAGTCAGCACCGATCTCGGCATCACCTAAGTAGGTGAAGTGGTTAGCTTTACTACCAAGACCAATGGTTGTGTTTTTGACTTCAACGAAGTTACCAATGTGTACTTCGTTCGCCAATTTAGCGCCTGGGCGTAAGCGTGCAAATGGACCAATTTGGGTATTTTCACCAACAATTGCACCATCAAAAACGCTATAAGCCTGAACTTTGGTTCCTGCGGCAATTTTTGTATTTTTCAAAATACAGCCAGCACCAATCTCTACAAAGTCACCGAGTTCACAGTCACCTTCAATAATGACATTCACATCAATGCGAACATCATGTCCAACTTTCACTGAACCACGTAAATCAAAACGGGCAGGATCTGCAAAAGTGACACCTTCTTGCATCAGCTCTTTTGCTTGCTGTTGTTGAAATTCACGTTCAAGTGCAGCAAGTTGTAAACGGTTATTCACACCTTCAACTTCAAAAGCCAGCTCTGGCTCAACTGAGGCAACTTCTAAGCCATCTGCAATTGCCATCGCAACGATGTCAGTTAAATAGTATTCGCCTTGCGCATTGTCATTTGACAGTTTAGGCAACCATTCATGAAGCTTTGCGTTACTAACACAGTAAATACCGGTATTAAATTCTTTAATTTGACGCTGTTCTTCAGTTGCATCTTTATGTTCAACAATCGCTTGAATTTTTCCGTTTTGGCGAACAATACGACCATAACCTGTTGCATCATCGACAGTGAGCGTCACTAAGCCAATTCCTGTCTGAACTGATGCATCTAATAATTTTTGTAAAGTAGTCGCACTAATACATGGCACATCGCCTGACAAAATGAGTGAAACGCCTTCTTTAGGAAGTACTGGTAAAGTCATTTTTACTGCATGACCTGTACCTAACTGTTCTGCTTGTTCAACCCATTGAATATTTTCTTGTGCAAACGTTTGCTTTACGTGATCGCCGCCGTGTCCATAAATGGTAATGATATTTTCTGCTAATAGTTGTTTTGCTGTTTTAATAACATGTCCTAGTAGCGGGCGGCCAGCTAAAGGCTGTAATACTTTAGGTAGTTGAGAACGCATTCGCGTTCCTTTGCCTGCAGCAAGGATAATGACGGTAGTTGACATGAGTAAACCTACTTAAATGGCGTTACGCCCCAGAAAGTAATAAATATGATGATACATAGTGCCGCCCAAAGCCCTGCAATGATGTCGTCCAGCATAATTCCGAAGCCGCCAGCAACTTTCTGGTCAGCCACACGGATTGGCCAAGGTTTCCAAACATCAAACAGGCGGAATAAGCAAAAACCAATTAGTGCCCATTGTAACGACATTATATTAAAAAATATTAAAGGCAGGAGAGTAATAGATTGACCTGCAAATTCGTCCCACACAATTCGACCATCATCGTGTACGTCTATAACCTTTGCTGTTTGACCGCAAATATAAATACCCACCAAAGACATGATGATAATAGCGATTAAACTTAAGTTAAATCCGAGAGATAGCCAAATAGGAATAAAAAGTAAGGCAAAAGCAGAGCCAAAAGTACCCGGTGCTTTAGGGGCGAGACCAGATCCAAAACCAACCCCACAGAAAACGATGCAGCGGTTGAACCAAGACATGTTCTTAAAATGAATCGGCGGTTTATGCAAAGTGTTGGTATCCATGAATTTGCAGCGGGTAATCTGAACCCAAATGCTCAAAAGTTAGTTTTGTTTGTTCAACGATCTGTCCAATCATTGTAATCTTAACGTCCAGTTGTTTTTGCAAAAGTTTTCCATAATTTTGCGGTGTTATTGTAAAACATAATTCGTAGTCATCACCACCTGCAAGTGCATATTGCCAACGTTGTTGTTCTTTTAATTGTTGCAATACTGGGTCAACAGGTAATTTTTCTAAGGCAAGTCGTGCTCCAACCTTAGATGCTTTTAAAATATGTCCTAAATCTTGTGCTAAACCATCTGAAACATCAATCATGCTAGAGGCAAGTCCTTTAAGCTCTTGCCCAAGCTGACAACGTGGTGTCGGATAATCGAGTCTTTGCTGCAGCGGATGTCCCAAATGCTGAAGACCGTAAGCTGCATCACCCACCTGACCACTTACACAAACATAATCACCGACTTTTGCGCCTGAACGTAACACGGCTTTGCCGGTTTCTATCCAGCCCATTGCGGTAACGGTAATGGTGAGATGAGGACCTTGGGTGGTATCTCCACCAATTAAGGCAACACCGAACTGATTACAACAGTCGTAGATTCCCTGACTAAAACCTTCAAGCCACTCATGGTCAACTTGAGGTAAGCTGATTGCAAGTAAAATACTGTGGGGTTTAGCACCCATTGCAGCAATATCTGAAAGATTTACAGCAACGCTTTTCCAACCAATAGCATGAGGGGAGGTGTCTAGAGGGAAATGACGGCCAGCAACCAGTGTATCTGCACAGATCACTAATTGTTGATTTGGAGGGGGAGTAATTAAGGCTGAGTCATCACCGATACCAAGTGCGACATCTGAATTTGATTGTCGATTAAAATATTGGTCAATAATTGAAAACTCAGCCATAGAACATCAAGCCTATTAATTAATCTGCTTGCTGTTTTTCTGCGCTACGCAGTGTCGAACTCAGACGGTCTAATACACCATTGATGTACTTATGACTGTCTGCTCCGCCAAAATGCTTAGCGAGCTCGATTGCTTCATCAAGTACCACACGGTATGGAATTTCTAAATGATCACGTAACTCGTAAGCACCTAAACGTAAAGTCGCAAGTTCCACGCCATCAAGTGCACTAAGTTCCCGGTCAAGTACCGGAATAAGTAATGCATCAAGTTCTTCACGTTGAGCAATGACTTGAGTCAGTAGTTCGTGATAATAGCCTAAGTCGACCTTGTGCATTGCATTTTCCGCACGTGTACGCGCTTCAATTTCATGTACAGGGTTGTGACTCATTTGCCACTCATAAATACCTTGTACAGCAAAACGACGTGCTTTGCGTTTTGCTGCATAAGCGGCTTGCAGTGTTTGAGACATGCTTTAAATTGCCTTTAATAAATTAACCATTTCAATTGCAGTTAAAGCAGCTTCGCTACCTTTGTTTCCTGCTTTTGTACCTGAGCGTTCGATTGCTTGCTCGATGCTGTCAGTAGTTAATACACCATTGATAACAGGCAAGCTGCTTTCTAACGCGACTACACCTAAACCTTTCGCACATTCACCAGCAACAAAGTCAAAGTGTGGTGTGCTGCCACGAATTACTGCACCAAGTGCAATAATCGCATCAAACTGGTTTGATGTAGCTAATTTTTTAGCAACGATCGGGAGTTCCCATGCGCCAGGAGCATGAATAACAGTAATGTTATCTTCATTTACGCCATGACGTTTTAATGTGTCGATCGCGCCTTCTAATAAGTGTTCAACAACAAAGCTGTTAAAACGACCCACTAAAATCGCATAACGACCTTCGCTTGCGAGATGTAATAAACCTTCAATACGGCGAATTGCCATAGCAACCTCGATTATTTCGTTGTGATTTGATCAGCAGTGATATATTCCACTACTTCTAAATTAAAGCCAGATAAAGCATTGAAACGTAATGGTGAGCTAAGAAGCTTCATTTTTTCAACACCTAAATCACGCAAAATTTGAGCACCGACACCAATCGTTTGATATTGATGTGAAAGTGCTGCATTGGATTTCACCGGTTTTGGCTTATTTAAATCATCCAACGCTGGTCCCAAGTCTTGCAAATGATCTTGGCCGATCCATACTAAAACACCGCGATCACTCGCTGCAATTGTCTGTAGTGCACGGTCTAGATTCCACGCAGGTTCACCATCAGCTTTATTGAGCTTAAGCAAATCGCGAATTGGACTGAAACCATGAACACGTACTGTTGTAACACCTTCATTTGGCTCGCCTTTAACCAAAGCCAAATGAATGTCCGGATTACCGATCTCACGATAACGGTAAAGTTCAAATGCACCATATTCAGTTTGAATGGTTTTTTGATCCAAACGTTCAACCGTTTGCTCATTGGTCATACGGTAGTGAATTAGGTCGGCAATTGTACCAATTTTTAAACCATGCTTCTCAGCAAAAATTTCTAAATCTGCACGACGTGCCATTGTGCCATCTTCATTGATGATTTCACAAATGACTGAAGCTGGTTCAAGACCTGCTAAACGTGTTAAATCACAGCCTGCTTCGGTATGACCTGCACGGTGTAAAACACCACCTGGTTGAGCCATGAGTGGGAAAATATGACCCGGCTGTACGATATCGCTTGGTTTTGCATGCGCTGCGACAGCTGTTTGAATTGTATGCGCACGCTCTGCTGCTGAAATACCTGTTGTAATACCTTCGGCAGCTTCGATTGATAACGTAAAGTTTGTGCTGTGCTGAGCGCCGTTTTGATCAACCATCAAAGGTAGATTTAACTGTTTACAGCGCTCACGGCTTAACGTTAGGCAAACTAGACCACGTGCATGGGTAATCATGAAGTTGATATCTTCAGGACGCACATGCGTTGCTGCCATGACAAGATCACCTTCATTTTCGCGATCTTCGTCATCCATCAAAATAACCATTTTGCCTGCACGAATATCGGCGACAAGATCTTCAACACGACTCAGCGGCATTCGCTTTCACCTTTTTTTTGTCGTAAGACAATTTCTATTTAATAAATTTTGCATAGTTTACGCTGTTTAAAGAATTTTGCCTATGATTCTGATTTATCCAAATTTACAACTCAACATAATAGATCTGGATTTACTTATCTCAATAAAGCATAAGAAAATAAAATTCTTGATTATAAATACCATGAATTTAAATAAAAAAACCTAGCCTTTAGGCTAGGTTTGAATGCGCATAATGACTTTTAAGATGCTGCACTGCTCGGGCTATCATTTTGTGGAATTGACTTTTTGCCCATCAAAATTTCAGTTCGAATATTTTGGGCAAGCTCTGCACATTCAGCATTCATACCATTAATCATAAATGCATGACGAGTCATAATATTGCTCGGGTTTGGCATTGCAACAAGCTGATAACTGTCTTGAATTGCTTTAAGCTGATCATTATCTAGATAAAGCGCAGACTCTTTAGCATGCAGATGTTGTGCTAAACGCTGAGCTGCTTCTTTGGCATCAATTTGCATTGCTTCTACGGCATGACACACAGCACTACGCGTTTGTAGTGCAAAGCGTTTATCTTCACGGTAACGTTTATATAAAACGTCTGACAGTAATTGGAAAACTGTTCCCACCATGAGCAGGCATTCTACCGCGTGTGAATGTGAAGTTGAGATTGCGAGTGTTGAGCCTTCTGCATGAAACTCATCTACGACCTCAATATCTGTAGTCTTTAAATGATAATGCTTTGTGCATAGCTCGATACTTTTATTTAAGAAGAGCTGGCAAAGTTTAAAATAAGGTATAGAAACAGACTGGTTAACACTACTTAATAACTGTTTAGGGTCATAAAACTGAATGTTGAGTGCCAAACTATCTTGGTTTGTAGATTCTGTGCTTTTTTCTGGTTGTGGGCGAACAAGTGGTTTCGCTTTAGCTTGTTGCTGAGCTTGTGCAACCAAAGTTACTGTATTTTGTTTTTCAAGCGCGAGAGCTTGAGTTAACTCTTGAATCTCATGTTTTAAACGATTTTCTTCGTTAATACGTGCTAGGTATTCACTACGGGTTGGACGAGCGATGGCACGATAAGCAAGCCATAATAAAACATGTAAGAATAACGAAGCTAAAATCGCCAGCCATTGGGTACGAAGGATTTCGCCAATACTTGGTTGAATAAGCGTAATTTCAATAGAACCGACTTTCTTCTCGTTTTGAAGAGCATCACGAACAAAAACTTCACCTTCGCGAGTTTTTGACATGCCGCTTGTCGCTAGGACTTGTTTATTGGCATCAAGAATGCGAATAGATGCCACACTTGGATTGGTCGCATAGCGATTGGCAATAAGAGCCAAAGATACCGTATTGGCAGGTTCAAGCTCAGATAAGCTGTCTGCTACGAGTTGGCTGGTCATGAGCTGACCTTGGCTCGCACGGTTTTCATTGAGCTGGTGTGTCGTTGCAATCACCAATAAAAAGGTATGCAATGCAAAACTAATGATCAGTAGGCTAGCAAATAGCCCTTGTCTAGGCGCAATCAAGTTAAACTTCCAAGGCAATTATATTGAAATTCGATTATGATTCTTACAATAGTTGTCACTCAGACTAGAGTCAATTCATGCGAGAAATCATTCTTATATCCTTTTTAGGACCGGACCAACCAAACCAGTTTACCCGATTAATGCAAGTACTATCCGTACATTCATTGCAAATACTGGATGTAGGTCAGGCCGTTATTCATAATCAACTGACATTGGGCATCGTGGTCGCTTCAGATAATGAAACTGCGACAGCGTTGGCAATGAAAGAGATTTTGATTTTAGCACATGATATTGGCTTAACAGTGCGCTTTAAACCAATCTCGGGCGCAGAATACGATCAATGGGTAAGTGAAGGTGGGCGAACCCGTTATATCGTCACGGCTTTGGCACCAGAGCTTACTGCTGCACACTTACAAGCCGTTACACAAATTGTGTCTAGCCAAGGCTTTAACATCGAAACTGTAACTCGTTTATCAGGTCGTGTAGACATTGAAAAGGACAGTACATTGCCTCGTCGCGCTTGTGTACAGTTTGGTTTAAGCAGTGGTCCAACTTTAGATGCACAAGCAATGCGTGCTGCATGTTTACTTCTTTCAAGCGAATTAAATATTGATGTTGCTGTTCAAGAAGACAACGCTTATCGACGTAACCGCCGTTTAGTGTGCTTCGATATGGACTCAACCTTAATTGAGCAAGAAGTGATTGATGAATTAGCGATTGAAGCAGGGGTAGGCGCACAAGTTGCTGAAATTACTGAAAGAGCAATGCAAGGCGAACTTGATTTCCAGCAAAGCTTCCGCGCCCGTGTTGCATTATTAAAAGGGCTTGATGCTGCTGTTTTACCTAAAATTGCTGAGCGTTTAACCATTACCGAAGGTGCAGAACGCCTTATTTCAACGTTAAAAGCACTTGGATATAAAACGGCTATTTTATCTGGCGGTTTCCAATACTTTGCTGAATATTTACAAGGTAAATTAGGTATTGATGAAGTTCATGCCAACGTTTTAGACGTACAAGATGGCGTTGTAACTGGTGAAGTAAAAGGTGTAATTGTTGATGGCGCACGTAAAGCTGAATTATTACGTGAGCTTGCCAACAAACTTGATATTTCATTAGAGCAGGCAATGGCTGTCGGTGATGGCGCAAATGATTTACCAATGCTTGCGATTGCAGGACTTGGCGTAGCGTATCGCGCTAAACCGCTTGTTCGCCAAAATGCGAATCAGGCGATTTCAAGCGTTGGTTTAGATGGTGTACTGTATTTACTCGGTATGCATGACAAAGATTTGAACCGTGCTTAAATAATACTGAACAATCATTAAGCGCTGCTCAAGAGTAGCGCTTTTTTTATGCAGAATAGTCATAAAAACAAGCAAGTTATGACAAAATTATGCACAGAAAAAAGGCAATAAAAAAAACTGAAAAAAACTTATTTTCAGGTAAAAAAACAGCATAGTTTTTTGTAATGACACGCCAGAATTGATGCCATATAGGACGTAGAACTTTTTGAAATTTAGAAAAATGTAATGACAAAAGAATGTTGCGACAAAGTGTGTCGCATCGACAAATAACAGGTCTTTTTTTCTAAAAAAAAACATCCATAATGCTTTCTAAGCTTCAACACAAATCATGAATTAAAGTTGTTTTTGGAATGAGGTCTGAAGATCAGACCGAATGTTTTTAGACGTTTTCATTAAGACGGAGGTTTCTATGGTAACAGCGAATTTTGCCGCTATCGCCGGATTCAGCTTAATTGCTGTCGCGCTTGTTGCTGTTTTCTTTTCTCCTTACCGTCGTTGGCTTGGTTTTATGCTTGCAGGGATGTTTTTTTGGGGGCTATTGGAAGTGGTCCGTTTTGGAGTTCAAGTCACTTTTGAAATGCCAGTCACATATAGTTATTTAACTGCACTAAGTCTAGCGATGGTAATGGTCACATTTGTTTTATTACGTGAGGATAAACAGGCACAAAAGGCTTTGGCAAATCGCCAATATATAGAACATACGCCAGTATATGAAGATGACCAACAGCAATGTTCTAGCCGATAATTAAAGTATTATCTAACGCTAAAAAGGTATGCACAGCATGCCTTTTTTATTTACGAAAACATGATTTTTATTATACAAAGCATTTATTAAAAAATAGCCAGTTATGCTACGATAGCGTGGTCTGTTGACGTTTCATATATAGATTGCGTTGCCAATTAGAATATCATCAGTCGATGCACAAAACAGTCAAAGGGAAGCCCTTGTCGAGTTTTGCCCCAAGATTTTCATAAAAATACAATAGGCGTGAATGTTCATGAAACTTTCTTCTATACCTGTAGTTAAGTTACCACTTGTTGATGTTAGTACAGACCCGTTAGATTTATTGGTAGCAGGTTTGGCACTTCGTATGAAACAGTTGGCACGTACAAGTCCTAAGTTTATTGAACTAGTTCATGACCGTGCATTCCGTATTCAAATTGGTACTGACTTAGGTGTTGCTCGCCAAATTATTATTAACCATGGTCACATCGACACAGTCGCGGGTTCACCTGAAAAAGCTGACTTTATTTTGCAATTTGCAGATAGTGAACAAGGTGTAAAAACATTATTAAAAGGCGATCCAACTGCATTTATGACAGGTATGCAAAACGGTAGCATTAAAATGGAAGGCGATTTCAGCTTGCTTGTTTGGTTTAACCAAGCAGCTAAACTCATTCCACCAAAATTACCAAAACCAGTAAAAGAGAAAGTACGTCAGGCACGTGCTTTTATTAAAGAAAAAACTGGTCGTTAAGATCTAATAAAAAAACTCCCAATCGGGAGTTTTTTTATATTTATGCTTCAACTTCCAGATTGAAAGTGACTGGCCCATCATTTATGAGATGTACTTTCATGTCGGCTGCAAAAATGCCTGTTTGAACTTCTTGAAACTGTGAACGGGTATATTCAACCAACTGTTCATAGAGTGCTTTTGCATCGCTAGGTGGCATGGCTGGACCAAAGTCGGGACGTAAACCTTTTTGGGTTTGAGCCATCAGGGTGAATTGAGAAACAAGCAGAATCCCACCATTTGCCTGAGAGACGTTCCAGCCCATTTTGCCTTGCTCATCATCAAAAATACGATATTTCAAAATTTTATCGATAAGCTTCTGACCCATGGCGAAGGTATCATCTCGGCCTATTCCTAAAAAAACCAATAAGCCATGCTGGATTTCGCCGGTCGTTTCACCGTCTACGACCACTTTAGCTTCAAGAACTCGTTGTATTAAAGCGCGCATTGTTAGAGAGAGTTTCTGCAATTGTTTGAATTGATGCAGTTTAGCAGAAATTAATTTAAATGATTTTTAAAAGGAAATTTCATGGAGCTGCAACAATGGTATAAAAGCCCATAATTCATCTATAAAAATATGCTTTAATGCAAAGAAGCAAGCGAATAATCATTGACTATGTCTCCAATTATCCATTCTTTACTTGATACAGACTTGTACAAATTTACGATGCTACAAGTGGTTTTGCACAAATTTCCGCAAACTCATAGCGTCTATCATTTTCGTTGCAGAAACTTAGAAGATACGGTTTATCCATTAGTGGATATTTTGGATGACTTAAATGAGCAACTCGACCATTTATGTAATCTCAAATATAAAGAAGACGAATTGCAATACTTAAGAAAATTGCGTTTTATTAAAAGTGATTTTGTCGATTATTTAGAATTATTCCAACTCAAACGTCGTTTTATTCAAGCCAGTATAGATGCCGAAGGCCGTCTAGATATTCGTATTGAGGGGCCAATGGTTCAGGCCATGATGTTCGAGATTTTTGTGCTGGCGATTGTAAACGAGTTATATTTTAGCCGCATTCGAACAGATGAAGTTTGGGCCGAGGGCGAACGCCGTTTAAAAGCAAAACTCGAATTAATTCAGCAATACGAAAAATCTCAACAACCGAATGATCCTCCATTTTTAGTTTCCGACTTTGGTACTCGCCGTCGCTATAGCTTTGAATGGCAAAAACATGTGGTGGCTGCATTTCATAAAAGTGTCCCACATGTGTTCCGTGGTACAAGTAATGTCTTACTGGCTAAAGAATTAAATATCACGCCAATTGGAACCATGGCGCACGAATTCCTACAAGCGTTTCAGGCCCTTGATGTGCGCTTACGTGACTTTCAAAAAGCTGCTTTAGAAACATGGGTACAAGAGTACCGTGGAGACTTAGGAATTGCTTTGACTGACGTTGTTGGAATGGATGCTTTCCTAAGAGATTTTGACCTGTATTTCGCTAAACTATTTGATGGCTTACGTCACGACAGTGGTGACCCATATGAGTGGGGCGATAAAGCCTACGCGCATTATCGTAAGTTAAAAATTGATACTAAAACCAAAATGCTCACCTTTAGTGATGGACTCAATTTGCCAAAGGCATGGGAGCTTCACCAATACTTTAAAGATCGTTTTCAGGTGAGTTTCGGTATTGGAACCAATTTGACCAATGATATGGGACAAACAGCGCTCAATATTGTGTTGAAACTGGTTGAGTGCAACGGTCAGTCGGTTGCTAAAATTTCGGATAGTCCAGGAAAGACCATGACCGACAACGATACGTTCTTGGCCTATTTGCGTCAGGTTTTCCAAATTGAAGAGCTTGATGAAGCTGTTTAATGACAATGTCGTTTGACGACTTGGCAAAGACTTGGCGCTTAAGAATGTTTATATCTGATTTTTTGCTAAATGGTAGCAGAAAATCAGAGTTTGATAGATATAAGCTTATGCTAAGATGAAATTAAGCTGGTATAAAAAGTAACCATGACGATGACCCCTCCTGATTTTAAACTTGATTTACTCATAGAAGCTGAAGAGTTAGTGCCTTATTTAGGCAATGAATATATCCGTATTGTGGATTTAAGCCGTGCATCTGTTTATGAGCAACTTCATATTCCACATGCAATTCATTTACAACCTAAATGGTTGGTGGCTCAACATGAAGAAGCCACTGGCATCTTGCCTGATGAATCTGGCTTACAAGCGCTGATTGAAAAATTGAATATTTCACCAAATCATCACGTTGTGGTCTATGACGATGAAGGTGGGGCATGGGCTGGGCGTTTAATCTGGAATTTACATTGCTTAGGATTTACGCGTACCAGTTTAATTAATGGTGGTATTCATGCATGGTTAGGAGCAGGCTTACCCACAACGGCAGAAGTCGAAAAAGTTTCTCCTGTTACCGATTTAATTCAAATTGATTTATCGCATGCTACTCAGTACCGAGTGAACTATGAGGAACTAAGAAAGCAAGTCGAGCAAGAAAGTATTCAGTTATGGGACTGTAGAACAATTGATGAATATAGTGGTATCCGTTTAGCAGCGCGACGCGGTGGTCACATTCCAAATGCCCTTCATTTTGAGTGGAGTACTGCACTTAATCGTCAAAATCATCTAAAATTGCATCCGCTTGAACGCACGCGGCAGCGCCTTGAACAACTTGGGTTCGATTTACAGCAACCTGTAGTCGTGTACTGCCAGTCACATCACCGTTCCGGTTTGGCCTACATTTTGGCTAGACTTTTGGGTTGGGAAGCAAAAGCCTATGATGGTGCGTGGAGTGAATGGGGCAATCGCCTCGATAGTCCTATTATTACTGGAGAATCACCGTCGTGAGTTTCACATCTCGATTAAAAAAAGAATTATTTATTAAGGCACAAAATCTTGTTCCTCAACATCAATTGAGCCGTGTAGTGGGTAAAGTTGCTGCGAGTGAAAATCCAGTTATAAAAACTGCTGTTATTCAAGCATTTAAAACTAAGTATGGGATTGATTTATCGATTGCTGAACAAGGCAATGCACTGAAATATAAATCTTTTAATGACTTTTTTACCCGTGCTTTAAAAGATGGCGTACGTTTGGTCGACGAAAATGCAGATAGCATTGTTTCACCAGCAGATGGCGCTATTTCACAAATTGGTAAAATTACTGCTGGCGAAGTTTTTCAGGCAAAAGGCCAAAGCTTCTCTGTAGAGAAACTCATTGGCGACCCACAACTTGCTCAACCTTTCCAAGAAGGTGAGTTTGCAACAGTTTACCTCTCACCACGCGACTATCACCGTGTTCATATGCCATTTGCAGGTACATTAACTGAAACGTTGTATGTACCGGGTGAGCTATTTTCAGTAAATCAGGTGACTGCTGAAAATGTACCGGGATTATTTGCCCGTAATGAACGCATGGTGTGTTTGTTTGATACTGAACTTGGACGTATGGCTGTTGTTTTAGTCGGCGCTATGATTGTTGCTGGTATTGAAACTGTAGCAACAGGCAAGGTAAAGCCTTCAGGTCGTATCGAATTACAACATCATCAGTTAAAGCTAGAAAAAGGTGCTGAGCTTGGCCGTTTTTATTTAGGTTCTACTGCGGTTATCTTATTTGAAAAAGATAAGGTCGAGTGGGAAAAGCGTTTTAAAGCTGAGTCTGTTGTTGTGATGGGCGAACGTATGGGGCATACAGTTTAATAAGCTATATAACTTATATAAAATATGAACCCTGAATAAAGTTATTCAGGGTTTTTAAATTTAAGTGATGTAAAAATATAATATATTATTATGTTCTTGTTTATATTATTTTGAAATAATATTATTAATGGTCTAAATTAGGACATTATATGCACTAGACATATATATGTATGATTGAAATGATCAAGAATATTTAACGTTCGTAAATAAAAACGAAAATAGATATTTGGTTTAGACTTAAGTCGTACTTTTAATTTTATTTGAAGATAAGTATTTAAATCTAAAAAATTATTTATTTTTTTATAAACATTAAGTTCCTTTTACATATTATAAAAAATTAGCTTTGGCATAATGTTTGCTAATTATTCAGGACTTTACTCTAACTTTCTATATTTAGGTTCTGAAATCATGTTAAATGTTAAACAGCTGACAGCTTCGGTTTTATCTGTATTTTGCATTTCACTCACTCATGCAGATGATTTTAAAGTTTTAAACCAAATTTCAAAACAGCCTACTCAAATTCAAACTGGAGAATATAAAGGTAATTATTATGTTCCTTCTACTTTAAATACGATTACATGGGGATATTTACCAAATCGAGATGCTAAACCTGTGCTTACTGTTCCGTCGGGTAGTGTTGTAACGTTTGATACGGTTTCTCATGAAGGTTTGCTTGAAGACCAAGGGCGTAATGCTGAAAAGTTCTTTAAATCGAAAGGTGTAAAATCTAATGAAATATTGGAAGAAGCAAAAACAATTACCCAGTCAAATTTAAAGCATGATTTTCATAAAGATGGGCCACATATTGTGACAGGTCCTGTTGCAATTGAAGGCGCACAGCCCGGCGATATTTTAAAAGTTGAAGTACTTAAAGTTGAGCCGCGTGTACCTTACGGTGTTATTTCAAATCGACATGGTAAAGGTGCTTTAGTGGGTGAGTTTCCTAAGAAAGTAAAGCAAGAAAATGCATCGGCTGAGCATCCTGAATGCTATGGAAATGTATCGATTTTCACCCCAATTGAAAAAAATGCTAAAGGTGAGTACGAAGGTGTATTAAAAACAGAATCGGGTAAATCAATACGTTTCCCGCTGTATCCTTTTATGGGAATTATGGGGGTAGCAGCCAATACGTCTGAGCCTGTTCACTCTGTACCACCCGCAATGTATGGCGGAAATATTGATATTAATGAACTAGGTGCAGGTTCAACAGCCTATTATCCTGTTCAGGTCAAAGGCGCATTATTCTATACGGGTGATAGCCATTTCGCGCAAGGGGATGGTGAAGTCGCATTAACTGCACTCGAAGCTTCAGCACGTGCAACACTAAAATTTACCTTGCTTAAAGCGGGTAAAGACAAAATACCGGGCAAAGAGCTAAAACAACCTTTAGCTGAAAATGCTGAGTTTTGGATTACGCCGGGACTTGATGAAGATCTAGATGAAGCAATGAGGAAATCTACACGTGAAGCCATCCGTTTCTTAAACCAAGAATATGGTATTGATGAAGCGACAGCATATGCGTATTTAAGTGCTGCAACAGATTTTGAAGTTTCACAAGTTGTAGATAAAACTAAAGGTATTCACGCAAAAATCAGAAAAGCTGATTTTAAAGAGTTTGAGAGCAAATAATTAGATGATCTGTGCTTGGTATTTAATATTTTAAATATCAAGCTAAATCTCATTTTAACTATTAATAAGTTTTATATATTTTATAGTTGAGTATAATAAGTCTCATATATATTTACTACTATAAAATCTAATGAACTTACTTCCGAACGTCTCACTATATCTTGCTGCGATATTAACATTCTGCGCTGCATTACTTCATTTTATTTGTGTGTTCTGGGGAGCAAATGGTTTTCGGTTTTTAGGGGCTGGAAAAAGTATTGTCCAGATGGTTGAAAGAGGTGATTGGTATCCGAATTTTATGGCAATTTCGGTTGGTTTTATTCTTTGTATTTTTTCTTTTTATGCTTTTTGTGCAGCAAGTGGCTTTATCAGTTTGCCAGTTGAAAAAATTATTATTTCTCTCGTTGCGATTATATTTATTTTGCGTGGTTTGGCATTTCCGTGGTTAAAGGCTAGATTTAGTGGGAATAGTGATCTATTTTGGTATATAAGTTCTTTCATTTGCCTCTTGTTGGGTTCGTTATATGCAATAGGGGCATATTTTTTATAAGTTCAACTTGAAATGATTAGAAAGTAGAGGAGTAATCCCTTGATTAAAAAAAGTAATTTGTTTTTTAAAATTTTATTTAGTAGTGCTTGTTTAGTGTCTGGCTCTGCTATGGCTACGCCAATTACAGATTTGAACAAGCAAATTGTGAACGATAAACCAGGTTCAATACTGTCTATAGCACAGCAAGATGTAACGAATTTATTTCCTCACGCCGATCAGCGTTTGTTAATAAATTATCGTAGTCGAGGTGTGAACGGTGAACCTATCGTTACCTCAGCATTTATTTTACTACCGAAAGGAACACCGCCTAAAAATGGCTGGCCTATACTTGCTTGGGCACATGGTACGACAGGAGTTGCTGACACCTGCGCACCTTCGGGTGACTATGTAGGTGGCCCAGTTCATTCATATCAAGAAGTTGCTTCTAAAGCTTTAGATAGTTGGCTTGCACGAGGCTACGCAGTTGTTGCACCTGATTATCAGGGTTTAGGTACACCGGGTGGGCATCCTTATATGAATGCAAAAAGCCAACTGCATACGGTGGTCGATGCCGTACGAGCATTACATGTGCTGAAGCCAAAAGATTTCAATAAACAGTGGTTAGTCATGGGACATAGCCAAGGCGGGGCTGCGGCAATTGCAATATCTGCTTATGGCCAAAAAGATGCGCCTGAACTGGATTTAAAAGGAGCGATTGCGCTTGCGCCAGGCGGTTATCAATATGAAGGTATTGCAGAATATGTGAAAACTAATCCGAACCCAGAACCTAGTGTGGCTGCTTTTTTCCCGATTGTATTATTGGGCGCACAAGCAGCTGAACCAAGCATTGTTCCTGAAAACTTAGTCAGTCCAGAAATGAACACTGTGCTGACTCAAGGACGTAGCCGCTGTTTATCTGAACTTCAATCTGATTTGAAGAAATCTCCTTCGAGCATATTTAAAGCTGATGCAGACTTAAAACCTCTTTTGGCTTATCTAAAACAGCAGTCCATTCAAAATATGGTGCCGACTGTACCGTTAATGATCGTGCAGGGTTCTAAAGACCATTTAGTTGACCCGAGAGGAACATATGCTTATTACCAACAGTTATGTAAATTAAAAAAACCAACCATTTATCAAACGATTGATGGCGGAGATCATCGTGATGCATTACGCCAGAGCAACACTTTTGCCACCAACTTTTTAAATGTCATTGAGAAAAATCAGGCTAAATCTTATTGCTCTAATTTTAAATAAATAGATTTAAATGTGACAAAAAAGCCGACTTTCATGAGTCGGCTTTTTATATGTACGAGCGATAATTTTAGCTCATGTTATATAGTCTTTCTTTTGGAAAAACTGCGGTAAAGGTTGATCCTTCATTTTCTTTAGATTGCACGTCTAAATAAGCACCATGCTGCATAAGTACGTGTTTTACAATCGCAAGGCCTAAACCCGTTCCACCTGTTTGGCGACTACGGTCACTGTCTACACGATAAAAGCGTTCGGTCAGACGCGGTAAATGTTTTGGATTAATCCCGATACCGGTATCTTGTACGCTAAAGTAAGCATGTTCACCATCGTCGTGCCAGCCAATGGTAATGGTTCCGCCTTTTGGCGTGTACTTAATGGCATTGGTAATTAAATTACTAAATGCGCTGGCAATTTCCATGTCTGAACCGATGAGGTCACAGTGGCTATCAATATGTAAATTGAGTGTATGCCCATAATCGGCATTGTAGGCTTGAGCATCATCAAACAGTTGATTCATTAAGCTCGGCATTTCAATAATCTGGTTTTTTGCAATTTTCTTGTTATTTTCTAAATTTGATAACAGCAGTAAATCATTCACTAACGCGTTCATACGCTTAGTTTGAGACTGCATCTGATCAAATGCGCGTTTCCAGCGTGGGCTAATATCTTCTTGGTCGGTAAATGTTTCGATATAGCCACTGAGCACAGTTAACGGCGTACGAAGCTCATGCGAAATATTATCGACGAAGTCTTTACGCATTTGCTCAAGGTTGTGCATACGCGTTACGTCGTAAGCGACAAGTAAGCGGCTTTCACCACCAAACCGTGTGAGTTTGACTTGCACATAACGATCATCATCAAAGTTGGAATGCAGCTTAATGCCGTCAGGTGCCTGATCAATGTTGTTAAAATATTCAATAAAAGTAGGCTGGCGCAAAATCGTTAATAAGTTGCGACCACGGTCGAGTGGGCTAATACCCAATAAACGCTCTGCGGCAGGGTTCCACCATTCAATTTGATGTTGATCATCAATGAGTACAACTGCTTCAGCAAGCGCAACTAAAGAGGATTGAGCGCGGTCAATCAGCCCAACCATTTCGGCTTGAACAATACGTTCCTGACGCTGAGCACGATACACATTAAACAATAGTGCCCCCCAAATACCACTTAAGTTGGGAGGAACATCATAAGGATTATTGGCAATCCAATCATTGACCAAATATAAAGAACGTAACTGGAGTGCAAAAAACACCACGAAGGCGATAAAGATACAGCTCCAGAAATACCCAACCCCTAAACCGACTAAACCCGCAATAATCAGGAAAAATAATAAAAGCCGTAAATCTTGTTTAGCGAACGTCCATAAACTACTGTAACGAGAAAGTTTTTGTTCACGTACCTGTTCAGGGACGGGGTAGGGTTCATACATAAATTTTGGTTAACCTGCGGCTAAATCTGCACGTGTTGAGAAACGATAACCTGTACCACGTACTGTCTGAACAAATCGGTCAACACCAAAAGGTTCTAAGACTTTACGCAAACGACGAATATGTACATCGATGGTACGATCTTCGATGTATACATTACCGCCCCATACCTGATCGAGCAACTGTGCACGTGTATATGCACGCTCTGGATGGGTCATAAAAAATGCAAGCAAGCGATATTCAGTTGGTCCCATATCTAAAATGCTGTTGCCAAAGCTTACACGCTGGCTTACAGGATCAAGAATTAAACCATTGGCATCAATTGTTTTTTCACCGCTTAATGCATTTGCACGGCGTAGAACTGCTTTAATACGAGAAACCAGTTCACGTGTTGAAAATGGCTTAGTCATATAGTCGTCTGCACCGGCATCTAGACCTTGTACTTTGTGGTCTTCTTCTCCGCGAGCGGTGAGCATAATGACTGGAATTTCTGCTAAATTTTCATCGCGTTTTAAGCGGCGGCATAAGTCGACACCACTCACCCCTCCAGGTAACATCCAATCGAGCAAGATAAGCGCCGGACGTTGGTCGACGATAATTTGATGAGCCTGTTTAGCATCTTCAGCCTGTAAACATTGAAAGCCTGCCATGTCCAAAGAAGTATGGATCATTTCACGAATAGGAAGCTCATCATCGACAATTAAAATATAGTCATCTTTCACAGCGTAATACCTTGTAGATTTTAACGGTGAACCGTTTTGTAGTTATGACAGGCTTATTACAAAGATTAATTATGACAATTTCATTGCAGAAAAGTCTATAAAATCGAATTTAGCAATAATTTGTGACAAAAATACGGCAAGCACATGACCGAATGATGACAGGAAAACATAAATTTTCTTAAAATCATTCAATGTGTTACCAGTTTGCTTTCCAATAGGTTTCTTGGGTCAAAGTCGTGTCAAAAAACTTTAATATTATTTTGAAACTTGTGCCAATAAAGATAAGAAAACAATACGGCAAGCTGTCAAAACTTGCTCCAGAGACTGCTCAAAGCCTCCCATCACCCAGCGAATCGCAATTTGTGTCACGTATCCGTTTAAGCCAGTTGCGATTAAAGATAGCTCATTTTCATGATGTTGAATTTGCGGCATGGTCAGCATAACGAAAGCTTGAATCATACGGTCAAACTGAGCAAGTGTTTCCTGAATGGTGGCCTGATTATGTAATTCTTGAACAAGAACTGCATCAACATAGATGATACGAGCTAGTCTTGGATCGTCTTTTAAGGTTGTCAGCAGTGCCCTTAAGCCAGCATCGACCATTTTTTCTGGATCTGGCGCAGCTTTAATCACAGCTTGCATTAAGTTTTGTTGTAACTCTTCAATCATTTTTAAAAAGATAGTTTGGAATAAATCCTCACTCTTTTTAAAAGATTCATAAAAATAGCGCTCGGTGAGTTTTGCTTCTTGGCAAACATCTTTTACCGTCACTGAAAAAAAGCCGAGAGTTCCATAAGTTGCAATACCTGCTTCAATCAGTTTTTCGCGGCGTGCCTCTTTACGCTCAGTAAGAGATAACCCTTTGAACTGACGTTCTTTACTCACAGTTTTTGTTTTCTTTTTACTGGTTGAGTCGTTTGTCGCCATAAAAAATGGTTTCCTGATTTATCGGTTTTTCGGCAAATATGGGCCTATGATAAAGCCGTCAGCAGAATTGTGCCAATCTATCTGAAATTACAGTGTACTATATTGACAATGAATATTGTCAAAATTATATTAAAAGAGTCTAAAGTGCACATGCAATGAACCGATTGTGCAAATCGAAAAACAAAGGATGGACAATGAAAAATTTTAAAAACAAAGTCGCTGCAATTACGGGCGCAGGTTCTGGCATTGGGCAACAACTAGCAATTCTCTTGGCAAAACAAGGCTGCCATCTTTCTTTGAGTGATATTAATGAAAAGGGCTTAGAGAAAACTGTTGAGCTATTAAAACCCTACAGCAACATTAGCGTAACAACTAAAAAGCTGGATGTTTCTGACCGAGAAGCTGTAAAACAGTGGGCACAGGAAACCGTGCAAGATCATGGTTCTGTTAATCTCATTTTTAACAATGCCGGGGTTGCCTTAGGTTCAACTGTAGAAGGCGCGACCTATGAAGATTTAGAGTGGATCGTTGGAATTAACTTCTGGGGTGTGGTTTACGGTACTAAAGAATTTTTACCGTTTATTAAGCAAACTCAAGATGGTCATATTATTAATATTTCGAGCTTATTTGGTTTAACTGCTCAACCTACTCAGTCTGGCTATAATGCCACTAAATTTGCGGTGCGTGGTTTTACCGAGTCATTACGCCAAGAGCTAGATATTGAAAAATGTGGCGTAAGCTCGTTGTGCGTACATCCGGGTGGTATCCGCACCAATATTGCTAAAGCTGCAAAAATGAGTGATAGCTTGAACACCTTGGGTATGGATCCGACAAAATCGATTCAAAATTTTGACAAGTTATTGCGTACCCCACCAGAAGAAGCGGCTCGTCAAATTTTGGATGCAGTTTTGAAAAATAAGCGTCGTTTACTCATTGGTAGTGATGCAAAAATTCTGGATGCATTCCAACGTTTATTCCCGACAGGATACCAACGTGCTTCAACCATTGTGACCAAATTAATGAAATAACTTTTAACGTAAAAAAGCCATCATTTGATGGCTTTTTTTATAAGGCTTAATGCATTCTAAATAAGAACTTTGATCTTCTTTTTCTTCCAAATAAACTGGTAATACAAGCCTTGAACAATACAGAGGCTGACAAATGCCAAAGCATAAGCAAACCAAATTCCTTTAAGTCCCCACATAGAGCTAAACCAGTAAGCACATGGAATTTCAATAAATAAAATAGCCGATATGTTTAATAGCATTGGGGCTGTTACGGTACCACTGGCACGCATGATGGATGCAAAAATAGCACCTGCACCAAAGAATAAAATTGCCCAAAGTACAATAAATAAAAGCTGCTGCCCTAACATCACCACAGTTGGGTCGGTAATGAATAAAGCCATCAAATATTTTGAAAATAGATAGCCAAGAGCAATTAGAGTACCCGTAAATAAAAAGTTCATACCTAGAGCCGTGCGGGTAACACGTGCGAGTAGATCTGATTTACCTGCACCAATGGCTTGTGCTGCAAAAATTGAAGCTGCAATTGAGATTGATAAAGCAGGAAACTGAATATAGTTGAGTACTTGGTTTACAGCACCATATGCAGCTGTCGCATGAGCGCCAAAACGGTTGACTAAACCTACAATCACGAGTCCTGCCATAGAGGTGGTAATCATTTGAATACCAGTTGGCACACCTAGGCGCAAAATGATTTTGCTTAAGTCTGGGTTATGACGAATATGCTGCAAAAGTTGGCGGTTCGGTCGAAGCGGATGCTTTTTCTTGTTTAGGTAAATTGCCAGAAAAATTAGAATCGCAATATAACTAATAATAGACGCTATAGCCGGTGCAATAATACCGAGAGCAGGAAAACCAAAATAACCCTTAAGCAATATAGGGGTAATAATTACGCCAATTACACTAGTTAAAGCAAGTGCCAGTAAAGGTGTCGTACTGTCACCTACACCGCGTAAAATAGAGGTATAGATAATATAGACAAAGAGAAGTGGACTACCTGCCAACATCCACTGCACATAAGGCAACGAGAGATGCATGACCTTTGGGTCGGTGCCTAAAATCTCTAAAATATCATGGGCAAAAAACACACCAATAATTGCGGTAATGATACCGCCAATAATGGTCATAAACAGAGTAGACCCTACGACACTTTGAACTTTTTCTATATCCTGCGCACCCCATGCTTGCCCGACTAAAATAGTCGTACCCGTTGAAATTCCGATAATAAAAGCCAGCAGTAAAAACAAAATGGGGAAATATACAGAAACTGCGGCAATTGCATCGACCCCCATCATTTGGCCAACAAAAATGGTGTTAATAGTGCCGGACAAGTTCTGCAAAATATTGGTTGCAATGAGTGGCAATAAGAAAACAAAAAATGTTTTCCATAGATTTTGCTGATGAATTAAAGACTGTCTTGGTGGCATGTATTCTCCATCGCCCATCTCTTTGATGAGCGGGGCAGATATTCAACTTAGCATATTTAGAGGAAATTTCTTGTAGTGTTTTGCTATGCTAAGTTTCTAAATTTATTAACATTCATTCAAGATTTCTCCTGCTTTTTGCAATGTTTCATCATTTTTAGCAAAGCAGAAACGAATGAGGCGTAAAGACTCAGGTGCTTGTTGGTAAAACACCGAAACTGGAATGGCCACAATTTTATGTTGCTCGGCAAGAAACTGGCACATTTCAACATCGTGTAAATCTGGTCTAATCTGGCTGTAGTCAAGGTTTTGGAAATAAGTGCCTTGAGATGGCTTAAGTAAAAAACGGCTATTATGAATTGCGTGATTAAATCGATCCCGCTTAGTTTGATAAAACTGTGAAAGTTCCCGAATATGTTCCGGATGCTGTTGCATATATTGCGCTAAGGCAATCTGACAAGGTGTCGTGCCACAGAAATTCGCATATTGGTAAATCTGACGGAATAAACCCATTAATTTAGGTGAAGCCACACAGTAACCTGTTTTCCAACCTGTCACATGAAAGGTTTTCCCAAAAGAACCAATCACAAAACTACGTTCTCTAAGCTCTGGAAAATGCAATGCACTTAAGTGTCGCTGACCGTCAAAAACTAAGTGTTCATACACTTCATCAGATAAAACCACAATATTTTTATCTCGAATCAGTTCAATAAGCTCTAACCAGTCCTGTTTTTCCCATATGGTGCCAGTTGGATTGTGGGGCGTGTTCACCACAATCATACGGGTTTTGTCGTTGACCAGATCTTTAACTTGCTGCCAGTCAACCTTAAAGTCAGGTGCTTGCAGAGCAATACGAACAGCTTTGCCACCTGCTAGCTGAACAGAAGGGCTGTAGCTGTCATAACTCGGGTCAAAAATAATCACTTCATCACCTGTGTTGATGCAGGCTTGTATGGCACAGAAAATAGCGATGGTCGCGCCAGGTGTAATCGTGATTTGTGTGACAGGATCAAGTTGAAGTTGGTCGCGCTGTTGAAACTGTAAAGCAAGCTGTTCACGCAGAGCGAGAATGCCATCACCTGGTGGGTATTGATTATGTCCAGCCAAAGTTGCCTGTGAGAGGGCTTCGAGCAAAGCAGGAGGTGCAGGAAAGTCAGGGAAACCTTGTGAAAGGTTAAGTGCACCCAAACGCTGTGCCATTGCCGTCATGGTACTAAAAATAGTGACCCCTTGTGCGGGCAATTTTGACTGAAGCTGTAGCATGTTGTTCTCTTAAAGAAATGATTAGGGTTATAAAATCGATTCAATTGCTGCGCGGATTACACCTAGAGTTAAACCGATAAATGCACCAACTACAACGCCGTTTACGCGAATCATGTGTAAATCGCCACCGACTTCATTTTCAATTTTTCCAATCATTTCACGTGAGTCCCATTCATGAATGCGTTCACTCACATAGCGTATGATTTTATCGCTATATTGATCGGTAAAAGTCAGTGCAAGCCCTGTCATTTCTTTGTTGAGAACTTCACGTACTTTGGTATTTTGAACAAGGTTTTCACCGAGTTGCTGGATTGCTGCACGTAGGTTCATTGCAATGCCAGAGTCTTCTTTCATTAAATCTTCTTTAATGGCATCACATAAAATTGTCACAGCACCGCTAATGAAGTTCAGGACTTGAGGACTATCTAGCAGTGCATCTTTACCGCTATTTAGACGTTGGCTCGCAACACTATCTGGTTTTGCCAGCTCAAGCATGAGAGAGTGAGCAACAGTTTCAATTTCTTGCCGCCATGGGTGTTCAGGGTCAGCTAGCATTGATTCTACTTTTTCAATCAATGAGTCGATGGTGCGCTGCTGAACATCAATACCAATCCAGCTTGCACCCTTTGCCAGTGACCAGACTCCCAGCGCTTTAAACATTTTTCGGGTCAATTCACGAGTTTTATCAGGGTTTTGTACGACCCACTCATGCGCGATATCGAGACCACGCTGCAATACGTCTTGGTGGAAGTCATTTTCCAAGACCGCACGTAACATTTCACTGGCAAGTTTATTGACTTGCGTATTGCGTACCCATTGCACGCTGTTGTTTTGCACGAAATTAGCAATTTGCTCTTGGCTCACAAACTCAAAAATTTTCGGTACCGTTTGTTGAATGAGCTGTACCACTTGTGTGTTGTTTTGTGGGCTTGCTAGCCATTGTCCAATGGCGAGGCTTAGGTCAGTTTTTTCTAAGCTTCGTTCAACCACTTGAGGTGACAGGAAGTTTTCCTGCACAAATCGGCCCATTGACTCTGCAATACGAGCCTTATTGCGCGGAATAATTTCGGTATGATCGCGCAAAAATTTAGGGATAGGAAGCTTACCAAATGGGTTTCGAAACAGAACGGTAATGGCATACCAGTCTGCAAGTCCACCGACTACGCCAGCTTCTGCACCTAACATTAAAATATGAATTAAGTTTGTGTACTCTGGCAAAAAGCGATTGGCAACCAATAAGCCAATCCACAACACTACAACAATAACCAGCGCCATCGTCGCAAAGTATTTGCTGCGCTTCAGATTGGGTGCATGGTGTACTTCTTCTGCCATATTCATACGGTCATCCTATTCATTTTTGTTTTACTGGAGGCTCAGGCGGTGGCAGCAATTCTCCTGTCGGGCTTAAGCCATATTTTTGTCCGATTGATTTGAGAATTAACGTTGCATCAAAAGCATCTTGAGGAGCCTGCTTTTGATCCCGATAACATTCAATAGTATACGACACTTGAACAGGGTCGATATTGACCACTTGTGGGAAATCATAGAACGGATCATGCCAGAAACCCGGATAACGACGACCATAACCATACGGGTAAAAGCTTGGCGCAGCTGGGTAAACCACAGCCTGACGAGGTGGTTTCTGGCTTTGATTACTTGGGTCATTTTGTACTTTAAAAAAGCGGAAGCCTTTTTGTACAGTCGTTTGTGCTGATTTCACCAAGGTAATTTCTTCAGCTGTTCCATAGCTCATGTTTGAGTCAGCTTGGAAGCTGATTCGGAACGTTTGTGCATTTAACGGATAGGCTGAAAACTGGCCAAGTTGATCGAAAGTTTTTGGTTTGCTAGGTATGGTAGAACAAGCACCTAGAGTTAAGGCAGTGCCTAAAGCTAAACAAAGAGAGAGATATTTCATGGTGAACTCCCAGCTGAGCATGGAAGAATGGATAACTCAGCATTAAAAAATAGAGCAGTCTTAAAAACTGCTGTTCGGTTCTAATAAAAATTCGGTTTCCTCTGGTGTTGAAACACGTCCGAGGATGGCATTGCGATGAGGATAACGTCCAAAGCGATCAATAATCACTTTATGCTTTTTCTCAAAGCTTAAATTAATTTCATTGCCGAGGCGTTGAAATAACTTTAAAGCAAACTCATGGATCAATTTTGATTCACTATGCATAAATGGCATATACAAAAATGAGCGTTGGTCAGGATTAAGCTGTGCATCGAGTTGCAAGCTAATTGCTTCTTGTGACAAAGCTAAAGCGAGGCTGTCATAAGCAAAAGATTCAGGTTGATCACGATAAATGTTGCGAGAAAACTGATCTAGCACAATAATCTCTGCAAGACGACCTTCTGCTGTTTTTCGCCAAGACCAAAGTTCTGCTTGAGTCGCCTGACGATGAATGTCTGCAAATTGATCACGGATTTTTTTGTCAAAATCATCACTTTTTGCAAACCAAAGTGAACGGTGTTCAGGTGAAAACCAGAAGTTTAAAATGTCTTGATCGTTCATGATATTGACAACTCTTTAGCAATTATTCTTCAATAAAATCACAATTCTTTCGTGTCTTAAATAACAAGATTGTGATAAAAATTGCCAAACTGAAATGATGTGATCATATCAACATCCATATCATGTCACGATTTTGTATATAGTGATCTTTTATAAGCGAGCAAATGCATGAGTCAACCCACTACACCATCTCAATCAGTTATTCCTGCTTGGGTGGATTCGTCGCTACTACAAGGCATGTTACGTGGAATAGAACGTGAAAGCCTACGTATGCAAAGTAATGGGTTCTTATCACAAGAGTTACATCCAAAGGCATTAGGTTCAGCTTTAACACATCCAAAAATTACGACTGACTATTCAGAAGCCTTGATGGAGTTTATTACTTCACCACAGCCAACGATTGGTGATGCCTTGCATGAACTCACCGATATTCATGCGGTTGTACACCGTCATTTAGAAAATGGTGAAAAGCTCTGGCCGTTGTCTATGCCATGTATGCTAGATGACAACGAAGAACGAATTCGTTTAGCTCAATACGGTACTTCTAATATTGGCCGCTTTAAAACGCTTTATCGCCGTGGTTTGGGGATCCGTTATGGTCGCCGTATGCAGACCATTTCGGGGGTACACTATAATTTATCTTTTCCAGATTCTCTTTTTTCTGCTTTGCAGGCACATGAAACTGACGAAAAATTAAAATCACTCAGTCTGCAAGATTATCGTAGTCACCGTTATTTTGGACTTATTCGTAACTTTATTCGTTTAACACCACTGGTAATGTTCTTAGTCGGGGCAAGTCCTTCGGTTTGTCGTTGTTTTTTGACCGGACATCAACATCATTTATTGCCTTTAATCAAAGGGTCATACTATTTACCGTATGCTACAGCACTCCGTATGGGACGTTTAGGCTACCAAAACTCGGCACAAAAAAGTTTAGGTATTCACTACAACAACCTATCTGGTTATCTGGCTGGTTTACAAAAAGCAGTACATTCTCCTTACCCGCCATTTAGCCGTTTAGGGTTAAATGATGCCTCTGGTGAACCGTTGCAAATTAATGACCATGTTTTACAAATCGAGAATGAATATTACAGTCTCGTGCGTCCAAAACAGGTACCGCATGCGGGTGAAACACCATCTCAAGCCTTGCAAAATCGAGGCGTGGGTTATGTTGAACTCCGTGCAGTAGATGTAAATCCATATTCACCAATTGGTGTAAATGAAACAACGGCTGGTTTCCTTGAAGCACTGGCGCTTTATTGCTTACTCAGTGATAGCCCTGAATTGTTATGTGCTGAGCAAGATTTGATTGAGAAGAACCAGACAGAAGTGGTTAACCGTGGTCGAGCGCCAAACGCAACCATTACTGATTTAAATGGGTCTTATCATATTGAGGACTGGGCACGTCAGCATATTTCAAACATGCAGGCTTGTGCCAAGTTACTCGATCAGACCTATGTGACAAATCTGTACAGCTCGGCTTTGACCGTAATGCAAGAACGCATTGATGAAGTAGATGAAACATTATCTGCACATGTGATTGATGACACGTTAAAGCATGGTGGAACTTGGAGCTTTGGCAGTCATATGGCACAGATGCATGCTGAAAGTTATGAAAAGCATGAAATCAGTGCAGAGACTTTACAATATTTTGAACAATTGGCTGCACAATCTTTACAGCAGCAAGAACAACTTGAACAAGATAGTCAGATCAGCTTTGATCAGTATCTTGAACAATATAGATAAAAACGAGGTTTTACATGCGATTAAGTTACCGTTTGGTGAGTGGACTGCTTGTACTGGCAAGCATTGTCGGCATGTCTTTTGCGTTATATTTGGAACATGTAAAAGGTTTAGAGCCATGTCCGCTCTGTATTTTTCAACGTGTTGGCTTAATGGCAATG
The DNA here is from genome assembly GCF_000368065.1 of Acinetobacter seifertii. Lineage (GTDB taxonomy): Bacteria > Pseudomonadota > Gammaproteobacteria > Pseudomonadales > Moraxellaceae > Acinetobacter > Acinetobacter seifertii. The sequence goes on from NZ_KB851203.1 coordinate 108,710, forward strand.
GGTTTTGTGGCACTCATCGCATTTTTGCATAACCCAGTTTCCAATGCGATTAAACGCTTCTACGCATTTTTAGCAGGCATTGCAATTTTATGGTCTGTAGGTGTGGCAGGCCGTCATGTCTGGATACAACATTTACCACCAGACCAAGTACCAAGTTGTGGACCGGGTTTAAATTACCTGATTGATGCTTTACCGATGAAAGCTGTTTTACAAGAAGTGCTTTCTGGTTCAGGTGAATGTGCTGCTATTGATTGGACCTTTTTAGGTCAGTCTTTGCCAGTTTGGTCATTAGTGTATTTTGTTTTGCTATTACTGGTTTGTTTATGGCAATTATTCCGTTTTTATCCAGTATTTAAGACGGCTAAAAACTAAGTTTAATATGATTAAAAAAAGCCCAACTTAAGTTGGGCTTTTTTTAATCACTTTAGAATAAGTGAGAATATAAGAAAAATTGATAAAAATAGCGCATAATTTTGTAGACAGATAGTTCTGTTTTTTATAAAGTGCACCCGTTTATATATCCTTACGATTATAAAAAAATGCTTTTTAATATATTTAGTGTCTTGGAAAAAATAGGGCTAAATGCTCAGAAACGTGCTATCCATGTACAGTTCTCTAATGAACTACTCAATAACCAAATATTCTTACAACGTATAGAAGGCCAACATCAGCTGAATGGTGGTCTAATGGCAGATTTGATCTGTCTTTCAACCAATGCCCAAATTGCATTGAAGCAATTTATTGGTGTGCAAGTCGCTGTTGATCAGGTCACGGATTCGGGACAATTGTTCCGAACAACAGGTATTGTGACTGAAGCCAGTTATGGACAAAGCGATGGTGCTTTAACGCTTTATAAGCTGACTATAGAAGATGCGACAAATTTATGGCACAAACGCCGTAATAGTCGTGTTTTCATGAATAAAAGTATCGTAGAAATTACCGAAGTTCTATTTAAAGAGTGGCAAGAAAAAAGTCCACTGTTTGCTGCGAGTTTAAGTCTAGACTTGGGTGGGTTAAGTCAAAACTATGATATTCGACCTTTCACCATGCAGCACAATGAGTCTGACTATGACTTTCTTACGCGCTTATGGCGAAGTGAAGGCATTAGTTGGCTCATTGATGAGTCAGAGCTTTTTGTTCCGCATTTTACTGCGCCAATACAAGCTCAAAAACTAAGACTCATTGATGACAATAGCCAGTATCAGGCTTTAGAGCGTCGTAGTATTCGCTATCACAGAAGTAGCGCAACCGAATATCAAGATAGTATTACTGGTTTTGTTGCAGTGCGAAGTTTGCAACCGACAGCTGTACATGTGCAGCGCTGGCAACCCGATGCCCTTGCACAAGAAGAGGGTAATGGTTCGGTTGTTACCACGCATACACATTCAGATAACTTTGATTCAGCCAGTTTAAGTCTTGAGCAAGCATGGCACGTAAGCCCCGCTTGGATGCAAGATTTAAAAGGGGAAGATCAGGCAACCGCTTCAGGCAGTAGTCAGTTAGAAAAATTAAATCAACACTTCACCGACATGCATGCGAGTCGGGCCAAATACTTTAAAGCCTATAGTAGTGTCCGCGATAGCCAAGTCGGTTATTGGTTTAATCTACGTGAACACCCGGAAATTGATCAGCATGAAGGGACAGATCAAGAGTTCTTGATCATTGCTAAAAACTTCTATAACCAAAATAACTTACCTAAAGATTTACACCAGCAGGTTAGCCAGTTATTAACCCAAAGTCGTTGGGATCAACAGGGTTATGATGATATAGAGCGTCAAGGTAATGAGCTGACATTAATACGCCGTCAAATCAAAACTGCACCTGAATATAATCCAGAGCAGCATCGACCAATTGCCTACCCACAAAGAGCGAAAGTCGTGGGACCACAAGGAGAAACCATTCATGTCGATGAATGGGGGCGCATTAAGGTACGTTTTCTATTTACCCGTAGTGATGATCATGGCCATGACGGTGGTGCAGGTAGCAATGATAACGATACCGACTCGGCTTGGGTGGATGTACTGACTCCTTGGGCAGGAGAAGGCTATGGCGCACGTTTCTTGCCACGTATTGGTGAAGTGGTTGTCATTGATTTCTTTGACGGCAATATTGACCGTCCATTTGTGACTGGGCGCATCCATGAAGCGCAGCGCTTGATCCTAGACAGTATCGTGGACAACAAATCCCTCTAAATTCTTAAAATATTTCTTCTCAAAGGCTTCAGGGCTTAACCAGCCATTTGCAGAATGTCTTCTGACCCGATTGTAATAAATCTCAATATAGTCAAACAAGACAGCATTCGCTTCTTTTCGAGTGGCAAACACACTGCCATGGACCACATGACCTTTCAATGTATGAAAGAAGCTTTCAGTCACTGCATTATCCCCCATATTGAAGAATCCTATGCCAGTCATTGAAATAAGAATAGATAAGCCAAAAGATGATGGCTCATATTTATTCCCTTTAAAGATACGGACAAATTCATATAAAAATGGATTTGCTCGATTTGGTTCTAATCGGAATGGTGGAAACCGTAAACACGCAGGTTGTGATCTGTATGCACCAACAGGAACTGAGATTAGAGCGATGGCTGATGGAAAAGTACGTGTAGTAAAAGCTTTTTATTCTGGTACTGATGTAATTGAAATTGTACATAAAAAACATATTATACGCTATGGCGAGGTTCTGGCAGGGAAGTCCTTAGTAAAAGTTGGAGATGATGTAAAACGCGGACAAACTATTGGCTATGTCGGTAAACTCACAGTACAAGTTCCAAGTATGATGTTGCATTTGGAGATGTATTCTAATCCTAAAGATACTAGTCCATTAACAGTTCGTGGCAATAATGCCTATCAACGACGCTCTGATCTAATAGATCCTACTACTTTTTTAGACAATTCAACATTATGAGATTGGTAATGAATAAAATTTTAATAGCGCTAAGTTTTTTATTTTTGACGGCTTGCAATGATTTTAACAAACTGGAAAAAGAATCTAATGCATCTAATGAACAGCAAAAAGAATCAAATTCAGTTATAAAGTCACAGTTAAGTAACGCTAGTGACTCACTAATAAAAGAAACTACTGTTTCTCAAGTAAAAGATAAAAAAAAGGAAAATTCAAAACCGCAAATGGATGCTCAGGATAAAATTACTTGTATGGGTAAAACCTTAAATGATTGGTATACTTTTGATGAAAATTTAGAACAGCCAAAATGTAAGAAATTAAACGGTTATAAATTAAAGAATTATCAATGTTCTATTGAGAAAAATGTATTCGATTTAAATTCTGATGCTATTAGAATTACAATGAAAGATGCTAGAGTATTTGCATTCCATTCTCTTGAGCAATGTCAAGAAGCTGTTGAAATGTGGGAAGCGAATGGTGTTTAGAATTTAAAAAAATTGATTAGAGTCGTTAATTATTATATTTATTTAGAAAATATAAAATTACTTCATTAATAGTAGTTTTAATGAAGAGCTAAAATAATTCTAGATTTTTAGATGATTTTTATCTAACCTGTTATAAGACATGTTAAGTTATTAACTCTATTTTAAAGCCCAACTATCTCTATCATAGTTGGGCTTTTTTATTTCTTTACAACACTTCCAAATCTTTGAGTGTATAGTTTCACTTATCAATTATGAGTTTGAATACCTTCTTGTACATAATCATGTACATGAGGAAAAAACTAGCAAGAAATTTTTTTAGAAAAATTGGATGGGACTGAATTTAAAAATACTTTAAGCTAAAAAATATTACTTTATGTGAGTTTTAATAAAAGTATAAGATAAAATGTGTAATTCTAAAAATATATGCAAAATATAATTATAGATGTGTTAAATAAAAATATTGTTATGATGTTTTTTTGTAAGTTTTCTTATAAAATAAAGCACCAGCTTAGGTGTAATTTATGAAATACAAATTATTTACATTTATTTTTTTATTCTTTTTATATGGTGTTGCAAATGCAAGTAATGAAGAGAAATGCTTTAAAGACTCAAAAATTTTAATCACAAACTTATATAAAAATTATCCTGTAGATGGAAATAAAATTATTGAGAATGCTGATAGAAAAACTATTTCTAGGTTTTTTTCTAATCAATTAACAAATATGTTAGTAAAAGATTATACATGTAGAAGTAATTTAAATGGTGTATGCAATATAGATTTTAATATTTTAATTCATTCTCAAGATGCCCCAAATAAATATAAGATATTACAGGATGCGGATAATTTAGTAACAGTTAAAGTTGAATATCATCAATACTCAGAATTTATTAACTTTGTTATTAATAAAGAATCTTCTTGTAAAAAAATAGGAAATATAAAATATGATGATGGAAGTGATTTAATTAAAATGCTGCGGAAATAATATGAAATATTCAATATTATTCTTAATTTTACTATTTGCTAACCATACATTTGTAAATACAGATATATGGAGTGATACCTATCATTATTCTGGCTCATAAAACTTTTAGGATATAATGTTGCAACTAGGGAAGTGATTTTAACACTAACATCAGAAAATTGTGTTTTCTCTATTTTGGGTTTTCAAGTGGATAAAACTTATTCACGTAAGGTGGGAGAAAAAAATAATGTTCTATACATATTTGATGCTAATAGCCATAAGAAATTTGGAAAAATTATCTTTATTCCCATTATGTTATAGATGGTAGAAAAAACTTTTTCTTTAAGGATAAATAATAGTTGTTATTTGATCTTTATTAAATATTTTTAGTTGTATTAAATAAGACTAACTTACTTTTGGGCTTATTTAATTTTAATATTTTATTAAAATTTTAAAATAATCATAGTAATTTTCTTGATTTTATAGAGGTTGTATAGTGAGAGTTGGTTGTTTTTTATTTACATTATTTCTAATTTCGGGATGCAATGCAGAAATTTATAAAATTACTTATGATCAAAAAAAGCAATGTAAGAATGATCTGATGTTAATAGCATCTAAGAATTTTGATTTTAATGGTATTAATAAGGATGATATAATTTTTGATTTTTCTGAAAAAGATTTTATAAAAATTTTTGTTAAAAGTAAAAGTGGAGTTAATTATGGTGCGACTTTTGGTTGGATAAGAATTGATAGGAAGGATAATAAATTATATGACATTACATATGATGAAGAAAATAATATTCCAATGAATCTTTTGGATAAAAAAGATTATATAAGAAAATGTCTTTAATTAATGGTTTTTTTGTGATTATGTTTGTGTTTAAGAAAATAATTGTATATTTTAATATTAATGCCGCTTATGCAGATAATAATTTTAATATGCCTGCACATAGTGAATTTGTTGATTTTTTGATAGAAGGTAAAGGTGAGTGCAAGGTTATTAAGAATATAAAATACGAAAATAATACTAATTCGATTAAGATCTTGCAGCAATAATATTTTTTATTTGGTGATTATGTTATTGTAGTACATAAATTACGGCTTGGTAGAAATATTAAAATGATTGTCATGGTGATAAAGAATAACTATGATTTTTTAAATTTTGATTATATTATTATAACAGAGATCATTCAAAGTAAATAATGAGCTTAGCTTAAATGAAACAATATCTTAAATTTATAGTTTTTACTTCTTTCATGATTGGATCTATTGAGACTTCATATGCTGATTTTGGTTTTATTCAAGATAAAGATGGGTATGTGAATGTAAGGGAAAATTCAAGTTTAAGTTCGAAAGTTACATCCAAATTAAATAATAATGAAATTGTTTCTTGTGTGATGGATGAAGAAACTAATAATTTTTGTTTAGTTAATGCAAGCAATGGTGTAACAGGATTTGTCTATAAAAATAGAATAAATAATTTCAGTGGTTACACTTCTATTAAGCTATCTCAATATTCTAGAGAAAAGGTTATCTATAGTGATAAAAATATAATAGTAGAAGTGTATGCAAAAAAGGCTATTTTAGATCCTAAACTTTATAAAAATTTTAAAGGTGAATATAAGTATTTTAATGATAAAAAATTCTTTGGTACAGATGGTAGTCTACCTGACAATAATTTTTTACAACTTGATAAAATTATTGTTAAAGAAAAAGATAACAGAATGGAAATCAGTAGAATTGAGCTCGAGCAATATTTTTTCCCTAAAGATGGTATCGATGGGGACAAGAATGAGCTTGCTGATTTTAAAATATATTATTTAAATAATAATATTTATATTTTAAATACTTTTAACGATGGTGGTGCGGCAGCTTACAATATTGTTTTAAATGTAAAGAATAGAAAAATAGTTACTAATAAAGCTTGGAAAGTTGAAGTTTGATAAAATTCATATAGTAAAGTTATGAATGGTTATAAATATTAATTTTATTAGTGATGCGAGAAAATACGAGTGATTTATAAAAAATTAATTTTTGTATGTTTATTAGGTTTAAACGTATGTACTATTCAATATCTGATTGAAGGAGCTTATGCAAATTCTTTTGAAATAAAGAAAGTAAATAATAGCCAATTTATTGAATCTACTGAAAAAATTAGAAAAATAAAAAAGAGTTTAGATAATAAAATTTATTTATTATTAGATTCTGATGAAGGCTGTATAGTAAGTGAAAAACCTCTTAATAAGGATATCGTAATTATCTATAAAGAGGACGAAAAATTTAAATATGATATTGTGAATCCAATATTGAAAAAAGATAGTAGTGATTGTGTTTCAGAATTAGCTTTTGTTACAGATGAGCCTAATTATTTTTATAATATTAATAAAAGAAGTAAGGAGTTAGTTCGTGGTTATGGTTTTGAATTAAATAAGGATCAGATTCTATATAAGAATAATAAAATTAGAGGAGTTGATTTAATAGGGAATGGAATCCCTAATATTGTAACTGAATGTTTTTTGAATGAAGGTGCTCATTTTAATATTTTTGGAGGACACAATAATGAAGAAAAATTATTACATCGTTATACTTACCTAGATATGAACTTACAAGCCTCATGTACTGAAAATGAAGAAATATATAGTAAAGGTTTGTTGGATTTAAGAAACAAATATAGAGAAAATTAATGTAAAGTAGCTGATAATATTCACGATAAATGAAAATTTAATTTAACTAATATAGGAACTTTTATTATTAAAAGTGCCTATATTAGTTTTGTTTAATTGATTTTATAATATTTTTATTTGTCCTGTTGTTGAACTTCTTATGTAAAGGGTGTTAACCCTAGAAACTCTAGAGCCCATTTGATTTTTTATTTCCATGAAATTTAAAATATAGAAGTTTTTAGAACTTATTTAAACTAATGTATTGATTGAAAAACTATATAGAGAGTATGCAATAATGAGCAGATTATTTATTTTATTTGTAATTAGTTTAATGTATGCATGTATAACTGAGGCAGATCAGCCTAAATCAAGTAACACAAAACTTTATTTTTCATATCGAATCTGTGAAAAGTCAGGAAAGTGCAAGAATTTTACACCTCCAAAAAAGATGGATAATTATCTCTTTAAAAGACTTGACCCTGCATATGATGAATTTTATATAAAAGATAATAATGGTAATTTTACCTTATATTATAAAAATGTTTATAGTGAAGATGTTCAAGTTGGATGGGCAGAAGCTAAAGCGGATAAAAATAATAGTAGTGAGTTGAATTTAAATATTGATAAAGTTAACTTAGCCTTGGGTGGGATTGATTTTATAAAGAATGGATATGCAACTAAACAGGCTGAATCAAAGAATTTTAAATCAGGAATCTATTATTTAGCTGATAATTATGCGGGTGCTCCATATTATCAAAAACAAAAAATAGTTTTTAAGAGAAATACTGGAGATTTAGTGTTGGACTGTAATAGTTATTTGAATAATCCATCTGTTAAGAATGAATCTTATGGAGTTTTTTATGGAGTATGTTCCGATAAGGAAAAAGTTTATTTTAAAGAAATTCCAGGATTATAATTTAGATTTTTCTGTAATATTAATTCTTTAACTCTATGTCAAGAGTCATAACTTTTAACCTTTGTAAATTAGATAGTATAAGCTTTTGATATGAAACTAACATTTATCATTATATTCAGCTGTATAAGTATGCACAGTTATTGTGCTGTAAATTTGGATAGAAAAAATTATTTAGACTTTAACTCAATAAATTTAAAAGATAAATCTTATATTATTGATAATAAATACTCTGATATTAATTTTTCGTCAGAAGGTATAGCAAAAGATCAAATGGGAAGCTGTACAACTTTTTCAGATTTTAATAATAGTATTTCATATACTCTTAATAATCAGAAGTTGGTTGAAGTATTAATTGGAAGTGAAAATAAAAGTATATACACATTAAAAAATATACGGAATGGTATGGGTGTTGAAAATATATACAAAAACTATAAGGGTTATAATATCAAAAAAATGAAAAGTGATGGAGCTGGAGATTCACAAGATGACTATACTTACATAGTGACTGATAATTTACAGAAAAATAATAGTTTAATTTTTGATGTTGTACATGGAAAAATACAAGGAATACATTTAGGGAAAAAAGGATTTGATCTATCTGATTGTGAGTAATATTACTTATACCTGATTTTATGTGTTGATAAGATCAGGTACAAATTAGTGATAGATTATTTTAAATAGTTTTTATATTCATAAATTGGGCTCTATTTACGTCTCTACAATTCCTTCCAAATCTTCAAGCGTATAGTTCGGCATATCAATAATATGAGTTTGAATACCGTCTTGCACATAATCATTTACATGAGGATATAGCCAGCGAGTAATCTGTTCAGCAACACTCGAGTGATACTGAATTTCAAAGTGATTTAAACCATAAAAAACGGCTTTATGTGAGTCTGGAACTTTAAGCTGAAAACGTGGATTTGGATGTTCACCCAGTGCGCTTTTCACACTCACCAAATAGTCGCCAATCACGGTAAGCGCTTTATTACGCACCTTTTCAAACTCGAGTGTTCCAGCCACTAAAAAGGTATTGATATGAGAAGGTAGAGGAGCTGGAGCACGGTTGTCATCCATCATGCCGATACGGGCATCCATATATTCCCAGTCATCGTCACGAACACTACCGTGGCGTAGGTCTAAAATGCCATTACTACGAATATTAACCAACTGACCAAGTAATCCGACAAATGGGAACGCCCCGAGTTTATCTTGTATAGCAAAGCCAAAGCGCTCAAGTACTGCACCATGGTGTGGGGAACCAATACAGACAAGGTTCTCGACCATATGAATCCATTGGTACATATTTTGTTTACCGTAAAACAGTGCGCTACGGGAAACCAGTCCACCCATACTATGACCAATGATATCAATACTGGTAATTCTTGGATTACGTTGTACCAAATCTTCTAACAAGTTAGAGAAACTGCGGCCATTGGCTGAAATGCGGCGACCTGTGTTGTAGTTTAAATACAACATGGTGTTATGGTCACGCTGCGCGAGCAGACGTTCACCAATGCCGCCATAGTGTGCATTTGACCAAGTCAGATGGTTCATACATAGACCATGAGCCAAAATCACGATACGGCCTGCAAGTTCACCTTGCTGGATTGCACCGTAGTGGTCGTATAGCACCATGGGTAAGGCAAGGGGACTATGTTGTTTAAGTAAATAGTCTCCAAAAATACCATTTAAAATACCCACCAAAAAATGTTGGCTCGGGGTGAGTGGTTTTTCGTGAAGTGTGGGATATTTTTCAATTATGTGACGTAAACTTGGTGCTAAAAAGTGGCTACCATATTTTTGTAAAGCGCCATAAGAAAATTGATATAGCTTTTGCACAAATGGTCGTTTTTGAAAGTTTTTTGCATTTTGGGCGCTAATACCAAAAGCATTTTTTAATACTTCAATATTAATGACTTGTATTAATTCATGTACACCATTTAAGCTGGTGCTGAACAGTTGAGCTAAACCTTCTAGTACGTCGGCCTGACTCGGTGGCGTACGATCCCATTTACAATAAGTTTCATGTAACGGTGTTAAGCTCGGCATATCTTTTCCCCATTTACGTTATAACCGACGTTTTAAGCTGTACTTTTTATCAACGGCAGCTAACGTTTCCATCTTAGTAGTTTAAATAACACATGTTTTTAAAATACTGATGAATGGTAAGTTGAATCGTTTTTCTTGTCTGACAATAGTGTTTTTATATACAAACTGAGAACAAAAATGTGAGTTTAATCTCAATTTAAGAGGGAAATATATGAATATTATCTACCTCCATGGCTTTAATAGCAGCTCTTCTTCGATTAAAGGGCTGAGCCTTAAGCAGTATTGTAGCGAATTGGGCATCAATGTGCATTTGCCAGATTTAAATAGATCTCCAGATCAGGTCGTAGCGCAAGTTTCAGAGCTAATCGAGTCTTTACAAGATGTGGCGGTAGTCGGCAGTAGCCTTGGCGGGTTTTTTGCGACATATTTTGTCGCGAAATATAATATTCCTGCTGTACTGATTAACCCTGCTATGCAACCATGGAAGTTGTTTGATAAGTTATTTCAAGTTGAAAGCATGCCTTATAAGGTGAATGATCAATGGTCAATTGATCATGTTCAGTTACGACAGTTAGAACAACTGGAACTGAAACAACCTGAAAATGCCGACAAAATACTCGTCTTACTGCAACAAGGCGACGAAATTTTGGATTATCGTCAAGCACAACGCTATTATAGTGCTGCAACACCATCCTCATTGATTTTGACGGATGCTCATGGCAATCATGCCATGGAAGATTTTGAAGAAAAATTACCCTTAGTGATCGAATTCTTTGCGCACACCATCAAATAAGGAAAACGTACAACGTGACACAATATACGGCTCAATCGCTTGAAGTCCTTTCTGGGTTAGACCCTGTTCGTCGTCGTCCGGGAATGTATACCGATACGACTCGACCTAACCATTTAGCCCAAGAAGTTATTGATAATGCTGTCGATGAAGCATTAGCTGGTCATGCCGACAAAATCTGTGTCACGGTTTATAAAGATGGTTCATTGTCGGTTGAAGATAATGGCCGTGGTATGCCAGTCGATATTCACCCTGAATATGGCCAAAGTGGTATTGAAATCATTCTGACCAAGCTCCACGCAGGTGGTAAATTCAGTACCGATAACTACCAGTTTTCAGGTGGTTTGCATGGTGTGGGGATTTCGGTTGTAAACGCTTTATCTACACGTGTTGAGGTGGAGGTTCAGCGTCAGGGTAACCTATACCAGATGGCTTTTGAGCAAGGTGAACCTGTTGCGCCTTTAGCAGTGCTAGAAGGCAAAGCACCAAAACGCGCGACTGGTACAACGGTACATTTCTGGCCTGAAGCTAAATATTTTGATAGTCCAAAATTTGCGTTAAAAGCACTCAAACATAATTTAAAAGCGAAAGCTGTATTAGCAGCTGGTTTAAAAATTATTTATATCGATCAAATTAATGATGAAAAAATCGAATGGCAATTTGAAAATGGCCTCGTCGATTATTTGATGGATGAATTACAAGACCGCGAAATTTTGCCAAACCCTGCATTTGTAAGTAGTGGACAAGCAGACCGCGCAGCCTGTGAATTTGCGATTTGCTGGAATGTAGAAGGCGGTGAGCAGGTTCAAGAAAGTTACGTCAACTTGATTCCGACAGCACAAGGCGGTACGCATGTGAACGGTTTACGTTCAGGCGTGACCGAGGCGTTACGTGAGTTCTGTGAATTGCGTAACTTGTTACCGCGTAATCTTAAACTTTCGGCAGAAGATGTTTGGGATGGCGTGAACTATATCTTGTCGCTCAAGTTTCAAGAGCCACAATTCTCAGGTCAAACTAAAGAGCGTCTTTCGAGTCGTGAAGCATCAAATATTGTTTTAAATATTGCTAAAGATGCATTTGCTCTCTGGCTCAACCAACATGCTGAAATTGCTATGCAACTGGCGGAAATGGCGATTTCTAAAGCAGGTCGTCGTTTAAAAGCAGCCAAGAAAGTCGAGCGTAAAAAGATTGTTTCAGGCCCAGCTTTACCGGGTAAATTGGCAGACTGTGTTGGCCAAACTCGTGAAGAAAGTGAGTTATTCATTGTCGAAGGTGACTCTGCGGGCGGTAGTGCCAAGCAAGCGCGTGATAAAAACTTTCAGGCCATCATGCCAATTCGTGGAAAAATCCTAAATACATGGGAGGTTTCTTCAGATGAAGTACTCGCTTCTCAAGAAGTTCACGACATTGCGATTGCGATTGGTGTAGATCCGGGTAGTGATGATTTGTCAGAACTACGCTATGGCAAAATCTGTATTTTGGCCGATGCCGACTCGGACGGTTTACACATTGCGACTTTGCTTTGTGCTTTATTTGTTAAGCACTTTCCTGCATTGGTGGAAGAAGGTCATTTATTTGTAGCAATGCCACCACTGTTCCGTATCGATATTGGTAAAGATGTCCATTACGCACTCGATGATGATGAACTTGAAACCATTTTGAAAAATGTCAAAGGCAATAAGAATCCTCAAATTACTCGATTCAAGGGACTGGGTGAGATGAACGCGATTCAGCTTCGCGAAACAACCATGGACCCTAACACTCGTCGTTTAGTACAACTTGATCTGGATGATGCACATTTAACAGCTGGTTTACTCGATAAGTTGCTTGCGAAAAAACGTTCTGCAGATCGTAAGCAATGGCTTGAGCAGAAGGGTAACTTAGCCGATATCACTGTTTAAAATAAAATTAAAAAATCCCCGCTCAATAGGCGGGGATTTTTATTTTAGCGACAGATAATTCGATGTATTTATATAATTAATTTAAAACAGACAAGTCTGTATAAATCACTCTTTATTTAAAACCTAATTTCTATAGATTGTGGAAACTGAAAAACATCACAATTTGCTCCACTTCCGATGCGATCTACTACTGCAAAATCACTGGGTGCCTCAAAGGTAAGCAACGGATGATGCCATGTGCCTGCCCGATAATTGATACTTTGTTTTCCATTTGAAACGAAAGCACAGAGCTTTGAAATATCGGGAGTGTTTTCATCTAAAGCTGGCGCGACAATAATTAAAAACTTTTGTTGCTGTAATGGAATAAATGCCTGAGAGCCTTTCGGATGACGCTCTAGCATTGAGATTTCCAGAGGTAATACACTGGTCTTAATATTACGGAAAATACTAATTCCTGCCTTTGCTTCACCTTCAATTTCGGTTTCAACGAGCGCATGGTAGCGCTCGGTGTGGGCATCATTAATATGAAAAAAATCATGCCCGTCGCAACAAATGACTTCTCCGAAGGGTTGAAAGTTTTCAATAGTTAAGGGCTGAATTTGAACAGTATTCATGATCATGATTTAGCAATTTTCCCCCATAAACGAACACGGCTAATACCACCGTCTGGAATCATGTTAATGCGAATATGAGAGATCTTTTCATGCTGTAAAATCTCATTCACATATTCATGAATATGGTCCATTTGCATTGGTTGAGCTTCAAGTAAATAAGACCAGAACATACTTTGTGGAATTAACTGTGCATCGGTTGCATTTTCAAGGTAAACCGCTTGTATAGATACTTGGGCAGGGAAGTTCCCTTTAAAATGAGCCGTATCAATTTCGAGCTTTTCAATTTTTCCGCTTTTACCCAACGCAAGAATACACCAGTCATAACCCGGTGCGCGGCGGCGTTTGGTTTCCCAACCATCGCCCATGTTGATACCACGACCAGGGTTAATCAAATTACGTGGGTGTCCAAAGTGCGCATCGCTATAAGCAACTACGCGACCACCATTTTCAAGTGCTAATAAATCAAGCGTTTGCTCACTATCAGTCACCTGAATATGAACATCTCCATAAACACGCAAACGAGCAACACCGCCATCTGGGAAAATATTGAGGCGTATATGGGTAAAAATTGCATCATTATTGACCATAAAAATATGATGTTGACTTGGCCCTAGCTCAGTATTTTCTAGAACATTCTCCCATTTTGCACCTGTTAGGTCTCCATTTGGTGCATAACACGCTTCTAATGAGGCAGATGCTGGATAGTTTCCTGTAAAAAAGCTGGTGTCGATATCAAGTGCGGTGATTTTTCCACTCACTCCTAGCTTCACAATACACCAGTCATATCCCGCGTGACGCTTACGACGCGTTTCCCAACCGTCCATCCATTTACCGTTGTCATCAAATTTATCTTCAACAAAAATAGGTGCTTCAAATTGCAGCATACGCTTTGCTTCTGCAAAGAAATCATCCGAACACTCAATGACTTGTGCACCAATTCGGACATCTGCCAAATTGGTTTTTGTGTTCAAAATTTCAGGAAGTTCAAAAGCTGGAGCGTGTAAAGTTGCCATAATGGGGTATCCGTATTTCTTGTTAAAAACATGATTTTTCATTTAAAACTATCAACATACAGAGCACGTTGAGACGAGTTTTATACTTAAATATATAAGCATGGGGCATGCCAGTTTTGTGGAAAAGCTAAATAAATTTTGAACGATGGCATGTTTTTAGCATAAGCACCCTATAGGTGAATATCTATAGGAGAGTGTTATGAATGTGGTGATTATTGGTGCGGGAATGGGAGGTCTAACCACAGGCATTGCATTAAAAAAATTTGGTCACCAAGTTCGTATTTTTGAGCAAACTGAAAAGATTCTTCCAGTCGGCGCTGCTATTTCGTTGTGGTCAAATGGTGTGAAATGTCTGAACTATCTCGGATTAACTGACAAAATCGCCAAACTTGGCGGACAAATGGACGACTTGGCCTATGTCGATGGATTAACTGGAGATGTGATGACACAATTCAGTTTACTGCCTTTAATTGAAGAAGTAGGACAGCGCCCATATCCAGTTGCACGGGCCGATTTACAAAATATGTTAATGGATGAGTTTGGCCGAGACCAGATTTATCTAGGCAAAAAAATGGTTAGCCTTGAAGACAAGACCGATTATGTCGAAGTACATTTTGCAGATGGCAGTTCAACACAAGCTGACTTATTGATTGGGGCGGATGGTACTCATTCAATGACTCGTGCCTATGTGTTGGGTCAGCAAGTACAGCGCCGTTATGCTGGTTATGTAAACTGGAATGGTTTAGTTGAGATTTCTGAAGATTTAGCGCCAGCTCAGCAATGGACGACTTATGTCGGAGAAGGTAAGCGTGCATCACTTATGCCAGTTGCAGATGGTAAGTTTTACTTCTTTTTAGATGTGCCTTTGCCAGCAGGCTTAGAAAATAATCGAGATGAATATAAAAAACTTTTAAAACAATATTTTGCTGATTGGTGCCAACCTGTACAGCAACTCATTGAGCGCTTAGACCCACAAAAGACCAATCGGGTAGAAATCCATGATATTGAACCGTTTGCCCAATTTTATAAGGGTCGCGTGGTGATCTTAGGCGATGCTGCACACAGCACCACACCTGATATTGGACAAGGTGGCTGCCAAGCCATGGAAGATGCGATTTATTTAGCGCGTTCTTTGCAAATAAATACTTTGGGTCTAGAGGACGCTTTACGTCGTTATCAAAACAAGCGTAATGAACGGGCCAATGAGTTGGTTCTTCGTGCCCGTAAACGTTGTGATGTAACCCATATGAAAGATGAAACTGTGACCCAAGCTTGGTATGCAGAATTACGCCGTGAACAAGGCGGACATATTATGCAGGGGATTATTAGTAATATTGTGGGTAATCCACTCGACTAAAACAAAAACAGCAAGGATTTTTTCCTTGCTGTTTTAAGCTTCTAAATAAAAATTTTAGAAGTGGTATTTAACCAAAGCACTCACGTTATTTTCATCTCGGCCTTGTAGACCAAATTTATTATTCCATACAGAGTGTTCAATACCGAGGTATAGACGTGTGTCAGGAGAAATGTGTTTACCTACATTCCATTTCCACTGAGTTGTCCAGTTTAACTCGCTGGCATGGTCACCTTCAGCAGTTGACCAATCTAGGAAGCCATCAACCAAGAATTCTTCCGATGCAATGTTAAATGGAATACCATAAACGAAAGTCATTTGATAATCGTCGTCAGTTTTCTCATTATTTGCACGGTAGAAGTTTAAATTCGCATATTTAAAATATGGAATATCTAAATCAACAGCAAAACCATATAAGAAGTTATCAAAGTTATTGCCGTTTTCGCTGTTACTTTCCCAAGTGGTACTAATGAGCACATCTTTAATTGGGCCATAAGCCAATTTTTTGCCAGATACTTCGCCCAAGCTTAAACGTGGTGATAACTCAAAATATGTACTTTTATGATCGTCTTCACCGCGCATACGGTCCATGAAGAAAAACACATCAGCATATTTAACTTTTGCAGCATATTCCAAAGTAATCGTAGTTTCTTTGTTGTCTACAACTTCATAGTTTTCACCATAAAGTCCAGTCACACTAAAATCTTGCCAAATTGGTTTTGCCTGAACCATGGCAGTTGCAGATAACAAGGCACAAGTCGCCGCAAGTTGCTTTAATTGCATTTAAATGATCTCCCCCCAAATAAAGCACGCTAAGGATACAGGGTCTTAAGCAAAAATGAAGCCAAATTTGATCAACGGTTAAAAAAAGGCCCACCGAAGTGGGGCGCTAAAAACCAATCTATTAATGTGTATTTCTAGTATTTATGGTTTGGCTCAAATGAGGGGTCGATGAGCTACGAAATGAAGGCAAATGATTAAATAATAAATTCAATAAGATAGCAAAGATATAAGTCGAACTAATACCCGAATGAAACAAAGTTTGTACCCAAACTGGAAAATGTGCATAAAACTCATGGTTAATAATTGGGATCATTCCTGCCGATAAAGCAGTCGCGACAATGATCAAATTTTTCTGATCGTTATAATTTATTTTTGCTAAAGTGCGAATTCCACTCGCTGCAACTGACCCAAATAAGACCAGTCCTGCACCACCAAGTACAGGCATAGGAATTGCTGCAATTAGACGTCCCATAACAGGTAATAGTCCCAAAATAATGAGAATGACACCACCCGCTGCTACAACAAACCGGCTTTTGATGCCTGTAATCGCAACCAACCCAACATTTTGGGCAAAAGCACTTTGCATGAATGAACCAAAGATCGGTGCCATAGCACTTGAGAACATATCTGCACGAACGCCATTTGCTATACGTTTTGAATCGACTTCAGTTCCTACAATGTCTCCGACAGCAATAATATCGGCTGTAGTTTCCGTCATAATTACCAAGGTGACGATGAGCATTGATAAAATGGCACTCAGTTCAAAGGTAGGCAAACCAAATGCAAAGAAATGTGGAAATTGTAGCCATGCACCTGAGCTGACCTGACTAAAGTCACCGAAGCCCATAAAGTAAGCCAGTATGGTACCAGCCACGATCGCTAATAATATAGATAAGCGACGAATGCTAGCTTGTGGCAGCATGTTTAAAATAATCACAATGCCTAAGGTGAGTAGGGCCAAAGAAATATTTTCTACGCTTCCCCAGTTAGGTGCTTTATCGTTGCCACCCATCATCCAGCGAATCGCAACGGGTAACAGAGATAGCCCAATAATCGTGATGACGCATCCAGTCACAACAGGGGGGAAAAAACGAATGATTTTTGAAAAGTAAGGTGCAAGGCAAAGTCCAACTAGAGAGGCTACAATGACCGCACCATACACAGCAGGTAAGCCGCCACCCGTGGTAATAATGGCGACCATGGTTGCCACGCCAGCAAAAGACACGCCCTGTACTAAAGGTAATTTTGCACCTAGATATTTGGTTCCTATGGTTTGTATGAGTGTTGCTAATCCGCCTACAAATAGAGCTGCTGCAATGAGCATTCCGACTTGTGCCGAACTTAAACCTGCAGCAGTTCCAATAATAAGGGGCGGAGCCACAATACCACCATACATGGTCAGCACATGCTGTAAACCGTAAGCAAAACTTTTCGAGATTCCTAAATATTCATGCTCTGGAGAAATCGCATTCTTTTGTCGATCATTCATATTTTTCTCCTATTTTAATTCAGTTAGCTACCACGATAAGTAGAGTAAGCAAACGGGCTAATGAGTAGTGGAATGTGATAGTGCTGCTTGATGTCTTCTATAAAAAATTGAATGCAAACACGCGGGAAAAAAGTTTTGACTTGCTTCGCCGAAAAATAAGGCGCAATTTCAAATTCAAGTTGATATGGCCCTTCAGTTAAATCTTTGATACCAAAATCACTTACTCGACCATCTTTATTGGTGGTTGCGGTTGCAATCAGTTCATGAGTTGCTGCATGAAATAACTTCACTTCGACTTCTGCAGCGGGTTTACCTAAATTTGTATCTAAAATATGAGTGCTGATCATGCTTGTATTTCCTGAGATAGACGTAATAGAGCAATTGCTGCGAGTTGCTCATGTACAATGACTTTTTCTATAGCTAAGTTGTTTTGAAGACGTTGATTAAGTTTTTTTAAAATCTCATCGCTACTAAGGCCTGCGGCTTTAATTAAAAAAATGAAGCCAAACTTCTGTTCATAATCGAGATTGCCTTGTAGCAGAGCTTGTTGTGTTTGCTCATCTAAGGAAATGCCAGCTTGCTCTTGAGCTGAAAAATTTTGTTCTTTTGTATTCAGCTGTTTTTTTGCTTGCCGTTCACCAATTTTTGGATGAGTTGCTAAAGCATTTTCAATCTCTTCCCATGACCATGTGTGGCTCAATTGTTCCGCATATCCTAAAAGAACAGACGTTGATGAGTAGGGGCGTTCTGAGATAATTTTTTCGGCCCAAGCTGGAATATGGACGCAGTTATTTAACAGAGTCTTGAGTTGATCGGGTGGGGCTTGGTTAAACTCGGCTACAAACACTGTCATTCCTAAACTCAATATAGTGATATAGAGTTTTAGCAATAACAGTGCCAAAAGTGGTTAATATTTCGCTAATGAATTAGCAAAATGAATAATCAACTATCGAGTTATGTGATTTTTATACCAATACTCTGCAATATCCTGACGGCGACAGATCCAGACACGATCGTGCATTTCAATATAGTCGAGAAACCTTTGTAACGCTTTAAAACGACCCGGATGCCCCAAAATACGGCAATGCATTCCAATCGACATCATTTTTGGTGCAGTTTCACCTTCTGCATACAACACATCAAAACTATCTTTTAAATATTGAAAAAATTGTTCAGAGCTATTAAATCCACCCGGTGAGCAGAACTTCATATCGTTACATTCGAGGGTATAAGGAATAATTAAATGCGGACGGGATGAACCTGCCTCATTGGTAAGGGTCGTCCAAAAGGGTAGATCATCGCCATAATAATCTGAGTCGTATTGTATTTGCGGAAACTCTGCGAGTAACTGACGGGTATTAGGACTATCGCGTCCAGTGTACCAGCCTATAGTTTTATTTTTAAACAAGTTTTCTAAAACAGATAAAGCTTGTTTCATATGCTGTTTTTCGACTTTAATGTCAGTGTCTTGATAGTGAAGCCATCGGTAGCCATGAGAAACCACATCATAATCAGCTTCTTTAATCGCTTCGACAATATAAGGGTTGCGCGCCAACGCCATGGCAACGCCAAAAATGGTCATTGGGAGCTTGCGTCGTTGGAACTCACTATGAATGCGCCAAAAACCAGCACGTGAACCATATTCGTACATAGAATCCATCGACATATGCTTGGCTGGATAGCTTGCAGCACCAATAATCTCTGATAAAAACTGTTCCGAACCCTCATCGCCATGCTCGATATGCTTTTCTCCACCTTCTTCATAATTCAGGACAAATTGCACTGCAACCTTAGCATTGTTGGGCCATTTCACCTCTGGAGGCTGTCCGTGATAACCGATTAAATCACGTGAATAAGGAGACTTCTGAATCTGCTCAATGAGTTCTGCTCCATATAGATAAGATTCGGTCACAATTGCTCTCCTTTTGTTCGATTTTTCATAAAAATTTAAAAAATCAGCTTGCATATTTTTATAGATGGACTGATATTGAAGATATGAAGATCTTCAAAATAAATTAAAAGCAGTACGTTTAAGTCAGGAGATAACAAACCATTACACCATCAAAATGTACAATTGAAGTCAGTTCATGCATGCTTAAAACATGCCAACATAAAAAAGTTTTGCATAGAAAAGATCCACAGTAAGAAAGAGAGGATGGTATTTATGAATATTGAAATCCGCACAGATAAAAACATCCATAATAGTGAACGTTTAATTACTTATGTACGTGCAGAACTTACTCAAGAATTCCAACGTCATAGCGAACGTATTACGCATTTTTCGGTTCATTTTAGTGATGAAAATGGGGACAAAGGTGGTGACAAAGATATCCACTGTATGATTGAAGCCCGTCCTGCTGGTTTGAAACCAGTTGCAGTGCACCATAAAGCAGGAAATATTGATGCTTCAATTCATGGCGCGATTGAAAAACTAAAACGCAGCCTTGAACATACGTTTGAGAAAAAGGAACACCCGAGAGGTGGTCAACCTGAATTCATTGATGATGAAGCTTAAAAATAGCTAAAAAGCCCTTCGGGGCTTTTTTTATGAAATATTAAAAACAAGAATAAAAACTCTTCACAACTTTTGGTTTGCAATGCAATAGCATTGACCTCTAAAATCTTTATCAGAGATTAGGCATAATAGCCCTAATATATTTTTGAGAGATGGTCATGTTAACCACCCAGCAGCAGGCTTTAATTCAAGCCATAGAAGAATTAGAACTTACGCAAGTACAAAAATTACTTGCTGAGGGGCTTGATCCGAATTTCATTGATCCGGAACAAGGGCCACCCGTGTCAATTATCTGTGATGGAATTTTTAAATGGTGGGAAGACGTTTCAGAAGCTTATGAAGCGGGTACTCCTTTATCAAAACAAGAAAAGCAAGATGCATTACAAGTTTATCTAGATATCCTTGATGCCTTAATCCAAGCTAAAGCAAATGTTCATCTTTGGGATGCAGAAGAATTTTATGGCCCACTATGGGATGCGGCAAGTTCGGCATGCGCACCAGCGGTTCAACGTTTACTTGATGAAAAAGTTGACCCAAATACACGTGATGAAGAAGGACTTACCATTTTATCTTCAATCAGCCAGTTGTTCTTTGATTGTGATTTTGATGAAATAGATTGGTCAGAAGCGCTTCAAGAAGAGCGTGAAACATTAGAATTGTTGCGCCATCATGGGGCAAAAATGTCAAAAGAACTAACTACTTGATTGGATAATAGAATGAGAACATTTCAAATTTTAACTTTTGCTCTGACCACTGTTGCCGCAGGAAGTACTTTTGCTGCTGAGTTCTCGTTTGACCGTCCTGGTTCAGGCTTTGGAACAGGCATCACTCCAGTAGGGCAGTTAGCTTGGGAACAAGGTTTACCAAGTGCAACTTATACAGAATCAAATGTTGATGGTGTGAGAGAAAAGACCGTAACCGTCAATGAAGATATGTTATTCCGTACAGGTTTGGCTAAGGACCTAGAATTACAATTAGGTTGGCAAGGTCCGGCTTGGACTCAAACTAAACGCGCAGGTAAAAAGACAGATACCTCTGGTTTAGGTGATGTAAGCATCGGCTTAAAAAAAGCGATTGATTTAAATGATGAAAATTTAACAATGGCTGTATTGGCTCAAGCGCTTATTGCAACAGGTAATGATGAATTTACTGCACATGACGATATTTATAGTTTAAGTTCGGCAGTGGCTTATCAATATAATGATTTGATCAATACAGCAATTACCATGCGTTACGAAGTGCAAAACAGCAACTGGGCTGTGACTGCTATTCCAACCATCAACTATAAAATTGCCGGCAAACTTTCTGGATATTCTGAGTTCGTATATCGTAAAGCTGAAAGCGAAGACTATCAATATAGCCTAGGCACAGGCTTAGTTTATGCAGTCAATAAGCGTACTCAGCTTGATGCAAGTGTTGGAGTAGATCTAGATGGTCAATATAAAGGCTACCGCGGTGGCTTGGGTATGGCATTCTTATTCTGATAAAACTAACTTGAATAGATGTTAATGAAAAAGCTTTTTTCTCAGGGAATTATTTATTTTCTAGCTGCGGCTACGTTGGTATTCAGTCAGTTTGTTTTTGCAGAAGATAAGCTACTTTCACCAGAACAGGCTTTTTCATTTTCGGTTGAGTCGCCACAATCGCATACTGCGAAATTATCGTGGCAGATTCAGCCGAACTATTATTTGTATCAGCATAAATTTACCGTACAACAGGGTACTCAACCTTTAACTTTGAATTTGCCTAAGGCAGTTTCTCAATATGATGAGAACTATGGGCAAAGTCAGGTTTATTATCATCAAATCAATTTCCAGATTAAAACCAAGCCTTCAGAGCACTACACTGTAACTTGGCAGGGCTGTGCCAAAGACCGTATTTGTTATCCACCCCAAACCATCGAGTTTCAAACCGATGTAGATGGATTGGTTGGTGTGCAAAACCAAGCAGGGGCAGCACCGAAACGCTTATTAGATTTGGCAAATACACAAGCATCGTCTCAAGAAACTCTAACTAATCAGACAAGTTCAGAAACTAAAGCAGATGCGACTACTCCACAAATTGCAGAAGACCAGATTTGGTCGGCGAAATTAATTGAACACTCACTTTGGTATGGTGTTTTATTATTTTTAGGCTTAGGCATGTTACTCGCATTTACACCATGCTCTTTACCCATGTTGCCGATTTTAACGTCATTAATTATTCGAGAGCATAAAGGTTTAAAGGCTTGGACTATTGCACTTACTTTTGTATGTAGTATGGCATTGGTTTATGCAGGTCTAGGTTTAATTGCTTCTTCAGCAGGCCTAAATTTCCAACGTTGGTTGCAACAGCCCGCCACGCTTATCGCGTTTAGTTTGTTATTCGTGGTTTTTGCCCTAAATCTGTTTGGATTGTTTGAGATTCGTTTACCGCAAACATGGTTAAATCGACTCGATCGCATTCAGTCCATGCAACAAGGTGGTACTTTAGTTGGTGCAGGAGTCATGGGCGTAGTTTCTGCGCTCTTGGTTGGTCCATGTATGACCGCACCTTTGGCTGGAACTTTACTATTTATTTCTCAAACCCAAAACCAATGGCAAGGTGCTTTGCTTTTATTTTGTTTAGGTTTTGGAATGGGGATTCCTTTACTCATCGCTAGTGTTTTAGGTGCAAGATTTTTACCTAAAGCTGGCGACTGGATGCATCAGATTAAAGTAATTTTTGCTTTTCTGATGTTGGGTCTAAGTCTTTATTTTATTCGCCCTTTATTGCCAGATTGGGGCATGCAATTGCTTAGTTTATTGCTAGGCCTCGCTTTTATTGCCTACGCACTTTATCAGTTCTTTTGGAAAAAAGGGCAGTTACAGTGGCTCTATGCTTTATTACTTTTATTGGTTACTCCGTTTGTTGCCTATAACCAGTATCAGCATTTTCAAAATCGCAGTTTGCAAAGTTCCGAGCACATGGCTGAATGGCACGTTGCGACTACAGCAGCAGACTTTCAAAAAATTTTAGCAGCAGCCCCTGCTGATCGGGCTATTGTCATTGATGTCTATGCAGACTGGTGTGTGGCTTGTCAGCCTATTGAACATCGTATTTTAAAAGCACCAGAAGTTCAGTCAGCTCTTGCACCATACTATCTTATTAAGCTTGATTTGAGTCATTATGACCAGTCACATGAGGCTCTACTCAAGCAGTGGAGTATTCTAGGGCCACCAACTTATCTGTTTTTAAATGAGCATCAACAAGAAATACGTTCTTTACGTTTAACTGGTGCATTTAGCCAGCAAGAGCTCTTGCAACAGCTTGCAAGCTTATCGAAAGCTAAATAGTCAAATTGACTCTATATGTGGTATTTATTGAAAAGTGCGTACTTGATTGCGCCCTGAAGCCTTTACCGCATAAAGCGCTTCATCTGCTTGTCGAATGACGAGGTAGGGATCGTTTGCAAAAGCGGAACTACTAATTCCAAAACTTGCACTTACATGAATCTGAATATTTTGATTGTTGAAAATAGAAAGCTCTTCTAAAGCAAGTCGGCAACGCTCTGCAATTTTTTCCGCTTGAGTAATATCGGTATGAGGGAGTAATAAAATAAATTCTTCTCCACCAAATCGACCAATAATGTCTTCATTACGCAAGTTCTCAGACAAGCATTGAGCAATTTTAATTAAGACCTGATCACCCTGATGATGCCCATAGACATCATTAATTTTTTTAAAATGGTCTATGTCGAGAAGGACTAAAGCATAATCGAATTGTTGCTCGTGAAGTGCTTCAAGATGGGTATTTAAACTGCGTCTATTTAATACATTAGTTAATGGATCAATTTGGCTTAAGCGCTGAATATAAGTTTCTCGTTGTCGCCACTGGGTCAGTAATATTTCAAATAAAATAAGGCAGGCGACTAAAATCGGCATAATAAAAAATAGCATGCTTCCTAACCAAAATGGATTGGTTTGGGCATGTCGAATTATGGTGAAGTTAAATAAAGGAGCGTAGGGAATAACGCCATTCATACTTAAATAAGTACATACTGCTAAAATAATTGTTGCTGGTATAAAGGCGCTATAAACAATTTTTCTTTCAAATAAAACCAGACCTACACCAATGGTGCCTACATATCCAACCATTGTGGCAGGGCTGATACTACCAATTAAATATCCATCATGACACAGCATAAGCATGAAGACTTGTACGCTAACCAAAGGAACAATTTTTTGAGCCCGCTCTTGGTCTTTGTAGCGATAACAAGGAATAATCAGTAGTGCCAATAAAAATAAGGTCAATAAATTCAGCCAGAGTTGTGACTCTACGAGCGGTAAATTTGCCAATTGCCAAACGCTAGGCGTTATTAAGATATAGCCTTTCCATAAAATCCAACTGAAATTCATTGCACATGCAAGTGTAAGCATCAGTGCGCTTTTTTCTAATGGCGTCCAATTAATAATATGGTTGTTATGGATGAATTCGAGAACCACCTGTTTTATTTTATTTATAGAATAAGTGATGAAACGAATTTTCATAATAATAGATGAACTCCTAAATAGAGATGTTTCCTCTTCAGATCATCCTAAAATGGGAGAGTTGGAATGATTCATAACCTAAACATATCATGATTCAATTATTAAACCTTAAGATTAGGGTTTTTATAAAAAATGAAGTGAAAAGTATTTAAAACTTGTCACTTCATTTATTTCAATTAAGTTTTGTCGAGTTCATGTGCAAACTCAGAAATATCTGCCATCGCTTGTTTTGCTTCTTCAAACCAAGCATTAAACATCTGGAAGTTATGCCACATGCCTGTGTAAAGTTTAAAATGTACTTTGACACCTGCTTCTTCAGCTTTTTCTCTAAAGCGCTTCGCGTCGTCTAATAAAATTTCTTTAGAACCCACCTGTACTAAAGTCGGTGGCAAACCTGCTAAGTTATCGAAAATAGGTGAAACACGCGGGTCATCTGCTCCAATATGATTGCCAATATAATGTTGAATACCGATTTGCAGGGCTTCAAAAGAAAGTAGGGCATCATGTTTTTGGTTAAATCTTAAAGATTCACTGGTTAGGGTTAAATCTAAAAAAGGAGACAATAAAATTAAACCACTTGGCATCAGTTCAGGCTGTTCTTTTAAGCGCAAGCAAAGTGCTAAAGCTAAATTGGCCCCGCATGAGTCACCCGATAAAATAATATCTTTGGGCTGAATACCTTGAACTAATAAAGCTTGATATACATCATATAATGCTTCAATCGCTTCAGGGTATGGGTGCTCAGGAGCAAGTGGATAGTCCACGTGAATAATTTGCATTTGAGTACGGGCCGCTAAATCCGTCATGAATGCATGATGGGTTTTCACACTCCCTAGAAAAAAAGCGCCGCCGTGAATATGAAAAATAAGCTGGGTTGCTGAATCCTGAGCTTTAATTTCCTCACCTTTTACACCAGCAAGCCGAATCGGACGAACAGTTACGTTTTTTTGTTTTGGAAATGCTCGGCAAAGTTGTTCAAGCATCGGACGCAGGGCGGTTGGAGGTAAATTCAACTGACTTGGTTTACGAATCGCTGTTTTTAGAAATGTTTCAGTTAAATAATATTTTAAAACGTTTGGTATATTCATATAGTATCCGCTTATGTTAATAACTTGTTTCCCTATAAATTTTATTTTTCAAGGTTACAAGGTTACACGAAACAGTCACATTCAAAAATTGCAATATCGTTGCGAGTTTTGAATACTGAAGTCTTGAAAGACCCAAGGATATTACAAAAATGAAAAAGATTGCTTTAGCTTTAGGACTTGTTGGTATGGCTGCATTTGCAAATGCGGCTGATCCACTCAATGGAACGGTATGGAAAACGATTGATGACCAAACCAATAAGCCCAAAGCCGTAGTAAAGTTTACGGAACAGAAGGATGGAACCTTAACTGCAACCATTCAAAACATTTTGACACCAGGTGAAGAAAACTCCTGTACAAAATGTGAAGGGCCGTATAAAAACAAACCGCTTAAAGGTGTGACCATTGTACATAATCTAAAAAATGTAGGTGGCACCAGTTATGAAAACGGTACAATTTTAGACCCTAAATCTGGCAAAACTTATAAATTAAAAGGTGAGTTGGCCGAGGGCGGTAAAAAGCTTAAATTGCGCGGTTATATTGGTGTGTCAGCATTAGGCCGTAACCAAACATGGATTCGTGCGAACTAAATCTGTAAATAAAAAACGAGCCAAATGGCTCGTTTTTTTATGCACTTAAGTTTTGATAGGCAGTTTCATCAAAACCTACCAGAAAACCTTTAGACGTCTGTAGAACTGGTCGTTTAATTAAGCTTGGTTGGGCAATTAAAGCTTCAATAAGATGATCTTCACTGCTTAATGCACGCGTCTGTTCTTCTTCAGATAATTTTCTCCACGTGGTGCCTTTTTTATTGAGAACAGTATCTTGTCCTATTTCTTTTAACCAGATTTTGAGGGTGTCGGCATCGATTCCTTGTTTTTTATAATCGTGAAATTCATAGTTCAAACCTTTTGCTTGTAAGGCATCAAATGCTTTTTTCATTGAATTACAGTTTTTAATACCATAAATTTTTAACATTTTATCGGACCATGTCAAAAAGAAAGAACACACAGCCTAACCCAAAATGCTTTTGAGGACTACTTTATACCGATACTTTTAAAACAAATGAAAAATAATGATTAAAACAATAAACAATGTCATGTTACTGTCATAAGACGAGGTAATAATGAGCCCAACAAGAAGAATCTAGAAAACTAAAAGAACTTAGCGCAAAAAATAAGAGATAGAAAAGAGAAAACCCGCATTTAATCATCCTGATCATGCGGGTCTCATTTCAACGTCCATTGTCACATCCTTGCAAATAAACTTATCATAAGTTTATTTTATCTTCCTACGGCGTCCTATCCTTTCGCGTCATCCTGACTGCTTCCCTGTGCCGTGGGGCTATAATGCCGTTAAACGTGTGTAAGAAAAATACTCAAAAACGACATGTGCTGTAAGCAAAAACGACAATGTAAGTGAACATGTGTTCACTTATTCTTGAATTTTATAGTCAACAATAACTGGAGCATGGTCACTAAACCATTGATCTTTATAGACCCATGCGTTTGTTGTACGTGTTTTCCAGTCTGGTGAACAAGCTTGATAGTCAATACGCCAACCTACATTTTTCGCACGCGCTTGACCGCGATTTGACCACCATGAATACAATTCGGCTTCTGTTCTTACCACACGGAAGGTGTCTACATAGCCAAGTTCATCATAAATATGGTCAAGCCATGCACGTTCATGTGGTAAACAGCCAGACGACTTCTGGTTACCCGACCAGTTTTTAATATCAATTCGTTTATGAACGATATTGTAATCGCCACAAATAATGATGGACTTATTTTCATCACGCCATTGTTTTAAGATTTTTGCGTATTCACCCAAAAATAAATCTTTACGTGCTTGAGCTTCTTCACCACTTGAGCCTGAAGGTAAGTATAATGATGCAATATGTACGGGATGTGACAAACCTAAATCGAATTCGGCAGAAATGAAGCGGCCTTGACTATCGGCCAATTCAAACCCTAAACCATCTTTGATAGAAACAAAGGGTAAGCGGCTATAAATTGCAGTACCTGCATAGCCTGCACGCTCTGCTGGAAACAGATGGGTATGCCATCCTTCGGGTCTAAATTTTTCAGTCCATTGTTCATGGGTAATGCGGCTTTCCTGCATGCATACGACATCGGCATCGGACTGTTCTAACCATTCAAGTAAGCCTTTCGTTACTGAAGAACGTAAGCCATTTACGTTAATGGAAACGACTCGAAGAATTTTTACATCACTTGGATACTGATCCTTTGGTATCATGCGAAAATTTAACCTCAATTGTGAATTTGGAGCACCTCATGACAACGCCTGTGTCATTTCACCCGCAAGCATTTATCGAACTCGCATTATCACGCGGTGTGCTTAAATTTGGTGAGTTTACTTTAAAATCTGGACGCGTGAGTCCTTATTTTTTTAATGCAGGCCTACTCAACGATGGTGAAGCTTTATCTCTTTTAGCACAAGGCTATGCCGATAAATTAACACAATGTGAAAATGTTGATGTGATTTTTGGACCAGCATACAAGGGTATTCCATTTGTAGCAGCGACTGCTGTTGCTTTATCGCAAACACATAATAAGAGTGTGCCATGGGGCTTTAACCGTAAAGAAGCGAAAGATCATGGTGAAGGCGGTGTATTAGTTGGTGCTGCGGTTGAAGGTAAAAAAGTCTGGATTATTGATGACGTAATTACCGCAGGGACAGCGATTCGTGAAGTTGTAACGATTTTGAAAAATGCTGGTGCAACTATCGCGGGCGTTTTGGTGGCATTAGATCGTCAAGAACGTGGTCAAGGTGAACTTTCTGCAATTCAAGAAGTGCAAAAAGAATTAGAAATTCCTGTGCACGCACTCATTACCATGAAAGATTTAATGGATTATTTAGAGACGAAAGGCGAAAAAGAAGCGCTAGCAAATATGCAAGCTTATCGCGAAAAATACGGTATCTAAGAGTTAGATGTAGAAAAAGGAAGCTAATGCTTCCTTTTTTTATAATTTTATTAAATTACACAGTTGATCTAATGGCACTGGTTAAATGATAGTCGTGAAGAGTTAAGTTCACGGGAGAAACTGTTTTTTACGGGGGGATAATGGAATGGTTTAAGTTAGAATTTTGATATTAAAAAGAAAAATCCAATAATTTCGTATAAGAGGTAATAAGTTTATTCTAGAAAATCCTAACCTTTGCACAAAATTAGTTAAAATATGATTTGTTTTAGTGCTTTTTTGAACAAAAAAGAAGCACATTTGTCAAAATATCCATTTCCTAAAATAATATTAATTATGTGATGCCATAAACATATTAATTCCACGCTCAATTGTTGAAAAAGTAATTACTTAACAGCTATTTAAATAAAGCGAATAAACTCAGAAGAAAATAAATATATCTCAATTTATGAGAAATTATATTGTTAATAATTGATATTTTTATTAAAATTTAATTTGGTATTATAATTGCTTGTTTATATATTTAAAAAATTTGAGCGGATTATGGAAATACGAAATAAATTCTGGGAAAAATATAAATTGGAAGATCTTACCAGAGATGAGTGGGAACTATTATGTGATAAGTGTGGTTTTTGTTGCAGTTATAAAGAATATTATAGTGATATTAATATTCTGATATATACAGATTTGGCATGTAGGCAGCTTAACTTAGAAAATCATCAATGTAAAAACTATAAATTAAGATTTGAATTAGAAGCTTCATGTGAAAATTTTAGAGATATAATAAACTCTACTTTACACTTATACCCTGATACATGTGCTTATAAATTGTTGAGTGAGAATAAAAAAATTCCATATTGGCATCCGTTATTGACGGGGAGTTATGAAAATATTGTAAAAATTGTAAGAGAAGAACTAAGACTAAATCTTATTTCTATAGATGATATATCTGAAGATGAAAAGCATTTACATATTGTCAAATGGGTAGAATATAAAAAATAGTTTATTTAAATTTATTTAAATTTATTTAAATTATTAACAAAAAATAACGCTAACATGGATGCAATTGAGATTGTGATATATGCTGTATATGGAGTAACATATTTAACTAAAACTATAGATAATAAACTACTAATAAGCAAAATAAAATTTCCAATTTGATATGATTTTGTCGAGAAATATGATATTTCATTCTCGCTAAAATTAGAATACATCATATATAGTGATATAGAAAATACAATATTAGATAAAATATGAGCAAAAATTATGAGGCATAAAATTATATATATATTCTTAATAAGAAATATAAATGAATAAAAAACAATAAATATTAATAATATATATATAATAGTTTTTTCATTTTTTAAATTTTTTGTGATACCAATCTTACCAAGAACTATAGGTCCAAGAACTTGACCAATTCCTCTAGAAAATATTAAAGCTATTCCTGCTGAAATTGTTAGGCCAAATGTAAAGTTTAAATCTGGAAAAAGTTTTCCTAGCGTTGGCATTAGGGCCATAGCTGGAGCTGTTGCAGAGTAAAGTATTAACGGTAATATAAATGTTTGTAATTTTATTCCATTCAATTTTAAAATAGAGTAATTTGAAATTTCTTCAAGATTATATTCAATTTTCTGTATTGGATGTAGATTTTTTATAAATACAAAAATAATTAAAACAATTATTGATAATAATCCATCAAAGTAAATAAACTCAAGTGGGGGTAGAATTCTATATATAATTAATCCTAATCCAGTTCCAATCAATGTTACTGCAGAAAAGATAATACTTTCGATTATTGATATTGGTTCAAAGTCTTCATCCGAAAAATTATCTTTAACAAGTGAAGTGTAGGATACAAATATAAGACCAGAACAAATACTCGGTACTAAGGTTGTAATATTGAAAAATAATATACTGTTTTTTGCAATTGCATAAAAAGGAATTAATAAGCCTATTAGTGATAATAATTCACAAGCTATAAAAATATTAAATGATCTATACCTATAAGCTAACTTAGTTCCAAAATGTAGAGCAATTATATTTGATATAGTTACAAAAAAGAAATTAAAAGCAATTTCTGAATTACTTGCTTTTAATTCAATCAATTGTCCAAATACAAGAACTTGAGTTAGTGAGGATCCTATTCCAGATAGAAGAAAAGAAATAGATAAAAATAAAAACCATTTATTATTTTTTAATAAATAAAATACTTTGTCCATGTATAATACCTTATTTAATCCAGTCTATAGTAACTTCACCAGATCCTGCTACATATCTTATAAGAAGTGAATTATAGTCATGCGGTATATATATATATGAGTATCCCCAATGTGTATTTCCATACAAATATGAGCTTAAATATATTTCCTCATCTAACCGTGCATTAAAATAGATATGTATAGCATTTGAGTTTGTATATGATGACACATCTATTTTTTTTTCAAAGGAAGAATCATATGTTTTTCCTAATTTATAATGTGAGATTAATATCCTTTCACCATCTAATATTGAATCTACTATTGATTCATTTAAGATAATTTCACTGTATGATTTCTCTAAGAAATCTATAACTTCTTTTTCATTATCTCCATAATTAATTGATGATAAATATGAATTTATAAAAGATTTTTTTAATTCTTCAATTTTATAGCTATATACAGGTTGAATATATATTTCTAAATCACTAGGTATTATTTTATTTATAGTTTTATGTCTTTGGCAAAAATCAAAAATAGATTCTACAATATTTTCTTCTGGACCAATTTGACCAATTGTCTCTGTAATCAATATAGTTGGATTATCTCTTGTTACATCAACCTCAAAAGAAGACTTATTTTCTATTTTATACTTATATATTAAATTTGCAGGAATAGATTTTTCGAATAGTTTTGCAACCCATTCGAAATATTCTATCCCTATAATTGATTTTACATTTTTTGTTTTACATAAATGGGTAAGTACACCAGTCCCACATCCTAGATCCACAATAGTATCATTATGTTTACATATTTTTTCTATTGCTAATTTATATTGATTGATTCTATACTTATCATCTAACATCCATTTATGATGAATTGCTGCTAAATCTTTTTTCATAAATATCCACTTAAGTTATTAAGTCATTATAAAATTCAACATTTACTCTATCAATACTAGGTAGCTTTGCTGGTATAAATAAAGTACTTGAAAAAGATACATTTTTTAAAATTTCTTCTAAATCATTAATTGTGCCATGAGTGATTTTTAATAAGGAATTATTACTTGTTGGTGATAATAGTAATTCTAGTGGATGATCTAATGAATAATGTTTTTTAAGCTTTTCTTTAAGATATAAAGATTTAGTTGTTTCATGCGGAGATACAAAATCAGTTTGTCTAACCCCTATAGAACAAACATGATAAATAAAATAATTTAGACTAGTGTCCATGTTTAAGTCATATAAAATTAAACGATTTGCATCAACCAGACATGTTCCTTCTTCTAAAGGGTCTAATGATTTATCTATTAACATTGTATCGAAGCTAGATATTCCAGGGTAGCAAATAACATCTGCCTCTATTTTTGATAAATTTATAAGTTCTTGAATATTCTGGCTAAAAGTCACTCCAACTTTGGGGTGTCCATAAACAATAATACTTAAGTTATCAAATTCTCTAACAGCTTCTATAACTTTTTTATTTAAAATCTGATAATTAACAGTATCATCTGCGTTATTTAAATAAAAAGAAGATATATCTTTCCAATTAGGATTAATATCATTCAATATCTCAGTTATTCCTTCAATCAATCCCCCCCAGACTAGTACAAATGAAGAGGATCTTATAATTGATATTGCTTCTAGTGTCATTTGATTTGCTGAACGGAGACCACCACCAACTATATTTATTTTTTTCAAGATAGATACCCTATTATTAATTAAATTATATTGACCTATCTAATTTAATATTAATTAAATTAGATAGGTTGTTTATGTTAGCTATCTATTTTATTTTACTCGATATTTTAGTATCTTGTGGTAAAACTAAAAGCTTGCTGATTTTATCTTGATATGTATCTTTTTCTACAATATTAACAGTATTGTTAGAATATTTTCCTTGGGAAAGTACTTTATCAATATTTGCTGGAACGGATGTTAAGCAACGAAGATGGCCCATGATTACTCTTCCTCTATTTATTAATGTTAAATGAATATTCTTTTGAATATTCATTTATAAATATACAAATACTGTGCCAAAATGATTTTTTATAATAGAGTTGCTAAAGGCCCTTTGTATACATGAAAAGATACTTGTAAAATGAAATGCAAATAAAGATTGGCAAAAATCTTGATAAACAACTAATTAAAAAATGATCAAGAATCTAAAAAGTTGTATATGTAAGAAAAGGGTTTATCTATTTAGTATAATGATAAATTGCACAAAATTATTTAAATTTATTTTAAAATCAATATTTAATTTTTTATTGTAAAGAACAGCAAAAATCCAAATTTGTAATATGTCGGCTGCTTTTTTGAGGGGTTTTGTCACTTTTTATTATATAAAGTGATCTATTCGAAATCTTTTATATCGCACTTCTTGCACTCTAATGTCACCCCTAACTTGTCTTTTGCCCTTTTTTGGTTATTACCAAAGAGGAAAAAGAAGCGCTAGCAAACATGCAAGCTTATCGCGAAAAATACGGTATCTAAAAAGAAATTGGCATACTTCTAAATAGAGGTATGCCAATTTAATATTTTTATTTAGAACTTATAATTTAAACGCAATAACACATTGCGTGGTGTGCCTGACATGCTGTCCGAACGCCAATATTCTTTATTAGTTAGATTATTTACCGCAAGTGTGACATTCCATGGGGCTGCAGTATAGCCAATCGCTGCATCGACACGATTAAAGCCTTCCATTTTTACCTGATTATTAATATTTGGATAATAAGAGCCGACATAAGTCACGCCCACTTCGGTATACCACTGCTCGGTTGGTAAATAACGAACAAATAAATTACCTGTGTTCTTAGATGTGTTGGCTAAATAGTTGCCTTCACGTTCAGGATTTTGTTTGTCTTCTTTTACTTTTGCATCGGTATAACCATAACCACCGCGGATAAAGACATTATCAAGTACACGGCCAATAAAGCTAAATTCGAGACCACGAGATTGATGCTGCCCCGCAGTTGCCCATACATCTGGCTCACTGTCTGGGTTTGGTTTATAGCGAATATTATTTTTACGAATATCAAAGACAGAAAATTGAGTATTTAAACGGTTATCTAACCATTCACTTTTTACTCCAACTTCATATTGCTCATTATATTGAGGCTCTTTATCCATTTTTGTGACATCGGTGCTCCCAGTAACTTGGTTAACACCCATTTGCCCGCCAAATGGTGCAAAGCTTTTAGAGTAAGACGTGTAAAAGCTATGTTCCGGAAGCGGTTGCCATACCAGACCCACATTTGGGCTAAAGCTGCCATCTTTTACATTACGGTGTTCATTAGTTAATTTATTAGTGGTTGAAAAGTCAAAGTAATCGTAGCGGACGCCCATCATCAGTTTAAGTTGGTCATTTAGACCAATTAAATCTTGAATAAATACGCCGTAAGTTGTGCCTTCATTATAGTTATGCTGTCTCATCTTTAATGGGCCATTGCCACGGCTATATTCACGTTTACCTGTGAATGGATTAACGTAGCCGTAAATAGGACCATTTTTAGCTTCATTTGCTAAGCGTGGCTCTCGCTGTTCATATGTCCAATCTGTACCCATCATGATTTGATGTTCAAGCGAGCCTGTTTTGAACTTGCCCTTAATATCAAATGTATTGGTGGTGGTCTTATTGCTGGTTTGTTGCCAGTAGTAAATTTGATTGATATAGCCTTTTTTAGTGTTGCATTCTTTACCTTTTAGGTCGTTTCCATCTAAGCCACAATAAGTTCCAAAGTAAAAGTGGTCAAAGTTCTGTTCTGCTTGTCGGTAACTTGCTGCCCAATGAAAGTTCCAATCAGGTGCATATTGATAATTCACATCGGTACGCACAACTTGCAAAATATCATCAACATAATCGCCATCTTGGGCAAATCCTGTTTTGATAGATGTACCTGTAGGTAGATTGTCACGCGTTGGTCCGCGGTCAGGCACTCGACCTAATTTGTCATAGGTATATTGTGTGGTCCAAGTGAGTGTTCCATCATCATTTTTATAGGTAAAGCTTGGAGAGAGCATCTCTATTTTATTTTTAATACCTGAGCGGAAACTATCTGACTCGCCATATTCTCCAGTCAAACGTACTGCTAAATTTTCGTTAAGTACTTGGTTGATGTCAGCCGTCGTTCCGTAGTTATCATATGAGCCTGCGTATGTACCAACTGAACTTTTAGAGTCAAAATTGGCGAATTTACTCACCATATTCACAACCCCGCCGCCAGCACTACGACCATACAAAACCGAAGCAGGGCCTTTTAAAATCTCAATACGTTCGATATTGGCTGTACTGCGACGTACTTGTCCGCTTTCACGTATGCCATCACGGTAAATATCACCTGTGTCTGCACCAAAACCACGAATGGTAATTCCATCACCACGCATATCGTAACTGGTTGATACGCCTGGTGTACCTTGCAGCATGACGCTTAAGTCATTTGATCCATAAATTTTATATTTTTGAACATCAATGGTATCAATAGTTTGGGGAATATCTTTTTTGTCTAAACCATTACGTGTGACATTGGCTTTGTCGTAGTCGATATAACTTTTGATGGGGTCGAGTTCACTCATCGCTTCAATTTTTATAGTCGGCATGACTGCTGCAACTTTTGATGATGAGTCAGCTAATTCCTCTGCGTAGACACCTTGAATATTCAAGATCATTAAGCTGAGTAAGCTAAGCGGAAATGAATTTTTAATTTGGGGAGAAGATATAGAAATTTTTAACATAAAAACAAAGTCTGTTAACAAAAATAAAAGTATAAATGATAATTATAATCATTTAATTATTTAGAATAAAAGAACTATTGCCTATGGAATTATCGAGCTGTGCTTTTAGTTATTGATTTTAAAAATATAATTTTTATGTTAAAGGGCGAGTATAAGGTAAGTATTAGTTTTATTTATAAATGAGATTTTGAGGACGGTGCATCATTATTGAAAAACACCCTTAGAGTTAAGCATTGTTTTTAAGTACATCTAAAATATCCATTTCAGGATCATAATTTTCATCAATCGTTTTGCAAATGGCTTGGCCCACAATCACTTGAGTACCATTAAAGGTCATGGTTGGTGCTCCATATAATTCCCAGCCATGATTGAGCGCTTTAGTCACTCTTGCGCAAAAAGCAGAGTCATCGGGGCCAGTTAAATAGCGATAAAGTTTCATCTTTAGCCTTTAAAAAATAATATTTTATGACCTTAGTTTAACTGAATTTATCTGAATTCAAGATAAAGAAATAACCGATAAGGTTTTACTGAAATTAAGAAAAACCAGTGAAAAATCTCAGTTATACTCATGCTAATTTAAATTTTAAGAAGAGCTTGAGCATGCGTGTACTTGTCGTCATGGATCCGATTGAAACCGTAAATCTGAAAAAGGATTCAACCATGGCAATGTTGTGGGCGGCGAGCCGTCGCGGACATGAATTAGGTTATGCATTACAGCAAGATTTATATATCGATCAAGGTAAAGCTTACGGTCTAATCTCTCCTTTAGAAGTATTTGAAGATTACAACCATTACTATGAGCTTGGCGAAAAGAGAAAAGAATCTATTGCGTCTTACGATGTTGTACTCATGCGTAAAGACCCGCCGTTTGATATGAATTTTGTCTACACAACTTATGTGCTTGAGCAAGCTGAGCGTGAAGGCTCATGGATTATTAATAAGCCTCAATCACTGCGTGATTGCAATGAAAAACTTTTTGCTACGCAGTTTCCAGAGCTACAAGTGCCTACACTTGTAACGTCTCAACAAAGTTTAATTCGTGAATTTATTAAAGAACATGGTGATGTGATTGTTAAGCCACTTGATGGTATGGGTGGGATGGGAATTTTCCGTTTATACCAAGACGGTGTAAATATTGGTTCTACCTTGGAAATGCTGACAGAATTAGGTACTCGTCCAATTATGGCACAGCGTTATATTCCTGAAATTGTAGAAGGGGATAAACGCATTCTAATGGTGAATGGTGAGCCTATTCCTTATTGTCTAGCCCGTATTCCGCAAAATGGTGAAGTGCGCGGTAACTTGGCTGCAGGTGGTTTAGGTCAAGCACGACCACTTACTGAAAATGATAAACAGATTGCAGTGAAAATCGGGCCTTTCTTACGCGAAAAAGGTTTGGTTTTTGTAGGTTTAGATGTGATTGGTAATTATGTTACTGAAATTAATGTCACTAGCCCAACCTGTATCCGCGAAATTGATGCTCAATTTGGTACATCGATTGCCGATGATCTATTTGACGTATTAGAAGCTGGTCGTCCTGCTTAATCATCTACTTTGGGTGATTTCCTAAGCGAATATTGGGAAATCACCTAAAAATTTATCAATTAATAAAACCACAATATGAAATACGCTGGCGCTTTGTAGGCATATTTTCAAAAAAGCACATCTTTCTGTTATAAACGAGTGAAATTCGCTTTTCGTTAATGAAGCTTTAGGATTAAAATAAACGGCTACAAAAATAGATGACAATTTCCATTGTTTTTTGAGTTGAAGAATTAGACCGTGACAGATTCACAGCAAAGCAAACCTAAACATGTCATGATGATGGCTGCCGGTACTGGTGGACATGTTTTTCCAGCCCTCGCCGTAGCCAAACAACTTCAACAACAAGGTTGTCAGGTTTCATGGCTAGCCACGCCAACAGGTATGGAAAATCGATTATTAAAAGATCAAAATATTCCAATATATCAAATTGATATTCAAGGTGTGCGCGGAAACGGAGTCATCCGTAAACTCGCCTCGCCTTTTAAAATTTTAAAAGCAACTTTTAGCGCTATGCGTTATATGAAACAGCTCAAAGTTGACGCAGTCGCTGGCTTTGGTGGCTATGTTGCAGGACCGGGTGGTCTGGCTGCTCGTTTATTAGGTATTCCTGTTCTCATTCATGAGCAAAATGCAGTTGCCGGTTTTACCAATGCGCAGTTATCACGTGTAGCTAAAGTGGTGTGCGAAGCATTTCCTAATACTTTTCCTGCTGGTGGCAAAGTCGTGACCACAGGAAACCCTGTGCGCCGTGAAATAACAGATATTTTAAGCCCAAAATGGCGCTACGATGAGCGTGAACAAGCGGGTAAACCGTTAAATATTTTAATTGTAGGTGGCTCTTTAGGTGCCAAAGCACTCAATGAACGTTTACCCCCAGCTTTAAAGCAACTACAGGTTCCACTGAATATTTTTCATCAGTGTGGTCAGCAACAAGTTGAAGCAACACAAGCATTGTACGCAGATGCGCCTGCAAATTTAACTGTACATGTTTTGCCATTTATTGAAGACATGGCGAAGGCATATAGCGAAGCAGACCTGATTATTTGCCGTGCTGGCGCTTTAACTGTGACAGAAGTTGCAACCGCTGGTGTTGCAGCAGTTTTTGTACCGTTACCTATCGCGGTAGATGACCACCAAACTGCAAATGCCAAATTTCTGGCCGATGTCGGTGCTGCAAAAATTTGCCAGCAATCGACCATGACACCAGAAGTTTTAAATCAATTGTTTACTACGTTGATGAACCGCCAATTACTTACAGAAATGGCAGTGAAAGCGCGTCAACATGCCCAACCAAATGCAACTCAGCATGTGGTTGATCTTATTCAAAAAATGTAATCGGATTTACTATGTCTCCAACAACAGCTGCAAACCAAGCAAAAAAATTGATTAAAGTGCCTGAAATGCGCCGTATCAAACACATTCATTTTGTGGGTATTGGCGGAGCAGGTATGTGTGGTATTGCTGAGGTGTTAGCTAACCAAGGATATAAAATTTCCGGTTCAGATATTAAAGCTTCTAAAACTACACAACAATTAGAAGAAAATGGCATTAAGGTCTATATCGGACACGAAGCAGAAAATATTAAAAACGCTAATGTGCTTGTCGTTTCAACTGCTATTGATCCGGAAAATCCGGAAATTAAAGCTGCAATTGAACAACGTACTCCGATTGTACGTCGTGCAGAAATGCTCGGTGAACTGATGCGTTACCGTCATGGTATTGCGGTAGCAGGTACACATGGTAAAACCACAACAACAAGTTTGTTAACCACAATGTTGGCTGAAGAAAACCTTGATCCAACTTATGTGATTGGTGGTTTGCTTAATAGTACTGGTGTAAATGCAGCGCTTGGTGAAAGTCGTTTTATTGTTGCAGAAGCTGACGAATCAGATGCCTCATTCCTTTATTTACAGCCAATGGCAGCGATTGTAACCAATATCGATGCTGACCATATGGATACCTATGAAGGTAGCTTTGATAAGTTAAAAGATACTTTTGTGCAGTTCCTACATAATTTACCGTTCTATGGTTTAGCGGTAGTTTGCGGTGATGATGCGAACATTCGTGAGATTTTGCCACGCGTAGGCCGTCCGGTTATTACGTATGGTTTTAATGAAGATAATGACATCCGTGCGATTGATGTAGAGCAAGATGGCATGCGTTCGCATTTTACGGTATTGCGTAAAGGACGTGAGCCACTTCGTTTAACGATCAATCAACCGGGCATGCATAATGTTTTAAATGCTTTGGCTGCAATTGGTGTTGCAACTGATGAAGGTGTTTCAGACGAAGCGATTAGTCGTGCATTAAAAGGCTTTAGTGGTGTTGGGCGTCGCTTCCAAGTGCAAGGTGAATTTGAGCTTGGTGAGGGTAATGTAAAATTAGTCGATGACTATGGACATCATCCTAAAGAAGTAGAAGCAACTATTAAAGCAGCTCGTCAGAGCCATCCAGATCGTCGTTTAGTGATGCTTTTCCAACCTCATCGTTATTCTCGTACACGTGATTGTTTTGACGACTTTATTGAAGTTTTATCTCAAGTCGACCAATTATTATTACTCGAAGTTTACCCTGCTGGTGAAAAACCAATTGTTGGTGCAGACAGCCGTACTTTAGCGCGTAGTATCCGCTTGCGTGGTCAGGTTGAACCGATTTTGATTGATCCCGTTGACGGTAATTTACAAAACATCATGCAAAATGTGTTACAACCAAATGACTTGTTATTAACGCAAGGTGCAGGTAACGTGGGAGCAATTTCAGTAGAACTTGCACAGCACCATTTGTATGTGAAATAAACAAAAAAGTATTGAATTATCGGGTTAAGGATTTAAACGTGTCAAATGCTACAAAATTCGGCAAAGTTGCTGTGTTGTTTGGTGGAAAATCGGCTGAGCGTGCTGTTTCTTTAGATAGTGGTCAGGCAGTTTTGGACGCTTTGTTAAGTTCAGGTGTTCAGGCTGAGGCATTTGATCCGCAAGACCGTAGTGTAACTGAACTTGTAAACTATGATCGCGCATTTATTGTATTGCATGGTCGTGGCGGTGAAGATGGTCAGATCCAAGGTGTGCTTGAGTGGTTGAATATTCCATATACAGGAACTGGTGTACAAGGTTCTGCCATTGGTATGGATAAAGTTAAAACCAAGCAAATCTGGCAAGGTAGTGATTTACCTACAGCACCATATCGAATTATTACCAAAGAAACTGACCTCGATTCAGTTATTGCGGAATTGGGTCTACCAGTCATTATTAAGCCTGTGCATGAAGGTTCAAGCGTAGGCATGAGTAAGGTTGAGAAAGCAGAAGATTTTGCGGCAGCAATTGAAAAAGCAACTCAGCACGATGCAGTAGTCATGGCAGAAAAATGGATCACTGGTCGTGAATTTACGATTTCATTTTTAAATGGTCAGCCTTTACCTGTTATTCGTTTGCAACCACCTGCAGATGTTGCTTTTTATGACTATGAAGCAAAATATCAACGTAATGATGTCGAGTATGGTATTCCTTGTGGTTTAAGTGATGCAGACGAGAAAAAATTACAAGCTTTAAGTTTGCGTGCTTTCCAAGCAGTAGGCGCAGAAGGTTGGGGTCGTATTGATGCAATGCAGGATGAGCAAGGTACTTTCTGGCTTTTAGAAGTGAACACTGTGCCAGGTATGACAAGTCATTCGCTTGTACCTAAGGCTGCTAAAGCAGTTGGTTATAGCTTTGAAGCGTTGTGTGTTGCAATTCTTGAGCAAACATTGGAAGGTACAGCTTAAATATGGCACAACTTCCGGCTTCCATGCGCCGTAAACGTGCGGCAATTACATCCATTCATGAAAAACCGCCTACGCGTAAGCAAAAGCTTGCCAATGCAGGCGGATGGATGTTGCTGGTTATTGCTTTTTTAGTGCTGGCAGTCGGA
The DNA here is from genome assembly GCF_000368065.1 of Acinetobacter seifertii. Taxonomy (GTDB): domain Bacteria; phylum Pseudomonadota; class Gammaproteobacteria; order Pseudomonadales; family Moraxellaceae; genus Acinetobacter; species Acinetobacter seifertii. Next base: position 150,074 of record NZ_KB851203.1, read on the forward strand.
ATTTACGGGCTATATAAGGTTATTACCGATGCAACTGTTGCAAAACTTGAAGTTGTGGGTTCAACGACTCCAGTTGAATCTCAGCAAGTAATGCAATATGTGCAGCCGATTGTAAAAGATAATTATTTTACGTCTGACTTAGAGCAGATTCGTGATAAAGCATTAGAAATTTCATGGGTAGGCCGAGTCGTTGTATCTCGTGCTTGGCCCAATGGTATTCGTGTTCGTATCATGCCTAAACATGCGATTGCCCGTTGGGGAACAGGCCGCTTATTAAGCGATGGTGGCGACGTATTTAGTGAGGCAGAACCGAAACTTCATCCTGAGCTGCCGCTGTTACATGGCCCGGTAAGCCAGTCTAAAATGATGATGCGACGCTATAATGAAATTAATCAGTTATTCCATCCTGTTAATTTGCGTTTAAAAGAGTTATATCTAACAGAACGAATGACTTGGTTTATGCAGTTTGATTCTGGTTTGCGCATTATTGTTGACCAAGACCAAACAATGAATAAATTGCAACGTTTAAGTCACTTGGCACAATCTGACCTAAAACCTGTGTGGACGAAAATCTCAGCCATTGATTTGCGATATCGTAATGGATTATCTATTCAATGGAAGAATGCAACTCCACCTAAAATTGTGAATGGTCAGTTTGTTGTAACGAGTGATGACACAAGCATTGCAGGTGGTACAAAAGCAAAGCCATAATACGTGGCTTTAAAATAGGCAATTTGCCTGGTATTAGACAACAAAGAAATGGTATGAGTGATGAGTGAAGCTGTTCCCTCAGTTGTTGCGATTGACATTGGGACGCATAAAGTTTCAGTTTTGATTGGAAAAATTCATGCACCGGATAACATTCAGGTTATCGGTATGGCAACTGCTCGCAATCGAGGCATGAACAAAGGAAAAATTGTAAGTCTCGATAAAGTCATTGCTGCGATTAAGAACGCCGTTTCTGAAGCGGAAAATATGGCTGAATGTCGCATTCATAGTGCGTGGGTATCTATTCCAAGTACCGAGCTGCAAAGTTTCTATGCTTCTGGACGCACGCCTGTTGCTAACCCCGCACATGTGATTACAACCAATGAAGTTGTACGTGCATTGGAGTTAGCAAAAGCAAGCCATGTGACCTCTGATTATTATTTAGCGAGTGCAGTCCCACTTGGGTTTGAGTTAGGTGACTCTGCTGAATGGGTTCAAAATCCAATTAATATGACTGCTCATAGCATGACTGGTCACTATCAACTCATGATGATGCCAATCGCTACTATGCAGAACCTTGATCGTGCCATGAAAGGTGCGAACATTGGTGTTGAAAAAATGGTAGTTTCTTGCTTGGCAACCGCTGAAGCAAGTTTGCTCAAAGATGAAAAAGAGTATGGTGTTTGTCTCGTTGATATTGGCGCAGGCATTACCAATTTAGCAGTTTATTTAGATGGTCGTTTAGCTTTAGCGCGTACATTACAGCGTGGTGGCGAACATGTGACACGTGATATTGCTGCTGTGTTACAAACAACGACCGACGAAGCTGAACGGATTAAAATTTTACACGGCTGCGTTGATCTAAGTGCTGTTAAACCTGATCATATGATTCAGGTACAGGGTATTGATGGTCCTCAAACCATTAGCCGAATTGAGTTGTCAGAAATTATTATTGCTCGTTACGAAGAGATTTTTGGTCAAATTCGTGAAGAACTAGAACAAAGCGGTGCAATCCATGGTCTGTATCATGGTGTTGTATTGACAGGTGATGCTTGCCAGATTGAGGGTATGGTAAGTTTAGCGCGTCGTATGTTGGGTGTGTCTGCTCATTTAGGTAATCCACCGTTACAGGTGTATGCTGATGATCAGCATCAAGCTGCGTTACGTCGATCAATGTATGCGACAGCAGCTGGTTTGCTTATGTTTAGCCAAAGCGAATTACAAGAAGCTGTTGAGGAACCTGAAGAGGGTAGTGACCGTTCGGTATGGGAACGAATGGTAAATGGTTGGAATGCGTTTAATAGCAAACTTAAAGCCATTTTTTAGGATGTATGGATTTATTGGTAGAATTGTTAGGAAGTTGTAAGAGAAAACCACTGTACTTGACAAGGTTTGTATTGCACAGCATTCTTAAAATTAGTTGTTTTTGAAAATCAAGGCAGTATACGGGCTGAAGTGACTGCCATAATGTATTAGGAACCCTAAAGGTCATGGCCTCATTTGAATTTATAGAAGATGAACTAAACGATGGCAACGGTCAAGCCCGTTTCACTGTATTTGGTGTAGGTGGTGGTGGCGGTAATGCCGTTCAGCACATGGTACAGTCTGATATTCAGGGTGTTAAATTCGTTTGTGCCAATACAGATAAACAAGCACTTGACTGTATGAATGCTCCTTTCAAAATTCAGTTAGGTGAGCAAAGTACACGTGGTCTAGGTGCAGGTGCTAACCCAGAAGTGGGGCAAGTTGCAGCAGAAGAAAGTCGTGAAATTATTCGTCAGCACCTTGAAGGGACTGACATGGTGTTTGTAACCGCCGGTATGGGTGGTGGTACAGGTACTGGTGCAGCTCCGGTTGTTGCTGAAGTTGCTAAAGAAATGGGGATTTTGACTGTTGGTGTGGTAACGACTCCATTTAACTTTGAAGGTCGTCGTCGTCAGAAGTCAGCTGAACGCGGTATCGAAGCGTTAGAAGCACATGTTGATTCATTGATTATTATTCCTAACCAGCGTTTGTTAAGCGTGTATGGTGATATTTCAATGAAAGATGCCTATAAAAAGGCAGATGATGTATTGTTAAACGCTGTACGCAGTATCTTTGATCTTGTTGTTAATCGCGGTCACATTAACCTTGACTTCGCCGATTTGAAAACTGCAATGAGTACTCGCGGTTACGCAATGATGGGTGCTGGTTTGGGTCGTGGTGAAGACCGTGCGCGTCAAGCTGCTGAACAGGCAATTCGTAGTCCATTACTTGATAACGTAAATATTATTAATGCCAAAGGCGTGTTAATTAACATTACGGGTGGTGATGACATCACGTTACGTGAAACAGAAATCATTACTGATGTGGTTAACCAAATTGTTGACCTTGATGAAGGCGAAATCTTCTACGGTACAGTATTTGATCCAGATGCGCGTGATGAATTACGTGTAACTGTGATTGCAACTGGTTTGACTCGTAATGCTGCTGATGCAGAACCGAGAAAGCGTAATACAGTAAGCCATACATCAACTCAATCTGCACAATCTGTAGATGAAGATGATGTTCCTGCAATTAATAAACGCCAAAATGCTGAAACTGATGTAAATAATGCGCCAAGTTCATCACCGCGTTCTTCGCCAATGAGTATTCAAGATTACTTGAAAAATCAGCAACGTAAGTAATTCAGTCTTTGATCTATTAAAAGGCAGTGTTTAAACACTGCCTTTTTTTATTTTTGATCAATGACTAAATATGCTAACGTATAGCGGTTTTAAAAAAGAAGTTACAAAGCATGGTGAAACAGCGTACTCTCAATCGTGTGGTAAAAGCGAGTGGAATAGGTCTTCATAGCGGTCAAAAAGTGATGATCAATTTCATTCCACATACCGTGGATGGAGGTATTGTATTTCGCCGCATCGATTTGAATCCACCTGTTGATATTCCTGCTAATGCATTGCTTATTCAAGAAGCATTTATGTGTTCGAACCTTGTTACCGGTGATATTAAAGTAGGTACAATTGAGCATGTAATGAGTGCGATTGCGGGTTTAGGAATTGATAATTTAATTGTAGAAGTGTCAGCATCCGAAGTCCCAATTATGGATGGCAGTGCTGGACCATTTATTTATCTATTAATGCAAGGTGGCTTGCGCGAGCAAAATGCCCCTAAAAAATTTATAAGAATATTAAAACCAGTTGAAGCTTTAATTGACGATAAAAAAGCAATTTTTCAACCACATAATGGTTTTCAGCTCAACTTTACCATTGATTTTGATCATCCTGCTTTTGCAAAAGAATACCAGTCTGCGACAATCGATTTTTCAACCGAAACGTTTGTGTATGAGGTTAGCGAAGCACGAACTTTTGGTTTTATGAAAGACTTGGATTACCTCAAAGCAAATAATTTGGCTTTAGGTGCAAGTCTGGATAATGCCATTGGTGTAGATGATACAGGGGTTGTGAACGAAGAAGGTTTACGATTTGCTGACGAATTTGTTCGACATAAAATTTTAGATGCAGTGGGTGATTTGTATTTACTTGGTCATCAAATTATTGCCAAGTTCGATGGCTATAAATCGGGACATGCTTTAAATAATCAGCTGTTACGCAATGTTCAAAGTGATCCGAGTAATTATGAAATTGTAACATTTAATGACGAGAATGAATGTCCAATTCCATATGTGAGTGTGACATAAGTCATTGTCTTTATTTGTCTATGTTATAATGTAACAATGGATAGTGTGATTTTTATCACAAAATAAGAACGATTCTAATTAAGAAATGGAAAGCTCATCATTTTTTATTGCTTGCCAAACGTAGTAAAGCTTGGCTAAGCTTAGGGTCGCTCACGAAGTCGGCGGCACTACGTAACATTTCTTGTGTTTCCGGGGGGATGGATTTAGAAGGCTCAGATGATGAGGGCGCTGTAGAAATAGTCTTATTTCTCAAGCGAACTTGAATTCTTTGTAAGTCTTTTAGTCCTTCAAGTTGAGATAATTTAGATATATATTGGCTCTGTAAATAGCTGAGTTGACTAATCATTGCCTGATTTTCACCAGTAATAATTAAAGTGCCATTTTGATAACACACGACCTGCCATTGTTCCGGTTGGGGCAATAAGGGTTGGATTATTTTCGTAAGTCTTTGCCATTGCGCGACTTGCGTTGTTAGAAACGTAAGGTTTCCTGTTTTTATGTGTTTTCCGGATTGTTGAAAAACGTTATCGGGTTTAGACATTGATCATTCTCGAATGGTTTCTTGTCTCCATCTTAAGCGTTCATTTCGACTGATATCAAGGAAGAGATCATAAGGAACTTGAGTAAGAACAGTTTCAAGAGGTTTTTATGCACACGCGTCGTATTTTATTAGCATTTTCACTAGCCGCTTCGGCAGCATCGGTTGCTTTTGCAGATTATCAAAATATTAACCAATCTACAGATTCAGATCGATTGGAACAGTTATCAAAAACATTATCTCAAGGTTCATATACGCATCCTGATGATTTAGATCTTCCGGCAAGTGCAAAAGTTTCAGTCACTTTACGCCCGAAAACAGTTGAGCTCAACAACGACTCACTGGCAAAAAAATATGGTAATACTACCGCTAAAAACTCTTTTAATACCTCTTCTTCAAATCCTTATTCTTGGTTAGTTTCTCATCCTCTTCCTGATAGCGTACGTGTTTCTTCTAACTTTGGTGGTCGTACCATGGGTGGTCGTGCAGAGCATCACGGTGGTTTAGATATGTCTGCGCCAAGTGGCACGCCAATCTATGCAACAGGTCCTGGTATTGTAACTAAATCAGGTTGGGGCACAGGTTATGGTCAGTATGTTGAAATCAACCATGGTAATGGTTATTTAACACGCTATGCACACGCTTCACGTTTAATGGTTCGTGTGGGCGATCAGGTTTCTGCTGGTGACCATATTGCAAATGTGGGTTGTACAGGTCGTTGTACTGGGCCACATTTACACTATGAAGTAGTAAAAGATGGTCAACGTAAGAATCCATCAACTTACTTAGCAATGTTGCCTTAAATCGTATTTGTTAAAATTTAGGATTATTAAATTTTTGAATCTAAAATGAGATAAAACCTTTCTTAACGCAATTATCGTATAAAAAAACGCCTATATTGGCGTTTTTTTGTTATTTTGAGTCATGCTCGGTCAATGACTATTCATTCAGAAAATAATAGGGCCCCCTCACATTCACCCGTGGCAATAACTTGAGAGGGGCAAAACGTGGTAAAAATACAAAGTAGATTAGAGAACAAGGAACAGGTGAATTATGGCGTTTTACGGTGACTCCGACGCACAAGAAACCCAAGAATGGCAAGATGCATTCGATTCAGTTTTACAACATATGGGAACTGAGCGAGCGGCATTCTTGTTGGAAAAACTTTACCAACAAGCAATTGCTAAGCATGTTCCAATTCAACGTCTCAATACACCTTACTTAAATACAATTTCTGTTGAAGAACAACCTGCAATGCCAGGCGACCAAGATATGGAACGCCGTATTCGTGCATTGATTCGTTGGAATGCCTTAGCAATGGTACTTCGTGCGAATAAAACAGGTGATGATTTAGGTGGTCACTTAGCGAGTTTCGCATCAAGTGCAACATTATATGACGTAGGTTTTAACCATTTCTTCCGCGCAAACAGCAATAGCTTTGGCGGAGATATGATTTATTACCAAGGACACTGTGCTCCTGGTATTTATGCACGTTCATTCCTTGAAGGACGTTTAACTGAAGAGCAGTTAAGTAATTTCCGCCGTGAAGTTGGCGGTAACGGTTTACCAAGCTATCCACACCCATATTTAATGCCGGACTATTGGCAATTCCCAACTGTATCAATGGGTCTTGGTCCAATCATGTCGATTTATCAAGCACACATTCAAAAATATTTGATGAACCGTGGCTTGATCAAAGAAGAAGATCGTAAAGTTTGGGCTTATCTTGGCGATGGTGAGATGGATGAGCCAGAAAGTACTGGTGCAATTTCACTCGCTGGCCGTGAAAAACTTGATAACCTCATTTGGGTTGTTAACTGTAACTTACAGCGTCTAGATGGTCCTGTACGTGGTAACGGTAAAATTATTCAAGAATTAGAATCTTTATTCCGTGGCGCAGGCTGGCGTGTCATTAAAGTAGTATGGGGTCGTCATTGGGATCCGCTACTTGCAAAAGACAGCACAGGCGCTTTAAAAGCGGTAATGGAAGAAACTGTTGATGGTGAATACCAACGCTACCAAGTAAAAGGTGGTGCATATACACGTGAGAAATTCTTTGGCAAGTACCCAGAAGCTGCGGAACTTGTAAAAGATTTAAGCGATGAAGACATCGATAATCTCAATCGTGGTGGTCATGACCCATACAAAGTTTTTGCTGCCTATGCAGAAGCAATGAAAGCTAAAGGTCAACCAACAGTTATTCTTGCAAAAACTGTTAAAGGTTATGGTTTATCTGAAGAAATTGAAGCGGTGAACAAAACTCACCAAATCAAGAAAATGCAGATCGACTCTTTGAAATATGTACGTGACCGTTTTAACCTTCCATTTACAGATGATAAATTAGAAGAGCTCCCATTCTACCGCCCAAGTGAAAACTCTCCAGAAATGAAGTACATGAAGGCGCGTCGTGAAGCATTAGGTGGTTACCTTCCTGCACGTCGTAAAGAGAGTGAAATTTTAGCGATTCCTGAATTGTCTGTATTTGATGCTGTATTAAACGGTTCAGGTGGTAAAGAACAATCTACTACGATGGTAATGGTTCGTTTAATTGCTGCTTTACTTAAAGAAAAAGCAATTAAAGACCGCGTAGTCCCAATCGTTCCAGACGAAGCACGTACTTTCGGTTTAGAAGGGATGTTCCGTCAGCTTGGTATTTATGCCGCTCATGGTCAAAAATATACTCCAGAAGACCAAGAACAGTTAATGCATTACCGTGAAGCAAGTGATGGTCACATGCTTCAAGAAGGTATTAACGAAGCTGGTGCAATGAGTGCATGGGCTGCGTTGGCAACAAGTTATTCAACGAATAACTTGCCAATGATTCCAATGTACATGTACTACTCAATGTTTGGTTTCCAACGTATTGGTGACATTGCATGGGCAGCTGGTGATGCACAAGCTCAAGGTTTCTTGTTAGGTGCAACTGCTGGTCGTACCACATTGAATGGTGAAGGTTTACAGCACCAAGATGGTCATTCACATATCTTGGCAAACACGATTCCAAACTGCGTATCTTATGATCCATGTTTTGGTTATGAGTTAGCTGTAATCGTTCATGACGGTTTACAGCGTATGTATGTGAACCAAGAGCGTGTGTTCTATTACCTCACTGTAATGAACGAGAACTACGAGCATCCTGCAATGCCTGAAGGCGCTGAGGAAGGTATTAAGCGTGGTATGTACTTATTCGAAAAAGACGAAAAAGCAACTGTCCAATTACTTGGTTCAGGTGTAATTCTTCGTGAAGTGATCAAAGCTGCGAAAATCTTACGTGATGAATACCAAATCCACTCAAACGTTTGGAGTGTAACAAGCTTCAATGAGTTATCACGTGATGGTATGGCATGTGAAGAATACAACCGCTTACACCCACTTGCTGAAGAAGTGAAAGAATCTTGGGTATCTAAGCAATTACGTGGTACAGAAGGTATTGTAGTTTCTGCTACAGACCATATGCGTGCGTACAGCGAACAAATCCGTGCTTATCTGCCAGATGGTCGTCCATTTGTTGCATTAGGTACAGATGGTTATGGTCGTTCAGATACGCGTGCGAACTTACGTAGTTTCTTTGGTGTTGATGCTGCACATATCGTTGTTGCTACTTTGAAAAAATTAGCCGACGAAGGTGAAGTAGATGCACGTTTAGTGAAAGATGCAATTTCTAACTTTGAGTTAGATACTGACCGTCCGGTTGCATGGGCTCCACAAGCACATCCGGAAGTTCAGCCAGTTGCTGAATACAATGAAACGCAAACAGGTGAGGGGAACTAAGCATGCAAATTAAGACCCCTGATATTGGTGTAGATAAAGCAGTTGTTGCTGAAATTTTAGTAAAAGTTGGTGACAGTATTGCTGAAAATGACAGTCTTGTTTTGCTTGAGTCTGATAAAGCCTCTGTTGAAGTGCCTAGCACTTCAGCAGGAGTGGTAAAAAGCATCTTAATCAAGGAAGGCGATAGCGTAACTGAAGGTACGGTATTGTTTGAACTTGAAGCTGAAGGTGCAGCGCAAGCTGCTCCAGAACCAACACCGGCGCCTGCGGCTGAAAAGCCAGCTGCTCCAGCACCTGCACAACAAGCTCAAGCTTCAACTCAACCTGCTGCCACTACATCAACTGCAACTGTTGACGTAACTGTCCCTGACATTGGTGTTGAAAAAGCATTAGTTGGCGAAATCCTCGTTAAAGTGGGTGACCAGATTGATGTTGAGCAAAGCATCGTTGTAGTTGAATCTGACAAAGCAACTGTAGAAGTACCAAGCAGTACTGCTGGTATTGTAGAAAGCATTCAAGTTAAAGAAGGCGATACCGTTAAAGAAGGTGTTGTTCTTATTCAAGTGAAAACGACGTCTGCATCAAGTGCGCAAGCAGAAGCTCCTGCTTCTACAGCAGCTCCAGCTGTAGCCGCTGAACCAGTTGCTGCAAAGCAAGAAACTGTAGCGGCAGCTGCTACTCAATCTGGTCCAGTTGATATAAATGTTCCTGACTTAGGTGTAGATAAAGCAGTTGTTGCTGAAATCTTAGTACAAGTTGGCGATAAAGTTGATGTAGACCAAAGCCTTGTTGTGGTTGAATCTGATAAAGCGACTGTAGAAGTTCCAAGTACTGTTGCGGGTATTGTAAAAGCAATTCACTTACAAGCAGGCCAACAGGTTTCACAAGGCTTATTGCTCGCAACAATTGAAGCTGAAGGTCAAGCACCTGCAGCAGCTCCAGCGGCAAAAGCAGAAGCTGCACCAGCTCCACAGGCAGCAGCACCTAAAGCTGCAGCTCCTGCTCCGACTCAGGCTGTATCTGCTCCAGCGTCTGGTAGTGACAAGTTAACCAAAGAGCAAGAAGCCGAAAATGCTAAAGTATATGCAGGCCCTGCTGTACGTAAGCTTGCTCGTGAACTTGGTGTGATTTTGTCACAAGTTAAAACTTCTGGTGAGCATGGTCGTGTTGTTAAAGAAGATATCTTTGCTTATGTGAAGAGCCGTTTAACTGCGCCACAAGCGGCGCCAGTTGCTGCGGCTGCACCAGCGGTTTCGGGTTTACCAAAGCTGCCTGACTTCACTGCGTTTGGTGGTGTGGAAGAAAAAGTACTGACGCGTTTGCAGCAAGTATCAATTCCGCAATTGTCGTTGAATAACTTTATTCCGCAAGTTACTCAGTTTGATTTGGCTGACATTACTGAGTTAGAAGATTGGCGTAATGAGCTGAAAGGCAACTTCAAAAAAGAAGGTATCAGCCTGACGATTATGGCATTCATTATCAAAGCGGTTGCGTACTTGTTGAAAGAAGAGCGTGAGTTCGCAGGTCATCTATCTGATGATGGTAAATCAGTGCTCTTGCGTAATGAAATCCATATGGGAATTGCAGTAGCAACACCTGATGGTTTAACTGTGCCAGTACTTCGTAATCCAGACCAAAAATCAATTAAGCAAATTGCAGTTGAATTGGGTGTGTTGGGTCAAAAAGCGCGTGATAAGAAATTAACACCGAAAGACTTGCAAGGTGCGAATTTCACCATTTCAAGTTTAGGCGCAATTGGTGGTACAGCGTTTACACCACTTGTAAACTGGCCACAAGTTGCAATTTTGGGTATTTCACCTGCAACGATGCAACCGGTATGGAATGGTAAAGACTTTGATCCGCGCTTAATGTTGCCGTTGTCATTGTCTTATGACCACCGTGTAATTAATGGTGCAGATGCAGCTCGCTTTACAAATAAACTTACGAAACTTCTTAAAGATATTCGTACTTTATTAATCTAATTCTTTTAAATTATTAACCAAAACCTCGCTTCGGCGGGGTTTTGTTTTTGATATCTCTTTAATTAAATTTTGGGTTAATCTACAGATTAAGCAAGGCTTATTGAGCGTGAGGAGAAATTTCTCGTTATTAGGTAAAGGAGAAATAGTAAATGTTGGGTTTCCTGAAAATTATGTTGCCCTTACTGTTGATTGTATTTTTATTGATGGGAATATGGGTCAGTATTTTACACTTCCCGTGGGAATGGATGACTTATGTGGTGATGGGTTTTGAGGTGTTTGTAGCTACCTTGATTTTACCCTTTGAATATCAGACAGGAGTAAGTAATAACCATATTGGTTTCCTTCATATAAGTGCTTATTTTGCAGTGTTATTAGGTATTGCACGCTTATTTGTTTGGGCGTGGGTAAAATTTGTTGCTTGAATGTTTGAAAAATAGAGTGACTTGATTATAATAAATACATACTTCATTGGGGAGTAGCCGCTATTTACAGCAAATGTGAATAGGTGATGGTCAACATAATTGTTCAACAGAACATGGTCATCATATCTTAAACGTCTCATCGTTCCTGAGTTGGCAAGACCTTTGATTTACCACTCTGCAATCATTTTATGATATTTGGCTAGCAGGAGGGGTAGGTCATAGGCATTTATGCTAGCCAGAGAACTAATATGCAAGAATTTCTGATTTCTACATCGATTGTTGCCCTCGCTGAAATGGGTGATAAAACTCAACTATTGGCTCTGCTACTATCTGCGCGTTTCCGTAAACCAATTCCTATTTTAATTGCGATTCTTTTAGCCACACTCATTAACCATGGTATTTCTGCTGTGCTTGGGCAGTGGATTACAACTGTGTTAAGTCCTGAGATTTTGGTTTGGGTGCTCGCTGTTGGTTTCATTGGTATGGCATTCTGGATGCTTATTCCAGACAAGCTCGATGATGAAACTGATAGTATTAATAAATGGCAAAAATTTGGTGTTTTTGGTGCAACCTTTATTTTATTTTTCTTAGCTGAAATTGGTGATAAAACACAAATTGCAACGGTCGCTTTAGCTGCACGCTATGACAGTATTTTCTGGGTAATGCTAGGTACAACAGTTGGTATGATGATTGCCAATGCTCCTGCTGTATTTATTGGTAATAAACTGGCAGAACGTTTACCTATCTCACTTATTCATAAAATTGGTGCTGCTATTTTCTTAATTGTAGGTGTCTCTACGCTAGTACAACATTATTTCTTTTAAGATATTCAACGCTGCTATAAAAAACGCACTCGAATTGAGTGCTTTTTTTATAGGTCATTTTAGTAATTAAACTTGAAAATACATTTATTTAAGAAAGTCTTAGAAGATTATACAATTTCTTGATGATTCATTTATAGAATAAGAAAAGTAAAATCAATTTTAAAATATTATGAGAAATATCAATCAATTCATTGCAAGTACTTTAGAATCCCTTTATTTTAGTAGGGATATAAAAATATCTAATATTTAAAGTTTTTTTGGGGAATTGTATGGGGTTTGAAAAAACAACATCGCAGATACTATTTGATAATGGCGTACATAAATGTATTAGTTTTACCAGTTTGGTTAAAGGGGAAGGCATACAAGCCAATCAATTTTTAATTATTGATCATGAACGAGCAGCTGTAATCGATCCAGGTGGTGACTTGACCTACGTTCCATTAACGATGGAACTTAATAAATATACTCGTCTTAAAAATCTGGACTATGTAATTGCTTCGCATCAAGACCCAGATATTATTACTTCAATGCCTCGTTGGTTGGTTTATACCGATGCTAAAGTGGTTGCCTCTAAATTATGGGCGAGATTTTTACCTCACTTAAATTCATCATTTATGAGTGAGCGTATGAAAGGAAATTGGGAAGACCGTCTCATTGAGCTGCCAGATCGTGGTCAAGTGATTCAATTGGGCGAATCAAAGCTTGTCATGGTTCCTGCACATTTTCTACATTCGGTGGGTAATTTTCAGTTTTATGATCCAGTTGCCAAAATTTTATTTTCAGGCGATATGGGGGCTTCTATTGTTGAAGATGCAAGTCAGCCTCTCAAAGATTTCGATGCTCATGTGATGAAAATGAAGGCTTTTCATCAGCGCTATATGTGCTCAAATAAAGTCATCCGTTTATGGGTCAACATGGTTCGTCAAATGGATATTGAAATGATTGTGCCTCAGCATGGTACTCCATTTATTGGCAAAGAAATGATTAAGCAGTTTTTAGACTGGATTGAGACCTTGCCATGTGGTGTAGATTTAATGACTGAACAAATTTTCAGCTGTCCAACATAAAAAAGTTAAGTTCAATATCTTGAGTCCAATTTGAAATTTTTTTAGGATTCTGCGTCACAGAAAAAATTTTGATGACGAGAATTTGAATAAAAATGTTATCTCAAGTTGCGACTCCAGATGAGTGCCTTCGCTGTGGTGCATGTTGTGCACATTTTCGGGTTTCATTTTACTGGGCTGAGGCCGAGTTAATAGATGAACATCTTGTTGAACCTTTGACACCCGTTTATTCATGCATGCGTGGAACTAATCAGGCTCAGCCACGATGTCAGGCTTTGACGGGGGAAATTGGTAAAGAGGTGGGCTGTTCTATCTATGGTGTGCGTAGTTCTACCTGTAGAGAAGTACAGATTGCTGATGAACAGTGTAACAAAGCGCGTCTAGCGCACCAGTTGATTCCTCTGATTGAGGTCAACCCAGCAGATTCAGAAAATGATCATGACTATGATCAGGTGAGTTAAATATGAACTAACACTATAATAAGTGAGAAATATTTAGAGTAGGTGAATATCTATTGCTGAAAAAGGCAAAGATAATATGAAAATTGCATTGAAATTTGTTTATAATAGCTCACGGAATTTACCAGTGAGATTGTTATGCTGACCATCGTTCAAGAAGCGCTAACCTTCGATGATGTCTTATTACTTCCTGCCTACTCTACTGTTCTCCCAAAAGATGTCTCTCTAAAGACACGTTTAACTCGCGGCATTCATTTAAATATCCCATTAGTTTCAGCTGCAATGGATACAGTGACTGAGTCACGTATGGCGATTGCGATGTCACAAAATGGTGGTATCGGGATTTTGCACAAAAACATGGATATTGCTGCTCAAGCTGCAGAAGTACGCCGTGTGAAAAAATTCGAAGCGGGTATGGTGAAAGATCCTATCACTGTAACGCCTGAAACTACAGTACGTGAACTGATTGCAATTACCAGTGCTAATAACATTAGTGGTGTACCTGTTGTTAAAGACAGCAAGGTTGTTGGAATTGTGACAGGCCGTGATACGCGTTTTGAAACCAATTTAGAACAACCTGTTAGCAACATCATGACAGGCCAAGATCGTTTAGTCACTGTACGTGAAGGCGAGTCTAAAGAAAATATTCAAGCATTATTGCAAAAACACCGTATTGAAAAAGTCTTAGTCGTTGGCGAGAGCAATGAACTTAAAGGCTTAATTACGGTAACTGACTTCCGTAAAGCTGAGAGTTATCCAAACAGTTGTAAAGATGATCTTGGTCGTTTACGTGTTGGTGCTGCGGTAGGTACTGGTGCTGATACACCAAGTCGTGTGGAAGCATTGGTTGAAGCTGGTGTTGACGTTATTGTTGTTGATACAGCACATGGTCACTCTGCTGGTGTAATTGAACGTGTACGTTGGGTGAAACAAAACTTCCCTCAAGTACAAGTGATTGGTGGAAATATTGCAACTGGTGATGCTGCATTGGCGTTATTAGATGCAGGCGCAGATGCTGTAAAAGTAGGTATTGGTCCTGGTTCTATCTGTACTACACGTATTGTAGCAGGTATTGGTATGCCACAAATTTCTGCAATTGACAGCGTTGCTAGCGCACTAAAAGATCAAATTCCTTTAATTGCAGATGGCGGTATTCGTTTCTCTGGTGATATGGCTAAAGCGATCGGTGCTGGTGCAAGCACAATTATGGTCGGTTCACTTCTAGCTGGTACTGAAGAAGCACCTGGTGAAGTTGAATTTTTCCAAGGTCGTTACTACAAAGCATATCGTGGTATGGGTTCATTAGGTGCAATGGCTGGAGCCACTGGTTCTGCTGACCGTTACTTCCAAGACTCAAAAGCGGGTGCTGAAAAATTAGTACCAGAAGGTATTGAAGGTCGTGTTCCATATAAAGGCCCAATGGGTAATATCGTTCATCAAATGATGGGTGGTTTACGTTCATCGATGGGCTATACAGGTTCAGCTGTGATTGAAGATCTTCGCCAAAATGCGAAATTTGTGAAAATTACTTCAGCGGGTATGTCTGAGTCACATGTTCATGATGTAACGATTACTAAAGAAGCTCCAAACTATCGTGTTGGTTAGATTTTCGTAACTAAATCAAGTAAGAAAGCCGTCAGTACACTGACGGCTTTTTGTTTTTGGTGTAAAGTAAATCTGATGAAAAGAGATATGGCAAAATAGCCATATATGAAATAGGCCACGGTTGAAGTGGCGTAAAAATGAGATAAGCTATGAGTTATTTTGGAACGGATGGTATTCGTGGAAAATTTGGGCAAATGCCCATTACACCAGAGTTTGCGTTAAAGCTCGGGTTTGCCGCAGGGAAGGTATTAAAACGAAAAAGTCCAAAAAATAAACCGCTTGTTGTATTAGGGAAAGATACTCGTTTATCTGGCTATATTTTAGAGTCTGCTTTGCAAGCTGGGTTAAACGCAGCTGGCGTATATGTTCATTTACTTGGTCCATTACCTACACCTGCGATTGCACATCTTACTCGTGCATTACATGCTCATGCAGGTATTGTAATTTCTGCATCACATAATCCATATTATGATAATGGGATTAAATTTTTCTCAAGTGAAGGTAAAAAATTACCGGATTCATTACAAGAAGAAATTAATAAAGAATTAGAAAAGGATTTATTCATTGAGGACACTGCAAATTTAGGTAAAAGTGTTCGTGTAAATGATGCAAATGGTCGCTATATCGAATTTTGTAAATCTACTTTCCCTTACCACTTCGATTTAAATAATTTAAAGATCGTGTTGGACTGTGCACATGGTGCAGCCTATAGTGTTGGCCCTTCAGTTTTTCGTGAACTAGGTGCTAAAGTTGTTGCTTTATACAACGAACCAGACGGTTTAAACATTAATGAGAACTGCGGTTCAACACATCCAGAACACTTACAAAAAGCAGTGGTTGAGCATGAAGCAGATTTAGGTATTGCCTTTGATGGTGATGCTGACCGCGTGGTGATGGTTGATAAGTTTGGTAAATTAATTGATGGGGACCATATTTTATATATTCTAGCGACTCAAGCTCAGAAAAAACCTGTGGGCGTGGTCGGTACGGTCATGAGTAATATGGCACTTGAAGTAGCACTTGAAAAAGCGAAAGTTGGCTTTGTCCGCGCGAAAGTCGGTGACCGTTATGTACTACAAGCATTAGAAGAAAATGGTTGGGTTACAGGTGGAGAACCATCTGGTCATATTTTAACTTTAGATAAGAGCACAACAGGTGATGCGATTATTGCAGCACTTCAAGTGTTAACGGTAATGGTTGAGCAGAATAAAGCGCTTCATGAATTAGTCCAAGAGTTTAAATTGTTCCCACAAGTGCTGGTAAATATACGTTTAGAACAAATGCTTGATCCGTATTCTATTCCTGCATTGGTTACCGAATTTGATAAAGCAGAAGCACAGCTTAAAGGCCGTGGTCGTATCCTGATTCGTAAGTCAGGAACTGAGCCAGTCATTCGGGTCATGGTTGAAGGTGATGACGAACAAGAAGTGAATGCTTTGGCTGAACATTTAGCAAATGCAGTTCGTTCACAAGCACAAGTCGCATAAGGTGTATGGCATG
Source organism: Acinetobacter seifertii (assembly GCF_000368065.1). Classification (GTDB taxonomy): domain Bacteria; phylum Pseudomonadota; class Gammaproteobacteria; order Pseudomonadales; family Moraxellaceae; genus Acinetobacter; species Acinetobacter seifertii. Next base: position 166,625 of record NZ_KB851203.1, read on the forward strand.
AGTGATGTCATTAAAGATTTAAGCGAATTACGCTTAAGTTATGAACAAGGTGAGTTGTACGAGACGCAAGTCGCGAGTAATCCACATGAGCAATTCTTAGGTTGGTTTAATCATACCTTAGCTGCTAACTTGCACGAACCGTATGCGATGTCGTTGGCAACAGCAAGTGCGAATGGTCGTCCGCATGTCAGAACTGTATTATTACGTGGTGCGACAGAAGCCGGGTATGATTTCTATACCAATTATGACAGTCAAAAAGGCGCAGATTTGGCAGAAAATCCATATGCTGAGCTGCTATTTTATTGGCCGAGTCTAGAGCGTCAGGTACGTGTGGGCGGGCATGTTGTGAAGATTCCTGAACAGGAATCTACCGACTATTACCATAAGCGTCCACGTGATAGTCAGATTGCAGCTCATATTAGTACGCCTCAAAGCGGAAAGATCCAAAGTCGAGAGTTATTGCAACAGCGCTTCCAAGACTTGCAACAACAAGTTCAAAGCCGTGAAATACTCGATAAGCCAGAGTTTTGGGGCGGATATCGTCTGCAACCGGATTATTATGAATTCTGGCAAGGGCGACCAAATCGTTTACATGACCGCTTGAGTTATGAAAAAATCGACGGTCAATGGACGTTGCACCGACTGATGCCTTAAATGACAAAAATACAAATTAAAAAAAGACCTTTATTGACACGCCCTGAACAGTTTCAGGGCGTGCCTCCGTTTATTGCCGAGATTTTGGCAAGACGTGGAGTGCAATCTGAACAAGAACTAGAGCTAAAACTTAAGAACCTGCTTGCACCAGAGCTCAAAGGAATGGATGCTGCTGTCGCATTAATGGATCAAGCCATTGATGAGCAGAAGAAAATTGTGATTGTAGGCGACTATGATGCCGATGGTGCAACTAGTACAGCTCTAATGATGCTTGTGCTTCGCGACATGGGAGCACAGGTCGACTATTTAGTTCCAGATCGATTTAAATACGGTTATGGTCTTACTCCAGCCATTGCTGAACTTGCCCATCGAACTTATCAACCCGATCTATTAATCACGGTAGATAATGGAATTTCTAGCCATGCTGGTGTTGATGCAGCACATGCTCTAGGCATGCAAGTCATTATTACCGACCATCATCTAACGACCAAAGAGACCCCACTTGCTGAGGCGGTGGTAAACCCAAACCAATTAGGCTGTGAGTTTCCAAGTAAAGCGCTTGCTGGTGTTGGTGTTGCTTTTTATGTGCTTGCCAATTTGGCGAGTTTACGTAGTAGACAAGGCAAAAGTACTAGTAAAGTCACACAATATTTAGATTTAGTCGCTTTGGGCACTTATGCCGATGTGGCTGTTCTAGACTATAACAACCGCATTTTGGTCGATGCGGGCGTAAAACGCATTCAGCAATATCAGTGTCGAGTAGGAATCTTAGCCTTACTCGATATCGCAGGTCGGGAAGCTACTTCAATACGTGCTCAAGACTTAGGATTTGTTCTTGGCCCGCGTATTAATGCAGCAGGGCGTATGGAGAGCATGTGTATTGGGATCGAGTGTTTATTAGCAGATTCAATGGAAACGGCTTATCCCATTGCGCAGCAATTAAACCAGTTAAATATCGATCGCCGTCAAATTGAAGGAGAGATGAAGCAACAAGCTTTATCGGCCTTAGATACTTTGCAACTTTCACAGCAAGATATTCCTGCGGCGCTTGTTCTATTTGAAGAAAACTGGCATCAAGGTGTGATTGGTATTGTTGCGGGCCGTCTAAAAGAACAGTTCCATCGACCAACGATTGTTTTTGCACCCGATGAAGATGGCATTCATATTAAAGGTTCAGCGCGTTCAATTGACGGTGTGCACATTCGAGATACCATTGAACAAGTTGCCGAACAGCATCCTGAGTTGGTGAGCCATTTTGGTGGGCATGCTGCAGCAGCAGGTTTGACGATACGTAAAGAAAACTTTGAGGCTTTTAAAACAGTATTTAGTAACTGTGTGGCTTCAATGGATGAATCTATCTTTCAAGCGACCTTATGGACTGATGGTGAGCTCCCTGTTTCTGCTTTGCAGTTAGATACCTTGAACTGGATTGAACAGTTAGGCCCGTGGGGACAAAAATTTCCACTGCCTCAATTTGAAGGATATTTTAAAGTTATCGATTTCCGTTGGCTCAAAGAGACACACTTAAAACTTAAATTGGCTTTAGATCAATATAGTTTCGATGCAATTGCTTTTAACGCAGCAGGCCGCTTCGAGTTTGATCCTATGCGTGACCATGTACATTTAGTCTATGAAATAGACCGTAATGTTTTTAATGGTAATGTGAGTTTACAGCTGCGAATTGTGCATTTAAAACAATAAAAATCCGCTCAATTGAGCGGATTTTTTAATCTAGGTAAGATTAGAAGCGGTATGCTGCACGAACACCATAAGTGTTGTCGTTATCACCGAAACCAATACGACCTTCAACACTTACTTGCTGATTCAAGAATTTTTTAGCATTAATGCCCCATTCGTCTTTATCAGTTAAGTCATTGTTGTAGTAGTCCACACCTAAACTTAAAGTTTTATCGATGTAGTAGTCGCCACGAACTTTATATTCGTCAAGGTCACCAAACGCGCCGTAAGCTTCAAGATTTACGTCATGTTGACCAACTTGAGTTACGTATTTTGCACGAACGGTAGGGTCTGCGCCGTCTTTACCATCTTTTTCGTCATAACCTTTAACACCTAAAGCAAGTAACAAACCAGGTGCTGGTAAGTAACCTACTTCAGCCGCATAAGTTGTAACTTTCTGGTCGTAGTTTGTGTTGTCGATCTCACGTTCATTTCTGCCTACATCACCGCTAAGGTAGAAGTCAGTATTAGGAACATAGTATTCAACACCTACGCCGTATTGAGTATCTTTAGTACCGCTGTTATCGCCATAGTTAACGTGTGCGTTAACATTGCTTGCACGGTTTAAGAATGCTGCTTCAGCAAGCGGTGCATTACGTGTTTGAACAGGGTTGAAATAATATGTACCATCAACACCAAATTTGCTTACGCTGCTGCCGTTATCTGGATCAAGATAAGTGTAAGAACCACCAACTTCAGCTTGGTAAGCGTTTGCTGCGCCACTTACTGCAAGCGCAGATAAAAGAGCTGATGCAATTGCTAGTTTTTTCATGGAATCTCTCCCCTCTAAAAACGATTTTATAAATGTTTTGTTACAACTTTTAGTCTAGAGCAAAATCATTTAGCGTCAATCTTGCACGAGTAACTGTACTGTAACCATGTGCTTTTTTTGTAAATTTAATTAAATTAAGTTATTGATTTAATTATATAAATACACAATGTTTTATTTTATTAAAATTGAGGAGATTTTGTGTAGAAACTCAAAAATGCTGGAAAAGTACCCAATTTTGTATGGGGATGTTACGAATAAAGCTTAAAATCTTCTGAAAGAAATAAAAACTTTTTAAATTGAAAATATGAGTTAAAGATTAAAGCAGGTTCGAAGATAACCATAGCTATGATAAAATATTCGATTGTTTATCTGCTTTTATGGGAACACTCGCGTGGAAATTAATCCTTATCTAAACCAATTGAAAGACTTAACTGATCGTAGCCAAACACTACGGGGGTATCTTTGACTACGATCTGAAAAAAGAGCGTTTAGAAGAAGTTTTACGTGAGTTAGAAGATCCTGCGATCTGGAATGATCAAAACCGTGCTCAGGCAATGGCAAAAGAAAAGGGCGAACTGGAAAACGTTATTAATGTATTAGATGGCTTGTCTACACAGCTTGAAGATGCCAAAGCAATGCTGGATTTAGCTGTTGAAGCTGATGATGAAAGCTTGCTGGTAGATGTCCAATCTGAGCTTGGCGCTGCCGAAGAAGAATTAGCAAAACTTGAATTCCGCCGTATGTTTAGCAACCCAATGGACCCAAATCCTTGCTATGTCGAGATTCAAGCAGGTTCTGGTGGTACAGAAGCACAAGATTGGGCTTCAATGTTATTACGTATGTATATGCGCTGGATTGAACGTCACGGTTTTAAAGCAGAGCTTATGGAAGTATCTGATGGTGACGTAGCAGGGATTAAATCTGCAACGATTCGTGTAGAAGGTGAATATGCATATGGCTGGTTACGTACAGAATCAGGTGTACACCGTTTAGTACGTAAGTCACCATTTGATAGTGGTAACCGCCGTCATACTTCATTCTCTGCTGTATTTATTTCACCGGAAGTTGATGACAATATCGAAATCGATATTAATCCTTCGGATGTTCGTACTGATACTTACCGTGCATCTGGTGCAGGTGGTCAGCACATTAACAAAACAGATTCAGCAGTTCGTTTGACGCACATTCCATCTGGTATTGTGGTTGCGTGTCAGAACCAGCGTTCACAACATGCGAACCGTGATCATGCATGGAAACAGTTACGAGCAAAATTGTATGAACTAGAAATGCAAAAGCGTAATGAAGCGGCTCAAGCACTTGAAGACTCGAAGTCTGATATTGGTTGGGGTAGCCAAATTCGTTCTTATGTACTTGATGACTCTCGTATTAAGGACTTACGTACAGGTGTTGAAAACTCAAATACTGGTGCAGTTCTTGATGGTGACCTTGATCGTTTCATTGAAGCGAGTTTAAAGCAGGGGTTATAAGAGTTTTTCGAACTTTTAGTTCTCTAAAACTCTTAAATTTTTAGCGATTAAAACGGCAAAGCAGTTCAGTGATCGGAAGTTAATCGGAAAAATACGATATGAATATCGAAAAAAATAGATATGAATATCGAGAAAATGCGATATTATGTTTTCGAAATGCTGAACGAAGCTTTGTTCGTTTAAAAGACGTGTTGAGCCTATGGATATTGATGCAATTAGCAAAGCCCTAGCCAATCCTCTGCGTCGGCAGATTCTGCAATGGTTAAAAGAACCTGCGCATTATTTACCGGTAGAAGAGTGTGGTGGTAGTTTTGAAAAAGGGGTTTGCGCAGGTCATATTGAACGTTTGGGTAAAGTAGCTCAGTCTACAATGTCCAATCATTTGTCTGTATTACAGCAGGCCGGTCTCATTCAGGTCCAAAAATATGGACAATGGTCTTATTTTTCACGTAACGAAGCTTTGATTCAGCAATATATCGAACATTTAAAACAAACACTTTAAAACAAATAAAGTGTAAGTCGAGGCGATCATGGCTGAACTCAATACTCCCTTAACAGTTGGTGATTTTGAAATTAAAAATCGACTGGTAATGGCCCCATTAACACGTGCACGTAGTGGCGAAAGCCGTGTTCCAAACGACTTAATGGTGGAATATTATCAGCAACGTGCAAATGCTGGTCTCATTCTCACGGAAGCCACTGTGATTGGTTCAAAAACTGTGGGTTATGCAGATACTCCGGGACTATGGTCACAAGAGCAGGCACAAGCTTGGAATAAGATTATTGAAGCAGTTCATGCGCAAGGTTCAAAAATTGTAGTTCAGCTTTGGCATGTGGGCCGTATTTCAGACCCTGAACTTTTAGATGGTGATATTCCAGTTGCACCAAGTGCGATTCAACCTGCGGGTGAAGTGAGTCTATTACGCCCTAAACGCCCATTCGTAAAACCGCGCGCACTTTCAATTGAAGAAATTCAAGAAGTTGTAGCTCAATATAAACATTCAGCAGAACTGGCTAAAGCCGCTGGTTTTGATGGTGTTGAGTTGCACGCTGCAAATGGTTATTTAATTGACCAGTTCCTTCAAAGTAATACCAACCAACGTGATGATGAGTATGGTGGTCCGGTTGAAAATCGTGCTCGCTTGTTATTAGAAGTGGTTGATGCCTTTATTGAAGTGTGGGGCGCTGGCCGAGTAGGTGTACACATTGCACCGCGTGGCGACTCTCATGATATGGGGGATGAAAATCCGTTAGCGACATTCGGTTATGTGGTTGAACAATTGAGTCAACGTAATGTAGCTTTCATTTTCTCTCGCGAATACGAAGCTGCCGATAGTATTGGTCCGCAATTACGTGAAAAATTTAATGGTGTGTGGATTGCCAATGAAAATCTGACACCAGAGTCGGCAAAACGTATTTTACGTGAAGGTCAGGCAGATGCAGTATCTTTTGGTAAGGCTTATATTGCGAACCCAGACCTTTTACAACGTTTAGAGCAAGGTCTACCATTAAATGAAATTCAACCAACGACTTTATATGCTAAAGGCGCTGAAGGTTATACAGACTATCCTGCTTTAGAAGCTTCATAAAATCATTTTATTATTAAGTTTTTCTTTTTACTGAACTTGCTCTTTTGTGAGTTCAGTCAATGACTTTTCTTGTATATGGTAGAGTTTAGGTATCGAAACTCTGCCATTTTTTTTATCTATGTTATATTTTCCCCAGTTTTTAAATTTTGACTATTTGAGGCAAACCGCTTGGCGACCCCATTTTGGTACAACACAGCACTCCATTTATTAAAACCGTTTTATCGCTGGCGAATAAAAAGACGTGCAGAAAGTCTGGAATTATATCATCAGGAATGTCTGGAAAGATTTGGGCCGTTTGAAGATCCTAAAAACCAAAAATCCATCTGGTTTCATGCTGTTTCAGTTGGGGAAACCAATGCTGCACAGCCTTTAATCGAGCACTATCTCAAACTTGGGCAGCCGGTTTTAGTGACCAATACTACAAAAACAGGTCAGGCACGTGCCAAGTCACTTTTTTTAAAAGAGCCCTATCTAGATTTATTCCAAGCAGTTTATTTGCCTGTAGACCAAAAACCGCTTTTAAAACAATTTTTCGAGTCATACCAACCGAGACTTTTAGCACTAGTTGAAACAGAGCTTTGGCCAAATTTAATTGATCAAGCCAAGTTACAGCATGTGCCTTGTTTGTTGCTTAATGCTCGCCTATCTGAAAAGTCAGCAAAAGGTTATAGCAAAGTCTCAAGTTTAACTGCCGGTATGTTAAAGCAAATCGACTGGGTATTAGCACAAGATAGTGCAACCCGTCAGCGTTATGTCGAGCTTGGTTTAGATGAGCATAAAAGTCAGGTCGTTGGAAATATTAAGTTTGATATTCATGCGCCCGAGGCTTTTATAAAACAAGCTGCCCAATTGCATCAGCAGTGGTATTTGGAAAACCGTCAGGTTGTGACGATTGCCAGTACACATGCACCCGAAGAACAACAAATTTTGGAGGCACTTGCACCTCATTTAAATTCCAATCGTGAGTTGGTATGCATAGTTGTGCCTCGTCATCCTGAACGCTTCGATGAAGTATTTGAAATTTCTCAAAATTTAAATTTAGTTACGCATCGTAGAAGCATGGGGCAAAGTATTCATGCCAGCACGCAGGTTTATTTGGCCGATAGCATGGGTGAGCTTTGGTTATGGTACGCCTTAAGTCAGGTGTGCTTTGTAGGTGGTTCTTTAAATGAGCCGGGTGGTGGACATAATATTTTAGAACCTATGGTTTTAAATGTACCTACAGTGGTAGGACCTCGTTATTTCAACTTTCAAACAATTGTTGATGAGTTCATTGATGAAAATGGGGTACTTATTGCTCAAGATGCACAGCAGGTCGTTGATATCTGGCTAGCTTGTCTTGCAGAACCTGAAGCTACTGAACAGCTCGTTACACAGGCGCATAAAGTATTGCAGCGTAATCAAGGTTCGCTACAAAAACATATAGGGGTGATTAACAGGTATTTGGCCGAAAAACCATGAATATTGTTTTACTAGGACCTGAAGATACTCAGTCAGAAATCTGGTCGATTCATTCAAAGCGCCAATTACAACATTTACGTGAACATCTTGATATTACGGTTGGCCAAAATCTGAAAGTTGGTATTCGTAATGGCGCGCGTTATGTCACAGAAATTGTTTCGATTGATGAGCAAGAAGTGTGTATACGCCCTATTCGTGAAGAAGCAGTACCGGCAAAACTTCCAGTTCATTTAATTGTGGCTTTACCAAGACCTAAAGTTTTACGCCGTTTAATTATGGATAGTGTGACTTTAGGTGTTGAAAAGATAAGCCTAATTCATAGTTATCGAGTTGATAAAAGCTATTGGCAAACCCCATTTTTACAGCAAATAGATAACTACGTTACGCTTGGACTTGAACAAGCAGGTGACACCATCGTTCCTGAAATTCAAATGTATAAACGTTTTAAACCTTTTGTTGAAGACGTTTTGCCAACCCTCATTTCAGAAACATCTCCTGCCTATGTGGCTCACCCTTATGCTGATGAGAGTATGCCGAACGGTATTGACCATGCTTGCAGTATTGTCGTGGGTCCCGAAGGTGGCTTTATTCCCTATGAAGTTGATTTACTCACAAAAAACGGCTGCCAAGCTGTGAGCTTAGGCAACCGTATTTTAAGAACAGAAACGTCTATTTCTTATATTTTAGGGCGTTTATTTAGCTGAGTTCTCAGCATTCAATGGCAAATGATTTGCAGCCATTTTTAATTCCTGAATTGGGTAAGGAATATTAATGCCATTTGCATTGAAGGCTTGTTTTACTTCGGCTTGAATAGTGCTTGTAGATGATGAAATATCTGTCTCAGTGGTGTTAATCCACCAGCGTACCGTAAGGTTAACCGAGAAGTCTGCTAGAGCTGTCACGTTAACCGAGAAAGCAGGCTGACTCAGTACATTTCGGTCATTATTGAGAATATCTAAAATAATTTGTTTCGCTTTTTGCTCATCGTCGTCATAACCGATACCGACTACGAACTCACAGCGTCGTTGTTGGTAAGCCGTATTTACCGTTAAAGCACTCGTATAAACAGTTGCGTTTGGAATAACGATACGACGGCCGTCTGGTGAGCGTAAGAAGGTTGCACGAATCTGAATATCTTCAACAGTCCCTTCAAGTGAATTCACTACAATCGAATCGCCAATACGGAATGGCTCGCTCAATAAAATCAAAATACCTGAAAGCAGGTTTTGGAAAATATCTTTAAATGCAAAACCAATTGCGACCGAACCAATACCCAATGCACTCATGAGTTGGCCCGGCGTGAACCCTGGAATCATAATGACGAGAGCAATTAAGAAACCAAAGAATAAAATTGTTGTACTGCCGACACGGTTTAAAACAAGTACCAGATTTTGGCGAGTATAAGAGCGATTTTCTAAAGTCTTACGAACAAAGAACTTAAATAATTTGGTCAGTAGCCAAAAAATAATAAAAACGGTAATCGCAATGCAGATATAAGGTACACGTTCCCAGAAACTATCTACAATTTTGTCGATAGTGGTATATGCATCATGATATTTCTCGGTATGTGCTAAAACCGTTTGAGTGGTTTTAGTACCCGCTTCTTGCAACAGTTCGCCTGTATTTTTTGCAACATCCGTTAAGGATTTTTGTTCATCAGCCACGGCAAGTCTCGATTGAATAAATTCATGAAAGCTATTTTTCAGCTTCCATCATAGTAGGAGATAAAATGTGCGCCTACTATAATGAGTTCAACTAAATAATAAAGTGTTTTTTAATTAAAAGTATTGCGTTCCTTTTTGTAAGATTTGTGTTGGTGTTTCTAGGGTATCGGTCCCAGAGAAATAATAAAAAAAGCCTGCTGTGGAAATGAGACTAATTAAAATAGCGAATAAAATAAGCCAAGCCATCAGTTTTTCTATAAATGTTGAAGGTCGAGCTGGACCATATTGATTTGGACCTGCTGTACCAGAAGCAAGTAGTAAATAGATCATGAAAAAGAACTGTATGACGGGAATGAACAATAGTAATCCCATCCAGCCACTCTTATTTAGATCGTGCAAACGTCGAACAACCAGAACAATATTTAAATAAATCAAAAATAGCCAAAAAGCCCAGACCACTAAAGCACTTACGCCAGAAAGAGAACTGTAAAACTCAAAATTAAATAGATTACTTGAAAGCTGAAAACTTCCAAGAAATGAAGCCAAAATGAAATAACCTATGAGGGTGACTAAATAAATTAGGCCATAGCCACCCAAATAACTCATGCGGTTAAAGCGACCATGAATTGAAAAAGGACTGTCTTTAAATGGAAGTTGTGGTGGACGTGAAGAGGGCGTTTCGGCAAACATATTATTTTATTCCTGTGCTGCGTCTAAAAGGTAAAATAATCTTTGTTGATGGTCAAAACCATCAAATCTTTAAAAAATTATAAAAGTAAAAGCTATAGACAAATGTTTTAAATCAACTTAATTTTATAAAAATGTTCACAATTTCGTATGTTTGAGTAAGTGGTTAATATGTGACCAAAGTCGGATTGTCTAGGCTTTGAAACAGTCACCATACTGAAAAGGCATACAAATAAGATCCAGTAAAATAATAGCCACAGTCTCGAGATGGGATGCACAAGATCAAGGAAGTTGCGTATGAATGAGATCTATCCGGTACCAGAGGAATTTAAAAAAACAGCTCGTACTGTTGAAGCAGACTACTTTAAACGTTATCAACACTCTATCGAGAACCCAGATGAATTCTGGGCAGAGCAAGCTAAAATTGTCGATTGGATAAAGCCATTTACCCAAGTTAAAAATACCAGTTTTGACAAAGACAATTTCAAGATTGAATGGTTTGCCGATGGCGAGTTGAACGTATCAGCAAACTGCTTGGACAGGCATCTTAAAGAACATCCTCATAAACCCGCCATTATTTGGGAAGGAGACCATCCTTCTCGTCATAAAATCGTTTCTTATAAAGAATTACACGATGAAGTTTGTCGCTTTGCCAACGTTTTAAAGAAATATGGCATTGGTAAAGGTGACCGTGTTGTGTTGTATATGCCGATGGTCACTGAGGCTGCAATTGCGATGTTAGCCTGTGCACGTATTGGTGCTGTTCACTGCGTGGTATTTGGTGGCTTCTCGCCAGACTCGTTGGCAAGTCGTATTGAAGACAGCCAAGCTAAACTTGTAATTACTGCAGACTCAAGCCTACGTGCTGGAAAACTATTACCCCTCAAAGAAAACGTTGATTTGGCTTTAGCGTTGCCAGGTACCGAGTGTGTTGAAAATGTGATTGTGGTTTACCGCAATGCAAACCCGATTGAAATGAAACCGGGCCGTGATTTGTGGTATCACCTCATTATTATGGAGGTAGATGCCAACTGTCCTCCAGAACCAATGAAGGCAGAAGACCCTTTATTTATTCTTTATACCTCAGGCTCAACAGGTAAACCGAAAGGGGTATTGCATACCACAGGCGGTTATCTGGTTTATGTAACCAGTACTTTTAAAGAAGTCTTCGATTTAAAACAAGATGATGTGTATTGGTGTACAGCCGATATTGGTTGGATTACAGGGCATAGTTATCTGATTTATGGTCCGTTGGCAAATGGTACGACTACCTTAATGTTCGAAGGTGTACCTCAATATCCAACATGGGCACGTCTTGGTCATGTGGTCGATAAACACAAAGTCTCTATTCTATATACAGCGCCAACTGCGATTCGTGCCATGATGCGAGAAGGCGATTCGTATGTACGCGAAAGTAATCGTAGCAGTTTACGTTTACTTGGTTCGGTTGGTGAACCTATTAATCCAGAGGCTTGGAACTGGTACTACAATGTCGTTGGTGAAGGCCGCTGTCCGATTGTTGATACATGGTGGCAAACTGAAACAGGTGGTATTTTGATTGCGCCATTACCGGGTGCAACAGCATTAAAACCGGGTTCGGCAACACGTCCGTTATTTGGTATTCAACCCGCCATTGTAGATGGTGAAGGTAATGAGTTAGAAGGTGCGGCTGAAGGTAACCTTGTAATTAAAGATTCATGGCCGGGTCAGATGCGTACCATTTGGGGTGATCCTGATCGCTTTATTGAGGCGTATTTCTCTACCTTTAAAAATACTTATTTTACAGGTGATGGTGCTCGCCGTGATCAAGATGGTTATTACTGGATTACAGGTCGTGTTGATGATGTTTTAAACGTTTCAGGCCATCGTTTAGGTACGGCTGAAATTGAAAGTGCTCTTGTTTCGCATGAGTCAGTAGCAGAAGCAGCGGTAGTGGGCATGCCCCATGACATTAAAGGACAGGGTATTTGTACTTTTGTGACCTTACAGGCGGGTGTGCCAGAGTCGGAAGAACTGCGTAAAGAGTTAATCAACTGGGTGCGTAAAGTACTTGGACCAGTAGCTTCGCCAGATGCACTGCATTGGGCACCTGCATTACCGAAAACCCGTTCGGGTAAAATTATGCGCCGTATTTTAAGAAAGATCGCGGCAAACGAGCTTGATAGTTTAGGCGACACTTCAACCTTGGCTGAACCGGCTGTAGTAGATCAGTTAATTGCAACGGTTTATCCCGATAAGCAAAACTAATTTTAAAAAGCCCCATTTGGGGCTTTTTTATTGAGATTCATTAAGAGTTTGCTAAAAAGTCAGCAGTATTTTGTACATTCGCAAACGTACTCAGCGCAGTTAAAAAAGCTGTTTGTACGTCTTCAGCTTTTGTAGTCTTTCCAGCATAGCTTAAGTCACGTGTTGCAGTAGCATCTGCAATTAATATGGGTTGATAGCCAAGTTCTTTGGCTGCACGTGTCCCTGAGTCAATACACATATGCGTCATCATGCCTGTAATAATAAGTTGTTCAATTTGATGTGCTTTTAAAAGTTCTTCTAAATTGGTTTCTAAGAAACTATTTGGATAATGCTTTGTCACGATTAATGAATCACTGCCAGTACTAAGTTCAGGATGAAGTAAAACCCCATCTGTATTTTCTTGAAAGAAACTCGCTTGTGGCGGGTTAATATGTTGCACATAAATAATCGGTAAATTTTTCTCGTTAAAATATTGTTCAAGCTGCTTTATTTTATCGAGCGCTTGATCTGGTCCAACCAATTCCATTTTGCCATTTTTAAAATAATCATTTTGAACATCGATAACTAATAGTGCTTGTTTCATGAGAACACTCTTGTTTGTATAAGATAAAACAAGGTTATTCTCTACTGGCAAAATCGGCTATAGTCCTATGAAAGCATTAACGCCAGTTTTCTTTCGCCATGAAAAATGAATATTGAATTAGACCCGATTGATCTAAAAATTCTTGCATTACTCAAGCAAGATTCCCGCTTAACCAATAAAGAAATCGGGCAGCGAGTTCACCGGACGGGGCAGGCGGTGGGTACTCGAATTGCTCAATTAATGGATGCAGGGGTTATCAAAAATTACACCATTGCCGTTCAATATTCGCATAAACAATTTATTCATTTGCATCTAAATGAACAGCGCTCTTTTGAAGAAATTGAAAATTTAGTGAAGCAATACGAACAAATAGATGAATGCTTTAAAGTCATGGGCAATGCTTGCTACATGATTGTCAGTCATTTTGAACCTGCAGCATTAAATGAATTTATTGAGGTTCTTTCAAAATGGTGTCGCTATTCAGTTGAAACTGTCGTTCGAGAAGTTGAGAAACCTTAAAAATAAAAGCTCCAAGCCGAGTCTTGGAGCCAATAAAACTTTATTTTAGTTTGTTGTTTTTATTATCTTGCGCTGTTTTTAACTGGAGTTTTTTAGGCTGATTTCGCTTGGATTTCTACCTCCTTTTCCTGTTGAAGTTCTAACTCACGAACGAGCGGCAGAACTTTTTCTCCGAAATATTCCACCTCTTCAATAAAGTGTAAGAATCCTGAAAGAACCAAATCGACACCTACATTTTTAAGCGCCACAATACGCTCTGCAATTTGCTGAGGTGTACCAATCAAATTGGTTTTGAAACCGTCGTTATATTGCACTAAATCTTCAAAAGTTGATTTTGCCCAGTTACCTTGTTGCTCTGGAGATGCTGCACCTGCTTCACGAGTTGCATCGCCAAAAGCATTTACGGCTTCAGTGTTGGCTTTATCAATAATTTCTTGAAGTACCGCTTTTGCTTCTTCTTCGGTATCTCTAGCAATAATGAACGCATTTACACCAATTTTGACGTGATGATTATTGGCTTTAGCTTTGGTGCGAATGTCTTCGACCTGTTTTTGAATTTCTTCGACAGTATTGCCGTTGGTGAAATACCAGTCAGATACGCGTGAAGCCATGTCACGTGCAGCCCGTGAACTACCTCCTTGAAACACTTCAATATGAGGCTTTTGCAGAGGTTTTGGTTTAAGTGTGTAGTTTTGGAACTGGTAGTATTTACCATCGAAACTATAGTTATCTGTGGTCCAAATGCCTTTTAGCGTACGAATAAACTCTTCAGATCGGACATAGCGCTCGTCATGCTCTGGCCATTCCTCACCAATCGCATCAAACTCGCCTCTGAACCAGCCACTCACCACATTAATCGCAATACGGCCTTCCGTTAGATAATCAATTGTCGCGAGCTGTTTAGCTGCAAGTGCCGGTTTCCAAGGGCCGGGCAGAATCGCCGCAATCACCTTAAGCTTTTCAGTTTTTGCCAGTAATGCATGACTGAAACTCACGGATTCATGCTGGTTTTCTGCCCCATAGCCCGCCGTAAAACGAATTTGAGTGAGCGCATATTCAAAACCATTGTTTTCAGCTGCCTGAGCAAGTCGAACATTGTAGTCATAACTCCAGTCTGTACGCTGTTCGATGTTGCTCACAACAAGGCCACCGCTTACGTTCGGTACCCAATAAGCAAATTTAATCGGTTGTTGTAATTGCGTCATGGTGCGCTCTCCCATTCGTTATTTTTATTTAGCTATATTGCGCTTAGGCAACATGCGTTAATGATTTACCAGACTTATGATGCAAACGAGACTCTGCTGCATCAAGGTTTGGTACAGCTGCTGAAGGTAATACTTCTTCTTGCTCAATTTGCTTGTTAATACCAAGTTCTTGATTTGCTTGCTGAGTCTTAGATTTGATCACTTCTGCACGTTTACCTTTTGCTGGTGCCCATTCTAAAATTGGTAATGCACGAGCCACTGCTAGCGTAATACGGTCAGTTAGTTGCTCGCTTTTCACCGTATATTCAGGGGTAAAGTCGCGATCTGTTGCATATACGCCAATTGGTAAAGTTTGTGCTTGGAAGAAGCTAAATAATGGACGAAGCTGATGCTCTAGTACTAAAGCATGGCGATCACTACCACCCGATGCTGCTAAAAGTACAGGGACATCGACTAATGCTGTTTGTTCAACAAAATCGAAGAAATGTTTGAAAAGACCAGTAAAAGAGGCACGGTAAACAGGAGTACCGACAATTAGGGCATCTGCTGCTTCAACCGCTGCAAGATCATCTTGTACACGCTGCGGAAGTTGATTGCGATAAAATGCACCGCCAAGTAATGGCCCAATTTCGCTTAATTTAATAAAATGAACTTTAACATCGATTGCTTCTGATAATTCATCAAGAATGGCTTGAACCAGACTTTCGGTTTTAGATGGGGTATTTAAGCCACCAGAAACGGCAACAATATTTAAAGGTTTTGGTGATGTGATACCAGTCATAATTTGGTCCTAAGCCTAAAAAAGAACATTGGACTTATTAATCAACATCAACGATAAACTGTAAAATAACGAAATTGGTCAACCTTATCAGTTTTAAATATAAAAGATTAATAATGGATTTTTATAGTTTGGTTTTCTATTAAGCTGCTGTTTTTATTTTATATAATTATAGGTGATATATTTTTTATAATAAAAAAGAAGCTTATATAAAAAACAGATTAATTTTTATTAAAAGTTAAAAAACATCTGAAAAATTTTGTCTAAGTTATGCATTTATCAATATTTTGCATAAAAATGGATACGATGAACGTATCTTTCATCTAAATAGTAGGGTTACAATAGGCCATACTTATGCTCAAGATTACTTTAATCGCTTATGAATATTTTAATCGTTGATGATCATCCTTTGTTTCGTCATGCTTTAATTCAAGCAGTACGTTATAGCCTGCCACAGGCACAAATTCATGAAACAGCTTCGGTTGATGAGTTTTATGAGCGTTTGGAAAATGGGGCAGAACCTGACCTAGTGTTACTCGATTTAAATTTGCCGGGTGCTTCAGGTTTCTCCGCTCTTGTTTATGTAAGAGCTCAGTATCCTGCTATTCCAATTATTGTAGTTTCTGCGCATGAAGAAACTTCAATTATTCAGCGTGCAATTGCGCATGGCGCGATGGGTTATATTCCTAAATCGGCTCATCCAAGTCATATTGGTGAAGCGATTCGTCAAGTTTTAGATGGCGAAATTTGGTTACCACCAAACCTACCGTCAAATCTTAATCTTGATCCGAGAGCGGCAGATGAAACTGCTTTAGCGGAACGTATTCAGTCTTTAACGCCTCAGCAGTTCCGTGTTTTAATGATGGTTGCTGAAGGTTTGCTAAATAAACAGATTGCCTATGAACTCGATGTTTCAGAAGCAACCATTAAAGCGCATGTAACCGCTATTTTTAGAAAATTAGGTGTACAAAATCGTACCCAAGCTGTATTAGCAATTAGCGCATTAAATATTGAAGATAAGAAAATTTAAAAATAAAAAAAGACCTCAATTGAGGTCTTTTTTATTTTCCACTTAGGCAAGACAATCTTGCTTAGGTGTGAGGCTGTCGCAGTACAGTGGGTTAAGAGCACATTGCAAATCATCGATCTGTTCTTGGGTCACATAGCCTTTACTTTTTAAATATTCAGCTACACGGTCATCACGCAAGCTTAAGAAAGCTGCATCATAAACACCTAAATCAACAAACAGAGCAGCTGTTTCCAGACTGTTGAATCGATCAAGGAAAATGTCATTGCCATACATTAAGAAGATATGGTCGAGTTTTGCTTTTTCATCAACATGCAGACGTTCAGCAAGTTGATGTGGAGGTGTTTTAATAAACAGTAAGTCAGAAAGCTCATCAAACTGAGTCATATCTAACAGGTTTTCGCCAAGTTTGACATGACCTAGCCAAGCTTTGAAAACTAAAACAGCGCCACCACGTAGAAGCATACTCCAGATTTGATGACGTGTGTCATGGTCAAGATTTTCACTTTCAGCACTAAGAACTTTTAGAAAATTCTCTTCCTGTTGAGCTAACTTATCAAATAAACCTAAACCTTGAGGATGATAAGCAGCAGGTGCAAATACATCAAAATTTAGATCATGAAATACATTAAGCGCGAGTGGTACAGTACACTGATAAATTGTATTGAGTGCTTTGATATGCGATTCGCTAAGCTTGCTATGAGGAAAAATACTTTGCCAATCTAATTCTGGAAGTAAGGCATTAGCACTATATTGACGATAAAACTGTTGAGATGAAAGTTGCCCTTGCGGGTTGTTATCAGAAATATTCATGGCAGTTGTCCTTTGCTTTAATTCAAGAGCTGGCTATAGGCAGAAGTAAGTTCAAATATAAAATACGTTTGGGATATTTATGTGCTATGAAGAATGCAAGTAGAATACGACTAAAGTCTTATACGGTGTTTTTAAGTAAATAATATTTTTAAAAAACATTGGTTTATTAAATTGTAACTAGGTGTACACGTGTTCACTTACAAAAAAGGTGAGCTTTGCCATAGGAAAGTAAGCATTGGAAACTTTGGTCAATCATTCATGGCCTAAAAGAAGACTTTTTGAGCAGTTCTGCCTATTTGCTTAAATTAACCACATAATTTTTGCCAAAAAATATCTCCCAAACCTATAGAAAGCTTGGGGGATGAAAATAATTAGTCAGCTGTGTTGGCAATTTTAAGTCCAGATAACCAAGCTCTTAATGAGGCAGGTTTAAGTGGTTTCTTCAGTAAAACGATATTTAATTCTTTTAATTGCTGTGGTAACTCAGGATGAGAGTCAGCAGTAATTAAAGCAACTGGAACATCGTGTTGACGATTTTGATTAATAAAATCAACACCAAGTTGATTGTTATTTAAGTGTTGGTCGATGAGCCAAACCTGAATATTCTCTTTTTGAATAATGTCTAAAGCCTGTTCAGGTTCAGTAGCTTTGAATACCTGATAACCCCATCGCCCTAATAAACTACTCATACCCTCTAAAATCGTTTCGTCATTATCTAAGCACAAAATACGGTACGCTTTGGTTTTTAAAGGCACAGCTTGTACAGCTGGTGTTGTAACTTTTGGTGGCTCGACAATAGGTACCTCAATCATAAAGCATGAGCCTTTGCCCAACTCTGAGTAAACGTGAACTGGGTAATTGAGCAAGCCAGTCATACGTTGTACGATCGCAAGCCCTAGTCCTAAGCCTTGTTCACCCCAAGGTGATAAATGCCCACAACGTTCAAATTCTTGGAACAGCTTAACTCGTTGTTCTTCGGCAATACCAGGGCCAGTATCCCAAACGCCAATTCGAATATGATTCGGCTGCTGTGCAGAACGGAGCACACCTACGACTACTCGGCCTTTGGCGGTGTAGCGTAAGGCATTGCTGACAAAGTTTTGAATAATACGACGAATCCACTGTGGGTCGGTATCAATCCAGAACGATACATCATGAACTTTCAATGAAATGTTCCGCTGAGCAGCAATCGATTTAAACTGCAACTCAAGGTCACTGAGTAAATCATGCAAAGGATAAGGCTGTCTTTTTGGCTGGATACTGCCACCTTCTAAACGAGCAATATCGAGCAGGGCAGACAGCATACTTTCGGCACCATAGAGTGCTCGGTCAAGTTGTTGTAAGGTTTGGCGTTCTTCTTCTGTCGAAATACTTTGCTCAAGAACAGTACTAAACAGACGAGCAGCGTGCATGGGTTGTAAAAGATCGTGGCTTGCCGCGGCAATAAATCGACTCTTGGACATATTGGCCATATCGGCTTGCTCACGTGCAAGTTGTTGCTCAGATAAAGCATCAGCAAGCTGTTGAGTTCGGTCTTTTACGCGAGCTTCAAGTACGGCTTCGTTCGCACGGAAAGCGGTAATATCAGCAAATGTGGTGACAAAGCCACCGCCTGAAATTGGGTTACCTCGCATTTGAATTACGCGGCCGTCTTTACGGATACGTTCAAACTCATGAGCGCTGCCGACTTTCATCCAGTGAAGACGTTTGCGCACATGTTCTTCGACTGAACCGGGACCACATTCGCCACGTTCAGCGTTATAACGAATTAGGTCGGCAATAGGACAGCCCACATAAACAAGGTCTTTTGGATAGCCAAATAGTTTTAAATATTGATTGTTCCACGCGACCAAACACATATTTTTATCAACTACACTCACCCCTTGGGTCATGTGGTCAATCATGGTCATAAGTAGGTTCTGATTAAAGCGTTGCCATTGTGAGGCTTGGTCTAAAATATTAGCGACTTGGCCTAAAGCGAGGCCGTTATTGATCATTGCTGTGGTTAGCAAGGTACGTGCAGAAGCTGCACCGATAATACCTGCTAGATATTGCTCAGTAAAACGCCACCACATGCCATTGGCAATCGTATTTGGATTGAGTGTGAGATGGTTTTGCTCACAAAAGTTCTCGAATGCTTGTGTGGTTGGCTGCTCACCTGTAATTCTTTTGGCTAAGGCAAATAGATCACCCACTTTTAAGCGAGCTGCGTCATGTGGAAGGTAAGTTAAATCGGTAGAGGTATGCGGTGAAGGTAAAGGCTTGGTTTCATAATAAAAAAAGCTTTCTGCCTGAATTTGTTCTGCCACACTTGGTCGATAAATTTTTGAAATCCAGATGTATAACAGAATATTTAAACCGAGCGACCAAATCACGCCATGAGTTAAAGGAGCAAATGACTCAAAACCAAAAAGTGACTCTGGACGTAAAGCATTTATGCCAAATGGGCCGAAGAGCAAAATACTTTGTGCAGTTTCCTGATAGGCTTCTGGTAAGCTACGTAATATGGTTGGAAAGAGTAAGGTGTAACTCCACATTAAAAATCCAACGATGAGACCTGCATAAACTCCTTGACGACTTCCACCTCGCCAATACAGCCCACCAATCAGTGCAGGTGCAAACTGAGCTACAGCACTAAATGCCAATAATCCAAATACTGAAAGCTGGTTAATATCATTAAAGAAATGGAAAAATAAGAAGCCGAGTAGCATTACTGCGACAATACTAATACGACGGCTGAACTTTAGAACTTTAGGTAAATGTTTGTCGTGACGCGACAGCAATTTAAAACGCCATAAGGCAGGCATAATCAAATCGTTACTGAGCATGATAGACAATGCAACTGATGACACCAATAACATACCTGTCGAGGCTGAAAAGCCGCCCAAAAAGGCCAATAAAGCGAGCCACTCTTGGTTATAACTTAAAGGTAAGGACAGCACAGCCACATCGGGTACGGTCAGGAATTTTGGTGCAGCATGCAAAGCCCAACTTGCGATTGGAATAATCGCAAGAATAGTCAAAATGAGATAAACCGCGAACCACTTACGAGCACCACGAATATGCTTTTCATCGCGTAGTTCAACCACTGCCACGTGGAACTGACGTGGTAAACAAATAATCGCTAAGCCTGCCAGCAAAGTTTGAATCCAGAAAGTTTCAGGGACACCAAAGAGCTGTACTTCCTGAAAAGTCTGATTCACATCAGAGGTCATTTGGCTCAGGTTAGCTGGTGATTCAAAAATAAAAAATAAAGCCACACACAATAAGGCAAATAACTTCACGAACGATTCAAATGCAACAGCAAGCATAAGGCCGCCATGTTGTTCCGTGTTTGCAATTTGCCGTGTACCAAAAATCATGGCCAAAATTGCGAGTACACTGGTGAGCAATAACACGCTATTGGTAGTGGTATGAATGTGCGAGTTTTGCTCCATAATGACAGAAGTACTTAAAGCAATGGCACGGAGCTGTAATGCGAGGTAAGGAATAATCGCGATAACGGCAAGAATAGTCACTAACGAGGCGAGTACACCACTTTTACCATAGCGTGCTGCGACAAAGTCAGCGATCGAGGAAATCGCATGGTGCTGACGAACTCGGCCTAAACGCCGCCAGATGTCATAACCAAACCAGACAAATAAAAGTGGCCCTAAATAAATAGGTAGGAAGATAACGCCTTCTCGAACGGCAGCGCCAGTTGCGCCATAAAATGTCCATGAAGAGCAGTAAACACCTAAAGTTAAACTAAATAAAAACATGCGGCCACGTGTGCCGAGACGACTGGCATGCTTCTCACCAAAAAAAGCACAAACAAATAAAAGCGCAATATAAAGAGTGAGAACCCCAATAATCAGCCAGCTGTTCATATGACCTACGTAAGTGAAACCTTGTGTCTATCATAACCTATGCCGAAACAAAGCTATAAATTGATTAAATTTTAACGACCAAAGTCTAAGTTACGACTAAGCTGGAATCTTGCTAACTTTAATTATGAAAAAATACATTAAAAAAAAGTGACCAAGGTTGGGCACTAGGTAAGGAGTTTGGTTATGGATCAGAGCCAAGTAGAACAGATTCTACGCAATCCAAAGTTTCAAAAAATGGTCAAGAAAAAAAGTGCATTAAGCTGGACGCTCACAATCATCATGTTAGTGCTATATGTGGGCTTTATGCTACTTGTGGGCTACAACAAAGAATTTTTGATGAGTTCCTTTAGTGGTGGTGTAACGACATGGGGTATCCCGCTAGGTTTAGGAATTATTGTTTTATCTTTCCTACTCTGTGGTGTCTATTCCTATATCGCAAATAATACCCTTGACCAATTGAGTGAAGAAGCGTTGAAGGAAGTTGAAGCCATCACGCACGAGAAAGGACTACACTAATATGAAATGGAATTCATTAAAAGCGAAAGCCCTAATGGGTGCAGCATCGCTATATTCAACTGTTGCTATGGCAAGCCCAGACTTAGGTGAAGCAGAGCAACAAGCAACCAACTGGCATGCCATTATCATGTTTGTCATCTTTGTTGGTTTCACACTGTTCATTACTAAATGGGCTGCAAAACAAACTCAATCAGCACAAGACTTCTATACTGCGGGTGGGGGAATTAGTGGTTTCCAAAATGGTTTGGCGATTGCAGGTGACTATATGTCAGCGGCGTCATTCCTTGGTATTTCCGCAATGGTGTTTAGCTCTGGTTTTGATGGCTTGCTTTATTCACTCGGATTTATGGTCGGTTGGCCAATCGTTTTATTCTTGGTGGCAGAGCGCTTACGTAACCTCGGTAAATATAACCTTTCCGATGTCGTGTCATTCCGCCTTGAAGAAAAACCAGTTCGTACTTTAGCTGCTTTTAGCTCACTTGTTGTTGTCGCGTTTTACTTAATTGCGCAAATGGTAGGTGCAGGTCAGCTCATCAAATTGCTATTTGGTTTGAACTACAACATTGCGGTTGTCATCGTTGGTCTCTTAATGATGGCATATGTAATTTTTGGTGGCATGTTAGCAACCACGTGGGTACAAATCATTAAAGCAGTGATGTTACTGAGCGGTGCGACCTTCATGGCATTTATGGTTATGAAAGCAGTTGGATTTAGTTTCAGCAACATGTTTACCCAATCAATTGAAGTATTTAGTAAAGTTCATAGCATCAGCTTTGAAGACGCTTCTAAAATTATGGGTCCGGGTAAACTTGCAGCAAACCCAATTGATGCCTTATCTCTTGGTTTAGCACTCATGTTTGGTACAGCAGGTCTTCCACATATTCTTATGCGTTTCTTCACCGTGAAAGATGCAAAAGAAGCGCGTAAGTCGGTTGTAGTTGCAACAGGTTTCATTGGTTACTTCTATCTTTTAACTTTCATTATTGGTTTTGGTGCGATCCTGTTCGTATCAAACAACCCACAGTTCCTTGATGTTGCAAAAATGGCTATGACAGGCAAGCTTGAGCTTGTTGGTGGTAACAACATGGCAGCCGTGCATTTAAGTGACGCTTTAGGCGGTGACTTATTCATGGGCTTCATTTCAGCGGTAGCGTTTGCAACGATTCTTGCTGTTGTTGCTGGTTTAACACTTTCAGGTGCATCTGCAATTTCGCATGACTTATACGCTAACGTATTTAAGAAAGGTCAAACGACTCCAGCTTCTGAACTCCGTATGTCAAAAATTGCAACACTTGGTTTAGCAATCTTTGCCATGATTTTGGGTATCTTGTTTGAAAAGCAAAACGTAGCGTTCATGGTGGGCTTAGCGTTCTCTGTAGCGTGTTGTGCAAACTTCCCAGTACTTGTGCTTTCAATGTTCTGGAAAGGTTTAACCACTCGTGGTGCAGTAATTGGTGGAGTGGTTGGTTTAGTAACCGCAGTTGTACTGATTATCTTATCTAAAGCAGTTTGGGTAGATACGTTAAAAATCTCTGATACACCAATCAACCCATTCAACGGTCCTGCATTATTTGCTATGCCACTGTCATTCCTTTGCTGCTGGTTCTTCTCCGTGACTGATAACTCAGCACGTGCGAAAAAAGAACGTGCTGCTTTCGATGCACAATATGTACGTTCAATGACAGGTATTGGTGCTTCTGGTGCATCAGATCACTAAAATCAAAACGTATTAAATATTTCATAAAAAGCCCTGCGGGGCTTTTTTTGTTTCTCCGATATAGTTATTAATAAGAAGCTCCTTAATAAAGAACAACTTGTTTATCCTATTTTTTGTACAGTATGATTTTCTATAATTCAAAACATAACGAAAAAACGGAAAATAATTAAATGCGATCTATCATCGAGTTCTGGGCAAGCTTTCGATTGCTGCCTTCAGCATGGTTGCTGTTTGTGCAATTCATTTTACTTATTTTGGCCATGCTGACTTTTGATAATGAGGCATATAGAACCTTCACTTGGGCGTTGGGAGTTCTCGCTTTACTTATTATTGCTAAGGTTATTCGTCAAACCCCGATGTTTACTTTTTTAGGACTCACATTTGTAAGTGGAGCAATTCTATCTTCAGCATTTATTTTATTAGGCTATGGCAATTTAACGATCCAAATTTTTGCCCATACTTGTGAAGCTTTAGCTTATTTTTCGGCAGCTTATGGCTTGTTTCGTTATATGTTTGCCGACAGATATTTAACACGAGATGAACTCTTTGCAGCCGCAGCTGTTTTTACCTTAATCGCTTGGGGTTTTGCGTTTTTATACAACATTTGTCAGCTATTAATTCCCAATAGCTTTCAAAATCCAAACCATGTCCATCATATACAAACCTGGCTAGATTTACTGTTTTTAAGCTTTAGTTTGCAGTCAGCAACAGGGCTGTCCGACTTAATGCCTCTTAGCCCACCAGCACGTGTTTTAGCAATGCTACAAATGTTTTGTGGGGTGATGTATCTAGCACTTATCGTTACGCGTTTAATTGCATTACAGTACATCTCACATGCACCCAAAAAGAATTCTGATAAATAAAGAAGGAGGTGTTTCAATTTATTTACACCTTTGTAACTGCAATATTCTTTAAGTTTATTTAAAGTATTATCAGCTTTCTCTATTGAAAGATATAGCTTTATTCATTCCTGAATGTCTTTATTGGCTTTATGCCTGTCATTTTCATTAAAAATAACATGGAGGATTTATGCCTTCCAAACAAACGAGTTGGTTCGCAAATGTTAATCCCAATGTCTTTTTGGGTACGGTCATCATTATTGCTTTGTTCTTGGCAGTAGTTGTGATTGCTCCGAGTTCTTTCGAACTTCTAACGCAGCATTTAAAACAGTGGATCACTGATTCATTTAGCTGGTTTTATGTTTTATCGGTTGCTTTCTTTCTTATTCTGCTCATTTATATTGCCTGTTCTTCGATTGGACGAATTAAATTAGGGCCTGACCATAGCCAGCCTGAATATGGTAACGGTTCATGGTTTGCCATGCTGTTTACTGCGGGTATGGGTATTGGCTTAATGTTTTTTGGTGTTGCTGAACCTGTCATGCATTATGTCAATCCACCAAGTGGAGATGCACAGACCATTGATGCAGCCCAGCAAGCCTTACGTGTGACTTTTTTCCACTGGGGCTTAGATGCGTGGGCAATTTATGCAGTGGTCGGTTTAGCATTAGCATATTTTGCTTATCGTCATAATTTACCCCTAAAGACCCGTTCTGCTCTTTATCCACTCATTGGTAAAAAGATTTATGGACCTTGGGGTGACAGCATTGATATCTTTGCGACCATTGGTACCGTATTTGGTGTAGCGACTTCTCTGGGTTTTGGTGTTACTCAAATTAACTCTGGTTTACATTATTTACTCGGTATAGAGCAAAGCACTCATATTCAAGTTTTGCTCATTATTTTTGTGAGTATTTTAGCTTCATTATCTGTGTTCTTAGGACTTGATAAAGGGGTCAAACGTTTATCAGAGCTAAACTTAGTTTTAGCCTTAATCTTATTAGTATTTGTTTTTATCGCTGGGCCTAGTATTTATTTACTGCAAACTACTATTCAAAACACGGGTCAGTATATTTCTAACCTATTTACCATGACATTCAATTTATATGCCTATCAGCCAAATGGATGGATTGGGGGATGGACTATTTTATATTGGGCTTGGTGGATTTCATGGTCACCATTTGTGGGTATGTTTATCGCAAGGGTTTCACGTGGACGTACTATCCGTGAATTTATTGTAGGTGTTCTACTTATTCCGACCGGTTTTACCATTATCTGGATGGGTTTTTTAGGAAATGCTGCATTATTTAGTATTATTCAGGAACATCAAACCACTCTCATTCAGGCTGTTCAGCAAGACTCTTCAGTTGCATTATTTGAATTTTTAGGACACTTACCTTGGTCTGGTGTCATGAATATTATTGCAACAATATTAGTTATTCTTTTCTTTGTAACTTCGGCTGACTCTGGTGCGCTGGTTACTGATTACTTAACAGCAAAAACTGATAACTCACCGACGTGGCAACGTTTGTTTTGGACAGTACTCATGGCAGTGCTGGCTATTATTTTACTTTTAGCAGGTGGACTTGCTGCATTGCAGTCTTCAATCATTATGAGTGCATTACCATTTACTGTGGTCATGCTTTTAATGAGCTGGGGATTAATAAAAGCTTTGCATCTTGATGTCACGAAAATGCAAGCAATTCAGGAAGCTAGAATTACCCCACGTGCAATTCATAATCCGAGAAGTTGGCAGCAACGTTTAGGCCTAATCATGCACTATCCACATAGTGAAGAAGAGGTTAAGCAATATATTGAAAAGCAAGTTTATAGTGCTTTTGAAAATATTAAGCATGAGTTTAAGCGTCGTCACCTTGAGGTATCGATTAGTGAAGTTGAAGATGGTATGCAACTTCGAGTGGATCACCATCATGAAATTAATTTTATTTATAAAGTTGTTTCACGTGAAACAGTACCACCAAGTTTTTTAATTGGGCGTACAGAAGCTGAAGACGGGCAATATTTCCAAGCCGAGGTATTTTTGAGAGAGGGCGGACAAAACTATGATGTAATGGACTGGACTCAAGAAGATTTGATTCAGGATATTATTGACCAGTATGAGCGTCATTTACATTTCTTAAATATCGTACGAAGTTAACAACCATAAAAAAAGGACTCGATAGAGTCCTTTTTTTGAATTCAATTTCTAAATTAAATTAGAAGCGGAATTTAGCATTTAAGCCGATAGTTTGAGTATCGTTGCTTGCATTTTTAACGTCAGCTTTCATGTAAGACGCACCAACAGCTACTGCTGGAGTGATGAAGTAGTTTACGTTACCACCCCAAGCTTGGCGGAATTCACCAAGGTCGTTACCTTTGATGTTTGCTACGCCGTCGTTACCGATGAATGCAGCACCAACGCTTAACTTAGGAGTTAAGTAAAGGTCAGTTTTTAAACCGTATTGGTTTTCTTGACCGAAAGCACCAGCAGCTTCAAAACCGATTGCCATGTTAGTTCCGTCGATTGGACCTACATATTTAGCACGAGCTGTAACAGCATCTTGATCGTTTTGGATTGCAGCAGTTTGGTTAACAGCAGAGTAGATACCGTTGCTGATGATACCGAAGTTATCTAAAGCGAATTGATTAGCAACGCTTGTATAACCAACAGTCATCAAGAAGTTAGGTAACAACATTGCACCAACTTCTAATGCATAACGGTCGCCTTGGTCATCACGAGAAATCGCGTTTTTACCATCAACGTCAGTGTGGTTATAAGTAGCGCTAGCATATACAGGAAGGTAAGGAGTTGGAACGTATGCCTCACCTTTAACACCGTATGTACCTACACGGTAGTTTAAGCCGTTGTTTTGGTCATATTGTTGGTAGCTGTAACCTAAAGACACGCTAGAAGCTTGGTTCAAGAAAGCTGCTTCAGCTAAAGGACCTTTAGTGGTATCAACATTTTTTAAGTAGTATGTACCAGCAACGTCACCAGTGAAGTTTTTATCGTTTGCAGTTGTGTCAACATATTCAGATTGACCTTGAACTTCAAATTGATAAGCATGAGCACCGGTCATGGCTAATAATACAGCAGTGGCTAAACCAAGTTTTTTCATAATCATTTCCAGCGTTAACAAGAGATAAAGCTGGGGTCATTGTATTGTAACAATTTATGAAGTCAATAATAGTTGAATTGTAATGTTAAGGAAATTTGACACTTATGTTAAAAATGGTTAAATAACCATCAATCGAATTGGTTTATGTCAACCAACTAAAAAAATTAGCATTAACAAGAAGCTAAACCTTAAGCTTCATATGGATTTAGCATCAAATGATTTAAAAATAATTACATTTATAATTGGAAAAAATGATTTTATTAATCGGTTTTAACGTTAACTAATGTGTCGATTTGCTTATTAAATAACCACTCAAATATTGTTCTTGTTTCAGTTTTTATAAATTTTGAGTAATGGTTAACACTATTTTGATAAGTTTATCTAAATAATCTATCTATTTTGAATTATTATATAATTGAATAAGGCAAAAAAAATACGTTTTTAAATCAAAAAAACGATTAAAAAATTAATTCTGATCAATTTAATCAACTTTACAAAATTAGAGATAAGTCACACAATTCAATTGCAAAGTTTACTATCTAACATTTTTAAAGTTAGTAAGACTTTACCAGATACGATGTGGCATCACATCAGACTTTACGAGCTCAGCTTTCCCCAAGGTTGAGCTTTTTTTTATCTATAAGAAAACATTAATATTTGTTAAAAAAATTACATGAAATTTAACGTTTTTTCTTTGTATAAAAATAAATCCAATTTAATGTTGGGTTTCTGATGTTTGGAGAGCCATTTAACAACAAAAGCAGGTTTTTATAGAATTATGAAGCTTACTGTATTTGTAAAATAGAGATTTAATATAGTCATTCCATCATTTACATATTCGATGAGATATTTTATGAAATGTAAAGATGACGCCCTTAATCATATTACCTGAGCTTTGTTGCTGAACTTCTGTTCAGTAAAGTGCTAGGATGAGCATTACTTACTTCATTCTTTAGCAGTGATTATGGTAGGACATTTACGGAGTACCAACTAGAAATGTCAGGATTACGTTCAGAACATATCAGTAATCGACTATTTTTCTTTATGTTGGTCATTATTCTGTCGTTACTGTTTATGGCTGCGCCTCTTATTGTCAGTAGCTATCAAGAATATTTAAAAACCAAACAAGCTTTGATTGAAATCAAAAGCTTAAAATTAATTGCTGAAGTTGCAAATAAAGTATCAAAAGAACGTGCACCAGCAAATAAATTAATGTCGAGTAACTCTGCTGACTTTCTAAAAAACCAAAAGAATTTAAAACAATATCGTCTTACTGTCGATCAACAAATTGATGAAACGATTCGAGTTTTAAGAGAAGAGGGCTATTCGGATTTAGCTGATATTTTAAATACTAAATTTAAGAGTGACTTAAAGCGCGCACGTACAGTTGTAGATGATTATGTTGCTACCCCCCAGCAGGCGAGAACTTCCGAAAAGCTTGATAATGCAATTTTAGCGATGTTTGGTGCTTGGGATAGCTGCCGAGATGTGTTGCAAAAGCTGATGTTACAGTTAAAAAGTAAAGACAGCCAAATTAATAACTATTTTACTTTGATTGTTGTATTAACCGATATGCGGGATCAGGCTGGTCGCACTGCATCCAATGTTATTGCACCGATCACGTTTAAAGAAACGATTCCTAATGACAATCGGGCCCGTTCTTTGCAGACTCAACAACAGGCGCGATATTTATGGGCGCTTGTAGACACATTACAGTCTGAACAGGCCAAGACTCAAGAATATCATCGTCTTTATTCAAGAGTTAAAACTGAGTTTTTGGATAAAGGCGTGCCTATTGTTGGTCAGCTTTTAGATGAAAGCCAAAAACATGAGGCTTATCACTTAACAGCTAATCAACTTACCGACCATATTGTTGGTAAATTTACGACCGTTATTGATTTACAAAAGTTTCTACTTAATAAGAGTGTCTCAATTGCGGTTCAAGAGAAATACTTAGCAAAAAAGAAATTCTTTCTGACTTTGCTTATTTCGAGCATATCTTTAGCGGCTGCTTTACTCACTTTAATTTATGCAAAGAGAAGAGTCTTTGAACCTCTTATTCAAGCGCGTACTTTAATTCTTGAGTTGTCTCAGAGTACAGACTATCCAGTAGATGATTTGAACTCTAAAAAGGGTGAGTTTATTTCACTGTTTGAGGCAATTGATCGTTTGCAAAAAATGCTTAAGCAAAGAGATGCATTTGAATTTCAACTTAAAAATATAGCCAATACAGATCCTTTAACTGGTGTATCTAATCGTTTGGCTCTAGCTGAATATTTAAAAATTGTTGAGAGTTATCCAAATAAGTTTTCAAAAACCTGTTTGATGATTATTGATATAGATCGCTTTAAAGATGTGAATGATCAATATGGTCATATTGTAGGTGATCAAGTCATTAGCCGTATTGCAGATCAGTTAAAAGCGAATGTGCGTGCTTCAGATTTAATTGTTCGTTATGGTGGTGATGAGTTCTTAATCTTGTTAGAGCAGATACCGTTTTTAGATGCCCGTCTATTGGCAGAAAAAATTCGTATTGCGATTTCTTTAGAAGGAATTGATTTATCTGGCTCGGATGAAAAATTGCATATCTCTGTCAGTATTGGTTTTGCGATAGGAGCGACAAGCTGGATGGAGCTATTAGAAAAAGCAGATCGTTCACTTTTAAGAGCTAAAGCTCGGGGGCGAAATGTCGTAGAGGGATAAAAAAGCCAGAAACTAATTTCCGGCTTTTTTAAATTTCTTACTTCAACATCGGTTTCAAGAAACGACCCGTATGGGAAATCTCAACCTCAGCCACTTGCTCAGGTGTGCCTTCGGCAATGATCATACCGCCACCTGAACCACCTTCAGGACCTAAGTCCACAACCCAGTCCGCTGTTTTAATCACATCAAGGTTATGTTCAATTACGACAATGGTATTACCCTTGTTACGTAGCTCATGCAAAATATCGAGCAACTTGGCAATATCATGGAAATGTAGACCTGTTGTTGGTTCATCCAAGATATATAAAGTTTTACCCGTATCTCGTTTAGCTAACTCACGTGCGAGTTTTACACGTTGGGCTTCACCACCAGAAAGTGTAGTTGCAGCCTGACCTAAACGAATATAGCCTAAGCCCACCTGAGTTAAGGTTTCTAAGCGGCGGTGGATGACTGGAATGGCACTAAAGAATTCAGCAGCATCTTCAACCGTCATTTCTAAAACATCAGAAATGTTTTTGCCTTTATAGCCGACTTCAAGCGTTTCACGGTTATAACGTTTGCCATGACAGGCATCGCAAGGCACATACATATCTGGTAAGAAGTGCATTGCGACCTTAATCATGCCGTCGCCTTCACAGGCTTCACAGCGTCCGCCTTTCACGTTAAACGAGAAACGGCCTGCACTATAACCACGAGCTTTCGCTTCTGGCGTTTGAGCAAATAACTCACGGATTGGTGTAAATAACCCTGTATATGTTGCAGGGTTAGAACGTGGCGTACGTCCAATCGGGCTTTGGTCAATATCAACGACTTTATCTAGATGTTGTAGACCATCAATTGAGTCGAACTTTTCAGCCGTTAAAGTCGTTGCACCGTTGAGCTGTGTTGCAGCCAATGGAAGCAAAGTACGGTTGATTAGTGTTGATTTACCCGAACCTGAAACACCAGTCACACAGGTCATAATGCCAAGTGGAATGGTTAAATCGACATTTTTTAAGTTGTGGCCTGCTGCACCTGAAAGTTTGATGACTTCATCTGGACGTGGCGATTCAGTACGTTTTTTTGGCACTTCAATTTTGAGTTTGCCAGAAAGGTATTGTCCTGTGAGTGAGTCGGCATGTTCAGCCAATTCATCATAAGTTCCTTCAGCAATAATCACACCACCATGTACACCCGCACCCGGCCCGATATCAATAATATGGTCGGCTGCACGAATGGCATCTTCATCGTGTTCAACAACTAATACCGTGTTGCCTAAATCACGTAAGCGAATCAGGGTTTGTAATAAACGATCGTTATCACGTTGATGCAAACCAATAGATGGTTCATCGAGTACATACATGACGCCCATTAAACCTGCACCAATTTGTGAGGCTAAACGGATACGTTGTGCTTCACCACCCGATAACGTTTCGGCAGAACGAGCTAAACTTAAATAGTTAAGTCCAACACTCACCAAGAAATGTAAACGTTCACGAATCTCTTTAAAGATTTTATCGGCGATTTCACCTTTAGCACCTTCAAGGTTTAAATCTTGATAGTAACTTTCGGCATCGCCAATTGACATGCGGGTAATGTCAGCAATAGTTTTGTCTTTTACACGAACATGGCGTGAAATTTCATTTAGACGTGAGCCATCACATGCATCACACGCTGCATTAGAGAGATATTGAGCTAAATCATCACGTACATAGTTACTTTCAGTTTCACGGTAACGACGTTCAAGGTGCGGCAAAATTCCTTCAAAAGGTTGCACGCGATTATGTTTACGACCACGTTCATCTATATAGCTTAAATCGATTTTTTCTTTACCAGTGCCTTGTAAGAATTTCTTTTGAGTGTCTTTATCTAACTGGTTCCAAGGCGTATCAAGTTGAAAACCAAAATGGTCTGCAACTTTTTGTAGCATTGAATAGTAATATGGACGTTGACGATCCCATCCACGAATAGCTCCTTCACTAATTGCGAGATCAGGATTTGGAATGAGCTTTTCAGAGCTGAAGTGGCTACGTGTACCTAAGCCATCACAAACAGGGCAGGCACCGAACGGGTTGTTAAATGAAAACAAACGTGGCTCAAGCTCTGCCACAGCACGGTCACATTCAGGGCATGAGTGTTTTGCAGAAAAAACACGATCTGGGTGTTCGCCATTCATCCACGATAAAACAGCAATATCGCCACCTAAACGAAGTGCGGTTTCAAATGATTCAGCAATACGGTTGCCTAAGTCATCACGCACTTTAAAACGGTCAACCACAACTTCGATGGTGTGCTTTTTCTTTTTGTCGAGTTCTGGTGGCGTATCAATATCAATGATTTCACCATCTACACGCGCCCGTACAAAACCTTGGCCTTGTAGTTGTTCGAACAGGTTACTGTATTCACCTTTACGTTCACGAACCACTGGGGCAAGTAACATGAGTGCTGTGCCTTCCTCAAGGTTTTTTACCGCATCGACCATTTCAGAAACGGTTTGCGCAACCATCGGCAAGTCGTGTTCAGGGCAATATGGTGTACCAACACGTGCATAAAGCAAACGTAAATAGTCATAAATTTCGGTAATCGTACCCACCGTTGAACGTGGGTTATGACTAGTAGATTTTTGCTCAATGGCAATTGCTGGGGACAAACCTTCAATCGAGTCGACTTCAGGCTTTTCCATTTGCGATAAAAACTGGCGGGCATACGCTGAAAGCGATTCGACGTAACGGCGCTGTCCTTCGGCGTACAAGGTATCGAAGGCAAGAGAAGATTTTCCTGAACCTGATAGCCCCGTAATCACCACAAATTTGTCGCGTGGAATATCGAGTGACACATTTTTTAAGTTATGGGTACGTGCGCCTCGAATACGGATATGACTTTGGCTCATAAAACATCTCAATTATGTATTGATGAAAATTTAGGTGTTGTTTGATTAGTCACAGGGAGATATGGCTATTTATAAACAACAGACCCTATATATGATAACGATTTAAAATTGTTCAAGTGCTACAAAATGATTTAAAGCGACAAATTGTGACGGTTAAACGACAATCGACAAAATTTGTTTAAATAAGCAGATTGTATTTTTAACACTCCTCGTTCTACATTTCTACTCTCAACAAAATTTTAACGCGTAACATAATTTCACTAGACGACTGGTCTATTAGAGGAGTATGGTACATGCATGAAACGATTAAACAAAAGCGAAAGCACGCGACAACACATTTTAGATACCAGCTTTGAGCTGGTATTACACAAAGGTTTTGTCGGTGTCGGTTTGCAAGAAATTTTAAAGGCTTGTGACGTACCTAAAGGTTCGTTCTATCACTACTTTGCTTCGAAAGAGGCATTCGGTTGTGCGTTGCTCGAGCAATACATGGCTGACTATAAAGTTAGAGTAGAACAACTTTGGCAGCACAGTGAGCAAAGTGCTCATGCGCGGTTAATGGCGTTATGGAAGGCATGGATTGATGATCCGGTAAATGGTAGCTGGGCTGAAAACTGTCTGATTGTGAAACTGGCAGCAGAGGTTTCTGACTTATCAGAAGATATGCGCCAAATTCTGAATGACGGTGTGCACAAACTAACGCAACGTTTGGCTTTGCTACTCAAAGATGGGCAACAAGAAGGGTCAATTCCAAAACACATTGAGCCTTTAAAAACTGCGCAAGTTATGTATCAGTTATGGTTAGGTGCTGCTTTACTCACAAAATTGTCGCAAGACAAAGCACATTTACACCTAGCCTTAGAAACCACCCAACAACTCTTAAAACCGATAGAGGAATAAAGCATGCGAAGTATTATCCATCGTAATTTTGGCGAACCTGTAGACGTTTTAGAGCAGGCAGATATGCCAAAGCCAGAACCAAAAGCAGGCGAAGTGCGTATTAAAACCATCATGTCTCCAATTCATAATCATGATGTATGGACAGTACGTGGAAGCTATGGCTACAAGCCGACATTACCTGCGATTGGTGGTAGTGAAGGCGTTGGTATTGTTGATGCCTTGGGTGAAGGTGTTACTCATGTACAAGTAGGGCAGCGTATTGCAGTTGCGGCTGTACATGGAAGTTGGGCTGAATACTTTATTGCACCAGCTCAAGGCCTTATTCCTTTAAATAATGAAATTGATGATGAGACAGCAGCACAGCTGATTGGTATGCCAATTAGTGCTCTCATGTTATTGGACTTTGTAAATGTTCAACCGGGTCAATGGCTCATTCAAAACACGGCGAACGGTGCAGTCGGTAAAACAGTTGCGATGATTGCTCAGGCACGTGGTTTATCTGTGATTAATCTGGTTCGTCGTACGGATGCAATTGCAGAAATGCAGGCATTAGGCATTCAACATGTTGTTGCGACCGATCAACCTAACTGGAAAGAACAAGTTAAACAGATTCACGGTGACCAACCTCTGATTGCTGGTGTAGATTCGATTGGTGGAACCGCAAGTGGTGAAATGCTGCACTTACTCAGTGAAAATAGCTTGCTCGTTTCGTTTGGCAGTATGACTGGCGAAACCATGCAGATTTCATCGGGCGATTTGATTTTCAAACAAGCAACAGTAAAAGGGTTCTGGGCGAGTGTGGTCAATAAAGAAATGCCAGCAGAACGTAAAAAGGAACTGATTGTTGAGTTATTAACACTAGCGACTCAGAAAAAATTAATTCTACCTGTAGAAGGTGTGTTTAGTTTTGATGAGATTAAAACAGCTGCCCAAAGAGCAACGGAAGGTGCTCGACAAGGCAAAGTATTATTAAAGCCGTAACACACTAAAAGATCAGTCGAGAGACTGGTCTTTTTTCATATCTTTAAAATAAAAAGGAAAACTATATGATCGGACAAATATTCATTGCGCTTATCGCGATATTACATGTCTATATTTTAGTGTTAGAGATGTTTTTGTGGGACAAGCCTTATGGCATGAAAGCCTTTGGAAATAATGCTGAAAAAGCAAAACTCACCAAAGTGATGGCACAGAACCAAGGTCTTTATAATGGCTTTTTAGCGGCGGGTTTATTTTGGTCTTTATTGGCTGATGCACCGTTTGCGACATCAATTGCCAACTTCTTTTTAGGCTGTGTACTGATTGCAGGTATTTATGGTGGGCTGACTGCCAGTAAAAAGATTATTTATATTCAGGCAGTTCCTGCATTGATTGCTTTAGTCGCTGTTAATTTTCTTTAAAAAGCGCAAAATACAGCGTTTTGAAATGGAAATGATCAGGTAGGATCGGCACATGTGGGCGTTATTTTTAAAATGTATGTTGGGGGCTGGGGTTGTCCTCATTATTTCGATTTTATCGAAAAGTAAGGCATTTTATATTGCAGGTTTAGTCCCACTTTTTCCTACCTTTGCTTTGATTGCTCATGTGATTGTCTATCAGCAAAAAGGAGCCGAAGCATTACAAAAAACGGCTCTATTTGGTCTATGGTCACTTATTCCTTATGCCATTTATTTAGTGGCTGTTTATATGCTCGCAACACGCATGTCGATGTGGTCGTGTCTAGGGTTGGCAACCCTTTGTTGGGTGGTCGCTGCGGCAGGTTTAATTTATGGCTGGCAGCTATTTCAGCATTAAAAGATTAAGAGAAATCCCTTAATCTTTTAAATTGAAGCATTTTTTATGACTGCTCAACAATACGCGTTCTGAGCATACCTTCGACTAAATTAATCATTTTTTTGCGGGAAAGAATGCGGGGCAATTGAGACGTCAAATAGTTGCTACATCCCACCACTACTGTTGCTTTATTTTTATCTAACGCTCTAACTGTTGCAGAGACAACGTCATCTACCGTAGAGCTTTTCATTCCACTGGTATCAGCATTTGCGACCTGAGTAAAATTGGTTTCGGTATTGCCTGGGCAAACAGCGATAAACTTAACACCCGAAGTGCCATATTCCCCTGCAAGTGCTTCAGTAAACTGCAAAACATAAGATTTAGTTGCGCCGTAAACAGCAATATAAGGGAGAGGTTGGAAGGCACCTGTCGACGAAATATTAATCATGATGCCTTTTTTGTTCGAAAGCATATGTGGCAAAAACAGATAACATAAAGACGTTACACTGCTGATGTTAAGTGTAATCATTTCTTGATAGGTAGAAATCGATTGATCAAGGAACTTGGTCCATTTTCCAAACCCTGCGTTGTTAATTAAAATTTCTACCGATAATTTTCTTGCCTGTACTTCATTAAATAAGGTCTGAGCTGAATTGGGTTGAGCTAAATCTAAAACAATCACCTCAACATTTACACTATACTTTTTTCTTAGTTCATCGGCTAAATCATTTAGTTTTTGTTCGGAGCGTGCTGTTAAAATCAGATGGATTCCTAAAGATGCAATTTTTTTAGCATACGCTTTACCTATTCCTGAAGATGCTCCTGTTATTAATGCTGTTGAATTTTTAAATGTAGAAAGATGAGCGCTCATTTTATTTATCCGTAATACATGAAGTCCTTACGATAAACCTTGTCCCTAAGGGCAGAGTCAAGCGCTAAATTCAAAAGCTATTTTTAGATTTTTATGCATCATTTTAAGCAGAAATTTTACTGGTAATATAAGTTTCAATAATCTCATCTTCCAGTTGTTTTAAATCTAGTTGCAAACGATTTAATGCTTCTTTTTGTTCAATAATTTGTTGATTCTTTTTTTGAATAAGCTGCTGCGCAATTTCTACTGGAAAGCGATTATTTTTATATTTTAAAGCTGACAACTCATAAAGCTCAGAAAGGCTAAATCCGACTGCTTGTGCAAGGCGAATCATCTTAACTGATTTGACATCAATCTCTTCATAAATACGATAATTGCCTTTTCTTTTTGCGACTGGTAGTAAGCCTAATTTTTCATAATGCCGAATGGCTTTAGGAGTGGCTCCAGTTAAAGATGCTAATTCGCCGATATACATACTTATCTCGCATTTTATTAAGAATCGATCAGGTATGAATACACTGATCGATTCTTTTAAAGTTTTAAATGTGATCTAAACCTAACCATTGTCTTTGATGGTAAGCACTGTCCCAAAATAACCACTCAAGTTTTGCACCCATTGTGTAGGCGGCATGCATTTTTTCTAATGTGTCAGCATCACAACGTGCTGCGACTTTGTCTACAGTCGCAATCACATTACGAACAGCCGTATGGAACTCTTCGCCAGCATAGGTATCAACCCATGCTTGGTAAGGATTATTAGCAACTGATTTGCTTACAATATCTTTACCAACTTCAGCGTAAATCCAGAAACAAGGTAAAAGTGCAGCAAGTACAACAGGGTAGCTCTCTGACCAAGCCGTTGCGGTTAAAAATGAAGTGTAATGATGGCCTGCCAAGGTTAATGGTGTATTTTGAAATTCTTCTTTGGTTACGCCAAAGTTTTTCATGAAGTCATCATGCAAGCTACGTTCAACCACAATTGCGATTTTTGCGGCATCAGAAAACTGCATAATATCGTCAGCATCAAAGGCTTTGGCTGCGGCAACAGCAAGTACACGCCCATACGCCACTAAATATTGAGCATCTTGAATAACATAATGACAAAATGCTTCTTTATCTAAAGTACCGCTAGCAAGTTCCTGATTAAAAGGCAGGTCGAGAATTTTTTGATATAAATTTAAATTACGTTGCCAGAGTTCTTGAGAAAAAAGCATAAATTCATTCCATTTAAAATAAGACAGCTGAACCAGATTTTAAATCAATTTTAAAATACAAAAATAATAATAATAGATATATCGAAAGAAAATATTTAATACGATTAACCAGTTAATTAAGAATTATAAATTTCTTTATTAAACAGAGGGATAAAGTAAAGAGAATAACGGCACAAAACAACATCGTTTTGTGATTAATTATCGATATAATAACCGCGGTTTTAAGAAAGATTAAATTTAGTTCTTGGTATAGGTCTGATCCATGAAGCATTTCCGATTTTCGATATTTTTTACGGTGGTGTGTTTAGCACTATCCGCGTATTGGGGTTTTACCCATGGGCCTGAAGCTGGCGTGTCTACCATGCTTAAAGCTTTAACCATTACCGCAATTTTAGCTGTAATGGAGGTTTCTTTATCTTTTGACAATGCTGTCGTGAATGCATCGGTTTTGCGTAATTGGGATCCGTTCTGGAAAATGATCTTTTTAACGGTGGGTATTTTAATCGCCGTTTTTGGTATGCGTTTGATTTTCCCTGTTGTGATTGTTGCAGTAACCGCAGATATGGGGGTAATTGAAGTTGCAAAACTGGCACTCAATGATCCGAAAACTTATTCTGAGCGCTTAATGGCACACCACGCTGAAATTTCAGCTTTTGGTGGAACATTCCTGTTGTTGGTTTTCCTAAACTTCTTCTTCGATGACGGAAAAGAAACGCATTGGTTTAGATGGCTTGAATCTAAACTTACGAGTTTGGCTAGCGTACCAGCAATGTCAGTATTCCTTGCTTTAATCGCTTTAATTGTGATGGCAGGTTATGTAGATGATCATCAACGTTTAGCCGTGACCATGGCCGGTATTTGGGGCATTGTGGTTTATATTGGTGTTGAAGTATTAAGTCACTTGCTAGGTGGTGAGCCTGAAATTGATGAAAATGGTAATGCTGTATTACAAGATGGCTCGGGTGCTGCGTCTGGTGTGGTTAAAGCTGGTTTAGGCGGTTTCTTATATCTTGAAGTATTAGATGCATCATTTAGTTTTGACGGTGTGATTGGTGCATTTGCAATTACCAGCGATGTTGTTGTGATTATGCTGGGTCTTGCGATTGGTGCTATTTTTGTTCGTTCAATGACTGTTTATCTTGTTGAAAAAGGTACGCTAGATGCTTACGTGTTTTTGGAACATGGTGCGCATTACGCAATTGGTGCTTTAGCATTCATTATGATTGCAAGCGGTACAGGTGTGCATGTACCTGAAGTGGTCACAGGTTTAATCGGTGTAGCGTTTATTGTGTGGGCTGTCATTGCTTCAATTCAATATACCAAGCGCGAGCAAGAGTCGCCTTAAGCTAATTTTCAGTAAAGTTCGATATTATAAAGAGGCTAAATGCCTCTTTATTTTTTTAAGCCGAAATCGTTATTTTAAATCATCTCTCCCGTATTTTTAGAAACGAATCGGCTTATAATTTGCCTAGTTTGATAACGTGTATTGATATGATGAATGCTTTGGAACGCCGCTCAACTTTTGCTTTAAGTAGTATTTTTGCGCTACGCATGTTGGGTTTGTTCATGATTATTCCTGTCTTCTCTGTAGTCGGGCAGTCATATCAATATGCGACTCCGGCACTTATTGGTTTGGCCGTAGGTGTATATGGTCTAAGTCAGGCGATTTTACAAATTCCATTTAGCTTGCTGGCTGACCGTTTTAGCCGCAAACCGCTTGTAGTCTTTGGCTTATTGCTTTTTGCTATTGGTGGTGCAATTGCGGGTTTATCTGACACGATTTATGGCGTCATTATTGGCCGTGCCATCGCTGGTGCTGGTGCGGTTTCGGCAGTGGTCATGGCACTTTTAGCTGATGTGACGCGTGAAGAGCAGCGTACTAAAGCCATGGCTGCTATGGGCATGAGTATTGGTTTATCTTTTGTTGTCGCGTTTAGCCTTGGGCCTTGGCTCACAAGTCTTGTCGGTATTTCTGGTCTATTCTTTGTGACCACAATTATGGGTTTAATCGCGATTTCGATGCTATTGCTTGTACCTAAAGTGACTCGTCACCATCGTAATTATCAGCAAGGTTATATGGCGCAGCTTAAGCAAGTCATTCAAATGGGTGATTTAAACCGTTTACACGTTTCGGTTTTTGCATTGCATTTATTGCTGACAGCCATGTTTATTTATGTGCCTTCACAGCTTATCGAGTTTGCGCATATTCCTCTGGCGAGCCACGGCTTGGTGTATTTGCCACTGTTGGTGATTAGTTTATTTTTTGCATTTCCGAGCATTATCATCGCTGAAAAATATCGCAAAATGCGAGGCATTTTCTTAACAGCAATTACAGGTATTATTGTGGGGTTGCTGCTTCTCATATTTGGTTATCAGTCTAAATATGTCTTGCTCGCAGGCTTAGGTATTTTCTTTATTGCCTTTAATGTAATGGAAGCTTTATTGCCTTCTTGGTTGTCAAAGTCAGCTCCAATCCAGTCAAAAGCTACCGCCATGGGTGTAAATGCCAGTAGCCAGTTCTTAGGTGCTTTTTTTGGTGGCACGCTAGGTGGTCAATTATTGATGTTACATAATACTGCGATTGGATGGAGTGTCTTAGCAGGGATTGCTATAATATGGCTGCTAATTAGTTTTGGTTTAGCTCAGCCGCGGTATCTGTCATCTATTGTGTTGCCATTACCGCAAGTGCAACAGGTGAATGAGTGGACCACACAGCTATTGGCAATTCGTGGTATTGAAGAAGTTGTGGTGATGCCTGACCAGCAGGTTGCTTATATTAAAGTCGATAAACAGACTCTTGATGATGCTGCACGACGTGATTTAACGCAGTTGTTTGGTAAAGAGGTAGCCATTTAAGCATAACTCTTATAAAGTAAAACATAGAAATTATAGGATGAAGACAGCTAATGCGTGGTGTAAATAAGGTTATTTTGGTTGGTACTTTGGGTCGTGATCCTGAAACAAAAACTTTTCCAAATGGGGGGTCGTTGACCCAATTTTCGATCGCGACAAGTGAATCTTGGACTGATAAAAATACAGGTGAACGTAAAGAACAAACAGAATGGCACCGTATTGTTTTGCATAACCGTTTAGGGGAAATTGCTCAGCAGTTTTTACGTAAAGGTTCTAAGGTTTACATTGAAGGTTCATTACGTACACGTCAATGGACAGATCAAAATGGCCAAGAGCGTTATACGACAGAAATCCGTGGCGACCAGATGCAAATGTTAGATGCTCGTCAACAAGGTGAACAAGGTTTCGCTGGCGGTAATGATTTTAATCAACCACGTTTTAACGCACCTCAACAAGGTGGCGGTTATCAAAATAATAACAACCAAGGTGGCGGCTACGGTCAAAACAATGGCGGTGGTTATGGTGGTCAAGGTGGTTTCGGTAATGGTGGCAACAGCCCGCAAGGTGGTGGTTTTGCTCCTAAAGCGCCGCAACAACCAGCGTCTGCACCAGCTGATTTAGACGACGATTTACCGTTCTGACACACCCTAGAGACTATGTTTTGTAAAGTTTATTAAATTATTCTTTATTAGTAGTTAGTTACAAATAAAATTTACAGATACTAGAAATGGTTCTGTAAATTTTTTTACTTATATATTATGATATTTGATACTGAGATATTTTGTTAAATTTAACCATGATGTCTGTTAAAAGATTTGTAATGAGTAGTGGTGAGCGATTCGCTGTTCTTTTGAATAGTGATGGTGTTCCTATGACTTATCCAAATTTATATACGATCATTCATTTAAGAAATCGTAGTCAATCAATCAATACAATTTCAGCTATTTTGGAAGATATTAAGTTGCTCTTTCAGTTGTTGGATAAGTTAGGAATTGACTTGGAACAAAGGATAAAAAGTAAAGATTTTTTAAAACTAAACGAAATAGAAGCCATAGTAAATTTAACCAGTTTCAATCGCAGTCGATTAGGTGGGGCAGATTCAAAAACAAAGATCATAAGTTTTCCAAAAAGTAATAATAAAGAGCGATCTAGAGCAAAATTGGTTGTTACTCAGGACTATGTATCTAAACAATTAATATATAGGCGGTTAACTAATTTTGCTGAATATATTGGATGGTTTGAGACGCATCTTCATTCATCAGCAATAACAAGTACAAAACGTTTGTTAAAATCTCGTAGACCTCGTAAGTCCATGGATATTCAGTCTGAATACAAATCTTTTGATAGTAATCAATTAAATAAAATTCTCAAGGCGGTTGATCCTGATAATCAGAATCGTATCTGGACATCAGATTATCTTACTTATAGAAATGAGCTAATTATCTATTTGTTTTTATATCTTGGATGTCGTAAAGGTGAATTATTAAATTTAAAGATTACAGATATAACCCCCTCTCAAGGTGTTACATCATATCTTACTATTAAGCGTAATCCTCATGATGAACGTGATTCTAGGCTATATCAACCTTTGGTTAAAACCAGAAGTCGATCAATTGCAGTCAATCAAAATCTGAAGAAAAAATTAGAAACTTATATTTTAAATTATAGGTCAACAGTACCTAATGCAGAGCTAACAGACTTTTTGATTTTATCAAATAAAGGCCAGCCTTTATCAATCAATGCTTTAGGTAAAATATTTTATGAAATTTCTAAAGTTGTTCTATTCAATGTACATGCTCATGCATTTAGACATACTTGGAATGATAAATTTTCTGAGAAGTCACAAATCCTAGTGGAAAAAGGCAAAACCACAGAATCACAAGTTGAAAATGATCGTGCATATCTGATGGGATGGATACCTAACTCACAAAGTGCAAGAAGATATTCAAGACGTGCAGAGAATAAGCGTGCTGTAGAGATTTATTTAAGTATCCAAGAAAAATTTGAGGATGAAAATGAATAAATCAATTCAAACCGATAGTTTCGATGAATCACAAAATACCTTTACCTCATTCAAAGGATATGAATTTAGTATCGATGATCAGAAATGGATATTAGATATCAATAAAACTATAGATATCTCTCGAGTACGAAATTATGAATTTTCTGTTCAATCAGAAATTGTCATGACTTTGGCTCATTTTGCTAAGTATAGCTCAAGTTCACATACAGCAAACATGTGTGAATATATTGGTAAATATTCCGATATTACAGGAGAAGATCATTTTTCAATTAAAGGTCTTTTAAATTATAAAAATTTTTATTCATCAAAAAAGGATGAATACAAAGTAGCAATGCTAAGAGTTTTTTTGAAAAAACTATATGATTTGGGTTTTTCCTCAGTAGGTGATGAAATTTATGATTTAATGGATTCATGGAGATTAAGTGGCAATGAAAAAGGAGCAGCAGTTCTTTCCCTTGATCCAGATGAAGGCCCATTTAGCCCATTTGAATTTCAAGCAATTATCACTAGAACCAACGAATATTTAGCAGAAAATAAGATTTCTTATTACGAGGCTGCTTTAATTCGTATTTTCTGTGCGACTGGTAGAAGACCAATCCAAATTGCAGGATTAAAGATAAAAGACTTATACGTATCGGATAAGTATAATTTTAATGATAAAAATGAAGTTCATATACTTAACATTCCGAGAGCTAAAGTTAGAGGTGCTAGTGGATTCCGATTTGCTTTTAGTGAAGTTGGAATTCGTGAAAGTATCGCTCAAATTTTATTTGAGCATATTCGGATTCTGGAACAAACATTGAGTAATGCAATTAATCGAGAATTATTAAAACAGGAAGTTGATGAACTACCATTATTTTATGATCTTGAAAAATTAATAGAGTTAGATTGGAGCGATGAAAAGGAAATTTCGAAAATTTTACCAAATGAAATTATTCATTTGCCCACGGTTCAACTCACCCAAAAATTAAAAGATGCTGTAAGAAAGCTTGGGGTTCGTTCAAGGGAAACAGGTAAACCAATATTCGTAACTTCTTATAGGTTCCGCTATACACTTGGTACAAATGCTGCTAGGCAAAAAGCAGGCGTAAATGTCATTGCAAAATTATTGGATCACCATGACACCCAAAATGCACATTGCTATATACAAAGTGTGCCAGAAATTGCACAGCAAATATCATCTATCATGGACGAGAGTTTACGCAAATATGCGGATGCTTTTCAGGGAATAGTTGTAAAGGATGAGATGGAGGCACAATCACAAATTAAAGATGCTAATCGAATTTCTTGCATAGAACAGGATTGTGACGTTGGCTCATGTGGTACGCATCAATACTGTAATGATTATGCGCCGATAGCATGTTATCTGTGTAGCAAGTTTATGCCTTGGGCTAATGCACCGCATCATCTGGTTCTAGAGCAATTAATTAAAGAACGGGATGATCTAATTACGATGGGCTGTAGCCTTGAGGTCACTGCCGTGAATGACCTAACAATTATTGCCGTTCAGCAAGTAATTGATGCTTGTAAGGAGTTCAATCATGGATGATTTAATATATTTTCCATCTGACAAAATTCAATCTCCTTACTCTGAAATTAAGCAGTTTATTGATTTTGTTAAACAATTATCAGAATTAAATGAAGATATCAGATTTGATGAGAATTATTGGAAAGGCGAAGTAAACTTTGTCAAAACAGGTATTTCATCCAAAGATAGATCACCTGAAAATCTTTTGCACCATTCGATTCTAGAATTTGCCAAGGCATATGTTAAGTATCAAAAGACTAATAGTAAGTTAAAAACTCAAGATACGATTCTAGCAATTCGGGCAATAGAACAAATATGCTTAGACCGATATGGTGAAGTTGATTTAACTAAATTGGTTATTGCAGATTTTGACTTAGCTGCTGAGAATGCAAAGATAAACTATAAAGCGAGTTCTGCGTATCATGTAGGTAGACAATTAAAAATTCTATTGGACTTTATTCAAAAATTAAAAATAGTTGCTTTACCAGAATGGAAAAATCCAATTAAAAAGCCTTCTGATAAATCAATTGTATTAGATACAGAGTCCGAGGAACATAGAGCATCTAAACTTCCAGATGAGGATGCGATTTTTGCATTAGCTGATATTTTCTCACGGAAAGATTCTGAGTTGTCAGATAGAGATATTTTTGTCACCAGTGCTGTTGGGTTGCTTCTATCTGCACCAGAACGAGCATCAGAACTGTTTTTCTTAAAGCATAATTGTATCCACGAGGAAGAAGCCCAACCGCTTTCTAAGAGCAGTTTAGGGCTTGTGGCAGATGGATCTAATCTTGAAAAAGTATT
Organism: Acinetobacter seifertii; assembly: GCF_000368065.1. Classification (GTDB taxonomy): domain Bacteria; phylum Pseudomonadota; class Gammaproteobacteria; order Pseudomonadales; family Moraxellaceae; genus Acinetobacter; species Acinetobacter seifertii. Next base: position 211,446 of record NZ_KB851203.1, read on the forward strand.
CGGTATTAGATGGTATGCACAAAAAAAATATGGGTATGACATTAAATATATTCCGAGTGCCATGATTCCAACGGCCAAACGGGCAATTGCACGTTTGAAAAAGATGTCAGAAAAGCCTAGACATTTAGCATATTTGCTTGAGACAAGTGATAAATTTCCGAGACATGAGCTTTGTCCTGATGTCCCTGATGATCAATTATTAAAACGTAGTGAAGTGTTGTTAGCAATGGGTTTTGATGCGTCACTATTGGATGCTCGTCAAGCAAATAGTAGTGGAAGACAGTTTTTAATAAGTCGTGATATTCCTATTAGTGATTACGAAGTCTGCTTGAATGATTTAAATATTATCCTGCGAAAGAGACTGCCCAAAGGTTTTCCTTATGTACCTTTTCAAACTGGTAATGGAGTTAAGGTTAGGTGGTCAGAAGCTTTATTTTGTAGTTTCGCAAACCAATATCATAGTAATAAATTAACTATTTATTCAGAATTATGGATGCCACATATTGATACTTTAAATGAAGACTTATCACCAACTAAAAAGAAGTTAAGAGGAAAAGATGTGTTATCAAATGTGCAATCTATTTTTCAACGGTGGGGATCTGATAGTTATAGTATTACGTCTCACCAATTTAGGCATTTGTTGAATACGATAGCGAATACTAATGGAATGGATAGCATGTTGCTTGCTAAATGGTCAGGGCGAGCTGATATGAAGCAAAATCGAGTATATGACCATACTTCGGTTGAAGATCGTAATTTTGGCTTAATTGAGATGCAGAAAAATGAGGTTGGTACAGTAAATACAGATAGTGCATTTACATTTCAGATCGCTACACCTCGTACTCTACAAGAGCTAAATACCAAAACAACATTGTCCATGCACACTACCGAGTTTGGTCTCTGTACACATTCCTATATTGATGAACCTTGCTTAAAATATCGAAACTGTTTGAATTGTACGGAACATGTTTGCATTAAAGGTGATGCAGAAAAGAAAAAACGGCTTCAAGATCGACTTAGAAAAGAAAAAATCTTATGGGCAAAGGATAAGGAGGCTGTTAGTAAAAATGTTACTGGTGCAACGGTTTGGTTGCAAACTAGAGAGCTTACAATTAAACGTTGTGAACAGATGATTACTCTACTGGATGATCCAAACATTCCCGATGGAACACCTTTGAGTCTGCCCCCTTCTGAAGATGTTACGCATCTCGATTTAGCGTATCAAAAAGCAGGTCGTAAACGTATCCCCGTTATTGAGAATACTCAACGTAAAAAGATAGAGGATGAACCACATTTGCTCAGTCCTGCATTGCAAATGGATTTATGGATTTGATATGGCACAGCATTTAACCGATAAAGACATCGAGAATATTGTTGAGCTTCTTGATTATTGGCCTTTAAATCAGAAATTGACTTGGGAACTCCTATGTAAAGCTATTGAGCTACAGCTAGAGTTTGTGCCTGCGCCAACTCGTCAAACATTACAGAAATATGTACGTATTAAGAATGCCTATGATCAATGCAAAAAACCAAAATCTACACAGGTTAAGAGTAATACAACACAGAAATTACCTCCTAGTTTAAAAATTGCTCAAACTAGAATTGAGGCTTTGGAAGTCAAGAATGCCAGACTCGAAAAAGAAAACGCTATGTTGTTAGAGCAGTTCGTAGTGTGGCAATACAATGCTCATAAATATGGATTAAGTATTGCTAAATTGAATGAGCCGATGAGTAAGAAAAGTTCGGATTAATTTTAAGTATAAATAAGATAAATTGATCAGTGAATGCTATTTTCTGACCCCACTAAAAATCAAAGTAATTGACTGGACGGCTGCTAAAAACTATCATTCCCTTGCTGACCTAAATTGTCAGTCGGTTTTAGCAGACCGTGGCGTATAGCGTACCAGATTCATACTTATCAAAGTATGGATTATGTGCGAAACCTTCTTGTTCCCCCTTTGCGGTAGAACGGGAGGGGGACGCTTCGTGCGTGCTGGTTCTATATGCCCAGTCTGCTAACCCCCTCTTTGTTCTACCACCATCATTTAGCAGTGATTTGGTAGACTTTTATTTGCATATAGGACTTTACCATGTCTCATTCATTTTTTCTCTTCTGTGCCTCGCCACATGTTCAGCCTCATTATTTCAGACAATGGGGAATACAGAGCTAATTCTTAATTAGCTGTATTAAAAGCAACATTTTTAAATAGAACAATTCATAAGGTGGATGGCTAAGTCACGCCTATAAAAAATACCTATTTTTATGTCCCCCTTGTGATTTTGAGTTATTGCATTAAACATGTGTGGGAATAACTATGACTGAATTAACCAAACCAAAAATCATTCCAATCGAAAACTACCCAAAGAAATCCAAGCTATTTTTAAAGTGTGTAGTCTTACCAATAGTGATCTTTTTAATTGTTGCCAAGATTTTTTCTTTTGGCGCTTTCGCATATATCTTCTTTGGTTTTGATCTATTCTGGTTTGTGATCATCTACTACCTCTATCAATATGGAAATACTTTCTTTGATGGGATGACCGAACAACTGAAACGTCAGGGTGAAACCTTTAATTATCAAAATCGTGGAGTCTGGATTAACAGTCAGGATAAAACCATTATCCTGTTTGATCAGCCTGATCAACGTTTAGTTAAATATCCTTTTGATTACATTACCTCTGTAGGTCATTACAACTTGGTTGAAGATCGCTTCAGAACCACTACTACTGTGATCAGTAACCCGATGATGGGAACACATGTTAATCAGCGTGAATATCGAACACCGATGAAGCGTGAGTTCCAAGTCAATATTGGAACAAGAGATCAATTTAAACCTAACTATAGCCTTAAGGTACTATTTCCGTGGCGTAGTCCAAAAGTGGCAAGTGAAATCCGCCAGTTACTATCGGCTGATCATTATCAATAACAACAATATATAGGATAAGAATCAGATGAAAAAATTAATGTTCAGTATTGCAATGACTACTAGTATGGTCGTAACCAGTTCAACGGTATGTGCTGAAACCAAAAAAGTAACCCTATCAACAGGGTTAAACTATGTTTTGTCTCAAGTAGCAACAAAGGGAGATAACAATAAAAGTAACCATAATATGGGGATGCTTTACTACCTAGGTAAAAATGGCGTACCCATAGATCATAAAAAAGCTGCTGAATGGTTCTCCAAGTCAGCCGCCAATGGTTATGCTCCATCCCAGTACGCATTATCAGTCATGTATCTTAATGGGGATGTTGTGCCACAGGATGCAGAAAAAGGTATAGCCTTATTGCAAAGTGCTGCACGGCAGGGACAACCAGAAGCAATCAAGTTATACAATACATTGCAGGCTAAAGCACAGCAGCTCAATACCACTCAAACGTCATCAGTACAAACAGCCACAACTGCTATTAAATACTATGATACATCCACGCTTGAACCTAAAAGCTTTAAGCAAGTGGTACTTCCTAATCTGAGTGCAGATACCATTGCCCAAAGTTTTTACAAGGTGACATCATCCAGAGAAAGAAAAAAAGATGATTACTGGGGAAGTGGCAAATACTACTATGTTAATAAGCCTAGCGACTTGGACGATCTCACAGACGCTGTGATCAGTATCGCCCCTATTTTTACTTACCAGAATATGCAGGGGGAAGCCCGTTATTTAGTCCCTGTGGAAGTGACTTTAGCAATCGAAGGCAGGATAGAAATTTCACATGTTACACGAGGTACTTTGGAATTATATCTCTTTAAAAAATTGGACAATGGACAATTCCAAATGATTTCAAAAACAGCCCAAGGGGGAATTGAAAGTATTGAGGGATATGGTCGAACCTCATGGAACGCCCAAGAATTTAAAAAGAACTTACAAGCTTTTGGAAACAATACACTAGGAAGCTATACCATTGATGGTTATTACGGAAATGGTTATGGGGAAAGCGTATGGTCACTTCTTCTGTTAAATGAGGGCGGTTATATTGTTGAACAAATGTTCCAAGAAGGGAAAGTTTCAGAACAACCAGAGTATGGCTATTCTTCCGCAATCCAAGTCAACAAAAATGGACAACCATTTTATCCATTCCAGATTCATTATCAGGGAACGGATATGAACGACAACAATCGGATGGTTAAAGTAAATAAAATTGTACTATATCAGTATGATAGTAAGAGTAAGTTGTATTCGAAGCTGAAATAATACTCTTAAATTAGAATAGCTAAATTGATATCTATCCTTCTTTTTTAAGTATTAGGAATTGGAGGATAGTGTATCTTTTTACCCATCTATTTTATTCGATTGACGTAATCTGTCGCATAACTTTCACTTGAAAAGAATTATAGATATGTCAGTATTTAAAAAAACATATATTTATGGATAATTTAGAGGTTGAGGTAACTCAGCTTACGAAGCTAAGAAATAATTAAGAAGGGGAATTTATGCCACAATTAGAAGGCGGTTTAAGACAAGATCATCTAGACTCTCTTGAGATCGAAAAATTTATTTTTCATATAGTTAATCCTGACGCTTCAACTGAGGAAGATCAAGTAATTTATATGGATGAGGTTGAACTACAACCAAATCAAAGAACCTTTTTCCTTGAACGTTTAAAAGAAATTGCTGAGGGAACGCAGTATATTTTCCGTCAAGATATACCTAACATTAAAGAATCATGTGAAAGTCTAGAGTCTGACTTTGATACCTTTTCAAGAACAATTGCAGCTAATTTTTCACTTCAGCATTCAGGAAGAATGTCGGGTGGGCTTTTTGTTGTATGTGTTGTAAAATATCTAGCAAGCGCAAATAATTATAAGAAATTAATTTTTCTAGTAAAAATGGATAATCAACCCTCTATTACTTATGAATATAAGGAAGTAGAAGGTAAAAAAATAGCTACAGTAACAGATATAAAAAATGCACTAAATGAAAGTAAAAAAGCAGTACAAAAAAGTGCTTTAATAGATATAGGTAATGTTTTCTTATGGGATGTTTTAGCTTTTGATCGTATATATAAACCTACACTTGCTGGCTTCTTCAGGAAATTTTTAGGAGTAAAAGAGCGCAATACTAATACTCAGCTAACTCAAATTGCGTTCCAAACTGTAAAAGAATGGGCACGAACAATTCCACTAGATGAATTACCTGACGGTGAAGATGCTGCAACTTATACACAAAGAGCTTTAAACTTTTTATGTGATAATGATATTTTTGATACTGAACTATTCATTAATACTATTGTTAGAGATGAAGAAAATCCCGATAGAAAACTTAGTTTTTCTCAGTCTCTTAAAGAAAAACTAAATGAAAAAGGAGTAGCTGGTCAATCTTTTACTCCTCAGCCCAATTCAATAAAACCTAAAGATAGAAAGCATACTTACATCACAGCTGAGGGTATAACTATTACTTTCGAAGGAAGTCACGAAGCGGTAGGGTTTGTAATTCAAAAAACCCAGCAAGGCTCTAAAATTATCATTGAAACAGATGAAGTAAGTCTGAAACCTTGAAATGAAAAATTTAGAAAATTTATTTAAAGAACTAGATAATTTACAAAAAGTCTCCTTAAATCTCAAGGAGACAGATGCACGCCTAACAATAAAGGGAAACAATTTAGATCAAGTTACAGTAAATATTTTTAGAAATATATTTATTTTATTCAAAGAATTAGCTCAAAATAACTTTATTAGTGATCTAATTATTAGAGCTGGTGAGGAAAATATAAATTTTGACGATAAATATTTAAATACAGAGCAATACCTAACTTTTTCATGGCGATTAATTCTTGCTAAGAAAAACCTTGCTGACCTTCTTAAAGCAAGAAATGATGAAAAGACTATTCTATTTTATGATAAACATTCCATGATGGAATGGATCTCATTAATAGACCCTTGCTCACCTAGTGAAGATTTTTCAAATGCAATCACTATAAGAGTTAGAGGAGAAATGGCACGCTTTGGGAACTCGTTACTTTGGATTCTACCAATTGGAGAGATCAATGCTACTACTAATAGTTCATTAGATGATTTACCTGATGATGAAAGAGTGCAAGCTTTAATTCACGTGATGACTGTAAATAAGACCATCAGGATATCGCCTAGAACATTTACTCTGACTTGGGGGAATTTAAATCATGAGCTAGCTAAACCTTTTATTAAATTAGGTATTTTAATTTTAAGCTCATGCCTAGTACAAGAACTTAAATGTGAAAATGATAGTTACAAAGTCACACTGCGTGGTGTCAAACGACAAGAACTATTCTTGTTTGATGACTCAGATACTTTTAGTGTTGATTTATTAAACAATCTAATCAAAGCTGTAATTTGGGTCTATGAGGAACGTTCAGAAACTAGATTAAAGTTAATTATGGATCGACTTTCTATGGATATAGATCCAAGTAATAGTTTAATTAAAGGGATGAATTTATTCTTAGATGAAGCCTTACAACAAGCAAAAGATAGTTATACGTTTGTTATTTTAGAGCGAAAAGACGCCTATCATAAAGAAATGCGTGATTTATTAAAAGATATGAAATCACAAGCTGATATGTATGCAGCTAAAGTCCGTGATTTAGTTTCATCCCTAACACGTGATATATTGGGCATTCTAATATTTGTTGCTCTCTCTTTCATCAGTAAGTTTGATACAAACAATTTAACTAAGTTAATAAATAGTATTGAGTTAGCTACTTTCCTAAAATTCCTATCGGGCTATTTAATATTATCCTGCACTTTGCAATTAATAAGTCACTACAGAGATGCTAACTTATCATATGATGAAAGTAAACAATGGTTAGGAATTCTTCAAAACTATACTTCAAAACATGATAATAAAGAGAAATTTATAGAGCCTATAAATAGAAGAAGAAACACGCTTTTCATAGCTATGTTTCTTTGTGGGCTAATATATATGCTTCTTGCAATTACAATCTGGAATTTACCAACAATAATTCATTATTTAATTGCTCCTTAAATGATAAAACTTATTAACAACTTCGATAATTTTGCTGATGAATAAAATATTACCTAAATATATTTAAATCTTTCTACTTGAGTTGAAAATATATGAATACCAATCTGGTTAAAGATTATCAATAATTTTTAATAAAAATTTTTACCGTCTTAACTTAAAACTACTCTCATATAATTTGCTTTGATTAGTATGAAACTAATAACGAATTATTAGGTGCAATATTTGTTGGAAATCATTTAATTTTTTTGACTGATCGATTATTTTATAATATATCGGGGGGAGTACGGCTATTAGGGGTCATCACTGTAAGCTTGGAAACAATGAAGATTGTGAGAGCTTTGCCTAAGTTGAATATCTAGAAATATAAAGCCATTTAGATTTATCTAGATGGCTTTTTACTATTTATTACAGTTCATTGTTTATTGTATGTTGCTGATATACAAATACTCTTATATATTTCAAATATCTAAATGGTCGGTTAAAACCCTACTATTGCTCACACTGTTGTAAACCATTGGTTCGCTCGACAACACAGAAATGTGCATCAGAACAGAACCATGAGGATGGACTGGCTAGTCTTATCACCGATGAGATGAGCTATTACCATTTGAATGGATGTGTCCCTTTTTAACCGTTGCGAGATAGCTTTACAAGGACGCAATGGAGAAGAAAGAGATTTAGTATCATGTTATTTAAAGACTTTATTAAAGAAAATTTTGATGAAAAATTTAAATTTTTCAAACAAAAAAATATTAAAAATTATGATAAAAAATATCATACCAACTATGTTTCAATTAAAGAATTTGAGAATAATTTAAATGTTCAATTGGAGCTTTTAATAAAATCTATTGAAACTCAAAGCTACAGATTTCAAAAACTGTATCCAGTAATTATTGAGAATAAAAAGAATCCTAGTAAAAAGCCACGTTTAATTTGCATACCAACCGTTAGAGATCGTCTAGTGCAGATGATCTTAATTGATTATATTTCCAAACACTTAAAACATGAGTTAGCTATACTTAAATCTAACGATTTTTCTGTTTCAGGTGTAGGTATATTTCAGGCAAGACAAAAGGCAAAAGATTTAAGGAATACAAAGCCCTTTGTTTTAAAAACAGATATTTCATCGTTTTTTGATAATTTAGTTCGGGCAACTTTGTTAAAGGAGATACGACAAAATGAACCGTACCGGGTTTGTCGGAGACCACTTTTCTTGAGAGAATGTCCCGATGAAAAAAGTAAAATACACCCCTGAAATCAGAGATAGAGCGGTTCAATTATTGATTGAATCCGAAAAAGATTATCCTTCTACTTGGGCTGCAATCACAGCAATTGCTCCCAAGATTGGCTGTACTCCTGAAACACTACGTTCCTGGCATCAGAAGCATTTGAATCAACAGAATCCAATTAAAGTACAGCAGCTTTCAGACCAAGAACGCATTAAACAACTTGAACGCGAAAATAAAGAACTGCAGCGAGCCAATGAAATTCTACGTAAAGCAGCTGCTTTTTTCGCCCAGGCGGAGCTCGACCGCCCACACAAATAATGGTGGATTTCATTCATAACCATAAAGACCTATACGGTGTTGAGGCGATTTGTAGAATTCTACCAATCGCAACTTCAACCTATTATCGAACTTTAGATCTTGCGGACAATCCAGAACATCGAGCGAAAAGAGATCTACATGACCTGCATCATGCTGAACAAATTAAACGAATTTGGCAGGAAAGTTCAGGTCGGTATGGTGTACGTAAAGTCTGGCAAAAACTGAAACGGGAAGGTTATATTGTTGCGCGCTGTACAGTTGCTCGATTGATGCAACAGCTAGGAATACAAGGTGTTTGGCGTGGTAAGAACAAACAAACGACACGTAGCAGAGATGATCAAAAACGAGCAGCCGACTTGGTGAAACGGAATTTTAGTGCTGATCATCCAGATCAGCTGTGGGTCGCAGACTTCACATATATTCAAACCCATTCAGGCTGGGTGTATACCGCCTTTATGATTGATGTTTTCTCACGGGCAATTGTTGGCTGGAAAGTATCAACACGGATGAATACAGACATGGTCCTTGATGCACTGGAACAAGCGTTACATGCTCGCGGTATGCCAAAGAATGTAATTCATCATTCCGACAGAGGCGTGCAATACCTTTCTATTCGTTACACCCATCGTTTGGAAGCAGCAAATTTACGAGCATCAGTCGGTACAACTGGTGATTCATACGATAATGCTTTGGCTGAAACGGTGAATGGCTTATACAAAACAGAGGTGATTGAATATTTAAAAGCAGATTGGCAAGGTTTAGCAGATGTACAACTTGCGACACTAAACTGGGTAGATTGGTTCAATAAAAAGCGTGTACACAGTGCACTGGGTTATGTATCGCCTTTTGAGTTTGAAGCAATGTACTATGATAAGATTAACCCGTTAGGTCAGGTGGCCTAACTTAAATAAAAAAGTCTCCGACAAACCCGGTACGGTTCAAAATATACCAACTGACATACTATATTTGTTTGAATCCATAATTTGCTGTGACCCAAGTATTCCTCATGAATATGCGAAGACACATAAAAAGTTAATTGAATCTAAGATTGGGAAAGGTGTCAGGCAAGGGATGCCATTATCACCTTTACTAGCATCCTTTTACTTAAATGATTTTGATAACTGGCTTATTAAGAAAAAATATAAACATGTCCGTTATGCGGATGATCTGATATTTTTTCTTGATTCCGAGCAGCAATGTAAAGAGGTATTTGAATTAGTTTTCAAAGAATTGAATAACCTAGGTTTAACACTTCCGGAAATTGATGCAAAGTCAAAAACACAAATTATTTATGAAAAGGAAACAGTAAATTTTTTAGGATTAGACTTACGATATGAAAATTCAAAATATGACTGGTACATTCCTCCTCATATTATTGAAAATGTTAGAGATAATCTAAATTTTCTGACGGATATCAAAAGTAATATTAAAATGAAACTAAACTTTAGTAAAACTATCACTAGGATGGAGCAGATAGTTTCAGGCTATCAGCATTGTTATAGTGATGCTGATTCCAAAAATTTAAATGATTTTAATAATAGACTACAAATAGAAAAAGAAGATGCAATTAGTTCACTATTCCAAGGGTTAGGAATAGATATTAAGAAAATACATCCCCAATATATGAAATTCTTGTTGGATAGTAACTAAGAAAAATTTTAAGATTTATTCAGTGAATTACTCAACGTTACTTGGCTTACTCGAAATTTTTTTATGATTTCTGCTTTAGTGATCTTTTAATATAGTTTAATCCTTGGCAGAGTAAAACTTGAAGTGCGACATAAACCACCTAATTAATTTAAAGGGTTTATGGAGTATATAAAATTGTCATACCATCATCTTAACTTTGAAGATCGTACTGCATTAATGCTTGAGTCAAGAAAAGAAGGCTTTTCAGCCAGAAAATTTGCTGAACTTATTAAAAGACATCCTAGTACGATCTATCGTGAGCTTAAAAGAAATAGCATCAATGACGTTTATCAAGCTCAATATGCTTCTGATAACACTTTTGCTAGACGTAGACGTGGTCACAGAAAACTCAAAATCGATTCAATCCTCTGGAAATTTATTGTTGAAGCGATCCGTTGTTTATGGTCTCCTCAGCAAATAGCAAAGCGTTTAAAGACATTTCCTGATTTGGATCAAACAATGAATGTAAGCCATACAACGATTTATTCAACGATACGAGCATTACCCAAGGGTGAGTTGAAAAAAGACTTATTATCCTGTCTACGTCATGAAAATAAAAAGCGAAAAGCTAACGGTGAACCTAAAAAAGATTCTATATTACAGGATATTAAAACTATTCATGAGCGCCCAGCCGAAGTTCAAGAAAGAAAAATACCGGGTCATTGGGAAGCTGATTTAATTAAAGGTAAAGACAATAAAAGTTCGATAGCAACACTTATTGAACGAAATACACGGCTCTGTATCTTGGCAACATTACCTGATGCAAAGGCAGAATCAGTGCGCAAGGCTTTAACTGAAGCTCTGAAATATTTACCTGCAGAACTGCGTAAAACGTTGACCTATGACCGTGGACGTGAGATGTCAGAACATAAAATACTCGAAGAAGATTTAGGCATAGATGTATATTTCTGTGACCCACATTCACCCTGGCAAAAAGGCACATGCGAAAATATGAATGGTTTAATTAGGCAATATTTACCTAAAGGGATTGATTTAAATCAGGCAGATCAGCATTATTTAAATCAAGTTGCCATGTCACTGAATACTCGTCCTAGAAAGGCGTTAGATTGGCTTACACCATTAGAGAAATTTGCTCAGCTTGTTGATTATCATATGGCTTTTGAAACTGTCGCACCTCATGTTTGAATTCGCCCTTTTTTTGACATTGATTGAATACTCATTTTCATATTTATATCTATCTGTTTTGGTCGTGTCAAAATCGGATGTGATTATTTAAAAAATTAAGTTGAATAAACTCATCGAGTGTTCCAAAATATATTAAACACTAAAATTCTACATGTTTGTATAAGAGGTAGTTTTAATTGATTGATTTTTAAAATATATTGAATTTATAAATTTAGATTGTTTCATTGTTAAATTTTAGGTATATATTATATGAAATAAATAAATTTAATTTTACTACTTATGAATAATATAGATAAATTTAACTTCTCTGCTGACCGTCCAATTCATAAAATTGATGAGGATTTGCTAGGAAGAGCAAAATTTTCGGAAAATTTAGCCGAAGCTATTAGTAACTGGAATGGTAAGGATAGCCTTGTCGTTGCGTTGTATGGAGATTGGGGTGCAGGAAAATCATCAGTAAAAAATATGGCTTTAACATATATTAAGGATAAGTCTTCAAAGCCAATAGTTATTGAGTTTTCACCATGGGAATGGGCGGCGCAAGAAAAAATAACAAAAGCATTTTTTAATGAGATTTCTAAATCGATTGGAAAAGAAAGCTCTTCGGAGAAGAATAAAAAGTTAGCAGATTCATTCAAAAAATATGGTAATTATCTTGCTGCAAGTGAAGTTATTTTGACATCTACATCCAATTCACTCCCATTTATTGTATCTGCAATAGCAGGAATAGGATTTTTCAGTGCATTCCTAAATGACACAAAAATAATTACTTTAATCACTACAGGATTTGTTGCCATAAGTCCTTTTTTGAAATGGGGGGTAGAAAATTTAAAAAGATTAGCTGGGTATTTTGATGAAAAAGCTAAAGACAGTGAAAAAAGTTTGACGGAAATACGAAGTGAATTAAAGGTTGAATTACAAGAGCTTGAAAATCCTATTCTCATAGTTATGGATGACTTAGATAGATTAACTTCTTCAGAATTAAGAATGATTTTTCAACTTATAAAAGCAAATACTGAATTTCCAAATGTAACTTTTCTATTGTTATTTCAAAGAAATATTGTAGAGCAGAGACTCACAGATGCTACTCAATCTGGAAAAGATTACTTAGAAAAAATTATTCAAGTTCCTTTTAATATTCCTCAAGTCTCACAAGAACAAGTACATGAGGTTTTGTTTGATCGTTTAAATAAAATTCTACAATTAGATAAAAATTCTAATTTACAATTTGATCAGGATCGATGGACACAGCTTTATCATGCCGGATTGAAAAATTATTTTAAAAATTTAAGAAATGTATATCGATATACTTCTACGTTAGCATTCCATTTCTCTTTATTAAAGGGACGAACTGTTTTTGAGGCAAATCCAGTAGATTTAATAGCTGTAGAATGTTTGCGTGTGTTTGAGCCAGAGGTCTATAATGAATTGTCAATTTCTAAACATGCATTTACACAATTTCAATCAGTAGGAAGTAGTAGGGAAAATAATAAAGAGGCCTTTAAAATAACAATTAATTCCGTAATATCAAAAACATCAGAAATTAATAGAGAGGGAGTAGAGAAAATATTGAATGAATTATTTCCGACAATTCACTGGATTACGGGTAATTCTTACTATGAATATTCTTCATATAATAATTGGTTTTCAGAAGGTAGAATATGTCATAAAAAAAATTTTGAAAATTATTTTCAATTATCCTTATCTGAAAATGATATTACTAAGTCTGATTTGGTTGATTTTATTGGTTTAACAGCTAATGAAAATTTAATGAAAAGTAAGATTTTAGAGTTAAATGCTAGCCATAAGTTGAAAGAGTTCCTTTCACAATTTGAGTCTTATGAAAATCAAGTGGTTGAAGATTCAGCTATTCCTTATATATCAACATTAATAGACGTAGGAGATTTAGTGAATGATGATGATACAAGTTTTTTTGATATATTCGGTGCTCAATCTTTTATATATCGACTAATTTATAACTTTCTTAGTCGTATTGATAACATAGAAAAACGGGGTGAAATAATATTAGAATGTTTTAAAAAATCAAATGAATTTGTGATGATTGCAAAATTACTTGTATCCGAGCAAACTAAAAGGAATGAAAATAAAGAAATATTATTAGATGATTTTCATTATATTTCAATTAAAGAGCTGTTTGTGAAAAAATTAAAGGTGTTTGCATTTTCTAATAAAGAGAGTTTATTGGAAAATAAGGCACTCTTAACGCTTTTATATCGTTGGAAAGAATGGGGAGAAGTACAGGATATAAATAATTGGATAGATTTAATCTCAACCAATTTTCAAGATTTATTAAAATTCTTATCTCAATGCATTCAGTATAGTACATCTTTTGATGGTAAAGTTAGTAAAAAGCATTATTACATTAAAGTTGGTAATATAAATGATTTCTATGATGTTAAAAAAATTGAACAAATAATCAATAGTGCTGATAAATCGAAATTAAGTACGGAAGAAATATATACGATAAAGCTATTCAATGAAGGTATCGTGAAATTTAGTAATGGTAATGAAGATAATTGGTGAGGACTAAATTATACATCAAATAAATTTAAGAAAGGTCAATTGTGGGCTAACTTATTTTGTGAGTACAAGTTTTTGTTAATTTTTAGTTTTTAAATTTAACATATTACTTAACATTATTGCTTAATTAGTTGTAATTAAATAGTTTATTTTTTATTGGTGGATATATCCGTTTTAATCAAAGTTGCAAAAAAGGCGAGTTTATCTCGCCTTTTTTATTATTCAATTCCTAGCAAACGTAGAAGTGCCGTGCCAACAGCGGCCAAACAAATCACCAATAACAGAGGAACTTTTTTCCAAACCAAGAACAGTGCTAAGCCAACACCGAATATACGTGCGAAACCTGCGAAATGTTGGCCTTCAAAAAATGTAGTGGTCACCGCAATGGCACAGAGCAAAACGGTTGCGCCATTTGAGAGTAAAACTTGGTATTTTTCAGAAAACGAAAACTTGGCACCTAAGTGAAAGCCAGCAAAACGAATACTGTACGTTCCAAGTGCAAGTAGAGCTATTCCTACAATAATAAGTAACTGTTGACTCATTTCTTTCTACCCCATATCAAGCCAAAAAGCGAAATCAGAATTGGAAGTCCTGAGGCCAAAAAGGGTGTAGTCATCAGTGCTAAAGTTGACCCTGCAAATGCAGCTTTTCGTGTAGATTTATTCTTTAAAGCATTAAAAGTCAGTGCAATTAAAATGGCAGGGAAAATTGCATCTAAGCCAAATGTTTTCGGGTCTGGAATAGCACTTCCAATAAAATAACCCGCCGTGACACCCAGTGGCCAAGTCAGCATAATGCCTATACCACATAACCAGTAAGCAGCCTTTTTTGTCTCGAAGTCAGGCTGTGCCATACCAAACAAAACGCTCTCATCGTTCATGATATGAGCCCCGAAATACTGAGAGAATTTGCCTCGGATCAGTTCATTGACCGCAATACCAAAAGGTAAGTGCCTTAAATTGACGAGTAGTCCTGCAATCGCAGCCGCAATTGGGCTACCACCTACAGCCAAGAAGCCAATAAAAATAAATTCAGCAGTTCCTGCAAGCACAAAGACAGATAGGCAAAGCGGAATCCAGAGTGCTAAGCCATAGCTTGCAGCGAGTGAACCTAAAGACATACCAACAACACTTGTTGCTAGACATACAAAGAAAATCGAGCGGGTGGTGTCTTTACTAAGTTTCTTAATGAGAGCGTATGTGGACATAGCATGATATAACGAACGATTTTCCATTATAATGAATAAGTCTGATTGTTTTGTCAAAACGAACGATCGTTTTTTTTATAGAACGGATGTGGTGAATGTCTCAGCCAATTGAAATTATTGCCAAAGGTTTAACGCGTGAACGCCAAAGAGCAGGGCTTTCATTGGCAGAGGTTGCTCGTCGTGCAGGTGTTGCCAAATCTACACTTTCGCAGTTAGAGGCCGGGCAAGGTAACCCAAGCATTGAAACCTTATGGGCACTTTGTGTTGCGCTCAATATTCCATTTGCACGCCTGATGGAAGAGCCGAGTAATCAAGTGCAAGTCATTCGCTGTGGCGATGGGCCAACGGTGAGTTCCGAGATTGCCAATTACAAAGCAATTTTGTTGGCGACTTGTCCACCGCATGCGCGCCGTGATGTATATTTATTGATTGTGGAGCCGGGTGAAGACCGTCTTTCAGAGCCACATCCAGTTGGTTCTGTAGAACATATTATTGTGGTCGAAGGCAAAGCTTTAGTGGGTTTAATTGATGAGGCGGTTGAGCTTGGAGTTGGAGACTATATTTGTTATCCAGCCGATCAAAAGCATATATTTAGAGCCTTAGAAACAGGAACAAAAGCGTTATTAATTTCTGAACAAAACTAAAGAATTTCAAGCTCATTAAAATAAAAACTAAAATTTACTTATCCTCATCCAATATAAAAAGGGCCAATTTTGCGTATAAATTTTGCAATTGGCTCTCTCTTTTATTACAAAAATGGCTCTCGTTTCTTGAGTGCCGAAACGACAAATTAAAGCCATTGGAAGTATGCATACGGAAGCGCCGGATAAGCTCAGTGAATTTTCTGTTTTAGGAATTGAGCAAAACGGCTAAATTTTTAGGGGATATTTTTTGGCTTCGGAGGATTTCCGAGTCTAGCCGATATCCTCCATATATTAAGGAAAATGATATGGCAGCTCATCAAAATGGTTCTGAAGCCAATCACTCCCAAAGTTTAAAACATGGACTCAAATCACGCCATCTAACCATGATCTCGATAGCAGGGGTTATTGGTGGCTCTCTCTTTGTTGGCTCAGGCAGTATCATCTACAACACAGGTCCTGTGGTTTTCTTAACCTATGCTTTAGGTGGACTACTCGTTTGGTTCATCATGCGTATGCTAGGCGAGATGGCCGTTTTAAACCCCGACAGTGGCTCTTTTTCAACTTATGCGGACCGCGCAATTGGTCGTTGGGCAGGTTTCTCAATTGGGTGGTTGTACTGGTGTACGCTGGCAATGCTCATGGGGTGGGAAGCTTATGTGGCAGGTAAAATTTTAAATAACTGGTTCCCGTTTATACCGATCTGGGTCTATATGACTGTCGTCATTGGTGCACTGGTTGCTGTCAATTTGCAGAACGTAAAGAACTATGGTGAATTCGAGTTCTGGTTCGCTCTCATCAAAGTGATTGCGATTGTGATCTTCTTGGTGATTGGTAGTTTAGCCATCATGCATTTGTGGCCTTGGGGTAATCCTGCTGCATCTGGTATCAGTAATTTAACCTCTCAAGGCTTTATGCCTAATGGTGGTTCATCCGTTATTACCGCCTTACTTGGGGTGATGTTCGCCTATATTGGCGCTGAAATTGTGACTGTAGCGGCGGCAGAGTCTGCAAACCCATCTAAAGAAATTCGTAAAGCTTCGAACTCAGTGGTTTGGCGAATTATTTTATTCTACGTCGGTTCAATGTTTGTGGCGGTATGTTTAATTCCTCACAACAATGAACTTTTGAAAGATTCGACTTGGGGAACTTATAGCGTTACGTTGTCTGCTCTTGGTATTCCGGGCGCGCGTCATATCGTAAACTTTGTGGTTCTAACCTCGGTATGTAGCTGCTTTAACTCAGCGCTTTATACGTGTTCACGTATGTTGTTCTCATTATCTAAACGTGGTGATGCACCGAAAAGCTTTGGCTCTGTAAACAGTAAAAGTAGTCCGTGGGTTGGCGTGATTGTGTCATGCTTCTTCTCTGTAATTGCCGTGATTTTAACTGCAACCAAGAGTATGGATGTGTATGACTTTTTCATGCTAACAACAGGTGCAGCAACATTGTATGTATACCTGACGATTGCTTATTCTCAGCTTCGTATGCGTAAGAAGTTAGAAGCTGAAGGCGTGAAAATTGACTTTAAAATGTGGATGTTCCCTTACTTAACTTACGTGGTGATCTTTGCAATTATTGGTGCAATTCTTACCATGCTGATTGAAGGCACCTATTTTAAAGAAGTGATTTACACTACAGCATTGTTCGGCATTATTGTGTTCTTCGGTTTGCTGTCTGAAAAACTGGGATGGGGGAAAGAGCGTAGAGCGACTCATTTAACTCATAGCCATGAAGAAAAGTTAGTTTAAATTTTTGGTGGTGTTTCAAAAAGTATGCTGAAACAAAGCAGGTTGAATTTTGATAAAATAGAGAAATGCGAATAACTCTAGAAATCAAATGTCCAACCTGCCTCAGTGACAGTATAAAGAAAAATGGCATCAAAGTAGATGGGAAACAAAACTATCAGTGCAAAGACTGTAAACGTCAGTTTATTGGTGACCATGCTCTGAGCTATCTAGGATGTAATTCAGGCATTACTCGAAAAATATTACAGTTGATGGTCAGAGGTAGTGGTATACGAGATATCGCTGAAGTTGAGCGAATCAGTATCGGTAAAGTTTTACGTACTTTAACCGAATCGACCTACCAAATTCAGCCTAAACAAAGTCATTATGAGTCTCTTGAAGTTGATGAGTTTTGGACTTTTGTGGGAAATAAAAATAATAAACAATGGCTTATTTACGCCTACCATCGAGAAACAGGTGAGATTGTTGCTTATGTTTGGGGTAAAAGAGACTTAGCTACAGTTCAACGATTGAAAACAAAGCTTAAACAATTAGGTATTCACTACACCCGAATTGCAAGTGATCATTGGGACAGTTTCATAACTGCTTTTAAAAACTGCAAGCAAAGTATTGGTAAATTTTTTACTGTAGGTATTGAAGGTAATAATTGCAAAATAAGGCATCGAATTAGGCGTGGTTTTAGAAGGAGTTGTAATTTTTCAAAAAAGATTGAAAACCATTTTAAAGCTTTCGACTTAACCTTTTTTTACATCAATAATGGCTTCATTTAATGTCAGCATACTTTTTGAAACACCACCAAATTTTTAAATAAAAAAGAGCCTCACTGTGAGGCTCTTTTTTATTTGTCTTAATACGGAAGAATCTTTAATTCAGCGTAGGGACGCCTGCTTCACGTAAGCATTGAAGTAACACACCAAAAGCCATCACCATATCCTTTTCATTTACACAAGCAAAGCCCATGAGCAATCCACGTTCGGCATGTGCATGCGACTGCATGTAGTACTGAGACAGTGGTCGAACTTTGACACCACGTTCAAGCGCAGTCGCCGCAATCGCGACATCATCGCAAGCGTTCGGTAGTTTTAAAACCAGATGTAACCCTGCGGCTTCATCATATTCATGAATAAATTCGGGGCCAAGGTAGCGTTGAATTAAGCTCACCAAGTAGTCGCGGCGCTTGCCATAGAGTAGGCGCATACGGCGAATATGCGCTTCGTAATGGCCTTCACGAATAAATTCAGCTAAGGCTTTTTGCTCAAGCAAATGGCCCCCACGGTAAAGCTCGGCTGCCACAATACGTAGTGGTGAAAAAAGTGGTTTAGGTACGACCAAATAACCAATTCTTAAAGAGGGGTAAATGGTTTTACTAAACGTGCCCATATACAGCACAGGCGCATCATTTTCTAAGCCTTGCAAAGACGGATACGGTTGACCTGAAAAACGAAACTCACTGTCATAGTCATCTTCTACAATCCAGCTATTATGCTGGCGTGCAATTTCAATCAGTTTGCGTCGTCGATCTAGGCTTAAATGTGAACCTAGCGGATATTGATGTGATGGTGTGACAAAAATGAGTTTAGGCGGCTTTGCCGGATTTTCTTCAGGAATAATACCTTCTGCATCGACAGGCATGGGCTGAATATCGAGGCCATTAATTCGTAAGGTATTACGCATTCCCCAATAAGCGGGATCTTCAAGCCAGATTCGATCACCAATATCACTGAGTGCACGTGAGACCAAATCAATCGCTTGGTGAATGCCTTCGGTAATAATAATCTGGTCTGCATCGCACTGAACCGAACGTGCAACACGTAAGTAATCTGCTAAAGCACTTCGAAGCTCGATACAGCCACCAGCGTTGCTGTAAATCAGGCGGTTAATGTCCGGTTCGCGGCTTAGGCGTGCTTGAATACGACTAAAAATATGATGTGGAAACTCAGTCACATCAGGCGCTCCTGGCACAAAAGCTCCCCATTGGTGTGGCGACGCTGCTGCATAGCCTAATAAGTTAGAACCACGCTGCGAAAGGGCATAAGAGCTTTGAACTTTCAGGCTTGAAACCGCTTTTTTCTTATTTTGAGTATTTAAAAAACTCTCTGGTAATTTTTCGGCAACCCATGTGCCGTGTCCTGTACGGGCTTCTAAGTAGCCTTCAGCTTGTAGCTGTTCGTAGGCTGTAAGCACTGTATTTCTAGAAACATGAATTTCACTAGCTAAGTCACGTGACGCAGGTAGACGAGTCTTGGGCTGGATGACTCCATCAATAATGGCACCACGCAGGCAACGGAAAAGGCGTTGATGTAGTTTCCCTTCAGTGTCCTGTTGGAGTCGTTGTAGCAAATGATCTCCAAGTAAACTACGCAATTGGCTCTCTCCTACAGTTAAAAAGTGGCTCTCGTCAGTTGGCGTCAGACGAGCGAAATTACATGCATAGGCAGTCGTTGTAAAGCACCCTGAAAATTAAGCACAGGATGCAAGAAACCAAAGCTGCAACTGATGATGAAAATATGAGGGAATCAAATGGATAATCAACATTCTGCACTTAACGCACGTAAACAGCAAGCAACTCCACGTGGTGTAGGCGTGATGTGTCAGTGGTATGCGGAAAAAGCTGAAAATGCCACGCTTTGGGACAAGGAAGGCAACCAATTTATCGACTTTGCTGGTGGTATCGCGGTTTTAAATACAGGCCATCGCCACCCTAAAGTGATTGCAGCAGTAACTGAACAACTTACTAAATTTACGCACACTGCCTATCAAGTAACACCTTATGAAAGCTATGTGGCTTTGGCTGAACGTATTAATGAGCGTGCGCCAATTGCTGGTCCTGCGAAGTCAGCGTTTTTCACAACTGGTGCAGAAGCTGTTGAAAATGCAGTAAAGATCGCTCGTTCTTATACAGGTCGTCACGGCATTATTACTTTTGGTAACGGTTTCCACGGTCGTTCATTTATGACGATGGCAATGACAGGTAAAACCGCACCTTACAAACGTGATTTCGGTGTAATGCCAGCGGGTGTATTCCACGCACGTTACCCTGTACCTGCTAAAGGTATTTCAGTAGATGCAGCAATTGAAAGTGTTGAAGATATTTTCAGTGAAGATATTGCACCGCATGATGTTGCAGCAATTGTACTTGAGCCAGTACAAGGTGAAGGCGGTTTCAATGTAGTACCAGCTGAGTTCTTAAAACGTTTACGCGCAATTTGCGATAAGCACGGCATTTTACTTGTGGCTGACGAAGTGCAATCTGGTTTTGCGCGTACTGGTAAATTGTTTGCAATGAACTATTACGAGACTAAAGCAGACCTTATCACGATGGCGAAAAGCTTAGGTGGCGGTTTCCCTATTTCGGGTGTTGTAGGCCGTGCAGAAGTCATGGATGCACCAAACCCAGGTGGTCTAGGCGGTACTTACGCAGGTAGCCCGATTGCGGTTGCAGCTGCACACGCGGTAATTGATGCGATTGAAGAAGAAAACTTATGCGACCGTGCAAATGAATTAGGTGCTGAGTTAGTCGCTACCCTTAAAGATATTCAACAAGCAACAGGCGACGTCGTAACTGATATTCGTGCTTTAGGTTCAATGGTTGCAGTAGAGCTTGAAACGGCTGAACAAGCAAAAGTTGTACAAAACTATGCAATGGAAAACGGGTTGTTACTTCTTACTTGTGGTAAATACGGTAATGTAATTCGTTTCTTATATCCATTAACCATTCCTGCTGAGCAATTCCGTCAAGGTCTTGATATTTTGAAACAAGGTTTTGCGACACTCAAAGCAGGTAGTGCAAAAGCAATGGAGCAATCTGCATGATTCAAAATACTTTGCAGTATTTATTAAAACATCCTGATATTGCGTTAGAAGCACCTGCATCAAATGACTATATCGAGGTGAATGATGCTGCTACGGGCGAAACTTTGGCATGGGTAAAAACCTATGACCGTGCAGGAGTTGAAGCCGCAATTAACCGTTCAGCAAAAGCGCAGGCCGCTTGGAAAAAGCAAACTGCCTTGGCGCGTGCTGATGTGCTATTGGCATGGTACAACCTCATGCTTGAGCACAAAGAAAATTTGGCTCAAATCTTAACAGCTGAGCAAGGTAAACCATTGGCAGAAGCACGTGGTGAAATTGGTTATGCAGCATCATTTATTCGCTGGTTTGCCGAGCAAGCGCGACGTATTGATGGTGAAGTGTTAACACCTACGTTGCCAAACCAACGTCTGCTCGTGATTAAACAAGCGATTGGTGTTACTGCTGCCATTACGCCGTGGAACTTCCCGGCTGCCATGATTACGCGTAAAGCAGGTCCAGCGATTGCTGCGGGTTGTTCAATGTTGGTTAAGCCAGCAGAGCAAACACCGTTAACTGCCTATGCACTTGAAGTATTGGCGTTACAGGCAGGCTTACCAGCCGATGTTTTAATTAACATTAGTGGTGATGCGGTTGAAGTTGGTAAAACCCTATGCGAAAGCGATATTGTTCGTAAGTTAAGCTTTACAGGTTCAACTCAAGTGGGTCGTATCTTGATGCAACAATGTGCGCCAACCATTAAAAAGCTTTCACTTGAACTTGGTGGTAATGCACCAGTTGTGGTATTTGACGACGCTAATCTTGAACAAGCAGTTCAGGGCATCATGGCAAGTAAATATCGTAACAGCGGTCAGACTTGTGTTTGTGCTAACCGTATTTATGTTCAAGACGGTATTTACGATGCGCTGGCAGACCGTTTGGTTGAAGCCGTGTCTAAATTGAAAGTTGGCGATGGCCGTCAAGAAGGTTCAACTCAAGGGCCTTTAATTGATGAAGATGCGATTGCAAAAGTGCAATCTCATATTGCAGATGCAACTGAGAAAGGTGCAACAGTTCGTATTGGTGGTCAGCGTTCGGCACTTGGCGGTACATTCTTTGAACCGACTGTGTTAACTGGTGTAACGCAAGACATGAAAGTGTCTAAAGAAGAAACTTTTGGTCCACTTGCACCACTATTCCGCTTTAAAACTGAAGATGAAGCAGTGGCAATGGCGAACGATACAGAGTTTGGTCTAGCTGCTTATTTGTTTACTCAAAGCACAGCTCGTCAATGGCGAGTAGGTGAAGCACTTGAGTATGGAATGGTCGGCATTAACACAGGTGCAATCTCAAATGAAGTTGCTCCGTTTGGTGGCGTAAAACAATCAGGTCTAGGCCGTGAAGGTTCAAAATTCGGCATCGAAGAATATGTCGAAATGAAATACCTCTGCGTAGACTTATCTGAGTAAGGAATAAAAGCGAGTTCGCTTTGTTCTGAACGAAAACATGCAGTTATGCTGTGTGTGATGTTTCACAAAAACCGGTCATGCCCATTCATGACCGGTTTTTTATTTAAGTCGGCAAATACCCTTCATGGCTTTCGGGTAAACGCCTGAGTTCTTCAATCAGAGTTTCAATCAGTTTTTCGACCACAAGACGTTGGCCTTTTCGAGACACATAAACCAGTTGTAGCATGCCAATATTTGATTTCCAGTCAGGAAGAATATGAACAAGAGAACCTTTACGAATTTCAGATTCAACAGTTAAAAAGGGAAGGTCGGCAATGCCTAAACCATCCATCACGGCATAGTAAACACCTGCCAAGTCATTACTTTTGATTCGTGGTTGATAAGGCACATCAACTGATTCACCATTTTGAATATTGCATAAATGCCAAATATAATTTTGCTTTTGCGTGCCTAAGCTAATACTTGGAAAGTCTTGTAATTCAGAATAATGCTCAATGGTACGGCCTAGTAATAATTCAGGCGAAGCCACTAGACAGTGGTCGGTTTTAATTACATCCCGAACAATTAAATTTGAATCTTCATTGGGTTCGAAATTGGTTCGAATCGCGAGGTCGATGTCATCGTGCAAAATATCTACTCGACGGCTGGTCAGCTCAAGAGCAATCTCAACTTTAGGATAAGTTTTTAAAAACTGATTTAAAATTCTTCTAATTTGAAAATGCATCATTAAAGGTGGGCAGCTGACTTTTACTACTCCTTGAGGCTCACTTTTTTGCTTTAACAAAACGTTTTCTGCGCATTCAACTTGGGCAATAACTTTGCAGCATTCTTCGTAGAACTCTTGGCCTAAATCGGTCACTTTAAAATGGCGGGTTGTTCTTTGAATCAGGCTGACATTAAATTTATTTTCAAGGTCAATAATACGTCGGCTGAGCTTAGATTTACTTATATTTTCAGCTTCACTGGCCGCACTAAATCCGCCGTGTTTTACGACCAAATAGAAATAATAAAAATCATCAAAAGAGCTTATCAATGTCAGATCACTCCATTTAAATTTAAGATTAGAGCGCTTAAGCACTCTAATCTTGTCAATAGAACTTATTTTTGTGAGGTATTAAAGCTATAGCTTGTCATCAGGTTGCGGTAATCAGGAATATGATTTGAGAAGAGTGCACCTAGACCTTCCACATCATTACGCCAGTCGCGGTGTAACTCACATGCCATGCCGAACCAAGTCATCAGCTGAGCACCTGCTTTTGACATACGGTCCCAAGCAGCATCACGGGTTAATTCATTGAAAGTACCAGAAGCATCGGTAATCACAAACACTTCAAAGCCTTCAGCGAGTGCAGATAAAGCAGGGAATGCCACACAAACTTCAGTGACCACACCTGCAATAATCAGTTGTTTTTTACCTGTCGCTTTAACTGCTTTTACGAAGTCTTCATTGTCCCAAGCGTTGATTTGACCAGGGCGTGGAATAAATGGTGCATCTGGAAAAAGTTCTTTTAGTTCTGGAACTAAAGGACCGTTTGGACCATTTTCAAAACTGGTCGTTAAAATAGTCGGTAAGTTAAAATATTTTGCTGCATCTGCAAGCGCTAATACGTTATTTTTAAATTTATCTGGTTCGATATCTCGAACTAAAGAAAGTAAACCAGCTTGGTGGTCAACTAAAAGAACCGCAGCATTATCCTTGTCTAAACGGACGTAATCTTGAGCCATTTTTATATCCTCATGTTATCAAAATGAATAATTAAAAATTATTAAGTAGGTCGTTAGTGCCTAAAATTATGCTAGTTGAGTTTGTTGTCGTGATTAAGTCTAAAAAATAGGATTAAGAATTTTAAAAATAGGACGATCTTTTGAAGCGTACCTCAAACTTTAAGATTGTCTCATATATGAAATAATGTGTTGCTAAACCTGATCTATAAACTGCAATTATTGAGGCGTAAAATCAATCCCAGTTCAAGAAAATCCTACATATATAGGAGAGATCAGATGAAGAAATTTCTTGGTGCATATCAAAATAACCACATGCATTGGGTTGGTGATGGTTTCCCTGTATATAACCTGTTCTCTTATGACCGTTTAGGCCAAACCCTAAGCCCATTTTTGTTACTGGATTATGCAGCGCCTTATAACTTCTCACCAACCACCGAACAACAAGGTGTCGGGTCGCATCCTCACCGTGGCTTTGAAACCGTGACGATTGCCTACCAAGGTGAAGTAACACACAAAGACTCAAGCGGCGGCGGCGGAACCATTAAAACGGGTGACGTACAATGGATGACTGCAGGTGCAGGCGTGTTACATGAAGAGTTCCATTCTCCTGAATTTGCAGAGCATGGCGGTCTGTTTGAAATGGTGCAATTGTGGGTAAATTTACCTGCTCATTCAAAAATGACTCCTGGAAAATACCAAGCAATTGAAGCGAAAGAAATTCCAGACATCGCGCTAGATGAGCACGGTAGTCATTTACGTGTGATTGCGGGTGAATATGCAGATTCAAAAGGTGCCGCAACGACCTTTAGCCCATTAAACGTATGGGATGGTAAGTTAGTCAAAGGCCAAAAACACACCCTTTATGTGCCTGAAGGACATACTACACTTGTTGTTGTTTTAGATGGTGCTGTGGTCATTAATGATACCAACCGTCTTGAAGGTAAAACCGTTGCGATTTTATCTCGTGAAGGTGTTGAGTTTAGTTTAAATGCCGAAGAAGACACTAAATTCCTAGTGTTGACTGGCCAACCACTGAATGAACCAATCGAAGGTTATGGTCCATTTGTCATGAATACCAAAGCCGAGATTATGGAAGCGATTAATGATTTTAATCGTGGAAAATTTGGTTCTCTCATGCAAGAAGCATAAATTGTTTATTTGAGCTTAATTAGCTATTCAAGCAAAGTAATAAAAAGCCCGCTATCAAGTGTGAATAGCGGGCTTTTTCGCTGTAAAGTTTCTATTTTTATAATAGATATCATTATTGTTTGGGCATTGTTTTATGTGACTTGGTTCTCATTGTTGTGGTGGCATGATATCGCAAAAAGAGTGTTTTGTAAAATATTTGATATAAATTTAGTTAAATTATCTCATTTTATTTAAAAGAATTTTTTTTAAATTTTTAAAAAATATAAAGTTTTATCGACTTATTTTCTTTTGTAAAGTTTTATAAATAAATTTGCATTCATCAGAGAAAATTTTTCTGTATAAATTCATGTAAAAAATAAAAATCTGGTAGTTTTTAATACGGTGTTTTTTTTAGGTATGAGTGATAATCAAAAAAATTCTCGAAAAATGGGACATCATTTTGGATATCGCAATTATTGGTAGTGGAATGGCAGGACTTGCAGCAGCAAGAATTCTGAAAGATGCAGGACATACAATCACGATATTTGAAGCACTTCCTGGCCGGGGAATGGATAGCCATAGCATTGAGTTCGATGGTGGAATTATTGATGCGCCATTGCGTGTTATGAACCCGCATCTATGGAAAAATACACTCAGCCTTGCTGCACATTTAGGTATTAAAACTTTCCCAGTTCGTACCTATATGTCTTGTAGCTGGTTATTTGAAGATCGTACTGAAACATGGTTAACCACATCTCGTAGCCGTATTGGTAATTTCCCGATTATCAATAACCGTAAAGGCATTCAGCAGTATGGCTGGCGTCTTGTGAAAGGGATGTTGCAATTAAAAACTGCGATCCACCAGTTTTTCAAATCTAAAAATCAAGATATTACTCTCGCTGAATTTATTAATCAGAACGACATAGAAGAAGTATTCTGGCACGGTGTAGTGATGCCAGTGCTCTATACCATTTGTACATGTAACCCAAAAACAATTGGTGACTGGCCTGCAAAAAACCTTCTTGAGTTTTTGCGTCATTTAACTGATGGCGACATGCTATTGCGTATGAAAGGCGGTACACCTGCATTTGTAGACAGCTTAATTAAAGGCATCGATATCCATAGTGGTTCGGCAATTAAGAAAGTTGAGCAACAAGGCGAAAAAGTACTGGTTGAAAATGCGCAAGGCGATAAGGGCACATATGACCGCGTTATTGTGGCGACACCAACATCTAAGATTGAAGAGTTCTTAAACCCTGAGCAGTTTGCAGATGATATGAACCTGCTTAAACAGTTCCGTTTTGAGCAAGGTGACTTAGTTATTCATACAGACGCGACAGTCATGCCGCCACGCCGTAAAGACTGGTCAGTGCTGAGCTATATGATGGACCGTAAGTTTACTCGTCAGCAGTTTACGGTTTGGATGAATGCGGTTGAGCCATCACTTGTAGGTAAAAATCCTGTATTCCAAACTTGGCGTCCAGTGACTGATATTGACCCTAAAAAAATCATTTCAAAAGTGACCTTAACGCGTGCAGTTGTAGACTCGCAAACCATTGCTCTAAACAAAGAGTTACAGCAACGTCATTTAGAACCAAACCGTAAAGTATTTTACTGTGGTTCATGGTCATGTGATGGCTTGCCAATTTTAGAGTCAGCCGTGACTTCTGCAATGCATATTGCTGAAATTTTAGGTGCACCTTTACCATTTGTAGGTTTAAAACCTCAGGTTGAAGTTGCTCCAGAACTCGGCTACTAAAATTGTGAAAACAAAAGTTCGAGCAGCTCTTTCTCGACTCATTCCCCATAAATATGCCATTGATGCATCAAGCTTGGGAGATGATGGAGAGCTTGCTTGGACAAATTTGGGTTTTTGGAAAAATACCCAAAACTATCCTGAAGCTTGTCGCCAATTGGCCGACCATTTGGCACAAGCTGTCAATTTAAATTCAAAAGATTATTTACTCGATTTAGGCTGCGGACAGGGTGCAAGTTTGTTGCACTGGTTACAACACTATCAGCCCAAAAGTATGAGTGCCGTTGAGCTACAAGCTCAATGTGTGAATAAAATTCAAAAACTTATTCCTGAAATAAGTCAGATTTTTTGCGGTTCATTTTTAAATTTAAAACAATTTAAATTTAAACAAGCTTTCGATGTGGTGATGTGCATTGATGCGGCTTACCACAGTTCTTTAAATTCATTTCTAGATTCGGTCACTCCCGTTTTAAATTCAAATGCACGCTTAGGTTTTCATTACTTAATGCGAGCTGAATTATGTCAAAACATGACAATGCTGCAAGAGCAAAAGTATCGTTATTTACTTAAAGCAGCCGACGTGACTTGGAATGCTGTACCAACTGAACAAACTCTAAGAACGAGCTTGGAACAGCAAGGTTTTACAGATATTCAAATTGAAGATTTATCTGAACAAGTATTATTAGGTTTTTCAGAGTATATTCAAAAACAACAAGGACAATCTCATAGCCGAGGGTTGGCGAATTTTAAAATTCAAATGACTGCAAAGTTATGCCAGCAACTCTACCAAAGTGGATATGTCCGTTATATTCAAATAACAGCAATAAAAAAATAGGATGAGCCATGTCAGCCAAATATCAAGGATCGTGTTTATGTGGAGCTGTGAGCTACCAAAGTGAAGCAGCGCCACGTTATAGCTTTAATTGCCATTGTCGAGATTGCCAAAAAGCCACAGGTTCAGCATATGCACCAATTGCTTTTTTTCACCAATCTGAATTGAAAGTGAATGGTGAACTTAAATATTTTGAGACCGTAGGTTCTTCTGGCCGTTCCATTAAAAGAGCATTTTGCCCGACATGTGGTTCTCAGCTTTTTGGCTTACCTGAAATTGCCCCTGAAATGATTTCAATACGTGCAGGTACGCTTGATGACCCAAGTCTTTATGAGCCTAGAGCTGAGGTATTTGTGAGCCAAGCTTATGCTTGGGATACGTTGAACCCTAACCTTAGACACTTTGAAAAAATGATAGAGAAGAAGAAAGAAGGGTAGAGGTAGTCTGACAAGCCCGTACGCTTTTTCCTACGTCCATTCAGGAAATTGACGTCTTTCTATGACTTCATGAATTACCTATGATGAACTCATCAGGAACAGGAAGTTCCAAAACGTAAAACAACAATAATAAGTTTAAGCATCAGGACGTGAGGTATTACAGGATGTATACCTAGTAACGAAATACGAAAAAAGCCCAACAGGATGTTGGGCTTTTTTTCATTTCTTATTAAAGAATTTATTTCACACTGAGGATAATAGATTCACAAGCCAGAATATAAAACCTACAGACAACAAAAAACCCCATAAATCAAATATTCATGAGGTTTAATGATGGTGCCGGCACACGGATTCGAACTGTGGACCTACTGATTACAAGTCAGTTGCTCTACCAACTGAGCTATGCCGGCAATGTGGAGTGAATTTTACAGTTTCTTAAAAAAAATACAAGCCAAAAAATGAGCATTTGAATTTTTTCTATCAATTTTTAAGCGCTTATGCGTTTGAGCTTTAAAAATGGCTTAAGGCTTCAACATATAAATAAAAGAATCAACATGTTCACCACTATTTAAAGTGACGCGAACAGGTACTCTTTCGTACTCTTCGCCTTCAAAGTTATCCAGTAATTTCCAATTTGCATCTAGATGTTCCGAGCTAAAAACAAAACCTTGCACTTGGTTAGCACTATCATCGAGCACAATTCCCGGATAGCCTAAATCTGCTCCCCAACCTTCATGACGTAAGGTTCCGTTTACCCAGCCTTCCGACCATTGTCCGCCAATATTTTCAAGTATATGGGCATTAGGACGGCCGGGACCTAAAGTGCCATAAACAAATAAACTCGACATGTGATTTTCCTTTAAATTACTCATTAATGTGCTTTTGCGTGTTTTGTATAAATTACTAAAAATATTCCAGCTAATGACAATACAACCGTTAAAGCGACAATCGCACTCCAGCCGCCGTGTAACCAGAACCAACCACCTGCCGAACCGACAATACTTGAACCCATATAGTAAAACAGCAAGTAGAGTGAACTTGCATGGGCTTTGGCTTGTTTGCTTTCAGCGCCGACTGAACTACTGGTAAGCGAGTGGGTAATAAAGAAGCCAGTGGTAATAAAGGCAATCCCAATAATAATGCCAAAAAGCGAGCTTAGCAGGGTCATGAGGCTACCCACAATCATGAGCGCAAAGCCACTCATCATCATGGTTTTTTTACCAAAGCGATCGGCTAAGCTACCTGCCAACGATGAAGACACCATACCAAAGCTATACGACAAGAAAATAAGGCTAATTTGTGTTTGGCTCAGTGAATAAGGCGCGCCGCTTAAACGGAAAGTCGCGTAGTTAAATAAGGTCACAAACACACTGGTGAGCAAGAAACCAATCGCAAAAAGGCGTAATAATTTAGTATTGCTTAAATGAGCACGCCACATTTGCATGTGAAAGCCTAAATTCAGCCCTTTTTTCTGTACAAAATTACGCGAAGCAGGCAGTAAGCTTAAAAAGGCAATTGAGCAAATAAAACAGATTGCGCCCAGCAAACCTAAAGCGGTGCGCCATGAAAAATATTCAATCAAAATCCCCATGCCGACACGGCCCATCATGCCGCCAAAGGCTGTCCCTGCAATATACAACCCCATGGTTTTACCCAAGTGCTCAGGTGCAATTTCTTCAGCAATCCACGCCATTGTCACTGCGGGTACACCACCGAGCAGCAAACCTTCTAATGCACGCGCCATCAGCAAACTGTGCCAGTTAGGGGTAAACATTGAGACAATATTTAAAATTGCTGCACAAAGCATAGATGTAAAGATTACACCACGACGACCAATCGCTTGTGAAAACGCGCTTGATAGCACAATCGAAATCGCTAAAAAGGCAGTCGTTAATGACAGTGCCAAAGAGCTACTCGCAGGACTAATCTGGAAACTTTGGCTAAATGCAGGCAACAGCGGCTGTACACAATAAATGAGAGAGAAACTGGCAAAACCTACGAGGAATAAGGCGAAACCTGCATGTTTGTAGGCTTTAGTACCTTTGTGAATCCACTCACGTGAAAGCAGAGAAGTCGCCTCTGTGTCTAAAGTGCTGGGTGTAGATGAAGAGCTCATATCATGACCATGACAGAAAGAAAGAGCAGTGCTTTGGGGCATACTGCATCGAGAAAATTCGATGAATTAAAATTAGCAATTTAGAGGGTATTTTTCTAATATATTTAACAATAGGTCATAATATGTTTTATATATAGCGATGGAACTCAGACATATACGCTACTTTTTAGCAGTAGCAGAAGAAAAAAACTTTACCAGAGCTGCGCAGCGTTTAAACATGAGCCAGCCGCCTTTAAGTATGCAAATACGTGACTTAGAAGAAGAATTAGGCGCAGATTTATTTATTCGTTCACCACATGGGGTGGAGCTGACCGAAGCGGGGCTTGCCTTTTTAAATGCGATTCAGCCAGTACAGCAGCGTGTAGAAGATGCAGCCAACCTTGTTAAACAAGTGGCAAATGGCGAAGTCGGTCAACTACGATTAGGATTTACAGGTACTTCAATGCTGAACCCTCTCATTCCTAAATGCGTTCGCTATTTTCAGCAGCAATATCCGAAAGTAGATTTAAAACTTGAAGAAGCCAATACCTTGTTGCTCATCGACCTATTGCTTGAAGACCGTTTAGATGTGGCAATTATTCGCTCACCACGCAACATTCCAGATAGTCTCATTCTTCAAGAATTATTAGCAGAACCACTTATTGCGGCTTTGCCTTCCGAGTCTTTGAGTTTAGATGATTCAACGCAAGAAATTGATTTAACCACACTGCGAGAGCTTGATTTTATTGTCTCGCCACCATCCATTAGCGCAGGGCTTTTTGATGCAATTAAACAAGCCTGTCATGAGCGTGGTTTTGAACCGAAAATTGGACAAAATGCCCCGCAAATTGTGTCGATTTTATCTTTGGTGTCTGCAAACTTAGGGGTGTCTTTGGTGCCAGAGTCGACTAAACAATTGCAAATACAAGGTGTCGCGTATCGCTCTTTAAAAGCACCTGTACCTACGGTGGGTTTGGGGCTTGCTTATAAAAAACATGCCCCTTCACAAATGGCGATTAACTTTGCCAGTGTGGTGCAAGTGGCTTGCCACCACGCCAACGAAATTGATGAAATTGGCTAGTTTGATTTCGGCGCTTTATTCATTAAAAAGATGCCTGAAATAATAAAGATTGCACCGTATAAAAATGATAAAGTCGGTTGTTCATGAATGAAAACCCATGCCATAAGCGCTGCAAAAATAGGTTCGGAAAGCTCGGTCACTTGTACCTTTGCGGCACTCATATAAGACAACGCTTTGGTGGTACAGAAAAAGCCAAGTATGGTCGGTAGAACAGCTAAACCAATCAAACCTAAAACAATATAAGTATTAAAATGAATACTATGCAAGTTTATTAAAAACGGAACGGCAAGATAAACGCTGCCAAAGAGCAATAAATACTTGGTAAGAAACAGCCCGCCGTTTAATTTGAACTTTTTAACTAAAACTGAAAATAGGCCATAACCCGTGCCAGCAATTGAGGCATTGATCAGCATTAAAAGGCTATTTTCACCTTTCCACGAAATGATACTAATACCAGCAACTGCTAATAATGTTCCAATAAGAGAGTGAATATAGATGCTTTCTTTTAAAATGAATCGACCAAAAAATAGGGCAGAAATAGCAGCCGAAGCCATGAGTACCACCACGACATTGGCGGCAGCACCGTGGTTATAGGCAATTGTTTCAAAAAAGAATAGCGAGAAAATTCCTAAAAAGGCACAGATGGCAATTTGAGTAAAAACACTGAGCTTGCTTGGAGTGCTACTGATGTAGGCAATCTTTTGGCTCACAGGCACTTTAAATAAAAAAACACTTAAAAAGAAAAACGCGATAATGGTTTTTAAAAAGGCAATATCTTGTGGGCTTAAACCACTGTGCATGAGTAATTTACTAATTACACCAATAGATGCATTTAAAGCTGCTGCACAAAGTGCAAATAGGGTTCCAATAACAAGATTATTCACTCTTATAATTCTTCCTAAGTTTTACGCATGAAGTCTACAATATTCTTTGGATGAATATTCAACAAAAATAACCAATTAACGCTTGGTATTTTCAATGATTTATTTTGAATTGATTTAATAAATTTTTATTTAAGACTAAAAGCATTCTAATAGACTTTTGTTTCAAAGAATTGTGATTTATAAAACTTACTCATATTATATAATTAGTTAATTATTAAAGAATTTTAAAAATGATTAAATCTATTATTTCAGGTTGCGCGGTTCTTACACTTTCGGCTTTGGCGGTCACACATGCAGAGTTTTCTTTTGAACAAGAATTACAACAAGGCTGTAATAAAGTGAAGCAATACGCGAGCTTAGGTAAGAAAAACTACGACCAAAAACAGTATAAAAAAGCGCTCGAAAACTTTCAGAACCAAGCCTCTTGGACTGCATTTTGTAAAGCCAATGAAGATGAAACCACAGTTAAATTTACCGACCGTGATATTGAAGTTGCCAACAATAACGTGGGCTTAGCCTACGCCAAATTGGGTCAGCCACTGTGGGCGAGAGCATGGTTTATGCTTGATGAAAAATCAAAGTCGAGCCTGTTTAACCTTCAGCAGTTACCAGCCCCTAAAGTGTCCAATGACCTATCGGGTGAGTATGTGCGTTACTCGGGTTTTGGTGAGTGGGATCACATCACGGTAAGTCGCAAACAGGGCCAATATGCGATTGGCTATTCAGGTGTTTATATGGGTTTACGAAGCTTAATTTATGGCCCAAACATGGGGCAGTTCGATACCAAAATGCCGACCAATGCCAAGCAAACTATTTATAAAGACGAAGACTGCCGCATTCAGCTCGATTTTAAAACTAATGCGAAATTAGGCAATTACATTCAAGTTAAACAAAACGATGGCAACTCGGGCTGTGGCTTTGGACATAACGTTTATGCAGACGGCACTTATTTAAAAGTTGAGTCTGCAAAATAAGCTTAAAACTCTAGGAACTAAATAATGAAAAATATATTTGCACGTTTACTACTTCTTTCGACGGTTATTTTGTCTGCTCAGGTTTATGCAGATGTAGCAAATACAACATGTAAAGAAGTGAAATTCCAAAAGGCCGATGAGGCGTGGAGTGGGCACTACTATTTACATGGTGTGATGGAAGTTGGTTCGGAACTTCTACTTCAGCCCGATGGCAAGTTTAAATGGATGCTTGCTGTGGGTGCTTTAGACCAATATGCCGAA
Organism: Acinetobacter seifertii; assembly: GCF_000368065.1. Taxonomy (GTDB): domain Bacteria; phylum Pseudomonadota; class Gammaproteobacteria; order Pseudomonadales; family Moraxellaceae; genus Acinetobacter; species Acinetobacter seifertii. The sequence goes on from NZ_KB851203.1 coordinate 245,350, forward strand.
GGCACATGGTGGAAAAACGGTGACTGTATTGGTTTAAAGCCAGAAGCTAAATTTAAAAAGGGTTTAAGTATTTTCCCTGAAAGTTTAACGATTTCAGATAAATCTTTAGACGCGATCTGGGACGGTGGACGCCAACAAGGCACATATAGCAAAGACTAAACTAAAAAAAGTCCGACACTGAGTCGGACTTTTTTATGGCTTAGATATTAGTGATTCACCGCAGCAAGTTGCTGAGCGTTATAGCGCGCGCCCATGTTTGGGTATCTCGCGATAATCGCTTGAATTTCTGCCAAATCTGCCGCTGTTAAATGAAGGTCTACAGCACCCGCATTTTCTACAAGGCGTTCGATTTTACGCGTACCCGGAATTGGAATAATGTCGTCACCTTGCGCCAAAATCCAAGCCAAAGCCAGTTGAGCCGCTGTCGCATTTTTGCTTTGGGCAAAGTCACTAAATGCTTGTGCCAAGCTTTGGTTATTTTTCCAGTTATCGCCTTGGTAGCGTGGCAACTGACGACGGAAATCGTTTTCATCTAGGCTACCCACATCAAGCGTATTGGTGATTAAACCACGCGACAGCGGTGAATACGGCACAAGGCTAATGCCTAACTCACGAATGGTTTGAAAGTGCGTATCTTCCAGCTCACGAGTAAGCAATGAATATTCGTGTTGAACTGCTGCAATTGGGTGAATTGCATGCGCTTTACGAATAGTTTCCGCCGACGCTTCACTCAGTCCTAGATAACGAACTTTACCTTGTTGCACCAAATCAGCCATTGCACCAATGGTGTCTTCAACTGGAATGTTTGGATCAATGCGATGCGCATAATACAAATCAATTACGTCTGTATTTAAGCGTCTTAAACTGTTTTCGACCGCAACTTTAATCCACTCTGGAGAACCGTCGATATAAGACTCTAAAGAGTTTTGCGGGTTAAGGTTATCTTCTTTATAACGAAAGCCAAATTTGGTTGCCAAAAATACTTTGTCACGATGTTTTTCTAAAACTTTTGAGAGCAAAACTTCGTTTGCGCCGTTGCCGTACATGTCGGCAGTGTCCCAAAAGTTAATGCCGAGGTCTAATGCCTTTTCTAGAGTGGCAATGCTTTGTGTGTCGTCTGAGGCACCATAGGCAAAGCTCATTCCCATGCAACCTAAACCAAGTGCTGATACTTTTTCGCCTGTTTGTCCTAAAGTTCTATATTTCATTTTTCACACTCTTTTTGCAAAATCACTTGAGTAGAAAAACTATAAAATGCTTTGCCTCAAACTGACGTATAACATTCAAACCAATAATTATAAAATTCAAACAATCTGTTTTTAGGCCACACAGTCTTCACGGAATTTTTTAGGTGAAAAACCCGTATTTTTCTTAAAGAAGTTGGTGAAATACGCTGAATATTCAAAACCTAAGCTATAGGCAATTTCGGAAATATTCCAACTGGTGTGTTGGAGCAGTGCTTTGGCTTCTTGCGTAATGCGCGAGCTAATATGGTCAGAAGTCGTTTTACCTGTGGCTTCTTTTACAGCGCGGTTTAAATGGTTCACATGTACCGACAGACCATAAGCATAGTCATTTGCAGTTTTGAGTTTAAGCTGAAAATGTGGCGAGTCGATGGGAAACTGGCGCTCTAATAACTCAAAGAACAAATGGCAAATCCGAACTGCAGCATTACTATGTTTTTCAAACTGTTGGGTCGGTTGCATTTTCATGGCTTCGTGCACAAGTAGGTGCAAATAGTTTCTTAAAACGTTGTATTTATGAATATAGTCTGAATTTATATCATTCATCATCTTTTTGAAAATAAATGAAATTTCTTCAACCTGCAGGTCATTTAAAAAATATAGCGGGTCGCCGTCGACTTTAAATAGCGGTGAGTCTTTTAAAAAGCTTTGTCGCGACTCTTGGTTTACAAATTCTTCGGTAAATAGACAAAACCAGCCTGCCTGTTCAGGCGAATTAATTTCCCATGCATAGGGAACCATGGGGTTAGAAAACAGTAGAGCAGGGCGGTCGACTCGTATCCAGCGGTTGGCGTAGTGTAGTTCGCCTGTGCCTAAAACCAGTGAAATTTTATAATAATCGCGGCGGCTATAAGGCGTCAGAAACGAGCAGGCATCGCGTTGGAATACGTTAAAATGTCCAAACGAAGTCGATGGAACCGAGTAGTCGCTACCTCTGGTTAAAGAAAAGCGTTGATAAAAATCATGTATGGTTTCCATGTCATTGCCTGCATGCGTTATCAATTTATTTAAAGTTATAAAATTCAAACTTTATTTACTGTAGCTTTTATTTATAGCGTGATCAATCTGTTCATTTAAACAGGTTTGAAAATGAACGGTAAATTAATAATAAAATAAGCAGATAAATTAAACTTTAAGAAAATATATTCTTAAATCACTAGGCCAATGAAAAATAAAAATAATCTTTATAAATGAATAGCCAATATCACATTGACACTTAAAAACACGCGGATTATCCTTTGCCTGCTGGCCATATTGCCAGTGGGTTTTAGCAGACCCTTTTACACAAGAGTACGAAAAGCTTGCTTTTCAGTACTGGATCCTTACGTCCCCCTTTTTTCTATGGTAGGACGGAGGGGGACGCGCTTGCGCGTGCTGGGTCCTTGTGTACCAGTCTGCTAACCCCTTTCGTTCTGCCACCATTATTTAGCAGTAATCGTGGTAGTTCTTCTTTAATACACAAGGAGTCCGCCATTATGCGTACTATTTCATCTCTCTCATTGGCAACCATTGCCAAAATCTTTAGGTCTACATCCCACTGGTCTTTAGAGCGGTTTAACCGACTCTAGGTTTTAAGCCATAGGTCATTACGACTAAAAAATCATAGCAACAATAAAACCCGAGGTAGGCGAGCACACCTTTTTGTGCGGCTTTTGCATGCCTGTTTTTAACGCTCAATTTAAGAGTGACGGCATTTCTATCTCTTTTATTTACAACAAAAAATTATTTTAAGCGGTACACATGAAAAATTTAGACGCTTCACGTAGGGCATTACACGTGATTGATACAGCAACAGATTTATTTAAACAATATGGCTTTAATAAGGTCGGGGTAGACCAAATTATTGCCGAATCTCAAATAAATAAAGGCACGTTTTACAACTACTTTCACTCTAAAGAAAGATTTATTGAAAGGTGTTTGCTCACGCAAAAAGAGCAGTTACAAGAAAAAGTGAGTGTGGTGAGTGAGTTTTACCAAAATGCAGATTTGTCTGATCAACTCAGGCAAATTTATCTTTTACATGCTGACTTAAAAAGCGCGTATTATCTGTTGTTTAAGGCGATTTTTGAAATTAAAAAGCTTTATCCAAATGCATACCAAATCGCACTCAGATATAGGCGATGGCTTAAAAATGAAATTTTCTGCTTGCTCATGGAAACCAAAAAAACGGTTTCCTATACAGAAGCGGAGATCTTTGTATTTATGATGGATGGCACAATTCTGGGGCTGTTAAGTTCAGATGAAGAAAGGGAAAGAGATGCTTTGCTTGAGTATTTTTTAAAATGGATTTGATGGGGGGGAAGGCCTAACTTTAGGCCTTTTTTAAACTTAAAAATTTGTATGGGGCTTAATCGCCTAAGGTAATTCTTAGTCTGTTTAATGCTCCCATTAAAGAAATACTCGCTGTTAAATCTACAATCTCTTTTTCACTAAAATACTGAGCCAAACTTTCTCTGGTCGCTTCAATTTGTTTCGGAGCATTTAAATAGGTAATTGCGGACGCAAACTCCAAAACGACTTTTTGTTTTTCAGAAAAGGCTTTTGAATGTTTATACCCCGGTATTTGGTCAATAACTTCTTGAGCTATGCCAAAGTCTCTTAACTCCTTGGAATGAAAAGCACAACAATATGCACAACCATTGATTTGAGATACATACAACTCGGCTAAAGCAGTCAGTTTTGGGTCTAAATCTGAAGATCTAATAGAAGAATGAGCTGAATATAAATGCCCGATGGTTTTCTTTGAAATTTCTTTATATTCCACAGTAAATATCCGTGACTGGTTAGATAGAAGCATTATTTATAATTAGGTATAGGTTGTAAATTAGGCATTTTTTTGTTATGTAGGTATATTTATTATACTTAGTAATCATCTATGAAAGATAACATTTCAGGCTGTACAGTCGAAGAAGCCATAACGGTGTTAGGCGGCCGTTGGCGCATGCTCATTATTTCTTTTTTATTAGAAAGAACGATGCGTTTTAATGAGTTACGCAGAGCAATTCCTAATATTTCTCAGAGAATGCTGACTTTAGAGCTACGTTTTTTAGAAGAAGAAGGTTTTATTCTAAGAGAAGTCTATGCACAAGTTCCTGTTAAGGTTGAATATTCTTTAACTGAGGAAGGCCGAAAATTAGAAAAGCTAGTTGATGTATTAAAAGAAATTGGTGGATGGCTTAAATCGAGATAGTTTTGTTTGGCGTAAGAGGAGTTGTTTGATTATTTTAAGGAGGGGAACTCATGATTCGATAATTTTGAGCCAACTCATGAGCTAAATTTAGAATATATATTTCAGGATTCTTTTGAATAATTTCATCAAAAAAATTAGGACTATTTTTTAGAATTTCAGGCAGCTGAGTTGTGTCAGACGTAAGCATCCGCTGAACGCCATCGCCAAGTTTTAACGGGGTTCAGGTTTCCAGCGGTGAGGTAGTAATTCTTCTATTTGGGGCACTTTATGTGTTGGCAACCTTTTCAGCACATCACTTAAATAGGCATACGGATCCAAGCCATTCAGCTTTGCTGACTGGATTAAAGTCATGATATTGGCAGCTCGTTGACCACTGCGCAGCGAACCTGCAAATAGCCAGTTCTTACGCCCCAAGGCCCAGGGACGCATTTGGTTCTCTATCCAATTATTGTCAATGGGTAGATTGCCATCATCCAGATAGCGGCTTAAAGCAGTCCAACGTTTTAGGCTGTAATTGATCGCCCGGGCGGTTGGAGAACTCGATGGCACCGTCAGCTGATGTTGGTTGAGCCATTCATATAGTTGTTGCATGACCGGTTGACTATGCTGTTGTCGGTATTCGCAGCGGTCTTCCGCTGTACCATCCGTCTTTTTTCTTAATTCTGCTTCTATCGCATATAATTTCTGAATCAGCACTAATGCCTGTTCAGCGACCTGACTTTTCTTGGTCACATGTAGTTCATGGAATTTACGACGTGCATGTGCCATGCAGCCCACCTCAATGACCTGACCTGATCTAAAGCGTGCTTTATAACCACTGTAATCATCACAGACCAAATGACCCTGCCAGCCTTTCAGGAAGTCTTCAGCATGCTGGCCAGAACGGCTATCTTGAAAGTCATAGATCACTGCCTGAACTGGATTGTACTGTGTGCTGGCATAGGCCCAGACATAACCTTTTTTGGGCTTTTTCTCATTTTCACCCATCTGCATGACCGTCACCGGTGTTTCATCTGCATGGATCACCTGCTGTTGCAGTACCACCTGTTTTAAGGCATTGGCCAGAGGTTCCAGTTCCACCCCACAGCGGCCAATCCAGTCAGATAACGTTGATCTAGACAGATCAACACCTGCGCGTAGAAAGATTTGACGTTGACGGTACAAAGGCAAATGATCGGCATACTTTGACACCAGCACATGGCTAAGCAATTCAGGTGAAGCAATGCCTTTATCAATCACATAGGCTGGCATCGCTTGCTGAGTCAGAGTGTCACACTGATCACAGACCCATTTACCACGCACATGCTGTTCCTTATAGAACTGTGCCGGTCTGAAATTCAGTTTTTCACTGACATCTTCACCGATACGACGCAAGGTACAGCCACAACTGCATTGTGTTGATTCAGGTTCATGCTCAATACGGAGGGTGTGTAGATGATCTGGCAACAGCCGACGTTTAGGTTTGTTGACTGGGGCTTTCTGTGCAGCTGCATTGGTTTTATCTGCATTCAGTCGTTCCAGTTCCAGATCAACCGCTGCAATATCTTCTTCAACCGCTTCATCCCAGAGATGGATTTGTTTTGCGGTTAGATGTTCGTTTTTACTGCCGAATTTATGCTGTTTAAATAGTGCAAGCTCATGCTCGTATTTTTGATTGAGAATAGAAAGATGTTGAACTTTAGAATCTAATTGCTGATTGGTGACTTCAAGATGTTGAACTCTGGCATCTAATTGCTGATTTGATTGTTCCAGTTGTTGTTTAGATTGTGCCAGAGACTGATGCTGCATCGCCAACTGTCTGGTAAATTCCAGCAGTTGTTCATGGGTCAGTTGGCTTAAATCAGGCAGCGTATTCATGACCGCAGTATGCCTGAGGTCATGATGCAGAGGAAATAGAACGTTTGGAGAATAGCAGAATGGATGAGCCTGGTTTAGAGCATTGTTACCACTTGCTGCAGTCCGATTCTTTGCCAGGGCAAACCCTGGATCAGTGCCTGTAACTGCTCCGGGCTGATCGCCATACTTTCACCCTGGTGAACTTTAGCCCAGTGGAATTTCCCCTGTTCCAGCCGCCGGGCACACAGCCAGATACCCAGTCCATCATGCACCAGCACTTTCATACGATGGCCACGCTTATTACAGAACAGGTAAGCGCAATGCGGTTTGATGTAGCCAAAGGCTCTCAGCACCTGAGCCATGGCTGTATCCATCCCTGCACGCATGTCCATCGGCTGGGTAGACAACCAGATCTCATCAATACGAATCATTGAGTCAAACCCTGGATCAGCAACAGTAATTCAGTTACTGACTCCACCGGCCAGTCGATCTCGATCATCTGATCCCTTGCGGAACTTGGTGCCTCATGTAATGGAATCCTGATATGAGCGACAGCTTTCTTCTCTGGCACAGGTGGTAGAGGTGCTTCTTGTTTGACTGGAGTCGGGTGAAGAATGACCGGAAGAAAGTCAGTCTGTGGAATGGATGGGGTTTTTAATGCAGGGGGCATTGATCTGGACTGACGAATCCATTTATGTAGCAGATTGGCATTGATCTGATGTTGCATTGCTACCTTGGCCACTGATGTATCTGGCTGCTGGCATTGCTGAATAAGTTGATGTTTAAATTCAGCTGTGAAGGTTCGACGGGGCTTTTTTAGCGTTGGTGCACTGTCTATAACTGTCTTTAAATCCATAAATAGGTGTCCACTTAAATTTAAGTGGACACTATCGCGGTATTAATGAGTTAGAAAAAGTGGGGTTCAGCGGACGCTTACTGTCAGACTGATGTTGGAGGGCTAATAAAATTATTAGTAATTCATAGGTATAGTCTAGCTGAGCGTCATTTTTAATAAGCTTTATAACATGTGAAGAAAATTCAAAAGCTTCTGCTGGTAATAGCGAATAAATATTCTCATCAATGAAAGTAGATAAATACCATTCATCCAATTCTTCTTTTGAGGCTAATTTTTCAAGAAAACTAGATAAAGTATTTATAAACATTTTTATCCTTTCTCACTTTATCTCTAGTATGAAAATTAAAGACTATCCTCTTTTAGAATAGTCTTTCACTCTAACTTTTACTGCTCACTTAAAACCAACTGTTTAATTTTAACCGCCTTCTCAAAGTGATCTAGCTTATGCTCCATAATCCACCAATGCGCTGCTTCCATCAGTAGCTCAGGATTATCATTCTTATTTTTAAAAAAAGCATAAAAAGACAGACCGACATTGTCTCCCTTCTTCTCAATTTTATCGTCGCATCCCTTAATAAACATTTCTCTTAATTCATTTCTCATATTTAGTATCACTTCAAGTCTATAAAACTAAGACGGCTTATTTTGCTCGCCCCATTGGCACATCATATCTAACAAAGGAATTAAAGATTGCCCTTTTTCTGAAAGACGATACTCAACCTTTGGCGGAATTTGAGGATATTCCTTGCGAGTAATCAGTCCATCTCTTTCCAATTCTTTAAGCGTATTACTGAGTGTTCTAAACGAAATATTGCCAATACAACGTTGCATCTCATTAAAACGCATGACATTTTTTTCATACAGCCAATACATAATAATCATTTTATATTTGCCATTAATCAAAGAAAGGGTATAGCCAAAACCCGTATCTTCTAATGGTGTATATGAAGGAATGCACTCAGTCATTTTAAAATCTACACTATCTTTTAGTATAGTATATAACATAAATTACCGTACTTATATTTAGGAAAGCACACTTCTATAATCGATTTATCAACTTTCCGATAAGAGTGTTTTCATAATGAAAAAGACATTAGTCATTGTTACCCATCCTCACATAGACCAATCTGTTGTAAATAAAAGATGGGTAGAAGAACTAGAAAAACACCCCGACCAATTTACGGTTCACCAAATTTATCAAGCCTACCCAGATGGGGTGATTGATGTTGCTAAAGAACAAGCACTGGTCGAAGAACACGAAAATTTAGTATTTCAATTTCCAGTGTATTGGTTTAACTGTCCGCCGCTATTGAAACAATGGATTGATGAAGTTGTGACTTATGGGTGGGGGTATGGTTCAACAGGTGACAAGCTTAAAAATAAAAAGTTTATGTTGGCTTTATCTGCGGGTGTGCAAGAAAAAGTTTATTCAGAGTATGGTGGATATAACCTTTCTTTAGAGCAAATTTTTACTCCATTTAAGCTAACAGCTTTATATGTTGGGGCAGACTATCAACCACTTCATGCATTTTATGGTATAGACACAAATCCATCAGAAGATGACGATGTGCCCACTCAACAAGACATAGCGGATAATGCGGTTCAGTATGTTCAGAAGTTATTAGCGCTGTCTGAGTAAGCTTAAAAAGGGGGAGGCCTAGACTTGAGAGTTTGGGCTTCTTATATAGAAGATTTTTGAAAAATTAGATTAAGGTTTTAAGTTAAATATACAATTTATTTATGGTATAAATGTCCGCTAAATATAGATTAAATTTAAAAATTTATGACTATTCTTGATATTAAAGAAAAAGAAAATTCCCTTATAACTGACGATGCTCATGAATTAATATGCTACGCAACAATCAGTGAAATAAACTCATGGAACGATGTTGTTAACTTATATTCAGAAATTAAGCAGAAGCATTTACCTAAAAAAGTATTATTACTTTTAGAAGATATTGGGCAATGTGAATACACATCCATGCATGCTTCAATGGGAGATGGTCTTTATTTTGATACTACAGAATTCGTTGAAGATGACAGTGCAGCAAGTTGGGAAAATACTCGACCTTTAGAACTTCAATATCATATTGAACAGTTATTGAAGCCAGAAAATTATATAGACTTTAATAACTTGCCTAAAAAGCTTAACTATAGCGATGAAGATCAAGCGACTCTGCTACAGATCAATGCTGAACCCGAAAAAATTTTAGATGCTGTTATTCAAGTAAAGTTAGTCAATAGTCAAACTGAAACTCAAAAATTTGCAGCATGCCTCAATGGATATTTTAGTTGTGATTTGAACCCTTTTGAGTCTTTTAGCTTGATTGAGCATTTAGATCAAAACTATGGCTTAGAGTATGTGGGTTTAGGTGCAAGCTTATTATTCTTTATGAAAACACCAAAATTTGATGCAAATAAAACGCCTCAATTGCTTAATGAGTTGAGCAACTTTTATCAATTCAATCAAACAACGCATAACCAGCTAGAACAACATTTATCTCATCATGAATATCTTATTTTGCCTTATGTAGAGTCATTAGAAGTGTTCGATTTGGATTAAGGCTGATGAGGGAAATCTAACGGACTTCTTTTTGATTTAGGCAGTGGACCTTAAGAGTAAATGCTTTAAATCGTTTGCAAAAACCAATTTTGTCTATAAGTTGAAAATACAATAATACGTCTCTGGAAAAACTATGAATATCGCGCCTTTTCCATTTCAAATTACAAACTGGGAAGAAATTGAAGTCACTGAATATAGCGGTGAAACAGGAAAACCTTATTGGAAAACCCAATTTTTTGGTGAAGAAGGAAATAAAATTAGAGTGAGGCTTGTCGAGTACTCTGCAAACTATTTGGCAGACCATTGGTGTGAAAAAGGGCACATTTTATTTTGCCTAGAAGGTGAGCTAGAAAGTAGATTGAAAGACGGGCGAACATTTACTTTAACGTCAGGCATGAGTTATCAAGTCGGAGACAATTCAGAGCCACACCAGTCTTTTAGCTTAAATGGTGCGAAGTTACTTATCGTTGATTAGATTTATACAAAGAACGCAATCAAATAAAGGGATAGAAATCTCTATCCCTCATCAAACATCTTAATTTTCCAAAGTTGTCATGGCATCAACCAAGCTTGTAATCCCTGCATAAATATCTTTTAAGTTAGCTTGATCATCCATATAGGCAGGGGTAGTAACAAATAAGTTTTGTTGATCGACCACACAGTCTGAGGTTTGACAAACACGGTGAATTGAACCCGTTTTTTCAATTTCCTTAGCAATGTTAAGGTCCGACCCTAACGTAATAGTTGGGTGTAATTCTCCAAACGTAAGTGCCAAGAGTGCAGGGGATATGCATATTGCGCCAATCGGTTTCTTACTCTGATGAAACGCTTTTAAAATTGAAGCTACCGTACCATGTACTCGTGCCTCTGCGCCTTTAAACGCAAAAGTTGATAAATTTTTTGCGACGCCAAAACCACCCGGAAGTAGAAGCCCATCAAATTCATTTGCATCGAGCTTATGCAGTAGTGAAATTTCACCTCGGGCAATTCTTGCCGCTTCTTGTAAAATATTTCTCCGCTCAGTCATGTTTATTTCGCCACTCGCATGGTCGATGACATGAAATAAAGGCTCATCAGGTGCAAAAATTTGATATTCAATATTGGCTGTATCTAAAGCTAATAGGGTTAAAACAGATTCTCTAATTTCAGAACCATCTAAATAACCACAACCCGACAAAATTACTGCTACTTTTTTCATTTACTTTCTCAAGAACTTTTTTAAGTGTGCAAAAGATCTTAAGTTTTCTTCTAAAAATTTTTTATACGCAGATTTGCCATAAATTCGCCCTAAGTGAGCATTTTGGTTTTGCGTAGCTCACGTGGGGTAATCCCAAACAAATTTTTAAATTGTTCAGTAAATCGAGATTGAGATTGATAGCCACATTCAAATGCAATATTGCCAATACTGTTATTGGTGGTTTGAATAAGATGCAGTCCATGGCCTAGTCGTACTCTATTACGAATGTCCTGAATGCTGTTTCCTTCGCTTTTCAGTTTTCTTCGTAGCGTCGATGAACTCATAAAAAGTTGAGCCGCGATAAATTCAGCGGTGAGTTCAGTAGATAAATGATCAGAAATAAAAGCCTGAACTTTTTCGCTCAAGCTTGTATTCATTTTGAGTTTAGCAATGTCGGTATAGCCCGAATAATAAATAAGTTCTAAAAGTTCTCTTTTTCTAAATTTAAACGCAGAAGGAGGGGCAACTAAAGAGAAGTCTATAAACTGATACAGGGCACTTTCTAAAAGAGAATTAAGCTGGCCTTGAACATAGTTCTGAGAAGTACCCGCGTTTTGAGGCAAGTCATTAAAATCTTCAAAATCAAACTCGATAAGAAGAGCGAAATATTCTTCCTGATCAGGAATATTACGCATATCAATGCTAGAGCTGTTGGCTAAAAAAATAAAAGAACCAGCATCACACTTAATATTTTCAGATTTTCCAAGTTCTTTGTATCCACTTAATACAATAATGAGTAGGGGTTTAGAAATCGGAACGTTTGTGATTTTTTGCTCTTGGTAAGCTGAATAGACCGCAAAAGGCAGGTTTAAGTTGCGATGCTCGAGCAGGCTTTTTTTAGCTAAAGAGATAAGATTCTGCATTGAATTTAAATATTTACTTAAATTTAAACGTTGTGATGGATATAAAAATTATCAATATTCTTTTGGCTATTTTTAGTGTTTTAGCCAATAAAAAAGCCTAAACCGATTAAGTTTAAGCTTCTTTAAATTTGAATTCTGGCGGTGAGAGAGGGATTCGAACCCTCGATACGCGCAAACGTATACACACTTTCCAGGCGTGCTCCTTAAGCCACTCGGACACCTCACCAAGGCGTGCGATAGTAACTAAAAAATCAGGTTCTGCCAAGATTTAAGACGAGCATTACAGAAAAAAAATAATAGAGGTGATAAGATTGCGCTAAAAATCTATTGGTTTAATTACACAATGCAAAATACGGCCAAAAAAGCGACCTTGCCTGCCACGGCTTTGGCAGCTCTTGGGGTGGTCTTTGGAGACATCGGAACGAGTCCGCTCTATGCCTTGAAAGAGTCCTTCCATGCTGCCCATGGTTTGGGAATTCAGCCTGAAAACGTATTAGGAATTTTATCCATTATTTTTTGGTGCTTAATGCTGATTATCAGCATCAAGTATGTCGCAATTGTCATGCGTGCAGATAACAATGGGGAAGGCGGTATTATGGCCTTACTCGCATTGAATTTGCGTAAAGCAAAAATTGCCGACAACAAAAAAATCTACATGATTGCCATTGGCTTTATTGGGGCATCGCTGTTCTTTGGTGACGGTATTATTACCCCAGCAATTTCGGTATTGTCCGCGGTCGAAGGGTTGTCTATTGCAACCAATGTTTTTGACCCGTTCATTATGCCAATTGCAATTGCCATTATCATTACGCTGTTTTTAGTGCAAAAACATGGTACTGCGTTTGTAGGTAAGTTCTTTGGTCCAATTACGCTTGTGTGGTTTATCTCTTTAGGTGCATTAGGCCTTCATAGCGTGATTCAAACACCAATTGTACTCGGCATGTTTAGCCCGCATTGGGCAATTCAGTTTATCTATCATCATCCAGTCATGACCTTTTTTGTGATGGGTGCTGTGGTGTTAACCGTGACAGGTGGTGAAGCACTTTATGCCGACATGGGACATTTTGGACCAGTTCCGATTCGTCTTGCGTGGTTCTTTGTGGTGTTGCCATGCTTAGTTTTAAACTATGCAGGACAGGGCGCATTGTTACTTCGTGACCCTGCGGCAATTGAAAACCCATTCTATTTACTGGTTCCTCAGTGGGCACTTTACCCAATGATTATTATGGCGACTATGGCAACAGTGATTGCCTCTCAAGCTGTAATTTCAGGGGTGTTTTCTCTTGCTCGCCAAGCGATTCAATTGGGTTATTTGCCACGTTTAAGTATTAAACATACCTCTGAGTCTGAAGAAGGTCAGATCTATGTACCGTTCTTAAACTGGTTACTTTTAATCGCAATTATTATCTTAATTCTGATTTTCAAAACCAGCTCAAACTTGGCAAGTGCTTATGGTTTAGCAGTGACCTTAACCATGCTGTGTGACACGATTTTGGTTTCCATCTTTATCTACTCGGCGTGGAAATGGAGCTGGCCAAAAGTGGTGTTACTGATTATTCCATTCTTCATTTTAGAATCGGTTTTAGTCGCAGCAACTTCACTTAAAGTGCTATCAGGTGGTTGGGTGCCGTTGCTCATTGGTGGTATTGCGGTCACTATCTTAATGACATGGAAACGTGGTCGTGAGCTTACCTTTGCTAAACTCGAACATGACACGTTGTCTTTAGACTTGTTTGTGAAAAGTATTGGTAATAGCGTGCATTGGGTACCGGGTGATGCCGTGTTTATGACAGGTACACCAAACGTTGTACCTCATGCCATGTTGCATAACATCAAGCACAACAAAGTACTGCATCAGCGTAATATTCTGGTCACTGTGGTGATTGAAGATGTACCTTTCGTTGCACCAGAAGAACGTATTACGACAGAAGCTTTAGCTGAACATTTCTACCGTATTAAAATTTTCTATGGTTTTAAAGATGAAATGAATGTGCCAAAAGCACTCATGAAAGCTTATGAGCAGTTAGGTCTTGAATACGACTTAATGCATATCAGCTTCTTTATTTCGCGCGATCGTATTGTTCACTCGGTGGGTGATGGTATGTCGCCATGGAGAGAAAAGCTGTTTATTTCGATGCAGCGTAATACCAGTCCGGTGAGTGACTTCTACCAAATTCCAACCAACCGAGTGGTGGAGTTAGGTAGTCAAATCGAAATATAAAATTTGATGTAATAAAAAAACCAAGACATAAGTCTTGGTTTTTTTATGGCTCCGATTATTGAGCTTGTGCCATTGGCGCATCTGCTGGTAAAGCACCATCTTTTGCCATTGGGTCCGCAGACTGGTTCGGGTCGGCTGGTGGCGGTGGAGTATTTGGGTCTTGTGGCGCTGGAGCAGCCATATCACCGCCCGCTGGAGGTGCTGGTGGTGCATCTGCTGGAGGAGCAGGAGGTACATCAGCTGGAATAGGAGCACCCGTAGGGGCTGCACCTGTTGGCGGAGCAGAAACAGGTTGTACTTTCCCACTATTCACTAAATCACTAATAGAGCCAGGCTGGCCATTGACGGTTGTAGTGACTTTTACTTTAGACAAACTTTCTAAAGTTTCACCTGGTTGGACCGCAGGTTCAGCTAGGGCTGCCATACTGCACAGTCCAGCAATTACGCCAATACCAATAATCTTTGAATGGATCATTAAATGGACTCCGTTTATATTTTTATCCAAATTTGTGGAGCTAACCATGTCATAAGGCATAAGGGCTTTTCAATGAAAGATACGCAATTAACCCAATTCAATAGTGAAAGTTCCTCACAATCCCAACAGATTGTTACGTAAGGGGAAATGGAGTTACAAAAAAGATGACCATGTTTTAACCATTTGAAAGATAAGCGATATACTTAAAAAAGCAGGATTGTTAAGCTGCGTGTGGACAGTGGTATTGATAGAAACATGGCAAGCAAAAAAAGTAGTTCAGGCATCTTCGGTGATTTTTCTTTAAGTGAGCATTTTGGCAAAATTGTACTGGCCGGAGTGGCAGCAGGAAGCTTTGCCATCGCTTTTGGTGGTGAAAAAATTTCACAATGGTTTTCGCCTTTAAGTACCAACTCGACTTGTCTAAATCAGTTTTATCGTGAAGTTCCACCTGCCCTAAATAAAGAAAGTTTAAAAAAAGACAGTTATGCGCTGTGTTTTAATGGCTTCAATGTTCTGTACTCGGGTATGTCTAAAACGCCGTTATGGTCAGCTGAATATCTAAGTCCTGAACGTTTAAGCACTAGAATTAAACGTGAAGATAATTTCCACGAAGAAACACGTGTCCCAGAGCGTCACCGTTCATTGTTAAGCGATTATCGTGGCTCAGGCTATGACCGTGGGCACATGTCCCCAAATGGTGATATGCCAACTAAAGACTCGCAATACGATAGCTTCTCGCTCAGTAATATGGTTCCGCAGGCCCCTAAAAATAATCAGGAAGTTTGGCGTAAGCTTGAAGACGCTACACGTGCTGTTGTTACTAAGCAAAAGCAAGATGCCTATATCGTGACGGGACCAATTTTTGAAGGTCAACGACTCAAAACGATTGGGCGTGGTGTTATTGTTCCAAGCGCCGTATATAAAGCTGTTTATTATCCTAAAACGGGTGCAATTGGCGCTTACTATGCACCAAATAACAACTCGCAGCAGGTTAAGGTCGTGAGTGTTTGTTATTTGGAAGAAAAGTTAGGAATTAACTTATTTCCTCAACTTACCGAACAACAAAAACGTAATGTTTATCGTCTGCCATTAACATCTAGCCAAGTTAAGCCAAATCAGAAATTAGATTATTTGCACTGGGATGGAGAAAGCCAGTGTGAACAAGATTTAACTAAAGATCAGATTCACGCATTACAAGATCAGTTTAAAAAGCAAAAAAATACGTCTTCTGAACCTATGGAATCAAAAGTTCCAAGTATTGATGAAGAAACTAGAAAGGCGATTGTGAAACAATTGGTAGAAGCCTTGGTGAACTATTTCTTGCAAATCATTAAATAACTCGCATGTAAACATTGTTGCACAGTTCTTATTCAATACAATAAGATGAGCATACAGATCTGTCTGTTTATCCATTTATTCGAATAAGGACAATAACAATGTTTGCCTCGATGTTTCTTTTTTCTTTTGCTATGTCTATTACCCCGGGTCCCGTCAATACCGTCATTTTATCGACCAGCTTAAATCATGGTTTAAAAAGATCAGTTCCGTATATTTCAGGTGCTACCATTGGTTTTACTTTGCTTTTGATTTTTATGGCATTTGGCCTGCAAAGTGTATTAACTCAATTTCCAGTTGTTTTAAAAATTCTTGCGATTTGTGGAACGCTCTTTGTTTGTTATATCGGGATTAAAATTATTCTTTCTGCTGCAAATATTTCTATTTCAAGTGATCCTGTCGAACAGATCATTATTCCCAATTTTAAAGATGGGTTCTTGTTACAGTGGCTTAACCCTAAAGCGTGGTTAGCTTGTGTATCGGGTATAACCATGTTTACCAGCATTGAAAACCCGCAGGCGTTGCCGATTTTTATCGTTATTTATTTTTTCACCTGTTATGTGTGTTTGTTCTTTTGGGGATTCTGTGGTGATAAATTTTCAGTGGTGCTAAACCAAGGTAACCGTTTGAAATATTTTAATATCTTGATGGGCGCTTTTTTAATTTTATCGGCACTTTTAATTTTGATTGATTTTTTTTAAATTGATCGTATTACACTGTGAAGATATAACAACGAGACACACTTATGTTTAAGCCATTTGAAAAGGGTACCGAGTCTTCTTCAATTGAAGATTTAACATTAGAAAATGATGTCGATTGCGTGAGCATTTATGGCAATTTGCAAATTACTAAAGACAAAGTCGGCTTAGAGCAGGCAAAGGTATTGCAGAGCTTTTTAAACGATGTGGTTGCAGCTTTGGAAAAAGAAGAATTGCCTGAGAAAATTGAACGTCCAGCTGAACAAGAAGTTAATAATCCGTTTTTATAATTTTATATTCTATATGTGATGTTGAGCATAGTCATGTTGCCATACAGTCTTTAATACCACGTTAGGTGTTAGTGAGTTTGTATAGACATTTCTTACTTTTGAAAGCCCAAAAGTAAGCAAAAGGCTTTGTTGAGCAGAGGGCACTTCCGTGTACCCCTGCTCAACAGGTGACATCCATGTCACCCACCGCGATAGCAGATTAAGGCTATAGATATAAAGAATTAATCCTTATCCCCAGCAACCACCTTATAAATAATCGCACCAATCACAGCACCTAAAATCGGTGCTACCCAGAACAACCACAACTGACTTAAAGCACCAGTTTGAGCAAAGAATGCAACACCTGTACTACGTGCAGGGTTCACCGAAGTATTTGTCACTGGAATACTGATTAAGTGAATAAGTGTTAATGCAAGACCAATCGCAATAGGCGCAAAACCAGCAGGTGCACGACCATGTGTTGATCCTAAAATAACGATTAAGAAGAAAGCAGTAAGGACCACTTCAATAATAAAAGCAGAACCTAAACCAAATTTATTTGGTGATAAATCACCAAAACCATTTGAAGCAAAGCCGCCTACACCAGTGAAGCCAGCTTGTCCTTGAGCAATAATATAAAGAACAAATGCAGCAGCAGTCGCGCCGACTACTTGTGCAACGATGTAAGGAATTAAATCTTTAATATCAAAACGACCGCCGACCCAAAGACCGACACTCACAGCAGGATTAAAATGTCCACCAGAAATATGCCCTAAAGCATAAGCACCAGTGAGTACGGTTAAACCAAAGGCAAGGGCTACACCTGCAAAGCCAATACCAAGTTCAGGGAAAGCTGCGGCTAATACAGCGCTACCACAACCACCAAAGACTAGCCAAAACGTACCTAAGAATTCAGCAAAATATTTATTCATTGTGATTACTCATCTATTGATCTATTTTTTAATTAGTGTGAAATATGTCACAAAAAATTAAGCATGTGACTATATGAAATTTTTGTTTTCAGTGTTGTTTTAATCAAGAAAAGATTTGTAAGTTTTGGTTGGTTATTCTTTGTCTAAAAAATGATCTCTCCATTGTTGTGGTGTTTGATTGGTCCAATGTTTAAAAGCTCTTTGAAAAGCACTTTGTTCTGAGTAACAAAGCAAAAGGGCAATCTCTTGTAAACTTAAATGCGGGTCTTTTAAATACTCAGTTGCCAGCATAAAGCGCACTTGCTGTACACGTTCCTGAAAGGTGGTGTTTTGCTGTTGTAAATGCCGTTGGAGCTGTCGAACTGAAAGTCCTAACTGTGTTGCAATATATTCAATTTGATATTGATCCTTTTGTAAGCCAGTTAAAATTGAATGCTGTAAGCGCTGATCGAGCTGGGTTGAATTTGGTAACTGTTCTAAAAGTGCTTGTGCTTGCTGAACCAATAGTTGTTGTAGGGTGTGGTCGGCGCTGCTAAGCGGCTTATGAATTTCCGTAATTGGAATGAGTAACTCGGTACGTGGCTGGCTAAAACGAACGGGACATTGAAAGTACTGCTCGTAAACCCTGATATTTTTAGGGGCAGTATTTAAGAAATGTACTTCATGCAAATGCACATCTTCATGAGACATAAAAAGACGTAAGAACTGAATGACCAGCGCAATTGCGATTTCATCGGTAAGTTGAGTAGGATGTAGCTCGGTCGCTTCCCAGCGAATAGAAGCATATTGTCCCTGTAGTTCAACAACTAATGGACTTCCGTCATAAATCAGACGGTGAAAGTCATGATAACGAATTAAGGCTTCGCCTAAGTTATCGCAAGAGAGTGCAAGGTAGGCAATAATCCCTAAGTGTTTGGGTTGTACATATTTGGCAATTTCTAGGCCTAAACCGGGCTTCGGGTCGAGTTTATAAATCACTTCTAATAAGTCACGCCAAACCACATAGTCAAAGCGTTCCAGATTCTGAATGTGTTCTAATTGTTCAGGAATCACTAACTCATTTGCTTCACAATAAGCTTTTAATAGATGTCCCAGCCCTCCATACACCGAGCCTGTATAATTTTTTAGCTGTGGCATCCGTGACCACCTCTTTCTTGTCGTGATTTGTCAATGAAACCATAAATTCTGGTCAATACCTAGCATAACGAATTTTATATGCTGAATAAAAAGAAAAAGGAGTAAGGCGATGTTAAAAGGGTTTATTGCAGGAATTGCAGTTGCAAATGCATTTGAATGGGTGGCACACAAATATATTTTGCATGGTGTGCACCGTGCTGGACAACCGCGCTATAGCCCAGTGCCAAGAAGCATGGAGTCACATTGGGCACACCATCGTGAAGTACGCAAACAGCAATTTCATGATGATTGCTATGTGGAAGGCGTTGGCAACTGGCGAACTAAAAATGAGTTAATTTCTCTTGCCGTAGTGGCAACCGTCTCAAGTGCAATTTTCTATCCATTTTCAAAAGGTATGGCACTTGCAGCTTGGTACAGCGCTGGTAATTATTATTATATTCATCGCCGTGCACATTTAGAGCCTGACTGGGCTAAGCGTAAAATTCCGTGGCATTACGATCACCACATGAACTCTAATCAAGATGCTAATTGGTGTGTGACTAAGCCTTGGTTTGATTACGTGATGGGAACACGTGTGGTGTCTTCGGCAGATTTAAAAGAACAAAACCCTTTGGGTATACGATTACCGACTGCACTTGCTAAACCACTGTCTCAAGCAGTAGAAAAAATCTTCCCTGCAAAATGGGTCGAGAAAAAAGAAAAGCCTCAACTGGTTAACGACATAAATTCGGTTGATGGTGCTGCATAAAAAAATAAAGGGGCATATCGCCCCATTTACTATCAATGCGCTTACAAGCGCATTTCGATGCCTTGTTCAGCTAAATATTGTTTAGCTTCTGGAATCGTATATTGGCCAAAGTGGAAAATACTTGCAGCCAATACCGCATCTGCACCACCTTGTAAAATACCGTCTGCAAGGTGTTGTAAGTTACCTACACCGCCTGAGGCAATCGTTGGAATGGTCACGCGGTCATTAATAGCACGCATTAAGGCAATATCGTAACCCGCTTTAGTACCGTCGGCATCCATACTTGTAATGAGTAACTCACCCGCACCGTAGTCAGCCATTTTCACAGCCCATTCAATGGCATCAATACCTGTTGGTTTACGGCCACCGTGAGTAAAGATTTCCCATTTGTTGTCACCAGTTTTTTTGGCATCAATTGCAACCACTATACATTGCGCGCCAAAGTGCTGTGAAGCCTCTTGAACAAATTCAGGGTTAAATACGGCAGCCGAGTTAATACTCACTTTGTCTGCACCTGCATTTAATAACGCACGAATATCTTCAACCTTACGTACCCCACCACCGACAGTTAATGGCACAAATACAGTCTCGGCCATACGTTCAACAGTACGGTAAGTGGTATCGCGTCCATGATGTGTAGCGGTAATGTCTAAGAAAGTAATTTCGTCTGCACCTTGTTCGTTATAGCGACGTGCCACTTCAACAGGGTCGCCAGCATCACGAATATCGAGGAATTGAACGCCTTTAACTACGCGTCCGTTATCAACGTCTAGGCAAGGAATAATACGTTTAGCAAGCATAGCTTTTTCCAAAAATAATCGCCGTTGGTGAAAGTTCCTACACAGGCGCTACACCTTCATGGAGGGAAGAGGTATTCTATCAAACTTCACAGATGTTTTTTGCAGGTTTTCCATGTCGGTTTATACCCCGTTGAGTTTAGATGAAGTTCGCACCTTTGCTGCACCTTATGGATTAGAGGTGTTGGAGCTGAACCCAATTCAGGGAGGTATTCAAAACACCAATTATTTTTTGGTTGATGTAAACCGCAAACAGTATGTACTTACCGTGTTTGAAGAGTTAGATGCACAAGGGGCAGGTGAACTTATTCCTGTACTTGAACAATTGGGGACTCATGATGTACCCGTTGCTGTACCGTTAAAACATAGCGGACAAGCGGTTCACGTGATTGCAGAAAAGCCTGCACAGATTGCACCACGCCTCATGGGTCACCATCCCATGCAAACCACAGTAGCACAAGTTGCAGCAATTGCAGATGCACAGGCAAAACTGCATGTGGCTTTACAAGACTTTCCACTTGAACGTGAATATAGACGCGATCATCAATACTGGACAGGCGTTGCAGAGCAGCTTAAACCAAATATGACTCAAGAAGACCAAGCTTTACTTGAGCAGGTCTATCAAGCGTTTAATGCTAAAACAGCACAGTATTCAAACCGACCAACAGGTTTTATTCATTCAGATTTATTCCGCGACAATACATTGTTTGAAGGTGATCAATTACAAGGTATTTTAGATTTTTACGAGTTAAATCAAGATGAATTGCTGTTTGATATTGCGATTACCATCAATGATTTTTGTACCGAATATCCAGCAGCGCATTTAAACTCAGACAAAGTGGCAGCTTACTTAGCGGCATACCAAAAGATTCGTGTGCTTACTTCAGATGAAATTGAGTGTTTAGATGTATTCTTAGCAATGGCAGCATGCCGTTTTTGGTCAATGCGTTTGCAAGTTGCTCAAAAAAATAAAGAAGAAGGACGTACAGGCGACGACATTTTGCAAAAAGACCCGCAGGAAATGCGAGCAATGATGCAAGACCGTTTAAGTCATGTAAAAGCATAAAAGGAATAGAGATGCGAGATCAGGGGCGTTTAGTCGAATGGTTCGACGAAAAAGGTTATGGCTTTATTCAGCCGGATGATGCTGAAAAAGAGCGAGTCTTTTTGCATATCAAAGATTTTGCACGCCCCGGACCTCGGCCAATTATTGGTTGTGCACTTGAGTATCTGGTCATTTTAGATGAGCGAGGTCGCTTCCGTGCCCAGCAAGTCACCTATTTAAAGGCATCACAAACACGTAAAGCTTCAAAGTCAGCAAAAACAGAATCTTCATTTCAGGCAAAACCATGGTCTGCCATGCAAATGGGCATCGTATTTTATTTTGTTCTAATGAGCATTATGAGTTTTATCCATACTTTACCAGCCTATACTTTGTTGTTCGTCTTGATGATGAATGCCTTAAGCTACTGGCTTTATTCACAAGACAAAGAAGCTGCACAATTGGGAAATCGCCGTGTTCCTGAACAGACTTTACATATTGTGAGCTTTTTAGGCGGTTGGCCAGCTGCATGGTGGGCACAACAAAAACTGAGACATAAAACACAAAAACAACCATTTCGTAAGATTTATTTTTGTACCATATTCCTTCATTTACTTTTGATTTTGTGGCTAATTTCTCCTTTAAATGTTTTGCGGGGATCATAAAAGTAAATTGTTTTTATTAAACTTGAGAGGTATAAAAATGAATAGTTCTATCGACCAAGATCCGAATCGTACTTTAACACTTATTTTGTATGTACTTTATATTGTTGCCATTTTTACGGGCGGCTTACTTGCGATTATTGCTTTAATTATTAACTACGTAAAACGTTCCGATGTACAAGGTTCAATTTTTGCGAGTCACTTTACATGGCAAATCAGAACATTCTGGTGGTATCTCGCTTGGAATATTATTGCCTTTTTACCGTTTATTTTCTTGTTCTTTACAGGTGAAAATACCGATTTATTTGCAGGTGTTGCGATCTCATCGACCGTATTCTGTGTGGGCGTGATTACAGCGGCATGGATCTGGATTGTATATCGTGCAATTCGCGGTCTGATTGCGTTAAATGATAACCGCCCTATGTATCAGCCTTAATCAATAAAAAAGAGAGCGTTAAGCTCTCTTTTTTTTATTCTCGAATTCTTTTAGTTTTTTTAATGGGTAACTTAAGTTTTAACTCACTGATTAAAACACCTAACACCACTAAAGCACCGCCAAAAAGAGCAATAACTGGTAATCGCTCACCTGCGATTCGGCCAATAACTCCTGCCCAAACAGGCTCTCCTGCATAAATAATCGCAGCACGTGAAGGATCAACCATACGCTGAGCCCAATTCATCACAAATTGAATCAGTGCGCTTGCTAAACCTAATGTAACAGCTGTAAGTACAAGCGGCCATGAAAATGCTGGAATTGTATGTTCACCCACTACAGGCATAATAGTAAAAGAAAGTAGAGACGCGACAGCGAGCTGAATGATGGTCACACGGCGTAAATTTACCTTTCCAGCAAAGTAACTAATAAAAATAATTTCTAAAGCAATCGCAACTGAGCCAAGTACTGTTAAAAGTTGTCCAAAATTTAAAGAGATTTGCTCAAAACCATTACCTGTTAATAAAACAAGACCAGCAAAGGCCAAAGCTGCTCCTACCCAAGTCATGACATGTGGTGTCTTTCTAAAGATGAGCCACATTAAAATAGGAACAAGTGGAACATAAAGCGCCGTTAAAAAAGCCGACTCACTACTCGGAATAGTTTGCAGACCAATCGTTTGAGTTCCATAACCGCCAACAATCACTACACCAATTGCAGTACCAGCACCTAAGTCTTTTAAGGTAACGCCTTTCATGCTCTTGAATGAAATAAGCAATAACGTTAGCGCTGCTACAGCAAAGCGGCAGCCTACAAAAAACATAGGCGATGTAAAATTCAGTGCATATTGCACTGTAAGAAATGTTCCACCCCAAATCATAGTAATCAAAACGAGTGCTAACTGAGGGGCTTTGCTTGAACTCAAAGAAATTGGTGGCATACTCAAAATTAAAATAAATTGTGCAATATACTGCACATATTGCGCTATTCTTCAGTTTTGTGCAATATATTGCTCAAATTTTCTTTACTACCTATTCTATGAGCCAGTCGAGTACCGTTTTACAGCACGTAGGCACAAATATCCGTTCACTAAGAGATGAGCGTGGTTTAAGCCAACAGGAATTGGCAGATCAGGCAGGTGTAAGTAGACGTACCATTGCTGCTTTAGAAACAGGACAAGTCAATATCAGCTTGGCTAAACTCGACGCGATTGCGATAGTGTTGGGGGTAGACTTTAGAACGATTGTGAGCGCACCCGAGCATAAAGAACAAGCCTTGGTTAATGTACTTGCTTGGCAGGGTGAAAAAGAGGAAAGCAAAGCAACATTACTGGCTTCAGTTCCGTCTCATAGCCAAGTTGAGCTTTGGACGTGGTCATTGGCAGTAGGGGAGTCTTATATTGCTGAAGCAGACCCAGAAGGGTGGCAAGAACTTATTTATGTATTAGAAGGTGAGCTAACGATACAATTTGCAGATGGCTCAAAAACTATAGCTGCTGGCTCTTCAATTATATATGCCAGTTCAGTGACTTATACGTATGTGAATAGCGGTAATCAAATACTTAAATTCATTCGTAATGTGGTGTATTAACTTTAAAATCTTTTTTAAAACTATATGAAGTATTCGGTTTTATATCTTGCATTTATCTTATTTAAAAAGTTGTAAGTTTAGTTTTAAACAAAAAACATGAAGAACAATAAATAAGACAAGTTATGATATTTCTTGTGTAATGAAATTATTTTTAAATCGTTTTAACAGAAAAAAGATAGAGAAATGAAGTTTTTATTAAGTTCGCAAGATATTCAGAACTATAAATTTGTCTGGAATATTTCTAAAGAAAATTATAAGAAACAAAGAAGTAGTATGTTTCTTATGTTTTTATTAGTGGTATTTGCAGCATTTTTTACGACTTTATTACCATACTTGCTAAAAATTATTATCGATTATTCTGCACATGAATATAACTTTTTACTCAATATTCAGCTCCCATTTAATTTTTTATATCTACTTGTACTTGCCTACGCGACCGCATGGTTAGTCAATGAGTTATGCCATTGGACGCAAAATATTTTTGGGGCTTATTTGATGGTCGATTTCAAAGGATCATTAATTTCTGCAGGCTTAAAAAATTATTTAAATCTAAAAAAAGATGCACAAGATCAAATCGAGGCTGGAACAGTAATGAGTGATCTTGAAAGAGGAAGTACTGCTTTTGGTGAGATTAATTTAACGTTAACTTTTTATTTAGGACCAATTATTTTCCAATTGGTAATGATTTTTGCGGTTTTGTTTACGACCATTAGTTTACTTTTCAGTTTTAGCTTTTTATTGGTCGCTATTATTATTTTTATCGTTTCCTTTTATATAAATAAAAGAAGTAGTTCACTCTTCGATGCTATGTATGAAAAAGACAATTTAGTGAATAGTCATTTAATACATCAAATATCTAACTCCTATGAAATTAAAGTAAAAAATGCAGTGCCGTTTCAGTTGTCGAAATTTAATGACACTCTAAATTTATATATCACAACGGCAAAAGATAGGAATAAGAAAATAGGATTATTGATGATTTCTCAGTTGTTTATGATCTTTTTATTCTTACTTATTTTTATGTTATTTACTGTATTTCTTTCAACTGACAAGCAATTGACAGCTGGGGCTTTCGTATTGATAAGTACTTATATTATTCAACTCACCAATCCATTTTTGGCTGTTTCCCAAAGTTTGATGCGGTTAAATGGCAACTTTGTGGCTTTAGCAAAATACCGACAGTATTTTAATCTCAAGAAAGAGCAATATACGTCGTCTACCATTCAACATTCCGAAGTTATATTTCAATTTATAAATGCCAAATTTTCGTTAGGAAAAAGAGCAGTAGACCATTTTAATTTAACAATTTTGGCTAATAAAACGTATGTCGTGATTGGGCAAACAGGGCTAGGTAAAACTTCTTTGATGAATTATTTAATGGGGGTATATCAGATTCAGTCAGGGCAGCTTTTTTATAAAAATGTCGATATCAGTCATAACTTTTCTAAGCATATTTTTGATGAAGTGGTCTATGTTGCCCAGCAACCTGTTATTTTTCCTTATTCTTTAAGAGATAATTTGGTTTATAACTCTCAGTATATATATGAAGATTCTTACTTAATTCAGATGCTTGAGCAGTTTAAACTATCGCATATTTTGAAAAAGCATGAGTTAACGCTCGATGATGATCTAACTGAAATTTATAAGAATTTTTCAGGGGGAGAAAAGCAAAGAATTTGTATCCTTCGAGGTCTTTTAGCACGCCCACAACTCATCATATTATATGAACCGACCGCAGCTTTAGATGTAGATACTGCAAAAGATATACTTGCATATATTCAGCAAGTTGTTCCGTCCGTGATTATGATTACGCATTCACCCTATGCAATGGAACTGGCAGATGAGGTGATCGATTTAGAAAAACTATTAAATTAGAAATGATTAAAATAAAAAAAGAGCCTAAACAGGCTCTTTTTTTACATCTTAAAAATTAAAGACGGTTTTCATCTAACAGAAGCTGAGCTTCACGAAGGTTTAGAGTACCTTCATAAATTGCACGACCAGTGATTGCACCTAAAATGCCTGGTTTGCCTTTTAAGTTACGAACGTCATCAAGGTTAGTTACGCCACCTGAAGCAATCACTGGTAAACCTGAGTATTGAGCCAAGTTGACAGTCTGCTCAACGTTTACACCTTGCATCATGCCATCACGTGCAATGTCTGTATAAACAATGCTAGACACACCAGCATCTGCAAAGCGTTTTGCTAGATCAGTTGCTTTCACGTCAGTAACATTAGCCCAACCGTCAGTTGCAACCATACCATTCATGGCATCAATACCAACAATGATGTGACCTGCAAAGCGCTTACAAGCTTCTTCTACAAATTCTGGCTCTTGAACTGCTTTAGTCCCGATAATGACAAAAGTCACGCCAGCTTCTAAGTAGTGTTCAATCGTTTCTAATGAACGAATACCACCACCAATTTGAATTGGTAATTCTGGCTGAGCTTTAGCAATCGCTTCAACAACAGGTTTATGGATAGGCGTACCTGCGAAAGCACCATTCAAATCGACCAAATGCAAACGACGTGCGCCTTCATTTACCCAATGCTGGGCAGTTGCAACCGGATCGTCAGAGAAAACGGTATCGTCTTCCATACGCCCTTGTTTTAAACGCACACATTTACCATCTTTCAGGTCAATTGCTGGAATGATTAGCATGCTTTCGCTCCTTGCTTCATCATGTTTATGAAATTGTGCACATCTTAGCAAAGTATTGATCAATCGCTAAGCCTTAGAAAAGACTTTTATAACTTTACGCGTGAAGTGCGGTTTGAATCGTTTGTGAAATGTGAGCCGGTAATAAGTTTTGTTTACGAAGCTCTAAAAATACCAGTAGAGCTGCATAAGTATCAGCGGCTGCATAACTGATTTGCTGTGGTGTAAGTGGTTTTTGCGCCCAATTTGATGTTCCGACTTTCTTTGACTTTGAAAGATACTGTCCAAACAACAGTGCTACGGCTTTTTGTACACCCATTTGCTGAGTAAAACCAAAGTGACTAAAACCTTTAGCAAGGTCAACGCAGCTTTCAAGCTCTATGCCTTTTTTATGAAAAATGTGCTTATCATTTTTAAGACCAAAGCCGACTTTAAGTTGCTGAGGGTTTGACAAAATAGGCTGCAAAAATTTTAAAGTCGAAGAATTTACATGAAATAAATAGGCTTTATGTTCTGTGGCAAGTTGAATTAAGTGTGGACCTGTCGAAACTTCACCCACCCGAAAAGTCGGTTTAGACTCTGAATCAAAACCTAAAAAGATCGCTGCTTTTAGTTCTTCTTCAATAGTTTTGCATTGCTCAATATTTTCAATCACCACAATATTTTGGTGGTTAAGATTTTTAAAAAGTGGGAGCTGTTGAATAGAGGCTTTGTCGAGGAGGGGAAGGGTTTCAGACATATTTAACAGCGTACAAATAAATTGAGCTATTCCCTTTATATATGAATAAAGCCTAGAGAACTAGGCTTTACGAAACTTTAAAAATTATTGAGACTGAGATGGTGTACCAATTTCAATACTTTCGCTTCTTTCGATATAACTTTGATAACTCGGAACCATCATTGCAACAATAACTCCGAAAACAAATGCGAGTGGAATAATGACAATATAGATCCAACCTAAAACACGTTCCCAGCTTGGTGTTGGACGCTTTGGTCCATAATCATTAGGGCCTTCAGTTCCTTTTGCACAGAATAAATAAATGGCAAGGCCAATGTTCACGACTGGTACGAGCATGAGTAAAGATAACCAACCTGTATTATTACGGTCATGCAAACGGCGAATAGTAAATACGAAGCTAATATAAATACCAACGATATAGGGAATGGCAATAGCGACGATGCCCGGCGCAGTAAAACCTGAAGTGCCCTCATTTTGTGTAAGACCGAAAGTAAAAATAATAAGTAGAACAACAGCAGCGAGAGTTAGGGTAAATAGGAAGGTCCAAGCAGCATATGAGAGTCGTCCAAAACGACCATTTGCCTTAAAGGGTGAATCCTGCTGAAGTGGTTGATTTTCAAAAGGTGAATTCATTTTGTTTATCCTGTTCATTTGGTTTTATTTAAAAGTATGAATATTCAATATTTTGTTGAATAAAATATCATTCTATAAATGATTGCTTATTATTATAAATAAAAAAAAAGATCAGGCCATCTAGACCTGATCTGTTTAAAGCTTTCGTGAAATTAAATATTCCATTCCACAAAGTTTTTAAGTAACTGCAATCCAGCAGTATGGCTTTTCTCTGGATGGAATTGAGTCGCAAATAAATTATCTTTGTGAATTGCTGTGCAGAAGTTCACGCCATATTCGCATGTTGCAGCCACAAGCTTTTCATCTTTCGGTTCAACATAGTAACTGTGTACAAAGTAGAAGCGAGCATCTTGTTCAATGTTGTTCCACATTGGATGGCTTGGGTCCATTTGGTGAACTTGGTTCCAGCCCATGTGTGGGACTTTCAAACCTTCCATTTGAGGGAAGTGCTTTACTACACCGTCAAAAATACCTAGTGCGTCTACACCGCCATTTTCTTCAGAACTTTGCAGTAATGCTTGCATGCCTACACAAATCGCAAGAACTGGTTTATTAAAAGCAGCTTTGCGTACGACTTCATCAATACCTGCCTCACGCATGCCTTGCATACAGTCACGCATTGCCCCAACACCTGGGAAAACAATTTTGTCGGCTTGTGCAATTAATTTTGGGTCGTTAGTTACATCGACTGTAGCGCCCACATGCTCAAGTGCTTTAGCTGCTGAGTGTAGATTGCCCATGCCATAATCAAGTAACGCGATACGTGTCATTAGAGGCTACCTTTTGTCGATGCAATCGTGTTTTCAGCACGTGGATCAACTTCACATGCCATACGTAAAGCACGCGCTAGTGCTTTAAATACACTCTCGATTTGATGATGGCTGTTTTTACCTTTCAAGTTATCGATATGTAAGGTCATAAGCGCATGGTTTACGAAACCTTGGAAAAACTCGGAAAATAAATCCACATCAAAAGTACCAATACGTGCGCGAGTAAATGGAATATCCATAAATAAACCCGGACGACCAGATAAATCTACGACAACACGTGATAAAGCTTCGTCTAATGGTGCATAAAAGTGACCATAGCGTTTTAAACCTTTTTTATCACCTAAAGCTTGTGCAAAAGCTTGTCCAAGCGTGATACCGCAGTCTTCTACGGTATGATGATCATCAATCTCGAGGTCTCCATCACAATGAATATCGATATCAAATAAGCCATGTCGCTTGATTTGATCAATCATATGGTCTAAAAATGGAACTCCGGTGTTTAGTGTGCCTTGACCAGTACCATCGAGATTTAAGCGAACTCGAATTTTGGTTTCATTGGTATTTCTAACCACTTCACTGATACGTTGCGTCATGGACACGTTCCTCAAAAAAACGTCAAAAATGATTGGATGTTAACGACAATTTCGCTGTGACGAATTCGTGACAGCATCATAGTTTGCTCAGGAGGGTTAATCAATGCCTATTACCGTACATGCTTATAGTTCTCTAGATAATTCAGAGATTCGTGATCAGCTTGAGCGTTTGTATGATACAAGTCCGGAGTTTGGTGACGGGCACGATGCGATTGAACAACTTGAACAAGATTTACAGCAGTATACCACGCTATACACTGCAGAATTTAACACCAAAATTATAGGTGCAATTTGGTCTTCAGGACAAGGTGAAAGCAAGGTTCTTGAATATATTGTTGTGCATCCTGCTAACCGTGGTCGTGGTGTCGCTGAGCGCTTAGTTGAAGAAGCTTGCCGTATAGAAGAATCAAATGGCGTTAAAACTTTTGAACCGGGATGTGGAGCTATCCATCGTTGTTTAGCACATATTGGTAAACTACATACCTAAAAGCCTATTTTTAATGTAACTGTGATTTAAAAATAATCACTTGTTACAAAAAATGCGGAAGTTACTTGACGTTAACTAATAAACATTGTTTAATACGCCCACTTCGGCGTGATAGCTCAGTAGGTAGAGCAACGGATTGAAAATCCGTGTGTCCCCAGTTCGATCCTGGGTCTCGCCACCATTATTTGTGTTTTCAATCCCTGATCCCATCAGGGATTTTTTTTAAGTATAAAAAATATCCATTTAAATCAGAAACTCAGGATAATTGTTGACTATTGTTCTGAGATACGGCTTAATACAGGCCATCGGCGTGATAGCTCAGTAGGTAGAGCAACGGATTGAAAATCCGTGTGTCCCCAGTTCGATCCTGGGTCTCGCCACCATATTCGAAAAAGCCTCATACTTTAAAGTATGGGGCTTTTTCATGTCTGCTGATTTAATAAAAAATATGAAGATTGTGCCTGTGTATAAATCTCATTTTATCCACAAGCAAATAGGGTTATCCCCAATATTACCTTCACTTTCTAAAAATGGCTCAACTGAAAACTTGTCTCTACTCGTTAGGATTATCATTAATGAGTCGTTTGCCTAAACACACGGCTTCTACTTCGTCGTAACCGAGCTGTTCGTAAAAGTTCAATACATTCAAATTATCTTTACGCACCAATAATTGAAGTTTTGGGCAACCACGAGCGATGAGGCGCTTCTCAAGTTGCTGTACAAGCGCTGTAGCGATGCCTAAGCGTTGTTGGTGGGGGTGAACAGCTAAATAGTTAATCCAGCCTCTATGACCGTCGTAACCGCCCATGAGCGTGCCAATGAGTTGCTCATCCTTAATAGCAACTAAAAATAAATCATCTTGTTGTGAAACTTTTCTGAAAATATCTGTTTCAGGACTATTCCAAGGGCGGGTGAGACCGCAGCTTTCCCATAAATTAACGACATCATCCAGATCTGCATTTGTAAATTGGCGAATAATGAACATGCGGATTTCTACTTTTTGTTTTGATGTGCTGAAAAGATAAAATAAAAATATGAGTTTGAGCAGTGTTTATTAATAATTTAAACAAATAAAAAAGCACCCCCGAAGGAGTGCTTGAATTAAACCAGAGATTTAAGCTGATTTTGCAACTGGTGCTGCTTGAAGCATTTGACCTGTCTCTTCAAAGTTTGCATGCCAAGACAATGCTTCACGAAGTAAGTGAGGAGTATGTCCACCTTTGGCACATGCACGATCAAAGTAGTCATTTAATGCATCACGATAAAGTGGGTGTACACAGTTATCGATAATAGCGCGAGCGCGTTCACGAGGTGCTAAACCACGTAAGTCAGCTAGACCTTGCTCTGTCACTAAAATATCAACGTCGTGTTCGCTGTGGTCAACGTGGCTTACCATTGGCACGATAGAGGAAATATCGCCGCCTTTAGCAATTGATTTGGTTACAAATATCGCCAAGTGTGCGTTACGCGCGAAGTCACCTGAACCACCGATACCATTCATCATTTTTGTACCGCATACATGAGTAGAGTTCACGTTACCGTAAATATCAAACTCAAGTGCAGTGTTAATGCCGATAATACCTAAACGACGAACTAATTCAGGATGGTTAGAAATCTCTTGCGGACGCAGCACTAATTTGTCTTTGTAAGCTTCGATATTGCCAAAAACTTTTTCGCCACATTTCGCTGAAAGGGTAATTGAGCTACCAGAAGCAAACTTCATTTTACCTGCATCAATGAGTTCAAAAGTACAGTCTTGTAGTACTTCTGAGTACATGATGAGGTCTTCAAAATCAGAATCTTTTAAACCTGTTAATACAGCATTGGCAATAGAACCAATTCCTGCTTGTAATGGACCAAGGTTTTTCGGTAAACGACCTTCTGCAACTTCTTTGTTAAAGAAAGCAATTAAGTGGTTTGCAATACCTTGAGTCTCATCATCTGGAGGAGTGACTGTTGATGGTGAGTCATGCGTATCGTTAAATACAATACCTACAATTTTTGCAGGATCGATTTGAATTGCTGTTGTACCAATACGCTCATCCACTTTTGTTAATGGAATTGGTGTACGTGTTGGACGGTAAGTCGGAATGTAGATGTCGTGCAAACCTTCAAAGCTTTCGCTTAAAGATGTATTGATTTCAACAATAACTTTTTCGGCAAAAATAGCAAAACTTGCTGAGTTACCTACAGAGGTAGTCGGGATAATGCCGCCATCTTCAGTAATTGCAATTGCTTCAATTACTGCAACGTCTGGACGTTTCAATTGTTGGTTGCGCATTTGCTCAACAGTTTCTGATAAGTGTTGATCAATGAACATGACTTCGCCGTTGTTAATTGCGCGGCGTAAAGTGTTGTCTACCTGAAAAGGCATGCGACGAGATAAAACACCTGCTTCCGTGAGTTGTTTGTCTAAGTCATTACCTAAGCTAGCACCCGTAATTAACGTGATTTTTAACGGATTTTTCTTTGCATGCTCTACAAGTGCCTGTGGAACAGCTTTAGCTTCACCGGCACGAGTAAAACCACTCATACCAACGGTCATTCCATTTTCGATGAATTGCGCAGCTTGTTCAGCACTGATGACCTTGTCATGAAGAGAAGCTAGGCGAATACGACTTAAAGACATTGGACATCCTCAATATTGTCAAAACATACGGGATTTTAGCTATGAAAAAATGAAAAGTGCATAGGTGTTAGGCTAAGGTCTAATTTTTTAAATAAATGTGGGTATAATTTATTTTTATGATTTATATTCAATTGATTTTAAATATTTTTTAAAAATTTAAAATAGCACTTTAAATGATCATTCGATTAAATTAGAAGCGCTCACTTAAAGTTTGTTTAATTTTTTCTAACGGATTTGTCGTGGTATTTTCTTCAACCGCTGGTTTTGGGATAGGTAACGAAATAATAACTTCTAAGCCACCTTGTTCACGGTTGTGAATTTGGATCTCACCTTGGTGAATATCGACAATACGTTTAACAATTGCAAGACCTAAACCGCTACCCTGAATTGTTCTAGCAGCGTTACCTCTAACAAAAGGTTGCATTAATTCTTCAATTTGGTCTTCGGGAATGCCTTCACCATTGTCGGCCACTGTAATCAAAATATGTTCATTTTCAACTTTTGCACTGAGTTCGATTGGCTCTGCACCATAACGCTTTGCGTTATTAATTAGGTTGGCAATGAGACGTTTTAATGAGAGGCTACGTGCAGGAATAATCGGTACATCTTGCATTTCGAAACGAATATCAAGCGGTTTAAACTGAACAATTAATTCCTGCAATAACATATTGATATTAGTGTCTTTTAATTCTTCATCCGAACCGTCGCGCATATACGAGATGAACTGATTTAAAATCGCATCCATATCATCTACGTCATACACCAAGCCTTCACGAAAAAACTCATCAGGCAACATTTCTGCCGTTAAACGAATACGTGTAAGGGGCGTGCGCAAATCATGTGAAATACCGGCCAACATAATCCGTCGTTCACGCTCGGTTTGATCAAGGGTATATACCATGCGATTAAAGGCTTGGTTTACTTGGCGAATTTCTAGTGGACCATGATTGGTATCTAGGTAAGGCGCTGTTCCTGACTTACTATATTCATTGGCAGCATTTTGCAAACGACGCAAAGGGCGGTTCATTTGTCGAACCAAAATCAAAATAATGATGGCTGAGGCTAAAGGAACACCCACAACCCAACCAATTAATAGTTCAGGGCTATAGTTTGCATATGTTTTTAGAGGCTCACGGACCCAATTACCATGCATTTCAGGAGTTTGAATCCAAATACGAGGACTTGGTTTAAATTGGAAGTAAACCGTAACGTCCTTAGTGCCAATCTCATTGGCTAGTTTCTGCTCAACATGATTAGTAAAAAACTCAGCAATAACTTTATCGCGGACACTAGGATATTCTTTAGGGTCGGTTATGTATTCAATACCAACCCGATTACGTAACCAGGTATCGATATCAACTTCGTTATTACCATGTAAAATACGAATATTAGGGTTATTGACCAGTTCTAGTTCAACAGCCAGATAACGGGCATGTTGTTGAATTTCTGGTAAATAGAGAGTGCGCCAAAAAAACCACAATGACATAAATAGGCTAAAGAACACCACCAGTAGTACCAAAATAGTGGTACGCATGGCAGCAGAACGTGGCTTAATCTTGTCGAGAAAACGCTCCCACCTCGTCCGTTTACGCTCTGAGTACGTAACGTAATCGGTAAAGTTTTGTGGTGGAATTGGCTCTAAAGTCACTCTATTTTATCTCAAACTTATTCAGCACCGTCTGGAACAAACACATAACCCACGCCCCACACAGTTTGGATGTAGCGCGCACGTGCTGGATTATCTTCAATCAGACGACGTAGACGAGATACCTGAACATCAATAGAACGTTCCATTGCACCCCATTCACGACCACGAGCCAAGTTCATGAGTTTGTCACGTGTTAATGGTTCGCGTGGATGCTGTACCAAAGCCTTCAATACCGCAAACTCACCTGTAGTCAATGTAACGATTTGACCTTCACGAGTAAGCGTACGTGTAGATAGATCTAAAGACCATGGGCCGAAACTAACTACTTCAACTTGTTGGCTTGGAGCACCTGGAACTTCACGAACTTGACGACGTAATACTGCGCGAATACGTGCTAGAAGCTCATTAGGGTTAAATGGTTTTGGTAAATAGTCATCTGCACCAGCTTCTAGACCAGCAATACGATCAGAGTCACTACCACGAGCAGTTAACATGATAATAGGAGTATCAATGTTTGACTGACGTAAGCGTCGGCAAATACTTAAACCATCTTCAACGGGTAACATGAAATCGAGAACGATAAGAGAAAATAACTCACGTTGTAATAAACGATCCATTTGCGAAGCGTCATGGGCAGTTTTTACAACAAAGCCTTTATCTTCTAAAAAGCGTTGCAAGAGGGTACGTAAACGCACATCGTCATCGACTACTAAAATGCGCTCGACACGATCCGTTTCGTTATGTACGGTTTCAGGATGTTCAGCAGGTACAACTAAACTCATGATGTACTCCCTTTTAAAGTCATAATTTATATATTATTGGGGCGCTCAGGCTTATTGCCAGCAAGCCCTCAGTATAATGCCGATGTTCTTGTTAAGACTATGTATCAATTTGCTCAAAATTACAATTTTCGTAGGTGCTTGAAACCAAAAAACAACATCTTATGCCCATAATTTAGCAAAGCCCGCGATAAAAAACCAAATATTCAATCATTCGCTAGATTTTTATCGATTAAATTTTAATAAATATTTGTTTCAAATAAATTATTTAAAAAAATTCTATTCATTTATTCTTTAGTTTTTACAAGCATTGCTAGATGTTTTATTGATGAGTGGTTCAAAATTTATATATAAAAAGAAGAAAAATGAAGTTTTTAAACCTTCTAGCCATGTATCAATATGTTCATTTTCTCGTAATTTGTATTAAAAAATTTAATTGGATACTAGAAGAGTTGCTACAACTCATATTTTTAAATAAAGTTCGACTTGAAAAGTAGAATGACAAATAGATCAAGTTTTAAAAGAGTTTTTTTAAGATAAGAATGTGAAAAATTCATAGTCAATACAAAAAAACGTTTTGAATACGCAAACAAGTGTGGATTTTATGGGCTTGGTCTTTATAATCATTGCTTTTAAACTTTATCCTTGTGGGATCAAACACGATGACTGACTTAGTTCAGCAGTTGGCAAGTGAGCTTGCCGTACGTCCAAACCAAGTAGAAGCTGCCATCCGCTTAATTGACGAAGGTGCCAGTGTTCCATTTATTGCCCGTTACCGTAAAGAAGTAACACAAGGTTTAGATGATACGCAGTTACGCCAATTAGATACTCGTTTAGCGTATTTACGTGATTTATATGAGCGCCGTGAAAAGGTCATTCAGTCATTGCAAGAACAGAATAAATTGAATGATGACTTATTGGCGCGGGTGAATGCAGCCGAAACAAAAAATGCTTTAGAAGAAATTTATGCACCGTACCGTCCTAAGCGTACGAGTAAGTCTTTCAAGGCGAAAGAAGCGGGTCTAGGACCAATCGCTGAAAAAATTATTGCAGAACAAATTGACCCAACAGAAGCATTGGCTGGTTTTAGTCATGAAGAATATCCAGATGTTGAAAGTCAGTTAGATGCAATTCAGCATATTCTGATTGATGACTGGGCACAAAACATTGCGCTGACTACAGAATTAAAAGCAACTTTTGCAAAAACAGCAGTATTAAAAAGTGCAGTTGCTTCTGAAGAAAAGAAAGAAGTCGGTAAAAAGTTCCGCGATTACTTTGAATTCTCTGAAGGCTTAAACAAACTACCTTCACATCGTTTATTGGCAATGTTACGTGGTCGTCAAGAAAACGTACTTGGTTTAAAAGTAGATGGTGAAGATGATGCACCTTTGGCACGTATTGAAACTGAATACAACCTTGATCAAGTTCAGCCACAAACTCGCCAAGATTTCTTAAAGCAAACTGCAAAATTATTCTGGTTAGGTAAAGTTCGTCCTCAAATCGAGCATTCATTGCTAACAGAAAAACGTCTTGCTGCTGAAGCAGAAGCAATGCAGGTATTTGCTGAAAACCTTCGTCATTTATTGTTATCTGCCCCAGCAGGTAGCCGTACAACTTTGGGCGTTGACCCTGGTATCCGTACAGGTGTGAAACTGGCTGTCGTAAGCGATGCAGGTGATGTACTTGCTCATAGCACGATTTACCCATTTGCGCCTAAAGAAGACAAAGAAGGTTCAATTGCTGAATTAGCTCGTTTGTGTCGTGAATATAACGTAGAGCTTATTGCGATTGGTAACGGTACTGCGAGCCGTGAAACAGAAGCTGTAGTTGCTGAAATGATGGCTACAAACACAGACCTTAAATTAACACGTGTGACTGTAAGCGAAGCAGGTGCATCTGTTTACTCTGCAAGTGAACTTGCTTCGGCAGAACTTCCAGAGCTTGATGTTTCAATTCGTGGAGCAGTTTCAATTGCTCGCCGTTTACAAGACCCACTTGCTGAGCTTGTGAAGATCGATCCGAAATCGATTGGTGTAGGTCAATATCAACACGACGTAAATCAAACTGGTTTGGCAAAAACACTTGATGCGGTAGTTGAAGACTGTGTGAATGCTGTTGGTGTTGATGTAAATACTGCTTCACCAGCAATCTTGGCTTATATAGCAGGTTTAAACAAAGCAATTGCTCAGCAAATCGTTGAATACCGTAAAGAGCATGGTCGTTTTGATAACCGTCAAGCGTTGAAAAGCGTACCTCGTTTAGGCGAGCGCACTTTTGAACAAGCGGCTGGCTTCTTGCGTATCCAAAATGGCTCTGAACCTTTAGATGCTTCTGCTGTTCACCCTGAAAGTTATGGTCTTGTTGAGAAAATTGTTGCGGCGAAAGCGACGACAGTTAAAGACATTATTGGTAATACCGAAATCATTCGCCAAGTAAAAGCTGATGAATTTGTTGATGACAAATTTGGTTTGCCAACAGTTCAAGACGTATTAGCTGAACTTGAAAAACCAGGCCGTGACCCGCGTCCAGAGTTCCGTACTGCTAAATTCCGCGAAGATATCACTGAAGTGGGTCAATTGACTGAAGGCATGCAGCTTGAAGGTGTAATTACCAATGTCACAAACTTTGGTGCCTTTGTTGATATTGGTGTACATCAAGACGGTTTAGTTCATATCTCTGAATTAGCAAATGAGTTTGTTTCTGATCCGCATAAAGTAGTTAAACCTGGTCAGATTGTACAAGTACGTGTGATGCAAGTTGATGCTGAGCGTAACCGTGTGAACTTGAGTATGCGCGCAGAAGGTGCAGCTCCTGTAAAAGCACAGCGTCCACCGCGTCGTGAGCAAAATAACGAACAGCGTTCTGAGCGTAAACCGCAAGGTAAACGCCCTCAACAGCCGCGTAAAGATCAGGTTGAGCGTCCACAACGTAGCAAGCAAGAAAAACCTCAAGAACAAAAAATTGGTGGTTTTGGTGCATTGTTATTACAAGCGGGAATTAAAGGTTCTAAATAAGAGCCTTTAGGAGACCTAAAGAAACCTCCCAAACGGGAGGTTTTTTATTGTTTCGTAGTTTGCTTTAGAGAGCGTGGAATTCGTTTTTTCAGAAATCGCAGTGGTAAAGATGAGGTGAATCTTAAGATCAACAAAAACGTTGTGAAATCTACAATCAACTATACAACGTTATAGCATAACTCAACTTTAACCCTTTTCAGTTGTCAGACAATATCGACAAAGCCTTGAAGTAAGTTCCTCACTTTCAGGCAGTTACATTAAAAATTGATTATTTTTTTATATTATAAATGGTTGTTTTTATGCCGGCTTTAGAACTGAAAAATAGATTTCATTTAAACGATCTACTCTCGGGAGTGGTCGTATTTCTCGTGGCGTTACCCTTATGTTTGGGTATTGCCTTAGCCTCAGGCGCTCCAATCATTTCGGGTATTATTGCCGGGATTGTTGGTGGAATTATTGTTGGCCTACTGAGTGGTTCTCACATCAGTGTCTCTGGCCCAGCAGCAGGGCTGACTGCGGTCATCCTTGTACAGTTAGATCAATTAGGCGGCAACTATGCCGCCTTTTTATTGTGTATTGTATTTGCAGGAATTTTACAAATTCTATTTGGAATATTTAAGTTAGGTTTCTTTGCTAACTTTATTCCAAACAACGTCATTTTAGGATTATTGGCTGCTATTGGTGCCATTCTGATTGTGACTCAGTTGCCATATTTATTTGGGCTGACTGACTTTTCATGGGAAAACGTTTGGACTGCTACACCTGATACTTTTCTTCAGCACTTTGACGCTGGCGCAGCACTTATTGGCCTACTGAGTTTATTTTTAATTTTAGCTTGGGATAATAGTCCACTTAAAAAGTTGGCCATACCTTCGGCTTTAATTGCTGTGGTCATTGCAGCAGTTTTAAATTTTGTGTTAATGAATATCGGCTCGCCTTGGGCCGTACAAACCAATAATTTGATTCAACTACCAAACATATTGCAAGCGCCGCAAGAGGTATTGGTTTTTCCAGACTTTAGCTATCTGACTGAACCATTAATTTATACTGGAGCTATTACACTCGCGATTGTGGCGTCTTTAGAGACATTACTAAACCTAGAAGCCGCAGATAAACTTGATCCTCAAAAGCGTTCATCTCCACCTAATCGTGAACTGTGGGCACAAGGCGCGGGCAATATTGTTTCAGGTTTAATTGGCGGCATGCCAGTCACTTCAGTCATTGTCCGCAGTTCTGTAAATGCAAATACAGGCGCACGTAGTAAATATTCCACGATTATTCACGGCATATTATTGCTACTAGCAGTTTTATTCTTTGTTCAACTCATGAATATGATTCCATTGTCTGCGCTTGCAGCGATATTAATCGTGACTGGTTTTAAACTGACTCATCCAAAGCTATTTAAACAGCTTTATCAAAAAGGCTGGAAACAGTTTTTACCTTTCATTATCACCCTTGTTGCAATCTTGCTGACAGACTTATTAACCGGAATTTTGGTGGGTTTATTTACCAGTAGCGCATTTATTTTATATGGCAACTTCAATAAAGGCGTTCGTGTTTATAAAGAAAAGCATTTACACGGAATCGTGACCCGTATTGAGCTTCCATCACAAGTGACTTTTCTTAATCGTTCAGCGCTCATTTCTGCATTGGAGCATGTTCATAAAGATCAGCAGTTGATTATTGATGCTACTCAATGTGACTCGATTGATCCCGATATATATCAGGTCATTCAAGATTATCAAAATGAAACAGCAGTTAAGCGTCAGGTTGATTTGAAGCTTATAGGGTTTAAACAGCACTATGAAGAAGTAGATGATGCAGTTCTTGATATCTACATTAGTACTAGAGATTTACAGCGTAAATTAAGTCCGCAGCAGGTGGTTACTTTACTTAAAGAAGGTAATGAACGTTTCGTAAAAAATGAACGTTTACAACGTGATATTTACCGTCAAATCCGTGTCACTGCAGATGAAGGTCAACACCCGATTGCGGCTGTTTTGGGATGTATGGATTCACGTGCGCCTACCGAAATGATTTTTGATGTAGGGATTGGTGATCTATTTAGTTTAAGGATTGCTGGTAATATCGCAGGTCAAAAAGTATTAGGTTCACTTGAGTTTGCCTGTCAGGCCAAAGGTTCTAAAGTCATTTTAGTTTTAGGTCATACCGACTGCGGAGCAGTGACCAGTGCATGTCAGCTAAGGTTACAGGAAAAACAAGTTTCTGATGTCAAAGAAATGCCGCATATTCAATATGTGCTTGGACCACTCATGCGTTCGGTAGAAAGCGTATATGACATTATGCAACCACGTGAGTTAAACAAAGCTTTTATTAATCAGGTGACAGCAATAAACGTTCACTACAACATCCAATATATTATTAATAACAGTACAGTACTTAAAGACTTGCTAGACCGTGGTGAGATTGCAATTATTGGTGCGATTTACGATGTTAAAACAGGGCATGTTGAATTTTTAGATGCGTAATGTTCTTTAGTCTAAATTTAAGCAGTAAATTGATTATATGAATAATAAAAAGCCCCTGATAAGGGGCTTTTTATTATTCATTTTTATAGCTTAAGTCTTGAGATGCGATAAGTTGTTGCTCTTTATGTTCAATCTTAGAGATACTTTCTTGGTTTGATATTGATTTTAATACTTTGAGATCTTTCAAGATATTATTTAAAAAGTCTTGATAACCTTTTTTAGTCAGAATCTGTTTAGCTAGGAGAGTTCCCTCAGACTTTACTGCATAATTTAAGCTTATTTTCCTTAATAAATTTAAAGAAAAAGGGGGGCACAAAAAAGTATCAAGTGCTAGTTGTGAAACTTTACTCCAAGAAAGCTTTAATTTTTTTCTTTTAGATATCACATAAAAAATATTAATCAGATTTAAAAAATAAATCGTAGTAATAGTGATAGCTAGAATGACGTAATTCAACTTTAATAAAAAAATTATAGGTAATAATATAAGAATCAGTATAAATAAAATAATATTGACGAACTGAAGGGGTTTTAGAGTAGCTGTTATGAGCTGAATATTTTCTATATCCTCACGAGAGAGTACCTGATTTTTGAAATCATTTAGTCTCCATGAGCATTTGAAAACAAGTTGATAAGGTAAAAAAAACTCAAAAATTACTAGATATTTGCTAAGAAAGTTTAACTTTTTAGAAATGAATTGTGCTTTAAAAGAGTGTTTAAAGCCTTTTTTAATAATGAATTCATTATAAAAATAAAGGTAAGTTGAGTCATATATATAGAACCCAACTATACCTAAAACCAAAAGAGATTCTAAAGAAAGATGCATTTATGATTTATTTCTTTTGAAAAGTGAGCTAATCCATCCACCTACAGCAATTACACCTACAGCAATAAATTTCCAAGCTGCTGCAAAGAATGCCGCAATTACAGCCCAAAAACCTTTTTTAGTTGCAACAACTGCTGCGCCACCTGCGATTAAGGCTGCTAAGCCATATCCAGCAATTTTATCGCCTTCTTTATATTCAGCGTATTTCTCACCAAAGTTATAGTCAAATCCGTTTAAACTCTTTTTAAACTCATCAATATTCTGTGTAAGTTGTTCTTCATCAGATACAAGCGTTGCGCTAGTTACACCTGTACGGCCTAATATGCGAATCGTGTAATTGATTATTTCTGAATTATCTTCTGAACGTACTTTTAAAGCCCATTCTAATCGTTTGGTTTGATTATCATAATGGGGAGG
Source organism: Acinetobacter seifertii (assembly GCF_000368065.1). Taxonomy (GTDB): domain Bacteria; phylum Pseudomonadota; class Gammaproteobacteria; order Pseudomonadales; family Moraxellaceae; genus Acinetobacter; species Acinetobacter seifertii. The sequence continues at coordinate 287,158 of NZ_KB851203.1, forward strand.
AACTGCCCAGCCTACAGTATAAAGTTTAGGTAATCCTAAGCGAGTTCTTTCTTCATTGGATGGGCCATCTGATTCTTTAAGTTGTTTTAATAACGCATCAGCATCAATTTTTTCATCATCTTTTACATAACCAGATGGATCAAAATTAAAGGTTGCCCACCATGTTTCATTTGGTGAAACAAGAATATTTGTGCTTCCATCCGTTAAATTTCCAGTAAGTTCTAAAAATTTATCTGAATTTTTGGGATCTAGAAAACCTTCATCTTTAAGTGTATTTAAGGTTGCGACATTAGCGACATTTTCTTTTTTGGGTCCTATATGCCAATCTAGTTTAGACATTGGATTTTCATTTGTTTGTGGTGTCGATTGATTATTGGTAGTAGTTTTTTCAGTATTTTCTGATGCATGTACACCACAAGGAATAGAAAGAGTTCCGAGTGTTGTAAAACTAATTGAAATTGCATAAACCAATGGGCGTATTTTTTTTGAGTGTAAAGGATTTAACATGAAGTTCTCACAATGAATTTTAAAGTTCAGCTTTATAGCAATTTATTTTTTGCGTCATTTATTTGTTTATATTAAATTATTTTTATTTAAAATTAAAATATTTATTAAATTTAAAGTATATATTAGATAGAAGGTTCAATAATAATTATTAATACGACATAAAATATTTTATTGGAAATCTAGATTTTGCTAATAAAAAAGCAGAACAAGTGTGTTCTGCTTTTTTATTATTAACTCATCTTAATATGCCGAATTACCAATGTTCACCTGGGAAAATTCGTGCATAAGCTTTTTGTGCCCAGTTCAATTTCTCAGCTTTTTGGCCTTTTGCTGCATCAGAACTTGGGAACAGGCGGAAACCAATCGACATAAACATGTTGTTGATGCCCGGCGCGACTGAATACGTCATAGACGCTAAACGACCTAAGTTAGTTGCAATACGTTTTGGACGTTTCACAATTGCATAAGCAATTAAGTCAGCTGCTTGTTCAGGTGAAAGGGTCGGTACGTATTTATAAATTTTGGTTGGTGCGATCATTGGGGTACGCACTAAAGGCATATAAATTGATGTGATCGCAATTTTATGCGCATGAACTTCGGCAGAAAGACAGCGACTAAATGCATCAAGCGCAGCTTTAGAAGCGACATAAGCAGAGAAGCGTGTTGCATTTGCTAATACGCCGATTGAACTAATATTAATAATTTGACCGTCTTTACGTTGAATCATGTGAGGCAAAATATTAAGCACCATTCGTACAGCGCCAAAGTAGTTTAATTGCATGGTACGTTCAAAGTCATGGAAACGATCATAAGACTCATGAACAGCACGACGAATAGAGCGACCTGCGTTATTGATTAAAATATCAATATGATCAACAGAAGCTAAAATATCTTTAGAAACCTGATCAATCATGTCCATGTCGTTAAGATCACATGGGAAAATTGATGCCTGACCGCCACGGCTTTCAATATCTGCTTTCACTTCTTCTAATGTTTCTTGAGTACGGGCAACCAGTAAAACATGCGCACCAGCGTCAGCAAGTTTGTTCGAAACCGTTAAACCGATTCCACTTGAGGCACCTGTCACTAAAATGACTTTACCTTGTACCTTTTCTTGGAACAGAGCTTCTAATTTTTTATTCACAGCATTTTACCTAAGTAGGGGCAGGGGCTATTTATTCCGGTATGTAATTTTTATTTTTTACAACCGTTGGTTCATCCTGATGAACTCCTAAATATTGCCCTATCTTAATAGATGTATAAAAATTGTCTAGTGTGTAAATATATGAAATTTAACAATTTATTTAGAGTAAAAACTCTAAATTATTACCCTAATCCATTAATTATTGTGAAGGGTTAAATCAAATGAGAATAAAAAAGCCTCTATATTCCAGAGGCTTATTTATTGGTTTAAAAATTATACAGATGAAAGTGCTTGTTCTAAGTCGGCAATCAGGTCATCAACATGCTCAATACCAATAGAAAGACGAACCATATCTTCACTTACCCCAGCGGCTTTTAGCTCTTGTTCATTAAGCTGGCGGTGAGTGGTTGTTGCAGGGTGGCAAGCCAGACTTTTAGCATCACCAATATTCACAAGACGAGTAAATAGCTGTAGTGCGTCAATGAAACGAGTACCTCCTTCACGACCATCTTGAACACCAAAGGATAAAATTGCAGAAGGTTTACCTTTTACATATTTTTGTGCAAGTTGGTGTTGTGGGTGATCTTTTAAGCCTGCGTAATTGACCCATTTTACTTTTTGATGATTTTGCAAATATTCCGCGACTTTCTGTGCATTTTCAGTATGGCGTTCCATCCGTAAATTAAGCGTTTCTAGACCCTGTAAAATTAAGAAAACACTGAGCGGGCTAATCGCAGCCCCTGTATTACGTAATGGCACTACACGTGCTCGCGCAATATAAGCTGCCTCACCTAATGCTTCGACATAGTTCACACCATGATAGCTTGGGTCTGGTGTATTCAAAACTTTAAAACGCTCTGGATATTTACCCCAAGGAAATTTGCCGCTATCGACAATTGCACCGCCAATACTATTGCCATGGCCACCAATATATTTAGTAAGCGAATGGATAACGATATCAGCCCCATATTGAAATGGCTTTAATAAAGCAGGGGTGGCAACCGTGTTATCGACAACGACAGGTACACCATATTCATGGGCGATTTTTGAAATTGCTTCTAGATCAATGATATTGCCGAGCGGGTTACCAATTGACTCAACAAAGACAAGTTTAGTTTTATCATCAATTAAATTGCGCAAGCTTTCAGGCTTTTGATAATCAAAAAAGCGAACTTCAATTCCTTGTTTTGGTAGTGTATGGGCAAATAAGTTATATGTACCGCCATATAAAGTTGAGACAGAAGCAATATTATCTCCAGCTTCAGTAATGGTCTGAATGGCATAAGTAATAGCTGCCATTCCTGATGCCAAAGCTAAAGCACCAATGCCTCCTTCGAGTGCAGCAAGGCGTTGCTCAAGTACAGCAGTGGTCGGGTTCATAATACGGGTATAAATATTACCTTGTACTTTTAAGTCGAAAAGGTCTGCACCATGCTGGGTATTATCGAAGGCATAAGAAGTGGTTTGATAAATAGGAACAGCGACTGCTTTGGTTGTTGCTTCAGGAGTGTAGCCTGCGTGAATGGCTAAGGTTTCGTCTCGGTATGTATGTGACATTGTTATCATCGAAGTGGTCAAAGAATAATCCAGATTTTTTAGCATACTCTTTATGCATGATTTAGATATTTTTATGTAAAGTTCAGCAGTTTTAAGCATAAAAGAACTTAGTTTAATTTTTCCAGATCACTAAATTGAATTTACATGATGTTGAGAGAACGCCACAAAAACTTACTGGCAGTCTGAACCTTGCAAGAACACTATAAAAAGCAAAAGTAATTCAATTCATGATAAAAAAGCTGGAGAAGTGAAGTAATGAGTACTCAAAAAGTATCTGACATTATCATTGAGGTGCTGGAACAAGCAGGTGTTCAACGTTGCTACGGTATTGTGGGTGACACCTTAAACCATGTCACCGACTCCATGTCTAAGAGTAAAATTGAATGGATTCATGTGCGCCACGAAGAGGTTGGTGGCTTTGCAGCAGGTACGGATGCTTTACTCAGTGGTCACTTAACGGCATGTGCAGGATCTTGTGGACCAGGGAGTCTGCACTTTATTAATGGTTTGTATGAATCGCATCGTAATCGTGCCCCAGTCATCTTGATTGCCAGCCAGATTTCCACCGAGATGGCCGGATTTATCGACTTTCCACAATATGTCGATTTTAAATCGGTTTATGCCAAAAATTCGGTTTTCTGTGAAGAAATAACCCAACCTTCACAAGCCAGACATATTATGAGTATGGCTTGTCAGGCTGCACTGACCAAGCGTGGTGTCGCCGTAGTCATTGTTCCTGCGAATATCAGTGAAGCGTCAGCTGAAGCAGGTCTACCTTTTGTACCACGCCAAACAGATCCCGATATTTTGCCGAGTAAATCTGAGCTCAAACAGATTGTTGATCTGATTTCACAGCATCAAAAAATTGGAATTTATGCAGGGGCAGGATGTGAGGGTGCGCATGACCAACTGGTGGCTTTTGCAGAGAAGTTAAAAGCTCCCGTAGCACATACTTCCCGTGCCAAAGATTTTGTCGAATATGACAATCCATACAATATGGGTATGACAGGTATTTTTGGTAATAAAGCGGGTTATCACACCCTTATGGATTGTGATTTACTAATTTTACTGGGTGCCGATTTTGCATGGGCACAGTACTATCCAAGTCATGCCAAAATCTTGCAGATTGATATTGATCCGACTCATTTGGGGCGACGCCATCCAATTACATTGGGTGCCGTGGGTAAAATTTCATCGACGCTCGATGCTTTATTGCCACTACTTGAAACACGTCATGAGCGTGACTTTCTAGATCATTGTCTTGCGCTGAAACATCAGAGTGATGAAACACGTCATAACGAAGAACGGGTAGGTAAAGATGGGCTGATCCATCCACAATATCTAGTTTCGCTACTCAACCGCTATGCAGATCAGGATGCAATTTTCTTCGGAGATGGTGGTTCACCGATGGTATGGGTATTAAGACATATTGACGTCAATGGCAAACGTCGAACCTTTACCAGCTTATTACATGGCACTATGGCCAATGCCATGCCACAAGCACTTGGAGCACAAAAAGCATTTCCGAATCGCCAGATTATTGCATTGTGTGGAGATGGTGGCTTAGCCATGTTACTGGGAGACCTGCTCACTACAATTCAGGAAAAATTACCCATCAAGATTGTGGTATTTAACAATAGTTCGTTGAATTTTGTAGAGCTTGAACAAAAAGTTGAAGGACTACTTGACCATTATACTGATTTGCTCAATCCTGATTTTGGTCAACTTGCCAATGTCATTGGGTTACATGGGCAAACAATAAAGCATGGCGACGGGTTGGAGCAGGCGGTTGAAAGTTTTTTAAAACACGATGGTCCAGCTTTACTCGATGTTCATACCAATCCGATGGAACTGGTAATGCCGCCAGATCCTAACCTGAATCAGGTTTCATCAACCTCACTCTATGCAATTAAAGCATTAATGTCGGGTCGGGTAGATGATGTTAAAAACTTATTAGTCAATAATTTCATTAAATAAATCTATGTAAATCAGTTCAACTCTCCGCATTCTGATAAGTGAAAAATGCATGATTCAAGGTCATGCATTTTTTATATCAGGAAACAATTTTGACGACATTTATCAGTCATAAAAACCGATTAAACTCAATCACGCCTTATTTTTTTGCCGCGTTCAGCATATAATAGCTACTATTTTTCGCTCATTGCGATCTGTTGGTTTTTCAATTGAGGAGTCCTGCGTGGCCCAATATATTTATACGATGAACCGAGTGTCTAAGATGGTTCCGCCAAAGCGCGAAATCTTAAAAGACATCTCTTTATCATTTTTCCCGGGTGCCAAAATTGGTGTTCTCGGTTTGAACGGTGCGGGTAAATCTACCTTGCTTCGTATTATGGCTGGCGTAGATAAAGATTTCTCAGGTGAAGCTCGTGCACAACCTGGAATTAAAATCGGCTATTTAGAGCAAGAGCCGCCACTTGATCCAACTAAAGACGTTCGTGGTAACGTTGAAGATGGCGTACGTGAAGCTTTAGATGCTTTAGAGCGTCTAGATCAGGTATTTGCAGAATATGCAGACCCAGATGCAGATTTTGATGCGCTTGCAAAAGAGCAGGAAAAATTAGAATCAATTATCCATGCTTGGGATGCGCACAACCTAAATAACCAGCTTGAAATCGCGGCAGATGCCTTGAACCTTCCAGCTTGGGATGCAGATGTAACATTACTTTCAGGTGGTGAACGTCGTCGTGTAGCGCTTTGTCGTTTATTGCTTTCTAAGCCGGACATGCTTCTTCTTGACGAACCGACGAACCATTTGGATGCAGAGTCTGTATCTTGGTTAGAGCGTTTCTTGAAAGATTTCCCTGGCACAATCGTTGCGATTACGCATGACCGTTATTTCCTTGATAACGTTGCCGAGTGGATCTTGGAGCTTGACCGTGGGCATGGTATTCCTTACCAAGGTAACTACTCTTCTTGGTTAGAACAGAAAAATGCTCGTTTAGAACAAGAGCAGAAACAAGAAGAATCTTTTGCTAAAGCATTGAAAAAAGAACTTGAATGGGTTCGTTCAAATGCGAAGGGTCAGCAAAAGAAAAACAAAGCACGTATGGAACGTTTTGAAGAGCTTAACTCTAAAGAATTCCAACAACGTAATGAAACGTCTGAAATCTATATTCCACCTGGCCCGCGTTTGGGTAATAAAGTTGTGGAAGTGGAAGGCATCAGCAAATCATTCGATGGTCGCTTGTTGTACGAAAACTTAACGTTTACCGTACCTCCAACAGCTATTGTGGGTATCGTTGGTCCAAACGGTGCGGGTAAAACCACTTTATTCCGTATGATGACTGGTGAACAGCAACCGGATACGGGTACTGTGACTTTAGGTGAGTCGGTTAAAGTGGCTTACGTAGGTCAGATTCGTGACACCTTGGATAACAATAAAACGGTTTGGGAAGAAGTTTCTGGCGGTTTAGATATCCTGAAAATTGGTGATTACGAAATCGCATCACGTGCTTATATTGGTCGCTTTAACTTTAAAGGCCAAGATCAGCAAAAACGTGTAGGTGAATTGTCTGGTGGTGAACGTAACCGTTTACAACTTGCGAAGATCTTACAGATGGGCGCAAACGTGATCTTACTGGATGAGCCATCGAACGACTTGGATATTGAAACTTTACGTGCGCTTGAGGATGCAATTCTTGTGTTCCCAGGCACGGTAATGGTGGTATCGCATGACCGTTGGTTCCTTGACCGTATTGCAACGCACATCTTGTCGTTTGAGAACGAACAGCCAGAATTCTACACTGGTAACTATGCAGAATATGAAGCTTACCGTCAGTCACGTTTAGGCGAAGATGCATCTCAAAAACGTACGAAATACAAAAAGATTACGGGTTAATTATCCGTAAATGAAAAACCAGCCTAAGGGCTGGTTTTTTTATTAGAAGGCGAGTTTACTAAAGGCTTCTTGTAGGCAGCGTTCAGCGTCGGGATGACCTTGGCTTGCTGCTTTGTTTAACCACTTTTCAGCTTCAGTGTAGTTTTTATCTAAACCAAATTGACCGTTTAAATAGCCAATACCCAGTTTAAAGGAAGCATCGGCGTTACCTCTTAAAGCTGCACGAAGATAACACCACATTGCATTGCGGTCATTTGGGGTAATATCTAACCAATTTTGCATACGCTCATGATCTTGTAGGGCTAACTCTTCAAAACGTAAGCCTTGCTCAATTTCATCCTCAGCTTGCGAATGCATATCGGCGGGTAAGTTTTCAAAGGCAAACAAGTGATTAAGCCCATGTTTGATTGTTTTCATATCCATGATAGTCTCCCCTTGTTCCTCAATTTGATTGAATTGACTCACACTTTTAAGCTAGTCCCTTATACAGAAATCTTATGTTTTATTTTGTAAATGTGATATAGCGCATTTGGATGAAAAATGATGAGGTTTTAGCTTACATAAAAGTTACACGTGTTTTTACGCTTAGCGAAATTACAATAGAAATAGCGGTGTTCCTAAGTAAAGCTAGAACTTTTAAAATTAGAAAATAAGTTTAATGAAGTTAAAAAATTCTTAAGAAAATTTATAAATATCAAACAAAAGAAATTTTTTTAAACAAAACCAGTTTAAGAACTAGTTGTTCACTATTAAGGAAATTTCTACTTAGTAAAGTCACCTCTTAAATCTGATCATATAAGAGAGGGTGCTATTATGACTACATCAAATGCCATTCCTAAAGAATAAAGTGCCATACGTGTTACACGTTTAAACGTATTTCATCTTTTTGCTGTAATGCGATCTTAAAGTTTCTAAATTATCCGCTCGGCTTTTAAGGTATTAGTGGTTTGCTAAACTTACTGTTTTGCAACTAATTGATGTGAAAGGATATAAAAGCGGCATTTATAATTTTTACAATTAGGCAGTATTTTTTCAAATCCTAATTTTTAGATTTTTAGCCACGAAAGAAAATTTAGGAACAATTTGATTTACAAGAACTGAACCTACAAATCAAGATTCTGTAATTTTATTACATGTAGATTGCCTGCTATAGTGACTTTGTGCAATTTACGTCATGGTGTACCGTTGGCACGTTCTACAGTTTTTATGTCCGTCTTGTTTAGTTTGCTTATATTCCAAAGCTTATGGAATGTGGCAGCAGCATTTTGTGTGCATGAAAATAGGGGAACAGCATTACAACATTTTGGTCATCATGCAGATTTAAATGTGTATCAATCTTCAGACCATATGCAGAATGAACATGTGGGTATTGTAGAAAATTCTGATAATGCTCCACTAAGTTGGCAAGATCATCATGATCATTTACCTTCATGTTTTCATGTAGTCATGACTGATAACGCCAAACAGGCTCAAGAACCTGTTGTATATGTACATGAGCGTTCACAAGTCTATTACTGGTCTAATTTTTATCAGTCTCCGTATCTTGGAGACTTAAATCCCCCTCCTGTTTTAACCCCGCTATAGGTGGGGTAGCCGAAAAATAACCCACTAGAAATTTATTTATTTCAAAGGGTTAATTGTATGTGTAAACAAGGCACGGTAGTCCTCTATGTGGATTACTCATTTAGATATTCACGTCTTTATTCTAATCAAAAGGCAGAATATAAGTTTCCATCAAATTTTTCTGAAGAACAGAAATATCATCTAAACAAAACAGTTACCTTGTCTCTGAGTATTCACAGTGATGGGGGATTATGGAAATGAATATTTTATTTTCCCCCCGTGTTCGAACTGTGAGTTCCAGAGTTATTGGTTTTGTTTTGGCTATTATTCTCGCTTTAAGTTTCAGCAAATGGCATTTTCAGGCGGCATTTGTAGAACATATCTTATGGGTTTTTGGATGGCTATTTGTTGGTATCGGAGTAATGGGAAGAATATGGTGCAGTCTTTACATTTCCGGATTTAAAAATGCCAAGTTAGTGACTGACGGCCCATATTCTCTGTGTCGAAATCCTCTATATCTGTTTAGCTATTTGGGAGGACTCGGAATCATGTTGATTACTGAGACTTTCATTTTTCCCATATTATTCACGCTTTATTTCTTCTGTTATTACCATTATGTCATTAGTCAAGAAGAAGCTTTTTTAAGTGAAAAATATGGAACAGCATATACAGATTATGTAAAGACAATTCCCCGTTTTTTACCCAGTTTCCAGAATTTTAAAGAACCAGATTTTTATCAAGTCTCACCAAAGCATTTTCGTCTTTTTTTGACTCAAGTCGTTTGGTTTATCTGGATTGCTGCGTTGGTCCAACTTTTTGATGAGCTGCGATCGCATGGTGTTCTTCCTTCATTATTTAGTTGGTTCTAGTAAAAAGTGAAATGTGCATGCTTTTCAAAGAATCGGAAGATTGTACTGAATTGATGAATCGAGGCATGCAAAAAATTATATGTATTTAAGGATTAACTCCTTCAATACATTCGGAATATTTAGATTAGGTGATTATGATGTTAATTAAGTTAAATATAAAATCGGCTTTGATGGTTCTATTTCTTTCAACGAGTTTGGCTCATGCTGATGGAGGATTAATATTCCTCGAAAAGAATATTAAGTCTCAGCAAGAAACGAAAGCTAAAACAGAAAAAAGTAAGAATCCTCATTTAACATGTAAACGTAAATAATTTTTATTTTTGCAGAAAGCTAATTATTTAATAATTAGCTTTCTAGCTATAAAGATAAACATTTTTAATGGCTTATTTATCTTTAATCCAAGTTATTCGGTATTGTTTCTATGTTGGCATTCAGAGATGTAATTTTATTACATGCTATGAGCCTGTTATAGTGCCCTTGTTCAACTTTTTAGTTTAATGGTGTGCTGTTGCCACGTTCTGCACTTTTTATGTCCGTCTTGTTCTGTTTGCTCATATTCCAAAGTTTATGGAATGTGGCAGCGGCATTCTGCGCCCATGAAAATCAGGAAAAAGCATTGCATCATTTTGGTCATCATGCAGCGTTGAATTATGAAATTTCACAGCATAGCCATACTGAAAAGACTGACGTCGCAGGGACCACTCACAAAGCTCCTTTGAACTTGTCTGATCATCATGATCATTTACCTTCATGTTTTCATGTTGTGATTGTAGAAGCGCAAGAAAAAATTGTTTCACCGTTAATGCGATCATCTGAGCTCAAACAACAATACTATTGGTCCAATTCTTATAAGTCCCCTCATATCTCTAAACAAGATCCGCCTCCTGTTTTAACCCTGCTATAGGTGGGGTAGCCGAAAATTAGCCCACCAGAAATATTATTTATTTCATAGGGTTATTTTATGTCTATTTTTTTATACGAAAAACGTTTCGTTAGTCTGAGTTCATCTTGGGTACTTAAATCATTAGTTGTTGCTGTTGCACTTTCAGTTAGTGTGATAACAACTGCTGCTAGTTCAAATCAAAATCTTGCTGAGAACACTCAAGCGCAGCGCGTACAGAATGTTTTAACGTTCGACCAAGTACTTGATCAGGTTAAGCAGTTTCAGACTCAAACAGGAATTTGGCAAGCTCAACAAGATATTGCAGACAGTAATATCAAGCAGAGCCAGCTATGGGAAAATCCTACTGTTTCAGTACAGCAAACGGGTTTTAACTCTGGAAAAGATCAGGAGCTTGAACTTGGTATCTCCCAAAAGCTAGATATTTTTGGTGTACGCTCCGCGGCAAAAAAACTAGCAACTGTCCAGCAAAATCAAGTTGAGTTAAATCAGGTTTTGTATGAGGCTCAACTCAAGCTGGCTGTTAAATATTTATGGTCACAAGTATCAATTTTAGAGCTTCAACATGAGGTTGCAAAAGCTCAGTTAAGAACAAGTCAAAACTTTCTTGATGCTACGCGTTTACGCTTTCAAGCAGGCAGTATTGCTCAGGTTGATTTAGACCGGACTTTAATGACGCATGTTGAAAATCAGCGTTTATATCAAGAAGTTGAATTATCACTGAGTAGTGCCAAACGAAAACTGGCGAACTTATGGGGTGAGACGGAAGATAACTTCACCTTACGTCCAGATATCAAAAGTGCTTGGCCTTTAAAAAATGAAGGTGATATCGATCAATACTTAAAACAGAATTTGTTAGAACAGTCCATGCGGCTTCAAGCAATACAGCAAAATTCTGAAATTAATTATTTAAAAGCAAAAAATCGCCCTACGCCTACGGTAAATATGGGTGTGGTTCGTAGTAAAACTGCAGATACAAATAGTACTGAAAATCAGATTCGAGTAGGTATTGCAGTTCCCTTAAATATTTTTAATCGTCAACAATATGCCCTGAAAATTGCTCAAAGCAAACTTGATTTAATTGCTCAGCAGCAAAGTTTTTATAAAAAGCAAAGCTTAGATTCTATACGCACCTTACAGTACGAGTTGGCTGGTTTAAAGCAGCAATATAACTTGATGAATGAACAGCAGATTCCTTTATCAGAAACGGTACAGGAGAAAATGTTGCTTGGTTTCAAAGTCGGTAAATTTGCAATTACTGATGTTCAGCAATCTACCTTGCAATTACAAGAACAAAGGTTGAAAAAAGTTCAACTACTTAAATCTGCTTGGCAAAAAGCAATTGAAGCAGAAAGTTTAGCTCTCGGGATCGATCCTAATATGGTGATGGCTGGGGATGCATTAAATCAAATCAATCAAAATTTATGGCAAGACACTTATAAGTTGCCGACAGTTGGAGGGGCAGATTAATGTCAGTTAAAAAAATGAAAAACCAATGGCTTATTGCTATTTTGCTCCTGATAGTCTGTCTTGTTATAAGTGCTTGGTTATTTTTCTCAGGGAAAAAACAGCCTAATACTGAGAAAAGTGAAGAAGGACATACAGAAGGTGAAGCAGGCCATAGTGAGTCTGAAAAAGAGGAAGGAAGTTTAAATCTGACTTCTAAGCAACTGGTTGAATATGGTGTGAAGTTAGAGCAAGTAGGGCGTGGGGAGGTTGAGCAGAGTCTCTCTTATCCTGCCAAACTTGTCGTAAATACAGATCAGCAAGCACATGTCTCTTCTACTTTTTCTGCACGAGTGGATAGTGTAAATGTTGCGCTGGGACAACAAGTTGAAAAGGGTCAGGCGCTTGCGACTTTATTTGTACCAGATTTGGTCGATCAACAAGCTAACTTAAGCATGGCACAAGAAGCACTCACATTAGCTCAGCAAGATTATCAACGTGAAAAGCAATTGTGGGAACAAGGTGTTTCAGCACGTCAAGATTATCAGCGTGCTTACAATGCTTATCGTCAGGCACAAATTCAGGTACAAGCTGCAAATAGCCGTTTAAGTGCCTTGGGAGCGAATCGTTCAAGTAGCGGTCGATATGTTTTAACAGCGCCTTTAAGCGGTGTAATCAGCAATAAAGACATCGTCATTGGTGAGCAAATTGGCCCTGAAAAACAGTTATTTGTGATTGATCGCCTAGATCAGCTATGGGTTGAGTTTGTGTTACCAAGTACAAATACCAATATTCAGCCTAATCAGGAAATTGAATTTAAATCACTGCAAACGAACAATATTTTCAAAGCGCAGGTACAAAGTTTAACTTCAGAAGCGGATAGTCAAACTGGTCGATTACAGGTTCGTGCCAAGGTGCTGACACCTTCAAAAGAATTACGTCCTAACTTAATGGTCAACGTGTTACTGAAACAAAATAATGCAGCGACGGTATTACGGGTTAACAAGGCAGCGGTACAACAGATTGATGGAAAGAATGTGGTCTTTGTTGCAAAACAAGAGAAAGACAAAATTCATTTCGCTCCAGTTACCGTAGAGTTAGGCAATTATTCTTCAGATGCACAATGGGTCGAGGTTAAATCCGGAATTACTGAAAAGCAGCAATATGTGACTCAAGGTAGTTTCTTGCTCAAGTCCGAACTTGAAAAAGGGGAGGCTGAGCATGGACATTAATAAACCTGATTTGCCAGAGGCTGAAGGTTTGTTTGATCGGATCATTCAGTTTTCAATTAAAAATGCCATCTGGGTCATGATGTTTGTTATTGCTTGGATTGGTGTTGGAATTTATAGCTACCAGAAACTTTCAATTGATGCCGTGCCAGATATCACCAATGTGCAGGTACAAATCAATAGTCAGGCCAATGGTTTTACGGCACCAGAAGTTGAGCAAAGGATCACTTATCCGATTGAAAATGCCATGTCTGGTATTCCAAATCTGGAACAGACGCGTTCAATTTCCAGATATGGTCTTTCTCAGGTCACGATTATCTTTAAAGATGGTACAGATATTTACTGGGCAAGACAGCTGATTAACCAGCGTTTACAAGAGGCTAAGAGTGCTTTACCCGATAGCATTGATCCACAAATGTCTCCAATTTCAACTGGACTGGGTGAGATTTATCAATGGGTGGTAAAAGCAGAGCCAAATGCCAAAAAAGCAGATGGTTCAGCCTATAGCGCGATGGATCTACGTGAAATTCAAGACTGGATTATTCGTCCTCAGTTACAACGCGTACAAGGGGTAGCCGAGGTTAATAGTATTGGTGGATATAACAAAACCTATGTGGTTTCACCAGATCTGACGCGGTTACAGCAGTTGCAGATTCCACTCACCGACTTACAGGATGCGCTTCAAAATAACAATGAAAACCGCGGTGCTGGATTTATTGAAGAGAATGGTCAGCAACTCACAGTTCGTGTTCCGGGTATGCTGACGTCGATACAAGACATTCAGAACGTTACGGTCGCAACTAAAAACGGTTTACCTATACGGGTTGCTGATGTGGCTTCAGTATCGATTGGTCATGACTTGCGTACTGGTGGTGCTACCTATAATGGACAGGAAACTGTTTTAGGTATCGCCATGATGATGATGGGTGAAAACAGTAAAACCATTGCCAAAGCGATTGATCAGAAAGTTCAAGAAATTCAAAAATCACTCCCACAGGGTGTTGTGATTGAGACAGTCTATGATCGTAGTAGTCTCGTAGATAAAGCGATTAAAACGGTAGCCAAAAATTTGATTGAAGGGGCGATTTTAGTCATTGTTATCCTTTTCATTTTTTTAGGAAACTTTCGCGCCGCTTTAATCACCGCTTGTATTATTCCCTTGGCAATGCTTTTTACCTTAACGGGTATGGCAGAACAAAAAATCAGTGCTAACCTCATGAGCTTAGGAGCTTTAGACTTCGGGATCATTGTGGATGGGGCAGTTGTTATTGTTGAAAACTGTATTCGGCGTTTAGCTGAAGCACAGCATTTAAAAGGCCGTTTATTAACACGTTCAGAACGTTTTACAGAGGTCTTCCTCGCAGCTAAACAGGCACGACGCCCACTAATATTTGGTCAGATCATTATTATGGTCGTGTACCTACCAATTTTTGCTCTGGCAGGCGTAGAAGCAAAAATGTTCCATCCTATGGCAATGACCGTTGTCCTAGCGCTATTGGGAGCAATTATTCTATCTGTGACCTTTGTACCGGCAGCTGTCGCTTTGTTTGTTACGGGTGAAGTGAAGGAAAAAGAAAGCCGTTGGATGATGACCTTGAAAAAAGGTTATGCAGGCTTACTCGATAAAGCATATGCCTTCCGATATGTTGTTGTCACAGCAGCGGTCAGCATCTTGATTTTGACAAGTGCAATTGCAACAAGAGTGGGAAGTGAGTTCGCGCCTCAGTTAAGTGAAGGTGATTTTGCGTTGCAACTCATGCGTGCACCGAGTACAGGTATAGAGGAATCACTTAAGATTCAGGAGAACGTTGAAAAACAGTTACTGAAAGCTTTCCCCGAAATTAAAGCCATTTTTGCCAGAACAGGAACGGCAGAGGTTGCTACAGATGTGATGCCTCCTAATATTTCTGATGGTATTGTGCTATTAAAACCACACGATCAGTGGCCAAACCCTAAAGAAACAATAGATGAATTGCGTGCCAGAATGCTGCAATTCGTTAACCAGATTCCTGGTAATAACAGTGAATTCTCACAACCAATTGAACTACGTTTTAATGAGCTTATTTCAGGTGTACGAAGTGATATTGGTGTGAAAGTTTTTGGGGATGATATGCAGGTCCTCAATCAGGAAGCGGAGAAAATAGCCCAACAACTACGTAGTATTCAAGGTGCTAGTGAAGTTAAGGTTGAACAGACTGACGGTTTGCCATTACTGAATGTAGATGTTGATCATGCATTGGCTGCCCAATACGGATTATCAGTTAAATCGATTCAGGATATTGTGGCTGCCAGCATCGGTGGGCAGAGTGTAGGACAAATTTTACAGGGTGATAGACGTTTCGATTTTGTGATCCGCCTACAGGAAAACATGCGTACACCTCAGCAGTTAGCCCAGTTACCGATTCGCTTACCAAACGGTGGTTTGATCCAGTTACAAGACGTTGCTAAGGTTGAGAATATTTTAGGCCTTGCTCAAGTAAGTCGTGAAAATGGTAAACGCCGTGTTGTTGTGACAGCAAATGTGCGTGATCGGGACCTTGGGTCTTTTGTACAAGAAATGCAAAGCAAGCTATCACAGCAAAAGCTACCTAGCGGTTATTGGTTAGGCTATGGCGGACAGTTTGAGAATCTTGCTTCTGCTACTGCAAGAATGCAAATCGTCGTACCTATGGCACTCATCATGATCTTTGTGTTGCTGATGGCTGTATTTAGCAATTTTAAAGATAGCTTACTGGTATTTAGTGGTGTTCCTTTCGCTTTATCCGGTGGATTAGTCGCTTTATGGTTGAGGGATATTCCACTTTCCATGTCTGCTGGGGTCGGATTCATCGCTTTATCGGGTGTTGCTGTATTGAATGGTCTGGTCATGCTCACATTTATTAAAGAGCTAAGAATAACCTTAAATGTTCATGCGGCAACTTGGAAAGGAGCGGTATTACGATTACGTCCAGTATTAATGACAGCATTCGTAGCTTCACTTGGTTTCATTCCGATGGCCTTGGCGACAGGAACCGGAGCAGAAGTACAACGACCTTTGGCAACGGTTGTAATTGGTGGCATTATTTCATCTACGATATTAACTTTGGTTTTATTACCAGTGATTTACCGATGGATGAATGAAAGCAAAGCAAAAAACGCTGAGCATTCATAATGTCATCGTTTTGAGATATCTTTTTTGATGACAGCGTCAATTCAAAAAAGTATTTGAAAGAGGTAAAAGTAAAATGTATCTATTGTTACTTTTACCTCTCCATAAAGATAAATAATAAGGAGTCCGCAAAATGGGTGGACAACATGGTCATGATCATAGTCATGCTGTAGTGACTGAAGGTAATGCTAAGAAATTAATGATTGCTTTAGCACTGACTTCAACATTTTTAATTGTTGAGGTCGTTGCTGGTTTAATCACGCAAAGTTTGGCATTACTCTCCGATGCCGCGCATATGTTTACCGATGCAGCTGCTCTGGCAATTGCTTTGGTTGCAATTCAGATCGCGAAGCGTCCAGCTGATAATAAACGTACTTTTGGTTATCAGCGCTTTGAAATTCTGGCTGCATTATTTAATGCGCTTATGCTTTTCGTGGTGGCGATTTATATTTTATATGAAGCTTATATCCGTTTCTCTAAGCCACCTGAAATTCAAAGTGTGGGCATGCTCATTGTAGCAACCATTGGTTTGGTGATTAACCTCATCTCAATGAAAATCCTCATGTCGAGTGCTAATAACAGCTTAAATGTCAAAGGTGCCTATTTAGAGGTTTTGAGTGATGCGCTAGGCTCGGTTGGCGTTATTATTGGTGCAGTTGTGATTTATTTCACCAACTGGTACTGGGTCGATACGATTATTGCGGTACTGATTGGTTTTTGGGTATTACCAAGAACATGGGTTTTGCTCAAACAAAGTATTAATATTTTGCTCGAAGGTGTACCCGAAGAAGTCGATATTGAAAAGTTACGTGCTGATTTACTGTCTTTAAATGGTGTTGAAAGTATTCACCAACTCAAGGTATGGGCAATTACTTCTAAAAACATCCATTTAACTGTGCATTTATTTGCACCTGACGCTGACCGTACTAAGCTCTATCAAGATGCTGTTGAAATGCTTTCCCATGAGCATGGTATTGGCGAAGTGACATTGCAAATTGAAGATGATGCCGAGATCAATTGCCAGCATATTGCTCAACATGCTTCACATGAACATGATGAGACTGACAAAGAACATTCACATCAGCACTAAGCTGATGTGAATACTTTTTTAAATTTCCCATTCGTGATTGCAGTCACGACATTTCCAATGTTTTTGTGACTGCATAAATGCTTGCATAGACAATTTAAAGTCCGGCAAATCACGCCAGAACATAAAACCTGTCCCTAAAGTCACAACAAAAACAACGACCGTTGCAATTTGTAGAGAAGTGCCTGCACCGTTGCCAAAAATCCACATAAAAATACTAATCACCACCAAGAGTAATAGTACAAAAATGGCAGGAACTAAAATCACTAAGCTTTTAGGCACAACAGGTTTGGCACTGTTAACACCTTGGCTTACAGGCATAATTTTAACACTTTGACATTGAGGGCAACGATATTGCATGACAGCTCCACATTAAATTTGAATCTATTCTAACGGAAATGCAAAGAAAGAAAAAAAATTGTAGGCTTTTTAAAAAGTGGCGTGAAAATGAGATATAAAATACTTTTTTGAAACAAGGGTATATGAATAAATGATGATTTATGCGTACACATAAAAGTTAAAATAATACTGTAGAGCATGCTAATCTAGATAAAAACCAAGTGTATTCAACACTGGAAATGAGCTGAAAAGCTTATTAGTAGGATGCGAAAGAAATATAAAAAGGAGAAGGACTTGGGTCAAGAAGATGACAATAAGTCGGAGCCTATAACGACATCAACAGTTTCAGGGGCCCCTGACCCTATAAAACTGTCATTCTCACGCCGATTGCTGCATAAGACCTTGCAACATGCTCATGATGCAGTTGGCTTTGCTAGTGATAGGACACGTAATCTTGCAGAGGTTGCAGATGCAGCTTTAGATGCTTTAGACCATGTAACAACTCATACAAAGAGAGGAGTTGTTGGCATGACCAATCTGGCAGCTGGAACTGTTAGAGACATGGTGTCTGAAACGAGCGAAACTGCGCGGCAAGTTGCCTTAATCATGGCACGTACCTTTTTAGGTAAAAGCACGCTGAATTTATATTTGCCTGAAATGCTGTTAAACAGTCAAATTCGTAAACGAATAGATCGTTCAGAAATTGATGATATTAAAGTTCAGTGTGGGAACGATCGATTTCAGGTTGAAATAGATGGACACTATCGCCGTTTTATATATCGACTTAGTTTAGATTTCCGTGTGTTGGAATGTCGAATTGGGCAAGAAAAATTTTTACGCTTACGCCAAATGGATGAAAGTTTAGATGTGCAAATTCGTCATGGGGGAACTTTGTCGAATTGGGCTGTGCGTCGAATTGGACGAGTTGGTTTTGAAGTGATTAACATGTTGCCTATACCATCGCTGATTAATCATTTGATTCGTGATATTCCAGGCATTCAGCGTGATGGTCACCGTATGTGGTTTATTGACCTTGAACAGGCCGGATTTATTGACTTCATTAATAACCGTTCATGGATGGTCGAGAAGCTTTTAAACTTAACCGACTTTAGTATTTTACCGGGACTTAATATTTTGAGAGAAAGCCGTGAGCTTGTACAGCAATTGGTAGATCAGTTCGAAATAAAAGGTTTGCGAGTTCAATCGGGTCGTCTTGAAGTCCAAGTTGGAATCGCGAATTAAATTAAAATGATGGAAAGCTGGTTGATGATCAGCTTTCTTATTGTCTAGATAAGAAAAAAGCCACTGTCATTATGCAGTGGCTTTTTAGAATTTGGCGTCCCTACGGGGATTCGAACCCCGGTTACCGCCGTGAAAGGGCGATGTCCTAGGCCTCTAGACGATAGGGACTTATATGAGGCTAGTTACCTGTGTGCAGTAAACTGCTTACCTAAATTCTCGACAAAGATAATTAAACTTTGCTTTTCCTCGAATTTAGTGGCGTCCCTACGGGGATTCGAACCCCGGTTACCGCCGTGAAAGGGCGATGTCCTAGGCCTCTAGACGATAGGGACGTTTCAGAGGTGGGCGTATATTAGGTCGATTTAATAAAAGTGTCAAATAGTTTTCTGAAGAAATATTAAAAAAAACGGTCAAGCGCTTAAAAATAACTCAAATTGTAGAAAATATAGGCATTTATGGCTAATTTTTATTGAAAAGGTTCAATAATGGCTTTTATGACGGCATGGTGTTGTAAGTACCCTACAATTTCATGAGGCTGGTTGGCAAAAGTAAAAATTTCTTGATTGATAATTGGTGGGGTAAAATCAAAAGGTGCTTCACTTAATGGGAAAGCTGTTAAAAAATCATCTTTTGAGTAGAAATTATACCAATCACCATTGAGGCATTTTGGTCGTTCAATCGGAATAGGAAGTTTACTTTGGATCACCCGAAAAGAAAGTGGTGAAGCCAAGGTAACAAAGCGTTGTACTGAAAAATGATAAGCCGGATCTGATAATAAGTGAAATGCAATTACAGAACCCAAAGAGTGCGCAACTACAATGCAGTCTTCATCATCGTGCATTTGTTTTAAAATTCTTTGGTGAACTTCATGCATAAAATCAGGATTTGATAAATACATATACGTTTCAATCAGGAATTGCTGAATTAAGCTCTCATGTAGTTTTGGAAAACTATTTAGAAGGATCACCATTTCTTTAAGAACACGGTCTTTTACTAGCTGAGAGGTTAGATATAAGCGCTCTGATAGGTTTTCTGCTGGTTGATCTGGGGAAAGCGGAAGCTGAGGAACAAAAGGAGTATGTTCCTTAGGTGTAGATTGTTGCTGGTGTAGATGAACAGGTAAATGAAAGTTAAAAGATTTTGGAAGTAGGGTGTTTAGGTCTAATTGATTGGATAATTGATATTTCGTCATTAAATCGCCATAAAATGGCATATGTATATGTAGATCTCTTAAATTAACTCTACAATGTAATTGTTTTAAGCCCAGTTTAAATACTTTTAGCCAATGCTCCTTTAAGCTATGTGCTGTGTAATTTTGCTGATTCATCCCGTGGATAAATATAATTTTCATTGTAGGCAAAGAATTGTTTTTAATATGAATTTTAATCTACAACGGTAGGTTATATAAAGCCAGTGTCTAGGCAAAAAAAAGTGTAGCTTTTTGCTACACTTTTAATTACAAGTACTTAAGCTTTGTCACGATAAAAAATAAAGTAACTCACATAACATAAAGCAGTAAAAATTAAGCAACCTACAAAACCAGCTCGCATTTGAGGATCTGCTGCCATACTTAAACAGGTAATAAAGCAGAAAAGAAAACCTAAAATTGGAACGATAGGAAATAATGGCGCTGCATATTTTAAATCTTTAACTGTATGCCCAGCTCGGTACCACTGCCTACGGAAATTGAACTGACTTAAACAGATACTCATCCAGACAATAACCATGGTGAAAGCTGCAACACCGAGTAAGTTTTTAAAGATGGTTTCAGGTGCAAATTGTTCTGACAATAAACCGGGAATTGCACCAAACATAGTTACTACTAAAGCAACAATAGGCGTTCCGCTTTTTGAAAGAGTTGAAAATACACTTGGAAGAAGCTTTTGTTCTGATAAAGACCACATCATGCGTGATGCTGCATACAAACCTGAATTGGCAGCTGAAAGTAGAGCAGTAATAATTACAAAACGGATGATGTCGTCAGCATATGGAATGCCAATATAATTAAATACAGTAACAAAAGGGCTGCTACTTACACTTTCACTGCTTAAGCCTGCAAGCTGGAAAGGAAGTAATGCGCTGATCACGATAATGGTGCCGACAAAGAAAATAAGAAGACGCCAGATCGCAGCATTAATCGCTTTAGGAACATTCTGAGCAGGATCTTTAGTTTCGCCAGCAGCCACACCAATCAGTTCCGTTCCAGAGAACGCAAAATTCACAATCAGCATGGTCGTAAAAATAGGAAGGAAACCGTGTGGGAACCAGCCTTGGGCAGTTAAATTACTAAATAGAGGAGCAGTTTGAGCGCCATGAAAAGGAATTAAACCAAAAATGGCTAATAACCCAAGCACAATAAATGCAATAACAGTTACCACTTTAACCAGTGCTAGCCAGAACTCAGACTCAGCAAATACTCGAGTTGAACTAATATTGAGTCCAAAAATCGTCACTGCAAATATGAGAGTCCAAATCCACATTGAGACTTGTGGAAACCATTCCTGCATCAGTAGAGCAGCAGCAGTAAACTCGGTTCCTAGCGTTGCTGTCCATGTTAGCCAATACATCCATGAAATCATATAACCTGTACTTGGACTAATGTACTTTTGAGCATATGCACCAAAAGAGCCAGATACAGGCATGTGGACAGCCAGCTCGCCTAAACAGAGCATAACCATGTAAGCAATCGCGCCCCCAAGAATGTAGGCAATAATTGCGCCAATAGGTCCAGTTTGTGAAATGACTTCCCCTGAACCCAAAAATAAACCAGTACCGATTGCTCCCCCGAGCGATAACATCACAAGGTGGCGAGTACTCATGGCTCTTTTTAAAGGTGCAGTACTGTTCTGATGCTGAGCATCTAGTTGATTGTCAGATGGCTGCATATTACATACACATTGAGAGAATTTGAGAAAGACGCTATTTTAGATAAAATAGACAAATGTGCAATCAAGAAGGTGTCAAAGAATAGACAGGAAGATGACGAAAGAGTCTTTAAAATGAGTTTTTCTAATAGAAAATGGCGTCCCTACGGGGATTCGAACCCCGGTTACCGCCGTGAAAGGGCGATGTCCTAGGCCTCTAGACGATAGGGACTTGATGAGGCAAACACAAAGGATCTTGGTGGAGCCAAGCGGGATCGAACCGCTGACCTCTACAATGCCATTGTAGCGCTCTACCAACTGAGCTATGGCCCCAGTTTGTGTGAGCGCAATATTAGGGTGAATGCGCTCACACGTCAACAAAAAAATGAATTAAGCTTCGCTAGTTGCTTCATTTTTCGGCAGTTTTAAGCTTTCATTGAGTTTTTCCCAGATTTTTACCTCTTTTTTGCTCGGTGCACCTACAATTTCTAATGCATGTCGTAAGCGAGCAAAGGTTAAATCAGGGCCAATCGTAACCATTGATTGCATAACTGGTGTTGAACTAGTTGAACCAGCAATTGCAATAAAGAACGCTGGCATAAAGTCACGTAATTTAATGCCCATCTGATTTGCCAAGTCCATTAAGGTTTGGCTAACCGTGTCATTATTCCAAGTAAATTGACCTTCAAGACGCCAAATTGCAAATTGTAAGCTTTGACGAACTTGTTCTTGAGTCAATTTTTTACTTTCAAACATTTCGGCTGTAATTTGTGGCATATGGTTAAAGTAAAAACCAGCCCAATTCACAGCTTCAGAAAGTAAATTAATACGTGGTTGAATAGCGGCAGCAATGTCTTCTAAAGTGTTGCGATCACTTTTCCAAGTAAGTAATCGGTCTAATAGTTGGCCTGGTGTTAAGCCTTTAATCCATTGACCATTTAACCAATTGAGTTTTTCGACATCAAAAATTGGACCACCTAAAGATACACGTTGAATATCAAAGTGATCCATCATGTCTTGCAGGGTAAATACTTCACGCTCATCTGGCATTGACCAGCCCATACGGCCTAAATAGTTGAGTAAGGCTTCTGGTAGAACGCCGATATCGCGGTAGTAGTTAATTGATGTTGGATTTTTACGTTTAGATAACTTCGATTTATCTGGGTTACGTAACAATGGCATATGGCAAAGTGTTGGCATTTCCCAACCAAAGTATTGGTAAAGCAACTGATGCTTTGGCGCAGATGGAAGCCATTCTTCACCACGTAATACATGAGTGATTTCCATTAAATGGTCATCAACTACATTGGCTAAATGGTAAGTTGGCAAACCATCTGTTTTAAGAAGGACTTGCATGTCGACTTGTGCCCAAGGAATTTCTACTTCCCCACGCAATAAGTCATTAAATTTACATACACCTTCTTCTGGTACTTTCATACGAATGACATGAGGTTCACCTGCTTCAAGGCGGCGAGTAACTTCTTCTTGAGAAAGCTTTAAACCACGACCATCATATTTTGGTGTTTCACCACGAGCTTGTTGCTCGGCACGCATTTGATCTAGTTCTTCGGCTGTCGCGAAACAGTAAAAAGCATGACCTTTTTCAACAAGTTCTAACGCGTATTGCTTATAAATTCCCATGCGCTCTGATTGGCGATAAGGTGCGTGAGGGCCGCCTACATCTGGACCTTCAGACCAGTTTAAACCTAACCAGCGTAATGAATCTAAAATCATTTTTTCAGATTCTGGCGTAGAGCGAAGTTGGTCTGTATCTTCAATTCTTAAAATAAATTCCCCACCGTGTTGTTTTGCAAAACACATATTAAATAAAGCAATGTAGGCAGTACCAACATGTGGGAAACCAGTAGGAGAAGGTGCAATACGAGTACGAACTTTCATAGATTATGGGTCAAAATAAAAATTGAAACTATTATAACGAAAAAGCCCAGTATTCTGACGTTTTTATTTAACGACAGACTGGGCTTAATTTGAAACGATGAGGGGCCGTTTCAAATATTAAGAGGTATGCGGCTGGAAGATTGCCTGAACAAAACGTGAAAAACGTTCATGCTGTGCAGCAAGAAAATTTTGAGTAGGTGTTACACGAATAGTGTTAAGTACTTTTAGCTCATCATCTGTAGATGGTAAGGCTATGGTATTACGTTTTTGTTGGTCTAACGCTTTTTCAATAAGCGAAGACTGACGGTCAGAAACGCTTTTGCTCGGTGTATCTTTGAGTGCTGCGGCAGTAGATAATTGCGATGCAAAACTGAGCACCAAACCCAAACTCAAAGCTTTTCCATAATTAATTTTCATTTTTGCTCATCCCCTCAGTATGTACATTTCGTCTATTTTTTGAGTTTAACCAAATGTAAATTACGGTAACGCTACGATTCAAACATAAATTTTAATAAAAAAGTAGAACTATGTCACACTTTTTACAAAAAATACCTTTATTTCACCTTGGTATCTTTCAAATGTAGCCTATCTGTATCCATTACGTCTCATTATTTAACAAATTAATGTGTAGATAAAGTGAAGACTATAAATAAACTATAAGAATAATTACAAAACTTTTCGAAATTATGAATAAAAAGTAATCGTTGGTTATATCTTTTAAAGTAATTAGCAAACCTTAAAATATTATAAGTGTTTGATTGAAAAATAAAAAAATAAAAATATATTAGGGTTTAAAATAAATTGGATTTTTTAATAAATGAAAAAAATAGCAATAATTGCAGTCGCAACATATATGGGGTTGGCAGTAACTGCGGTGCAGGCTGCGACTGCATTTTTAAATGTTTCTTATGATCCAACTCGTGAATTTTATCAAGAATATAATCAGGCATTCGGAAAATTTTGGAAACAGCGCACCGGTCAAGATGTCGACTTTAAACAATCCCATGGTGGTTCAGGAAAACAGGCGCGTGCTGTAGCAACTGGTCTTCAGGCTGACGTGGTGACTTTGGCTTTAGCAAACGATATTGATGAAATTGTTAAAGCAGGATATATCCAGCCAAACTGGCAAAAAGAATTTCCCAATAACTCGGCACCTTATACATCTACAGTCGTGTTTTTAGTTAGAAAAGGTAATCCAAAGAATATTCGTGACTGGAATGATTTAACTAAGCCGGGTGTTGAAATTATTACGCCTAATCCGAAAACGGGGGGAGCACCGCGCTGGATTTATCTTTCTGCATGGGGATATGCTTTAAAACAGCCAGGTGGAAATGATGCAAAAGCAAAAGAGCTGGTTAAAAAACTTTATCACAATGTCAAAGTGCTAGATTCTGGGGCACGTGGTTCGCTTACTACATTTGCTGAGCGCGGAATTGGAGACGTTCTACTTTCTTGGGAGAATGAAGCATTATTGGCAACTAAAGGCCTTGATAAAGATAAATATGAAATTGTTTACCCATCCATTTCAATTTTGGCAGAGCCATCTGTTGCGATTGTAGATAAAACAGTCGATAAGGATGGTAACCGTACCTTGGCAAAAGGCTATCTTAACTTTTTATATTCACCTTTAGGACAAGAGTTGGCCGCTAAACATTACTTCCGACCACGTAATCCTCAGGTTGCTGCAAAATATGCAGCACAATTTCCAAAAATTAAATTATTTACGATTAACGATGTCTTTGGTGGGTGGGCAAAAGCTCAGCAAACTCACTTTGCCAATGGAGCCATCTTCGATCAGATTTATGAAGGAAAATAGTAGAGCTAAATATAGCTAGAGTATCCGTTTAAAAATTACTTAAACTTTTAATATTGAAGCAAGTGAACCTGAAAAGGTGAGCTTGCTTTTTTATTTTGCTTAAAAAATGCAAAGAAAACGGTTTTCTCTATGAAAAATTAATATTTTCCTACAAAAAGCCGTTTGGTGTTCATCATAAACAAGGTGATAATGTGCAGTTACATTTTTACGCTATGATTTAACTCCTATGTCGCATATTTCTGTCTTACTTTTTGAGACCGTTGAAAGCTTATTGGCAGATCGCACAACTGGGGTGTATATCGATGCAACCTTTGGACGAGGCGGGCATACGCGCTTATTATTGTCTAAACTCGATGAAAATGCTCGAGTATATGCCTTTGATAAAGACCCTCAAGCTCTGGAAGTTGCGGCTGCTTTAGCACAAGAAGACCCAAGATTTACCATTATTCATGCAAGTTTTGCTGAAATTAAAGAAAAAATGCAGGAAATTGGGGTGCAAAGCGTTGATGGGATTATGGCTGACTTAGGTGTGTCTTCTCCTCAATTAGACCACGCAGAACGAGGTTTTAGTTTCATGCAAGACGGCCCTTTAGACATGCGCATGGATAATTCTAAAGGCTTGACGGCTGCTGAATGGTTACTTGAAATTGAAGAAGAACAATTGGCTAATATCATTTATCAATACGGTGAAGAACGATATAGTCGACGTATTGCGAAAGCAATTAAACAAGCCGGAAAATTAGATACTACGGCGCAATTGGCTGAACTTGTAAAAACAGCTCATCCAAAATGGGAAAAGCATAAGCATCCAGCTACGCGTACTTTTCAGGCAATCCGTATTGCTATTAACAAAGAACTGGATGATATTGAAGTGTTTTTGCCGCAAGCTGTAGACTTGCTTAAACCAAAAGGACGTTTGTCGGTGATCAGCTTCCATTCGCTTGAAGACCGCTTGATTAAACAATTTATTCAAAAAGAATCAACTTTGGCCGAGGATTCTGGTTGGGGTATGCCAGAGCAGCAGATTGATACGAGAAGATTAAAGAAAATTTCGCGGGTTCGTGCGAGTGAACAAGAAGTAAAAGCGAACCCACGTTCACGTAGTGCATGGCTTCGGGTTGCTGAACGCTTGGAACAAAAAGGCGAGTAATGAAAAGCAGTGATGAAATCGAAACCACAGGAAAAAAAGTGGTCAAAAAATTCGTAGTGTATGCAGTCATGGTGGCAGTGGTTTTTATCAGTGCCATGATGGTGGTATTACAGGTGTTTGAGTATCGTCATGATTATAGAGAGCTAAGCTCTTATATGCGTGAACGTGACGATCTCAATGCTGAATGGGGACGTTTATTGATTGAGCAGCAAACGTTTGGTGCTACTGCTCAAATTGGTACACGTGCTGTCACACAATTACGAATGTTTTCGCCACCTGCTGCAGAAACGGTGGTAATTTCTTTACCGATGACTCCAGAGCACAATAAGTAAGGCCTTGCTGTATGGTAGATAAGCGAACAAAGCAAACACGAAAAAAACAGCAGTCTATTTCGGAAAAACCAAGTCTTGCCTTTGATATGTGGCGGTTTTATCTGCTCTGGGCAATGGTACTACTGTGTTTTGTGGTATTAATTGCGCGTGCATTTTATGTTCAAATCATTAATAAGGACTTTTTACAAAATAAGGCCAATGCCAATATTTTGCGTACTGAACGTATAGAAGCTATGCGTGGGGTGATTAGCGATCGCCACGGTGTGCCTTTAGCGATTAGTAGTCCAATCATGAAAATTGTGATGGATCCGCGTGATTATTTTGAAACCAAACATTTATACGATCAGATTACGGCTGAACTAAAACAAGATCCAAAAAATCGTAAATTAAAACGTCAGCTACCTGATAAAAATTTAAACCTAGATGAGCTTGCTGATGTAGTTGGTGTTGACCGTGCTGATCTTAAGAAGCAGATGAATGCGCGTCCGCGTTCTCGCTATCTAGTTTTGAAAAAAGAAGTTCCACCGCAACAAGCTGACCTTATTATGAAAGGCAACTTCCAAGGGGTCTATGCGGAGAAAACTTACAAACGCTATTATCCTCAACCACAGCCGAATGCCCAAATTATTGGCTTGACCAATAGTGATGGAAAAGGTGTCGAGGGCTTGGAAATGCAGTTGAATAAACAGCTTTCTGGCGTCGATGGCGAACAAAAAATTATTCGTGATAAGCGTGGGAATCGCTTAAAAGTTTCTGAAGTAATCCGTGAGGGCGAGCCGGGTGAGAACATCACTTTAAGTATCGACTCTCGCTTACAGTACATTATGTACCGTGAATTGACGGCCGCAGGCGTTGCGAATAATGCACGTTCAGCAACGGCAATTGCAGTTGACGTTAAAACTGGTGAGATTTTAGCAATGACCAGTTGGCCATCTTATAACCCAAATGATAAGAATGGTTTATCGAATAAAGATGCTATGCGTAACCGTGGTGCGATCGATATGTTCGAGCCAGGTTCAACCATGAAACCATTCACGATTTCATCTGCTTTGGAAACTGGGCAATATACGCCGAATACCATTGTAAATACCTCACCCGGCTCAATGCGTCTGGGTTGGCATACGATTCGTGATACCCATAACTACGGGGCTTTGACTGTAACTGGTGTCATTATTAAGTCATCAAACGTAGGTTCTGCAAAAATTGCATTATCACTTCCGAAAGAGACATTGCCGACCTTCTTTAAGCGTGTTGGATTTGGTAAGCGTTCAGCAGTGAAGTTCCCGGGTGAAAGTGCTGGTTTAGTACTTCCTGTAAGTAAATTAAACTCTTCTCAAATTGGTACCATGGCTTATGGTTATGGTCTAAACGCAACTATTCTTCAGTTGGCACAAGGCTATGCGATGCTTGCAAATCATGGCGTCGAAATGCCATTAAGCTTGCATAAATTGGATCAGGCACCTAAAGGTGAGCAGGTTTTAAATCCTAAAATTGCTGATCAAGTCTTGTTAATGCTTGAGCAAGTGACTATGCCGGGTGGTACGGCGACACAGGCCAATATCCCAGGGTATAGAGTAGGTGGTAAAACAGGTACCGCTCATAAATTACGTGCGGATGGTAAAGGCTACTCAAATAGTGAATATCGTGCTTTATTTGCAGGCGTTGCACCAATTAGTGACCCGCGTTTAGCAGTTATCGTGGTTGTGGAGAATCCACAAGGTCGTTACTACGGTGGTTTGGTTGCTGCACCAGTTTTTGCTCGTATTATGCAAGAGTCACTGCGTTTAATGAACGTACCGCTTGATAAGCCACTTAATACTCCACAGAATCCTACTCGCAGGTAAGCTATGACTGTTTCTTTTCAAGAAATTAATCCAATCGAGATTGATGCACAATGGCCTCACCAGCCATTTCATGGCTTTGGTTTAGATAGTCGTAAAATCGAAACAGGCCAAATTTTTATTGCGTTGACCAGTTATAGCCAACCTGAAAAAACACGTACATTTGCTGAAGCAGCTTTAGCAAATGGGGCACTTGCTGTAATTAGTGAAACCGAATTAGGTGTTGCAAATGAGTGGGTATGCCCTGATGTGCGCCAGCGCATGGGTGAGTGGCAAAAACGTTATTTACAACAGACTGATACAGTTAAACCATTAAGGATTATTGCTGTAACAGGGACGAATGGTAAAACGACTATTTCTCGCTTAATTGCTGAGTTAATTAGTTCACAACAGCAGCGCTGTGCAGTGATGGGGACAACTGGTAATGGTATTTTGCCAGACTTGACTCCTTCTACGCATACCACTCTTGATGCTTTACAATTACAAAATGAATTACATGCTTATGCTAAGCAGGGTGCAACTTTTGCTTCATTAGAAGCGAGTTCGCATGGTCTTGAGCAGGGGCGACTAAATGGCTGTGAGATTGAAATTGCTGTTTATAGTAACTTAAGTCGTGACCATCTTGATTATCATGGCACTTTAGAAGCTTATGCAGAAGCAAAGGCTCGTTTGTTCCAATTTAATTCATTAAAAATTGCTGTTATTAATTTAGATGATGCACATGCAGATGTAATGATTAAGTCTGCTCAGAATAATCCAGCGCAACCTAAAATTTTGACTTATTCATTAACTCAAAATACAGCCGATTATTACATTACCGATTTAAGCTATAGCTTGACTGGTGCAACCTTTAATCTGGTATGTCTGCAAGGTTCATTTGCGGTAGAAAGTCCGCTATTAGGCCATTTTAATGTTGAAAATTTGATTGCCGCGCTCATAGCTGCTGAGCAAGCTGGTTTCGATTTACAAGCATTAATTAATTTTGTTCCTAAATTATTTGGTGCCCCAGGCCGAATGCAAGTCATTCGTGATGATGAGCGACTGTTTGTAGTCGATTATGCACATACACCAGATGCATTAATTCAAGTGCTTAAGACCTTAAAGCGACATGTCTCTAATGAGCTTTGGGCAGTATTTGGATGTGGTGGAGACCGTGACCGTGGCAAGCGCCCACTCATGACCCAAGCCGCTTTAGATGGTGCAAATCCGGTTATTTTGACTTCAGATAACCCAAGAACAGAAGACCCTGAACAGATTTTTGCTGACATGAAGCAAGGAATCGATTTTTCAGGGCACCGTATGCATGAAATTCATGACCGCCGTGAGGCAATTAAATTTGTTGCAGAACAAGCTCAAGCTGGTGACATTGTGGTGATTGCCGGTAAAGGTCATGAAAATTATCAAGAAATTAATGGTGTGCGTCACTGGTTTGATGATGTGGTTGAAGTGCGTTCTGCGATTGATGCACAACATCATACGGTAGATGCTGCTTACCCTGCACAATAGGAACAATTATGCATACTTCAACCACCAGTACCGTGCCTTTGGAACCGTGGACAGCTCAACAATTACAACAGGCAACACAGGGTTACTGGCATAAAGACCAGATCCCTCAAACTGAAATTAAACGTATTTTGACTGACTCGCGTCATGCAGAAAGTGGGGACGCCTTTTTAGCACTAAAAGGTGAACGTTTCGATGCACATGATTTCGTTGCACAAGTTGCAGCAAAGGGTTGTCAAATTGCAATTGTTGAACGTCCATTAGATGTTGATATTGCTCAGCTTGTGGTTGCTGATACTCGTTTAGCTTTGGGGCAACTTGGTGCTTATCGCCGTCAACAAAATGCTCAATTGAAAGTGATTGCTTTAACGGGAAGTAGTGGCAAAACTACCACGAAAGAAATGCTAGGAAGCATACTGTCACGTTTGGCACCTACACTCATCACCCGAGGCAACTTAAATAATGACCTTGGCGTGCCGATGATGCTGCTTGAGCTTCGCAAGGAACATCAATACGCGGTGATGGAACTTGGTGCAAATCATCAAGGTGAAATTGATTACACATCAAAACTCGTTCAGCCACACGTCGCGGGCATTTTAAATATTGGAACTGCTCATTTAGGTGAGTTCGGTGGACGTGATGGCATTTGCCGTGCTAAATCGGAAATTTATCGTCATATTTTGCCTCAGGGCGTTGCTATTGTTCCGCAACAAGACGATTTCACTGCCGAGATTCGTGAAGCAGCCAAAGATCATCAAATTTCTAGCTTTGGTATAGGTGGTGATGTATTTGCTACAGAAGTTGAGCTGCTACCACAGTCTGCCAATTTTCAGCTATATACGCCTCAAGGTTCTAGCCTTGTACGATTGCCATTTGCTGGCGAGCATAATGTACAAAATGCAACGGCAGCCGTAGCGTTTGCTTTAGCATTAGGTATTAGCCTAGAAGATATTGTAAAAGGTTTAGAGCAAGCGCAAGGTGCGAAAGGTCGTTTGAACTTTATTCAAAAAGCGCCTTACTTGTTTATTGATGATACTTATAACGCCAATCCAACCTCTATGCGTGCTGCGGCACAAGTATTACTTCAGCAAAATGGCATTAAAGTCATGGTGATGGGTGATATTGGAGAGCTTGGCGATAGTAGTTGGCAAGAGCATCACGACTTAGGTCGAGATCTTGCAGAACTTCCTTTAGACCATATTGTTGCAGTTGGGCAGTTTGCCTCGGCAGCTCTTGAAGGTGCAGGCCTTCATTCTAATAAATTGAAAGCATTTCAGACTCAAGCTGAGGCGCTTCCATTTTTAATCAATCTAATCCAAACACATCAACCCCAGTCCATGAGTTTCCTGTTTAAAGGTTCTCGCTTTACTCATATGGAAACGTTGATGGCTGATTTGATGGAGAAACTTTAAATGCTGTTATGGTTGTTTGAACAACTTGCGGGCTATCACAGTTCGTTTCAAGTCGTTCGTTATTTAACATTACGTTCTTTACTCAGTGTATTAACGTCACTGACCATTGGTTTGGTTCTCGGACCGATCATGATTCGTAAATTACAAGCGTTAAAATACGGTCAGGCAGTAAGTTCGTTTGCTCCTGAAAATCATGCAAAAAAAATGGGTACACCAACGATGGGGGGGATTCTAATCCTGCTTTCAATTGGTATTAGTACTCTATTGTGGGCTGATTTATCTAATCCGTATGTTTGGATTGTGCTTGGTGTGATGGTTGTGTTTGGTGCGGTTGGCTGGGCAGATGACTGGATTAAAATCCGCTACAAAGACAATGCTGGCTTACCTGCTCGTAAGAAATTCTTCTGGACTTCTATTGCGTCACTCGGTGCTGGTATTGCGTTATATCTAATTGCAACTGAACAATCTAATGCAGAACATACTGCAAATATGTTGGATTTATTGATTCCTTTCTTTAAGAATCTTTCTATTCCACTTTCTATCGTTCCTTTGGGTTTAGCATTTATTGTATTCACTTATTTAGTCATTAATGGTGCATCTAATGCGGTTAACTTAACTGATGGTTTGGATGGTTTGGCCATTATGCCAGTGGTTATGGTTGCTTCAGGTTTAGGTGTATTTGCTTACTTATCTGGTGACATCCGTTTTGCTAATTATTTGCATATTCCATATGTGAAATATACTTCAGAGCTGGTTGTAATCTGTTCTGCTATGATTGGTGCAGGCTTGGCGTTTCTTTGGTATAACGCACACCCGGCGCAAGTCTTTATGGGTGATGTGGGTGCTTTAGCTCTAGGTGCAATGCTTGGAACAATTGCTGTGATGGTGCGCCAAGAAATCGTATTTGCGATTATGGGCGGTGTTTTTGTGATGGAAGCTGTTTCGGTATTCCTGCAAATTGGGTCGCTACGGATGCGGAATAAGCGTGTCTTCTTGATGGCGCCTTTACATCATCACTATGAAAAACAAGGCTGGAAAGAAACTCAAGTGGTTATCCGGTTCTGGATTATTACGATTATACTAGTCGTATTAGGCTTAATGACCTTAAAATTGCGCTAGAAATTATTTTGGTGTCAATATAAAGCCAGTTTCTACTGGCTTTTTTTATTGGAGTGGTAAATGACAAAGGTTGTTGGACTAGACCAATTATCTGTAATTAACCAAAAAGTGGTTAGTGATGGGGAAGTATTACCTCAAGTTGTACTTAAAGATGGTAGTAAAGTACAAACTGGAACAGTAGCGACGATGTTGCATAATATTGATTTGTATAATGCAGGGCAGCGAGGCCAAATTGAAGAGGAATTAAAAATTGCGATTCCGACTTTAATTAAAATTGGTTTATTTGATTTGTTTGATGTAGATGAATGGATTTCTGGAAAAAATGCAGGCCGCACATTTGTTGGACTGCATGCAAAGGCTTATTTACAACAAAAAGAACAAGAGAATAATTAAAAGTGACTATGCAAAATTTAATGTGTCCCGTGTGTCGTCAAAGACTCGAATTAGTAAGTAAAACTTGGCGATGTGATCAAGGCCATAGTTATGACATTGCAAAACAAGGTTATGTAAACTTACACGTTGTACAGCATAAACACAGTAAAAATCCGGGGGATACTCCCGAGTCTGTAGATGCGCGCCGTGCCTTTTTACAAGGTGGTTATTATCAACCTTTACAGCAAGCTATGGTTGATTTACTGAAACAGCTTAAAGCCAACGTTGTACTTGATATTGGTTGTGGCGAGGGTTATTACACTAGTGCAATGCAGCATGTTGTTGAGCAGTGTATAGGCGTAGATATTGCAAAAAATGCAGTACAACGTGCAGCAAAGTTAAATCACAACGTGACATGGGTTGTTGGTACAGGAGCGACTTTGCCTGTAATCGATCGAAGTATGGATGCGTGTACCAGCCTTTTTAGTCCAATTCCCCAAGCAGAAATTTTACGTGTGCTAAAAGATGATGGATATTTAATTGTTGTCACACCTGCAACTGAACATTTATATGCGATGCGTGAGGCACTGTTTGAGCAGGTCAATCCGCACACACCGCAAAAGTTTGTTGAACAACTGCAAGATTTATTTGAGTTGAAAGAACAGCAAGTTATAGATGCTCCTTTATTACTTGACCAAGAGGCTTTAAAAAATCTGATCGCTATGACGCCATATGCATACAAGGCCTCTCCAGAACGTCGAATGCAGTTAGAGCAGCAGTCTCAATTAGAGGTAACGGCATCTTTTCAAATCTATCTTTTTCAAAAGCGTAATAAAAAAGCCATCTAACGATGGCTTTTTTATTTTTACTCAATTTGGTTAATCAAGTTTTCTAATTCATCTTTGTCACGCTTCGGTGCTGCTCCTTGTGCAGGCTTCATTGCTGGAGGCGCTGCCTTAGATGGAATTACAATTTCTTCGCCTGGTAAGTCATCGAAGTCATTGGTAGTGTTTTTAGGCTGTGGCGGTGCAGGACGATAAAGTGGTCGAGCCAATGGTGGTGCTGCGCGATATGTTTTCTTATCGCCAACTTCACTTGCGACATCTTGTTTTTCACGAGAAATAGGTGCTTGAGCATCTTTCTCTAAACGAACCCAAGACGCTGGAGTACCTTTAAGCGATTGATCCATAAAGTTAATCCAGATTGGTAATGCGGCAATACCACCATACTCGCGACGACCAAGTGTTGTCGGTTGGTCGAAGCCAACCCAAGTAATAGCGACTAATTTGCCATTAAAACCTGCAAACCATGCATCTTTTGCATCGTTTGTTGTACCTGTTTTACCACCTAAATCACTACGGCCAATTTTAAGTGCAGCACGACCAGTACCATGCTCAATTACATCACGTAAGATATTCGCCATATCATAAGCAGAGCTTGATTTTAAAATGCGCTGAGCTTGTCGATATTGGCTGTTATTTTTATCTGTTTGTTTAAGATTAAGCTGTTTTGCTGCTTTTTCTTTCTGCTCCAACTCTTTATTGGTCACTTCAACAACTTGATCATCTGGCGTGGTTGCTTGAGCATCATCTGTTGTTTCAGGTGCGTTAATACATGGAATACATGCATATTCTGGTTTAGCTTCGTAAATAACTTTACCGTATGCATCTTCAATACGTTGAATGAAATGTGGTTGAACACGGTAACCACCATTTGCAAAGGTTGCATAACCCGTTGCCATTTGAATTGGTAATACTTGAGGTGTACCTAAGGCAATAGTGTAGTTACGTGGAATTTGGGTGGTGTTTCAAAAAGTATGCTGACATTAAATGAAGCCATTATTGATGTAAAAAAAGGTTAAGTCGAAAGCTTTAAAATGGTTTTCAATCTTTTTTGAAAAATTACAACTCCTTCTAAAACCACGCCTAATTCGATGCCTTATTTTGCAATTATTACCTTCAATACCTACAGTAAAAAATTTACCAATACTTTGCTTGCAGTTTTTAAAAGCAGTTATGAAACTGTCCCAATGATCACTTGCAATTCGGGTGTAGTGAATACCTAATTGTTTAAGCTTTGTTTTCAATCGTTGAACTGTAGCTAAGTCTCTTTTACCCCAAACATAAGCAACAATCTCACCTGTTTCTCGATGGTAGGCGTAAATAAGCCATTGTTTATTATTTTTATTTCCCACAAAAGTCCAAAACTCATCAACTTCAAGAGACTCATAATGACTTTGTTTAGGCTGAATTTGGTAGGTCGATTCGGTTAAAGTACGTAAAACTTTACCGATACTGATTCGCTCAACTTCAGCGATATCTCGTATACCACTACCTCTGACCATCAACTGTAATATTTTTCGAGTAATGCCTGAATTACATCCTAGATAGCTCAGAGCATGGTCACCAATAAACTGACGTTTACAGTCTTTGCACTGATAGTTTTGTTTCCCATCTACTTTGATGCCATTTTTCTTTATACTGTCACTGAGGCAGGTTGGACATTTGATTTCTAGAGTTATTCGCATTTCTCTATTTTATCAAAATTCAACCTGCTTTGTTTCAGCATACTTTTTGAAACACCACCGGAATTTGATCTTCTTGTAAACCAAAATCCATGAATAATTGACGAGTACGTTCAATCCCTACAGTCTGCAAAAGTCTTACTGATACAGTATTACGAGATAAATACAAAGCACGTCGTAATGGGATCATACCTAGGTAACGACCATCAGAGTTCTTTGGTGTCCACTTGCCAATGGTAATCGGACTATCGTTGACCATGGTGTAAGGTGTCATACCACGTTCTAATGCCAAAGCATAAAGAAATGGCTTGATGGTAGAACCCGGTTGACGCCAGCCTTGCAAAGCACGGTTAAATTTTGATTGATAAAAATTATAGCCACCAACAATCGCTTCAATTGAGCCATCATTTGGATTAATTGCAATAAGCTGGCCTTGAACTTTTGGTACTTGAACTAGCGACCATGCAGTTTTAGCTTCATTTGGACGTAAGCGAATAATATCTTTCACTTTAACAATTTGAGATGCACGTGAAGGTGCTCCACCTACGCTATTTGCATTGCGATAGGGGCGGGCCCATGACATACCAGACCATTGCACAGTGACGGTTGAACCATCTTGCATTAAAGCATCAAAAGAGTTGCTATTTACTTTAGTCACTTCTGCGGGGTAGGTGTTAGCATAAGCTCTAAATTGGCTTAATGGTTTATCATGTGCTTCTGCGCCACGCCAACCATGACGTCTGTCATAAGCCTCAAGACCATCTTGTACAGATTTCTCTGCAATAGCCTGACGTTGGGCATTAATGGTCGTATAAACCTTATAACCTGAGTCAATTGCTTGTTCACCAAAATGTTTTACAAGCTCTGAGCGAACCATTTCACCAGCATATGGATGAATATTATTTAAGTCGCGGTTGGGCATATTCAAATTAATAGGCTCAGCCACAGCTTTTTGATATTCCGCTTGAGAAATATAACCGAGTTGCAACATACGGCCTAAAATCCAGTTACGGCGTTCAAGTGCACGTTCAGGATTAACAACAGGGTTATATTTGGATGGCGCTTTTGGTAAACCTGCAATCATTGCCATCTGAGCAATGCTAAGTTCATTAATGCTCTTGTTATAGTAAATTTTGGCTGCTGCTGCGATACCGTACGCATTTTTCCCCAAGAAAATCTTATTGACATAAAGACTTAAGATGTCTTCTTTAGATAAGTTTTGCTCAATTTTCCGAGCCAAAAAGATTTCTGTTAGTTTACGTTTTCGTGTTCTCTCGGGACTTAAATAATAGTTTTTTGCGACCTGCATTGTGATGGTAGAGCCACCAGTTTGCACATCGGAACCAGTCACACTCTCGCTTAAAGCACGACCTAAACCTTTAAAGCTAATACCGCTATGCTCAAAGAAAGATGAGTCTTCTGCAGCTAAAAATGCATGAATAAAAGCAGGAGGAATTTGTTTGTATTCAACCGGTATCGAAAGTTTACCACCATACTCAGCAATAAGTTGATTATCGGCTGTATAGACTTGTAATGGTTTTAGAAGTGGTGCTTTCTTTAATGAACTCATTTCCGGGAGGGTTGGGGCAATATAGAGATACATGCCATAAAATCCCATCGGAAGTGAGACTAAGATAATAATAATGATCAAAAAAATTGGACGCACGAAGCCCAAACTGGATAGCTTTTTCATGATAAGTAAGCTTTAATAAGATCGAATACAAACTAATTGTGGTCAGTATAGCCTTTAGACATGCGGATTGTTAGATGAGATATTGTATCCGTGTAAAAATAAAGACCGAGATTGTTGGTTTGTAATTTTTTTTGGGGATAAAAAAATAATAGGACAATAGTGTGCTCAGGTTATATCGTAAACCTAATAAGGGGTTAATGGGCGTCGATATTAGTTCGACTTCTGTTAAGTTGTTAGAGCTCTCTGTCAAGAACGGTAAATATTGGGTTGAAAGCTATGCTTTGATGCCTTTACCTGAAAACAGTGTAGTTGAAAAAAATATCTTAAATCCAGAAGCAGTAGCGGAAGCATTGGAAAGGGCGATTAACTTAGCAAATCCCCAAACTAAAAATGCTGCAATTGCTGTTCCTACATCGACGGTTATTCATAAAACTATCGAGATGGATGCGGATATGAGCGATGATGAACGTGAAGTTCAGATTCGTGTAGATGCGGAGCAGTATATACCGTTCCCTTTGGATGAGGTGAGCCTAGATTTTGAGGTTCTACCTGACCGACTCGCGAATTCAAATCGTGTAAATGTACTCTTAGTCGCAACAAGAACGGAAAACGTAGAAACGCGCGTTGAGGTTCTTGAGTTGGCAGATTTAAATCCTAAATTGGCTGATGTTGAAAGTTATGCTGTTGAGCGCGCATTTAGTGTGTTTGCTGATAGCTTACCTATGGGTGCAAATACGATAGGGGTTTTAGATATTGGCCATACCATGACAACATTGTCTGTCATGCAAAACGGCAAAATTATTTATACCCGTGAGCAAGTTTTTGGCGGAAAACAACTTACGCTTGAAATTCAAAGTCGTTATGGTTTGTCTTTAGACGAAGCAAGTCGAGCGAAAAAAGATCGTTCTTTACCGGATGACTATGAAATTGAAGTATTAGATCCGTTTCTAGATGCCGTAGTTCAGCAAGCGGCTCGCTCTTTACAATTCTTCTTTTCTTCATCTCAGTTTAACGAAATAGACCATATTCTGCTTGCAGGCGGAAATGCGAATATTCCAGGTCTTGCCAAGCTTTTGCAGCAAAAATTAGGTTACCGTGTCACTATTGCCAATCCATTTTTACAGATGGGTTTTTCTCCTCAAGTCGACGTTCAAAAAATTGAAAATGATGCCTCTTCTTTAATGGTGGCGTGTGGCTTGGCTTTAAGGAGTTTTGATTAATGGCAACAATTAATTTACTACCTTGGCGTGAAGAGCTGAGGGAGCAAAGAAAAAAACAATTTATAACGTTATGCTTTGGGGTGGTTGTGTTAGGAATTACAACCGTATTTGGGGGGTGGTTCTATTTTGATCATAAATTAGATGATCAAGAACAAGCAAATCAACTTATTACAAGTACTAATCAAAACCTTGATCAGCAATTAAAAGCATTAAATGGTTTACAAGAACAACGTGATGCCATCATTGAGCGTATGAAATTGATTCAAGATTTACAGAGTCAGCGTCCAGTCGTGGTAAGACTGGTTGATGAGTTAGTCAGAGTCACGCCGCCTGCAATGTATTTAACGAAATTTAGCCGAACTGGGGATAAATTTACGATTGAAGGTAAAGCTGAAAGTCCAAATACGGTAGCTGAACTACTCCGTAATCTAGAAGCATCTCCTTGGTATCGAAATGCTTTTATGAACTCTTTCTTGGCTACTGAAGATAAAAAAGATAAGGCAGCAAGTTCTCTTCTTCCTAGGGTAGAAGATCATTACGGTAGTTTTGTTGTGACTGTCGATTTAGGGGAAATGGGCATGACCACAGCTGATAATAATGCTGATAAACCAGCCGTAGCTAAAGATACGGGGGCAGCAAAATGAGTCAAGATGAACTTCAAGAATTATCATTAGAGCAAACATCTTCAAAGAACAAGAAATTTAGGTGGTGTTTCAAAAAGTATGCTGACATTAAATGAAGCCATTATTGATGTAAAAAAAGGTTAAGTCGAAAGCTTTAAAATGGTTTTCAATCTTTTTTGAAAAATTACAACTCCTTCTAAAACCACGCCTAATTCGATGCCTTATTTTGCAATTATTACCTTCAATACCTACAGTAAAAAATTTACCAATACTTTGCTTGCAGTTTTTAAAAGCAGTTATGAAACTGTCCCAATGATCACTTGCAATTCGGGTGTAGTGAATACCTAATTGTTTAAGCTTTGTTTTCAATCGTTGAACTGTAGCTAAGTCTCTTTTACCCCAAACATAAGCAACAATCTCACCTGTTTCTCGATGGTAGGCGTAAATAAGCCATTGTTTATTATTTTTATTTCCCACAAAAGTCCAAAACTCATCAACTTCAAGAGACTCATAATGACTTTGTTTAGGCT
Source organism: Acinetobacter seifertii (assembly GCF_000368065.1). GTDB lineage: Bacteria > Pseudomonadota > Gammaproteobacteria > Pseudomonadales > Moraxellaceae > Acinetobacter > Acinetobacter seifertii. The sequence continues at coordinate 326,947 of NZ_KB851203.1, forward strand.
GAATTTGGTAGGTCGATTCGGTTAAAGTACGTAAAACTTTACCGATACTGATTCGCTCAACTTCAGCGATATCTCGTATACCACTACCTCTGACCATCAACTGTAATATTTTTCGAGTAATGCCTGAATTACATCCTAGATAGCTCAGAGCATGGTCACCAATAAACTGACGTTTACAGTCTTTGCACTGATAGTTTTGTTTCCCATCTACTTTGATGCCATTTTTCTTTATACTGTCACTGAGGCAGGTTGGACATTTGATTTCTAGAGTTATTCGCATTTCTCTATTTTATCAAAATTCAACCTGCTTTGTTTCAGCATACTTTTTGAAACACCACCGAAATTTAATCTCGATAAATTCCTTCAACAATTTAATACGCTGGATATGAACAACTACGGTAGTTGGCCCATATCTGTAAAAATTACTTGTTGGATTTTTATTTTCTTTGCTGTATTAGCCTTGGGTTATTTTATTGCCATTCAGCCAAAGCTACAAGCAATTGATAATGCTCAAGCTCAGGAAAGTAACTTGTTAAACGAATTTCGAGAAAAAGATTCGAAATTACGTAACTTGCAGCAGTATCAAGTTCAACTTCAGGAGATGCAAGCAAATTTTAATCAACAATTAGAGCAGTTGCCTAAAGAAACAGAGATTCCTAGTTTAGTTGAAGATATCAATTTAACGGGTGTGAACTCAGGATTGAAATTTAAAAATATTCGCTTGGAGAATGAAGTAAAACAGGAAGTCTTTATTGAACAACCGATTGCGATAGAAGCCACAGGTGATTATCACGCTTTTGGAGCTTTTGTGAGTAGTATTGCTGCGTTGCCGCGTATCGTAACCATGCACGACTTTACTGTTGATGTATCTCCAGCTAAAGACAGCAAGTCAGATATTCCTGTATTGAACTATTCTATTAAAGCGAAAACCTATCGTTATGTAGAAGCAACAGATACAGCGAAGCAATCGACCCAAGCTCCAACAACACCTGCTTCAACTAGCGCTAATGTTCAGCCGAAATAGGAGAGTTATGATGAAAATTAAGCAAATTACTCTTTATATTTTGGCTTGTGCTGCGCTTGTAGGATGTGATTCAAGAATTGATGCAGTCAATCAGCAAATGGCAAATATCCGTAATCAACCGCCGCTAGCTATTGAACCAGCACCTATTTTTACTCCTGTACCACAATTTAATTATGCTGCTCATCAATTAAAAAGTCCATTTATGCCAAGCTCACTGGCTGCTGAACTCAAAATTATGGCTGGAAAACGTGTTTATCCAAATTTCTCACGTACGCCACAGCCATTAGAAAGCTATGCACTTGAGGCTTTAAGTATGAAAGGAAGCATGCGGAATAGTCGTGGTCAAATATTAGCTCTCATTCAGACGCCAGATCATCAAGTTGAACGCGTACAAGTGGGCAATTATATGGGCATGAATCAGGGCCGTATTACCCAGATTAGTCCGACTCAGATTGATTTGGTCGAGATTGTGCCAGATGGTCGAGAAGGCTATGTCGAAAGACCGAGAACATTGGTCTTGATTGGGCCTGCACCCTAATATTTAGGGAATAACAACGAAAAAGTATTTTTAAAGATTATTTATTGGGGATGGTCAGACAATGAATCAGGTATTCCGTCAGTTTTCTATGGGGGCTGTAGCGATTGCAATTATGCAGGCTGCATCTGCACAGGTCAGCATGACCAATATTGTACCAACGCAAATTGCAGGTCAGGGTACAGAAATTAGAGTCATGTTTAATGGTTTGCCTCCACAGCCACAAGCTTACCAACTTGAAAACCCTTCGCGTTTAATACTAGATTTTGATAAAGCGCAACAAAGTTTAAAGCAGTCTAAAATTGCTGTTGCAACGAATGAAGCAAGTTCCGTTGATGTGACTTCAGATGATGTACGTTCACGCTTAACTGTAAATCTAAAAGATGCTGGTGCTTTTACAACGCGCGTGGAAGGCAATACTTTTATTCTAAAAATTAATTCAGCTCAAACAACGAATAAACCGATACTAGCAGCTACCGCACAACCACAAGGTGTTTCAAATATTGGCTTTCAGCGTGGTAGTCAGGGAGAAGGTTTAGTTGTTGTCGATCTTTTGGGAAGTAATACACCTGTAGATGTTCAACAACAAGGCAGTAAGGTTGTTATAAGAACATTAGGTACAAAGATTCCGACACATTTAGCACGTCGTTTAAATGTAAATGATTTTGCAACGCCCGTATCAAGTATCGATGCTTATAATGAAAAAGGTGCTGGTGTAATCACAATTCAGTCATCTGGTAGTTATGAATATATGGCTTATCAAGCTGAAAATAAGCTCACTATTAGTTTGAAACGTCCACAAGATAAAAGTACATCAGCTTCGTATAAAGCACCAAGTTATTCTGGTAATAAGCTTTCATTAGACTTCCAAGACATTGAAGTGCGTCGTGTATTACAGTTGCTTGCCGATTTTACAGGCATCAATATGGTGGCTGCTGATAGTGTGCAAGGTAACATCACGCTACGTTTGAAAGATGTACCTTGGGATCAAGCACTAGATATTATTTTAAAAACTAAAAATCTTGATAAACGTCGTAATGGAAATGTAATTTGGATTGCTCCTGTTACTGAATTAATTAAAGCAGAAGATGATGAGGCAAAAGCCTTAGCTCAAACGATTAAGTTAGCGCCAATCCAAACAGATTATATTCGTTTGAGTTATGCAAAAGCGACTGATGTGCTTAAGTTGATTGAAGATACTCGTGATGGTAAAGGTGCAGTTGCAAATCGTACCGCAAACTCTGATTCTCTTGCGTTGGAGAGCTTATTAAGTTCACGTGGTAGCGCTGTTGCTGATACCCGGACTAATACTTTGATTGTAAATGATACAGCACAAAATATTGATAAAGTTCGTAAAATGATTGAACTACTTGATGTGCAAGTTAAGCAGGTGATGGTTGAAGCGCGTATCGTCAGAGCGTCTACGTCATTTACTAAAGAACTTGGAGTTAAGTGGGGTATTCTTTCACAAGGTATTACTAATAATAAAAATTTATTGGTTGGTGGTAGTGAAACAACTTTATGGAATTTACGTGACCCTAAAAAAGATGAAACTACTGGAGGCTATAAATATACCATCGAACGTCCAGATAACTTAAACGTTGATTTGGGAGTCTCTAATCCGGCGGGAAGTATTGCCTTTGGTCTTATCAGTATGTCTGATTTTATGTTAGATCTTGAACTCTCAGCTTTACAGGCTGATGGTTATGGTGAAGTCATTTCAACCCCTAAAGTCATGACTGCCGATAAGCAAACTGCAAAAGTTGCCACGGGTCAACAAGTTCCTTATCTAACGACAACGATATCTGGTGCGGGTTCAGCAGCCACAACATCATTTAAAGATGCTCTTTTAAGTCTTGATGTTACACCTAGCATTACGCCTGACGGTAAAATTCAAATGAAATTAGATATTTCTAAGGATTCTGTAGCGGGTGAAGCGCCAAATGGTGAGTTAATTCTGAATAAGAATAATATTAATACCAATGTGCTGGTTGATAACGGAGAAACCGTCATTTTGGGTGGTGTATTCGAGCAAACAACGACAAATACCCAAACTAAAGTTCCATTCTTTGGGGATATTCCTTTAGTTGGGCGTTTATTTAGAAAAGATGTAAAGTCTGATGATAAACAAGAGTTACTGATTTTCGTAACACCACGAATTGTTAATGACACTTTGGCGAGAAATCATTAATATATTTTTCAATGAAAGCAATTGAAATAGGTGGCGCCTTGCCAAGCAAAGCGTTTGAAACCCTACCAAATATTTATTTGGTAGGGCCCATGGGGGCAGGAAAAACAACCGTTGGACGTCATTTAGCAGAACTATTAGGGCGTGAATTTTTAGATAGTGATCATGAAATTGAGCGCAAGACAGGGGCTACTATTCCTTGGATTTTTGAAAAAGAGGGAGAGGTTGGGTTCCGAACTCGTGAAACTGTGGTTTTAAATGAGCTGACCTTACGTAAAGCGTTGGTTTTGGCAACAGGTGGTGGCGCAATTACCCAAGCGCCTAATCGAGAATTTTTAAAGCAACGCGGAATAGTTATTTATCTCTATACACCTGTCGAATTACAATTACAAAGAACCTACCGCGACAAAAACAGACCATTATTACAAGTTGAAAATCCTGAACAGAAATTGCGAGACCTATTAAAGATCAGAGACCCTTTGTATCGTGAAGTTGCACATTATACGATTGAAACGAATCAAGGCGCTGCACGTGATCTCGCACAAAAGATTTTGCAACTTATTCTATCGAACAAGCTAAAATAGACAAACTGACTAGTGGTTTTATAAATTCATGCAAACATTACATGTTGAATTAGGCGAACGCCGTTATCCTATTTTTATTGGTAGTCAACTTGACCCGAAACAATTACTAGAGCCTTATATTCATGGTCAACAGGTCATGATAGTCAGTAATGTGACGGTTGCGCCTTTATATTTAAGCCACTATCAGGAAGCTTTAAAAAGTTTAGGTAAAACAGTTGCGACTTGTATTTTGCCTGATGGTGAAAAATACAAAGATATTCAACATCTAAATTTGATTTTTGATGCATTACTTGAAGCTGGTTTTAACCGTGATTGTACCGTTTTAGCTTTGGGTGGTGGCGTGATTGGTGATATGGCTGGTTTTGCATCTGCTTGTTTCCAGCGTGGAGTTTACTTTGTTCAGGTTCCTACCACATTACTTTCACAAGTAGATTCAAGTGTTGGTGGAAAAACAGGAATCAATCATCCACTTGGTAAAAATATGTTAGGTGCTTTTCAACAGCCGCAAGTTGTTCTGGCTGATATGGCACAACTCAATACATTACCAGAACGTGAACTTTCAGCAGGTTTAGCTGAAGTGATTAAATATGCTCTTTTAGGTGATGTCGATTTCTTGGTATGGCTTGAAGAAAATATGGATGGGCTTGTTGCGAGAGATGCTAATTTACTTGCAGAAGCTGTCTATCGTTCATGTGCTCACAAAGCGCGTATCGTTGCGAATGATGAAAAGGAACAAGGTGAACGTGCTTTACTTAATTTAGGCCACACTTTCGGTCATGCGATTGAGTCATATCTTGGTTATGGTACTTGGTTACACGGTGAAGCTGTTGCAACCGGTATGATCATGGCAGCAGATTTATCTCAGCGTTTGGGCTGGATCTCAACTGAAGATGTAGCACGTACAAAAAAAATCATTCAACGTGCGAATTTGCCGATATCATGTCCACAAATTCCATTGGATGATTTCCTTGGATACATGGCGCATGACAAAAAAGTTCTCAATGGGCAATTACGTTTGGTGTTATTAAAACAACTTGGACAAGCTGTCATTACTAAAGACTTTGATGTCGAATTGATGAAGCAAGCTATTTTGGCAAATCAACACGGATAAAAAATAAGGTAAAGCATGACTGTATCACGTACACTTTGGCAGAATGTTCAACAATATATCTGGTTGGTTGGTGGTATTGCCTGCTTATTCCTTGCTTTTATTTTTTGGGTAATTACCGATAGTAAGAAGTTGGTTGAAGTTGAAAAGTCAGCTGATTCTGATGCGCCTGTTCAAATTCAACCAGAGAAAGTTGCTACGACACCTAACTTAGGTGCTTTAGCTGATGAAGTTCGTCCACTTGATCTAACAACTCGTACAGTTGCATCTGGTGAGCATGAGCCAGAGTTTCGTGGTACGAAATTTATTAACGAAAATAAAAAACAATGGACGCTTGAGATATTTAGAGCCTCTGATGAAGACATCATTAAAAACTTTTTAAAAAATCGTAGTGATCGTAATAAATTTATTTATTTTCGCTTAAGTGGTGAACAGCAAGCGGAGCAGTATGTTTTGGTTTATGGAACCTTTAAACGCTCAGACGATGCAATTCAGCAGTTAACGCAGATTAACCTACAATTGCCTGAGTCTATTAAGCCTCAGCCACAACAGTTCTCAAGTTATGCTCCTTTGGTCAATGATTTGGGTGCAGATGAGATGAAAGGTGGGAATAATCAGCTTTATGAGGTTCGTCTGCGTCCAGCCGCTCTACCTACAATTGATGAATCATTATTGATGGCTGGATCAACTAATGCCGCAGTTAATGTTCAGCCGAAAGCTCCAGCAACCAATTCAGCCACTAATACCACTATTGTTCGCCGTGATGCTCAAGGAAATGTAGTGGATGTACAACAATCGAATTCAAATATTGATCAACCGAATAAGCCAGCTCAAACACGGTCAAACGATGTTCAATAAAAATGCCTCAAATAAGGGCGGGAAAAGGAGATAATTTGCTCAATAATATGCACAATATTAGTGCAAAATAGAATCTAATAATATTTTTTGACCATATCTGGTGCATATTTAGTCATTTTTTGGTGTGATAACGCGAATAAAATAGATATATTTATATTGAATATAAGTACTTAGATTAATTTTTATTATATGGCACACTTTTTGCTTTATTGTTGTGCTTATTAATGTGCTGCAAACTATTTTAGCCCTCTAAGAAGTGAATTCTATGCAGAGTCGTGGGGTCGAACTGCTTTAAAAGAGTGCGAAATAAGTCAAAACATTTTTCTAGCAAAAACCAGTGTACGTAAAAATGGAACAGCGTATATTGGCTTATCAGCCCAAAATTTTTTATTTGCGAAACATTGAGCTAACTATCATCGGTAGGCACTATCGCAAAAAGAAGTTGTTTGTTTGACGCTCGAAAGAGCATTATTGAAAGAAGGGTACGCTATGCACATGCCATCGCCTAATACTGTAGCTCCCGCTCAAGGTTTATATCAGCCTGATGAGTTTAAGGATAACTGTGGTTTTGGACTAATTGCCCATATGAAGGGTGAATCAAGTCATCATCTAGTAGAAACCGCGATTCACAGTTTAAGTTGCATGACGCACCGTGGTGGTATTGCCGCAGATGGCAAGACGGGAGATGGTTGCGGCTTATTATTGGCGATGCCAAAGCAATTTTTCCGTGATGAAGCAAAAAAACTAAGTGATATTACACTCAGTGAAATTTTTGCTGTGGGTACGGTATTTTTAAATATTGATCCAGCATTAGCACAGCACTCTAAAAATATTTTAACGAAAGAAATCGAGTCAGAAGGTTTACGTGTACTTGCTTGGCGTATCGTTCCTACAAATAACGATGCATTAGGTGAAATTGCGCTTCAATCTTTACCAGCTTTTGAACAAGTCATTGTGAACTGTCCAATGGGTGTAACTGAGGTTGAATTTAACCGTAAGTTATTCTTGGCGCGTCGCCGTGCGGAACAACAACTCCAAAAAGATCCGCTATTTTATGTGACTACACTTTGTTCAACAGTCATTAGCTATAAAGGCTTGATGATGCCTGCGGCAATTGCTGAGTTCTATACAGACTTGGCAGATGAGCGCTTAAAATCGCATATTGTGGTATTCCACCAACGTTTCTCTACAAATACATTACCGCGTTGGCCTTTGGCTCAGCCATTCCGTTACCTTGCGCATAATGGTGAAATCAATACCATTACAGCAAACCGTAACTGGGCATTGGCACGTACGCCTAAATTTGAAAACCCATTATTACCTGGTCTTACTGAGCTTAATCCGATTGTAAACCGCACAGGTTCAGACTCTTCAAGCCTAGATAACATGCTTGAGATTTTGGTGGGTGGTGGTATGGATTTATTCCGTGCATTACGCATGCTCGTTCCACCAGCTTGGCAAAACGTTGAAACTTTAGATGCAGACTTACGTGCATTCTATGAGTTTAACTCTAAGCATATGGAAGCTTGGGATGGTCCTGCCGGTCTTGTTATTCAAGATGGTCGTCATGCGATTTGTATGCTTGACCGTAATGGTTTACGTCCTGCACGTTGGGTAATTACCAAAAATGATTACATCACCTTAGCATCTGAAATCGGTGTTTGGGGCTATGAACCTGAAGATGTAGTTTCTAAAGGCCGTGTAGGTCCGGGTCAAATTTTGGTAGTTGATACCCTAACAGGTAAAGTACTCGATACTAAAGATGTGAGTACACATTTGAAAAACATGCGTCCGTACCGCGAATGGCTACGTGATCATGCAATTCGTTTAAAAGCAGACCCAGAACTTGAAGAACAACTTGTTGATAAAGGTTTAACTGGTGAGGCATTAAAAGTAGCTCAAAAAATGTTTATGGTGACATTTGAAGAGCGTGACCAGTTATTACGCCCAATCGCTGAAAGTGGACAGGAAGCAGTAGGCTCTATGGGTGATGATACACCTATGGCTGTATTGTCTCGTCAAGTACGCCATGTGACAGATTATTTCCGTCAACAGTTTGCACAAGTAACAAACCCACCAATTGACCCGCTACGTGAGTCAATTGTAATGTCGTTAGAGACCTGTTTGGGTCGTGAGCAAAATGTATTTGAGCAAGGCCCTGAGCATGCTGATCGTATCATCATCTCTAGTCCAGTATTGTCAAATTCAAAAATGCAGCAAATCCGTAGCATTGAGCGTCCGGGTTATGAAGCAGTTGATATCAACTTAAACTATGCCGAAGAAGAAGGTTTGCAAGCTGCGATTACACGTATCTGTGAAGAAGCGGCGCAAGCAGTTCGTGATGGCAAAACTTTAATTGTCTTAACAGATAAAAATGTCAGCCAAGGTTTATTACCAGCAAACGCAGCACTTGCAACAGGTGCGGTACACCATTACCTCATTAAAACTGGTTTGCGCACTGATGCAAACATTATGGTTGAAACTGGTTTTGCACGTGATCCGCACCAATTTGCGGTATTACTTGGTTTTGGTGCGACTGCTGTTTACCCATACCTTGCATATGACGTCATCAATGACTTGATTGCTAAAGGTGAGCTTTTAGGTGATCCGATTCATGCACAAGCAAACTTCCGTAAAGGTATTGAGAAAGGCTTATTAAAAGTTCTTTCAAAAATGGGTATCTCTACAGTTGCTTCTTACCGTGGTGGTCAGCTTTTTGAAGCAGTAGGCTTATCTTCTGAAGTTGTGGATCAGTGTTTCTTGGGCGTTCCAAGTCGTATCCAAGGTGCAACTTTTGTTGATCTTGAAAATGATCAGAAAAAATTAGCAGCAACAGCTTGGTCAAGTCGTAAACCAATTGATCAGGGTGGTTTGCTTAAATTCGTATTTGGTAAAGAGTACCATGCGTTTAACCCAGATGTGATTAACTCACTACATAAAGCGGTTCGCTCTGGTAAATACGAAGACTTTAAAGAATATGCTGAATTGGTAAATAACCGTCCAGTAGCGACTATTCGTGACTTATTTAAGTTAAAAACAACTAATCCGATCCCAGTTGAACAAGTTGAATCGGTTGAAGAGATCTTGCCTCGTTTCGACTCGGCAGGGATGTCTTTAGGTGCGCTTTCTCCAGAAGCTCATGAAGCGATTGCAATTGCGATGAACACCATTGGTGGTCGTTCAAACTCTGGTGAGGGTGGTGAAGACCCTGCGCGTTACGGCACAATTCGTAACTCGAAAATCAAGCAAATCGCATCTGGTCGTTTCGGTGTAACACCTGCATATTTAACTTCTGCTGAAGTATTGCAAATTAAAGTTGCTCAAGGTGCAAAACCGGGTGAAGGTGGTCAGTTACCAGGCGGTAAAGTAAATGGCTTGATTGCGCGTTTACGTTACTCAGTACCGGGCGTGACACTTATTTCACCTCCGCCACACCACGACATTTACTCAATTGAAGATTTGTCTCAGTTAATTTTTGACTTGAAACAAGTTAATCCGAAAGCAATGGTATCTGTGAAGTTGGTATCTGAACCAGGTGTAGGTACGATTGCTGCTGGTGTTGCAAAAGCTTATGCGGACTTCATTACCATTTCAGGTTATGACGGTGGTACTGCTGCATCTCCGCTTTCATCAATTCACCATGCAGGTTCGCCATGGGAACTTGGTCTAAGTGAAGCGCATCAGGCACTTCGTGTAAATGACTTACGTGGCAAAGTACGTGTACAAACTGACGGTGGTTTAAAAACTGGTCTTGATGTGATCAAGGCTGCAATTTTAGGTGCTGAAAGTTTTGGTTTTGGTTCAACACCAATGATCGCTTTAGGTTGTAAATACCTCCGTATTTGTCACTTAAACAACTGTGCAACTGGTGTTGCAACTCAACAAGATCATTTACGTCAAGAACATTATATTGGCGAGCCAGAAATGCTCATTAATTTCTTCCACTTTATTGCGGAAGAAACTCGTGAATGGTTGGCAGCATTAGGTGTTTCTTCATTGAAAGACTTAATTGGTCGTGTGGACTTGCTTGAAGTATTACCGGGTGAAACTGAAAAACATGCTCACCTTGATTTAAGTGCATTATTAACTTCTCATCCTTCTGCTGAAGGTAAAGCGCAGTATTGTGAAGTTCAAGGTAATGCGCCATTTGATAAGGGTATATTGGCTGAGAAAATGGTTGCAGAAATGCTTCCTGCAATTGAGTCAAGTGCAGGTGGTCAATTCAACTTTAACGTCGTGAACTGTGACCGTTCAATTGGCGCACGTGTATCGGGTGAAATTGCTCGTCGTTATGGCAACTTGGGTATGGAAGCACATCCAGTTGTAATGAACTTAACAGGTACAGCTGGTCAGTCACTTGGTGTATGGAACGCTGGTGGTTTGCATATCCGTCTTGAAGGTGATGCAAACGATTATGTAGGTAAAGGTATGGCTGGTGGTCGTATCTCGATCTTCCCACCAAAAGGTTCACCTTTCCAAACCCAAAATACAGCAATTATTGGTAATACCTGTTTATATGGTGCAACTGGCGGTAAGTTATTTGCAGCTGGTACGGCAGGTGAGCGTTTCGCAGTTCGTAACTCTGGTGCGTTCGCTGTTATTGAGGGTGCAGGCGACCACTGCTGTGAATACATGACTGGTGGTGTTGTGACTGTGCTTGGAAAAGTGGGTCATAACTTCGGTGCAGGTATGACAGGTGGCTTTGCTTATGTACTTGACCTCGATAATGACTTTGTAGATTACTACAACCACGAGTTAATTGACTTAACTCGTATTTCAACAGAATCTATGGAAGATCATAAAGAGTTCTTGTTGCGTATTATTGACGAGCATATCAAAGAAACAGGTAGTGCTTGGGCTTATAAAATCCGCAATGAGTTCGACTTCTACAGCCGTAAATTCTGGCTTGTAAAACCAAAAGCTGCTAACTTGCAATCGCTTTTGAAAACTACACAAGCTGACCCACAATAATTCCACGACTGCAAAGACATAGGCAGGTGCGGGCAACAGTGAAATCCGCGCCTACCCACGGAGAGAGACATGGCAGAACGCCTAAATAATGACTTTCAATTTCTGGATGTACCACGTCAAGATCCAGAGAAAAAAGATATTACTGTCCGCAAAGCAGAATTTGTGGAAATTTATAAACCTTTTACTTCGGAAACAGTCACTAATCAGACACACCGTTGTTTAGGTTGTGGTAACCCTTATTGTGAATGGAAATGTCCAGTACATAACTACATTCCAAACTGGCTCAAACTCATCGCTGAAGGTCAAATTTTCCAAGCTGCTGAGCTTTGCCATCAAACAAATACCTTACCTGAGGTATGTGGTCGTGTATGTCCGCAAGACCGTTTGTGTGAAGGCGCTTGTACCTTAAATGATGGGTTTGGTGCGGTCACTATTGGTAATGCTGAAAAATATATCAATGACACAGCTTTTGCTTTGGGTTGGCGCCCAGACATGTCACATGTGAAGTGGACAGGTAAAAAAGTTGCAATTATTGGTGCAGGTCCAGCGGGTCTAGGCTGTGCAGATATTTTAGCTCGTGGTGGTGTTAAGCCAGTTGTATTCGATAAGCGTCCTGAAATTGGTGGCTTGCTGACATTTGGTATTCCAGAATTCAAAATGGAAAAAGATGTCATGAAACGCCGCCGTGAAATTTTCACAGGTATGGGTATCGAATTCCGTTTAAATACTGAAATTGGTAAAGACGTCACTATTGATGAATTACTTGCAGAATATGATGCAGTATTCATGGGTATGGGAACTTACACTTATATGAAGGGTGGTTTCCCTGGTGAAGATCTTGATGGTGTTTATGATGCACTGGATTTCTTGATCTCTAACGTAAACCGTTGTCAAGGTTGGGAAAAAGATCCAAGTGAATATATTAGCTTAGATGGTAAAAAAGTTATTGTTCTAGGTGGTGGTGATACCGCAATGGACTGTAACCGTACTTCTTTACGTCAAGGTGCTCACGATGTAACTTGTGCATACCGCCGTGACGAAAGCAACATGCCAGGCTCTGCACGTGAAGTAAAAAATGCCTACGAAGAGGGTGTGAAATTCCTATTCAATCGTCAACCGATCGAGATTGTTGGTGAGAATGGCAAAGTGACAGGCGTAAAAGTGGTGACGACTCAAATGGGTGAACCAGATAGTCGTGGCCGTCGTAGTCCTGAGCCAATCCCAGGTTCTGAAGAAGTATTACCAGCTGATGCAGTTTTATTAGCATTCGGTTTCCGCCCAAGCCCAGCAGACTGGTTTGGTAATGTAAATATCAATCTTGATGGTTCAGGCCGTGTTGTTGCACCTGAACAGCAAGAATTTAAATTCCAGACATCAAATCCAAAAATCTTTGCTGGTGGTGATATGGTCCGTGGTTCAGACCTTGTGGTTACAGCAATCTGGGAAGGTCGCCAAGCTGCTGAAGGTATTTTAGATTACCTTGGTGTTTAATCTAAAAAATCATTACTAAAGTTTTTGATAAAGCCTGCGATATGCAGGCTTTATTTTTTGCCATTAATCGGTTTGACGTTTTTGGCAAATACAATAAGCTTTTTTGCCCTTTTTAGTGCCTAAGTCCCACGACATACTCAAAGCTCTCTTCTTCAATACAGTAGGTGTTGAGCATGAACATCGCAGGTATGACGGCAGAAAAATCATATTTAAATCGTCGAAAAGCGTTGGGTATTACGGTGCGTCGGCTTGAGTTTAATCCTCAAGCAATCAAGCGCTATTATTTTGCAAATTCGCCTTTAATGTCCCATTTTTTAACTGCACTCTCTTCAACATTTCCAGTTGGAGAACAGTTTTTTGTAAATAGTGTGCGCAATGTACGCGACAAAGTTTCAGACCCTCAACTACAGGCACAAATTGCAGCTTTTATTGGGCAAGAAGCAATGCATTCAAAAGCGCATGGTGAATTTAATGAGGCTTGGCGCCGTGATGACTATAATTTGGATCGTTTTCAAGCGTGGTTAAATGAACGTGATAAATACTTAAGGACAATTCCACCTAAGCTACAGCTGGCACTGACATGTGCATTTGAGCATTTTACGGCTTTGCTTGGAGGATATATTTTACAGCATCCTGAACTACTAAAAACTTTAGATCAAGATGCTCTAAAGCTTTGGGTCTGGCACGCTATTGAGGAAATTGAACATCGTTCAGTTGCATTTGATGTCTATCAACATGTTTATGGCGATGACCGTATTCGCCGTTTACTCATGCGTAGTGTCACTACAGGATTTGCGAGTCTTGCTTTCTATGGTACAACGCGATTATTTTGGCAAGATAAATGGAAAAGCTTGCCTAAAATGGGAGGAAATATTTTTGGCGTATATTTGCTTGTTAAAATGATTATACAACTGACACCAGAATACTTTGCTTATTACAAAAAGGACTTTCATCCGAGCCAAAAAAATTATGGCCAGATGGTCGATTACTGGAAGAGTTATTTGGCCGATGAATACCAAATGACAAGTTTCCAAAAGGAAACAAGGTTAAGACCAAGCTAGAATAAAAACCGGATTTAAAGATCCGGTTTTTTTAAATCTATAAAATAAAAGCAACACAATAATGCCAAATTCATCATACAATCGAGACAAGAGGTTAAAAATATAAAGAAAAACTTGAGGATAAAGTGACGATGAAAACGTTTAAACAACTTGTAATCGCGACAACACTTGCAAGCACCTTACTATTTTCCGGCTGTGGCTATAATACTTTACAGGTCAAAGATGAGGCTGTAACAGCGGCTTGGTCTGAGGTACAGAACCAATATCAACGTCGATCAGATTTAGTACCAAATCTTGTAAACGTAGTTAAAGGTTATGCTAAGCACGAAGAGCAAGTATTAACTGAAGTAACTCAGGCACGCGCAAATGTAGCAGGGTTGAAAGTCGATAAAGAAGTATTGGAAGACCCAGCATTACTTGAAAAATATCAACAAGCGCAAAGCCAGTTAACTGGTGCGTTATCTCGACTGATTGCTGTTTCAGAAAATTACCCAGACTTAAAAGCCAATACCCAATTCCAAGAATTACAGGTTCAGCTTGAGGGTACAGAAAACCGAATTGCTGTGGCACGTAATCGTTATATTACAACTGTTCAAGACTATAACTCTTATGTCCGTCAGTTCCCACAAGCTGTAACAGCGAAAGTGATTGGTATGCATCCAAAAGCTAATTTCTCTGCGGAAGCATCGGCTCAGCAGGCTCCAAAAGTTTCTTTTGATTAATTTAAATCAAGGAAGTGCCGCATGAGAAATACGATATTGCTTCAGTCTAAGCAAATTAAGGTATTCGTTATTACCTTAATGGTGCTTTGCTGCAGTGTTCTTTTTCAGAGTGCGGCTTGGAGTGAGAATAATATTGCCACTGCTACAGATGAAACTGACACGGTGGTGGCAGGTAAAATTATTCAACAGCAGCAAGCTCAAGCATCGAAGCCTAAAGTAAATGAGCAGGCTGCTTCAAGTGCCGCGCCTCGAGCTCAGGTTGCAAATGACATAGCTGCTGGTGAATCAATTCGTGGTTTACCTACATTAAATCAGCCTGTCATTGATCAAGCCAATATTTTAAGTGAAGCTGAAAAGCAGCAACTTAACCAGAAAATTTTAAATTTATATCAGCAAGGTAAGGCACAAATAGGTATCGTGATTGTGCCGACTACGGGCCAAGAAGATATTTTTGATTACGCTTTGCGTGTCGGTGAGAAATGGCAACTTGGTTCAAGTAAACGTGATAATGGTTTGCTTATCGCAGTTGCAATTAATGATCATAGAATACAAATTCTAACTGGATATGGTTTAGAAGGCGTATTACCAGATATCGTTGCAAGCCGAATTATTCGAAATCAAATTACACCTTACTTTAAACAAGCCCAATATGCACAAGGCTTAAATGCTGGTGTCGATGAAATTACAAGAATTTTAAATCTAGATCCGGAAGTTGCTCAGCAAGCTGCCCAAGATTTAAAAGAGCGCCAACATCAGGCTGCCGAAGAACAACAAGCCAAACAAACAACGCTGACGATGGCATTATTTATTCTTATTGCCGGAATTGTAGGCTCATTTATTGTTGGTCGACCTCTTAGTGCTTCTACCGCAGGTGTTGCCGCTGCAGTAGCAGGTTTTGTTAACGGTGCAGGCGTGGTCACTAGTTTATTACTTGGATTTGGTATCTTCTTTTTACTCATTACCTCAATTGCCCAACTTATTTTACAGGCTATTTTAAGTGGTTCTGGTGGTGGTGGACGCGGAGGCGGCTTCGGTGGTGGAGGCGGCGGTTATGGTGGCGGCGGAGGTCGTTTTGGTGGTGGAGGTGCTTCAGGCTCATGGTAACAACATCAGAAACAACACAAATTATTACTCAACCCAAAATTGAGGAATTTGTAGAGCCAAGTTTAAAACGTTGGTTTAAGCATATATGTTATTTTCCTGCGAGTAGCCGTTATTTTAGTAAAAAGGATAAACAAGCGATTACTAAAGCTGTTCAACAAGCAGAACTTGGTCATGTCGGTGAAATACAGGTCGTTATAGAAGGGCATATTCCTTGTTCACAAGCGTATAGACAAAATACGCGCTTAAGGGCACAACAACTATTTGCAGAACTTGGAGTTTGGGATACCGAACTTAATAGCGGTGTGCTGCTCTATTTAAATTTATGTGAACGCACAGTAGAAATTATATTTGACCGCGGTATTAGCAATGCAACTACTGATCAAGTGTGGCAAAAGATTTGTGAGTCTATTGTTCAACAGCTCAAACAAAAACAGTATCTACAAGCTGTAGTAATTGGGGTTCAGCAAATTGGTGATGTGATGTCTCGCTTTTACGATGAGAATATGCCAGATCAAAATGATGAATTGGGAAATGCACCGATTATTATTAATTAGTTTATTGCTCTAGAAATTAACTATTTTTAGTATTTATTCTTGATATGGTGGTTGACAAAAAATGTCACCTATTTAACTGCTTTTAAAGAGATTTTTGTCACATTAAAGAGTGAAAAAAAGAAATAGGATGTGAAGTAATTTTTATTAGTGATTCAATACTAATAAAATTATGGTGACAATTTTTGTCAGTTATGTGCTTAATATACAAATAAAATTAATTTTGATAAATCTTAACTTACTGTTTTTAAATAAAAAATAAAAGTTGGCATGGTTGCTGCAATATAGTTGTTAGCTTAAAAAGCTTATATAAAAACATATATACAATCTTTGGGGAAAAGGCTATGAATGCACAAAAAGGTTTTACATTAATTGAACTTATGATCGTAGTTGCGATTATTGGTATTTTGGCGGCAATCGCGATTCCTGCGTATCAGGATTACACTGTTCGTGCACAAGTAACAGAAGGGTTGAATGTGGCGGGTGGTGTTAAAACAGCTGTAAATGATTATTTTGCTGATGTAGGTGATTGGCCAGCTAATATTCAAGCTGCTGTTTGCGGTAAAAATGCAACTAAAGTTTGTGCTGGTGGTACAAATACTGATTATAAAGGTAATTATGTAACACAAGTTGATGTGACGAATGGTGGCGTTGATATTACTTATGGTAATAAAGCAAACACAAATGCATTAGCGACCAAAGTGTTATCACTTATTCCTGGTTCTGATACAGCTAAAAACGTTACTTGGGTTTGTGGTAATGCTTCAACGCCTAAAGGTGTAACATTAGCTACTACTGCAACAAATAATACAACCATTGATGCTAAATACCTACCTGGTTCTTGCAAAAACTAAATATTTTTTTAAAGTGAAAAGCTGGATTTATTCCAGCTTTTTATTTGGATTACATATGAGTAAACGTATTAAGTTCTTCATACTACATATAACATTTTCACTTATAGTCATTAGTTTATTAATTTGTTGTATTTTTCTTATGTGGTATCCCACCCCTTTGAGTAAAGCGACAGGACTAGAACACATATTATTTTTACTAATTTTAGTCGATGTTATTGTTGGGCCGCTTTTAGGATTGTTGATTTATAAAGAAGGTAAAAAAACTCTAAAGTTTGATTTGGCTATAATTTGTATTTTACAAATTAGTGCGTTTCTTTTTGGCTGTTATCATGTGTTTAAGGGCAGACCTGTATGGATAGTATACAGTGTCGATCAATTTGAATTAATACGTGACAATGAAGTGGTTTCTAAATCATATCAATCTTCATTTTTAGGCCCAAAATTTGTTGGTATCCAATATTCTAATGTTCCTCAATTAAAGCAAAAAGAAATGTTTCAAGAGTTATTCAGTGGAATAGCTTTAGCACAAGATCCCAAAAACTATAAAAAATTAAGTCAAATAAAACCACAACTCTTACAACATTTACAAGGTCTAGAAATACTTGAAAAATTTAACTCTAAACAGCAAGTAGAAAATATTTTAAAAAAATATCCAGAAGCGAATGCATGGGTTCCTTTAAAAGCAAATGCTGTAGATATGGTTGTTTTAATGGATAAAAACTCGGCTCAAGTGGTTAAAATTGTAGACCTACGACCATGGAAATAAATCAGGAACTCTTGTGAGAAGATACATATACAAGCTAATTCTTCTCACTTTCTTCCATGTATAATCCTTCTCAAGTTTTTGGCCTATAACCTGTCATTATGCAAGTATTCTTTCTGTTCCTCGCAGCAATCCTGTTAGGTTTTGCGTGGCTATCGCCATTTCACTATAACCCTTGGGTGATGTTTTCTAGCGAAATGAGTACCTTTGCAGCAGGTCTAGGTGTCTTAGCTGCGCTTTTTCATCAAAATATTAAAATTCCGCGTGCACAATTATTGTTGTTACCATTTATTTTAATTCCAGTGGTGCAGTGGGCTTTGGGGTTAGTTTTTGATTTTAGTACAGCTTTGTTAAGTTCACTTTATTTTTTAGGCTTCTGGTTTATGGTTGTAGCGGGCTATAACCTATCATTAGAGCCACAAAAAAGAGATGAGATTTTTATAGGTTTTAGTTTTCTTACTGTTATTGTTTCAGTTGCAACAAGCGTTATTGCAATTTGTCAGTGGTTAAACGTTGATACACATTTTGCACACATGCTGCATTTAATAGGTAATAGACCTTACGGAAATTTTGGCCAACCTAATAATATGGCAACATTTCTCATTATGGGGCTATTAGGGTGCTTATATTTATATGAAAAGAACAAGGCTTCAGTTTGGTTGCTCTTGCCATCAGCACTAACTATTTTATTTGCAGTTGTTCTGAGTCAATCACGAACCTCTTGGATTGTTTTGCCTTTTTTACTCATCTATTGGGTTGTTAAGCAATTTAATAAACCTAAGCGTTTTGGACTATTTCAAGGCCTACTTTGGTGCGCTGGCTTTTTTTTAATGGCTGGTTTGGTTTTACCGTTTATTACAAGCTTAATTGAAACGTGGTCACATACTGATATAACTCAGGCGAGTAGCTTGGCTGAACGGGCAAGTTCTGGTTACTTACGCTTTAATATCTGGACTCAAATGTTACTCGCTGTACAGCAACATCCGTGGCTGGGATATGGCTGGAATCAAACCAGTGTTGCTCAAATGTCCGCTTATGCTCTTTTCCCAACAACAGAGTGGACGACCAGCGCTCATAATGTGCTGCTTGATCTTATTATTTGGAATGGTATTCCAATTGCTACTGTGATGATTGCCTACTTTACATGTTGGTTGTTTTGGTTGAACCAACAAGCGAAAGAAACGATCTCAATCATTGCAATAATGATGGTATGCACAGTACTTATTCATGCGATGTTAGAGTTTCCGCAGCGCTATGCCTATTTCTTACTGACTTGTGGCTTTCTATTGGGTGTAATTCAAGCACAGACTCCAATACTGAAAGGCGTTGTATTAAGCAAACATCTTTTGCGTTTAGTATGGGGTATAGGCTTGGTACTTGTAATCGCAATTTGGCGCGACTACAACGTATATGTCATGAATAGTAACTTACTATTTAAAAACAAGCAGCCAAATGCTGAGTTTATGGGAAGCAATCGAATTTTTGTTTTAACTCAATTTGATCAACGTTTAAAGTGGATCGCACTTAATCCTAATGTAACTTTATCTGAAGCAGAATTAGTTCAATGGGGAAATTTTGTGAAGAACAAAGCAACTCCATATAATTTGCGTAAATATGCTCAGTTACTTGCTTACAATGGAAAAGTAGATCAAGCAGAGCAACAAATATTTATTTTGCAGCACCTTTATGGGCAGCAAATAACACTGCCGGAATTATTAAAAGATAAATAAAAAAATCCCCTTGCACTACAAGGGGATTTTTTTATGCAAGATTACATTTGGCTCTGGATATAATTTTCGATACCAACGCTACCGATAAGGTCAATTTGAGTGTCTAACCAATCCCAATATTCTTCTTCTTTTTCTAGAATTTCTTGTACTAAATCACGCGTTACATAATCTTGTTCTGTTTCAGCTAAAGCGACTGCTTTTTGAATAGCTTCAATGTTTTCTTTTACTTTGCGAATATCACATTGCAGAACTTCTTCTGTATGTTGACCGATATATAATTTACCTAGATGTTGAAGATTTGGGAGGCCTTCTAAAAATAAAATACGTTCAATAATTTTATCTGCATGCTTCATTTGACGAATTGATTCTTTATATTCAGCAGAACCGAGTTGTTCAATACCCCAGTCATTGAACATGCGAGAGTGTAAAAAGTATTGGTTAATTGCAGTTAAATGATGATACAGCACTTGGTTAAGCTGATTAATCACATCACGATTGCCTTTCATTGTAGCTACTCCAAAACAATTTCTGCCTTAATCCAATTAAGGCAATCTATGAATTCATTTTAGTGAACAATCATGGATATGGCGAGTAATTTATAGAACAGCAAATGAAAATCGCAATCAAAAACAACACAATATTGGTAAAGGTGAGTTTCCTTCCAAAAAAAACCGCTTGAATGAGGAACAATGAACGTTCCGCAAAAAGCGGTGGAGGAGTCAATAATTTACTGTTAAATACTAATTTTTATTATGCAGCTACCGAAATGCGTGCAGCAATTTCAGCTAATTCATCACTAATAATAGCACGTGCTTCTGGTGCACAGCGTCCGCAGCAAGTACCAAGGTCAAGCAAATCGCGAATTTCACGATAGCTTTCAGCGCCATTTTCAATAGCGTCTTTGATATCTTGATCTGTAATGCCACGACACAAGCAAACGTACATGGGAGTGATCCCCAAATATAAATGCGATAACTGATATTATTGATAATTATTATCGTTTGTCAATGAAATTCATTTAAAATCTCATTTATCTTTATTGGGATTTTGGATAAAAAAATACCACCTAAGCGGAAATCTGAGAGTTGTCCAGATTTTTAAGCACGGTGGTATTTACGTTTTTCACTAAATATTTAAGAATTAAATTGTTATCTTATTGATTAATAATAACAATACCGTCCATTTCAACTAATGCACCTTTGGGTAAACTTGCTACCCCAAGTGCAGCGCGAGCTGGATATGGCTGAGCAAAATATTCACCCATGATTTGGTTTACAAGTTGGAAGTTAGATAAATCAGTGAGAAAAATATTGAGTTTTGCAATATCTGCAAGTGAGCCACCTGCAGCTTCACATACAGCTTTAAGGTTGTCAAATACGCGGCGAATTTGAGCTTCAATGCCTTCTACAAGTTCCATACTGTATGGGTCTAAACCAATTTGCCCTGATAGATAGAGAGTGTTGCCTACTAAAATGGCTTGAGAATATGTGCCAATAGCAGCAGGGGCATTTTCAGTATGAATGACTTGACGGGACATTGGGTTCTCCTTGATTAAATCTTTTTCCATCATAATCGATGATACGTTTTGACAAAAGTATCATCGATTTAATTAATTAAGTGATTTTGGAAAGTTAGATTTTAGTAAAGCAGAACAAATTTTAGCTAACTTTGGAAATTTCTGCCTGTGGAGCTGGGGCATCTAAGCGTTCAATACGTGGGAATCCGTAGTGCATGCGTAAATCACGAATAACTTTTGCAATATGCTTACGATTGTTCACCACAATATTGAAGAAAGTTCGTTGCTCGTTGGAATGTACCATTTCTACCCCTGCATTATTTTTACGGCATTGATAGATAAGGTCTGATACCTGTTCATCATTCATAGCCATATAAATCGCAAGGTAGGCAGTAAAGCGTACATCATCTACATCATCTGCTTTCCATTGAAGCGGCATGATATTTTCTGGATGCAAATGCTGTTCATGCAGTAAATTATGACAACGAATACGATGCACAATTAATCCACGGCGTGTTAAGTGACCTTGAATGAGATCGCCCAAAACTGGATTGCAGCAGTGAGCATATTTAACATCGATGCCTTCAGTACCCTGAATTAATCGGTCTGAATTTTCTACTTGTGGATGTTTGTCATTTGCAAACAAATGATTGGCTACGAGTTGAGGAAGTAAGTCTCCAACTGCGATTTGCTCAAATAATGCATCTTTATTATCAATATGACGCCATTGTAAAAGATCTAGCCAATCTGCTTCTGAAAGATCATTGATTGAACGGTTAAAGAGTTTTAATGCTCGTGAAAGTGCCTGTGCACCCACTAGACGTTGTTCTTCAATATCTTGATCTTTGAGCACATGTTGTAACGCACGGCGGGCTTTTTGAGTATTAATGAAGCTTAACCAATCTGGATTTGGAGTTGCTAAAACATCAGTAATGATTTCAATTACCTGTCCACTGACTAGGGGAGTTGAAAGTGGTTTAATTTCACCATCAACTTTTGCACCTACTGCATGGTTACCCAAGAAAAGGCTTGCTGAATAAGCAAAGTCAACTACCGTTGCGCCTTGTGGTAATTCGTGTAGTTGCCCATGTGGGGTGTAAACCCAAATTTTTTCTTGATGTAAGTAATCTAATAAATCATTAAAAGTTGTTTTAGCACATTCACCGTCAATGAGTGTATTTAAGTTCTGCATTGATGCCTGAATGGCAGAACGACAAGTTTGCGGCGCATTTTCACCTAATACCACACCAAAACGGGCAGCTTTACGCATGAGTTCAGTTTGAATGGTGAGTGATAGTGTAGTTTTTTCGCCTTTAAGCTTGATCAATAAAGATTGATTACCGCCAGGTAATGGGCGTCGAATATGGTCTTGGTATTCGATAACTTGAAAATTTTCTTTTAATGCTGCAAATAAACGGTCACAGTCGGCAACTGACTGTAAAACAATTTCAAAGGCATGACTATGGGTAAGCTCTTGTAAATCCATCTCGCTTTTGACGAAATGGCGTAATAGTTCAATATTATTATTTTTCTTTTTAATACGGCCTTGAATATGGTAGTTGTGCAGAAGCTCTGCTAGATTTTGTTCCCAAATGCTTTGGTATTTACATCGTTCGGGTTTGGTTTGGAGTAATGCATTCTGGACGTTATCAAACATATCTAAATCAAGATTTTGATAACATAAATTTTCAAGATTATCAGCCATTTCATTCATGCCGACTAATCTTGCCATAGGTACAAAAATATCAAAAGTTTCTTGCGCTATACGAGCACGCTTATCGGGACGCAAAGCACCTAAGGTTGTCATATTATGATAGCGATCGGCTAGTTTAATAATAATGACGCGTGGATCTTGTAGTGTTGCTTGTAGAATTTTTCTAAAAGACGCAGCTTTGTTGTATTCTTTATCACTCGATTGGCTTAGCTTGGTCACGCCATCAACTAGCTCTGCAACAGTTTGGCCAAATCGCTCAGTAATATCTTCTTTGGTATATTGAGTATCTTCAATGACATCATGTAAAAGGGCTGCCATTAAAGTTTCAGCGTCCAATCGCATATTAGCTAAAATACAGCTAACAGCAATAGGATGTAGAATATAGGGTTCACCACTTTTACGTGTAATACCAGTGTGTGCCAGATCTCCAAAATCACAGGCAGCAAGCACTTTCTCGACTTCACTTACGGATAAGTAAGGTTCGATAATTAATTTGAGCTGTTGCTTGGCTTGGCTGACCTCTTCGCCTGGCATAGACCACCCTTTTTCTGTTGCTTAAAAAACTAAATCTATCTACTTCTTAATGAAAAGCATATTGCGGAACTTGTCAATTTTTTCGTTTGAAAAAGTGTATTTTTTTTTCAATGAAAATAATTGTTTTTGCCAATATGTTTTAAATATGAAGAAGCCAAATAAAAAACCATCGCAAAGAAACGATGGTTTTTTATAGAAACAGGAGTAATTAGAAAGAAAAACCTTCTAAATTCAAGCTGTTTGTAGAAAGGGCAAGATCAAGACTCGAAGTTTGATAATCTTGCTCACGTTGTTTAAGAATTTCTTTCGTTACGTGACCTACAGCGATTTCACGTAAAGCAACAACTGTCGGTTTGTCGTTATCCCATTCTACAGTTGGCTCCATGCCTTGACGTGCCAATTGACGAGCACGTTTACTTGCAACGAGCACAAGCTCAAAACGGTTGTCTACATGATCTAAACAATCTTCAACGGTGACGCGTGCCATAAAAGTTCTCGTTCTGGAATGGTAAATTTGAACAGACTAAATAGTATAAAAGGCTTTCGTTCTAGACTCAAGTTATTCCTGTTTTGGTTGAGGAGTAATCAAGTCTTGAATTAATGTTTGGTGTCTTTTTGCTTGCTGAGATAGCACTAAACGGTTCGCTGTAATCACAGCTTCAAGCTCATGTAAGGCTTTATTAAAATCATCATTGATAATGATGTAGTCAAAGTTCGTGTAATGCTGCATATCTTCAACTGCACAACTTAAACGATGTTCGATCACTTCAACAGAATCTGTACCGCGATTAGATAAACGCTGACGCAAGTCAAATTGAGTAGGCGGTAAAATAAAGATTTGTTTAGATTCAGGAAACAGCTTACGTACTTGCTCTGCACCTTGCCAATCAATTTCAAGCAAGACATCATGTCCTTGAGCTAACTGTTGTTTTACGGTTGCTTGCGAAGTGCCATAATAGTTACCAAATACTTCAGCGTATTCAATAAATCCATCTTGGTTAACTTGGTCTAAAAAGTCATCTTTTGTTGTGAAGTGATAGTGAACACCATCTAATTCACCTGGTCGTTGACCTCGGGTAGTATGCGAAACTGAAACATGTAAATTGCTTACACGGTCAAGTAGGGCTTTCACCAAAGATGTTTTGCCCGTTCCTGACGCAGCAGAAACGACAAACAATAGACCCGACATGATATTTTTCCTGATATGATAAAATATCTTCGCTATTGTAGTGTACCGTGCGTTTAAACTGAATAGTTTTAACTGCAAATATTTAAGAGAAGTTCCCCTGTTTTATTAATTTTGAGGCTGTTATGGAAATTGTGTTAGCTAATCCGCGTGGTTTTTGTGCCGGTGTTGATCGAGCCATAGCAATCGTCAATCGGGCTTTGGAATGTTTTAATCCTCCTATTTATGTACGTCATGAAGTTGTACACAATAAATTTGTGGTAGATGACTTGCGTCAGAGAGGGGCAGTTTTCGTTGATGAGCTGGACCAAGTACCAGATGACTCAATTGTAATTTTTAGTGCACACGGTGTTTCCAAAGCAGTCCAACAAGAAGCTGAGCGTCGAGGTTTAAAAGTCTTCGATGCAACTTGTCCTTTAGTTACTAAAGTGCATATTGAGGTCACTAAATATGCTCGTGAAGGAACAGAAGCAATTTTAATTGGTCATGAAGGTCACCCGGAAGTTGAGGGTACGATGGGGCAATATGATAAATTAAAAGGTGGGGATATTTATCTGGTAGAAGATGAGGCTGATGTAGAAGCCTTACAGGTAAGACATCCCAACAAACTTGCATTTGTTACACAAACGACTTTATCTATTGATGATACAGCGAAAGTGATTGATGCATTGCGTGCGAAATTCCCAAATATTCAAGGGCCACGTAAAGATGATATTTGTTATGCAACTCAAAACAGACAAGATGCTGTGCGTGACTTAGCTGAAAAATGTGATGTCGTATTGGTAGTTGGCTCACCTAATTCATCAAATTCGAACCGTTTACGTGAACTTGCTGAACGTATGGGCAAAGCTGCCTATCTCGTAGATAACGCCGATCAGCTTGAACAATCATGGTTCAATGAAACTTGTAAAATTGGTGTAACAGCTGGTGCCTCAGCTCCAGAAATTTTAATTAAGCAAGTCATTCAACGTTTACAAGACTGGGGTGCTCAGGCACCTAAAGAGTTAGAAGGACGTGAAGAAAATATTACTTTTAGTCTTCCTAAAGAATTACGCATTCATGTGACACAAGCATAAAATGTGACTTATTTAACATACTGATTTTAAAAAGTTAAACAGATAATTGTGATGTGACAGTTATCTGTTTTTTTATACCCTTTATCTGATTTGTATTCGTTTTGTAAAACTAAAACGTAAAATTTATATAGAAATAAAAAATTTTAAGTTTATTTGGGGTTAAGGGGATGAGGGGGATTATTCCGCAAGAAGGGTTCACCTTAATTGAGCTAATGGTAACCATCGCAGTAATGGCAATTATTGCTGTGATGGCTGAACCAATGTTTGGGGATATGTTGAATAACCAAAATTTGAATAGAAGTTCAGAAGATCTAGTTTCAAGTATAAATCAGGCACGTATGAAAGCTATAGTCGAGCGTAGACAAGTAAAAGTGCAATTAAATTCTACGTATGTTGCAGATAGTGACAATCAAATTAATTGGGTACCAAGCGGAAAAGCTCAATTAAAAACAGGATCTAATACTTCTATAGTATTTTTAATGTCCGGTTTGGTAAAAGATGCAACTGGAGATACAACTTTTGAAATTTGTAATACGGCATCTGGTAATAAATCAAAAATTATTAATGTTTCAAGAATGGGATCAATTCAGTCAATCACAATGGGGACATGTTCATGAAGAGCCTTGGACACCAGCGTGGTATGGGGATGATTGAAATTTTAGTTGCTTTGCTGATTTTGGCAATTGGTATTTTAGGCTTTATTGCTCTGCAGTATAGAGCGTTAGAAGCAAGTGCAGAAAGTACATCGCGGGTACAAGCAATTACATTGGCGCGCGATCTTGCCGAGCGCATGAGAGTTAATCGTAATTCTTTGACTGTATATAATCAGCAACTTCAAGATGCCAGTAAACAAACAGACTATGCTAAAAATTGCTTTCAAAACAATTGTACTGATACAGAGTTAGCTGATTTTGATGTTGCTCAGGTTGTAAAAAGTGCATCTTCTTTTGGTATGACTATGAATATGATTGCCTGTCCCAAAACTAACAATCGTCAATGTATTTATATTGCATGGGGAGATACTAGTGCAACGAATGGCACTGGTATAGGAGATTGTACTCAAGATACTTCATATAACAATAATTCAACGTGTGTGATTATGGAGGCCTATTAAAATGAAAAAAAATCAGGGTTTTACATTAATCGAACTCATACTTTCGTTAGCTTTAGGTCTGATAATTACAGCCGCTGCAATATTATTGTTTTTGACTAGTCAAAAAAGTTTATCAATGCAGATAGGTGTTTCCGATGTACAGGATAATGCTAATTTTGGGCTTAACTATTTAACCCAAGATATTCGCCTTGCGAATTTAAATAATCCTAAAGCAGTTATTAATGATCAAACTGCGTACGGCGGTATCGTCTTAACCTCTGCAGTTAACTCAGCTAAAGATGCTGCTAATGAGCCTCTTAGTAATCTCTATAAAACCATTGTTGGTGTAACAGCCGGTACTAATTTACTTTCACGTAGTCAAGGCGATAGTGTTGGTAGTGGTAATACTTGGACTGGAGCATCAAACGTCCAAAGTAATGGAAGTGATATTGCCAGTGACCAACTCGTTATTCAATATGTACCGCAATATACAATTGATACAAAAGGTACAGCAACTCAAGCTGACGATGAATATATAGGTGGTACAGATTGCGAAGGAAACAACTTGAATTTTCCGCTTGCAAGTGGACGCCAAGTTATAGTTGAACGATATTTTCTACGTAAAGATGCTAATAACACTACTGATGAACCCAATCAACCCTTAGCACTAGCTTGTGATGCCGGTTATTACCCATTAACGGGTAATCCAACTGCTATCACGCGTTATGGGGATGCGGGTGAAATTATAATGAAACGCGTAGATTATTTCCGAGTTTTACTGAATGTTCAGGGGAGTTCAGGGCGACGTTATATTTCAATACATGATTATTTGAGTTTAACAGCTCCTCGTCCACGTATTGTTTCGGTACAAATTGGATTATTAACTCG
This sequence comes from Acinetobacter seifertii, assembly GCF_000368065.1. Taxonomy (GTDB): domain Bacteria; phylum Pseudomonadota; class Gammaproteobacteria; order Pseudomonadales; family Moraxellaceae; genus Acinetobacter; species Acinetobacter seifertii. The sequence goes on from NZ_KB851203.1 coordinate 354,498, forward strand.
TTCATTGCAACCAGTCGGTGCAGAAGTAGCAATTAAAGATGATCAACAATTTTCAGTATTGGATCAAACGATTACAGTTAAAAAGCCTACAAATTCTACAAAAAAATATGTGCGGCAAGTGATATCACAAACCATCGCTTTACGTAATGTAATCGGGGAGCGTGGTGAATGAAACTGAAGCAGAGTGGTTCAGCGTTAATTGTTGTACTCATTTTTTTAGTTGCAATTATGGTTATTGGTACAATAGCAATTCGTAAAGGCTTGATTAATATAAATATAGCAACAAATAGTCAAGTTCAACAATTGATATTACAAAATTCGGATGCTTCTTTTTTTCAGATAGAGAATCCAACTAATCTAATTCAAAGCTTAAGTGCGACAGGTTTATTTGGTTATATCAGCAATGCAAATGACAAAAATAAAGAATTGGTCTTTTGTTATCGCGGAGATCAAAGCGACTTTTTTAATATTGGTCGTGCAAGTTTAATGCAATGGGTGGATGGAAATAGTGCACCTACTAATAATGCTTTAGGTACAGATGGTTATTGTGATGCAGTTGATACAACCAATAACTGGTTTACCAGTGGTCGTAAGGCAGTCATGACTCAGGTTGCAGTCAAATTCTCCACTGTCGGGGAAGATGACCCTTTTTATGCTCGAACTCGTGGCCTTGATGAAAAAGAAGGGCAAGTCCAAGAGGCGAAACGAGTCAAAGTATTTGCTGTGTCATTGATGCCAGGTTTGAGTAGAGTTAATCGTGCTGATATTAACAAGTGTCTACAACAACACATGAGTGAAGTGACACTCCCAGATGGAACGGCAGCACCAGATGTTACTAATAAATCCGACTTAGACAATCCTTTAAAGTCAGTGGCAGAGTGCTTAACCAGCTTAAATGTCCCATTCACTACGAACGTCACTGAATACACTATTGCACAAGATTTTAACTAATTGGGGAAAATAATAATGGATAAGAAAGACTTAAAGTTTTCATATCATCCAAAACTTCTAACAAGTGCAGTAACCGCTTTATGTACTGGGTTAGTAGCGAGCAGTGTAAGTCAGGCAAGTGATATTGATATTTATCAAAAAGCAAAAGCTGGTGATATTACTTTAATGTTTGTATTAGATATATCGGGTTCTATGGGATATCCGCAACTCCAAAATGATGCTAGTGCATGTGATATCCCGAGTAATGTATTGCAAACTGGTTATAGTAATGTGTTGTCTAGTAATGGTGTCGCCGAATATAAGCGCTATTATTGCACTGCAACTGCTCCCACTTATTATTATATGAAGTATGGGTCATCTTGGTATAGCTGTGGTAATTCGAGTTCGCAAAGTGATTGTACAACTAAGTTAAAGAGTGCACCTTCTACTAGTGGTTTGACCTCAATGTCTGCAAACTATAGTACTTATTACTATAAGGCTGGTCCAAATACTCAATATCCTGACCGTATTACTCGTGTAAAAGATGGCATGATTGATCTGCTTAACGGTAATACTAGTAAAGGCATCCTACCTGTTTCTGATGATAAATTAATTGGTCTGACGACTTTCTCCCGTCCAACACAATTTAATACTGCTGGTGAGCCGACTGCTGCAGACAATTTAACAGGTCAGGTCCGTATTCCTGCTCGACGTCTGGATGCAGTCGTAAATGGCAAAACTCAAAGAAGATTATTAATAGAAGAAATTGCAAAACTTGGTGCTAGAGGGGGTACCCCAACAGCTCATGCTTATGCAGAAGCTGCAGCCTCCTTAATGGGTACCACCACTCAAGGAGTAACTAATAGTGGTTTCAACTATGCTGGTACAGGTGCAACCAGTGGAGGAAACTATGTACGTCCCGATAGCATTACTAAACAAATGACAGGGACAACTACGCAGTGTAGTGGCCAAGGTATTTATGTTTTAACTGATGGAGAGCCAAATAGTAATACTTCTGCATCAGGATTAATGAAGAAAGCTTTAAGCGGTAAAACATTTGCTTGTACAGATAGCGATACAGGTTGGAATTGTATTCAACAGTTTTCACAATTTTTACTAAACAATGGTAGTAACCCTGTTGGCTTAAAGATTAAGACTGCTGTTGTTGGGTTTGGAAGTGATTTTAATATTATTCCATCTTTTAATAGATCGTTGTCTGTAGCAGACAACTTAGCAAATATTGACAACTCTAATGCATCAGCAAATCAAAAAGAAGCTGCAAAATGGGGTGTTAATGCAAGTGGTGGTTGGTATTCTGGTTCAAGCTCTCAAGATGTTGTAAGTAGTGTAAATGCATTTCTAGGAGATCTAGGGTCTGATATTCCGGCTGTAACTACAGGATCACCTACAATTCCTAAAGATAGTCTTAACCCTGCGGTATTACAAAAGCAAGCTTACTTTCCTCAGTTCCAACCGACTCCAGATAAAAACTATCAACTTTGGGCAGGTAATCTCAAAAAATATGCAGTGGTTAATGGGATTTTAAAAGACCGTGATAATACTACTTTAATTAGTACAGCAACTGCTACAAAGGGGCAAATACTTCCAAATCGTGATTTTTGGGCATATATCGATAGTGATACTACAAATGATAATGCCGACTCCAATACACCTGGAAGTAATAGCTACACCCTAAAGGGAGGAGCTTGGTCGCAGTTGCTTTTAACAATGAATCAAACAACACAAGAAAATCGTAATTTGTTGACGAATAGAGGAGCAGACGGTTCAACAACTACAACTCTAAGACAAATTAAAAAGTCCGATTTAACAGATACGACTTACCAAACTGATGGAAAACGTGGTTATTTGATGGCATTGCTTGGGTATCCGATGACTGTGACTCAAGCAAAGGATCCTGATCATTTAGTTCTTAATGCCGCGCCGTCTACTGCTTTAAGACAAATTGGTGCGCTAATGCATTCCTCACCACTATTAATTACCAATAGTGGTCAAATTACATATACAAATGGCGTAATTGATACTCAAAATCGTGAAGACTATGTTTTATTTGGTACAACACAGGGGCTTTTACATATAGTCAAAGCTGGCAAGAATGATAGTAGTTCTGTAGATAGTAATGGCGGAAAAGAAGTATTCACCTTTGTTCCAAATGAGATGGTCGAAAAACAACCCGAAGCATTTCTGAAAAACGATGCCATGAATGGAGGAGTCGATCAATTATATTATGGTATTGATGGGCCGTGGGCTAGTTATACTCAGTATGTATTAGATAGTAGTCGAAAAGGGCTAACTGTCGGTAAAGGTTATGGTTCTCAAGAAGGTAAGCAGATCGTATATGGTGTCTTGCGAATGGGTGGGCGTAGTTATTATGCGCTTAATTTGCAAGATATGACTAATCCAAAGTTATTATTCCAAATATCTCCTGATGAACAGAAAACTTATTATAACGGTTCAAGCAATACCTATGCCGCATTAGACAATATGGGTCAAAGTTGGTCTAAACCAAGTATTGGTTGGGTAAATTGGAAAAAAAGTGATGGTAAAACTACTGAACGTAAACGGGTGATGTTTGTTGGCGGTGGTTATGATGAAGGCTATGAGAGTGATACCTATAACCCTAGCATTAGTAAGGGGGCAGGTGTATATATGTTTGATGCTGATAACGGTAAGTTACTTTGGTGGGCTAGTGCTAAAGCAACAACAGCTCAAGGTGCTGAAGCCTACACTCAATCCGATAATTTAAAATATAGCGTAGTAAGTGAAATTCGTACCGAAGACCGAAATGGTGATGGTTTGATTGATCATCTTTATTTTGGTGATTTAGGTGGACAACTATTCCGTATCGACTTAGATAATACTGCTGCAACCAATTCAAGTTTTGCTAAGCCACCAAAATTGTTATTGAATTTAAATAATGGTGCGGCTAGTCCACGTTTTTATGAAATGCCTGCATTCTCAGTATATGACTACAATGGTACAACATTCGCTGTTGTTTCTATTGGTAGTGGCAATCGTAGTAAACCTTTAGCTCAATATGCATCGGGCCAAGGTTATAATTATGATGCTGTATATAATATTTATGACAAAGATGTGGCAGATAGAAATTTATATAAAGCTGACTTCGTATATCAAACTCCAATCACAAATACGAATCAAATGGGGGAAATTACTAATTCAAACTGGAATACTTATGATGATGGTGCAGTCGCTTTACTTTCTGCTACGCGTGGATGGTTCTATCGATTTAAGTCCGCCAATATTCAAGATGCTAAAGTGTTTGCAACACCAATTGTATTAAATCATCGTATGTTTGTTTCTACTTTTGATGGTGGAAAAGCGGGTATGTCTGGAGATTGTGGAGCAGGAGTAAAAGGAGAAAGCTTTTTAAGTCAGTTTTGTATGCCTTTTGGACAATGTAGTAAATCGACCCTAGCAGCTAATAATGATAGTGTTCAGTGTGCACCTGGTACTGATTGTTCACAGGGTGCAGGTATTCAAGATACTACTGTTGTAGATGATGGTGGCGATGGCGGCGGCGGCGGTGGCGGCAGCGGCGGTGGCGGTGGTAATGGAAGTACTAATAATAAGAACTATTGTGTAAATATGGGTAATCGTGGTGTTACCACTATTGGCGGTATTATTGCCTCAAATAGTAGTAAGATGTGTTTAATACCACAGCGTTGGTATGTCCGTTAGAAAGGAATAAGTGATGAAACGTAATTTCACGTATTCTTTAGGCTTTACTCTTATTGAGCTAATGATTGTAGTTGTGATTGTTGCTATTTTTGCCGCAGTTGCAATACCTTCATACCAAGCCTATGTTCTACGAGCGGATGCTTCACGTGCGCAGCAGCAAATGCAACAGATCGCAGTCCAACTTGCACGTCAGAAATCTAGAAATTTTAATTACAAAGGCTTTTCTATGGGCGCTACATCATCTGTAAATTTGCCTGTTGGAGCAACTGGTAGTGCTATAAAATATAAAATAACGGTACGCGATGGTGACGATACAACGAAACCTTTAACAGATCCTGCAGCTTTAGGGCAAAACTGGGTGATTCGAGCAGAGGCTTCCGATCCTAATAATTTTACTTATTTGTTTGGTAGTAACGGATTACGTTGTAAAAATAAAGCCACTAGCAATGTTACTTATATAACTTGTGGCACTGGAGCTGAGCCGTGGTAAATAAAATAAAAGGCTTTACCTTAATTGAGCTAATGATTGTTGTAGCTATTATCGCGATTTTAGTGGCGATAGCTTATCCTTCTTATCAAGAATATATCCGTCGTACTAATCGTGCGGATATGCAAACTACGTTGCAACAGATTGCTATGCAGATCCAACGCTACAAAATTGCAAATTTTAGAGTAACGGGTGCAACGAGTTCTGATTTAAATATTGCTACATCTTATCCTATTCAAGGCACACCTCTTTATACAGTCAATTTGACTCCAGTGACGGCAGGGGCTTTAAATGCGGAAACATGGGTATTGACTGCTACGCCGATTGCAAATACTCCACAGTCTGGTGATGGGCATATTGTTTTAAATTATCGGGGTGAGCGTTGCTGGACAAAGGGAACTGATATTAACAGTGGTACGGCTTGCGTTCCTTCTGCAACATCGAATTGGGATGGCAAATAAATTTAAAACTGCGGATAACTCAAAATTTAATCTTTCTTTCAGGGCGAAAATCACGTAGAATGTCGCCCTCTATGAAAGGGGTTTGAAGTGTTGCCGATGGTCGGCGCAGGGATAATCCGTAAGAATTATAAGGCTTTTATCATGGTTGTTATTCGTTTAGCACGTGGCGGCGCAAAAAAACGTCCATTCTATCAAATCGTTGTGACTGATAGCCGCAATGCACGTGATGGTCGTTTCATCGAGCGTATCGGTTTCTTTAACCCGACTGCACAAGGTCAAGCAGAAAAGCTTCGTTTAGATGCAGACCGTTTTGCTCACTGGGTTTCTCAAGGTGCTCAACCTTCAGAACGTGTTGCTTCTTTAGCTGCTCAAGCTAAAAAAGCTACTGCATAATTATTGTAGTAGGTAGCCCATGACACCAACACAGAATGTTCCCGAAGATCGTATTCAGATTGGACAGTTACGTTCAGCTTATGGATTGAATGGGTGGCTCTGGGTGTATTCCAATACAGAACCTATGAGCAACATGTTTGACTACCTGCCTTGGTACATTGAGACCAAGGCCGGTTGGCAAACAATAGATGTAAAACGTTGGAAACCACATGGCAAAGGCCTAGTTGTCGCTTTAAAAGGTGTGAGTGATCGCACTGGAGCAGAAAACTTGGTTGGCGCTAATATCTGGATTGCTAAGTCTCAACTGCCAAAAGCAGATGTAGATGAGTACTACTGGTCAGATTTAAAAGGCTTAACAGTGTTAGGGCTTGATGATGAAGAGCAGGAAGTTAACTTAGGGCAAATTCATGAGTTATTTGAAACTGGAGCTAATGATGTGATGGTTGTACGCGCTACACCAGACAGCATTGATTCAGAAGAACGCATGATTCCTTGGCATAAAGATGTGGTGCAACGCGTTGATCTTGAAGCTGGTCGCATTTACGTCAATTGGGGCGTAGATTATTAATCCTTCTTTAAGGATTAACGCAGCAGGAAAATAGAGGAGTCTGCGGTGTTTTTTGCAGTCATTACGCTTTTTCCTGAAATGTTTGAAGCGATTACAGCGTACGGGATTAGCGGACGCGCAGCAAAGCGTGACATTGTACAAGTCACTTGTATTAATCCACGTGATTTTGCTGAAGGGAGTTACCGAAGAGTGGATGAACGTCCATTTGGTGGTGGTCCCGGTATGGTGATGATGGCTGAGCCTTTAGCAAAAGCAATTAACCATGCCAAACAACTTGCTTCGCAAGCAGGGTGTGTTCATGTACCTGTGGTGTATATGTCTCCACAAGGTAAAACTTTAAATGAACAGGCAGTACAGAAGTTTGTCGATTATGACGGCTTGATCGTATTGTGTGGACGTTATGAAGGTGTTGATGAGCGTTTGATCCAGCATTATGTTGATCAGGAATGGTCAATTGGAGATTATGTTTTATCTGGCGGTGAACTACCTGCCATGGTGTTGCTTGATAGTATTATTCGCCGTTTGCCGAATGTAATGTCAGATGAGCAATCAGCGATACAGGATTCTTTTGTAGATGGTCTTTTAGATTGTCCTCAATACACTAAGCCAGACCATTTTGAAGGTTTGGATGTTCCTGAAATTTTAAAGTCAGGGCACCATGCTAATATTGAAAAATGGCGATTTTTGAAGCGATATCAACGAACTTTAGAACGTCGACCAGAGTTGGCTGAAAAAGTTGAGTTGACTAAGCAACAAAAAAAATGGCTAAAAGATATAAAAGAGAATGGTGGTAATTTTTAATTGCTGTTCTCAGGAACGAAAGTTCTAAAACAGGACGAGAAGCATTGCTTCGAGTTAAAGCATAAGTCTATTTCATGAATAGTTTTATGTATATTTAAAGGCTCTTTATAGACATATTGTCGTAAAGGGAAAGATAAACGGGTTGATATGCGCTTTAGCCTCTATCCCCAGCGGAATCTCAGACCTCTTCTGACTCCGCACATATTGGAGATTCCCACAATGAGTGGTAAACATCCTTTAGTTCAAGCTGTTGAAAATGCACAGTTAAAATCTGATATCCCTGCTTTTGCACCAGGTGACACTGTTATTGTCCAAGTAAAAGTAAAAGAGGGTGATCGTGAACGTCTTCAAGCATTTGAAGGTGTTGTAATCGCTAAGAAAAACCGTGGTTTGAACTCTGCGTTCACAGTACGTAAAATTTCTAGCGGTGTTGGTGTTGAGCGTGTATTCCAAACTCACTCACCAGTTGTTGCTAAAATCGAAGTGAAACGTCGTGGTGACGTTCGTCGTGCTAAACTTTACTACCTCCGTGACTTGTCTGGTAAAGCTGCACGTATTCGTGAAAAATTACCAGCTCGTAAAGCGTAAGCTTATACCGAGTAAAAAAATGCGCCTAGAGGCGCATTTTTTTTGTTTAAAAATTATAGTCCTTGTAGTTTCAAACGGTTGGCATGTTGACGGTAAACCGAGACAGGATCGGCCGCAAAAATAGAGCGTATACCAAGCACTTGGTTTACTTCATCTAAATGGTTCCAGGTGTAGTCATCACGAATAGTTTTACCAAATTTGGCACTACATCTAGAAACTAAACCGTCATTATCTCCTAATGGATCGACAACTAAACTGCTACCAGTTAATGCAATATCAAAAGGATCTAATGGATTAGTCAGCGCTTTATTACCTGAGAACGAATACATATAAATACCTTTCTCTTGATAAGCACCCTCGCCGCAAGAAGTTGTAGGCATACCCATAGGGAATTGAGCATTAAACTGTGCAGAACCTTGAGTAGATAAGCTGTGAGCACCTGCTAAAGAGTCATGCGGATAACTTGTTGGATCGAGGCCCTCTGCCCAAGTAATTGCTGCTGAAAACCAGTTTACTAGTGTTGCCAATTTTGACAGAGGAGTACCCTCAACGTTTAATATGACATCTGCCATTGGAGATCCTTTGTTAGGTGCTCCAATCGTCGTAAGTGAGGCAACTTTTTCTGGCATGATGCCAGCGACATAGCGAATTGTTGGTCCCCCATGACTATGTCCAATCAAGTTGACTTTGGGTTTTCCGGTAATGGCAATAATTTCTTCTACTTGTTGGGCAAGTTGTTCTCCGCGAACTTCGGTTGAGTTAAACGGTGAAACCCTTGTTGCCCAGACATTTCCTCCATTACGAGCAAGGTCAGGAAGAATCTGATACCAATAATCGAGACCAAGTGTATCTGTCCCAACTCTGCTAAAACCAGCCATACCATGGTTAAAAACCAATGGATATTTAGTTTGGGCATAATTTGAGTAGACAAACGAGCCTTTTACTTGCTCTGCATTTGTAGCATGGGCTGCTGAAATGCTCAGTCCTGAGAGCATTGCTGCACAGAAAAATATTAAGTTCCTTTTCATTTTTTACTCACTATTTTTATTTTGTATGAGCAGCAGCTTTATTTTTGCTGCTGGATTAAGATTTGGCTAACTTTGGAATAGAAAAGCCTAGTAGCTAAATGGTAATTCACCTCCTTTGTCATGGACTTTTTCAAAAGTTTGAAGACGAAGTTGTTCCTGTGATGAGCTAAATTGCTGTTGGCGTAGTTGTTGAATCGCTTGATTTTTTGCGCTATCACTCATACTACTATTAAGCACTTCATCACGTTGATTTAGGTAGCCTGTAACTCGCTGTTGCCAAGCATTACGCTGTGTATCTAAAGTTTCTAATCTTTGTGTTGCCTCAGCTCCAACAAGTGCTGTACGCATTTGTCGCAGTTCCTCTGCTGAGCCATTACGGGCTTTAATTTGTTTGGTCAGCGTATGTAAATCATCAAGTTTTGATAGCTCTTGCAGATTTTGTTGCCAATCTACTGGTAGTTGTTCAAATCGTTCTTTGAGCTTTTGAGCCTTTTCAATTTCACTTAAAGATGAGTCTTCCAGAATTTTCATACGATCTAATGTGTAGTTCTGATAAACGTCTTCTGTTGAAAATAGGCCTTCAATTTCGGACGCTGAAAAGAAGCGCTTTCTGATATCTTGAATTGAATTAAAAATTTTTTGAAAATAACTTTGATCTTGTTGTTTAGATTGGGGTGTTTGAATGTGTGCAAGTTCTTCACGGTATTTTAAATAACGATTCCATAAATCAATGATTTGTGAGCGAGCTGGTTCTAAATACTGATCTTGTATAAATTTCTCAAAATGAGTTTTAACTTGTTGTAAATTCCCTTCGCCATACTGCGTAATAAAATATTCAAAGCAGTCGCGTGTCTGACTATTCACAACTAAATGTTGGTTGCTATCAACTTTTAGCTGGCAATTCACTTGAGTATCTTGCTGACTTTTGCTTGAATAAATATTTTGATTTAATGATGAATTTAAAGTGGTTTGAGAAGTGGCTGCTAAGCTTTTTGCCTCCTCTTGATTACGCTGAGGTGAGGCGCTTTTTGAGTCTGGGCTCAGCCAATATACACATGCAATGAGGCTCAAAATAAAAAATCCAAGCACACACCACAATATCTTTTTCTGCATCCTTTGCATAAAGATATCTTCCTTAAGTTTTAATTTGTTGTTTTTTTGCTCGATTAATAATGTGCCATAAAATAAGTGAAAACGCACCTAAATATTCTGAAAATATCTTGCCGAATTTGCTAACATGTCGGCACTTTTCTCTAGCTTTGTGTCCCAGTAAAAATGACGACAAAAAATCAAAAAATTTCTCGTCGCCATATCAGTGGTGTATTTCTTTTAAACAAACCATTAGGCCTAAGTTCAAACGCCGCTTTGCAAAAAGTACGTTGGTTATACCGTGCCCAAAAAGCAGGGCATACTGGTGCGTTAGATCCATTAGCAACAGGTTTACTTCCCGTTTGTTTAGGGGAGGCAACTAAATTTTCACATTATTTACTGGATTCTACAAAGCGATACCAAACCACTGTTCGTTTGGGGCAAACAACAACAACCGGTGATGTTGAGGGCGATATTTTACAAGAGCGTCCTGTTCCTGTTCTTACAGAAGAGCTTATTGAGCAAACTCTAGAAAAATTTAGAGGTGATATTCAACAAGTTCCTCCAATGTATTCTGCCTTGAAAAAAGAAGGTAGACCTTTATATGAACTTGCCCGAAAAGGTATTGAAATTGAACGTGAAGCGCGTCCAGTTACGATTTATGCGCTAGAGTTAGTCGAGTTTACCGAAAATAGTATCACTCTCGATGTAACCTGTTCTAAAGGTACATACATCCGTGTACTCGGTGAGGATATTGGTGAAGCACTTGGCTGTGGCGGGCATTTAACAATGCTGAATCGGACTCAAACAGGACATTTTGAGTTGATCCCAAGTTATACCATTGAATATTTGGAAAGCTTAAACGAAGAGCAAAGAGAAGCATTGTTATTACCAGTTTATGCACCAGTTGACCATTTCTTGAAAATTCAAGTTCCTGAGGGACGTGAAAAATATTTTTGCAACGGTTTAGAAAGCAATATTGATCATTCTGCGGAAGCAGAAGTTTTGGTTTTTTCGGGTGAGCGCTGTTTAGGGTTAGCCGAAATTACTGATAAAAAGCGGTTGGTACCTAAGCGTATCTTAAATTTGTAGTAGATGTAGAGTATAAAGCATGGGCATGGAATGGGATGTTATCCTTAGTTTGATCTTTTTTGCGTTTACTGCGGGAGCGATTGATGCTGCTGTGGGTGGCGGCGGACTCATCCAGATTCCCGGTATTATGAGCACTTTCCCAACCATGCAGACTGCAACGGTGATTGGTACTAATAAAGTTTCATCGATTTTTGGTACTGCATCGGCGGCTTATACATTTGCAAAACGAGTAAAACTGCAATGGAAGCTTCTTGCCGTGATTGCTGTTTGTGCTCTCATTAGCTCATTTGCTGGAGCAGCCTGTTTATCACTTATTCCCCAATCGGTTTTACGTCCATTTGTGTTTGTAATGCTGATTGTAATTGCGATTTATACTTTACTTAAAAAGAACTTTGGACAAGTTCATACCGAGCAGAAAATCACTACGAAAATGCTTGTTCTAGCGGGTATTGGTAGTTTGGCAATCGGTTTTTATGACGGTATTTTTGGACCAGGTACCGGTAGTTTCTTTATCTTTTTCTTTATCCGTTTTTTACAAGTCGATTTTTTGCATGCCTCGGCATTATCGAAAATTGGTAATTTCATGACCAATCTTGCAGCGTTGAGTTTTTTTATTCCTACGGGTCACGCTATTTTGCATATTGGTTTAATGATGGCGGCAGCCAACGTATTAGGTTCTATTGTTGGAGTGCGGACTGCACTCAAATACGGTAGCGGTTTTGTGCGTATTATCTTTTTAGTTTTGGTCAGTATCTTAATTTGCCGTTTGGGTTATCAGATGTTTGTGACTGGCTAAAATAGTATGAAAAGTATGAACTGATTTTAAAACAGCAGTTCATACTTTTATGTATCATTTGAAATTAGAAATATAAAAATCATTACAGAAATTTACTAGAAAGAAAACTGTGTAAAAAATAGTCTCATTTTAAGCTACGGAAACCATATAAATTTCAACGTATGATAAGCATTGAAATAAAAAAGATTTTTTAGCTAAAAATGAGGAAGAGAATGAATATTTTCGAAGCATTAAGAGAAAGCCATGAAAATCAACGCAACCTTTCTGAAAAATTAGTCCAAACACATGGTTTAACCGAAGAACGAAAAGAATTATTTGATGCATTAAAAAATGAACTTTATGCCCATTCGGTTGCCGAAGACCGTTACTTATATATTCCTTTAATGTTTGATGATGTCGGTTTAGATATTACCCGACATGCTTTATCTGAACATCATGAAATGGATGAGTTAGTTGAGCAACTTGAAAAAACGGATATGAGTAGTCCTAGCTGGTTGGCAACTGCGAAACAGTTGAGTGAAAAAGTTCATCATCATTTAAAAGAAGAAGAACATAAATTTTTTCAGCAAGCTGGAAAAATTCTTAAAGATAGTGAAAAAGAAAAACTTGGTAATCAATATTTAAAGGAATATAAGAAGTATAAAAAACAGTAGTAGCATTATATCTATGATGCTGTTTTAGTACTTCTTAGAGTAACCCCAATTGAAGCGAGCATTACGCAAGCTAAAGCCACCCATTGCAGCATACTGATTTCTTCATGAAGTAATAAGAAGCCCGTTAATGCTGCTAATGCTGGTGCCAAACTTGTTAGGGTACCGTAAGTTAATTTATTAAGTTGTTTGAGAGCCATTAAGTCGAGTGCATATGGAATAGCAGTCGCTAAAACCGCAATAAGTAAGGCTTTTCCCCAGTACTGTGTTTCAAGTAATGCTGGGCCATTATACCAAACACCAATTGGTAATAAGGCGAGCGCAGATATAGCGATCGCAATTGTTAAGGCATGCATTCCTATATTTTGGGTCACGACCTTTTGACCAAAATAAATATAGAAGGCCCAACATAGACCTGCACCCAGTGCACAAGCAGCACCTATATATGAAAAATGATGCTGTGTTGAGTCTTGCCATGGCACCATGAGCGCAATGCCTAACATAGCAAATGCTACCCAAATGTAGTCACTCTTTCGCTTAATCGAAAGTAGAGCAAGACCTAATGGTCCAATAAATTCTAAGCCTACTGCGATCCCCTGAGGTAGTTTTCCTAAAGACGTATAAAATAAAATATTCATTAGCCCTAAAGATGCGCAATACATTAATAAATCACGCCATTTTAGATAGGGTAAACGAGACCAGATTTTCCACGAACGGAACATGATTGCAACAATAATAGTCGCAAAACTTAATCTTAAAATAGTAACGGTCAGAGGGTCTAAAGCTGCAATAAGTTGCTTGGCAAATGAAGCGCTGATTTGATATGAAACCATCGACAAAATCATATATAGCACAGCAATAAATGGAAGATTTTGCATGGAAATACCTTAGTGCTTCATTTGATACTTAAAATTAATAGCGATCAATTATAGCCAACATTGCATTTTAGCTGGCAGTTCTTAACCCAACTAAACTGCGATTTTTTCGCGTTCCTGACGGGCTTTTTGGGTGGTTATGGTGCAGCCGACAGAAGCGATAATAATGGTTGCGAGAGCTAGCCATTGATTCCATAACAAATACTCACCTAAGAAGATGAAACCAGACAATGCTGCGACTGCGGGTTCTAAGCTCATCAGTGTTCCGAAACTTAATGGTGTCAAATTGCGTAATGCAAGCATTTCTAAGGAAAAGGGAAGTGCACTGGCTAAGATTGCTAAGCCAATAAAATAAAATAGATAAGGCAGTTCTATCACTTGACCAATCGAGCTTGAAAAAAAGGTAATGGGTAATAAGATGCATGCACCCACAGACATTCCTAAACACACAGTATGATTACCTGAAATACCAGAAGGTTTTTGTCCTGCAATAATATAGAGTGCCCAACAAGCACCTGCACCCATTGCAAACAAAACCCCAATCCAGTCTAGACCATGTGCTTGATTAAAAGGGAATAATAAAATAAGCCCAACAATCGCAAAACTTACCCAAACAAAATCGTATTTTTGTCGTGCATGATATAAAGCCACGCTTAATGGGCCAATAAATTCAAAAGCAACCGCAATACCAATTGGTAGTCGTTCAATAGACAGATAAAAAAGTGCATTCATACCAGCAAGGGCACAGCCATAGCTTAAAATTGCTTTCCATCGAACCTGACTAAAATTAATTCGCCAGATCTTAAAAATGAAAGCCAGAATACATGCTCCAATACATAATCGCATTGCGGAAACAGTAAGCACGGGAAAGTTTTGAAATAGGACTTTAGCCAAGGATGCACTACTTTGAACGCTTAACATGGCAAGAATAAGAAAGCCCAAAGCGTATAGCTGAGTTTTCTGGCTTGAAATTGACATTTTATTATTAGATCGATTGGTATACTTTTCACATGATAATGTAAATACCCATAAAAAAGCCACAGACATTGCTGTGGCTTTTGCATTTACAGTTCGTATTAGAACAATACGCGCACGCGGATTGTACCTTCAACTTCATGCAACATATCTAAAGCTTCGTGAGAAGCAGAAGCGTCAACATCCATAACAAGGTAACCGATGTCACCTTTAGTCATAAGTGATTGACCAGAAATGTTGATGCCTTGTTCAGCAAACAAGTTGTTGATTTTAGACAATACACCCGGTACGTTTTTGTGGATGTGTAGTAAACGGTGTTGACCAGCAGTTAATGGTAACGCGATTTCTGGGAAGTTTACTGCAGAAAGTGTCATACCTTTATCAGAGTAAGCAACAAATTTCTCAGCAACTTCTAAACCGATGTTTGCTTGCGCTTCCATCGTTGAACCACCAACGTGAGGCGTTAAAATCACGTTGTCTAAGCCGCGAAGTGGAGATTGGAATTCTTCACCATTTGCTTTTGGTTCTTTAGGGAACACGTCAACTGCTGCACCAGCAATATGGCCAGATTTGATCGCATCAGCTAAATCTTCAATCACTACACATGTACCACGTGCAGCATTTAAGAAGATCGCGCCTTCTTTCATTTTCGCAAATTGTTCTTTAGTGAAGAAGTTACGTGTAGACGGAACATCTGGTACATGCAGTGTTACAACGTCAGCAGTTGCTAAAAGCTCATCTAAAGAACCAACTTGGCGAGCATTACCCATTGGTAACTTAGTGACTGCATCATAATAAATCACGTGCATACCCATGCTTTCAGCAAGAACTGAAAGTTGAGAACCAATGGAACCGTAACCCACAATACCTAAAGTTTTGCCGCGAGTTTCAAAAGAACCAACAGCAGACTTGTCCCAACCACCACGATGACAAGCCGCCGATTTTTCAGGAACACGGCGAAGAAGAAGAATCGTTTCAGCAAGTACAAGCTCTGCAACCGAACGCGTATTTGAATACGGTGCGTTGAATACAGGAATACCACGTGCCATTGCTGCTTTAAGATCAACTTGGTTTGTTCCAATACAGAAACAACCTACTGCGATCAATTTATTTGCAGCTTCAAAAACTTCTTCAGTCAATTGGGTACGCGAACGAATACCAATAAAGTGAGCATCTTTAATTGCTTCTTTAAGCGCTTCGCCTTCAAGAGCAGTTTTACGATAGTCAATATTGGTGTAACCCGCAGCGTTTAAAGTGTCGACTGCGTTTTGGTGAACGCCTTCTAACAAAAGGAAACGGATTTTATCTTTAGGTAGTGAAAGATGTTGGCTCATTACGGCTCCGCTACAAAGGCCAAATTTGGTGGCGGTATAATAACATACTGGGCAGCGCTATAGATATTTCGTTTATACCATTGCCTTATGGCAATTTTATCTATGTCTAATCACTTCCGTTTATGGCTTGTCGAACATTTTAAAATATGCTTGGAATATTATTTAAAGTTGTTTTTCTCTAAAAGCTTTATAAAAAAGCATTTATTCGCGTTAAACATGTTTTGTAGTGACAGTATCTCTATTCTGAACTTTATCGCTTGTGTGGTTACATGTAGAATATAGGAGTTCCTTGAACATTATGGCTTTGCTCAGGTGAGAACCCTGAAAATATGAAGTCATAGTCCCACCATAGTTTACTTCTTGCTAGGTCTGCAAACGATGAATGCTCCAGTCGCTTTAACACCTGAGTTACTTACCCAATTAACAGCAATCGTCGGTGAAAACCGTATTAAAACCGATGCTGATAGTCTCGAAAACTGGGGTAAAGATCATACCAAGCATTTTAATCCGAACCCATCGGTCATCGTTTTTCCATCGACCACTGAACAAGTTCAAGCTGTTGTAAAGCTGGCGAACCAGTTTAATGTTGCGATTACCCCATCTGGCGGTCGTACTGGTCTCTCTGCCGGTGCAGTAGCAACCAATGGTGAAATTGTCATTAGCATGGACAAAATGAACCAGATTCTTGAATTCTTCCCAGCAGATCGTATGGTTCGAGTGCAAGCTGGTGTTGTGACTGAACAATTGCAAAACTATGCAGAAGAACAAGGCATGTATTACCCAGTGGACTTTGCATCAGCAGGTTCTAGCCAGATTGGCGGTAATATTGGTACTAACGCTGGTGGTATTAAAGTCATTAAATACGGCATGACACGTAACTGGGTACTTGGTTTAACGGTAGTTACGGGTAAAGGCGATATTTTACGTTTAAACAAAGGCATGGTTAAAAATGCCACTGGTTATGCATTACAGCATTTGTTTATTGGTGGTGAAGGTACTTTAGGTTTAGTGACCGAAGCAGAAATTAAACTTGAGCGTCAACCACAAAACTTACAAGTTTTAGTGTTAGGTGTTCCTGATTTTGATGCAGTAATGCCTGTATTACATGCGTTCCAAAAAGATATCGACTTAACAGCATTTGAGTTCTTTGGTGAACTTGCAATGCAAAAAGTTTTAGACCACGGGCATGTACAACGTCCATTTGAAACTCAATGCCCGTTCTATGTATTGCTTGAGTTTGAAGCACCATATGAGCCGATTCTTGATAAAGCAATGGAAATTTTCGAGCATTGTATGGAGCAGGGTTGGGTGCTTGATGGTGTAATGAGCCAGAGCCTTGACCAAGTAGAAAGCTTATGGCGTTTACGCGAAGATATTTCTGAATCAATCGCGCCGTTTATCCCATACAAAAATGATATTTCAGTATTAATTACTCATGTACCTGCATTTATTCGTGAGATTGATGCGATTGTTCAAGAGAACTATCCTGACTTTGAAATTTGCTGGTTCGGTCATATTGGTGACGGTAACTTGCACTTAAATATTTTAAAACCTGAAAATTTAACCAAAGATGAGTTCTTTGCAAAATGTCAGGTGGTGAATAAATACGTGTTTGATACCGTGAAAAAATACGATGGTTCAATTTCTGCTGAGCATGGCGTAGGTATGACGAAAAAGCCATATTTGGAATATTCTCGTTCACCTGAAGAAATTGAATATATGAAAGCTTTGAAAAAAGTATTTGATCCAAATGGTCTGATGAACCCAGGTAAATTATTTGATCTGTAAGAAAGTAGGCATTCTTAGAACTACATAGTTTCTACAGAGTAACCGACAAAGCCATAGCATCATAAAGCTATGGCTTTTGTTTTTGGTGGTAAGAATGCAACGTTTATTTTTAATTTCAGCACTTTGTGTTGGACTTTTCACTGGGTGTGCGACGACCAGTAAATTGATTCCTTTTGTGGGTTCGGAAACTCCGATGCAACAAGTACTTAAAGCCCAACCTGAGATTGTAAAAGAGCATAACAATACCTCAATTCAGCAAGTATTTAACCGAGTAGAGTCTCCAACGGTTTCTCGTATTACGGTCATTCAAACAGGTTTAATGGATGATTCTGTTTCAGCAATTCGAACAGAATATTCATTTAAATTGGTCGATGAAAAGTGGCAATTGCAAAATAAGCAAACAAGCTACCAATGTGCGCGAGGGAAAGTTTCTAGAGGGTTCCAAACCCAACTTTGTTCTTAAAAATAAAAAAGACGATAAATATATCGTCTTTTTTTATGGGTTAAATTATACGCCGCTTTCTAAAATTCTAATTTTGACATCAACTACATCATCTTTAACGGCTGCGTGATGCGCTTGCATATGAGGTGTAGCCAAATGAGCTTCAAGATGAGCCACACTTTCCCATTTTTCTAGCATGACAATCGTGTCAGGCTCTTGAGTCTGGAAACTTGCATTTGACTTGTGATCAATTAAAGGTTCATAACCATGGCAACCATCTTCTGCTAAAACAGTTGGAATGATTTTTTGAAAAGCATCCAATATGTTTTGGCGATGCTGTCCACCTGATTGAGTACGAATTTCCGCAATAATGGTAAGCATGGTTTTCTCCTGATTAAGCTGCTGCAAATACAGTGTTTAAGTGTGCTTTATATTCTTCAACGTAACGATCAACGTCAGGCATTTTAATTACGTCGTTTACAATGAAAGTTGGAAGTGTGCTCATACCTAAAAATTGATTGGCTTTATGAAACGGTAAATAAACACCATCTACGCCCACACCGTGGAAGAACTGATCAGCATCATCAAATGCTTCCATAGGTGCATTCCAAGTGAGTGATAGCATATATTTCTTGTCATGAATTAAGCCACCTGAACCATATTTTTTTGAAGCATCAGAGCGGCTACGACCGTCATTTGCATATAGTGAGCCGTGACCTGTCGTAAATACATCATCAATATATTTTTTTACCGTCCACGGTGCACCCATCCACCAGCCTGGCATCTGGTAAATCACAACATCTGCCCATAAGAATTTTTCTACTTCAGCCTCTGTATTGTAGTCGCTATCTGCACGGGTTACTTGAACTTCATGGCCTAGATCAGTGAGATGGTCTGTTGCCAAAGCCGTGAGTGTGTCATTTAATTCACCATTTGAATGGGCAAATTGTTTGGCTCCATTAATCACTAAAATATTGCTCATGAAAGTTACTCTAATTAAATTCCTAAATTGATGCATACTTTAGTGAACTTACTCTTAGAGAAAAATGCAGTAATCGGAAAAAGATTATTGATTAAAAATCATGAATTATGCATTAAAAAATTATTAAAATTTTCACTCTAAACATAAACACTTTACAAAGTTGAATGGAAAAATTTGTTTATAGCCTTTAGCATCAACGTGAAGTTGTGGTGGAGTTGAGTATGAAAAAAATTGGTTTACTCATAGTGTGTAATTTGTTGATTCTGAGCGCATGTGCACCGAATACAAACCCGCCTACACCCCAAGCCAATAGTCCGATACAAGCAGTTTTGATTGATCAACCAAACCTTTTAAATAATGCGAGTAATTTAAGTATTTCACAACAAATGAATGCTTTGGATGATGCTTCTAATGCACAAGTAACTATTTTACAAACTGTGCCTAGTGAAGATGCTATATCAAAAACACGTACCGAATATTTATTAAAACGTGATCAGACCATTTGGAAAATCGTAAATAAAAAACAAAGTTATCAATGTAAAAAAGGGCAGGAGACAACAGACTTCCAAGTCAATCCTTGTCCTTAAAGTAGAATTTCTATCAGGTATGTGGATAACTTTAAGGTTATTCACAATATAAAAATGAGTTGATGCTAAGCAAAATATAGAATTTTAAATGGATGAAACTGTCCGATTGCTGATCAATATAAAAAGTGATATTGTGTCATCCGGAAATTAAGCCAAATGGTAAAAATTACCGAATCTCACGTCATACATTTTTTCTTGTCTTAGACACCTTGTGAATACGGTGTTTCACATTCTAAACATGCACTCTCACGGCATATAAAAACTTAATTAAAGATTGACTGACCATACTGTCATCGTGATGACTACATTATTTATTTCAATATGTAGTTGCTGAGACATTTTGGCCGCTATTTTGAAGTGTACAACTCATGAATAATATTCAAACGACAGCGTTGAACCGTACAACGTTGATGTTTCCTTTAGCTTTAGTGCTATTTGAATTTGCGGTTTATATTGGTAATGACCTGATTCAGCCAGCCATGTTGGCAATTACTGAAGATTTTGGTGTAAGTGCAACTTGGGCACCATCTTCAATGTCATTTTACTTATTAGGTGGTGCATCTGTTGCATGGTTACTTGGGCCTTTATCAGATCGATTAGGTCGTAAGAAAGTTCTTTTAACTGGTGTTTTATTTTTTGCCTTGTGCTGTTTTTTAATTTTATTAACAAGACAAATTGAACACTTTCTGACATTACGTTTTTTACAAGGTATTGGTCTAAGTGTAATTTCAGCAGTGGGCTATGCAGCGATTCAAGAAAATTTTGCCGAGCGTGATGCTATTAAAGTCATGGCACTCATGGCAAATATCTCATTGCTTGCACCCTTGCTCGGACCTGTACTTGGCGCATTTTTAATTGATTATGTGTCTTGGCACTGGGGCTTTGTGGCAATTGCTTTACTTGCACTGCTAAGTTGGTTTGGCTTAAAGAAACAAATGCCTAGTCAGAAGGTGAGTGTAACTAAACAACCTTTTAGCTATCTTTTTGATGACTTTAAAAAAGTGTTTAGCAATCGGCAATTCCTTGGTTTAACACTCGCGCTACCGCTTGTAGGTATGCCGCTTATGCTTTGGATTGCGTTATCACCCATTATTTTGGTTGATGAACTCAAGCTAACCAGTGTGCAATATGGATTAGCTCAATTTCCAGTATTTTTAGGCTTAATTGTTGGTAACATCGTTTTAATTAAAATTATTGACCGTTTGGCTTTAGGTAAAACAGTCCTAATTGGTTTACCAATTATGCTCACTGGGACACTCATTTTAATATTAGGCGTTGTCTGGCAAAACTATTTAATTCCTTGTTTGCTTACGGGTATGACACTCATTTGCTTTGGTGAAGGAATTAGCTTTTCAGTGTTGTACCGTTTTGCACTGATGTCATCTGAAGTATCAAAAGGAACTGTGGCTGCCGCTGTTTCAATGCTATTGATGACGAGCTTTTTTGCAATGATTGAGTTGGTGCGTTATCTCTATACTCAATTTCATTTATGGGCTTTTATCTTATCTGCTTTTGCATTTATTGCGCTGTGGTTTACTCAGCCACGTTTAGCTTTAAAACGGGAAATGCAGGAAAGAGTTGCCCAAGACTTACATTAAAAAATACCGGAATTTATATTCCGGTATTTTTTTATATTACTTAATCTCTTGCTCTAAAAGTTTACCTTTCAAGGTTAAGAGTTCAGGCAAGGTTTCTAATAGTAAGCTCATTTGTTTTAAGACAAGAGTGTAGCTTTCTGAAAAATGCTCATGAGTTGTTAGACTTTGAATTTGCTTTAAAGTCTGCTCAAGAAAATTAATATCAACAGAAGCTTGTTCAAATAAGCTTTGGTTAAGAATTTGCTGGCAATCCAGTAAAAGCTGTAATACCTGTTGATCCTCAATTTTTTGTCTTTGGCTGCCTAATGCTGCGACATAACTCAATTGGCTATGACTATAAACTAGATAACGAAAGGCGTAATGAATCAGCTCTGGTTTGGGATTGGGCTCAGCACTTAAGCTCGAAATCATATTCGACAGCTCAATTTGTGCGTTATGTGCAGCACGGCGAATTCTACGATATTCAATGTCCTGATTTTTACCATGCTGGTATTGCTCAACAATTACATTGAAATAATCCAATGTGGCTTGGCTACTTTTTTTAATATTGTTTGGAATATTACGGAAGTTCCAGTCTGGCCATATAAAGTTAACAGCAAGCCATGCAATAAAGCAGCCTAATAAGGTGTCGATTAGGCGAGGTAAAATAATACTGAAACCTGCGCCTTTTAAGTTGAAAATGAGCAATACCATTAAGGTTGCCATCAGCGTTGCCAAGGCGTATTTCTTCTGGCGTAAGTAGAAAAAGCTAACTCCACAAATAATGGTAAGAATGAGCTGACCTTCAATACTTGGTACAAAATACAAAATAGGAATACCCAACAAAACGCCAAGTAAGGTTCCAATTGTTCTGAGTTTTAAACGGCTTTTCGTTGCAAAGTAAGTAATCTGGCAAACAAATAAACTGGTGAGCAAAATCCAGTAACCGTGCTGGGCAAAAGGTAGCAGTGAAATGCCGTAACCTGCTGCAAACACAACGGCAATTCGTATTGCATGTCTAAACAGAGCCGATTGTGGAGTGAGTTGCTGGCGAATTTTTAAAACAAGGTCAGAAAAATCTTGAATATCATCATCAAGTAAATTGAGATGATCTTGCTTGTTTTGATTGAGCGTTTCATTAAACGGCTGAGCATATTGAAGTTGTTCAAACTGTTCATGCATGCCTTTTAAATTATTAAAAATCAGCTTTAAGTTTTTAACTTCAAAATTTTGTGGATGCTGTTGTATCCAGTCTTTTAAAGAACCTTCCAAATGGTTTAAAACAATTTGTCCTTCTTTAGAAGACTGATATTGCTGGTTTTGCAAAATACATTGGGCTAAATCATGGCAAGCTTGAGCTTGTAAACGGAGATTTTTCTGAAAACGGAAAATGAGATCACTACGGCTAAAATTTTGTTGAATATGTTCATAGTGTAGATAGTTAGAGGTGGCCTGCTCATGTATATCGCGAGCAAAAAAGTACAGGTTTAACCAGTAAATACTTTTATTACTCACTCGTGATGCTTTAAGGCGAGTAAGCAGGGAACTACGTATTTGGTTAAGACTTTGCGCGACTTGCGTATTTTGTAGTGATAATTCAAATAAAAGCTGTTCAACATTTTCTTTATTATCGGGATCGAACAAGCGTGCTTTAGCTTGAAGTAAGGCAGATATTTCTTCAAAAATTTGCGAAAGCTTATCTTGTAAAGGAAGAGTTGGTTTTAAAAGAAAAAATAAAATAGATGTTAGGCCGTACCACAGTGCGCCATAGACAAAATAAGTAGGCTGTTGGTACCAGTGAGCATATTCTCCTAAACCAAACATGCTGTAAATCGAGAGTAAAATCGTACCAAAAGAAATGGTGGCATAGCGCTGGCCTAAGGCTCCCAATAAAATGAAACCAGCACTTGAAATTGAAAGATATAAAATAAATAAAAGTTTATAAGGTGCTAAAAAACCAAGAATAGTGCTGACAGTAAAAAAGAGTATGCAAACATAGAGCAGATTACGTAAACGGAGACTTAAGCGATCGTCAAAATCGGTAAGTGCAGCGGCAATCGCACCTAATGTTACAGGAACGATGAGCTCGTTATGGCCGAACCACAGTAAACCTAAAGTTGTGCCTGTAAGTACAATTAAAATTTGCAGACAGTAAATTAAAATTGAATTCGCTTTAAAACGATTAAATATTTGAGTCAAATAATTCACGGTTTTTTTCTAAATGATAGGGGGCGTGACTAGGGATATTTAAATTTTTTATTACTTGAAAAATATTATGCGCTTTATCTAAAAAAGTCAGTTAATTTTTTAAGATTTTATAATAATTAAGTGAACTAAACTGCTTAATAAAATAGCAAAATTGTGGATATCTTTTTAGATACCCACAATATAAAAATAATAAGTTATTGGATTACGCCACAGGCAATTCGTGCTCCGCCGCCACCTAATGGTAGAGGAGAATCTGAATAGTTATCTCCGCCAGCATGGATCATGATGGCACGGCCTTGAATATCAGCAAGTTTTAAACGTGGTGCAATAACAGCGGTGGTAGCTACACCATTATTATCAACAACCAATGCCGGTAAGTCACCCAAGTGTCCTGTAGTTGGCGTACCATGATGTGGCGCTTGATTAGGGTTATAGTGGCTACCCGCAGCTAAAGCGGCACCTGGTTTTCCATCTTTAACAGCCGGGTCGCACGATGCATTTTCATGAATATGGAAACCGCGAGTACCGCTTGGTAAATCTGCTAAAGCAGGGGTAATAATCAGGCCTTTATCACTGTCTTGAAAGCTAATCGTCCCGATTTTTTTACCAATCCCATTGGCTGTTACTTCATTCACATCGACTACTTTTTTGGTGTGCATTGTGGTTAATGCATGAGTCGTATCTGAAACAGTTTTGCTGACCGTGCTACAACCGACTGTTAATAAGGCTGTCAGTGCGCATACTGCACTCATTTTATTTAATAATGGCATTATTGGATGTCCTTATAGATATAAAGCTGATTTTTTTATTCAAGCAAAGGCTCGTTAAGCCTACAAGTTAATTTCAATAGTCACTTTGTATCCTGAAACATTTTTAAATCATTGGCTTAATTTTGAGATGGTGGTAAATCATCATCCGAATCATAAATCATAGTGGTTTTTGGCATTGGTTCAGGATCAATGGTTTCATGGAGCCATTCGCGCCAAATCGCTAATAGAACGGCTAAAATAACTGGCCCAATAAATAAACCAACTAAACCAAAACTCGCAATACCACCTAATACACCAAACATAATGAGTAAAAACGGAATTTGGGTTGCACCAGAGATCACAAGAGGGCGAATCACATTGTCCGAACTACTTACAATAAGAACACCCCATAAAACTACGCCAATGGCTTCCATAGTTTGCCCTTGAGAGAACAACCATAGGCCAACACCTAAATAGGAAACAGGAGTGCCAAAAGGAATAAGTGCTAATAAGAATGTTGCAATCGTGAGTACCATTGGATTTGGTACACCCGCTACGAAATAACTTAATCCAGCAAGTACAGCTTGAGCAATCGCAGTTAAACCCACACCGTAGACAACAGCACGAGTTGTTTCTGAAATTGTATCTAGATAATGATGAATACGTGGTCCGATCACCATTTCTAAGGCTTTACTTACTTGAGTTAAAATGGTGTGACCATCACGATAAAAGAAGAAAAGCGTTAAAATTGCGAAACCAAGTTTGACGATATTTTTACTAATTTCATTGAGTAATACGCGACCATAACTTAAATGGCTTTGAACCCAAGCTGCAATACTTTGAATTGTACTATTGGGGTCGGTATTTATGTCGTTTAGTGTTCGGCTTATTTCTTTACCGACAAAAGGTAAGTTTTTAATGAAGTCAGGTACGCTTAAATGGCCCGAAAAAACTTGGCGTTGCAAGTCGAAATAAAGATTACGGCCTTCGTGCTGCAAAATAAAAATAGCGCATGTGAGTGGAACGCCAACAATTAAAATGACTAAGCTAATCATCAATGTGGCATTCAAATTATGGCAGTTTTCACCAAAAAAACGCTGGATTCTTAAATAAATAGGCCAAGTCATGTAGGCAATAATCGCAGCCCAAACTACAGGTACAATAAAGTACTTCAGGATGTTAAATCCTAAAAACATCAGGATAAAAAACAACCCAAACAATAAAACGCGCTGTAAAGTAGGAGCGTATTGATGCACGAACAAAAATTCTCTAATTTTTTAAATAGGATGAGGCCATATTAACTGAAAAATGACCTGAGGCAAATTTTAGGCAGAAATGCTAATGTACACATCCCCGCTCAACAAAAATAAAAACTTATTTTTAGAACCACTCAGATTTATCTTCAATCAGTTTATTTAAAAGCGGCTGCCACTGGCTTTGAATTGCAATAAAGTTTTTTTGTGTTTTATCAAACACACTCAAACCTTGCATTGCTAAACTGCCATAAGCACTACGCTCTGCAATCCATGCAATCGGTTCATGTTCGATTTTTTCAAAAAATTGCTGAATATCTTTTGAACTGGCGCTGTTGGGTTTAACTCGATTTGCAAGCAGTAAAATTTGTACCTTACCTTTGCGTATACGTTTAATGTCTTGCAAATGCTTGAGAAAACGACGTGTACTATCGATATCAAAAAACGAAGGCTGAAGTGGTGTAATAATGGCATGAGCTTCGCTAACCAATTGTTCAGCGTGATCGCCTGAAAGAGCGCCTGGTGCATCAATAATTAAATAATCTAAATTTTTAGGCGCGTCGCCAATCGATTTTTCATGACGCCAATCTAGGCTTTGAATCGCAGCTACATTTTCTGGACGTTGCTTCAACCATTGTAAAGAAGATTTTTGGTTATCAGAATCTGCTAATGCTACTTTATATCCTTTTTGTGCCAAAGCTGTTGCCAACGTAATGGCTGTCATGGTTTTTCCGCATCCGCCCTTTTGATTTGCAATAAGTATCGTTTTCATAAATCCAATTATTTTCAGCAGCACAAGTGTTTATGTTTTATACCTTAGCATCTTTTTATGCGAAGTAGATGACCACCTTTGACAAAAGTTTAAGCTACTCCGTAATTTTAGATATGATTGCTCATCTAACGCGATGATATGTATTTGTTAAGGAAAATTTATGTCCGTATGGCTGGCCATGCTTATAGGTGCTGGTATTGGTATTATTATTACTACACTCATTTTATCAAATACTCGTAATGGTCGAATTAAGGCCGAATACGAGCAATATATTGCGGAGTTAGAGCTTGAGCATCAACAGGCATTAGCACAAGCACAAAAGAGAAGTGTGAATACAAGCCGCGCCGTATTAAAAGGTAAAATGGCAGAACAATTCGCGCCGATTTTGCCTGAGTTTCAATACTTGCCGAGTGATGCCAAGTTCTTGGGTGATCCAGTTGATTACGTTATTTTTGATGGTTATACCGATTTTAGAGATGGGGACGGGACTGCCGAGGATATCCAGATTATTTTACTTGATATAAAAAGTGGGGGAGCACGTTTAACCAAAGGGCAGCAGGCAATTGCTCAAGCAATAAAGGAAGGAAAGGTTCGTTTTGAAACGTTACGAATTGATTTTGAAGATTAACAACCTATTTAATTAGGCACAAAAATAGACGAAATTGATCTGTATTGTTACTAAATTCCGATATTTTTTTCATCGCTTAGCGCTACCATAAATTAGAGATCTACTGCATTTGATCTAGCAATATTTGAGGTATAAAGCGATGAAAAAACAACATGTAATGATAGGCTTATTGGCCTCTTTATGTATTAGCTCAGCTTTTGCTTCGACGGCCTCTACTTCTGGTGAATACAATATTGCAAATGGTCTGTTACCGATTGAAAAAGATCAGTCAATTTCTGTGTTACAACCATTTCAAGGCAATTTTAGAATTTTAGGTTCAAAAATTTATAAAAATGATGAACAAGCTAAAATTTCACCGATTGATTATGCGGTAAGTTGGGGACTGTTTGCTCAACCAGATATTGCTCGTACTATTTCAGTTAAACAGTATGACCGCTATTTGAACTGGAAAATGAGTAAGCTTCCAGTACCTGCTGAGCAAGCCATGCAAATGGTGTCTAATATGCACATCATTCCTGCAAGCCCTGAGATTGCTCAACAAATTAAACAAGTTAAACGCGGTGACTTGGTATACCTCAAAGGTGAGTTGGTTGAAATTAAAGACAAAAATTTAGTTTGGCGATCATCTTTAACCTCAACTGATACAGGTGATGGTGCGTGTGAGTTATTCCGTGTTCAAGCAATTCACTGGGTTGAAAAACAAAATATATAAATTAAAAAGCCTTCTTAATCAGAAGGCTTTTTATAGCATGCAATAAAATTAATGCTGTTGTGAAGCTTTCCAATATTTCAACTGGTTCTGTGCTTGTAAGTAGTCAGCTAGTTGATTGACCTGTTCATCTTTATTGGCTTGTTTATCATTAATGTGTTTTTCTTGGTTTTCCCAATATTGATAAAGCAAGCCTTGAATATAACGACCTTGTTCAGTTTTTAAGTCGAGGTCTTTTAACATAGTTAATGCTGAACGAACATTATCAAGTGTACGTTTCTGTTCAAACTCTGTGGTAAGTGTACCTGCTGCATGCATTTTTTCTAGCTCAGTTTCCATTTCATCACTCATTTCAGTAAAGCGACGGTCATAGTCCTCTAATAATGCAATGTCATGTGCATCGTCAGCAGTGGCTGCGAACTTTTTAACAGGTCTTTCATTGAGCTTTTCCATCACCTGATCGGTAGATGAATTTGTCTGATGTTGTTCGGTCTTTGCTGGTTCATCTGCTTTTTTACAAGCAGTCAATAATAGGCTAGAGCTGAGCAAAGACATTAAGATGATATGAGGCGTTTTTTTAAACATAGCTTTCAACCGAACCTATTCTCTATGATTTGACGACGTACTTTTCTGAAAGTGATATGCATATGTGACATATGGAAAATCAATCTGATCTTGTGGGCCTAGCCCTGTAAAATCATAAACAATTTTCTCAAACTGAGCTTTGAGCTGTAATTGATCTTTTTCGGTCATTGCTGCAATAAAACTTGTAGAGAGTAATCTTTTACTCACCACTTGTTCGACAGTACCATGCTGTGATTGCGAAAAAGTTTCTAAGCTTTCAAAACTAAATAAATTTTGATTTTCAAAAACCTTTTTCCAGTTTTCACTATGGTAACGCGGTGTATCACCTTCAAGGGGTAGCAAAAAATCTGCTAAGGCTTTTACCCAGTTCGTACGTTCATCACGCTGGTTCCATACGAGTCCCAAATGTCCTTGCGGTTTTAATATTCGATGGATTTCAGTCAGTGTTTCCATGTTGTCAAACCAATGGAAAGATTGAGCGCAAATGACTGTATCAATTTGTTGATCGTTTAGCGGAATAGCATGGCTAAACGCCTGTAAAGTTTTAATATCAGTGTAGGCTTGCTGAAGCTGTTGTAACATCTCGCCAATTGGCTCTACTGCAAGAATATCTGCATGGGTTTGTTTTAAGTAGGGTAAGAATTTGCCAGTGCCTGAGCCAAGATCAATAACAGTAGAATTTTCATGTATTTGGAGGCGTTCTTGCAGCCAACTGACTATTTCTGCTGGATAATTCGGTCTAACTTGCTGATAAAGCTCCGCAGCGGAGCTGAAGCCTTTTTGAGCGGCAGGATGTAAGGATTGTGTCATATTTTGCGCTTTTTAATCTGACTGGCATCTATAAAATAAGATACTCCGCAATCATAAATTGGCAAAACACCTATTTTGTTTCATTTTTGACGATATATGTGGGAGTAAATTTTCTTTCGGTGTGAGCATGGATAAGCAAATTATTTTTGAAGACGAACACATTAGAGCCATTTTTTTACAAGGCGATTCTAATACATTAGTTCTCTCTTTTGGCGATTTGATTACCCGAGCGAGTGGCTTATCTATCAATGCTGAAAAGTCTCTAATAAAGTACCAATACAATGTTATTGGGATTATGCCAAAACAAAAATCCTGGTTCCCAAAAGCCAGTATGGTTGAAATGGCCAAAGTCATTTTGCCTATTATTCAGCGTTTTAAAAATATTGTAGGTTATGGCGGCTCAATGGGCGGCTATGCAGCAATCAAGTATTCGAATCTTTTAAACATGAATCGAATCGTTGCATTTGTACCTCAATATTCAATTGACCCTGAACAAGTTGAAGACCGACGTTATGCTGAATTCTTTGATGCTGTCGCAAATAAAGACATGCAAATTCAGCTGCAAGATATAGATGCAAGTCGTGAATATATTATTGTTTATGACCCTTACTTTGCCGTCGATCGTGAACATTACTTAAAAATAAAAGAAATATTGCCAAGTTTACATACGGTTCATTTGCCTTTTACAGGACATGAAGCTCTATCTGTATTGGCGAGTTCAAGTCTTTTACATGATTTTATTGAACATGAATTTGATGAAACATATTTCTATCAACACGTTCGTAAAATTAAAAAACAAAGTAAGTTCTATTATCGTAATGTACTTGCCAATGTGCTGACTTATCATGACAGTATGTTATTGAAAATTTTACGTCAAAATGATTTTCAATTAGATGAGCGTTATTTAGATAACCCGCTCAAGCAAGCCATTACACGTAGTCTTGTAAAAACAAAGCAGGCGACTGAACAAGACTTCCAAAAACTTGGAATTAAAATTCAGTACAGCCAGCAAGTTGTAAGCTCTAACAAAGGCTTGCAGACTCACTCTGGTACAGTCTTAGTATTCAATTTAATTAATTTAAAACTTGAAAGCTATGCTGTAGATGTGTTGCTCGCAAATACATCGTATCTGATTCCGATTGTGGCAGAGCAGACCGGAGTTGCACACATTGAATTAAATAATGAAATTTATTTGTTAGGTATGAATGACCGAAAAATTATTAAATTATTTAAACAAGGTGATGCATTAAGCTCGGATATGAGTCCATTTGTCATTAAACAATATTCTGATTTTTTTGCATTGAGCTATAAGCAATTCAATTTAGATTGTGATGAACAAGGCGTTTGTGACTACATTGAAGGTTCAGTTCAACCATCGCAACAATTTGTACTGACCCATTTTTAATTTAATTTACTGATTAAATAAAGCCCAAATCATCAAATTTGGGCTTTATTTTTTGCTCAAAAAATATTTTTTTATTAATTTATTTGTATGTAAAATTAAAAATCATTATTTAAATAAATAGTGAGACTAATTTTTAAATAAAGATAGAACTAAAAATAGTCATGATAAATTAAGTGAAAAATTATTATATTTAAAAATTAATGGTTTTTGTTAGCACATAAATTAAATAAATAGTATGGGGTTAATTAAAATACAATCTTTGCTTTTATATTTGTTAATGTGTTGTTTTTTATATCTATTTTATTTTTAATGATAATGGTTGCTTAAAATAGCTTCACTATTCAAAGATAATTGCATATTTATTTTTTTCTCCTAAAATGATTTTTTACTAAATTGTCGTTACAGTTTTTTATATGCAATCATTAAATTATCGGAATAATGATGCATCGCAACATGGAAGTTCTGCACCTTTGAAACGAGCAATGAGTACTCGACATTTGGTGATGATCTCCCTTGGCGGTGCCATAGGTACAGGTCTTTTTTTAGGGTCTGGCGACGTAATTTCTCAAGCAGGCCCAATTGGCGCAATTATCTCTTATTTCTTGGGCGGTTTGATTGCCTACACCGTTATGCTCTGTCTTGGTGAGCTAGCGGTTCATGTGCCTGAGTCGGGCTCTTTCGGTGAATACGCACGACGCTATATTGGTCCGGGCACAGGTTATATGATCACCTGGTTATATTGGCTAACTTGGACTGCTACTTTAGGAACTGAATTCACTGCCGCAGCTTTGTTGGTTAAGGAATGGTTCCCAAGCACTTCAGTTTGGGCGTGGACTTTATTTTTTGGTGGTCTCGTCTTTTTTCTTAATATTAGTTCAACACGCCTATTTGCTGAATCTGAGTTTTGGCTTGCTCTTATTAAAGTTATAACAATTATTGTCTTTATTACTTTGGGATTGCTCGCGATTTTTGGTTTTATTCCTTATCACGGGCATGAAACAGCGCCATTGTTTAGTAATTTAACGGCTCAAGGTTGGTTCCCACACGGGTTATTTCCAATTTTTACAACCATGCTCATAGTAAATTTTGCCTTCTCTGGTACTGAGCTTATTGGTGTGGCTGCAGGTGAAGCAGAGGAGCCAGCGAAGACTGTTCCTAAAGCAATTAATGCAGCAATTTGGCGTTTGCTTATATTTTTTGTAGGAACAATTGTTGTTATTTGCTCTTTGCTACCATTCCATCTTGCAGGTCTTAATGCAAATGATGTGAGCAGTAGTCCATTTGTGACGGTATTTAACTACATTGGTATTCCGTATGCAGAAGATATTATCCGTTTTGTCATTATTACGGCTCTACTTTCTGCTGCTAACTCTGGTTTGTTTGCTGCTTCACGTATGATGTGGTCGCTTTCAGCAAAAAATCAATTACCTAAAATTTTTGCTAAACTCACACCATCAGGAACACCTATTGTTGCCATTATTGTCACCATGTTTGGTGCTATTCCCGGGTTACTTTCAGAACAGTTTGCGCCAGAAACAATTTTCAAAAATTTACTAGGTGTTGCTGCTTTTACAATGGTAGTGGTGTGGATCGCAATTTGCGTTTCACAATTTAACTTCCGTAGACAATGGTATAAGGCAGGCAAAACAGCAAAAGATTTACGTTTCGCTGCGCCACTTTTTCCGCTTACTCCAATTGTAGGTGGTCTATTTTGTATTGTTACCTGTGTGAGTATGGTATTTGATCCATCAATGCAAGCTGGTTTCGTTTGTTGTTTAATTTTTATCGTCTTATGTTATCTCAGTTATTTTATCTTTTATCGTAAGAAAGAGATTGCTCAGAACTAAGCTTGGTTTAGTTGAAAAAGGTCCCTCAAGGGACCTTTTTTATGTCTAAAAATTAAGCTTGGTCCTGATGTTTTATATATTTTTTTTAAAAATGTTTTTTTTATTTTAATAAAAAAATCAAATAATTATTCATAAATTAACCATTTGTCGGAATGTTATTAATAGCTAATTATTATAAGTTTTTGAATAAGTATATGTTTAACATGGTTATTTAATATTAAAGAAATTTTTATATTTCATTTTTTGTTTTAAATTAAATCAAACTAAAAAAATATTATGAAATTTTCTGCAAGTTTTGAGTGTTTTTTGAAATTTTTTGTTAATTAAGTTATTGTTATTAAATGGTAATTTTTTGATCATTTTTAATTTTAATATTTTTTTAATTTCCATAAAATAAAATGATCATAGTCAAAGGTGTTTTTTAGATTGGTTACTTTTTTATTATAAAAAAGATGAGAAATTGATTATTTTTTCTCTGCTTGTTTATTTTAAAATGTTCTAAATTACCTTGCTCTGTGCTATATTTACTTAAAGATTTTATGTCTATATGAAAGCATCAATTATCTGCTTGAGTACCGATATAAAGCTTGCAGTATTAATGAACAATTTTTATTTAAAAAGACTAATGGAGGGATCTATCGATTAGTCAAAAATAATTTTATGGACTTATGGTTTTTTGGTTTATGAACCCGAGTTCTTTTTAACTCCCAAACGGTTGTATCACCTCTTTTGTACTTATTTCCAATCGGCTTGTTTGAGTTGGTTGCGGTGGACTTTTGCTTTTATAAAGACGTTTTTATAAACAGCAGATGAGGCAAAAGAAAGATTGTAAAAGATATCGATATATAAAAGTAAATCGTACTTTTGATATCACAAGATGGAATTTAAAGGGTCTAAAGCTTTAAAAGGGCTGAAGATTTTATAAATAAATCAAAACATTGTTATTGCAAGGTTTTGGTTGCTGAATAATAAAGACTGCGGATTTATCACATCTGAGTCTGTATAGGTAAATAGGAAAAAAGATGTCAGATCTTTCATACGTAAACGAACATAGCGATGCATGGCAAACTTACTTGGCACAAATTGACCGTGTTGCTCCGTACTTAGACCACTTAGCTGAGTTTATCGATACATTAAAACGTCCAAAGCGTGCGCTTATTGTTGACGTGCCAATCGTAATGGATGACGGCTCTATTCAGCACTTTGAAGGCTACCGTGTACAACACAACTTGTCTCGTGGTCCTGGTAAAGGT
Organism: Acinetobacter seifertii; assembly: GCF_000368065.1. Taxonomy (GTDB): domain Bacteria; phylum Pseudomonadota; class Gammaproteobacteria; order Pseudomonadales; family Moraxellaceae; genus Acinetobacter; species Acinetobacter seifertii. The sequence goes on from NZ_KB851203.1 coordinate 387,877, forward strand.
GGTGTACGTTACCATCCAAACGTTGATTTAAATGAAGTGATGGCGTTATCTGCATGGATGACAATTAAAACTGCTGTTTTGAACTTGCCATTTGGCGGTGCAAAAGGTGGTATCCGTGTTGACCCACGTAAACTTTCAAATCGCGAATTAGAACGTTTAACTCGCCGTTATACGACTGAAATCGGTCACATTATCGGGCCTCAAAAAGATATCCCAGCTCCAGACGTTGGTACAAATGCCAATATCATGGGTTGGATGATGGATACTTACTCTACAAGCCAAGGTTATACAGTAACTGGTGTTGTAACTGGTAAGCCAGTTCACTTAGGCGGTTCTTTGGGTCGTGTTAAAGCGACTGGTCGCGGTGTATTCGTTACAGGCCGCGAAGTAGCTGCAAAAATCAATTTACCAATTGAAGGCGCGAAAATCGCTGTTCAAGGTTTTGGTAACGTAGGTAGTGAAGCTGCTTTCTTGTTTGTTGAATCAAAAGCAAAAATCACTCACGTTCAAGATCACACTGGCACAATTTTCAATGCTGACGGTATTGATCTTGTTGCATTACGTGAACACGTAAATGCAAACCAAGGTGGTATTGGTGGTTTCGCTGGCGCGCAAGCAATTGCTGATGAAGATTTCTGGACTGCAGATGTAGACATCATTATTCCTGCTGCGTTAGAAGGTCAAATCACAGTTGAACGTGCTGAAAAACTTAAAGCTAAGTTGATTTTAGAAGGTGCGAACGGCCCGACTTATCCTAAAGCTGAAGATGTTTTAGTTGAGCGTGGCATTGTTGTGGTTCCTGACGTGGTATGTAACGCCGGCGGTGTAACTGTAAGTTACTTCGAATGGGTTCAAGACATGGCGAGCTACTTCTGGACTGAAGAAGAAATCAACGAGCGTTTAGACAAGTTGATGGTTCAAGCTATGCATGACGTTTGGAATACAGCAAACAGCAATGCTTGTACTTTACGTACAGCAGCTTACATCTTGGCATGTGAGCGTATCTTAAAAGCTCGTAAAGAACGCGGTATTTTCCCAGGCTAATCTGAGGAAATTACCTTTTAGAAAAAGTGGGCTGAGTAAATATAAAGGATGTTATAGAGTTATTTTCTCAGTCCCTTTTTCTAAACAAATTAAATAAAAGACAGTAAGACAGATTAAATAAATTAAATAGATACTGAGGTAAGCATGGAACAGCCAATTTCTGTAACTCGAAGCAACTTTAATGACTGGATGGTTCCAGTTTTTGCACCAGCAAATTTCATTCCAGTACGTGGTGAAGGTTCACGTATTTGGGATCAAGAAAATAAAGAATATATCGATTTTGCAGGCGGGATTGCAGTAAACGCATTAGGTCATGCGCATCCAGTGGCAGTAAATGCATTAACAGAACAAGCAACAAAACTTTGGCATGTCGGCAATGGTTATACCAATGAACCAGTTCTACGCCTTGCTAAACAACTCACTGAAAATACATTTGCAGATAAAGTATTCTTCTGTAACTCAGGTGCAGAAGCGAATGAAGCAGCTTTAAAGCTTGCTCGTAAAGTTGGGCTCGATAGCGGTGTGGCAGGTAAAAGCGGCATTGTGGCATTTAATAATGCGTTCCACGGCCGTACCTTATTTACCGTTTCGGCGGGTGGTCAACCAAAATATTCACAAGATTTTGCACCACTTCCAAATGGTATTAACCATGTTGCCTTTAATGATTTAGAAGCTGCAAAAGCAGCCATTAACGAACAAACATGTGCCGTGATTGTTGAACCGATCCAAGGCGAAGGCGGCGTTATTCCTGCTGACATCGAATTTTTAAAAGGTTTGCGTGCGCTGTGTGATGAGTTTGGTGCGTTACTTATTTTTGATGAAGTACAAACAGGTGTAGGCCGTACTGGTTCACTTTATGCTTACATGAACTCAGGTGTTACTCCGGATATTCTTACCACTGCAAAAGCATTAGGCGGTGGTTTCCCAGTGGGTGCAATGTTAACAACTGATAAATTTGCTCCGCATTTTTCAGTGGGTACGCACGGTACGACTTACGGTGGTAACCCGTTGGCAAGTGCTGTTGCTGGCGCAGTATTTGAGTTTATTAATACACCAGAAGTGCTTGAAGGTGTAAAACACCGTCATCAATATTTCCTTGATGCATTAAAGACTTTAAATGCTGAATATCAAGTTTTTGATGAAATTCGTGGTCAAGGATTATTGATTGGTTGCGTATTAAAAGCTGAATATGCTGGTAAAGCAAAAGACATTACGACTTGGGCAGGCGAAGAAGGATTACTTGCTTTAATTGCTGGACCAAACGTGGTTCGTTTTACTCCATCTCTCATTATTCCTGAACAAGATATTGATGAAGGGATTGCTCGTTTAAAAAGAGCTTTGGCAAAGTTGGCTAAATAAAAAAAAGGAAAGCTAGCCATGATGATCGTCCGTCATGCCGAGTTTCGAGACCTTGAAGATATTTATAAATTAGCAGGTAAGTCAGGTGTTGGCCTGACTTCCTTGCCACAAAATATGGATACACTTTCGGCTCGAATTTCACGTACTCGCAATACTTTAAATGGTAATGTCCATAAGAGTGAACAAGGTTATTTGTTTGTTCTTGAAGATACAGAAGCTCAACGTGTTATTGGGGTAAGTGCAATTGAGGTTGCTGTAGGCTTAATTGAGCCTTGGTACAACTTTCACGTGGGTACTCAAGTTCACGCTTCAAAAGCATTAAATGTCTACAAATCATTACCGACATTATTTTTAAGTAATGACAGAACGGGAAGTAGTGAGCTCTGTACATTATTTTTAGATCCAGAACGTCGTGAGAACCAAAACGGTAAATTTTTATCAAAAATCCGTTTTATGTTTATTGCTGCTTTTAAGCAATATTTCGAGAAAAAACTCATTGCTGAAATGCGTGGTTTCTCTGATGAAAATGGATGTTCGCCTTTCTGGGATGCGATTGGGCACCATTTCTTCAATATGGATTTCTCCACAGCAGACTATTTAAGTGGAATTGGTCAAAAAGTTTTTATTGCGGAACTTATGCCACGTTTTCCAGTTTATGTAGACCTCTTGCCAAAAGACGCGCAAGAAGTAATTGGAAAAATGCATCCACATACTCTGCCTGCTTATCATGTGCTTGAGTCTGAAGGTTTACGTTATCAAGGATATGTCGATATTTTTGATGCAGGCCCAACGATTGAAGCCAATATTGATGAGTTGCGCGCAGTAAAAGAAAGCCAATTTTTAACTGTCAAAATTACAAATGACGCAACGGTAGGTAAGACCCAATACCTTGTTGCCAATGATAATTATCACGACTATCGAGCCATGTTAATGAAGCTTGATCTCGTAGATAGCACTCTAAATTTAACCCATGAACAAGCTGAGAAACTCGGTGTACAAGAAGGCCACGCTGTTCGTGTGTTATCACTAAATCCTATGGAAGTATCCTGATGTCAAACTCTTTATTTATAAACGGTGTCTGGTTACAAGGCAGCGGTACAACATTTGTAAAAACAAATCCGGTTGATAACCAAACTGTATGGTCAGGTGGTGAAGCTACGGCTAGTGATGTTGAGAAAGCTTGCCAAGCTGCACGTACAGCATTTCCTGCATGGGCACGTTTACCTCTTGCTGAGCGCGTAGCGATTGTAGAAAAGTTTGCAAAGCTGCTTGAAGAAAATAAAAAACATTTAGCAGAAGTCATCAGCCAAGAAACCAGCAAACCTTTTTGGGAAACCTTAACTGAAGTTCAATCTATGATTGGCAAAGTTGCGATTTCGATTCGTGCTTATCACCAGCGGACTGGCGAAAGCTCAACTGAAATGGCAGATGGTGTGGCATCTTTACGTCACCGTCCACATGGTGTACTTGCAGTTTTTGGTCCATATAACTTCCCGGGCCATTTACCAAATGGACATATTGTTCCTGCATTACTTGCAGGCAACGCAGTGGTATTTAAACCAAGTGAATTAACACCTTGGACTGCTGAAGAAACTGTAAAACTTTGGCAACAAGCAGGTTTGCCAAATGGTGTAATGAACTTAGTTCAAGGTGGCCGTACTACTGGCGAAGCTCTGGCTGCTTCACATGAAATTGATGGTCTATTGTTTACCGGAAGTGCAAACACTGGTTATCACTTGCATAAGCAAATGGCAGGTGCGCCTGAGAAAATTCTTGCACTTGAAATGGGTGGCAATAATGCATTGATTATCGATGAAATTGTTGATGTCGATGCTGTGGTTAATCTGGCTATTCAATCTGCATTTGTTTCGGCTGGTCAGCGTTGTACATGTGCGCGCCGCATCTTGGTAAAAAATGGTACAGAAGGTGATGCATTTATTCAACGTTTCGTTGAAGTTGCTAAGAACTTGAAAGTGGGTCGCTGGAACGATGAACAACAGCCATTTATGGGTGGTGTAATTTCATCAGTTGCTGCAACAAACATGATGAATGCTCAGCAAAAGTTACTTGAGCTTGGTGCCAAAAGCTTATTGCCAATGACGCGTCCTCAAGAAGACAGTTCGCTACTGACTCCGGGCATTGTTGATGTAACAGGTGTGGCGGGTATTCCAGATGAAGAATATTTTGGCCCGCTTACCACCATTCAACGTTATGACAGCTTTGATGAAGCATTGAAAATTGCTAATGCAACACGTTTCGGCTTGTCAGTTGGTTTGGTTTCTCCAAAACGTGAACTGTTTGATGACTTACTCATTGAAGCACGTGCCGGTATTGTGAACTGGAATAAGCCATTAACAGGTGCTTCAAGTGCCGCACCATTTGGTGGTGTTGGAGCTTCAGGCAACCACCGTGCAAGTGCATTTTATGCTGCTGACTACTGCGCTTGGCCAATGGCTTCACTTGAAAGTGAAAGCTTAAGTTTGCCAGAAAAATTATCTCCAGGGATTGTGTTGCCTTAAACACTAGGGAAAGAAAAAATGAAAGGATATGAAGTAAATTTCGATGGTTTAGTGGGACCAACACATCACTATGCGGGTTTGTCTTTTGGTAATGAAGCATCAACCAAAAACCGCAATAATACCTCGAACCCAAAATTAGCGGCGAAACAAGGCTTATTAAAAATGAAAGCCTTGGCTGATATGGGAATGAAACAAGGTGTACTTGCTCCGCATGAACGTCCACATGTTCCAATGTTACGCCGTTTAGGTTTTACAGGAGATGACATTAGTGTTGTTGCTCAAGCAATGCGTCATTCACCTGAACTGTTATCATCTTTAAGCTCAGCTTCTCCAATGTGGACTGCAAATGCTGCGACAGTTTCACCTTCGGCTGATAGCCAAGATGAGCGTGTGCATTTTACTGCGGCTAACCTGAACAATAAATTTCACCGTTCAATTGAAGCTGAAACTACAAGCCAAGTTTTACAAGCGATCTTTAAAAATGAGCGTCACTTTGTACACCATGAAGCTTTACCACAAGTGGCTTTGTTCGGTGATGAAGGGGCAGCAAATCACAATCGTTTAGGTGGTGATTATGCTAAGCGCGGTATTCAGGTGTTTGTTTATGGTCAACAACATTTAAATAATGGCTTACCGGGACCAAAGCGTTATCCAGCACGTCAGACGCGCGAGGCAAGTGAAGCTATTGCACGTTTGCATCGTTTAGATGATGCACACACTGTTTTTGTTCAGCAAAATCCTGATGTAATTGATCAGGGTGTTTTCCATAACGATGTGATCGCGGTAAGTAACCAACAGGTTTTATTCCATCATCAACATGCCTTTTTAAATCAAGATCAAGCTTTTGCTGAAATTCGTCAAAAAATGGCAAGCATTGGTGAAGACTTTATTTCGATTGAAGTGCCTGAAAACCGCGTTACTGTAGACGATGCTGTCGCTACCTATTTGTTTAATAGCCAAATTTTGACACGCCCAGATGGTGGAATGACTATTGTTGTGCCAGAAGAATCTCGTCAAAATGCAGCAGTGTGGGGCTATTTGAACGATATGATTCAAATGGGCACACCAATTGATGCGATTCAGGTATATGACTTACGTGAAAGTATGCGTAATGGTGGTGGACCAGCATGTTTGCGTTTACGTGTGGCTTTGAACGAAACTGAATTAAATGCTGTAAATCCAAAAGTATTAATGAATGATCAATTGTTTGGAATGCTCAATCAATGGGTTGATAAACATTATCGTGATCGTTTAGCTCAAGAAGATTTAGCAGATCCGCACCTGCTTATGGAAAGCCGTATGGCACTTGATGAACTCACCAAAATTTTAGGTTTGGGTTCGGTTTATCCTTTCCAAAAATAATGAGGAGGTGACATGCAAGATTTTCTAGCATTAACCTTACAGGGTGAGCAGCCTACAACTCGCGAAGGAAAGCAAGAAAACTTTTCTTGGCGTTGGCTAGGTGAAGGACTTCTTGAATGTACGCCACATGCACAGTACGACAAAGCTGTCGTACTGTCAGCAGGGGTACATGGTAATGAAACAGCACCAATTGAGTTGTTGTCTCAACTTTGCACCGATTTATTTGCAGGGCGTTTAAACCTTGCTGTGAGGTTGCTGCTTGTGTTGGGTAATCCGTATGCAATGCGCCAAGGCAAGCGCTATGTATATGACGATGTAAACCGAATGTTTTGTGGTGGGTATAAAACTCTACCTGTAACAGAAGAGTCTAAGCGAGCTGCGGTTTTAGAGCAGGCAGTGGCCACTTTCTTTCAGGAAAGTGCGAGTAATGCTAAGCGCTATCACTATGATTTGCACACCGCAATTCGTGCTTCTTTGTTACCCACTTTTGCTTTATTGCCTTATCAAACACATGACTATGATGCTGATTTGACAGCGAGTCTTCAAGCTGCCGATTTAGATGCTCTGGTTTATCATCGTGCTGCGGGTAAAACATTTACACATTTTACCAGCGAGAGCTTTAAAGCAGCGAGCGCAACCTTAGAGTTAGGTAAAGCCTTGCCATTTGGACAAAATGACTTAAGTCAGTTTGCTGCAATTGATGAAGTCATTCGTCATATGGTTTCTGAACAAGTTTTACCGACGCGACATAAATCGAAAATTCGAGTGTTTCAGGTGTCTGATTCTTTAATTAAAAAAGATGAAGATTTTCAAATGAACTTATCGGCTGAGGCTCCAAACTTTTCGACATTTACTAAAGGTGAAATCATTACCATGCAACCTTCTGGGAATTATGTGGTTGAGCAAGATCAAGTCTGGATTTTATTTCCAAACCCAAATGTGAAAATTGGTTTGCGCGCTGGTTTGGTTTTAACTGAAACTCTTTAAACAACTGATTTAAAGTAAATAAAAAAGGGCAATTGATTGCCCTTTTTTATTGCTAGCTTTAATTAGTTAGTACCGAAAAGACCTTTCATGAAAGATTTCTTTTCAGTTTTTTGGGTAGAGCCTTGAGCACCTGCATTTAAGTTTGCATTTGCACTAACTCCAACTGGGGCAACATTAACACCAACGTTTACACCTGTTTGAGCGTTAATCGCGTGCGCTGATTGAGCTGCATTTAATTTTGCTTGAGCATCAGCTTTGGTGTCAGCTACAAATTCTTTTTGCTCAGCTTGATTTTGAGCTACGCGAGCTTTAACTGCATCTACATGTGCTTGAGCATTAGCTTGTTTTTCAGCAGTAAACTCTTTTTGTTCAGCTTCATGTGCTGCTACTTTAGTTTTTACCGCATTTAAATGTGCTTTTGTATCAGCTTTCGCTTCAACGGCTAGATTTTTAGTACCGTTTGCAGCTTTAGTCGCTACATTTTTAGTACCTGTAGCAGCTTCGGTAGCAAAGTGTTTTGTACCATTTGCAGCTTTAGAAGAAAGTTCAGTCACTTTTCCAGTTGTTTTTTTAGTTGCTTTAACTGTAGTGTCAGCAGCAACATGACCAGCATGCTTTGCTGTGCTACCTACAGTGTGTGCAGTACTTTTGACTGTGTTGGCTACGCCACTAACAAGACCACCCGGTTGTACATTTACTTGAGCAGAAGCATCTGCATTAACGCCCGCACTTTGTGCAAAAATAGAAGCAGAAGCAAGAACACTTGCAGTAACGATAGCTGTTTTCATCATTTTCATTGCGATATCCTTCAAAGAATATACCCTTTTAGTGAGGTATTTCATAAACGCAATCGCATCATAGTCAAACCTTGCTTTGCTTAGGAATAGACTTCATCAAAACCTTACAACAGTATTACAGTCACTCAACAGATGAGGGAGAAATTGTGGAGAAAAGAAAATATTAATAATAAAGTGAAATAGATATCGATATTTGGCTGTTTAAAAAACTAATAAAAAATAACTTCTCTCATTTTTTAGAAATACAAATAATTAAATTTATTCAACACGACCATTTTTTATATCTATAAAGAAGATTTAATTTTCTTTTTTTAATCGAGATAACGGCATAGTTATTGCTTATTATGAGAATAAGGTGCTTTTTGGCACTTTTTTGAACCATATTCTGCCAGAAATATAAATGCACAGGGCAGAACAGTATTTTTGTTTATTCGGGAAAAAGAATTTTAGTGTTCCTCGGGCTTACATGTTTTATGAAATGAAATTTCACATGACATATATCCCAAGAAATAGTGCTTTATTTCGAATAATCAAAAATAAATAGAGATGTCTATAAACAAAAAAACAGAGATCTTAAATGATGAAAATTATTGCTTCCCTTGTCGTATTACTCGGCTTAGTCGCCGTTGTTCTCTATTTTAAGCCATCAAGCGGTGCATCAGATGTGATGAATTCTACTTTGCACAAGTCGAATTCATCGCAATCAGACACTTCATCTTTACATTCCCAACTTAAGGAGCCTACCCAACCTAAAAATGTATCTTTAAATTCTACTCAACCTAAACCAGTATCCGCAGATACTGTTCCTTTATATGACACAAAAAGTGATCTTTCTATTCAACCGATTGATCCAGAAAAAGATCCTGCTAATGAAATTAAAACACTTTAAATAATCTAGTTTTCTTTATCCAAGAAATACTAGACGTTCAAATGTTCTTTATCAAAGAACTGCGGAGAAAAATAATGCAAAGTAAAACGTTATTACTATTAGGTCTATCTACAATATTAAGTACAACAGCTTTTGCTCTTCCTTTGGATTCTAAAGGAGCCAAACAGCAGTTGAATCAGGCAGCAAAACAAAAAGTGTCTCAGGGTAAAATCGATTTAGATACCTTGGTCACCAATGAGTCTAATGACCTTATTGTTGAATATAATATTCCTACGGAAAGCATGGCTTCAGGTTTGGAGCGGCGAAATTATATTGCTTCAAACAAAAAGAACATACAGTCAAGGTTTAATCGTGGGGTAGGAGTACAAGTACTTCGGGACTACAATAATTTGCCTTTAGCCTTTTATCGAGTTAGTAATAGAGAGGCCTTAGTTGATTTACTAAATGACCCAAACGTTAAAGCTGTATATCCAAACCGAATTAATCGGGCTACCACGATGGAAAGTTTGCCTTTAATTAATCAGCCTCAAGCTAATACCAAAGGCTTTAATGGTACTGGCTCTAGTGTGGCTGTATTGGATACTGGGGTAAATTATTTACATTCAGATTTTGGTTGTACGGCTGTTAATTCGCCTTCAAGTACATGTCGCGTCGTTTATTCATTTGACAGCGCCCCAGATGATGGCGCACTTGACGATAATGGTCATGGTAGTAATGTTTCAGCGATTGTGTCGAAAGTTGCGAGTAAAACAAAAATTATTGGAATAGACGTTTTTCGATCAGGCTCAGCCTATGATAGTGATATCCTTGCGGGTATTAACTGGGCAGTAAATAACGCTAAAACCTACAATATTAAAGCGATGAATTTGAGCCTTGGTGTTCCTGGTGTGAAATACACATCTGAATGTAGTAATAGTAGTTATGCAACAGCATTTGCAAATGCGCGAGCTGCTGGTGTGGTACCAGTAGTGGCATCTGGTAATGATGCGTTCCCTGATGGAATTTCGTCACCTGCTTGTGTTGCTGGTGCTGTAAGAGTTGGTGCAGTATATGATAGTAATATTGGTCGTGCATCATGGGGTAATCCACTGAAATGTACTGACTCAACTACAGCAGCAGATAAAGTAGCATGTTTTAGTAACGGTGGTAGTCTTGTGACTTTATTAGCTCCAGGGGCAATGATTACTGCAGGTGGTTACACTATGGGTGGTACTTCTCAAGCGACACCACATGTTGCTGGTGCAATTGCTTTATTGCGAGCAAATGGTGTTACGCCAGCTGAGACTATCGATCAGACGATTAATCGTTTAAAAACTACGGGTAAACCTATTACTGACCCAAGAACACGCTTGGTTTTCCCTCGTATTGATTTACTTGCTGCAACCAATGGTTTAACCACTAACTAAATAGCATATTTATAATTTTTTACTAGGTCCAAGAAATTTGAATGGCTATGGCCCGTTGCAGAAAACTGCCTCTGCAACGGGTTTTTTATGGAAAATCTTTAATCACATTTTGCTAAATTGGCTTTACTAAAATTGCTTTGGAGCTTTTTAAAATTATTTTGAATTGCTGGATCTTGAATATTAAAAGTGGTCGAGCTTTTGGTTGTCGAGTTGGTGGCTTGACTTAATATGCCAGATGAGTCGGGATATTGTTCGGTAAATGATTGAGCTGAAATCAGGCCGTTATTATTAAAAATCCAGTGCTCAGTGACTTGGCCTCCACCTAAGTAACCCGTAAATTCGATCATGCAGGCCTGCTTATCATGTTTAATGAGCTTGGCTACATTTCCTGTGGTGGTTGGATAAGCTTCAATATTGGTGTCTTGTTCTAAAACCTTTGATTGAGAATAAGAAGAAACAGATTTAGTAGTTGCACATGCAGATAGTGCGATACAGCATAGTGTTGAAAAGAGAAGTTTTTGACTATTCATAAGGCAGATTCCTAGCTCTTTGTAATGGGTAGTATTTCTTTTTAAACGTATACATTTCTATGAGCGCGAAGTAATCGCGCTTCTCAAACCTAATTTTAATTAGTCGTCGTACTAGATTTACTTAACTCACCTTGTTCGATCGGAATGTTTTCACCATTTCGGCTACTGGTGATATTTTGTTTAGCTTGTTCTATTTTCTCTTCAGTATATGCTTTTGCAGTATCTACTTTTTGCTGGGCAACTTCTGATTTTTCAGCTGTAAATTCTTTAGTGCTTTGCCATTTTTCACTAATTTTATTTGACGTATTTTCAGACGCACCTTGAATAGAGTTCCCTAGGTTTTGTATACCTTTTCCTGTTTTATATAACAACACACGACCTAAACTTGGATTATCACCATAAGGTTGAGCTTTAGAGGTTGTCTCATTTGTAGGTTGAGGCTGTGTTGTTTCAGCAAAAAGCGTCGATGAAGCCAATATAGAGCTTGCAATACATAAAACTTTTAAGGTTTTCATTTGGTTCAAACTCCCCAATGACTGTCAAAATATCAAGTGCTGATCTTACTGTTAAAAATAAACCTTGTGCAGCAATGAGATAAAACCCATACGATTTGATTACGATAAATCATCATTTCAAATATACTTAAATAGCTTATCTAAATTCCTAGAATGATCTGGAGCTTCAGGTGATACAAAATATAGAATTAAAATGGTTATATGATCTGATCATTCTAGAAAAATACCGTAATTTTACAATCGCTTCTGATATTAGAAATATTTCACAGTCTTCTCTAAGTCGCCGTATTCAGGCTCTAGAAAGTAGTTTGGGATTTGAGGTTTTTGACCGAGAAACTTCGCCTTTACAGCTCACAGAAAAAGGTAAGCTTTTTGTTCTGCACGCCAGAAATTTGCTAGATGATTTTGAGTTCAATATAGATCGAATTAAAGGTGACAATCATGTTAGAAGTAAAGTCACTATTGCGTCTGCGCATTCTTTGGCAGGTTATATTTTTCCTAAAATTTTAGGAAATTTAAAAAACTACCAAGAAAAGATTTTTCATGTTGAAGCCATTAACGTAAATGAAACCGTAGATTCTCTTAAAAATGGTCAATGTGACTTTATCGCATCTTTTTATGATGATGATCTTATGAATCCTCAGTTCTTGTGCCATAAACTATTTTCAACAAAGCTTTATTTAGTCACTGCACCTAATCATTTAGGTCGTCCCAAATATTCACTCGAAGATGCTTCAGTTCCGCTCATGAATTACACCGACGATAGTTATATGGGTAAAAAAGTAAATAAGTTTCTACAAGAGCATCATTCAGATAAATTTGAGACAAACTTTGTGTCTTCAATGAGTTTACTGCTTAAAGACATGATCAAAGGTGGGTATGGAGTAGGGTGGTTACCCGATTACAGTATTGAGGAGGAGCTTGAAAAAAATCAACTTTTGATTGTGCCTTTGAAAGATTCAGTCTTATCTGTAGATATTTACTTATATCGTAGTAGTGCGAGGCTCAATACAGCTTCTGAAAGTTTATGGAACTTTATGAAGGCAATTGATTGGACAATTGCCTAAACCATTTTATGCATAAGTTGCATTATCTTTTATTTAGCTATGCAACTTTTGCTATGGGAGCGTTTTGATACCACGCAATCGCATTTTTAATGAGTACGTCGGTTGTGTCTATGAATAGTTCAGGATAAGCCTCAATACTTTCTTCTAAAATGAGAGGTATTTCTGTACAAGCCAACAGGAATTTTATATTTCTCTTGTTAGTGTAAAAATTAATAACTTCCTTCATCATTTCTTTAGATTGTTGAATATTCCCTGCTTTGTATTGGTAAATACTTTGCATTACTTTATTTTGCATTTCGGCAGAAGGAGTAGAGAAACCAATACTATTTTCAATAAACTGGCTTTGATAAAGCTCGGTGTTTATTGTGGCAGATGTAGCAAGAATACACACCTCATCAATTTGACTATCTTGAATAAAATGAACCGCAGACTCAATAATACTAATCATTTTGGTTTGGGTACGTTGCTGTAACTGGTTAAACCAGAAATGAGCAGTATTACATGGAATAATGATACAACCGACTTGTGCTGCTTCTAAGATTTTAAGATATTCAGCCATTTTTTCGAGTGGTTTATCATCATGATTTATAATGGATTGAGTTCTGTCAGGAATATCTGGGATAGAAACTGTAACGACAGGAATATGTTCTTGATCACAATGTGCTGGTGTATTTTTAATAATTTTATTCATAGCATCAATCGTAGCTTGTGGTCCCATACCACCTAAAATTCCAATTGCTTTATTCATGTTGAGCGACTCAAAAATTCTATATGTTTAGAATGAGCGTATTTTTATTAGGATCATTGCAAAAAGCGGATGGCTTATGCAGATTTTATTTCTAAATCAAAAATTAATTTAATTTAAAGTATTTGTTTTATAAGTATAAAATTTAAATTTCTGAAATTTGATTATGCTTTTATGCATCATTATTTTATATAAAGCATAGATTTTTGCATGGATAGTTTGTTTCAGGCAAAAATCTAAACGATAAATTCAGACTTAATTAAGTCTAAAAACATATCTCTCGCTTTGTGATTGCTTACATTTTTGTGCCAGAAAAAATGGTTTTGCATAAAGGCAAGATGTTCAAATTTATAGCCTCGAATATTGGTTAAATTTTTATATTGCTCAAAAAGACTCTTCGGCACTAAAGACACACCAGAGCCTGCACTCACGCAACCAATAATGGTGGCATAACTGGTAATACTCGTAATTGGAAGCGAAATATTTTTAAGCTTAAGCCATTCTTCAAGAGCAGCTCGGTAAGGGCAGCCTTCCGTCCACATAAAAATTTCCTTACCAATCAAATCTTCTTGGCAGTGGATTTCACCGAAAGATTCTGGGGCAATTAAAATAATTTCTTCTTGATAAATACCGAGCTTATTTAACATTGGAAATTCAATATTACCCGCGACAATTGCACCATCAAGTTTATGCTGAGAAATATCGACTAATAGCTGTTTCCATGTGCCAGTAATAATTTGAATGGAAACCTCTGGATAGCGCTGATGATATTTCGCAAGTAAGCTAGGCAGACGTGTTGTGGCAGACGATTCAATCGCTCCAATTTTGAGTGGACCAGAAGGCGGTGCATCAGGGTGAATACTACGTTTCGCCTCATCACATAGCGCTAAAATTTTATGGCAATAATTAAGAAAGATTTCTCCAGATGGAGTGAGGTTTAAACTTTTTCCTTCCCGATAAAACAGCGGTGCACCGAGTTCTTCTTCGAGTTGTTTAATGCGCGTTGTGATATTGGAGGGTACACAATGTAGTTGCATTGATGCCTTAGCCATTGTTCCGCATTCAACCACGGTCTGAAACATTTTTAACTGTGCGATATCCATGTTTTATCATTCACTTTTAATGAATATTTGACTTAATATAAGTTAATTTTATTCAACTATCCATGCGCATATGATGAAAGTGTTCCATTTCACTAGTGCAGATTTAACATGGCAATTTCTCTTGCTGCCGAGACCCAGCCTCCCGCATTTAAGCTCTATTTATGTATTGCTGTGACCGTCTTTTGTTGGGGCTATTCACCTATTGGCGTACATAGTGCCTTGCACTCATATACACCGCAGCATATTGACTTGCTTCGGTTTTTAATCGCATCCGTTTTCTTACTTCTTTTGGTCATGAAAAAAGGCATACAGCCTTTAACGTGGAAAGATGTTCCTGCACTTGGGGTGTTAGGATTTTTCTCTGTAACGTTGCATCATTTGCTTATAAATACAGGGCAGCAATATGTAACTGCGGTTGCCTCTAGTATTTTGAGTCAATCCATTCCTCTATTCACCTTTATTATTTCAGCTTTGCTTTTTAAAGAAAAAATCAGTTTTAAACAGTGGTTGTGTATTTTGTTGGGACTTTGCGGCGCCGTGTTGGTGGTTAGTGGAGATCATGGTTTGGGTGTGCCAAGTCCTTATAGTCTGTTGATTGTGTTAGCCGCAATTGCATGGGGACTTTATTTTAATTTATATAAAAAATTTGCTTTAAATTATGATGCTTTGAGCATGATGTGCTACATCATCTGGTTCGGGACCATTCCTTTACTATTTTATAGTGCCCATTTGCCTAGTGAAATTTTACATGCTACTTGGCAAGCCAATATGTCAGTGGTTTTGTTGGGTATTTTCCCAAGTGCAATGGCTTATGTGCTGTGGGGATATGTACTTAAAAATATGCCGTTAACGATTGCATCGAATTTTTTGTATTGCTCACCGATTGTCGCAATGAGTTTGGCAGTGCTTTTCTTAAATGAAAAACCGTCAATAATGGTGCTTCTGGGTGGGGTAATTATTGTGGGGAGTTTGGTATGGATGAATTGGGGGAATAGGCGTACTATCGAATAAGCATATGTAATGCGCTACTTGCTTTAAGAGAATGAGATGATTGTTGTTACCTTGACCTATAAAAAACCATTGACCGAAGTTGATGCTGTACTCAAAGATCATATTGCATTTTTAGATCATTACTATGAGCAAAAGAAATTTCTGGCATCGGGACGTCGCGAAAATAGAGTAGGTGGGGTGATTTTAGTTCTAAGCTCTTCGGTTCAAGAAGCCGAAGAAATCATGAAAAATGATCCTTTTTATATACATGATGTAGCTGATTATGATTTTATGTGGTTTGAGCCATCGAAAAGTTTAGAAGAAATTAAAGAATTTTGTAGTTAATGTAGCATCTATTTGATTTTTTTTTAGAAAAAATTAGTTAAAACTAGTTAATTTTTATTGTCTGCAATAGGGCAGTGCCTTATCATATTTTTGCTCTTTAGCTTTTAGGACTTAACAAGTCTAGTCGGGTGTTTAGCCAGACTCTAATTTATTGACCACATTTGGAGAACAAAAGTTTCAATTCTTCGCTCATGCGAATTCGCAAACAATTGAAACTTTTGCTCTAAAGTAAAGAGTATCAAGTTAAAGGGGGAAGTTCTCCCTTTAAACTTTTAAATTTAGGCCAATGTATGTCAAGAGTTGAAATTTTAGAAAAATTAAAATTAAAATTTAATAAGACACCGCTTGAATTATTTCAATTTCTTGATGACGCTCCGAGAAAATATAAAGTTTATGAAATACCTAAAAGAACTTCAGGAACAAGAATCATAGCTCAACCAATTTCTGAATTAAAAGATTATCAAAGATTTGTAATATCAATTCTTCAAACTGATTTGCTTCTTCATGATTGTTGTATGGCATATGTTAAAGGAAAGGATATAAAGAAAAATGCGGAAGCACATTCCCAAAATTCCTTTTTTCTTAAAATGGATTTTATGGATTTTTTTAATTCAATTACACCTAGTTTATTTTGGCATGCATGTGAGAGACAAAACATAGATTTTGATTGGTTTGATAAAGAACTATTAGAAAAAATATTGTTTTGGAGGCCAAGCAAATATTCAAAAAAACTTGTGCTTAGTATTGGTGCACCTAGTTCTCCTTTTATATCTAATTTTTTGATGTATTCATTTGATAATGAAATAAGTGATTTTTGTAGAAAAAATAATATAACTTACACACGTTATGCAGACGATTTGACTTTTTCAACTAGTAACGCGCTTGTACTTTTTAGTGTGCCTAATTTTGTAAAAAAGGTATTATTAAAAATTTATGGACAAAAAATTCAGATTAATCAATTCAAGACTGTTTTTTCTTCAAGAAAGCATAATAGGCATGTAACAGGTTTAACCATTACAAATGAAAATTCAGTTTCTATTGGACGAGCTAAGAAACGTTATATTAAGCATTTGGTGCATGCTTTCATTGAACAAAAAGTAGATCCTCAAGATTTAAATTATCTAAAAGGTTATTTAGCCTTTATACAATATGTGGAGCCTAAGTTTTTAAACTCATTAGAGCAGAAATATACAGCGGCTGTAATTCAAGAGATTCGGATAGGAAACTAATATGAGTGCACGTCATTTGCTTAATAATGCGCAAGATGGGAATTTTGAAGCCGCAGTCCAAGTGTTTTTAAATTATAAAAATGGTACAAAAGACTTTGAAAAAAGTCAGGAAAAAACACAAGAAGCATTTGAGGCTATTATTAAAATTCTTGATTCAGATTTTTTCTTAAATACTTTAAATATTTCAAATTTTAAAAAAATTTCAGACTTAAAAATTAACTTTAATAAAAACTTGACTGTATTTCTCGGAGAAAATGGGGTTGGAAAAACAAGTCTATTAGAATCTATCCGTAAAAATTTAATGTGGATAGCGGCAACTACTCGAAAAGAGAATTCAAATGGTGGCACAATTGATAAAGATGAAATTAACAATCAAATTAAAGAGGAAGGTGCTTTTATAGATTGTGAATTTCAGATAGGAAGCTCTTATAAGTTCAAAGGCCGAATAGCACGCTCACCAGAAGGAATTACCAGTGATTTAAAAAGTGAGCTTACACAATATCGTACTATAGGAAGATATTTAAGAATTTTAAATGAATATAAGAGCTTAAATTTACCTCTTTTGGCTTTTTATGGAATTGATCGATTACCTAAAGATATAACAAAAGCGAAATTTTCCGATTCTGATAAAATTGATGGTTATGATGGATCTTTAAATTCTAAAGCTTCATTTAATATATTTAATGAATGGTTAATAAAGTTATTAAAGACACGTAATAGTGTGGGTAATGATAGTGAAAAACTTAAAGTTCAAGCTCAAGTGGATTTTTTATTGCAGACGGGAGCAGATAAAAAGAACCATCCTATGAATGAGTTGTATCAGGAATTAATAACTGTTCTTAAATTTTATCCTGACAATACAAAAAATAAGTCCAAAAATGTGATTGAATTCTTAGAAGAGTTATTTAGGAAAATCTATCCAGATTTAAGCCGTATTGAACTTATTAATGAAGATGATGGTAACGATAAGGTTGCTTGCCATTTGAAAGATGAAATTATTTTTTTACATCAATTTTCTGATGGGCAAAGAGTTTTATTAGGATTATTAGGAGATATTGCAAGAAGACTACTTTTGCTTAACGATACATCTGAATTGCCTTTTAGAGGTAGAGGAGTAGTCTTAATTGATGAGGTTGAGCTACATTTACATCCAAGTTGGCAGCAAAAAATTATTTTAATTCTAAAAGAATCTTTTCCAAATATTCAATTTATTGTTACTACTCATAGCCCTCATGTGATAACTACTGTTGAACCTGAATGTATTCGATCCATTTATATGGATTCTGAAACAAAGAAATTTGGGTATCATATTCCTACCTTTACAAAAGGTGCTGAGTCTAATGTAGTCTTGGAAGATGTTTTTGATGTAAATGCAAGACCTAAAGATGTTGACGAAGTTCAATGGTTAGAAAGATATACTGAATTAGTAAATGCTGATCAGTGGGATTCACAGGAGGCTAAAAATTTACGGTTTAAGTTAGATCAATGGGGGAAAAACAAGGAAATTGAATTAGATAAACTTGATATTGAAATTTCTCTAAAAAAATTTAAAAGATCTAAAAAATGAAACACATAACTAAATCAGAATGTCCTGAAGGATTAGCAAGATATCTTGCAGAAAATCCAGACGCTACGTGGGAAGATTTCAAAAATGAAGATCAAGTTAGTTATAAAAATGTTTGTGACATTATTAAAAATGATCAGAGCGGAATATGTTGTTACTGTGAAATAGATTTTGAAATTTCTGATGAGAGTCCAATTAAAGATTTTAGGGTCGAGCACTTATATCCAAAATCTAAAACGCCTATACCTATCACTCTAGAAAATGCTCATTTAACTTGGAGTAATTTATTAGGTTGTTGTCATGGTGGTTCTATGAACCATATTGATGATAATCGTTATACAGCTCCGCATTTACATTGCGATGCTGTAAAAGGTGAAAATATCTGGACCGAACAGATTTTAAATCCTTTAAAAATTCCACAAAATGAGAAACTTTTTACCTTTGAAACTAATGGAAAAATTATTCTTTCCGACCAATGTCCTGAAGATTTCAAAGAAATAGCACAAGGGTCGATTGATAAACTTAATTTGAATGAAAAGTCTTATTTGTTAAAAGCAAGAGGTAAAGTTAGGGATACTCTTAAGGCTGAATTTGCTCGAAAAGTAAGAGAAGGCGGCTTATCTGAACAACAGGCATTGGATGAATTAAAAACTGAGTTAGCTTTAAATACATATAGTGGTATGAAGTTCTATACATGTAAATTAGATTTTGTTTCTTATTAAAATGAAAATCTAGGAAATAAAAAAACCCGCTTTAAGGCGGGTTTTTTATTAAAGAATATTAACCCTGTAACACACTCACATCAGCTACAGCAGTAAACAAGTGACGTAACTGAGCCAATAAACGTAAACGGTTTGCTTTTAGGTCAGCATCATCTGCCATTACCATTACACCATCAAAGAATGCATCAATCGGCGCGCGAAGTGCTGCAAGCTTAGAAAGGGCAGCAGTGTAGTCTTTTGCTGCAAGTAATGGTTCAACCGCAGGAGTCACTGCTTGAAGTTCGGCAAATAATGCTTTTTCAGCATCTTCAACCAAGTTTGCTTCGACTACAGAACCTTCTGGTGTCGCTTCTTTTGCAAGAATATTAGCAACACGTTTGTTTGCAGCAGCGAGTGCCGCAGCTTCAGGTAATGTACGGAAGTGGTTTACAGCATTTACACGCTTGTCAAAATCAAGTGGAGACTTCGGTGCAAGAGCCTGAACTGCTTGAAGTACGTCAACAGCAACGCCTTGGTCTTCGTACTTGGCACGATAACGACCTTCCAAGAATGCAACAGCATCTGCACGAGTCTTGTCGTGGTCTTTAACGATATCGCCATAACCTTGAAGCGCAAGATTTACTAACTCTTCAATTGTTACATCTAATTCATTTTCAATGATTAAACGTAAAATACCAATTGCTGAACGACGAAGTGCAAACGGGTCTTTAGAACCTGTAGGCGCTTGTCCAATACCGAAAATACCAACAAGCGTATCTAAACGGTCAGCAAGAGCAATCGTTGTACCTGTTTTAGTTTTAGGTAAAACATCACCCGCAAATTTTGGTAAATATTGCTCACCTAAAGCTTCTGAAACTTCAGTGTTTTCGCCTTCAATACGTGCGTAGTAAGTACCAGCAATACCTTGAAGTTCTGGGAACTCACCTACAAGCTCAGAGGTTAAGTCGCATTTAGCAAGTAATGCAGCTTTTTCAGCATCGGCTGTGTTTGCATCAGTGATTGAAGATAATGCAACAGCAAGTTTTGCAATACGTGTTGATTTGTCCCAAAGCGTACCAAGTTGTGCTTGGAATACCATGTTTGCTAATTTTTCTTTACGAGATGCAAGCGGTTGCTTTTGATCTTGTAAGAAGAAGAACTCAGCATCAGACAAACGAGGGCGAACAACTTTTTCGTTACCTTCAATAATTTGAGTCGGGTCTTTAGACTCAATATTTGAAACAGTAATGAAGTAAGGCTGTAATTTACCTTCCGCATTGATCAAACAGAAATACTTCTGGTTGTCTTGCATTGTCGTAATAAGAGCTTCTTGAGGAACAGCTAAGTAGCGTTCTTCAAAAGTTGCACGTAAAGCTACAGGCCATTCAACGAGGCTTGTTACTTCGTCAAGTAAGTCGGCTGGAACAATCGCAGTTGCGTTCACTTCATCAGCTAACTTTTTCACTTGTTCTTGAATGGTTGCTTGACGTTTTTCAAAGTTCGCAACGACGTAAGCTTTTTCTAAAGCAGCTAAATAATCATTTGCATGCGCTAAAGTCACTGCTTCAGGTGCATGGAAGCGGTGACCATAAGTCACATTGCCAGCTTTATGATCTTGAATAGTCGCGTCAACAATTTGGTCATCTTTGAGTAAAAGAACCCATTTCACTGGACGTACAAATTCGGTACGGCTTGCCGCAGAACGCATACGCTTAGCAATTGGTAAATTGTCTAATGCAGTTTGTAAAATCTGTGGAAGTAAAGCATCAAGACTTTGACCTTTCACATCTTTTAAATAACAAACTTTTTCAACTTTACCTGCTTGGAAAGTAGAAAGCTGATCAACTGTAATCCCTTGACCACGCATAAAGCCTTCGAGCGCTTTAGTCGGTTTGCCTTCTGCATCATAAGCTGCTTGAACAGCAGGGCCATCAAAACGCTTTTGTGTGTCTGCCTGAGCAGCATCGATATCAACAATTTTAAGTGCTAAACGACGTGGAGCTGCATAAGCTTCAATTGATGCGAAGTTTAAGCCTGCATCTTTTAAGCCTTTTATCGTTTCAGCTTTTAGGGCATCACGTAATGTTTTTAAGCTTTTTGGTGGAAGTTCTTCACAGCCAAGTTCGAATAAAACAGTATGTTTGCTCATTAGTTTTTCTCCGCCTTTGCTGCTTCACTTTCAGCTTGTGCTTTTAGCTGTGCCAATACTTCATCACGTAAGTGTGGTTCTGCCATTGGGAAGCCAAGCTCTGCACGTGCTTGTACATAACTTTGTGCAATAGCACGCGCTAAAGTACGTACACGTAAAATGTAACGTTGACGCTCAGTCACAGAAATTGCGCCACGTGCATCAAGCAAGTTAAAGGTATGAGACGCTTTAACCACTTGCTCATAAGCAGGAAGAGAAAGTTTTGCTTCTATTAGACGATTTGCTTCTGATTCATAAAAATCAAACAGTTCAAATAGTTTTTCAACTGGAGCGTATTCAAAGTTATAAGTGGATTGCTCAACTTCATTTTGATGGAATACGTCGCCGTAAGTTACAGTACCGAATTGGCCTTTGGTCCAAACAAGGTCATAAACCGAGTCAACACCTTGAAGGTACATTGCAAGACGTTCTAAACCATAAGTGATTTCGCCTGTTACAGGGTAACATTCAACGCCACCGACTTGTTGAAAGTAAGTGAACTGAGTCACTTCCATACCGTTAAGCCAAACTTCCCAACCTAAGCCCCAAGCACCAAGAGTTGGAGACTCCCAGTTGTCTTCTACGAAGCGGATGTCGTGAGTAAGCGTATCAATTCCGATTGCTTTTAAAGAATCGAGATAAAGCTGTTGGATGTTGTCTGGGTTTGGCTTAAGTACCACTTGGAACTGGTAGTAGTGTTGCAAACGGTTCGGGTTTTCACCATAGCGGCCATCTTTTGGACGACGTGAAGGTTGCACGTATGCCGCGTTCCAAGTCTCAGGCCCTAAAGCACGTAAGAATGTTGCGGTGTGGAATGTTCCAGCGCCCATTTCCATGTCGTAAGGTTGTAATACGACGCAGCCTTGTTCGGCCCAGTAGTTTTGTAGGGCAAGAATTAAACCCTGAAATGTATCAATATGCGAGATGGCGCGACTCATGTAGCATCCACGAATTTATGAGAAAAATTGCCCCTAAGTATAAGGATTTTGTGGGTGAGTGGCAAAGGCTTAATCAAAGGAATGCGCGATTAGCCTATTTGTTTTCGGCTTAGCCACTTCAAGCTTAACCAGTAGCAAAAACCGGTAAATAAAATCATGAGATAAAAACTGTAAATCTTATAAATATCCCACCAAGGAGAAGGAAATGATCCGACAAAAATCAAACGTGCAATAGGGCTTATCAAAATCCAGATCGTAGTTGCGCTGATGAAAATATTCATCAGATTTAAACGACTTTTACGGGCGAGAAAATAGGAAATGATATATGCGAAAGGAATAACTAGAAGGCCATAAAAAAGTAAATAAAATAAGAAATGGGCTAGAAAAATAACTCCAATCGAATAAAGGTTGAACTCAGCATTTAATGTCATTACCCCTAAGGCAGATAAACTTAGCAATGGGATAGGTGCAAGCGCAAGTGCGTGAATAATCATTTTTTTGTTATATTGAAGCATATTAAAAATTATAGAATCGAGAATTAATTATGCTGAAATTTTGTTGCAAACTCATAGTTTTATCCAGTCTTTTTTATAGTCCATGGCTATATGCGCAAACCGAAACTGATGAGCAAGATGAATACAACCAATGTGTAGACCAGACTATTAAAGAAATGAAGCTTGAAAGCATTAATAACATGGTTGTGTATAGTTGTTCTGATAAAGCTAAAAAGACTTATGAAGAAAAAATTGTTGCTCTCATTGATCAAATTCGTACACAAAGCGAAGAATACAAACAGCCAGAACGTTACCAAGATATTTTAAAATCTCAGCGACTTTGGAAAGCCTATGTAGATCAGGAATGTAATAATGCAGGTTCATACATTGGCTCACCGATGTATTCGTATTGCCCAATGCAAGAGTATGAAAAGCGTGTAAAGCAGCTTGAAGAATACGTTAATTAAGCTAGTTCATTTTAAACGTCATCTCATGACGCTGACCGTACTTCACTAGATTAAATTTAAGAATGCGACATGATATTTTTTAAACGATGCCACAAATGAGTCGTTTGATATGTCTGATCGCATTCGGGAAAAACTACAGATTCTTGCTGATGCTGCTAAATATGATGTGTCTTGTTCATCAAGTGGCAGTGACCGTAAAAACAAAGATAAAGGTCTAGGGGATGCCAGCCATTCGGGTATTTGCCATACCTATACTGAAGATGGCCGCTGTGTATCTCTCTTAAAAATTCTATTTAGTAATGTGTGTATTTTTGACTGCGCCTACTGTGTTTCACGCCGTTCTAATGACGTCCAGCGTGCAGCATTTACGGTGCAAGAGGTCGTAGACTTAACTATTAATTTTTACCGCCGTAATTATATTGAAGGGTTATTTTTAAGCTCAGGCATTTTTAAATCGGCGGATCATACGATGGAGCGTATGCTTCAAGTCGTGAAAAAGTTGCGTCTTGAAGAAAACTTTAATGGTTATATTCATCTAAAAACCATTCCGGGAGCATCGCCTGAACTGATTCATGAAGCAGGTTTATATGCTGATCGTATGAGTATTAATTTAGAGATGCCGACCGAAATTGGACTAAAAACTTTTGCGCCAGAAAAATCACATCAGGAAGTACAAAAAGATTTAGGACTAGTCCGGGACAGGCTCATTCAGCTTAAAGATGAGCGACAAATCATTAAGCATGTACCGAAATATGTACCAGCAGGGCAGACCACCCAGATGGTAGTGGGGGCCCATCAAGAGTCAGACCAAGATGTCTTGTTTATGGCAGACAAGCACTATAAAGAATTTAAACTCAAGCGCGTCTATTTTTCGGGTTATATCCCAATTAATACCGAAAATAATTACTTGCCAGCAGTGGGTTCTGCACCGCCGTTGCTTCGTGAAAATAGGCTCTATCAAAGCGATTGGTTGATGCGTTTTTACGGTTTTCAGGTCAATGAAATCGTCAATGAAAAACACCCAAACTTAGACCTTGATGTAGACCCGAAATTAAGCTGGGCTTTAAGGCATCCTGAACAGTTTCCAGTAGATTTAAACCGTGCCGATTACCAAATGATTTTGCGTGTGCCGGGCATTGGGGTGAAATCGGCCAAGAAAATTGTGCAGGCTCGCCGTTTTGGAAAAATCCATATCGATTTACTTAAAAAATTAGGCGTGGCCTACCAGCGTGCAAAATTCTTTATTCGCTGTGAAGACAGTCCAAAATTCCAAAAGGAACTATCTTCTGGGTACATTCGACAGCAGATTTTAACGCAGGGATCTTCGAAATATGTGCAGCAACTCTCGCCACAATTAAGCCTTGGGTTTTAGGCCATGTTTAATGAGGAAGTTGCTTACTATTTTGATGGTTCAATGGTTGGGCTGCTAAGCTGTGTTTTTCGTGCATTTCAATTTAAAGAATTACAGGTCAAACTCTGTCTGAATGATGCAGCTCAGCATGGCTTATTTACCGATAAAATTGAGGTTGCAAATAATGAGCAACATGCCGAACGTGTGTGGTCTGCGCTACAAAAAAAGCTTTCATCTTCTTCGTTAAAACAATTTTATTTTGCTTATCTATCTGAATCTTTAGATGCCTATCAGCATTTATTTAATTATTGTATTTATGTGTTTAGTAATCATTCGTCTGTAGAAAAAGATTATTCGCAGCCAAGTGTTTTAGCGATTGCGCAGTGGACGAAAAAAGTCGGGCGAGAAAAGCATAGAATGGAGGCTTTTATTCGCTTTAAGAAAACTAAAGATGAGCTTTTTTTAAGTTTAGTACGTCCCGATTTTAATGTTTTACCACTTATTCAGCCTCATTTTAAACGGCGTTATCAAGATCAGCGTTGGCTCATTTATGACGAGCAACGTAAGTTTGGTATTTATTATGATTTAAGTGAAATACATGAAGTTTCACTCGAAGCCTCTGAAGTTGACCGTAATTTAAAAAATGGTATGAGTCAAAGCTTTCAACTTGAGCTAGATGAACAAGAAGTTTTGTATGATCAACTTTGGAAAGATTATTTCAAGAGCGTAAATATTACAGAACGCCAGAATATAAAACTTCATGTGCAGTATTTGCCGAAGCGGTATTGGCGCTACTTAAATGAAAAATTGATGGAATATTAAAGTTTTAAAATAGTAAGAATAACTTCAATAAATTCTCTGAAAATTAAAAGATATAATTTAAATGCATTTTATACGGCTTTGGGCGTATACTTTTGCCCGTTATAAATAACGGCAT
The DNA here is from genome assembly GCF_000368065.1 of Acinetobacter seifertii. Taxonomy (GTDB): domain Bacteria; phylum Pseudomonadota; class Gammaproteobacteria; order Pseudomonadales; family Moraxellaceae; genus Acinetobacter; species Acinetobacter seifertii. The sequence continues at coordinate 413,404 of NZ_KB851203.1, forward strand.
ATCCCCAAAGGTGTACTGTGAGTGTTATACAGCGAGAATGGTTACAGATTTTAAAGCCGAATTTTAAGGTTTTACCACTAAAAGAGCGATTGCTTTGCGGTATTGGAGCACTATGTGGTTTAGCAATTTCTTCCTTAATTAGTTGGTATGTTCTTGGCGGAATTAATGCTTGGTACATCGCGCCTATGGGTGCCTCATCTGTTCTTTTATTTGCAGTTTCAACCAGTCCATTGGCTCAACCATGGAACGTGATTGTTGGTAATACTTTAGCTGGCATTATTGGGGTTGCCTGTGCACAGTGGATTCCTGATTTAACTACGGCTTTTAGTGTGGCTGTCGGGCTTGCCATCTTTTTAATGATGACCACCGACTCGTTACACCCACCAAGTGGCGCAGTTGCAATTACGGCTGTACTGGGTGGTGCTGCAATTCATAAATTAGGTTTTTATTTCATTCTTTATCCAGTTTTACTCAACTCGTTACTGCTACTTGGGTTTGCTGTTTTCTTCAATCGATTGATTGGGCGACATTATCCTGTTACCGCACATTTAAATGAGCGAAGTAAGGATCCAACGCCTACTCAGAAAGTATCGATTCAGCTAAAAGATATTGAGTATGCATTAGGGCATCACACTGAACTGTTAGATATCAGCCAGTACGACTTAGAAAAAATCATTTTAGAAGCGCAAGAACATGCCAATGAACGCATGGTGAACCAATATATCTGTCAGGATATTATGAGTCATGATGTGATTAAGTTGCATGAAGACGACGATATTCACCAAGCACTCGATAAGTTTAAACAAGTGAACTTGATGAGCTTACCTGTGGTCAATGCAGAAAACCATTTGGTCGGAACTTTAGCGCTCTATGAAGTCGTAGAATGGTTTAAAGGCGCAGCCGATCCAAGAAACTCTTGGCAGCATTATGTAAAGCAGATCATGAGTCGTCGAGTGGTTACTGTACTACCAACCCAACCTATTCAAGATTTGGTGCCATACTTTGTTGAAAAGTCTTTTAACTACATTCCTGTTGTTGAAGATCGTAAGCTTATAGGAATGATTAGCCGTGCAGATATGATTGCTGCATTACAGCAACAGTTAAATCGAAAATTGTGATTTTAAGAATAAAAAAAGCTACGGTTGATTAGGGGATGCAACCGTAGCGACCAAAATAAACTAAGTTATTTAATGTATTTGTTCTTCTCGTACAGTACGAACAGGTTGTTGATAACCTTGGACTTGTTCAGGCTGTCTTTTAGGAATGACTAACCATAAAACGAGATAAACTAAAATCCCTGGGAAAGCCGCACTCATTACCGAAACCAATACGAAAATAATGCGTAATAAATTTGCGTTCCAACCAAAACGTTCAGCAATACCGCCCATTACACCGGCGATCATGCTTTGTCGGTTCGAGCGATATAAACCAGAATTGGCCATCTAATTCTCCTCAAATATATAAACTACAAGGAATCATTTATTCACTTGTTTAATAAAGATATGGAGATCGAATTACCAAGTTAAAGTCTTAATAAAACTAAAAATGGTTAAAATATGTAAACGATTTAAAGGAATGAAAGAAACATCAACTAAAATGCACTTTTTCAGGGCTAAATCTTATTTATATAGGTAAATAGTTCTTGGATTAAAGATAAACTTGTAACATTGCTGTCGTATTTAAATGATGTATATATCTTTGAAGCAGTCTGGTTTTGTAATAAAGCATTTAGGTTTAATGATTATCCTAGGTATAGGGTTAACTGCCTGCGATGTAAACCATGCGGAATCGAAAGATCATTCCAGTGTATCCACGACAGCTTCAAAGCATGAAAATGACGCTATAAAAAATAACTCGGCAGTAACAACTTTAGATGCTGCTGCTGGTCGGACTTTTCTACCAAATAATTCACAAGGCCACTTACAAAAATTGTCGGCCTCATCGTTACAGTATGTTGGACGTTATCATACTCGCATATCTTGTACAGATGCTTTTGCTGATTGTGAGAACGGGGAAGCTGAATATATTTTAAATTTACTAGCTGATGGTTCTGCCTACTGGAATGTAGTTCATTACGGACGTATAGGTACTAAAGATGGCGCTAAAAGTGCGGTTGTAAATCAATTGTGTCCTAACTTAACGTGGAAAGTAGATAATGTAGAACATAATTTAATTATTCATTGCCCCGCATCAGATGTGAATTTCTATTTTAATATTGATTCAGAACGAATTTTATCGGTAAATTTAGAAAAACTCTTTTATAGTGATTATGGTAAAAATCGTGAGTTTCTAGAACAAAATTATTTTGTTCCTACAAAAGCTTATATCCTTAAAAAAGAATAAAGTTAATTTAAATATAAAAAAAGAGCGCAATATAAATTGCGCTCTTTTAATTTAAGTATTTACAAATCATTAGTAGTCGAAGCTAAAGTGTTCAACTGGTAATGAAGTAAGTGTGCGAGATGTAGTTACCATCGATTCTGCATGACCTTGTGCACGTGGCAATAAACGGTCGAAGTAGAAATCAGCAACTTTAATTTTTGCTTTATAGAACTCAGGGGTTTCTTGACCGTTGCCAGCTTCTAATTTTTCAGAAGCAATCACAGCTTGTTGAGCCCAGAAGTAAGCCATCATGACATAGCCTGAGAACATTAAGAAATCTACAGAAGCAGAAGACACGATGTCGCGGTCTTTACGTGCAGCAAGCATGATACGAACTGTTAAAGTGTTCCACTGAGCACAAAGCTTAGTTAAGTCCCAAGCAAAACGACGTAAGTATTTATTACGTGCGTGAGCAGCACAGAATTTTAAGATTTCAGCAGTGTATTCACGTACTACTTTACCTTTTGAACTTAACAACACTTTACGACCAATTAAGTCGAGTGCTTGAACACCAGTTGTTCCTTCGTATAGGGTCGCAATACGTGCATCACGTGCGATTTGCTCCATACCCCATTCTTTAATATAGCCATGACCGCCGTAAACTTGCATACCGTGGTTGGCTGCTTCTAAACCAAGTTCAGTTAAGAAACCTTTTAAGATCGGTGTATAGAAACCAAGTTTGTCATCGTAGTCTTCAAAAGCAGCTTGATCACCGCGTGTTAACGCATCTGTCATTTTGTCAGCAATTTGCGCAGCATAGTAAATCATTGCACGACCGCCTTCAGCGATTGCTTTTTGAGTTAAAAGCATACGGCGTACGTCTGCGTGGTGAATGATTGCATCAGCAACTTTATCTGGATCTTTCTTTCCAGATAGCGCACGCATAGACATACGGTCTTTAGCATATGGAAGAGCACCTTGGAAAGATAACTCAGCATGTGCAATACCTTGAACTGCAGTACCAATACGTGCTGTGTTCATGAAAGTAAACATTGCATGTAAGCCTTTGTTTACTTCACCAATTAAGTAGCCTGTTGCATTATCAAAGTTGAGTACAGCTGTTGCAGAAGCACGAATACCCATTTTGTGTTCGATTGAACCACAAGTTACGGTATTGCGTTCACCAACACCGCCATCTGCTGTAGGCATGAATTTAGGTACGATAAACAAAGAAATACCACGTGTACCAGCTGGTGCATCTGGAAGGCGAGCAAGTACGATGTGAATAATGTTTTCAGTTAAATCGTGTTCACCTGCAGAAATAAAGATTTTTGTACCTGTGAGTTTGTAAGTACCATCTGCTTGAGGTTCAGCTTTAGTTTTTACTTGGCCTAAGTCTGTACCACATTGAGGTTCGGTTAAGCACATTGTGCCGCTCCATGTACCTTCAACAAGTTTAGGCATATACGTTTGTTTTTGCTCATCTGTACCGAATTGCAAAATCGTGTTCATACAACCTGAGCTTAATCCTGGATACATGGTAAATGACCAGTTTGCAGTACCCATCATCTCTGATTTAATCAGGTTTAGAGACATTGGTAGGCCTTGACCACCAAACTCTTCAGGATAAGAAAGCCCTTGCCAGCCACCCATTACGAACTGGTCATAAGCTTCTTTAAAACCTTTTGGCGTTTTTACTTCGCCGTTGTCAAAATGGCAACCTTCTTCATCGCCAGATTGGTTAAGTGGTGACAGTACGTTTTCACAATAATCTGCCGCACCTTCAAGAATCATATCTACAGTATCTGGATCTGCACTTTCACCATTTGATAAAGTTTTATAGTGAGCAGGATAATCTAGTACTTCATTCATTAAGAAGCGGATATCGTGTAGGGGAGCTTTATATGCTGGCATGGCTTTAATCCTAATTTTGAATCATTGTGGGATTATCTCAATCGATGATTTGATTATTCACTCGCATGATAAAAATACAATGTTAATCACACCCGAAAAGAATGTCAGAAAAGCGAATTTTGTCGAAAATAAATACACCGTAAATTATATTTTCTGATAAAGTCAGGTCTTATACTTTTATGTGAAAAAACAACTAATTTTTTATTTTTAGCAAGTTTTGCTGAAAAGATAAAGCGATAAGGTTTTAAAAAAGGTTATGCATTTAAAATATCTCAGTTTATGTTTATTTAGTTTGGGCTTGACGGCGTGCGCGCAACACAGTGTGCGTCCGCAATTGGCATCTGCGAATTTAGAGCAAAAAGCTATCCAAAGCGTTAACGCGATGTATGAATATCCAAGTTATGATTATCGCGGAAACTTTAAAATTACGGTTGATCCATCACAAATAAAGCAAAATTCAAAAGCTGAAAATACACCTAAGCTTGATGCTGAATTACAAAAGAAAGTCGATCAGTACCTACGTGAGCAAAAGGTTGGCTTAAGTAAAGCACAGAAACAAACCCTCTATGCGGCTATTGCAAATGAACAAGGCGATTTGGGACTGACCTCATCAGCACGTTCTGACAAAGTAAATGCCGTATTAATTAATTTATTAAATGATCTTCAATTTAGCTATGACGGTTCAATTCATTATCGTCAAAAAATGGGTTCATTTAACCTAACTGCCAGATATGAAAAGCCAACGCTATTGGTTCAGGCAAAATTGCCAATGGTGCTTGATTTAGAAAATTATAAGTTTTATGTAAATTACTTCGGTTTAATGCCGTATTTAGTCAATAAAGAAAATCAAAACAATTTAACTTACATTGATTTTTCAAAGTACAAAGACTTCTTTAGAAATGTCGATATGAAGAAGTTTGTTGAATATCTTAAAGCTTCTAGTGCAGTGTCATATCGTTTGGCTGACCCGCAAAACTTACAACGTGTATCTCTGACAGATACTGATCGTAAGGCTGGGGCTGTTGATAAAATTCGTTTGAAAACTACGATTGAAGAGTTGCTTTTAGAAGTTGAGCTGTATGGTCAGGTCAATGATAAATACCTTCAAAAAAGTGTTTTAGGCTTCGATAATGAAAAGATGGCAGAAAAGGTAGCAACTGAGCTTGCTGCTTCTGAAGCAAAAAAAGGAGCGGCTAGTAAGGAAGAACAAAAAGTTTCTTCCGATGATGCTGCTGCTGTAAGTCAGGAATTATATAGTTTAATCAACGCACATTTTGATGGTGCTCTTTCATCCGATGATGAAGGTGAAGATAATTTAAGTGCGGCGGCGCAAGCTCCTGAAGCTGCAGATGCATCGGCTTCTGAAGACGAAGATGCCAGTGAAGAAGCTGCTGCAGATGGTGTACAAGATGCACAAGCTGAAGATGTTGTAACCCTCACTGAAGATCAATGTATTGAATTAAAAACACTGAAGAAACCTGTTGCTTTAGGTGATATTAATTATTGCCAAGTTTATGGCATTGATGTGCTAGACCAGAGCGCTGCAAGTGCTGAAAAAGTTCAAACTAAGTCTCGCCGAGACGCTTTAAAACAAACGTTTGAAGCTTATAACCAAAACCAGTTTATCAATGATGAAGCTTTCAAAGCTTTATGGTTAAAACATAAAGCTGAGATTGAGCAAGCTTTACCGAAGCAAAGAAATCCAATCACGATTGATGTGGCTTTAGATGACAAAGGCCGTGCAGTGAACATGGCTTATGATGTTGCTTATACGCCAGCCGAGTTTAAACATAGCTTCAATATTAAAGCTGATATGCAAATTTTAAACTATGGTAAAGCGACCTCAATTGATCAACAGCAACTTAAACAAGCCAAATCTGTAGCTGAAGCAAGTAAAGGTTCTATGCTAGAAAACTTTATTAAAGGCTTTGGTGACAAACTCGGTCAAGGTGATGTGTTAGAGCATCCTGTGGGCACGCATAGTGACGTACAAGATCTAGATGCAAATCTGGCTGTACTTGCAGATAAAACCTATGACGCAACGCATGCCTATGACAAAACTTATAAAGCAGTATTTATTGCCAAATTGACTGCTGAAAAACCGTCATATATTAAGTATTACTCTGTTCAACAGCTACAAGAAATTGCTGAGGTTTATGCTTACTGGTTCTCAGAAGAAGATACCTATAATCCTCAAGGAAAAGCCTTAGAACGCATTACAGCTTTACAGAAAAAGCATCATCTTGAGCAAGATGAGCAGTTTGACCATGAGTTAGGTCGTGCTGTAGATCATATTGTAATAGAGACCATGCAAGGTAAAGCAGGGCGTGAAGCTTGGCAGAAACTACAGAAGCAATATAAACAGCCTGCCCAACTTTTCTCAAAACAGTATCAGTTAGAGTTTGAAAAACAAAACGGTGTTTCTGCTGAAGAAAAACATTTGTTATCAGAAACGGCTGATATTTTAGGGAACGTTTATGTGGCAGCTCGTAAACAACAGCTTACGGAAAAAACAATTCAGAAGTTAAAACCTGAACATAATGAATTTATTGATTATGAAATTTTCCGAGATGTTTATAAGCAAATGGTCGCTGCTAAAAAATAGTCAATGAGATAAAAAAAGAACCTACTTTAAGTAGGTTCTTTTTTTGTTTATAAGAAATCTCTTAAGTCTGGTCTTACACCATTCCAGATATAAAAAGCTTCAATCGCTTGGCCTACTAACATGCCAAAACCTTCTGCATAAGGCACATTACGTTGTTTAGCTTGATCTAGGAAACTAGATGGCTTGCCATAAGCCATCTCATAAGCATGTTTGAATTTTAATTTTTCAGGAAGTTGTAGAGCATCGCCTGAAAGGCTTGCAGAAGTCGCATTAACTACAATATCAAAATTCCCTTCTAAGTCATTTAGAGAAATAGCTTGTAGTTGAGCTTGCGGAACTGCTGTTTTTAAGTCATCTACAAGTTGCTCTGCACGAGCCAGAGTTCGATTTGCAATCACAATCTTTTTAGCACCAGCCTGTACCAGTGGATAAATAACACCACGAGTTGCACCACCAGCCCCTAAAATTAAAATAGTTGTATTCTCAAGATTCCAATCTAATGCTTGAATTGCGGCAACTAAGCCTTGACCATCAGTATTGTCACCATGCAATTTGCCATTTTCCATCCATAACGTATTTACAGCTTTAGCAATTTGGGCACGCTCAGTTAACACATCACATAAAGCAAAAGCTTGCTCTTTAAACGGAACGGTAACGTTCATACCACTTCCGCCTTCTGCAAAGAAGCCACGCATACTTGATTCAAAGCCATCGAGAGGGGCCAGTCGTTTTTGATAGTCGAGATCAACACCTGTTTTTTTAGCGAAAGCATGATGCAATTCAGGAGAGCGTGATTGTTCGATCGGGTTGCCAATTACTGCAAACTGTTTGGTCATTCTTGTATCCAAAATTTTAAAATGGCGTAAAGCAGATAAAGCCTATCCTATACTGAATATTCAGCAGGCCTCACTATAAGTCAAATTGGCACAAGAAAAAATATTAGGAGGGTGTCAGAAAAGTTGAAAAATAAAAAAGGAGATTCTTTAGGGTGGAAGCCAAAGAATCCCCAAAACAAAAAAAATTAAGCAACTTTTTCTTTTAGACCTAACCAATCACGCGGTTTTAAATAGTAGTCAGTTAAACGCTTCTCTGGAGAGTCTTCATCCCATTCAGGACGATATGACCATGCAGCTAAGTTAGGCAAGCTCACTAAAATAGACTCAATACGGCCACCTGTTTGTAGACCAAATAAAGTACCACGGTCATAAACCAAGTTATATTCAACATATCTGCCGCGGCGATAAAGTTGAAATTCTCGTTGAGCTTCGGTATACGGCTGTTCACGATGTTTTTCGAAAATTGGCAAAATGGCATTTAAATAACCGTTGCCTACAGCTTGAATATATTTAAAGCAAGTTTCGAAATCCCAGCAATTTAAGTCATCAAAAAATAAACCACCGACACCGCGCTGTTCGTCGCGATGCTTTAAATAAAAGTAGTCATCACACCATTGCTTGTGTTCGTTGTAAACATTGTCGCCAAAAGGTTTACATAGGTCATAAGCAGCTTGATGCCAATTTAGAACATCTTGATCATCTGGATAAAATGGCGTTAAGTCAAAACCACCACCAAACCACCAAATTGGATCTTGTCCTTCACGTTCTGCAACGAATAAACGGACATTTGCGTGAGAGGTTGGAATATTTGGGTTTTTAGGGTGAATAACTAAAGAAACACCGAGTGCTTGAGCTTTAGCACCTGCAATTTGAGGGTGACGTTCAGTAGCAGATGCAGGAAGTTTGCTAATGTTGATGTGAGAAAACATCACGCCGCCTTTTTCGATCACTGTACCATTTTGCAGCACACGTGAACGACCGCCGCCGCCTTCTGGGCGTTCCCAATCATCAATAATAAATTCTGCCGTACCACCGCCAGCTTTTTCTTGTTGTTCTAAACCAGCGCAAATACGGGCTTGTAAATCGAGGAGAAATTCGCGGACACGTTGAATATCTGTGGAAGTCTGATGTTGCATAATGACCCTCAAAGATGATTGATATAAATTAAATACATCAAAACATAAAACCATAAAAAAAGTAAGGGATTTTTTCTAAATCTTGAAAAAATCCCTTAAACATTGTTTTTAAACTTTACACCTGAAATCAAAAATCATCTTTTTGATAAAGGTGATCCATTCTTTCGCGTTTGGTTTTTAAATATTGTTCATTAAAAGGATTACGACCTACGGTTAACGGTACACGGTCTACAACGTTAATACCTTGATCTTTGAGTGCCTGAATTTTCAAAGGATTGTTGGTAATTAACTTCACTTCTTTTACTTTTAAGTGGTCGAGCATAATGCTACACATATCGTAACGACGTGCATCGGCAGGTAAATTCAATAGCAAATTGGCATCTACTGTATCGTGTCCCTGATCTTGTAGGGCATAAGCACGAATTTTATTGGTTAAACCAATTCCACGACCTTCTTGGCGTAAATATAAAATTACGCCTTGTCCTGCTTCATTGATGAGTTTTTGAGTCGCTTGCAATTGTGGACCACAATCACATTTCAATGACGCAAAAGCATCACCTGTTAAACATTCAGAATGTACACGGACTAAAACAGGGCCTGTTGGCGGATTTTCTAACCCTTTAGAAAGTGCCACATGTTCTTCACCTGTTGCTGGATCTTGAAACACAGAAATATTGAATTCACCAAAAGCGGTCGGGAGTTTTGATGTTGCAATGAACTCTATAGGCACAGATTAACTCATCTTTTAACCGAAAACGGTTTAAAGTATAGCGTAATGCTGGGAGATTGGTCGAATTGTCATAATCATTTTGCACACTAAGGTTTTCTTTTTTGTATAAAGAAGACGATAATAGTTGATAAATAGTCAGATTATTCAGGATAATCTGCCAACCATACCCATAATGTATGAGAGACTGCTTTGCATGATCTCGTTCGCAAATGTGGCTGATTGAAGGTGACTTCATTCGATTGTATGATCGACCCATTTTGACCCAGCTTAGGATTTGCCAGGCTTATAAAGGCTTTGCCACATATGTTGTATACCGAAATTCCAACTCAACGCCCTGTTACGCCATTGTTAGATGCAATTGATCATCCTCAACAATTACGTCAGCTCGAGCATAGCCAACTGGTTCAAGTGGCTGATGAGTTGCGTCAATATATTTTATATGCAGCAGGCCAGAGTGGTGGCCATTTCGGTGCTAACCTCGGCGTGGTTGAGCTGACGGTTGCGCTGCATTATTGCTTTAATACACCAAATGACCGTTTAGTTTGGGATGTGGGACATCAAGCATACCCACATAAAATCCTGACTGGACGTCGTGAACAAATTACCACTATCCGTTCAAAAAATGGTTTAGCAGCTTTCCCTGCCAGAGAAGAATCAGTTTTTGATACCTTTGGGGTAGGGCACTCATCAACAGCTATTTCTGCTGGCTTGGGCATGTCACTTGCACGCCGTTATCAAAATGACCCATGTGAAGTGGTGTGTATTGTGGGTGATGGGGCAATGACTGCGGGCATGGCTTTTGAAGCGATGAATGATGCTGTTGCACATGATGCTGACTTGATTGTTGTACTCAATGACAATGACATGTCAATTTCTTGCAGTACGGGTGGCTTCGCTAAGCATTTAGCTGCAATTTGGGAAAAGGGTCATTTAGTTAATGTAGATGAACATGGTGAGGCTTACATTCAGCCACACCCAAAATGGACTTATAACTCTCGCTTACACCAATCAGCAACCGATGCAGCAGATAATTTATTTAAAGCAATTGGTTTTGACTATTTCGGTCCATTTGATGGGCATGATGTTACTCAATTAGCTCAAGTTTTTAACGCGCTCAAAAAACGTAAAGGACCGCGTTTAGTACACGTTTATACTAAGAAAGGAAAAGGATTTGCTCCTGCTGAAGCAGACCCGATTACTTACCATGCGATTGGTAAAATAAATGCTACCTCAGGTGGCAAAACTCCACCAAAGTATTCCGATGTATTTGGTGAATGGTTGTGTGATGAAGCTGCTCAAGATGAACGTCTGCTTGCGATCACACCTGCGATGTGTGAAGGCTCAGGCATGGTTAAATTTGCCAAGCAATTTCCACAGCGTTTCTTTGATGTAGCCATTGCAGAGCAGCATGCTGTAACACTTGCGGCTGGTATGGCTTGCGAAGGGCTCAAACCTGTTGTTGCAATTTATTCAACATTCTTGCAGCGCGGTTACGATCAGCTTATTCATGATGTTGCTTTACAAAACCTTGATGTAACTTTCGGAATCGACCGTGCAGGTTTAGTGGGTGAAGACGGCCCAACTCATGCTGGTGCTTATGACTATGCTTATATGCGTACTGTCCCGAATATGGTGATCATGGCGCCAAAAGACGAAAATGAATGTCGTCAAATGCTTCATACTGCTTATGTCTACAATGGCCCAGCCGCAGTACGTTATCCACGTGGTGCTGGTGTTGGTGTCGAAATTCAAAAAGAAATGACGATTCTTGAATTAGGTAAAGCTGAAATCGTTGCAGAAATTAATGCAAACAATGATGAGCAAATTACAATTCTAGCGTTTGGTAGCCGTGTCATGGTTGCTATAGAAGCTGGTGAGCAACTTGCACAAAAACATGATGTCGGTGTGCGTGTGGTAAACATGCGCTTTGTAAAACCGCTTGATGAACAAATCATTCGAGACTTGGCTGAGCATACTCATTTATTCGTAACAGTTGAAGAACATGCGATTATGGGGGGTGCAGGCAGTGCAGTGAATGAGTTTATGGCACAAGAACAAATTGTTAAACCTATCATTAACTTAGGTTTGCCAGACTCTTTCTTACATCAGGCTTCACATAATCAAATGCTGCAAGATTGTGGTCTAGATACGAAAGGTATTTTGAACTCAATTGAGAGAGCTTGGCTTAAGCAAAATCAGGTCGTTTAAGCCTTTCACAAAAAATTTGAAACATTTTTTCCCATAAAGCGCATTCATTTGCTAAAATGTATGCGCTTTTATGCATTATTCTTTGTCAAAATCTTCAAATTTGTATTGTAGTGGGTGTTCAATGGAACCTATGGTGGTTATGGCTGCGCGTGCGGCTCAAACAGTTGGTCAAGAGCTTTTAAAAGCGCATCAAAATCGTCATAAACTCGATTTGCAAGTTGAAGAGAAAGGCATTGATGGCCCAGTAACACGTGTAGATCGTTATTTGGAACAATTAACGATTGATACATTACGTAAAAGTTATAAAAACCATAGCTTCTTAGGTGAAGAGTTTGGTATGCAAGAAGGCAAAGGCCACGATGCAGACTGGTGCTGGGTCATTGACCCGCTTGATGGCACGCAAAACTTTATTAATGGTTTCCCTCATTTCTGTATTTCTATTGCAGTTCAACATAAAGGCGTTACTCAGCACGGCGTAATTTACGACCCAGTGCGTGACGAATTGTTCTCTGCAAGTCGCGGTCGCGGTGCGGTTATGAACCAACGCCGTATTCGTGTAAATGTAAAAGATAGCTTAGAAAATACATTCTTGGCAGTAGGCCATCCTTACCGTGCCAAACGTGATGGTGAGATCGTATCTTATGCAGAACAACATTTCGCATCATTATTAGCAGTGACTCAAGCGGGTGCTCAAATCCGTCGTGGTGGTTCAGCTGCTCTTGACTTGGCTTATGTTGCTGCTGGTCGTTTCGATGGTTTCTTTGAACTTGGTTTAAAACCATGGGACATCGCTGCTGGCGAGCTTATTATTAAAGAAGCGGGCGGTGTAGTCGTTGATGCTCGTGGTGGCAATGATTCACTTGAAAATGGTCAAGTGATCGCATGTTCACTTAAAATGTTAAAGCCATTAATGCAAACCGTTGTTCCTGCTTGGGACAAAGCTGCAAAATAATTTAGAAATAGTTTCTCTGTTAAGACCCTCTTTTTATAGAGGGTTTTAACTTTTTAATGATCGGTAAAATACAAATAATAATAGAAATAACGAGAAAGTTGATTAAAACACATGACTTTTAAATTCTTTCTGCTATAATCCGCCCACGCACTTAAATTTCCGTTCATTACCTGAACATTCTGTTCTATTCATTGTAAGCGCACGCTGTCCATAGAGAGGACCATTTCTTGCGCCCCGATCGCTCAGCGATTCTTCAGGTTCGGCCGTAATCAAGCGTGCGTTTAATCCACATCGTCGTTACTCGGATTGCCGCTGAATAATATAAGGTTCAGCTAATTTTGCTTTGCCGCTTTGTGCCGATGTCTATTTTGTACTTATTAAAAATGGAGCACCCATTAGGGTGAAACTCTCTATGAGCAAAACTTTTGCCGAATTTTCTTTGCATGAAACCTTACAACAAGCGCTTGAAGGTTTAGGTTTTACTACCCCGACTCCTGTGCAAGAACAATCTATTCCTGCAGCTTTAGAAGGTAAAGACCTTTTAGTTTCTAGCCAGACTGGTTCTGGTAAAACTGCAGCTTTCTTATTGCCGACATTAAATAACTTGGCTGGTCAAGAAACTTTCGTTCCGTTCAAAGAACGCATGAAAGCTGTAACTCAACCAAATATTTTGGTTATTTCTCCTACTCGTGAATTAGCACAACAAGTAAGCCAAGATGCAATTGCATTTGTACGTCACATGAAAGGTGTTCGTATTGCTGCAATTATGGGTGGTATGCCATTTGCTAAACAAATTCAACAGTTAAAAGGCGCGCAAGTTGTTGTTGCAACACCGGGTCGTTTACTTGACTTGGTAAACCGTCGTCAAATTAAATTAGACCAAGTAGATGCTTTAATTGTTGATGAAGCGGACCGTATGCTTGACCTAGGCTTCTCTGAAGACTTAGAAGCAATTAGCGAATTAGCGGCTAACCGTAAACAAACATTAATGTTCTCTGCAACATTTGCTGATCGTATTATTCGTCTTGCAGCATGCATGATGAAAGATCCAATGCGTATCGCAATTGAAACTGGTCATTCAACCAATACAGATATTACGCAAACATTGCATTGGACTGATGGCTTTGAGCATAAGAAAAAATTACTTACTCATTGGTTAAGTGATGAAAACTTAGATCAAGCTGTGGTTTTTGCAAGCACTCAAGAAGACACTGATATGTTGGCTGAAGAACTTGCAGAAGCAGGTCATTCAGTTGTTGCACTTCACGGTGCGATGCCACAAACAGTTCGTAACCGTCGTTTACGTAGTATCCGTGAAGGTCGTGCGAAGATCTTAGTTGCAACTGACGTTGCTGCTCGTGGTCTTGACGTACCGACTATTTCTCACGTAATTAACTTTGGTCTTCCGATGAAGCACGAAGACTACGTACACCGTATTGGTCGTACAGGTCGTGCTGGTCGTACAGGTCAAGCGATTACTTTAGCGACTTATCGTGAACGCGGTAAGATTCGTGCACTTGAAGAATACTTAGAAGCTCGTTTAAGCGTTTCTGAAATTGAAGGCTTAGAGCCATCTCCACCTCCTGCTCGTTCAGGTCGTGATGGTGGTGGTCGTGGTCGTGGCGGCAATGGCGGTGGCCGTGATGGTCGTCGTGGTGGTGGTTTTGGCGGTGGTCGTCGTTTTGAAGGCGAAAGCAACTTCAAACGTCGTGAAGGTGGTCGTGATGACCGTCCACGTCGTAGCTTTGATGACAAGCCACGTGGTGATCGTCCATTCGGTGGCGAAGATCGTCCGCGTCGTGAGTTCAATTCAGATCGCCCACGTCGTGAAGGTGGTTTTGAAGACCGTCCACGTCGCGAGTTCAACTCTGATCGCCCACGTCGTGAAGGTGGTTTCAATGATAAACCGCGTTTTGACTCGAATGATGATAACCGTGGTAACCGTGTAGACTATAAACCACGTCGTGAAAGCGGTTTTGGTGATCGTCCAAAACGTAGCTTCGGTGGTGAAGATCGTCCACGTCGTAGTTTTGATGACAAGCCACGTGGTGAGCGTCCGTCATTTGGTGGCGAAGATCGTCCACGTCGTGAGTTCAACTCAGATCGTCCACGTCGCGAAGGTGGTTTTAATGATAAGCCACGTCGTAGCTTTGATGACAAACCACGTGGTGAACGTCCATCGTTTGGTGGTGAAGATCGTCCAAAACGTAGCTTCGGTGGTGAAGATCGCCCACGTCGTAGTTTTGATGATAAACCACCGCGTCGTAAATTCGACCGTTAATCTTTAAAAAGATTTAAAAAAAGGCCAGTTAACAAACTGGCCTTTTTTATTTTTCAGTTTTGCTATAAAATAATAAAGTGTGAAGTGGTTCAAATTTAATTGTAATAATGCGTAAAAGTAATCGAAAAAGGGCGTCTTTGACATGGTTGAGTAAATTATTACTTCAACATGGTTTGCCATATCTTTTTATTGTACTCGCTTTGTGCAATGGGATTTACTTTGCCTATGCTTTGCTAACAGGCCATTTTGTAGATCAGCTCCAAGTGCTCAATCAGTAAATTCCCTTCAAAAACTAACTTATATTTATACATTTACTTGTCTTTGCTTTTGTCAAAATTACAACAAGATTCCCAAAATTCAGTGTTATAGTATGCGGGCATAAAAGTGCAGGAATGATTGCCATTATGAATAATAAAACTCCTCTCTCGACTCAGTCACTCATTGAAGTGAAAAATTTGAGTTTTAATCGAGGGGAACGCGTCATTTATGACAATATTAGTTTAAATATACGTCGCGGTCAGATTACGGCCATTATGGGACCATCTGGTACAGGTAAAACGACTTTATTGCGTTTGATTGGTGGACAACTTGTTCCTGATCAGGGTGAAGTTTTGCTTGATGGTAAAGATATTGCTCAAATGTCGCGTCAGGAATTGTTCGCCGCTCGTGCGCGTATGGGAATGCTCTTCCAAAGTGGCGCTTTATTTACCGATATGTCGGTTTATGAAAATGTCGCTTTTCCAATCCGTGCACATACCAAGCTTTCTGAAAATTTGATTGCTGAACTGGTTGCTTTAAAGCTTGAGTCTGTTGGCCTGCGAGGAACAGAACAGCTCATGCCTACAGAGTTATCAGGCGGTATGAATCGACGAGTTGCTTTGGCTCGTGCAATCGCGCTTGATCCAGATTTAATCATGTATGACGAACCATTTGCTGGGCAAGACCCGATTGTAAAAGGTGTTTTAACTCGTCTAATTCGTTCGTTACGTGAAGCTTTGGATTTAACCACCATTATTGTTTCGCATGATGTTTCCGAAACCTTATCTATTGCCGATTACATTTATGTCGTAGCGGAAGGAAAGATTCAAGGGGAAGGAACGCCGGAAGAATTGCAAAAATATGCTTCTCCTTTTGTAAAACAGTTCTTAACCGGTTCGGCAGAAGGTCCGGTTGAGTACCAGTTTAGCCATCAAGCTTATTTAGATAACGAGGTTCGTCCATGAATACGATTGCCTGGTTAGGTAGACTCGTTATTGAGCGGATTCGAGGGATTGGTGTTGCGGCACTGATGCTCTTACAGATTATTTTTTCATTACCTTCATCGGGTGGTTTTGGGCGTTTCGTCTATCAAATGCATCGTGTAGGGGTAATGTCTTTACTTATTATTACGGTATCAGGTTTATTTATTGGTCTGGTACTCGGACTGCAAGGCTACTCAATATTGGTCAATGTGGGTAGTGAATCAATGCTAGGCACTATGGTGTCTTTAACTTTGCTACGTGAGCTTGCACCAGTTGTTGCTGCTTTACTATTCGCTGGGCGAGCAGGTTCTGCATTAACTGCTGAAATTGGTTCAATGAAACAAAGTGAGCAGCTTGCCAGTATGGAAATGATTGGTGTTGATCCTTTAAAGCAAATCGTATCACCACGTCTTTGGGCTGGCATAGTCAGTTTGCCAATGTTAACCGTTATCTTTGCTGCGATTGGTATTGTTGGCGGCAAAATGGTTGGCGTTGATTTTCTTGGCGTTGATGAAGGCTCCTTCTGGAGTGGTATGCAAAATAATGTGCAATTTGGCCATGATGTTGTAAATGGCATCATTAAGAGCATTGTATTTGCTTTACTTTGTACATGGATTGCAGTTTTCCAAGGGTATGCGTGTGATCCAACACCTGAAGGCATTGCGACAGCGATGACCCGTACGGTTGTATATTCTTCATTATGTGTTTTAGGTTTTGATTTCGTGTTGACTGCGGTCATGTTCGGAGGGATTTAATGAAATCACGTACTAGTGAGCTGGCCGTAGGTATTTTTGTCATTATCTTCGGTATTGCTTTGTTTTTTTTAGCGATGAAAGTAAGTGGTTTAGTTGGTACAAACTTGAGCGATGGCTACACGATGAAAGCTCAGTTTGACAACGTTAACGGACTTAAGCCTCGTGCTAAAGTAACGATGAGCGGTGTAACAATTGGTCGTGTTGATTCAATTACGCTTGATCCAGTTACACGTTTAGCTACAGTAACTTTTGACCTTGATGGAAAACTGACAAGTTTTAATGCTGAACAGTTAAAAGAAGTTCAAAAAAATGCTTTAGACGAATTACGTTATAGTTCTGATTATACCCAAGCGACTCCAGCGCAACAAAAAACAATGGAACAGCAACTGATCAGTAACATGTCATCCATCACCAGTATTGATGAAGATGCTTATATAATGGTTGCAACCAATGGTTTGTTGGGTGAGAAATATTTAAAAATCGTACCAGGTGGTGGTCTTAACTACCTTAAACGTGGTGCTACGATTTCTAATACCCAAGGAACGATGGATTTAGAAGATTTAATTAGTAAATTTATTACTGGTGGTGGCGCAGGTAAAGTTGCCGCTGGTTCATCATCCTCAGCAGAAGAAAAAGCTCCTGCAAGTACTGACAGCAGCGCACAGCCGTCATTTGTTGAGTAAGAGATTATTTGAAGGAGTGGTTCCAGGTGAATAAGTTGTTTAAACAAACCCTGACAGCAAGTGTTTTGTCTACTATGATCGCAGGTACAGCTTTTGCTGCACCTTCAGAAGCACCACCTGATTTTATTAAGCGTGTTGCTGATGGTTTGATTGCTCGTTTAAAAACAGATCATGCTAAGTTGCAAAACAACCCTGCTTTAGTTAAAACAATCATACGTCAGAACTTAGATCCGTATGTTGACTCACAAGCGTTCACACGTATTGTGATGGGTACTTATGCGACTAATCAGTATAGTACAGCTGCACAACGTGCTCAGTTTGAGACAAACTTCCGTAATACATTAATTGAGAATTACGGTAGTGCATTTGCTAAGTATACAAACCAAACTTATACCATGCGTCCTTATAAAGAGACAGCAGGTAAAAACCCTGTTGTGACTTTAGACTTCAACCATAATGGCGACAAAATTCCTGTGTCGTTCCAGTTGGCTGACAAAGGTTCGCAGTGGAAAATCCGTAACATCAATGTTTCTGGTATTGATTTAGGTTTACAGTTCCGCAACCAGTTTGCTGCAACTGTGAAACGTAATGGTGGCGATTTAAATAAAGCAATTGCTACGTTTAAACCAGATGCAGATGCTGCTGTTAATCAGAACAAACAAAAATAAGTAGGTGAAGAGTGGTTCAGTATCTTAACCAAGAGTTAATTGTTTCAGGCAAAATCGATTTTGAGAATGCTGAACAACAATACCAAGCTGGATTGGCAATTATTAAAAAGCAGACAAGCTTTCCTCTAATTGTTGATTTAAAACAGCTTGAGCATGGTAATACGTTAGCATTGGCTGTGTTAGTTCAATGGTTACGTCAGACTCCACAGAAGTCTGGATTACATTTTAAAAATGTTCCAGAGAAGATGCTGAAAATCATTCAAGCTTGCCATTTGCAAGAAGATCTACATTTGGTCTGATGATGCAAAAATAAAAAAAGCACCTAAATTTAGGTGCTTTTTTTATATAAAGAATGGGTGGATAAGAACAGACTTTAAATCCATTTTTTCCAGCGGAAGTAAATGATAGGGCCAATAAAAAAGCCGACAATAATTAATAGCACTGCGATAAAACTACTTTTACCATGAGCAAAAGGCAATACTTCAGTGTTCATACCATAGATACTCGCGATCAGCATTGGCGGCGCTAACATACTTGGTAAAATCGAGAATCGACGAATCGTATCGTTTTGTTCTGTGTTAATGAACCCAGAAGTTGTATCAAGCAAGAATCGTACTTTTTGGAATAAGAACGCATCATGTTCTACAAGTGAGCGGACATCTTCACTGAGCTCTCGGATATCTGCATCGTAGATGTGACTACCTAAGGCGCGTGGACGAGATAAAAACGTTAAGACCCGACGTAAATCAATTAAACAAAGTTGTGCTTTTCCAAGCATGTCTTCTTGTTGCGCCAAGCGGGTAATCATGTCATCAAGGTCTAAAATTTTCTCACGTTGATGGTTGTTAAGAACCTCAGTGGAGTATTTTTCTAGATCCTTGTGGATATCTTCTAAGATATCCGCAAGCTCATCTAGCTTTGCTTCAAGCAGTCCTAATAAAATCCAAGTTGGATCTTTATAATCCATTTCATAGTCGTTACGGCGAGCTCGGGCACGAAATGCACGAAACGCGACGAGCTTTTCACCGCGTAACGTAAATAAGCGATCTTTGTGTAAAATGAATGCTACGGTTTGTACCATGGCAAGCATATGTGATGACTCTTCAGCATCTCCATCGACCTGATAATTTTTATTTTTCGTTAAAAAATAGGTGCTGATATGCAAAATACCGTCATCATCGCGGTAGAATCGAGCAGAAGAAGAAATGTCTTCTAGGGACTTTAGTGTAGGTAAGTTCTGATCGTAGGCATCTAAGACCCATTGTTGTTCTTCTTGAGAGGGTGCAATTAGATCAAGCCATACTAATTCGGGATGTAGATCAAATCCACCGTTGATGGTGGCATCTTCCAGACTTCCGCGTTCTGTGGCATAAAAGGCTTCAAGCATGTGTCTTTTTTCCTCACGCAGTCTGATGGAAATTGATGGGTGTATTTTAGACAAGGATTTGCCGAAAAACACTTGCCAATACACTATTTTGCAAAAAAAAACTCTGTCGATAGTCTAGTTTGTCAGCATGACAGTTCAATAAAACGGTTTTTATACTATGAATTCAATTTGCATTTTCTGTGGTTCATCTTTAGGTTCAGACCCAATCTTTCAACAAATTGCTCAATTAACCGGTCAAACTATTGCCAAGCAAGGTAAAACTCTCGTTTATGGCGGTGGTCGTTCAGGTTTGATGGGTGTTGTCGCTGATAGTGCTTTGCAAGCCGGTGGGCAGGTCATTGGCGTCATTCCTCGTGCTTTAGTCGATCGCGAGTTAGCTCATCCCGGACTGACAAAGTTATATGTCGTCGAGAATATGCATGAGCGTAAGACCAAAATGGCAGATCTGTCGGACGGTTTTATTGCGTTACCAGGTGGGGCAGGTACATTGGAAGAAATCTTTGAACAATGGACATGGGCACAATTAGGTATTCATCAAAAGCCGTGTGCTTTTCTAAATGTAGCGGGCTTTTATGAAGATTTGCTTAAAATGGTTCAAGGAACTGTAGATAAAGGTTTTAGTCAGGCACGGTTCGCTGATAAATTGATCGCTTCGGATAAAATTGAGGATATTCTTCAACAATTTGAACAATATCAACCACCAGCTCCAAAATGGGCTAATGCAGATGTTCAACCATAAACGAGGTTAAATCGGTGAAAATAATTACGGTCGCCGCTGCGGTGATCTTAAATGAGCACAATGAATTATTACTGGTTAGAAAGCGTGATACACAAGCTTTTATGCAAGTAGGCGGTAAGCTGGAGCCGAATGAGGCTCCGGAAACAGCCATACAACGTGAAATTCTGGAAGAAGTTGGCAGCTCTTGTGTAATAGAGCAGTTTATAGGACAGTTTGAGACAGCAGCTGCTAATGAGCCAGATCATACGCTGATTAGCCATTTATATTTGGTTCGATTAAAACAGTCTCCACAAATTGCAGCCGAAATTGCTGAAATGAAGTGGATAAAATTTAATGATTCCGAAACTAAACTTGCGCCATTAACCAAAGAAATAGTAATTCCATGGTGTGAGCAAAACTTATCTGCAATTTAATAATTTTAATATGATGTAGATGAGGCAGCAGCTAGGCAGTTTGCATAAATAGATGTGCACCCTAGCTGTTTTAGCACTAGACTTAAAGCGGAAATTGAACTTCCTGTTGTGATCACATCATCAATAATCAGCACACGACGGTAGCGCCGTTTTTCTTGAGGTATCGCAACAAATTGCTGTTCAATATTTTCAAATCTTTCGAGTCGAGATAATCCTTTTTGTGAACGCTCATTGAGGCGTTGGACAGGCTGCCAAACGGGTATTCTTAATTGTTTACTTAGAAGCTTGGCAAGTAATAATGATTGATTAAAACCTCGCTCCGTTAGACGCTCTTTAGAAATGGGCATCGGTACTATGGCTTGTACCTTAGGAAATTTTAATTGCTGTAAAATTTCAGCAAGTAGGGTTTGGTAATGTAATTTCTGTTCATATTTAAACTGCTGAATTATGCGGTTAATTGGATAGGCATAATGACAGGCCACAAGAACAGATAGATCATTACGCTGAACTGCCTGCTTAAGCCATGGTAGTTGTTCCCAACATTCTTTACAAAGCGAGTGCTTACCCCGCGTTCCTATTTCACATAACAGGCAAGGGGACAATAACTGAAAAGGATATTGAGGATTGAACAACTTAAACATAAGCGTATCGGGGTGCTTCAGGTAGCCAGCGTTTCAAGAGGGCATCAGCTTGTTGTGGATAGTCTTTTAGAACCTGTTGTGCAACATAATGCGCTTGACTCAGTAAATGATCATCTCGTTCTAAACGTGCGACTCTAAACCCCATGTCACCTGTTTGTTTTGTTCCTAATAATTCACCCGGACCTCTTAGTTCAAGGTCTTTTTCTGCAATCACAAAGCCATCGTTACTTTCTCTTAAAATCGAAAGTCTTTCTTGCCCATTTTGTGAAAGTGGTGGTTTATAAAGAAGAACACAAAAACTAGCCTTTGCACCTCGTCCGACACGACCACGTAATTGGTGTAGCTGTGAAAGGCCTAAACGCTCAGCATTTTCAATAACCATAATCGAAGCGTTGGGTACATCTACCCCAACCTCAATGACAGTTGTGGCAATTAAGAGCTGTAGTTCGTTATTTTTAAATGCTTGCATAACAGATTGCTTTTCATCAGCTTTCATTTTGCCATGAACCAAACCGATATTAAGTTCAGGAAAGCGCTCTCTCATTTCTTGATAGGTAGCTTCCGCGGCTTGGGCATCTAAAGTTTCGGACTGTTCAACCAGAGTACATACCCAGTAAGCTTGTTTGCCTTCTCGACAATTTGTAGCAATTCGATTTAGCACTTCTTCACGACGGTCTAGCGGAATCGTGACTGTCTGAATTGGTGTACGACCTGGTGGTAATTCATCAATAATGGATGTGTCTAAATCGCCATAAGCACTCATTGCTAATGTTCTAGGAATTGGCGTTGCAGTCATGACCAATTGATGTGGAGTAAGTTGTTCAGCACCTTTATTGCGTAGAGCTAACCGTTGGTCTACCCCAAAACGATGCTGCTCATCAATAATCACAAGCCCTAACTTTGCAAACTCAACATTATCCTGAAATAAGGCATGAGTACCTACAATCAGTTCGGCATGACCTTCTTTAATTTGTTGTTCAGCCTGTGCTCGCGCTTTACCTTTTTGTTTGCCAGATAACCAAGCTACCGTAATGCCTAAAGGTTCAAACCAACGTTTAAAATTTAAATAATGCTGCTCTGCCAAAATTTCGGTAGGTGCCATTAATGCAACTTGCCAATCTGCTTCTAAGGCATGACATGCAGCAACTGCAGCAACTAAAGTTTTCCCTGCACCCACGTCACCTTGTA
This sequence comes from Acinetobacter seifertii, assembly GCF_000368065.1. Lineage (GTDB taxonomy): Bacteria > Pseudomonadota > Gammaproteobacteria > Pseudomonadales > Moraxellaceae > Acinetobacter > Acinetobacter seifertii. The sequence continues at coordinate 436,103 of NZ_KB851203.1, forward strand.
CTAAACGTAGCATAGGTTGGTGTTGTTTTAAGTCGCTTAAAATTTCTTTGGATACACGCTTTTGTGCATTGGTCATTTGAAAAGGTAAGGCTTCTAACAGTTTTTTTGCTAGTACCTTACTACTTGGGAAAGCGGGTGAGGCAATTTGACGAATATAGGCCCGTCGTGTGAGAAGGCTAATTTGGTGTGCGACCAATTCTTCAAAAATAAGACGTTGCTGTGCGGGGTGAGATCCTTCGGCCAACTGAAGCATATTGGCATCGACAGGTGGCTCATGAATATAATGTAATGCTTCTTTGAGCGCGTATCCATTTGTATACTGCTTAGGGAGCAACTCGGGTAAGGCATCACTATGATGCTTCAACGCCTGTTTAACATATTCGCGTAATTTAGGTTGTGTTAATCCATCAGTACTCGGGTAAATTGCTGTGAGCTGCGTTTTTGGCAGAGGCGTGTGTTCATTAATGAGCTGAATTTCTGGATGATAAAGCTCAAGTCCTCGTGCACCTACGCGAACTTCACCAAAAATACGTAAACGGTTACCAGGTTTTATTTTATCGGTTAAGTTTTTATAAATATGATAAAAACGGAAAGTCACCTTACCAAATTCATCTTGTATTAATGCAGCCATAGATTTACGTTTACCAGGAGGGAAATCAACAGATTTGACTTCACCCTCAAGTAAATAACTACGACCAACCACCAACTGATTCATAGGAATAATGGTACTGCGATCTTCATAATCACGGGGCAGATGAAACAGTAAATCATCTGTGGTAAAAATATTTAGTTTTTCGAGTAGGGCTGCTGAAGCCGATCCAACGCCTTGTAACTGATGGACTGAAGTCATGTCCCCTCAACGAGTTCTCTATGCATATATTATTTATCGGTTATGGTAAAACATCTCAGCGTGTTGCTAAACAACTATTTGAGACAGGACATCAAATTACCACAATTAGCCGTAGTGAAAAAATAGATCCTTACGGGACACACCTCATACAGGATATTTTTACGCTCGATTTAAGTGAAATTGCACCTGTAGATGTAGTTTATATTTTGCTTTCTCCAGACGATAGTACAGTTCAAGGTTATCATCATACTTACGTGGATAGTATTGAGCCTATTCGACAGGCCTTAAAATCACATCCAGTCAAAAGATTAATTGTGGTGTCATCTACGCGGGTATATGGTGAAAATTCTGGTGAAACGATTGATGATGATAGTCAGATTCACCCGAATGATGCTCAAGGACATATTCTTCATAATATGGAATTGCTTTGGCAGAAATACTTTCCAGCTCAATGCGTGATTGTACGTCCCACAGGAATTTATGGTGCTTCGGTTGATCGATTAAAACGAATGGCTGAAAACACACAAACCTATCCAAATATTCACTATAGTAATCGTATTCATATTGATGACTTGGCAAGATTTTTAGCATTTTTAGCCGATTATGAAAAACCGCATAAGAGTTATCTTGTTGCCAATAATGCCCCTGTACCATTACATGAAGTCATCCTTTGGTTTCAGAGTCAGTTAGACTTACCGCTGCTTACTTTAGATTCAGCTCATGTTTCAGGTAAAAAAATATATGCGAAACACTTATTTGAAACAGGTTTTCAACTTGAACACCCAATTTGCTTTAATGACTATTTATTGTGTTTAAATGCTCATGGTACAAATCAAAATTTAGACTAAACTTTAAATAACAATAGAAATACCTGAAGAGGCAAATGAATTGCCGATAAAGATAAAAATGTTGAAAGTGAAGAAATTTTATTTAGCGCTTATTTTGAGTGCAACGTCTGTTGCGAGTTGGGCAGAGGATCAGTTGTGGTGTACATATGATCCTATGGGCACCCAAGGGGATATAACGCGTCGTTTAAATGACATCCGATTATATGCTCAGCAATATAATGTCAAATTCAAAGTTGTCAGCTATCAAAAAGAGCAGCAAGCCATTCAAGCTTTTGACGATGGTAAATGTTCAGGTTTAGCAGCTAGTAACTTTAATACGTATCAATACAATCATTTTATGGGAAGTAGCTCTGGGATTGGCCTTATACCTAATAACAGGACTGCCCGAAATTTATTGCAGCTTTTAAATCACCCGACAATTGAGAAAAAACTCATTAATCAAGACTATGAAGTAGTTGGTATGATTCCCGTAGGAACTGCCTATATGGTCATGAAAAACAAAAAAATATCGAAAGTGGCACAGCTTAGAGGTCAACGAGTCGGTGTATTAGCCAATAATCCGCCACAGCAGGCGTTGGTGAGAAGTGTAGGTGCTCAGCCAGTCTATGTTGATTTATCCAATGCGATCACTCAGTTCCAGCAAAACAAAATCGATATTATGCCTGCACCGATTTATGGGCTTTTACCATATAACTTGCAGAAAGATTTTGGGCCAGACACTCAGGTGATTAACTTTCCATTGGCTTATTTTGGGGTAAATCTAATTGTTAAGCCTAAATCGTATCCTGCCAATTTTGGCCGAAAAATTCGTTCTTGGTTTGTGCAAAATAGCCAATTATTAACGAATCGAGCGATACAGTGGGAAAACCATTTACCTGCCTATTATTGGGTAGATGTTTCTTTTTACGAAAAGCAGAGCTACGACATTATGGTAGCCAAAATACGCAATCAATATGTGCGTTCTGGATATTACGATGCTTACTTTGTTGAATTGATGAAGCGCTTACGCTGTATTGATGATCCACGTTACTTCGAGTGTTCAATGCCTCGATAAAATAAAAGGCAACTTAAGTTGCCTTTTATTTTGAGTCAAACTTTAAGATTTTTTACGTTTTAAACGACGTTTCGCTTGTTGAGAGGCCATTGCTTCAAGTGCTTCTTTTAGTTCTTCATCAGTAAAGGTCGTGATGTGCTGCAACATCTGCAATGTTACTTCATCAAGTACTAACTGTGCGCCTGCTGCCATTTGACGGAAATTATCGTCAAACTCAATCTGGCCTTGATCATTAGTACGGATGTAATTTTGCTGAGTTAAAACTTTAATAAAGCTTTGGAACAATGCTTTGTCAAAGAACTCTGGAGAATTAAACTCGTAAAGAACAGACAAGCGTTGACCTAACAAATGACTTAATTCTTCAACTTGTTTTGCTGAAATATTGCCTGAACCGCGCTGAGTAATTAAAGCTAAAGTCATGTAATAACGTTCAAGACTTTGCTTAACAGGTGTTGCCAATACAACAAGTTGATTGTGCTCTTCAGTGTTTGGTGCAGAGCTAATCAAGTTACCTTCTTCATCTTGATGAATAAGGTTTGATTGAACCAATGCATCTGCATATTGTTCAATCTGTTCTTTAAGCTCACTGCTTTGCCACTTAAGGAATAGTTCAGCTTTTAAGAATGGATAAAGCGTATAGATGACATTACTTAAATCAGCACGACTGATTTTACCGTTATGCTCAACAAGCGATGCAACCAACGAAGGTAAAACGAAAGCATGCAAAATGTTATTACGGAAGTATGTAAGCAGAACTGCTTGGTTATCTTCAATCGCAATAATATCGCCCAGTGCATGCTGTACACGCTTAATTAATTTTAGCTTTAAGCCGTAAGCAATAATTTCCTTGCCAGATAGTGGCGTTACTTCTGTACGCTGATCGTATGGGAAATTTGATGCTAAATTGCGGTAAGCTTCAAGCTGCTTAATACAGATTTCTTCATCAAGAGTATGCTTTGGAGTAGCAAGCAAAATAATTGAGAGTAAAGAAACCGGGTTAATGACTACCGCACGGTTAATATTTTCTAAAATTGCATGTGCAGAGCTATTTACAGCATCTGAAACGGCTTGAGGAATTGGGTCGTCGTTTTTCTCGATATAGACATTTTCTGCATTATGCTGTTTAAGCAAATCATCAAGAAAAACGGGTTCACCAAAGTTAACGTGTACCTTACCGAAAATGCGTTCAATTTTTCGTAATGTTTTAACAATACCAAAAATAGATTCAGCTTCTTTTGGCTTACCTTGCATTTCGCCAACGTAAGTCGAACCTTCCATCAAGCGTTCATAACCAATATAAGTTGGTACAAATACAATTGGCTTTGTACGGCCACGTAAATGACTATGAACCGTCATGGCAAGCATACCGGTTTTCGGTGGTAATAAACGACCTGTACGCGAACGACCACCTTCAATAAAGTATTCAAGTGGCGTATTGCGAGAAAGAATGCTGTATAAATATTCTTTAAATACAGTTGTATAAAGACCATTACCACGGAAAGAGCGGCGAATAAAGAAAGCACCACCACCACGTAAAAGCTGACCCACGAAAGGCAAGTTTAAGTTGTCACCAGCAGCAATATACGGAACCATTAGGCCACGTCTATAAATCACATAAGACAATAATAGGTAGTCAATATGGCTGCGATGACACGGTGTATAAACAATTTCGTAATCTTTCGCGAGTTCACGAACCGTACTAAAGTTGTGAACCTCTACGCCGTCATAAAGCTGAGTCCATAGGCGTGTTAATGCTAAATCTGCAAAGCGGACTGCTGAGTGTGAATAGTCAGATACGATTTCATTGACATAACCAATCGCACGACGTTCTGCTTCGAGCATGCTAATTTTGCCGCGAATACTCTCGCGTCGAATAGCCTCTTGCACGTCACGAGACTTTACAACTGACTGCATGACATTGCGACGATCTGATAAGTCAGGGCCTAAAACCACTTCACGTTGACGGTCAAGATAGTCATTTAAGGTACTAACAATATAAGTCGCTGGTGAAAGGTTTGGATAATGCTGTTGAGCATATTCAACAAGATCACGTAACGACTGTGGTTCATGGAACTCCAAATAAGATTGGCGACCATGTAAACCGATATTCACAAGCTGCTTAACTGTACTTGGTGTTGCCCATGTATCTGAGAACAAGAGCTTGAACCAAGAGTCTTCTTTATCTGGAGAGCGGCCCCATAAAACGGTTACTGGAACCAGTTCTATATCGAGCTCAGGATTTGCCTGTAAAACTTCAATCAGTTTAATTAAGCGCGGAGGAAAAGCATGGGGAGGGGGATTTAACAGGTTATTTTCATCATTATGCTGTAAAAATAAAACTGATGCTTTTTCCTGATGAGAACCGATCACTAACGGATCTAATGCTGGCTTTAAATTTAAACGGCGAGTTTCCCCATCCACCACTAAAGCATTGCTGCGAGAATGGTTTTGTAAGACATAGCACACCACTTTTTGGCGCTCAGTCTTTGCTTCAGTTTCCGTTGTTTCTGATACTGGTTCAGTAGGAACTTCCCCAAGAACATGTGGTGTTACCACGAGGTCAAGTAGCTTACTCGAAAGCCGACGATACATTTGACCAAACCCACTCTTGGACATAAGAACTCCTACTTCTTAAAGACAAATCCCGGCACCAAATGCAGAGGGTAATTATTTTGAGGCATTTATTAAAAAAAACAATATGCTACTTTCTTATAAATTATAATGCTTTTGGCATTTTTTATCGTTAAAAATCGTATTTTTAGCTGTTTTAAGGGCAATGTTCGTCAGAAGTTGACTGATTGTTCCATGTACAAATAGTTTTTTATGGCACAATAGATTCTACACATCTGTCTTTTAATACCAATTTTGCCTGCAATATGAAGGTATCTCTCATGAATGCGTTAACCCAAGAACTGGTTGAGCTGCTCACTTTAGAAAAGCTTGAAGAAAATATTTACCGTGGAATTAGCCGTAATTTGGTCGGTAAACGTGTTTTTGGAGGTCAGGTTCTAGGTCAGGCTTTACGTGCTGCCTCTTATACAACCGACCGTCCTGCGCATTCTATGCATGCTTACTTTTTATATGGTGGCGACATTAATGCTCCAATCATCTATGAAGTAGATCGTTTGCGTGATGGGAAAAGCTTTGTTAGCCGTCAAGTTCGGGCAATCCAGCATGGTCGAGTTATTTTCTCTGCAATGGTGTCTTTCGCGAACCCTGAAGAAGGCTTGAACTACCAACATTCAGAACCAGAATACCCAGCTCCTGAGACGTTAAAGTCAGAAAGTGAACTGAAAGAAGGTATTCTTAATTTTGTACCAGAGAATGTCCGTGCAAGTTTCATGCGTGAGCGTCATGTTGAAATTCGTCCGATTGATCCAGTCAATCCATTTCAGCCTCAGCCAGAAGCACCGTTTAATGCGCACTATATTCGTACTCATGATCGTATTCCAAAACAGCTAGATGACATTGCTTTACATCAAGCAATTGTGGCGTTCTATTCAGATTTTACTTTAATGACTACGGCTTTAAGACCTCATGGTTTAAGCTATATTTCTCCAAGTTTGCAGTGTGCCAGTATTGATCATGCCATTTATTTTCATCGCCCACTTCGAGCTGATGAATGGATGCTTTATGACATGGAAGCCACAGTGAGCGCAGCTTCTCGCGGTCTAAACTTTGGCCGTATGTGGCAAAATGGGCAGCTCGTTTGTAGTACGGTGCAAGAGGGTTTGATACGTTTGCGGGAAATTGAAACTCAATAATTAATAATGAGCCATCTAAAAAGATGGCTTTTTTATTTTTAATTCAAGGCATGTGACAAAAAATTGCTCGAATGAAAATCAAGCTCATGTCATATTTGCAAAAGTATTGCCTACTGAAAAAAATAATGTTGATATGAACTTAAATACACAAATTCTGATTGCCGCGATTTTAGGTTTAGCCTTTGGCTTCCTACTCACCATGTATCCTGATACTGCTTTTGTAAAGCATAGTTTATATGGCTTGGGTATATTGAGTAGTGTTTTTATTGGGCTACTCAAAATGTTGTTAGTGCCATTAATTTTTAGCTCGATTGTAGTTGGAGTTTCAAATTTACAGGCAGGCGGGCAGCTAGGTCCAGTTTGGAAAATCACTTTTCTATGTTTTATCACCACCACCACATTGGCCTTAATTTTGGGTATTGGCTGTGCTCATTTATTTGAGGTGGGCCGAGGCGTGGATATTTCAATTTTTCAGGCATCAATGCAAAGCTATCAAGCACCAGATAGTTTAAACCCAGCAACTTTCTTTACTAACTTTATTCAAAATACTTTAATTAATCCCTTTAAAGCATTTAGCGACGGCAATGTTTTAGCTGTTGTGGTATTTGCACTATTTGTCGGTTTTGCACTGGTTCAAGGTGGTGAGCGCTTTAAGAGTATTCGTTTATTGAGTCATCAGTTTTTTGAAATGATGATGATGCTGGTTGGATGGGTCATGAAACTGGCACCATTAGGAATTTTTGCATTACTTGCTAAATTAATGGCGACAGAAGATATTTCAGTATTAAGTCGCTTGGCAGAGTTTGCTGTTGTGGTAACTGGAACCACTATTTTTCATGGTGCTGTTGTTTTGCCATTACTGCTTTGGATTGTTGGTCGTATGAGTCCTTGGACTTTTTTTAAAGGTACACGTACAGCCTTAATTACTGCATTTGCAACAAGTTCTAGTTCGGCAACGATGCCACTGAGTATGAAATGTACGCAGGAAAATTTAGGTGTTCGTCCTCAAACAGCAGGTTTTGTTATTCCACTAGGCTCGCAGCTTAACATGGATGGTACAGCTTTATATGAAGCTGCCGCTGCGCTCTTTGTTGCAAATTTAGTTGGACTAGACTTAAACCTAACCCAGCAAATTGTTGTGTGTTTAACTGCGATGATTGCATCACTTGGAGCACCGGGAATTCCGAGTGCAGGTATGGTCACCATGATTATGGTATTGCAGTCTGTTGGTCTACCAGCCGAAGCAATTGCTATTTTACTTCCAATCGACCGGTTGCTCGATACAGTAAGAACAGTGGTAAATGTGCAGGGCGATATGATGATTAGTGTGGTTGTAGATCGATATACCAAAGAGAAAGATATCAGTATCTGATCACTCAATAAAAAAGCAGGATTTATATCCTGCTTTTTTATTTTTAAGCGGCTTGTAGCTCGGCTCTTTTTGCTGCTGGAGATTGAGATAAATAACTTACCGCATCTTCAGTGCTACCTTCTTTAACTGGATCATACCAAGGCATGAGGTAATCAATTTGCTGAGCAATAAGCCAAAACGGATTTGGTAATACCTGATTATCCTTACGGCTAATCTTATACCACTCTACAGCAACCCAAGCTGGAAAAAATTTAGATTTGGCAGCATCGGCAAAGCGAGGATCTTGCTTCATGATATGTGCTGCGCCATCTACCCATAATCCCAGCACAAGGGTAATAACTGCAAGGCTTAAATAGTAACGTGGAATATATCCGCCACCAAGATGACGATATAAATCAAAGGCTACTGTGCGATGTTCAATTTCTTCAGAACCATGCCATTTAACCAGATCGACCATTTCAGGATCTGCACCTAGTTCCTCCCAACGGTTGTTATAAAGCGCATATTTACCGAGTACACAGGTCATATGTTCAACAGTTGCAATAACACCTAAACGAAATAAATCCCATTGTTCCTGCAAGAACTGAGGAACTTCTTTATCAAAAGGTTTATCTGCCAGGGCAGTGGTAAATAGATAATTCATAATGTCCAGATTTCTCTGGATATCAATATTACGTGCACTTAAATATTCTTTATTGGCAGAAGTATGTGCATTTGCATGCATAGCCTCTTGGCGAATAAATGCTTGAACGTCCTGTTTAAGTTTTTCATCGGTAATGCGAGGTAAAACTTTGTTATATAAACGGCAGAACCAGAACTCTCCAGCAGGCAAGATATTATTAATTTCATTAATAAAGTAACTTGCAAACGGTTGGTTTGGAATCCAGTCTACAGGAGTGTCTTTCCAATCAAATTTCACCTTGCGTGGAAGAATTTTATAATCATAGAAGAACCTAAAGCCTTATTCTTCAAAAAAGATAGCAATTTCATCATTTAGTCCTGATTTTTAACTCGATGAAGTTATAACGAGTATAAAAAAAGCCCCTGCATTTGTGTTTAGCAATAGGGGCCATTTGAATATAAATTTGATAAAGAAATTGTATCTGTTATGACGATTTACTCTTCAGCATCCTCATTGCTTGCTTCAGGAATCGCATCAACGTCAAATTCTAGCTCTTGATCAAGCGTAAAATGTAAGCGTCCAGCCATTACACTGGCGAGTTCTTCTAAGCCTAGTTTGTTCAATGAAGAGAAAAGCTGAATCGAGAAATCAAGCTTCATTTTTTTTAGTTGTTGTTTAACTTCAAGCAAGACTTTGTTTGCTGGGCCGCGATTAAGTTTGTCTGCTTTAGTTAAAAGAATATGTACAAATAGATGGCGTGAATAAGCCCACTCTAACATCATCATGTCAAAGTGCTGTAAAGGGTGGCGAATATCCATAAGTAAAACTAATCCTTGTAAGCTTTTACGATGGATTAGATAGTTCTCTAATTCTTTTTGCCATACACGTTTCATGTCCTCTGGTACGGCAGCATAACCATAACCAGGAAGGTCAACTAGGCGTTGATCAGGATTACCTAGGCTGAAGAAGTTAATCATCTGAGTGCGGCCTGGTTTTTTTGAGGCACGTGCAAGTTGTTTTTTGTTGGTTAAGGCATTAATAGCACTAGACTTACCAGCATTTGAGCGTCCTGCAAAAGCAATCTCGTAGCCACTATCTTCAACACAAAGTGCCAATTTAGGTGCACTCATTAAAAACTCAGCTTGGCGTAACCAGTTCAGGGATTGTACGGCATATTCCGTGATCGCTGGATCTGGTTTCTTTTCATAACTGATCTTTTGCTTGGGTGCGAGTCTGGCTTTGGTGTCTTTCGATTTTTCACTACGACGCATAAAAAATAACTTTTTAAATGAGAGGGCTCGCGCCTAGTATAAAGGAGCTTGGTTATTCTTGCTAATTTTCAGTAAGCCTGCTTGTAAAGATAAATAGAATTACGAAGTTTAGATTTCCAAAAAGTCTATCTGAGAGGTATTTGAAGCAGATTTCGGCTTTTGTAAGACTTCTCCAAGTGTGTACTGGTCTAAGCTTTGATAAAAACTTTCTAAAGCCTGATCGAGAATTCCTTTTAAGCCACAATGAGAGCGTAAAACACATGGTGGTGTATTGCATTCAACGATTTGGTTATCACCCTGTAATATACGAACAATTGCACCCAAATTTGAGTTTAGTGCATTAGGATTTAAGCGAATTCCTCCACCTTTGCCGCGAATGGTAATAATCCATTCTTGCTTGCCCATGAAATGAACAACTTTAACTAGATGGTTTTGCGAAACATGCAAATCTTTCGCGATTTCTGCAATCGTATACGGTGCATCACTTGGGCGAGCGACGTACATTAATATTCGTAAAGCATAATCGGTAAATTTATTAAGTTGCATGATCACCAAAAAACTAAAGGTTGACGGACGATCATCTTAGCCTGAAAGTCTAAAGAAGAAAACTTTCAGGCTGACGCTTTTTATATTAGAGCGTTAAAGGAGCTGAAACTTGTACTTGATCACCAACTCTATAGTGCTCAAGTAAAATATTAGCAACGGAAAATTCAGTATGATTTTCTTCTGGCTGCACCTCAAAGTGGTACGCATTATTTTCCTGAGCTTCGGTAAATTTAAATGCTTTAGGTTGCTCAAGTTGTTGCTCAGGAACTTGTACTTTTACAGAAATAAAAGCATCGGCTGGGCTAGTCAGTACATCTTCATGATCAGTCGCTTTTAACGTAAAGCGCTTGCCAGACTCAAGTGGGTCAATTTGTGTAATTTCAAATGAACGCCAGCCAGCCCATCCACCTTTTAAGCTTTCAAGCTGTTCATATTTTTGTTTTTCAACGCCAATTAAAATATCTGCTAACTGTAAGTAAGCTTGTTTCCACGCTTCAATCAGTTCTGACTCAAATGGAACATTTAAAACTTCACTAATTGAATGAAGTAAGTTGTCTCCAACAATTGCATATTGATCTGGTTGAATATCTAAACTTACGTGCTTAGTGGTAATACGCTCAACTGCTTTGGCAAGCACTGTAGGATTTTCAATATTTTCAGCATATGCGAGTACTGCTGCTGCGAGGGCGCGAGGTTGGCGTAAGCTTGTCTGGTCATCTAGGTTAAAAACATTTTTTAATTCAGGACTGTTATTTAACATCCGCTTATAAAAGTATGTAGTCAGTGTAACGCCGTGTTCACGCAATACAGGTACAGTAGATTTTACGAGTTCAATTTGTTGTGGAGTCATGGCTAGACCTTAATTATCTGGCTTTATAAGATGTATTTAAAATACATCTTATAAAAATTAATCGCAATAGTTTTCTTAATAAAACCATAAAAAATTTAAGGGATATAAAATCCCTTAAAATAAAGTGCTGATTTAAATGGTCTATTTTCCAAATAATGAGCCAAGTAATCCGCGTACTAATTTCTGTCCTGTACTGCCGCCTAAAGTGCGTGCAGCGCTTTTTGCAAAAGTTCCCACTATATCTTGAGTTAGTTTTGCTCGTTCTTTTGCAGCACGTTCTTCTTCCTTTTGCTGTTCTCGTGCTAAACGTTCTTGTTCCTTGGCTTGTTGCTTCGCTAAAGCTTCTTGCTCTTTGGCAAGCTCAGCATCCTGTTTTTGCTGCTCACGTTCAGCAACTTTATTTTGGAGCATTTCATAAGCGCTCTCACGGTCTACAACTTGTTCATAGACACCAGCAATAATACTTTGGGAAATTAGGGTTTTCCGTTCTTCAGGTGTAATGGGTGTAAAAGAGGAGTAGGGGGGCATCACCCAGCCACGCTCTACAATTTGTGGAGTACCTTGTTCATCTAGGCAACTAATGAGGGCTTCACCTACCGCTAGCTGTGTAATCGCTTCATCCACTTTGAAATTAGGATTAGCACGAAACGTATCTGCAGCAGTTTTTACTGCCTTTTGATCTTTCGGAGTAAATGCGCGTAGAGCATGTTGTACGCGGTTACCAAGCTGACCCAAAACACTTTCTGGTAAATCAAGTGGATTTTGAGTAATAAAATAAATACCAACACCTTTAGAGCGAATTAAACGTACAACTTGTTCAATTTTCTGTTGTAAAGCTTGACTGGCATTATCAAATAACAAGTGAGCTTCATCGAAGAAAAACACGAGTTTTGGTTTATCCATATCGCCAACTTCTGGAAGCTGTTCAAATAATTCGGAAAGCATCCATAATAAAAAAGTAGCGTATAGCTTGGGTGTATTCATTAGCTTGTCAGCAGCAAGAATATTGATATAGCCGCGGCCATTAGCATCGGTTTGTATAAAGTCCAGAATATTTAAAGCTGGCTCTCCAAAGAACTGATCCCCACCTTGGTCGGCAAGAGCGAGCAAATTGCGCTGAATTGCTCCTAAACTGGCTGGAGATAAGTTGCCGTACTCAGCTTTAAATTCCGCTGCATGTTCACTCACAAAAGTAATCATGGCTTTTAGGTCTTTAAAGTCGACTAACAGTAATCCTTGATCATCTGCAATTCGGAAAACAGCAGATAGAACACCTTCTTGAGTGTCATTTAGATTGAGTATACGTGCTAATAAAATTGGCCCAATTTCAGAAATAGTGGTTCGAATGGGATGGCCTTGTTGCCCAAATAAATCCCAAAAAATAACGGGATTGGCAGCAAAAGGAACGCTATCAATTTGTAGAAGCTTTAAACGCTCATTAAATTTATCCGAAGTCTCTCCAGCTTTTGCTAGGCTAGAAACATCGCCTTTTGCGTCGGCAAGAAAGACGGGAACACCGATTCTAGAAAAACTTTCTGCAAGAACCTTTAGAGTGACTGTTTTACCTGTACCCGTAGCACCTGCAATTAAACCATGCCGGTTAGCAAATTGAGAAAGCAAAACAATTTCTTTAGAGGTGTCATTAATATTTTTAGCAATAACAATCGGTGTACCCATATATTTTTATCCTTCGGTGTGAGTCACTGTTGATCTTGTCGTTTTACAAATATTTCAGCGCATTTTCGATATCTTGAATTAAATCTTGGGGATCTTCCAGACCTATACACAAACGAACCAATAAACCTTGTTGTAAATGTGTATTTTCAAGTTTTCGCATCATTTTTAGATCATAAAGCATGACAAGACTAACTGGACCACCCCAACTAAAACCAAGTTTAAATAGCTTAAGAGCATCGCAAAAGCGACGTATAGCTGAAATATCATAATCAGGTTTAAATATGACACTGACTAATCCTGCACTCTTATCTGTAGTGCAAATCTCTTGCCAATATTGATGACCTGGGGAAGCTTTATCACTTGGATGTAGAACTTGTGCAAATTGAGGCTGTTGCTTTAACCATTCCAATAAAGTTTTCGCATTATTTGATTGCTGTTCATATCGTAGTGACATGTGTGCGAGGCTACGCTGAACTTGTGCTGCATCATCTCCTGAGATAGCAATACCTAGAGTGGCATGTGTACGGAACAGGCGGTGATATAGTTTTTCATCGCGAGTTACAATGCTACCCATCAATATATCGCCACCACCACTTGGATATTTGGTAAGTGCATGCACAGTTAAGTCAACTGATAGATGTTCATTAGAAAAATCAAAAGCATTAAATGCAAGTCCAGCCCCCCAAGTATTATCTAAAGCTGTTAAAACACCTTGAGCTTTTGCTTTTTTTACTAACTCTTTAAGATTTGGAAACTCCATAGTGACAGAGCCTGCAGCCTCTAGCCATAAAAGCTTGGTTTGTTTGGTAGGTTGAAAAGTTGAAACATCAATTGAATTATAAACTTTAACCCTGATGCCATATTGTGCTTTTAAATAGTTTAAATGCTCTAGGTTTGGACCATATATATTGTCTGGTACCCAAACTTCATCACCTGTTCCTAAAAAAGCAGAGTTAACTATATTTATTGCAGATAAACCACTTGGTGCAAGTAAGCCGTACAAACCACCCTCTATTTGCGCAATATTGTCGGCTAAAGTGAATGTGGTAGGTGTGCCATGTGTCCCATAGCTATAATCATAAGGGTCAGTCCAATGGCGATCAAAAAGGTGCGCAGTTGATTTAAAAATAATAGTTGATGCACGAAATAAGGGAGGTTGCACGGTCTCGATAAACTGAGGTGCTTTTCGTGGTGCATGAATGAGTTGGGTTTGAAAATTGTTATGCTTTTTCATAGGGCGCTGTACTTTAAATAATAAGATTAGATTAAGAGAAAACTTACTTATTCGCTAGATTTTTGATTATTTCTAAGATGTTTCGTTACTGCTGTAACATTCACTAAAAACTTGGCTTTATTTTTGCAAAGATCTAACCAACATTCTAACAACAATAGGTTTAAGCGCATGAAGTCGCATTTACGTGTTCACTATTTCCAACATATTGCTGGTGAAGGTTTTGGAAGTTGCTACTCATTTTTAAAAGCTCATCATGCAACTATTAGCTCTACTGAGTTTTTTGCACTTCCAGTTGATCGTTCTCTTGAAATAGAAGCTTTACCACGAATTGAAGAAGTTGATTTATTATTGGTTATGGGTGGAACCATGAGTGTTAATGACGAAGCAAATTACCCATGGCTGAAAATAGAGAAAAGATGGCTACGTCGATATTTGGCGGCAGGTAAGCCAGCTATAGGTCTTTGCTTGGGAGGCCAACTGATCGCAAATGCATTGGGTGCAGCGGTTAGCCGTAATCGTTATCAAGAACTTGGATGGTCGACAGTTCAAAGAGTTGCAAACTTACCTCAGGAAAGCTTTCCTTTGCCTGAAGAAATTAATGTGATGCAGTGGCATAGCGAAACATTTGAAATACCTAAAGGTGCTATACGTTTGGCTGAGAGCAATGCTTGTCGTAATCAAATGTACCAGATTGGAAAGAATGTACTAGGCTTTCAGTTTCATCCAGAGATGACCCCAGCAGCCCTAAAACTTCTTTTGGAAAATGAGGAGGAACTTTCAATTTTTAGTGGGGAATATGTGCAATCTACACCTGAGCTTGAATATTCAGAGGCAAAAAAATTTGAACAGGGTAATCAGCTTTTAAATAAAGCGATTGAATTTGTAATAAATACCTAAAATGATTAACTAAAACAGGATTTGAGCAAAAAATAGAAAAAGAGAATTGCATAAGACTTAAACAATCGTTATAATGAGCGACCCTCAATAAGAGGGCATTTACTGCGAAGAAAGTAGTAAATGTGCATTACAGTCGTGGCATCGATCATGACCTTAGTGATTATCACTGCCTTTGACACTTACCAATGGGTGAGATGCGTCAAAGGTGATTCTTTATATATTTGGCTTGGAGTTTACTGGTATGTCTAACCAGAGAATTCGTATCCGTCTTAAGTCTTTTGATCATCGTCTGATTGATCAATCTGCTCAAGAGATCGTAGAAACCGCTAAGCGTACTGGCGCACAAGTGTGTGGTCCAATTCCGATGCCTACTCGCATCGAACGCTTCAACGTTCTTACTTCACCGCACGTTAACAAAGATGCGCGTGACCAGTACGAAATCCGCACCTACAAACGTTTGATCGACATCGTTCAACCTACAGATAAAACTGTTGATGCATTGATGAAATTAGATCTTGCAGCTGGTGTTGATGTTCAGATCGCTTTGGGTTAAGGCTTTCGGTTAATTAACGATTAGTTAATTAGGCCGCTTTTTTAGAGGTTTATGCACATGGCTATTGGTTTAGTCGGTCGCAAATGTGGTATGACTCGCATCTTTACAGATGCTGGTGTTTCTGTACCTGTTACAGTCATCGAAGTCGATCCAAACCGCATTACGCAAATCAAAACACTTGAAACTGATGGTTATCAAGCTGTTCAAGTAACTACTGGTGAACGTCGCGAATCTCGCGTAACTAACGCTCAGAAAGGTCACTTCGCGAAAGCTGGTGTTGCTGCTGGTCGTTTAGTTAAAGAGTTCCGTGTTACTGAAGCTGAGCTTGAAGGTCGTGAAGTTGGTGGTACTATCGGCGTTGATTTGTTCACAGTTGGTCAAGTTGTTGACGTAACTGGTCAATCAAAAGGTAAAGGTTTCCAAGGTGGTGTTAAACGTTGGAACTTCCGTACCCAAGACGCTACTCACGGTAACTCAGTTTCTCACCGTGTATTAGGTTCTACAGGTCAAAACCAAACTCCTGGACGCGTGTTCAAAGGCAAAAAAATGGCTGGTCACTTAGGTGACGAACGCGTAACAGTACAAGGTCTTGAAATCGTATCTATTGACGCTGAACGTTCTGTTTTAGTTGTTAAAGGTGCAATTCCTGGTGCAACTGGCGGCGACGTAATTGTACGTCCTACCATCAAGGCCTGAGGGGAAATACCGTGAATTTGAAAACTGTTTCCGGCTCTGCTGTTGAATTGTCTGAAGTTGCTTTCGGACGTGAATTTAACGAAGCTCTTGTACACCAAGTTGTTACTGCTTACTTAGCAGGTGGTCGTCAAGGTACTCGTGCTCAAAAATCGCGTGCAGACGTTTCTGGCGGTGGTAAAAAGCCATTCCGTCAAAAAGGTACTGGTCGTGCTCGTGCGGGTTCTATTCGTAGCCCTATCTGGGTTGGTGGTGGTAAAACTTTTGCTGCTCGTCCACAAGATTGGTCTCAAAAAGTAAACCGTAAGATGTACCGCGGTGCAATGCAATGTATCTTAGCTGAACTTGTTCGCCAAGATCGTCTTGTATTGGTTGAAGAGTTTGCTGTTGCTGCTCCAAAAACTAAAGAATTGCTTGCAAAGCTTAACGACTTAAATGCTGCTCGTGCATTAATCGTTACTGACGCTGTAGATGAGAACTTATATCTTGCAGCACGCAACCTTCCGCATGTAGATGTGGTAGATGCAACTGCAATCGATCCTGTAAGCTTGATCGCGTTTGATAAAGTTGTGATGTCTGTAGCTGCTGCTAAGAAAATTGAGGTAGAACTCGGATGAACAACGAACGTATCTATCAAGTCCTTAAAGGACCAGTCTTCTCAGAAAAGGCACAAGTTTTAGGTGATACTGTTGGCGTTCAAGTATTTAAAGTAGACATCAATGCTACTAAACTTGAAGTTAAAAAAGCAGTTGAAAAACTTTTTGGTGTAGAAGTTGTTAAAGTTAACACTACTATTACTAAAGGTAAAACTAAGCGCTTTGGTAAAACATTAGGACGTCGTTCTGATGTTAAAAAAGCATACGTCACCCTGAAAGCCGGCCAAGATGTTGAAATGGCTGACTTGGGCGATACCGCTGAAAGCGCAGCGGAATAAGGACGAAAATTATGCCGATTCAAAAATGTAAGCCAACGTCTCCAGGACGTCGCTTTGTAGAGAAAGTGGTTCATGACCACCTTCACAAAGGCGCTCCTTACGCACCGTTGGTTGAAGCTAAAAAACGTACTGGTGGTCGTAATAACAACGGTCACATTACTACTCGTCACGTTGGTGGTGGTCATAAACAACACTATCGTATCGTTGACTTTAAGCGTAACAAAGACGGCATTCCAGCTGTTGTAGAGCGCATTGAATACGATCCAAACCGTACAGCACATATTGCTTTGTTGAAATATGCTGATGGTGAGCGTCGTTATATCATTGCTCCTAAAGGTTTACGTGCTGGCGATAAAGTACAATCTGGTAACGATGCTCCAATTCGTCCAGGTAACTGCTTGCCACTTCGTAACATGCCGATCGGTTCTACGCTTCATAACATCGAACTTAAAATTGGTAAGGGTGCGCAATTAGCGCGTTCTGCTGGTGCTTCTGTTCAGTTGTTGGGTCGTGATGGTTCTTACGCAATTGTTCGCCTTCGTTCAGGTGAAATGCGTAAAATTCATGTTGAATGCCGCGCTGTAATTGGTGAAGTTTCTAACCAAGAAAACAACCTTCGTTCATTGGGTAAAGCTGGTGCTTCGCGCTGGCGTGGTGTTCGTCCTACCGTACGTGGTATGGCGATGAACCCAGTTGATCACCCGCACGGTGGTGGTGAAGGGCGTAACAAAGGTATTCAACCTGTAAGCCCATGGGGTCAAAAAGCTAAAGGGTACAAGACACGTACCAATAAGCGTACGACTAAGATGATTATTCGCGACCGTCGCGTCAAGTAAAGGAATCTGACTAATGCCTCGTTCTCTGAAAAAAGGCCCATTCGTCGATGCGCACTTGTTCGCTAAGGTTGAAGCGGCTGTTGCTAGTAACTCTCGCAAGCCGATTAAAACTTGGTCTCGTCGTTCGATGATCCTTCCAGATTTTGTTGGTTTAACAATCTCTGTTCATAATGGTCGTAATCACGTTCCAGTAATTGTTACTGAGCATATGGTTGGTCATAAACTCGGTGAATTCGCGCCAACTCGTACCTATCGTGGTCACGGTGTTGACAAGAAATCTAAACGTTAATAGGTGTCATGATGGAAGTAACTGCTAAATTACGCGGTGCCGCTATCTCGGCACAAAAGGCACGTTTGGTTGCAGATCTTATTCGCGGCAAATCTGTTGCGCATGCTTTAAACATTTTAAACTTCAGCAATAAAAAAGCTGCTGTTTTAGTGAAAAAAGCATTGGAATCTGCGATTGCAAACGCTGAACACAATAACAGTTTAGATGTTGACGATCTTAAAGTTTCTACGATTTACGTTGATGAAGGCATGAGCCTTAAACGTATTATGCCACGTGCTAAAGGCCGTGCAGATCGTATTACTAAGCGTACTTGTCACATCACCGTTAAGGTAGGGGTTTGATATGGGTCAGAAGGTTCATCCAATCGGTATCCGCCTAGGTGTTGTGAAACGTCATAACGCTAACTGGTATGCGAATCCGAAACAATACGCTGAATACTTGCTTAAAGATCTTCAAGTTCGTGAGTTTTTAACTAAAAAACTTAAGAATGCGATGGTAAGCAATATTCTTATCGAACGTCCATCAGGCGCTGCTAAAGTAACTATTAGCACAGCTCGTCCTGGTATCGTAATCGGTAAAAAAGGCGAAGATATTGAGAAATTACAGCGCGAACTTACCAGCATTATGGGTGTTCCAGCGCAAGTAAGTATCAACGAAATTGATCGCCCAGACTTAGATGCGCGTTTAGTTGCTGAAGCAATTGCTTCTCAATTAGAAAAGCGTGTTATGTTCCGTCGTGCTATGAAGCGTGCGGTTCAAAACACTATGCGTGCTGGTGCTAAAGGTATCAAAGTTGAAGTGTCTGGCCGTTTAGGTGGTGCAGAGATTGCTCGTACAGAATGGTATCGTGAAGGTCGTGTACCTTTGCATACATTACGTGCAGACATTGACTATGCAACTATGCGTGCAGAAACAACTTACGGTACGATTGGTGTTAAAGTTTGGATTTTCCGTGGCGAGATCTTAGGTGGCATGAAACAAGTCATGAACCCTGCTCCTGCTGAAGATCGTCCAGCTAAACGTGGTCGTGGTCGTGGTGAAGGTCAAGAGCGTCGTGGTCGTCGCGGTGACCGTGCTGCTGACAAGGGAGAATAATCCATGTTGCAACCTAAACGTACCAAATTCCGTAAAGTGCACAAAGGCCGTAACACTGGTCTAGCGCATCGTGGTAGTACAGTATCATTTGGTTCGATTGCAATTAAAGCAACTGAACGTGGTCGTATGACTGCGCGTCAGATTGAAGCTGCACGTCGTACTATTAGCCGCCGTATTAAGCGTGGTGGTAAAATCTTTATTCGCGTATTCCCGGATAAACCAATTACTCAAAAGCCTCTTGAAGTGCGTATGGGTAAAGGTAAGGGTAGCGTGGAATACTGGGTTTGCCAGATCCAACCAGGTAAGATCCTGTACGAAATTGAAGGTGTGAACGAAGAATTAGCGCGTGAAGCATTTGCTTTAGCTGCTGCTAAGCTTCCGTTTAAAACCACTATCGTGACTCGGACGGTAATGTAATGAAAACTAAAGATCTACGTGAAAAATCGGTAGAAGAGTTGAAAGCTTTGCTTGATGAGCAACAGCTTAACCAATTCCGTCTTCGTATGGCGAAAGCAACTGGTCAGTTGGGTAAATCGCACGAAGTGCAAATTGCTCGTAAGACAATTGCTCGTATTAAGACACTCCTTACCGAAAAACAGGGGAACGGACAATGAGTGAAAAAACAGTCCGCACGTTAACCGGCAAAGTCGTAAGTGACAAAATGGATAAATCTATTGTTGTTCTTATTGAACGCCGCGTTCAACACCCGTTGTATGGCAAGTCAATTCGCCGTTCAACTAAGTTACACGCTCATGATGAGAACAACGTTGCTAAAATTGGCGATGTTGTAACCATTAAAGAAAGCCGCCCAATTTCTAAAACTAAAGCTTGGACTTTAGTGGAAGTAGTTGAAGCAGCTGCTGAGTAATTCGACGTTCTTGTTGCATCATCGGTCAATTTCGAGTACTCTTTGAGCCTTTCGAAATTGTGACCGGTGATGCTCGGTTTTGGAGTAGGGCAATGATTCAAACCGAAACTATGCTCGACGTAGCAGACAACAGTGGTGCTCGCCGCGTACAATGTATTAAAGTACTTGGTGGTTCACATCGTCGTTATGCTTCTGTTGGCGACATTATTAAAGTTACTGTAAAAGAAGCAATCCCACGCGCACGTGTTAAAAAAGGTGACGTGATGAATGCGGTTGTAGTTCGTACTAAATTCGGCATTCGTCGTCCAGATGGTTCTGTGATCCGTTTTGATGATAATGCTGCAGTTATCTTGAACAACAACAAAGCTCCGATTGCTACTCGTATCTTCGGACCAGTGACTCGTGAACTTCGTACTGAACAGTTCATGAAAATCATTTCATTGGCTCCTGAAGTTCTATAAGAGGCAATCATGGCTAAGATTAAAAAAGGCGATCAAGTTATCGTGATCGCAGGTAAAGAAAAAGGCAAACAGGGTACTGTATTGTCTGTTTCTGAAGACCGCGTTAAGGTTGAAGGCCTTAACTTAGTGAAGAAGCATCAAAAGCCGAATCGTGTAACTGGCGCTGAAGGCGGTGTAGTTACTCAAGAAGCTTCGCTTCATATTTCAAACGTGGCAATTTTAAATGCTACAACCCAGAAGGCTGACCGTGTTGGTTACCAAGTGATTGATGGCGTGAAAACTCGCGTTTATAAATCAAATGGTGAATCAGTGGCGGTAGCGAAGTAATAGGTTGAAAAGGCAATGGCCAGACTTAAAGCACGTTACAATGATGAACTTAAAGCAAAGTTAAAAGAAGAACTTAGCATTAAGAACGTGATGGAAATTCCACGCATCACAAAAATTACCCTAAACATGGGTGTAGGCGCAGCTGCAACTGATAAGAAATTATTAGATGGCGCTGTAGTCGACATGCAATTAATTGCTGGTCAAAAACCAGTAATTACACTTGCTCGTAAATCTATCGCAGGTTTCAAAATCCGTGATGGTTGGCCGATTGGCTGTAAAGTTACTTTACGTGGCGACCAAATGTACGAATTCTTGGACCGTTTGATCTCTATCGCAATCCCTCGTATCCGTGACTTCCGTGGTTTCTCTGCGAAATCATTTGATGGTCGTGGTAACTACTCAATGGGTTTGAAAGAGCAAATCGTTTTCCCTGAAATCGATTTCGATAAGATTGATCGTATTCGTGGTATGGATATTACCATTACTACGACTGCTCGCACCGATGACGAAGGCCGTGCGCTTATGCGTGCATTCGGCTTCCCGTTCAAATAAGAGGTCGATATGGCTAAGAAAGGTATGATTAATCGCGAATTGAAACGCGAAAAAACTGTTGCTAAATACGCTGCAAAACGTGCTGAATTAAAAGCTACAATTGCAAACGTAAATGCTAGCGACGAAGAGCGTTTCGAAGCGATGTTAAAGTTACAAGCATTGCCGCGTAATGCATCTCCGGTACGTCTTCGTAACCGTTGTGGTTTAACTGGTCGTCCTCATGGTTACTTCCGTAAGTTCGGTTTAAGCCGTAACAAACTACGTGACACAGTAATGCAAGGTGATGTACCAGGCGTTGTTAAGGCAAGCTGGTAAGGAGCGACTAAATGAGTATGCAAGATACCGTTGCCGACATGCTAACACGTGTTCGTAACGCACAAATGGCTAAGAAACAAACTGTTTCTATGCCTTCTTCTAAGTTGAAAGTTGCTATTGCAAACGTACTTCAACAAGAAGGTTATATTTCAAATGTAGAAGTTGCTCAAGAAGAGACAAAATCTACTTTGACTATTACTTTAAAATATTTCGAAGGCAAACCAGTTATCGAAATGGTTAAGCGCGTAAGCCGTCCAGGTCTTCGCCAATACCGTGGTAAAGATAAACTTCCAAGCGTTAAGCAAGGTTTAGGTATTGCAATTGTTTCTACAAGCAAAGGCATCATGACTGATCGCGCTGCACGTGCTGCGGGCGTTGGTGGTGAAGTTATTGCTTTTGTTTCTTAATAGGTGATTCCTCATGTCTCGTGTGGCTAAAGCCCCAGTAACTGTACCTAATGGTGTAGCAGTTACTCAGAACGGCCGGCAGGTCGAAGTGAAAGGCACTAAAGGTACATTGTCTTTCAACCTGCATGCGCTGGTCGAGCTAAAACAGGAAGAAGGTAAACTTCAACTTGCTCCAGTTAAAGAATCGAAAGATGCTTGGATGCAAGCTGGTACTGCTCGCGCTGTATTGAACAACCTTGTAAAAGGTGTTAGCGAAGGCTTCGAACGTAAGTTGCAGCTAGTTGGTGTTGGTTATAAAGCTGCGGTTAAAGGTACTGTTGTAAACCTTAACCTTGGTTACTCACACCCAATTGACTACGCTTTACCAGAAGGTGTAACAGCGGAAACTCCAACTGCTACTGAAATCATTTTGAAATCAGCAAACAAGCAGTTGTTAGGTCAAGTAGCGGCAGAAATCCGTGCATACCGTGCTCCTGAACCATATAAAGGTAAAGGTGTTCGTTATTCGGATGAAGTCATTCTTCGTAAAGAAGCTAAGAAGAAATAAGGCGCGAGGTTCTTATGAACGAAAAGAAACAATCCCGTTTGCGTCGTGCGAAAAGCACACGCTTGCACATTCGTGCATTGGGTGCGACTCGTTTGTGTGTAAACCGCACTCCGCGTCACATCTATGCTCAAGTTATTTCAGCAGATGGTGGCAAAGTTTTAGCGCAAGCTTCAACTTTGGATGCATCTTTACGTAGCGGTACTACAGGTAATGTAGATGCAGCTACTAAAGTAGGTGCTTTAATCGCAGAGCGTGCGAAAGCAGCTGGTGTAACTAAAGTTGCATTTGACCGTTCTGGTTTTAAATATCATGGTCGTATCAAAGCCTTGGCTGATGCTGCTCGTGAAAACGGCTTGGAGTTCTAATCATGGCTAAAGTTGAACAAAACGAAGGTCTTGTTGAAAAGCTGGTTGCCGTTGATCGTGTAGCCAAAGTTGTTAAGGGCGGTCGTATCTTCTCTTTCACAGCATTAACAGTTGTGGGTGATGGTAATGGTCGTGTTGGTTTTGGTCGTGGTAAAGCACGTGAAGTTCCAGCTGCTATTTCTAAAGCACTTGAAGCTGCTCGTCGCAACATGATCACAGTAGACCTTGCTGGTACTACTTTACAACACCCTGTGAATGCTCGTCATGGTGCAAGCCGTGTATACATGCAACCTGCTTCAGAAGGTACTGGCGTAATCGCTGGTGGTGCAATGCGTGCCGTTCTTGAAGCTGCAGGTGTACATAACGTACTTGCTAAATGTTATGGTTCTACTAATGCTGCTAACGTAGTAAACGCAACTTTTAAAGGTTTGCGTGATATGACTTCTCCTGAGAAAGTCGCTGCGAAACGTGGTAAATCAGTAGAAGAAATTCAAGGGTAATCAATCATGAAAACGATTAAAGTTACCCAGACTAAATCTTCTTCACATCGCTTGAAAAATCACAAGCTTTGCTTACAAGGTTTAGGTCTGCGTCGTATTGGTCATACTGTAGAAGTGCAAGATACGCCTTCTAACCGTGGTATGATCAACAAAGTCTACTATATGGTTAGTGTAGAGGAATAAGCCATGACTCTGCGTTTAAATGAGCTTGCACCTGCAGAAGGTGCAAAACGTGAACACCGTCGTTTAGGCCGTGGTATCGGTTCTGGCGTTGGTAAGACTGGTGGCCGTGGTGTCAAAGGTCAAAAATCACGTAAAAGTGGTGGCGTTCGTCCAGGTTTCGAAGGCGGTCAAACAGCGATTTATCGTCGTTTACCTAAATTCGGTTTCACTAGCCAAATCGCTTTAAAAACTGCTGAAGTACGTTTGTCTGAGTTAACTAAAGTGGAAGGCGACATTGTTAGCCTTGAAACTTTAAAAGCTGCGAATGTTGTTCGTCGCGATCAAATTCGTGCTCGTATCGTGCTTTCTGGTGAAATCACTCGTGCATTCACTGTTCAAGGTGTTGCATTGACTAAAGGCGCTAAAGCTGCAATTGAAGCAGCTGGCGGTAAAGTCGAGGAGTAATCTCGAGTGTCTATGTCTCCTAGTTCTTCAGGTCATGTCAACATGATGAAAGGTCAGCCATTTCATGTGAAATATCGTGAAATTATTCGCCGGATGAGTTTTCTAATCGGTGCATTGCTGGTCTTTCGACTAGGAGCGCATATTCCAGTACCAGGCATTAATAATGCTGCGTTAGAAAATTTATTTCATGCAAACCAAGGAACTATTCTTGGGCTATTCAATATGTTTTCTGGCGGTGCTTTAGAGCGAATGTCTATTCTTGCTTTAGGGATCATGCCTTATATTTCTGCATCAATTATTGTGCAGTTAATGTCAACAGTGATTCCTTCTCTTGAAGCCTTGAAAAAGGAAGGGGAGCAAGGTAAGCGTAAAATTAACCAATATACGCGTCAGGGCACATTATTACTTGCAGTGGTTCAGGCAGTAGGTATGTGTGCAGGTTTAATTGGTCAGGGTATTACTCTGTCTACGGGTCTTGCATTTTATATTCCTGCTGTTACATCACTTATCGCTGGAACTATGTTCTTAATGTGGTTAGGTGAACAAATCACTGAAAGAGGTATCGGTAATGGTATCTCAATGATTATTTTTGCAGGTATTGTTGCTGGTTTGCCTAAATTAATTATGCAATCAGTGTCATCTGTAGATAATGGTCAAACAAGTTTGATTGGTCTTGTCATCTTTGGTCTTTTGTCTCTTGGCGTATTGGCTGCGATTGTGTTTATTGAAAAAGCACAGCGTCGTATTCCAGTAAACTATGCGCAAAAGCAACAAGGTCGTCGTATATTTACAGCTCAGCAAACACATCTACCATTAAAAATTAATATGGCTGGTGTGATTCCTGCGATTTTTGCAAGCTCTTTATTGTTGTTCCCAGCTAGTTTGGGTCAATGGGTAGGTAGTGCAGATCCGAATGCTGGTTTAATTAAGCGTAGCTTACAAGATTTAGCTCTGGTATTGTCGCCTGGACAGCCTTTGTATTTGGTGCTCTTTGGTGCGTTAATTATCTTTTTCTGTTACTTTTATACGGCTTTAGTATTTAGCCCTAAGGAAGTATCAGAAAATCTAAAACGCAGCGGAGCTTATGTGCCTGGTATTCGCCCAGGTGAGCAAACTGCTCGTTACTTAGATCATATTCTTAATCGTTTGACGTTTATTGGTGCGATTTATATTACAGTCATTTGTTTGATGCCAATGATTTTACAGAGTTCTTTTGGTATTCCATTTTATTTGGGTGGTACCTCATTACTTATCGTAGTCGTTGTTGTTATGGACTTTATGGCTCAGCTACAAGCGCATTTAACTTCTCATCAATATGACAATCAAACATTAATGAGAAAAACGACTGCTCATCCTAAGGGATAAGCGCACTTAGAGGTTTCATCATGAAAGTACAAGCTTCTGTAAAGAAAATTTGTGGTAGCTGTAAAGTTATCCGTCGTAATGGGGTTATTCGCGTGATTTGTAGCGCAGAACCTCGTCATAAGCAGCGTCAAGGTTAATCTAATCAAGACCTGTTGATTTCAGTAGGCGAATTGGGTTAATATCCGCCCCTCAAGATTTTTGTGGGGCGGTTGATTATCTCTACTGCCTTTTTGGAGAAAAGTGAATGGCTCGTATTGCCGGTGTAAACATTCCGGATAACAAGCATGCTGTTATCTCCCTCACTTATATCTTTGGTATCGGTCGCCATACTGCTAAGAATATCTTAGCTACAGTTGGCATCACTGAAACTACTAAGATTCGTGAGTTGGACGATGCACAGCTTGATGCGATTCGTGCAGAAGTTGCTAAGGTTCCTACCGAAGGTGACTTACGTCGCGAAATTTCCATGAACATTAAACGTTTAATGGATTTAGGTTGCTATCGTGGCCTTCGTCATCGTCGCAGCTTGCCTGTCCGTGGTCAACGCACCAAAACTAACGCACGTACCCGTAAAGGTCCGCGCAAACCGATTAAAAAGTAAGATTTCTGGAAGCTAAAAGATGGCTAAAGATACTCGCACACGCAAGAAGGTCACTCGTACCGTCTCTGAAGGTGTTGCACACATTCACGCGTCTTTTAATAACACCATTGTTACGATTACCGATCGTCAAGGTAATGCATTGGCTTGGGCTACCTCAGGTGGACAAGGCTTCCGTGGTTCACGTAAATCAACTCCGTTTGCTGCTCAGGTAGCTGCTGAAGTTGCTGGTAAAGCAGCTTTAGATTACGGTTTGAAAAACCTAGACGTCCTTGTAAAAGGTCCTGGTCCAGGTCGTGAGTCTGCGGTTCGTGCATTAGGCGCAGTGGGTTATAAGATTAACAGCATTACCGATGTGACTCCAATTCCTCACAACGGTTGCCGTCCACCTAAAAAACGTCGCGTGTAAGGAGAAACATTCATGGCTCGTTATATTGGTCCAAAATGCAAACTCTCTCGCCGCGAAGGGACAGACCTGCAACTTAAATCTGGCGTTAAACCATTTGACGTCAAAACTAAAAAAGCTAACAAAGCACCTGGTCAACATGGTCAGGCTCGCGGTGGTAAGCAATCTGAGTATTCACTACAATTACGTGAAAAACAAAAAGTCCGTCGTATTTACGGTGTGTTAGAGCGTCAATTTAGTAACTACTATAAAGAAGCAGCTCGTGTTAAAGGCGCAACTGGTGAGAACTTGTTGAAATTGCTTGAAAGCCGTCTTGATAACGTTGTTTATCGCATGGGTTTTGGTTCTACACGTGCAGAAGCTCGTCAGTTAGTAAGTCACCGTAGCATTACTTTGAATGGTCGTCGTGTAAACATCGCGTCTATTCAAGTTAAAGCGGGTGATGTAATTGCGGTTCACGAAGGTGCTAAACAACAATTGCGTATTAAAAACGCGATTGAATTAGCTGCTCAACGTGGTATTCCAGCTTGGATTGATGTTGATCATTCTAAACTTGAAGGTACGTTTAAAGCTGCACCAGATCGTTCTGATTTACCTGCTGAAATCAACGAAAGCTTGATTGTAGAATTGTATTCTAAATAATCCTTGAGGTAGCAATAATGACGCGTACTGCAAACGAGTTTCTCACTCCGCAAGCGATCAAGGTCGAAGCGGTAAGCGGGACCTCGGCAAAAGTGATTCTAGAACCTTTAGAGCGTGGTTTTGGCCACACTCTAGGTAATGCTTTACGTCGCATTCTATTGTCTTCTTTACCTGGCGCTGCTGTGGTTGAAGTAGAGATAGAAGGTGTCGAGCACGAGTACAGTACTTTAGAAGGCTTGCAGCAGGACATCGTCGAGCTCTTGCTGAACCTAAAAGGATTGTCTATTAAGCTGTTCGATCAAAATGAAGCTTATTTAACATTAGAGAAACAAGGTCCTGGCGATATTACTGCTGCTGACCTTCGTTTACCTCATAATGTTGAAGTGGTTAACCCAGATCATTTAATTGGTACTTTGAGTGCTTCAGGTTCATTAAAAATGCGCTTGAAAGTTTCTCAAGGTCGTGGTTATGAAACATCTGATTCTCGTTTCCCTGAAGGTGAAACACGTCCAGTAGGTCGTTTGCAATTAGATGCTTCTTATAGTCCGATTAAACGTGTTTCTTACACCGTTGAAAATGCGCGTGTTGAACAACGTACCGATTTAGATAAACTGGTAATCGACCTTGAAACAAATGGAACGGTTGATCCGGAAGAAGCAATCCGCAAAGCGGCAACAATCTTGCAACAACAAATTGCAATTTTTGTTGATCTTCAGAAAGATCAAACTCCAGTTGCTCAAGAACCTCGTGAAGAAGTTGACCCAATCTTGCTTCGCCCAGTAGATGATCTAGAGCTTACTGTTCGTTCTGCTAACTGTTTGAAAGCAGAAAATATTTACTACATTGGTGATCTCGTTCAACGTACTGAAGTTGAGTTATTAAAAACTCCTAACCTTGGTAAAAAATCGTTAACAGAGATCAAAGATGTTTTGGCATCGAAAGGCTTACAACTCGGTATGCGTCTTGAAAACTGGCCACCAGCTAGTCTTCGTATGGACGACCGTTTTGCCTATCGTAGCCGTTAATTAAGTAGGACTATCACCATGCGTCATCGTAATAGTGGTGTGAAATTAGGCCGTACAAGCAGCCATCGTAAAGCGATGTTCCAAAACTTGGCTAATTCTTTATTTGAACACGAGTTGATCAAAACAACTGTTCCTAAAGCTAAAGAATTACGTCGTGTTGCTGAGCCTTTAATCACTCTAGCAAAAAACGATACTGTAGCAAATCGTCGTTTAGCATTTGCTCGTACTCGTAATGCTGCAACTGTAGGTAAATTATTTACCGTACTCGGCCCTCGTTACAAAGAACGTAACGGCGGTTATCTACGTGTTCTTAAAGCGGGCTTCCGTGCTGGTGATGCAGCACCGATGGCTTACGTTGAGCTTGTAGATCGTGAAGTGAATACTTCAGCTGAATAATTGATATTATTCGAAAAAGGCCGGCTTTATGCCGGTCTTTTTTATTTTCTAAAAGCTATAAAAATAAAAAATTGTCCCCAAGTGACATAAAAAAACGGATAAACGGTCAAACTTGACATTGTGTATTGTCAAAATTGTGCTTTAATAAAGTTATATTCTCAACAATGGGTATAAAAATAAAATGGAAAAGCAAGTTGATATTCTAATCATTGGTGCCGGCATTTCAGGAATCGGAGTTGCTGCCCATCTATCTAAAAACTCTCCGCAGCGCCAATTTGAAATTTTAGAGCGTCGTGAATCTTTTGGGGGGACTTGGGATCTTTTCCGTTATCCTGGTATTCGTTCAGATTCGGATATGTCTACATTTGGTTTTAACTTTAAACCATGGTGTAAAGCTAATGTACTGGCTGATGGTGCTTCAATTAAAGGTTATTTAGGTGAAGTAATTGATGAGTTCAAATTAAAAGAAAAGATTCACTTTGGTCATCGTGTGCTTTCTGCAAATTATGATTCTACTTCAAAGAAATGGCATGTTGTTGTCGAGGATAGCAATAAAAAGCAACAGACTTGGGTAGCTAACTTTGTTGTAGGTTGTACTGGTTATTATAATTATGACCAAGGTTATGCTCCGACTTTCCCTAATCAAGATGCTTTTAAAGGTCAACTCATTCATCCGCAGCATTGGCCTGAAAACTTAGACTATACAGGTAAAAAAGTAGTAATTATTGGTAGTGGTGCTACAGCAATTACTCTAGTTCCTGCGATGTCGAAAGGTGGGGCAGGTCATGTGACGATGTTACAGCGTTCACCAACTTATATTGCAACAGTTCCTTCTATTGACTTCATTTATGAAAAAACTCGTAGATTTATGTCTGAAGAAACAGCTTATAAATTTACGCGAGCACGTAATATTGGTATGCAACGCGCAATTTACGCATTGTCACAAAAGCATCCTAAAACAGTTCGTCGTTTACTCTTAAAAGCAATTGAAATGCAGCTTAAGGGTAAAGTGGATATGAAACATTTTACGCCTTCTTATAATCCTTGGGATCAGCGTCTTTGTGTAGTCCCTGATGGTGATCTATTTAAGATTCTTCGTGAAGGTAAGGCAAGTGTTGAAACTGATCAGATCGAAAAATTTACAGAGACAGGTATTCAATTAAAGTCAGGCAAACACCTTGATGCCGACATTATAGTGTCTGCAACTGGTTTACAAGTCCAAATTATGGGTGGTGTTCAAGCTAAAGTTGATGGTAAGCCAATCAACTCCTCAGAACATATGCTTTACAATGGTATTATGCTAAGTGATATTCCAAACATGGCAATGATTATTGGCTATGTGAATGCATCTTGGACATTAAAAGTTGATATTGCAGCTGATTATATTTCCCGTCTATTAAACTATATGGACAAGAATAACTATGATGAGGTTATTCCAGCGGGTAATAAAAACGAAATGGAAGAAGATACAGTAATGGGTAAATTGTCTTCTGGTTATATTAGTCGTGCAGCTCATGAGCTTCCAAAACAAGGTAAGCATGCTCCATGGCAAGTAACCAATAATTATCTTGAAGATAGAAAGTCATTACAAAATGCTAAATTTGATGATGGTATTCTTCATTTTCACAAACATTCAGATGTAAATACACGTAAGCCAAAGCTAGTGTCTTAAGATTTGAAATAAAAAAGGAGGCAAATAGCCTCCTTTTTTATGCTTGGTATTAAAGTGTTCTAGAGATTAACTCTTTCATAATTTCGTTTGTACCTGCATAAATACGGTTTGCTCGGTGGTCAATATAAGCACGAGCAATTGGATATTCCAGCATGTAACCATAGCCACCATGTAATTGAAGACATTCATCGACTATTTTCGAGAACATATCCGAAATTTTATATTTAGCAGCTGCGGCAGCTTCAATACTCAACTTTTCTTCAAGTTGTAATTCCATACAACGATCTAAATAGGTACGGCAGAAATCAATTTCAGTACGTAGTTCTGCGAGTTTGAAACGTGTATTTTGGAAAGCACTAATTGGCTTGCCAAATGCTTTACGATCTTTTGTATATTGAACAGTATGTGCAAACGCTGCTTCTGCACCAGCTTGGCAGATAATTGCAACCAACATACGCTCCCAGGCTAATTCTTTCATGAGCATAATAAAGCCCATGCCTTCCATGCCTAAAAGATTTTCTTTAGGGACACGAACGTTATCAAAGAAGAGTTCACATGTATCTTGACCTTTCATGCCAATTTTGTTGAGTGGTTTACCTTTAGTAAAACCAGCACGGTCAGCTTCAACAATAATAAGTGATAAATTGGCAGAGCCTTTATCACTGTTGCCTGTTTTACAGACCACGATGGCCATGTCGCACAAATAGCCATTGGTAATAAATATTTTTGAACCATTAATCACATATTCATCGCCATCAAGAACGGCTGTTGTTCGAACAGCTTGTAAATCTGAGCCTGTTCCTGGTTCTGTCATGGCAATTGCGGTCACTGTTTCACCAGTTGCCATTTTCGGAAGCCATTTTTGCTTTTGTTCTTCGTTTCCAAAGTTATTGATATAGTTGGCGACAATATCAGAATGTAATGAGAAACCTGTACTTGAGTCCATTGCGTATGCTTGTTCTTCGATAAGAATCATACTGTATAGACGGTCCACACCTGAACCACCGTATTGTTCTGGCATGGTGGTGCACAGTAAACCTAATGCACCAGCTTTATTCCAAAGATCTCGGTCCACATGTTGTTGTTTTTCATATTTTTCAGTATTTGGTACAACTTCCTTCTCATAGAATTTACGTACCGTTTCACGAAAAGCTTCATGTTCTTCGTTAAATAGATGGCGAGGTAACATATTTGGAATGGGACGAATAGCACCAGATTGCATTGTATTTCTTCCTTGGTTTGGGCTTGATGTTATGAGTCTAAACATAAGGCAAGCTCATTAGGTCTAACAATGTGATGAATGCTCATTTATAGCTATGAAGTGATAAGTTTGGTCAATTTGAGATTTTTAGCGAACTTTCTTATGTGATCAGGTAAACTAGGCGCACTATCAACGCAGATGGGGAAATAAATGTCTGAAGAAATGACCTTGGAAGAACGTAAAGTAGTTTATCGCGCACGCCGCGGTTTAAAGGAAATTGATGTCTATTTTGACCCGTATGTGAAAAATTATTATTTAAAGGCAGATCCAGCAGAAAAAGCATTGTTTGCTGAATTAGTAGAGCAGGAAGATCCTGATTTACTTGACTGGTTTATGGAAGTATCTGAACCGCCGCGTACAGAATTACGTGATTTTATTCATAAATTAAAGCATTATGTTCATGGCTGATTAGTTTTGATCAACCAATTGAATTTTAAACTGAAATATAGCCGTTTTTCGATTATATTTCAGTTTTTTATTGGCCTATGTTTAGCAGCTCTGTTTTATCAGCTGATACCAATACTCTGGTGGTTAGTTACGGTCTGTTTATTATTTATAAGTTTTATTTTCTTTTTAAAGCGACCACAGCTCGTTCAAATTGCTTATTTAGATCAGAAATTATGGTCACTTAGCTTTCATTCAGAACAAACCATTTCTCGTGTAGAAATTTTAAAAATAATTGATTATCAGATTTTCATAGTGGTCTATTTTAAGGGTGATAAAACATTAACTTCTGTTATTTGGTTTGATCAAATGTCCTTATCTCAATGGAAACAGCTTAAGACTTTAGAAAAATTCTATTAATTGTTAGACAATTCTACATTTGTATATTTATTTAAAAATATTAAAAATCAATTAATTAAGATTTATTTCTATTTAGAAAATATAAATTGTCTAGTTAAAATACAGAAAAAATAGCAAGAAAGCTAATTGTCCGACAATTTCTCAATATGGTTATTATTCTATCGGTTAAAGTACAAACACCAACGTAAAGTGTGTCGGAGGTCTCAAATGGAGATGCCAACATGGTCGTTCTTGGTCATTGCCATCATTCTGGCAGTGGTGATAGGAAGAGCAGGAACTTTACTCAGGGAACATCTTAATAAAGCTAATCTTAGCAAAGTTAAGAGACAGAGGATGCAAAGGTCGTCGGTCAGTCAATAGTTTAATTGATTAATCGATTCATTTCATCAAGTGTCCGGTTTTTACTGGGTGCGAATGTAGTAAGGAGGTCTCTCATGGAGATTTCAATGTGGATGTTTCTGTTAATTGCAGTTGTTATGGCTGTAGTAGTAGGAAGAGCAGGAACTTTACTCAAGGATTATATAGAACAACAATAATATAAGCCGTTAAAAGCTTATCCCAGTTAATAAGTAGCATGTGCTGAACCGTCGCAATGCTACTTTTTTTTGCCTAAAATTTTTGTTTCCCTGAAAAACTGTCAATTTTATCTGCTGTGAAGTGTGTCAAAGTATAAGCGCTACAATTAGAGTAATTACTCTTTTATTCAAGATATGCATCTGCTAATGTACATCTGAAAAGGAAAAAACAAATTACATCGAGGACAGGAAGATGTCTAAAGTCCAAAAAATAAGCCAAGGTTTGGCGATGAGTTTTCTTGCAGCTTCAGTTTTATCAGGTTGTTCATACGTCGTGAAAAGCGGAGCAAATGTTGCTTTAGGTTTTACGGAAAAACACGTTGTTCCGCCTATTTTGGCAATGCAAGATGCTGAAATGGTTTGTAATACTGGTAGTGCCTTAACTCCTGCAATCATGTCGACTAAAGGGATGGGTGCAGATCCTACCCGTGTTGCTGTCTTAATGTATGCTGCTTCAGGTGTATGTGCGGAAAACCAAGCATTAGAACAGGAGTTACGTTATTTACGCGCTTCAAAAGCAGGACAAGTAACAGAAGCTCAAGATGCACGTATTGCGCAGAAGCGTTGGGCTGCAATTGCTGCAGAGCGGCAATATACGGGCTATAAATTATTCGCTGATCGTTGGGAATCTAAATATAAGTACCATTTAGGTGACTCTTGTCCAACTATGCGTAGTGATACCGATCAGACTGTATATCTACTTGGAATGATAAGTGGCCTTCAAGCAGTAACAAATGACATTAACTCAGGTGGTTCTGTCAATGTTCCGAAAGATATTGCTGCTATCGTAGAGCGTGGCATGGTTTGTCTTGATAACCAAAAGTTCTGGGGAGCACCAAATGCAACACGTGCGGTGATCTGGACTTTATTACCAGGAGCTAATGAAGGTAAGCCAGACCCGTATGAGACTTTAAAACAGTCAGTGCAAATTGGTGAACAAAAAGGTGTTCGTTTGTCTCACGCACTCTATGCTGTAGCTGCACAAGCAAGTGGTGACGATGCCAAAATCCGTGATGCATTAAAAACTTATGCAGCATCTCAAGCAGACGATAAACCAGTTAATCCGAACTTTAAGTTAATCGATAGCATGGCTGGTTTAATTGTTCGTGGTATTTCTGACCGCTATTGGACTGAGCATACAGGCGTTCGTACAGGTGACGGCGGTATGTCTCATTTCTGGGATGAGAAAAACGAGGGTTCAGCAGAACTGGATGAGTTATTTGACGGTGGGGCTGCATCAGAAGCTCCAGCAGACTCAGCAACTGCACCTGCACCTGCACAGTAAAAAGATCTGAAGAAACTAACTCCTTGCGTTGCTACTTATTTTTCGTATTAATCGTAAGGAGTCTAGTTTTAAAAGGAGTGTGCTATGAAGGATCATGTACTCAATAAAAAAGTGCTTTTGGTCGCAGGGTGCATTTCTGTTTCTGCATGTCTACAAGTATTTCCAGATTATTTTATTTATTGGCGTGAAAGCTTACTTGGTGAGTTTTGGCGTTTATGGACAGCGCATTGGGTACATGTGGGGTGGATTCACTTCCTTTTAAATATGATGGCATTTGCGTGTTTGCCCTTCATATTTCCACATACCAAAGTGTGGCACATCTTAATTCTTCTTTTTCTTCTACCACCATTTATTAGCTTGGTGTTCTATTTTTATTTGCCTTATATCGATGCATATGCCGGTCTATCTGGAGTACTTCACGGGTTGTATACAGCCGTTGCTCTAGTTTATTTGCAATATCGCAAAGAACGGAATTTTGCATTGTTAGTTTTAGGACTAATTATTGCCAAACTGGTTTGGGAAAACACCTTTGGACAAACGGGCACTGCACAATTAATTGGTAGTCCTGTTTTAACCGAAGCTCATTTATATGGTGCGATAGGCGGTGCAATCTTTGGGGGATGCTATTGGCTTATACAGAGATTCAAGTAGGAAGATTGACAATACAAACTGTTAAAAAAGAGATTTTAGTCATTCTTTATTGATAAAGTTTGATGCAAATTTGATCGTTGAATAAAGGGATTGGTAGAAAGGGGATGGACGATACCCCTGACCAAGGAAATTGCATGACTCAGAGCCTTTGTTATGAGGGATTTGAGAGAACAAAATTGGAATATTTATGCAAGAATATCAAGAAAAAAGATCTGGATTAGGTCTGCTGGGTTATATATGGAACGAATGGATCTCAACATTCGTAATCCTCATTTTGCTATTAATGACGCTGATAATTGGTACCGGGGAAATGATCCACGGGCAATTATTACGTATCGGGGAGCGCCTTTATGGTGACCCTGCGATAGGCATGCAATATTCATTTTTGCGTGCTGAACCTGAAAAGCCATCTTGTGATCGAAATCCAAATATTGATGCTCAAGTAAAAGAGCAAATGAAAGCGAATGCATCTGATGATTTCGCGAGCTTCTTTGGTGCTGCCTCAGAAAGTGATGTCCGTGCATCCTTACAAGCCGCACAGCAGCAATGTGAAGATAAATATAAGGCCTACGATAAAACTATTAAATATATTGAGGCAAATCCGGGAGTACGTACATACCGTACGATTGAAACGGGTTTCTTCGGTATATTTAAATTTGGTACAGAGAACCGTGCCATTTTACTGGTCTTTATGGTTTTAATTTCTGCAATTACTGCATCATTGAAATATCAGAGCCTGTAAATTATTTTGTGTAAGTTCCATTTTTTATAAATGATCTTTTAATCGATCATCGAACTGAATCGTAAACCAATTCATTGCTAAACGCCAATTTTGAATTGGCATCGTCCATTTCTTCGCAGCATTTGATGTTGCTAAGTAAATGACCTTCTTTACTGAGTCATCAGATGAAAAGATTTTCCTTTTCTTCGTTGAATGGCGTATTACGCTATTCAACGACTCAATCGCATTTGTTGTATAAATTGCATGACGTATTTCGGCTGGATAGCTAAAGATCGTTCGGATATTTTCCCAATTGGCCCGCCAGGATTCTCCAATTTTGGGATACTGGTGATTCCATTGATCACAGAAGATGTCTAGGGATTTTAAAGCATTTTCCTCTGTACTTGCCTGATAAATCGCTTTCAGACCCGACGTAACAGCTTTGTAGTCTTTCCAGCTTACAAATCTCAGGCTATTGCGTACAACATGCACGATACACAGTTGAATATCAGTATGAGGGTAAACAGAGGCTATCGCGTCAGGGAAGCCTTTTAATCCATCTACACAGGCAACAAGAATGTCCTGTACTCCTCGATTTTTTAGCTCTGTCATGACTGACAGCCAGAATTTGGCACCTTCTGTCTGAGCAATCCACATACCCAGTAATTCTTTTTGCCCATCCATATTGATGCCTAAAGCAAGGTATACGGACTTGTTAATCACATTGGAGTGCTGACGGACTTTGACAACAATACAGTCAAGATAGACAACAGGATAAAGGCTATCTAAGGCTCTATTTTGCCACTCAGTCACTTGCTCAATCACAGCATCGGTAACTTTGCTGATGAGAGATGCTGACACATCGGCATCGTACATTTCTTTGAAGAAGGCTACAATTTCCCTATTAGTCATTCCTTTTGCATACAGTGAGAGGATTTGGTCATCCATACTGGTGATGCGTGTTTGGTGCTTTTTGATAATTTGTGGCTCAAATGAACCTTCTCGATCACGGGGAATATCTAAAGCCAGTTGTCCATCTTGAGTTGTAATGGTTTTAGAACTAAACCCATTACGGCTATTTGAGCCTTTCTTGGGCTGATGCTTTTCATAACCGAGATGGTCTGAAAGTTCAGTATTGAGTGCAGTTT
Source organism: Acinetobacter seifertii (assembly GCF_000368065.1). Classification (GTDB taxonomy): domain Bacteria; phylum Pseudomonadota; class Gammaproteobacteria; order Pseudomonadales; family Moraxellaceae; genus Acinetobacter; species Acinetobacter seifertii. The sequence goes on from NZ_KB851203.1 coordinate 473,006, forward strand.
CAATCATGAATTTTTTAAAGACTGCTGTCATTTGGTTTAAGTCTTCTGGTGTTTTTAGACCTTTAGCCAATTCGGCAGCCATACTTTTGATTGTTGCTTCATCCATGTGAAGTACCTTTTGTAATTATCCTCTGAAGGATAAATGAAAATTAAGTACTTACACAAAATTTAGAACAGTCCCAAATATCACCATATTGGCTTGCGTAATCCAGCAACAAAAATTGATTACAAAGTGTATTCTCTCTTTATGTTGCTTGGTAATGCACTACTAAGTTTTTCTGTGATTAGTCAGTATCGTTCTGTCATTAATTCTGGGGTAACACCTACTTATGAAACAGTAACGATTTACTGGATCTGGATGATTCTGTTTGTTGTTCTGAGCTTAATTAGTCTGTATCAATTATTTGTTTTACCTCCGCCAAAACGTGAAGGCGGTAACATAGGCTTAGCCTTACTCTCTGTGCCTTTATATGCTTATATGGCACTAATTACAGGTATTGTCTTCACATTCTTTATGGACTATCCAATGGGGCAAGGGATTTACCTTGGTTTGTTGGTTGAGTTCTCAGGTATCTTCTTAAATCTTGCCTTATTTATTTGGGCAGGTATGTTGCTTACACAAACACGTGTTATGGACTTGTTCTTAAATGTACTTCGTCCATGGAACTTAGCGCCAGAAACCTTAACTTGGTTAATTCTGATTGCTGCTGCTGTACCAACAGCTTATACAGGTGCATCAGGGATTTTCGTTATTGCGGCCGGTGCGATTATTTATAAGGAAGTTTGGAATGCAGGTGCTCGCCGTCAGTATGCACTTGCTGTATCTGCAATGTCAGGTTCATTAGGTGTTGTAGTACGTCCATGTCTATTGGTCGTTTTAATTGCCATGCTAGACAGTCGCCATGTTACATCTGATGAGTTATTTGGACATGGTATTTACGTATTCTGGTTAACTGCATTTATTTTCTTAGGTGTATCTCTTTTCTTGGCAGAAGAAAAGTTCCGTGTGAACTCACCGAAAGTAGCACTTCCAGGCATGGCACGAGCTTTCGTACCCGTTATTCCATATATCTTAATTACAATAGTTGTTCTTGCATTTTATAAATATGCATTAGATACCGGAATGAACGAATTTACTGCACCAGTAATTCTGCCACTCGTGCTGATTGCGATGATCTTGTACGATAAACTGGTGATGCCTAAAGAGACACCAGCTTTAAATATTCATGAAGCAATTGTTCGTGAACATGAGAAAAAATCTCCGTTCTTACAATCGCACGATCCGCATAGTTCGCAGTTCCGTCTTGGTTTTGGTGGTGCATTGCGCTTTGCGACATCAGAAACCGTTGGGCATATCGGTGCCTTAATTATTTTGATGGCATTGTCTGCAAGTGTAGGTGGTTTAATTGAGCGCTCTGAAGTGGTTGAGTTATTACCAACTCATTTAGGCAGTATCTATATATCACTGGCATGTATTGCATTGTTACTTGCTATTATCGGTATGTGTACAGATCCATTTGGTGCTGTAATTTTAGTAGCAGCAACGATTGCTCCTGTAGCTTACGAAAATGGTATTCATCCAATTCATTTCTGGATGATTGTATTGGTTGCATTCGAATTTGGTTATGTAACACCACCAGTTGCCTTAAATCACCTATTAACACGGTTATCCGTTGGAGATGATGAGGTCAATGCTGCGGATGTGGAAGCGAAAGAGAAATACACAAGTTTCTATTACCGATATGAGCGTTGGTTATTACCAATTATTGTCTTGTTCTCATCGTTGGTATTGGTAACTTATGCTCCATTAGTACTGAAACTTTTTGGTTGGTACAAATAGTTTTAAATGTATAAACCTACTAAAAACACTCTCTTTAAGGGGGTGTTTTTTTATGATGAGTTTTTAAATAAGCCAGTTTCTAATTAGTAAAAAAGCTAGTTCAAGGTGAACTAGCTTTTTTACGTTATCTTTAGATTTAGGCAAAAGCTATTGTTGTTTAACCTGAGCTTCGAGCAGTTTTACTTGCTCTTCTTTTAGCTTAATAAGTTGATCTGCATCAGCATGTTGAGCTTTTAAAGTCGCTTCCTGATCTTGTAATTGATGGTTGATATCATTGAGCTTAGAAACTTCTTCTTTTGCTAAAGATTCTTGAGCTGGAACAGGTTGTTTGAGCACATCTTCATTCACAAGCTGCTGAGAACTAGCAGTTTGCGGTTGAGCTACAGGTACGGAACTTGCTGGTGCTGTAGGTTTTTCAGGAGCAGGTGTCGATACAGGATGAGGATCGACTATCGGTGCTGGCGATTCAGTTTTTTTAAAAAACCATTGTGCTGCGAAAAAAAGCACTGCCAGAATGCTTAAGCCCCCAATTAAAATCCACAAGAGTTTTGAGTTTTGTTTTCTTTGTAGTGGCATCTCTAAGACCTTTAGTCAGAACGACGAGGCTTGAACTGTATTACTCCAACTTCATCAGGTATAGCTGGTGTTTCCGGTTCATCAACATGAGTCGGACGATTTTCGCTATAACCACATTCGATACATTCAATCCATTCGTCTTCAGCGGTGGTTAGCATGACAATCCGATCTATGGCTTCACATTTTGGACATTTAGCCCCAGCAATGAAACGTTTTTTCATCTTTATCACCCTAACCACACGATCAATTTAGGCCCATAGTTTAAGCGGTTTTGTTGTCGTTCGTCCAACCTTGATGACGTAACAATGCATCAATTTTTGGTTCACGACCACGGAAATTGACAAATGCTTCAAGAGCAGTATCTTTCCCACCTACAGCTAAAATTGCTTGACGGAATTCTTTACCCGTTTGAGTATTGAAAATACCTTCATGTTCAAAGCGGTCAAATGCATCACTTGCTAAAACTTCTGCCCACTTGTAAGAGTAGTAACCCGCCGCATACCCGCCTGCAAAAATATGGCTAAAGCTATGTTGGAAACGGTTGTAATCAACAGTTGGTACTACTGCATATTGTTGGCGTATGTCATTTAATGTCTCTTGAATTTGCTCGCTATTCAACGCAGGAGTCTTGGTGTGAATAGTTAAATCAAACAGTGCAAATTCAAGTTGACGTAAAGTTTGCATACCAGATTGGAAGAAACGTGCATTTAATAAAGCATCAAGTAATTCTTGAGGTAAAGTCTGTTTGCTCTCAATGTGCTCACTTAAAACATCAAGACTTTCTTTATCCCATGACCAGAATTCCATAAACTGACTTGGTAATTCGACTGCATCCCAAGCGACGCCGTGAGTACCTGCAACCGAGATATTATCTACTTCAGTTAGCATATGGTGTAAACCATGTCCAAATTCGTGGAACAAGGTGATAACTTCATCGTGAGTCAGTAAGGCTGGCTGATTACCTACAGGTGGAGTGAAATTACACACCATATAGCAAATTGGTTTTTGTAAACCATGAACAGTTTGCATACGTGAGCGGAAGCCGCTCATCCATGCGCCACCGCGTTTACCGGTACGTGCATATAAATCAAAGAAGAATCCGCCAACCACTTGACCTTGGTCTTCTAACTCAAAATAACGTGCATCTGGATGCCAAACAGGAGCTTCACGTTCAACGATGTTAATGCCGTATAAGCGCTGTACAATCTGGAATAAGCCCTGAATGACTTTCGGAGCAGGGAAGTAAGGTTTTAATGCTTCTTGAGATAAGTTGAACTGTTGCTGTTTAAGCTTTTCAGAATAGTAAGTCGTATCCCAAGGTTTGAGCTCGTCAATTCCATCTTGTTTTGCAATTGCTTGTAGCTCAGCAACTTCTTGAAGAGCAGGTGTACGTGCATGCTCAGCTAAGTCAGCTAAAAAGTCGTGAACTGTTTTGACATCAGGAGCCATTTTGCTAGCAAGAGAATATTCAGCGTAGTTATTGAAACCAAGTAGTTTTGCCATTTCTTGGCGGAGGCTCAAGATTTCTTCCATAATTTTGCTGTTATCAAATTCAGTTTGTTCAGACTGATCTGATGCACGAGTGACATAAGCTTTATATAGTTCTTCACGTAATGCGCGATCATCTGCATAGGTCATGATTGCAAAATAAGCTGGAAAATCTAAAGTCGCTACTGCTTGGTCAAGCTCGCGCTGTTTGCCGTACTGCTTTAATAATTCGATATTACTTTCTGGAAGACCTTTTAACTGATCTTCTGTAAGCGGTTTAAAATAGGCTTGTGTAGCATCAAGTACATGGTTCGAGAAGTCAGAAGAAAGCTGTGAAAGACGTGCAGAAATTTCTGCATAGCGTTTTTTCTTTTCACCCTCTAGAGCAACGCCAGAAAGCTTGAAATCACGTAATGCGAGGCGGATGGCACTTTGTTGCGCAGCGCTAAGTGTTGTATAGCTCTGACCATCATGAATATGTTGGTAAGTCTGATATAGCGCCGTATGTTGACCTAGTTGAGTGTAATATTCACTTAAAGCGGGTAAGAGCGACTGATAGACTTCTCTGGTTTCTGCATTACTCATCACGGCATTTAAGTGTGATAAAACACCCCATGATTCACTAAGGTTATTTTCAAGTGCATCAATGTGTTCAAGCACGGCAAGTTGCTGATCTGTCTCGGATGGTGCAGCCGTAAGGGTATTTAAGAACTCTTGTCCTGCTTGAATTGCTTGTTGAATGTCTTGTTTTAAATTATCTAATGTAATTTGGTCAAAGCGGGGAGTAGGTAGAGTTGCTTGCTGTAAAGTCATTGCTAATAGCCACATTATTTTTTAAACATAGTATTAGATGTAGGTATTGTTAGGCAGGAAATCAAGCTTAATTTGAAAAATAAACGTTCTAAAAGTATTAAGCCCCCATTTTTGGGAGCTTAATAATAAATAATGTAAAAACCTATGGATTAGTCAGCCTTGGACTTGGCATTCGACTTTTTCTTTTTTGGTTTTACTTTTTTCTTTACTTTTTCTGGCTTGGCCTCTGCTTTCGTAGTGGTTTTTTTTCCAGACTTTTTAGTATATGAACTTGGTTTACCTTTCTCCTTCTTTTTACGAACAGGTTTTTCACCATCATTTGAAGTGGTAGGTGGTTTACCAAAAACTTCTTCAGTTGCTTGGGTTGCTGTTCTGGTTGTCCGTGGAGCACGACTGCGAACTACTCGTCCAGCATGGGTGACTTGCTGAATAAGTTGAAAATCGATCTTACGTTCTTCTAGATTTACACCAGCAACCTGAATCTTAACTTCATCACCTAAACCAAAAACCTGACCACGATTTTGTCCAATAAGGTTTTGACTCGCTTGATCATAAATAAAGAAGTCATCGCCAAGCTGGCTAATATGAATCATGCCATCGACATATAAGTCTTTAAGGGTAATAAATAGGCCAAATTCAGTGACAGCACTTACTATACCAATGAATTCATCACCTAAGTGCTGTTGCATATAGTGGCACTTCAACCAAGTCGTTACACTGCGAGATGCTTCATCTGCACGGCGTTCGGTTTGAGAGAAATGTTCACCAGCATCGTCTAAAGCTGCACCCGAGAGTGGAGACGGCTTTTGTTTTAAATGAGCTTTAATTGCGCGATGTAACAATAAGTCTGGATAGCGACGAATTGGTGAGGTGAAATGCGTATAAGCTTCATAAGCTAAACCATAGTGACCGGCATTTTTAGCACCATAGTAAGCTTGCATCATTGAGCGTAATAACACGGCATGAATGCTTGGTGCATCAATACGGTCTTTAGTTGCCTCAATAACTTTTTGATAATCAGCTTGAGTGGGTTGATCTGGGAAAGGTAAGCCAAGAAGTTTTATAAAGTCTTTTACTTTCTGAATACGTGAGAACTCAGGCGCTTCGTGTACGCGATATAACATTGGAACATCATGTTCTAATGCATATTCAGCCGCAGCCACGTTAGCAAGCAACATGCATTCTTCAATAAGTTTGTGTGCTTCATTACGTGTGCGAGGCAAAATTTCTTTAATTCCACCTAGCTCATCAAAAGTCATATACGTTTCAATGGTTTCAAATTCCATTGCATGACGATCAGCACGTAAATTTTTCAAAATCTGATAAAGCTGGAAAAGCGTATTGAGCGATTTGTGAATATCACGATCTTTTGGAATTGCGTCGGTTGCACCGTCAAAGTATTGCGCTACCTGCGTGTAAGTCAAACGAGCTTTTGAATGCATGACCGATGGATAAAACTCATAACCCGTTACACGACCAGTACGGGAGAGTTTCAGGTCACAAACCATACATAAGCGATCTACATGCGGGTTAAGTGAACATAATCCGTTTGATAATGCTTCTGGTAGCATTGGTAATACAAAATGAGGGAAGTAAACCGAAGTACCACGTTCTTCCGCTTCTTCATTAAGAGCTGAATCTAAGCGCACATAATGGCTCACATCGGCAATTGCAACTACAACGCGATAACCCCCACCTGGACGTTTTTCTGCATACACGGCGTCATCGAAATCTCGTGCGTCTTCACCATCGATTGTGACGAGTGCTAAATCTCTTAAATCAACTCGACCTTCGCGGTCTTGTGCAGAAGGTTCTTTAAAACTTTCAGCTTCTTTTATAACTTCATCTGGAAATTCGTAAGGTAAGCCAAACTCAAGAATGGTCTGCGGGATAATAATTTCGGTATCCGCTTTATCTGCCATAGATTGAATAATATGCGCTGTTGCAAACTCTTCACGGGTTGGGTAGGTATCTATAGCAATACGAAGCATGTCGCCAACATTTGCGTTGGCATGTGCAACTAATTCTTTTTCTAATGGAATCGGTTGGTGCTGATTTGGATTATTAGGTTGAATAAAGTATTCACCGTCGTGTATAGACAATTTACCAATTAACTGTTTTACACGGTGCTGTAGAACCTCGGTAATGAAACCCCACGGTTTACCTTTACGGTCTACTGATGTTTGTCGAACTCGAACCCGATCACCATTAAAGACTAAGCGTAATTCACGTTCAGGAAGTAAAAGGTCATTTTGGCCGTCAATATGAGCGGTACCTAAACCTTTACTATTAATATAGACAGTCGCTTCATAAGTGGGTTGGTCTGCCACCAACTGAAACTTAAACCCGTCTTTCATGATTTGACCATCACGAACCATTGCACTTAAGCGATGACTAAGAGCTTCGATACTTTTCTGGTCTTGAATATGAAAATGGTCAACAAGTTCTGCATGCGATTGTGGTGTCTGCAATTGCTCCAATGTATCTAAAATAAGAGTACGGCTTGGAATCGGATTGTCATAACGTTCAGCTTCAGCTTTCGCTTCGGGGTCAGCCCAGTTTTTTGTCATGTCTTTTGGTTTCACGCTTGGCAGATAAGTTTAGCATAAGTCATGCAGACCCGAACTGCACGTTTAGGTTTGCAATAATGTGTATGCACTACTGTATTTAAATGAAGAAATAATATCTATCTTAACAAGCGTTTGATCGAAAAAGATGAAAATAATAAGGAAATTGCTTAAAAAATAATTCATTGAACTAAAAAACAAGAAAATTTCACTATGATGACTTGAACAATAGGGTTTTAGTTTGTATTATGGCGGCTCGTTCCGGTGAGGTGGATGAGTGGCTGAAATCACTTCCCTGCTAAGGAAGCATACCTATTACTGGTATCGAGGGTTCGAATCCCTCTCTCACCGCCATTTACTTAATGCGCTCATAGCTCAGCTGGATAGAGCACTTGGCTACGAACTAAGGGGTCGGGAGTTCGAATCTCTCTGAGCGCACCAAGTAAAATAGAACGAATCGCTGAAAGGCACACAAGTTACGCGCTCATAGCTCAGCTGGATAGAGCACTTGGCTACGAACTAAGGGGTCGGGAGTTCGAATCTCTCTGAGCGCACCAACTTGAAGAATTAACCGCTTTTATAGCGGTTTTTTTGTGTCTGCTATTTAGTAATTTTTAAAAATTTAAATTTATAACTTTTTAATTATATTAGAGATAATCATAAATGAATCTGGCTTTATTTGATTTTGACGGCACGATAACCCATAACGATACTTTTAGTTTGTTCCTTAAATTTTCTTTGAGCAGGAAAACTCAAATACTTGGTGGTATTCGACTTGCACCTTATATTGCGGGCTATAAGTTTGGCTGGGTAACGGATAGAACTATACGGACCAAGCTCTGTCAGGTGGGATATATTGGCTATAATGCCGATTCTCTGAAACATATAGGACAAGAGTTTGCTAACAAAGTAATTCCTACCTGTATTCGTGAAAATGCACTAGAACGTATTCTCTGGCATAAACAGCAAGGGGATCAGGTTGTTGTTGTATCTGCTTCGTTAGGGGTTTATTTAGAAAGTTGGTGTCAGTCATTAAACTTAGATGTTATTTGTAATCAACTTGAGATACATAATGGTGTCTTGACTGGTAATTTTATTAATGGTGATTGTGGTTATTTAGAAAAAGTAAATAGAATAAAAAATAAATATGATTTAACCAAATATTCTACTATTTATGCTTATGGTGATACTCCTAATGATTATCCGATGTTAGGGTTAGCGCATAAGAAATATTATAAATGGCAGGAAATGCATTAATATTAATTAATCTTTAAAAATATATACAAAAATAAAGCCACTATAAATAGTGGCTTTATTTAATTTTATTAAAGAGTGTGTAAAGAGCTATCTAAGAAATTATCAGTAAGTAATGATTGAGGAACTAAAGTATGAACTGTATTTGTTACGCTTGATACTGTAGAAGTTACTCCTCCTAAGTTACCTGTTAATCCACCTAATAGTCCAGAAATAACATCTGAACTACCTGTACCAGTTACACCACCAGTTAAGCTACCTACGATATCTGTTACGATGCCAATAGGATTGCTGCCAGCTGTACCGCCAGTTACGCCACCAATGATATCGGTAACTGTACCAAGTGCATTGCCACCAGTTAAACCACCAAGAAGATCAGTAACTACACCGAGTGGGTTATCGCCACCAACACCACCAGTTACGCCGCCAATAGCGCCAGTCGCACCACCAAGAATGTCAGTTAAAATACCAGTAGCAGTTGTACCATTTGTAATGAGTGTGTTGACAATACCAGTTGCATGATCAGTTGCACCTTGGATATTACCGCCCACTAAATCAGATACAATCTCAAGCGCGCCATTCACTGTATCGCGAGACGTTTCAAAAGTTAAAGTGCCAAGATGAGCTACATCGGTAACAGGGTGTTCCGTTTGAGGAAGCACACCAACTACAGTGTCTGCAACAGTATTAATTGCTGTATTAATAATACCAGTTTTTAAAGTTTCCACGCCCTGAAGAACATCGATACCACTTTGGACCACATCAACTACTGGAGATATAGGAGATGTGCCGCCACCAATAATACCGCCAGTAACACCGCCAAGGATATCAGTAACAGTACCAAGTGGGTTGCCGCCAGTAACACCACCAGTCAAGCCGCCGATAGTGCCAGTCACACCGCCAAGAATGTCGGTAACAGTACCAAGTGGGTTGCCGCCAGTAACACCACCAGTCAAGCCGCCGATAGTGCCAGTAACACCGCCAAGGATGTCAGTAACAGTACCAAGTGGATTGCCGCCAGTAACACCACCAGTCAAGCCGCCGATAGTGCCAGTTACACCGCCAAGAATGTCAGTAACAGTACCAAGCGGGTTGCCGCCAGTAACACCACCAGTCAAGCCGCCGATAGTGCCAGTCACACCACCAAGAATGTCAGTTAAAATGCCTGTTGCAGTTGAACCGTTATTAACAAGTGTCCCAAGAATACCTGTTGCAGATTGAGTAGCACCTTGAATGTCGCCACCTACTAAATTAGATACTGTTTCTAATGCGCCATTTACTGTATCGCGAGAGGTTTCGAAAGTTAGAGTGCCAAGATGAGCAATATCGGTAACAGGATGTTCAGTTTGAGGGAGTACGCCAACTACAGTGTCAGCAACAGTATTAATTGCTGTATTAATAATACCAGTTTTTAAGCTTTCAACGCCTTGAAGAATATCAATGCCGCCTTGAACCACATCAATTACTGGGGAAATAGGAGATGTGCCACCACCAATAATGCCACCAGTCAAGCCACCGATAGTGCCAGTCACACCGCCAAGGATATCAGTTACTGCACCGACTGGATTGCCACCAGTCACGCCGCCAGTTAAACCACCAGTTAGGCCGCCGATAGTGCCAGTCACACTGCCAAGGATATCAGTTACTGCACCGACTGGATTGCCGCCAGTGACACCGCCAGTTAAACCACCAGTCAAGCCACCGATAGTGCCAGTCACACCGCTAAGGATGTCAGTTACTGCACCGACTGGATTACCACCAGTCACGCCGCCAGTTAAACCGCCAGTCAAGCCACCGATAGTGCCAGTCACACCGCCAAGGATGTCAGTTACTGCACCAACTGGATTGCCGCCAGTGACACCGCCAGTTAAACCACC
>NZ_KB851203.1:483520-508579 GCF_000368065.1 Acinetobacter seifertii
CAGTGACACCGCCAGTTAAACCACCAGTCAGGCCGCCGATAGTGCCAGTCACACCGCCAAGGATATCAGTTACTGCACCGACTGGATTGCCGCCAGTGACACCGCCAGTTAAACCACCAGTCAGGCCGCCGATAGTGCCAGTCACACCGCCAAGGATGTCAGTTACTGTACCAACTGGATTGCCGCTAGTAGCGCCACCAGTTACACCACCAACAGCACCTGTTACGGTACCGACTACACCAGAAACTAAGCCTGTTGTGTGAGAAACGGTATTGGTTACAGTTGAAACAACATTAGAAAGTAAGCCTGATGTTGAAACATTTCCAGTAGCAATATTTATATCAGAAACGTTTACGTTAACAGAGGAACCTGTATTTACAATTGGGGTTACCGATATAATATTACCCAAGTCTTGGGTAACTTTTGATATCGAAGTTACTAGATTTTTTAATAAGAACATGATGGTCTATTTCCTATGTATTTATGTATTTTTAAGTAAGTATTTATTTATTACGTTAGGCAATTATTGAGATATGCTTCTCAATAATTAAAAATTAGTATTGGGTACATCTCAAAAAGTGTCAATGCATATTTCTACTCAAATAATTTGATACTTATAATGTTTTGACAATTAGATATTCACTTTGATTTAGACATAAAAATAATAATTTTTTTTATAATATATGGTTTGAAGATCAATGTATTTTTCCCCCTTTTTTTGATTATTTTTTATAAATATTAAAGCTAAATAAATTAGCTAATAAAAATATTTATGGGCAGGTAGAAATATTTTATTTATATAATCCTGACTAAAAAACTATACTTTTATTTTTACTCATTTGGCCAAAATGCCCAAATTGGGGTGTAGCCGTAAAGAACTTTAATTGAAAAAAAATATTTCAAACCGATTTCATAGCTAAGCAGACTACATTCCTGAGCGAGATCATACCTTTGTATTTTCTAATGGCTAAGAACTAGACGTTCGATGACAAAAAGATGAAAAATGTCTTTCTAAAATAGAAAAACTGCGTATAATGCCCTCCATCAAGTACGCGCTCATAGCTCAGCTGGATAGAGCACTTGGCTACGAACTAAGGGGTCGGGAGTTCGAATCTCTCTGAGCGCACCACTTGAAGAATTAACCGCTATTTATAGCGGTTTTTTTGTGCCTATTTTTTATAGTTTTATTAAAAAAGCTGGTGCTCATGGCAACCAGCTCTAAACGATAGTACAAAATATTGATTAGCCAAATGTTTTAAAGCGGCTTGAATCATCAATAAAGGCTTTTTCACCCGCGTTACCTTCAATAGAACCAAAAACTAACTGAGCTCTTAGCTTCCATTCAGCTGGGATATTGAAAGCAGTATTAATTTTCTCATCAATAATTGGGTTGTAGTGTTGCAATGAAGCACCAACACCTTGTTCAGCTAATACGTTCCAAACTGCAAATTGAGCGATTGCTGTTGAGTGCTCAGACCAGATTGGAAAATTATCAGCATAAGCTTCAAACTGTTCTTGTAAGCCTTTAACCACGTTCTGATCTTCATAAAACAAAACTGTGCCTGCACCAGCGGCAAAACTTTGAATTTTTTGTTCTGTTCCAGATACAGCTTCAGCTGGGATAATACTTTTTAAAACTTCTAGAACAGTATCCCAGAATTTTTGATGTGATTGTCCAAATAAAATAACAGCGCGAGATGATTGAGAGTTAAATGCAGAAGGACTATGTCTGATTGCTTCTTGAATTAATTTTTCAATTTCGTCGTTGGTTTGGCTTAAGTTATTTCCAATAGCATAAATAGAGCGGCGGTTCTTGATGAGTTCTAAGAAAGAAACTGCATTTGATGGCTCTAGTTCTTGAGTGGCTTTAACAGCCACATCTTCTTGAGTTGCCGATTTTTGATTTAAGCCAAATAGTTTTGCAAAGAAAGACATGACGAATTCCACTAAAAGAGACAATAGAAGCATTCTATAAATTTAAGAATATGAAATAAGCCTTATAAATATGAATCTATGTTCTATATATGAAACGAGTAAGCCGCTTGCACAACTGAAAGTCTTATAAGTTGAGCAAAAATAAAAAATCACTTTTGATTCATTTTAAAGCGTAGATGAATATGCTCTAATAGTTTCGATTTATTCAATATTGACACATTGTGATGACCGAGCAAAAAAGCGCTTTATCTTTACGTTATTATTTAAATTTAGAAGAGTCTCAAGACGGGTTTGGCTTGGTGACGTTCGGAAAGAAGCAATTCAGCCGTTTTTTAACCCCTGTTATTAGTGTTGCAATCATTATTTGGGGGCTTTATTTAGGTTTCTCAGGTGTTGGTCGTTACTATGTTGCCTTAGGTGTTTTTTTCCTAATTATGCAAGGTTTAATGCGCTATTGGCTTTTACCAATGATGTTTAAACGTCAGTTTGTACGTTATCAATTTGGTAAGAGTGAGCAGGGAATCGATTTATATCAGGATTATTTTGAACTTTATGCTGCGGGTCGTAAACAAGTTGTACAGTATGGTGACGTACAAACTTTTGCCATAGGTAAATTGACTTATATGCTTGAGCTAAAAAATAAGACGGTCATTATTGTACCTAAACGTGCTTTTGCTCAAGCTTCAGATCAAACCGTATTTGAAAATACATTTAAGAAATAAGTTATTGGAATTATTAGTCGCAACACTATAAAGGAAGCCTCATGAATACACGTCCTTCAAAAATCGTTTGCGTAGGCAGAAGTTATGCCGATCATGTAAAAGAGCTGAACAATGCAATGCCGGGACGACCAGTATTGTTTATCAAACCGCCAAGTAGTTTGATTGGTTTAGATGAAGGTATTTCGTGGAATCCATCTTGGGGTAGTTGCCATTTCGAATGCGAATTTGTTTTACGTATTGATAAGCCACTAAAAGGCGAAACTGATCCGCAAAAAGTATTGCAAGCTATTGGTGCGGTAACTTTAGGGCTAGATTTAACTTTGCGTGATATGCAAAATGAATTGAAGGATAAAGGCCAGCCTTGGGAAAGAGCAAAAGCATTTGATGGTTCATGTGTACTTGCGCACTGGGTCGATGTGAGTGAAATTACCAATTGGGAAGAGACTAAATTTACTTTCCATATAAATGATGAATTACGTCAAGATGGTAATACTGCCTTGCTTATGTTTAACATTGCTTACTTATTGGTTGATATAAATCAGGTGTTCTCACTTGAACCGGGCGATGTCATTATGACAGGTACGCCAGCAGGTGTAGGGCCATTGAATGCTGGTGATCAGTTAAAAATGACTTTGAAAGGTGCTACTCAAGATTTTGTTTGGGAAACTTTTGTTAAAGCATAATTTGATTTAGCTCATTAAGTTTTGAACCCTATTATTGAACTGATAATAGGGTTTTTTATTGCACTCGACATTAAGTTATTGATAGAGTTTTCGGAACTGGTCTGGGGTAAATCCCATCCAGCGTTTAAACATATAAATAAATGCTGATGCACTGGCATAACCTAAATCAAAAGCGATGCTTTCAATTGTTTTTCCTTGATTGAGCATAGTCATTGCTTTCATAACTTTTAATCTTTGTCTCCATTCATGTAAAGACATGCCTAACTCTTTTTGACTGTAACGAGCCAAAGTCCTTTCAGTCATATTTATACGTTCAGCGAGTTCTTGCAAAGTACTGTTATCGGCAGGGTTATGGTGTAAATCATTTAAAACTTTTGCTAAGGCTGGATGATGTGTTGTTGGTAAATAACTACCGACTAATTCAGCTTCTATGAGTTGATCTAATAGAACCTGAAGTAGACGTAAATATTCAACTTGAGTTTCATCCTGATGATATTGCCTTAAGTGGTCTAACAATGCAGGTACAAGCGGTGAAGTTAATAATATTCCTGCTTTCTGCGGTAACTTTTGGCACAGACTTTCATGAATATATAAGGTTGCATGGGTCACTTCATTGCGATTAATTCCGCTATGTTTGGTATAAGGTGGTAGCCAAATCCCGTAAGGTGGCGGCGTTAAATAGTTGATTTGATCAATATTAACTTCAAGTACACCACTAAAAGCATAAATAAATTCACCCCATGCATGTGCATGTTGAGGATAAACCGTTTCTGCTGGCGCATTTCGCACACGAAACCAGAGTAAATCAGGAATTGAGTTATGAGCGGGAATTTCTAGAAAATCTTGCACACGTTGAGCTGATTTTTTCATCTATGAAAATTGCCTGAAAATGCAAATAGCTTGTCTGTTTTTCACTATATCATGCAAATACGACAGTTCTATAGTCTGATTTTTCGCTATAAATAATGGTAACAAATGGACGAGCGCAAAAATCTGGATACCAGAGCTTCGGCTTTAATGGTGCTTTTATGTATGGTTTTAGGACTTCAACAAGTGGTTCTAAAAATAGCGGCTACAGATATTACGCCGATTATGCAAATTGCTTTACGTTCTGGATTATCTGCACTTTTAGTATTGCCTTTATTGTGGCGTGATAGTTCTATCCATCTGTTTTCTTATCAACAATGTAAAGCCGGTGCGCTTGTTGCTTTATTTTTTTCATTAGAGTTCTATTTCGTAACTCAAGCCTTAAAACTCACTTCAACTTCTCATACTGTAGTTTTACTCTATACCGCTCCAATTTTTGTCGCATTGGGACTTCATTGGAAATTTCCTACTGAGCGCTTGAACCGAGCGCAGTGGACAGGCATTACTTTGGCTTTTATGGGAATTATTATTACATTTTATCCGACAGCTACAACTCTAAATGGCACAGCATTAGTGCAAGTTTTATTGGGTGATTTATATGCACTTATGGCGGGAATGGCTTGGGCATTAAGCACCATTATTGTTCGTTTATCTTCTTTGGCTCAAGCCCCAGCAACGCAAACCTTGTTTTATCAACTCACGGGTTGTTTTATTTTATTAATCTTAATCGCTTTTGCGACAGATCAAACCACAATTCATCTTACGAAATTGACATTTTTAAGTCTGAGCTTTCAAACATTGATTGTATCTTTTGCAAGTTTACTACTATGGTTTTGGCTATTAAGAAATTATTTAGCCTCACGTTTAGGCGTATTTTCCTTTCTGACGCCATTATTTGGTGTGCTTTTTAGTGTGTTGTTCTTAGATGAAAAATTAGAAATCAAATTTGTAGCTGGAAGTATTTTGGTTTTATCAGGAATCATTATTATGAGCTTAAAACAGGGCCAACCAAACAAAGGCTAAACCCTGTTGTTCATGTATATTATTTCTCTTCAAAAATCGTTGAAAGTGGAATAGAAAGTTTTGCAGCTAAATAGTCGTTTGATTCAACTAATGCAGGGCCAATTCTTTCCATCCATTCGTCGTCATCATGCACATTTAATACATCTAGACGTAGGGGAAGTGGATAAGGCAATGCAGTGAAGAAGCTCCAGAAGTCGACTTGAGATAAATTGCGAACTAAAACATATTCATCTTTATCTGTGCGTTTAACTAAATTTTGCTCTTCAAGTAAGACGACATAAGCGGGCCAACGACCAACCTCACCGCGGCCTAAAATACCTAATGCTTCTTTATCGCTTACACTTTCACCAAGTTTCTGCTTTTTATAAAAGAGTTCTAAAATATCGAGTAGCATGAGTACTGGATGTCTTTTTTGCTCTTTACCTGAGTGGAAAGCGGTAAGGGCAAAACTCACCTCGACCCCAAGCAAAACAATATTCCAAGATAAGAAAACCCATAGTAGGAAAATAGGTACTGCCGCAAATGCACCGTATATGATTTCATAACTGGTGAAGTTGGACATTAAAAAGCCAAATAAGTTTTTGAGTATTTCAAATAATACAGCACTTAAACATGCTGCAATTGCTGCTGAAAATAACGGGACCGTGCGGTTTGGAATGGTCCAATATAAAATAAAGAATCCCAAAACAGTAAGAACAAAAGAAATGAGCCAAAGTAGAAAGGCACCATCAAGTTGATAACCTGTAAAGTTATTACTTAATAAGTTCATTGATGCAACGGTTGATGAAATAACGAAAGCACTACCTAAGATAATGGGGCCAAGCGAAATAATGGTCCAGTAGCGCATAAAACCTACAATGCCACTACGAGTTTCTTTCACTCTCCATATCCGATTGAAGGCAGTTTCAATTGTTGTCAGCATTAAAACTGTCGTGACAAATAGGAACAGCACACCAATTACAGTTAAATTACTGGATTTTTCGGTAAATGCATTGAGTGCCTTATCAAATGCAATCGTACTTTTAGGTAAAAAGTTACTATAGATTAAGTGCTGTAACTGTTGTCTAGCAGGTTCTAACGCTTTAATTGAAGAAATAATAACTAAAAATACTGTTAGCATCGGCACAACAGCAAAAAGAGTTGTATAAGTGAGAGCGCCAGCCTGTTCTCGGCAGCGATCAGCTTCAAAACGCTTAATCACGAATAAAATAAATTGAAACCAGGTCTTGTTATAAAAAGGAAGTCTCTTCAAAAAACGTTCTAACATGCGTCATCTATCCCGATTTTTTTAATCATGATGTGGGTGATTGATATTCACCAGTGTCTTCGGTCGAGAACACTATCGTTGATATGGGTAAACTTTAACCTAAAGAATAAAAAGTATTCTGAAAGTTCCGTATGTATCATCGTAACAAAACATCGTAAAAAGCTTTTACCGATATTTGTTACTGTTGCCCTTAAAAATCAATCACCTCTAAAATTTCATAGAATTGGCTTCGCCAAAAAAATAAAAAATACCGTATAGTGTTCTTTTTAACAAAATTCATGAAAGCGATGCAACCTTACATTCTTGTGCTTTATTACAGTAAATATGGTTCTACTAAAGAAATGGCGCATCTTATTGCAAATGGTGTTGAGTCTGCTGGGTTTGCTGTAAAAATAAGAACAGTACCTAATATTGCAACAGTTGTAACAGAG
Source organism: Acinetobacter seifertii (assembly GCF_000368065.1). Taxonomy (GTDB): domain Bacteria; phylum Pseudomonadota; class Gammaproteobacteria; order Pseudomonadales; family Moraxellaceae; genus Acinetobacter; species Acinetobacter seifertii. The sequence goes on from NZ_KB851203.1 coordinate 490,449, forward strand.
GCTGAACCGAGCATTCCTGAAGAAGGCGATATTTATTGTACTTTAGAGGATTTAGCTAATTGTGCTGGCTTGGCACTAGGGTCTCCAACTCGCTTTGGTAATATGGCGAGTGAAATGAAATATTTCTGGGACCAAACGACAAGTCTCTGGCTCAATGGTGCATTACATAATAAACCTGCTTGCGTTTTTACTTCTTCTGGTTCAATGCACGGTGGGCAAGAAAGTACTTTATTAACAATGTTACCGCCGTTATTTCATCATGGCATGATGATTTTAGGTTTACCAAATTCTATTCCCGCCTTATCAAATACGAAAACAGGCGGAACGCCTTATGGTGCTAGCCATGTGAGTGGTCCACGTCATGACCAAGGTTTAAGTCAAGATGAAAAGGTTTTATGTGAAGCGCAGGGTAAGCGCTTAGGTGAAATCGTAAAAAAACTTCATTCTTAATTTTTATAGTAATAAAAAAGAGCGGAAATCCGCTCTTTTTTATTAAAACAATTTTATTCTTTAACAAAAGTTACTGTGCCATCAGTAAGTGATTTAACTCGCGCTAATGATTCAACGCGGTAACCTTTTTCAAGCAATAAATCACGGCCAGGTTGGAATGATTTTTCAATCACAATACCAACACCTACAACTTCTGCATTTGCTTGATGAATTAAGTCAATCAAACCAAGTGCAGCTTGACCATTTGCTAAAAAGTCATCAATGACCAAAGCTTTATCGCTTGAGTTGATGTGCTTGTTTGAAATAGCAATGGTACTTTCAGTTTGTTTAGTAAAACTAAATACTTTGGCGCGATATAAATCGTCTTTTAAAGTGAGCGATTGATATTTACGAGCAAAAATCACAGGTACACCAAGTTCTAAACCTGCCATGATTGCTGGCGCAATACCTGAAGCTTCAATGGTAATAATCTTGGTAATCCCTGCATTTTTGAAGCGAGCGGCAAATTCTTTACCAATCTGCTGCATGAGGACAGGGTCAATTTGGTGATTTAAGAAAGCGTCGACTTTCAACACTTGATCAGATAGAACGATACCTTCTGTTAAGATTTTCTGTTCTAGTGCGTGCACGGGAGAATCCTCTAGACGGATGCTTTTAAAGCAAATGCGTATTTTAAAAAGCATCCGAAAAAATGCAAGCTTTAATTCGTTTTACCGCTATAACTTGTTAATAACAAACCATAAGATGTTTTGCCATCAATATGGCTGACCTTAACTGGTAAGTAGTCTAATTTAGGTGCTAACCAGAAAATCGTACTGCGATCTGGTCTGCCATGTTCTAAAACCACTTTTACCGTATCAAAGGTGCCGTAAGAAGTTTTAACTTTTTCGTTGCCTTGTTTTATAAAACGGCGGTTTTCGACTTCTTTTGCATCTGCAAGAGGGTAAGAAGATTTGAGTGAACCATTTTTTAAATCTTCACGGACTTGTAATTCAGCATTTAGCTCATCAAGTACGCCTGGCTGCCAAGCAAATGAGCGTGCTTTATCATCTTTCTTGGTGCTAATTGTCTTATTACCAGGGTTAAAATTAATATTCATAGTGTTGTTATGAATTAAAATTTTACTGGTACGGCTAAAGCTTTGTGAACCAATTTTGCCATTAGCAAAACTAAATTTACTGGTTTCACTTGCAGAAGCGATTCCACCAGCTTTTGCAGTGAATAGATAAGTCCAGTTATTTCCTTGTTGACTAAGTGCGCGTGTTGCTGAACCCATGCCTTTATTATTATAGGTAAACTGATAATTTGCCTGAAATGGGCTCATGGCAAGTGCATGGCTAGAGAAACTTGCAATAAGCAAAGTTGTCGAAATACCAGTTGCGATGCTGAATGATTTCAGAAATTTTGTTGCCATAAGTAAATATCCTTGTACAGACTGAAAGGTCAGTGCTGATGCATCTATGACTTTTGCATATTATGCCTGTTGATCATGGAGAAAAAATCAGGATTTATGCTAAATATGTAATCTCTTTGTGTTTTTTAGCAGCAAATTTCTTTAGCTCATACAGTTGTTATGCATCTTTTTGCTGTATTGGCGTAATCTCAGAGTCTTCTAGTTCATCTTCAAAATCATCATCTTGATCTTTGAAAAGTAAAGCTGCAAGGTTCACATTACCAAAGACGACCAATTCTGCTTCACGAACCCGCGCATAGTTAATATGAACTTTGCCTAATGTTTCAATAATACTGGCTTTCTTACCGAACCAACGGTTCAGGTCTAGGAAGATAAGATCATCTTTTTCTTGGGCTACGTTAAAACGTTCCAAAATCATGCCCAAAGGATCTTTTTTTAGAATTTTGTGATAGTAAAAAATAGCAGCTTTTACAGCAATTTTTTGCCAGAAATTTTTATATTTAGCTTCTACTATTTGTGTATTACTAATCTGTTCAAAAACTATTAGTTGCTGTTCTTTATTAAATTCCATCTGAATCAGTTTTAAGTCAACAGATAAAGTCGTTTCTAAACCTTTGACATGCATTGTGGCATAAAGCCTTAACCAATCATGATAAAGGTCGGTATGCAAATCATCTAGAAATTCGACATTATTGGTAACATAGCGTTCTAATGTCGCGTTTAGAAAAGTTTGCGACAATGTAAAATCTCTTTCTTCCTCAATGAAGGCTTCAGCTTTGCGGTAGACTTTATGAAGACGTTTGACTAATGAGGAAAATAGCGTTTGCATAAAAGAACTTCCAGAAGATGAATTATTAAAGAAACAACACACTCTTTATTATGTTAAAAACACGTTTTAATATTGCAGTGTAACAAATTTAATTGATACATTTTCACAAAATGAAAATGGATAAAAACTCATATTTGAAGTGAATCACACTTTTATCCATATTTGAATATCAGTTTGTATTTTGTTCGGTATCAGTACCGTGGGGAAAAGGCATTTATATGCTTTTAAGATTATGTTGAAAAAAAGAAGTCTTCCTATAGAGCCTTTTCTTTATTGGTGGCAAGACCGAGTCTTTATTGTTGCAATAATACTCGCAATCTTGTTGCATACTCTTGTGCTGCTTATTCATTTTGCTATGCCTGCGCCGTCAGAGCAATCCACAAAAGAAATCGCTATATCTATTCGTCCTGCAGAGGATGCTGTTAAGCATGCAGATTTTTTAGCGCAAGCAGACCAACAAGGTTCAGGAACTTTTAGAGAGGCTCATCGGATGTCTAGTAATTCTCCGACGCCTATGACAACTGATGCTTCGACGGGAGAAGCCCAGTTAGAAACTTTAGAAAAAGTACAGCAACAAAGAGAACTTAAGTTTGAAGAAAAAGTACTCATGACTGTGTTGAGTTGGCAGAAACAAGCTGAGGAGAGTCAAAGAAAGAAAGCACTTGAACAATTAGAAAGCCAGTTTCAAGCTAAAGCTGCAATGGTCGCGAGCCTAGAAGCTCAATATTTACAACGTCAGCAAGATTTCAGTCGTCAACAAAAAATAAAAACAGTCGATGGTATTCAAGCCAAGAAAGATGCTTCAGCAGCTTATTTAGATAAGTTCCGTGAAAAGGTGGAGCTTTACGGTAACCGTTATTATCCAGAAGAAGCTAAACAACAACAATTAAAAGGTGAAGTTCGCCTTATGGTGATTTTGAATGCTCAAGGGGGCATTCGTGCAATTCGTTTACTTGAAAGTTCAGGACATTCAGTTTTAGATGAAGCTGCAAAAGCTTCTGTACGCCGTGGTGCGCCATTTGGTCGTTTTGATAGTAATATGAAAGATATTTCTGAGCTACGTATTATTCGTACTTGGCGTTTTGATCCAGCTGAAGCTGAATTTGAGGTACATTAATGAAAAATGTGGATAACTTGTAGGATATCCACATTTCAAAAATAAATTAGAAAGCTGATTCTGTTATGAATCGTTTCAAGGTGAAATTTATGATTCCTGATAAGGATTAGCAATATTGAGTTTAGCTAAAATTTCAATTTCTAAGCCTTCCATTTCTTCGGCATCTTCATCGCTTGTTTCATGGTCATAACCAAGTAAATGTAAAACACCATGAACCAATAGATGTGCAAAATGATTTTGAGCAGTTTTCTTCTGTTCCAAAGCTTCTTGTAATACCACTGGAATACAGATCACCAAATCACCTAATGGAAGTGCATCAAGCATTGGTAAAACTTCTTCTGGAATATCACTTGGGAAGGATAAAACATTGGTAGGTTTGTCTTTTTCTCGATATTGCAAGTTAAGTTGATGGCTTTCTTCCAGATCAACACAGGCAATACCAATTTCACAATCTTCTTTGTAGCCAACGTGGCGTAAAGTTGTCTCAATAATTTTTTTGAGTTGAGCTCGTTTGAGCTCTAACTCAGGTGATTGAAAGTCTTGTTGTAAACTTAAACTGATTTTCAAAGTGAATCCTTAGGGTCTGTTAAACATTCACAGATGGTTGCGACATCGAGTGTTTTTAGATGATACAAGGCATGGACTATGAAATTTAGTTATTCTAAATGAATAGTTCACAACGATGTAGCAACAAAAAACACTCTTGTCCCGAAGGGTTGTAGCTAAAATTATCTCAGACTACGTTATGAAACTTGGAAAGGGGTTTACCCTTCCCATCATTTCATGCCTTGCCTGCTCAATTTTAGCCGACAACGCAATCCAATTTAGAATATTCAACAGACCCTAGGCATCCTGATGTTGCAAGTCTGCTGCTGTATCGTTTTCAGCGACTAATGCTTCTTGGCGTGCTTTACGTTCAGCACGTGCTTCAGCATTAAGACGCTGTTGTTCACCATCCCAACCTTCATACGCTTCAACAATTTTTTGAACAAGTTGATGACGTACAACGTCACGAGAATGGAAACGGGTAATATGAATTTCTTTAATATTCTCGAGTACACGAAGAGCGTGTGCCAAACCAGATTGTTGGCCTCGAGGTAAATCTACTTGGGTAATATCACCTGTAATCACTGCGCGAGAGCCAAAACCTAAACGGGTCAAGAACATTTTCATTTGTTCAGGTGTGGTGTTTTGGGCTTCATCCAAAATTACAAATGAATGATTAAGAGTACGACCACGCATATAAGCAAGAGGCGCAACCTCAATCACTTGACGCTCGATTAGTTTGGCAACTTTTTCAAAGCCGAGCATTTCGTAAAGAGCATCGTAAAGAGGGCGTAGGTATGGGTCAATTTTCTGAGTAAGATCACCAGGTAAGAAACCGAGCTTTTCTCCTGCTTCTACCGCAGGACGTACAAGTAAAATCCGCTGGATTTCGTTGCGTTCGAGCATATCTACGGCTGCGGCAACTGCTAAATAAGTTTTACCTGTACCAGCAGGGCCGACACCAAAAGAAATATCGCTTTGTAAAATACGTTGTACATAACGTTTTTGGTTGGCACCACGTGGATTAATACGGCCTTTTCGAGTTTGGAAATAGACATCCATTGGTGCATCATGCTCATCCATCTCTTCACCAACCAGCTCGAAATTACGCTCGGTTTGAGAAGATTGAATGAGTAGATGCAACAAGTCAGCACTGATTTGCTGGGATACCTCAGACTCTTCATAGAGTCGCTGCAATAGTGCTTCGGCTCTCCCAACAGCATCTATCTCACCATCTATGTGAAAAACATCTCCACGATGAGTAATTTTGACATCTAAACGCTGTTCAATTTGCTTAAGGTGCCCATTATAGGCACCCAAGATGCTCTTTAAACGTTCCATTGAAACTTCAGGAAATGTTACGGTACGTCGAATCGCTGCAGTCAAGAGAAAACCTTTCAGTAGACTTTAGAATATCTCTACATTACGCCACGTCAGGCTCAAGATTCAAGAGCTCGCCGTAAACTAAATTTAAAGTTTTAATTTCAGTAATCTCGATCTCCGCAAAGCGACCCACCCATGAAGCATCACCTACAAAAGTGACTAGACGAGTATTGTCTGCGGTACCTAATAAAATATTAGGGTCTTGATCAGATACTTTTTCAACGAGAACACGTTCAATTTTGCCAAGCATTGCGTCAGTTTTTTCAATACTAGATTGCTTAATCACTTTCTGAACTTGAGCTAAACGTTCTTTTTTAACCTGTTCAGGTGTTGTATCTGGTAAGTCTGATGCTGGTGTACCAGGACGTTTTGAATAAATGAAGCTGTATGAGTGATCAAAATCTAAGTCTTTGATAAACTGAAGTGTTTCTGCGAAGTTTTCATCAGTTTCACCAGGGAATCCAATAATAAAGTCGCTCGATAAATGCATGTCAGGGCGTATTTTACGTAACTTGGCAATCTTATCGATATACACATCAATGGTGTGATTTCGCTTCATGGCCTGTAGAACATCGTTAGATCCGCTTTGTACAGGCAAATGTAAATGTGAAACCATTTGAGGTAAATCTTCATAACACTGAATAAGCTCATCAGAGAACTCAAGTGGGTGTGAAGTTGTATAACGTAGTCGTCCAATACCCGGAATTTCTGCAACGAGTCGTAACAATTCAGGGAAGGTACAAATGCCACCTTCAAATGTTTCACCACGGTAGCCATTTACATTTTGACCCAGCAATGAAATTTCACGGACACCTTTTTCAGCAAGACCAGCAATTTCTGCGAGTACATCATCTAGTGGACGAGAAACTTCCTCACCACGAGTATATGGCACTACACAGAAGGAACAATATTTAGAACAACCTTCCATAATAGAAACGAATGCTTTAAAGCCTTCTACGCGTGGTTCAGGTAAAAAGTCGAATTTTTCAATATCTGGAAAAGAAATATCAACCAGTTTGATTTTATCTTTTTTCGGCTTTTCTACTTGAGCATTATGCTGATCAAGCATTTGCGGTAAGCGGTGGAGTGTTTGAGGGCCGAAAATCATGTCCACATAAGGAGCACGTTTTTGAATATTGTCACCTTCTTGAGATGCGACACAACCACCCACACCAATCACAAGATCAGGATTTTTATCTTTTAATTTGCGCCAGCGGCCTAATTCACTAAATACTTTCTCTTGTGCTTTTTCACGGATAGAGCAAGTATTCATGAGCAGAATGTCTGCTTCATTAGGATTTGATGTTAAAACGTAGCCGTGAGAATCCCCTAAAAGGTCTGCCATACGGTGACTGTCATACTCATTCATCTGACACCCTTGAGTTTCAATATAAAGTTTTTTTATTGAAACATCAGTGGTGTGCGTTGGCTGGGTAACAGTGTTTTCTGAGGCAGCTTGGGCACCATTGGGAATGAAGGTTTGAACCGTCATGCAGGCTCCTAACAGATCGATCTAGTTAAATAATAAAACAACCCAAAACGGGTCAAACCCAACATTATAACAGTATTTGAGCTGAACAGATAAAATTAAACTGCCATAAGCGAGCTATGATTTATGGAGATAAATGACATAAATTTTAATGATGTTGAATCAGAGAGTTACATAACACAACAAAAGAAAGCACGAAGAATAATTAAACTATGCCTAAAGGTGGATAGTCAGGGTTTAACACATTTATGAGACCAAGTAAAAAGAGCTCATCAAACAAGAGTCGTGTGATGAAAAATAAATATGCACATCGTGGCTGGTTAGGGGCTGTGTGTTTACTTGGTTGTTCATTGTCTTATGCAGCAGAAGAACAATTTAATGATGCATTAAATGCCGCAAATAGTGGTAATACAGCCTTGTTAGATCAATATCAGGCCGCAATGCAAAATGATGTACTGGGTTATTATCCTGAATACTGGAAACTAAACAGCAATCTAGGCTTTCAATCCCCAACATCAATTGTAAGTTTTGCCCAGCGCTATCCTCAATCTGCTATGGCAGAAAAGCTTGCAGCAGACTATGTAGAAGAAAAAGTAAAACAAGCTGACTTTGTATCTGCTCAACCACTTTTATCTTATGTTTCTAACCCAGATCCAGCCGAAAATTGTGCTTTAGCGCAGGTGAGAGCTAAAAGTGGTGATGCATTAGTATTTGCTGAATATAAAGATGTTTGGTTGGCAACAGAATCTCAACCAGAATCATGTGTTGGGCTAGGTCGTATGATGATTTCTAGTCCATTAATGAGTACTCAAGACAAGCAACAACGTCTGTGGGTACAGCTACGCTCTGGTCTATCTGGACAGGCACTTGCTACTGCTCAAAGTTTAGGAATAAATCTTTCTTTGGCTCAGCTTAACCAGATTCAGGCAAATCCGCTTAACTATTTGTGGACTGCCCCAAAAACTAATGATGCTGATTATGCTTATCTGATTTTTGCATTGGGACGTTTAGCAAATAATGACTTGGGGAATGCTTTTGCAAATGTGCAGCGAGTAGCACAAGGCACTCCCGAGAGTGTACAAAAATATCTATATCGAACCGTAGCTTATATTGGCGGAACTACGGTCATGAAAAATAATTTTAACCGAGAAGTTCTTCAATACTTTGATGCGAGTTATGGCTACCCTTTAAGCCCTGAAGAAGCTGAAATTTATGCACGACAAGCAATTCGCTTTAGCGCATGGGAAAGTTTAATTCGTGCGATTGATAGTATGTCGGTTTCACAGAAGCAAGAAGATCGCTGGCAATATTGGTTAGCTCGTGCGACAGAACAGCGTGGTGATAGCAATTCTAAAAATACCGCACAACGTATTTATAAGAAACTCGCTGAAAGTGGTGATGATTATCACAACTTACTTGCAAAAGACCGCTTAGGCGTACGTTATAATCATCAACCTTATAGTGATGAGCCAACTGCAAGTGATTTGCGCCGTTTAGATCAAAATATTCACTTTAACCGTGCATTTACTCTGAGACGCATTAACGCCAATCCGACTTATACAAATCGGGAATGGAACTGGGCAGTTCGTCAAGCTTATCTCCAACATGATGATGGTTTGTTATTAGCTGCTGCAAAGCGTGCCCATGATATGGGTTGGTATGACCGTGCAATTTATGCAGCGGATCGTACAACTAATAAACATAATGATACCTATCGTTATGTCACCCCACATAAGACTAATGTCGTAAGTCATAGTTACAATGCTGGAATTGATCCAGCTTGGGCTTATGGTTTAATGCGTCAAGAAAGTCGGTTTGTTACCTCGGCACGTTCCCATGTGGGGGCAGGTGGCCTGATGCAAATTATGCCTGATACAGCAAAGTTGATTGCTCGTCAGATGGGGGAGACATATAATCCGGCGGCGTTGAGTGAAATGAATACCAATATTCGTTATGGAACATTTTATTTATCAATGATTCAAGGTCAGTTAAGCAATAACCCTGTTTTAGCGACAGCGGGTTATAATGCTGGTCCGAATCGTGCAAGACGTTGGCAACCAGATTACCAACCGATTGAGGCTGATCAGTATACGGAAACCATTCCATTGCTTGAAACAAGAGATTACGTTAAGCATGTCATGACGAATGCGACACATTATGGAGTGGTATTGGGTCAAGGCGCTCAGTCATTAATACAGCGTATGAAAGTCATTCCAATGCGGTCATCACCTTAATTTTAGATGATGAATGATGGAACATTCTTTTAATTGGCATAACCAAGTTTTAATTAAATGAAATATAGATATTTAGGACCTCAATCAATATCACAACTTGCATGGTGGTTGATCTGTGCAAGCATTGGATTGATGAGTTCTGTTTTACATGCGGAACCTGTTAACGTGCAAGGTTATGTCATGCATGTACAGATGACGCCTGCTGTCTGTTCGTTAGATCCTTCTAAACAGAAGCAGCGTAAATGTCTGGAAGGATATTCACTTACAATTACTGGCTTAATGCCAGAAACTACCCGAACTGACTGTTCAACAGAAAGTTCTGCTGCACTATCACCATTACAAGCTAAAGTTGTTGCTCGTGTTATGCCAGACAATAATGCTCGCGTGCAGCTTTGGAAAAGTGTCGGTGGCTGTGTTCCTATGAATGCGAGTCAATATTTCCGTACGATTATTAACTTTGCCGAGCGGTTAAAAATACCTGCTAATTTAACAAGTTCTAGCAATGTAGAAATGCAACAATCTACATTACGTCAGCAATTTACAAAGCTTAATCCAAGCATGCCTCAAAATGGTATTCGTTTTAATTGCCAGTTATCTCGTTCTGATGTTGTTCTCACAGAAGTTAAAGTCTGTTACACCGTAAATGGCCAATATAAACAGTGTTCAAATCATGTTGTCTCGAATTGTCCAAGTGAAATTACAATTAAAGGTAGTTACTAAGCGAGCTACCATTTCATAAAAAAATGCTGACCATACATTGAATCTATTTGTAAAGATTAATTTGTATTTTCTATCAGACTTTTGGTGAAAATGAGTCGCTTTTACATGCATCTGCAACTTCTTTAGAGTACAATCTTTGCCGTTTATGATGATTTGGTTAGATAGAATCGCTATTTAGCCCGATTAAGGACACTCATTGGAGACAATTACATGAAGCAACCCGTTCGTGTTGCCGTGACTGGCGCTGCAGGTCAAATTGGTTACAGCTTATTATTCCGTATCGCAAGCGGTGAAATGCTAGGTAAAGATCAACCAGTTATTTTACAATTGCTTGAAGTTCCAGTTGAAAAAGCACAACAAGCGCTTAAAGGCGTAATGATGGAACTTGATGACTGTGCTTTCCCTTTATTGGCTGGCATGATCGGGACTGATGATCCTAAAGTTGCATTTAAAGATGCTGACTATGCATTATTAGTTGGTTCTCGTCCACGTGGTCCTGGTATGGAACGTGCTGACTTGTTAAAAGTTAACGGTGAAATCTTCATTGGCCAAGGTCAAGCTTTAAACGAAGTTGCTAGCCGTAACGTTAAAGTATTAGTTGTAGGTAACCCTGCAAACACTAACGCTTATATCGCAATGAAATCTGCTCCAGATCTTCCAGCGAAAAACTTCACAGCTATGTTACGTCTTGACCACAACCGCGCGTTGACTCAAGTTGCTCAAAAAGCTGGTGTTGCTGTTGCTGACATCGAAAACTTAACAGTTTGGGGCAACCACTCTCCAACAATGTATGCTGACTACCGTTTTGCAACTGCAAACGGCGAAAGCTTAAAAGACAAGATCAACGATCCAGCTTGGAACAAAGATGTATTCCTTCCAACTGTTGGTAAACGTGGTGCTGCGATTATCGAAGCGCGTGGTTTGTCTTCTGCTGCTTCTGCTGCTAACGCTGCAATTGACCATATGCGTGATTGGGCGCTTGGTACAAACGGCAAGTGGGTAACTATGGGTATTCCATCTGATGGTTCTTATGGTATTCCTGAAGGCGTTATGTTCGGTTTCCCTGTAACAACTGAAAACGGTGAATATAAAATCGTTCAAGGTTTAGAAATTGACGAATTTAGCCGTGAGCGTATCAACTTCACTCTAAACGAGCTTGAAGAAGAACGTGCAGCAATTGCTGACATGGTAAAATAATTCATTACTTTAATGAATTAAAAAGCACTCTCTTGTAGGGTGCTTTTTTATGTTTGAAAATTTATAACTACACACAAAAAACAACAAGAAAATATAGACATAGATATGCAACTAAACTCTATAGTTGTTAGATTATGGAAAAGAAGTTATAGGAGAATAACAGTGTTTGAACAGCAACCGACATTACAACTTTTATTTGAACAATTGGGATTAGATGCTGACGAGGCAAGTATTGAAAACTTCATCAGAACGCATCAATTGCCTGCTGAACAGAAATTACATGAAGCACCCTTTTGGTCAAAAGGACAAAGTGATTTTTTAAAAAGTCATTGGGAAAAAGATGATGAGTGGATTGTCGTCATTGATGAACTCAACGAACAGTTACATGAAGATAGTGTCAAAAAATAGCATAATAAAAAGGCCTGTTTATTAGCAACAGGCCTTTTAAAATTCATACTTTAATGCGTTTTTCGTTTTAATAAATCTTTGTACCATGACTCATGGCGTACTGGATGAAATACCGGATGTTCATGAACCAGTTCAAGATCACATTGAGTTGTAGATACATATTTAGTAAGCCAATGCCGAGTGAGGGCAGGTTTTTCTTGTGCTGCCGAAGCATAAGCCAAGAAGAAATAGATATCTGCATGCTCATGATGCGATAGTGGTTTCAAAATTTGCTGAGTAATGAGTGCAAAGCGCTTTTCTTTATTTAATTCAAAATAAATCATATACGCTTTAGCTAAATGCAATGATAAATTTAAATATAAATTCATTGGCATCTCGTCATATTCAATGCGAGCTTGTTCGAGCAAAACAATCGCTTCTTGCAAAAAATGAATTTGCTCTTGGCGAACGCGGCTTAACATCGCGAGTTGCATACGTAAATCTGCACGTTCCAAAGCAAGCTCAGGCGTATTTTCCGTTAAATAGAGTTGGTCTGTTTCACCAATTCTGGTCACAATTGCTTTTGTTTCAATAGACATACGCCTTCGCCCTTTTTAATCAATAGCTCTTATATCGGGGTCATTTGAGAAATTTAAAGAGCACTCATCTAACCCCAAATTGAGTTTCCACTACGAAGCCATGCTGTAATTGATAAGCGCTGCTGTTTAGAAACTAAAACTTCGTGCAATAAGTTACTTTGAAATACAACTAACCGATTAGGTTCAGGTTTAACAATATGCCAATTTTCATTTTTATCTTGTAACCTTAATTGTCCACCCCAGTCTTCTTGCCATTCAGGGTGTAAATAATAAACACTAGAGATAATACGATCATTTTTTTGCTGAGGATTATCGCGGTGTAATGCATAAAATTCACCTGCATGGTAACAGGCGAAATGAGCTTCTACTTCTTTAATTCCTAAATAAAATGCTTGATTTAGACTTTGCGATAATAAACTTAGGGTTTCAATATGTTGTTGGGCAGTTGGAAGCTGATCATTAATCCATAGAATATGGTCACTCCGAATATTGCTTACCACGCCGTTTTGAATACCAGCTTCTCTGAATTCATCCATATGGTGGCTACATTCATTTGCAACCTGAGCGCGATATTGATCTGAATAAGCATGATCTATAATTGCAAAACCATGTGCATTTAAATCATCTAAAATTTGATCCAGATTCCATGAATCAGGAAGCGAGTGAGAGTGCATATAACCTCGAATAGATCGTAAAATATCAAGCTGCTCTATTTTAGATGATCACAACCTTACGAAAGAATATTTTTTTCATGTTAAACTATTTGTTGAATTGAGGAATTAAAGTCAACATGAATTACCGTCACCATTTCCATGCGGGCAACTTTGCAGATGTTATGAAGCATGTGCTTTTGCTACAGCTTCTTAATCGTTTAAATGCCAAAGATAAACCTTATCGTTATATCGATACGCATGGAGGTGCAGGAAAATATGATTTATCTCAAGCACCTGCGCAAAAGTCAGGAGAATTCCTAACAGGTATTCATCGTCTTGTTCAGCTTTCAGAAATGGAAAAGCGCCAAGCTCCTGAAGCAATTCAACAATACTTAAAACTTGTTGAAGAACTACGCTCTCAAGAAGGTAAGGGGAGTTATCCTGGTTCTCCTTGGTTTGCATTACAAGGTATGCGCGAAATTGATAAAGCGACTATATTTGAAATGCAACGTGATGTTTTTCAGCAATTACGTCATAACATTCATGACAAACGTGCAGGTTTGCACGAGCGCGATGCATATGAAGGCTTACTTGGTGTAATTCCACCGAAGGAAAAGCGCGGTCTAGTCATGATTGACCCGCCATACGAGTTAGAACGTAAAGATTTTCCGCAATTAGTTGAATTGTTACAACAAGCTCATAAGAAATGGCCAACAGGCGTTTTTGCAGTTTGGTATCCAATTAAAGACCGAGCGATGATTGAGCGTTTTGAAAAGAAAATGTTCAAAACAGGAATTCGCCGTCAGTTAGTTTGTGAAATTTGTGTATGGCCAGATGACACTCCTGTAGGTCTAAATGGTTGTGGTTTATTGGTAATCAACCCGCCTTGGCAGTTCTCTGAACAAGCCGATCAAGCCCTACAATGGTTATTCCCTCACTTACGTATGCAAGAAACGGGTGGTCACGCCGCTGTACGCTGGTTAGTGGGTGAGTAATAATTAATCTAAATCAATGCACATGTTTGGAATAGAAAATAATGACAAATGCGCCTAAACCAGAGCAAGATTTAACTCATAATGAACATTCTTTTGATGGGATTACGTTCGAAGTGGTTGAAGAGGAAGATAATCCGGAAGGACAAAAAGTAAAGCGTCGAGGTATTTATCTTTGGCCTAACTTAATAACTACAGCCGCTTTATTGTCTGGTTTCTATTCCATCATTGCGAGTATGAATGGCGAATTTACTCAAGCAATTTATGCCATTTTTATAGCAGCATTGTTAGATGGATTAGATGGTCGAGTTGCCAGAGCAATTGGTGCGCAAAGTGCTTTTGGCGAGCAATATGACTCATTGTCAGATTTGTTAGCCTTTGGTGTAGCGCCAGCAATGCTAATGTATAGCTGGAGTCTGCATGACTTAGGCCGTATAGGTTTAGCTTGCTGTTTTGTTTATACTGCTTGTGCAGCTTTCCGTTTAGCGCGTTTTAATGTTCAAATTGGAGTAGTTGATAAACGTTACTTTATTGGTATCGCAAGTCCACTCGCTGCAATTATTATTATTTCACTTGTATGGGTTGCGCGAGATTACCCATTCATTTTCGATTTGCGTGATATTGCGATTCAAGTGATTAATTCGGTGATCATGGTGGTGGTTGGACTACTTATGATTTCAAACATTAAATACTATTCATTTAAGCAAATGGACCGTAAGCGTGTTCCTTTTGTAGTTATGTTGCCAGTAGTACTGATTTTTGCAGCAATCACTTATAATATCCCAATGGGTATTTTGATTGTTTCAATTATCTATGCTCTATCGGGCTTTGTTACCACGCTATTAGCTAAAAAAAATAACGAGACTATCAGAACATAAATTATATGAGGTTCAGTATGCCGAAGTTGATGAATCAGATAAATCAATTGCAGCAGCTGGGCCTCAACTCAAATGGGGGCGTTGTATATCAGCCTTCTAGAGGCTTTTTCAAAGTTGTTTATCAAGGTTTAATCCTTCCTAACTTACCTGCGCCACTTCGTTATTTTAATTATATTAGCCTGATTGGACAGCCTAGAATCCCTCTTTGTTATAACGCAAACAGTATTGTGACTTCTGCGATTGATACAGCAACAGTATTGGTCAGTAGTAGTTTACACAGTGTAGATCACTTAAAAATTTATTCAATTCGAAGACAATGTCAGCTTAATCCTAATTACTACCAATTTGATAAAACTGATCTTATTGAATGGCAAATTCCTCAAATTCATCTTAAACGAGTGGATTCTGAGATGAGCTGTGATTTAGTTATTCAAACTCCTTCCAATATTTTGAACTCATCTGCATTGCAGTGGGGAATATCAGACTATTGGACAGTTCTTTGTCATTGTGAAGGTGAAATCTTATATAAAGGGCAAAAATATGAAGTGAGTGGATTAGGGCGATTTAAACATGCTCGAGCATTACATTTACCCTTTCTATCTTTATGTTTTTACACATATCAAGTGATTAATCTCAATGAAACAACTCAAGTCACTCTGACCCAAATAAGAAACCAATGGAATATCGTTTTGTGTTCACGCTTAGATATTCAAGAAATAGGCAAAGAACCATTAACTTTTACTGAAGATGTTAATTTTCATATTTATCGTGTTTATCCAAAAGTTCAAACACCTTTTGGAAGAGAAATGTACTTACCTCGAGAGTTCTCTTGGCAATGTAAAAAAGATGGCAAAGTTATTTTTGAGCTCTATGTTGAAAGTCGTGGTGATTATAAATTTGGATTGGCAGCTGGATATATAGGAAGTTTCAGCTACCAGTTAAGCTGGAATGACCAGTGTCTTCAGGGAGAGGGTGGATATTGTGAGTATATCGATTGCCGGCCTTTAAGATGGCAAGAGAAGAACCAGAATGAAAAAAATCTCGATAAATTGCTGCTTTTACAACCATGTTTATATAAAAAATGAATATTTTTACCATTTTTGATCAAAAAGCGAACTGTTGTTGCGCTAATGTTTAAAAAGGTATTGCAAAGGGAATTTAATGGTCTATAATGCACATCCATCGGCGGTGATGCAGATAGAAACTTGTTGAAAAACAGTTACTTGTGATTAAGTTAGTTGCTTTAAGTGATGAATTTGATGATAAGGTAGTTTGGAAAATAAGTTTTAAAAAATATCGAAATTACCTGTTGACTTTTAAGAGATTAAGAGTAATATAGCCGACCTAGCTTGCTGGTGACGAACCAGGAAGAAGATCATTAAGAGAATTGAAGAACAACTTGTGTGGATTTTTACTGATTGATTAATCGAAATAATTTTCATTGATTGATTGGTTTAAATTACTCGAAGTTTATTTGAGCGAAATTTAAGTCAGTAATTGATGAGCCAGAATTGGTACCTTGTCTTTAAATAAGGTACAAAATGATTTTAACTGAAGAGTTTGATCATGGCTCAGATTGAACGCTGGCGGCAGGCTTAACACATGCAAGTCGAGCGGAGAGAGGTAGCTTGCTACTGATCTTAGCGGCGGACGGGTGAGTAATGCTTAGGAATCTGCCTATTAGTGGGGGACAACATCTCGAAAGGGATGCTAATACCGCATACGTCCTACGGGAGAAAGCAGGGGATCTTCGGACCTTGCGCTAATAGATGAGCCTAAGTCGGATTAGCTAGTTGGTGGGGTAAAGGCCTACCAAGGCGACGATCTGTAGCGGGTCTGAGAGGATGATCCGCCACACTGGGACTGAGACACGGCCCAGACTCCTACGGGAGGCAGCAGTGGGGAATATTGGACAATGGGGGGAACCCTGATCCAGCCATGCCGCGTGTGTGAAGAAGGCCTTATGGTTGTAAAGCACTTTAAGCGAGGAGGAGGCTACTTTAGTTAATACCTAGAGATAGTGGACGTTACTCGCAGAATAAGCACCGGCTAACTCTGTGCCAGCAGCCGCGGTAATACAGAGGGTGCAAGCGTTAATCGGATTTACTGGGCGTAAAGCGCGCGTAGGCGGCTAATTAAGTCAAATGTGAAATCCCCGAGCTTAACTTGGGAATTGCATTCGATACTGGTTAGCTAGAGTGTGGGAGAGGATGGTAGAATTCCAGGTGTAGCGGTGAAATGCGTAGAGATCTGGAGGAATACCGATGGCGAAGGCAGCCATCTGGCCTAACACTGACGCTGAGGTGCGAAAGCATGGGGAGCAAACAGGATTAGATACCCTGGTAGTCCATGCCGTAAACGATGTCTACTAGCCGTTGGGGCCTTTGAGGCTTTAGTGGCGCAGCTAACGCGATAAGTAGACCGCCTGGGGAGTACGGTCGCAAGACTAAAACTCAAATGAATTGACGGGGGCCCGCACAAGCGGTGGAGCATGTGGTTTAATTCGATGCAACGCGAAGAACCTTACCTGGCCTTGACATAGTAAGAACTTTCCAGAGATGGATTGGTGCCTTCGGGAACTTACATACAGGTGCTGCATGGCTGTCGTCAGCTCGTGTCGTGAGATGTTGGGTTAAGTCCCGCAACGAGCGCAACCCTTTTCCTTATTTGCCAGCGAGTAATGTCGGGAACTTTAAGGATACTGCCAGTGACAAACTGGAGGAAGGCGGGGACGACGTCAAGTCATCATGGCCCTTACGGCCAGGGCTACACACGTGCTACAATGGTCGGTACAAAGGGTTGCTACACAGCGATGTGATGCTAATCTCAAAAAGCCGATCGTAGTCCGGATTGGAGTCTGCAACTCGACTCCATGAAGTCGGAATCGCTAGTAATCGCGGATCAGAATGCCGCGGTGAATACGTTCCCGGGCCTTGTACACACCGCCCGTCACACCATGGGAGTTTGTTGCACCAGAAGTAGCTAGCCTAACTGCAAAGAGGGCGGTTACCACGGTGTGGCCGATGACTGGGGTGAAGTCGTAACAAGGTAGCCGTAGGGGAACCTGCGGCTGGATCACCTCCTTAACGAAAGATTGACGATTGGTAAGAATCCACAACAAGTTGTTCTTCATAGATGTATCTGAGGGTCTGTAGCTCAGTTGGTTAGAGCACACGCTTGATAAGCGTGGGGTCACAAGTTCAAGTCTTGTCAGACCCACCATGACTTTGACTGGTTGAAGTT
>NZ_KB851204.1:0-152722 GCF_000368065.1 Acinetobacter seifertii
CCCTAAGGCGAGGCCGAAAGGCGTAGTCGATGGGAAATTGGTTAATATTCCAATACTTCTGTGTAATGCGATGAGAGGACGGAGAAGGTTAAGTCAGCCTGGCGTTGGTTGTCCAGGTGGAAGGATGTAGGTATGTATCTTAGGCAAATCCGGGGTACTCTATACTGAGATCCGATAGCAAGCTGTACTTGTACAGTGAAGTGGCTGATACCATGCTTCCAGGAAAAGTCTCTAAGCTTCAGTTACACAGGAATCGTACCCGAAACCGACACAGGTGGTCAGGTCGAGTAGACCAAGGCGCTTGAGAGAACTCTGCTGAAGGAACTAGGCAAAATGGTACCGTAACTTCGGGAGAAGGTACGCTGTTGTTGGTGATGGAACTTGCTTCCTGAGCTGATGACAGCCGCAGAAACCAGGCCGCTGCAACTGTTTATTAAAAACATAGCACTCTGCAAACACGAAAGTGGACGTATAGGGTGTGATGCCTGCCCGGTGCTGGAAGGTTAATTGATGGGGTTAGCGTAAGCGAAGCTCTTGATCGAAGCCCCAGTAAACGGCGGCCGTAACTATAACGGTCCTAAGGTAGCGAAATTCCTTGTCGGGTAAGTTCCGACCTGCACGAATGGCATAATGATGGCGGCGCTGTCTCCAGCAGAGGCTCAGTGAAATCGAAATCGCTGTGAAGATGCAGTGTACCCGCGGCTAGACGGAAAGACCCCGTGAACCTTTACTGCAGCTTGACACTGAACTTTGACCTTACTTGTGTAGGATAGGTGGGAGGCTTTGAAGTTGGAACGCTAGTTCCAATGGAGCCGTCCTTGAAATACCACCCTGGTAATGTTGAGGTTCTAACTCTGTCCCGTTATCCGGGACGAGGACCGTGTCTGGTGGGTAGTTTGACTGGGGCGGTCTCCTCCTAAAGAGTAACGGAGGAGTACGAAGGTGCGCTCAGCGTGGTCGGAAATCACGCGTAGAGTATAAAGGCAAAAGCGCGCTTAACTGCGAGACCCACAAGTCGAGCAGGTACGAAAGTAGGTCTTAGTGATCCGGTGGTTCTGTATGGAAGGGCCATCGCTCAACGGATAAAAGGTACTCTGGGGATAACAGGCTGATACCGCCCAAGAGTTCATATCGACGGCGGTGTTTGGCACCTCGATGTCGGCTCATCTCATCCTGGGGCTGAAGCAGGTCCCAAGGGTATGGCTGTTCGCCATTTAAAGAGGTACGCGAGCTGGGTTTAGAACGTCGTGAGACAGTTCGGTCCCTATCTACCGTGGGCGCTGGAAATTTGAGAGGATCTGCTCCTAGTACGAGAGGACCAGAGTGGACGAACCTCTGGTGTACCGGTTGTGACGCCAGTCGCATCGCCGGGTAGCTATGTTCGGAAGGGATAACCGCTGAAAGCATCTAAGCGGGAAGCCTACCTCAAGATAAGATTTCCCTAGGAATTTATTCCTCTAAAGAGCCGTTCGAGACTAGGACGTTGATAGGTTGGATGTGGAAGCATAGTGATATGTGAAGCTGACCAATACTAATTGCTCGTGAGGCTTGACTATACAACACCCAAGCAGTTGTATATAAAGCATCAATCGATTCATAAATCTACAAACCAACTTGATTTAGTTACAACACTAGATAAAATGAACAAGTCAGATTCAATCAGCCCAATCTGTAAAGATTTGGAAAACGCTTCGGCAAACAATAAGACCAAAGCAAGTATCCATAAACAGTTGTGTTGGCGACCATAGCAAGAGTGAACCACCTGATCCCTTCCCGAACTCAGAAGTGAAACCTCTTAGCGCTGATGGTAGTGTGGGGTTACCCATGTGAGAGTAAGTCATCGCCAGCTCATTATTCAAACACCCCGGTCTCAATAGAGTCCGGGGTGTTGCTTATTGCGCGGAAGAAAAGCGGAAAGTTAATTACTAATCCTTTAGAGATTAAATTTAATTCAATTTATAAAGAAATTATGGACTGATCTTATTCAAATGTTTAATGATAAATGAATAAGAGCTAACTTTAAAATTAAGAAAGCTCTTCTAAAAGTATTATTTTAACTGTCTACGTGCATGTTTTAGAGCAGTGCGGAGACCTTCTTCTAAAGTAGGGTGATAGAAAGGCTTCTCTAGAATATCATTTAAAGTTAATCCTTCACCAATAATCCAGCTTAACAAATGCGCCATATGTTCTGTTGCTTCTGTAAATAATTCAGCACCAAGAAGTTTTTGGCTTTCTCTTTCTATATAAACCTCAATAGCACCTCTATTTTTTCCAAGAACTATAGCTCTTCCTTGCCGTTCATAAGAGGCTTCACCTGTAATAAAATCTATACCGTTATCTTTTAATTGTTTATAACTTTGCCCGACAATCGCCATTTCAGGATGACTAAAAACAATTCCCAATGGAGTAAGTGTCTTAACCGAATTAATCTGTGGATAATTTAGACAGTTATAAACAACTTTTTTCCCTTCATGCGCTGCTTCATGTTGTAAGGGTGTTGAAGTATAAGCATCTCCTACAATAAAAATTGGATACTTATCTAACTGTTTTGTCTTTGCATCTATGGGTAACAACTTAATATCAATAAAAGATTTATCAATATTATCTAGCTTTAGAGTATCAAGTAGGCTTGAACGACCTGTTGCAGATAACACATACTCAGCTTGAATAGTTTTTTCTTTTTCGTCAACTTTATAATTTAATATAACACCATCAGAAGTAGACTTTACTTCGGTCGGTAATGTCTCAAATAAAATCTTTAATTCTTTCCCTAGTTCTTCTTGAGCAAATTGCTGTAATTTAGAGCTAGTAAATATCCCAATTCTTTTACTTCGTGCAAATATATTTGTTTCTACACCTAAATGGTGTAAGGCTTGTGCAATCTCGAGGGCAATTACACCACTTCCAATAATGGCAATAGATTTAGGTAGCTTTTCTAATTCAAAAATTTGATCTGTAGTGATAAAACGGTCACCTAATTCTTTTTTCCAAGCTTGGTCATAATTAGGTGTAGAGCCTACTGCTAGAATAAAGCTTTTTGATTGATATTGTTTATCATTCACTTCAATAGTTTTTGAATCAATAAAACGTGCTTTACCTGAAATTTTATGTTCAGTTGGCCATTGCTCTACATCTTTAAGGGTCGCCTTCGTAAAACGGTCACGTAAGGTTCTTACATGTTCCATAACCTGATCAGTATTAATATCTACTGAAGCATTCAACCCAACTTTTTGAGCATTTTGTATGTCATACATACGATTTGCAGTAGAAATTAAGACTTTACTTGGCATGCAGCCTACACGTGCGCAAGTGGTATCCCATGGTCCTTCATTTATAATTAAAATATTGTTTGTGTATTTCACTGCTTCTTTATAAGCACTAATACCAGCTGTACCAGCACCAATGATAATGATATCGAACATTATAAATCCTAGTATTTATAAATTTTTCATTTAACAAGTTACACAAGAGAACATAATGTAATTTATGTTTACAGAGTGTGGTGAATATGATTACACTAATAATATAAATAATTAAAAAATCTTATACCTTTAGGAAAGATTGGGGAAATGAAAAGTATGTATAAAAAACAACTTACCTTGAAGTTGTCGGCTATTGCTGTATCAATTATGTTAGCAAGTTGTGGCGGGGGAGGTGGCGATGGTTATTACCAGAGTGGTTCATCAAATAGTAGTAATTCCTCATCTGGAAGTGATAATAGTGGATCGCAGCAAGTAGCAAATGCTGCAGCTTTAAAGATAGAACTAGATAAATTATCAGTTGCGGCAACGAATGATACTTTAACTGTGACCGTTAGAGCTTTAGATGCAAATAAAGGTGGCATTGCTGGCGCTAAAGTTACTTTGAACATAGATGATCCAACAAATAATGTAATTATAGAAGGAACATCGGTCCAAACTACAGATGCAGCAGGTAACGCTGTATATATTATAAAAACACCAAAAACATCAAGTTCAATAAATGATTTGGTGAAAAATGGTTTTAAATTAAAAGCATCTACAAATAATGGTAGCCTTACTCAAGAGCAAACTGTAACTGTAACGGGTAGTAATAGTACTGTTGAAGCTGATACTACGAGTATTGTATTGTTTGATGCGACAAAAACATCTCTAAACGTTAGAGGGGATCAGACAACAGTTACATTGACGGCTGTAGATGCAAATGGGGCAACTTTAGCCAACCAAGCAATTACACTTAAAGTTAAAAACTCAGTCTCAAATGGTGTCAAATTTACACCAAATGCGACTCAAACTGATGCCAATGGTCAGATAACCTATACTTTATCTTTTAGTGAAAATCAAAGAGCTTCATCATATAGTGCTGCTCAATTTGTGACAGATGATCTTGTTTTAGAAGCTAATTTTGGTCAATCAACGAAAGTTTATACTTATAAACTTGATGTTGTTAATTCTGATGTACCAACAGCCGTAGGAGCTATTTCTGTAGCATATAATCCAACAACGATGGAAGACTCGAGTGATGGAGTTTACTACTATAAGAATATCTCAGTACAAGTAACTGATGTTGACGGTAAGCCAATACCAAATCAAGATGTAACAATGGGTGTTAATGCACTTGCTTATTATAAGGGGCAATTTGCTTTTGTTGACACGTCTACTCCTGCAGATGGTAAGCCAGATGAATATTTACCAGTTTCTAGAGTTGCTTGTACGTCACCAGTTCAAGCTGTAAATGTTAACGGTGAGGTTATTAATCAATTAAAGCCGCTTAAAGAAAATTCTACAGTTCAAGTTGTATCGTATATTAATAGTGCAGGTACTGCTGCAACTAATAATAAATACACAACAGATGGAAATGGTCGTTTTGATCTTAAGATTCAATACCCTAAAATTTATGCATCTTGGTTAACTGTTCAGTTAACTGCTAAATCTACAGTTTCGGGAAGTTTGCTAAAAGGATCTACATCTTTGACTTTAGGTTATTTAACTAAAGATGTTACTGTAAGTGATCTTATTGCTCCGAATATATTAAGCCCATATGGAACAGATCTAAACTGTTCAAATGGTAATTAATATAAAAAGAAGCAGCATTTAAGCTGCTTCTTTTTTAAAGGTGTGTACCCATACTTACACCGACTGTGGGTCGAACCTGCATAGATGAGCATGCACTTAGAATGAGGCAACTTACCAGTAAGAATATAAGTTTATTCATAATAAAACTGAAAAATTTAAAATGATTTAAATACTTTAGCTGAAGACCGTTTTTATATCTGTTGAATTGATGCAGTTATATATATTCTTTTATTAAAAAAAGGCTCTATTTTTACTCGAAAATAGAGCCTTTAATAATTGTATTCAAAGAATTAATCGTCTAACAAATCCATTTGTTTGGCTAATTGATAAAGATTGTTTGAACGGTTTCCTGTACGGCAGAACATAAGTACAGGTTTTGGAAGTTCATTGTAGTGATTTGCAAAAGTACGGACATCAAGCTCAGTAATTTGACCTGCAACTACAGGTTGGTAAACGTAATCTAGACCTGCTTGACGTGCTGCTTCTTCAATTTGAGCACTTGTTGGTTGCTCTGGACCGCCTTCCATGTCAGGACGGTTATTTATAATAGATTTAAATCCTTTTTCTACAACTTGTTCCACATGTTCTGGACCAATTTGACCTGCGAAACCAACATTATCTGACATTTCGTCACTCCAAAATTTAATAAAACCTCTTATGCTGTATCATAGCATTAAGCTTAACCTGAGATACAAGACACTAAAACGTTGTTCCTACATAGATAAAAATTATGTAAAAGAACAGCTATAGATTTTTAAAAGGCGATCAGGATGTTTTTTGTAAATTCATTACTTCGACCATAATGCCACGGAGCACATATGCACGCTTATACGGTTGAGCCTTTATATGTTCCATGTGATCATGAAATGATCGCAGCTGACTTTTATATTCCAAAAACAAATAATAAATCTGCGGTAATTATCATGGCACATGGTTTTGCCGGATTACGTCAATTCAAGCTTATCCAATATGCCCAGCGTTTTGCTCAGGCAGGCTATGCCGTTATTTTATTTGATTATCGATACTGGGGAGGGAGTACAGGTAAGCCACGAGAGATGATTTCTATCAATTCTCAACTTGAAGACTGGAAGACCATTATTCAATACGCGTCTACCTGTAAATTAATAGATAATCGAAGAATTGTTTTGTGGGGCACATCTTTAAGTGGAGGATATGCTTTAAGTCTAGCTTCTGAACTGAAAAATATTCAGGCCATTATGGTACAAATTCCATATGTTGATCCTAGCCAAAATAATGGACAGTACTTCCCTCTAAAGATAACGTAACGTTAACTTTGGAGATCCAAGAAATGGCCAAACGTTTTAGTGCTGAATTTAAACAGCAAGCAATTGATTATGCACTTTCAAACTCACACGAGCCTATAGCTGCAATCGCCCAGAAATTAGGTGTGGGTTATTCAACTTTAGACAAATGGATTCGTGAAACCAATCCAGTGGGTTCAAGCAAACGTCAACTTTCACCAGAACAACAGCGGATCTTGGAATTAGAGAAAGAAGTCAAACAGCTCAAGGAAGCCAATGACATCTTAAAAAAAGCGCATGTGTACTTTCTAACAGATCATGCCAAGAAAAGTACACGGTAATTCAAGATCTAGATATGAATGAAGTCACGGTATCTTCTGCCTGTAAATACCTAGGTGTCAGCACTTCAGGCTATTATGCCTGGCGAAAACGTCAGGCCAATACGGTAGAGAAATATAATGATTTAAAAGCCGTATATTGGCAGCATCATGCACGATTGGGTGCACCTTCATTGGTACATGACATGCATGATTTAGGTTACAGCATGAGTGAACGCACTGTTGGAAGAATGCTGAAAAATCTGGGTTTACGCAGCAGGATTGCGCGTAAATACAAGCATACGACTGATTCAAACCATCGTTTGCCTACAGCACCCAATCTGTTAGAGCGTCAATTTACAGTCATTCAGCCTAACAAGGTTTGGACAACGGATATTACCTATATCCGTACCAAGCAAGGTTGGCTGTATTTATGTGTGATGCTGGATCTATTTAGTCGTCGTATCGTGGGGTGGCAAACCAGCCATCGAATAGACCGCCAGTTGGTGTGTGATACGTTTAACTATGCAATGGCTCGTCAGGGTTATCCAACTGGTGTTATGGTTCATTCGGACCAAGGTTCACAGTACTGTAGTCGTGATTTTAGAGCGCTGTTACTGACAAATGATTGTACTCAGAGTATGTCTAGACGTGGAAACTGTTGGGATAATGCAGTGACTGAAAGCTTCTTTCATACATTGAAAGGTCATGTGGTCCATGGCAGTGTGTTTGCCACTCGAAAAGAAGCGAATGCTGTCTTGTTTGACTATATTGAGATTTATTACAATCGGGTCAGAAGACATTCTGCAAATGGCTGGTTAAGCCCTGAAGCCTTTGAGAAGAAATATTTTAAGAATTTAGAGGGATTTGTTGTCCACGATACTGTCTAGGATCATGTAGATGGTGCAGAAACTGCAAAACTATATCCCTTACAGCGTTACCCCCAAGCTTTGAAGCTATCGAGCCAAGATTATATGGGTTCAAAAATGGGCCTTAATCCAAAGAGATTACCTGTTGTTGATCAACTTAAATTATGTTTTATGCCAACAGCAGATAGTTACTATGGGTATTTGTCGATTGTAAATCCTGATTATTATTGGAGTGGGGAAGTCCCAGCGCGTGTATTTTTTAATTTGATGCGTTACCGTCCAATTCAACTCGTACGTCAGATTAATATTCCCGTTTTATTTATTGCTGCTCAGCATGATTCTTTGATCCCGATTGAGTCGAGTCGTGAAGCTGCGACTAATATTGCACCTTTTGTGAGTTATCATGAATGGGACATGAAACATTTTGATATTTATCATGGCTCATGGTTTGAAAAAGCAGTGACGACCCAATTAGAATTTTTACATCAGCATATAGGAGTGATGTAAATGATTATTGTATGTGCATCGTGTGGTGCAAAAAATAGAGTGCCAGAGGAAAAACTTAGCGCGCAACCGAGTTGTGGCCAATGCCATCAGCCATTACTTCCGCTTGCACCGATTGAGTTAAATGAACAAAACTTTAGCAACTATATCACGAATAGTGATCTGCCTATTTTGATAGATTTATGGGCAGAATGGTGTGGACCTTGTAAAATGATGGCACCACATTTTGCACAAGTTGCAAAACAGAATCCACGTGTCATTTTTGCCAAGATTAATACCGAAGAGTCTCCTCGCTTAAGCCAAGCATTTAATGTGAGAAGTATTCCTACCCTTGTATTAATGAATAAAACCACAGAAGTTGCTCGAATGAGCGGCGCATTACGCGCGCCTGAATTGCAACAGTGGCTGGATCAACAACTTCAAACGAATTTCGGGAGCTAAGGTGTCAGAAGCTTATACCAAACCAGAAGGAATTTTATCCTTACAAACGATTGCCATGCCAGCAGATACAAACTGGAGTGGTGATGTGTTTGGTGGGTGGATCGTGTCACAAATGGACTTGGCTGGAGCAATTCACGCGGAGCGTTTTAGTCGTGGACGTTGTGCTACGATTTCCATTAATCAGATGACCTTTTTGGTTCCGGTAAAAGTAGGCTTTGTGATTAGCTGCTATACCAAAATCTTAAAAGTGGGTAATACCTCTATTCAAATGCAAATTGAAGTTTGGGATAGTCATGATGATTCTCGTGCTCCAATTCGTATTACCGAAGGGGTCTTCACTTTTGTCGCTGTTGATGTAAAAGGTAACAAGCGCCAAATTCCAGAAGAGGCGAAACAAAAGTTTTTAGAAACTCAATAAAACGTATTATAAAGCCTGAATATCAGTATTCAGGCTTTAATTTTTGTCACTAAAACATTGTATTAGAGTTTTTACTTTGCTCTGGAATGTTTTGTATCACATCCCAATGCTCTACGATTTTTCCATTTTCTACCCGGAAAATATCAACAATTGCTCTGCCTCGATCTTTTTCGTTTTCAGTAGAATGGACATGTAAAACAACCAAGTTGCCTTCTGCGATTGCACGCTTAATTTCATTTTTTGCTTGTGGATTTTTCTGGAATTTCTCAGTAAAGAAATTAACGAATGGTGCTTTCCCATCAGGAACATTAGGGTTATGTTGTATATATTCATGACCAATATAACGGTCGGCATATTCTTTAACTTGATGTTTTAAAAAGACACCTTCATAGAAATCGGTTACGATTTTTTTATTCTGGGCGCTTATTTTATCTGCTGCTTCAGTTTTAGTTTGAATAATTTTACTGGTTTTGTTTGTAGGTTCGGCAGCTTGAGTAGCCACTGCTGTAAATATAAAACTGGTAAATAACGAGGATAGAATCAGTGTTCTTTTCATTGTGACCTCAAGATATAAATTTGTAGTTTTATATCTTGAGGTAAATAACAATCTAAAAATATTTTAAATTAGTTATCATTTCTTACGTTTAGGTAACCATGCCCAGAGCATTTGGCATTGGATTGGTTCATTACCTGCATCATCAATAACTCTAACAGGAATGACAAGTTCGCCTTTTTCATGATCAGCAATGTATTTTTGCTGTTCGATAGAGAGCGTAGCTGTTGCTGTTAAACCACCTTCAACCACTTTTAAATAATCAACATGTAATGATTTGATTAATAAAATACGGTTATCAGGAATATGTAAACCCGTTAAAAAACCTGTTGCAGTCTCTGCTAAAAGTGCCATTGCAGCAGCATGAACACCTTTAATATGGTTCTGCATGTTTTTCTGGTTTTCTAAGCGAACAGTCACATGGTTTACATCTACTTCTAGATAGCGAATATTGGCTGTACCCACCATTGGCACAATACGGCCAAATGCCTTGCTCCAAAGCGTACTTCGAACACCTTTAGGAAATTTTGAAGTTGCTTTTACCAGCTTTAATAGTCGATTGGATTGAGACATGGGATTACCTTAACTTTGAATGTCACTAAAAGATATTAATCTTTAAAGTTATTAAACTGTAATGGCACACCAAATTGTTGTTCACGTAAAAAAGTCATGACTTGTTGTAAAGTGTCACGTTTTTTATCGGTTACACGGATTTTGTCGCCTTGAATAGAAGATTGCACTTTAACGCCGCTTTCTTTAATGGCTTTATTAATTTTTTTTGCTGTATCAGAGTCAAGGCCATCTTTAAGTTTAATGACTTGTACAAAATTTTTACCTGAAGCGGCAGCTTTTTGCGGATCTAATGCTTGCACATCAATTTTACGTTTATAAAAATGGTTTTCTAACATGTTATAAACTTGTTCACACTGGAAATCGCTTTCAGTGCTGATTTTAATCTCTTTATTTTTTTCGTTTAGTTCGATAGAAACATCGTGACCACGGAAGTCAAAGCGTGTTGCAATCTCTTTTTGTGTGTTTTGAACCGCATGATTAACTTCAAATAACTCTAATTCAGAAACAATATCGAAAGAAGGCATGGTTTAGACCTTTACAAAGTGAAAGAATATTTGAGATGCTAAGAGGGTTTTCTTCATTTGCCAAGTGTTGTTTACATCAAAGGAGTGCACA
Source organism: Acinetobacter seifertii (assembly GCF_000368065.1). Taxonomy (GTDB): domain Bacteria; phylum Pseudomonadota; class Gammaproteobacteria; order Pseudomonadales; family Moraxellaceae; genus Acinetobacter; species Acinetobacter seifertii. Next base: position 10,607 of record NZ_KB851204.1, read on the forward strand.
ATGATCCGTAAACAAGAAATTACAACATTTGAGTTCCCAGAAAATGCTGTTATCTGGGATGTCCGTGATTCAAGTGCTTATGCAGAAGGGCATGTTAAAGGTGCGATAAGTCGCCCGATTAATGATTTAAATGCTGATATTTTGGGCCAAGTCGCTGCGGATCAGCCGATTTATATTTTATGTGGTGGTGGTAGCAAAGCTCCTCGTGCAGCTGAGAAACTAGAAGACTTAGATGCCTCGCGTGAATATGTCGTGCTGATGGGGGGGACGCGTGCAGCTCGTGATGCAGGTTTACCTCTAGAGCAGGGCGCATAAAAAAAAGCACCTTCGGGTGCTTTTTTTATTGGAACCAAATTTTCTCAAGCGCACTATTGAGATTTAAAATAAGGTTTCTTTGGTTTAACTTTCTTTTGAAAGCGTCGAGTACTTAATTTCTGTAATAGACTTTCCGGGACAGGACAAGTCTCTTCTAAAATTTCCGCTACAAGTACTTCACTGCAAAGCGGTGCAAATAGAAAACCTTTTGATCCTAAGCCTGCAAAAGTTGAAATACGACTTTCACTCTGCATTTTACCTATCACTGGGAAATAATCTGGGCTTTGGGCTCGAACCGCTGCTCGACCTTGCCATTGTTCTACAGGTGGCAATTGTTTTGCATAAGTAGGGAAGATGCTGTGGATTAATTCAAAGTTATGCACATGATCATCGCTAAGTACATCTTGATCTTCTCGGTTCGGATAGAAAGATGCCCCTAAAATGAGTTGAGAAGAGTCAAGCTGCATGCAGTAGCCACCATAGCTATACGCTTGATGCAAAGGTAGAGGTGCAAAAGAGTTATTGACCCAGCTCACTTGTCCACGTATTGGCTTTAAAGGGGGATAGTTCTCAAATAAAGCGGCACTTTCTCGGGCACAGCACACCACAACATGATCTGCCTCTGCAATAACATCATTATTAGTCTTTAATTGAACTGTATTGTCAAAAGATGTGAGTGCCGTGATATTAGCAATTTTTAATTCAATACCTGAATGCTGCAAAATTTCATCACGTAACTGGTGTGGAGAAACTGCTCCAGCCTCATTTAATACAATATGGGGATAGTCCGATTCAAGTGAGCTTGTTTGATGCGTAACAATATCAGCAGGATATTGATCGGCAAGATCGAGAAGATCTTGGGCATTTTTTAATGCCATTTGCTGTATTTGAATTGGGCGAAATGCTTGAAATTTTTTATAGAAATTCAGCGCATGTTGCCAGCTTAAAGTCATTAGATGCTCATGACTTTGTTCAATTGGGCAGAGCTTTGGGTTGAGCAATGCTAGAGGGTTGCCAGAAGCTCCTGATAAAGGTGATGTACGCTCGAATAGGGTAACTTGGTGCCCACGCTCAGCAAAAGCCCATGCTGTGCTTAAACCAGCAATTCCTGCGCCAATAACGGCAATATGCTGCTGTTTAAAATTGAAAGTATGGTTATCTGGTTCTAGTGCAGTGTCTTCACTTAACGGTTCTTTCCACACTGCTTTAAGCATTTCACGTTTATGCCCGAAGCCGCGAGGACGTGAAATATCAATGTCATGGGCTTTTAGTCCACGTTTGAGAACACCCGCTACACTAAATGAGGCAAAGGTAGTGCCGTAGTCAGAAAGACGAACAATATTGTTTAAAACGTTTTGTTCCCACATGTCTGGATTACACGAAGGTGCAAAACCATCTAGGAACCAAGCATTCACTGCTTTCGTTTTTACCATACTTGGAAAAATATCTTGCGCATCTCCTAACCATAGGTCGATGCTAAAACGTTCCTCGGGAAAACTTAAACGATGGCAGCCAGCCAGAGGTAACGGATATTGTTCAATAAGTTGTTTAGCGAGCGGTTTAAGTTCATCCCATACATTGAGAGCACGAATGAGGTCTGTTTTACTTAATGGAAATTTTTCTACACTAATTGCATGTAAATGGCTGTGATTATTAGGACGGACCTGTTGCCAAAGCTGCCAGAGTGCAAGAATATTTAAACCAGTACCAAACCCGGTTTCTCCTACACTAAAATATTCAAAGTCTTGTAAATTGGCTAATCGTTCTGATAGGTCATTGCCATTTAAAAATACATGTCTTGTTTCAAGTAGACCATTATCTTTAGAAAAATAGACATCACCAAATTGTTTGGAAATGGGCACCTCAATATCATCAATAGATACCCAATCCAGCTCAGCAGTTTGTATACGATTTGATTTGTTCATTCGGTTTAATAAGTCGCTCAGGTTTACCACTGACGACGACGTTTTGTATGAATATAACTAGCGATAAAGAAACCAAGGAGTACGCCACCCGCTAGAGTTACCGCACCATATAAAAACATTTGTGCGCTACGTTCGCTCTGTAAAACTTGTACCTGAACAGACAAGTTATCGTTCTTTAGCTGTAACTCTTGGTTTTGTGCAAGTGCTTCAAGGTTTGCATGTTCTAGCTGTTTAAGGCGAGATGCTTGATCTTGAACTAAAGCTTTGATTTTTGCATCTTGCTGCTGCTTATTCTTTGCGATTTGTTCTGCTGTAAGCGGCTGTGTTGTAGCTGCCGTCGTGGTAGCCGCAGGTTTAGCTACAGTTACAGAAGTAGGTGCTGGTTTGGCAGCCTGAGTTGAAGGTGCAGTTGTTGGTGTTGCTGGTGTCGCAGCAGGTTCAACTGCGCCAGCAGTTGAACATATCAAACACAAGCCAAGAAAGCTTTTGGTTGCAAGCTGCATGCGTTTACCCTTTTGGAAATGCTTTATTAAACGGTTTGACATCAATATGGCTATAGATACCTTCTTTCAGGAATGGTTCTTCTTTTAACCATTCATCTAAAGCTTCACGGCTATCAAACTCTACGATCATAGTACTACCATAAAAACCAGCCTGAGGGTCATTCGGATCTTTAGGCATAGCTCCAGCGGCAACAAGACGACCTTCATCATCAAGCTTTTGTAAACGTTCGATGTGTTGAGGGCGAACTGCTAAACGTTTCTCTAGAGTTCCTTCGTTATCGGTACAGCTTAGAACAAAAAAAGGCATGTCATCGTATCTCTATAATCAAACCGAAATAACATTAAGCTTCTGGTGACTTAAAATGTTTACGTAAAATAATGAACTGAATAATGATAAATGAAAACATGACGATCATGTCACCAAATGCGGTAAATTCGCCCCAATATTTTCCGCCGTGAAATAAAAACGCGAAGAAAATATGTAAACCAGACATGACCACAAACATTGCAGCCCAAGCAAAATTTAAGTTTTTCCAAGCTTTTTCGCTTAGGTCTAAAATCGGGTCAAATAATCGTTTAATAAGCGGCTTACGTTCTTTACCAAACCAAGGTGAAACCAAGAAAGCACCAGCAAATACCAAGTTCAAAATTGCAGCTTTTAAACGAATATAAAAATCATCGCTTAACATGAGCGTAATACCACCAAAAATAACGGTCATAAACAATACAAACCATTGTTGTTTATCTAGACGGAATTTTTGGAAAATAAATAAGGCGCCATATACCACAAGCATTGAAATAATTAGGCCTGTTGTTGCGACAAGAATATTATTGTTATTTACACCGCCAGCGGAACCGATCAGTTTAAGCAACGGGTGATGAGCATTTGCAGGATCAACAGTTTTATATAAATAGAAGAAAATAATTAATGGAACAAAGTCCAGAAGTGCTTTCATGTTAGAGTATCTGATCAGGTTTGGTGAATGGCATAGTATAAAAGATGCAAGGCATAGATTTACATACACATAGCAATATTTCTGATGGAACTTTGTCTCCGGAATTGTTGGTGCAAGCTGCTGTGGATGTGAAGTTGAATACTTTAGCACTCACGGATCACGACACAATGGACGGCTTGCAACGTGCGAGAAATGCTGCGCAAACTCATGATTTACAAATTATTTCTGGTGTAGAGATTTCAAGCCAATGGTCTAGACCAAGCACAAAAAAAAGCTATGGCGTGCATATTGTGGCTTTAAACATGCAAGATGAAGCACCAATTTTAGAAGCATTAGAACAACAAAAAAGAATTAGAGCACAAAGAGCAGAAGTCATTTGTGAACTGTTAAAAAAGTGTATTGGCTTTGATATTTATCAAGATGTGCTTGATAAAGTTGAAAATCAGCCAGACCGTATTACCAGAACCCACATTGCCAAAACCTTGGTTGAAAAGAATGTGGTGAGTCGTCCTCAACAAGCTTTTGATCGTTTTTTAAAAGAAGGCAAGCGCGCCTTTGTAAAGTTTGAAGGATTGGGCTTAAAAGAAACAATAGAGGTCATTCATAACAGTAAGGGTTTGGCAGTTTTAGCTCATCCAACTCGTTATGATTTGTCGGCAACTAATACGCGATATCTGATTGAGTTATTTGCCAGTTGTGGTGGAGACGCTGTAGAGTTGCCGCCTCCTGTAGATCCGTTATCTACTCGCCAAATGATTGATCGTATGATTGATCAGCATCATTTGGCTGTTTCAATTGGCAGTGATTTTCATGGTGAAAATATGCCATGGATTAAATTGGGTAACACCCCTAAGCCAAAGAGTGACCAGCAGGGTATTTGGGAGCGTTTTCTCTAATACAGCTCTAGAGCAAGTTGTTATCTTGAGCTTGAATTGGAGGAGGCGTTGGTTTACCCAGCGTCCCTAAAAGTTCAATTTCAATACTACGTACCATTGCATCTAAGGGTAAGTCATTACTTTGAGTACCAAAAGGCTCTTCGATTTCAGAGCTTAGAGCATCTAGACCTAAGAAAGTGTATGCCAAAATTCCGACCAGTAAAGGTGTTGCTAATCCAAGTAAAGAACCCAAACTAAATGGCAACATAAAGCAGAAAAAGTAAACAGTGCGGTTGAGCAAAACTGAATAAGCAAAAGGAATAGGCGTATTTGCAATACGGTCACAGCCAGTCTGTACCACACTTAAATCTGCAACATTTTTATTCATTTGAGCATAAATAATATCTGAGATTTCACCTTCTTTAAGCGCTTGTAATAATTCCCACTGAATAAGGCTAAGTGTATATTGCGGCGCGTTATTCTGTTGGTATAGCTGAGTCAATGCTTGTTGGCTCATGCCACTGGTTTGTATTAACTCGGTTGGGTTGGCTGTTTGGCGACGTAAGCGGTCACGTAACACATTTGCAAACACAATAACGTGGTGAATGACTCGTTCACGACGGGCCTGAGTTAAAATACGACAGTCGCGGTCAAAGTGACGTGAAGTCGCAATGAGTACACCCCATAATTTTCGTGCTTCCCACCAACGGTCATAACATGCTGTATTTTTAAAACCTAAAAAGATCGAAAGTACGACGCCAATTAAGGTGAAGCCAACTAAAGGAATTTCCGGAAAACGGTAGAGATTAATATATTCAACCCCACCAATGATTGCCGAAATCAGCATTACCACTCCTAAAGAGGGCAAAATTTTAGGTAATATCGTCCCTCGCCAAGAGAATAAAACTTTAAAAATACTGGGCTGTTCACGGACAATCATTTTATTTTAAACGTCGCTATTTTTGTTTTTGATATTCTAAGCTTAGTGAAGCTTTGTCAATATCATTGAACGGCTATCGTGGTAGGGTTGAGCAGTTGTTGTTCAGCAAAAGAAAAGCTCCCTTCTGGTGAGATAATAAAATGGTCCAGTAAACGTATTTCAACAAGCTGACAAGCCTGCTGGAGTTGCTCTGTGAGTTTAATATCTTCAGGAGATGGCTGTGCAGAACCAAATGGGTGATTATGTGCTATCACTAATTGGCAAGCATGTTGTTGTAAGGCATAACGTAAGGTTTGATTCACTGAGACTGCACAGTGCTGAATTGATCCAAAAAATAATTTTTTAAAATGCAGTTTTCTTAATTCAGCATCTAAGCAAAGTACTGCGAAGACTTCTTGTTTTTCACCTTTTAATTCATAGCGCAAATAATCCAAAACTAAATCAGAAGAATGAAGACTAAGATTATTTTTCTGAAAGTGATGATCGAGATAGCGCCGTCCAAGTTCTTTTACGGCCAGTAATTGCGAATACTTGGTGGCTCCAATACCATTAAATTGAGTCAATTCATTTAAAGATGCATCAAAAACAGCATTGAGGCTTCCGAATTGTTGAATCAGTAAGCGTGCGAGTTCAACTGCTGAATGTTGACGTGAACCTGAGCGAAGAAAGATCGCAAGTAATTCAGAGTCAGAGAGGCTTTGTGGGCCTTGTTGTAATAACCGTTCTCTTGGCCGTTCTTGTTCTGGCCAATTTTTAATAGAAGTATTCATATTCCCCAGCAATATTCTGCTTAAAATTTTATTTTGTTTGCCCAATCAATCTTGGGTCTGCGCGTATTTAATGCTATTGTGAGCGCCACTGCAACAGTAAGGTATCCTGTTCGTGAGCTTTGATTTAAGTGTTATTCCTCATAAAAACATTGTTTTAGCTGTTACAGGTGGGATTGCTGCCTATAAGAGTGCCATTTTGGTCCGTCGTCTTAAAGATTATGGTTTTGACGTTCGGGTTGTGATGACACACGGAGCTCAAGCATTTATTACCCCTCTAACGTTTCAGGCTCTTTCTGGAAATCCTGTACATACCGAGCTTTTAGACCCTGAGGCTGAAGCTGGAATGGGTCATATTGAATTAGCTCGTTGGGCTGATTTGTTACTGGTTGCTCCTGCAAGCTGTGACACCTTGGCTAAGTTTGCTAATGGTTTGGCAGATGACTTACTCAGTACTTTGTTTTTAGCGACTAAAGCACCTGTGTGGGTTGCTCCAGCGATGAACCAGCAAATGTGGGCTGCAAAAGCAACTCAGCGTAATTTGCAAACGCTAGTTGAAGATGGCGTGCATGTGATTATGCCAGATTCAGGTGAACAGGCTTGTGGTGATGTCGGTTTAGGCCGTATGCCAGAGCCAGAAGAAATAGCCCGTCAAGTGGCTGGTTATTTCCATCAAGCTCAACGTGCAATTGCTGAAAAATTTGGTTTGTTGGCTGGTAAGCGAGTTGTGATTACTGCTGGACCAACACGCGAAGCGATTGACCCAGTTCGTTATATCTCAAACCATAGTACCGGTAAAATGGGCTTTGCTTTAGCGGCTGCATGTTATGCGGCAGGGGCAAAAGTCACTTTAGTTGCCGGACCTGTAAGTTTAGATACACCAAACGGTGTTCAACGTGTCAACGTTGCATCTGCACGACAAATGTTGGATGTCAGCATGAACTCACTTGAGACTGGTTGTGATATTTTCATTGCGACAGCAGCAGTAGCCGATTATCGCGTTGCTGAAGTGGCTGAGCACAAGATTAAGAAAGCAGGGGATGAACTGAATGTTTCCCTTGTGAAAAATCCGGATATTGTGGCAACCATTGCAGCTCAGGAAAAACGTCCATTTATGGTGGGCTTTGCTGCCGAAACGCAGAATGTTGAAGAATATGCAGCAGGTAAACTGGTTGCTAAAAAATTAGATATGATTGCGTGTAACGATGTTTCTCGTGCTGATATTGGTTTTGCTTCGGATGAAAATGCGATGACTGTTTTCTTTGCTGAAAGTTACCATATGAAAAAGCGTGAGTTAGAGAAAGCATCTAAGCAAGAAATTTCTCAACAATTGGTTGAAGCTATTTCGGATGCATTACGCCGTAAATAAATTTTGAGCTTAATAAAAAAAACCGCGAATAAATCGCGGTTTTTTTTATATGTTTTGGTTTAACAATCAAGGAATTTCATCTTCAAATTCAGGTTTCACCTGAACGATAAAGTCTTGACGGTTAAGACCACGCCACAACGCAAATGCTGTACCGATATAAATCGAAGAGTAAGTACCCACAAAGACACCCACAAACATTGCAACAGAGAACCAATGTAAGCCATCACCACCCAAGAACATCATTGCAAGTACAACAAGCAATAAGGTCATTGAGGTATGAACTGTACGACGTAAAGTCTCAGTTAAAGCAATATCAACGATTTCACGTGGAGTCGCGCCGCGAATCTTACGGAAGTTTTCACGGATACGGTCTGAAACCACGATGTTATCGTTAAGCGAGAAGCCAATTACCGCAAGTACCGCAGCTAAAACTGTTAGGTCAAATGGCCATTGGAATAATGCAAATGCACCAATGATGATGATGATGTCATGGAATAAAGACATTACGGCACCCATCGCGAGTTTAAACTCAAAGCGAATGGTCACGTAGATCAACATTAAGATAAGCGCAAGAGCAACCGCTCCAGCCGAACGAACATAAAGTTCATTACCCACTTGACCGCCTACAGAGTCCACTTTATGAACTTCGGCAGCGTTATTTGGTAATTGCACAGCTTTGGTAATCGCGTTATTAAGATCTTCAACCTTAACTTCTTGTACCGGCATACGCACGAGTAAGTCTTTATTACTACCTAGCGTTTGTACTACAGCATCTTTAAAACCAGCTTTGTCGAGTGCCTGAATAACGTCAGACTGATTTGCTGGTTGTGCATAGTTAAGCTCGGCAGAGACACCACCTGTAAAGTCCAAACCTAAGTTAAGACCTTTAGTCGCGATAAAGAAAATACTCGCTAAAGTAATGAGGATCGAGAAGATTGCCGCTGGTTTAGCAATCTTCATGAACGGGATGATTTTTGCATCATCCGGACGACCATATTGTTTTGAAGGCTGTTGAGTCACTTTAGTCATCATAGATCTCCTTAAATGCTCAACTTTTTCAAATTACGGCGTTTACCATAAATGAGCTGTACGATTGCACGTGTTACTGTAATTGCAGTAAACATCGAACATACAATACCAATCATTAATGTTACGGCGAAACCTTTAATTGGGCCTGTACCAATTGCAAACAGAATGAATGCAACGAGGAACGTGGTTAAGTTCGAGTCAAAAATGGTGTTATAGGCTCGATCATAACCTGCCACAATGGCCTGTTTGGGTGAGGCACCCCAGAGCATTTCTTCTCGAATACGCTCACATATCAGTACGTTAGCATCGACCGCCATACCAATGGTAATAACGATACCAGCAATACCTGGTAAGGTGAGGGAAGCCCCTATCCAAGACATCACGGTTAAAATCATTGCCAAGTTAACAACAAGCGCAAAGTTCGCAATTAAACCGAATACGCGGAAGAACACGATCATCCAGATTGCAACAAGCAAGAAACCGATTTGAGTTGAAAGTACACCTTTATCAATGTTTTCTTGACCAAGGCTTGGACCAACAACACGTTCTTCAACGAAGTACATTGGCGCAGCTAAAGCACCAGCACGAAGCATTAATGCAAGTTCAGATGCTTCTTGAGGAGAACTTAATCCAGTAATACGGAAAGTTGAACCTAAAACAGCTTGAACTGTTGCAGCGTTAATGACGACAGATTCGGTATATGGTGTACGAACTTCTGTTTGAGCACCAGTTTTTGGATCTGTAACGTAGCTAATCTTTTGCTTGTTTTCGATGAACAATACCGCCATGCGTTTACCAACAGCATTACGGGTTGCATCTGACATGAGCTTACCACCAGCACTGTCGAGCGTAATATTTACTTCGGCACCGCCAGAGTCTTGGCTAAAGCCAGAGCTCGCATTTTGAACACGTTCACCAGTCAAGATACGGTTACGTTGCAACAAAAGTTGACGACCGCTATCTAAAGATTGATAAGCAAAAACTTCTGTACCCGGAGGTAACGGTTGACCGTTATATTTACCCGTATATGGGTCAATATATTGATCATTTAAGTCAGATACCAAACGGAATTCGAGGTTAGCAGTACGGCCTAAAACACGTTTAGCTTCTGCTGTATCTTGAACACCCGGTAATTCAACGACAATACGGTTGCTACCCTGACTTTGTACTAGTGCTTCTGCAACACCAAGTTCGTTAATACGGTTACGTAGTGTTGTTAAGTTCTGATTGACTGCATATGCCTGAATTTCTTGACGGCGTACATCGGTATAAGTGAGTTTTAAGGTAGAACCTGTGGTGCTCGCTAATGCCTGTTGGGTATATTCATTACCATTACGGCGTAAAAAATCCATTGCTGCATCACGATCAGCATTGTCAGCAAATTGAACAGTGATCACATTATTATTTAACGCAAGGTTGTTAAATTTAATTTTGTTTTCACGGAACTGACGACGCAAATCAGTTGCAGAGGTTTCCATACGTTGGGAAATGGCTTTGTCCATATCTACTTCTAGCAAGAAGTGGACACCACCACGTAAGTCCAAACCAAGTTTCATTGGTTTAGCCCCAATTTTTTGCAACCATTCTGGTGTAGTTGGTGCAAGGTTTAGGGCAACAACATATTGATCACCTAAGTCACGGCGTAATACTTCTTTTGCTTTTAACTGCGCTTCAGAAGAGCTGACACGCAAGAGAGCTGCATTATTTGTAAAAGTATTATCGTGGCTCGCAATATTTGCTGTTTTTAAAATTTGCTCTGCTTTTTGCACCACACTTTGATCAATTTGGGTACCAGCTTTGGCACCGGAAATTTGAACTGCGGGCTCATCCGGATATAGACTAGGCAGTGCGTATAATGTACTGACTACCAGAACAACCAGAATCAGTAAATATTTCCATGCAGGGTAACGCATTCGCTTTCTTCTTAAATGAAAAAGCCGTGCTAAAGCACGACTGTTTTATGATTAAAGGTTATTTAGAGTGCCTTCAGGTAATACAGAAATTACGCTGGCACGCTGAATTTTTACTTCTACACCACGGTTAAGTTCAACAACCGCATAGTCACCTTCAAGTTTGGTTACTTTGCCCATTAAACCACCAGCAAAAACAACTTCGCTACCTACACCTAAGCTTTCGATTAAAGAACGGTGTTCTTTTGCACGTTTTGCTTGAGGGCGCCAGATTAAGAAATAGAAGATTGCAACGAATACAACAATCATCAAAATGTTTGGCAAAAGACCCGGGCTTTGGGCTGCTGCTGGAGCTGCATGTGCAGTAGAAATGAACAAGCTCATTTTAATTTCCTAAAGTTAAAAAATATGAGTCAGATACCTGACATAATCCTAATTCGTTTTGCAATTTACCTTGTCTTGCGGTTGAGCGCAAATCTCGCTTATTCATCGACAGGGCAAGGTGGAACTTCTAATCCGCGGCGGGCATAGAAGTCCTGAACAAATTCATCAAAAGTGCCATTATCTAATGCATCACGCATACCTTCAGTTAAACGTTGGTAATAACGTAAGTTATGAATGGTACCAAGCATAGATGCTAACATCTCTCCACATTTTTCAAGATGGAACAGATAAGCACGGGTAAAGTTCTTACATGTGTAGCAATCGCAGTGTGGGTCAAGAGGCCCTTGGTCATGACGATATTTACTATTACGAATACGTACCAGACCATCAGTGACAAAATAATGACCATTACGTGCATTACGAGTCGGCATTACGCAGTCAAACATATCGACACCACGGCGTACGGCTTCAACGATGTCTTCAGGTTTACCTACGCCCATTAAGTAACGAGGTTTGTCCGCTGGCATTTTGTTTGGGAGATAATCTAAAACTTTGATCATCTCTTCTTTTGGTTCACCTACAGATAAACCACCAATTGCATAACCATCAAAACCAACTTCAAGTAAGCCATTTAAAGACTCATCACGTAAGTCTTCATACATGCCGCCTTGAATAATGCCGAATAAGGCATTTTTATTTTTAAGCTCATCGTGGTGATGCGTTTTACAACGCTTCGCCCAGCGCAAAGAAAGCTGTAATGATTTTTGTGCTTCTTCATGTGTAGCAGGATAAGGCGTACATTCATCAAAAATCATGACGATGTCAGAGTTCAATACATGCTGAATTTCCATTGAAATTTCAGGCGATAAAAACACTTTTGAACCATCAATCGGCGAGCGGAAAGTAACACCTTCTTCCTTAATTTTACGCATAGCGCCAAGACTAAATACTTGGAAGCCGCCAGAGTCAGTTAAAATTGGCTTATTCCATTTAATAAAGTCGTGCAATCCGCCGTGTTGCTTGATTACTTCAAGGCCCGGACGCAAATATAAATGGAACGTATTACCTAAAATAATCTGTGCCTGAATATCTTCGATATCACGCGGCAACATGCCTTTGACTGTACCGTAAGTCCCCACTGGCATAAAAACAGGTGTTTCAACAACACCATGTTCTAAAGTTAAACGACCACGACGAGCACGACCCGACTGACCTAATTTTTCAAACTTCATCTAAAAATCCTGAACAATAGCAAGCAATACCGTAGGGCAGTGCAAGGGCGAAAAAACAGTTCGCTGCTAAATAGGGGCTGTAACATTGTGAGCTTTTAAAACGGGAAGACCAATTTAAAAACACAAATAGCCCTAAAAAATAAGAGGGCTATTTTCCTTGATTCTGCCAAGTAGTTCTACTACTAAATGTAGCTGGCTATAAAATAGGTCAATTTTCCGATTGAATGATCACTTTTTTATTTAGACTAAAAGTTAGGTTTGTAGTCAAAATTGTCTGTAGCCAAATTATCACGGAAAGGACGAATTGCTTTTTTAGATAACGTCACTGTATTAATCAGATTATTTGGGAACACTTCAATCTGGTTGTTAAATACTTCAACATTGCGGTTAAAAATGCTGATAGCAGCGCCAACATTTTCGTTTTGTTCCTGAATATCATCCATCATTTTGCTATAGAGCGTATCTGCTTTTAGTTCAGGATAGTTTTCAACCACGACATTTAGGCTACGGATCAGCTCTTTGCTCATTTTTTCAATCTGCTGTAATTGAGCAATATCAGTATGGTCGACATTTAAACTGAGAATTTGCTGACGTAAAGCAGTCACTTTTTCTAAAGTCGATTTTTCAAACTGAGTATATTGATTTAGTGTGCTTTCTAGTGCTTCAAGTGTTTTTACTTTTTGGCGTTCGAAATTTGCAACCTCAGCCCAAGCGCGCTTGGTCGCGTTAAAATAACGGACTATGTTGTTACGAATGTGGATGCCCCACGCAATCAGTACGACGAAAATCCCCAAGAAAATGAATAAGCCTTTCATTTTCACTCCTCTTATTTTTATTCTCTCATTGAACCTTTTTACTTCTTATTTTTTTAATAAGTTGCTAGTTCGGCACTACGAGAGATTTATTTAATTAAATTAAGCATGAATTGTTGAAATTTTTCATATTGTGGCATGGTCATGGTACGTAAATGTCCACGTAATGCTGGAATATCATGAATTTCACTACGTTTGCTGGTGGTTTGAAAAAGATCTTGCTCACCGAGATAACATAATATTTGCTCTTCATGATGATAAATTAAATCACCGGTAAAATGTTGAAAAAAATCATGAAGTTTTAAAGTTAGACTTGGGCTAATTTCTTTAGCTAACTGGTGTTGGTCAGTACCGAAGATATTGAGCTCTTGGTTAATCAGAATATCGGTACTTTGCCATTCGCTTAAGTACGGTGCAAAAAAGCGAGAACGTTGATTACTTACGGCAATACCTAAGGCTGGTATTTGAAAAATAAAAGCGCCCCACAAATCTTTATGAATCTCTTTTACTATTTTTTTATCGCTGTTTTGATCTTGAAGAATAGGTAAGTTATTTACATAGTGATATTTAAATAGCAGGACTTGATGATCTGTAATGCCATCATTCCATGTCACTGAAGCAAACTCAGTAATTTCATTTGCTTCATTGCCTCGATTAAACAATGGGAAATATTGTTTTAGTCTGCTCAAGACTAAAATGGGTTGGGCTTGAATTGGAAGATAAGCTGGTAAGTGTTGAAACTGTAAGCCATAACGTAAAGCAGTCATACGCTGCTCTAAATAGTGAATGACTTCACTTAGAGGTTTTTGCGGTTCATAGAGCAAATAGGCCAGAAAACCAGTTAAAAATGCCCATAGGAGACTTAAAATATATTGAATATGAGGATGAAAAAAGTATCCAAATAATAAAGTCGTAATACTGCAAATACCTAACAAAAACGGCAATACATTAACAAAACGAAGGTTATGATCTTCACGCCATGGATGTAACGCGTTTAAGAGCTCTTGATCTGTTTGTGACTTTTGTCCCGCGTCCCAAAGTCGAGCAATATTACGAAAGACCTGTGCATTTTTTTTACGTCTTATATGAAGTGCTTGTTGTACGGTATCAATTGGCATGAAATTAATGAGTTGATTATCATAAAGTGCTAACTCTAGATTATCTTTTAAATTTAAAGAGATAAATAGAAATACCAAGACTATTTTTATTTTAATTATAGAGGCTGGGTTAAACCTAAAATTAACTTAGAAGGTTTAACCCATTTATAAATTTTAAACTTCTAATTTATCAATCAACATTGCGTCGCCATAACTAAAGAAGCGATAGTGGCTTTTAACTGCATGTTCATAGGCAGCCAAAATGTTGTCTCGATTCGATAATGCTGAAACTAACATGAGTAGGGTAGATTCAGGTAAATGGAAGTTAGTAATTAAACGGTCTACGATACAGAACTCATAGCCCGGATAGATAAAGATTTGCGTGTCGCCAGTCCAAGCTGCGATTTTTCCGCCGTGTGCTTGAGCTGCACTTTCTAAGGCACGTGTTGCGGTTGTACCGATAGCAATTACTTTATTGCCGCGCGCTTTAGTCGCCAAAATTAAATCAATGGTTTCTTGAGGAACGTCGCACCATTCACTATGCATGACATGATTGGTAATGTCATCAGTACGGACAGGCATAAATGTGCCAGCGCCGACGTGTAAAGTCACAAAAGATTTTTGAACATTTTTTTGCTCTAACTTTGCTAACAACTCTTCGTCAAAGTGCAGGCTCGCAGTTGGCGCAGCCACACTGGCAATTTTCTCAGGGTTATGGAAAACCGTTTGATAGCGTTCAGTATCAATTTCTTCTGCTTCACGGTTAAAGTAAGGCGGAATAGGTAACTGACCATATTGCTCAAGAACAGGCAAGATGGGCTGTGAAAACTCAACCACAAATAAGTTTTCGTGACGGCCACGTACAATCACAGGAATATTATCTGCACCAACAAAAAGCTCGGCGCCTGCTTTAGGCGAGTTACTTGATTTGATATGGCAATATGCTGTTGTGTGGTTCAGCATACGCTCAACCAAAATCTCAATGGCACCACCTGTAGAGCGTTTTCCTTTAAGTCTAGCTTTCATGACCTTGGTGTCATTAAGCACCAATAAATCACCTTCTTCGAACAGATCGATAATGTCTGTGAACATGTGATCGTGATATTGACCTTTTGAGTCTAAGTGCAACAACCGCGAAGCACTCCGTGATTCGAGAGGGTAACGGGCAATAAGTTCATCAGGTAATTCAAAGGAAAAGTCAGACAGTTGCATATTTAGGAAAAAACACCGCAAAAATTGGGCCTAGTATAAACTTTTTAACTTTTTTATGGCTGTGCTTATAGTCTAAATCATGAAAAATGTTTAAATGATCTAAAAGTGAACGATAATATTCACTTAGGGTTTGACAAGTTTTACAAACGCGCTAATATACGCAACACAAACATACTTCCTCTCCCGAGGTGGTGAAATTGGTAGACGCGGCGGACTCAAAATCCGCTGTCAGAGATGACGTGTCGGTTCGAGTCCGACCCTCGGGACCATATTCAGAATCGTAAGATTCTACGAAAACCTCTAAACTAACGGTTTAGGGGTTTTTTGTTGGATTAGTTTTTAATTTGCTAAAGGCTTTGGTTCAATTAAAGATGCCAGGGAAGGAAGCAGATTGGTATAACAAAATCATTCCAGAGCAGAGCCGTATTCAAAATACAATAAATGAATGGGCAAGGGATAGAATTATAGGATTGAAATCTTTTGAAGAGGTAAATCCAAAAGTTTAATAATACTATTTTAATAGTTTTTTAAATTTTCTTGGGGTGAATGATGAGTCCTGAATACCACAAATAATACGATCAAGTAATTCAACAGATACTTTAGTTGCTGGTCTATATACACCAGTATTCACGCAATTGCAGACATGCTGATGATCCATAATTTGGATTCTTTCATATAGTACGAAACTTTGATGCTGAATGAATGGATGTTCTCCAGCTTCAATAATGCAAGCAGGATCAATTTTCTTTTCGATTGTTACAGAAGTGAAATTAACTGAAACGATGCAGAGCCTTTTTCCATATCCTTCATTTGGATAAGTATCAGGATCGAACAATACAACAAACAAATGCTCTTTTGGTCCAGCCTGACAAAAAAATGCATCACCTGCTTCAGCTTTCCACTCAGACATTCAACACTTTCCTAGTGATTATTGACCATTTGAACAGATTGATTGATATATGCTTGAGACTCAAGCTGTTCAATAATTTCTTTTGATAACTCTTCTGAAAAACCTAATGCCTTGAATAAGTCTTTATATTCAATAGGGTACATTGTAGAGCCTGGATTACGCCATTCAGGACAATAATCATGAGTATAATCAACCAACTCCCACTGACTCTTATTTCCAAATTCAAACCAGATTTGTTTTAAAACGGTTATATCATTGTCACTTAATTCTAGAAGATCATCGTCGGATTGAATGGTTACATCTTGTTTTAGAGCGATATTATTGTTTGCTCTATCGGAAATAAATTTATCCCAATAAGTTTTTTTACGACTACCATGTTTGATTCTATCTAAAGTCATAGAAAGAACTGGACCCTTATTCATTGAAACAAGGCTATCTCCGATCATTGGAGTATGAAACATTTCAAAAGATTTACGTTCTGAAAGGTACAGTAACTTCATGAGTTTTAGTATATTAATACTGTGCTTATCTGATTGAAGCAAAAAGAAAATTGTTGCTTCAGTCAACTTTTTCTCATCAAATAGAAAAATATTATCCATAGCAAAACAATCTCTAAAAATTTGATTTATTCATTTGTGAATATTTTATGCAACCATAGGTTTAAAGTCTATGAATTTTTAGTAACTTAGTATCCATTACTCACAATCACGAGAGATAACATTCTTATGCATTCATTACAACATGGAAACTACAATCAGTGGGGTGGGAACTCGATTGTTAAATAAAAAAAATTAGTGAAATACATGAAGAAAAACCAAGTTAAAATTAATTTACTAGTGTGTAAAATACATAAAAATATATTAATTAATCCGGAGTGAAAATGTTATTTGATATCTTTGAAAATATCTTTAAAAATGGTGGGAGAAATTTACTGTTGATAGGGACTGTTGGTACGTTAGGAATTTCACTCTACTTAGCAGGACTTTATTATTTTGATGATTTTGTTGTTTATATATGAACCGTACCGGGTTTGTCGGAGACTTTTTTATTTAAGTTAGGCCACCTGACCTAACGGGTTAATCTTATCATAGTACATTGCTTCAAACTCAAAAGGCGATACATAACCCAGTGCACTGTGTACACGCTTTTTATTGAACCAATCTACCCAGTTTAGTGTCGCAAGTTGTACATCTGCTAAACCTTGCCAATCTGCTTTTAAATATTCAATCACCTCTGTTTTGTATAAGCCATTCACCGTTTCAGCCAAAGCATTATCGTATGAATCACCAGTTGTACCGACTGATGCTCGTAAATTTGCTGCTTCCAAACGATGGGTGTAACGAATAGAAAGGTATTGCACGCCTCTGTCGGAATGATGAATTACATTCTTTGGCATACCGCGAGCATGTAACGCTTGTTCCAGTGCATCAAGGACCATGTCTGTATTCATCCGTGTTGATACTTTCCAGCCAACAATTGCCCGTGAGAAAACATCAATCATAAAGGCGGTATACACCCAGCCTGAATGGGTTTGAATATATGTGAAGTCTGCGACCCACAGCTGATCTGGATGATCAGCACTAAAATTCCGTTTCACCAAGTCGGCTGCTCGTTTTTGATCATCTCTGCTACGTGTCGTTTGTTTGTTCTTACCACGCCAAACACCTTGTATTCCTAGCTGTTGCATCAATCGAGCAACTGTACAGCGCGCAACAATATAACCTTCCCGTTTCAGTTTTTGCCAGACTTTACGTACACCATACCGACCTGAACTTTCCTGCCAAATTCGTTTAATTTGTTCAGCATGATGCAGGTCATGTAGATCTCTTTTCGCTCGATGTTCTGGATTGTCCGCAAGATCTAAAGTTCGATAATAGGTTGAAGTTGCGATTGGTAGAATTCTACAAATCGCCTCAACACCGTATAGGTCTTTATGGTTATGAATGAAATCCACCATTATTTGTGTGGGCGGTCGAGCTCCGCCTGGGCGAAAAAAGCAGCTGCTTTACGTAGAATTTCATTGGCTCGCTGCAGTTCTTTATTTTCGCGTTCAAGTTGTTTAATGCGTTCTTGGTCTGAAAGCTGCTGTACTTTAATTGGATTCTGTTGATTCAAATGCTTCTGATGCCAGGAACGTAGTGTTTCAGGAGTACAGCCAATCTTGGGAGCAATTGCTGTGATTGCAGCCCAAGTAGAAGGATAATCTTTTTCGGATTCAATCAATAATTGAACCGCTCTATCTCTGATTTCAGGGGTGTATTTTACTTTTTTCATCGGGACATTCTCTCAAGAAAAGTGGTCTCCGACAAACCCGGTACGGTTCAATAACGGCATTTAGAACACTTATACCATTTCTGGGAGTTTTTATAGCTGCAATAATTACACCATTACTATTAAATTATCTAAACTTTTATAAATATGAAATAAGAGCAGAAAATGCTGAAAAATTAGATTTTAAGGTTTATGAACTTGAAGAACGATTGCAAGAAATAGAACGAACAGCTTTCAATAATATCTTAGTTGAAAGTTTAGCAAATGATGATGATCAACATAAAAAAGACAATCTATGGAAACTTATTCTAAAATATTCTTATGAATCAGTTCAAAGAATCAATATTGAAAAAGATAGTTTATCTAGAAGGGGTAATCTAAACCTTCTAATTGGTATGTTTTTAAGTATAAGTGGAATTGTTGTCCTTGGTATTTCAGTTTTTAATTTTGTTAGTGTTGGTGATTTTAATGACGTAATAACAAAAATGATTCCAAGATTTTTGTTTGTTGTATTAATAGAAGTTTTTGCTTATTTCTTTTTAAATTTATATAGAAAGAGTCTTGAAGATATTAAGTACTATCAAAATGAGTTGACAAATTTAGAAGCAAAATATTTGTCCTTACAAACATCACTAGCAATTAATAATTATAAGCTTATTAATAGTGTAGTTGAACAGCTTGTAAAAACTGAACGAAATTTTATTCTGGAGAAAGATCAATCAACAATTGAAATAGAAAAAGAACGAATTAATTCTAACAATACCAATAATACATTGCAGGTACTAAAAGATATTTTTAAAAATAAAGTCTAAGTGAATATTGATCCTTCAAAGTATCTAAGCTACTTTACATTTACAATCCACATGGTGGTCGAGTTTGGTAGCTCGTTTCAGAAAGGCAGACAATCTGCTGCTTAATAAGTGATATTTTTTGTCTGAAGGTCTGTGAGCCTTTTATGTAAGAGCGGGCATTAGACTTTGTATTCGCGCTTTTTGTTGAGTGTTCAGTAGTAATCTAATCTTATTTGTTCTGGCTTTCAGAACTCTTATTTAACTAATATTTTTTGACCATCTTTTACGAGTATTCTGAACTCGCATTTCTAACATCTTACAACTCTCTACCTTCAAACATTTGTTGTATTTTCCTAAAAACTACCTACTTTATGTATCTGAAAACCTTTAACTGAAACTTCACATTTCTATTTTGAAAAGAACGTTGCTCTTTTTATGTACTGTGTTAAAGTTTGTATTAGATCATAATGATTATAAGTACATTTCTTGAAAGCGGTTCCGACCAACAACGACAAAATCTGTGAGGCGGGCAAATGACATTCCAGCGTTTAGAACTACATCAGATCGAGCAGTTAAGTGCTTGTAGAATATCACTATTACTTGGATTAAATGCCGAGCAGAACTATATCGAGCAATTTTTCCGATTTAGTCTTCGTCTGTTGAAGTGTCAAAAAGCCTTATTAACTTTTAATCAGGAACCTTACTTTTGGCACCGTTGCCCTGAAGGTATAACTGCAATTTCGTTTAAGCCTTCGAAGCATTTGAAACAGTGCTTTGCTAAACAACAGATCATTAATCATCTGCATCCTTCCTATCAAAACTTGACCAACTATTTAAAAGAACTAAACATCGAGTGCAGTAGGGCATTGGCTGTACATCTTTTACATCCTGATAAGACTTCGATGGGCTTTGCTGTCTTTTTTGATGATGATGCAGCTACCTTTGAAGATGATGATATTCAATTGCTGCTCGATTATTGTTCTACGTTTATGCAACAGGTTGAGTTGAAGTTTAACTATGAAGAGTTAAACGAACTTTACGAACAACAGGTGGCAATTAATTCAAGTAAAACAAAATTTTTCTCGATTATTTCGCATGACTTACGTGCGCCATTTCATGGGTTACTTGGTTTTTCCGAGGTACTTGCCAAAGAGCGCGAGACTTTAGATGAATCTAGTATTCAAAATATTGCAGATTATTTATATGAAACCTCGCAATCGACCTATAACTTGCTTGAAAGTTTACTGACATGGGCCATGGCAGAGGGCGGGCGTTTTGTTTATCATCCAATTAACTTTAAGCTGAGACAAGTGAGTAATATTGTTTGTGATGTACTGCGTACCTTAGCGATAAAGAAAAATATTGAACTAGTGAATGATGTTCCAGAAGATTTAAATATCTATGCTGATATTAATATGATGACTTCTGTGATTCAAAACTTGGTATCAAACGCGTTGAAATTTACCGATATTGATGGCTCAGGCAAAGTTTTTATAGAAGCTAGACAAGCTGATAAAAATATAGAAATAACAGTTCGAGACACCGGTTTGGGTATGACAGAGCAACAAATCAAAAATTTGTTCCATCCACGTATTACAGCCAGCTTTAAAGGTACGGCAGGCGAGAAAGGCGCTGGTCTAGGTTTAAGCCTTTGTAAGCGTTTTATTGAAATTAACCAAGGGCAAATTAATGTTGGTTCCAAAGAGGGCGTAGGAACAACATTTAAGGTTTTACTACCTTCAGCTCAAGAAAGTCATGACGCACTGACCGAACATCATTCTTCACCAGAAGCAAAATTAGTCTAATCCCTTTTCCTACCACTACTCGAACTGCTATAACTAAAAAGAGAGTACGAGGAAAAGAGCTTTTTATATGAATGCGGAGCAGTTACAAAAAACATTGCGTGCTAGTCAGTACGCTGAACAAGTTTTAGGTTTGCATCAAGCTGTTTTAGAACAAGATTATCAAATAGATCAATTTGCTGCACCGCTCTCGACCGAACAGATTTATCAATTTGTCCAAACTACATTAAATGGAATTGCTGACGAAATATCTTGGATGCGTGTATTACGCATTTTACGTAGTCGTTTAATGTTTCGTTGGATTTGGCAGGATGCCAATCAGCTTACCGATGTTGTGACACTCACTCGTGAACTTTCTGACTTTGCTGATGCCAGTATTTGTGCAGCAAAAGACTTTGCACGTGTTGCACTTGTGGCGAAACATGGTGAACCTGTGGGCTACTCTGGCAAAGTTCAAGATTTAATTGTGGTTGCCATGGGGAAGCTTGGGGCGCAAGAGCTTAACTTATCGAGTGATATTGACCTGATTTTTGCCTTTGATGAACAAGGTGAAACCAATGGCCGAAAATGCATAGATGTACAGCAGTTCTGTATTTTATGGGGACAAAAACTTATTTATTTACTTGAACACATTACTGCCGATGGTTTTGTGTTTCGAGTTGATATGCGCTTACGTCCTTGGGGCGATGGCTCTGCCTTAGCGATTAGTCATGCCGCTTTAGAAAAATATTTAAGTCAGCATGGTCGTGAGTGGGAACGCTATGCGTGGATTAAAGCCCGTGTTGTGACTGGTGGCAAAGAAGGACAAGACTTGTTAGAGATGACACGTCCTTTTGTATTCCGCCGTTATGTCGATTACACCGCTTTTGCCGCTATGCGTGATATGAAAGCCATGATTGAGCGTGAAGTCCTGCGCCGACATATTGAAGATGATATTAAGCTCGGGGCGGGGGGGATTCGCGAAATTGAGTTTATTGTTCAGGTCTTCCAGCTTATTTACGGCGGATCTAAACGCGAGTTACAAGATCGTCAGTGCTTAGTCAGTCTAGAGCATATTGGCGAAGCAGGCTTGTTAGAAAAGCAGGCGGTATTCGAGCTTAAAGATGCTTACTTGTTTTTACGTCGTGTTGAACATGCAATTCAAGCGCTCAATGACCAGCAAACTCAGCTATTACCAGAAGAAGTTGACCTAAGACAACGCATTATAGATACATTGGGTTTTGTTAGCTGGAATGAATTTATTAATGTTCTTGACGAGAAACGTCAAAAAGTTAAAGTTCAATTTAAACAACTGATTGAGGATACAAGTTCTAATGCTGCAACTGAGAACTTTGGACAGTTAGAACAACAGCTAGATGAAGTGCTAGATGATAATGCGAAAAATTTGATTCATGAATTTTGGCATGGGCATGCACTTAAAAAACTTCCTTCAAATGCGGTGCAGCGTTTAAAAACTTTCTGGCCTCACTTGATTGAAGCGATCTTGCAGTCAGATCAACCGCAAACTGCACTGTTACGTTTAATGCCGCTCATTGAATCGGTCATGCGTCGAACTGTGTATTTGGTGATGTTGATTGAAAGTAAAGGGGCATTGCAACGCTTAGTGAAAATGGCGACGGTGAGTCCGTGGATTTGTGAAGAACTAACGCAATATCCGGTGCTGCTGGATGAGTTTTTATCGATGGATTTTGAGTTGCCAAAACGTAAGGATTTAGAAGACTCATTACGTCAGCAGTTGCTTCGTATTGAAATTGATCAAGTCGAAGACCAAATGCGAGCACTTCGCCTGTTTAAAAAGAGCAATGTACTCACGGTTGCTGCAAGTGATGTATTAGCTGAAAGCCCTCTTATGAAGGTATCTGATGCTTTGACAGATATTGCTGAAGTGAGTGTCAATGCAACCCTACATTTAGCTTATCAAACTGTGGCGAAGCGCCATGGTTACCCAAAGGATGTTGAAGGAAAGCGCTGCTCACTCGACTACAAAGCCTTTGCTGTTATTGGTTATGGCAAAGTGGGTGGCATTGAACTGGGCTATGGTTCTGACTTAGATCTTGTCTTTATCCATTATCTAGATGAACAAGCTGACACCGATGGAACTAAGGCTATTAGTGGCTTTGAGTTTGCCATGCGTGTTGCTCAAAAGTTTATGTCCCTCATGACCACTCAAACGCTTGATGGTCGTGTCTATGAAATTGATACACGCTTAAGACCTTCTGGTGAGGCTGGTTTATTAGTGACCAGTCTGAAAGCCTATGAACATTATCAGTTGAAAAGTGCATGGCTTTGGGAGCACCAAGCACTCGTTCGAGCACGCTCTATCGCTGGTGATGAAACGCTTTGCCAAAAATTTGAAATATTTCGCCGCGAGATATTGACTCAATCTAGAGATGAGGCTTATGTTCGTGAGGAAGTGTTGAAAATGCGTCAGAAAATGAAAGACCACCTAGGTTCGTCTTCTGAACAAAAAAAACATGGTATTTTTCATTTAAAACAGGACGCAGGTGGTATCGTAGATATCGAATTTATGGCACAGTATGCTGTACTTGCATGGAGCGGGACGAAACCCGATCTCGCCCATTATTCTGATAATGTAAGAATATTAGAAGATGCTGCTAAAGCAGACTGCTTATCCAGTGAAGATGCCACAGCATTAATTCGAGCCTATCTTAGTGAACGTGCCGAAAGCCACCGCTTAGCCCTTGCAAATCAATCCATGCAAGTCAGCGCAGCGGACTGGCGTAGTACCCGTGCGGTCGTTTGCAATTTATGGCAAAGATTAATAGACCCAACCGCCTCGGTTGAGTTGGATAGTGAATGATTTTATAACAATTTGGAGTGTTCCATGAATTTGGCTGATCGTGATGGTTTTATTTGGCAAGATGGAAAATTGATTGATTGGCGTGATGCAAAGATTCACGTTTTAACCCATACATTACACTACAGTATGGGCGTATTTGAGGGTGTTCGTGCTTATGAAACGCCTAAAGGTACTGCCATTTTCCGTCTTCAAGACCACACAAAACGTTTGTTAAATTCAGCAAAAATTTATCAAATGAAAGTGCCGTATGATCAAGCAACGCTTGAACAAGCACAAATTGATGTTGTTCGTGAAAATAAATTAGCTTCTTGCTATTTACGCCCATTAATCTGGATCGGTTCAGAGAAACTAGGTATTGCAGCAACAAATAACACCATTCATGCCGCTGTTGCTGCATGGGCGTGGGGTGCATACCTTGGTGATGAAGCGATGGCTAAAGGTATTCGCGTTAAAACTTCATCATTTACTCACCATCATCCAAACGTGACTATGTGTAAAGCAAAAGCATCTGGTAACTACACGTTGTCAATTCTTGCTCACCAAGAAGTTGCACACTCTGGTTACGATGAAGCAATGCTCATGGACCCACAAGGTTATGTATGCCAAGGTTCTGGTGAAAACGTATTCTTGATTAAAGATGGCGTTTTACACACTCCAGATATCGCTGGTGGTGCACTTGACGGTATTACACGTCAAACTGTAATGACGATTGCTAGAGATCTTGGTTACCAAGTTGTTGAGCGTCGTATTACACGTGACGAATTCTATATCGCAGACGAAGCATTCTTCACAGGTACTGCTGCTGAAGTAACACCAATTCGTGAATATGATGACCGTCCAATTGGTTCGGGTACTCGTGGTCCAATTACCACTGAAATCCAAAAAACTTACTTTGATGCAGTTCAGGGTAGAAATCCGAAATATGAACACTGGTTAACTTACGTAAAATAAGTTAATCCGTTAACATAAAAAGGCGAACTTTAGTTTCGCCTTTTTATTTTTGGGTTAGGGAGCTTTTATGCATATTGTCTATGTCTCTGATGGTAAAGCAGGGCATCGCTCACAGGCTTTGGGTTTATTTCAGGCGATGCAGAGACAACAGGCAAATGCAACTTTTGAAGAAGTCTCTATTAATGACTTGCCTATTTTTTCTCTAATCAAAGCGCTTTTCTCTTCAAAAAATACTTTATTTGAACAAGCACCCGATTTTATATTTGGAGTCGGGAGCCATACGCACTTTCGTGTCTGGTTGCTAGGCAAAATTTTCATAAAGGCCAAGACCGTTATTTTAATGAAGCCGAATTTGCCGATTGCTTGGTTTGACTATGCCGTAATTCCCGAGCACGATGGTATTCCAGCAAATAGCCGCGTTATTGTTACACGTGGTGCACTCAATCCAATTCGTAATGAAAACCGCCATCAAAAAGCCAGAATTTTAATTGCATTGGGTGGTTCATCTAAACGACATCAATGGAACCAAGAAAAAGTATTATTGAGTGTTCAACAAATAGTTGAGCATAATCCAAACTCTGAAATTATTTTAACGACCTCACGTCGTACCCCTGCGAAATTTATCGATATTTTAAGACAGCAAAGCTTCGCCAAGTATTTACAGATATGTCCGGTTGAGCAAACCCCTCAAGGTTGGATTTTTGAAGAAATGCAAAAGGCAGAAGCGGTGTGGGTAACAGAAGATAGTGTTTCTATGATTTATGAGGCACTTACAGCAGGTTGCAGGGTTGGGGTCATAGAAATAGATCGCTTGAAACCAGATCGAATTACTCTATCTATTGATAAAATGATTCAATCTAATTTAATTTCAACGAAGATGTCGATTGCAGAGTTGTCACAACCTCATCCTTTTAAAGAGGCAGAGCGTGTGGCAACATATCTATTAGCAAAATAATGAGTTTGGCACTGTGATTTATATACTGATTTTACTGGTTCTTTTGACTGTGCTATTTAGCTATAAATATGCTTGGTGGAAACCCACAATTAACTGGAATAGGCCACGTGTTTTGATGTACCACATGGTGAGAGATCATATTGATGGTGCCAAATTTAATAAGCTTCGAGTAAAACCAATTGAGTTTGAGAAGCAAATTGCATGGATGAAATCAAAAGGTTTTCATTTCGTAACTATGCAAGAGCTACAGGAAAATTGGGGTAAACATCCTGCTAAAACTGTTGCAATCACTTTTGATGATGGGTATTTGGATAACTTGCAAAATGCTTATCCGGTTTTAGAAAAATATCAGGCAAAAGCTACAATTTATATTGTGGTAGACCGGCATCACCGAGATTGGTCAACTTATAAAAAAGAGCACCACAATAGTGGTGAGTTAATGCGTGAGCCAAAGCTGAATGACTTAGAGGTTAAACAGCTTGTAGAAAGTGGGCTTATTGAAATTGGTTCGCATACATTAACCCATGCCAATTTAAATAAACTGGATGATGAAAGTTGTTTAAAAGAATTAACAGATTCAAAGCAACAGTTAGAGGAGTTAACAGGTCGTACTGTAACAAGTTTTGCTTATCCATTCGGTATTTATTCTGATCGAGATGTCAAATTCGTTAAACAAGCAGGATATCTTAATGCGGTAACCACAAGTGAAGGTATCGATGGTATCCAGCCTGATTTTATGCAGTTGCAGCGTATTAAGGTTAGCGGGAAAGATTCTTTATTTGCAGTCAAGCTGCGTTTAAAACTGGGTAAGCGTGAGGGTTAATCATGAAAATTACGCTTATGATGGCAAGTGATGAGGAAGGTGGCCTAGAAAAGCATGTACTTGAGCTGGTTGCTGGTTTATCACAAGAACATGAAGTTTCTCTAATTGCACATCAGAAATATCAAAGTCAGGTGGAAAGTTCGGTGAACTTTGTTGCTTTTGATATGAGTGGCAGTCGTTATAACCCGTGGACGAAATATCTGCTTAAAAAAACAATATTGGGGACAGAACCACAAGTACTACATGCTCATGCTTCTAAAACGGCTAAACTGTTGCAAGGCATGATTGCAGGTTTTGATTTCCCTTGTGTGGTGACTATTCATGGTGCAAAGAAAAAGATTGATTGTTACTTAGCATTTGATCATATCATTTGTGTGAGTAAGCGACTTGCACAGCTTGTGGGGCAGCCAGAAAAACTCAGTGTGGTCTATAATGGCATTTCTTTGAATATGCCTGCTCAATCATTTGTGAAAAATAGAAAATTTATTGCCATTGGGCGTTTAAATGAAGTGAAAGGTTTCGATCTTTTACTGGCTGCTTGGCGGAACATTTCACACCAATTAACTATTGTTGGTGATGGTGAAGAACGAGAGAAGCTAAAGCAATTGATTCAAGACTACCAATTAGCTGATCGGGTTCACTTATATGGGTATAGTGGCAATATTCACCCTTTGATTACAGACCATGAGGCCTTGATTGTGTCGTCCTTGCGTGAAGGGGGGCCGTATACACTTGCTGAAAGTTTATTGCTTCAACGTCCTGTGTTAGGGACTGATGTCGGAATGATGGCTGAGTTTATTCCTATTGAGTTTCTATGTGAGCCAAATAATATTGAAGCATTGCAACAAGTAATTCAAAACTATTTGGATATGGTAGCCCCTGAGGCAAGTTTTAAACAGGCTTATGCCCTGGCACAAGAACAATTGACTTTTACAAAAATGATTGATCATACGGTCCAAGTTTATCAATCATTGCTTTCACCATAGGATGATGGATTAATGGCACAACAAAAACCTTTTATCCTAGCGTTGACCGATGGTAAAGCAGGCCATGAAACTCAAACTCAAGGAATAGTGCAACTACTGAATCAACAGCAAGAGTATCAGGTCAAATGGGTTCAATTAAATCTACCTAAAAAATGGTTGTATCGTGTTCTGAAGTTACTGATCAAGTTTTCAATAAATACGCAGTGGCTGCGTTATTTTCTTGATACCCAAACCCTAAGAGCATTAGAGCAGAAACAGGTTGCTTATATTGTATCGGCAGGGGGAAACACTCTACTTCCTAATCTATTGCTCAAACAACATTTATACAAAGATCAAAATGTGAAAAATTTGGTCGCGAGTTCGTTACGGGGGATTAGCGCTAACTTGTTTGATGTGGTATTTACCATTCATGAACAACAAGCCTTATCGCCTCATTATTTTTATTATCCAATTGCACCGAATAAAATGAGTGCTTCACCTCTAACACGCGAGCAGGCACGGGAAAATTTGGGTATTCAAAATGCTGAGCAAGCGATTGCAATTTTGATTGGTGCTGACACCAAAACAGTAAAAATTGGTGAAGCCGCGCAATGGGCAACTGTTTTACAGCAGATTCGAAAGCAATATCCAACAGCGAGATTATTAGTTACGACATCGCGTAGAACGTCAGTTAATTTTGAAAAAGAGTTACAAGAGCTTGCTGAACAGTACGATATTTTTCAGGCAAATGACTGGCTAACATGGGTTGCACAAGGGCAAAGTTGTGATATTAAAGACTACATTAAAGCAGCTGATTGGATTTTAGCGAGCCCAGACTCAACTTCGATGGTCGCAGAGGTTATTATGTCAGGAAGCAAATTGCTAGTACTTTATAATGAAGTTGCAGTACAGGATGTAGCTATCAAACAACAATTAAACTCCTTAGCTCAACAGCATTGGTTATATTTATTAAATTTTTTAGATGCTCATCAAATTGTTGAGGCTGTCCAAAAATTAAAAGTACAAGACCATACGAGAGAGATGACTCGAAAATTAAATACTATTTTGGGAAAATAAACTAAGCATTTAGATTTTATTTTTTAATAATCGCCAACTTGATCAGTCAATATATCAAATTCTGGATAAATTTAAAAAATAAAAAAGAGCAGGGAATCTCCTCCTTTTTATTTGGGTTGCTTTAATAATGTTTTATAAGGAGCAACGAAGCAAACTGATAAAATAAGTTGTATAAGTAGTTTTAGAATATAAATAGGTGCAATATAGAAAGGTAAAGTCTCTAGCGCTGTTATGCAGGTTGGCATAATACGATTATAATAACGACGACGAATAGCTAAAGAGGCATTTTTTCTTAATTCTTTTGATAAACATCTTTGGTTAATTTGATAAGCCTTACTCGCTTCTGGATGCGTCTTCGAATAATCTTTTAAGAATTGTGA
Organism: Acinetobacter seifertii; assembly: GCF_000368065.1. Lineage (GTDB taxonomy): Bacteria > Pseudomonadota > Gammaproteobacteria > Pseudomonadales > Moraxellaceae > Acinetobacter > Acinetobacter seifertii. The sequence continues at coordinate 39,679 of NZ_KB851204.1, forward strand.
CATACTTTGGCGGAACAAAATCACTTGCCGTCTTACTTCAAAATGATCTTTTTTCTTTTTGGCTTGAGCAATAACACTGGTGTCGTGGTAGCGGAAATAATTTAAACATTCATGCGTAAAGAAGATGTCACCTTGCGATACGATTTTTGCCCAAATTTCCCAATCACCAATAAAGCGTAAACTCGGATTAGCTCCACCTACATCGAAATAAGTCTGTTTTTTAAAAATGACACCACTGGCATTTGGAATGGTGTTTTGAGCATTTAAAAATCTTTCGATATATTCGAGACCATTCATTTCAAAATCATTTTCAAATAATTTTGAATCAACTTGATCAGTAAAATCTTTCCATGAACCTGTGACTTCACCTTGTACATTCATTCGATGAGATTGGCTGTAGGCAAGAACAAGCTTAGGATTTTTTTCAAAATGAGGGACTAATTTTTCTAAGAACTGTAGATCAGCAACATCATCAGACTCTGCAATCCAGATCAGATCGCCTTTTGCCAGATGCATGCCTTTGTTCCATTGGCAAAATGTTGAGCCTGAATTTTGTTCATTAATAATGCAATGTGAAACTCTCGGATGGCTTTTGTATTTCTCTAAAATTTCAGCACTATGATCGGGTGATAGATCATCTAAAAGAATCACTTCAAATTGCGAATAGCTTTGGTTAAGAATGCTCTCAATTCTGTCTTCTAAATATTGGGCATGGTTATAACTTGGAACAATAACACTAACAAACACGTGAGGGTGGCCTATACAAAATTAAAAAAGCTAAAACTTAAGCTTGAAGCAATAAGTCAACGACGGTCTCTAACCTATTTTTATAAGTATGACTCTGTTGAACTTTATACATGGCTGCTTCAGCGCTGATTATTGGATCTTTTAACTTCAATCGCAATTCTTGCGGATTCTCGAATGAAATAATTTCATTTTTGATGTCAAAAGCATAATTGAGATCTTCAACATACTCGCTTACCAAAATACAACCGCAAGCCGGTGCTTCGAAACAACGCATATTCATACCTTGACGAATATTTTTCTTGTTAATGACATTCAAGATGTAACGATGTGTCCTGTAGAGTTCGGCAACTTCGGTCAAAGGAATATTGTGAGGGTGAACAATACTGTTTGTTTTGCTGAGTTTATCCCATCCTTTCCCATAGACAGTGATGGGAAGGGGAATCTGTTCAATGAGCTCTTGTCGATCAGGCGACCATGCGCCTACAAATAAAAGACGATCATCTTTTTGTTCATTGCTAGAAAAGAAGACATCTGGATTATAAGCAAGAGGCAGATAAATGGCATGATTTAGTCCCATTGCTCTCGCATCTTCGATAAAGCTAGAATCAGTAAAGCAATATAAATCAATGACGTCTTTAGATTTTAATAAGCGCTCATCAAAAAAGTCGCCAATCCAATGTGCTTTTTTGCATGGAAAATCAGCTAAAACTTGTAGTAAATGATCATTAAAATAAAAAAGATCGGCAATGAGTATGACATCGGGTTGGAATGCTTGTAACTTCTTTTTGAGTAAATTCGCAGTATAGACATCTTTATTCGGCAAGATTTTTTTGAGGAAACGCTCAGTGGTATTATTATGGTTCAAGGCAAAGCCCTGAATTTCATAATCAGAGCTATGATGGGCAGCCGCAAGAATACTTTCATACCATTGCAATATGCCACCACGTTTACCAATGACGAGTAGCTTTTTTGGCATTACTCTTTATCCGCATTGCCTTTGAGTACCATATAAATCAGGGCAACAAAGATCAGCAATGCCCCAGCCAAACTACTGATGCAGAAATACAAAATACGTTGACTGGTCGTCATGTTGAAGAGTTCATTTGCAAGGATGTAACGCATAAAGAACCATTGTGCAAGTGAGAACACGATAATCACAATTGCGTGTCGACGTACATCAGGGCGCATTGCCATAAAGCTGACCTCTTAATAAAAAGCAGCCTATTATGCCACTGACCTGCCTATTCGCAAAGTATCGCCTTAGGTAAGTTGAATATGTGCTTCATAACACGCAATAAAAAACCCTGCTTAAACAGGGTTTTTTATTTAAAATCTAAAAATTATTTAGATTCTTCAGCTTTTGGCTTTTCACGTAAACGAATGCCCAAGTCACGAAGCTGGTTAGCTTCAACTGGAGCAGGTGCTTGAGTAAGTGGACATTCAGCAGTTTTCGTTTTAGGAAATGCAATAACGTCACGAATAGAAGTCGCGCCAGTCATTAACATTACTAAACGGTCAAGACCAAATGCCAGACCACCGTGAGGAGGAGCACCGTAACGAAGTGCGTTGAGTAAGAAGCTGAATTTCTCTTCCGCTTCTTCATCAGAAATACCAAGCGCTTCAAAAATCGCTTTTTGCATTTCTAGTGTATAAATACGTAGAGAACCACCACCAACTTCAGTACCGTTCAATACCATGTCATAAGCAACTGAAAGTGCTTCACCTGGATTGTTCTTCACTTCTTCTACGCTTGATTTTGGTAGAGTGAATGGATGGTGAACAGAAGTCCATTTGCCATCGTCAGTTTCTTCAAACATTGGGAAGTCAACAACCCAAAGTGGAGCCCACTCACAAGTTGCAAGATTCAAGTCGTGACCAATCTTGACACGAAGAGCACCCATTGCATCATTTACAACTTTAGCTTTATCAGCACCGAAGAATACGATATCGCCATCTTGAGCACCAACACGTTCCAACAATTCAAGTACGATTGGTTCAATGAATTTCACGATTGGAGATTGAAGACCTTCAATTCCTTTAGCGAGCTCATTAACTTTGATGTAAGCCAAACCTTTTGCGCCATAGATGCCAACGAATTTGGTGTATTCATCAATTGCGCTACGTGGCAATGAAGCTGCACCAGGAACGCGTAAAGCAACAATACGACCTTTAGGATCTTTTGCAGGTCCAGCAAATACTTTGAACTCTACTTCTTGCATTAAGTCTGCAACGTCAACGAGTTTCAACGGAATACGCATATCAGGTTTATCTGATGCATAGTCACGCATTGCATCTGCGTAAGTCATACGTTGGAATTTATCGAATTTAACGCCAAGAAGTTCATCGAACATCTTCACAGTAAGGACTTCCATTAAGTCCATGATCTCATCGTCACTCATGAACGATGTTTCAACGTCGATTTGAGTAAATTCTGGCTGACGGTCAGCACGCAAGTCTTCATCACGGAAACATTTCGCGATTTGGTAGTAACGATCAATACCACCTACCATCAACAATTGTTTGAATAATTGTGGTGATTGTGGAAGTGCATAGAAACTACCATTTTGTACACGACTTGGTACTAAGTAGTCACGTGCACCTTCAGGGGTTGCACGTGTCAAAATAGGTGTTTCAACGTCTAAGAAACCATTATCTTCGAAATAGTTGCGAATAAGGTTGGTCAATTTAGAACGGAAGCGTAAACGATCCAACATTTCAGGACGACGAATATCCAAGAAACGATATTTCAAACGAATTTCTTCAGAAATATTGGTATTTTCATCATTTAAAGGGAATGGAGGTGTTTCTGAAGTGGCAAGAACTTCGATGTCTTTACCCAAAACTTCAATTTGACCACTCACCATGTTGGCATTTTCAGTACCTTCATAACGGCGACGAACACGACCTGTAATTTTTAATACATATTCAGAACGTGCTTTATCTGCTGTTGCAAATGCTTCTGGAGTATCTGGGTCAATAACCACTTGAACGAGACCATCACGGTCACGCATATCAAGGAAAATAACACCGCCATGGTCACGGCGACGGTGTACCCAACCGCATAATGTAACGGTTTGGTCGATTTGGGCTTCAGTTAAAGAGCCGCAGTAATGAGTTCGCATCATGATGAAGATTATCCAAACTATATTGGCTGAAAAGACGGATGCGTAAACCGCGCACCGTCAAAAAAGTAAGTTTTCGATTATGCCCTTTTGAGTGGCATGCGACAAGAACTAGATCAAAAAACAGCTATAATTTAGCTAAAAATGAGCAATTTGGCAGCAAGTTTACCTATTCATCCCATTCTTTGTTGTCTATCTAAAAACAAGAATAATAAGCATCCTAAACTAAAAGTACTTAACCAACCTTGCATGAACTCATTGATAGATCGACCTGTGAAATAATAGGTGTCGGTGTGCCAGACTTCATGAGGAATGTAACGGGCATAATCCCAAAGAGAAAATAAGCCTAAAAGTGTAGATAAAGTAAACAGGAACCAAGCAAAAATTTTAATTTTACGGCTTATTTTCCAGTGCTGTTTATATTTGTGATAGTAATGAATACTCATCCAGCCTAAAAAAGGTAGTGCCAGTGCAGAAGAACCGAGCTGAAGAAGGCGATGCAAAGGATACGGGCGGCCAAAGAAGTGAACCGTTTGGGATAAAAAATCTTGGAAGATAAACGTTCTAAAGTCAGAATGGGTGAGCCCATCCCAAATGAGATGAGTGGCAATACCGATAATGAGCGCGAATACAACTCCAATAAAAAAGTATATAAAATGTTTAATAGAGTGTAATTTCAAATCATGTTGAATGCCAAAAAAACGGTAAACCGCAGGCCTATATAAAACATACCAAACTGCACAAAAGACAAGACCTAATGCAAGGTTGGGATAAATTAGACCTTTCCATTGGTGCGTTAGCATGCTGGATTGAACTGTAAATAAGCGATAAAGATCAGGTGTCATACTGCCAATCGCTAAGGCGGCAATAGGTAGATTATTTCTGCTTAATTTGGCAATTGGTGGTGCAATAACAGCATGAGAGATTGTAAAAGGCATTGGAAACGGACGCTTCTCACATCATCAAAAACAACGAGTCTAACGAAACATACCTTGGGTTAATGTTTTTTATTGCAAAACGTTTGTAATGTTATAATATAACAAAAAAATACGGGTCATTCATTATGCAGCTCAAAACACAGCTTTTTGTTCTTTCATTATTATCATTTTCCATTCAGCAAGTGATGGCAGCGGATGATACAAATACTAAGGATGAGAAACCTGCCGAATTGGCAACAATTAAGGTTAAGGCAGAACCGGTTAACAACACGTCTTTGGCGGAAGGGGCAACAAGTATTGGTAATGCCTTAAATGGTCAGGCTGGAGTTTATTCGGCTCAATATACAGGTGGGGTGAGTCGACCAGTCATTCGTGGTCAAGATGGTACACGCGTCAAAATTGTACAAAATGGTGGCGATGTAATGGATGTTTCATCTGTATCGCCAGACCATGCTGTTACTGTCGATCCAAACTCTGCCCAAGATATTCAGATATTAAATGGTGCTGAAGCCTTACTATATGGTGCAGGTTCAGTTGGGGGACTGGTAAATGTTGTTGATGAAAAAATTCCAACAGCTATGCCAGATAAGGGTTACCAAGGTAAAGCCGGTGTTCGCTATAACTCGGGTAGTGACGAGTTGCTTTATTCGGGGCAAACAACAGTTGGTTTAGGCGACCATGTTGCGCTACGTGTTGGTGGTTTAAAGCGCGATGCGAATGACTATATCTTGCCTAAAGATTTGCAAACAGACGAGCGTCGTCAAGATAGCACTTTTGCCGATTCTAAAAATTATAACGCTGGACTGTCTTGGATTGGAGACCGCGGCTTTATCGGTGCATCATTTAGTCAACGTCATGATCAATATGGCATTCCTGCTGAGAATGAGCTTTTTGGTTCATGTGAGCGTGATGGCTTGCATCTTGTGTGTGGTTCAGATGATCCAACCGATCATGGGCATGATCACGAACATGATGCTTCATGGATTAATCTCAAAGAAAAGCGTTATGACTTAAAAGGTGAGTTAAAAGATCCATTTGCAGGTTTTGCTAAAGTTGCAGCGCAAGCAAGCTATACAGATTATCAGCATGAAGAAATGCATGGTAGTGAGGTAGGAACAACTTTTAAAAGCAAAGGTGTAGACAGCCGAGTTACATTAGAAAATAATGCTTGGGCTGGTTGGACAGGGCAGATTGGCGCGCAATATACCCAACAAAAACTAAATATTGTTGGTGATGAGTCGATTATGGACCCAAGTAAAACCCAACGTTATAGTGTATTTGGTTTGCAACAAAAACAAATCAATAACGTCAATCTTGCAGTTTCTTCACGTGTTGACCACCAAACTATCGACATTGAGTCAGATCAAAAGAATTACACGGGTACTGGATATTCGGTTGCTGGTACTGCAAGCTGGGAATTTGTTCCACAATACAAATTGTCCTTCACAACGTCACATCAAGAGCGATTACCATTTGCCCAAGAGTTGTATTCAGATGGTGTACATATGGCGACCAATACCTATGAGTTGGGTAATGATGACTTGAAGAAAGAACGCTCAAATAATGTTGAGTTGGGTTTGCACTTTGATAATGACCTTTTGAAATACAATGTAAGCGTTTTCCACAACCGTTTTGATAATTTTATTTATGCCAATACCTTAGATGAGTTCCAAGGATTCCGCCTCATTGAATATAGTCAAGATGCAGCAAAATTTTATGGTGTCGATGCTGACCTAAGCTATCAAATTTCGCCTGTATATAATTTAGGATTATTTGGTGACTATGTCCGTGGCAAAATTGATAATGAAAATGCACCGCGTATTCCTGGTGGACGTTTAGGGACTAAAGTCAAAGCCGATTTTGGTGATGGTTGGGATGGTTCTGCCGAGTATTATCATGTATTTAAACAAGATGATATTGCGAATTATGAAACCAAAGGTCAGAGCTATAACATGTTGAACTTGGGTGTTGGATATAATGGTAAATATAGCAATATTGGCGATTATCGAGTGTTCTTGAATGCCAATAACTTGTTAGATAGTAAAATTTATCAGCATGAGTCTTTCCTCGCAAATGTTCCACAAGTCGGACGTAATTTTACTGTAGGTGTAAACTTTAGTTTCTAAGGCCTAACACGAAACTAAACTTGAAAAATCAAGCCAAAAGACCTAATTTGAAATGATCAAGTTAGGTCTTTTTTATGCGTATTTTTCAGCGAATTCATCAAAAAATAAATTGGTCAGGGCGTCGTTATATGGCGGTATTACTTTGCGTTGTTGCTATTGCATATGTTGCATCGGCAATTTACCACACAGTAAAACCATTACCACAGGGCATTAACTTTAGTGGCAAGCTTAGACATGCCGATGTCAAATTTTTAGCAGATAAAACCTATCTGGATGCCAATGGTCAACAGAAACTTGATCAGCATATTTTCGATGAAATCTTGAAAATGATTGATGAGGCAAAGACTACTATTGTGGTCGATATGTTCTTATTCAATTCAGAGGTGGGGGATTCAAAAATAAAGCAAAGACCATTGATGCAAGAGTTAACCGATGCATTAGTGAGTAAGAAAAGACAAAACCGTCAAATTCAAATTGTACTAATTACTGACCCCATTAACTCGGTTTATGGTGGTTTAGGCCCTGAGCATTATCGTCAGTTACGTCAAGCTGGGGTTGATGTTATCGAAACGAATCTGATCCCTTTACGTGCATCTAATCCACTTTGGTCAGGGGTTTGGTATATCTGTTGTCAGAGTGTTGGAAATAACCCTGAAAAGGGCTGGTTACCTAACCCATTTGGTAATGAAAAAATTACGTTACGAAGTTATCTGAACTTATTCAATTTTAAAGCCAATCATCGTAAAACATTAGTTGTTGATACCGATGCTGGCTGGAAATCATTGGTTACGTCAGCAAATCCACACGATGGTAGTTCTAGACACTCTAATGTTGCGTTGGTTGTAACAGGAGCCACGGCTTCTGATGTTCTCCAAACAGAGGCTGCTGTTGCACAAATGTCTGGAAGTAGTTCACCCTCACTGATTTTAGGTGACTTTGAAAAAGATATAACCAAGCCTCAAGTTCAAGTGTTAACGGAAGGTGCGATCTATGAATCTGTGCTGAAATTAATTAACTCGGCTAAACCGAAAGAGCATATTGATTTAAGTATGTTTTATTTGTCTGAACGTAAGATTATTCAAGCTCTAAAAAATGCTCAAGCACGAGGTGTGATTGTTCGTGTTTTACTTGATCCAAATAAAGATGCATTTGGAAGACAAAAGAATGGTATTCCAAACCGTCAGGTTGCTTCAGAGTTACATGCTGCAGGCATTCCAATCCGTTGGTGTGACACGCATGGTGAGCAGAACCATAGCAAAATGATTGTGAAATATAACAACCAGCAAGCTGAGTTGATTGTAGGTTCTGCCAATTTCACTGCTCGTAATTTAAAAAATTACAACCTTGAAACGGATATGTTGGTTATAGGCAAAGCTCAAGATCAAGTTTTTAAAGATGCTCAGGATTACTTCAATACTTCATGGTCAAACTTGCAGGGGAAACAGATGAGTGTCGATTACGCGAAGTATGCCGACGAGTCTAAAGTGAAATATTGGATTTATCGCTTTATGGAATGGTCAGGGTTATCGACTTTCTAATTCTATTTTTTATATAAACGTTGAAGTGATATGTTCACTACGGAGTCTTGCTTAGTTTGGTTCTATACTTGGAACTTATTCGTTGCCGTGATTTTGTACAGAATTGGCAAGGTGATTGGCGACATGGATGTCGCCGTTCCACTGTGTTGCAGGGAAGCAACATCAGTGGAACAAAGGTTTTTTGTCACTTTTGACCTTTCAAAAGTGAGGCATTAGCCTATACAAAACATATTAGAACATCACTGTAAGTAAAGGCTGTGCCATAAGTCCGATTTAAGGCGCTGGAGGAATCAATTGATCTAAAGCCTTATCATCTAACTTTTCTATTTCACTCAAATCAGTCTTAATTTTCCATTGAGATTCATCATCTACCGGATTTGGTAAACGCGCCTCAAGCCAATCACAAACCACGTCAGGATTAAACTCAGGGTGATTACACTGAATAATCCACGATAAAAAATCTTTGGCTTCACCATTCATATAAGGTGGTGGTGAAACAGGAAAGAATAATGTTGGTAGACGTTCATTCGTCGATAGATAATTTAAAACATGGCCGAGTTCTTGTACGGTTTGCCATGCAAGCGGGTGTTCTACATCAATACTGAACTTAAACCACCAAGCGTGTTCGCCATCTGCTCCATGAGCCATAATACGGGCTTCTTGTACACTTGGAACTTTGCAGAAAAATTGATGAAGACGTTCAAAACTGATTTCAGACACAGCAATTGACCTAGCTTGGAAAATGCTAATGGTAGCATAGATACAGATTCTTCATATTTTCTTTATAGTCATTACAAACAATATCAATCAAGCCTGTTTTATTCATGGTTTCTCCTTGACTCTCTCTTAATCTAGCTCTATATCAAGACAAAAGGGATGCACCATGAAAAAGCCAATCGTTCTTGTACTTTCAACTTTAATGTTGGGTATATCTGCTACTGCGATGGCGGATTCAAATAATCGCTGGGATAATTATCACGGCAACGCTAATCGACATTATGATCAACGTTACGACCATCGCGATGAACATAGAGGACCGGGTTGGATCAAAGCAAACCGTGGTGGTGAATATGTAGTAGTCAAGCGAGGGGAGCGTATTCCTGTAGAATACCGTGATCACCGTTACTTTGTTTCAGACTGGCGCGCACATCGTTTATATGAGCCACCACGTGGGTATCACTGGGTGAAAACGCCGAATCAATATTTATTAGTTGATTCACATCACCAAGTTTATCGTGTGCGTTAAGTGTAAAATATAGAATATTAGAAAGGCCTCAGTATCGAGGCCTTTTTTTTATGCTAATTCATCATCTTGTGGCTGAGGAGTTTTGAGTGAGACTGGGGTCTTTGAATGCTTTTCTTTCATGACCGATGGATAATTCCATGAAGCAAAACGAACGACTAAAATGGAAATCGCTAAAATTAAAATTGAACCAGTAATAATGACTTGATCGATATCCGCTTTATGGTCATGTTGAATATCGGAAATGAGTAGTCGGGTTAATGCTGTAATTGCGACGTAAATAAGAAAGCGTACAGGCATGTGATTGGTTTTAAAGTAAATCCCAACCATTGCGCCAAGTTCTAGGTAGATAAATAATAGTAAAATATCATCAATTGATGCATATTTTTTGATAGTTAAAATTTCAAAAACAGTATGTGCCGCTGACCATGCCACCATACAGCCGATAATGAATAAAGCCAAATAATGAAAAGCCTCAACAGCATAGTGTCCAAATCGGTCGAGTGTTCTTTCAAACTTTTTAGGATCAGGCATAGTAAAATCTTTTTTGATATTTGTATGCCTAGAAAATAAACAAATTTTATGCCAATAGAAATAGTAAATACAAAATAAAAAACGCCTGAGTAATCAGGCGTCTTTTATGAAAAATTTAATTATGCTTGGTTGGTAAAGTAGTCTTCACTAAAGCCCATAATTAAGTCAGCACCCGCTTTAATTTTAGCAATACGTGCATCAATATCCGGCAAGATACGTTCAACAAAGTATTGAGCTAAAGCAAGTTTGTTTTGGTAGAAATCACCAGACTTATCTTTAGCTGCAGCAGAAATTTTTGCAAACATATAAGCGAAGCTGAGTAAGCCCACTGCATGTAAATAATCAACAGCAGCAGCATTTGGGAAGTCTACGTTTTCAGCAGCTTGCTCAATAATAAACTGAGTAATTGCTTCAATTTCAGTTGCAGCATCTAATGTTGCATCTTTAATGAAGTTCAAATCTGTGTCTAGGTCATTTGCAAAGTCACGAATCTCAGTGATGTATTCAGCAATGAATGCGCCGCCACATTTAATAGTTTTACGACCAATTAAATCTTGAGATTGAACGCCATTGGTACCTTCGTAGATTTGAGCAATACGAAGATCACGAATACATTGTTCCATACCCCATTCACGAATATAACCGTGACCACCAAATACCATTTGAGCATCTAAAGTTGCTTGGAATGCTGTATCTGTAAGGTATGCTTTTGCAATCGGTGTTAAAAGCGCAACGCGATTATTGGCTTTTTTCACCGCTTCTGCATCAGTTGAGAACTTAGTGATATCGAGTTGTTGACCTACATAAACTGCAAATGCACGTGATGCTTCATTGTTTGCACGTACGTTAAGTAGCATACGACGTACATCACCATGGACTAAAATGCTGTCAGCAGGTTTATTGGGTGATTGAACACCCGCAGCACTACGACCTTGTAAACGGTCAGTCGCATATTGAGCAGCATTTTGATAAGCAAACTCAGAAGCGCCTAAGCCTTGGATACCCATTGATAAACGTTCGTAGTTCATCATCACGAACATTGCAGCAAGCCCTTCGTTTTCTTTACCAACGAGGTAACCTTTTGCGCCATCAAAGTTCATCACACAAGTAGCAGATGCCTTGATCCCCATTTTATGTTCAATAGAACCTGGGCCAACATGGTTACGGTCGCCTAACGAGCCATCTTCATTTACTAGGTATTTCGGAACAATAAATAGTGAGATACCACGTGAACCCGCAGGTGCATCAGGAGTTTTAGCAAGTACCAAGTGAATGATATTTTCTGCTAAATCGTTATCACCACCAGTAATGAAAATTTTAGTACCAGTAATGTTATAAGTACCGTCTTCATTACGCTCTGCTTTAGTTTTGATAATACCTAAATCAGTACCTGCGTGTGGTTCAGTCAAGCACATGGTACCTGACCATTCACCTGAATAAATCTTAGGTAAATAAGTTTCTTTTTGCTCTTGAGATGCATAGCTACTTAAAGCCATGCCAGCACCCACTGAAAGAAGCGGGTAGAGCATGAAAGATGGGTTTGTCGCAAATAACATTTCATCGGCAAGAACGGTCAGCATTTTTGGCATGCCTTGACCGCCCCATTCTTCATCTGCGCCTAAGCCAATCCAACCACCTTCTGCATATTGACGAAATGCATCTTTAAAGCCAGCAGGAGTAAAGACTTCGCCGTTTTCGTAGCGAGCGCCTTCTTCATCACCAGTACGGTTTAATGGGTGAGTCACGTTCTGAGCAAATTTAGCCATTTCTTCTAAAATTGCTTCAGCAGTTGCAGCATCTACATGAGCAAGTTTCTCATTAGACTGCCAAAATTGTTCTGCTTTAAATACATCATTTAAGATGAATTTCATATCAGCTAAAGGAGCATTGTAAATTGGCATAATCGTTCACCTTTTTTATGCACATTGACCTGTGCTAGATATCCTGTAAAACGAAATGGATATTGAATTTAAAGTCTCAATTTATCACTGATTTTATAAAAAAGGACCGTCAAAACTGAGCAGTCCTTTTTTAGTTTTTAACATTGCATATCGCAACTAACTATGGTTAGAAAGCGAAATGTTCAGCATCTAATGACATCAATGGGTCTAGACCACCAGCAATCACGTCTACATGAGAACGTACGCGTGGCAAGATTTTCTTGAAATAGAAGCGAGCAGTGGTAACTTTCGCGTTGTAGAAATCAACGTCAGTTGTACCTTCTGCCAATTTCTCTTGTGCTACAAGCGCCATACGAGCCCATAGATAACCTAAAGTCACGTAACCAGCGAAGTATAGGTAATCTACAGCAGCAGCACCCACTTCATCCGGATTTTGCATTGCACGCATACCGATTTGCATAGTGAGATCGCCCCATTCTTTGTTAAGCGCAGCAAGTGGCTCAACAAATTCTTTCATGGCAGCATTGTCTTTATTTGCTTCTACAAACTTATGAACAATCTTAGTGAAATCACGGAGCATTGCACCTTGAGTTTGTAAAACTTTACGGCCTAACAAGTCTAGTGCTTGAATTTCAGTTGTACCTTCATACAAGCAGGCAATACGTGTATCACGTACGATTTGCTCCATGCCATGCTCAGAAATAAAGCCATGACCACCGAAGACTTGAACACCATGCTTAGCAGACTCAGAACCTGTTTCAGTTAAGAAAGCTTTTGCAATTGGAGTCAATAAAGACAAGATATTGTCAGCAAACTTACGCTCTTCTTCAGTTTCGCCTTTTTCAACGATATCTGCATATTGAGCGAGTAAGTAAACAAGTGCACGACCGCCTTCAGCAAATGCTTTTTGAGTTAAAAGCATGTTACGAACAGCAGGGTGAACAATAATTGGATCTGCTTCTTTTTCTGGAGCTTTAGGACCAGAAAGTGAACGCATTGCTAAACGATCTTTCGCGTAAGTTAAAGCACCTTGGAAAGATGACTCAGACGCTGCTAAACCTTGAACAGCAGTACCAATACGTGCTGTGTTCATGAAAGTGAACATACAGTTCAGGCCACGGTTTTCAGGTCCAATCAAGTAACCTTTAGCTTGGTCGAAGTTGATGACACAAGTTGCGTTACCATGGATACCCATTTTGTGTTCGATAGAACCACAACGCACAGCGTTACGCTCGCCCACAGTTCCATCTGCATTTACATGGAATTTAGGAACGATGAATAACGAAATACCTTTAGTACCTTTTGGTGCACCTGGAAGGCGAGCAAGAACAATATGGATGATGTTGTCAGCCATGTCATGTTCACCAGCAGAGATAAAGATTTTCTCGCCAGAAATTGCATAGCTACCATCTGCATTTGGTTCTGCTTTAGTACGGATAATACCTAAGTCTGAACCTGCATGAGATTCAGTTAAGCACATCGTACCTGTCCAAACACCAGAAACAAGGTTAGGCAAGTACGTATTTTTTTGTTCATCAGAACCATGATGTTCTAATGTACGTACTGCTCCGTGAGATAAGCCTGGGTACATACCCCATGCCCAGTTAGAGCTACCAACCATTTCTGAAATTGCGATACCTAAAGAGTTAGGTAGACCTTGACCGCCGTATTGTTCTTCTGCTGATAAAGACGGGAAGCCAAGTTCAATATATTTTTGATAAGCTTCTTTAAATCCTGTTGGAGTAGTGACTACACCATCATTCCAAGTACAACCTTCGCGGTCGCCAACTTGGTTTAAAGGAGAAAGTTCATTTTCACAGAAGTCTGCCGCAGCTTCTAAATATTGATCAACCAATTCACGGCTTACGTTACCTTGGAAATCAGGTAATTTTGCATAGTGCTCTTCTGCATTTAATAATTCATGCAAAACGAATTGCATATCACGTAAGGGCGCTTTGTATTGTGGCATATCGGGTTCCTCAATACTGGTGAAACCAGAGTTATAATCCTAATCTACGATAATGTGCCATAAGAGGCACCTTGAACCATTACATCGTGCAACAACTTGCATAACTGTACAAGCACCTCAGGGCCTTTACTTTGTGACTGCAAAGTCAAGAAAAAAATACTTGAACTATGTAAGTGCTTTGAGTGTAAACACTTTTAGTGAAGTTTAGATGAGACAAAATAGTCAAAATCGTAAATAGTTATGTACATAAAAAAAGGCGCATAGAAGCGCCTTTTACTTTATTGCTTTAAGCTTTATTTTGCTTGAACTGCTGCTGGAGCAGGGGCATTAACTGGTGGTTGAGGGCGCTTTGGTTCAAAACGTAAGTTACACGTACCTTCAAGTGTTCTATCTCCAACTTGAACATTTACAGCTTGACCATTTGCTTTGCCTTCACATGCTTTTTGAATTTGTTCAAAACGAGCTTGACGCTCTGCGCGGTGCTGCTCCCACGCTGCTTTTTGTTCAGGGGTAAATTCACGGTGCTTCATACGGTGATGACCATCTCGTGGACCATCTTGCATCATGCCATGTTCTGGTTTAGGAGGTTGAGTCATTGATTGACACGCAGCCAAACTACCCATAGTTACAATTGCTGCACTGAATAATGCAATTTTAGCAGTCATTTTCATATCTAAAGCCCTTTTAATGTTTGTTTCCACATACCTTAAAGATTAGATAATAAAGATGAAGAAACAATGGAGAGTTTTTCTTTTGGTTGTTAGTTACAATGAAAAATATAGGGTAAAAATGAGAGAGTACTTTTGAACGTACTACGTGTTCCAATTGCATTGCGGCTATTTTTAACAGTCTTGCTGACTACATTGTTAATTGCAACCGCAAGTTTGAGTGTTCTGCACTGGACGATGCAAAAGAACTTTGCCAAATATGTGGCCGATGTTGAAATGCAAAAGCTAGATCGGCTCATGACCAATCTTGGAAATGTGTATAGCGTTTATCATGATTGGGGAAATGCAATTCAGGCGCAAATCTTACAAATTGAAGGAACGGCAGCGCCAGACGATTATGACCGTCTCTCACAGTGGTGGTTAAGACGTCAATATGATATTGCGATTCAGCAGCATTCGTTCGATGAACACACGCTCATTAATGTTTCTCCAGATGGAGCGACAGCAAATAAAAATTCTATTTTTAGTGATGAAGAGCTACGCACACTTGAAAAGAACTTACCTTCAGAATATCAACCATTTGAAGGCTTAAAATTTCCATTAAGCGCAAACCAATTCCGTCCGCGTGATGATAAAAAGGGTAATTCAAAAAAAGGAAGTCTTAAAGATATTGAGACACAAAATGGCAAAAAGCGCTTTATTGCTTTGCCAGACCGTTTGGGCTTAAGTTCTCGTTTATCTTTATATGATGCCAAACATCAATTTGTAGTTGGTGAACCTCCATCTTCAGATCAAATGTCTTACCGTCCCATTATCGTCAACAATCAGGTGGTCGGTTATTTAGGTCTAAAACCAGTTCTAGATAAAGAAGATGCTTTAAGTATTAATTTCTTTAGTAATCAAAAGCGTTATTTACTTTTAATTTATGCTTTAACTTTACTATCGAGTTTAGTTGCAGCACTTTTAATGGCAACTTATTTTAAAAAGCCAATTCAACGTTTATTAAATGCAACAAGGGAGTTAACAAAAGGTAATTACCAACATCAAGTAGTGATTAAACGAAATGATGAACTTGGTGATTTATCAACTCAATTGAACCATTTGGCCGAGATTTTACATCAACATGAAGAATCACGCCGTCAATGGGTTGCAGATACGTCTCACGAGTTGAAAACACCGTTGGCTGTATTGCAAGCGCAAATCGAAGCAATGCAAGATGGTATTCGAAAGGCAACTCCTGAACATCTCGATGCCATGATGAGACAAGTTTCAAGCTTAAAGAAACTTACCCAAGACCTAGCAGATCTAGCACAGGCTGATGCTCAGCAACTTAAATGTTACTTAGGTTCAGTGAATCCGTGGGATGCTGTATTACAAGAAGTTGAAAACTTTAGACCTAAACTTGAGCAAGCAAATCTGGAAATTAAGGTTGAAGGTGAAGGGGTATCTTTACTGTTAGATCGTGATCGCTTTAAACAAATTATTGTTAATTTAATTAGTAATAGTATTCGTTACACAGAAACAGGTGGCAAAATTCATATTCATACAAGTCAAACTGCTCAAGAGTGGACTTTGTATGTTGATGATAGCCCGTTTGGTTTAAGTGATGAGCAACTATTACGTTTAGGTGAGCGTTTTTATCGAGTAGATGATTCGCGTACGCGTAGTACAGGTGGAACGGGATTAGGCTTGGCTTTATCTTGTAAAATTGCGCAAGCGCTTGGTGGTACACTAAGTTTTGAACACTCTCCATTGGGTGGTTTACGCTGTGTACTTACCTTTAAAAAGCAGAGTTAAATAAAAGGAAAAATGGCCCATGAAGCATGTAATGTTGGTTGAGGATGAAGTTGAGTTAGCGCATCTGGTACGTGATTATCTTGAAGCTGCTGGTTTTGAAGTAAGTATGTTTCATGATGGTCAAGATGCTTACACGAGCTTTCAGCAACGGAAACCTAATTTAATGATTCTGGACTTAATGGTTCCAAGAATGGATGGTTTAACGATTTGCCGTAAAGTACGTGAACAGTCAGATTTACCGATTATTATGGTGACTGCACGTACTGAAGAAATTGATCGAGTTTTAGGTCTCAATATGGGTGCTGATGATTACGTTTGTAAGCCATTTAGTCCAAAAGAGTTAGTTGCACGTGTACAGGCCGTTTTACGTCGTTTAGAGCGTAAGGCCGAGCCAGAGCAAAATGACTCCTTCCGTATTGATAAAGCTCAGCAAAGAATTTGGTATCAACAAAAGTCGTTAAGTTTAACGCCGACAGAATTTCGCCTACTTGAGCTATTTTTAGAACATGTCGGACAAGTTTATTCACGTGCGCAATTATTAGACCATATTAATCCAGACAGCTTTGATGTTGCTGACCGAGTTATTGACAGCCATATTAAAAACTAGCGCCGAAAAATTAGTGAAGCAGCTGAAACTGGTAACCGTCATGAATGGATTCAAGCTGTTTATGGCGTTGGTTACCGCTTCGAGTATCCAGAAGAGTAAACTGTTCAGAAAAGTTATTCTGTGGATAACCACAATGTTATCCACAGAAAATGTGGATAGTTTTCAAAGATTATGGATAAATTATAATCTTGGTATGATTAGGGACTAATTGCCAAATTTCATCTATATCTACATTTCTAACTGCAATACAACCTAAAGTCCAATCTTTGTGTGGCATATAACTTGAACTAAAAGGTATCCATAAAAAGGAATTTGGGGCAGATCCATGGATCATGATATTCCCACCTGCCGGCTGATTATGCTGTTTAGCATAGGCAACATCTTGTGTATTAGGATAGGAAATATGCAGTGATTTATAGAAAGCACTTTTGGGATTGCGCCAGTCTATAGAATAAACACCTTCAGGTGTTTTACCGTCATTTTCAAAATTTTTATGCCCTTCAGGGTTGAAGCCTAAACGAATAAGGTAACGACGAATTACTTCCTGATCACTTTTAAGTAGAAGGATGCGTTGATTTTTAAACACTTCAATTGAGGTTATAGGTTTTGTCTTTATAAGGTGAGATATCTCATTACTTGTGAGTTCTTCATGAGAAGAGACAAAAGTAGGTAAATATTTTTCATACTTATAAAAAGCAATTCCAAGTGGAATGAATAGAAGTGTACAAATAATGATAGGTCTAATTTTCATATATTATTCTTTGATGTTTAAGAAACTCTCTTAAGCGACTTAAGAGAGTTTTAGTTTTTTTTATATTAAGACGAACAGCTCACCGCTACATCAGGCACATCACTTGGTAAGGGGCCTAAATCTTCTGGTTTTTCCAAATCTGGCTGTCTTATATAAGGATGATTGAGTAGCTTAAACAAACGGTCTACCTCACTAAAATCATCTCGCTCCGCTGCTTCAATCGCTCGCTGTGCCATATGATTACGTAAAATATAAATCGGATTTGCTTCTTGCATATTTGCATCAAGTTCATCTGTATCTTGATGTTCACGGATATTTTCATATTGGCTAAGGAACTCGTCGAACTGTCGAATATCGAGGCAATCATCACGTAGAGCCTTATACTCTTTATTTTGCAGTCGAATAAAACTTTGAGTGTAATCTAGCTGCTCGGTTTGTAAGATTCTTAAAAAAGCAAAACTACAATCAAGGCTATCTTTATGGAAATGAGGAAGGCCCATTTTTTGACACAATCCAGTGGTGTAGTGCTCAATAAAGGTGGGCTCAAACCCTTCTAAGCAAGCAGCTAATTCTTCTTTGAATTGCTCTTTTTGTTCAGGTTCAGCAAGTGGAACTAGATTATTTAACCAAGTCCATAAATTCCAGTGCGCAATACTTGGCTGGTTTTGATAGGTATAGCGCCCTTGGTAGTCGGAATGGTTGTTAATCCAGTTCGGGCGGAAACGTTCCATAAAACCATATGGGCCAAAATCGAGTGTAGAGCCTGTAATATTTAAGTTGTCGGTATTCATTACGCCATGAGCAAAACCGACCAATTGCCATTTAGCAATCATGATGGCTGTATTTCTAATCACAGCTTTAGCAAAAGCTAAAATAGGTTGTGCTTCTTGCTGGCATTCTGGATAGTGCCATTCAATACATTTTTGAGTGAACTCTTTTAATAACTCAGGTGCATATTGATTGATCCATTCAAAGTGCCCTAAACGAATATGACATTCAGATGTTCTGAGCAGCATTGCGCCAGGTTCTAGTTTTTCACGCTGTACACCTTGAGCAGAGCTTGTAAAACCTACTGCATGACTTGAAGCGACTCCTAGAGCATTTAATGCATGACCTGCTAAATATTCACGAATAACAGAGCGTAAAACTGCTCGACCATCTCCCATACGTGAATAAGGGGTAGGGCCTGCACCCTTTAAATGTAAATCGATGGTTTGGCCATTTTTATTCAGAATTTGTCCAATGAGTAAACCACGTCCATCGCCTAGCTGACCTGTCCATTGCCCAAATTGATGGCCTGCATAAACCATTGCTAAAGGTGGAAACTCTGAGAAAGTCCGCTGACCACTGCAAATTTCTACCCATGCCTCTTTTTCTTCATCCGTCCATTGTAGTTCTTCGGCTAAAGCTAAATTGAAGTGTCCAGCTTTCGCACCACGAAGAGGGGTGGGCTGCTGTATATGAAAAAGCTTAGGATTGAGTGATGAATAAAGCGGATTAAAATGCATAGACTGGATTAAATATTTGAGGCGAACTTCACTATACCATAGTTAAAAACCAGCCAAAAAAATAGCGCCTGTAAAGCATGGCTTTTACAGGCGCTATTACGAACTAGAGTCGTATTAGTCTGGTACGACGTTTGTGTTCTTTTTAATGTTGCGCATTAAAGTTTCTAAACACTCACGGTGGTGACTCAAACGATGTTCAAGCAATTGGAAATCAACCTTTAACTTATGATCCATTTTATGAATCTTTTCAGCCATAGCTGCTTTCTTTGCTTGTAACTCTTGTTCTTTGAGTTTCGCCCAGTCATTTAAAGTGTGGGTAAATGCTTCATATTCTTGAGCAATGCGTTGCTTCATTTGGCTCATGTCAGCATTTACATCATGACCATAAATAGCAAGGTCTTGTTCAGCATATTTAAACTTCATTGCCAATTCTGCTTTTTTAATATTAAAGCTTGGAATACGACGTAAGTTCTTTGCTAAACCAACTTTAGAACATGTCCAGATTAACCATTTAGTTGGGTCATATTGCCACCACTTCACACCATTACGATAATCGTATTGGAAAATATGGTGATAGTTATGATAACCCTCGCCCCATGTTGCAATCGCTAACCAGAAGTTATCGCGTGCTGAGTTTTCATCGGTATAAGGGCGTTTACCAAACATATGGCAAAGTGAGTTAATGAAGAATGTTACTTGATGGCTAATGATTAAACGCAATAAACCACCGAGAAGTACAACTCCCCATAAGTCACCAGTTGCCCAGCCAACTAAACCTAAAATACCCACATGAACTGCTACAACCATTAGACCGTAGTATTTATGTTGGAACATCACTAGTTTGTCATTGAGCAAATCAGGTGCATTTTTAAAGTCAGGTTTAGATGGAGAATGATCGCGGATCATC
This sequence comes from Acinetobacter seifertii, assembly GCF_000368065.1. Taxonomy (GTDB): domain Bacteria; phylum Pseudomonadota; class Gammaproteobacteria; order Pseudomonadales; family Moraxellaceae; genus Acinetobacter; species Acinetobacter seifertii. The sequence goes on from NZ_KB851204.1 coordinate 60,035, forward strand.
CAACCCATATGGGCATACCAAAAACCACGTTCAATTGAGTATGGATCTTCATCCACATGGTCAACATGACGATGGTGAGTACGGTGACCAGATGCCCAAAACAGAATACTGTTTTGTACAGCAAATGTGCCTGCAATCATTAAAAGAATTTTAAGTGGTAATGACGCTTCATAAGCACGGTGTGCCCAAAGACGGTGGTAACCAGCAGTAATCCCCATGCTACTTAAAGCTAAAAGAAAAAATAAGCTTACCCATGCGCTTACACTAAAATCATAATAATACGCATAAATCGGGATTATGCTTGCAGCAAGAATTGGTAAACCAATTAAGGTAATGCTAGCGGTCCAGTTAATTGGGGCCTTGAGTGGGGCGGAAGTCATATCCGGCAGCGCTCCTAGAAACCTTGTTAAACAAGGTAAAAAGACAAAACGACATAGCAAAACCAATCATCAAGATTTATTGCTATTTTGAACATTATATTAGCATGTGCTTAGTGAGAATCACTAATATTATTGTACAGATGTACTGAAAGAACCGTAACAGAATTAAACCATGCTTGGCAACATTTCAGATAGGAGAAGTTGTGTAATGAAAATACAGCGATTGAGAAAAATGAATAGCATTGATATTGCAAAGAAATTGCCATTGAAATGTCTTTTCATCACAATCAGCCTTGTATTGGCAGCATGTCAAAGCACGCCGCAACAAAATATTCAAAAAGGCCATGTAAAGCCCACACACCATGTACAAACCCAAGTAGTCAAGAAGAAAGTGAGCCCAGAAGGTGTTCAAGACATTGACTGGCAAATTACTCAGATCAACGGGCATAAGGCAAAATTCTTTAACCAATGGCCGACTCTTTCATTGAACTCAGCAGTCAAAACTGTGTCTGGTCATACTGGGTGCAATCGTATTTTTGGCCGATATACTTTCGACTTCAACCAAAAGAAACTAGATATGGAAGTTAATGCCGGTCATTCGAGTTGTGATGGCGCTTTGGCTCAAGAAGCAGAATTAGTTGATTCCTTACAACGTATTCAACGCTTCCAGTTGGTAGGTAATACCTTGTATTTACTTGATCAGAACGGACAACGTCTAATTCAGGCAGAGAAAAAATAAAAGGTGGTTAATACCACCTTTTTTCTATTTAAAGCGCTTCGAGCATTGTTGTAGGAATATCCGTAATTAAACCTTGAATATCTAAATCACGGAGCCTTTTCGCTCTTTCTACATCATTTACTGTCCATACACTAATGTTTAAACCTGCTTGATGAGATAGTTGAATCATTTCATCTGTAGCAAGTTGGTCGTGCCAACCAATATGACCGCAACCATATTGATGAGCGAGTTCAATTGCTGCGCCTCCCACTGGAATTTCAACTAACAAGCCGCGTTTAAATTGTGAGTCGATGTCACGTAAGGCAGTTAAAATTTGAAGATCGAAACTTGTGATAGTCACGACTTTTTCATAACCCTGTAACTCAGTCTCAAGCTTTTGAACTAACTTTTCTGCAAATGCCATATCTCTTACTGCTTTAACTTCAACTTCAATATGCTCGAAGTTATCAAGCAATTTTAAAACACCTGTAAGAGTTGGTGTTGGCTCTGGATTTGGCCAATTGGGCCAGTTTTGACGATGATCAAATGTTAAAGCTTGAGCTAAAGTAGATTGCTCAACAATTTGATCGACTCCAGCTGTACGTAAAAAATTATCGTCATGAATAACGATCAGCTCTTGGTCTTGAAGCTGACGAATATCAAATTCGACACCACGAATACCTAAGTTTTTTATGTGCTGAAAACCACCTAATGTATTTTCAGGAGCTTCTCGGCGTGCACCACGATGACCAATAATGCGCATAATTTTCTTCTATTCAGTTATTGTTGGTTATGGTCTCTTAAAAAGCAGAGACCATACTTAAATTAGTCTATTTTTAAATAATCTCATTAATATTTTTTTGCCAAAGGACTTCTTGTCCACCTTCGGCACGTTGTAAAGCACGAGATGCGACAAATAACCAGTCAGATAGACGGTTTAAAAGTTGGAGCGCTGTGGCTTGAATATTTTGATCACGAGTTTGTACCGACAGCAGAGATCGTTCTGCACGACGACAAACAGCACGCGCTTGATGAGCGTAGCTGCAAGATAAAGAGCCAGATGGCAGAATAAACTCTTTCAGCATAGGCAAATCTTCATTCATACGGTCAATTTCTTTTTCCAGAAACTCAATACAAAGGGGCTGAAGTAAATTGTAGTTTGGAATACAAACTTCGCCACCTAAATCGAAAAGCCAATGTTGAATTAGGCTTAGACTCTTGTCCCAATCTGCTTTATTAGTCACTTGGCTGGCTGTGATTTGTGCGCGTAGTACACCAATAATGGCATTGAGTTCATCGACATCACCAAGCGCCGCAATTCGTAAATCATCTTTGGCAACACGAGAGCCATCGCCTAAACCTGTTGTACCTGAGTCGCCTGTGCGTGTATAGATTTTACTTAAACGGTGTCCCATGATGGATATCCTGAACATAAAAAAGGGGATAATGTCGGTCAAAACATTACCCCGAAACTGGAGTTAAGAAAATATTTTTATAATCTAGAGTGAAAATTAATAACGGAAAGTTACGCCAACAGAAGCTTGGCGGCCACCGTTGATATACCAGTATTCTGGAGAGAATGAAGATTGAGCATTATATGCAGTGTTATAACGTACATCACCAATATTCTGGATGTTCGTAAATAACTTTATATTTGGATTCATATTCCAAAAAGCATTTAAATCAACAGTTGCATAGCCTGGAACTTTAACTGAGTTTTCAATATTTTGTGCGTTTGCTTTAGAGCGAGAGACTAGAGAAGCATTCACCCCATAAATACCATCATCATAGCCTGCAGTTAAAGTATATGTTTGACGGGGACGATAAGGGACATCTATGTCTTTATCTTTATCTCTAGCTTCTACATAAGCGTATTCAGCATTAACAAAGATATTATCCTTAGACCACTTTAGACCTATTTCACCACCTTTCATATCAGCTTTATTTAAGTTGATATATGTTGTTCTACCATTTATAGCACCATAACTAATTAAATTTTTAACATCTGTATAGTAGCCAGAAAGATAGGCAGAAAGACCATAATTAAATTTCTGATCTATACCAATTTCATATGACTTGCTTTCTTCAGGTTTTAGGTCAGGGTTACTATAAAAATCATAGCCGTAAGAGCCATATAGATGTTCAAGAGTTGGTGCTTTGAATGCAGTACCAATGTTAGTGTAGATACTTGTTAGAGGAGAGATTTGATAACGAATTGCAGCTTGTCCAACTGTATGTGTACCAAACCAATCATTATCTTCAACTCGGACACCAACCTGAGTATGAATACCATTATCGTTATATTGATGCTGTAAATAATAACCTGTAGAGCTGATATCTCTTACAGCTTCAGGAGATGAGCTAGCATCATATTTTGATCGATTGTATGTAACACCCCCTAAAATATTCTGATTTGGTACAAAATTCCATTTGGCATTTATGTCCCCTTCATCAGAGGTTGTATTAAAGTGGCTTTGATAAATTACTTGTTCGATTTTATCAAGATAGTGAGAATAACGTGCATTTAAGACTAAATCAGAAGAAGCCTTATAACTAGCCAGCCAATTTACTAGACGATTTTCAAAATTACGTTTTGCATTGTTCGTCGAATAGTTCGTAGTATAGTTATTCGTACCTTGATTTTGGTCAATTGCTAAGCTTGTGTTAATTACATCATTACTATAACCAATTTTTGCGTTATATCCTTTTTGGTCAAACGCTGCTTTTTCACTTTTATCTTGTATATTGATAATACTAGTACCATCAGTCTCCATCCGTTGACCACCGATACTTGCATAAAAACCACTGTCATCTACATAATCGGCATTTACAAGTGTCTTATAAGTACGGTTTTCACCATATACACCTGTTAAACTTGCTCCAGATTTTGTTGGATTATTGGAAATTAATTGTACTACGCCACTAATAGCATCTGAACCATATTGAACAGATGCTGGGCCTTTTAAAATTTCGATTTGGTCTACATCTGATAGGTTAATAAATTCAGGTGAAACAGGACCTAAGCCATTTTGAGTATTTAAGCGAGCGCCATTTTTTAATAATAATGTTGAGCCCGTTTGTCCACCGCGTAAAGATAGGTCTGTAAGCTGACCAACGCCACCAGATTGTTTTATATAAATAGATGGATCTTTTTGTAATACATCAGATAAATTTAAAATAGGATTTTTTTCAATTTCTTCTTTAGAAATTACTGAAATACGTGCCGGAACTTCACTCGCTTTTTCAGCACTTTTAGATGCCGTCACTACAATTGGATCGAGCTGAGTTGTGGTAGTTGTATCTTCAGCAAAAATAACAGGTGAACACCCCATCGCAATAGCGATAGCCCCTACCAGACGAGTAGGTTGAAAAGACTTAGACATAACATGCTCCATACATTCACCCCACGTGAATGATCGGGTAGATAGATGAAACAAGCAGGTCTCCGGACTTCAGCGCCATAAATCATTTATGGACATATTCACCTTCCCACATCACTGCAGTGGTGTAAGTCGATCTCGACTTAAAAAATATGCTTTACATTGTTACCGTTGCGGGGGCAGTGCCGGACTTTCACCAGCTTCCCTAAAGCATCAATTGCTTACACTTGCTTCCATTTGAACGCAGTATAAAGTGCCGAATTACTTCCGACAATGTCATTTCGACCAATTCCCAGAGAACTTTTACGCAAGGGACAAAAATTGCATTACAATGGCGCTTATTTTAAAAAATGGTTGTAGTTTAGGCAGATCATGAGCCAATCAAACCAAAAACGTACACGAGCAAAAATCTGTGGAATTACTCGTAAGCAAGATGTTCAGGCAGTGATTACTGCTGGAGCAGATGCGATAGGTTTTGTTTTTTTCCCGCCAAGTCCAAGAAATGTAACAGTTGAACAAGCACAAGAATTAGCAAAACACGTTCCGCCTTATGTACAAATGGTGGGTTTGTTTGTAAATGCGAGTTCCACTGAAATTCAGGATGTACTTGATTGTGTTCCCCTAGATGTATTACAACTACATGGCGATGAAACTCCAGAACAATGCCAAGATATTGCTCGCCATTGTAAACGTCGCTGGTATAAAGCGATTCAGGTCAAACCTGATCTGGATGTAGTTGCTGAAATTCAAAAATATCAGGCAGCTGGTGCCAGTGCTGTATTGCTCGATGCATGGCATCCTGAGCTCAAAGGGGGCACAGGACATCAGTTTGACTGGTCTAAATTCCCAAAACTTGATATTCCATTAATTTTGGCAGGTGGTTTAACCCCTGACAATGTCATTGACGCTATTCATACTACCGGTGCTTTTGCAGTAGATGTGAGCGGAGGCGTAGAGTCCGCAAAAGGTATAAAAGACCAACAACTCATTGAACGATTTATGCAAGGAGTCCAACGTGGATCAGCAAAATAATGTGATTGACTATACCCAATTCCCAGATGCAAATGGGCATTTCGGTATCCATGGCGGACGTTTTGTGTCAGAAACACTCATGGCGGCATTAGAAGATTTAGAAAATCTCTATTCCCGCATGAAAAATGATGAACAGTTTCTGGCAGAATTCGACCGTGACCTCGCCTACTATGTAGGTCGTCCTAGTCCACTTTATTATGCTGAGCGATGGTCAAAAGAGTTAGGTGGTGCGCAAATTTATCTTAAACGTGAAGATTTGAACCATACAGGCTCACACAAGGTAAATAACACGATTGGTCAGGCATTATTGGCAAAGCTTTCTGGCAAAAAACGTATTATTGCTGAGACTGGTGCAGGCCAACATGGTGTAGCAACAGCAACAATTGCAGCACGTTTAGGTCTTGAATGTGTTGTGTATATGGGTGCTGAAGACGTTAAGCGTCAAGCTATGAACGTTTATCGTATGCGTTTGTTGGGTGCTACAGTTGTACCTGTGCAAAGCGGTTCAAAAACATTAAAAGATGCCATGAACGAAGCAATGCGTGACTGGGTAACCAATGTTGATAGTACTTACTATGTGATTGGTACAGTTGCTGGACCACATCCATATCCTCAACTCGTTCGTGACTTTCAATCTATTATTGGCCGTGAAGCACGTAAACAGATCCTAGAGCAAGCCGGTCGCTTACCAGATGCGTTAGTTGCATGTGTGGGTGGTGGTTCAAATGCAATGGGCTTGTTCTATCCATTCTTAAATGATGCCAACGTGAAAATGTATGGCGTTGAAGCTGCTGGTTTTGGTATTGAAACTGGAAAACACTCTGCACCATTAAATGCAGGTCATGTTGGCGTGTTACACGGTAACCGTACTTACCTCATGAGTGATGCACAAGGCCAAATTATCGAGACACATAGTATTTCGGCAGGTTTGGACTATCCGGGTGTTGGTCCTGAACATAGCTTCTTGAAAGATATGAAGCGCGTAGAATACGTGCCAATTAATGATACTGAGGCGCTGCAAGGTTTCCGTGACTTAACCAAAATCGAAGGGATTATTCCTGCGCTTGAAAGCTCACATGCTATGGCATATGTATCTAAGCTTGCACCAACCATGTCTAAAGATCAGATTATTATTGCGACTGTTTCAGGCCGTGGCGATAAAGATTTAATGACAGTTGCACGCATTGATGGCGTAGAAATGGTTGAGATGTAAGAGGAAAAAAATGCCAAGTTTGTTTATGGTAATGTTGGGTGGCCGTCATGCGCGTGCCAATACAGAAGTCCATGACATCGTTATGGCTGTAGGGGATACTTTAGAAGAAGTTTACCCTCAACTTAAACAGGCCTGGTTTGGTGAGGCTCAAGGGTTACATATCGATGCTTGGGCCAAGCTTTCAGGGGTTAGCTCTCAAGGGCAGAACTATCAAATCCAGTTTACCGATGCAGCCCCATCAGCTTCAGATCTAAAGTTGTATTTGATTAATCTGGGTGGCTATACACCTAATGCTTTTGGTGAGTTACATAGTTATCATTTGGTAGTTGCACCTAATGCGGTAAGTGCAAAACAATTAGGTAAGCAGTTTATTGATCAAGAGTGGTATAAGCCACATACCGACCGTGTAGTGGATATTGATGATTGCATTCCGATTGACCATATTGCAGGTCGTTATATCCAACTAGTACAAGGTGAGTTCAATCCAACGCGTTGGGAAAATACTTATTTACTTCTCTAAGTGTTCTTAAAAAAGGCTTAAAGGCAAAAATAAAATATAAAAAATTGCTGATCTCATGTATAGCTCTCTCAAATCGCAACTTTTTTGTAGCACTATTTACAATTCATCTGCTTAGACTAGAAGCTCAACATAAGCTCTTTGGAGTAATCAAAATGGGTCTTCTAGATGAAGTAGGTAAAATTGCTGGTGCAATTATCGCAGAACAAGGCGTCGATAAATTAGATCCAGATGCAGGTTTTCTAGAAAAAGCAGCAGGTGCCTTTGCTGGCTATGAAGCAGCAAAAATCGCTGAGAAAAAATTGGAAAATCAGGACAGTAACGAGCAAGAGTCAGAACCAGAACAAGCAAGTGATGATGACGCTTAACTTTTAGAAATTGAATTGCACTTAAATCATGAGTTGAATTTGATTTTGTTGATGGATTGGGTCATAGCTACTGCAATAGACCCTCAAAGAGTTTAAGTTATCGTATATCGATTTAAGTGAATAATAGAAAAAAGAGCATATTAATATGCTCTTTTTTTATCGCTCAACAAAACTTATTTGAAGATCAAAACAGATAAGTAGCCAATTGGTTAGTGATCAGTCTATTATTAGTCAATAGATGAGCAGGAAATCAACGGATAATAAATAATGGATTTAATTCAAGAAAATGGACAGCCTCGTTATGGGCGTTTTGAATCTGTACCGTCGACCATTCATGTACAACGTTATATTTATAAAACACCTTATGGTAAAGCCTTAAAGGGCTGGCGGAAGCAATTAAAGTATAAAAAATTTAAATTCTGCGGCATTCAGCACAAACATTATAGTATTGGTCTTGCGATTGCAGATATTGGCTGGGTAGGCCATGGTTTTTTCTATGTTTATGATCATGAAACAGGGCAAGTCATTGAGTGGAATGCGATTCAGCCTTTAGGTCATAAAACCTATCTTGATGAACAGCCATTGTTTAATCAAAGCTATTTTTCTAAATCGCCTTATCAGTTTGATATCCAGCATGCCAATGGCGTTCGATATATTCGAGTTACTAAATATGGTGAGATTCAACTCAGCGCTCGAATTTTTTGTGCTGGAACCGATATCTTAAGTTTATGTACTCCAACGGGAATTAATGGGTGGACCTATACTCAAAAGCAGACCACGCTGGGTGTAGAAGGGATGTTCATTAATAAACAAAACCAAGTCGTACAATTTGATGAAAAGACTTTTGCATCGTTAGATGATACTTGTGGTTTTTTGCGACCTGAAACGGCTTGGTTCTGGCTTTCATGTAATTTCTGGGATGAACAAGGCCGACGTATTGGTCTAAATTTAGCTTCAGGGGTTAATGAAAGCTTTGGTAATGAAAATTGCTTATGGGTTAACGGAGTTCTATACCCACTGACTGATGTTTTATTTGAAAAAGTAAATGATGAACTTTGGCAAATTAGCTCTTTAGATCAAAAGCTTAATCTGCAAGTCCATATTGGTTGGTGTCGATACGAAAACATTAATCTAAGGATGATTGGAAGTCAGTTCAATCAGTGGCAAGCTAAAATTAGCGGCAGTATTGAACATGAGGCAATTGATACAATCACTTGCAATGAGCAATACGGGCTACTAGAACAACATTATGCAAAATGGTAACAAGCAGGTTATAAACCTGCTTGCCAAAATGCTTCACCCGCTGCGATTGGGTCATTTGTTTTTTCTAAAGTTTCAATCCAAACAGGATACTGACGAATAACTGGGTGTTGGCTTGGGTGAAAATCTTTTTTAAACCAGTCCAGATATTGTTTTTTCATGGCGGTTAATGTGCCATTTTTCCCAAAGAACCAAGGTAAACCTTTGAGTGTCATCGATAACCTTTCTTTAGGGCTAAAGCCATCACATTTCAACATAATGTTGGTTCTATAGAGTGTGAAACCAAACATGAGTACTGTCGTCAGAACCAATACAAAACGACGAGTCGACTCTGGAACTTCGCCCACCTGTCTCATAACATCAAATGCCACATCGCGATGTTCCATTTCTTCAATGGCATGCCATGCAAATAATGCACGAACATAAGGATGTGCATTTTCCAAAGTTTTTTTATTGCTATAAAAAGTTTCCGCCATTAATGCTGTTAAATGTTCAGCTGCTGCTGTCATGGCAATATTGTATTGTGGTGAACGTTGGGTAAGCTCAAAACGGAAAATTCTTTTAAGTGTGCTTGTGAACTCATCTACAGGCATACCTTGCTCTTTCATGAGCTGATTCATTTTGTCATGGGCAATACCATGTTGAGCTTCTTGTTTAATAAAATCTGCCACTCGCTTTTGTAGTTCCGGGTCATCAATTTTGTCACGGAACATTCGTACACATTCAATGAAGTAACGCTCTCCGTCTGGAAAGGTTAAGCTGAGTGCATCAAACATACGAGTCAAAAAGGGATCGTTATTAAACCAAAATCGTGGTGCTTCATTTAAATGAAAATCTAGATCTTTGCGAACCACTGGCTCGACCTGATAAGAAACATGTGCGTTCATCTTTGTATTTCTCGCAACTAAGCTTTTCCTTAGTATGTCGTGAATGGTCGGCTTTGTTTTGACAGTTATCGCCAATTTTTATACAGTTTGCGACAAGATGGCAGTAAAAAAAGGAAACGCCATGCAAGAATTTACGATCTCTAATGGATACTTTTATCTTTGGAATACGTATTTAAAAGAAAAGGGAGTCGCTTGGCAGACACTTAATTTAAATGACACTCAAACTCGCCAAGTTCAAAATATTTTGTCTGCCTCTATTGATGCTCAATCTTCTTTGCATCTTTTCATTGAGCTTTTAGAATTGACTGAATCTCGATTACAAGTGACCAATTTGGCTTTAGAAATGGCAGCCTGTATTACACCTGCCAACTTTGGGGTGCTGGGTTACATGGCATCTAGAAGTGATACTTTGGGGCAAGTGGTTCAGTATATTGCTAAGTTTCACCGCTTAGTCATAGATGGCGAGCAAGTTGTACCTATACAAATTGAGCAAGATGCTTCTAAAATTCGATTGTATTGGCCTTTAGTTGATGCCAGTAATATTGTACTTAGTGAGTTAACTTTAGCAGCAATGGTACAGCTCGCTAAAGAGATTGCTCCCTTACATGATTTTCTTTTACAGCATATTGAATTTGTACATCGACCTCGAGGTGCGCTGGTTCATTATCAACGGTTCTTTCAGTGTAAATTGTCATTTGACCGACCTTACTATGCATTAACTTTTGCAAGTGAAAGTTTAAATGTTCGTCCCCAGCATGCAGACCCAACTTTAGTACAGCTTTTAGTAAAACAAGCCGAAGAAGCTTTGGTTCAAAGAAAAGTACATACCGATTTAGTTCAGCAAATACATTGGATCGTACAAGAATATTTCAAGCATAAACAGCAAGCACCCAAAATAGAAGATATTGCCATCGAGCTCAATGTTTCAGTGAGGAGCTTGCAACGCCAACTACAGGCATTAAACACTTCATTTAAATTAATTTTAGATGCTGAGCGTATGAAGCGCTGCGAGATATTGTTAAGTCAAAATGAAAGTCTTACAGCAATTGCTGACCAGTTGGGTTATTCCGATCAGTCTGCACTTGCAAGAGCACATAAAAACTTAACAGGACAAACGTTACTCACTCGTAAAAAGCAATTGCAACTCGCCCATAAAAATACAGAGTAATAGAGTTTTTGATGTTTTTTTGCTCAAATTGCAAATAAATAATGACTCAAAAATAGGAAGCTTTGATCATTGAGAAAAGTTTCAAAATATTGATAAATGTACGCCATGGGTTGTATGAATCATACAATCGAATATCGCCATAACGTTAGACCTGTTCAATGAGCAAAAAATAGCGTTAAAATGCGATGTTCTTGTATTTCTACAAACAACTCCTCAATTTTAAATAATTCAAGGAAAGCACAACCCTATGTCACGTCTTGCCACCCGTTTTGAAAAGTTGCAGTCCCAACAGCGTAAAGCACTTGTATCTTACGTCATGGCGGGTGATCCACAGCCACAAGTAACGGTACCGTTACTTCATAAAATGGTTGAGGCAGGAGTAGACGTCATTGAGCTTGGTTTACCATTTTCAGATCCAATGGCTGATGGGCCAGTAATTGCGCTTGCGGCTGAACGTGCACTTGCAGCAGGGACTAATACCTTAGATGCATTGAACATGGTAAAAGAGTTTCGTGAACAGGATCAGGAAACACCTGTAGTTTTAATGGGTTATCTCAATCCTGTTGAAGTAATTGGTTATGAAAAATTTGTTTCTTATGCGAAACAATGTGGTGTAGATGGCTTATTACTTGTGGACTTACCACCAGAAGAGTCAAAAGAATTTGGTGCAATCTTAAAACAGCATGATATGGACCAAATCTTCTTACTTGCACCAACTTCAACTGATCAACGTATTCAACACGTAGCGAATCAGGCAAGTGGGTTTATCTACTATGTTTCACTTAAAGGTGTTACTGGTGCAGCGACATTAGATACTTCTGAAGCTGCTGCACGTATTGAGAAAATCAAGAGTATGACTAACGTTCCTGTTGGCGTTGGTTTTGGTATTAGTGATGCTGCTTCTGCGAAAGCGATGGGTAGTGCTGCAGATGCCGTGATTGTAGGTAGTGCTTTCGTTAAATCTTTTGCAACGTTGACAGCTGAAGAAGCTGTTGAACAGACGGTGAATAAAGTCAAGGAGCTTCGAGCAGCGCTCGATGAGTTAGTATGAATCAAGAAGTGAAATCAGGGAAAGTTCTTAGCCCTTCGACACCATGGACACAACGACCAGTTCCAGGTATTGAAGTTGCAGATGAGCAACAGACTCTCAAAGCAACATTTACTGAGCCGACTATTGAGTGCCCTGAATGTCATGCTTTAGTGACACGTACAGCTATATCTTTTAACGCGTATGTATGTCCACAGTGTGACGAACACTTAAAAATGAAAGCTCGCGATCGCTTAAACTGGTTCTTCGACAATGTTGTGACTGAATTAGGTCAAGAGTTTAGTGCGAAAGATCCATTAAAGTTTGTTGATAGCAAACCGTATCCAGAACGTATGCGTGAAGCGCAAACTAAAACTGGTGAAACGGAAGCTTTAATTGCCATGCAAGGTAACTTAAATGGCGTAGACATGATTGCATGTGCTTTTGAGTTCGACTTTATGGGTGGCTCAATGGGTACTGTAGTAGGTGACCGTTTCGTTCAGGCGGCTGAGCTTGCAATTGAAAAACGCCAACCATTAATCTGCTTTGCAGCTTCTGGTGGTGCGCGTATGCAAGAAGGTATGTTGTCGCTTATGCAAATGGCGCGTACTTCTGCTGCGATTCAAAAATTAAAAGATGCTGGTTTACCTTATATCGTGGTGTTAACACATCCAGTTTATGGTGGTGTAACAGCTTCTTTAGCAATGTTGGGTGACATCCATATTGCAGAACCTAAAGCAATGATTGGCTTTGCTGGTAAACGTGTAATTGAGCAAACTGTACGTGAAACATTGGAAGAACCATTCCAACGTGCTGAATATTTGCTTGATCATGGTGTAATCGATCAGATTGTTCATCGTCATGCTTTACGTGATACTGTATCTCGACTTGTATCGAAATTGATGAACTTACCTTGAAACAACAAGCTCCACTTTCAACAGACTCTTTAGATACATGGCTCAATTATTGGAGCCATGTTCACGTTACAGGGATCGATCTTGGTCTGGAACGTGTTATTCCGGTAGCAGAAAAATTAGGAGTGACTAAACCCACTGCTAAAGTTTTTACTGTTGCTGGAACGAACGGGAAAGGTTCAACTACAACAACACTTGCATCTATATTAAAAGCGCAAGGTTACAAAGTTGGGTTGTATCAATCACCGCATATCTATCGTTTTAACGAACGAGTCAAGTTAGGTGGAGTCGAGGTTGATGATCAAAGCCTGATTGATGCTTTTGTGCAAGTTGATCAGGCTCGTCGTGATTGCGATTTAAGCTTATCTTTTTTTGAAGCAACCACTTTGGCTGCTTTTGTCATTTTTAAGCAACAACAATGCGATGTATGGGTGCTTGAAGTCGGTTTAGGCGGGCGTCTTGATGTCGTCAACGTCATTGATCCTAATATTGCTGTAATCACCAATATCGGTCTTGATCATACTGACTGGTTAGGCGATACCATTGAGAAAATTGCTTTTGAAAAAGCAGGTATTATTCGCCCTGACATTCCAGTGATTTTTGCAGGTGAACAATCTTTACCTCAAGCTATTCAAGATAAAGCCAATACTTCACAAGCGAAACTATACGCGATCAATAGAGATTATTTTTATAAACTCGCAAATGATGGAAATCACTGGTATTTTGCAAGTGAAGGAACTACTTTAAAATTACCACTAGGGTCGCTTGCAATTGAAAATATTGCAGGGGCAGTTGCTGCTGTATTAAATAGCGGACTTGAAATCTCGCAACGCGCGCTAGAGCAGGGTATTGAAAATGCACGCTTAGCAGGCCGTTTTGAAGTGCGCCAAGTTAATGGAAAAACCATAATTTTTGATGCCGGACATAATCCACATGGTGTTGAATTTTTGTTAAAGCAATTGCGAAATTTCTTAGAATACAATAAACAGTACACAGAAGTTGTCGCAGTATTTTCAATGCTGGCAGATAAAGATATAAAATCAGTAGTGGATTTATTGAAACCTACTGTTTTACATTGGAAAATTGCTGAGTTGAATGTGCCGCGTGCTGCACCGATTCAGCAGTTGAATGACGCCCTACAAGGCCAGACAATACAACAATTTGGCAATATCAAAGAGGCTTTTAAATCAGCGCTTGAGCAAACAAATAACAATCAGCTGATTTTAGCCTGTGGTTCGTTTCATACTTTAGAAGCGATTTGGGAGTATTTGGAAGAATGTCAATGAATAACAAACAACGCTGGATGGGTGGCGTTGTTTTATTAGGTGGTGGTGTTTTATTGGCAGCATTACTTCTAAAAGGAAATGAAGAAATAAAACATGTGGGCGCTGAACCACAGACCTCAACATCACCGAAATTACACGCTAAATCAAAGCCATCAGCACAAGAAGGGCAGATGGTACAGCTACAACCGCTTGCAGTGGATGTAGAAACAGAAAAACGTCTTCTTGAAGAACAACGCCGTTCTCGTGAAAAAGCGGTTGCTGAGCAAGAGGCTCGTGCTGCCGAATTCTTGGCAATGCAACAACAGGCAGAAGCAGATGCAGCCCGTAAAGCTGCTGCCGAATATGCTGCAATTAATGCTCGCCGAGCTGCTGCTCAAGAAAGCTCAGATAACATTCCTCCTGAAGTTGCAGGTTCGGATGGAAAGACAAAAGGACAGCAAACTGATACAAAAAAGTCAGTAGATACAGCTAAAGCAGAAGCCGATAAAAAAGCTGCTGAAGCAAAGAAACAAGCGGAAGTCGATAAAAAAGCCGCTGAGGCAAAACGTCAGGCTGAAGTTGATAAAAAAGCAGCAGAAGCCAAGAAGCAAGCAGAAGCTGATAAGAAAGCTGCTGAAGCTAAACACAAAGCTGAAGCCGAGAAAAAAGCGGCAGAAGCTAAACATCAAGCCGAGGCAGACAAAAAAGCTGAAGCTAAGAAGCATGCTGAAGCAGAAAAGAAAACAGCAGAAGCTAAGCACAAAGCTGACGCTGAGAAAAAAGCTGAAGCAGAGAAAGCGCGTGAGCTGCTTGAAAATGGCGATAAAAAGTGGATGGTACAAGTTGCATTGGCTGCCAATCAGGCAAATGCAGATGCTGTTGTCTCTAAACTACGTGCTAAAGGTTATAAGGTTACGACAAGTCCGACCAGTAAAGGTATCCGTATTATGGTTGGACCTGCGAAAGACCGTGATACCGCAGATGCAGCTCGTAAGAAAATTACCTCTGACTCCAGTTTAAACATGAAGTCAGCTTGGGTCATTGATTGGGTGCCCTTAGATCAGCGCTAATCTGATCTAAGGTTGATTCAAGATCTAATTAAGATGGATTCGACAATTGTTGTTGAATCCATTTTACATTTTCAGGGGTAAATAAACGGTCAATATTTTTCCAAATAATATGATAACCGTATCCGCCTTGCTTCATTTCTTTAACTGCATCATCAATTGCCCAATGTTCAAAAATAATTCGATACATCGCTACGCTAGCACCAGTACGGTCTGAACCGTGGTAGCAGTGTAATAAAACACGTTGATTATTTTGTTTAGCAATTTTAATTTGCTGCATGACTTCTAACAGGTCTTGTCTGTTAATTGCCCATGTATCGATAGGAATGTGAACAAGATTAAAATTCTCATTTTTAAATAGTAATTCGTCTGAGTCTTTTGCTCTTAAATTAATAATGGTTCCGATTTCATGACGTTTTAATTCGGGAATCATTGCAGCATTTGGTTGTTCGCTACGAAAAACATCATTGCTCACTTGATAGAAATTATGTGTTTGAGAAACTAAAGTTCCCCAATCTTTGGGTCTATGCTCATGTGCAATGCTTTCATGTTGCATACATCCCTGTAGGTTTAGACACAGAACAAGGGCGATGAGGGAGATTTTTTTCATGTTTGATACCGTCGAAGCTCATGAGGGTCATGGGCACAAATAATTTCAATCGTTGGCTCATGTTGAGCCAAATGCTGTAATTTTTTAAGGTTAATAAGACGCTTTTCATTATCTTCTGCAAACGTTTTTTCCAGAAGGGTTAGCGATCTTAATTTATTTGCTGGATTTAACTCTAGATGTGAGTAATAAGCATCTCCGCAGAACAACAACCACTGATTTTGTTGTTTGATGGCAATACCACAATGTCCAGCGGAGTGGCCTAATAATGGCACCATTAAAATTTCATCTTGGAATAACGGAAAACCTTTTACTTTTTCAAGATTAAACCATTTTTCACCTTGCTGATATTCAACGAAATTCCAGTATCGATGCTGATTATATTGATTGGTTCTATAGCGAAGTTTACCTTTAAAATTAGGTAATTGCGCAGCATTATATTCAGTGGCTAAGACATGAACTGTGGCATGAGGAAAGTCAGAAATGCCACCTGCATGGTCAAAGTCGAGGTGAGTCACAAAGATGTGCTGTACATCTTTAGGATGAAAACCTAGTTTTTGTATTTGCTGGATTGCACTGAATTCAAGATTCGTCTCAATTTTCCCCAAACGTTTAACTAACGAGCCAAGGCGTTGTTGCATGTGTAAATAGTCTTGTAGACCAAATCCTGTATCAATGAGTACAAGCCCACGGTCCGTCTCTACTAAAAGACAATGGCATACCACTTCAGCTTTCCAGCCTTTCTGCCCAAATAAAGGCGCGCAGACAGGACACATACTGCCGCATTTTAAATGATGAATTTTATGGATCATGATTGTTGTTTTTTGAACAAACTCCTTGGAAGTTATAACTGATCTCGACACTAAAAACCATGTGTATTCAATAATGAAAAAAAGCCATCGGGTGAGATGGCTTGGAGATGGAAACATTTGGTTCTATGTTTGGGCTAGTTTTCTTTATGCTTTTTTGATTATTGGTTACGCAGTTTGCTTGTCTTGAAAATAAGCATTTCAGATGCTTGCCTACGCACTACGTTTGTCTTGCGCTTCGATTAAAGCCTTTTTAAAGGCTTTAATCTAACTCACAGCATAGCTGTTCGTCTTGCGTTCAGAGCGAGCGATGCTCGCTTTATCCTCACTCATCAGGTTGGGGTGTGAGGCGCAAATAAGGTTTTACTGCGGTATAGCCTTTAGGGAAGCGCTGTTTAATTTCTTCTTCATCTTTTAAAGAAGGAACAATCACAACATCTTCACCTTGTTTCCAGTTCGCAGGCGTAGCCACTTTATGCTTATCTGTTAATTGTAATGAATCCACGACACGTAAGACTTCGTTGAAGTTACGACCAGTTGAAGCAGGGTAGGTTATAATTAAACGAACTTTCTTGTTTGGATCAATAATGACTAAAGAACGAACTGTAAGTGTTTCACTCGCATTTGGATGAATGAAATCGTAAAGTTCAGACACTTTACGGTCTTTGTCAGCAATAATTGGAAAATTAACCGTAGTATTTTGAGTTTCGTTAATGTCGTTAATCCAGCCTTTATGCGATTCAACATTATCTACAGATAGGGCAATCGCTTTAACATTACGTTTTTCAAATTCGTCTTTTAATTTTGCTGTATAACCTAACTCTGTTGTACATACAGGCGTATAGTCAGCGGGATGTGAAAATAAAATGCCCCAACTATCGCCTAAAAAATCATAAAAATGAATTGTGCCTTCGCTTGATTCTTGTTGAAAATCAGGGGCAGTGTCTCCTAATCGTAATGTCATGATCTTTCCTCAGTTGCTTAAAATTTGTTATGTGCTGAAATGAATATGACGCAATTTATTTATTATTAAAATTATTGTTTTTTTATTTTATTATGAATTTTTTATATAAGTGTAAATATATATGACTAAAACTCACTAATTTAAGAACTGAATCAATGTAACTTTAAGATAAATTTGCTAAATTAGATTTCTCGGAAGTTGTGTTCAATAGATGAGCGTTAATATTGAGTTTTTAGGTGCCGGACATATTCAGCGGCCTTAGAGAAAGGTTGAAACCGTTTGTCTAACTATCAGATTTTTTTTATGGGTTTTGTGCAAAACCCTTGTACTTCAAATTTCTGGCACCATAATAAACGACTGAGAAAAAATTTATTCATTTGACCAAGCAAGATTTAGAGAGTTTATCCATGTTGGCAAGTCTGATCGGAGGTATCTTCGGTACAAAAAATGAGCGTGAACTCAAACGCATGCGCAAAATTGTTGAGCAAGTCAATGCGCTCGAGCCGACGATATCAGCTTTAAGCGATGCAGACTTATCTGCAAAAACTCCAGAATTCAAACAACGTTATAACAATGGCGAAAGTTTAGATAAGTTACTCCCTGAAGCGTTTGCAGTTTGTCGTGAGGCAGCAAAACGTGTAATGGGCATGCGTCACTATGATGTGCAATTGATTGGTGGTATTACTCTACACGAAGGCAAAATTGCCGAAATGCGTACCGGTGAAGGTAAAACCCTTATGGGTACTTTGGCGTGTTATTTAAACGCATTAAGTGGCGAAGGCGTTCATGTGATTACTGTGAACGATTACTTGGCACAGCGTGATGCTGAGTTAAACCGTCCATTATTTGAGTTCTTAGGTTTAAGCATTGGTACAATTTATTCAATGCAAGAACCGTCAGAAAAAGCAGCGGCTTACCTTGCTGACATTACCTATGGTACCAACAACGAATTTGGTTTTGACTACTTACGTGACAACATGGTGTTTTCTTTAGCAGAAAAGAAACAACGTGGTTTGCACTATGCCATTATCGACGAAGTTGATTCAATCTTGATTGATGAGGCGCGTACTCCATTAATTATTTCTGGTCAAAGTGAAGACTCTTCACACCTCTATACTGCAATCAATACGATTCCACCAAAATTACGTCCGCAAAAAGAAGAAAAAGTTGCCGATGGTGGACATTTCTGGATTGATGAAAAGCAGCGTTCAGTTGAAATGACTGAAATCGGTTATGAAACTGTAGAACAAGAACTCATTCAAATGGGCTTGTTGGCTGAAGGCGAAAGCTTATATTCAGCAACAAACTTAAACCTTGTTCACCATGTATCTGCTGCTATTCGTGCACACTTCCTATTCCAACGTGATGTTCACTATATTATTCATGATGGTGAAGTGATCATTGTTGATGAGCACACTGGCCGTACAATGCCGGGTCGTCGTTGGTCAGAAGGCTTGCACCAAGCAGTTGAAGCAAAAGAAGGCTTAGAAATTCAGCCTGAAAACCAAACTTTAGCAACAACTACATTCCAGAACTATTTCCGTCTTTATAAAAAGCTTTCAGGTATGACAGGTACTGCTGATACTGAAGCTGCGGAAATGAAAGAGATTTACGGTCTTGATGTTGTCATTATTCCGACTCACCGACCAATGATTCGTAACGACCAAAACGATTTAATCTACTTAAACCGTAATGGTAAATATAATGCGATTATTCAAGAAATTATGAATATTCGCGAAAAAGGTGTTGCACCGATTCTAATTGGTACAGCAACCATTGAAGCTAGTGAAATTCTATCTTCTAAGTTGATGCAAGCTGGTATTCACCACGAAGTGTTGAACGCTAAACAGCACGAGCGTGAAGCAGACATTATTGCTCAGGCGGGTAGCCCGAATGCAGTAACAATTGCAACCAACATGGCTGGTCGTGGTACAGATATTATCTTAGGTGGTAACTGGAAGGCGAAACTTGCCAAGCTTGAAAACCCGACAGCAGAAGATGAAGCTCATCTGAAAGCACAATGGGAACAAGACCACGAAGATGTATTGCAAGCAGGTGGTTTGCATATTATTGGTTCTGAGCGCCATGAATCACGCCGTATTGACAACCAGTTACGTGGTCGTGCGGGTCGTCAAGGTGACCCTGGTGTTTCTCGCTTCTATTTATCTCTTGAAGATGACCTCATGCGTATTTTCGCAGGTGACCGTGTTGTTGCCATGATGCGTGCAATGGGCTTACAGGAAAATGAAGCGATTGAACACAAAATGGTAAGCCGTTCTATCGAAAATGCACAACGTAAAGTTGAAGCACGTAACTTCGATATTCGTAAGAACCTATTGAAATACGATGACGTGAATAATGAACAACGTAAGATCATTTATTCACAACGTGATGAAGTGTTAGCGGAAAACACTTTACAAGAATACGTTGAAGAAATGCATCATGAAGTCATGCAAGCCATGATTGCTAACTTTATTCCACCAGAGTCAATTCATGACCAATGGGATGTGGAAGGCTTGGAAAATGCTTTACGTATTGATTTAGGTATTGAGTTACCAGTTCAGGAATGGTTAGAGCAAGATCGTCGTCTTGATGAAGAAGGTCTAGTTGAACGTATTAGCGATGAAGTGCTTACTCGTTATCGTCAGCGTCGTGCACAGATGGGTGATGAGTCGGCAGCAATGCTTGAACGTCATTTCGTACTAAATTCTCTTGATCGTCATTGGAAAGACCATTTGGCTGCAATGGATTATTTGCGTCAAGGTATCCACTTACGTGGCTACGCGCAAAAGAATCCAGAGCAGGAATACAAAAAAGAAGCATTTAACTTGTTTGTAAACATGTTGGGTGTCATTAAAACTGATGTTGTGACTGATTTGTCTCGTGTGCATATCCCAACACCAGAAGAACTTGCAGAAATGGAAGCTCAACAACAACAGCAAGCAGAAGCAATGAAGCTTTCTTTTGAGCATGATGATGTTGATGGCTTAACTGGTGAAGTGACTGCTTCTCAGGAAACACTCAATGAGTCGGTTGATAACCAACAAATGTTCCCTGTTCCTGAAAGTCGCAATGCACCATGTCCATGTGGTTCTGGTTTAAAATATAAGCAGTGTCACGGCAAAATTTAATTTGCTTGATAAGAAAAGCAGAACAATTGTTCTGCTTTTCTTGGGTTTGTAGTAAGCCTGTGAATAATGTTTGCAGTTTTAAGCATTAAATGCTATTTACTTCTCATCCAGAGTGTATGTTGGAAAGACAATGAAAAAAGTATTACAACCCTTATTTTTAGCTGTTCTTGCTGTGCCAAGTTTTGTTTTCGCAGCAGAAACAACTTCAGCCCCTCAAACAACAACGGTTGCTAAAGTTCGTGCAGCAACTGGTCCAACTTCGGCTCAGGCTGTAGTGAAGCAAGAAAATACGACGGTAATTAGCCCTCGTACAGGTATTCGTTATACATTGGGTAATACAGGTAATCGCCCAATCATTTTACAAACTGCTGCGATTGCTCCTGCAAACTCTGCAAACATTAATCGTATTGTTGCAACTAACCCAGCGTTGTCTGCGAAAAGCCAAGAAAAAGCAAAAATTGCTTTAATTGGTGAAGCCGCAGTTGCGGGTGCAGCAGCTGTAGCAGCAAATAATGTAAGTGCTCCAGCGGCGACAAACGGTGTTGCGCCAGCAAACCCTGCATCAATGAATTAATTTTCATATATAAAAAAAGCCGGTCAATTTTGAACCGGCTTTTTTATATTAGAGTGTTTGAAAATATTTAAATCTGATTATTTACATCGTCATTTTTTGTTTCACGTATTAATAAGAACGCGACCAATGATAAAAGTGATGCTGTTGTCAGATAATAACCTACAGCATATAAACCGTAAGTTTCAGCAAGTTTTGTGGCAATCAGTGGAGCAAACGATGCGCCAAAAATACCAGCTAAGTTAAAGGTTAATGCTGAACCTGTATAACGAACTGAAATTGGGAAAATCTCAGAAAGAACCGTACCAATTGGGCCATAGGTTAAACCCATAATTGATAGGCCAGTACATAAGAAAAGAAAAACGATAAGAGTATTTCCAGACTCTAGCATGCTAGAGAAGAATAAACCGAAGATCGCAGCAGCAATACATACGCCAACTGAAGTGGCTTTACGTCCAAATTTTTCTGCAAAAATAGCAGATAAAGGAATGAATGCTGCAAAACAAAGTGTCGCAAAAAGTTGAAGTTCTAAAAACTCACCACGTGCATACCCCAGTTTCGTCGTTCCCCAGTTAAGCGCGAACACTGTAGTGAGATAAAACACAACGAATGTACAGATCGCTGCAATCGTGCCGAGAATAAGCTTACCCGTATGTTTCGTGACAACTTCTTTAAATGGAATATTAACTTCTTTTTGTTTATCTAAAACTTTCTGGAAAGCTGGAGTTTCATGGAGTTTTAAACGGATATATAAACCAACAATGACCAAAATTGCACTCGCAATAAATGGAATACGCCAGCCCCATTGCATGAATGCCTGTTCAGGAATAGCCGCACTTAAAAGTAAGAATGATCCAGTTGCTAAAATAAAACCAATAGGGGCGCCAAGCTGTGGGAACATGCCATACCATGCACGCTTACCTTCTGGTGCATTTTCAGTTGCAAGTAGTACAGCGCCACTCCATTCGCCTCCTAAACCTAAACCTTGTCCTAGACGGCAAGCCGCTAGTAGTAAGGGAGCCACAATCCCGATTTGTGCATAAGTTGGAAGTAGGCCAATACATACCGTTGATATACCCATGGTCAGCAAAGCTGCCACTAGTGTTGCTTTACGGCCAATACGATCTCCTAAGTGACCAAATAGTGCTGCACCAATAGGACGGGCAATAAAGGCAATCGCAAAGGTTGCCAGAGACTGTAAGACTGCGGCACTGCCACTGCTGGCAGGGAAAAACAGATGTGGAAAGATAATCACGGCAGCAGTTGCATAGATATAAAAGTCGAAGAACTCAATGGTTGTACCGACTAAGCTTGCAAATAAAACTCGTGCTTTTGAATTAGTGGCTACTACAGGAGCAGCAGTCGCAGAGGTTGACTCCATATAAGTCCTTATATCAATTAAAATTTATTTTTAGTTTGCTATCCTTTTTTAAAAGATAATTTTCTTAAAGAATAGCGTGAAAGAACATCATCCATGACTCTTTCAGGATCACTGAATATGAGTGAAAAATGGACTAAATAACGTACCAATAGATTGCAAGAAAGTGTGCTCCTGCACCTAAAAGCACAAAAATATGCCAGATTGCATGGGTATATCTTACCTTTTTTAATGCGTAAAACAATGCTCCAACAGTGTAAGCTAAGCCCCCAGTAATTAAGAACATCAAAGCATCTTTACTTAAATAAGTACGCATATCATCCATTACAAAAACGGCAAGCCATCCCATTAGAACATAAGCAAGTAATGAGATTTTCTGAAAACGGTGAATGAAAACTAACTTGAAAAGTGTACCAATTGCAGCAATCGCCCAAAGTGCGATAAGTAATATATGTGCTTTCGATGTAGGTATCGCAATACTTAAAAACGGGGTATATGTTCCTGCAATTAAGTAATAAATAGCAGTGTGATCGAGTTTTTTATACCAGTAACGTAAGTTTTGGGTTTGCGCAAAGTGATAAAGAGTCGAACTGGTAAAAACGAGAGTTAGGCTAAAAGCGTATACCCACAAACCTACCCACTGAGCAGTTGGAAGATAAGATCCTTTTATAATTAAAAGGATAGCGGCAACCACGGCCATAATAACGCCAGCACCATGGCTATAGGCATTAAAAAGTTCTTCTTTGGGGTCGTAAGTTTCTAACACCGATTTACTCATAAGTTTATTTTTTGATTAAAAATACAAATGTATAGAAATACAAAACAGTCGTAAAGTTATTTTATTTTTAATCCTATACCCTTTAAACTTTCAGTTTATATGTGTCACCATTCTTTAGGTATATCTGTGTCGGTTTTCTCCTTTGAGCAAGAACAGCAATTCTTTCATGAAATCAAACAAATGCTTGATGAGCAGAGTTTTGAGCGTTTGATTTTGAGCCAATATAAAGGAGAGTTGGCACAGCTAGAAAAAATCACTTTCCGCATTGTAGAGTTAAATGGGAAAAAGCAGCTTTCAGCTTTATATCATTATACTACTCAAGATGTGACCAAAAACTATACCTTTGAAGAGGGTCTAGAACAGATCGCAACGTTGATTGTTCAATGCAAACAAGCAAATTTATTTTCAACTCTGCAAGAAGTTCAGCTTAAAAAAAATAAGAAAAAAGCCATGCTTAACATTGGGAAAAAACAAAGTACGAATACGGCTCCAACTGTACAAGCGCATGATCGTGAGAAACAGCGTTATGTACAGCAGAGTAGTGCATTTTTAAAAGAGCTTGGTATTACTGATGAGAAAGCTCAAATCATTCCAAGTATGGCTCGTAAATGGAAGCAGATTAATAAATTTATCGAAATTTTTGCGAGCGCGTATGAACAAATTGATGCAGAGCAAAAAGAATTACGCATCGTCGATTTTGGTTCAGGAAAAGGTTATTTAACTTTTGCTTTGTATGATTATTTACAGGAACAACAAAAGATTCCACTGATTACTGGTGTAGAGCTGCGCCGTAACTTAGTGGAATTTTGCCAGAATGTGGCAGACAAAGTGCATTTTAATCATTTGGACTTTTTTGAAGGCGATGTTCGTAGTTATCAGCCAGAAAAACTGGACGTTATGATTGCTTTGCATGCGTGTGATATTGCGACTGACTTTGCTATTCATACCGGAATTCGTTTGAACGCTTCAATGATTATGTGCGCGCCGTGCTGTCACAAAGAATTACGTCCACAACTACATAGTCCTGAAGTTCTACAACCGATGCTACAGTTTGGTATTCATGCTGGGCAACAAGCTGAGATGTTGACCGATACATTACGTGCGTTACTTTTAAAAGCGTATGGTTATGAAACTAAAGTTTTTGAGTTTGTATCGCTTGAGCATACCAGCAAAAACAAAATGATTTTGGCAACAAAACGCAAGAATGTTTCACAACCTGATGCAAAGATTATGGCTCAAATCCAAGCATTAAAAGAAATGTACGGCATTAAAAAACAGACCTTAGAATTGTTGTTACAAGATCAGTTGCCAATCGAAAATATTGGCTGCAAATGCTAAGAAGGCGAGTAGGATGTATGAAGTTATAGCGGGTGGTTGGGAACAGCTTGAGAAAGATGCGAAATACATCCGTGAGCAAGTCTTTATTCAAGAGCAAGGCATTGCATCCGAAGATGAATGGGATGATTTTGATGCCACTGCTGTGCACTTTATGGTGTATGACAAAGAGCAGCCTATTGCTACAGCACGTTTGTTACCGCAGCATAGTGTAGGACGTGTTGCTGTTTTAATACCTTATCGAAAGCAGGGTATAGGTAAAATTTTAATGCAGCATATTATTGACTATGCGCGTAACCAGAAACTGCCTTATTTAAAGCTTTCCGCGCAAACTTATGTGACAGCTTTTTATGAGGCTCTAGGTTTTAACGTGCAGGGTGAAGTTTACCAAGATTGTGGTATTCCACATATCAATATGATTTTAGCGTTAAGTTGAGATTCCTTTATAGAAATCTCAACTTTGAATTACTTCATCGCATTCCAGTTTTCGATGGCTTGTAAGCCAGTCTCTAAACCAACTTCGTAACTATAACGAAGCTTTTTCGGATTTGTGGTTAAACGTCCAGCCATATTTTTAAGTGGCGGTGGGCAAACTTCTAAAATTTGCTGGTCTGGATTATTGCCACGAACAAAATCTACCGAAGCGTTATAACGGGCACAACGGTTTCGTAAACTGCTTGCAAAACCATAGTAATGTTTAAACGCATATTTTGCGAGGAATTGATCCCCTCGGCTACTGCCCTTAAAGTAATTTTTAGGACGAGTACGTAAAACTAACAGCTTTTTAACGCCACTTTGCTGTGCTGTCCAGCGAACGGGTAGGGCATCTGCAACGCCGCCATCAAAGTATGGTTCACCCATAATATCGACGGGATGACGCGTTAAAACCGGAATTGAGCTAGAAGCACGCAGTGCATTTAACAGATTATCTTTACCAGCACGAAGATACTCAGCATGACCAGTTTTGGCATGCGTCAACACCATATAAAAATCTGGATTTTTGGCAAAAAGGCTCTGTTGATCAAGAGGATGTTCTTGCTCGCCAATTTCCCACATCCATTTTAAATCAAGTAAATCGCCACCTTTAAAGAAGCGCTTATAATCAATAAATTCAGGACGGAGGGAATGATCAATATAAAAGGTTAAAGTCCGACCTTGTTGACCTGCTAAGTAGTTAGCCACATTGGTCGAACCAGAAGATACACCAACGTATAAGTCAAAAGGATTGAACTGCTGTTGTAGAAAAGCATCAAGTACACCACTGGTAAAGGCACCACGCATGCCTCCACCTTCTACAACTAGTGCATTGCGGGAAAAATCTGTCATTTGAAAAATATCTGATTACTGATGTGAATGCTGATGTTCTTGCATGTCCATTCCAGGCATGTTGTCATGCTGACTTTGTTGATCTTTCGACTTTTCAGCTTTTTGTTGCATTTCGTGCTGTTGAGCTTTGCGCTGAGCACCTGGCATATAGTCAGGTTCATTACTCATTGCTAAATAGAAAAAGCCAAGGAAAATCGCACTTAAAACACCAACGATCAGAACAAATTTCCAGCCTAAAACTGCTGATTCGGAAGAATTTTTATCGGACATAAGGATTTCTCGAATGTGCTGTAGAAGCACAAAAATGAAGTCTATTTATAGCATATTTAGGCTGTAGGCAGAAATCTTAAAGAACATAAAGAAAAACCCATATAAATAAAATATATTTATATGGGTAAGGTTTATGCAGTTTTTAAATATTTAATAGATTTAAATTATTGAATATTTTGTTTCTGCTCAGCTTTGGTTTTGAGTAATGCTGGTGGTGTGAATCTCTCACCATATTTGGTAGCTAACTCTTCGGAGCGTTTTTCTGCTTTCTCAATACCATATTGATTGAGGAATTGAATCGCTCCACCAGTCCAAGGGGCATAACCAATTCCAAAAATAGAACCGACATTGGCGTCAATAACCGATTCCAATACACCTTCTTCGTAACAACGTAAGGTATCTAAGGCTTGTACAAACAAAATACGATCAATTATATCTTGCTCGGAAATATCATGATCTTTCTGCCAGCGGTTTAAGCCTTCCCATAGGTGTTTTTTGCCATTTTCAGGATAGTCATAGAAACCTGCGCCAGCAGCTTTACCTTTACGGTTTAATTCATGAATCATGGTATGAATCACTTCATCTACTGGTGTTTTCGGTAGCTCTTTGCCTTCGGCTTGTAAAGCTTTACGTGCTTCGCTAGCAACATGCTCGGTTAAGGTTAAAGACACTTCATCTTGAATCGCAAGTGGTCCCACAGGCATGCCTGCTTTCAGTGCTGCCATTTCAATACGTGCTGGGTGGACACCTTCGGCAAGCAAGCGCATACCTTCTTGAATAAAAGTACCAAACACACGACTGGTAAAGAAGCCACGGCTATCATTGACAACAATTGGTGTTTTTCCAATTTGCTGTACAAAGTCGTAGGCTTTCGCAAGTGTCTCTGCCGAGGTGTTTTTACCTTTAATAATCTCAACCAACTGCATTTTGTCGACAGGGCTAAAGAAATGCAGACCAATAAACGCTTTATCATCTTTACTTGCTTGCGCTAAACCTGTAATTGGCAGGGTCGATGTATTCGATGCCATTACGCCATTAGGCGCTAGGTATTGTTCGGCTTCTTGAGTGACTTTCGCTTTGAGTTCTTGATTTTCAAATACAGCTTCAATAATTAAATCACAGCCTTGAAGGTCTTGAGCTGACGCTGTAGCCCTAATCAGAGATAAAACCTGATCACGTTTTTCTGCGGTCATGCGGCCTTGTGAAACACGTTTATCAAGAAGTTTTTGTGAGTAAGCTTTGCCTTTCTCAGCATTCTCAACAGATACATCTTTAAGTACAACTGGAATGCCTTTAATGGCTGTTGAATATGCAATACCAGCACCCATCATGCCTGCACCCAACACACCCACTTTAGTGGCTTGCCATTTTGCAACGTCGGCAGGGCGGCTCGCACCAGACTTAATTGCATTTAGACCATGCCAGAACGTGCCAATCATATTTTTAGAAATTTGACCTGTTGTAAGCTGAGTAAAGTAGCGCGACTCAATACGCAGTGCAGTATCAACATCGACTTGAGTACCTTCAACTGCGGCAGCCATAATCGCTTCAGGGGCAGGGTAGCAGCCTTTAGTTTTGTCTTTTAATATGGCTGGAGCAATGGCAAGAACTTGTGCAACTGCCGGAGTTTTTGGATCACCACCTGGGATTTTGTAGCCTTTCACATCAAAAGGTTGTTGAGATTTCGGATTTGCCTTTATCCAAGCAATTGCTTTATCTAAAAGCTCTTGTTCATTTTCGGCAGTATCGTGGATTAAGCCTAAAGACTTGGCTTTATCAACACCGAACTGTTTGCCTTCCATTAAAAATGGGAACGCATTTTGAAGTCCTAATAGGCGTACCATACGCACAATACCGCCGCCGCCCGGTAATAAACCTAAAGTAACTTCTGGCAGGCCAAATTTGCTTTTCGAGTCATTGATTGCAATACGGTGATGGCAACTTAATGCAATTTCCCATCCCCCGCCCAGTGCCGTTCCATTCAATGCTGCAACGACTGGAATGCCTAGCATTTCAATTGTGCGTAAATGACCTTTTAGTTTTTCAACCATATTGAAAAAGTCAGTCGCATGTTCCGGCTGAACTTGAATTAGCTCATCTAAATCACCGCCTGCAAAGAACGTTTTCTTAGCCGAACGGAAAATAACGCCTGAAAGTTCTGTTTCTGCTTTAAGTTTCTGAGTGACCTCATCAAGTGAGTCACGAAACTCAGCATTCATGGTGTTTGCAGATTGACCAGTTGAATCAAGTGTCAAGATGACAATATTGTCGGCATTTTTTTCGTATTGAATTGCACTCATTTTTTTATATCCCTAATTTTTATACGCGTTCAATAATGGTGGCAATACCCATACCACCGCCAACACAGAGCGTTGCTAGACCACGCTTTTTATCTTGTCGTTCAAGCTCATCAAGTAGTGTGCCCAAAATCATGGCACCTGTTGCTCCTAGCGGATGGCCTAAAGCAATCGCACCGCCATTTACGTTGACTTTTTCAGCGGGGACGTTGAGCTCATTAATAAAACGCATAACAACTGCCGCGAATGCTTCATTGACTTCAAATAGGTCAATATCATCAATTGTTAGACCAGCTTTTTCCAATGCTTTACGTGCGGCTGGCGCAGGGCCAGTCAGCATAATGGTTGGGTCAGTACCAACTAATGCAGTCGCCAAAACTTTAGCGCGTGGTTTTAAATTTTGTTCTTTTACTGCTTTTTCTGAAGCTAATAAAACGACAGCTGCTCCATCGACAATACCTGATGAGTTACCTGCGTGATGAACATGATTGATTTTTTGTGCTTCTGGATATTTTTGTAAAGCAACTGCATCAAAGCCCATTTGCCCCATCATTTCAAAACTTGGGTTGAGCTTTGCAAGACCTTCTAGTGTGGTATTGCCTTTGATGAATTCATCTTTCTCTAAAATCACCACGCCTGCGTGATCTTTTACTGGTACGACTGAGTGATTGAAATAACCATTTGCTTGAGCTGCCGCTGCTTTTTGTTGTGACTTCACTGCAAAGTTATCGACATCTTCACGGTTATAGCCATCTAAAGTTGCAATAAGGTCAGCCCCGATACCTTGTGGAACAAATGATGACTTAAGATTTGTTTCTGGGTCTAAAGCCCACGGTCCGCCATCAGAACCCATTGGAATGCGTGACATTGATTCAACGCCACCAGCAACCACTAAATCTTCCCAACCAGAGCGGACTTTCATTGCTGCCATGTTGACTGCTTCTAAACCTGAAGCACAAAAGCGGTTAATTTGTACACCAGCAACATCATCATTCCAGCCTGCGGCAATTGCTGCGGTTTTGGCAATATCGCCGCCTTGGTCACCAATTGGTGTTACGCAGCCCAAAACAATGTCGTCCACTTTAGATGTATCAAGCTGATGGCGTTGCTGTAATTCGTTTAATAGGGTGGTGAGTAATGTGATTGGTTTTACTTCGTAAAGAGAGCCGTCTTTTTTTCCTTTTCCGCGTGGTGTGCGAATGGCATCAATAATATAAGCCTCGCTCATAACAGTTCCTTTTTTATTGCTTAAAATTTATTTGTGTTTTGAGTGTACTGGTTTTAAGAGCGAGTGCAATGACGATAAGCGCACCAGTCAGGTGATGATTTTTGCCAATAGAAATACAAAAAAGCCCAAGTTGAACTTGGGCTAAATTTGAAACTGAAGAGATTTAAGAATTAGTGGTAACCGTGTAGCTGACGATATAAACCTGGTGTTACACCCGTCCACTTTTTAAATGCACGGTGGAAAGTACTGGTTTCACTAAAGCCTACTTGTTGAGCAACATCTTCAAGTGTTAATTCAGGGTTGAGCAACAAGTGAATAGCAGCATCTCGACGTAAAGCGTCTTTTACGCCTTGGTAGCTTTTACCTTCAGCAGCCAAGCGGCGGCGTAAGGTTTGCGGAGATAAATACAGCATTGATGCAACGTCATTAAGCGTTGGCATTTCTTCACCAATTTGACTCTTAAGTACGTCACGAATACGAGAAGTCAACGAGTTGGTGTTTTTGAATTTTACTAAAAGCTGAGCAGGAGCTGCCTTTAGGAACTCTTCTAGCGTTTTTTCATCTTGGCGGATTGGTAAATCAAGATAATCAGCTGCAAAAGTTATTTCGGTGCGAGGTGCATCAAACTGCATGACTGGTGCAAAAAATAATGCATCATATTCATCAGCATGCGCAGGACGTGGGTAGCTAAAATGAACACGCTCTAATGGCAAACGACGTTCAATGAGCCATGATGCTAGACCGTGCCAAATCATGAGCATACTTTCAGTAATGAAATGATCTGGATCTAATGTTTTTGGAATGAGAGGAACCAAACGCGCTTCGTGTTTGTCACGTTCAAGTGTTACCGACCATTCATCACCAAATAACTTGTAAAATTGAGATGAAAGTTCGAGAGCTTGTCCTAAAGTTTTTGCATGAATAATCAACTGACACATAATGGCAAAAGTGCCCAAACGACGCGGTTGTACATCAAAACCGACGTGTTCGTCTTGGGTGACCATCCATAGCATTTTTATAAAACGGGTATATTGTTCTGGTGAGATTCGAGCTTTAGGTTGACGTAATAGTTCCGCTTCGATACCCACATGTGAAAGTAACGTCTCGACATCCATGCCAAGGCGTTTTACGCCTGTCAAAGCCGCATTCACGAAGTGGATGCTAATCGTATCGCGACTCATATTGAATCCTTCAGTCTCTTTGATGTTCACTTTAAATTGACCTAAATGACCGTCTAAAAAAATAAATTGGCGATTTACAACAGTGTAAAAGCACTTTTTACATGTTAAATTGCCGAAATGATCAAGGTAAATGGCTGAACATGACATTGTTTTAGAATATTTGCTTAACTAATATAAAAGAAAATTCGAATAATAGTGGTTAAAAATACGATGACGACAGCATTAAACGGACTTAAAGTTCTCGATTTCTCTACGCTCTTACCTGGACCTTTTGCCACAATGTACTTAGCCGATATGGGCGCAGAAGTTATCCATATCGAATCCCCATCACGTCCAGATCTCATTCGGATTATGCCGCCCTATGCCAATGGACAAGCGACTGCACATAGTTATTTAAATCGAAATAAACAGTCGATTGTTCTCGATTTAAAAGATGCTGCCAGTATTGATCTTATAAAAGCCAAGATTTCCGAGTTTGATATTGTCATAGAACAGTTTCGGCCAGATGTTATGCGTCGCTTAGGGCTAGACTATGCAACGCTTGCAGAAATTAATCCGCGTTTAATTTATTGCTCGATCACAGGTTATGGACAAACTGGAAACTATAAAGATCGAGCAGGACACGACATTAATTATTTAGCTTTAGCGGGTATTGCTGGATATAGTGGCCGACAA
This sequence comes from Acinetobacter seifertii, assembly GCF_000368065.1. Lineage (GTDB taxonomy): Bacteria > Pseudomonadota > Gammaproteobacteria > Pseudomonadales > Moraxellaceae > Acinetobacter > Acinetobacter seifertii. The sequence goes on from NZ_KB851204.1 coordinate 91,781, forward strand.
GATAGTGGTCCACCACCGCTTGGCATTCAAGTTGCCGATATTGCAGGCGGATCATTACATGCAGTTATTGCTATTTTGGCTGCGGTCGTCGAACGCAGTCGTAGCGGTATGGGACAATATATTGATATTTCGATGACTGACTGTGTGGCGAGTCTAAATAGCATGGCAGCATCAGCCGCACTTGCAGGACAAGTTGAACAGGCACCAGAGCAGGGCATGCTCAACGGTGGCATTTTCTATGACTATTATATAACTCAAGATGGGCGTTATCTTTCTATTGGTAGTCTTGAGCCACAATTTATGGCTGGGTTGTCTGCTGCATTAGATTTACCTGTGCTGTTGCAAAAAGGCGCTTCATTAGATGTCCAAGATCGACAGGACGTTAAGCAAGCCATTCAAGAAAAAATTAAAAGCAAAACGTTTAAAGAATGGCATGAAATTTTTGCAAATTTGGATGTTTGTGTAGAGCCAGTATTGAGTTTGAGTGAGGCTTTAAACTCGCCATTAGCACAACAACGTGGATGGATTGTGGATGTTCCTTTGCAAAATAATACAACAGATACAGAACCACAGATCGCATGCCCAATTAAGTTTTCACGTTCACAAATGCGATATTCCTTTGTAGGTCAAAAGCTTGGCGAGGGACAGTGGTAATGTCTTAGGGCTATTTCTTATACAGTATGTATTAAGATTATTATCTGATTAATCAATTGATTAACATTTTGAATAATTTCTTTACATAAAATTAGCGTAACCTTTATAAACAAAGACATAAAAGGTACGTAAACATGAAAACGCATAAATCTTTGATGGTTTCCTGTTTATCCGTTTTATCAATTACTCTTTTTGTTCAGCATGCACAAGCTGCTGCTGCATTTGACCCAAATGGTTCTTGGATGTTGGGTGATTGGAACGGGCAACGCACAGCGTTACAAGCACAAGGTTATGATTTTTCTTTTGGATATACCGGTGAATATGCCGGTATTTTAGATTCAAAGAATACTTCTTCGCATGGCAGTGCTTATACAGGGCAACTCGCTTTAGGTTCGCATTTGGACCTAGGTAAAATTTTAGGGTGGCAAGATACAGAAGCTCAAATCACGTTAACTTATCGTGATGGGCAATCACTTTCTGAACATTCTCCAGCTTTAGCTGGACACATTAGTTCTGCACAAGAAGTGTGGGGTCGTGAGCAAACTTGGCGTTTAACTGATTTATGGATTAAGAAAAAATTCCTTGATCAAAAGTTAGATGTGAAAGTTGGTCGTTTTGGTGAAGGTGAAGACTTTAATAGTTTTGACTGTGACTTCCAGAACTTGGCACTTTGTGGTTCACAAGTGGGTAACTGGGTTGGCGACCAATGGTATAACTGGCCAGTGAGCCAATGGGCAATGCGTGTTAAATATAACGTGCAACCTGATCTATATACGCAAGTCGGTGTATATGAATATAACCCAGAGAACTTGGAACGAGGCAAAGGCTTTAACCTGAGCACAGACGGATCTCACGGTGCAATTATTCCAGCAGAGGTCGTTTGGTCACCTAAATTAGGTGTGCAAAGCATGCCTGGTGAATACCGTTTAGGTTATTACTACAGCACTGCTGATGCAGAGGAAATTACCAATCCAACTAAAACATCGCATAAACAAGGTGTTTGGGTAACTGCAAAACAAAAACTATTCCAACCAGCTGACCAAACTGATCGTGGTTTAACAGGTTTTGTGAATCTGACTTTCCATGACTCAGATACCAATAAAGTCGACAACATGCAAAATGTAGGCTTGGTCTACAAAGGTTTGCTCAATCAACGTCCTCAAGATGAATTAGCACTTGGTGTTGCTCGTATTCATATCAATGATGACTGGAGCGATATTCAAGCCAAAGAATATGACACTGAATACAATACCGAGCTTTACTACGGTATTCATGCCACTAACTGGCTAACTATTCGTCCAAATGTGCAATATGTTCGTCATGTTGGTGCATTAAAAAATGGTGATAACACTTGGGTAGGCGGTATTAAATTCTCAACCGTATTCTAAGTAACTATTCCGAAAAACGGATTGTCGATGGCTAAATCATTAATTGAAGTATCCAGACCTTCCGTTTTTTTCTTTATGCCTGAATTTTGTTTTAGATGTATTGGTGATGCCATTTCTCTATAAGGTTTTTGGCACATCTTTCCGATAAAAATGATGATTAATAAGAGGTGGTTTATGAATCAACCTTCTTCAAGATCAGGTTTAACGACTTTTACCGTAATCATTATTGGGTTATTGGCGTTATTCCTGCTAATTGGAGGTATTTGGCTCGCTACACTAGGCGGTTCAATTTACTACATTGTAGCTGGAGTCTTGCTTCTCATTGTTACATGGCAACTCTACAAGCGCGCTTCAACTGCTTTGTGGGTTTATGCCGCATTAATGCTAGGTACCATTATCTGGAGTGTCTGGGAAGTTGGAACAGACTTTTGGGCGCTTGCACCACGTTTAGATATTTTAGGTATTCTTGGTTTATGGTTATTGGTTCCGGCTGTGACTCGTGGAATCAACAACCTTGGATCAAGTAAAGTTGCCTTATCTTCAACTTTAGTGATTGCAATCGTATTGATGGTTTATTCTATCTTTAACGATCCGCAAGAAATTAATGGTGAGATTAAAACACCACAACCAGAAACTGCTCAAGCCGTTCCAGGTGTAGCTGAGAGTGACTGGCCAGCTTATGGTCGTACTCAAGCAGGCGAACGTTATTCTCCACTTAAACAGATTAATGACCAAAATGTCAAAGATTTGAAAGTGGCTTGGACACTACGTACTGGCGATTTCAAGACAGATAATGATTCGGGTGAAACAACCAATCAGGTTACGCCAATTAAAATTGGCAATAACATGTTTATCTGTACAGCTCACCAACAGTTAATTGCGATTGATCCAGCGACTGGTAAAGAAAAATGGCGTTTTGATCCGAAGCTTAAAACGGATAAATCGTTCCAGCATTTAACGTGCCGTGGTGTAATGTACTACGATGCAAACAACACAACTGAGTTTGCGACAAGCTTGCAAACTAAGAAGTCGACTTCAACTCAATGTCCTCGTAAAGTCTTTGTTCCAGTCAATGATGGACGTTTAGTTGCTGTAAATGCTGACACTGGTAAAGCATGTACTGACTTTGGTCAAAATGGTGAAGTGAACTTGCAAGAGTTTATGCCATATGCTTATCCGGGTGGTTATAACCCAACATCTCCGGGTGTTGTGACAGGTTCAACTGTCGTAATTGCTGGTTCTGTAACAGATAACTACTCAAATAAAGAGCCATCAGGTGTTATTCGTGGTTATGACGTAAATACTGGTAAGCTTCTTTGGGTATTTGACACTGGTGCAGCAGATCCAAATGCTATGCCTGGACAAGGTACAACATTTGTTCATAACTCTCCAAATGCTTGGGCACCTTTAGCATACGATGCCAAACTTGATATCGTTTATGTTCCAACAGGCGTAGGTACTCCAGATATCTGGGGTGGTGACCGTACTGAGTTGAAAGAACGTTATGCGAACTCAATGTTAGCGATTAATGCTTCGACTGGTAAATTGATATGGAACTTCCAGACCACTCATCATGACTTGTGGGATATGGACGTGCCATCTCAGCCATCTTTGGCAGATATTAAAGATAAAGCAGGTAAAACTGTTCCAGCAATCTATGTATTGACTAAAACAGGTAATGCTTTTGTTCTTGATCGTCGTAATGGTCAGCCGATTGTTCCTGTAACTGAAAAACCAGTTCCACAAACAGTTAAGCGCGGTCCACAAACCAAAGGCGAGCACTATTCAAAAACTCAGCCATTCTCTGACTTGAACTTGGCACCACAAGATAAATTGACTGATAAAGATATGTGGGGTGCCACAATGCTTGATCAGCTCATGTGTCGTGTATCTTTCAAACGTCTAAATTACGATGGTATTTATACACCACCATCAGAAAACGGTACTTTAGTTTTCCCTGGTAACCTAGGCGTGTTTGAATGGGGCGGTATGTCAGTTAACCCTGATCGTCAGGTTGCTGTAATGAACCCGATTGGTCTGCCATTCGTAAGCCGTTTAATTCCTGAAGATCCAAACCGTGCACAAACTGCAAAAGGTGCAGGAACTGAGCAGGGTATTCAGCCAATGTATGGCGTACCTTATGGTGTCGAAATCAGCGCATTCTTATCTCCACTTGGTTTACCTTGTAAACAACCAGCTTGGGGTTATGTAGCTGGTGTAGATTTGAAAACGCATCAGGTTGTATGGAAAAAACGTATTGGTACTATCCGTGATAGCTTGCCAAAACTATTCCAATTACCAGCTGTGAAAATTGGTGTTCCTGGTTTAGGTGGTTCAATTTCTACCGCAGGTAATGTCATGTTTGTTGGTGCAACTCAAGATAACTACATCCGTGCCTTTAACGTTACGAATGGTAAGAAACTTTGGGAAGCGCGTTTACCAGCCGGTGGACAAGCAACACCAATGACTTATGAAATTAATGGTAAGCAATATGTTGTGATCATGGCCGGTGGTCATGGTTCATTTGGTACAAAAATGGGCGACTATTTAGTAGCTTATGCATTGCCAGATAACAAATAAACCTTTGCTCTAAAAAAAGCCCAGATTGATCTGGGCTTTTTTTATATTGATTTATATTAAAGCTTATCAATAAAACCGTTATTAAATATGCAAAAAAAGCATTTTATTGATGAATAAAAGCTCGCTATGCTATCCGCCTTAATAATGAATCTACTAGCCATACGCCATGTATTTATATACCGATTTCGACCAGCAGCTGGTTAATGAACGAGTTGCTCAGTTCCGTGATCAGACTGAACGCTATTTAGCTGGCAAACTTTCTGAAGATGAATATCGTCCATTACGTTTGCAAAATGGTTTATATGTGCAACGTTATGCGCCTATGCTGCGTATTGCTGTGCCGTATGGCTTAATGAATTCTAAACAATTACGTAAAGTTGCTGAAGTTTCAACTGCTTATGACCGTGGCTATGCGCATGTATCTACGCGTCAAAACATTCAGTTAAACTGGCCTGCACTTGAAGACGTACCAGATATTTTGGCTGAGCTTGCAACTGTACAAATGCATGCCATTCAAACGAGTGGTAACTGTATTCGTAACACAACAACTGACCAATATGCTGGTGTGGTTGCTGGTGAAATTGCAGACCCACGTCCAACATGTGAATTGATTCGTCAGTGGAGTACATTCCACCCTGAATTTGCATTCTTGCCACGTAAGTTCAAAATTGCCGTTTCTGCACTTGAAGAAAAAGATCGTGCAGCAACGGCATTCCACGATATTGGTGTTTACATCGTGCGTAATGAAGTGGGTGAAATTGGCTATAAAATTATGGCTGGTGGTGGTTTAGGCCGTACTCCAATCATTGGTAGCGTTATTCGCGAGTTTTTACCACGTGAAGATTTAATTGCTTACTTAGAAGCAGTTCTACGTGTTTATAACTTGCATGGCCGTCGTGATAATAAATATAAAGCACGTATTAAAATTCTAGTTAAGGCATTAACGCCTGAAGTATTTGCTCAGAAAGTTGAAGCTGAATTTGAACATACACGTGAAGCATTGAAAATTCAGCCAGAAATTTTGAAAAAACTGGATGAAGAATTCACCCCGTTTGATTATCAAGATTTGGCAGATGAGGACTTTACCGCTTTATTTGCTGAGCATCCAAAATTCAAACAGTGGTTCAACATCAACACGCATGCGCATAAAGTGAAGGGCTATCGTATTGTTACGATTTCTCTAAAACGTGCAGGTATTGCACCGGGCGATATGACTACTGAAGAAATGAACTTTATTGCAGATCTTGCTGATAAATATACTTTCGGTGAACTTCGCACCACTCACGAACAAAATATTGCTTTGGCAGATGTACCTCAAAAAGACTTGTTCGATGTATGGCAAGCGCTTGAACAACAAAATATGGCACGTGCACATATTGGCTTTATTACCGATATTATTAGTTGCCCGGGCGGTGATTTCTGTTCACTTGCAAATGCGAAATCAATTCCAATTGCTGAAGCAATTACACGTCGTTTCGATGACTTAGACAAAGTTTATGATCTTGGTCATTTAGATCTAAATATTTCTGGTTGTATGAATGCTTGTGGTCACCACCACGTTGGTAACATCGGTATTTTAGGTGTAGATAAAAAAGGTGCTGAGTTCTACCAAATTACATTAGGTGGTAATTCGGACCATGATGCCTCAATCGGTGACATCTTAGGGCCATCATTTGCAGCAGATGCTGTGCCTGACGTAATTGAAGAAGTACTAAATACTTATCTTGATTTGCGTACTGAAGGTGAGCGTTTCGTCGATACATATCGCCGTGTAGGAATTCAACCATTTAAGGAGCGTGCATATGCTTAATATAGCTCTACCAGTGCTTTATAAAGATGGCACGATTGCAGATAATACTTATCAAATCATTGCTGAAGATGGTGTTGTTCCTCAAGGTGATGTAGTTGTAACAACAGCTCAACTAGACCAGTTAGCTAACGTTCAAGGCAAAAAAGCTTTATATGTGACTGTAAATGATTCACCTGAAGATCATACATTTCCATTAAATGAACTTGATGCAATCTTCATTGAGTTTGCAGGTTTTGGCGATGGCCGAGGTTACTCATTTGCAGCACTATTGCGCCGCCAAGGTTTCAAAGGTGAGTTACGTGCAACAGGTGATGTGTTTAAGGATGTTTTAAACTACTTAAAGCGTTCTGGTTTTGATAGCTTTATCGTAAAAGAAGGCAAAGACGTACAAGAAGCTGCGGCAGGTTTGCAAGATTTTACCAATCCGTATCAAGCTTCAACTGCTGTGCCAAAAGCGAGCTACCAAACTGGTGCTTAAGATATGCTGACATAAAAAATCCCGCAATTTGCGGGATTTTTTATGTTGGAAATTAAGTGTCTAATTGGCAATTAACCATCCACTTTATGCCGAACTGATCAGTAAAAGCACCATACAATGCTCCCCAAAAAGTCTTTTCTAGAGGCATTTCAATTTGGCCATTTACAGATAGCTTATCAAAAAGCTGCTTTGCTTTCTCTTGCTCATCTTTTTCAAGGTTTATTGCAATGTAGTGATTAGTGCCTTGAGTAAAAACACTGTTAGGAGTACAGAACTGATCATTGGTATCTGATGCCATAAGTACTGTGAATTCGTTAATGGGTAAAGACACATGTAAAATCAGGTTTTTATTGGCTTCTGATAAGGTTACACCTTCGGAAGCGGGCATATCACCATAGCGACTCAGCATGGCAAACTCTCCACCAAATACTGATTTATAAAAGTTAAACGCTTGTTCCGCCTGACCTTGAAAGTTGAGATAGTGATTGAGTTGCATTGTTATTGTCCATTGTTGTTTTCATTTAGAGGAATAAGTTAAAACTTAAAAGTGATTTTGTGGGTCTTTTTTTGTAATTTTTTCATGAAAAATCCCACCGAAGTGGGATTTTAAAATAATTAATTTTAATTAAATAAGTTCAATCGCAACGGCTGTTGCTTCGCCACCACCAATACAGAGTGCTGCAATACCTTTTTTACCGCCAGTACGTTTAAGAGCATGAATCAGGGTAAGAATAATACGTGAACCTGTTGAGCCTACTGGGTGACCTAGTGCACAAGCACCGCCATTGATATTCACTTTCTCTGCATCAAGTTTGAAATCATCAATTGGACACATTGTAACCATAGCAAAGGCTTCATTAATTTCCCAAAGATCGACATCTTGAGCATTCCATCCTGCTTTTTTTAGAACTTTTTCAATGGCACCAACAGGAGCAATTGTAAATTCTGAAGGATGTTGAGAGTTTGAAGCTGTTGCAATAATTTTTGCCAGTGGCTTTAAACCACGTTGACTAGCAACCTCACTTGAAGTTAATACTAATGCAGATGCACCATCCGAAATAGAGCTTGCGTTTGCTGCGGTAATTGTACCGTCTTTTGCAAAAGCTGGTTTAAGCGAAGGAATTTTGTCGATCTTTGCATTTAAAGGTTGTTCATCTTGATCAACAACGACATCACCTTTACGGCTAGGTACGGTAACAGGAACGATTTCATCTTTGAAATAGCCTTCGGTAATTGCAGTTTGAGCACGTTTTAAAGAGCGAATTGCAAAGTCATCCATTTGCTCACGTGTATAGCCACGAGTATTTGCCATATCTTGAGCAAAAGAACCCATTAAACGACCTGTTTCAGCATCTTCAAGTCCATCAAGAAACATGTGGTCTTTAATTTCGCCATGACCCATACGGTAACCAGCACGTGCTTTAGGTAAAACATAAGGGGCATTTGTCATCGACTCCATACCACCTGCAACCACAATTTCAGCACTGCCTGCTTTGATCATATCGGCTGCTTGCATTACGGCTTTCATGCCTGAACCACAAAGTTTATTAATCGTCACTGCACCTGTAGAGTCTGGTAAACCAGCTTTACGCATCGCTTGACGAGCAGGGCCTTGTTTTAAACCAGCAGGAAGAACACATCCCATAATGACTTCTTCAACATCAGTAGGCTGCAAACCTGCTCGTGCGATTGCTTCTTTAATTGTTACTGCACCTAGTTCGGGAGCAGTTAGACCAGACAGTGATCCTTGAAAACCACCCATAGCAGTACGAGCACCATTAACAATTACGATGTCAGTCATTGTTGTAATCTCCGATTGTTCTTTATCTCAAATTAAGAAAACATTAAAACTTAAGCAGTATATTGCAAAATGGGGATGCTATTGGGTTCTGCATTAGACTGTAGAGTTCTAACAATTTTGAGATTCTTCTAAGCGGACGTGCCCCATTTTACTGAGAATTAACTTAAAATTTTTAAGCTGATCATAAGAACAATAAATAAAACTGCCATTAGACTCGATTGGAAGTCCGGAACTGCCCTGAAAAACAATACTATTTTGTTTTTTTCCAAAACGTTGTAATTTCATAGAACCATAATGATGGTTAAGATCTACGGAAGTTAATAACTCTTCATTTAAATCATGTTGTAGATTACGATTATTGTCTACAAAGCTAATGAGTTGACTATTCCAGTTCGTATTACAAATGAATTGATCGGAACTGGGACACAGAACAATGTTTGTATGCCTAACAATCGCGTCATATTTGGCTTTTTGTATATGAATTGTGAGTACACGCGGAGTATTTTTTAATTCTGCAGATGCCATAAATTGATGGTATAAAGGAATGGCTATAACTGACATAATTACAATAATTACGAGGGTTATAGAGAGTTCAACTATAGTAAAACCGGGAGATTTAAACATTAAGAAACCTTAATATATGTATAAATAGAGCAATTTTATGTTTTCTGACAATGATTTATATTATTTTTTATAATAAGGAAACACAAAATTAAATAAGGGTTATCAGTTGGCTAGAATACTGGTAAAATCACCGCAAGCGAAACAAAGAAGTTATTCATTTTTGCTAGTTGAGTAAAAAATTACCGAATTACAACGGAAATTGTAAGTAATTTTGTCAATAATTTACTTGATTAAAATTATCAAGCACTTGGAAAGTTTATCAAGTGTTTGTATGATTCAAATGTGAATAGCTTAAAAATAATACTGGGGTAAAAATATCTCAGGGGCCAATAAATTTAGGCTGAGCTTGAACAACAATTGTTATCTCTGGAGGATATCCATGAAATTGAGTCGTATTGCACTTGCTACTATGCTTGTTGCTGCTCCATTAGCTGCTGCTAATGCTGGCGTAACAGTTACTCCATTATTGCTTGGTTACACTTTCCAAGACAGCCAACACAATAACGGTGGTGACAAAGGTAGTTTAACTAACGGACCTGAGTTACAAGACGATTTATTCGTTGGTGCAGCTTTAGGTATTGAGTTAACACCATGGTTAGGTTTTGAAGCTGAATATAACCAAGTTAAAGGTGATGTAAAAGGCATTCCTAGTGCTCCAAATGCTGAATACAAACAAAAACAAATCAATGGTAACTTCTATGTTACTTCTGATTTGATTACTAAAAACTATGACAGCAAATTCAAGCCATACGTATTGTTAGGTGCTGGTCACTACAAATACGATATTCCTGATCTTGGTTACCACACTAGCGAAGAAGGTACTTTAGGTAATGCTGGTATCGGTGCGTTCTATCGCATCAACGATGCTTTATCTCTTCGTACAGAAGCTCGTGGTACTTATAACTTTGACGAACAATTCTGGAACTATACAGCTCTTGCTGGTTTAAACGTAGTTCTTGGTGGTCACTTGAAGCCTGCTGCTCCTGTAGTAGAAGTTGCTCCAGTTGAACCAACTCCAGTTGCTCCACAACCACAAGAGTTAACTGAAGACCTTAACATGGAACTTCGTGTGTTCTTTGATACTAACAAGTCAAACATCAAAGACCAATACAAGCCAGAAATCGCTAAAGTTGCTGAGAAGTTAACTGAATACCCTAACGCTACTGCACGTATCGAAGGTCACACAGATAACACTGGTCCACGTAAGTTGAACGAACGTTTATCTTTAGCTCGTGCTAACTCTGTTAAATCAGCTCTTGTAAACGAATACAATGTTGACGCTTCTCGTTTGTCTACTCAAGGTTTCGCTTGGGATCAACCGATTGCTGACAACAAAACTAAAGAAGGTCGTGCTATGAACCGTCGTGTATTCGCGACAATCACTGGTAGCCGTACTGTAGTAGTTCAACCTGGTCAACAAGCTCAATAATTTGAGTTTCTGAACAGTAAAAAAGCGACTCTAACGAGTCGCTTTTTTTATTGCGATTTTTCAAATATTTTTTCATTTCTATATCTCCTCAATAATATCTATTCAGTTAATTGTTTATAGATAAGTTTTTACCAAACACCTTTTTTTAATTGCTGTTTAGTATCTTGTCTATCTCGACGATGCTGTGCACGAGGTTTTTCTGTCTCATGCATACCACCTTTTTGAAGTAAAGGGGACAGAGCTACGTGGTTACGGACCTTAATTTTTGGCATTTCTTTAATTTTCATGTTTTAACCTTTAATACATAAAACTTGTTTAAGTGTATGGACCACTTCAATAAGATCTGATTGGTTCGCCATGACTTCATCAATATCCTTGTAAGCACTTGGGATCTCATCGACAACGCCACTATCTTTACGGCACTCAATACCTTTGGTTTGCTCAATTAAGTCTTGTTGATTAAAAAGAATTTTTGCCTTGCTGCGGCTCATTTTACGCCCAGCGCCGTGAGAACATGAACAAAAAGACTCAGGATTAGCTTTTCCTCTAACAATATAAGAGCGTGCTCCCATAGAGCCAGGAATAATTCCTAACTCATCTAAACCTGCTCTAATCGCCCCTTTCCTGGTAACTAAAAGATTTTCACCAAAATGGGTTTCTCGACTTACATAATTATGATGACAATTAATTGCTTCTTTTGTCATTTGAAACGACGGTAGAATAGGTCGGATTGCTTCTAAGACTAATCGCATCATTTCTTTACGATTTTCAAAAGCATATTCTTGGGCCCACTCCACAGCTTCTACATAATCATTAAAACTGTTTGAACCTTCAGCAAAATAACTTAAGTCTTTATCAGGTACATGCCCAAAGCGATGTTGTGCTTCTTTCTTGGCAAGTTCAATAAAATAAGTACCAATGACGTTACCAAGTCCTCGACTACCTGAATGTAGCATTACCCATACATCTTGATTTTCATCAATACATAACTCTATAAAGTGATTGCCACCTCCTAATGTGCCTAATTGTTTTTGCCAAGTCGCATCAAACTGCCGAAGCATTCTAATTAAACCAGGATGCTTTTTTACAATCGGTTGTAAACGCTTTTCGAGTGGAATAATACTCGATGCTTTAGCCTTGACCTGCTTATGTAAAGCAAATCCAACTGGTACTTTACGTTCAATTGCATCACGTAAACGACTCAAGTTATCAGGAAGCTGTGAAGCCTTTAGACTTAAACGAATTGCATTCATTCCACAGCCAATGTCTACACCGACTGCAGCTGGAATAATGGCATGTTTAGTCGGAATAACACTTCCTACAGTCGCACCTTTTCCTACGTGAACATCTGGCATAACAGCAATATGTGAATATATAAATTGCAGTTGTGCCATTTTCTTCAATTGTTCAATACTTTCACTGTCTATATCTTGAGTGAAAATTTTAACGGGGACACCGTAAAGTGCCTCTTCGTTTAATATTTTTTGTATGCCCATAATTTTTCTCTTATTTTTCTGTCCGAATAGGCATAAAAAAACCTAGCGAATGCTAGGTCTTAAATTCGAGCATTCGGACAAGTGAATTAAATTTGTACACTTGTCCGTGAGCTGACATCGTGCCAAATCGTTACTGTTTTTTACCTTGTAGTGTTGGCATGATGTCCTCCTTTTTAAAAAGTGCCGTTGAAAATTTGAACGGCATTTTACCTGTTTTTAACTAAAGATCAAGCTTCGGATCTTCAGCTTACTTTAATTAACGACTTAAACTTACTGTTAATCTTGCTCTGGTTTTACATTCATTTTGTCGTAACTAATTAATTTAGTTTTATATTTCCATTTATATCCGAGCCAAATTACTAAGAATAAAGGCAAACTAATATAAGTAGAAAGTAAGCCGATCCAATCAATTTTTCCACCCAAAATAGCTTGATAATTTTGGCCTAAGATAATGATTGAACACAGAATGAATGCGAACCAAGGTGCAAATGGGAAAAACTTGGCACGATATGCTAAATCTTCAAGTTTATACCCTTGAGCGATATAACCTTTACGGAAGCGATAATGTGAAATTGCAATACCTAACCAGACAATAAAACCACACATCCCTGACATGTTGAGTAGCCAGTTAAAGACTTGTTTTTCACCAATAAATGTCGTTAAGAAACAGAATGCAGCAATAAATGTCGTTGCATATAGCGCATTCATTGGAACACCACGATTATCGAGTTTTGCAAACCATTTTGGTGCACGGCCTTGTTGAGCCATGTCAAATAACATACGGGTAGAAGAATACATGCCCGAGTTACCTGCCGACAAAATAGCAGTCAAAATAACCGCGTTCATTAAGCTCGCAGCGAAAGCAAAGCCTACCTTTTCATAAAGCAAGGTAAAAGGAGAAAGGGCAACATTTTCTGTTGTTGCAGCTTGTAATAAATTTGGATCATCATAGGCGATAAGTGTGCCGATAATGAAAATACACAAGATATAGAATAATAAAATTCGCCAGAAAATCTGTTTAATTGCAAGTGGAATAGTTTTCTTTGGATCTTTCGATTCACCCGCAGCAACACCCACCATTTCGGTTCCCTGAAATGAGAACCCTGCAATCATGGCGACCCCAATCATAGCCTGCAAACCACCCACAAAAGGTGCGTCTTTGTAAGTCCAGTTGCCAAAAGTAGCTACGCCCGGTGTCAACATGAGCTTAATTATCATGGCGATACCAATGATAATGAAGGCAATAATTGCAATAACTTTAACCATTGAGAACCAGAATTCACTTTCACCGAAACCTTTTACACTCATTGCGTTAATCATGAAAATGATAACGAGGAAAAGGGCACTCCAGTAAAAACCGGGAATATCTGGAAACCAGAATTTCATAATAAACTGTACAGCAACAAGTTCAAATGCAACCGTAATTGCCCAGTTGTACCAATAATTCCAGCCTAGAGCGAAACCAAAGCCATCTTCAACATAGCGACTGCCATAGGTAAAAAATGCACCAGATGTTGGGGTATGAGTCGCAAGCTCACCTAAACTGGTCATTAAGAAGTAAATCATAATACCAATAAGAGAGTAAGCGAGTAGAGCCCCACCAGGGCCTGCGTTTGCAATGGTTGATCCAGAAGCAAGGAAGAGACCTGTACCAATAGAACCACCAATGGCGATCATATTCAGATGACGAGCTCCAAGCTTTCGCTGGAGTTTTTCAGGAGCATGTGTTTCGCTCATGGAGATTCCTTACATAGTTTGTTATGCACAGGCATATAACACCTTAAAGCCTTGAAGATCAGTTTTAATCTCACACTGACCAAAGTGCTTCTCAATTAAGATCGGATAGTTTAAAAAACGGTTTGCTACAATCCATAGCTCACCCGATGCCTTTAAATGTTTTTTAGCGTTCTGGCAGAGTCCTTCACTTGCATCATAGTTGGTATGAATACCTTGATGAAAGGGAGGATTACTGACAATGGCATCAAGTTCTGTTGGGGCGTCTGCAATTCCTATAACAGGTTGCAATCTCAACTGGTCTGAACCTATTCCATTTCGACTAAAAGTCATTTCCGTTGACCGTAAAGCGAAAGCATCAATATCTAAGGCATGAATAATATTACTTGAATTTATTTTTGCCAAATAACAACTGATAATTCCCGCACCACACCCGAAGTCGGCAATTCTACCTGATTTCATCTGATTAAGATAAGGGAGTAAAACAGCAGTTCCCACATCTAGATGATTTTGACTGAAAACCCCCGGTAGAGCACAAATGGTAAGTTCATGTCCATTTGCTTGAACAGTATAGGTTTTTAACCAGCTTTCAAGAGGTTTGAGCTTTTCAGTTTTCTCAATTTTTAAATGCCATAACTGACAATGTCGAGCGCTATCAAGTTTAAGAATTTTGCCAAAACTTTGTAGTTGTTTAGCAGCTCTTTCAACACCACCTTTTTTTTCACCTACTAAAAAAACTGATTGGTCAGTTTTTAGATGGCTCATCACCACATGCAATATATAATTTAAAAGCTCTTTTGATTTTGGAACAAAAATTATAGCCTGATCAAATTCTTGTGATGGAAACTCAACCGAGAAATGTGCTGTCGTGCCTGCATTAACAAAGCCTTTATAGTCCACATAATTCCACGTCCAGACTGATGCATCAACCCCAGATGGTAATTGACTGACTAAGGCATCATTGGGTGCATTAATCAACAAGAGTCTACCTTTTAAATAGTCTTGTTGTCTTAATACCACTTCACTTCTAGGATCCATGTACATCTCTCATGAAGAAGAATGCCCAGTGGGAACTGGGCAGTAATCAAAAAATTAAAAAAGGGTTATTTATGTGTTTCAGGCAGCACAACATTTAAAATTAATGCCGCAATACCGCCTGTTGCTACACCAGAACTAAAAATATTTTTAAATAACTCTGGTAAGTGTTCCAAAATTTGTGGAACTTGAGCAACACCTAAACCTAGTGCAAGTGAAATCGCGATAATTAAAAGGGCACGACGGTCTAAATGAATAGATGAAAGAATGTTAATGCCTGAGGCAGCAACCGCACCAAACATTACCATAACTGCTCCGCCTAATACCGCCTGTGGTACGGCTTGTATTACACCTGCTACAGCAGGGAATAGACCTAATATAATGAGTAAAGCAGCAATCCAGATCCCTACGTAACGACTTGCCACACCAGTGAGTTGAATTACACCATTATTTTGGGCAAAAACAGAACTAGGGAAGGTGTTAAATAATCCTGCAAGTAAAGAGTTTGCGCCATTCACTAACACGCCACCTTTGATGCGTTGCATCCACTGAGGACCATCTACAGGTTGGTTTGAAAGTTTACTGGTTGCTGTGACATCACCAATTGCTTCTAATGAAGTCACCAAATAAATGAATGCCATTGGAATAAATAAGCCCCATGAGAAGCTTAAGCCAAAGTGCATTGGTGTTGGAATTTGAATAACTGGCGCGTCTTTTAGACCAGAAAAATCTAGGTACCCCATGAAGCCGGCAAGAATGTAGCCAATAACCAAAGCAATCAAAATAGCTGAGCTTTTAATCCACACTACGCGTATGCGATTTAAAACAATAATAATAGCTAGAACTGTACAAGACATTATAAGGTTATCAGAACTTGCAAAAGTATGATCTTGCATAGCTTGGTAACCACCACCCATACTAATGAGGCCTTCTTTAATAAGCGTTAAACCAATCAGCAGTACAACAATACCTGTCACAAGCGGAGTAATAAGTCTTTTTACCCATGGTAGGATTTGTGACACACCCATTTCAATAAATGAACCAGCAATCACCACACCAAAAATAGCAGCCATAACCTGATTTACTGGTGTACCTGCGGCAACCATTGCACTCCCAATACCAATAATTGGGCCAATAAAGTTAAAACTAGTACCCTGAACAATGAGTAGACCTGCACCGAAAGGACCAACTTTTTTGCATTGTAAGAAAGTTGCAATTCCTGAAATGACCAAAGACATGGATAAAATCATGTTGGTTTCGGTACGTGAAACACCCAAAGCTAAACAAATAAGAAGCCCAGGTGTAATAATTGGGACAATAATTGCAAGCAAATGTTGAAAAGCAGCTAAAAAAGCCACGAAGGGTTTTGGTCGGTCATCTAATCCATAAACAAGGTCAAGATGGTCTGGTGATGGTTGATTGGACATGGGAGTAAATACGCCACAATTTCGCAAATTGGCGCTATTCTAATCGAGATACCTATCTTTACAAAACGAAATACAGGCTATTGGGAAATTTTTTTGTCAATGTCAATAAACTGTCACTACTCAAGAGTAGTGTTTTTCTGTATAATTTGCCCTCAAATTTCAGGCGTTTCTAATTTTCATGTCAGATATCAAAAATCTCCGTAATATCGCAATTATTGCGCACGTCGACCACGGGAAAACCACACTTGTCGATAAACTACTTCAGCAATCAGGTGCTCTCGGTGACCGAGCAGGCGAGATTGAGCGTGTCATGGACTCGAATGCGCTTGAAAGTGAACGTGGTATTACCATCTTAGCGAAAAACACTTCTATTACTTGGTTGGATAAGCGTACTGATACAACTTACCGTATCAACATCGTGGACACCCCGGGACACGCCGACTTCGGTGGTGAAGTAGAACGTGTTATGTCGATGGTTGACTGCGTATTACTTCTTGTTGACTCTCAAGAAGGCCCAATGCCACAAACTCGTTTTGTAACGCAAAAAGCCTTTGCTCGTGGTTTGAAGCCAATCGTTATTATCAACAAAGTTGATAAACCAAGTGCACGTCCAGACTGGGTAATCGATCAAGTATTTGATTTGTTTGATAACCTTGGTGCAACTGATGAGCAATTAGATTTCCCAATCGTTTATGCATCAGGTTTACGTGGTGTAGCGGGTCCAGCTCCTGAAGAACTTGCAGAAGACATGACTCCGTTGTTCGAAACGATTGTAGACATCGTTGAGCCACCAGCAGTTGACGTTGATGGTCCATTCCAAATGCAGATTTCATCACTTGACTATAACAGCTTCGTAGGCGTTATCGGTGTTGGTCGTATTCAACGTGGTTCAGTAAAATTAAACACTCCTGTTACTGTAATTGACAAAGATGGCAATACACGTAACGGTCGTATTTTAAAAATCATGGGTTACCACGGTTTAGAACGTATTGATGTAGATTCAGCATCTGCTGGTGACATCGTATGTATTACTGGTATTGATGCACTTAACATTTCTGACACAATCTGTGATCCGAAAAATGTTGAAGCATTACCAGCTTTATCTGTAGATGAACCTACGGTATCTATGACTTTCCAAGTAAACAACTCTCCGTTTGCTGGTAAAGAAGGTAAATTCGTAACTTCACGTAATATCCGTGAACGTCTTGATCGCGAATTAATCCATAACGTAGCTTTACGTGTTGAAGACACTGACAGTCCAGACCGCTTCAAAGTATCTGGTCGTGGTGAACTTCATCTTTCAGTTTTAATTGAAAACATGCGTCGTGAAGGCTTTGAAATGGGCGTATCACGTCCACAAGTAATCATCAAAGAAATTGATGGTGAAAGACAAGAGCCTTACGAAAACGTAACGTTTGACGTTGAAGAACAGCATCAAGGTGCTGTAATGGAACAAATGGGTCACCGTAAAGGCGAAATGACTAATATGGAAGTTGACGGTAAAGGCCGTATCCGTATTGAAGCGACTGTGCCTTCACGTGGCCTAATCGGTTTCCGTTCTGAATTCTTGACCATGACTTCTGGTACAGGGATCATGACTTCAAGCTTCTCGCATTATGGTCCTGTTAAACAAGGTACTGTTGCGAAGCGTCAAAACGGTGTGTTGATTTCTATGGTTCAAGGTACTTGCTTGGGCTATGCATTGTTCAGCTTACAAGACCGTGGTCGTTTATTTGCTAAGCCACAGTTAGAAGTTTACGAAGGTATGATCGTGGGTATTAACTCTCGTTCAGACGATATGGTTGTAAACCCAACTAAAGCGAAACAATTAACTAACGTTCGTGCATCTGGTACAGATGATGCTTTAACTTTAGTACCTGCAATTGAATATACGCTTGAACAAGCGCTTGAATTCATTGAAGATGACGAGTTAGTAGAAGTAACACCTAAATCAATCCGTATCCGTAAACGTTACTTGACTGAAAACGAACGTAAACGTAACCGTGATAAATAATTTTTCTTAATTGAAAAAGAAAAAACCGCTAAATTAATTTAGCGGTTTTTTTAATTGTTATATTTGAAATTAAATTAACCTTAAATTCATATTTTTCTTATAAACGAATATGTTGTTAAAGTGTGAGATAGTTTTCTTTTTTTTGATAAAAATATTAAATTATCAATATCATGGCGAGTACTATCTAATTCGATAAGATGCCAATGAAAAAGAAAAATATGACGTGTTTCGACCCCCCGACATCTGGAGATGTTTAGATGAGTATTATTCAAGAATTTAAAGAATTTGCCATTAAAGGCAATATGATGGATTTAGCCATTGGTGTGATTATTGGTGGTGCTTTTGGCAAAATCGTGGACTCTTTGGTGAAAGATATTATCATGCCAATTATCAGTGTAATTACTGGTGGTGGCGTTGATTTTACACAAAAATTCATTGTGTTGGGTGCAAACCCTAACAATTTACAGTCTTTGGATGCCTTACAAAAGGCAGGTGTCAATGTATTAACTTATGGTAACTTCCTGACCATTTTAATTAACTTCCTGATTTTAGCTTGGGTTGTATTCTTAATGGTGAAATTATTAAACAGACTTCGCCGTGATAAGAATGAGCCAGAAGCTCCAGCTGCAACGCCTGAAGATGTGCAATTACTGCGCGAAATTCGTGATGAGTTGAAAAAGAAAGCTTAAGCAGATTTCAAATAAAAAACGGTACCTAGCGTACCGTTTTTTATAGTTATTTTATCGAACTTCTCCAATTAAGAATCTTTCAGTAATTTCATAGCAATTAGAAATAATATCTTGAGTAGTTTGATTATCTGTACAATTCTGTAAGTAATATTCAATTAGAATAGAATTAGAAGGCTCATCGTTATGATATTTAGAAACATTTATGCCAAGTTTTGAAAAATCTTTTTGAGCCTGAAACTCTAAAATCCTGTGTACTCGATCAGACTGTTGTTCAGTTACTGTAGGGATATAAATTTTAAGGGTTTTATCATTTTGTTTAATAATTAAATTTTCTTTAATTTCTTTAATATTGTTAAAGAGAGTAAAATTTTTGTTAAATAAATCTTCGACATAATAGTCAAAATCAATGAAATCTAATAAATAAAAATATTGATCGTATTGGTAACTATTACCTTGGAAGTAAGTATTAAAATTATAACTACCTTCAAACTCTCCAGTCCCTTCCTCTTGTACAATAAAACTGTATTCAGGATATTTCTGGCTAAAATTAAGCATATCTTTTTCAAGGCTATACCATTTTACTTCATTTTCAGAGTTACCATCTAAATTAAAGGCATATTCAGCTTCATGATGTGAATTTGATTGTGCATCATCATATAACGCTTGAATGATCTTACGTGTTTCATCACGATTAGCTGGGCGTTTTTCTTCATGCACCCAAACTCGTAAAGATACATATGTGTACATCCCCATTTAAAATTCCTTAGATAAGTAAAATATTTATTAAAGTTAAAAATAAATTCATTAAACTAAAACTACTTATAATTCATTTTATTAGCTTGTAAAATACAATTTATTTTATGCTTAAAGAATACCAAAATGAGAGTATTCTTAATAGTCTTTTTGCATTTAAGTTATCTTAGAAGACTAATTTTTAAAGGATATTAATATTAAACTTATATTAGTAAAGGTAAGTTATTATGAATCAGCTATTTGTATATGGCACTTTATGTCCGAATCAAGTTAATGCTCATATTTTAGAACAAATCGATGGTCACTGGATAAAAGCCAGTGTAAGAGGCGTGATTCATATTTTAGATTGGGGACCAGACAAGGGTTTAAAAGCACTTGAGTTAGATTCGCAAGCCGATTGGATAGATGGTTATGTGTTTAGCACAGAAAAACTTGCTGAAAACTGGCAGATGCTGGATGATTTTGAAGGTTTTCAATACCAGCGTGTCATCGCAGATGTAAAACTAGAGTCGGGTGAATATATTAAAGCCTGGACATATCAAATGAATGCACAGGCTAAAACTTCTGAAAAACCATAATTAAATTAATGGAATCAGCGTAAGCTGCCCATTCGGAATTTAACTTCTAAAAGATGATAGCCAAACTGGCTTTTAATAGGACCTTGCAACACGCGTTCAGCAGCTGTAAAGACAACTTTGTCGATAACAGGTACTAATTGACCTTTTTTAACTTCGCCAAGTTCACCGCCACGTTTAGCTGAATTGCAGGTGGAATATTGCTTGGCAAGTTTGGCAAAGTCTGCACCACTTTGTAGCTTCTTTTTTAGCTGTTCAGCTAAGTCTTTATCTTTGACTAAAATATGTCGGACAATTGCTGTTTGCATGTTGTCTTCCTCCAAAAAATTAAGGCTTTCTCAGCTTTTTAAGTGGTTGGCACTGTGGGCAAAATACACTGGCACGCTGACCGAGTTTTAAATTTTCTAATGGGGTTTCACAGTTAACACACATTTCTCCAGCACGACCATAAGCAAGAAGTGTTTGCTGGAAATAACCATTTTCACCCATGGCATTACTGTAATCGCGTAAAGTTGAGCCACCTAAATCAATTGCCGATTTCAAAATTCGTTTAATCTCGACAACGAGTTTTTCAATTTGTTGCATAGTCAAATCGCCAGCAGGCTGAGCTGGGTGAATGCCTACATTAAATAAGCTTTCAGTTGCATAGATATTGCCTACACCAACCACTACATGATTATCCATGAGTGCAATTTTTATGCCGACAGATTTATTCTTTAGCTTAGAAGCTAAATATTCTGCATGAAAGTCAGTACTTAAAGGCTCTGGCCCCAAAGTATCTATGAGTTTGCCTTGAGTTTCCGAATTAAGCCAAAGGATGCAACCGAAACGGCGTGGGTCATGGTAACGTAACTGCTGATCTTCAAATTGAATAATCAGGTGGTCATGTTTTCTTAGTTCATCATTTGGTTCGGTGAGACGAAAACTTCCTGACATGCCTAAATGCCAGAGCATTTGATCTTGTTCAAACTCTGCCAAAATATATTTTGAACGTCGGTTTAACCCAATGAGACGTTGCCCAACAAGTTTTTGAATATCATCTGGTATAGGCCAGCGTAAGCTAGAGTTGCGGACTTCTACACTTTGAACTTTTTGATTCAATAAGGGAAATAAACTGGTTTTGGTGGTTTCGACTTCGGGTAACTCAGGCATGCCAACTCGCAGAATTAACAGATATACTGGATTAATCAAGTATAACGTGTGGTATGTAATATTTCAGAGAATACTATGTCAGATATTTTACCATTAAGCTGGTTTCAACGAGAAACTTCAGAAGTGGCTTATGATTTGATCGGCTGTGTATTATGTAAGCGACAGCCCGATGGTCAAATCATCCGTTGCACAATTAGTGAAACAGAAGCTTATTTGGGCGTTCGAGATAAAGCTTGCCATAGTTACAATGATAAACGAACAGCTCGAACTGAGGTAATGTATGGCCATGGTGGTAGTATTTACGTCTACCTAATTTATGGCATGTATGAAATGCTTAATATTATTACTCAAACAGAAGGTGTGCCTGAAGGAGTAATGATTCGGGCTGTATTTTTAAGTAATGCTTCAACAAAAAAAGAATATAAGCTTTTAGCTGGACCGGGCAAACTGACACGTTATTTGGGTATTGACCGTAGTTTAAAAGGCCAGACTCTAGGTGAAGAATCTGGGCTATGGATTGAAGCAGCCACTAAACAACCAGAAGTTGTTTTAACACCACGTATTGGAATTGACTATGCTGAAGAGGCAAAAGACTGGCCTGAACGGTATTGCTGGAAAGATCATCCATCTTTGAGCCGATAATCCAAATTTAGAAATTAATTTTTAAATAACGATATAGTGTTCTAGATTTACAACAATGCAGATCGAATTCAATATCCAGACAAGACACTGCTTTTTGTTATCATAACTACAATATAAATAAAGGAAATAAGCATGTCCTTATTACGCTTAGACCGACTTCATTACTGTATTTTGATGAGTATGGGCTGTATTTCTAGTCCAATTGTATGGGCAGAAGACCTAAATTCAGACGTTGCCAAATTGCCTACTTTACATGTGGAAGCAACGCGTACCGATACCACTTACTTACAAACACCTGCTTCAGTTTTTCGAATAGATGCACCTCAAGCTGATAGCTCTTCACAAGTGAATTTAACTGAAGTTGTGAAAGGGATACCGAGCTTACAGATTCGTAATCGTGAAAATTATGCGCAAGATTTGCAGCTATCTATGCGTGGTTTTGGCGCACGTTCTACTTTTGGTGTCCGAGGTATTCGTCTATATGTGGATGGTATTCCCGCAACAATGCCAGATGGGCAAGGCCAAACCTCTAATATTGATTTAAGTAGTCTCGATCATGTTGAAGTTCTAACGGGACCTTTTTCCTCACTATATGGAAACTCATCGGGTGGGACAATTTTAACGTCTACTAAAGAAGGTCAAGGAAAAGACTCAATCGAGCTGAGCTATTCGGGAGGTAGCCATGATAAAAGCCGAGCAGGGTTAGTACTACAAGGTGGGGCAAAGGGTGCGAATGAACCAAGCTATATTATTAGTTCATCGTACTTCGATACCGACGGTTACCGAGATCATAGCGGTGCAAATAAAATCTTAAATAACGCCAAGCTCAGTTGGAACCTTGACGATGGAAGCAAAATCAACTGGGTGACTAACTATGTCAAAATCAATGCAGATGACCCGCAAGGTTTAACTCATGCTCAGTGGAATGCGAATCCCAAACAGGTTAATGATTCAAAAAACATTTATAAGGTTCGAAAAGACATTGAGCAAACCCAGACAGGGGTGACATGGTCTAAGCCTATTAATGATAAAAATGAACTCTATGCCATGGCATATTTAGGCAATCGCCAAGTTACTCAATATCAATCTATTCCTAAGTCAGCACAAGATGCCAGCATTAATCATGCTGGTGGCGTGATTGATTTTGAACGTAATTATTATGGTGCTGATTTCCGTTGGACAGGTAAAGAACTGCTGCCAAATACGACAGTAAGTTTAGGTGTTGCACTCGATGCGATGGATGAAGACCGTAAAGGTTATGAAAATTTTAACTTAGTAAATGGTCAGCCTTCTTACGGTGTTAAAGGTAAATTACGTCGTGATGAAGACAATACTTTGTGGAATATCGACCCATATTTACAAGCTTCATGGCAGTTCTTACCTACATGGCGTTTAGACACGGGCGTACGCTATAGCAATGTCCATTACAAATCTAAAGATAATTATTTAAGTAATGGCGATGATAGTGGTAAGACTGATTACAGTAAGGTTCTACCTTCTGCTGCTTTAAGCTGGCAAATTTTACCTGAGCTCATGGCATATGTAAGTTATGCCAAAGGGTTTGAAACACCGACCTTTACTGAAATGGCATATCAAACTGATACGACAAAGTCAGGTTTTAACTTTGATTTAAGACCATCAACGAGTGATACCTATGAGGCTGGCTTAAAGTCACAAAACCAATTAGGTGATTTTACGTTGGCGGTTTTTCAAACCAAAACGAAGAATGACATTGTTGCAGCGGGAAGCTCAAACGGACGTGCAACCTTCCGTAATGCAGATAAAACCTTACGTGAAGGAGTAGAGTTTGCATGGAATAAAAAGTTATGGCGAGACTTAACCGCGACTGCAAGCTATGCCTATTTAGATGCGACATTTGATGCTGATATTCCAGCTTTAGGAAATATTGCTCAAATTCCATCAGGAAATGCGATTCCAGGTATTGCTAAAAACCAAGCTTATGCCTCTTTGGCATGGCAGCCATCGCACGGTCTATATGGTGGTGTAGACGTACAGTATATGGACAAAGTATACGTGAATGATACCAACAGTGACGCAGCACCGAGCTACAGTGTAACTTCAGCAAATATTGGTTATGCATGGGATTTAGGCGAATGGAAAGTCAAAAGCTTTGCTCGTGTAGATAACCTATTTGATAAAAACTATGCGGGTTCAGTGATTGTAAATGATGGTAATGATCGTTACTTTGAGCCTGCGGATGGGCGTAACTGGAGTGCAGGTTTACGTGTAATTAAACAATTCTAGGAATTTAAAATGGCAAAATTATTTGAAACGGTTAATTTTGATTCACTACAACTGGTCAATAGAATTGTAATTGCCCCAATGTGCCAGTATTCGGCAACTGATGAAGGCGAAATTACCTATTGGCATGAACAGCAATGGGCAAATTATGCCTTGTCTGGGGCTGGGCTATGTATTGTGGAAGCTACGGCTGTACAAGCGGAAGGTCGAATTAGTTATGCAGACCTTGGACTGTGGAATGATCAGCAACGTGACCAGATCAAAACTTTATTGGGGAAAGTTAAAACACTTTCTCCTATGCCATTTGGAATTCAGTTAGCACATGCTGGCCGTAAAGCATCGACTGAAAAGCCATGGTTGGGCAAAGGCCAAATTGCAAAAAATCAGCCACATGGCTGGCAAACAGTTGCTCCAAGTACAAGTACTTTTTCGGTTCATGATGCGGCGCCACATGCATTAACAATCGATGAAATTAAACAAGTTCAACAAGACTTTGCTGCTGCTGCAAAACGTGCAGTAGAAGCCGGCTTTGAGCTAATCGAAGTACATGCAGCACATGGTTACTTATTGCATCAATTTTTATCGCCAATAGCGAATCAACGCACAGATGAATATGGTGGTTCTTTAGAAAACCGTATGCGTATGGCGCTTGAAGTACTTCAGGCAATTAAACTCGCGGTGCCTGAAGGCTATCCAGTAGGAGTCCGTCTATCTGCAACTGACTGGATGGATGGCAATGAGCAGTGGGATATTGAATCTACAGTTGGTTTATCAAAAGCTTTAGAGCAGCTAGGAGCCGCTTATATTCATGTGTCTAGCGGTGGTTTACATGAACACCAAAATATTACCATTGGAGCGGGCTACCAAGTTCCGTTTGCCGAACAGGTTAAGAAGCATGTGTCTATTCCTGTGATTGCAGTAGGACTGATTACCGAGCCAGAACATGCTGAACAAATTTTAGAAACTCAGCAAGCTGATGCAATTGGCCTTGCTCGTGCTATGTTATATGACCCACGTTGGCCGTGGCATGCAGCAGCTAAATTGGGAGCAAAAGTTAAAATTGCACCTCAGTATTTGCGTTGTCAACCACATGGATTAAAACAGCTTTTTGATTCTTTTTAGTTGATCAGCGGGCAAATTAAGATTTGCCCGTTTTTATTTTCAGATGAGTGAGGGAGCATTCTGTGGTTTTTCAGGTAATTTTACCAATTTTGATTTTATTGTTGATGGGGTACTGCAGTGTCCTCATTAAATTGGTAACACCTGAGCAGATTAGGGCCCTGAGTGCATTTGTTATTAAAATTGCTCTTCCTGCATTTTTAATTCAGTCTTTAGCCAATAAAAATTTACAAGAGATTTGGCACCCATCTTATTTTATTGCTTATGGTGGCGGCTCTTTAATATTGTTTTTTCTTGCTTTTATTATTTATCGAAAGCTTTTTAAAAACAGCCTAACCCATAGCGCCGTCATATCGATGGGTGCTTCTATGTCAAATACAGGATTTATGGGTACCGCTATTTTGACCATGCTCATGGGTAGTCATGCTGCAATCTATATATCTTTAACTTTAATTATTGAAAATTTATTAATCGTCGCTTTAATGCTCATTTTGGCTGAAGCGGGATTACATCAACAGCAACAGCTTTTTCCTTTGCTGAAAAAGACATTTATTAATTTACTTAAAAACCCTGTAATTATTGCAATTTTGGTTGGCATGAGCTGTATTTTACTCGGCATTCATCTGCCTTCAAAACTTGGGCAAGCTATAGAACTGTTAGGAAAAACAGCCTCACCTTTAGCATTATTTGCTATTGGCGGCAGTTTGGTTGGTATAGGAATTACCGCAGTGAATTTACAAAGTATATTGTTAGCTGGGTTTAATGTCATTCTTATGCCAGTTGTGATTTTTGGATTGTTTCTTTTATTGCCAAATGTAAGCCGTGAAATGCTTTATGCAGGAACATTAATTGCAGCGTTGCCGATGCCGATTGCTTTTGGTATTTTTGGACAAGCATACGGTTTAAATGAAAGAGCATTAACACCTTTAATGATAAGTACCATTATTGGTTTTATTGGAGTAAGTGGGCTGATTGCTTTGTGGTGGTAAAAGAAAAGCCCCATACGGGGCTATTGTTTCTTTACTATTTTCTAGGTGCGGACTGTGTAGGGGCGGCTGCAGCTTGCTTATTCTTCTCAGCAATAATCTTTTCGACTGAAGCTAAAGATTCTCTAGCGTTAGGAACATTTTGATTGGCAAGCTCAGTAAAAATCTTTTTGGCCTCAGGTAAATTTTGTGGAATGATATTGCCATTTGCCATCATAGTCGCTAAAGCCATAGACGCTGGTGCATAACCTTTTTGTGCAATTGCTTGTAAAGCTTCAATGCCTTGGCGTTTCATTAACGGATTTTTATTTTCAACCCCTTGGCTAATATCATAAAGTGCTTTCACCTGAGTAGCTGGATAGTTACCTTTTCTAATTAAAGGCGCTAACTTTTGAAGGGCAATTTGATGAGACTGTGGCTTTTTCTGAGCAAATAAAATGGTCGCAATTTTTACCGTTGCATCATCAGAACCTTGAGCTGATGCTTTCTGTACATATTGGCTAAATTTATTACTATCTTTTGCAACGCCTAACTCACCAGTTTCATAAATCTGTGCAAGTCTATAACTGGCCTGAGCATAGCCTTTATTCGAGGCATCTTCATAATATTTCAGAGCTTTAGCATTATCTTTGGCAGTACCTTGACCCATTTGCGTCATATAGCCTAAGTTATAGATCGCTTGAGCATTTCCTGTCTGTGCAAGACGCTGGACTTCTTGGAAAGCAGCAGGATAATTTTTTGCCGCATACAATTGTTCAGCCTGTTTAAAGACATCATTTTTTGCCGCAGATGCTGTACTGTCTGCCGCAAAGATGGATGAACTTGAAATGGCGATTAGGCTGGCGATGAGTAATTTTTTCATTTCTTTTTAACCTTTTACTTCGTAGCTACATCATTCCGTCGATGTATTGAATCAACTCAACTTCTCATCATAAATAGTGATGCATGAAAGTAAACAGCCGATTTGTATATAAAACGATGTCTATAAAGCAAACTGTGGAGAAAAATGATATGCCACTCTAGCTAAGAGAGTGGCATATAGACTTATTTTACTGACTTAAGTAATGCTTCAATTTGTTTTGCATCACTTGGTACACCAGAGATTCTTTGTCCATCTTGCAAGAAAAGAGTTGGTGTTCCATCGATATTTAATTTTTGGCCTAAAGCGATATTCTTTTGAATTGGACTTGAGCAACTTTTGCTATTAGTCGGCAATTTGCGATTAAGCATATAGTTGGTCCAAGCTTCAGACGGATTCTTTGAACACCAGATTTGATTTGCAACTTTCTCAGCATTTGGGTGCAAGCTAGTCAGCGGATATAAGAATACATATACCGTTACGTTATCCACCCCAACCATGTTTTGTTCTAAACGCTGACAGTAAGGGCAATCTGGGTCACTGAAAATATAAAGAGTACGCTCACCTTTACCTTTTACATATTTTATCGCCTGATTTAGGGGCAGGCTTTTGACATCAATTTTACCCAATTCGGCAATTCGTTCTTCTGTCATATTTTTTTGTTGTTTGATATCAACTAAATTGCCTACAAAAAAGTATTTAGCATCTTGATTGGTATAAACAATACGACCGCTTGTATACACTTCATAAATACCTTGCACAGGTGATTGATAAACACCTTTTACAGGTAAGTCTGGATAATTTGTCTTCAGATTTTGTTCAAGTGTCTTCACATCAGCATGAGCAGAACCGAAAAAAGCCAAACTCAACATGAGTGTAGCAAGTTTAGTTTTCATATTTTTTCTCTTAGATTTCAACCTAGATTATGATGGCATAGAAAAATTAAAAAATTGATGCCCTAATTAAATGAATTTATTAGAATTTTGTATCTATAAAAAAGCCCATAGAGTCTCCACGGGCTTTTTATTTACTAAATATAATTACTGTGGTCTAGCCACATCACCACTTAATGCTTCTGGCAAATCGAGGACTTGAAGACCGAGTTCAGCTAGAGCGGCTGGTTTCGCAACTACTAACGCAATATATCCGTCAGTGGTTTGAGTACTATTTACTACTTCAATATCGTTATTTAATTGAGTAGCTGGAGCAGGTGCTTCACCTGTACCTTGAACTAGATGCAACCAGTGTTTTGGTTTTGCTTTAAACCAAAGGCGCGCCACAATTTCTTGACCTAAGTAACAGCCTTTATCGTAATTTACGCCTTCACGTTGATGTAAACGTAATTCTTGTGGTTGGAACTCATGTTCGGTTGCTTGAGCAATCCATGCTTGACCCGTCATAATGGCTTGTTTTTGCCATTCGAAAACATTAGTTTCTGTAGAGCTGAACTCAGTGTGTCCATTTACAACTTTTGGAAACACAGCGCCTTGTTCACTTAAAGTCATTTTTGAAAATGCGCCATATTTTTTAATATGCTTGGCGAACTCTTCAGCTTGATCTTGAGTAACAACAATCTCAAAACTTTCAGCGTTCAGCTTTTTCAGCCACAGGCCAAAGTGAATACGGCCTTTAAGATCACAAATGGCTGTATAGCGTGTTTCATTTTCAGCTAAACGCTCAGTATCGACAGTCACTTGACCTTGTAAAAACTTCTGTGCATCTACACCGTTTAATGCATAAGAGGAGAAAGCGAGCAGACTCATGATTAATCTCAAATTCAATATGTTTCATTATGATTACTGACTATTTTGCTCCATTTTTACTAAAAAATCAGCCTTAGTTTTCGTAATTTAGTTTTGTTTAAAATAAGCTGGTTAGGTTAAAAAAACACCAAAAATATACGTTAAAACACTTTCTAAAGTTTAAGCTAGTAAACATTATTTCTATAACTTAAATGGAATTAAAAATAAGGAGAAGATCATGGCAACAGGTACAGTAAAATTACATCGCGTATTTAAAGCACCCGCTGAACGTGTTTATCGCGCATTTCTAGACCCAGATGCTTTAGTTAAGTGGATGGCCCCTCACGGTTTTACTGCGAAAGTTCATAGTTTTGATTCAAATGTAGGTGGCTCATACAAAATGAGTTTTACTAACTTTTCGACAGGATCAACACATTCATTTGGCGGAACTTATGTTGAACTCATTCCAAATGAATTAATTCGATATAACGATCAATTCGATGATGCAAATTTACCTGGTACGATGCAGGTGACTATTACATTAAAGACTGTACTGGTCGGTACGGAGGTGCATATTACTCAAGAAGGAATACCCGAAGTTATTCCTGTAGAGGCATGCTATTTAGGATGGCAGGAGTCTTTGTCGTTATTGGCACTTTTAGTGGAAGCTGCGATTCCGGATCAGTAAAAGAATTTTATTTTTCTTAAAAAAAAAAGAGTAGGTCGTAAGACTTACTCTTAAGATAGCTCTAATTGGTTTTGTTGTTCCAATAATTTAACTATGGCTGAAAAATCGACTTGTTGTGCATCAGGTCTGGAAACCTGATTAAACTGTTGTTGAATTAGACTAAAAGCTGGAAGTTCTAAATTATTTTGAGTAACTAAATTTAGTGTTATCCCAATATCTTTTTGTAATAAATCTAAAGCAAAAGTTTTTTCAAATTTACGGCTTAAAACACGTTGCATCATAATATGTTCTGAAACATTGCTTTTGCCACTAGAGTGGTTAATGCAGTTCATTGCGGAATGTAAATTTACGCCTTGAGATTTAAGGATGCTCAAACCCTCTGCTAGCGCCCAAAGATGTGTTGCCATTAGTGTGTTATTGATAGCTTTTACTGCAAAAGCAGCACCGCTTTCGCCGACATATTCAACTAAATTAGCAAATGCTTGAATAATAGGCTTTGCTCTTTTAAATGCACACTCGTCACCTCCGACCATTACCGTAAGAGTTCCTCGTTCAGCTCCAATCGTTTGTCCTGAAACTGGCGCATCTAAATAATCAACTCCGCTTAATTTGAGCTGTTGACTGAGTTTTCTTGCAGTTTCTGGCACACCGCTAGTGCAGTCTACCCAAATACAGCCTTGTTTTAGTTGAGAATCCGCAATTAAATTTTCTACATCTTGGCTAGTCGGTAGGCATGAAAAGATAATATCTGCTTGCAGAGCTTGTGTCAGGTCTACAGCCTGCGTACCAAAGGTTTGTTCATGTTGCTTTGCTTTAGCAAACGTACGATTCCAAACATAGACTTGGCTACATACTTGGGTTAAATGGGAAGCCATGTGCCATCCCATTGCACCTAAACCGATAAATGAAGCACTTTGAATCAAGGAGTTTCTCCAGAATTAAAGGTGTGGGACAGAATTAAGCGGTTCTACTGATTTTTCAATAGATTGACTTTCGGATTTTTCCGTTCTGTTGAGTAATAGGTTAAGCACAATTGCTGCAAGTGTCGCAGTTCCAATACCCCCTAGGTCAAATGGCCCAATATGTAGACTTAAATTACCAGCCCCCATAATGAGACTGACTGCTGCAATGATTAAAGTACTATTTTTAGTGAAATCAACTTTGTTATCGATCCAAATTTTTGCTCCAGCTACAGTAATTAAGCCAAAGACAACAATGGACGCACCGCCTAATAGAGCAACAGGGATGGTGCTAATGATTGCTCCAAATTTGGGAGATAGACCGAGTAGAATTGCAAATAGTCCCGCAACCACAAAAATAGTCGTTGAATAGACTTTAGTTATAGCCATTACTCCAATATTTTCAGCATAAGTCGTCATACCTGTACCACCAACAGAAGCTGATAAACTTGTACAAATACCATCTGCAAAAAAAGCACGACCCATATATGGCGATAAATTACGTTCTGTCATGGCAGAAACAGCTTTGAAATGTCCTAAGTTTTCAGCGACTAAAATAAGCGCAACAGGTGCAATCAATAAAATAGCTTTGGCATTAAAAACAGGCGAGTGAAAAGTGGGTAGGCCAAACCATGCAGCTTGACTGATCGCATTAAAATCGATGGGTTTGCCTAATCCTAAGGTATTGGTGAGTAGAAAATAAATAAAATAAGCACTGATGAGCCCGATGAGTAATAGAAGGCGGCGAATCATACCTCTTGTAAAAACAGCAACCGCACTAATGCATAAAATGGTAATGACTGCCATCCACGTGTCAAAGCTATTTGTCGAAACGCTTTTAATTGTTACAGGTGCAAGGTTTAAACCAATAATCATCACAATTGCACCAGTGACCACGGGTGGCATGAGTTTTTCAATCCATGCAGTTCCAGTTTTCATCACAATTAAACCGATGCATGCATAAATCAAACCGCAAATGATTGTACCGCCAAGCGCCACAGCTAAATTGGGATTTGATCCAACCCCTACATAGCCTGTAGCGGCTGCGACTGCGCCAATAAAGGCGAAGCTTGATCCGAGATAGCTAGGCATACGCCCACCTGTCATTAAAAAGAACAAGATGGTGCCAATACCAGTAATAAAAATGGTGAGGTTCGGATCAAAGCCCATGAGTAACGGGGCTAAAACAGTTGCTCCGAACATCGCAAAAGCATGTTGTAACCCCAAAACAATACTTTTACCAGGAGGAAGATATTCATCAATTTGTACGGGAGTTTCTAAATTACCTGTGTGCGGCTTAAATTTAGGAAACCAAGATTCTTTTGTTCGCATAACAGATCCTCTTTTTCATTTTTTATCTGCATTAGCATGCTGTTTGTAATTCGCAATAATTGCGGTTGAAGTACATAAGTGCATTAAGCCCACTTTGGTGTTTCATTGCTTTGACCGAACAAAACAAGACATCATGACTACCGATACTCATGCTTTGTACAATTTCACAATCAAATGACACCAAGGCCTCATTCAAAATCGGAGAACCAGTGAGTAGCTTGCTCCATTCCCCATGAGCAAAGCGTTCTGGCATTGGTGTTTTTCCACCGAAAATTGTAGATAGCGTACTTTGATGGGCAGCTAAAGTATTGACACAAAGTACCTCATTTTGTTTAAAAGTATTAAAAACTGATGCTGAGCGGTTGAGACAAACCAATAGTGTCGGCGGTGTATCTGTTACGCTACATACAGCGGAGGCTGTAAAGCCAGCCTTTCCCGCAGGCCCATCTGTCGTGATGACATTCACTGCTGCTCCAAGATTTGCCATGCCTTGTCTAAAAGTATGCTGATCTACTTCTAAGTGTGTTGAGCATGTCTGAGCCTGCTGAATCGTAGATGGAGTTAAAACCTGTTTCTCTTCTGTTTTTTGCATGATTGCTCTCCAACCCCAATGCATGATCATTACAATGAATCGAGGCTAAAACATCACATTAGTGATGATGCTGAAGGTTTTTATCAGTGACATCGTTTATCCCACATGGGCAATCGATGCAATTTCAATTAAGGCATCGGGTTTCACCAAGCCGCACTGGATACAAAAGCGAGCCGGTTTGTCACCCGGAAAATATTCTGCATATACCGTATTCACTGCGGTATAGTCCACCCAATCTTTAATGAAAATAGAATTGAACGTTACGTCATCCATGGTGCCACCCGCAGTTTCAATCACTTTTTTGATTGTTTCTAAAATATGGCGAGTTTGTCCTGCAGCATCACCAATACAGACCACATTATTATTTTCATCAAAAGCCAATGTGCCTGACACATACACAATATTGTCTGCTTTGGTTGCAGGAACATAGGGTGCAAGTGGTGCCGATGTTCCGTCAGGGATAACAACTTGTTTAGACATAAAATGCTCCAAATCAAAAATTTTAGATAAAATTAAATGTATGAATTAGGCAGATTGCTGTAGCAATGTTGATGCCGAATCAAAGGTTTCAATAAAGCTATTGGTGTCAGATACCCAGCCAAAAAAAGTTTTAATGTTATATAGCGCTGCGTCGTGAGCCTCTTGAGGTCCCGCTTGATAGCAAGCATCTTTAAGTGCAACACCGAAATATTCCAAAAAGAAACCATCACGTAAGGTCGACTCGACACAGACATTGGTGGCAATACCTACAAAGACCAAATTACGAATGCCACGAGCACGTAAAATGCTGTCGAGAGCGGTGTTAAAGAAACCGCTATAACGTGGCTTTTCAATAATGATGTCTTGTGGAAGAGGTTTTAACTCATCAATTAAAGCAAAGTCCCAACCGCCTTTAGATAAAAGTTGGCCTTGTAACTCGGGGCGTTTACGCATGGTTTTTAAGGCATTGGATTTATGAAAATTTGGTGAACCTAAACCACCAGCTTCGACGTAGTTTTTATCCCAACCATTTTGGAAATAGATGACCTGAATCCCTGCACTATGTGCAGCATCGATCGCCTTTTTAATATTTTCGACTACAGGCTTAGTCTTTGAAACATCAAAACCTGCTAAATCTAAATACCCACCTAAAGAGGTGTAGGCATTTTGCATATCAATGACAACAAGTGCAGTTTGTTCTGCTGCTAGTTGAATATGTTCAGGTTCTGCTTTTAATACTTTGCCTGTACCAATCTGTGACGTGAATTCTGCACACACAATATTAGACATTTCATTCATGCGCTTTTCTCCAAAACAGTTGGTTCGGCTTGCTCTGCCAGTTCGGTAACGACACTTTCACGACATTTCATGAGCGGTTGAATGCGTTGACCAAAATCTTCTACACCTTGTACAAAGTCATCAAAGGTCAACAAAATTCCTTCTGTACCTTCAATCTCGGAAATTTGATCAAGCATTTTTGCGACATTTTTAAAAGAGCCAACAATTGTGCCCATATTGATATTGACTGGAGAAACACTAGAGGCCATGTGACGAATATTGGTGTCAGTGCCAGACACTTTATCTTTTGCACCTTGGTCTTGTAGCCAACGAATAGCTTCCATGTCCGCACCATCGTTATAGTGTTGCCATTTCTGCATTGCAGCAGCATCTGTTTCGGCTGCAATTACCATAAACAACACATAGGTCTGTACATTGCGTCCAGTTTTGTCAGTTTGAGCTTTTAAGCGATCATTAATTTCGGCATAGGCTGTCGGTGTGTTTAAACCTTTTCCAAAAACAAAGTTGTAATCGGCATATTTTGCGGAAAAAGCTAAACCAGCATCTGACTGTCCTGCACAGATAATTTTCATATCAGCTTGAGGCTGTGGTTTGACCTGACAATCATTCATCTGGAAAAACTCGCCTTTTAGGTCTGACTTCCCGGTTGCCCAAAGTTCACGTAAAACTTCGACATATTCAGATAAGTAGTCATAGCGTTTAGCAAAATATTCATCGCCGGGCCACATACCCATTTGGGAATATTCAGGCATTTGCCATCCAGTCACGACGTTTAGTCCAAAGCGACCGTTGGAAATCGAGTCTATGGTCGATGCCATACGTGCCACAATTGCAGGAGGCATGACTAGTGTTGCTGCAGTTGCATAAATTTGGATTTTACTGGTGACGGCAGCGAGACCTGCCATGAGGGTAAATGTTTCAAGGTTATAGTCCCAAAACTCAGTTTTTCCGCCAAAGCCACGCAACTTAATCATGGAAAGGGCAAAGTCAAAACCGTAGTGTTCAGCACGTTGTACAATTTGTTTGTTTAACTCAAAGGTAGGTTTATATTGCGGTGCATTTTCTGAAAGCAGCCAGCCATTATTTCCAATTGGACAAAAAACGCCGATCTTCATCTTGATTCCCCATCGTGAGTTTAGGAAGTCGAACTGAAAGTTATAAAAGATATAATTTTCAGTATTTGTTTGTATTTTTAATAATGCATAGTGCGTGCCAACTTTAATATCTAAATACTTATCAATGTTTTGAATTTATTGTTTGGTATAATTTTTATCAAATGGTAAAAAATAATGCGGTTATGCACCAAGCATGAACTAACTTGCTTCATTGTGCATCATTTGATCAATTTTGCTTTTGGGATGCATATTACATTCAGTGTTCTGAAACAGTAGAACAAAAAGGCGACATTGAAGTCGCCGTGTAGAACTAAGATATTTCTCTTTTGAGATTAAAGAGAGTGGTATGGACTTTAATCATTCCACCCGACAAGCCTCTTCAAAATTTAAGCGAGGAAGGCGGGTATAAACTTTTTGAGGGTCGCCATAGCCGATATTAATGATGAGATTAATATGATGATTTGTCCCTGCAAAAAATAGCTCATCAACCAGTTTCGCGTCAAAACCAGACATTGGACCTGTATCTAAACCTAAACTACGGCATGCCATAATTAAATATGCAGCTTGCAATGAACTATTACGAAAGGCAGTTTCATGTGCTACGGCTTCACTTGATGTAAACCATGATTTTGCATCGGCATAAGGAAATAGTTCTGGCAGTTTGTCATAAAATCTTGCATCGGTTGCAACCAAAACAGTGACAGGAGCTGTCATCGTCTTTTCTACATTGCCAGACAACAATGCTGGCTTGAGTTTTTGTTTAGCTTCAGGTGTTGTTAAAAATACAAAACGAGCTGGGCTACAGTTGGCAGAAGTCGGTGCCATTTTGACCAGATCATAAATTTGTTGAATTTGCTCAGGGGAGACTGCTTTATCTAACCACGTGCTGTGGGTTCTAGCTTCTAAAAAAATTTGATCTAAAATATTTAATGTTTTTGCAT
The DNA here is from genome assembly GCF_000368065.1 of Acinetobacter seifertii. Classification (GTDB taxonomy): domain Bacteria; phylum Pseudomonadota; class Gammaproteobacteria; order Pseudomonadales; family Moraxellaceae; genus Acinetobacter; species Acinetobacter seifertii. Next base: position 127,935 of record NZ_KB851204.1, read on the forward strand.
TCATGATAAAGCCTTAATATTGTAGAAAAATTGGATGAAAGTTTGATTTAGTGGTTGAGACTCGGTCACTGTGGAAGCATGGGCACCAGAGGGTAAAATGCAAAGTTGACCATGGCCGAGTTTGGTAAAAAGATCTTGTGATTTATGTACCGGAACTAAAAAATCATCTTGATTGGCGACTATATGAATTGCTGTGTCTTTTAGTGCCTGTACGTGCTCTATCTGTAATTGAAAATGCATTAATGCCTTGAGTCGGGCAAAGACATTTGTTTTGGGCGGAAAGTTTTGGAGTTGAATATCTTCAGTACTTTTAATATGGCTATGATTCTGAGAAATCCAGGCTGGAGGATACAAAAATAATGCCTGTGCACGCACATAGGCTTCAGTACCTGCTGACGCCAATAATGCGATACGGGCATCAAAACATTTTTGTGTATGCGCATCTAGCTCATCCCACGCATTAATCAGTGTCAGGCTGAGCATGGTAATTGAGCTAGATTTCAGTTGCTTTGCGAGTTCCATTCCGATGATGCCACCCAAAGCATGCCCGATCATATGGAACTCATAAATTTGAAGATGTTCTAATAAGTGTAGTACTTGATTTGCTATGTCACACATATGGTAGTGTGCAGGTAATAAAGCACTGTCTTGGTGACAGCCTTCTTGGTCATAAGTCACGACGTTGAAATGTGCACTCAATGATTCAAGCTGTGGACTCCAAAAACTAGCATGACCACCTAACCCAGATGACAAAATCAAATAAGGGGCGTCTTCCTGAGAGGAACATGGATAAATATAATATTTCATTTTTTACCATTCGATAAAATAATGAAAAGTTCAAAAGCAATTTATATGCCTGAATTAATCAAAAATGGCAAATTGAGATAATATTTTGTGCAAAAGATTTAGATTGTAGAAGCAGGCAAATCACTGTAATGGTTAAACCAATAATGTCTAGATTCAGCAGAGTAGAGGTCAGAAATGGATATCCAAATTAAAAGAATTTATGAAAATGCTGACCCTAGTGATGGGAAACGAATATTAGTTGATCGGCTATGGAGCCGCGGAATAAGTAAAGAAAATGCCCATTTAGATTTGTGGTTAAAAGAAGTGGCGCCTTCAACTGAATTACGCAAGTGGTTCCATGCGGCAACGCCAGATCATTGGGAAGAATTTAAGCGACGTTATTTAAAAGAGCTAGAAGCCAACTCCGCAGTCGAAGAGCTACAGCACATTGCAGTAAAACATACAGTTACACTTTTATATTCAGCAAAAGATGTTGAAAATAACCATGCAATTATTTTGAAAGAATATTTATTAAGTAAAAACTCAAAATGAATGTATAAATTTTTTTTTGGTAAAAGTCTTTTATTTAAAACTTTAAAAAATGAGTCATATCTCGCATAATATACTTTTTGAGATTTTTTTATGTCTTTGCCAAATTGCCCAAAATGCCAATCAGAATATACTTATCAAGACGGCGACTTATTAATTTGCCCTGAATGCTCACATGAGTGGAAGGAAGGGGAAACTTCAATTAGTGATGATCAAGAAGTGATTAAAGATGCAAATGGTAATGTCTTGGCAGATGGCGATAGTGTCACTGTGATTAAAGATTTAAAAATTAAAGGTTCATCTTCGGTTGTAAAAGTGGGAACAAAAGTAAAAACAATTCGTTTAGTTCCAGATGCAAGTGATGGCCATAATATTGATTGCAAAATTGATGGTATTGGTCAGATGAAATTAAAATCTGAATTTGTAAAAAAAGCTTAATTTGTTAATTTTAATTACATTTTGGTAGGGGTACTCATGTAGCCTCTACCTTTTTAACTTTCAACATCCTTATAATTTTATTACGATAATGTATAAAAAGTAGTCTATCCAAAGTTACACACCTCATTTATATTGTCATCAATAACAAATAACTTTCGTCCAGAATAATAACGAAAGTCATACCCACATCAACAAAAAAACGAGGTTCATATGGCAGGATGGTACGAGATTTCTCAAGCGAGTGATGGACAATATCGCTTTGTACTTAAGGCTGGTAATGGCGAAATTATTTTAAATAGTGAGCTATATAAAGCAAAAGCGTCGGCAGTCAATGGTATTGAGTCAGTTCAAAAAAATAGTGGTGACGATGGGCGATATGACCGTTTAACTGCAAAAAATGGAAAACCTTACTTCAATTTAAAAGCAGCCAATCATCAAATTATTGGTACGAGTCAGTTCTACGCGAGCGAAGCATCACGCGACAAAGGGATTGAATCGGTTAAAACCAATGGATCTTCGACAACCATTAAAGATTTAACAGTTTAAATTAGACGTAAATTTTATAAGATAATAAAAAAACTGCTTCTTTTTAGAAGCAGTTTTTTTATTTGAGGAAGATAGTACAAAATTTAATATTATGGGGACGGCATGGATATCGCCCGTATGGCTGCGGTAACATGGACGTACCGTCAGTCACACAAATGGTTTTGTTACTTTTGCCGAAACAAAAGTAAGGTATTGCCTATATAAATAACATTTGTATGCCACTACCATTGGAGGCAATGACGTACATGTAATTAACGCGCTAACTTAGCTACAAGTTCTTCTTTAGTTAAATTGCTCGCTTCAGCATCGCGGCGACCTTTATATTCAAACGTACCAGCATCAAGACCTTTTTCACCAATCACGATACGGTGTGGAATACCCATTAACTCAAGGTCAGAGAATTTAACGCCTGGACGTTCGTTACGGTCATCAAGTAATACATCAAAACCTTGAGCTTGAAGTTCTGCATAAAGTGCTTCAGCTGCTTCAAGAGTACGAGGTGATTTGTGTGCATTCATTGGAACAATTGCGATTTCAAAAGGGGCAATCGCTTGTGGCCAAATAATACCTTTGTCATCGTAGTTTTGTTCAATTGCAGCTGCAACTACACGTGTTACACCAATACCATAACAACCCATTGTTACTGTAAATGGCTTACCATCTTCACCTAAAACTTTACAACCTAAAGCTTCAGAGTACTTAGTACCAAGCTGGAAAATATGACCTACTTCAATACCGCGTTTAATTTGGATCGTGCCTTTACCATCTGGAGATGGGTCGCCTTCAACCACATTACGTAAATCAAAGACTTCAGTGATTTGCGCATCTCTTTCCCAGTTTACGCCCACAGCGTGTTTGTCAGCTTCATTTGCACCAGCAACGAAGTCAGAAAGAACAGATGCAGCGCGATCAACAATAACAGTTAAGCCTTTTTCAACTAAACCTTGTGGACCTGTAAAGCCAGCCGTTAAACCAAATGCTTGAAGTTGCTCTTCAGTTGCAAACGTAAGAGGGGCACCAACTAAAGGATGTTTCTCAGCTTTAATTTCATTCAGTTCGTGATCGCCACGTAAGAATAGGGCAACTACAGGAACATTGCCTTTTTCATCAGCAACACCTTGAACCAATAATGCTTTAACAGATTGTTTCGGATCAGCATTTAGGAATTGGCAAACATCATCAATTGTTTTTTGATTTGGTGTTTCAACCAATTTAAATTCTTGTGCAGGTGCAGCACGTTCACCAACTAAAACTGCCTCAGCCATTTCAACGTTTGCTGCATAATCAGATTCAGTTGAAAATGCGATGTCATCTTCGCCACTTGAAGCCAATACATGGAATTCATGTGAAGCTGAACCACCAATCGAGCCTGTGTCAGCTTGAACTGGACGGAAGTCTAAACCTAAGCGAGTAAAGATACGGCTATAAGTGTCGTACATCACGTCATAAGTTTCTTGTAGTGATTCTTGAGTTGCATGGAAAGAATATGCATCTTTCATAATGAACTCGCGTGAACGCATTACACCAAAACGTGGACGAATTTCATCACGGAATTTGGTTTGAATTTGATAGAAATTTACAGGAAGTTGTTTATAACTTTTTAGCTCGTTACGTGCTAAATCGGTAATTACTTCTTCATGTGTAGGACCAAGCACAAACGGGTTGTCATGACGATCTTTGAAGCGTAATAATTCAGGGCCGTATTGTTCATAACGACCTGATTCTTCCCACAAGCTTGCGGGTTGGGTCACGGGCATGAACACTTCCATAGCACCTGAACGATTCATTTCTTCACGAACAATCGCATCAACTTTTTTAAGCACACGTGTTCCCATCGGCAGCCATGTATATAAACCTGATGCCAATTTACGAATCATCCCCGCACGTAACATGAGCTGATGTGAAATCACTTCAGCATCGTTTGGGGTTTCTCTCAACGTTGCAAATAAAAAGCGGCTTGCGCGCATGGAAAAAGTCCTAAAAAAGTTAAGCGTTATAAAAACGCAGATTATACGATAGTCGCTGCATTATGACATGAATCGTCGAGTTTGACGCAGCAGAAAGTTTTTCAAGTCATCCAGATAAGTGAAAATGACGGGTACAACTACTAGTGTCAACAGGGTAGAGGTGATTACACCACCAATAACAGCATGAGCCATTGGTGCACTTTGCTCTCCACCTTCACCCAAGCCTAGAGCTAATGGAACCATACCCATGACCATAGCACTAGTAGTCATTAAAATAGGGCGTAAACGGGTTTTACCCGCTTGTAAAATAGCATCATAACGACTTTCCCCATGTTCCATGGACTTTTTAATAAAGTCGATAAGTAAAATCGCGTTTTTGGTTACCAGCCCCATGAGCATAATGATGCCAATAATCGAAAATAGATTTAGGGTACTTCTAAACAAGAAGAGGGCAAGAAATACCCCAATCAATGACAGCGGCAAAGATGCCATAATCGCAGCTGGGTGAATAAAACTATTAAACTGAGAACCCAAAACAATATAAATAAATACAATGGAAAGCGTAATAGCAGTTAATGCATAACCTGCAGACTCGGCCATGTCGGCATTAGCCCCTTGGGTATTGAAGGTATAACCAGCAGGTAACTTAAATGCTTTTTGCATTTTATCAATATCTTTCCCGATATCTCCACTTGGGCGTCCAGATGTATTAGCTTGAATGAGTACTTCACGTTCAAGATCGCGTCGATTAATTTGTGACGCGCCGAGTTTTTCCTCAGTTGTTGCTACCGCACTCAATGGAACTAATATTGATTGTCCATTTGCACCAGTTTTGTTTGAGTTGAGATATAGATTTTGAACGTCCTGAGGAAGCATGCGTTTGTCTTCATTTAACCGAATATTAACGTCATAGGTTTCGCCGTCACGATCTTCCCACGTGGTGACATTATCGCCTGCAATTAATGGACGGATTGCATTGGCAACTTGGGAAACAGACAAGCCTAAGTCACTTGCCAATACACGATTAATATGAACACCTAAAGTTGGTTTTGGCTCTTTTAAAGAGCTTTCTAAATCGACTACACCTTTAATTTTGCCCATTTCAGTCATAAACCGATTTGAAATTTTTTGCAGCTCATTTAGGTCAGTTCCCTTAATGGAAATCATGATAGGTTTTTGACCACCAGAAACTGAATCTTGAGCAGCAGCAACGGAAGTAACATGAATGCCCGCTACGGTTTGCAAACGATCACGGAACTCATTGTTGAGCGTTGCTAAGTCTGAACTACGTTGTTGTTTTGGTTTTAAAGTCACTCCTAAATCCGCATGGTTTTTCCCAGAGTTTATTGTGCTATTTACAACCCCGTAGGTAGAAACAACATCAGGGAATTGCCTAATAATTTGATCGACTTGATGTAGTTTGGCTTGGGTATATTCCAAAGAAGCATCGACGGGCGTCTCGAACTGAATACGAATTTCGCCTTTATCTGGGACTGGTACAAATTCGGTTCCAATAAGCTTTGATAAACCTAAGGCAGCGAATAGTGAAGCAATCGCAATAATGACTGTAATAAAACGAAAGTGCAGAGCAAGCTTCAACAACTTTTCATAAATATGGGTAAGGCCATCTAATAATTTAGAAATACGATTAAAGAAACGTTGTAGTCGACTTTCCTTTTTCTTTACTGGGTCTTTCCAATGTGCTGAAAGCATTGGGTCGAGTGTAAAACTGATAAACATGGAAATAAGAACAGCTGTACTTACAGTTACTCCAAACTGGTAGAAGAAACGCCCAATTAACCCACCCATAAAAGCAACAGGTAAAAATACTGCCACAATGGTAAGTGTGGTTGCGAGTACGGCTAAACCAATTTCTTTGGTGCCATCTAAAGCCGCAGTGACATGATCTTTGCCAAGCTCTGTATGTCTAACTATGTTTTCTCGAACGACAATTGCGTCATCAATTAACAGACCAATACTCAGTGACAGGGCTAACAGCGTCATCATGTTAATACTAAACCCAAAAGCCCAAATGAAGGTTAATGTTCCAAGCAGGGTAATCGGTAAAGTTAAACCTGTAATGACGGTAGAACGGAAAGAACCTAAAAAGAGTAAAACAATTAAAACTGCTAAGCCTGCCCCTTCAAGAATGGTACGAACAACGTCTTTAATTGAAGCACGAATACCTTTAGAGCTGTCTGCCACGACTTTATAATTTAAACCTGCAGGCATTTGAGCTTTTAGCTTCTCTAACGTTTGGTAAGTTTTATCGACGACTTGAATTACATTAGCATCTGAACTTTTTAAAATATCGATAGAGACAGCCGTTCTTCCATTATAAAAAGCACTAGATTGCAGTTCGGCTTGAGTATCTTCAACAGTTGCTACTTGTTTTAAAAAAATAGGGGAACCATTTTTATTGGCAATAACCAAATCACCAAAACCAAAAGGATGAATAACTTTTGATTGAATCTGTACAACGAGTTCAGAATTCTTTTGCTGTAAAGTTCCCGCAGGGACTTCTATGTTTTCATTTTTTAGCGTGTTAATAACCTGATCAATACCAATACCGTAGCTTTGCAATTGTTCAGGATGGATTTTTATACGGATTTGACGTTTAGCATCACCAAGTAGATTGACATTACCTACACCAGAAACGGTTTTAAGCTGAGGCACAATTTTTTTATCTACATACGAACTTAATTGAGCCAAGCTCATCGTATTCGACTCAAACACTACCGACATAATTGGGCTAGATGAAGGATCGTAGCGTTGCACAATCGGCGTATCAATCTCATCACGAAATTGAGCGATAACAGGAGCAATTTTGTCGCGCACATCTTGTGCTGCAATTGCAGAAGAGGTATCAAGATTAAACTCGGCAATCACCATCGAAGACCCTTCACTTGAACGTGAAGTAATTTGTTTAATGCCTGAAATCGTGTTGATTTGGTCTTCGAGTTTTTTGGTAATATCTGACTCAACCGCTTCAGGTGAGGCACCAGCATATTGCGTGGTAACGACTACGAATGGGAAATCTACATTAGGAAACTCTTCAACCGTCATGCGTTTCCAAGAGGCTAACCCGAGTACCATTAAGCATAGCATCATCATAATGGTAAAAACGGGGTACTTCACACTGATTCGGGTAAACCACATAAGCTATTTGCTACCTTATTTATTTTTTTCGGCTGTAAGCGTTACTTTTTTATTGATATCAGAATCTTCAAACTGGATACGACTTACCTGATCTGTACTTTGTAAACCTTGTACCAAAGCAATGTTTTCATTGTAACGTTGCTCAACTACGCGAATTTTGACCTTTTGAATAGTCTGATTGCGTATTACCCATACGAAAGGATCTTGTTGCAGGTTTTGAATACTATCTAAAGGAATGGTTTGTCCTTGATTGCGATCATTTTGCAAAATAATGCCATTAATAAATGCGCCGATACTGAGTGAATCAATTGCTTCTTTAGGGCTTGCAAAGAATTCAATTTGTCGACTATCTTGGTCCGCTACAGGTGAGACCCGAGTCAGTATGGCATGTAATTGTTTTGAATTACCCTGAATCTGATATTGAATAGAGCTACCGACTTTTAGTGCAGATTGTTGCTCAATAGGTAGCTTCGCTTGTATTTCTAATTGATCAGGATTAACGATTTCAAATAATGTTTGTCCAACCGATACAGTTTGTCCTGGTTCGACTTGTCGTTTAGTAATAACACCTGAAATAGGGCTCGTAATAATGCCATCTCGATTAGCTTTTTTAGCAATATCAACATTCGCTTGCTGGGCTCTAACACTTTCAAGTTGACCCTTATAATCTACTTGACTCTGTTCAAACTCTACACGGGCAATAAAGCCTTGATTGAGTAATCTTTGTTTTCGATTCATCAAATTACGTGCAAGCTCTGCTTGTGCCTGAGCAGAAGCAAGATTAGCCTCAGCTTGAGCTAAACGTGCAGCATTATCTTGATTATTTAATCTGACTAATACTTGGCCTTTTTGTACTTTTTGACCTACATTTGCATTAACGGATGTTGCTGTCGCACTGACTTGAGCTTGAATAGAACTTTGTTGTACTGCACGAATAGTTCCTGTAAAAGAGGTCTGAGTAGCTACGGAGCCTTCTTTTATAGAAATTAAATCTTGAGGGATAAGTTCAATTTTTTTAGGTTCAGATGCTGTTGTTTTTGGTGCGTCTTGCTGATGACATGCAGCTAAAATCAAACTCAGGCTAATTAAGCTTAATTTAAAAAAAGTAGAAGGGGTAAGATGCGTTGTGCGCATACAGCATCATCCTGTAGTTCAAATTTTATTTTGCCCCTATTCTTGATAAAGCTGTGCGCTTATTCAAGCTTTTTTAAACGTTCGATAATATTTTCATACTCATTGTTGGTGTGATTATAATTTTTTGAAAGTAATTCAAGTGTTTGTTTAACCTTGAAAATATTGGTTAGATTGTTTTCAATCAATGCTTTAAGCCTCTCAGGAACTTTTTCACCTTTACGGAAATATTCCATTTCCTGACGTTTAAATAAAATTTTATCTTGTTGCAAATGGTTGAGTTGTTCTTGCTGATAATTCATTTGTTTTTTTATTGCCAATAGAGCTTGGTCCCTTTTAATCACAGCAGTTTTACTATTGCTATATGCCTTTTTTAATTTGTTATCTTCCTCTCTGTATCGGGCTGATAATGCGCGTTGTGACGATTGATTTAAATCGGTCTCTGAATTATAGGGATGATTTCTTTTTATCACCTGCATATTTTGGTCGAGTGCTTCATAACCATGACGGATATGTGCAGGTGTTACGGATGTACTGATATTAGCAATCCCATGTTGGTCATAATAGCGATACCAAACAGCTTTAGGGGCATCATTTGCGGCAAACGTTGGGGAAGAGAAAAACAGTGCTCCACAAGAAGCAATGCCTATAAATACAGACAAGCAGTTCCTATAAAAGGCGTATTTCACCCGCTTATTCATAAAATTCCCCAAAAAAAGAAAGCTAAGCCACTTATTTTTAAATAGTTAATCTTAAATATATTAGTTATTATTTAACTGAATAAAAATATTAATATTATAAAAAAAATGATAATTTTTTCGAAAGTGTGATGAGGTTAAAAGTTATTGTTTATAAATGAGAAAGTAGACAAAAACCTTTCATTGAAAATAGAAGTATAGATATGTTAAAAATGCGTATAAATCTGTAAAAACAAATTTAAGTTAAATTGCATTTATATTTTATGTTATGGGGATGGAAGATTAAATGGAAGATGCGTTCCAAAATCTGAAAGTAATGGTTATTGATGACTCAAAAACTATTCGCCGTACAGCAGAAACATTATTGCAACGAGAAGGTTGTGAAGTGATTACTGCTGTCGATGGATTTGAAGCTTTATCTAAAATTGCTGAAGCGAATCCGGATATCGTTTTTGTAGATATCATGATGCCTCGTTTAGACGGTTATCAAACTTGTGCTCTGATTAAGAACTCTCAAAATTATCAGAACATTCCCGTTATCATGCTCTCAAGTAAAGATGGTCTATTTGATCAGGCAAAAGGGCGTGTGGTAGGTTCAGATGAATACTTGACGAAACCTTTTAGCAAAGATGAATTGCTAAATGCGATTCGTAATCATGTAAGTTCATAATTAAGTAATTTAAGGGCAAAGAAATGGCACGTATTCTTATTGTTGATGACTCACCAACAGAAACTTATCGTTTTAGAGAGATCTTAACCAAGCATGGTTATGATGTACTTGAAGCATCTAATGGTGCGGATGGTGTAACTTTGGCAAAAGCAGAACAGCCTGATTTAGTGTTAATGGATGTTGTAATGCCTGGTGTAAATGGCTTTCAAGCAACACGTCAGATTACTCGTGATGAAGACACTAAGCATATTCCAGTTGTTATTGTGAGTACTAAAGATCAGGCAACTGACCGAGTATGGGGCAAACGTCAAGGCGCGCTTGATTACTTAATTAAGCCAATTGAAGAAAAGCAATTGATTGATGTAATTAAACAATTTCTAAATTAACTCATCCATCCATAAAAACATAAACGGCGGGTCTAAGCCCGTCTTATAGGATCGAGTATGGCCGCGAACGGATTTATCGAGTTACTTCGTTTATCTAAACGAGGTAATAAGAATTACGCTTCAGTCCAAAATGAAGCAGAGCGATGGTCAGGAATTGCTTTTGAAATGAGAGGGCAATACTTCGTCGCACCACTTGGGGAAGTGTCAGAAGTTATCTATCCACCAAAATATACACCTGTTCCAAATACCCAAAGTTGGGTAAAAGGATTGGCAAACATTCGGGGAAGGTTACTTTCGGTTTCAGACTTGGCACATTTTATTTCAGGGCAACGAAGTGCATTTTCGGCTGCCCAAAAAGTGTTATGTATTAGCCATCAAGATCAGTATGTGGGGCTGGTTGTTGATCAGGTTTTGGGGATCCAACACTTTAATAAAAAAAGCTTTTTTTCTCAAAGTTTAAACTTGGAGGAAAATTTAAAAGAATATTGTCAGGGGTATTTTCACCAGCATAATCAGCACTGGCACGTCTTTTTATTTAGTCGACTATTGCAAAACCCACATTACATGAATGCATCGACAAAATTTATAAACTAATTTTTATGCTGTTAATAAACAGTATATTTTTCTGGGGAGAAGCTGTATGGGCTTTAAACTTAAAAAGAAAAGTGGCAATCGTAGTGTAAACGAAAAATCGAATGTCAACTTTGTTGCGAAAATCCAGTCACAAATTGAGCAATATGCCAGTTTATTTGGGGAAAGTAAAAAGTCCAAGCCTATCCTTTATGTAGCATCTGTATGTTTAGTAGTAGCTTCAACTTCGCTTGCTTATTTATTCTATAGTGTACCTCGCCATAACGAATTAACACGTAGTATGGGTGAGCTGCGCTTATTATCACAAACCATTTCTAGACAGGCTACGGAAGCAACAGCTTCTGGATCACCTGAAGCGATGAAAGAGTTGGTTGCATCGCGTCAACTTTTTGCCAAAAATATAAAAAATGTCGAAGACATTTATGGTACATCTTCAAAAGAATACAAAAAAGTAGCTGGCTTGTGGAAATCTTTGGCTTATGACATTGATTTGATCTCGTCACAACAGGATGTAATTAACCAGTTATATAATATGAATATCTCGATTAGTGACTCTATTCCTGAGATTCAAGCTGAATATAACTTGATGGTTGATAAGATGGTTCGTGAAAAAGTATCAAGTAATCAGGTCGTGGTTGCTAAAAACCAGGTATTTATTGCGGAACGTATTCTACGATCTATTAACTCCGTTTTCGTTGGTACAGAGAACTCTGAGAACTCAGCGCATGACTTTAGTGTCGATATCGAGACTTTTGGTGTGTATTTAGATGCGCAGCTAAACGGAAATGCTGAATTAGGCGTAGCTAAAGTTGATTCTCCTGAAGTGCGTGAATCTTTGGAAGGCATTAAAACTGAGTACGATAAAGTTTTAAAATCTGCCGCGACATCAGTTCTTAAACATACCAACCAGATCGTAAACGTACGTCAATCATCTAGTGAGATCTTCTCTCAATCTGATGCAATGTTAAACGCATTAGGTGATCTTTCAGATCAAACACAATACGGTTGGCAGGCTTTTGCATTAGTTGCATTGCTTACATTATCGCTTCTTGGCTTAATTGGTTCTGTCTTAAAACTTTTATCACTTCGTAGTAAAGCAGATAAGCAGCGTGTAGCGACATTACAAGAAGAATATGATCGTAACCAGAATGCGATTTTACGTTTACTCGATGAAATTGCCGATCTTGCAGATGGTGACTTGCGTTCATATGCAACGGTATCTGAAGACTTTACTGGTGCGATTGCCGACTCGATTAACTTTGCGATTGACCAATTACGTGACCTCGTATCTCGAATTCACGAAACTTCTCAAGAAGTTGCTCGTTATACACAAGATACTCAGAGCATTACTAACCAGTTAGCAGAAGCATCTGAGCACCAAGCACAAGAAATTGCGGGTGCATCAACTGCAATGAACGAAATGGCATTGTCTATTGACCAAGTATCTGCCAACGCTTCTGAATCTGCCAATGTAGCACAACGTTCGGTATCTATTGCATCTAATGGTGCACAAGTCGTAAACCGTTCTATTGAGGGTATGGATACCATTCGTGAACAGATTCAGGAAACTTCAAAACGTATTAAACGTTTGGGTGAGTCTTCACAAGAAATTGGTAACATCGTATCGCTTATTAACGATATTGCAGACCAAACAAACATTCTTGCATTAAATGCAGCAATTCAAGCATCTATGGCCGGTGAAGCAGGTCGTGGTTTCGCCGTGGTTGCCGATGAAGTCCAACGTCTTGCAGAACGTTCTGCTTCAGCAACTAAACAGATTGAAACGCTTGTTAAAACGATTCAAACGGATACCAACGAAGCCGTAATCTCGATGGAACAAACGACAACTGAGGTTGTACGTGGTGCTAACTTGGCGAAAGATGCGGGTATTGCACTTGATGAAATTCAAAAAGTATCGGGTGACTTGGCAAACTTAATTGCGAGCATTTCTGATGCTGCAAAACTTCAGTCAGCATCTGCGAGTCACATTGCTGCAACCATGACAGTCGTACAAGAAATTACTTCACAAACAACAACAGCAACCTTCGATACTGCTCGTTCTGTATCTGAATTGGCGAACATGTCGGAGTCATTACGTGAGTCAGTAACGGACTTTAAATTACCTGACTAAATTGGGGGATGAGAATAGCTATTCTTATAATAGCTATTCTTTTAAAAGTATGAGCAGCGCCAGACAAATATTGGGGAAATAGCTATTTTTCTGGTGTTGACTCTGTAGTTTTCCCCACATAGGGGGTAAGCAAAAGAAGCCTTTGCTATGAAAGAAATATTAAAAACTTTAACTGAAGCAATGACGCTACCTGAAGATAGCTATTCTGAACAAGATGCTGAGTTTCTTGAGATTTTTGTCGAAGAAATTGATGAAATTTTTGTTGATTTGCAGCCATTGTTGAATGAATGGATGCAGTCTGCAAATACTGCTACGCTCACTGAAATTCGCCGCCATTTTCATACCTTAAAAGGTTCGGGGAGAATGATTGGTGCTAAATCTTCAGCTGAGCTTGCTTGGACAGTTGAAGATACGCTCAATCGAGTAATCAATCAAAGCCTTAAGCTGACTCCAGCTATTCAGGGCTATGTTCAGTTAGTGTTTAAGTTCTATTTCCTTAAATTAGTAGATAACTTTAAGCAAAAACGAGCACATGCAGTAGATTTTAGACCGCTTATTTTATTAGGCCAACAACTACAACAACAGCAAAGTTTAGAACCTGCTTTAGAAGAGCTTTTACAACTTTCAAATACGCTTACTGCCGAAACAATCACTGGGCTTGAGCTAGACTATATTGAGCAAGATTTATTGGCTGAGCCAATTGTTGAAGATGTACATACTGAAATTGAAATAAATCTAAATGAAACTTTAGCCTTGTTTATGGAAGAGGCGGAAGAGCATTTATCGACAATTAATCAGTTCTTAAATCAAGAACTACATCAGTATGATAGCTACAATGCTTTAATACGTGCTCTACACACTTTGCGTGGCAGTTCTGCAATGGCGCAGGTCGAAACAATTTTTGAAGCCAGTACTAAAGTTGAGCACTTATTTAAAATCTTATTGCAAGAGGAGCTTTCTTCTAATTCAGATGAGATTTTATTATTACAAGAATATCGTGAGTTTATTGGCGAGAGCTTAGAACTGCTATCTAGCAATAGTTCAAGTGAACAGCTTGAAGCGAGATTGGCGCAGTTTAATCAGTCATGGGATGCCTACGTGGAGCAACATGGTGATCGAACTGATCCATTAATGCCTTCACATGGTTTGGTGTCGCAATTATTGCTGCTAGATGTTTCTGAGTTACTAGATGCAGAATTAGATTTTGAGAAAGGAATTCGTAACGAGTTTCCTGGTTATCTTGAACGTCTAAGTGAACAGGCTGATCTGTTGCTACAGCATACTCACTCTCAAGCAATGCTTGGTTTGCATGAATATACGAGCCAATTAAAAGACAGCTATAATGTATTGCTTGATAAACCTGTCTTGTTGCAATCAGACTATATTTTTGAAATTTATCAGAAAGCGCATCAACAACTTATTCAATTGTTCGATGCTTTAGCTGCTGGTCAGCGAGTCGGTATTGTTAAGCAACATCAAAGTATTCTAGAAGAATTAAAACTTTATACGTTACATACGCCGAGTATTCAAAACGATTTACCTCATCAGAATTTTGCTTTTGATGAGCCACTATTCAATACTGAACTAGAACCAGAAGTTATTACGGTAGAGAATTTATCAGATTCCGCCGACTGGACCGTATTAAGCCAGAGTGTACAGCAAGATCGTCAGTATATTTCATCTGTACAGGTAAATCGAAACTTTGATCCTGACCTTTTGGACATTTTCCTTGAAGAAGCTGATGAGCTACTTGAGGGGATTGATACTGATCTCAATATATGGGTAGGTGAGCAAGAAAACTTTGCAGCTCTGAACAACTTAATGCGTTATTTGCATACCTTGAAAGGGGGAGCAAATATGGTTCAGGCGACTTATATCGGTTCGATTACCCATGAATTAGAAAGCATATATGAGCGTTTAATTCAAAAGCAGTTAATTGCAACCTCACCTCTAATTGATTTTATTCGTTTGATTCAAGATGACTTGGCCGATCGTCTACAAATCATGCGTGAAAAACAGCTAGATTATGCGGCTCCTTACACAATTAATGCGTTAAAACAAGCGGGTAAAAACTCTAACTTCCAACCTGTACCTGAGGTTAAAGTATTTGATACTGAAAGTGAGATATTCTCTGAACAAGAGGTGGTGTCTCAAGTATTAATAAATGAGGTACCAGCGGAAACAGAAGTTGTTGTTGACGAATTAGAAGCTCATCACGATCAAGTATTGGATACCGTTGTTACTGAATTGGCTACGCCAGTTGAAGTAATAACATCAGTTGAATCCTCGCAAGAGAATGAAGCTGTAGTTGACGAAGAAGATATTACCCTCGTTGTTGAGCAGACATTCCTCGAAGAAGCTGCTGAATTGTTAGAAATGGCTGATGTGCTATTGAAACAATGGTTTGATCAGCGTACGAACCGTAGTATCTTGCTTCAGTTACAAAGAGCCGTGCACAGTTTGAAGGGTGGTGCACGCATGGTCGGTTTAGAGGCCGTGTATGCAATTGCTTATCAACTGGAAAATACTTTTGAACAGTTTGCACTGCATCACTTCAACTCGAATATTTATGACCATCTGCTCGAAAGTGCAATTGCATGGCTAAAAGATGCAATTTTCAAGCACAACTACCAGCATTTCGATGGACTACAACAAAGTTTAGAAAATATTCAATTCTTTGAAACGAATATCCAAATTCCAGCGAAGTTAACGAAAGCTGATTTGTTTAGCTCAGAACCTGTGATGACCTTTATACAAGGTGATGGTACCGAACCACCACCAATGATGGGAGTATGGGAGCAAACAGAACGTCTGGATCAAAATAATGAAATGATCCGAGTTTCAGCAGACTTAATCGAGAAGATGATTGATTTATCTGGTGAAAATTCGATTAACCGTTCGCGAATTGAAATGGATCTAAGTCAGTTTGGTCATACATTGGTTGAAATGGAATTGGCTATTCAACGACTTGCCGATCAGTTACGTCGAATGGAAGGCGAGTTAGAAACACAAATTATTGCCAAACATGGTATTGAGCATTCTCGTTATACCGACTTTGACCCTTTAGAGATGGACCAATATTCATCTTTAAATCAGTTATCGAAATCTCTTGCTGAATCTGCATCGGACTTAGTCGACTTTAAAAATACGTTGTCTCACAAGATCAGAGATACAGAAAGTCTGCTTTTACAACAGTCACGAATTCAGGCAGAAATTCAAGAAGGTTTGATGCGAACACGATTAGTTCCATTTTCACGGTTACTACCACGTTTACAGCGAATTGTTCGTCAGACCTCTACTGCATTGAACAGACCTGCTGAGCTTTTTGTAAATAATACTGAAGGTGAACTAGACCGTAATATTTTAGAACGCTTGGTAACACCGCTTGAGCATATGCTCAGAAACGCAATTGACCATGGCTTAGAAGACAGAACACAACGTCAACAAGCTAATAAACCTGAAGCTGGGCGTATTGAACTCAATATTCAACGTCAAGGTACAGATGTGGTTGTTGTCTTTAGCGATGATGGACAAGGTATTGATGTAGAAAAAGTACGTCAAAAAGCACTGCTTGCGGGTCTGATCAAACCGGAACAGCACTTGGAACACCAAGATATTTTACAACTGATTTTCCATCCAGGTTTAAGTACCGCTGATCAGATTACTCAAATCTCTGGGCGTGGTGTTGGACTCGATGTTGTACAAAGCGACATTAAGGCTCTAGGTGGGCATGTTAGCGTAGACTCTGTTTATGGTAAGGGAACAACATTTACTATTCGTGTACCGACTACGGTAGCTGTAAGTGATGCCTTAATGGTGAAAGTGGCAGATCAGCAGTTTGCGATTCCACTTGCTCAAATCGATCGAATTGTTCGAGTTTCACCAGCTTCTTTAGAACAGTATTTTGAAAGCCCTAAAGAACTATTCGAGTATGAAAATAAACGTTATCCATTACGTTATCTTTCAGAATTTGTGGGTAATCAACCAATGCCGCGTCTAAATGGCGTGATGTATTCATTACCTGTCTTAATGATTAAAGCCAACAATGGCCAAACGGTAGCTTTACTTGTTGACCAGTTAATTGGTTCTCGAGCACAAATTGTAGTGAAACCAATTGGCCAACAGTTCGCTAGCATTGGGGCAATTGCAGGTGCGACTATTTTAGGTGATGGACAAGTTTGCTTAATTTTAGACGGACAAAATATTGCGCGACAAATTCAGTCTACTCCGCGTCATAAACAGCTTGGTGAAGCAGTATATAGACAACGTGAATCTGACGAGCGCCGTCTCGTTATGATTGTCGATGACTCGGTAACTGTACGTAAGGTAACGTCTCGATTACTTGAACGCCAAGGCTACGATGTTGTTACGGCTAAAGATGGTGTGGATGCCATAGAGCAGCTAGAAAACATTAAGCCAGATCTAATGCTACTTGATATTGAAATGCCGCGTATGGATGGTTTCGAAGTACTGAATCTTGTACGACATCATGATATGCATCAATACATGCCAATTATTATGATTACGTCCCGAACAGGTGAAAAACATCGAGAACGAGCATTCTCATTAGGCGTAAGTCAATATATGGGTAAACCTTTCCAAGAGGAAGAATTACTAGAGAATATCGATGCTTTACTTGTAGCGTTTGAAAGTGAGGTCAAATCATGAAAGGTAGTGTAAATACATCTCTGATTGGTAATATGGACCAGCAAGAGCTACAGCATCTTATTACGGTTTCAACTGGTTTTATTGATGCCTATATCATTGAATGTAATGATCAGGTACCTATGCTGTTGCCACAAAATATTGTCTTATCGGCCATGGACGTAAGAAATGGCGTAAAACATATTGAGTGGCATGATGTAAAGCTACCTATCTACTCAGTTCATAACACAACCGATCAATATGCTGTAGCCTTGGTAATTGAAGGGGAAGATATCAGCCAACGGTTTGCATTAATGTGCAAAACTATGCCGCTTTCTGTTCGTTTACGTATTTCTGAAATTGTCGATGAAATAGATGAACACCAAGAAGCTGAACAGCATCCAACAGTATTTAAATATGTACGAATGCAAGATCGACGCTACCATATTCCGAACCTAGAATATATTGAAAAAACTTTAGGTTTATAAAGTAAAAAGGAACTCAAATGAGTTCCTTTTTTTATGATGACTCAATTATTTTGTAAGTTCATAAAATACAGCTAAAGATTTTAAACTTTAATTAAATTTGAAAATAAGTGATGAATGTAAAAAAAAAAGCTAAATCAATTGCATGAAATATTATATTTAAATACAATATATTTTTTAATATAAAATGATAAATATATTGATTATGGATATTGCTGCAATTAAAAAATTCATACAAAAAAATAAAGTACGACATCTATCAAATAAGGTTCTACATACTCATCCTTCACCTAAAATGTGGAAAACAGATTTAAATGAAGAAGAAAATAATCACTTACTACTGCATACAGATGCTCAATATAAGTCCATAAACTTATACTTAGGTATTCCATATTGTATTCCTACTGATCCTCCCCATTGTGGATTTTGTCTTTTCCCTACACAAGATTATAAAGGTAAGAGGGAGATGGACTATTATCTGGATTTTTTAAGTAAGGAAGCGCATTTATATAAAGAGTTTTATCAGGGAGCTAAGCTTGAAAGTTTATATGTAGGAGGAGGTACACCTAATTTACTTCAGCCTAATGATTATATGAAACTGACTAAAGTTGTATCTTCTCTTTTTCCCGATGCTGGTATATCTAGCCCTATAGAAATGACATTAGAAGGTATTCCTCAACTTTTCAATGAAGATAAAATAAGAGCAATTAAGGATGCTGGTTTTAATCGTGTCAGTATGGGAGTGCAACAGGTTAATGATGAACTAATTGCTACAAGTGGCCGAAAACAAACAAGAAAGCAGGTTTTTGATGCAATTGAGCTATTTCATAAATATTCTTTATCTTGTAACGTCGATTTGATTTATGGTTGGCCAAATCAAACAGTTGAAGCAATGTTAGGAGACTTGGAAAGTATTGTTCAATCAGGAATAAAGCATATTACTCACTATGAGCTTAATATCGCTGGCCGTTCTGACTTTGCGACAAAACAAAAGCAAAATACGCCATCTATTGAGAAGAAAATTGAAATGTATAACATTGCAAAACAATTTTTAATTAGCAGAGGCTATAAACAAAAAACAGTATATGATTGGGAAAAAGAAGA
The DNA here is from genome assembly GCF_000368065.1 of Acinetobacter seifertii. Taxonomy (GTDB): domain Bacteria; phylum Pseudomonadota; class Gammaproteobacteria; order Pseudomonadales; family Moraxellaceae; genus Acinetobacter; species Acinetobacter seifertii. The sequence goes on from NZ_KB851204.1 coordinate 147,220, forward strand.
TAATAACCTATTAATTTCAGAGAAATATTTATATGAAGATAATCTCAGAGATTGTTTAGATGCAAACGGCCAAAGTAAAATGACCACAATGAGTGGGATAGGTTATGCAGCCGTTAATATGAGATTGCAACCAAACTCATCAAGCATTAAATCTGTCTCAGCAATGAACCATCGAAATCTAACCGAATACTATAATGCAATATCATTGAATAAACTTCCTGTTGAACGCATGTTTATTCATGATACTGAAGACGTAAAGTTAATTTGGATATTTCAAGCATTGCAAGAAATGAAAATTAGCACTAAAAAGTACGAGAAAATTTTTAACAGTGATATTAAACTTGATTATAAGCTTATTTGGGATGCATTAGTTGAAGAAGGCTGGGTAGAGTACGGTGATGAATGTATTAAACTGATTAATGAGGGAGAGTTTTATACTCCGCTTATTCAGTCATTATTAAGTCAACCGAGAATAAAATCATTGCAACAGTAGAAAAATAAATGTCAATTCATAAAGAGCTGCATATTTTAAAAACGGATGATGATTGTGAATTTGCCTTATGGGAAATTTATAAAAAAGATAATCGTATGGTGAAGAAGCAAGCCATTTTTTTATCTCATGGGGCATTTTCAGATAAAACTGTTTGTATGGGTATTGCGGATTATTTGGCAAGAGAAGGCTATATCTGCTTTATTTTAGAATGGCGGGGGCATGGTACTAGTCCCAAAACAGATATTCCCTTCAATTTTGAAACCGTTGCATTATATGAATACAAGGCAGCATTTCACTATATTCATGATCATTTTAATATAACTTCTTTACACTGCGTAACGCATAGTGGTGGAGGTTTATGCTTAACAATGTTCTTGATTAACTATCCAGAATATTTGAAAAATATTAAAAGTATTACTTTAGTTGCTTGCCAAGCATTTGGCGCTATAAATAACTCATTTGATTTTATTAGGTTGTTTTCTGCAAAACTAGTAACTAAAGGTCTAGGTCAGATTCCTGCTAATAAATTTAAGCTAGGTCGTTTAAATGAAACCTATTATACGATGCGGCCTTGGTTTAATTGGAATTTAAAGCAAAATTTTATCAGTGAATTTAAAAATATTGATTATAAAGAATTTATGAGTTCTATAAGAGTTCCAATATACTCTATCTCTGGGAGTGGTGATAAATTTATTGCCCCTGTTAAAGGTTGTTATAAATATTTAAAAGCCTTTGAAAATGAAAACAATGTATTCTGTGAGTTTGGCTATGCTAATAATAACTTAGAAAATTATTCTCATAGTCGAATTGCACTGAGTCAAAATGCGGCTAAAGAGGTTTGGCCAACTATATTGCAGTGGATAGATAAGCATTCAAAAGAAGTTCTATAACAATTCTAAAATTATCTCTCTGATTTAACAAATGAAAATCTTATTTCATGTTCTTAAAAGCAGAATAATGAAAACTGAAAATAATAAAAAGCACCCTAATATAGGTGCTTTTTATATAGATCACTTTTTTAATATTTTAAGCTAGTAAATTTTCTAAAATTTGCTCATAAATATCTGTTAAAGGATCAAGATCGTGTACATCTACATGTTCATTAATTTGATGAATAGTAGCGTTAAGTACACCCAGTTCTAAAACTTGTGCGCCTGTTGGAGCAATGAAACGCCCATCAGATGTACCACCACTAGTAGATAGCTCAGTCTCAGTACCAGTTACATTTAAAATAGCAGTTTGAGCAGCGTTAACTAATTCACCTACTGGTGTCAAAAATGGCAGGCCAGATAAATTCCAGTCAATCTCATATTGCAAACCATGCTTATCTAAAATTTCATGCACACGTTGCTTAAGCTGCTCAGCTGTAACTTCTGTTGAGTAACGGAAGTTGAAAGTCACTTCTAAAGTACCCGGAATAACGTTAGTTGCACCAGTGCCTGAGTGAATATTTGAAATTTGGAATGAAGTTGCAGGAAAGTATTCATTTCCATTGTCCCAAACAGTTTGGCATAACTCTGCTAAGGGTGCTGAAGCTTCATGAATTGGGTTACGCGCTAGGTGAGGATACGCCACATGACCTTGTTTACCGTGAACGTGCAATACGCCATTTAAGGAACCTCGGCGGCCGTTCTTAACAATATCACCTAATTTACTTGTACTTGATGGCTCACCAACCAAACACCAAGTAATTTTTTCATCGCGCTTTTCAAGCGTTTCAATAACTTTAACTGTACCGTTAACAGCAGGGCCTTCTTCATCTGAAGTAATTAAAAAAGCAATTGAACCTTTATGGTCTGGATGCTTTGCTACAAAACGCTCAGATGCAACCACCATTGCAGCTAAGGCAGTTTTCATATCAGCTGAACCACGGCCATATAATTTGCCATCACGAATTTCTGGTGCAAATGGGTCTGAATTCCATGCTTCTAAACGACCTGTTGGAACAACATCGGTATGTCCAGCAAAACAAAATACAGGGCCTTCAGTTCCGCGACGAGCCCATAAATTATCAACATCCCCAAAACGCATTGGTTCAATATGAAAGCCAGCTTTCGCTAGGCGATCAGCCATAATGGTTTGGCAAGTATGGTCAATAGGAGTAACAGAAGGCTGTTGTAAAAGTTCTAAGCTAAGCGAGAGAGTGTCTGAGTGGTTCATACCGGAAATTGCATGCTGGGTAGGGGAAATATAGTCCGATATAATAGGCGAATCTCTGAAGGTTGGGTATTTAAAAATAAAAAAACCTTATCGAAGCGATAAGGTTTTCCGAAGCTGTACATAACTTACATTTTATTCTCAGTTTTTTGTGCGGTATTACTTACAGCATCACCAGCTTTAGAGACATCTTTACCAAAACCCTTGAACGTATTACAGCCAGTTAATACAAATGCAATCATTACAGACGCGACTAAAACTTTTTTCATCATTTTCTCCGTTTAAATTTAATAATGAAGTAAATTTAGATTAAAAAACAAACGTAAAAAGAAACATGACTATTTAATAGTAAAAACGTTATAAATTGTTTCTAGAAGTCTATACCTACTTGTAAAGTTGCATTTTTTCGTTGCCAACATGGCCTAGGCTTAATAGTGAAGGATGTCTGAACATATAAAACTGGGTGACTTCGTTATTTTTGCAATATAAGCCATCAGTCCACCAATAAGCCGTATTTGAGCTTACTTGTTTATTAGGGCAAAGCCATTCATGCCTTTCTAGACGATAAAATTTAGAGTCAGGAATATTTGTGCCCCAATATCCGAGACGACGGTTTGAATTGATCCAGTGAGGAATAGATTGCTCTTGAGCCAAATTGAGTGGTAGATAAAGCTGACCTTTAAGAACAGCAAAACGTTGTTGAATTTTACAATCTAAAGCTTCTGAAAATTGAAATTGCTTATCAGTGAAGTGATAAAGCTTTGTACTCAAAGTATCTTCTCTATTTAGGCCAATCCATTGTTCTAAATTTAATTGTCCTTCGCCCAAATAATATTTTAGAGCAACTTCCCAATGCTCAATTTGTTGAGTTTCTTTATTTAAAACCAAAAAATCGAGTTCACCTAACGTCTTAGCCCCTTCAATTTTTTGAATACTATGGCCTAATAATTGATAGGAATGATATTGGTCTTCCTGTAACCAAAACCAAAGTAAGTTCTCAAAACGTAAACCTAAACGCGTGCTTTTAAGGCGAGACATAAACAGGAGTAAAGGTTCAGGAGACTCATCTAGTTGTTGCAAACGTGGTAGATAGTTTTGAAAATGCTGTCTCCAAGTCAGATCAGAATGAAGTTGAAAGCTATGCTGAATAGCGAGACTTTGAGGAAGATGGCAAAGTAAATTAGGGCTAGCAATGGTAAATGCTAATTGTCTTACCATTGGGTGATTAAACTGTAACCATGGTTCAAAATAGGATGTTTTAACTGAGGCAATATTCATACGTTGAGTACTCGAAATAATTCATCCCAATTTCATGGTTAATCAACAAAACAATACCAGAAAAACACTTTATACTACGATCAACAATAGTTTAAGGTTTATATATGCGAACATTGTTTTGGCGAACTCTGGTCGTGATTTTTATCACGCTTGGTATTATTGGAGCAATTTTACCGGGCATGCCGACAACAGTGTTTCTTATTCTGGCTGCTTGGGCTGCCTCAAAAGGATGGCCTCAGATGGATGCATGGTTGTTAAATCACCCGAAATATGGGCCAACTCTACGTGACTGGCGAGCAAATGGCACAGTACCACGTAAAGCGAAATGGATTGCCAGTATTATGATGACCGTAAGCGGTATTTTAATGCTGTTTACCACTGCGCCATTTTGGGTGAAAGTTTTCACTGATACTACCATGCTCGTTGTTGCAATTTGGTTATGGCTACGCCCTGAGCCAAAATTAAAAGATTGATAATCTTTTAATTTTGGCGCAAGACAAGCAGTGAAACTGCACGTAGATAAAAGAAGATTGATAATCTTTTAATTTTGGTGCAAGACAAGCAGTGAAACTGCGCGTAGATAAAAGAAGATTGATAATCTTTTATTTATGACACCCGACAAATTTCCCATTTCATTTTATTAAAGCTCAAAATAGAGTTGAGTTCACATAAGAGAAGAAATTCCATGTCCCAATTTAAACTTGAAGATGCAGATATTCTTATCGATTTAGCAAACCAAACTTTAAACCTTCCTAAGCATAATAAGTTTTATGTAGTTTCTACAGGTAAGAATGGAATAGGGGAACAAGAAAATACTGGGAAAACTCCACGTGGATGGCATCGGGTTGCCAAAAAAATTGGTATGCAAGCGCCTAAGAATGCAGTTTTTATTGCACGTAACCCAACAGGTGAAGTTTATAGCAGTGAACTTGCCGCACAATTCCCAGAGCGAGATTGGATACTGTCACGTATTCTTTGGTTAGATGGTTTAGAAGACGGCTTTAATAAAGGGGAAGGCCACGACACCATGCAACGTTATATTTATATTCATGGGACACCGGATAAAGAACCAATGGGTATTCCAATGTCGCATGGATGTATTCGAATGCGTAATGAAGAAATCATTGAATTGTTTGATTTAGTCCCTGAAGATGCTCTTGTTTATTTGTCTGAACAATCTTTAACCTAAATTATGATTTTAAATATTCGTGTTTTATTCGTCGAATGATCAAAATATTAAAATAAGTGCTTAAATAAAATACAAAAAATTGTTTTTTACTTAATAATGACTTATTTTTAATCATTCATTCGCATTTTTTTGAAAAGTTGTCGAAAAGCGTTTGACACCTGTTAAAGATTCTCTATAATGCACCTCACAAACGATGAAGACGTTAAGGGCGCTTAGCTCAGTTGGTAGAGCGTCTGCCTTACAAGCAGAATGTCGGCGGTTCGATCCCGTCAGCGCCCACCAAGCCTTTACGTTAAGCTCTCAAGTGCAGCGGTAGTTCAGTTGGTTAGAATACCGGCCTGTCACGCCGGGGGTCGCGGGTTCGAGCCCCGTCCGCTGCGCCACTT
>NZ_KB851204.1:152732-281026 GCF_000368065.1 Acinetobacter seifertii
AAGTGCAGCGGTAGTTCAGTTGGTTAGAATACCGGCCTGTCACGCCGGGGGTCGCGGGTTCGAGCCCCGTCCGCTGCGCCACTTTTATAAAACGCTTTTGCAGGGCGCTTAGCTCAGTTGGTAGAGCGTCTGCCTTACAAGCAGAATGTCGGCGGTTCGATCCCGTCAGCGCCCACCATAATTTGTGACCATACTTTATTTATTTAAAGTATTGCAAGTGCAGCGGTAGTTCAGTTGGTTAGAATACCGGCCTGTCACGCCGGGGGTCGCGGGTTCGAGCCCCGTCCGCTGCGCCATTCTCTTGATTACCTGATCTAGAGGATGTAATCTAAAAAGGCTACATTGGTTGTCTTTTTAATCAGGGCGCTTAGCTCAGTTGGTAGAGCGTCTGCCTTACAAGCAGAATGTCGGCGGTTCGATCCCGTCAGCGCCCACCATAATTTTTTAAGTTTTAAAAAAATATGCACTAATTTATTTAGTTTTTTTGGCGTTTCTGCTATTCCTATTTCTTATCTATCTATCTATCTATTTTATCTCTTCTATTGTTAGTCAAAACCTATCCTTTCTATACTTAATTTTTTAAGTTCAGATTTAATTACTTTAAATTATGATTACTATCTGGTTTAACTAAAGCTGCTATGCCGTAAAGCAATAGCAGCTTTCTGAATCAAGATTAATACTCGTTTAGAATCCAGCCGCTCGCATACGCAAAGTATTCACGTAGCCAAGCGTTATAGCGTGTGACCAAAGGCGTTTCAGCAGCAACTGTATAAACCTGTGTATAGCCTTGTTTCTTTGCAATAGCTGCAGCTCGTGGGGTATGGAAGTCACTTGTAACAATCGCAATTGGTTGATCAATACTAATATGAGCTTGCTCAAGTAGTGGTTTACTGTTTCTAAGGTTAAGCTCAGTACTTGTACTTTTGTCTTCAAGAATCATTCGTTCTTTTGTTATATGAAAACGTTGTTCCAAGTAGCGAGACATGACTGATGCTTCGGTTTCTTTTTCTGAAAAATCTAAACCACCTGTTAAAACAACTTTTGCTTGAGGTTGTGAAAGGGCAACAGGGGCTGCTGTATCGAGGCGTTTTGCAAGTATGGCAGAAGGCTGTCCATTTTCGACACCACTTCCTAAAACAATAATTGCTTTCACCGCTGGAATGTTTTGGCCTGTATCTTTATTATTTTTAATAAAATTAAAAAAATAGCCTAAGCCAATGAGCCAGATCCAGAAGCATAACCACCCAAAACGCCAAACTGAATGCAGGCGATAGTGGTAAAAGAAAAAACGTTCCAGATGATAATAAAATAATGCATAGAGGCAAAAAAATGCCCCTAAGACTAAAGGAACAATGGTGCCTACATGAATTTTATTTAGAAAAGCTAGAAATAAGCCGTTTAAAAATAAAATCGAACCAATGATGGCTAAGAAAATTCGAATCCACTTACTGACTTGCATTGTGTTTAAAGCTGCAATTTAAATTGCAGACAGTGTATGCAAAATCATTCTGAATTCAATGCTGATTGCAATAAAAAGCCGAGTAAAGCATTTTAGCTATTACTCGGCTTTATTATTTATCAATATTTAATAAACATCGCGACGATAACGACCTTGTTGTCTTAGCTCATCGACTTTTTCTTCACCTAAAATATCAATGAGTGCTTGATCGACTCCGCTAGCCATTCCTTCAATACTTCCACAAACATAAAGAACTGCGCCGCGTTCAATCCAGTTGGCCAATTCTTCTGCATTTTGTCTTATTAAGTCTTGAACGTACATACGTTGTTCTTGATCACGTGAAAAGGCTAAATCAAGTCGTTTTAACATTCCCATTGTTTGCCAAGCTTCAATGGTTGATGCATAGAAGAAATCATGAGCACGTTGGCGTTCACCAAAAATAAGCCAGTTGTCTGTATAGTTATGACGAGTTCGAGCATGAAGCAAACTCATTAAACCTGCAATTCCTGTTCCATTCCCCATACAAATAATTGGACGATTATCATCAATTAAATGGAAAGATTCATTGGTACGAATACGCAGTGCAATACTCTGATTAATTTCTGTGTGTCGAGTTAGCCAGCCAGATCCTAAGCCTAAATCGCCAGATTCATCGGACTGCTGGCGAACAACTAAACGAAGGACTTGTTGAGAAGGAATGCTCGCAATCGAGTACTCTCGAGTTGGTAGAGTAGGGAGCTGTTCTAATAAATGCTCCAGATTAGCAAATGGTTCAATTTCGCTGGTTAAGTCTTTATTCCAAAGTGCTTTCTCAATAGAGATTTGTAGTGAGTCTACAAGTGCATTTTTAAGTACATGATGCTCCTGTAAGAATGCATTAATACGTTCAGGACTATTTCCCGGTTGTATTTCAGCAATATCTCCTGCTTGCCATACAGCTTCATGTTTGGCAGTCAGCTCAATATTATAAGCAGGTTGACCTAGACTATTAGGGTTGAGTAAGTCACGTTGCTGTAATGTCCAACTATCAAATACTTTTTCAAGATTAACAGCATGCAAATCTAGTTTAGTTGCTTTTACAAGAGCCTGATTCCAGTTTTGAATATGTGTTGGATTTGCATTATCTACTTCAATCGTCTCAAAATAGGCTTTTGCTCCATTATTTTTAAGCCATATAGCTACTGTGTGACCAAAACTACAATAAGTGTCGGGGTATTCTTTAGAACCTAAAGCTAAAACGGCATAGTTAAGATGTTGAAGTTCTAATTTTGTTTTTAATAGCTTTTTAGCAAAACTAGAAGCTAAGTCTGGTGCTTCTCCAGTACCATAAGTACTAATCACAAAAAGAATCTGTTCATACTGTTGTAAATCAGCTTCAGTTAACTCTTGTATAGATTTAACCTGCACAGGTTGATGTGCTTCTTGTAAGCTGGTTGCGGTACTCCACGCGAGTTGTTCTGCGACACCAGTTTGGCTAGCATAAGTAATTAACCAAGGTTTAGCATTTTGGTCGATGTAGTAGCCAGCTAAAGATTGGCGAGCTGCTTGGGTTAGTTTTTTCTGTTTACGGCGCTTTAGATAAAGCATCCATCCAGTAATAAAGAACAAAGGCATTGCTAAAGACGCAAGCATTGCTACAAATTGATAAACTGGCCCAAAGAAGCTGCCACGATGTACAGGTAACATGCTGCTCATGATTTTTTGATTAAGCTTTTTATCTTCATAAAGCTCCATCTTTTCAATATTGGCAGTTTTATAGTTATAGACAGCTTGGTTGCGTGCACGCTCGTGTTGTGGTGTTGCATCTACAAAACTTAATTCAACTTTTCCATCGTCTTTTTTCGGTAGGTTCAGTGTTAGAGTTGAATAGTCGCGTTCGATTTTATTATTAAAACCGCTCCAGGTCTGGTTGAGAGCAGTAATCAGTTGAGCGTTATCTAATTTAGCTTCAGAGGATTTGTCTTTATTGCGTCCAGCTCCACCATGTCCTTGCATTTTTGGTTGTTCTACACCTAATACTTTGAACATACCGCTACGCCACCAGTCATATGACCAATATAAACCTGTACATGCAAAAAGAAGATAAAAAGCAATTACCCATGTGCCTACAACAGCATGTAAATCCCAAATAAAATTTCGACCTTTAAGTTTGGGTTTAACAGCAAGCCATTGACGTGCAGAGTGTTTCTTTGGCCAACGTAAATATAATCCGCTCAAGACAAAATAAATGAGCATGAGGGCACAAGCACCGGTAATTTGTTTACCGAATTCTCCAGCAGTTAAGTTGCGGTGAATTTGTTGTATGAATAAAAGTAACTCACGACCTTTAACATTAGGCAGTACCTGTGCTGTGTAAGGGTTGACCATCATATTATAGCCACGACGTTCACCTTCTTTTTCAATGTTTACAACAGATGAAGCGGTAGGATCTTTGGCTATGGTAATGCTATTAATTTTAATTTCAGGCTGGGTGGTTGCGAAATGTTCATAAAGCTGAGCAGGGGTGAGCTTGGGTGAGCTTTCTGCTTGAACTACATAACTATCTGTATTTACCCATTTTAAAATTTGTTGGTCATAAGAAAAGATCGCGCCTGTAACTCCCATAATTGATAAGATGAGGCCAGCACTAATACCCAGAAACCAATGAATTTGAAATAAAAACTTTTTAAACATGGTCGAAAAATATAAACATGATGGAGATCTTGTAACCAATTATAGCCGAAGATTGAGTAGATAATATGGATTTTCTAGATAATATTAATTTTCATTATCATTTATTTTTCGAATAATAAAAAAGCCTCCGAGGCAGGAGGCTTTTTTATTGAGAAGAAATTAGAGAGTTTTTGGCTCACCTACAGTTTCTTTCAAATGCTTACGAATTGTATTAAAAGAAAAGTTTTTAGTATCCATACGTTTAGGCAAGATATATGCACCTTGTTGTTCTTGGCCTTTAGGGTCTTTCACTTTAAAGTTAACTAAAATGAAGTCAGGAGTGTTGTACCATTCATAGATGTTTTTCCATCCAATCGTTCCAACACCTTCTTGTAAGCCCATTTGCTGGCGCATTACGATACCGTGCGGTTGTACACCTAAACGAATGCCCTTGATTTCCTGTACAGGAAACTCATTCATCTTACGCTTAACATACCATTCCAAGCCATATTTACGGCCAAGGTAATAAAGTACTACACCAACAATGGCAACCCAGCAAATCACTGTAGAGTAGTTCTTAATAAAAATAAGACCTAAAATCGCAAGGGCTAAAATTACGCCCATAATTGCCCAGATTTTTGTGCTGATTTTATTGGTGCTGCGCCAGATAAGAAGCTGTGCATTACGTTGTTCAGCTTCTGTTACCTCGTAAGGAACAGGCTGAAGCGTATAAGCATATAAAGTTTTCGCGGTCATAGTGCAAATAACAAATTGTAAACTGTTTTAAGTTTAGCATTAATTGGCATAAGTCAGGAAAGGATATTATGCCAATTTCATACTAAATTCCGAGTCAATTTTATAATGAAGCAAGTTCGCTGGCATCATTATCTTGATCATGACTTAGTCGTTGTTTCAACATACTAAATCGATTTAAAACACTGAGCATCAGTGATAACTGCTGTAAAATAATGAGTGACTTTTGGTCTTCCTCATCATTTTGGCTTAAACGTTGACGTATTGTTTTAAGCATATTCTGTGCTGTCAAATCAGGCATTTCATCTCTTAATAACGCACCTTGTATATCGTCTAACGCTTGATCTAGAACTTTAAGAACTGCTTGATCTTGAATCTTTTCCCGATGTGCTCCAAGTGCTGCGATATAACTTAAAAATGTATGATTGAGACATAAAAATTCAAATATATCTGACTTGCGGGTAGGGTCAAAGTCCGGCTCTGTCGCTAAAGTTGAAATTAGTGAAGCGACCTCAGCGTCGGTGTTATGGGCGGCACGGCGAACAATACGATAATTGAGTGCATGGTTATGTCCTTCGTGATATTGCTTTACCACTTCCGCTAAATAATTACATTGTGCTTGTAAGGAACGTCGAATGCTGCGGGGTAGGCGACGGAATTTCCAGTCAGGCCAAATGAAGGTGACACCGAACCACGCTAAAGCACATCCAATTAAGGTATCTACAAATCTAGGAATAGCCGCAGCGACTGCTGAGCCATCTAAGTTAAAGTTAATTAATGCCAAAATTGTGATGAAAGCGGTTGCTTGGGCGTATTGCTTACTGCGTAACTCGAAAAATAGTACGCCGCTTAAGACCAGCATAACTAATTGTCCTTCGACAGAAGGTACAAGGAATACCACGCTAAGGCCGACAATAATTCCGACTAATGTTCCGACTATACGTAAACGTAAGCGACGCTTGGTCGCGTTAAAGTTAGGTTGGCTAACAAATAACGCAGTCAACATAATCCAGTAACCATATTCGATTCGAGTAGTTTGAATAAATACGTATCCAATGAAAAGAACAATCGATACTCGAATGGCATGACGGAACAGTACAGATTCGGGTGTTATGTTTTGTTTGATTCGAACAACAATATCATTCCAACCTTTTAAATCATCATCTTTGAGTTGATTCTCAGCCTGCTTCACTTTGTCAGACTGAATATGTTGTTCCGTTTCTAAGTTCAGTAGTTGTGAGTCAATCGACTTTAAATTTCGGTATAAGGCAAAAAGTGCGTTGACCCAGAGTAAGTCATATTGTTGATCATTTCTTAGTTTTACTAAAGATAAGCGCAAGTTCTCAAAACTCTGCTTAAAGCGTTTGTTATGAATATATGGTTTACGTTGTAAAATACATTCATTTAATTCTTGGCAAGCTTTACCCTGAATCGCCAAAATACGCTGAAATCTAAATAAAATATCACTGTGCTCAAAAATCTTTGCTAACTTTTGATAGTCGATATGGGCAGAGTCCGCTCGTTCATGAATGTCTTGTGCGACAAAGTAATAATGTAGGCTACGACGAGTATCTTTTTGTCCACGGTCACCCTTTAAACGGGTTAAAAGGGCAGTTTTGAGATCATTAAAAATTGTTATCAATTTGCCATTTTCTAATGATAGATCAATCATGCTCTGCTGATAACTCGCAGGAGTCATATCAACATCAAACAAATTAGACTTGGCAAATAGAAAATCACCTAGTGAGCCATAAGAGGCTGCCAGTTTGTCTTGAAGCTGTCGCACTGGAAACAATAAAAAGCTAATTGTTGCAATAAGACCGTACCAAGCTGCACCTACGACCAAAAGCGCTGGCTGTATATACCACTGGTCAAATAAATGGACTCCTAGCATGGTATAAACCGAAACAACCAGACATCCATAAGAAATTGTTGCGTAGCGACGACCTAATGAGCCAAGTAAAATCCAGCCAATACAAGAGGCGATCAGTCCTAATGCAAAAAGCATTGGATAAGGGAAAAGTAATTGTACGGAAGCTGCGGTAATGAAGAAACCAATATAGGTATAAATTAAATTCATGATACGCACTGAAAAGCGATCATCAATATCGCTTAAACCAGCTGCGACCACACCTAATGTGAGAGGAATAGTTGCTAGTTGATGGCCTAGAAAATAAGGCACGAACGCAGTTCCTGAAAAGGCAATCAGCATCCGCACGTTATACATAAATGATGTGTTATAAGTCGCTCTTTTTAGGCGTTTAAACCAAGATTTCAAATGAAGTCCTTGCTGATCAACCTGAGTGATAAAGGATTTGTGTATTTCTACATCAATGTTGCACAAATCATACGATAGACAGTGTAAGCTTGTCTGTATGCAAATGAGTGAAAAATGAAATATCGTTATGTCTGAACAAACAGCCCAGCGTCAATATTCTATTGGCTGGATTATGTTGCTCGCGTTACTCACGGCTTTAGGGCCTTTATCTATTGATATGTACTTACCTGCGTTGCCTCAAATGGCTCACGACTTTGGGGTAAGTACGCAAATGGTGGCAAACACACTACCAGCTTATTTTTTTGGTCTAGCCATTGGACAGCTGGTGTATGGCCCATTAAGCGACCGTATTGGAAGAAAGAAACCGCTTTATTTTGGTCTCGCACTTTATGCTGTTGCAAGTTTATTGTGCGTGCTTGCTAAAAATGAATGGGGTCTGATTGCAGCGCGTATTTTACAAGCTTTAGGTGGTTGTGTTGGTGTGGTTATGGCTCGCGCCGCTATACGCGATCGGTTAGATGTGCAAGGTTCGGCACAAGCTTTTTCTAGCATGATGATCGTGATGGGTTTAGCACCTATTTTGGCACCCATGATTGGAGCTTGGATTTTAATCTGGTTTCCGTGGCAAGCGATTTTCATTACGCTTTCAATTGTGGGCGCGATATGTTGGCTATGTGTACATTTCTTTTTCAAAGAAACTTTGGCAATTGATAAAAGACTGAAACTATCTTTATATCAAGTGGCTACCTTATATGGTGCTATTTTCAAAGATGCGAGTTTCCGTTTACCTATGTTCGCAGGATGCTTAACAGGTGCAGCGTTATTCTGTTATATCAGTTCTGCTCCAGCTGTTTTTATGGACCAATATGGCCTAAATCAGCAAGAGTTTGCTTATGTATTTGGTCTCAATGCTTTTGGTATTATGCTGATGTCATCGTTAAACAAGCATTTAACAACACGTGTTGAAATTACCAAGCGTTTAAAAGCAGGTTCAATGGTACAAGTAACTGGGGCTAGCATTGTATTAATTGCTGGTTTAATCCCTATGGCACCTTTATGGCTTGTAATGTTAGGACTATTTTTAGCGATTTCAGGAATTGGATTAACAGGACCAAATGCTATGGCACTTGCAATGTCTAAGCAAGGTGCTCGTGCTGGAACAGCAAGTGCAATTATGGGTAGTATGCAATTTGCTTGTGGATTATTAGGTGGCTTGCTTCTTAACTTTCTTGTTTGGTCTGCATCACTCAATATGGGAATAATGATGGTGCTATTTACTTTAAGTGGCTTCATTGTTGTTTTAAAAGCGACGCAGCAGGCAAAAAGCAAACCTCTCTCATAATTTAAGAGAGGTTTACATAAACTTTTAATCTAGAAAGACTGCAAAATTCTCTACAGGTTCTCTAGGAGTAATAAAAGTATTTACAATATGTGCGGGATCTGCATGACCTAATGCAATCGCACATACTAGATCTTCATCGTCTGCGGCCCCTAAAATATCTAAAACTATCGGGTGGAAATGGTTCCAAGCTGCCTGTGGACATGTATCTAAACCGCGGGCCTTAGCAGCTACCATGACATTCTGGATCATCATTGCGATATCCATTTTTGAACCAATTCCCATCGCTTTATTGACTGTAAAGAAAAGTCCAACTGGTGCATCAAACAGTTTGAAATTACGTAACTGTTGAGCAGCCATTTTTTCTCTTTCTCCCTTTTTAATGTCCAATAGACCGTAGAGTCCCCAACCATTTTCACGGCGACGGTCAATAAAAGGTGAAACCCATTTTTCAGGGTAATAGGCAAAAGTTTCTTTATATTGTTCTGCAAGTTCAGGATTTTTGGAAATCTCTATCTCTGCTGCACAGACACGCTCTACCATTTCATCACGTTTTTGCCCCGTCACAACATAGACTTTCCACGGTTGAGTATTCGTTCCGGAAGGAGCGCGACTTGCGACTGTTAAAATGTCTTTAATGATTTGCTGTGGTACTGGAGTGTCTAAAAAGGCACGTACAGAATGTCGAGAGGTGATAGCCTCGTCAACAAGATGGACTTGTTCCAAACTCATGATTACTCCTGATCTTATTCTCTAAAATCCAATACGTTTTGATGCTTCATTTCACATCTTGAAGTTGCTGCATTTATAAGCAAAAAATATTAGAAAAGAGATATCCTTATATGTATGATGATGCGATTCGTTTAGACATAATGGCTGATTAATTATAATTCGAATATGCCACTTTTGACTTAAATGCACAAAATAGTGCGAGTTTGTCGATTATAAAAAACAAAGATTAAGCTTGGGTGAGCGAAAAATATTCAATTAGAAAAAAGGTAGAATATGTTTAAAAACAGTACAAAACGGATGACTTTATATAAAAAATAACCAATTTTCATATAAAGTTTTAATGAAAAACATACACAAAAGTTTAAATTTCTGCATAATACCGACTTTTTTACGCAGGTATGATTTCTCCATACTCACGTTAGGAAAAGTAGTGGCTGCATAATAAATACTTTTACAAAAAGATTTTTATGCAGAAGTGGAGAAATACACGAGGTATAAGGAGCTTTACATGAGTTTACCGCTCATCAACAAGCAGTTCATGAAACAAGGATTGGCGATTACCATTGCGACCATGAAAATGAACTTAACTCACGCAACGACTAGGCTAAAAAAAATACAACAGCTTGGTACGCATCTCAACGCACGCTTCTTGAGTAGCAAGGATCGGGGCGCAGATAGTCGCGTTATAGCGCTGGCTTGTTACAGTCTTTGAAATTTATATGCAGTTTAGACATTCGCTCAAAAGTATATGTAAATATGCTTATGGCTTAAATCCAGATTTTTTATAACTCGATTAATTGATGTGAATCATTAAGCGAGCTGATTTAGCGGTGGTCATTTGTTAGTTTCCAAGTTTGTAGCCGAGTCGATGCATGCTGTTCATCCCAATGGGACTATGTTCAGTAATGCGATGAATTCATTTTATTTGAAGAGTGCTTTCTCTCATGCAACCTTCAAAGGCTTAGTGCTGGGCATCATGTTGCTTAAACTTGTGACGATAATTGCTATTCAATTGACATTAAAAGTTTTTTCTTAAATGTACTGAAAAAGTCCCAATTTTGAGGGGCTTTTTTGTTTATTGCAGTATTTTGGCTTGTGCTAATAGCGCATTAGCAAGAACGTAAGCGGACCGAGTATGAATGAACAACTCAATGCGACATTGATGTCGTGGGTAAAATTTTTTAATGACCCTTTATGGGATTTCCTAGTTATTTTCTTGCTGGCTGTCGGTATTTTTTATACGGTCTTAACTGGAGCAGTGCAAATTCGCATGTTCTTGCAAAGTATTCGTGTTATGAAAAGCAGTCGTACTGAAGGCGAAGACGAACATGGTCTTACACCTTTTCAGGCATTTGTAACAGGTCTTGCGAGCCGTGTTGGGGTAGGTAACATTGCTGGTGTAGCAATCGCGATCGCAATTGGTGGTCCTGGTGCAGTGTTCTGGATGTGGGTAACAGCTGTTCTTGGTATGAGCTCGGCTTTTATTGAGTCTACACTTGCTCAGTTATTTAAAGTTCGAGATAGCAAGAGCAAGCAGTTCCGTGGTGGACCGGCTTACTATATTACTCAAGGTTTACGTAGTAAAACCTTCGGTGTAGTTTTCGCACTGGCATTAATCTTTACTTACGGTTTTGTATTTAACTCAGTTCAAATCAATGCAATTGCTAATGCATCTTCACATGCATGGGGTTGGGACAAGGCCAATCTTATTGCTCATTTAGGTGGTGTTGATTTAGAAATCTCTTGGGTTGGTATTGCGCTTGTCGTTATGGTTGCATTGGCAATTTTTGGTGGTATCAAACGTATCGCTAAATTTGCAGAAATGTTCGTACCTTTAAAAGCAGGTCTTTACCTATCTGTTGCGCTATATATTGCATTAAGCAACTATGCAATTTTGCCTGATATTTTAAAGCTGATTGTGACTGAAGCTTTCCATTTTAAGTCTGCGGCAGGTGGCTTCTTTGGTGCTGCCGTATCAATGGCAATGATGCAAGGTATTAAGCGTGGTTTGTTCTCAAACGAAGCTGGTATGGGTTCTGCGCCAAATGCTGCTGCTGCGTCTGATGTAAAACATCCTGTAAACCAAGGCTTAGTACAAATGCTTGGTGTGTTTGTAGATACTTTCATTGTATGTACAAGTACTGCAATTATCATTTTGGTTTCTGGTGTTTACCATGATGCGGGCTTCGTTGGTGTTGAATTAACTCAACGTGCTTTAGAAACTCAAGTTGGGCATTGGGGATCGGACTTCCTTGCAGTTCTATTATTCTTGTTCTGTTATTCAGCTGTACTAGGTAACTATGCCTACGCTGAAGGTAATGTGCAGTTTATTAATAACAATCCGAAAGTCATGTTCATCTTCCGTATTTTTGTATTGGTAATGGTGTATTTCGGTGCAATTGGTAGTGTTCCACTCGTTTGGTCAATGGCTGACTTGTTTATGGGTATCATGGCGACGATTAACTTAATTGCAATTTTACTATTAACACCAGTGGCACGTACTTTGTTGAAAGACTACCGTGAGCAATTAAAACAAGGTATTAAAGAACCAGAGTTTAAAATTAATAAATATCCAGAGCTGAAGAAAAAAGTCGATTCAGATATTTGGTAATTTTCAAAAAAGCCTCTTAGAAATAAGGGGCTTTTTTTATACACCATAAAAACACTTGAGTATAAATTTTAAACATGACAAATTAAATAAATTCAATACAGCTTTTCACAGAACGAGCAACTAAACTTGCAGTTCGAAATTTAACGTCATAGTGCAAAGATGGGTCATGAAACAGCTTAAATTGTGGATTATCGGACTTTCTATGGTGTTGGCTGGCTGCCAGACCACCTCACACTTATCTGCCTTAAAACCACAGACGGCAGAGGCATACTCTCGTTTTGTTGACCAACCCTTTGCAAAAATTAAGAAACAGCAGAAAAAGCCAGTTGTCGCGCTAGTGTTAGGTAGTGGTGGTGCACGTGGATATGCGCACATTGGCGTGATTGAAGTTTTAGAACAGCATGGTATTCGTCCTGATTTTATTGTAGGAACCAGTGCAGGCAGTATTGTTGGGGCAATTTATGCGAGTGGAAAAACACCCGATGAATTGCGTGATACTGCATTGAAAATGAAAGCAGGCGACGTGCGTGATATTAGTATCGGTTTAAAAGGTTTTTTTGAGGGTAAAAAAGTTGAAGACTACGTAAATCAACAAGTAAATAACTTACCACTCGAAAAAATGAAAATACCAATGTACGTGGTTGCAACAGAGCTTAAGCATGGTACCAAAACCGTATTTAATTACGGTAATACTGGTCAAGCTGTAAGAGCCTCTGCATCCATTCCAAGTATGTTTATACCGACTAAAATTGGTAAATCTGAATATGTAGATGGTGGTTTAGTCAGTCCGGTACCTGTTGAAGTTGCACGTGATTTAGGTGCTGATGTTATTATTGCTGTCGATATTTTGGCCCAACCGATTTATACAGAAACTTCGAATGTATGGGGGCTCTTCAACCAGAATATTAATATTATGCAAGGGCGTTTAGCTGCTGAAGAACTTCAATATGCAGATGTCGTGATTCAACCAGATTTAAGAGAAAAAGCACATATTTTTGATGTGAAAGGCCGCGAAGCTACCATGAAAGCAGGTATAGATGCAGCAAATGCAAAACTGTCTGATATTCAGTTTGCAATTGATGAAAAAATAGCTGAACAGAATCTTTCTACCGATGGTTTAAGTGCCCAGTCCAAATAAATCAAAAGCAAGTATATGAAAACTAAATAAAAGCCCTGTTCGGGCTTTTTTGTTGAAAAATAAAAGATTTGTATGTGCTGATAAAAATTTTTGTATAGTGGAGCTATGCTGAAAACTCCTCATGACAGATGTGAGAAATTCATGCTATTTTTCAAAAAAATAATTGATTTGTAACATATTGAGGCCGACTAATTAGATGATTCAGCAACAGGTAAAACAAGAGTTTCCAACATTAGAAGATATACATGCCGCTGCAGAGCGTTTAGATGGTTTAGTGGTTAAAACCCCCTTTGTTTTTTCAGAAACCATTTCTAAAACCCTAGGGGCAGAAATGTGGCTGAAATTTGAAAATCTACAATTTACGGCTTCTTTTAAAGAAAGAGGCGCATTGAATAAACTCTTGAGTTTATCCGAACAAGAAAAGCAACATGGTGTAATCGCTGCTTCAGCAGGTAATCATGCACAAGGGGTTGCTTATCATGCTCAGCGTACAGGCGTAACAGCCACTATTGTCATGCCTAAATCGACGCCTAATGTGAAGGTACAACGAGTACGTGAATACGGCGCACGCGTTATTTTGCATGGTCAAGACTTTTCTGAAGCTGCTGTTGAAATGCACCGTGTCGCTCAAGAAGAATCTTTAACCATTATTCATCCTTTTGACGATGCTGAAATTATTGCTGGTCAGGGAACCATTGCGCTCGAAATGCTTGCAGCTGTTCCTGAACTAGACATTTTAGTAGTACCAATTGGCGGTGGTGGTCTCATTTCTGGTATTGCGATTGCAGCAAAATCGATAAACCCTAAAATTAAGGTCATCGGGGTTCAGTCAGTTGTATACCCAAGCATGGCGAAATTGCTTTGTAACTATCAAATTGCAGTTTCATTAGGTTCAACCGTAGCTGAAGGCATTGCGGTTAAAACTCCGGGTGAGCTGACGACCCAAGTCGCTAAAGAATACGTTGATGACATTGTTGTTGTCACTGAAGACATGATTGAAGAAGCAATTGCGCTGTTACTTAATATTGAGAAAACAGTATGTGAAGGAGCAGGGGCGACAGGTATTGCTGCAATTATGTCTCGACCAGATCTATTTTTAGGTCATAAAGTCGGGGTTGTTTTATCTGGAGGCAATATTGATACACGAGTGATGGTTTCCGTATTACAGCGTCACTTGACGCGTACGGGGCGTATGGTTCGTATTCGTGTCGAATTACCAGATAATCCAGGTGCTTTAGCGCGTTTAACAGCAATTATTGCTGAGCAAGGCGGTAACATTTACGAACTGCGCCATGAACGCTTTGCTGCCACAAGTCGTGCCAAAGAAAGTGCGGTCAGTGTTGATGTCGAGTTAAAAAGTGCTCCAGATCTGGAACCTTTAATTCAGGCTATGCAGCTTGAAGGTTATATTGTTCGTAAAGAAGAGATTTAAACACAGATATCACTATGATATAAAAGCCGTATATGGCTCTTAAGGGAGTCATATACGAAGCAATTTAAATGGATTAAATTGCAAAAAGGATGAATTTACAAAAAAACGATCAAATCCTTCAATGAAATGGGAAAAACTGACAATTCTCTAAACTTTGCCCTTCACAATTTTAAGGTTTAGGTTTTAGTATTCTCTTCATTGCAAATTTGAAGAAATATAGGGATAACAACACTCAATGTTCAAATCATTTTTTCCGTCACCACGGTATTTTTTTATATCGGCGGTTATTTGGATCGCATTAAATATGGTGCTCTGGTACACAGGTGGAAACACATGGGGAACTTTTATCGGCTTTGCTCAAGGCTATCATCAAGCTCAATTACCTGTTGGTGTTAGCCGTTTTTGGTCTCCAACTTTCTTATGGTTTTATGTCTGGTTTTTAGTCTCCACAGCATTGTTTGCTGGTTTTTGGAAAATTGTTTCTAATAATCCTTGGCAAAGATGGTCCATTTGGGGTTCTGCTTTTATTCTGTTTAACATCTGGTTTGGTGTTCAGGTCAGTGTTGCCATTAATGCATGGTATGTACCGTTTTGGGACTTAATTCAGAAAATGCTTTCTAGTGGAGGTGGAGATCTCTCTGCACTATACAGTGAAACTCTAGTTTTTCTTTATATTGCAATGGTCGCTGTAACCTTAGCTGTTATTAATGCTTTTTTTACAAGTCACTATGTATTTCGTTGGCGTACGGCAATGAATGAGTACTACACGGAACATTGGGAAAAGCTTCGCCATATTGAAGGTGCTTCGCAGCGTGTACAAGAAGATACGATGCGTTTCGCGACTATTATGGAGGACCTAGGTGTTGAACTGGTAAAAGCTGTGATGATTTTAATCGCATTTTTACCTATTTTATTTCAGCTCTCTAAACACGTTCCTGTTTTACCAATTGTTGGTGAACTAGAACATTCTCTAGTATGGGCTGCAATTGTATGGGCTGCTTTCGGTACTATTTTATTAATGGTTGTTGGTATTAAATTACCTGGTCTACAATTTAACAATCAAAAAGTAGAAGCAGCTTATCGTAAAGAATTGGTTTATGGTGAAGATCATGCGGAACGTGCAAGACCAGCTACTTTAAAAGAACTATTTAGCAGAGTTCGTAAAAACTACTTCAGACTCTATTTTCATTATGCTTACTTTAACTTGGTCGCAACTTGGTATAAGCAGTTAGACATTTTATATAGTCTAGTTGTTTTATTCCCTGCAATTGCGAGTGGGAAGATGACGTTAGGCTTGATTAACCAAATCGGTGGTGTATTCGATAAGGTCCGTGAATCCTTCCAATACTTAATTAGTTCATGGAAAACGATTATTGAACTGCTTTCAATTTATAAGCGTTTAAGAACATTTGAGGAGACTTTAAATTAAAAAGCAATCATCGTTCTTTAAGATGCCTTGATTCAAGTCAGGGCACCTTTAAAATAATCTGTTATGTATATCTTTTTATTTATAATTTTGATTTATATAATAAAATACATTTTTTGAAATATTATATTTTCACGGTATAAAATTTGCTTCTATATTGATTTTAATTTCGCTATTCGCTTAATTAATAAAAAATAATCATTTTAAGTCATTGTTTTAGATCATTAAATATTTGAATATGAGGTTAAGTCTTTGAAATCTATTTTACTTAAAAGTGCCCTTACGATTGCACTTATGACTTCTGCTAATTTGGTACGTGCGGAATTAGTAACAAATTCTCAAATCAAAAAAATATCAGGTATAGATCAACAATATATTGATTCCTCTATTAATGAAAAGAACGATTTTTATTCACATGTAAATGGTATTTGGTTAAAAAATACTGAAATCCCAGCTGATAAAGCAAGTTGGGGAGCTTTTAATCAGCTCCGTGAGTTATCAATCAGCCAAGTACATGGAATTGTAGAAGAGCTATCTGGTCAAAAGTGGGTGGATGGTAGTTTAGAGCAGAAAATAGCTACTCTATATGCTAGCTTTATGGATGAAAAAAGTATTGAAAAGCAAGGTGTTAGTCCTCTAAAAAAAGAGATAAATCAAATTGATAAATTGAAAAATAAGAATCAAATTGCAATTTTAATGGCACATTTTGCTCGTATTGATGTCAATAGCCCAATCCGTCTAAGCATTGAACAGGATATGAAACAATCTACTGAAATGGTGGCTGGATTGGAGCAAGGTGGTTTGGGTCTACCTGACCGTGATTATTATTTGAAAGATGATAAAAAATTTATTGAAACTCGTGCACAGTATTTAAAGTATATTGAAAAAACTTTAACACTTGTTGGAGACTCGCAAGCAGCACAACATGCTCAGGAAATTTTAAGACTTGAAACTCAGTTGGCAAAAATACAATGGAGTAATGTACAAAATCGTAATCTTGCAAAACGCTACAATAAATACAAAATCAAAGATTTATATAAACTAACACCTGTATTTGATTGGCAAGGTTATCTAACAGCAACTGAATTAAAAGGAAAAATTGATACTATTCAGGTAAATCAGCCAGACTACTTTCAGGGCTTAAATACAATTATTCAAGATACACCCTTAGATATATGGAAAGCTTATTTTAAATTGCATTTGATAAATAATTTTTCTCCATTACTAAATAGCGCTTTTGTAGATAATAAATTTGATTTTTATAACAAGACACTTCGAGATATTACTGAACAAGAAGCGCGTTGGAAGCGTGGTGTACAGCTTGTTGATAAGGTGCTGGGAGATGGTATCGGCAAACTTTATGTTGAAAAATACTTTCCTGCTGAGAAAAAACAACAGATGGAATTATTGGTGCAAAATCTGATTCGTGCTTATGACCAAAGCATTACAGAGTTGGACTGGATGAGTCCTGCAACGAAAATACAAGCTCGTAAAAAGCTTTCTCACATGTCAATAAAAATCGGGTATCCAAAAAAGTGGCGTGATTATTCTGACCTGCACATCGCTAAAAATGATTTAGTTGGGAATATAATTCGCGCAAGTGAGTTTAGATACCAATATGAACTTAATAAATTAGGTAAGCCGGTTGATCGTGATGAATGGTATATGAAACCACAAACGGTGAATGCTTATTACAATCCATCATTGAATGAAATTGTATTTCCAGCAGCGATATTACAACCACCTTTTTTTAATATAAAGGCAGATGATGCAGTGAACTATGGTGGTATAGGTGCTGTGATTGGCCATGAAATTAGTCATAGCTTTGATGATCAGGGTAGTCAGTTTGATGAATTGGGCAATATGAGAAACTGGTGGAATGCTGAAGATCATCAGCATTTTAAAGCTAAAACACAAGCGTTGATTGAACAATATAACCGTTATGAACCGATTGCTGGTTATCATGTTAATGGTGAATTGACATTAGGTGAAAACATTGCAGATAACTCTGGGTTAGCAATTGCCTATAAGGCTTACCAAATTGCACTAGGCGGTAAGCCAGCTCCTGTAATTGATAGACAGACTGGGGAGCAACGTTTTTATATGGGATGGGCTCAAGTTTGGCGTGCGAAAACCCGCGAAGCTCAAGCGATTATCTATTTAAAAACAGATCCTCACTCTCCTGATAAAGTACGTGGCAATGGAGCTTTAATGAATCAAAAACCATTTTATGAGGCTTTTAAAATAAACGAAGATGATCAGATGTATTTACCACCAGAGAAGCGGGTAACTATTTGGTGATTAAGAAAACCCGCGAAAGCGGGTTTTTTTATAAGTATTGGATTAGTGCGTTGCATTATAAAAATTAAGGATAGGGCCAACTAAAGACTGCTGCGATTTATCTAAGGTGACTTGAATCTCTTTATAGTTAAAAGTGTCTTCATCATAATATTTAGCAATACCATGGGTTTTATTGTTCACTTGTGGAATTTGATAACTAAAAAAAGCCACTTTTTTTGAGGGATGAACAATGTTGATGAATTTTTTAGAGTCTTTGAATCCGCCAAAATCATCTTCAACACTTTCTTTTAACAGTTCAGGAAAATACAGCGTTGCATTTGGTAATCCACACCCAACGCAAAAAGAAGAGTCATAAAGCTCTATCGCTTGTTTTTGATCTGGACTCATTACTAAAGCAAAACCAGTTCCATTCGCACCTGCATTTGCTTGTACATCTTGCCAGTTACGTGGAACCAGCACCAATCCTGTTTCAGGTAATGCAAGAAGCTTGAGTTGTTTTGCATGTTGAGCATCGAGTTTAAAATTAAAATGGCAGCTTTTAGGCGTACAGGTTTTAAAACTTTTAAGTAAACCATCTTCTATAGGGTTTTGTGCCGTTACTCCATAAAAAGGGACTGTAACGCCGTTTAAAAAATTTGCTTCTCCAAGCTTATAGAACTGATTATCTGCTTTGCGTGTTGCAGCAGAGCTATAAAAATTTGGAAAATGAGGAGTAAAGCTTTTTACTTCTGCATAAGCAGTTGAAGTGAGACTTACCAATACTGTGCATAATAAAAAATTTAATTTTTTCATTTTTAGAAAGTAATCAATTTAAAATCTTATATAAATCTAACATATTCTTTTAAACTATAAGGTAATTCAAAATTGAATACTGTTTTTAACTTCATAATAAAAACAGACTTATAGAGATATGGAAAATGAAAAATATACTTTCAATTTGCTGCTTAGCGGCAATAAGTTCTTATAGTTTTGCTCAAGACATTAAAGGCATTTCATTTTCTCATCAAGAGTGGGAAATCTATTGTAGTAATACGGGTACTTGTAAGGCTGCTGGCTATCAAAATGAAGACAATGGTGATAATCCAGCTTCAATTTTAATAACGCGTAAAGCAGGGCCAAAACAACCTGTGCAAGTTGAGTTTGCTTTGTCTGACTATGAACAAAGCATGCCTGCAAATCAGCTTAAAAATATCCATTTTTATATCAATGGCAAAGATTTAGGGCTTGTGGTTGTAGATGGCACTGAGCTGCCAATTATGGGTAAACTAAGTAGCTTACAAACCAATGCTCTACTACAGCAATCTAAGCAAAAAACTGAAATTACATTTAAAAATGCGCAACATGAATGGAAAATTTCCGATGAAGGAATGACCGCTGTGTTATTAAAAATGGATGATTTTCAGAAGCGTATCGGGACCGTTGGTGCTTTAGTCAAAAAGGGCAGTGCCAATGAAAATCAAGTGCTGATGCCTGAGACAAAACTAGTTGTAAAACGTATTAAGACGGCAACCAAACCTTACTTAACTTTACAGCCAAAAAGTAAACAGTACCAAGCAATATACCGTAGTCTGATGGCAGCTAAACCGAATCCGAAAGAAGACGGCTTTTGCGAGGGAGTGTATGGCGGTAATAGTGATGGAGCTGAACCACAAGAAATTGACCTATATAAATTAACCAATAAGAAAGTTCTGGCGACTACATTGTGTTGGCGAGGAGCTTATAACGAAGGCTATGGGGCTTGGGTGCTCGATGAGTCTTTAAATGGTAAAGCAACTTTTGTGACCGAGTCTGCTTCAGATTTCGATAGCGGTATGATCAGCAGTTCTCAAAAGGGACGAGGCATAGGAGACTGCTGGGCAAGTGAAGAATGGGTGTGGGATGGCAAGAGCTTTGTGCATACTAAGGATATGTGGACAGGGATGTGTAAAGGCTTGGCAGCAGGTGGGGTGTGGGAGCTTGATCGAATAGAGTCTGTGGTGAAATAACTACTTTGCGGTTACAGAGTCATAACAGGTAACTTTGGTGACTCTGTGATAAAAAGAACAGATTGTTTATTGGAGCTAGACCTATGTCACGTCATCTTTACGCTATTGCTCGCCATAAGTTTTCACATCTGAGTCGTTCAATATGTGTGGCGGCGGCTGTACTAGGCACCACACAAATTGCAATGGCGGGTCCAACGGTCGATCAGCTCAGTGATTGTCTGGTTAAAGCTACAACAGCTTCAGATAAAACTACAGTGCTTCAGTGGACATTTACGGCTTTAGCAGCTCATCCCGATTTAAAAGCATTTAGTAATGTAACACCTGAGCAAAAAGACCAGTTAGACCAAAAACTGGCTCAGGTTTTACAACGCGTGATTGTAGAGCAATGTTCTACCCAAACTAAAGCTGTGATTAAGGCAGAAGGTGTTAAGGCAGTTGGAGAAGCTTTCCAACAGTTAGGTCAGAGTGCTGGTGAAGATATTGTTAAAGACCCAGCCGTTAAACAACAGTTGCAGGGCACATTACGCTATATCGACCTAAACAAATTGGTGACAACGTTTTTAACACCAGAGATTTGGAATAAGCTGGGAATTACAAGATAAAAATCTAGTTTTCTATTTTAACAATAAAGCCTGCTATTTAAGTGCAGGCTTTATTGTATACGGGATAAAGTGATTTATTTAGATCGTAATCGTAGCGCCTAAAACTTTCACAAATTGAGCTAACCAAGCTGGATGTGCAGGCCAAGCTGGTGCTGTCACCAAATGTCCATCTGTAACGGCTTCAGTCACAGCAATATCTGCATATTGACCACCTGCGAGTTTTACTTCGACAGCACATGCTGGATAAGCAGAACAGAGGCGGCCTTTTAAAATGTCAGCCGCTGCGAGTAACTGAGCGCCGTGACATACAGCTGCAATTGGTTTTTTCACTCGATCGAACTCCCGTACAATTTCGACAACGCGATCATTCATACGTAAATATTCTGGTGCACGACCACCCGGAATGACTAGGCCTACATAGTCTTCGGTATTAACGGCATCAAAATCATAGTTAATTGCAAAGTTGTGGCCTCGTTTTTCGCTATAAGTTTGTTCGCCTTCAAAATCATGAATAGCTGTCGCAATATGGTCACCGTTCTTTTTATTCGGGCAAACAGCATGTACGGCATAACCTAAACCTGTTAAGAACTGAAATGGAACCATAGTTTCATAATCTTCAGCATAGTCACCGACTAACATTAAAATCTTTTTAGACATGATTTATCCCTCTTTTTAAAATATAAGTGATTTCAATTTTTAATTTAAATTAGCACAGTCACTGAGCAATTCTTTAGAAAAAAGCCCATTCTTTAGTCGAAGAGTGTTTCGTAAGTGATATAAAAAAAGCCTCGATAAATAGAGGCTTTTAAATTTATGGGGTCTGCTTTTTATAACTCACAAGCTTTACCTTCATATTCACGACGGTTAAGAGTGTATTCCTTACCATTCCATCGATAAATAGGAAAACAGAAGCCTGTTCCCCCATTTTCAATATCAGGCCAGCCATCTTTGCCTTTAGTTTTCAAAAAGGTGGGAATGCCAGAGTCGCTAAATAGTTTTTTCCATTGACCATCTTTTTGCTGTGAAACTATATAATAGCCAACACCCGTATTGCCATAACACATAGTGCTACTATCTTGAATAACTGCATCTTTATGACCATCACCATTTAAATCTTTATAAATAATAATTTCACCAGTATCACAGTTACCTTTCCAGCCATGTTTTGTTTTTTTGAAATTTGCAGCTTTAAAAATAGATGCTACTTCACTCTTTGGGACTTGAACTGTTTGAGCAAAAAGTGTCGAGTTTATTAACAATAAAGAAGTCGTAATAAGTAATTTATTTGTCATGGATAACCTATCAGAATGGTTTTAGTTTAAAAATTATTTTGGATTGATTGAGTTTTTGAAATAGATAAAAACCCGCTCTAAAGCGGGTTTCTCTAAAAAATAGATTAGTTTAACCAATCAATTTTTTCATTAATTCATTTACTTGAGCAGGGTTAGCTTTACCCTTAGACGCTTTCATGACTTGACCAACAAGACCGTTAAAGGCTTTTTCTTTACCAGACTTGTACTCTTCAACCATTTTTTCATTGGCTGCAAGTACTTCTTTAATAATTGCTTCAATTGCACCAGTGTCGGTTTCTTGCTTTAAGCCTTTTTCCGCAATAATGTCATCGGCAGATTTACCTTCCGATTCCCACATAAAGCCAAAGACTTGTTTAGCAATTTTACCGCTAATGGTGTTGTCAACAATACGAGCAATCATGCCACCAAGCTGTTCAGCAGAAACAGGTGAGTCAGCCAAATCTAGGCCTGCTTTGTTTAAAGCACCTGAGAATTCGCCCATTACCCAGTTTGCAGACACTTTACCTTGTTTCGCACCGCCAGCAGCAGCCACAACAGCTTCATAAAAGTCTGCCATTTCGCGTGAGAGCGTAAGTACGTGAGCATCGTACTCAGTTACACCAAAGTCTGCGATAAAGCGTGCACGACGTGCAGCAGGAAGCTCTGGAAGTGCAGCGCGAGCAGCTTCGATTTGCTCATCTGCAATAATTACTGGTAATAAGTCTGGATCTGGGAAGTAGCGGTAATCGTTTGCTTCTTCTTTAGAACGCATTGAACGCGTTTCCATTTTGTTTGGATCAAACAAACGAGTTTCTTGGTCAATCTCACCGCCCCATTCCAAAATTTCCATTTGGCGTTCAATTTCAACATTGATCGCTTGCTCAATGAAACGGAATGAGTTGAGGTTTTTAAGCTCACAGCGTGTACCAAATGGTTGGCCCGGACGGCGTAAAGACACGTTACAGTCTGCACGGAATGAACCTTCCGCCATGTTACCGTCAGAGATACCTAACCAACGTACTAATGTGTGAATCGCTTTGATATAAGCAACCGCTTCTTCAACTGAACGCATGTCTGGTTCAGAAACGATTTCAAGTAAAGGTGTACCAGCACGGTTTAAGTCAATGCCAGACATGCCTTCAAATTGGTCGTGCACAGATTTACCAGCATCTTCTTCAAGGTGGGCACGAGTTACACCAATACGTTTAGTCGTACCATCTTCAAGTTGAATGTCAATGTGACCCAAGCCCACAATCGGGTTATCCATTTGGCTAATTTGATAGCCTTTTGGAGAGTCAGGGTAGAAGTAGTTTTTACGTGCAAACACAGATGCTTGGTCGATGTAAGCATCGATACCCAAACCAAAGCGAATAGCAAGATCAACTACTTTTTCATTCAAAACAGGCAATACACCCGGCATAGCCAAGTCTACAAGGCTCGCTTGTGTGTTTGGGTCTTGACCAAATTCAGTCGATGAACCAGAGAAAATTTTAGAATTGGTTGCAAGCTGAGTGTGAATCTCGATACCAATAACGACTTCCCAACCGTCAATCAATTTCAACTTTTGAGCTTCAGCCATTATGCATTCTCCTCAGCAATTGCCGCACGTTGAGTATGGAAATCGGTATTTTGTTGGTATTGATGAACAATCGACAATAATTGCGATTCTGACCAGTAGTTACCAATTAATTGTAAGCCTACAGGTAAGCTGTCTTTATCAAAACCAACAGGAGCATTAATCGCTGGTAAGCCTGCTAAGTTCACTGCAAGTGTATAGATATCGCCTAAATACATTTCAGTTGGACTTAAGTTCGCACCAATTTTATATGCAGTTGTTGGAGCAGCAGGAGCCGCAATCACATCCACATTTTCAAATGCTTTTAAAAAGTCTTGTTGAATTAAACGACGTACTTTTTGTGCTTTCACATAGTAAGCATCGTAATAACCTGCAGAAAGCGCGTATGTACCAATCAAAATACGACGTTGAACTTCTGGACCAAAGCCTTCTGAACGAGAACGCTTATAAAGATCCATCAAGTCTGCTGGGTTTTCACAGCGGTAGCCGTAACGAACGCCATCGTAACGTGACAAGTTAGAAGATGCTTCCGCTGGCGCAATCAGGTAATACGTCGGTACATAAGCTTCAGTCATGTTGAGATCGATCTCAACAAGGGTTGCACCCATTTCTTCAAGCTTTTTCAAAGACTCTTCAACACGTGCTTTAACGTCAGCATCTAAGCCTGCAACGTTAAAGTACTGTTTAGGAATACCAATGCGTAAACCCTTTACAGATGTGCCATTTAAATTTGCAACGTAGTCATCAACTTCCTTTTTAACCGAAGTTGAGTCTTTTGCATCGTGACCTGCCATTACATTCATGAGGTAAGCACAGTCTTCAGCAGAGCGTGCCATTGGACCCGCTTGGTCTAAAGATGATGCATAAGCAATGATCCCGAAACGAGATACACGACCATAGGTCGGTTTTAAGCCTGTTAAACCACAGAAAGAGGCAGGTTGACGAATTGAGCCACCTGTATCGGTACCTGTAGCAAAAGGTGCTAAATCAGCTGCTACAGCCGCAGCAGAGCCACCTGATGAACCACCAGGTACATGGTCAAGTGCCCAAGGGTTGCTTGTTGCACCAACATATGAGCTTTCAGAGGTTGAACCCATCGCAAACTCATCCATGTTCACTTTACCTAAAGTGACAAGACCAGCTGTTTTAGTTTTTTCAACAACAGTTGCATCGTAAGGAGAGATGAAGTTGTCTAGAATTTTTGAACCAGCAGTGGTTTTAATGCCTTTGGTACAAAAGATATCTTTATGAGCAAGTGGAATACCCGTTAAAGCAGTTGCATTACCCGCTTTTAAAGCTGCATCGGCTGCGTCGGCTTCAGCAAGCGCTTGTTCAGGTGTAACCGTCACGTAGCTTTTTACCAGTGGGTCAATTTTAGCAATACGTTTTAAATAGTGTTCAGTCAATTCGCGAGATGAAAACTTCGCTTGGCTTAAGCCTTCAGCAAGTTCACGAATTGATAAGCGATGTAAATCAGTCATGAGTAAAATTTCTTTACATTCAAAATTGGGAAGATGGATTAATTGACTAAAAGTTATTCAATCACGCGAGGGACAAGATACAAACCATCTTGAGTTGCAGGTGCAACAGCTTGGTATTCATCTCGATGATTACTTTCAGTTACCACATCAGCACGTAAAGGTTGAGGATTGTCAAAAGGACTCTTCAAAGGTTCTACGCCTTCCGTATCAATGCCTTTTAAGGTTTCCATCATGCCTAAAATTTTATTTAGACTTTGAGCATATTCAGCAGATTGCGTATCATTGAGCGACAATCGAGCAAGATTGGCGATTGCTGAAACTGTTTGTGCATTTAAATCTGCTGAATGCTGTGCATCCGATGTAGACATAACATCACCTAATCAGTATTAAAAATTTTCAAAATATCGTGCGTTATAATAAGCGATTGACTTGTTCAAATCATCACATTTAGTTTAAAGTTGCCACCTTGCATCCACATGAAAGTTTAACTGAGAACGAACCGTGATTCTAAAACGACTAATTGGCTTGTTTTCGCCGGATCTAGCCATTGATTTAGGTACAGCAAATACACTTATTTATGCACCAGGCCGCGGCATTATATTAAATGAACCAACAGTTGTGGCAATTCGTCACAGTGGTTCACAAAAAATTGTTGCTGCTGTAGGGCTGGATGCGAAACAAATGTTAGGCCGTACGCCTGCAAATATTTCTGCAATTCGTCCAATGAAAGACGGTGTAATTGCAGACTTTGAAGTGACTGAAACCATGCTGAATCAGTTCATTGGTAAAGTTCACGAAAAACGTTTGTTCCCACCTGCACCTCGTGTAGTTGTATGTGTACCATGTAAATCAACTTTGGTCGAGCGTCGTGCGATTCGTGAAGCCGTATTTAATGCGGGTGCCCGTGATGTGCGCTTAATTGAAGAGCCGATGGCGGCTGCAATTGGTGCGGGTATGCCAGTTGAACAAGCATGTGGTTCTATGGTTGTGGATGTTGGTGGTGGTACAACTGAAATTGCAATTATTTCATTGCAAGGTTGTGTCTATGCTGATTCTTTACGTATTGGTGGCGATGTATTTGATGAGCAAATCATTAATTATGTTCGTAAAGCTCACGGTTGCGTAATTGGTGAAACCACAGCTGAAATTATTAAGAAAGAAGTAGGTATGGCTGTTTCTGATGGTACGACATTAGAAATTGAAGTACGTGGTCGTAACCTTGCAGAAGGTGTGCCTCGTGCAATTACCGTAACTTCTGACGAAATTACTCAAGCGATTTCTGACCCATTACAAAGCATTGTAAGCGCGGTGAAATCAGCTCTTGAACAAACTCCTCCTGAACTTTCTTCAGATATTGCTGAGCGCGGTATTGTGTTGACAGGTGGTGGTGCGTTACTTCGCAACCTCGACAAATTATTAGCTCAAGAAACTGGTTTACCAGTTGTTGTGGCTGAAGATCCTCTTACTTGTGTAACCCGTGGTGGTGGTAAAGTATTAGAATTCTTCGACAACCCGAACCATGACATGCTTTTCGTCGGTTAAGTTTAAGGATTAGGCGGTGCAACCGAATATTTTTTCAAGACAGCCGCCATCTTTCCGCTCGTTCATTATTGCGGTCATTACATGCTTGGTTGTGCTTTTCTTTGATTGGCGTATGCCTTATGTAATTCAGCCAGCAAGGGATGTCTTGTACGCTGCATATAACCCAATTTATGCGCTTGCAAGTTATCCGGTACTGTCGAGAGAATGGCTGAATCAACAAACTAAATCTGAAACACAACTGCGCCGTGAAAACACTGCAATGCAGGCTGAGCTGTTACAGGCTCAGGTTCGTTTGCAGAAGCTGTCAGAGCTGTCTGCTGAAAATACCCGATTACGCGGCTTACTTGATACACCATTAATTATTGATGGTCGTATGGAAATTGCTGAAGTAATTGGAACAGATGCCGATCCGCTCCGTCATATCATCATTATTAACCGGGGTTCAATGGATCATCTTAAGGTTGGTCAAACGGTTCTAGATGATAAAGGGATTATGGGGCAAATTATTAATGTGTACCCTCATAGTTCACGTGTGATGTTACTTTCTGATAAAGAGCATTCACTATCTGTTCGTCTAGAGCGTACAGGTATGCGGGCGATTGTTTCTGGTACTGGCGATTTAGGTCGCTTGAAAATGGAATATGTTCCAACCAGTGCAAATATTCAGGTTGGCGATAAAGTCCTGAGTTCTGGCTTAGGTGAGCATTTTCCAGCAGGTTACGCAGTGGGTACAGTAGCTAAAATACGCCGTCATAATTCAGGTGAATTTGCGGAAATTGATATTACTCCAGCTGCTCAGCTCGCAACAGGGCATCATGTTATTGTACTTTTCTCAGACTCATTAGCGAAGGAGCAGCCATATGCCGATCGCTAAATTGAAACGTGAGAAGCGTAATGATCCATTATGGGTAATTATACTCTCTGTAATCGTGGGTTCAGTACTCATGGTTTACCCATTATCCTACGATATTTCTGGCTGGCGACCATTGTTCATGCTTATGATCATGTTGTTTTGGGTCGTTTGCCAACCAACATGGTGTGGAGTATGGTTTGCATTTGGTATGGGGCTTTTTACAGACTTACTACTTGATGCTCCATTAGGACTAAATGCACTGAGCTTTGTTATTGTTACCTTTGTTACCCGGTTTTTAATACGCGAGCGTCGTATTTTGACTTTCGGTAATTTATGGACAATTGCCACTTTGGTTATTATTGCTCATTTAGCCTTTATGTGGGTGACCCAAACCATGGGAGGTACTCACTTCTCAATTGCTCGCCATTGGCAACCATTAATGACCAGTGTTCTAACTTGGCCAGTAGTTTATTATTGTTTAGCAAAATGGCGCATTTAGTTTTAGCTTCCAGTTCTCCGCGTCGGAGAGAGCTGTTGCAGCAGTTGGGTTTAGATTTTGAAATTTATAGCCCTGATATTGATGAATCTGTTCATGACGGTGAGCTGGTTTATCAATATGTTGAGCGTTTAGCTAGAGAAAAAGCCCAAGCCGTATTAAATATTTTTCCAGATGCCGTGGTTATTGCGGCCGATACAAGTCTTGGGCTTGATGGTCAGATTATTGGTAAACCTGACTCAAAACAGCATGCTTTTGAAATTTGGAAACAATTATCTGGTCGTTGGCATGATGTGTTTTCCGGAATTTGTATTGCGACACAGCAACAAATCTTGAGTCAGGTGGTGCAAACACAAGTTGAATTTGCGGCCTTAACTACACAAGATATGGAAGACTATTGGGCCACAGGAGAACCTGTAGGGAAGGCCGGTGCGTATGCAATTCAAGGAATTGCTTCGCAATATATTCCCAAAATTCAAGGAAGTTATAGTAATGTGGTAGGACTTCCTTTGTACGAATTTTCACAGTTATTCAAAAGAGTGAAGACATAAGGGGTTGTTGATAATTCTTGATTGAATTGCATTGTCGATGAATAGTGGACAAAGCTACGTTAACAGTCTCTCTGACTCTTTAATAAAAATTTTATAATGCTTTGAGTTTATGTATGTCAGAAGAACTACTTATTAATGTCACGCCTATGGAGTGTCGGGTGGCATTAATCGAAAATGGAACTGTTAATGAGCTGTATGTAGAACGTACAGTTAAACGTGGTTTGGTCGGTAATATCTACAAAGGTAAAGTTGTTCGTGTACTGCCTGGTATGCAAGCGGCTTTTGTTGATATCGGTTTATCTAGAACAGCCTTTTTACATATTAATGATATGGTTTGGCCTCGTTCTCAACCAACTCCTAACGTTTTTGAATTACTTCATCCAGGACAAACGCTTACCGTTCAGGTTATGAAAGATATGCTGGGTACAAAAGGTGCCCGCCTGAGTACTGATCTTTCAATTCCTTCTCGCTATTTAGTTCTCATGCCATATGGTAATCATATCGGGGTTTCTCAGCGTATTGAGTCAGAAGAAGAACGTGAGCGCTTACGTAATATCATCGAAGGTATTCAGGCAGAGCACAATCTACCGGGGAGTGTGATTGTACGTACTGCTGCTGAAGGCGTAGATGATGCTGAGATTGCGCAGGATATGTGTTACCTCAGTAAGTTATGGGAATACATTCAGCGTAAGCAAGTTGACGTTGCAGTACCTTCCTTAATTTTTGAAGAATTACCGCTACCACAACGAATTATTCGTGATTTAGCAAGTGAAGAAACTGCAAAAATTTATGTCGACTCGAGAGAGATTCATGGAAAACTCCGTGAATTTGTAGATGAGTTTGTACCGAATATGCAAAGTCGCCTGATTCATTATCCAGGTGAACGCCCATTATTCGATCTTTATAACGTTGAAGAAGATATTCAAAAAGCGTTACAAACCCGTGTTGCTCTAAAGTCTGGTGGTTATCTAATGATTGACCAGACTGAAGCCATGACGACCATTGATGTGAATACTGGTTCTTATGTCGGTGGTCGTAGTCTGGAAGACACAGTCTTTAAGACGAATATGGAAGCGACTCAGGTTATTGCACGTCAGCTCAGACTTAGAAATCTGGGCGGTATCATCATTATTGATTTTATTGACATGCAAGAAGCCATTCACCGTGAAGAGGTGATGCGTCAATTTGAAAAAATGCTTGAACGCGATCATGCGAAAACCAAAATTACTCAGGTATCTGAACTTGGTTTGGTAGAAATGACGCGTAAACGGACGCGAGAATCACTCGAGCACTTGTTATGTGAGTCGTGTCCAACGTGTCAAGGACGTGGTTTTGTCAAAACAGCAGAGACAGTATGTTACGAAATATTTCGTGAGATATTACGTTATACCCGTGCTTTCGAGTCTACGAGTGGCTTTACTGTTGTTGCGCATCCATCGGTGATTGACCGATTATTAACTGCAGAAGCCCCAGCAGTGGCTGATTTAGAGCATTTTATCAACAGAGTTATTAAATTTCAGGTTGAAAATTTATATACGCAAGAGCAATACGATATCATTTTAAGTTAAAGTTGTAACAAGATATCGCTTAATCCTTGTTACAACTGAAATTTTACTTTCATTCATGAATTTTAAATACTACTTACATACAGTAGCCCTAGACGTTCTCCCTATTTAAAACGTCTTAGCAAACAATAAGAGGTATAACCCATGAATGTAAGTGAAAACTTAATTAGCAACGGTCTTAAACATGTTTTAGAAAGCACGCCAGTAAATAGCTGCTATATGTTGAATGACCAAGGTAAAGAAGTACCGATCACAACTGCAATGATTCGTTCAGTATGTCATCAGTTACTTAATCAGTGCCGCACAATTAAAAAATAAGGGGCCATTTCAAAGCCCCTTAGTTTTTCTTAACCAACCGAATGATGTTTTAGTTGTTTCTCTTCAATAATCTCTTCAAAACGTTGAATCTCGTTTTCAAGATGAGTCAGAAGGTTTTGCATTTTAGGTAAAGCATTTCGACATGCTGTTAAACCTACTTCAAGCTTATCTAGATAGCTCGTCATCGTAATATTGAGTGCTTGCCCGTCCATGACAATAGAAGCTGGGTAAAGCGCATCTAATTTCGCACCATTCCAATAAAGTGGCTCACGTGGACCTGGTACATTAGAAATCACTAAATTAAACGCTTGGCGCTTAGGAAGCATCCCAGACATGATGTTTAGACCTGCCGGACCATAAACCACAGCACTATAGTTTAAAATCTCATTTGCAGTCATGCGGCTAAAGCGTTGCTTCGAATTTTGCATACTACGACGAATAATTTCGAGTCGTTCTAAAGGCTGATCTTTATGAGTCCCCAAATTCGCTAGAATCATCGTAATGCGATTACTCACATTAGAGTCATCTGTGCGCAGTGAAGCAGGGACCATGGCAATAAGAGGCTTTTTAGGCAAACTGTTATGACTAATCAGGTATTCACGTAACGCACCTGAACATACAGCAAGCACAACATCATTGATGGTCACACCAAGGGCTTTAGAAATCTTTCTAAGACGACTTAATTCAAATGATTGAGCTGCAAAGCGACGTGAAGCACTTACACGCTGATTTAAAATTGAAACTGGAGCTTGAAAAGTCGATACATAGTCGGGATTTTTCCCCATCTCTTTAAAAATGGTTTGTGATAACTCATGCATGACTTTAGGTGTAACTTCAAGTTGTGACTTGATGCCTCCCAAAATACTTTTGATTTTACTGGTACTTGGTTTTGGCACTTTTAAGCGCTTTGTTCTTTTACTTTCTACACACCAAAGGGGAACTACATGTTTTTCTTGTGGGGTCTTAGATAGAGACTTTTCAATTAAACGCATACCCGCAACGCCATCTACCATGGCATGATGAATCTTAAAGTACATCGCGAAACGATTACCTTCGATTCCTTCAATAATGTCGCACGTCCAAAGCGGTTTTGCTCGGTCAATTAAAGAACTATGCTGCTGCGAAATATAAACCAGTAACTCACGGATTCGACCAGGATGAGGCAGAGCAATATGGCGGAAATGGTGATCAATATCGAACTCTTCGTCTTCATCCCAAAATAAACCATTTAAACGGTTATTGAAGGGAGGGACAGGAATACTTTTTGATTGGCGAATTTCTTCTACTAAATCACGAACAAAAGTTTCAGGGGCATTTTCAGGAATTTCAAATAAAAACAATCCGCCAACATGCATCGGTTGTTGTCTTTTTTCTAGTGATAGAAAAATAAAATCAATAGGGTGTAATGGACGCATAACTTGTTGTGCCTCATGCTTTTTTCTAAGAAGCCCTTAACTGAGCTCTTATTAGAATTATAGAACCGTAAAATTTAGTATATAGCGTTTATTACAGATTAAATATGACTTTGTGTACGAGATATAACTGTAAAAAAAACCACTGATTCATCAGTGGTTTTTTTATACCAGACTATTTTTTTAAGTTGCCTGCATGTAAGCCACATTCTTTTTGCGTTGCTTCTTCCCACCACCAGCGGCCTTCGCGTTCATGCTGGTTTGGAAGTACCGCACGAGTACATGGTTCACAACCAATAGAAACAAAACCACGCTCATGTAAAGGATTATATGGAATTTCCATCATACGGATATAACTCCATACTTCAGCGCTAGACCAGTTCGCAAGCGGATTATATTTAATGAGTTGTTTGTCTGGACCAGAGAAACCTACGTCAGCTTGTACGACAGGAATTTCGGTACGTGTACCCGGACTTTGATCTTTACGCTGGCCTGTAATCCAGCCATCTAAGGTTGCAAGTTTTTTACGCAAAGGCTGAACTTTTCGAATACCACAGCATTCTTGGTGCCCATCTTTAAAGAAGCTAAATAAGCCTTTTTCATTCACCATGCTTTGCACAGCTTCAGATTCAGGAAAGCAAATTTCGATATTAATATTGTAATGCTTACGAACAGTTTCAATAAATTGATATGTTTCAGCATGCAAGCGTCCGGTATCAAGGCTAAAAACACGGAAAGGTTTGCCTAAACGTGAAGCCATATCAATTAAGACGACGTCTTCTGCACCTGAGAATGAAATTGCGATTTCACCTTGTTGGCTTAATGCAAGTTCTAAGATCTCGCGTGGGCTTTTAGCTGCATATTCAGCTGCGAGAGCATCAACAATATCAATAGTCGGAATAACGGTCATGGGTGTTCCTGGCAAAAGGCTTGGGCGCATTGAGTTATGAAAAATATTCTAAAGGATAGTAAATAAATTGCTTAGCACTTTAATTTCAATCCTTATGAATAAAATTGATTTGATCAATAACAACGCAAAACTGAAAATCTTAATGGTATGATACAGCAATTTTTAACCAACGTTGGAAGCATTCATGGAAATCGTATGCCTAGATCTTGAAGGGGTTTTAGTTCCTGAAATCTGGATCAATTTCGCAAAAAAAACAGGGATTAAAGAACTAGAAGCAACAACTCGTGATATTCCGGATTATGATGTTTTAATGACTCAGCGTCTGAATATCTTAAAACAACATGGTTTAGGCCTAAATGACATTCAAGAAGTGATTGCTGAGATGGGGCCATTACCAGGTGCCAAAGAGTTTGTTGAATGGGTAAGTACTCATTTCCAACTTGTGATTTTGTCAGATACCTTCTATGAGTTTGCTCATCCTCTAATGAAGCAATTAGGGTGGCCAACAATTTTCTGTCATAAGTTAGAGACAGATGACGAAGGAATGATCACTGCTTATAAACTACGTCAACCAGATCAAAAACGTGAGTCTGTTAAAGCACTTCACGGTTTAAATTTCCGTGTAATCGCGGCAGGGGATTCATATAACGACACAACCATGCTTGGTGAAGCTGATCATGGCTTCTTATTTGATGCACCTGCAAATGTGATTGCTGAGTTCCCTCAGTTCCCAGCAATTCATGGCTATGATGCATTAAAAGAAGCAATCCGTTCAGTTTCGCAGCGTAATATTCCTGCTTAAGAATGGACAATAAAAAAGGCGCTTTAAGCGCCTTTTTTATATGTGATAATTTTTGGGCTT
Organism: Acinetobacter seifertii; assembly: GCF_000368065.1. Classification (GTDB taxonomy): domain Bacteria; phylum Pseudomonadota; class Gammaproteobacteria; order Pseudomonadales; family Moraxellaceae; genus Acinetobacter; species Acinetobacter seifertii. The sequence continues at coordinate 186,299 of NZ_KB851204.1, forward strand.
AGAATTTATAACCAAGTTTTAAGCCATAAGCGATCGCGTTGTTGTCTGAGAACTCTGCAACATATTGATCGGTACCAGCTTGTGCACCAGTTTGTGCTTTAGCATCACCCAACCAGAAGTATTTTACACCACCGGCAATGAAAGTTTGTGGAGTAGGGCTATATTGAACACCTAAACCTACGTTCCAGTAACCTTCCGTTGGGCCTAATGTGGTTACAGGGTTTCCTGCACCAGAGTCCCAACCTACAGAGACATTACCTGCCCATTTTTCATTAAGCTTACGACCTACACCAGCATTCACCGTCCATTGATCATCAGCATATTCAACTAAGTTAAAGCCATTTGGACGTCCAACAAGAGGTCCAACAACTTGTGAAAGTTGGCCAAATTTGTATGGTTGAATCGCGAAATCTTTCCAGTTCACCCAACGTACGTTAGCAAACGCAACAGTATTAGCCATGATACCTGTCTGGAAATCAAAGTTTACTGATTGAGGTGTCGTGATTTTTGTGTCAGCTGAGCTATTTGCAATTGCAGCAGCTGCGGCATCTTGTCCTAAAAGTGATAAAGCTGGAAGGGTAGGGATTTTTTCGCGAATATTTACATCGTGATCGATTTCAGAACGATAAGTCACAGAAGCTTTAAGGGCAATTTCAGGAATTTGATAAGCAACACCAGCTAACCAACCAGCTCCACCTGTTTCTTTAATGTCAGCATCGTAGCCATTATAAATACTATAAGCTTGTCCGCGTAAACTTACATTGCCTTTAATTGTCTGATAGACACCACCTGCATAGATGTTCCAGTTTTGAGTCGGTTGGAAACCAAATACAAAAGATAAGTTTTGAGTATCAACTTTAACTTTTGTAGCACCAGTTCCAAGTAAACCATTCACTTGCTTCAAACCTGCATCTACTTGTGCAGCAACACCTTGTTTTACACCTGCATCAATAACAGCTTTAGTTGTTGGGTCATTATTGTATGCATTTAGAGTTGCAGCAAATTGTGCTTGACCTGCTGGAGTAGATAAGTTAACACCTTGTGCTTGAAGTGCTGCACCAACACGTTGATTTGCTGTTAAATTATTAAAAGCTGTATTAATAGTGTTTGTGCGGATACTATCTAGGGCTGCTGGAGCTAAAATAGTATTAGATGGGTCAGAGACAAATACATTTTGACCACTATATTCAGCATTAGCTCCAAATGGTTGGTCGTAGAGTAAACCAAAAGAAAATTTATCGTTGAGTTGTAATTTTAGTGCGGCATTTGGAAAATAATAATCATTAGCCATATCACCAATATCGCGACGAGTTGCGCTTGATCCTGCTTCTTTACCCTCTACAGTTGGGTCTAAAACAGAAATACCCGCTTCAAAGTAGTTACCTGGTTGTAAGAATGCAGACATTGACTGTCCAGAGCGATCCAAAGCTGCTGCGAAAACCCCAGTTGCAGGCAGCGTTGCCAAAATCATTGCAGTGCTCAGATGTTTTAATTTCATTTTAATCTTTCCTTGAACTTCAAGACATTTTTTTAAAAGTAACAGAGTTAAACCGTTTAAACTGTGTTGCCTTCAAAGCTTTTAATTACAAGTTTCAAAGCTTTGATAACTCCATGTAACAAAAATAGCATAATTACACTAAGAGTAAATCTGTTATATGAACTGGGGAGTACTCATTTTTTATACAAAAAAAGTCAATAAAGAATGAAATGTGGAGAAATTTTTACATTATTAAACTATTTTAAATAATTGATATTTATATTTTTAATCTATTAGTAATAAGCCATGTATTTATGACATTTTTGTCAAAAATCCAAGAAAAATGGTCAAAGATTTTTTTGTAAAAATATGAGTTGATTGATCATGAAGTGAGTATTAGTTATCATTTTTACAGGATAAGTCTAGTTTATCTACATGTGTATATTATTGATTCCATTTTATATTATTCATAATAGTGCATAAGTCAGTATTTATTTTTTTACCATTTGATCAATTTTGGGGTGTTTCCAGCAGATAAGTTTAACCGTCTAAAATACAAAGAATGAACCAAATTAAAAGTATGAATACAATTCTTCCGATTTAGAGTTAAAACAAACCGTTAAAGGGGATATAACTTTTCATCAAATTGTTCAAGTTTGGGAAACTTTAAAGGTTCAAGCTGGTCGAGGTGGGTAAGGTACGTTATATAGTCCTCAAGAATGGTTTTTCGTGCTTCTTGGCTAATATAAGGTACATGATAGGCAATGAATGGTGGAAGAACTTCAAAACCGCTATAAGCCAAGGTACCGCGTTGAATAGGTGATAGATAATGCTCTATTGGTCCGTGAATAGAGTTCTCGCCAAACATATGCGTTCTACCGCCTAATGTTAGACAGAGCATCGCTTTTTTACCCGCCATACCACCGTGGTTATAAAACCGTTTTCCGCCATAAAAAAGTCCTGAAACGAATACGCGATCAATCCATCCTTTTAAAATTGCCGGGACAGAAGTCCAGTAAAGAGGAAAGTTTAAAATAATCAAATCTGCTCGTTTTACTTTTTCAATTTCCGCTTGAATATCAGGTACTAAAAGGTTTTTCTTGGTGGCATTACGTTGTTCTAATGCGTAATTGAAATAGTCAGGTTGATTGAGTTCTAAAAAATCCTCTTTGGAAGCTACAGGGTTGAACTGCATTGCATACAAGTCAGAAACTTCTACACGATGACCCAACTTTTTAAATGTTTGCTGAGCTGTCGTTTTTAATGAAGCTGTAAAAGACTGTGGCTCTGGATGCGCATGAACGATCAAAATATTCATAAGGGGACCTGTATTCTTTTCAGAAATTGTGCTGTCTAGTGCGATTCACTGGATTCCATTTTGAACAACTATGCATCAATTTAAAAACGTGGCATAGTTCATGAACTGACAGTTTTTACCATTTGACGCCACAATTATGATTGCTAGTGGACCATGCATGAATCCAGAATTACCTGGAACTTATATTAATTTATTAGTCGATATAGTTAAGCAATGGAATATCTCGGGTGATCAGCTTCTAGATGGAAGTGGCATAACATTAGAACAATTAACCAAACCCTATTGGTATGTTGAATTTAATGCTTTAAACAAACTTTTTGAACATGCTATTGAACTCATTCATGAGCCAGCATTAGCGGGTTATTTGGCTTTGGAAATGAAAGCATCTTGTTATGGTTCGGTAGGTATGGCGGCCATGGTTTGTGCAAATTTAGAAGAAGCCCTAAAAACACTTGAACAATTTATTGGATCACGTTGTGATGCATTTAAGCCGAGCCTGTAAATTATTTTGTGTAAGTTCCATTTTTTATAAATGATCTTTTAATCGATCATCGAACTGAATCGTAAACCAATTCATTGCTAAACGCCAATTTTGAATTGGCATCGTCCATTTCTTCGCAGCATTTGATGTTGCTAAGTAAATGACCTTCTTTACTGAGTCATCAGATGAAAAGATTTTCCTTTTCTTCGTTGAATGGCGTATTACGCTATTCAACGACTCAATCGCATTTGTTGTATAAATTGCATGACGTATTTCGGCTGGATAGCTAAAGATCGTTCGGATATTTTCCCAATTGGCCCGCCAGGATTCTCCAATTTTGGGATACTGGTGATTCCATTGATCACAGAAGATGTCTAGGGATTTTAAAGCATTTTCCTCTGTACTTGCCTGATAAATCGCTTTCAGACCCGACGTAACAGCTTTGTAGTCTTTCCAGCTTACAAATCTCAGGCTATTGCGTACAACATGCACGATACACAGTTGAATATCAGTATGAGGGTAAACAGAGGCTATCGCGTCAGGGAAGCCTTTTAATCCATCTACACAGGCAACAAGAATGTCCTGTACTCCTCGATTTTTTAGCTCTGTCATGACTGACAGCCAGAATTTGGCACCTTCTGTCTGAGCAATCCACATACCCAGTAATTCTTTTTGCCCATCCATATTGATGCCTAAAGCAAGGTATACGGACTTGTTAATCACATTGGAGTGCTGACGGACTTTGACAACAATACAGTCAAGATAGACAACAGGATAAAGGCTATCTAAGGCTCTATTTTGCCACTCAGTCACTTGCTCAATCACAGCATCGGTAACTTTGCTGATGAGAGATGCTGACACATCGGCATCGTACATTTCTTTGAAGAAGGCTACAATTTCCCTATTAGTCATTCCTTTTGCATACAGTGAGAGGATTTGGTCATCCATACTGGTGATGCGTGTTTGGTGCTTTTTGATAATTTGTGGCTCAAATGAACCTTCTCGATCACGGGGAATATCTAAAGCCAGTTGTCCATCTTGAGTTGTAATGGTTTTAGAACTAAACCCATTACGGCTATTTGAGCCTTTCTTGGGCTGATGCTTTTCATAACCGAGATGGTCTGAAAGTTCAGTATTGAGTGCAGTTTCAATCATGAATTTTTTAAAGACTGCTGTCATTTGGTTTAAGTCTTCTGGTGTTTTTAGACCTTTAGCCAATTCGGCAGCCATACTTTTGATTGTTGCTTCATCCATGTGAAGTACCTTTTGTAATTATCCTCTGAAGGATAAATGAAAATTAAGTACTTACACAAAATTTAGAACAGTCCCTTTAAGCCAGAGTTAAAACAAGAACAAGATTATATTTACTGGTCTATACGCCAGCCTTTGAAAGCTTTTCAGTTGAGTCCAAATGCTAGTATTTTTTTATTATTAGGTTTTGTTCAAATCGCGAAGCATCTAACAGGATTATCATTTTTAGGTACCGTTAAGTTAAATATGTCTGAACCCGTCGGTTTTTCAAAACTAAAAGACGAATTGGGTGTAGATTGTTTATTTAATGAAAAACAGAATTTCTGGATTTTTCCAAAAGAATATTTATCGCAGCCTATCCTAACTGCCGACCCGATGCTTACACCTTTACTAAAAGCACAGTGTAAAAAAGATATCGATAAATTGAAGTTACGCAGCGGATGGAAAGTAGAAATTAGCCACCTAATTAAAAAATTATTGATCAATAGTCAGGGGGAAATGTTAAAAGTTAAGCAAGTCGCTCACATGATGAATATGTCAGAGCGGAGCCTACAGCGGTATTTGGCAACCGAAAATACAAGTTTTTCAGTATTAGTTGATCTAACTCGAAAGCAGCAAGCACAAGATCTTTTAGAAAATAGTGCAATATCAATTGAAGCTGTGGCTTTAAGTTTAGGTTATGCAGATACATCCCATTTCACTCGCGCATTTAAACGCTGGATGGGAGTGACACCGAAGTATTATCAAACTCAGTTAAAACTAAAAAAATTAGATATACGTGAATAATAAAGAAGACCACAAATTTGAAAGTGGTCTTCTAAATAAGCATTAAGTTGATGATTCTTGTTTTGATGAAAGTGAATGAATCACTTCAAAATAGCTAGGTGGGACTGGAACATGACCTCGTTCTCTTAATACTTTGTGCATACGCGGTAATTTAAAATATGGCACTGAAGCCATTAAATGATGTTCCATATGGTAGTTTACGTGGATTGGTGCAACAAAACTTCTCGCGATCCACCCAGCTTTGGTTGTTCGAGTATTGGTTAAAGCAGTATTGCTGGTTTGCATTCCAGCATGTTCTGCCATAGAGCGAATACGTAAAAAAAGTGGGAATGGGGTTAAATAAGCCAGAGGCCATAACCAATAAAAACGTTGCTGACCAAATGCTTTTAGAACACCATAAAGTGCCAGATTGGTTGCAATAGCGCCCGTACTGTTTTTTGCAATACTCTTTGCATAGTCAACGAAATTTTTATGACTGCGGTCTAACCAAATTTGGTCATTGGCAACAGTCCATTTCATGACATCCAGATCCATTAAAACTCGACCTAAGCTAAACTTTAAGCCAGTCATACCTGTTAAGTCCCGTAAGAATTTACGAGTTAGAGATTTTTTACTGACAGGAAAACCAGCAACTAAAGAAAGATCTGGGTCATCTGGAGTAGACGTTTTTGCATGGTGACGAACATGGTGTATACGATATTTTTGAAGATCATTCCAGATGGGGCGGGCGCATAGCCATTCACCGACGAAATCATTTATTTTCTTATTTTTGAACAGACTTTTGTGAGACGCGTCGTGCATTAGAATTGCAAGACATAACTGACGACCCGCCAAGATTGCTAAGGCAAGCATACATGCTAATAATTTACCCCAACTCGGTAAGTAATCCCACATCATGATTAAGCTGGCGAATGTTCCACCAATAACAGCCCATGTACTGGCAACAGCCCAAGCACCATAGGCATCTGAAGGTTCGGTAAGCTCTTGTATTTCTTCTCTGCTAAATAGGTCCGTAACACTTACCTGTGTATTCATTGTTATTCTCCCAAATTAGAGTTTGGTATCTATATTTTATATTACAAATATAGTTATAAAAATTTAAAAAGTGAAATATTTGTTTGTAAAAAAATAAATCAGATGACTATAGGTTTAATTCTTGTTCATATATTTTTTTCCAAAGTTTTTGGCCAATCGCGTCTAGCTGCTGTACATCCTGAGCAAATTGATTACGCGCAGACTCATTTACAAATGGAGCTGGTAATAGGGGATCATTCATGAGTAATGCAATCGTTTCCCTACCTAAAAGAAGGGCTTTAACTGCAGCATCATTTAAGGAGAGATGAGTATAGTTCTCAAGCCAGTGTGTGATATCTCGACTATACATTTCATAATTTTTTTCGAGTTGTTTGGTATCCCATAAAGAAAAAATTTGCTTAAGCGTTGAGGGTTCGAAATAGTGAATAATACAAATTTTTGCTTCTTTCTCTAGCCCAGCTAAAACAAGCTCCTCACAGGTTTTTTCAAAACTATAAGCTAAATTGTCTGGGCGGATGTAAATACCCGTTTCTAATTCTTTAAAACCAAATTGACGCAGCACACGTTCACGTTTTTTAAGAGCAGTTCGGTCTATACGGCCCAGTGTGCCTGTAAAAACAGCAAGATAATGTTGCTGCCATTCTTTAGTTTGTTTAATACCATTTTTACGATTGAGAATTACTTTTGCCCAATCTTTCGTAGAAGGTGAAAGTTGATAGATTCCGCGTTCTACGCTTTCAATCATACCTTCATTTAATAAACGGGTTGTCGCAACTCGAATACCGTTTTCACTTAAGTTAAACAGTTTGGCAGCCACCAAAATTTGTTTAATCGTAAGTTGAGGGTAAGCAGAGGAAAGAAAGAGATCGATAATCAGATGACGTGCGTTGATTTTAGTATTTTTCATTTTGTTTAAATTTTAAATATAAATGACATATGCTTGAAATAATATCATGTTTGTTTGATGTTTTAAGATGGTTTCTTGGCTTGCTTGAGTGTAAGAACTTTTATGTATAACTAGAAGATGATTTGTTTTTGATTAGATTTTATCTTTTTACGATAGTTAACCTAAGTTTGTCATAATGATGTGATACATTATTGCACTTTAAATAATCGGCCTTTAATTAAAGGCAATAACCAAAATGCTAGAAATGATCTGATATTGAACATGAATTAGGCCAAAGTATTGGTTTATCCATGATATAAAACAACTTTTTAGACCTTTCTAGTGATTAACTTTTTGAGCAAGTGATGGAAAATTTTGAAGTTATAAAAGCACTATTTCTAGGATTTGTTGAAGGTTTAACTGAATTTTTACCAATTTCCAGTACTGGCCATTTGATTTTATTTGGTCATATTATCGATTTCCATTCAGATGGTGGTCGTGTATTCGAAGTAGTGATCCAGTTAGGTGCTATTTTGGCAGTATGCTGGTTATATCGACAAAAAATTATTAACTTGATTAAAGGCTTCTTTAGTGGCGATGTAGAGTCGCGTCATTTTGCTTTTAGTGTATTAATTGCTTTTTTCCCAGCAGTGATTATTGGTGTTTTAGCCGTCGATTTTATTAAAAGCGTTTTGTTTAGCCCAATTGTGGTTGCGATTGCCCTCATTGTTGGCGCACTGATTATTTTCTGGGTTGAATCTAAACAGTTTGAGCATAAAACATTAGATGCAACAAAAATCACGTTTAAGCAGGCATTTTTAGTTGGTCTTGCTCAATGTGTTGCGATGATTCCGGGAACATCTCGTTCAGGTGCGACAATTGTAGGCGGGATGTTTGCAGGTTTATCACGTAAAGCCGCAACAGAATTTTCATTCTTCCTTGCAATGCCGACCATGTTAGGTGCAGCGACATTTGACTTAATTAAAAATGCTGATGTGTTGACCTCAGACAATATGATTAATATTGGTGTTGGTTTTGTTGCAGCATTTATTGCAGCTTTATTTGTAGTAAAGGCACTAGTACTTTTTGTTGAACGCCATACGCTACGCGTATTTGCTTGGTACCGTATTGTGCTCGGTGTCATTATTTTGATTGCAGCAATGTTCTTTAACTTATCTGCTTAATCATCAGATTGAATAAAAAAACCTAGAATCTTCTAGGTTTTTTTATGCCTAAAAATAGCTTTAACTTGCTTATTTATACAAAGTACTACCAAGAAATACTTTTCCCTTTTAGTTTGATTGATATAGTAAATCTTAAATAGCCCGTAAAAAATAAAGCAATGCAACAGAATGATTTGATGAAAAGATTGGTAGAGGCTTTTTTATATTTGGCTCCTCAAGAAGGGCTGTATCCTACCTATATTTCAAACATCACCCTTATGAGGGTAGATCATTCCACACAACCTGTTGCTGTATTACAAGAGCCTTCAATTGTTTTAGTCATACAAGGCGTAAAGCGTGGTTATATCGGGAAAGATACTTTTCAGTTTCAACAAGGCCAGTGTTTACTCATCTCGATAGCTATTCCTTTTGACTGCGATACGTTGGTTGAAAATGAACCGATGCTGGCAATTGCGATTAAGTTTGAAACGCAAATGATGGCTGATTTAGCCACTAAAATGGATAAAGACCAGCAGCCATCTATAGATGAGCTTGAAAAAAGAGATATAAAGCTCAGTTGTGGTTTAAATATTATAGACATGAACACGGTAATATCTGAGGTTGCTTTACGCTTGTTGAATTTACTTCGTTCTAAACAAGATACTGCGATATTGGGAGAACAGATAAAACGAGAACTCATTTATCGGGTTTTGCAGGCAGGTAGTCGCGATTTAATCGAAAATCTTTCGGCTATGATAAGTCGAAATAGTGTGATTTATACAATTTGTGAAATTATTCAAAGAGATTACTATCATAATTTAACGGTTCAGGAACTTGCTAAACAAGCAGGAATGAGTGTCTCTCTTTTTCATCAAGCGTTTAAGAAAGTCACGAACTATTCTCCATTACAGTACATTAAGATTACTCGATTACATAAGGCACGTGATTTAATCTTAAATAATCAAATGGGTGTTGCTGAAGCCGCCTATCAGGTTGGGTATGTAAGTGCTTCACAGTTTAGTCGAGAGTTTAAACGGCTGTTTGGAGTTCCACCTAAATCTTCAATGAATTAAAGTAAATCAATACATTTAAAATATAAACCAAACATGGAGCATATCAATGAGTCTTCCAACAACCATGAAAATTGTTGAAATTACGGTTCCTGGCGGACCTGAGGTCTTAAAACTTCAAGATTCAGATGTTCCTGTTCCTCAAGCAGATGAAGTGTTAATTGAGGTAAAAGCTGCTGGAATTAACCGTCCAGACGTATTGCAGCGTATGGGTTTATACCCAATGCCTAAAGGTGTTACGCAAATTCCGGGTCTTGAAGTCGCTGGGGTCGTGGTTGCTGTAGGTGAACAGGTGCAACAGTTCAAAGTTGGAGACAAGGTTTGTGCTTTAACCAACGGTGGTGGTTATGCAGAATACTGTGCTGTCACTGCAACGCAAGTATTGCCAATACCTGAAAATCTAACATTTACCCAAGCTGCTGCGATTCCGGAAACATTCTTTACAGTTTGGGCAAACCTGTTTGATATCGGCCGTTTAAAAGAAAACGAAACAGCACTGATTCATGGTGGTGCAAGTGGTATTGGGACCACAGCTTTAGCGATTTGCCATGCTTTAGGGATTAAAACTTTTGCTACAGTTGGAAGTGAAGATAAAGTTGCAGCACTCTCTAACTTAACGACTGCAATTAACTATAAAACCCAAGATTTTGAGCAAGAAATTTTGAAACACACCCAAGACCCAGGTGTTGATGTGATTTTGGATATTGTGGGTGGTTCATATTTCTCGAAAAACTTAAATCTATTAAAACGTGATGGTCGACTTGTGATTATTGGTTTTATGGGCGGTCGAATTGCAAAAGAATTTGATTTGCAGAAACTGATTTTAAAACGTGCAACCATTACTGGCTCAACCATGCGAGCACGTAATAGCCAAGAAAAAGCCCAGATTGCTCAGTCATTACATGAACATGTGTGGCCGTTATTAGCGCAAGGCAAGTGCTTACCGCAAATCTATAAAACTTATGATTTTTCAGATGTACAAAGTGCCCATGCATGTATGGAACAAGGTGACCATATTGGAAAGATCGTTTTAGAGATTAATACTTAATTTAATCTGTGATAGTTTAGGTGAACGTCATGTTTGCCTAAACTGAAATTTATAATTATTAATTGTGCCTATTTCTATATAAAAATTGCCAAATTCTATTGGCGTGTTGCACCAGTTTGTTGATCTAAATATACATGTACTAAGAAATAATAACTGGCTTAAAGCTGTTATTTCGTTCTTCAATTCTAAAGGATGGTAACAATGAATACCCCAGCATCAAATGATAAAAATCCGACTCCAGATTTGGCAGAAGATAATGCATTCTTCCCATCACCATACTCACTGAGCCAATATACTTCTCCTAAAACAGATTACGACGGTACGACCTACCCAACGCCGTATACAGGTAATAAAAAGGTCTTAATGATTGCAACTGATGAGCGTTATATCCAGATGCAAAACGGTAAGTTCTTTTCTACCGGAAACCATCCAGTAGAAATGCTTTTGCCGATGTTTCATTTAGATAATGCTGGTTTTGAAATTGATGTTGCGACACTTTCCGGTAATCCAGCCAAACTTGAAATGTGGGCAATGCCAAAGCAAGAGCAGGTAGTATTAGATACTTTCCAGAAATATGCAGATAAATTAAAAAATCCGCTAAAACTTGGCGATATTTTAGAAAATGCAGTGGGGGAAAACTCTCCATATGCGGCTATATTTATTCCGGGTGGGCATGGTGTTTTAGCTAAGATTCCACATAGCTTGGATGTCAAAAAAGTTCTGAAATGGGCAGTTGAACAAGACAAATTTATAATTACTTTATGTCATGGTCCAGCTTCGCTGCTTGCTGCGGCAGTAGATGAACAACCTGAGAATTACATTTTTAAAGATTATCAAATTTGTGTATTCCCTGATTCCTTAGATAAGGGGGCAAATATTGATATCGGTTATATGCCGGGAGCTTTACCGTGGTTAGTCGGTGAGAACCTTGAAAAACTCGGTGTGAAGATTCTGAACACTGGCATTACAGGTCAATGTCATAGAGATCGTAAATTATTAACAGGCGATAGTCCGCTTGCTTCTAATAATTTAGGAAAACTTGCAGCTGAAACGTTGTTGGCTGAAGTGAAGGATTAAACATACTGGTTAAAAAAATAGGGCTTTTATTAAGTCCTATTTTTTTTATAATAAATAATGTATTAGGTGTAAATTTGAAAATGATAAATGATGCAAAATCAGCATAATAAGTAAGAAATAGGAGAATATTAAAATGATAAAAATGGAAGATATAAATCTACTTGAGCAAGGGTATAAGTTGGTATTTGATTTAAGATCATCTTCTTCAATCTTGATGGATAAAAATTATATCAAAAATATACAGAAAACTACGTTGGATAAGGGAACAACTATGGGGCTTAAGGGTGACAAAGGTTTATATGCAACAGCTGAATGGTGGGAAAATATCAAAAATGGCAATATAGAAACTTATTGTGTAAAAGGAGTAATAGTTGGGATTAATGAAGAAAATCCTTTTATAGAGGGGAATATAATGATTACAATTAAAGTAAATGGAACGAATAAAGAAATTTTTCAAGATATAGTTTTTACTAATGAAAGAGAAAAAATTATTAGTGAAGAGCTTTACAAAGCTGGAAATGAGATAGTATCCATTTATATTCTTGATAAATTAAAAGATGAAGATACTTGTAATTGGGTAGTAGAAGAGAAATTGGGCGTTTCTCCATTACTTAATAGAGTTTACATTAAGGATAAAGGTTAAAATTATTTAATATTAATGGGTTATAGAAGTTTAATATGGGTGAAGATGAAATTAATATTATAGCCTATAATTACGTGGGTTATATTATTTAAATGAGGATAAAATAGTTGTAAATAGTAAGAGCTGTTGAATCGAGTATTGTTCAGAACTCTGGGTCTATAGTTTATCATCTATAGACATCACTACAGTGTACTTGTGCCTTAGGGGTAAATATAATGTGACGGTTATGATATGGGAACTAAATAGTTCTAAATTTTTATATAAAAGATGTGAAATAAAAGTATTTTAAAATAAAGCTATCAGGTTTTATTTAGATAAAGGAAATAATATGAGAGCTTTTTTAGTATGTTTGATTGTTTTTCTTAGTGGTTGTAGAGCTGCAGAAATCAATAACGAGTATTATTTTCAGCAAGGTTTTAATGTATCAACTGTTGTGAATCTAGCTAATTATGTCTATATAATTAAAGAGTTACAAAAACAAAAAGATGTGGATATATATGTTCCTTTATTACTTATTGCACAAGATATGAGGAGAATCTCAGAAAAGGATTTAACTCTTTATGATAAAAATAATTTATGTCAAGTTAAATATTTTATAGATAATAGATATTTAAATGATCAAAGAAAGATTCAACAAGATCTCTTGGAAACTAAAAAATGGATTTTAAATCTAAGTTACTGTGATTAAATTTATATATGAAAATTTAAAAATTGGAACTATATGAGAAATTATATTCTAAATTTATCCGATGATTTTTCTGAGTATGCTTGGGAGATTGAGTCGAAAGGATGTTTTGCAGTAGATATTAAGATATTTGATAAAATATATACTTTCAATTTTTATGATCCAATCAGATTAAATCAAACAATAGAAGATGACTTAAATTCAAATCAATATTTTTTTTATGAAAATATGGTTGTATTGCCAAAAGTGAATTTAAGGAATATTGAAAATTTTATAGAAGATATAATTGATACTCCTTATCTATTATCTTTTTCTACAAAAAGATAAATGTTCATTATTATCTTATATATGGTCTTCAACTAGACTATTTATATTATATGTGCGCCCTGCGGGACTCGAACCCACGTCGGTCGCTTAGGAGGCAACTGCTCTATCCAGTTAAGCTAAGGGCGCATAATTTAATGATTATAAACGAAAAAGCTATTGCCAAGGCAATGGCTTTTTTTTCATGTTTTAGGTATTAAAAATTTTACCATAGTGGTTAATAAAAAGTTAAACCACTCAAAGGTTTTAGAACTGTTTATGTCTTATATAAAAAATAGAGTTTATAAAGCTAAAAAATCACAAAAAATTCATGTTTGCCTTTCTATGATCTGAAGCAAAACACGAAAACATTCAAGGCAAGCAATCGGGTAAGTGAAGCTATTTCAGAAAGGTTCTTTGTTAAAGAATCAGATTTGGTTACAGCATAATTTAAAAGGGCATAACATGAAAAAAATTGATGAACAGGACTTATCTAGAATTATTGAAATGGCATGGGAAGATCGAACCCCATTTGAAGCAATTGAGCGAGAGTATGGCTTGCGTGAAAGTGAAGTTATTCGTTTAATGAGATACAACTTAAAATCGAGCAGTTTTAAACTCTGGCGCAAGCGTATGGCAGGGCGTAAAACCAAGCATCAGCAATTACGTTCACCAGAAGTTGAAAGAGCTTACTGTTCTCGCCAGTATAAATATGCTTAAGAGCATCAAATATAATCAATTGAAAGACAACTGATTCAACATGAAGAGTAGTGTTGAATCAGTTAAAACAATCGCGTGAAATATTTACTTATTTGAGCGGGCTTGTCGTTTACATCTTTCAGAGCAATATTTTACTTCTTCCCAGCAACGTTCCCATTTCTTTCGCCAGTCAAAAGGGCGTTGACAATAGACACATATTTTCTGGGCTAGATGCTGTTTTTTCATGATCTTAAAGCTCATCAAGTTGATGAATAAGTAACTTTGCATGCTGCATAACAGAAGCTTTATCTTTCATACGATCAAGGTTTTTGTAGACCATCGCCATTCTGGGATTTTGACGAAATATGGCCTCATGCTGGCTCATAAAATACCAATACAAGCTGTTAAATGGACAACTGTCTGGTTCAGTTTTGGTTTTGACGTTATATGTACAGTGCTGACAATAATTTGACATTTTATGTATGTAATTACCTGATGCAGCATAGGGTTTACTTGCCATGGTGCCGCCATCTGCATACATGGCCATGCCTAATGTATTCGGTAACTCAACCCATTCATAAGCATCGACATAGACAGCTAAATACCATTCGCAAATTTCAGATGGATTTACACCTGCTAAAAGTGCAAAGTTGCCTGTAATCATTAAACGCTGAATATGGTGAGCATAGCCATGTTCAAAGGTATTTCTGAAACACTCGGCCATACATGCCATTTTTGTATCACCTGTCCAGTAATATTGTGGCAGCGGCGTGGTGGCATGAAGGGTATTTTGATCGCTATAGCCAGGCATAGACAACCAATAGATTCCACGCACATATTCCCGCCATCCTAAAATCTGACGAATAAATCCTTCTACTGCATTTAAGGGAGCCTGTCCGTTGTAATACGCTGTTTGGGCAGCGTCACATACCTCTTTTGGTAATAACAATCCACAATTTAAATAAGGCGAGAGCAGGCTATGAAACATAAAGTCTGAACCATAAACCATAGCATCTTGATAATCGCCAAAGTGGGGCAAGCTGTTAGAAATAAAATGGTCTAAAGCAAGTAAGGCATTTTGACGGGTTGTTGCCCATTGAAAGGAATCGATATTGCCGATATGTTGAGAAAATTCTTTCTTGACCAGTTGAATAACATCTATATCAATTTGATCATGCTCAAAGGTTAATTTTGGTGGCAAAGGTGGATTGCCTGACCACGCTTTTCGATTGGCTTGATCAAAGTTCCATTGCCCGCCTACGGGTTGTTGGTCATGCATTAAATAGTGAGTTTGCTTGCGCATTTCTCGGTAAAAGTATTCCATCCTTAGCGTTTTATATTTGTTTGCCCATTGCTTGAATTGTTCTACGGTACAAAAGAAACGATCATCTTCTAAACAAATAACAGGTAGTTTTAGTGAGTTAGACCATGAAGTATCGATTTCATGCTGTAAGCGATACTCACCACATTGGGTAACGACGAGAGCATTCGCGAAGAAGTGTTGCTGCTGCAAAGCAATAAAGTCGACTAACTTTTTTATATGACTTTCGCGCTTAAATGTGTGATAAAGGATTTTCCAGCCCTGTGCTTTTAATTCTTTTGCAAAGTGTCGCATTGCACTAAAAATCAGCGCTATTTTTTGTGGATGATGAGCAACATAAGATGTTTCCTCAAGTACTTCAGCCATCAAGATAACGTCTTCATTTGGGTTTAAATACTTGAGCGTTGCGAGTTGGTGATTTAATTGATCACCCAGAATTAAACCAAATCGCATATTTTTGCTTCATGAGATGGGACTAAAACTAGTCTAAATTTTTAGAGATCAATTTTATGTGAAGCAGTGCTTCTAAGTTCATCACTGGTCAGTTAGCTATAAAGTCATAGATATAACTTAAAAGCATAGCATGCGTGAATAAAATGTGATTTTAATCAAAAAGATACAAATTAAATAAATTGAAGATGTTTGCCAGTATGCGTAAGATTTTTGAAAAATATGTTTTAAGTCTGATCCTTTTGAAGGAGCTATAGAGGCCGTCGAAAGGTTCTTCACTCGAGTATATAAATGGATACCAACAACCTTCCTATTGCTTATATTTTTCAGCAGCAACAACTTTTGGTTGATGCGAATTTTAATTTGCCTTGCCTTCAACAGCAGGAACATGATTTACATATACAAGCAGACCCTCAAGTAATAGCAAGAGATTTCCAAGAAGGTGAACCTATACCAAATGGATATCAGTTCATACCTATCCGCCAACTCTTGCAGTATTGGACTAAATCGCAGTTTGAACAGGCGAGTCGTGCTTTTCAGTTACTAGAGTGGCGTCGTAATCATCAGTTTTGTAGTCGTTGCGGACATAAAACCCAGCAGCATAAGACTGAATATTCTATGACTTGTCCTGCATGTAATTTTAGTCAATATCCTAGAGTTAACCCTTGTGTGATTACTATTATTACACGTGGAGAGAACGAGATTTTGCTGGCTAAAAATGCCAGAAATACAACCCAGATGTACAGTTTAATCGCTGGCTTTGTCGAGGTAGGGGAAACACTAGAAGATGCTGTGCGACGTGAAACATTAGAAGAAGTTGGATTGCACATTAAGAATATTCAGTATTTGGCGAGTCAACCATGGCCATTTCCGAGTAACTTAATGTTGGCTTTTAAAGCTGAATATGAAGCGGGCGAAATTGAAATTCAGGAGAAAGAGCTCAGTGATGCACAATTTTTCAAACTTGATCAATTACCTGAAATTCCATTTAAAGGCAGTATTGCGCATGCAATGATTATGCATGTTATTCATGGTACACCTGTCGCTGATGATACGAAACAGTGGCTCTAAATAGACATTCAAATATGGTTTTAATCTTAGAGCCTTAAATAAAAAAGCCATTGTCGAGACAATGGCTTTTTTCATGTTTTAAGTACAAATGTTCAGATTATTGTTCTTTAGCATTGAGTACTTTAAACAAAATAAACATAAGAACAATCCAGATCGGAATCATCATTACAGACTCTTTAAAGCCTTGGCTCCACATAATGTAGAGTACAACAGCAATGAAACCTAAAACCAAATAGTTACTAAATGGTGCCCAAAGTGCAGGGAAGTGAGTTTTTTGACCGAGTTTTTTCATTGCTGATTTAAACTTAAG
The DNA here is from genome assembly GCF_000368065.1 of Acinetobacter seifertii. Taxonomy (GTDB): domain Bacteria; phylum Pseudomonadota; class Gammaproteobacteria; order Pseudomonadales; family Moraxellaceae; genus Acinetobacter; species Acinetobacter seifertii. The sequence continues at coordinate 203,373 of NZ_KB851204.1, forward strand.
GTGAGTCATACTGATCATCGCCCAGTTCAACACCAATGCGCCAACTACAATGTACATTAAGTGGCTTAAAGCATCTTCAGGTACAAAATAATTTAACAGAACACAGCCAAAAATAAGTAATGCAGACAACAAAACTGCTGGTACAGGTACACCTTGTTTGTTTACTTTCTTGAAGATTTTTGGCGCATTACCTTGTTGAGCTAAACCGTAAAGCATACGGCTATTGGCAAACATCCCGCTGTTATAAACAGAGAGGGCAGCGGTTAAAATAATAAAGTTAAGTAAGTGTGCAGCCCAACCAATACCCATTTGACTAAAGATCATAACAAATGGACTTTTATCGAGACCGCCAAGATCTAATTGGTTCCATGGCACTAATGAAAGTAAAATTGCCAATGAACCGATATAGAAAATCAAGATACGGAAAACAACTTGGTTAATTGCTTTTGGAATGGTTTTTTTCGGATCTTTTGCTTCTGCCGCAGCCATACCAATCAGTTCAATACCACCAAAGGCGAACATCAAGAAAGCCAACATGTAGAACAGGCCACTAAAGCCATTTGGAAAGAATCCACCATGTGTCCAAAGGTTGCTAAATGAAATGCTTGAACCTACATCTGCTGTAAATAGCAAGTAAAGTCCAAAAATAATCATTGAGATAACCGCAACAACTTTAATAATAGCGAGCCAGAATTCGGACTCACCATAAAATTTGACGTTTGTTAGGTTAATTGCCGTAATCACGACAAAGAAAAATAAGACAGACGTCCACGCTGGAATATGAGGCCACCAATAATTAATATATTTGGCTACCGCAGTAAGTTCGCTCATCGCGACCAGAACGTAGAGTATCCAATAATTCCATCCAGCTAAAAATCCGGGAAATTTCCCCCAATATTTATAAGCAAAATGGCTGAACGATCCTGCAACAGGTTCTTCAACAATCATTTCTCCCAAATGACGCATAATCAAAAATGCGATTAAGCCGCCAATGGCATATCCTAAAATAATGGATGGTCCCGCAGATTGAATCACTTGCGCCGAGCCTAAAAATAATCCGGTACCAATTGCTCCACCCATAGCAATTAATTGGATATGTCGATTTTTTAGTCCTCGTTGCAGTGTAGAAGATTCGTTGGTCAAAGGTCTTCACTCACTATGAATAAGTAAATTATTCTAATAGATGGATTTATTTTAGCCTAGACTACAAATTAACAAGCGGTGACTGAAAAGTAACAATAAAAAATATTTAAAATCATTAACTTGCTTTTAATAATGCAAAAATGATTGGAAAATATTCTAAAAATATATTTTTTGATAGACTCTTTTTTTCATGATTTTGCTTAATTCGGTCATTGCGAGCATGAATCTAAATTCTCAAAATAAGTCTGCGTCAATACGATTGATGTATAAAAGCATAACGCTATCTCTAGATCACAAAACGATTTAAGATGAAGCGAATGACTAAACAAGTCTGTTTGTTTCGAGATATAAAAACACAATAGTAAGGATAACAGTTGATATGAGCTCAGTACCGCAAATTAAAATTCCAGCAACTTACATGCGTGGTGGAACCAGTAAAGGTGTATTTTTTAAAGTTGATGATTTGCCGGAAAGAGCTCAGGTGGCAGGTCAAGCAAGAGATCAACTCTTACTACGTGTCATTGGTAGTCCAGACCCTTATGGTAAACAAATTGATGGAATGGGTGGAGCGACTTCAAGTACAAGTAAAACTGTTATTTTGGCTAAAAGTACCCAGCCAGATCATGATGTCGACTATTTGTTTGGACAGGTTTCAATAGATCAGCCTTTTGTGGACTGGAGCGGTAACTGCGGTAATTTAACTGCTGCGGTTGGCTCATTTGCGATTTCAAATGGTTTGGTTGATGCAAATCGAATTCCTGAAAATGGTCTCTGTACTGTTCGAATTTGGCAAAAAAATATTCAAAAAACCATTATTGCGCATGTACCTATTAGCAATGGTCAAGTTCAAGAAACTGGTGACTTCGAACTGGATGGAGTGACTTTCCCTGCTGCTGAAGTTCAAATTGAGTTTCTAGACCCTGCCGATGATGGTGAAGAAGGCGGCGATATGTTCCCAACAGGAAATGTGGTCGACCAACTAGATGTACCTGAGATTGGCAGTTTTCAAGCAACATTTATTAATGCAGGTATTCCAACCATTTTCTTAAATGCAGAAGATTTGGGTTATCAAGGTACAGAGTTGCAAGATCATATTAATGGTGATGCAGCAGCATTGGCACGTTTTGAAAAAATTCGTGCATATGGGGCTGTACAAATGGGTTTAATTAAAGATATTTCAGAAGCAGCTGCGCGTCAGCACACACCAAAAATTGCTTTTGTTTCTAAACCGAAAAATTATACAGCTTCAAGCGGTAAAAACGTTTCAGAAAATGATGTCGACTTACTGGTTCGTGCTTTGTCGATGGGTAAACTTCACCATGCCATGATGGGAACAGCAGCAGTAGCAATTGGTACGGCTGCTGCCATTCCGGGTACATTGGTAAATTTAGCAGCTGGTGGTGGCGAGCGTGAAGCAGTGCGTTTTGGACATCCTTCTGGAACATTACGTGTTGGTGCTCAAGCTGAACTTGCAAATGGCCAATGGGTGGTAAAAAAAGCCATTATGAGTCGTAGTGCACGTGTCTTAATGGAAGGCTGGGTTCGAGTTCCGGGCGATAGTTTCTAAAAGTTATTTAAATGAAGGAGCCTCTCTACTATAGAGAGGCTCTTTTGCATGTGGCATCCATAACACATCACGCACTTTTTACAGCGAATCGTGTATGATGTAGTACACGAATGTTTCATAACATTTAATAAAATTTCTCTACTGATTTTACGAGGCGACTGTGTCATCACTCTCTCAAGTTAATGCGGATGTTTTAAAACAAGCTCAACAACGTATTCAACAAGATTTATTGACAACACTCGCTGCATTTTCAATTCCTGAACCTTTAAAAAGCGCAGTACACCATGCCGTTATGCTTGGTGGAAAACGTGTTCGTCCGGCTTTGTGTTACGCCACAGCTTCTTTACAAGATAATCCAAATTTTGCTGCGGCTCGCCGTGCTGCAGTTGCAGTTGAACTTATTCATTGTTACTCGCTAGCGCATGATGACTTGCCTTGTATGGACAATGACTTGCTTCGTCGTGGTCAGCCAACGTGTCATGTAGCATTTGGTGAAGATACCGCTTTACTTGCAGGCGATATTTTACAATCAATGGCTTTTGAGGTTTTAGGTAGCCGTTTATTTGATGAGCAAGGGCAGGGAACTGATGCTGCAATTGTATTAAAGCAAATTCAAATTTTAGCAACAGCCAGCTCTAAAATGGTTTGTGGACAGGTTTTAGACCTACAAGCTGAAGCTAAACAAATTTCTCAAGACGAACTAGAAAATATCCATCGTAATAAAACGGGAGCGCTTATTCAGGCTGCCATTATGATGGGTGCAGTGACAATTTTCTCTGGAACGGATCAAGCAATTCCGAAATTGCGCCAGTATGGACAAGCGATTGGACTGGCTTTTCAGGTGCAAGACGATATTTTGGACATTACCTCAAGCACTGAAACTTTAGGTAAAACTGCGGGTAAGGATGAACAAGTACAAAAGTCGACTTATCCTGCTTTAATGGGACTTGAGCAAGCACAGGTTTATGCAAAAGAGTTGCATGACCAAGCTTTTGAGGCTTTAGCGCATTTTGGTGAAAATGCAAAAGAGTTAGTTGAGATTTCACAATTCCTTTTAGCCCGTACCAACTAATATAAAATCAAATTAATAATCCTGCTTGTATTCATATTGAATGAATAAAGGAGATAAGAATGAATGGTGATCAGCTCCATCAAGTTGCAATAGAGATTGCGTGTAATCTTCCTTTTAGTGAGCAAAGCCAACCCTTTGGTCCAGAATGCGACGTCTTTAAAATTTTAGAAAAGGTGTTTTTGTTAGTAGGGGAAGGAACGGGCACAAAAATGATTACTGTTAAATGTGATCCATATAAAAGTCAGGAATATCAGGAGCTTTATCCTTTTATTATTCCGGGGTATCACATGAATAAAAAACACTGGATCTCTATTAATCCGCATAAAAACTTAACACGTGATTTACTTCAAGATTTGATTCGCGATTCTTATGACTTGGTTGTAAAAAAGCTCCCTTTGAAAGATCAGAAAAGATTAAACAACCAATAATACTCAATATAAAAACGGCGACTTGATGGTCGCCGTTTGTATTTCAATGACTTATTTGAAGCAATTAAATTAATTATGCTTTCCCATAATGCCACGAATTGTATTTAAAACATCGGCAGGTAACACAACAGTTTTGGCATTGCTTGATTTTGCCATCTCTTGCATTGCTTTAACGTACTGTTCACCTAACAGGTAAGCGACAGGTGTTTCTTTATCGCCCACTGCGCTTGTTACCATTTCAATCGCTTTTTGAGATGCTTCTGCTAAGACAACTTGTGCTTCTGCATCACGGCGGGATGCTTCTAAACGCCCATCAGCTTCTAAAATAGCAGCTTGTTTCTCACCGTCAGCTCTAGTCACTGTAGCACGACGTTGACGTTCAGCAGCAGCTTGCGCTTCCATGGCAGCTTGCATGGTTGAAGATGGCTGAATGTCTTGAATTTCTACGGTTTTTAAAGTGATACCCCAATCCGAAATATCATCAGAAATCGCAGCTTTGAGTTTAGCTTTAATATGATCTCGTGAAGACAGTGCATCATCTAGATCCATTTCACCAACAATAGAACGTAGTGAAGTCTGTACAAGGTTTTGAATGGCCCATGTATAGTTTTCAATGCCGTACACTGCTTTTTCGGGAGTAGTCAAATTGATATATGCTACTGCATTCATAAGTAATACAGCATTATCACGCGTAATCACTTCTTGAGATGGAATATCAAGCACAATATCTTTAGTGGTGACTTTATATGCCACTTCGTCAATATAAGGAATAACGAAGTTAAGCCCTGGATTAAGTGTAGAATGATATTTGCCTAAACGCTGAACAATCCATTTATAACCTTGAGGAACAATACGTACTCCTTTAAAAATGGTAACTGCTACAAAAGCCAAAAAGGCTAAAACAATAATGGTACCAACTGGCATGAAAATAACCTCTCTTTATCTTTAATGTTTATGAAGTACTGTGGGGCTGGACAATTAAGTCATTACCCGAAATATCAATGACTCGAACCCGATCACCGACTTTCACAGGGGTGGTGCTTCGACAGTTCCATTCATCGGCCCCTAAAATAGGCATAGGGAAACGAACAATAATTTGGTCATGAGCGAGTTCGGTTTGAATCACCATACCAATTTGCCCAATGGTGGCTTCACGAGGTAAACCCGCTTTAGTTTTATCAATCGACAATGGTTTAATAAATTTGAACCAAAGAATAGTGCACAGCACCGATAAAATAATCCACAATACAATTTGTGTTGTGAGGCTAATATCTGGAAATAGCCAATAGAGAAAGCAAACCATGATGGCTGCAATACCAAACCAGAGAGCGGCAAAAGCAGGGATAATCAGCTCAGAAAGAATAAGTAAGATACCCAATACAAACCAGTGCCAAGGTTCTACAACAAACTCCATAGATCTGCTCTTTTATATATCTTTATGATGGGTAAAAGTGATCTCATATCACTTTTACCACTGTAGCAGATGATGGTAGGTGTGGATAGAAAAAAACCACCTCAATTAAAATTTAGGACGTGGTGCTGGCTTAAATGCGGCTGGAGATTTTTTGAAATTCGCAATTGCAGTTTCAATTTGACGAATTTGACCTTGAGCAGCTTTCTCACCCTCTAAAATAGCTTCATTGCTTGATTTTAAATCGAGTGTACCTAGGTGTCCGACTTTAGGTTGGATGACTACGTTTGCTAGCTTTAACTCTTCATTAATACTTTGTTGACCCATAATATTAATGGTTTGATCAAGTAATCCCCACATATTCGCTGGGCGATTTCCTGCTGGACGTGCTGAAATATCAACCGCAATCACAATATCTGCACCCATATCACGTGCTGTTTTTACAGGAATTGGGCTAACTAATCCGCCATCTACATATTTTTGATTACCAATAGTTGCAGGTACAAATACGTTTGGAATACTACAAGACGCGCGTACGGCTTGACCTGCATTACCTTTAATGAAATCAGCTTTTTGACCATTATCAAGGCGAGTTGCTACCGCGGCAAAACGAATTGGGAACTTCTCAATCGGCTTGTTGCCAACGTTACGGTTCACGTAGTCCTGTAGCTTTTGCCCAAGAATAATACCTTGGCGATTAAGCGTTAAATCACGAATATCAGATTCTTGCAGTTTAAGTGCAAGATTTTGGAGCTGATAAGGTGTTTGTCCGCTGGCATAGATACTTCCTACAAAACTGCCGGCACTTGTACCCGTAACAATTTTAGGCTTAATACCATGTGATTCTAAAACCTTGATAACACCAATATGTGAAAATCCTTTTGCTCCACCGCCACCTAAGGCAAGTGCGATTACTGGTTCGCGTGCTTTAACTGAAGTGGTCGGTGTTGGTGTTTTGCTGAACTTATCACAGCCGAATAGGGCTAAAGAGATAAATCCGATACTGGCAAATTGAGCAATTTTCATCTTTAAAAACAATCTATGGCAAGATAAATTAAGATGGCTCATCAGACCAGATTCGTTCAACTTTTGCTAGGTTTTTTTCACAAGATTTTGTAAAGGCTCCGCAAGCCAATTACGATTTTTCGGTGATATTTTTCCTTTATAACGTTCAAAAATCTTTTGTAGATCTTCATCATAGTTACCACTTGGATTTAAGTGTCCTAGGCAGTGAATAGTTTTACGATCATAATCAAAAGAAAACATCACAATCGGAATATTGGCTTTTGCAGCAATATGATAAAAACCACTCTTCATTTTTTTTGCTTTCTTACGTGTGCCTTCAGGTGCCATGCCAATCCAAATTTTGTCATAGTCTTGAATCGTGGCTACTACTTGTTCCGTCAGTCCATTGGCTGAGTCACGTTTTACAGGAATAACACCTGCCCAATCTAGAGCGCGTTTAAACGGTGGCTTAAATAGACTGTCTTTGCCTAGCACCGTAATTTGAATACCCAATCCAAAAATGGCAAGAAAACCATACCAGCCATCAATATTAGATGTATGGGGAGAAATAATAGCTACTGCTTTAGGAAAGTTGGGCACTTCACCTTCTATAGTCCAACCTTGAGCCAAAAAAAGTTTTTTAAATAATGCTCGACTTAAAGCATTACCACGTTGAGGTACCTCTGGAGGGAGGGTAGGGAAATGTTGTTCCATATTTTTAAGTTTTAAATCATCCTTTGTTTTATCTTAATCTTTTGAAATCTGTGCTTCATTGGCAAAATGTAAGACCACACATGGTATTTCATGTGATTACCGCATAAAGAAATAAAAGTAGGTATATATGTTCCGACAGCAAAATCTTTATTTTTTGCTCTTTTCCCTTTATTGGGCACAAGGCTTACCTGTGGGGTTTATGACCCATGCCTTGCCAGTAATATTAAGAGCCCAAGGTGTTTCACTAGCACATATTGGTGGTTTTGGGCTGCTCATGCTGCCTTGGTCAATCAAAATATTTTGGGCACCGTGGGTAGACCGTCATGCGATTTCACGCTTAGGACATTATCGGAGCTGGATTTTACCTACTCAGCTTTTGACGGTGGCCGTACTTTGTGTTTTATCTTTCTTTCCCATTCAAGCCTTAGATCAGCCGCTGTACTTATTTATATTTTTTATTGCACTGTTATTTATGAACTTGACGGGCGCAACACAAGATATTGCAACCGATGCTTTAGCTGTTAATTTATTGCAACACGATCAGCAGCATTGGGGAAATACTTTTCAAGTGGTAGGTTCTCGGCTTGGTTTTATCGTGGGTGGGGGAGCTGTGCTGTGGTGTCTAGACTGGTTGTCATGGCAGCCGACATTTTTATTACTAGCTGCTTTAGTCTTCGTCAATACGCTACCAGTTTTACTATTTAAAGAACCTGTTCATAGTTCTCATTCTACTAATGAACCTAGCCAGCTAAATTTAGTCACAAAAATTAAGGCTTATTTGAGTTATTTTTCTCAAAATAAAGAACTTCGATCTTGGTTAATGGTACTTATCACTTTTAAAGTGGCCGATGGCTTAGCTGGGCCGTTACTCAAACCCTTAATGGTTGATATGGGATTAAGTTTTACCCAAATTGGTGTTTACATCACTATGCTAGGCGCTGTAGCTGCTTTAGTGGGGGCATTTATTGCAGGGTGGGTATTAAAGTATTTGTCTAGACCAACTACATTAATTAGTTTTTCAATATTAAAAATCATGAGTTTAGGTGCTTATGTTTATTTGGCTTATGCTTACGAGCAAAACATAAAAATAAATGCATGGCTTATCTATACTATAAATGCTTTAGAAGATGCCTTTGCCGCGATGTTACTCGTTGTAATGTTAACCTTAGTCATGCATTACAGCCGAAAGAACTATGCAGGCACTGATTTTACTTTTCAGGTTTCGGTCATGGCGACCGTAAGTGGTGGGCTTTATACTTTGAGTGGTGTTATTGGAGATGTACTTGGTTATTTCCATTATTTGATAGCTATTGTCACTATTGCTGTACTATTTTTAATTCCTATTTACGTATGGAAAGCAACAAAAACTGTATAAAAAATGATATTAAGTCGATGAAATAAAGAGACTTAAATCAGCTTAAGTTATGTTAAAAAATGGTGGTTATGTATTTTAGTCATTCTTTTAAAAATGTATATTTTTAGCTATTCAAATGGCTTATTAATTATGCCATCTTGTTTGAGTAGCAAATGGAAGCTAGATGGAGAAAAGGGATGCGGATAACAAGAAAAATCATGTGAATCAATCGATTTGGATAAAAGAATATTCAATTAGACTGTATATTAGCCTAAAGTCTAAAAAAGAATAATGAAATAATGATTTAATCATTCTATAAGATAAGAGAGTTGTGTAGGATTCGTTACAACATGAAGTTAAGGTAAAAGTTCTGTAAACAAAAAGCTGTTTTGATGTTTTTGATTTGGAATTTTTAATCTTACCCAGCGTTAAAATTGGTTTTGATTGCGGTAATAAAATTAATGCAATCAAATTTGGAGAAGAGTTGATTTTTTAGTGCTCAATGGTCACACGAATCAACTTGGCATGGATAAGCGACATAAAATATATTTTTAGGAGTTTTTGATGGATCTATTCCTTAATCGTAAATCGTTTGTTGTTAAAAGTTTAGCTATTACAGTAACAGCTTTAATGATGAGTGGGGCAAATGCGGCAACCTCTGAAAAAGAGGAAATTCAAAAACTTCGTCAAGAAGTTGAAGCATTAAAAGCATTAGTTAAAGAACAGCGTCAAGTACAACAGCAGCAGCAACAAGTACAGCAACAACAGCAAGTACAGTTAGCTGAAGTTAAAGCACAGCCACAACCAGTTTCTGCGCCAGCTTCGCCATTAGCTGGATTTAAATCTAAAGCTGGTGCCGATGTAAACCTTTATGGTTTTGTTCGTGGTGATGCTAACTACATTATCGAAGGTGCAGATAATGACTTTGCTGACGTTAGTAAGACTGATGGTAAAACACACGATAAATTACGTGCAACTGCTAAAACAACACGTCTTGGCTTAGATTTTACTGCTCCAGTAAATGATGCCAAAGTGGGCGGTAAACTCGAAGTTGACTTTGCTGGTTCAACAACAGATTCAAATGGTTCATTGCGTATTCGCCATGCTTACTTAACGTATAATGACTGGTTATTTGGTCAAACGACATCTAATTTCTTATCAAGCCATGCACCAGAAATGATCGACTTCTCGACAAACGTCGGTGGTGGTACTAAACGTGTACCGCAAGTACGCTATGGCTATAAGTTAGGTCCAACTACACAATTGTTTGTTTCTGCTGAAAAAGGCGATAGCACTTCTGCGGCAACTGGCGATAGTATCAAGTATAGCTTACCTGCATTAACTGCTAAAATTACTCAAGGTTATGCAGACGGTAGAGGTTCTGCATCAGCTCGTGCTTTAGTGGAAAATTATAAATCATCAATTGGTGATGATAATAAAACTGGCTGGGGTATTGCTGCGGGTACAGACTTTAAAGTTTCTGATCCTTTAAAAGTATTTGCTGATGTTTCATATGTAGTTGGTGATAGTAGCTATTTATACGGTAGTAACGCTGCCTATACATTGGTAAATAACAATATCGAGCAAAATAAATTTGTTGCTGTACAAGTAGGTGGTACTTATAAAATTCTACCTAACTTACGCTCAACTTTAGCGTACGGTGCAGAATTTGCTGATGATGGCACGGATTATGCTAAAGTATATACAGCTGGTAATGAAAAAGTTCAGCAAGCGTGGATCAACTTTATTTATTCACCTGTTAAGCCAATTGACTTAGGTCTTGAATATATTAACGGTAAGCGTGATACATTTGCTGGCAAGTCTTACAAAGATAACCGTATTGGTTTAATGGCAAAATATAGCTTCTAATTTTTCAAAGATTTAAGTGTGAAAAAGTCGAGGTTCTAGTTAACCTCGACTTTTTATTTGTAGTTGAGTTAAATAATACTAAGCGCTTAAAAATGATTTATACCGATCATTCTAGTATTTAAGTCATTTTTAAGTTTCAATTTTTACATTAGAAGATGATAAAAGGTCGTAGTAACCAGAGATGCTGAGTTTTTTTTCTAAATTAAGAAATAAGCAGATTTCCCTGTTTATGTTCAACGTCATTATAGCCATTTGGTTAGGAGCAATTCTAAATATTGGTTTTTATAAGAAAGTTCACTTATTAACACCATATTTAGGTATAAAAGCAACCTTATTTTTAGCGGCTACCGTAGTGATTGTTGTTGCTATCTATTATGCAGCTTTACAAATTTTAAACTGGAAATGGACAGCCAAATTTTTTGCCATTTTGTTGGTATTTATTGGTGGATTTAGCTCATATTTTGTAAATACTTTGGGTGTGATTGTTTCACCTGACCAAATTCAAAATATCGTGCAAACAGATGTCTCTGAAGTTACAGATTTACTTTCTTTGCGTTTTGCACTCTGGACCATCTTCTTTGTGGTTTTACCTATATTTTTGATTACTCAGGTCAAACTCAAATCAGAAAAAATACTTCCGCTTTTACTTAAAAAAGTACTTTCAATTGCTCTTGCATTTGCGGTCGTAGGTGGTTTGCTGTTTACTTATTATGTCGATTTTGCAGCAATATTTAGAGAGCATCGTGATTTAAAAGGAATGATATCACCTCAGAATACCATTTCTTCGGTCATGTCTTATTACCGTAAAAAAGCACCTAAGAAAAATCTTCCACTTGTGAAATATGGTGAAGATGCTCATCAAGTGCAACAAACTCAGAAAGATTTACCTAAGCTTATGGTGCTTGTAGTGGGTGAAACCGCACGTGCTGAAAGCTTCTCGCTTAATGGTTATGCCAAAAATACAAATCCAGAGCTTTCTAAACAAGATATTTTAAACTTTTCACAAGTGACATCCTGTGGTACGGCAACAGCAGTTTCTGTGCCATGTATGTTCTCTGGTATGTCACGTGCTGATTATGATGAGCAGTTAGCGGGTCACCGCGAAGGATTACTGGATATTGCTAAACGTGCAGGCTATCAAGTGACTTGGATTGATAATAACTCAGGTTGTAAAGGTGCATGCGATCGCGTTGAGCAATATCAAATTCCAGAAGAGTTAAAGCAAAAGTGGTGTAAAGATGATGAATGTCTTGATGGCATTCTGGTTGATAGCTTAAAACAGTATTTGGCTTCTATTCCAAAAGATGATAAGCGTCCACGTTTAGTTGTATTACATCAGATGGGTAGCCACGGGCCAGCATATTACAAGCGTGCACCTGATGGGTTCCAACCATTTAAACCAACTTGTGATACCAATGCGATACAGGGTTGCTCGCCAGCTGAACTCGTAAATACTTATGATAATACAATCGTATATACAGACCATGTATTGAACCAAATGATTAATACTTTAAAAGAAGTATCGAATTATCAAACAGGTTTCTGGTATTTATCTGATCATGGTGAGTCTACAGGTGAACATGGTATGTATTTACATGGTTCACCGTATTCAATCGCACCGAGCCAACAAACGCATATCCCAATGATCATGTGGTTCTCTGATGACTGGAAAAAACATAATCTTGCTCAAGTAAATTGTTTAAACCAACAAACCAAACAAAAGTTAAGTCAGGATAATTTATTCCCAAGTTTGTTAAGTTTGTTGGATGTAAAAACTCAGGTCATCAACCCTCAACTCGACATGTTGCACTCTTGTGCCAATGTAAACTAAAGCGAGCCTAGAACATGACAAAAATCTTGATGATTGAAGATGATTTTATGATTGCAGAGTCAACGACTACGTTGCTGCAATATCATCAATTCGAGGTGGAATGGGTCAATAACGGTTTAGATGGTTTGGCCCAACTGGCAAAGAATAAGTTTGATCTCATTCTTTTAGACTTAGGCTTGCCAATGATGGATGGTATGCAGGTGTTAAAGCAGATCCGTCAAAGAGCAGCAACACCAGTCTTGATTATCTCTGCGCGTGATCAGTTGCAAAACCGTGTTGATGGTTTAAATCTGGGAGCAGATGATTATTTAATTAAGCCTTATGAGTTCGATGAGTTACTTGCTCGCATTCATGCGTTATTACGCCGTACAGGGGTAGAGGCTCAACTTGCGAGCCAAGATCAACTCTTAGAAAGTGGTGATCTGGTTTTAAATGTTGAACAGCATATTGCAACATTTAAAGGGCAACGTATTGATTTATCAAACCGCGAGTGGGCAATTCTGATACCGCTTATGAGTCATCCAAATAAAATTTTCTCGAAAGCTAATTTGGAAGATAAGTTATATGATTTTGATAGTGATGTGACTAGCAACACGATTGAAGTATATGTCCATCATTTAAGAGCAAAGTTGGGTAAAGACTTTATTCGAACGATCCGAGGGTTGGGTTACCGTTTAGGTCAATCATAATTTAAGATTTCGGGACTTCATGAACGTGCATTATTCACTAAAAAAGCGACTGATTTGGGGCACCTCAATCTTCAGTGTGATCTTAGGTTGTATTTTGATTTTTAGTGCATATAAGGTTGCACTTCAAGAAGTCGATGAAATTTTAGATACTCAAATGCAGTACTTAGCCGAAAGAACAGCTGAGTACCCCTTAAAAGCAGTAAGTAGCAAGTTTGACTTACATCGAACTTACCACGAAGAAGATTTATTTTTAGATATCTGGGCTTATAAAGATCAGGCTAATTTATCTCATCATCTGCACTTATTGGTTCCTCCTGTCGAGCAAGCTGGGTTTTATTCACATAAAACCGCTGAGGGTGTAGTCCGAACATATGTTCTACCGTTAAAAGACTATCAAATTCAGGTGAGTCAACAAGAACGTGTTCGTGAAGCTTTCGCATGGGAGCTTGCGGGCAGCATGTTCATTCCTTATTTAATTATTTTACCTTTTGCGATATTTGCCTTGGCCGCTATTATTAGTCGTGGTTTAAAACCAGTAGATGATTTTAAAAATGAGTTAATGGAACGAGATTCTGAGGAATTGACACCAATTGAGGTGCATAATTATCCTCAGGAGCTTTTACCTACCATTGATGAAATGAATCGTCTGTTCGACCGTATTTCTAAAGCACAAAATGAACAGAAGCAATTCATTGCAGATGCTGCTCATGAACTACGAACACCTGTTACTGCACTGAACTTACAAACCAAGATTTTGCTAAGCCAGTTCCCTGAACATGAGTCGTTGCACAACTTAAGCAAGGGATTGGCACGTATTCAGCATCTGGTTACACAGCTTTTGGCACTGGCAAAGCAAGACGTAACGCTTAGTATGGTTGAACCTACAGGCTATTTTCAGCTTAACGATGTGGCTTTAAATTGCGTTGAGCAGTTAGTTAATTTAGCCATGCAAAAAGAAATCGATTTAGGCTTTGTGAGAAATGATCCTGTTGAGATGCATAGTATTGAACCTACTGTGCATTCGATTATTTTTAACTTAATTGATAATGCGATTAAATACACACCGCATCAAGGCGTTATTAACATTTCAGTTTATACCGACCCAGATAACTACGCATGTATTCAAATTGAAGATAGTGGTGCAGGTATAGACCCTGAAAATTACGATAAGGTACTTAAACGTTTTTATCGAGTACACCACCATCTAGAAGTAGGAAGTGGTTTAGGTTTATCAATTGTAGACCGTGCAACTCAAAGACTTGGTGGAACTTTAAGTCTCGACAAGAGTTTAGAGCTTGGTGGTCTTTCTGTTTTAGTGAAGTTACCTAAAGTACTACATGTAAATGAAACAAGAGCTTAACTAAGCTCTTGTTTTAATTGTTTTTCAAACTCAAAGCGATGAATACAAATCGCATAAAATAAAATATTAACTGCCCAAACGACCCAACCAGTCCATAAGTTATGACTTAAGAAATGTGCTCCTCGCATCATTTGTGCCCAGCCCATCATAAAACCCAATAAAATGCCTGCAATTAAATAAAAGTAAGCACGTTTAGGTTGTTCGAGGCGATAAACAAAATAACCAGTCATGATGATAAAACCGGCACTAGCATGACCACCCGGGAAACAATGTCCGTGTTTCGCCGTGAAGTCCCAAATATAGCCACCTAAACTGTTAGGATGAACCATATTCCAAGGGCAGGCATGAGCAGATTGTGACTTGAGTAGACCAACAACACCGCTACCGATCATACTGACAAAAAACATATAGCCATATTGCCAGCGATATATTTTTAGCTTTTCTACTTTAAATGAAGCAAGCCAGAGGCCAAAGAATATAATATAAACCGCAGTAATAATATCTTTTACGATTTGATGATTAAGTCTTTCAAGATACCAATTTTCCCGATTAAAAAATTGACCAGTTGAATCAATCCAAGGTTGGATAAGATACATAT
Source organism: Acinetobacter seifertii (assembly GCF_000368065.1). Classification (GTDB taxonomy): domain Bacteria; phylum Pseudomonadota; class Gammaproteobacteria; order Pseudomonadales; family Moraxellaceae; genus Acinetobacter; species Acinetobacter seifertii. The sequence continues at coordinate 218,414 of NZ_KB851204.1, forward strand.
CAATTTTTCCACCCACTGGAAATACAAATAAAAGTATAAAAAAACTGATGGTAAGAAAAATAAGCTGAAGCTGAAAAAAATGTTTTTGTTGATTCATTGTGTTGTAACATCAATTTAAGCGTGAATTGAAGGCATTACATAAAATAAAACTTAAATTGTTCTTAAACTATTTAATATTTCATCTATAAATCTTAAGATAATATTAAAATTAATATATTTTTCAATACTCTAAATTGATTAAATAAAGACTTAAAAGAATATTTTTTAATCAATAATTAGTGTTTTTATTTAAGAAGTTTTACTTATATAGCGCAGTATGCAGCAGGATATTTAAATCCTGCTTCATAATCGCTGAATTAAAACATACCTTCTTCAGAGTTGGCAGAGATTTTATGAATAGATAAATCTGCACCTCTAAACTCATCTTCTTGAGATAAACGAATACCAATAGTTGCTTTAAGTAAGCCATAAACAATAAAGCCACCAGCGAGTGCAATGGCAATAGCGAGTGTTGTTCCAATCAATTGAGAAATGAAAGATACGCCGCCTAAACCACCCAGCCACTTTTGACCAAATAAACCTACGGCAATACCACCGAATGCGCCGCAAACACCATGTAATGGCCATACACCTAGTACATCATCTACCTTGAGTTTATTTTGAGTATAGGTAAATAGGTAGACGAACATTGCACCAGCTGCACCACCTATCACAAGTGCACTAATAGGATGAACAATGTCAGATCCTGCACAAATTGCAACTAAACCAGCAAGTGGACCGTTATGTAAGAAACCCGGGTCATTTCTCCCAATTGCATTTGCGGTAATGGTTCCGCCCACCATTGCCATGAGTGAATTAATAGCGACTAGGCCAGAAATGGCATCAAGACGTTGAGCGCTCATTACATTAAAGCCAAACCAGCCCACAATTAAAATCCATGAACCTAGTGCCAAAAATGGAATAGAAGAAGGAGGGTGAGCACTTACACGACCATCTTTCTTATAACGACCAGAGCGTGCACCCAATAAAATAACAGCAGCCAACGCGATCCAACCACCCATAGCATGCACTACGACTGAACCAGCAAAGTCGTGAAAAGCTGCGCCAAAGGTCGTTTCTAACCACTTTTGTAGACCGTAGTTTCCATTCCAGACCATACCTTCAAAAAAAGGATAAACCAGACCAACTAAAGCGAGCGTTGCGATCGCTTGTGAACGCATTTTGGCGCGTTCAGCAATACCACCTGAAATAATCGCAGGAATTGCCGCAGCAAAAGTAAGTAAAAAGAAACAACGCATAAGGTTGTAGCCATGATCACTTGCTAGGGCTGTGCCGTCATGGAAGAAATGCTGACCATAAGAGATATAGTAGCCAACAAAGAAATAGGCGATTGCAGAAAGGGCAAAGTCAGTCAGAATTTTACTAAGCGCGTTCACCTGATTTTTGTGGCGAACTGTACCAAGTTCCAAGAATGCAAAACCTGCGTGCATGGCTAGAACCAAAACTGCACCAAGTAATAAGAAAAATAGATCTACATTTTGCATAGCATGCTCGAAAAAAGTGCTAAATTCCATTTTGGAACAAATCTGGGTCTGTAAATTGCACCAAAATAGATTTAAGGAATCTAAAAACCTAAGTTTGTCGAAACAAACTCAATTGCATAAAAGTGAATATGCAATAAGCGCACCAATTTGGATTGTAAAATTAATTTATGGCGATAAATGGTGCGTTAATTTGCTTAAAATAGGCTGTTATGGCACATTTTTATGATAAAAGTCATCCAATTTGTTTATAAAATGACCTAAATGAGTTCGTTATTAAAATATAAACGAATTAAATTCTGACTAAATTATTGATTAGACCAAACCTCTTGAGCAACTTCTATGAATGCTTTTACGGCTGGACTGATGTGTTTTTTATTTTTTACTGCAAGGCCAATAGAACGTTTAAGGTTCGGTTTAAAAGGGCGTTTAACCACGTTTGGATAAAGTGAGAGTAGCTTTTTGGTAATGACCATATCAGACACAATAGACACTCCCAACTGATTGTGAACCATGCTCACAATACTCAAAATTTGTGAAACATAAAATTTAATGTCTGGCTTCACATTAAAGTTTTTTAAAATTAATTCGACCTGATGTCGACTACCCGCCATTGTCATAATAAAAGGGTAGTTTTCTAGCTGTGCTGGATCGATATAGAGTTGTTGTGCGAGCGGGTAACCATTCGGAATTAGGGCAACAAAACGATCTTCAATTAATGGAAACGTGTCAAAACGCTCATCTGGCATAATCAAAAAACCAACTTCTATGCGCCGTTCTAATAACCATTGAGCAACTTCTTTATCTTCACCTTCATCAATATAAATTTCGATTTTTGAGTAACGCTGCCGAAAGGTTTCTAAAATTTCAGGCAGTAAATAAATAGAGGATGACGCCCCAAAAGAGCCAATACGTAATGTGCCTTCGTTTAAACCATGGATCGCTGCCACTTCTTTTTCTAATGTATCGGAAATACTCAATAGCTCTTTTACATGAGTCAATAACTGTTGACCTGTCGTAGTCAGCTCAATATCGCTTTGAGTTCGTGAAATGAGGTTAATGCCCCATTGTTGTTCTAATGATTTAAGCGCATGGGAAACTGCCGACTGTGAAATTCCCAGCTTTTCTGCTGTAGCAGTAAAGCTTTTTAGTTCAGCAATAAGTGCGAAAATTTCAAGCTGGGTAAAGCTCATGTTGTATTTGTTATGAGTAAAAACTCATTTTATCATGAGTTTTCATTATCTTTAATATATGAGTAAGCCAAGGTCATTGCCAAAAACAGCAAGCCTCAACAAAACTCGAGTAAAGAAATGAATAGCATTGTTTTATCTCTATTTCCCTTAGTTGCATTAATTGCATCGGGATTCTTATTTAAAAAATATCGTTTTTTTAGCGATGAGTTTTGGGCTGGGGCAGAGAAGCTTAATTACTATATTTTATTTCCCGCTTTGCTTTTCAGTACGTTATCGACCGCGAAAATTGACTTACAAAGCTTGAGTACAGCGATTATTGCGATGTTGATTGTGGTTTTAGCTGTGACCACCTTTTTATACATACTCCGAATGTTTTGGCACATACCACCTGCACGTTTTGGTGTGCATGTACAAAGTATGGTTCGCTTTAATACCTATATTGGTTTGGCTCTAGTCACTTCGCTTTTTAAAAGTGAAGGAATGGCAATACTGGCAATTTTATTGGCACTTTGCATTCCACTTGTAAATATTATTTCGGTGCTTGCTCTAACCTCTAAAGAACACATGGCAATTAAACCTGTTTTGATTGCACTGCTTAAAAACCCTTTAATTGCATCGTGTGTAGTCGGGGCAGCAGTCAATGCACTTCATATCCCGATTTGGGATGGCTTTACTCAGTTTATTAAGCTTTTTTCGGTGTCGAGTTTGCCACTAGGTTTGCTATGTGTTGGCGCAGCTTTACAGTTTTTGCAAATTAAAAAAGATATTGTGGTATTAGCGGCAGATACGTTTGCGCGACTTTTAGCTGTGCCTGCCTTGGCTTACGCGGTCTGTACGTGGTTTGGTTTACCAAGTTTACAAACACAAATTTTAGTTATTTCCTTTGCGCTACCGACTGCTTCTGCTTCCTACATTTTAACTAAAGTTTTGGGTGGCGATAGTCAGCTTATGGCAGCTGTAATTAGCTTTCAAACCTTATGTGCGGCCGTGACTTTACCATTAGTAATTTGGTGGATTTCTTAGGTTATAACTTAGATAAGTCGCATTCTATTTTCTAAAAATGAATAGGCTGATTCTGACTTAAAGAATGCTTGGCTACCTTCCTCATCTGATTATTGCTACACTTTTTTCTTTTTCGGGTGGATGAGTATGTCCTTTGATCTCAAAGTGAGCTTGCAGCAAAGGTCTGAACCGTCTGCACAGCAGAAAAAACTGAATCGCCTGATTGATAAAATAGAACAGCAAAAAATTAGCCTAAGCACATGGCAAAATGCGCAAGCCGAGATTCAACAGCACATTCGGCAAAAACTGATGCCTGTGTATAGCGATTTACATGAGGTCTTATTTCAGCAGTTGGATCAACTTTGGAATATGTTGCATAGCCATGAGTTTTCTAAAGCAGATATACAACAACTAGACGAAAAAATTGCCCAGCTTGCACAAATGTTGAAGCGCTCCAAAATGCTATCTGCTGAACAGTTAGAGTTAGTAAAGCAAATCGATACCTTTTATCAGCAACATGCGGGGGAGTCTGTAAAAAAGAATAAAAAAGCTCAGCCAATAGAATTTGGATATGAAGAAAGTGCTGATCAAGGTTTAGAGTTTGAAGAAGACTTTGAGCAATACGCAGCCGAGCAACAACAAGCGCGAGAACAAGCTAAACAGCAAAGACAGCAACAGAAACGTGAACAAGCTGAGCAAATGGCAGCACAGTCGCTTAAAACAGTCTATTTAAAAATTGCCGCGATGATTCACCCAGACCGTGAGCAAGATGAAACCAAAAAAGAAGAAAAAACTGAGTTGTTCCAACTGGCAAGTCAGGCCTATGAAAAGCAGGACTTGTTCTATTTACTCAAACTCCAGTTACAGCTTGAACAGAATAAAGGGCTAGGCGCTAAAGAATTATCTGCCGAGCAATTGCGGTTTTATAAACTGGCTTTGGATGCACAAAGTCAGCAGCTTGAAAGCCAAATTGCTGAGATCTTAGATTCTTTTCAGTTAGCAAAGAATATAAAATCAGAGCATGTACATATTAGTGATGTGTATAAAGCTATAGATACTGATTGTGCTGAGCTAAAGCAGCAGTTGAAGTGGGAAAAAGAGCGTTTAAAGCATATGAAAAAAGTGAGTGGAGTGGAGATGTTATTGGAGAATGGAGTGCTTTAATGCTTTTCACCCTCTCCGTATGGGAGAGGGTTAGAGCCAATCAAAAAACATTTCCAACAATTTTTGATAAATCAACATCACGAGTGATATACCATTTCCAAAATGCAGAGAAAGGGAATTCAGGGTCACACATAACCTTTAACTTTTCTATTCTCAGATTTTTTTCAGAAGAAGTTAGTATCAATGAATCATCCAAAAGCTCATCCTTAATAATTAAAAGTTTAGTTTGATATTTCTGTATCTGCTTTATTAAAGTGTGCCTACTTATACCTTTTAGAGCTGTATTCGTATCATTAAAACATTGGTCAAGAAGTTTAATTGTAGATTCAATTTCGATAGTACTTGCTAAACTTCCAACTGTTACAATTACTTTATGGTCATCGTTATTGACTATTGGGCAGTGTAACTCAATAGCTTGAGCTACATCTAAAGTTTGGCAACAATCTATAATATTCTTATATATATTGGCTTTAATACCATTACATCGAACACATGCGTAGAAAAGATTATTCCAATCATATTTTTTAATAAGGTCGCCTTCGTGTGGATCACGGTGCTCAATATTTACGTCAGAGAATCCTTTTCTTTCACATAGATAACATTTAGAAAAAAATATATCTTGAAGTACTTCAACAACATCAGCAGCACGGTAGTCTTTAGTAGATTTTGTTAAACTTTTAGGAAAAGTAGTAGGTCGAGTAACTGAAAACATGAATTAGTTTGCCTCATGTTTTAATTTAGCAAGTTTATTTTTAGCAACCATATACTGGAGCTGTAGTTCTACTGATAACTTTTCAAAATCTTTATTAATTTCATTTAATAATTCTTGAATTGTATTTAGGTCTTGAGTTAAGTTTTCTGATTCAATGAACTGTAAAAGCTGATCTGATAGTATTTTAATATTTTCATTTTCTTCCTTTACATGAAAGAGTTCTTTTATTATAGATTCATGAGAATAAAGACTTAAATCCTCTTCAAAAAATTCACCACTAGAAATATCATAAACTACAGTATCATTATTTGTTGAAGTGATCACGAAAGGAGAATGCGTGCTTACAATAAATTGAACTTCTGGAAATGATTTGGTAAGAAATGGTAAGATTTTCTTCTGAAGTGAAATATGTAAATGGGCATCAATTTCGTCAATTAGAACTACCCCATTTAGTTCATTAGGCAGAATATTTAAAAGTCTAGACCTCATTAATAAGTCACTATAAATATCAAATATTGCTGTAAAGCCTGAAGATAAAGATTGGAATGTAAATTCACGATGAGACTGCATTAGACTAAATTTTCTTGTTTTATAATCAAATTTTAATTTAGTTGATTCATCTTCAAATAAAAATTTTAAATCCTCATCAAATTTTTGGAACCAAGAATCAATTTGATCTGCATGTTCGTTGTCATTCTCTTCAGATAAAGCAAGAGATTTTTCAATTCTAATATTTAATAAATATTGTTCTAGAAATTGTCCTAATTTAGAGGAATATTCATGCTTTGCACTATTAATATATTGATTTAAGTCAGTAGTATTTGTAGAGGGTGTAATTTGAGATTGTCTATGGGCGGGGAAAAAATTAAAAGTAACTTTTGATGCTTGTATGTTTTGGTTTAAGTTTCCTATTCCATTCACAGCTAAACTAATATTTTCTTGATTATGAGTAGAACCTATTTCATTAATAAGATAATCAATATTATATATAGGTGAGTGTATAGGTAAATAATTAAGGTTGCTATTTTGTAGAAAAGTTTTATATTCTAAAATTATATTTTTTAATTCTGTTGCTTTTTTAATAAATTCTTCAGTTTCTTGAGGGTTGTAGGAGTCAGATTTACCTAATAGTTCCTCTAGAAAATTTAAAAGATTTAAGGGGTTTATATTATTTTTTAAATTTTCTATATGATTTTTATAATAAAAACTATTTTCTAAATCAGATGTTTCTGATTTTAGAATATTTATAATATTAACTTTTTGCATATAATGATGCTGAAAAATATGGGGGATATCATGAATAAGTTTACTTAGAACTGTATTATTTAATTGATTTAGAAATCTGGTTTTACCAACACCATTTTTCCCCGTTAAAATTAAATTTCGCCCTTTTAAATCAATATTTACATTGTGGTTTAAAAAATCTAATTTTGCATTAATACTTTGAATATATTTCATTTTGATAATATAAAAGGCTGAATAATCAGCCTTTTATACACAAATTGGATTAAATTAACAACACCTTAAAGCGCAGCAATCTGCTCCATATTCGCTTTAACTTTCTCTAACTGAGCAGCAAACTCAGCAAGCTTCGCTTTTTCACCCTCAACAACCGCTGCCGGTGCTTTAGATACAAAGCCTTCGTTTGCAAGTTTGCCCGCGATTTGGTCGTGTTGCTTTTGGATTTTATCCAAGTCTTTTTGCAAACGAGCAAGCTCAGCTTTAGGGTCAATTAAGCCTTTCATTGGTACAAATACCGATGCATGGCTAACAACGCTAGAGCAAGATAACGGTGGTTCTTGGTCTTTATTCAAGAACTCAATGCTTTCAACTTTAGCTAGTGCTTTGAACAATGCTTCAATACGAATGATTTGTTCACGTTCAGCATCAGATGTGTTTTGAAGTAATACTGGCAACAAACGCGCATTACCTAAGCCCAACTCACCACGGATGTTACGTACCGCACCAATCAAACCTTGAAGCCATTGCATATCTGCTTCAGCTTGTTCATTGATTTTTGCTTGCTCAGGAATAGGGTATTGAGCAGTCATAATCGTTGGGCCGCCTTGACCAAGCATTGGTGCAAGAGTCTGCCAGATTTCTTCTGTCAAATATGGCATAAGCGGATGAGCCAAACGTAATGATGCTTCCATTACTGCAAGCAACACACGACGTACTTCAGCTTTACGCTCTTCTGAAACTTCTGCATCGTTTAGAACTGGTTTAGTTAACTCAACGTACCAGTCACAGTATTCATTCCAGATAAAGTCGTAAATCGCTTGTGCAGCAAGGTCTAAACGATACGTTACAAACGCTTGGTGTACAGCAGCTTCCGCTTTTTGCAGACGGCTCATAATCCATTGTTCTGGAAGTTCCCATAGATCAGGGCGAGCGTCGGTACCAACAGTTTGACCTTCAACATTCATCAGAACGAAACGAGTTGCGTTCCAGATTTTGTTACAGAAGTTACGGTAGCCTTCAACACGTTTTAAGTCGAATTTGATGTCACGACCAGTGTTTGCAAGCGCACAGAACGTGAAACGAACTGCGTCAGTACCATAAGCATTAATGCCTTCTGGGAACTCTTTACGCGTTGATTTTTCAATCTTCGCTGCGTCTTTCGGGTTCATTAGGCCAGTTGTACGTTTTGCAACTAAGCTTTCTAAATCAATACCGTCAATCAAGTCTAATGGGTCAAGTACGTTACCTTTAGACTTCGACATTTTTTGACCTTCACCATCACGTACCAAGCCGTGAACGTAAACAGTCTTAAATGGAACTTGCGATGAACCATCTTCATTTTTCATGAAGTGTAGGGTCATCATGATCATACGGGCAACCCAGAAGAAAATGATGTCAAAACCAGTCACCAACACATCTGTTGGGTGGAAGGTTTTTAAGAAATCATTTGCTGCATCTTTTTGCGCATCGCCAGTCCAACCTAAAGTTGAGAATGTCCAAAGTGCAGATGAGAACCATGTATCAAGAACGTCTTCGTCTTGTTTAAGTTCAACGTCAGCCGCGATGTTGTTTTTCGCACGGACTTCTTCTTCATTTCGGCCAACATAGATATTGCCATTTGCATCGTACCAAGCTGGAATACGGTGACCCCACCAAAGCTGACGTGAAATACACCAGTCTTGAATATCACGCATCCACGCCATGTACATGTTGCTGTACTGCTCTGGAACAAACTTAATGCGACCATCTTGAACTGCTTCAATTGCAGGTTCAGCAAGCGGCGCAATTTTTACGTACCATTGGTCAGTCAGTAATGGCTCAATGATCACGCCTGAACGGTCGCCACGTGGCGCTTTTAAGTCATACGGTTGGATTTGATCTAACCAGCCTTCAGCTTCAGCTTGAGCAACTAATTTTTTACGTGCTTCAAAACGCTCTAAACCAGCATATTCCGCAGGTGCAGTAATAGTTTTAGAAATTTGTTCGCCAGCTTTGGCAATATATTCAAACTCGCCTAAAACTTCGGCGTTTTTGTTGAAGATATTAATGATTGGCAAGCTATTGCGTTTACCTAGATCATAGTCATTGAAGTCATGAGCAGGGGTAATTTTTACACAGCCAGTACCGAAGTCTTTTTCAACGTAGTCGTCGGCAACGATCGGAATTAAACGACCTGTAATTGGCAATACAATGTTTTTACCAACAAGGTGTGCATAACGCTCATCTTCAGGATGAACAGCAACCGCAGTATCACCAAGTAAAGTTTCAGGACGAGTTGTTGCAACGACTAAATAGTCTTTGCCGTCTTGAGTTTTAACTGATTTGTCTTCAAAGAAATATTTAAAATGCCAAAGTGAGCCTTTTTCTTCTTTGCTTTCTACCTCAAGGTCAGAAAGTGCTGTTTGAAGTTTAGGGTCCCAGTTTACAAGACGTTTACCACGGTAAATTAAACCGTCTTCGTGCAAACGAACGAATACTTCTTTAACTGCGTTTGATAGACCTTCGTCCATCGTGAAGCGTTCACGTGACCAGTCTACCGAAGAACCTAAACGACGAATTTGTTTCGTAATTGTGCCGCCAGATTGTTCTTTCCATTCCCAAACTTTTTCGATGAACTTTTCACGGCCTAAGTCGTGACGAGTTACACCTTGTAAGCCAAGTTGACGCTCAACAACCATTTGAGTTGCAATACCAGCATGGTCAGTACCCGGTTGCCACAAAGTGTTTTTACCCATCATGCGGTTATAACGGGTGAGGGCATCCATAATGGCATTGTTAAAACCATGGCCCATGTGCAAACTACCAGTGACGTTTGGTGGCGGAATCATGATACAGAATGATTCACCGTGACCAGAAGGTTTGAAGTAACCTTGTTCTTCCCACGTTTTGTACCACTTCTTTTCGATCTCGGTTGGATCGTATGTGGTGGCAATATTTTGAGCGGTTTGAGCGTCAGACATAGTAGCTTAGATCGAATATGCATAAAAAATTGCATCTATTGTAGCAAAAAAATGCCTCGAAATTAATGTGCTGAAAACAGATAAACGGTTTTGTATTTTTTTCAAAAAACGGTAGATTTATGAAGCATGGAATACAATTTAATCGTGTAGCGACACGGCACAAAAATTACAAAAGAATTGATAAGGGATGCAACTCATGAGCTATAAAGTTTTCTTAAAAATTTCCGACTCGACCTATACGCAATTTGCTGCGATTCGAGAGAAATTGCACGCTGGGATAAAAGAAAGCCAATCCAAAGTATTAGGTAATGTTCTTTCCGATTTATCTTGTGAAATTATTGAGCAAGTATTCTCGGTATTGTTGCAGGCAGAGCAAGACAACTCGGCTATGACTGAGAAACAGCGTCATGAGTCCGAGAAAGTTCTTCAACAAATTTTAGATACTTTCCGAAAGTATATGCCTTGGTCAGTCTCTTTTTTTGGTAATGAACGACTTTTACCTTTGGTTGATTATATGACCTCACTCATGAAAGAACGTGAGCAAGATGTTTATATTACATACCCCATAACCCAACAACTTGTGCAACAAGCTCAAACACTGACCGAGCAAATACGTGCAGGCAATATGCAAAGCGTAGAAGAAGCTTTTCAAACCTTGATTCAAATTGTGGATTTAGGCGTAACAAGCCTAGTACGTGAACCTAAAAAACGTTTAAAATTTAATTTGGTTGTCGATAAAACCCTAAATGGGGTCATTAATATGACAACGCATTTGGGCTATAAACGTTTGGAAAAATTGGGGACGCAGGTTGATCAGACCACAGCAACTCATTATATCAACCACTTTTTGGCCTTCATGCATCAAGCAGCATAATTTAAAAAGATAATAGGAAGTTAAAATGGCCAAACTTGATACTTTGCAAAATAAAGTGGTGTGGATTACGGGAGCATCTTCTGGATTAGGTAAAGCTTTAGCTGGTGAGTTTGCTCTGCAAGGTGCTCAAGTGATTTTAACTTCACGCCGCTTTGAAGAATTAGAAGAAGTTCGCGTTGGTTTACTCCATCCAGACCAGCATTTGTCGGTAGTTGCAGACATTACCAAGCAAGAGCAAGTTCAAGAAGCGTATGAGCAGATTTTAAAAGCCAAAGGCCGAATCGACTGGCTTATTAATAATGCGGGTTTAAGTCAACGTGCTTTGATTCAGGACACCACAATGGAAACTGAAAGAGCCATTATGGAAGTGGACTATTTCTCACAAGTCGCATTAACTAAAACTGTGCTGCCGACCATGCTCAAACAAAAGTCTGGCCGAGTTGTATTTGTCTCTAGTGTAGCAGGGCTATTAGGTACACAGTACCGTGCAAGTTATTCGGCTGCTAAGGCTGCTATTCATATGTGGGCCAACAGTTTACGTGCCGAAGTTTCAGATCAGGGCGTTGAAGTTTCTGTGATTTTCCCGGGCTTTGTAAAAACCAATGTTTCTTTTAATGCATTAAATGGTGCAGGGCAGCCTCAGGGCCATCAAGATGAAGCAATTGAAAATGGATTAGAAGCAGATTTTTTTGCAGAACAGTCAGTTAAGGCGTTAATGCAAGGGCAAGAGTATATAGTAGTGGGCGGCACGAAAGAAAAACTGGGTGTGATGGTTTCCCGTATGTCCCCGAAATTACTCTATAAAATGATTCGAAAAACAAAAGTGAAATAAAAAAGAGATTTCGCCGTGCTAAATTGATGGAAAACCCACATAGAAGGTTCGCCATGGATCAAGACTACCATCGTATCTTAGACGTTGTAACGCGTTTTCAATTGGTCTTTGACCAGAAAAATTGGGATGCGTTTGATGAGTTATTGGCCGATCAACTTGAGGTGGACTATTTCCAGTTTAGAGGAGAACCTTTATGTGTGGTGTCTTGTCATGAATTTAAAGGTTCTCGGCAACAAGCTTTGTCGCATTTACGACTACAGCACAATTTGAGTAATCCTCTTATTCGGATTGAACAAGACCGAGCATGGCTAGAGTGTAATTATCAAATTTACCGTTTTTCGGAAAATGATTATTTTCATTCTTTTGGTCGCTATTATTTTACTTTGGCAAAACAACAGGACAAATGGAAAATTACCGGAATTTGCCAACACTTAACTAAAAATATTGGCAATCCACGTATTCACTTTTCTGCTATGGGGCAGTGCTAGTCTCTGACTGCTGTACCATAAGCGAAAACCTCAACCATTCCGCCTTGCATACCGAGTTCGGTTGTACTCAGCCGAACTCCCATAATATGGTTCGCACCTACACTATGTGCTTGTTGTTTTAAACGAATAATCGCTTCGCGACGAGCACGCTCAACAATACTTTCATAACTGCTAAGACGACCACCTAAAACGTTTTTTATAGAAGCCAGTACATATTTAAAATAGTCATGTGAAATGACTACATTACTGCTAATAAAATGACCTAACTGATCACTTGTTGCAAAACGGTTGGTATCAATTCTGATATGGGCAAATTGTTGCTCTTTTTCTAGAAGTTCATTCAAATGCTTTCGCTCAATATGGCGGCCAAAAGCCCATCCAATGCTAAAAAGAATAAGGAAAACAACAAGCTGAAAAATAAGATTGTCCATTTTCTACCTATACTTTAAATGGATCTGGTAGATGTGGAGTTTGAGGTTGCACAACGACTGCTGTGCCATATACAAATAGCTCGGAAGCGCCTTGGGCGATGTTTGAAGTTGAAAAACGAATACCAACAATTGCATTCGCACCAAGCTGTTGGGCTTTGGCAATCATACGATCCATGGCTTCTTGGCGGGATTCTTCTAAAAGTTCGGTGTAGCCTGTAAGTTCACCACCCACAATATTTTTTAAACTTGCCATGAGGTCACGGCCCACATGTTTGCTACGAACAGTGCTTCCATACACAACATCGAGTTGTTTTAAAATTTGATGGCCTGGAACGTTTTCTAAATTACTTAATAACATTGTTTTTTATCAATCGACATTTTTAAAGATTCAAGATAGAAAATATTCAGATGAGTTGCAATAAAAAAGCCCACCGAAGTGAGCTTTTATGAAAATCAGATTTAAAGCTTATTGTTTTTTCAGTTCAGCACTTGATGGTTGATGTACCACTGTATCTGAAGAGTTTGATTTTAAACCACCACCTAGAGTTTTATATAACTCGATTTGGTTGTTTAAGTTTGCTTGTTGAAGCAATAACAAACCTTGTTCTGCTGAATAAGATGAACGCTGTGCATCAAGAACAGTCAGGTAACTATCAATACCAGCACGGAAGCGAGCATTTGAAAGTGTGTAGTTGCGGTTAGTTGCTTCTACCAAACGTTGTTGTGCTGTTAAACGGTCACCAATGTTGGCACGTGTAGCAAGTGCATCATTCACTTCGCGGAACGCAGATTGAACTGATTTTTCATAATTAGACAATGCAATTTTCTGATCAGTTTCAGAAATTTTTACATTGGCACGACGAGTGCCCCAGTCAAAGATTGGTAAATCTAAACTTGGGCCAATTGACCATGCAAAACCACCGGACTTAAATAGATCACTTAAGTCAGTTGATGCATAACCAGCTGAACCCGTTAAGCTAATGGTTGGGAATAAACGTGCTTTTGCAGCACCAATATTCGCACCCGCAGCGCTTAAGTTATATTCAGCCGCTTTTACATCTGGACGGTTGTTAAGTAAGTCACTTGGTAAACCAGCAGTGAATACATTTTGCTGAGCAACACGTTTTACTGGTTGTGTAGGCAACAAGTTTTGTGCAACTGGTTGACCCACAAGTAAGTTCAACAAGTTTTGTGCTTGGGCAATCTGTGTTTTGTAGTTTGCTACGTCATTACGTGCAGTTTCTACAGAAATCTGTGCCTGACGTAATGGAACTTCACTGTCGATACCTACATCAAAACGTTTTTTGTTGAGATTGTAAGAGTCTTGCTGTGCTTTAAGTGTTTGCTCTGCAAGTCGTAAGTTTGCTGTTGCAAACGAATAATTTAACCATGCTTGAGCAACTTCGCTAATAAGACTGATTTGAGTCGAATCGCGAGCACTTTGAGTTGAAAGATAACTATCTAAAGCAGCATCTTTTAGACTACGAACACGACCCCAAAAATCAAGCTCGTAAGCAGTTACACCCAAACCTACTTGATAAGTAGAGTAGGGGTTATTTGGATTACTGCTTGGAGTAACTTGACGAATCGCACTAGCGCTTGCACCAATAGTTGGAAGCTGATTGTTCTTTGTAATCTGATATTGCTCTTGAGCACGTTCAATATTGAGCGTTGCTGTACGCAAGTCACGGTTGTTGGCAAGAGCCAAGTCAATCACTTCGAGCAAACGAGGATCAGCAAAGAACTGCTTATAACCTTGTTCAGCAATAGACGTACCAGAAGCGCTGTTATATGCATAGCTTTGTGGTATATCGGTTTTCACGACTGGTTCTGGGCCGCGCATGCTTTGACAAGCTGCCAAAGCAAGCGCAAGTGCAGATACCGCAATGCTACGACCTGAAATAGACCATACTTTTTGCATCACGATTTATGCTCCTGAGTGTTTATGGTTTTTGGTTTGTACTTAAAGATACTACGAATCCACACATAGAATACAGGGATAAAGAAGATACCTAAGAACGTTGCACTGAGTACGCCACCAAGTACACCAAAGCCTACAGAGTGTTGACTTCCTGCACCAGCACCTGTTGAAAGAGCAAGTGGAAGTACACCGAAACCGAAGGCAAGGGTCGTCATGATAATTGGGCGTAAACGCATTTTTGCAGCATGTAAAGTTGCATCAAGCAAGTCTTCACCTTTCTCTTGCAGCTCTTTTGCGAACTCGACAATCAAGATCGCATTTTTTGCAGAAAGACCGATCACCGCAATAATTGCTACTTGGAAGTAAATGTTATTTGAGAGATTTGGATCTCCTTTAATAATCATACCCAAGTAAGTCAATACGATCGCACCAATGACACCAAGTGGTACCACCAGTAAAACCGAGAATGGAATTGACCAGCTTTCATACAATGCTGCTAAGCAAAGGAATACGATTAACAATGAAAGCGCATATAAGAATGGAGCTTGAGCACCAGACTCACGTTCTTCAAGTGATAAACCTGTCCATTCATAGTCGAAACCTTGTAAGCCCATAGATGGTAACTTACCAATAATTTCTTCCATTGCTTTCATGGCATCACCAGAGCTCACGCCAGTTGCAGGAGTACCTTGAATGTTGACCGATGATACGCCGTTATAACGTTCAAGACGAGGAGAACCATAAGTCCATTCACCAGTAGCAAATGCAGAGAATGGAACCATTTCACCTTTGTTATTACGTACATACCACTTGTTTAAGTCTTCAGGCATCATACGGCTACCCGCATCACCTTGAACATAAACTTTTTTCACACGGCCACGGTCAACGAAGTCGTTAATGTATGCACCACCCCATGCAATACGCATTGTATTGTTGATGTCAGCAATGCTCACACCCATTGCGCCAGCTTGAGCCTGATCTACATTAATTTGATACTGAGGTGTATCTTCCTGACCATTCGGACGCACACCCATAAGGCGTTTATCTTGTGATGCAAGACCTAAAATCGTGTTACGAGCGGCGATCAGTTTCTCATGGCCTTGACCACTTGAATCTTTAAGCTGTAAGTTAAATCCGGCAGTTACACCCAATTCAGGCATCGCTGGTAGTTGTAATGGCATGATATAAGATGCGTCTTTAACGATCATATTTAATGCCATACCACGTTTAATTAATGCACCGATTTGAGTTTCTGGTGATGTACGCTTGCTCCAGTCTTTTAACTTAATAAATCCAATACCAGCATTTTGACCCACACCTGTGAATGAGAAACCAGAAACGGCAAAGACAGACTCAACAGTGTCTTTTTCATTCATAAAGAAGTTTGTCATGGTATCAATCACTTTACCTGTGCGGTCAAGCGTTGCATTAGGAGGTAGTTGAACAAGTGTCATTACAACGCCCTGATCTTCTTCTGGTAAGAATGAAGATGGGAGTTTTTGGAACAGGAATACTAAAAGGGCAACTACAACAGCATAAAGAATGCCAGAGAAGATTTTGCCTTTAAGCATGCGACTAACACCATTTTGGTAGCTATGCGACATGCGGTCAAAACCATTGTTAAAGCTTCTAAAGAAACGAGCAAAGATATTATTGCTTGGTTCTTTGTTCGGATCATGCTGTTTTAAAATAGTTGCACAAAGTGCAGGGGTGAATGTTAACGCTACAATTAGCGATAGAACCATTGCTGTTACAAGGGTAATCGAGAATTGACGGTAAATTACACCCGTTGTACCACCAAAGAAGGCCATTGGTACGAATACCGCTGTCAATACACTGGTAATACCCACTAACGCACCAGAAATCTGCTGCATTGAACGAGAAGTTGCCGTAACCGGATCGGTATGGTCTTCGCTCATTACACGTTCAACGTTTTCGACTACAACAATGGCGTCATCGACCAGAAGACCGATTGCCAATACCATAGCAAACATGGTTAAAGTGTTAATCGAGAAACCGAAAATATTAATAACAGCAAATGTTCCTAATACAACTACTGGAACTGCAAGCGTTGGAATAATCGTTGCGCGCCAGTTTTGTAAAAATAGGAACATGACGATGAATACCAAAATCACAGCTTCAATTAATGTGTGTACTACACTTTCAATTGAAAGACGGATGAATGGAGTCGTGTCATAAGCCAACTTATCAGCAAGACCTGCTGGATAGTTCTTACGTAATTCAGATAAACGTTGTTCAACAGCAGCAGCTGTATCTAGTGCGTTAGCACCGGTTGCAATTTTAATTGCAAGACCGCCTGCTGGTTTACCATTAAATTTTGAGTCGAACTGGTAGTTATCAGAACCTAACTCTACGCGAGCAACATCTTTTAAACGAACTTCAGCACCAGATGCTGTGTTCTTTAAGAAGATATTTTTAAACTGCTCAGGAGTCTGTAACAAGCTTTGTGCGTTTACTGTTGCGTTAAGTACTTGACCTTGTACGGCAGGTGCGCCACCTAACTGACCTACAGCAACTTGCGAATTTTGTGCTTGTAACGCAGTCGCAATATCAGTTGGAGTGAGTTGATAACTTGTTAGTTTGGCCGGATCAAGCCAAATACGCATTGCGTATGAACCACCAAATACTTGTACCTCACCAACACCAGCAACACGGCTAAGCGGTTCTTTAATTGTCGAGTTTACATAGTCTTTAATGTCTGAGTCTGAAAGGCTGTTATCTGGTGAGTAAAATGCAATAACTTGCAAGAAGCTGGCACCAGATTTAGTAACAGTTACACCTTGACGTTGTACATCTTCAGGTAGAAGAGCAGTTGCAGATTGCAATTTGTTTTGAACCTGAACTTGTGCAATATCAGGGTCAACCCCTTGCTCAAAGTTTAACTGAATAGATGCCTGACCATTACCAGCACTGTTAGATGAAATATAGCGTAAGCCATCAAGACCATTCATTTGTTGTTCAATGATCTGGGTTACGGTATTTTCAACGGTTTCAGCCGATGCACCAGGGTAAGTCGCAGCAATCGTGACAGTCGGTGGTGCAATCGTTGGATACTGTGCAATAGGCATTTTTGTTAGCGTGAGAATACCCGCCAACATAATGACTAATGCAATCACCCACGCAAAGATGGGGCGATGAATAAAAAATTGTGCCATTCAATCTACCCCTTATGCATTTGAAGCTGCTTTCTGTTCTGCTTGAGGTTTACCTGATTGAGCCGGTTTAGCAGCATTTGGTGCTGCACCTTGAGGATTTGCTGGTTGAGCTTGATAAGGTTTTGCCGATACTTCTTGCCCTTCTTTAACTTTGGCAACACCATCAACAATGACTTTATCACCGGCTTTTAAGCCGTTTGTCACAATCCAGTTTTGTCCTTGAACACCTGAGGTTTCAACAGGACGACTCTCAACAGCCCCTTTAGCATTAACAAGCATTGCTACAGCTTGACCTGTAGGTAGACGTGTAATGGCTGCTTGTGGGATCAGATAAGCATTTGGAACAACACCCTGAACAATTTGTGCAGTGGTATACATACCCGGAAGTAACAGATGATTCGGGTTAGAGAATACGGCACGTAATGTAATTGTTCCTGTATCTTGGTTTACAGAAGCATCAGAGAAAGCAAGCTGGCCTTCGATTGGGTAGGTAGAACCATCTTCAAGCTTTAATTTTACTTTCGTGTTGTTACTATTATTCAGACTGCCTTTACTCAATTGTTGACGTAAACGCAATAATTCAGCACTAGACTGATTAATATCAACATAGATTGGATCTAACTGTTGAATTGTCACTAACGGATCAGTCTGATTTGCAGTAACCAAAGCACCAGCTGTTACTGTCGAACGTCCAGATTGCCCAGAAATAGGAGAGCGAATTGTAGAATAACCAAGATCTACATTTGCATTTGTTACTTGAGCCTTAGCTGCAGCAACTTGTGCTTCTGCAACATTAACTTGACCAAGTAAATCATCATATTCCTGTTTAGACACAGCATTACTAGAAACAAGTTGTTTGTAACGATTTAACTTGGTACGTAGTGAAGCTAGATTTGCCTGTTGTTGTAGGAGAGATGCTTTTGCATTTTCTAACGTTGCGCGGTTCGTTCTAGAGTCAAGCTCATACAGTGCCTGACCTTCACGAACGTAGCTTCCTTCAGCAAATAAACGTTTTAAAATCACGCCACTTGTTTGAGGGCGAACTTCAGAAATTTGATATGCTGAAGTACGGCCTGAAAGCTCAACGCTTTGTTCAACACTTTGTGGTTGAGCAACAATAACACCTACTTCTGCAGGCGGCATTTTCTGAGCAGCAGCAGCTTGCTGTTTCTCATCGGAGCCTTTGCTACAACCAACAAGTGCGATACTTGTTGCTAATGCGCAAGCAGTAAGGGCTGGTGCCCAAAGCTTAGCCGACATCATTGTTCCACCTCGTTTAGATAAAATCTAAAAATATATTTGTTTTCTACTTAACCTACTTTGTGTTTGTAATAACCAGAGCCAAAGCAGTGCAATCCAAATAAAACCAATGCCCCAACCAGCGAGTACATCTGTTGGGAAATGAACTCCTGCATATATTCTTGAAAGCCCCATACACACAAACCAAAGACAGGAGATCAAAACAATATAAGGAGAGTTAGTGTTGTGCTTATGGCATAACATAATCATTGCCAGACAAGCCAGTGTTGATGCATAAACACTGTGTGCACTTGGGAACGATGCACCGTAACTTTCAACAATATGATATGCCGCAGGAGGTCTAGGCCGGTTAACACACCATTTGAGCAGCCAACCAATGGTGATACTGCCGATAACTCCCAAGCTAATGAAAATAACAGTAATAAATTTTTTATACCATGCTAAATATACACATACTAGAAAGGATAAAAAACATACAAAAGGCATGCCGCCTACGCGTGCAAGAAAGGTAGTTATACTATTAAGATAATCTAAACGATGATGACTCAATGTTTGAACGGTGAGCAAGTC
This sequence comes from Acinetobacter seifertii, assembly GCF_000368065.1. GTDB lineage: Bacteria > Pseudomonadota > Gammaproteobacteria > Pseudomonadales > Moraxellaceae > Acinetobacter > Acinetobacter seifertii. The sequence goes on from NZ_KB851204.1 coordinate 237,999, forward strand.
CAAAGATTGAAGACTTGGTACAAAAAGACCAAGAACACCTAATCCTAAAAAAACACAACCAATACAAAGCAATAGATAGGGCATAAACACACCTTTGCTCATTCATATAGTTTTTTCACTATTGAACGCCGTTGAAAGTGTACTTGCCAGTACACTTTTTTTCAAGCCTGATAGATCATCGTAAATTCATTTTGAAATTTTTTTAACATTTGGAAAAACAATCACAACAAAATTGACGAAATTCACATTTTATGTACAAAGCAAAACTCAGTGTTCTGCTTTTTTACCGCTACTGGCTTGTGTATTTTCTTCGAGTTCTAGTGGCTGTTTGGGTGGCCAAAAGAAATCGCTTGGATGTGTAAGAAAATGGGTCATGACTAGTTTGGCTAAAGGTTTCCATTGTTCAAAGCGAACTCGGCGTGCGCGTAGGGCTACAATAATCGTTAAGGTGAAACTTACGAATAAGTTGGTGAGGCCGATACAGAGCACACCTAAAAACGAAACTATAATCAAACCAATATCAGGGCTACCATTAATGGTCATTAAACCTTGTATGAAGTTCGCTGAAGCAAAGGCAATATGTCGAATATCAAGAGGTAGACCAAGGATGAAACCTATGGTTCCCATACTTCCTAGCATGACACCAAATAGAAAGTTACCCGCAAGTGCACCTAAGTTACGTTCAATATATTCAGCAAAACGATTAAGACGTTCTTGTCCAAATAAACTGCGTAGTCGGCGATGAGCTTTTAAACGTGGTCCAACTTTTCTATAAACAGCCATATTATCGAAATAGCCTGCAATCAGACCCGACAAGAACAAACACACACCTGCAATTGCTGCATGTGGAACTGCTAACGACGTAAAAGGATTTAAGCTATGTAATAAATAGGTTGCTTTGGTATGGGTTAATAAAGGCTCATCTAGGTAAAACTGCCAAGCAAAAGTAATGAGCGCGGCAGTAGGAATCGCAATTGAGATGTTACCCAAAATAGCAATAAACTGAGTTCGAATAATATTGATAATAAGTGCTGCTAATTCTGCAATTTGTGCAGTTTTAGAGCCTTTACGCTGCTGTACAGTTGCAGCGAGTGCAGCAGCGGTCATTGCTGGCTGTTTTGTTGCAACGGTAAAGTGCAGTACGTGAATCAGAATAAAACCAAGTGAATAGTTCATACTGAACGTAAAGGCTTGCATGAGCGGTGCCATTGTCATTCGTGCAGCAAGAATCTTTAATGTTGCCATACAGGCAATAATGACACCTGCACCAGCAGCAGCTTTGTACATTCCCCAAAAGCCTTTAGTGTCTGTACTTACATAATGTTCACCGGTACGGCTCGCATTTTCTGTAACCTGAAACGCGATGAGTTCACTGGTGGTGCTTAATAAAGAGCGAACACTTTTTTCACTATAATGGGCTTTAGTTAAGTCCGAAATTAGGTTTCCTAAAGAAACGTAGCGTCCTTCACTGTCGTCTACAACTAGATAAAGTAATAATTCAATTCGGTCTAAACACTGCTCAAGCAAAGACAATAAATAAGTCAAACTTAAACTAACACCGATTCTTTTGGTGGCTCGACGTATTTTTAAAACAACATCTCGACATTGTTCTAACATTACAAAGGCTTGAGAAGCATCTGGAGGTACTGTTACGACAGTATCATGTTGAGAAATATCTTGTTTTTTATATTTTTCGATAAACTCAATAATTTCGCGGTTTTGTACCAAAAAAGGTGATTCGTATTCAGTTAGTTCTGGTTGAGCATTAATAAACTCGGGATAAAGACCAATACCGCTAATCCGATAAGACAAGACGGTAATAGCCTTAATCATCTCTCGTTGAATAGCGTGTTTTTCATCGACGTTACTATTACTTTGTCCAATAAGTCCGAATAATGTTGCCCAATTTTTATCATCAATATGATTCAACCAGATTGAATCACTTTCTAAATAAAAAATTTTCCCAATCAAAATTTTGAGTTGACTTGAATCTTCAATAAGTGGCAGGAAATGGCCACCGAGTCTTTGCCCAAGCTGATTCCAGAAACCATCTAAAGACAGAATTCCGCTATCTGCATATAAGCTCACTTGCTTATATTGATTAATTAAACGTAATAAAAAGGATTGTAAGAGAGCTGAAGCGGTAGGGGTAAGTAAAAGGCTGTCAATAAATGCTTGTATTTTTTGTTGTATCTCCTCCGTACCGTGAGGATCGGATGGCCGTAAAGCATTGACTAAATCAATAAGTATATTTTCATCAATAACAGCTTGAGGATTTTCAAGCTGTTTCTGGATTTTTAAAAAATGATCTGAAAAATTTATATGCATAGGCAAAATAGTATCTACTGTATTCGATGTAATGCAAGCCGAGTTAAATTCATCAATGCCTGACGATAAGGTGTATCAGGTAAGATAGATAAGGCTTGCAGTGCTGCTTCTGTTTCTTCTTGGGCACGACGCTGGCAATAATCTAAAGCGCCAGACTTTTGCACAATTTCAATGACTTTTGATAATTGATCAACTCCACCAGTCGCAATACTACGACGAATAATGGCGTGTTCTTCACCTGTTGAATGTGCTAATGCTGAAATTAACGGTAAAGTAGGTTTACCTTCCATCAAATCATCACCAATATTTTTACCTAATGTTTCAGCATCCGACGTGTAGTCTAAAATATCGTCAATAATTTGGAATGCATTTCCGAAGTGACCTGCAAATAATCTTAAAGATTCGCGGTAGGCTTCTTGGCCCGCCAAAATAGCAGCACCTTCAGTTGCAAGTTCAAATAAACGAGAAGTTTTACCGTGAATAATTTTTAAATATGTTTCTTCAGTTGTATCGGGTTGATGCTGAGATTGAAGCTGTAATACTTCACCTTCTGCAATTTCACATGTACCTGTTGAGAAGTCTTTTAATAAGGTCATGTTGTTTAAGTCGACCAATAGATCAAAAGCGCGAGCAATAAGGAAATCACCCACTAACACGGCAGTTTGGTTGTTCCAAGTCGCATTGGCAGTAGGACGGCCACGTCGAAGCCCCGATTCATCGACCACATCATCATGCACTAAAGTTGCTGTATGGAGCATTTCAATAATGGCTGCCAGACGCTGTGCATTTTGCATATTGTCGAGGCCACAAGCGCGTGCTGCAAGTAGACACATGATTGGGCGCATACGTTTGCCGCCAGCTTCAACAACATGTTTACTTACCGACATGACCAAGCCGACTTTTGAGCTAATTCCTTCATTAATCAAGTGATCCATCGCAGCAAAGTCTGTAGCAACAGGAGCGAGAATGTCTTGCTTAAAATCGATGACCATATGAAGAAAAACCCCGTATAGGTAATAATTGGCGTTAGTGTATCAATTAAAAGTGCATTAAACAGGGAAACAAGCAATTGATATTCATCATTGTATATTCATGAAGAGTTCTTTGTTCTTTATTTCGGCAAAACGATGTGTTTCCGACAAAACAATAAATTTTAATAACGTCAACATGAATACAGCTTGTTCTTGTTGCAAGTTGTGATTGGAACTTTATTTTAAATTCTATTCAGAATCAATGAAAAGTACTAAATTCGAATCGAAGCTGTTTTTATTGTGTAAGAATAACCACCTCTAGTTGTATAGATAAAGATAAAGCACTTGTCGTTTGATCAAATTTCACTTAAAATCTGTCGCCTTGTATAACCCCAGTGGCGTTCGTTTTAAGATCGATATATCCCTTTATCGACACGACGACACGGGCTGATTGGAGTACATTATGTACGCAGTAATCCAAAGCGGTGGTAAACAGCACCGTGTAGTTGAGGGTGAAACCCTTAAAGTTGAATTATTGAAAGCTGAGTCTGGCGCAACTATTACATTTGATGATGTATTAATGGTTGTAAATGGTGACAGCATTCAAATCGGTGCTCCAGTTGTAGCTGGCGCTAAAGTAACTGCAGAAGTGATTGGTCATGGTCGTCACGACAAAATCCGCATTATCAAAATGCGTCGTCGTAAACACTACCGTAAGCAACAAGGTCACCGTCAATGGTTCACTGAGTTGAAAATTACTGGTATTTCAGGCTAATCACGAGGAGTAAGAGACATGGCAACTAAAAAAGCCGGTGGATCGACGAAGAACGGTCGTGATTCAAACCCAAAAATGTTAGGTGTTAAAGTTTACGGTGGTCAAACTGTAACTGCTGGTAACATCATCGTTCGTCAACGTGGTACTGAATTCCACGCTGGTGCAAATGTTGGTATGGGCCGTGACCATACTTTATTTGCTACTGCTGACGGCGTAGTAAAATTCGAAGTGAAAGGTCAATTTGGCCGTCGCTACGTAAAAGTTGAAGCTGTTTAAGTTTTAGCTTTAAAAAAAGCCCACATTTTGTGGGCTTTTTTTATGGAACTTCATTAATTTTATCTTCATCATGATGAATGAAATTCTACAAACAATATGAATAACATAACAAAATATCTTATTTTCTCAATGATTAGCACTGAGTTTGTCGGTTAATATGGGTCATGAAATGAAGAGCTTATTCTGCTTGTTCTAATCAAAGCTTAATAGGTTATCTTACAGCAACTAAAAAGGTGATGACATGAATATGCTTCGTAAAACTATGTGTGCTATTACACTCAGCGCGTCAGTGCTTGCTCCTGTAATGAGTACTACAGCGTTCGCTGCACCAGTAGCAGCACCGGAGCAACAGGCAATTGGGAACTTGGTAAATCAGTTGTCAGGATTACAACGTTTAACTGCCGATTTTGAGCAAACAACGAAATCTAATACAAAAACTATGGTACAGAAAAAAGGTTTAGGTGCTCAGCATATGAACCAGACGTTTAAGGGGTCTATGAAGGTCGAACGTCCAGGGAAATTTTATTGGGAAACTGTGAGCCCGTCTAAACAGACTATTGTAACTAGTGGTAAAACAGTCTGGATTTATGATCCTGATTTACAACAAGCCGTACGTCAAAGCTTAGATTCACAAGTAGCCGATACACCAGCTTTATTGCTCTCTGGTAATACTAATCAAATCATGAAGTCTTATCGAGTGACTCAGCCAGATAAGTCTAAGTTATACTTCACTTTATTCCCTAAAAAAGAAGATGGCGCTTTTCAAAGTTTAACGATTAGTTTTGGTGCAAACAAAGCACCTACGTTAATGGTGCTACAAGATTCTTTAGGTCAAACCACTTACGTGAAATTTAATAATGTGAAAGTGAATGCTTCAATTCCAGCTTCTACTTTTAATTTTACGCCTCCTAAAGGCACCGATATTATTGATCAATAATTATTCTGACTCTTTAAGAAAGCCACCATTTCAGGTGGCTTTCTTTTTATATATCAACCCTAGATACATTTTTTAACCCCGTCTTATTCTTACGCTTTGTATAGTGATAAAAGAGAATATACGGGGATTAACATGCGACTTTACGACAAGAAAATTATTTTCATTCTTCCTATAGTAGCTGCCATGGTGGCAGTAAGTGGCTGTCAGCCAAAATCTGCAGCTAAAGATGAGCAACCCGCATCTAGTGCTTCAGTAAAAGAGCAAAAACAAGCAGAAGTTCCTGTTATTCAGGCAAAAGTAATTCCAGTAAAATTACCAAAGTCTAAAGTTTGCCTTGAAGATGGCTGTACTGAATATGATTTCCAGACAGTACAAACGAATGAAAAATGGATTAATGATTATTTTACGAACCGTATAAAAAAGGCAGACCCGAATGCTTTTGCAAACTTGGCTGATAAACCTGTTGAAGTACCAGAGGGAGAGCCTCGTTCAAGTCAAAGTGCAATTTATGTTCGTTATTTAGGACAAAATTATAATCTTGCAACCTTTGCCTTACAGACATACTCATACTCCGCAGGTGCAGCACATGGCATGTCACATCAAGAATTTGTAAATTTCGATTTATTAAATAAAAAGCACATTACTGTTGCTGAGCTTATTAAGCCAGATGTAGAAAAACAACTTGTTGATGCACTTTTTGATGCGAATATCAACTGGCTTCAAGACCACAATATTACCCGTGAAAAACTACAGTTAAGTGATAATTACTACTATGGTGCCAATGGGATTGTTTTTGTTTATCCAGTTTATGAATTGGCTTCTTATGCAGAGGGTATGACTGAATTAACACTGCCGTATTTTGAGGCAGCTAAGTTCATTAAACCTGAGTATTTACCAAGTGTGCCAAACTACAACATGTAAAATATGTGGTCTCTTCTCGGAATTGTGTGAAAGCTATTCGATATGAAGATGATCACTATATTTTTTAGTGCTAAGGGCTTACACTATAGCCAGTTTTTTACCCATATTATGATTAATTATGATCGACCCTAAGTTACTCAGAAATAATATTGAAGTCGTTAATGCAGCTTTGGCAAAACGTGGTGTTCAGCTAGATGTCCAAGAATGGGCATCTTTAGAAACTCGCCGTAAAGACTTGCAATCAAAAACTGAAAAGTTACAGGCAGAGCGAAATGCCGGTGCTAAACAAGTGGGTCAGATTAAAAAATCCGGTGGCGATGCTTCTGAAATCATGGCACGTATGCAGGCCATTGGTGATGAGATTAAAGCTGCTGAAGTTGCTTTATCAGAACTACAAAATGAGATTGAGCAAAAAGCACTAAGCATTCCAAACTTACCAGATGAATCTGTTCCAGTTGGTAAAGATGAAAGTGATAACGTTGAAATCTCAAAATGGGGTACACCTCGTCAGTTCGATTTTGAAATCAAAGATCATACTGATTTAGGCGAGTGGATGGGCGGCCTAGAGTTTGAAACTGCGACCAAACTTACCGGTTCACGTTTCAGCGTGTTGAAGGGGCCTTTAGCGCGTCTACAACGTGCTTTAACTCAGTTCATGCTTGATACCCATACTTTAAAGAATGGCTATACTGAAGCTTACGTGCCTTATTTGGTTAATGCTGACTCACTTCGTGGGACAGGACAATTACCAAAATTTGAAGAAGATTTATTTAAACTTCAAGGCGAAAAAGAATACTACCTTATTCCTACAGCTGAAGTTCCTGTCACAAATTTTGTTCGCGACGAAATCATTGATGCAGACCGTTTACCACTAAAATATGCAGCGCATACACCATGTTTCCGTAGTGAAGCTGGTTCTTATGGACGTGATACACGTGGCTTAATCCGTCAGCACCAATTTGATAAAGTTGAAATGGTGCAAATCGTTAAACCTGAAACATCTATGCAGGCACTTGAAGAACTCACTGCACATGCCGAGGGTATTTTGCAGGCACTTGGTTTGCCATACCGCAAAATTTTGCTCTGTGGTGGTGATATGGGCTTTGGTGCGATGAAAACTTACGACTTAGAAGTATGGGTTCCAAGCCAAAATACATATCGTGAGATTTCAAGCTGCTCTAATATGGGGGATTTCCAAGCACGTCGTATGAAAGCGCGCTTCCGTATGGATCAGAAGAAGACTGAATTAGTGCATACGCTAAACGGCTCAGGTCTTGCAGTAGGACGTACTTTGCTTGCAGTTATGGAAAATTACCAACGTGAAGACGGCTCAATTGAGATTCCAGAAGTATTACGCCCATATATGGGTGGTGTAACGTTTATTGACTAAACTTTGCATCTAAATTGTGCACGTTTTTTGCTTAAACATAATCAGATGATTGATGTAGAGGTTTAAGGTGGATATTTTTCCAATCTCTTTGAAGTTGCAGCAGCAACGTTGTCTGATTGTGGGCGGAGGGCATATTGCTTTACGCAAGGCAACCTTATTAGCTAAGGCGGGAGCAATAATTGATATTGTTGCTCCTGAAATTGAAGAACAGCTTCTGCAATTAGTAACAACAACAAATGGTCAGCATTTTGTTGAAGTTTTCTCTGAAAAGTTTTTAAGTACACCATATCGACTCGTCATTGCCGCGACCAATGATCCGCAAGTCAATAAAACAGTCTTCGAGCAATGTGAAGTACGTAATTTACTCGTAAACAGTGTTGACGATATTCCACATTGCCGTTTTATGGTTCCTGCGATTATTGACCGTTCACCTTTAGTGATTTCGGTTGCTTCAAATGGGACATCTCCTGTTTTATCTCGTCAAATCCGCACACAGTTAGAGATATCCATTCCGCATGGAATGGGGAAGTTAGCTGAGTTTTCAGGAAAATGGCGAAATAAGGTTAAAGAAAAAATTTCTAATCCCGATGAACGCCGTATTTTTTGGGAAAACTTGTATGCAAGTCCCTTAAAAGAGCAGGTTTTTAACGATAACCTAGATGTTGCCGATAGCATGCTTGAACAAGCATTGCAGGAGTGGAAAGCACCTAAAGGTGAAGTTTATTTAGTGGGCGCAGGTCCTGGTGATCCTGAACTGCTTACCTTAAAAGCTTTACGTTTAATGCAGCAAGCTGATGTGGTCATTTATGATCGTTTGGTATCTCAACCTATTTTAGAGTTATGCCGTCGAGACTCGACAAAAATATATGTCGGAAAAGCTCGCTCAAATCATTCGGTTCCCCAAGATGGGATCAATGCTTTACTCGTTGAATATGCTCAACAAGGAAAGCGCGTTTGTCGTTTAAAAGGTGGTGATCCGTTTATTTTTGGGCGTGGTGGTGAAGAGATCCAAGAATTATTCCAAGCTGGTGTGCCATTTCAGGTGGTTCCGGGGATTACTGCAGCATCAGGCTGTTCAGCTTATGCGGGTATTCCGCTCACTCATCGTGATTATGCGCAGAGTGTACGTTTCCTAACTGGCCATTTAAAAGAAGGTTCTCCTGAGCTTCCTTGGAATGAGCTGGTATATGAGAACCAGACTTTAGTTCTTTATATGGGCTTAGTAGGCTTGGAACGTATTTGTGAGCAATTAATCGCTCACGGACAGCGCCCAGATATGCCAGTTGCATTAATTTCAAAGGGTACAACCCCTGAACAAAAGGTTGTGGTGGGGTCACTTGCTGATATCGCATCTAAAGTGACAGAACATCAAATTCATGCGCCGACTCTCACGATTATTGGTGAGGTCGTGCGTCTGCGTGAACAGTTACAGTGGAACTAATGGGCTAATAATTATCTTTGATCAAGTTAATGATTGCCTGAGTTAACCAAAAAGTAATTTAAGTGAGTAATTAAGTGATTCATGTTGTTCTATACGAGCCTGAGATTCCTGCAAACACAGGAAATATTATTCGACTATGTGCGAATACAGGGGCTCAATTGCATTTGGTTAAGCCTTTAGGTTTTGAGCTTGATGATAAAAAGCTTAAACGTGCAGGGCTTGATTATCATGAATGGGCAAGAATGCAGATTTGGGACAATATTGAAGCATGCCTCGCAGACTTAAAGTCAAAAGGTGTTGAGCATGTCTTTCCTCTAACGACAAAGGGTTCTGCAACTCCGCATACAGTTGATTTGAATCGACCTGTGGCTTTACTGATGGGGCCAGAAACACGCGGCTTGCCTGAGCATGTTCGTTTGATGTTCCCTCAAGAGCAGTGGATTCGCTTGCCTATGGCTGAAAACTCTAGAAGTTTGAATTTGTCTAACGCAACGGCTGTAATTGTTTACGAAGCATGGCGTCAGCAAGGTTTTAAAAATTTAGGTTAATTTGTTAACTCTTTAAATAAAAAATAAGGCCAGTAAAGGCCTTATTTTTTGGTGGTGTTTCAAAAAGTATGCTGACATTAAATGAAGCCATTATTGATGTAAAAAAAGGTTAAGTCGAAAGCTTTAAAATGGTTTTCAATCTTTTTTGAAAAATTACAACTCCTTCTAAAACCACGCCTAATTCGATGCCTTATTTTGCAATTATTACCTTCAATACCTACAGTAAAAAATTTACCAATACTTTGCTTGCAGTTTTTAAAAGCAGTTATGAAACTGTCCCAATGATCACTTGCAATTCGGGTGTAGTGAATACCTAATTGTTTAAGCTTTGTTTTCAATCGTTGAACTGTAGCTAAGTCTCTTTTACCCCAAACATAAGCAACAATCTCACCTGTTTCTCGATGGTAGGCGTAAATAAGCCATTGTTTATTATTTTTATTTCCCACAAAAGTCCAAAACTCATCAACTTCAAGAGACTCATAATGACTTTGTTTAGGCTGAATTTGGTAGGTCGATTCGGTTAAAGTACGTAAAACTTTACCGATACTGATTCGCTCAACTTCAGCGATATCTCGTATACCACTACCTCTGACCATCAACTGTAATATTTTTCGAGTAATGCCTGAATTACATCCTAGATAGCTCAGAGCATGGTCACCAATAAACTGACGTTTACAGTCTTTGCACTGATAGTTTTGTTTCCCATCTACTTTGATGCCATTTTTCTTTATACTGTCACTGAGGCAGGTTGGACATTTGATTTCTAGAGTTATTCGCATTTCTCTATTTTATCAAAATTCAACCTGCTTTGTTTCAGCATACTTTTTGAAACACCACCTATTTTTTTAATCTAATTTTAATTTAAGCTTGTTCTAGTACTTTTTCATCATAGGTGATTTGTGCTGCTAAAACTTGCTCAATGTTTGTTTCAGCCCATTCTTTTAATTGGAAGGCCATTGAAGCGACATTTTGGCCTAATGGTGTAAGTGAATAGTCAACACGAATAGGTGAAGTGTCTTGAATCTTGCGTTCGATAAAGCCATCTCTTTCTAGCATTTTTAACTTTTGTGACAAGACTTTAGGTGAAATACCTTGAATATTCTTTTTGAGTAGATTGAAGTGCTGCGTTTCTTCCTCAAGAATATTTAAGATGAGTAAAACCCACTTATCTGCAATTTTTTCAAAAAATAAACGAGCAGGGCAATGTTGTTGAAAAATATTGTATTTTAGACATTCATTCATACCATTTACCTACTTATTTCTAAAAAAATATACTAGTTACCAAGTGGTAACTAATTGACACCTAGTTTCTAAAATATATCATAAAATGGAATTTAATAAAACACAGGTTTATCCCATGTCTAATTCTAATATTGCGGTTGTATATTTCTCTGGTTATGGCCACACGAAAGTAGTTGCTGAAACTTTTGCTAATGAAATTAATGCTCAACTTATCCAGATTGATCAGGAAGGTAATATTACTGAGCAAGATTGGGAAACATTAAACAATGCAAAAGGTATTGTTTTCGGTGCTCCAACTTACATGGGTACAGCACCATGGCAATTTAAAAAATTTGCTGATGCAACTTCAAAAATTTGGTTTACACGTGGTTGGGAAGATAAAGTATTTGCAGGCTTTACCAATAGTGCAAGTCTAAATGGTGATAAGCAAGTTACGCTTATCCAATTACAAACTTTAGCATCACAACACGGCGGTATTTGGGTGAGTCTTGGATTGCCGCCATCAAATACAAAAAGTGCAACACGTGAAGATGTAAATAACCTAGGCGGTTCAGTAGGTTTACTTGTTCAGTCGCCATCTGATGCAAGTGTAGACGAGATTCCAACAGGGGACTTGGAAACAGCAAAACTTTATGCAAAACGCGTACAAGGTATTGTAAATAAAATATTTGGATAATAAGTCCATAAAAAAAGGCGCTTTGAGCGCCTTTTTTATTATTCATGCTCGTTGTGTTGAGGAGCATTGTATTTAAAGCCTTTGGTCTTGTAAGCAAGATAACCTACACCAACCACTGCCCAAGCCAAGCCAATTTGTAAAGCAAGCTTGTCAATTTCCAACCACATTAGGAACACACTGGCAAAACCAAGTGTCGGTACAATAATGTAATTAATAATATCTTTAACAGATTTGTTTTTACCATCTCTAAGCGCATAACGCGAAATTACAGAGAAGTTTACAAAACTAAAAGCAGTTAAGGCCCCGAAACTAATTAAGTTAACAATATGTTCAAGGTCTAAAAAGCCAGCAGACAGCGCAACTACACCAACAATAAGAATGTTGTAAGTTGGAGTATGTAATCTTGGGCTAATATGACCAAACAACTTTTTATTGATAACGCCATCACGTCCCATAACATACATTAAGCGAGATACACCAGCATGTGCTGAAATACCCGATGCCATTACTGCAACCACGGCAAAGTATAAAACTAATGTTTTAAATGCAATGCTACCAATTGCTGCAACCATCACAGGTTGTGATTCATCTAAAGGTTTAAAGTACGTAGTAGGGTTGCTCGGGAAATACAGCTGGATAAAGTAAGTGCTTATGATAAAAATGACACCAGCAAGAAGTGCTGTTGAAAAAATCGCTTTTGGAAGTGTTTTTTCTGCATCTTTTGTTTCTTCGGCAAGTGAAGATAAAGCATCAAAACCTGTAAAAGAAAAGCACAGTACCGTTGCACCACCAATCAAAGCACTAATAGAGGTCATATCATTCCAAAAAGGAGTGAGTGACCATAATTCAGCCTTATCCGGATTTAGCGTACCGTCAGCATATACACCTTGGGTAAGCAAGGTATACACTTGATAAACAAAGTAAAAAATAACACCAAGTTGAATAACTACAATTGTACTGTTAAAGCGAGCAACAAAACGTGCGCCGAATAAGTTAATAACAGTCATTAATGCAGTTAAGCCAATAACCCATAACCAATTATTTACTTCCGGAAACAATGCTCTTAAATAAATATCGGCCAAAATGATATTGACGAGTGGTGAAAGTAAATAGTCTAGCCAAGATGACCAACCCACCATAAAACCAACATTAGGGTGAATTGACTTTTGGGCATAGGTGTATGCTGATCCTGAAGAAGGATAGCGTTTGATCATGTGTCCATAACTGATTGACGTCAATAAAATTGCAACTAACGCAAAAATATAAGAAGTAGGTACATGACCACCACTTCGTTCTGATACTAAACCAAAAGTATCAAATAAAGTTAATGGTTGAATATAAGCTAAACCAATAATAATGATGTGCCATAGCACAAGATTCTTTTGGAGCTTAGCTGTTGGTTTAGTCCCAGATAAGTTTGTCAACGGCGTTATCCTCATAATCGTTGATCAAGGATCAGCTTGGTGTTAAGGATCGTTTGAGACGAACGATCCCCCCTACATAAAAGATAAAGTGCGCCAATCTATCCTAAATTGATGCAAATTGTCAGTACTTTCGTGGAATTTTTAGCAAATTTTTTGCCATATTTCCAAAGAAAATGATGAATAAAAATTCATAGATATAAAAAAGGTCTGATTTATCATAAAAATCAGACCTTTAAGTTTTACTTTAAATATCTAAAACTTAAGTTACCAAGCTTTTTGTAAGATCTCGCGTATGTCTTTTAAGCTTGCTTCCTTAGGATTATAAATAATAGAGCCATCATTTAGTGCTTTTTCAGCAACTTCATCAAGTTGAGCTTCAGTAACCTTACCAGTTTCGCGCAAGGTACGAGGTAACTTGGTTAGGCTAAACAAGCGATCACGCATTGCTAGAATAGTCGTAATTGCTCTATCTGCACGTTGGGTTGCTGGAGTTTGGGCATAAATATCTGCACCAGCTAGAGGTAATAGTAACTCACCAATTTTCTGACCATTTACTTGTTTGTTGTATTCAAGCACATAAGGTAAGAATAGGTTCATACATAAACCGTGGGGCAGGTGAGCGACCGCACCTAATGCATGTCCTAAAGAGTGTACAAGACCTACCATCGAATTGGAAAATGCGATACCTGCCATTGTGGAAGCTTGTGCAAGCTCTAAACGACCTTGTGAGTCATTTGGATTTTCTAAAACGTTAAATAGATTTTCGCTAATCTTTTTAATACCTGCACTCGCATAAGCATCGCTGAGTGGATTGGCTGCCATACATGTATATGCTTCCACACAGTGTGTTAATGCATCCATACCAGTCATTGCCGTCAAGTGAGGTGGCAATGTTAATGTCATGCGTGGATCTAAGATTGCAGCATGTGGCATTAAATAGTATGAAGCAAATGCCAATTTAACATTCTTTTGTGTGTCGGAAACCACCGCAACCATAGTCACTTCTGAACCTGTACCTGAAGTGGTCGGAATCACAAAAAATGGCTTTAACGGTTTTGGTAGGTTATGAGCGCCAGAATATTGAAGAAGGTCATTTCCACCTTCTGAGACTAAAATATTGGTTGCTTTAGAGGTGTCAATAACAGAGCCACCACCAACAGCAATAATCGCATCACATTTATTTGTGCGATAAGCTTCAGCAGCAAGACGAACTACTTCAAGACTTGAGTCTGGTGGGACATCATCAAAAACATGACCAATCACCGCATCAGTCGTGCTAAATGCAGCTTCAATAGGGTTGAGTAAGCCATTTGCACGGACACCTTTATCTGTAATGATAAGTGGACGCTTTGCACCTAAAGTTGCAAGTTCAAACGGAATATGTTCTAAAGCAGCATTACCGGCAATGACTTTTACAGGACAAAAGAATTCGTAATATGGTTTAGCCATGTTATGCGCTCCGCTTGAAGTAAGACTTAGCTACTTTTAAGTAAATATTTGCAGCTTCGTTGAATTTTTCTTTTAGGGTGAGTTCGGTTGGATATTCTTTAACTGCAAGTGACGCTACCAATTTTGGTAAAATGAGAGATTCCATTTTATTTAGGCAGCGCACTAAACGAATTGCTGCGGATACATCGCCATCAGCAATCATGCGGTCATTTGCAAATGCTTGAGCGGTACTTTCCTGAAAAGAGAACACCAAAAATGCATGTGTCACATGCTTAAAAGTGATGGTTAAATCAGGTTTTTTTTCCGCTCTTTTCAGCAGTTCTAATTGTTTATCTTCTGTCACTCGTGCAAAAAATGCTGGTCCATTTGGGAAAACATTCATTGAAAGTACAAAGTGAACAGGAAATTTAGACACTTCCTCTTGTATTTCACTATCAACCTGACTTGCCATGACTAAGCCTCGACCAACAACGTCCATCATGAGCTTAACGTAGGCAAGTTGCAGAGTGGGCTTTACAGCTTTTGTCGAAATCACTTGCTATCCCTTCTTAAAATTATGCAAAAGCAAATTTAGAGTAATTACTCTAATATATTTTTATTCCATCTCAAAATCATTTATTCAATTTTGACTTCAGGGTCATTAAAGTGACCAGATGTCTTAATATACTCAATAAAGTCCTGACAAAGTTGTTCAAATGATGGATATGGAGTCACCAAATCTTGTATGCGAACCATTTCCAAACCAGCATAACCGCATGGGTTAATTGTTTGAAAACCAGTTAATGCACAGTCTAGGTTTAAGGCTAGACCATGATAACTACGACCACGACGAATTTTGAAACCTAAGGAACCTATTTTTCTGTCATTTACATATACACCTGGAGCATCAGGTTTTGCATATGCTTCAATATTATATTTCTTTAAAACATCTATCATAAATTGTTCAGCAAAACTGACTAATGTACGCACATTCCACTTCAGACGATTAAGATCAAACATGAAGTAAGCAACGAGTTGACCAGGTCCATGCCATGTCACTTGCCCACCACGGTCAGTTTGAACCACAGGAATGTTAGATGGAATTAGAATATGCTCAGGTTTTCCTGCCTGACCTTGAGTTAGAACTTCGTGATGCTGGAGTAACCACAGCTCATCGGGTGTATTTTCATCACGTTGATTAGTCAGGTTTTTCATCAATTCGAATTTGCTTTGATAATCTTGTAAATCGTTCCACTGACGAATAATCAAAGTGGGTTTATCAAGGCTCATTAAACATTTTCCTGTGCGATGTACTTAACAGAAGAGCAACTTCACTTTTAGGTTGTGAAAATATGCTCTTGATGAGTTTAAAGTATTTTGCTTAAACGATTCTAAATATTTGTAATTATTTATAATAAGCTTGATAGAAATAAAAATGCCATGACACGAAATTTGTCATGGCATCTTAAAATTAAAGTGCAGTTCTGATCTGCGGGCAAGCAGCCAAGTCTGCATACAAAGCATGAACTTGTTCCAATTCATCAAAACGTAATTGTGCGGTTAATGAATGGTATTTGCCTGTACGAGATTCTTGTACTTTTAACGTTGATTGGTCAAAGTCAGGAAAATGTTTCACTAGAATATCAACTACAGCTATACGTAATTCTTCACCCGCATCGCCAATCAGTTTAATTGGATAGTCCATTGGAAATACCCAAAGGTCTTCACGGAGTTCGCGAGATGGAGTGCGGTCTAACATAAGTAACCTCATCATGTGAAACGCCTGCATCATCGCAGGCGTTTGTAGCTCTTTCTATTAAATGGGGACTAGTACCGAAATTTCAAGATTTCAGAACTTAGTCATTCTCTAAGAAAGAACGCAAGTGTTCAGAACGAGAAGGGTGACGTAATTTACGTAATGCTTTCGCCTCGATTTGACGAATACGTTCACGCGTTACATCAAACTGTTTACCAACTTCTTCTAAAGTATGGTCAGTTGGCATATCGATACCAAAACGCATTTTCAATACTTTAGCTTCACGTTCAGTTAAGTTTTCTAGAACTTCACGAGTTGCTTCTTTTAAGCCTTCTGAAGTCGCAGCATCAATTGGAGAAGTGATGTTCTGGTCTTCAATAAAGTCCCCAAGATGCGAATCTTCATCATCACCAATTGGAGTTTCCATTGAAATAGGTTCTTTAGCAATTTTAAGAACCTTACGAACTTTAACTTCATCCATTTCCAAACGTTCACCTAACTCTTCTGGAGTAGGTTCACGGCCCATTTCCTGCAATAACTGACGAGAAACACGGTTAATCTTGTTAATCGTTTCAATCATATGTACAGGAATACGAATTGTACGTGCTTGGTCTGCGATAGAACGGGTAATTGCCTGACGAATCCACCAAGTTGCATAAGTCGAGAATTTATAACCGCGACGGTATTCAAACTTGTCTACAGCTTTCATCAAGCCAATGTTCCCTTCTTGAATCAAGTCAAGGAACTGTAAACCACGGTTGGTGTATTTCTTCGCAATCGAAATTACCAAACGAAGGTTAGCTTCTACCATTTCTTTTTTAGCACGACGAGCTTTGGCTTCACCAATCGCCATACGTTTAGAAATATCTTTAATTTCAGCAACGCTTAAATTAAGTTCTTTCTCAATATCTGCAATCTTTTGCTGGAATGCTAGAACATCTGGACGAACTTTTTCTAAATGCGCCTTAATTTCAGCAGGAGCTTTAGCAATTTGTTCATCTAACCAAGCTGGATTAGATTCTTGTTTTGGGAAAGATGTACGGAATTGAGTACGATCCATACGACCACGACGTACTGCATAACGCATAATTTCACGTTCATTAGCACGGATTTGTTCGTGAGTGCCACGAATCATTTCTGAAATGATGTCAAATAAACGTGGAGTAAATTTAAACATCATGAATACAGTTGCCAAAGACTCAAGTGCTTCATTTGCTTCACGGCTATTACGGCCATGTTTTTCAATAATAGCTTTTGTTTGAGTCCATGCTGCTTCTAATTCAGTAAAACGAACTTTTGCAACTTCTGGGTCAGGACCTGAATCACCTTCAGAGTCATCATCACCTTCAGATTCTTCTTCCTCATCGTCATCATCAAGCTTAACTTCTTTTGTTGATTTTGAAGATGATTCGTCTTCTTCCTCAAGTTCCTCAACGTCTTCCAAAACTTCAGGAATATCTTCATCAGTTTCAGGATCGAGGTAACCAGATAAAATATCTGCAAGACGACGTTCGCCAGTTAAAAAATCATTATATTCTTTTAATACAACTTCAACCGCATTTGGCCAGTAAGCAATTGAATTCAGGACATCACGAATCCCTTCTTCAATACGTTTGGCAATGCTGATTTCACCTTCACGGGTTAATAGTTCTACTGTACCCATTTCACGCATGTACATACGTACAGGGTCTGTCGTACGTCCAGGCTCATTTTCAACCGATGCAAGTACGGCAGCAGCTTCTTCTTCAGCAACTTCATCTGCTGTGTCAGTTGACTCACCGAACATAGTATCGTCAGATTCAGGTGCACGCTCGTGTACAGGAATACCAACGTCTTGAAGCATCTGAATAATGTCTTCAATCTGTTCGCTTTCAGTAATCGAGTCCGGCAGATGATCGTTAACCTCAGCGTAAGTTAAGTAACCTTGTTCTTTGCCTCGGCTAATCAGAGCCGCTACTTGAGAAGTAGGGGAATGCATATCGCTCATCTTTGCTTACTCTTTGTTGAATCTGTGGCAGTGAAAAACCGTGCATGATAGCACAATTTGCTTGAAATGTTTTGGCTTTGATCGATGACCGTTAAATAAAAAATATCTTTGAATTCACGACTATTTTTTGAATATTGGGCTAAAATCATTTTTTTCAAGTTTAAATCATAGAAAAATTTGTACAAATCTTCCCTTATCGAAAGATTATGGTGTTTTATAAATACACAATTTTTTGGGTGAAAAACAGTACAAATGAGCAATTAAATGAAAAAAATATAAATAAAACTTGACAAGGAAAAGTAAGAAAGATAAATAGCGGCTAGACCCATTCACATTTTTTCATTATGAGGTAGTTTTAGTGTCTTCTACAGATTTTGAACTAGATGATAACTACGGCGATGATGATGATGTCGGTTTTGATGAGTCATCAGGCAAAATCAGTGCAAAAGAATCGTTGGAAAAACGTAGATTAATTGATGATCTATTGGCACAGCGTCGTTTAGAGCGTGAGTTAAAAGATTTCGATTATGATTTAGACGATGATGATCTTGATGATGAAGACTGATCAAAACTAAATAGGGCATCGTCGGCTTAAGTGCTATGCTATCGTCAATTTCTTTTAAAGTCAGGTAACACAATGAGTGCATTAGATTTAGACCAGTTAAGTGAATATCTAGATGGAGACCACAATGAGTATGGTCTAGACTTTGCTGCAACTCATGGTTTTTTATGTGCAATTGCAGTAGGTCCTCAATTTGACCGTTGGTTAGATGAATTATTTGATAGTAACCATAAAAAGGTTCCTGCTGAGATCATTCTTCAAATCAAACTTTGGTTAGAGTCGATTCGTCAAGATTTAGCAAATGAAAATGGAATTGAATTTCCATTTGAAGTTGAGGAAGCGGATGTTGAGTCAAGTCTAGGCGATTGGAGTGTTGGTTTTGTTGACGCAATGTTCTTAAACGAAGAAGCATGGTTTGCTCCTGAGTATGAAGAACAATTGGTTGATTTAACTTTACCGATCATGGTTTTTAGCGGAATTGATGAAGAAGATCCACAGATGGAATCTTTCCGTCGCAATGGACAGTTAATGGATGAACTGGCAGAAGAAATTCCAGATAATTTGAATGAATTATATTTGATGTATCACACTCCAAATTAATTTATTAGAAGAAATAATAAATAACGTCCTTTCTAGGGCGTTTTTTATGTTTTAATTATTTTTAATACATAATTAAATATAATGTTTTGACATTAATTTTATTTCTATATAATCACGTGCAAATTTTTTGATATCAATTTCTTAATCAAAAAATTAATTTATTTCGCCATGAATATTTTTTATTGGTGATATGAAAATCTTTAATGCTTTAATAACGTGATTTAATATGAAAATAATTTTTAAAATTACGGGCGTACTCTCAGTAATATTACTTGTAGCCTGTGGTAATGAAAATAGCAAAAGTGTCAGTGAAGAAAAAATTGCACAATCAACCCAAAATCAAGTTGCTTATAAAGTAATCTCTGGTACTGCATTTTCAACTTCTGCTTTAAATGGGGAAAATGTAACAGCAATTTGTAAAGATGGGTTTGGTTTTAAAGATAATGTAATTGTTAATGCACAAGGACAATGGCAAGGAGAAATAGACACCAGTAAATTTCCTTGTCGTTTAGAGGTGAAAGCTAATGGGCAAACTTATCATAGTTATATCGATCATGAGGGAAGTGTAAATATTAACCCGCTTACGGATATGGTTGTTGCTTATGCAAGTAACCAGGTTCCTGTAACGTGGTATCAATCTGGAAGTATAACTAAAGAAAAGTTAAATTTGGCAAATTCTGCTTTGGTAGCTGAACTTATTAAAAAGGGATACGGTATTAATAATGATATAGATCTATTTAATACTGAGATGAAAGCAAATAACCCTATTCCTCAAGCTATTCAAGAGTTGTTGGAAACTATTAAGAATAATGGAAATATTAAAGACTATGATGCACTGTTAATGTTAATTAAAGATGGAAATTTATCTCAAATACCTGAGAAAATAGAATTTCTAAATAATAGTGTAGCAAAAGTTTTTGGCTTTAATAAAGATGCTTGCCAAGCACTTCCGAAAACAGAAAATATGGAACAATATAATAAATGCTCTGAGAAGGTTATTGATGATTTTTCAGAAAGTAATTTAGTTGCTACTGATTCTGATGAAAAATGTATTTTAGTTAAACAAGGCAATAAAGTAAGTTTAACTAAAGGGAATCAAACAGTATCAGCATTATTAGATAAAGAACAAGAGGATGGCATGGACTTTACTTTTGATGAAGGTGAACTAGAAATTGTAGATCTTATAATTAATACAGGGCCTTACACAGATATAAATACTTATAGTCAGATTGGATTAGACTTTTCTGGTGATGGGAAGTTGAGGGGGGTTGTTGGAAAGTCTCCAACAGTGCCTTCAATGAATTGTGCTAGCCCAGAGTTTAAAAAGCTAATGGAGCTTTATAAGTAAATTAAAAAAAGGGCATCATTTGATGCCCTTTTTTTAATTATAAGCGTTTGCGTTTAGCTGCGGCAATTTGTGATTGGCGCATGCGGAAGCCAGCTTTTTGTTTTTCAGTTGTTTTGTCGATGCAATACACGCATGAAACACCATGTTCATAACTTGGAAGCGCAGACTCTTCCGGAGTTAAAGGCCAGCCACAAGCATGACATTTAATGTTTGCACCTTCTTCAACACCATGAGTTACAGCAGTACGTCCATCAAATACGAAACATTCACCTTCCCAAAGGCTTTCATCCGCTGGAGTTTCTTCTAAGTATTTAAGAATACCGCCTTTTAAGTGGTAAACCTCTGTAAATCCTTCTTGAAGAAGTAAAGATGTTGATTTCTCACAACGAATACCGCCAGTACAGAACATCGCAATTTTTTTGTCTTTGTGTTGTTCTAGCTCTTTTTTAACGTATTCTGGAAACTCACGGAATGTTTCTGTTTTAGGGTCAATCGCACCTTTAAAGGTACCAGCCTTATATTCATAATCATTACGTGTATCGATTAGAATAACATCATCACGTGCAATTAAATCATTCCATTCTTTAGGATCAAGATAGTGACCAACTAAATCGCGAGGTTTTACTTCTACGCCTAAAGTTACAATTTCTTTTTTAAGTTTAATTTTCATTTTACGGAAAGGTTTATCGGAGCTATGGGACTCTTTATATTCCATCGCTTTAAAACCTTCGTTTAACAAAAATTGATGAATTTTATCAATTGCCTCACGGTCCCCAGCCACGGTACCATTAATTCCTTCGCCTGCTACAATTAGAGTTCCACAAAGGTTGATTGTTTTCACTAAGTCTAAAAGACGTTGTTGAAGATCGGCAGGATCTTGAACTTCTTTAAATTGATATAGTGCTGCAACAACCCAACCCGCGGTCGCTTGCTGTTCTACAGGTGCAAGCTGTTCTACAGTAGCGTTCATGGAAAACTCCAAATGTATTAAGATAGAAATTTAAGGCGCATATTTTAGCGCGAAAATGAGTAATAAGCGAGAAAACCATAAAAAGTATATGGTTTATTTAAGGAGTTTGTTTTGAGTAATGATCATCGAACGCTCTCTCTCACCCCATGTGCAGGGCGTTGTTCAACAGTTTTTGGTGATCAGGTATGTCGTGGTTGTCGCCGTTTTAACCATGAAGTCATTCAATGGAATACTTATACAGCAGAGCAGCGTTTGGCTGTCTGGAAACGCTTAGATGATCAATTGAACCAAATCTTGGTACCTATGCTGCCTCATGCAAATCTCCAGCATGTCGAGGGTTTTATTCTAAGTAAACGTGTTCGTTTGATGGAAGGGGCGAGTAAAGGTCGTAAGCTTTATCATGCCTTAAAAATCTGTGAAAAAAATAAACATCTTGCCTCAGAAAGTGGTTTGGGTATTTTAGATTCTCAAGTTAAAACAATTTGGGATGAATTTGAAAGACGCGTCTTGGCTTTGGCTAAAGCAAGTTATGAATTGGCTTGGTTAAGAGCTGATGGTATTAGTCATCACTTGTTAAATATGTTTGAAGAAGAATAATTTTTAAAAAACTTATTTATAAAAAAGCTGCCAAGAGGCAGCTTTTTTACATTAATGTTCTCTCGAATATTAACGCTTGATGTCACGTTGAACTTCACCAGTGTAAAGCTGACGTGGACGACCAATTTTGTAAGGGCCGCTGTGCATTTCTAACCAGTGGCTGATCCAACCAACTGTACGTGCAAGAGCGAAGATTACAGTAAACATTTCTGTTGGAATACCAATCGCTTTAAGGATGATACCAGAGTAGAAGTCTACGTTAGGGTAAAGTTTACGCTCAACAAAGTACGGGTCGTTTAGTGCAATGCGCTCAAGTTCCATAGCAAGTGCTAATTGAGGATCATTGATACCTAAAGCTTCAAGTACTTCGTCACAAGTTTGTTTCATGACTTTAGCACGTGGGTCGAAGTTTTTGTAAACGCGGTGACCGAAGCCCATAAGTTTAACTTCTTTGCGCTTAACTTTTTCCATGAATTCTGCAACGTTTTCAACGCTACCGATTTCATCAAGCATCTTAAGAACTGCTTCGTTTGCACCACCGTGAGCAGGTCCCCAAAGAGCAGAGATACCAGCAGAGATACATGCATACGGGTTTGCACCAGTAGAACCAGCAAGACGAACTGTAGAAGTAGACGCATTTTGTTCATGGTCAGCATGAAGCGTGAAAATACGATCCATTGCACGAGCAAGAACAGGATTAACTTTGTAATCACGGTCAGCAGGAGTAGCAAACATCATGTGTAAGAAGTTTTCCGCATAACTTAAATCGTTACGTGGATAGATGAATGGTTGACCTACTGTGTATTTATAACTCCAAGCAGCAAGTGTTGGAATTTTTGCAATTAAACGAATTGCAGTGATTTCACGGTGGTTAATGTCTTCGATGTCAAGATTGTTGTGATAGAACGCAGATAATGCACCAACAACACCAACCATGATTGCCATAGGGTGAGCATCACGACGGAAACCATTGAAGAAACGGCTAACTTGATCGTGAACCATAGTGTGAGCACGAACTTTCGTATCAAACTCAACTTTTTGTTCAGCAGTTGGGAGCTCGCCATTTAATAATAAATAACAAGTTTCAAGATAGTCTGCTTGAGTTGCTAGTTGGTCAATCGGGTAACCACGGTGTAATAAAATACCTTTGTCACCATCAATGAAAGTAATTTTAGATTCGCATGCGGCTGTCGCCATAAAACCAGGATCGAAAGTAAAATGACCTTCTTTCAGTATGCTGCTCACATCAATTACATCTGGACCTAAAGTGCCACTGTAGATTGGTAATCCAATTTCTTTGCCATCAAGATGTAATACGGCTTTTTTGCCATTTGCTTCAGACATTCAATAGATCTCCTGTCCTGGTGAATGATTATCTGACTCGAAATCCTAATTTTCTCATGTGCGAATCAGACGGTGTCAAAATTTGCTATAAGATTAGTGAGTACTGAAATTTTGTCAATTATACTTATGGATAAAAAATGACGTTCCCACAGAGAGTTAGTCATTAAGACCCGAGCAAAAAAGTCAGTAAAATCACTGCATCGGGATGGTATCATAAGTCAATTCAATAAGAACGTGCAGAAAAAAAATGAAGGGTGAGTACAATTGTAAGCAAATTTATAAATAAAAAATTAGACTCAGAACTGGTTATAAAATGCCAATTTGCTTAAAAAAATCATAAAACTCAGTCTGTAATTTTAAATTGTGATTCAAAAATAACCTAATTATCACCATTTGTTAATTCCAAAAGTTGTACTTTTTTTAAGTTTAATTGTTTAAAAAATAGCTTGTTGATCATGTTGTAAAAATTAAAACTCATTTTTTGTAAAAATAGTGCTCATTGTTAAGAGTCAAGTGGCTCTTTATTGCTTTTAATATAAAAAGGGTGTTAATTATTTTTAAATAAAGTTATTAAAATTAGGGTGTAAGCGCAATTTTGGTTTATCCTTTTGATTAGACTTGATGAATTATTAACTTTATCTTTAGTCTAAAACGCACTTATTTTAAATAAAGCAGTAGAAAAGATTTTTTTTATAAAAGATGAGATTAAACAAGCACATGTTTTGTTTAATTTTAACTTTTGTACAGGGAGGATTGCTGTTTAGCTGTGTGAATGATTCTTATTTAATGAGTTTTTGCGGAAAAGGCAAAGTGGATTGTTTGTATTTTGATATTTCGCGTTTTATAATTCAGTGTCGTTTATAGGTTAGGCATGAGCTGTGCTTGCCTAACAATGCCAGCTTTCCTTGGAATTAATTCAACAAACTCCGGTCGGAGTTTCTACCTACAGGATGCCCGCTGTGAAAAGCAACAGACCTGTCAATTTGTCCATGGGTCAGGTGTTAGCGGTAAATTTACGCTCACCCGTGGCTATTGCATCAATTTTACACCGTTTATCAGGTGTCATCGTTTTCTTATTAGTACCAGTTCTATTATGGATTTTAGATAAATCATTATCTTCGCCAGAAGGATTTGACTACGTTAAAAATGTCGTTTTCGGAAATATCCTTGTACGTTTTGTCGTGTGGGTATTTGTAGCCGGCTTAATTTTCCACTTTATTGCTGGGGTTAAGCATTTGCTTGCAGATCTAGGTTTTGCTGAAGAACTGCAAAGCGGTCGTATTGCAGCGACAATTTCATTGATCTTATCTGTGGTAGCCATTATCGCAGCCTTTGTATGGATTATGTTCTAATGAAAAGTGCTACAGGTTTAACAGGTTCAGGTTCTCGTGATTGGTTTATCCAGCGTGTAAGTGCTGTAGTATTGGCAGCTTATACTGTTGTTCTTTTGGGTTGGATTCTCTGCAAAGGCGGATTTGACTATCAACAATGGGCTGGCTTCATGATGACATTACCAATGAAGATTTTTTCTTTATTGGCAATTTTGTCGCTTATCGCACACGCATGGATTGGTATGTGGCAGGTTTTCACTGACTACGTCACTACTCGTCAAATGGGTCCTTCAGCGAAAGGTTTACGCCTTGTACTGACTACGGCTGTCATTATTGCAGTGTTTGTGTACGCAATCTGGGGTATCCAGATTTTCTGGGCGAATTGATAGGAAGATATCATGGGCGCGATAACCCCTAAAGAAGATTATTCAAATATTCAAAACCTCACTTTCGATGCTGTTATCGTTGGTGGTGGTGGTTCTGGTATGCGTGCATCTTACCAACTTGCTCAAGCAGGTTTGAAAGTTGCAGTACTTACTAAAGTTTTCCCAACACGTTCACATACAGTTGCTGCTCAAGGCGGTATCGGTGCGTCGTTAGGTAACATGCAAGAAGATAACTGGCATTTCCACTTTTACGACACAGTAAAAGGTTCTGACTGGTTAGGTGACCAAGACGCAATTGAGTTTATGTGTCGTGAAGCGCCAAAAGTTGTATATGAACTAGAACACATGGGTATGCCGTTTGACCGTAACGCCGATGGTACAATTTACCAACGTCCGTTCGGTGGTCACTCTGCGAACTATGGTGATAAACCAGTTCCACGTGCTTGTGCTGCTGCTGACCGTACTGGTCACGCATTATTACACACGCTTTATCAAAGCAACGTGAAAATGGGTACTCAATTCTTCGTTGAATGGATCGCTCTTGATTTGATCCGTAACGAAGCAGGTGATGTACTCGGTGTAACTGCAATTGACCAAGAAACTGGCAACATCGCAGTATTCCAAGCCAAAGCAACATTGTTTGCAACTGGTGGTGCTGGTCGTGTTTACCGTGCATCAACAAACGCTTATATCAACACTGGTGACGGTCTTGGTATGGCTGCTCGTGCTGGTATTCCATTACAAGATATGGAATTCTGGCAGTTCCACCCTACAGGTGTTGCGGGCGCAGGCGTATTGTTAACTGAAGGTTGTCGTGGTGAAGGTGCAATCCTTCGTAATAAAGACGGCGAACCGTTCATGGAACGTTATGCGCCGACTTTAAAAGACTTGGCTCCACGTGACTTCGTATCACGCTCTATGGATCAAGAAATTAAAGAAGGTCGTGGTTGTGGTCCAAAAGGTGATTATATCTTGCTTGATATGACTCACTTGGGTGCTGACACAATTATGAAGCGTTTACCATCTGTATTTGAGATTGGTAAAAAATTCGCAAACGTAGACATTACTAAAGAACCAATTCCAGTAGTACCAACAATCCATTACCAAATGGGTGGTATTCCTACGAATATGCATGGTCAAGTGTGCTTACCAGAACCTGGTACAGACAACTACACTAAACCTGTAAAAGGTTTCTATGCAATTGGTGAATGTTCTTGCGTATCAGTACATGGTGCAAACCGTTTAGGTACTAACTCACTTCTTGACTTAGTTGTATTTGGTAAAGCTGCTGGTGAGCACATTATCGACTACGTAACTAAGCACCATGGTGATGAATATGCACCGCTTCCAACAAAGGTATTAGAGCAAACTTTAGAGCGCGTGCGTAAGTTGGATGACTCAACTACTGGTGAAAACGCTCAAGAAGTTGCTGATGCAATTCGTGATATCGTTCAAGATCACGCGGGTGTATTCCGTACTCAAGCTTTACTTGATAAAGGTGTTAAAGAGATTCTTGCTCTTGAGCCACGTGTACGTAACATCCACTTGAAAGATAAATCTAAAGTATTTAACACTGCGCGTGTTGAAGCGCTTGAAGTTGAAAACTTATATGAAGTTGCAAAAGCTACATTAATTTCAGCTGCTGCGCGTAAAGAATGTCGTGGTGCGCATACGGTAGTTGATTATGAATTACCAGCTGATCACCCAACTTATTCATACGGTCGCCGTGATGATGAGTGGATGAAACATACTTTGTGGTATTCATCAGATAACCGTTTGGAATATAAGCCAGTGCGCTTCAAGCCGTTAACTGTTGATGCAATTCCACCAGCACCACGTACATTCTAATCGGGAGTATAAAGATGAGTAGAGGTACTCGTACGTTCGAAATCTACCGCTATGATCCTGATAAGGATAAAGCGCCGTACATGCAAACTTTCAAACTTGAATTGACTGATAAGCACCGTATGTTGCTTGATGCATTGCTTGCTTTGAAAGTTCAAGACGAAACGTTAACATTCCGTCGTTCATGCCGTGAAGGTATTTGTGGTTCGGATGGTGTGAACATCAATGGTAAAAATGGTTTGGCTTGTTTATGGAATTTAAACGACCTACCTGAGAAAATTGTAATTCGTCCATTGCCAGGTTTGCCTGTTATTAAAGATTTGGTTGTTGATATGAACCAATTCTATGATCAATATGACAAAATTCAGCCATTCTTGATCAATAACCAACCAGCTCCACCTAAAGAGCGTTTGCAGTCTCCTGAAGAGCGTGAACACTTGAATGGTTTGTATGAATGTATTCTTTGTGCATGTTGTTCAACTTCATGTCCATCATTCTGGTGGAACCCTGATAAATTCTTGGGTCCTTCAGCATTGTTGAATGCATACCGTTTTATTATCGACTCTCGTGATACTGCAACAGCAGATCGTTTGGCTCGTCTTGACGATCCATTCAGCTTATTCCGCTGTAAAGGTATTATGAACTGTGTGTCAGTATGTCCTAAAGGTTTGAATCCAACAAAAGCAATCGGTCATATCCGTAACATGTTGTTAGATCAAGCGGGTTAATTCTGCGCAAATAGGAAACGCACATCCTTGATGTGCGTTTTTTTTTAACTTTATAATACGCACCTTATACTTTAGTCGGTAAAATAGGGGTTTTTATATAAAGCACCATATATTAATAGATAAAATTGGATATGTATTTCGCCAATTTATAGATGGTATGTGTCAAAAAAATCAATCGTTCGTTAAGAACATGATACGATTTGCCACAAAGTTATAGGTGAAAAAAGCGTATACTAGTGAAATTAAATTAAGTGGCACGATCTTAGATCAGTGCTTAATTTTTATGGTCAAAGTCATTTTAGAAAAGTTAATTGTATAGTTAATTTTTCTAAAAAGATTTGCAAAAAATTGCTCGGTTTTAATCGAGTATAAGGTGAGTGATGATGCCATTGAGGGCGTTGTGATTCATTAATTACCTATGGAGTTTTCTCTCTAGGTAGTATGACGCCCCATGGTCGTAAAGACCTGTTGGGTAAGTAGTGTCATTTTTACCGATTTGACATTATGCATCATGGGTGTGCTTAAAAGGCAGCCTGTAATATTTTTTGCAATAGGAAATGGGTCCACAAATGCAAGAAGTTGCTGACGCATTGCGTCTTGACACTGAACTTTCCGCTGATAGTGCAGCGTATATTGAAGAACTTTACGAGCAGTACCTGACTTCCCCAACCTCTGTAGCTGAGGACTGGCGCCAATATTTCGATAAATATCCAAAAGGTGACCAACCACACAGCGCTGTGCGTGAGCAATTCCTATTACTAGGACGTAATGCTAACCGTGTTCAACCTGTTGTACAAAGTACTGTAAGTACTGAGCATGAGCGTCGTCAAATTGGCGTTTTACAACTTATTGCTGCTTATCGCAATCGCGGACATCAAAAAGCTAAATTAGATCCATTAGGTCTTGCTAAGCGTGAAGATATTCCTGATTTAGATCTTTCAGCACATGGTTTAACCAAATCAGATTTAGACACAGTATTCAACACAGGCAATCTTGAGATTGGTAAGAGTGAAGCAACTCTTGCTGAAATGATTGAAGCAATGGAAGCAATCTATTGTGGTTCAATCGGTGTTGAATACATGCATATCGTGGACACAAAAGAGAAGCGTTGGATTCAACAACGTCTTGAAAGTGCCCGTGGTAAGTTCAATTACTCAAATGATCAAAAGAAAGGCTTCTTAGAGCGTTTAACTGCTGCTGAGGGTCTAGAAAAATATCTTGGTAATAAATACGTCGGCGCTAAACGCTTTGGTGTTGAAGGCGGCGAATCTTTTATTCCTATGGTAAACGAGATTATCCAGCGTGCTGGTGCTGTAGGTTGTAAAGAAGTTGTTATCGGTATGCCACACCGTGGCCGTTTGAACCTTCTTGTTAATATTATGGGTAAAAATCCTGCGGACTTATTTGGTGAGTTCGAAGGTAAATCAATTCATAAAAAAGGTTCAGGTGACGTTAAATACCACCAAGGTTTCTCAAGTAATGTAATGACTCCAGGTGGCGAAGTTCACTTGGCATTGGCATTTAACCCATCTCACTTGGAAATTGTTGGTCCTGTAGTTGAAGGTTCTGTACGTGCACGTCAAGTACGTCGTAGAGACATCGGCGGTGATGACGTATTACCAGTTATTGTTCATGGTGATGCTGCATTTGCAGGTCAAGGCGTGAACATGGAAACCTTCCAAATGTCACAAACTCGTGGCTATACGGTTGGTGGTACGGTTCATATCATTGTGAACAACCAAGTTGGTTTCACAACTTCTGATCCGCGTGATGCGCGTTCTACAGAGTACTGTACAGACGTTGCTAAAATGATTCAGGCGCCGATTTTCCATGTAAATGGCGATGATCCTGAAGCAGTTATCTTTGCTACTCAATTAGCACATGATTTCCGTCACGAATTCCGTAAAGATGTTGTTATCGATTTGTTCTGTTATCGCCGTCGCGGCCATAACGAAGCAGATGAGCCATCTGGTACACAACCATTGATGTATCAAGTAATTGCGAAGAAAGCAACTACTCGTACACTTTATGCTGATCAACTTGTACAACAGAAAGTACTTGATCGTGCTGAAGCGGATCAAATGGTTGAAGATTACCGTTCTGACTTAGAAGCGGGTAATCATGTAGCAAACGCATTGATTCTTGAACCAAATACCAAAATGTTTGTTGATTGGACTCCATATTTGGGCCATGACTACACAGACGATTGGGATACTTCATTCGACTTGAACCGCCTTAAAGAATTAGGCGAGGGCATGAGCAAACTTCCTGAAGGGTTTGTAATGCAGCGTCAAGTTCAAAAAGTAATTGAAGATCGCGTGAAAATGCAAACTGGTGAAACTCCTTTGAACTGGGGTGCAGCAGAAACTTTAGCTTATGCAACTTTATTAGATGAAGACTATCTAGTTCGTATTACTGGTGAAGACGTGGGTCGTGGTACCTTCTCACACCGTCATGCGAAATTGCATAACCAAGCTGATGGTTCAACTTACATTCCACTTTGTCATGTTAAAGAGAACCAACCACGTTTTGCGATTTACGATTCTTTATTATCTGAAGAAGCAGTTCTTGCATTCGAATATGGTTACGCGACTACAATTCCTAAGAGCTTGATTATTTGGGAAGCACAATTTGGTGACTTCGTAAACTGTGCTCAAGTTGTGATTGACCAGTTTATTGCTTCTGGTGAGACTAAGTGGGAGCGTGTTTGTGGTTTAACAATGTTGTTACCACACGGTTTCGAAGGTCAAGGTCCAGAGCATTCTTCAGCTCGTTTAGAACGTTTCTTACAGTTATGTGCTGAAGATAACATGCAAGTGATCACTCCAACGACACCTGCACAGATTTTCCATGCATTACGTCGTCAAGCTGTACGCCCAATTCGTAAGCCATTGATCGTAATGTCACCAAAATCTTTACTTCGTCATAAACTTGCAACTTCTACTTTAGAAGAACTTGCAAATGGTTCATTCCAAACTGTAATTGACGAAATCGATCAAATTAACAAGTCAGATGTAACTCGTCTTGTACTTTGTGGCGGTAAAGTTTATTACGACTTACTCGAAAAACGTCGTGAAGAAAACTTAACTAATGTTGCAATCGTACGTATTGAACAGTTGTATCCATACCCAGAGCAACGTCTTGCAGAAATCTTGGCTGCTTATCCAAATGTGAAAGAACTCGTTTGGGCACAAGAAGAGCCGAAGAACCAAGGCGCATGGTTATTTATTGCACCGCGTTTATATGACGATATCTTAAAATCTGGCAAACAAATCCGTATCAGTTTTGCAGGTCGTGAAGCTTCTGCTGCACCAGCTTGTGGCTCACCGTACTTGCATGCAAAACAACAAGCTCAGCTAATTAATGATGCATTGGCAATCGAAGCTGAACAATCAGGAGATTCTCAATAATGGCAACCGAAATTAAAGCACCGGTATTCCCAGAGTCTGTTGCAGATGGCACCATCGCAACTTGGCATAAAAAGGTGGGTGAACCTGTATCACGTGATGAAGTAATCTGTGATATTGAAACCGACAAAGTTGTTTTAGAAGTTGTTGCTCCTGCAGATGGTAGCTTGGTTGCAATCATTAAAGGTGAAGGCGATACAGTTCTTTCTGACGAAGTTATTGCTCAATTCGAAGCTGGTGCTGGTGCAGCGGCTGCTGCTCCTGCTGCGGTAGAACAAGCAGTTGCTCAAACTCAAGCTGGTGCAGCTCCTGTTGTTGAACGTACAGAAACTGTATCTGATCAAGCTCCTGCGGTTCGTAAAGCTTTAACTGAATCTGGTATTGCTGCTGCTGACGTACAAG
The DNA here is from genome assembly GCF_000368065.1 of Acinetobacter seifertii. Taxonomy (GTDB): domain Bacteria; phylum Pseudomonadota; class Gammaproteobacteria; order Pseudomonadales; family Moraxellaceae; genus Acinetobacter; species Acinetobacter seifertii. The sequence goes on from NZ_KB851204.1 coordinate 269,619, forward strand.
GTACTGGCCGTGGTGGTCGTATCACTAAAGAAGATGTTGCAAACCATCAAACTAAACCAGCTGCTAACGTTACTCCGTTAAGTGTTGCTGTTGGTGAGCGTATCGAAAAACGTGTTCCAATGACTCGTTTACGTAAGCGTGTTGCTGAGCGTCTTCTTGCTGCAACTCAAGAAACTGCAATGTTAACTACATTTAACGAAGTTAACATGAAGCCAATCATGGAATTGCGTAAGCAATATAAAGATGCTTTCGAAAAGCGTCATGGTGCTCGTTTAGGCTTCATGTCATTCTTCGTTAAAGCAGCAACTGAAGCGCTTAAACGCTACCCAGCTGTAAATGCTTCAATTGATGGCGACGATATCGTTTATCACGGTTACTATGACATCGGTGTTGCAGTATCTTCTGATCGTGGTCTTGTTGTTCCAGTATTACGTGATACTGACCGTATGAGCTATGCAGAAGTTGAAGCAGGTATTGCTGCTTATGCTGGTAAAGCACGTGACGGTAAATTATCTATCGAAGAAATGACTGGTGGTACTTTCACAATCACTAACGGTGGTACTTTCGGTTCATTGCTTTCAACTCCTATTTTGAACCAACCGCAAACTGGTATCTTGGGTATGCACAAAATCCAAGAGCGTCCTATGGCGGTAAATGGTCAAGTTGAAATCTTGCCAATGATGTACTTAGCGCTTTCTTATGACCACCGTATGATCGATGGTAAAGAAGCTGTAGGTTTCTTGGTAGCAATCAAAGAATTGTTAGAAGAGCCAGCTAAACTCATTCTTGATCTTTAATTTCTTCGAATAAATACCTACCAGGGTAGAGTGATCCTCTATCCTGGTTTATGGAGATAAAAATGTCTCAACAATTTGATCTTGTTGTCATCGGCGGTGGTCCTGGTGGTTATGAAGCTGCGATTCGCGCTGCTCAACTAGGCTTCAAAGTCGCTTGTATTGAAAAACGTATTCACAACGGTAAGCCTTCTTTAGGTGGTACTTGCTTAAACGTAGGTTGTATCCCTTCTAAAGCTTTGCTTGATTCTTCTCATCGTTATGAAGATACAGTGCATCACTTAGCTGATCACGGTATTACAACTGGTGAAGTGAATTTCGATCTTGCAAAACTTCTTGCTCGTAAAGACAAAATTGTTGACCAATTGACTGGCGGTATCGATCAATTGCTTAAAGGCAACGGTATTGAGTGGTTAAAAGGTACAGGTAAATTACTTGCTGGTAAAAAAGTTGAGTTCGTTTCTCATGAAGGTGAAACTCAAGTTTTAGAACCTAAATACGTAATTCTTGCGTCTGGTTCTGTGCCTGTAAATATTCCTGTAGCTCCTGTAGATCAAGACATTATTGTTGATTCAACTGGCGCATTAAACTTCCCAGAAGTACCTAAGCGTTTAGGTGTGATCGGTGCTGGTGTAATCGGTTTAGAGCTTGGTTCAGTATGGCGTCGTCTTGGTGCTGAAGTTGTTGTATTTGAAGCAATGGATGCATTCTTACCAATGGCTGATAAAGCTTTGGCAAAAGAATACCAAAAGCTTTTAACTAAGCAAGGTCTTGATATTCGCGTTGGTGCTAAAGTTTCTGGCACTGAAGTTAATGGTCGTGAAGTGACTGTTAAATACACTCAAGGTGGCGAAGAGAAAACTCAAACTTTTGACAAATTAATCGTTTGTGTTGGCCGTAAAGCATATGCAGAAGGTTTATTGGCTGAAGATTCAGGCATTAAATTAACTGAACGTGGTTTAGTTGAAGTAAATGATCACTGTGCAACTTCTGTAGAAGGTGTATACGCGATTGGTGACTTGGTTCGCGGTCCAATGCTTGCTCATAAAGCAATGGAAGAAGGTGTAATGGCTGTTGAACGTATTCACGGTCATGCAGCTCAAGTGAACTATGACACAATCATTTCTGTTATCTATACACACCCTGAAGCGGCGTGGGTAGGTTTAACTGAAGAGCAAGCTAAAGAAAAAGGTCATGAAGTAAAAACTGGTCAATTCGGTTTTGCTGTAAATGGTCGTGCTTTAGCTGCTGGTGAGGGCGCAGGTTTTGTTAAGTTCGTTGCTGATGCAAAAACTGACCGTTTATTAGGTATGCATGTCATTGGACCTGCAGCATCTGATATCGTTCACCAAGGTATGATCGCTCTTGAATTTGTATCTTCAGTTGAAGATCTTCAGTTGATGACTTTTGGTCACCCAACATTCTCTGAAGTTGTTCATGAAGCTGCACTTGCTGTAGATGGTCGTGCAATTCACGCGATTCAACGTAAGCGTAAATAAAATTAAAGAGCGGTTCTCCGCTCTTTTTCACATTCGATGGTGTGATTAAAAAATCATCAAGTTGATAGACGTAGACAGCAATTTGCATATACAACATGAGAATGTTGCGCAAATTGAAGACAACAAACAAAGTTAAGTAGGTAACTAAATGAACTTACATGAGTATCAAGCTAAAGCGTTATTGAAAGAATATGGTATGCCGGTACAAGAAGGTATCTTGGCAACCAATGCAGACGAAGCAGTTGCTGCATTTGAACAGCTTGGTGGTAAATTCGCTGTAATGAAGGCGCAAGTTCATGCTGGTGGTCGTGGTAAGGCTGGTGGCGTTAAAGTTGCAAAATCTAAAGAAGATGTTATCGAATTTGCAAACAATATCATTGGTACTCGTCTTGTAACGTATCAAACTGATGCAAATGGTCAACCAGTAAACAGCATCATTGTTGCTGAAGACGTATATCCAGTTGAGCGTGAGCTTTACTTGGGCGCGGTTGTAGATCGTTCTAGCCGTCGTATTACTTTCATGGCTTCTACAGAAGGTGGTGTAGAAATCGAGAAAGTTGCTGAAGAAACTCCAGAAAAAATTATCAAAGTTGAAGTTGATCCATTAGTTGGCTTACAACCATTCCAAGCACGTGAAGTTGCGTTTGCTTTAGGTTTGAAAGACAAACAAATCGGTCAATTCGTAAAAATCATGACAGCTGCTTACCAAGCATTTGTTGAAAACGATTTTGCTTTATTTGAAATTAACCCACTTTCAGTTCGTGAAAATGGCGAAATTTTATGTGTAGACGCGAAAGTAGGTATCGACTCTAACGCGCTTTACCGTTTACCTAAAGTTGCTGCTTTACGTGACAAATCTCAAGAGAATGAGCGTGAATTAAAAGCATCTGAATTTGATCTTAACTATGTTGCTTTAGAAGGTAACATCGGTTGTATGGTTAACGGTGCTGGTCTTGCAATGGCAACTATGGACATCATTAAACTTTATGGTGGTCAGCCTGCAAACTTCCTTGACGTTGGTGGCGGTGCAACTAAAGAGCGCGTAATCGAAGCGTTCAAAATCATCCTTGCTGATACATCTGTACAAGGTGTTTTAATCAACATCTTCGGTGGTATCGTACGTTGTGACATGATTGCTGAAGCAATTATTGCAGCGGTTCAAGAAGTAAACGTAACTGTTCCAGTTGTTGTTCGTTTAGAAGGTAACAACGCTGAGTTAGGTGCTAAATTACTTGATGAATCTGGTTTGAAATTAATTTCTGCGAACGGTTTGTCTGATGCCGCAGAAAAAGTTGTAGCTGCAGTTAAAGCGTAAGGGGAGTATCAATCATGAGCGTATTAATTAATAAAGACACTAAAGTATTGGTACAAGGTTTTACTGGTAAAAACGGTACTTTCCACTCTGCACAAGCTTTAGACTACGGTACAAAAGTTGTTGGTGGTGTTACTCCAGGTAAAGGTGGTACAACTCACCTTGACTTACCAGTATTCAACACAATGAAAGAAGCTGTACGTGAAACAAATGCAGATGCATCTGTAATCTATGTACCAGCTCCATTCGTTTTAGACTCAATCGTTGAAGCGGTTGATTCAGGTGTTGGCCTAATCGTTGTGATCACTGAAGGTGTTCCAACAATCGACATGCTTAAAGCAAAACGTTATTTAGAAACTAACGGTAACGGTACTCGTTTAGTTGGTCCTAACTGCCCAGGCGTGATCACTCCAGGTGAATGTAAGATCGGTATTATGCCTGGTCACATCCACCAACCAGGTCGTATTGGTATTATCTCACGTTCAGGTACATTGACTTATGAAGCGGTTGCTCAAACAACTAAGCTTGGTTTAGGTCAGTCTACTTGTATCGGTATTGGTGGTGACCCAATCCCAGGTATGAACCAAATTGAAGCTCTTCAATTGTTCCAAGACGATCCAGATACTGATGCAATCATCATGATCGGTGAGATCGGTGGTACAGCGGAAGAAGAAGCTGCTGAATTCATCAAATCTAACGTGACTAAGCCTGTAGTAGGTTACATCGCTGGTGTAACTGCTCCTAAAGGTAAGCGTATGGGTCACGCTGGTGCGATCATTTCTGGTGGTCAAGGTACTGCTGAAGAGAAATTTGCTGCATTTGAAAAAGCAGGTATGGCTTACACTCGTAGCCCAGCTGAGCTTGGTTCAACTATGTTGCAAGTATTAAAAGAGAAAGGTTTAGCTTAATAGCTTCCTTGAATCTTTAAAAAATACCGCATCTGAAAAATGATGCGGTATTTTTTTGCATCATTGAAAAGTAGCATAAAATGAAATAAGAAATAATAAGGCTAAAAAAAGACAAAAAAATACGCAATGATTGGGGTGATCATTGCGTAGAACAACGAATCTGTTAAAAACAGTTTCGGCTTAAGGAGAAATGTCGTGAGGTTCATATCAACCTACTTAAGCTATATTAGTTAAGGTTTAATATTTCTTCATTAAGGTTCGCGTTAATTAGTGTTACTTCACGTTAAAAGGGTAAGTGCATGTGAATCATTATAAATATATTAACAATGTAAAATTTTAAACTATTGAATCTTAATGTAATTATAAAAAAAGCCCCGTAGGGCTTTTCATTTATATGTCTACTCTAGAGTTAAAACTTAAATAAGCCTAAGCCATCTTTAACTTCATCTAAAGTTTGTTGAGTAATGATTCGGCATTTGTCAGTACCTTGACGTAAAACATCCATAATGTAATCAGGATCTTTAGCAAGTTCTTCACGGCGTTCACGAATAGGTGTAATTAATTCTTTTAACACACCTTCAAGACGTTTTTTAACAGTACCGTCACCAAGACCACCGCGTCGATAATGCGCTTTTAATTCTTCAACTTCTTCTTTATTTGGATCAAATGCATCTAAATAAGTAAATACAATGTTTCCTTCAACTTGACCTGGATCTTCAATACGAAGGTGATTTGGGTCAGTGTACATTGCATTTACAGCTTTCTTAATGTCTTTGTCAGAAGCATTTAAAACAATGGTATTGCCTAATGACTTAGACATTTTCGCTTTACCATCAAAACCTGGTAAACGAGCCATATTAGAAAGTAAGGCTTTACATTCAGGTAAAAGGTCTTGACCAATTTGGCGATTCACACGACGGACCACTTCATTGGTTTGTTCAATCATTGGAATCTGATCTTCACCCACTGGTACTACAGTTGCTTTAAAAGCCGTAATATCAGCAGCCTGTGCAACAGGGTAGCAAAGGAAACCAGCAGGAATGTCACGTTCAAAACCACGCATTTGAATTTCAGATTTGATAGTCGGGTTACGTTCCAAACGAGCTACAGTTACAAAGTTAAGATATAACATTGTAAGCTCATTTAATGCTGGTAAACATGACTGTACGCAAATCGTGGTCTTAGTTGGATCAATACCAACTGCTAAATAATCTAGAGCAACTTCCAAAATATTGCGACGTACTTTATCTGGGTTATCTGCATTGTCAGTTAGGGCTTGTGCATCTGCTAATAAGAGATGTTGATGATGGCTATCCTGTAAACCTACACGTGAACGCAAAGAACCGACAAAATGCCCAAGATGAAGTTGTCCGGTTGGGCGGTCGCCTGTCAAAATAATTGGACGCTGATCAACATTACTCATTATTTATTCCACTATCGTATTGGCTTAATCAGGGATAGTAAGCCCTGTAATATAAAGATTGGCATTATTGTACGGGAAATAAAATTTTTTCGTCAGCGATTGGTTAAACTTTCTTAAAATAATATTGTGAATTTATTCAGTAAAATTACAGAAACTAGAATATTTCATCTTACAATAGCCAGATAAATACAACCTTGGATAAGAAATGGCAAGTGGCTTACTTTTATTACTAGATGATATTGCAACAATTTTAGATGATGTCGCTTTAATGAGCAAAATGGCAGCAAAGAAAACTGCTGGTGTTTTAGGAGATGATTTGGCCTTAAATGCACAACAGGTAACTGGTGTGCGCGCTGATCGTGAACTACCTATTGTGTGGAAAGTCGCTAAAGGTTCATTAGTTAATAAGCTTATTTTAGTACCTTTGGCGTTATTAATCAGTGTGATTGCTCCTTGGTTGATTAACCCGCTATTGATGCTAGGTGGCTTATTTTTATGTTATGAAGGTGTTGAAAAGGTTCTTCATACCATCATGCATAAAAAAGCTTCGACCTCTCAAGAAGCAGAAAAAGAGTTTAATAATGAAGAGTTAGATTTAGAAGCCTTTGAAAAAGAGAAAGTAAAAGGAGCTATTCGAACTGACTTTATTTTATCTGCTGAAATTGTTGTTATTTCTTTAGGTACAGTTGCTACTGCTGCTTTAATGACAAAAATAAGTGTCCTTAGCATTATTGCTGTTGTGATGACACTAGGTGTTTATGGCTTGGTTGGTGTGATTGTTAAAATTGATGATTTAGGATTATATTTAACAAAACAAGCTGCTTCTTTCAAACAAACATTGGGACGTGCTTTACTTGCTTTTGCTCCTCTTTTGATGAAGTTACTTTCTATTGTTGGAACTATTGCAATGTTTTTAGTAGGTGGAGGGATTATTAACCATACGATTCCTTTACTTCATCATATTACTGAAGATACGGTCGATCATTTAGAAACTATACCTGCGGTCGGAAATATTATTGGTGCTTTAACACCAACATTGATGAACTTTGCGATAGGAATGATTGCTGGTGCCGTTGTATTACTTATCGTAAGTTTAATACAAAAAATTTGGCCTAAAAAAGCATCGAACTCTTGATGCCATTCTAAAATAAGAGGGAAATTATGCGTTGGAGAGATCGTAGAGTCAGTACCAATGTTGAGGACCGTCGAGGTGGGGGCGGTGTTAAAGCAGGTGGTATTAGTATTATTGGTTTGGTCGTAGCATTTGTTGCATGGAAATTTTTTGGCGTTGATCCACAAATGGCCTATCAGGCAACGCAGCAGGTTACTGCTTCACAACAATCAAATGAAACTGCACCGCAAACTTTAACACCTGAGCAAAAAGAAGCTTCAGATTTTGTTGGAACAGTATTAGCTGATACAGAAGATACCTGGACACCTATATTTAAACAGTTAGGTAAAACTTATACGCCACCAAAGTTGGTTTTATTTAGTGGAATGACTCGTTCAGGTTGTGGCACTGCTCAATCTGCTATGGGGCCCTTTTATTGTCCGGCTGACCAGAAAGTTTATATCGATACTGAATTTTTTAAAGATATGCGTGAGCAAATGGGTATCTCGGGTGAGCAAAATAAATCAGAGCTCTCTCGCCAAGATCAGGCAGGTGATTTTGCACAAGCCTATGTTGTTGCGCATGAAGTGGGCCATCATGTTCAAACCTTGCTTGGTATTTCTTCGCAAGTGCAACAAGCTCGTTCGCAAGTCAGTCAGAAAGAAGGTAATCAGTTATCTGTTCGTCAAGAGTTACAAGCTGACTGTTTAGCAGGTATATGGGCAAATCATAATCAACAGCGTACTCAGTTTTTAGAGGCAGGTGATGTTGAAGAAGCAATGGATGCTGCTCAAAAAATTGGTGATGACTATTTACAAAAACGAGCAACTGGTCAAGTTGTGCCTGATAGTTTTACCCATGGCACCAGTGAGCAAAGGATGCATTGGTTTCAGGTGGGGTTAAAGTCAGGTGATATTAATCAATGCGATACTTTTAATAACGCTATTTGAACTACAAAGATGAGTTTGCCATAGGTTCAGGTGAACTCATTTTTTATAATCTCTCTGATTCATAATTAATGTTAAGAAATTTAACTGATTGCTATAGTGCTTGCGTAATTCGTTAAACTTATATTCTATTTTTAATTGTTTGGGCGCATATGAAGTGCCCATTTTCTCGCTCTGTTCAGTTTAGCTGTCTAGGTTTTTATTTGGTCATTGACCCAGAAGAAGGGTGTTCATGGGTAATTTTTTCTTATTACAAGCATTTACGGTTGTATTTGCCTTATCAATTGCAACCACAATATTCAATAAGCGTATTTTAGGCTTTCCTCAAGCGATTGGCGTACCTCTTGTTTCTGCAATTTTTGTCTTCATTTTGCAATGGGGCGCCAGTCTCTTAAATGGTAATCAGTTCATTAGCATTAATATTCATAATATTGAAAATGCAGTTCGAAATATTGATTTCTATGACTTTTTAATTAATGGTGTTATTTGTTTTATTCTGACATCTTCAGCACTTAAATTTAAAATTTCAGATTTAAGAAGTTATTGGAAACAAATTAGTATTTTAGCAACGATTGCACTCGTTATCTGTGCAGTATTGTTTGGTGGTTTACTTTATGGTTTCCAATTGTTGATTGGCCATCATGTACCAATATTGGTTCTTCTATTGTTAGGTGCTGCCTTGGGTGCAACAGACCCCATTGGTATTAAGGGCGTTTTAAGTTCGATTCGGGCACCCCATCATCTTATTGTGAAATTAGAAGGCGAGTCTTTATTTAATGATGCAATGTGTATTGCATTATTTATGACACTACTGAATGTTTTACAAGGTGAACATTTTTCATTAGTTGCAACGTTAGAAGCTTTACTTTATGAAATTGTGGTCGCCATTGGTATTGGATGGGCATTTGGTATAGGAACATTACGTCTATTACGTGGTAAGCACGAAATGGAATCCTTGATTTTAACGACGGCATTGCTGGCCAGTGGCGCATATCTGGTGGCTTTATTCGCCCATGCATCTGCACCAATTGCTTGTGTGATTGGGGGGTTAATTGTTGGAAATAAATGGAAAGAAATTCGTGAAGAACGTGAGATTAGAGAAGTTAACCATTTTTGGCATACAGTAGAAGGAATTATCAATTCATTCTTATTTACTTTAATTGGTCTTGAATTATTTATTCTAGATTTAAACTTTAGCCTGATTTTGGGTGGAATTGTTGCTTTCCTTATTCTGCATATTTCGCGTTTTGCGGCAAACTTTATGTCTTTTGCCTTCTTCCCAACAATGCGAAAGACCAAAAGTTACAATGGTAGTTTAACCATTTTATCTTGGGGAGGGGTTAGGGGGGGCATTTCACTTGCTTTAATTTTAGCAGTTGCAAATATTCCCGCGCTTAGCCCTTATAGTAGTATTCTCATTGGATACACCTTTATTAGCGTATTGTTATCTGGTGTAGTGTGTGGTCTGGGCTTACCAGCGGTAATGAATGCCTTTTATTACAATCCAAATGAAGAAAAGGAAGGACTTAAAGGTTTTTACCAAAAACTATGCCATAAAATGAATCGCCGTGGTTTTCAATATGTAGTTGGAGAAGATGCGTTGGGAAGAGAAACAATTACAATCTTTAATCCAGACGTTATTGTTGATCAAAAAACTGAAGATGGTATTGCAACTATGCATGATCCAAATAAGTTACAAGAAGTAAAACGCTTTGAAAGCCCTGATAATTTTTAGAACAACTTAAAAGTATATTTAATTAAATTTAAAAAGTATGGCTTTAGTGTAATAGTAAAATATTCACTAAAGCCATTTTTTTTCTATATATATCATTAATAATATATTTTATTTTATTCAGATATTAAAAATTATTAAATAAAGAATCGAATTAAGATAAGTTTCAATAATTAAAAACTAAATTTGTTTTATATATAAAACATTTAATTTATGTTTATTTAAAATTATAAGAATAAGAACGAGAATTTTATTTATATAAAATTTGTATTAATTACTTTTTTTTCTTTGAGGACTTTAGTATTTGTTTTTTTTATTTTAAAGTGGTTAATGTAAAAATGATCACATTACTTAATGTTTTTAAGTTGTAGGTCAAAAACTCAAAAGCATTAAGTAAAAAAATATACATAAAATCATTCAAATCAATAATATAAAAGGAATATAGATATGCCTGAAATACAAATTATTGCCAAGGAAAGTCATGATACCTTGTCAACAATAAAAGGGACTTCAGCCAAACTCTCAGAAGCTTCGGTTGTAGTGGTAAAGGTAGCTGCTAGTGATGTATTAGTAGTGAATAGGGAGGGTACCAATGCAGTAATTCGTCTTAAAAATGGCGAAACTATTGTTATTGAAGGTTTCTTTAGTGGTACAGCTGAACCTGCGGACAATAGTCTTGTTTTTCAAGACCAAAATGGACAATTAATTTGGGCAAAATTTAAAGATGCTGAAAATGATGCAGATGCAGATGCTGATAGTGATGCAGATGCTGATAGTGATGTGGCACCGCAAGCACTTTTAGGTGAAGATTTACCAGCAGCATTGCCAGCAGAAGCTCCACAAGGATTAGTATCTGATGTTATTTATCAGCCTATTTCTTCAATTCAACCATTACTTTATCACGATGCTGGCTTGAACCCATGGTTGTTAGCAGCGATACCTTTGGTTGCTGGTGGTATTATTGCTGCTGCATCAAATAGTAGCAATGACTCTTCAACACCTTCAGATACTACGCCTCCAAACACAAATGGCGTTACTTTCTCAGTTGATCCTATTACTTCTGATAATGTTATTAATGGAACAGAGGCTGCTGGTAATATTACAATTACAGGCAGCTTAAAGAATATCCCAGCAGATGCAGTAAATACAGTCGTTACAGTAGTTGTTAACGGGGTAACATATACTGCAATTATCGATAAAGTAGCAGGTACATGGAGTGCAGTTGTACCAGGCAGTGGATTAATTGAAGATAGCGACAAAACGATTGATGCAAAAGTTACATTTACTGATGCAGCGGGTAATAGTAGTAATATCAATGAGTCAAAATCTTATACAGTAGATACTACAGCACCAAATGCACCAGTGATTGATCCAATCAATGCAAGCAATCCTGTCACAGGTACGGCAGAACCTGATTCAACAGTGAAGGTGACTTTCCCGGATGGCAGTACAGCAACAGTTGTTGCAGGTCCTGATGGGAAATGGACAGTACCAAATCCAGGTGACTTGACTGATGGTCAAACAGTGACTGCAACAGCCACTGATCCAGCAGGCAATCCGTCATTACCTGGTTCAGCAGTAGTAGATGCAGTTGCACCAACAGTAACTGTAACGACAGCACTAACCAATGACAGTACACCTGCATTAACAGGTACAGTAAACGATCCAACTGCGAAAGTTGT
>NZ_KB851204.1:288477-289076 GCF_000368065.1 Acinetobacter seifertii
CCTGCATTGACAGATGGTCCACATACGATCACTGTGACTGCAACCGATCCTGCAGGTAATGTGGGAACAACAAATGCGGTGGTGACAGTAGATACGACAGCACCAGTCGTTGCCTTGAATGATGTGTTAAGCAATGACAGTACACCTGCATTAACAGGTACAGTAACTGATCCGACTGCGACGGTGGTGGTAATTGTCGATGGTGTGAATTATCCAGCGACGAATAATGGTAATGGTACCTGGACGCTTGCAGACAATACGCTTCCTACATTGACAGATGGTCCACATACGATCACTGTGACTGCAACCGATCCTGCAGGTAATGTGGGAACAACAAATGCAGTCGTGAAAGTAGATACCACAGCACCAAATGCACCAGTGATTGATCCAATCAATGCAAGCAATCCTGTCACAGGTACGGCCGCCGATCCTGCAGGTAATGTGGGAACAACAAATGCTGTGGTGACAGTAGATACGACAGCACCAGTCGTTACCTTGAATGATGTGTTAAGCAATGACAGTACACCTGCATTAACAGGTACAGTAACTGACCCGACCGCGACGGTGGTGGTAACTGTCGATGGTGTGAACTATCCAGC
>NZ_KB851205.1:0-185445 GCF_000368065.1 Acinetobacter seifertii
CTTCGAGTAATTTAAACCAATCAATCAATGAAAATTATTTCGATTAATCAATCAGTAAAAATCCACACAAGTTGTTCTTCAATTCTCTTAATGATCTTCTTCCTGGTTCGTCACCAGCAAGCTAGGTCGGCTATATTACTCTTAATCTCTTAAAAGTCAACAGGTAATTTCGATATTTTTAAAACTTATTTTCTAAACCACCTTGTCATCAAATTCATCACTTAAAGTAACCAACTTAATCACAAGTAACTGTTTTTCAACAAGTTTCTATCTGCATCACCGCCGATGGATGTGCATTATAGACCATTAAATTCCCTTTGCAAGCGGAAATTAAAAATTTATGACTTGAGCGTTCACTTTTAAACCAAATGCCATATTAAGTTATTGTTTTATATTAATAATTATTTTAAATATTTATTTTTGACCCAAATAAGCCAGTATCATCATCGATAATTCTTGCTTAAGTTGTTGTTCTGATATGAGAAAATTATTCTGACTCACGTAACGCATCATCGTAAAAAGCGTACTATTAATAATTACAAAGGATTTATGTTTCACTTGTTCGAAGTCCCACTGATGAGGATTTCTACTAAATGTATATAGTCCCACTTCAAAAAAATGCTTCTCTAAAATCTGAGCAGCTTGCGAATGACTATAGTCATGACAATGTTTCAGTACTTCTATAAAAAATCCGTGATCGGCTTTTAATGCATTAAATCCTAGCTCTATCGCCAAGGGAATAAGCAGATCTAAAGGAATATTTCCTTGATGCATAACTAATTCTTTGAGTTGTTGTCCTAATAGTTCGCTTTTACGACGCAATAGTTCTTCTATGATTTGATCTTTATTCTCAAAGTATTGGTAAATCGAGCCTACACTCACTCCAGATTTCTCTGCAATTTTAGGAGTCGTTGTATGAAGCAATCCATATTGGGCAATACAGTGCTGTGTTGCCTCTAAGATATGGTCAACAATAACTTTTGAACGCTGTTGCTGTGGGACTTTTCTCATCGTTTTTTTATTCGTTAAATGCGAATTGAATGCGAATAATTATTCATATTAGCCTATTTATCATTCAGATCGATAAGTAAGTAACGATATGCAAATGATTAGCCCGACTCGACTTGCTTCTTTTAATGATATGCAAGATAGTAATTTCTTTACTCAGTTTTTAAATATCTGTTGTGAAAAACCTGTACAACCGAACTATACAGAATATGTATCTTTACAACGTGCTCTTTGTGAAGGGGACGTTGAAATGGATAAGGTGATTGATTGGGTTATGCAAAATCCCAAAGATCATCGCATGATTTTTGAAAAGATATTATTTCAAGGCCGTAATGACCTATTCGAGCCTATACCTACTGAGTTAGAAAATTTCTTTAATTACATTGAACAAAAGCCTGAATGGTTAGATCAGCGCCAAATTGATGCGGCTGTTAAATTTACTCATCGTTTAGGAATAAATAATGGTTTTATTCTTAGAGATTTATCTTTAATGGCGGGATATTTATATCCTGGATTTAATCAACCATTAATTTTAACAGGCGCACTAAAGAAACAGGCAGGTACTCGTTTAGCAGAAACTACAAAATGGTGGGTTGATATTACTGAACCTCAAGGACTTGATCGTTTAAGCTCAGGTTTTACTTCAACGATTTATGTTCGTTTTATTCATGCTCTTGTTCGCCGACAATTAAAGAAGTCTGATCGTTGGAATAGTGACGTTTGGGGAATTCCTCTTAATCAGTTTGATTTAGCAATGACTAATTTGGCTTTTAGCAGTGTAGTTTTACTTGCTATGAGAGCTTTAGGTATCTGGCCAACCCAACAAGAAGCCAAGAGTTTTTTACATTTTTGGCGTTATGTCGGATGGTTAATGGGTATTGATGAAAAATGGCTTATTCAATCTGAAACTGAAGGCTGGCGATTACTTTATTGGATGCAGTTTGCTCATCCTCACTCCGATCACAGCAGTGTTGAGTTAGGATCAAGCTTATCTAAAGAACCTTTTGAAAGAAAATATCTGCATCTGCGCTCTTTGCAGCAGAAGCTTGCTTATCGACAACATTTAGAACTTACCCAATTTTTTATTGGTAAGAAACGGATGAAATTACTTGGATTGCCTCAACAGTCTGCTCCATGGTTTGCTTATTATCTGATTTTACGTAATTCAGTACTTTATAACGGCGCAAAATTTTCACCAAAAGTTGAAAGGTTTTTAACTCAATCAGGTCGTAATCTACAGAAACTTGGCCTACGTCTTTATGAAAATCAAGGTAAGGTAAAAACCTTAGCGAGTATGCATCAATAGTTTTTAAAACCTAAAAATAAAAAATGGAAGCCCGTTAACCAGACTTCCATTTTAAATATTAAGGAGCCTATTGAGCTGATGAACTGTGCATTTCAGCGTGATTCATTTGCTCATGTGACTCCATCATCTGCTTGTTCTTTTGACTTGGCATATAGTCTGGTTCATTGTTAATTGCCCAGTAGAAAATAAGCATAAATAGTAAGGCTAAGATAGAGGCTACAATAAGTAACTTCCATCCCCACCAAGAGTGTTCCGGCGATAGTTTATTTGTCATTTCATTTCTCTCTTTAAATTAATTCTTTCAGTTCATTTAATTGGTTAAGCTGATTAAAACTTCATGCTCATACGAACCCAATAATTTCTTCCGATATTATTGAACTGCTCTTCGCTCGCAAATCCAAAGCCTGCACTACCCGCTTTATTTAAGTGTTCTGTGTAGGTCTTATCTAATACGTTATCGATGCCGACAGAGACATCAATATCTTTACGAAGGTTATAACTTCCGTTTAAAGAAAGTGTTGAGAAACCTTTACTTGGTTTTAGATCATATCCCACGATATTACCTTGATGTAGACTCACACGGTTTTGCTCAGCAACCGCTCGCCACAACAGACCCAAATTATACTTATCAGCTACATAGCGAATATTTAATCGACCTTCTAAAGGTGAAATTTGAGGTAACGGCTTGTCATCTGTGGTGTTTTTACCCCATGCATACATCGCACTCAAATCTGCTTGAATATGATCAGTAAATTGGTATCCAATACCCGCCTCTGCACCAGCAATAGTCGCGTCAACATTTTTGGCACCCGCAGTAATATCATTGCTCATATCATGCCCACCAATTCCCATACTTGGGTGATGGTGGTAACTCATTAAGATGTAGTCATCTACTAAACCTGCATAAGCTGAAGCCCATGTATTTAAAGCTCCATGTTGTTGCTGGAAGCCTAGATCCAACTGCAATGTTTTCTCAGGGTTGACACCGTTAAAGGTATTGGTTGAGCCAGCATTACCGTGTTTAGGCGAGAAAAGCTCCCAATAATCAGGCATACGCTCTACATAACCTAAACCAATATAGCTTTTTAAGTCATGCTCAGGATGTTGATTTTCCCAACGTACAAAAGCACTCGGTAACGTCTTTTCAAGCTTTGTATTAAAGCCTTGTGCTTTAGAGTCGGCACGCTCATCTTCAACTATGACTCGATCTAAACGCACACCTGTGACCAGTTTGTTGAGATCGTTCCATTGATAACCAAGTTCACCAAAAGCACCGTATGATTGAAAACGCATATCTTGACGATATGGAATATTCATAGAAGGCATATTCGGTGATGACATGCTACCGCCATGTTTATTGAATTGAGAATCGACACCTGTAATCAGGCTCCACTTATTCCATTCAGAGGTCATGGCTAAGCGCGAGTTTAGTGTACGGCGTGTCACTTCCATTGCCATCGCGTTTGGCATGAGCATGGTCATACCACCATGGTTCATTTCAACTAATGGAGGAGTACGTAAGCTAAAGTTATCCATAATATGGTCGTTATAGCTGTAGTTCACCTGCCCTTCAATTTTCTTAATGACATCAGTGATATTTTTCTTTTCGAACCGCAGACCTAAGCTTTCTCGAGCAAATTGAGATCCGTCCATTGAACGTCCAGCATAAAGCGATTCACCATCCGATTTCCCTCCCGTGAGCTCGATCCACGTGTTTTTATCTGGAGTAAAGCCAAGTGCTACATCAGCATTCCACTTCTTCCATGCTGAAGGTACGGTATTGCCGTCACCATCTTGATAACTATTGGACTCTGAGCGGTTGGCATTTAAACGGATATATTTTTTCTCATCGCCAACGGCCGCCTCAACATTATGATCAATACGTCCATATGAACCTAGCAGGACACTCGCTTGTCCACGATAAGGTTTTTCAGAGGTGAGCTTTTCAGGCTGACGTTCAAAAAGCACAGTAGCTGCTGAACCTGTATTGGCATATTGAACAGTTTGCGGACCTTTAATGACAGAAATACGGTCATAACTTTCTGGAGAGATATAAGAAGTTGGAGCATCCATACGGTTTGGACATGCACCTAGGTTTTCCGTTCCATCTGTCAAAATTTTGATGCGTGAACCAAACATGCCTCGGAATGTCACATCACCATTTGTTCCACCACTTTGTATTGAATTGAAGCCCATAATACTTTGTAGATAGTCTGCCCCATCTGTGGCAGGTACTGGCTGAATTGGTTGCTTCGGATCTGCATGTACAATCAGACCATTTGCATCGTTTCCTTGTTGTGCTGTAACAACAATAGGTGCCAATGAATGAAGTGATTTTGAGTCGGCATCATTTTTTTCTGAATCGGCAAAAGCGAAACCGGAATGAGAGACAGCAAGCATCGCAACCCATAAAGGCTGTAATAAGAATTTAGAATGTGGCATTTTTTATACGCTCTAAAACATAAATAAAGTGATATCGAAGTCAATAAAGACCCCAACAAAAAACTGCTTTTATTTATGCAAATAGAGGCGGTGCACGCCCTTGCGGGAGTAAGAAGAGTCGCTGTAGTGCAAAATAAACATGTCGAAATGCTTGTTGATAGGCGACTAAGCGAACTTGTATACGAACGAGTACCTCTTTTACGCCAAATTCGGGAGGTAAAACCAGATTGGCGTAGACGGTACAATATTGGCATTGGTGATTTGCATCATGGTGGTCATGATGTTCAGGTAATTGTGCCTGCTCGATATGACGCTCATGATGCATATGCATGGTATGTGACATGGTTTCCATCTGTGCCTTGGGTTTAAGCAAAGCGCGGGTAATAGTTTCACAGACCGGAGCAATTTGATATTGCTTCGGCAATAGCGGCTGTAGAAATACCGCAATCTGTAAAAACACTGCTGCACATGCGAGCAACAGACCACTACGAAAAACCAAAAATCACATCCACACTATAATGTTTGAAAAAACTTTTAACGTTTCACCGCAACTTTTTCACGCTCGCGTTGACGAACAATCTTTTCGACTTTTTCACGTGCGCGCTGACGTTTAAGTGGCGACAAATAATCCACAAACAATTTGCCTTTTAAGTGATCCATTTCATGTTGGATACAAACAGCGAGAAGTCCGTCAGCTTCTATCTCAAATGCTTGACCTTCAAGGTTAATTGCCTCGATTTTCACACGTGACGGGCGATCAACTTTGTCGTATATTTGTGGCACTGATAGACAGCCTTCTTCGTACGGCTGCGTCTCTTCAGTCAGTGGAGTTATTTTGGGGTTAATGAAAACCAAAGGTTCATCTTTAGATTCAGACAAATCTATGACGATAAGCTGAATATGACGATCGACCTGAGAAGCTGCTAAACCAATACCTGGTGCCGCATACATGGTTTCAAGCATATCTGCTGCAAGTTGACGAATTTCATCAGTAACTTCTTCAACAGGCTTAGCAATGGTACGAAGACGGGGATCAGGAAAACTTAAAATAGGTAATAAGGCCATACTGACGTCCTCACTTATGCCATTGATTAAAAAACCAAATGAAGGAAATACTTCATCGAAAAATTGTGTGTTAGCCGCCTATTATAACGCATCTGCACGCATAATTTTTAGGAATTATCATAATGAAAAAGGTTTTTGACGGCATGGTTCAATTTCATGCTTTGGGGATAAAAAAGCATTTACTTGCTTTAGCACTCTGTACAGGAGTTGCATTTGGTACGGTAGCAGAGGTTCATGCTGCCAGTCCGAATCATAATCCACCTTCTCTTAAAAGCAATGCACCCAATGTGTATGTTGTAAAACGTGGAGATACCTTATGGGATATTTCAGGTCATTTTCTAAATAAACCATGGCGTTGGCCTGAAATCTGGGCAAGCAATCAACATGTTAAAAATCCACACTGGATCTATCCTGGTGACAGATTACTACTATGCAGCTTAGATGGACGACCATTGGTAGGTAAAGATGAAGGAGATGGCTGTGTAGGTATTATTCGTCGTTACACAGGCCAAACCACAAACTTGCAACCACAAGTTCGTGTCGAAGCATTAAATAACAGTGTACCGGTTATTCCACTTGAACATATTAAACAGTGGTTAGAGCACAGTACTATTTTACCAGCCGATTCAATTGCCAACACACCTTACATTGTTGGGACAGCCGATCAACGTGTACTTGCAGGAAAAGGCCAAACTATTTATGCAAGAGGACAAGGTCTAGTTGAAGGTCAGCGCTATGCTGTTTATCGCGAAGGCGAACCTTACTATTTCACAGACAGTAAAGGTAAGAAGCATAGTTTAGGCATAGAGCTGTCACAGGTTGCTTCTGGTGTTGCGATGTCTACTGAAAAAGACATTACCACATTAGAACTTACCGATAGCTATGATGGTGAAGTACGTCGTGGCGATCGTGTTATGCCTGAAGAACAAGCTAATTTACCAACATTATTTTACCCCGTAGATGCTAAACAAGTGACTGACGGTGGTAAAATTATTCGCGTCATGGGATCAATTGGTAGAGCTGCAAAAAATAGTGTCGTGACTTTAGACCGCGGTACAGCACAAGGTGTTCAGGTAGGTCAGGTTTTTGATATTGATCAACAAGGCGAGACCATTCGCGATCCAAAAACAAAAGAACCAATTCAGCTCCCTGGTCAACAAATTGGTAGTTTAATGGTCTTTAGAACTTTTGATCAGCTGAGCTATGCTTATGTTCTTGAAAGCAACTTACCAATTAAAGTCGGTTCAAGCATTCAGCCACCTCGTTTTACTGATTAGTGCTGGATGTACCATTTACAATGCTTACCCAACTTTCTTCACACCATTACCACACACTTAAAGTGTGGTATTTGGTGCAACACTCGTTAGTTAGCTTTAAAAAAATTATTGATTATTTTGGAGACTGTGAAAAAGCCACTCAACCTGATGGTTTAGCAAAGTGGCAATCTCTTGGCTTACATGCCAATCACTTAAAGCGTCTAAATGAGTTTCAAACGGCGCAAGGTCAAACCGAGTTTGAACGACTTATACAACAAGTTCAACAGCATACTGATTTTATTTTGACACCAGATGATGCTGGCTATCCAACTCAATTACTCCCTTATACAGATCATCCACCTGTTATTTTTGGAAAAGGTCAGGCACAAGCATTATTACAACCGCAAATTGCGATTGTCGGTAGCCGAAAACCTAGCCCACATGGTCGTCAGGTGGCTTATGATTTTGCCTATTATTTAAGTGAAAAGGGTTTTTATGTAAGTAGCGGCTTGGCATACGGCATTGATGAAGCAGCTCATCAAGGTGCATCTGTTCATCAACGTACGATAGCAGTGATAGGTACAGGTTTAGACAGTACCTATCCAGCTCAAAATAAAAAATTGGCAGAACATATTCTGGCTCAGAACGGCGCCATCATTAGTGAGTTTTTACCGGGAACACCACCTCTACAGCAGCATTTTCCACGTAGAAACAGAATTGTTAGCGGTCTGAGTTTAGGCGTATTAGTTGTAGAAGCGACTTTAAAAAGTGGCTCCCTCATTACTGCCAATAAAGCAGCTGAGCAAGGCAAAATCGTATTTGCCATTCCCGGTCATATTTACAGTGAATTTCATCAAGGTTGCCATCAACTTATTCGTGAAGGTGCAATTTTAGTCGATCACCCTGAACAAATTATTGAAGACCTCGCCCTACCCACCCAATGGCAGAGCCAACAAAACTCAACAGAGGAGGCAATCGTTTCTTGCACCCCAGAAATTCCAGAGCATTTGATTAATATTTATCAGTCTTTAGACTGGGTAGGCCAAAATATTGACCAGCTTGTTTTGCATCATTCACAACCTGTTTCTGAACTCACCTCATCATTGATGGAACTAGAACTACTCGGTTTATGTATGCAACAATCAGGATTGTATTTACGTTGTCGTTCTTAATATTAGAGCGCACAATAACGACTCTGTTTGATTGAAAGGAAAGTATTACCATGATTACGACCTCAGTGACCGAAGCAGCCGAATGTTTACAACAAGGTCAAGTTTTGGCATATCCAACTGAGGCAGTCTGGGGACTAGGCTGTGACCCGTTTAATGAGCAAGCTTTTCAAAAAATTCTTGAATTGAAGCAACGTCCTATCGAAAAAGGCGTCATTTTATTAGCTGGGCACATTAGTCAAGTCGAGCATTTGCTGACTTCTTTACCGCAAAAGACTCAACAAGAGATCATTGACTGCTGGTCTAATCATCAACCATCAGAAAGAGCCACGACTTGGTTATTACCAGCCGATCAGCATATTCCATCATGGATTAAAGGCGAACATCCCCTTGTTGCTGTACGAGTAACAACACATCCTTTATGTGTGGCATTGTGCAATGCTTTTCATGGTTTTATTGTGTCGACGAGTGCCAATCCTAGTGGACAAGAGCCTGCTCATTCACTACAAGATGCCTGCCAATACTTTGGTTCACAATTAAACTATCTTAATGGTGACTTAGGGCAAAGTCAGCAACCAAGCCGAATCATTAATGCCTTAACTGGTGAAGTCATTCGTCCTTAATTGTAGACAAAAAAAAGCTCAGTTATATAGGGATAACTGAGCATAAAAAAGGATGGGTATATACCGCATCCAGAGGGTTTGGATATCTCTGGAACGAAAGAAAAATTGCTTAAAATAGCGTCTTTCGTAGTGGACGCTATTATGTGGTAAGAGACTATAGTAGAGAAATATATAATTTCTCTAAAAAAAGCATGAAAAGTGTAGGGAATTTAGATTTTTTCGCTTATAAGTTAAAATTATATTAATATTTTTACTCGTCTTTTTTAATATTTATATTTCAACTTGTTTTTATAATCTATTTATAAATCATATAGAAAAACTTTAACTAAGAAAAAATGGCATATTTTCATCAGTTTTTTCTAAAATATGCCATAGTTTTTTTAATGACTTTAGTTTTGCTCTTGGATTAAGTCTGGTTTTTTAACACTGACCTTTTTTTGAGCCATAATGATACCAATTAAGATCACGATGCCACCTAAGGTATGGTAAATGGTCCACTGTTCAGATAACCAAACGCTTGCAATGACTGCCGTAAAGACAGGAACCAAGTTCATGAAGATGCTGGTTCTATTTGGGCCAAGTTGTTGTACGGCCAGCATCCAAACTAACGGCGCAATTAAAGAGGCAAATACTCCAGCATAAATTGCACTTGGCGCATTTGCCGCATTCAAGCCATCAAGACCAAACCAGAAAATTAAAGGCAAATGAAATATCACAGAAAACCCAATCTGCACATATAAGCTTGTCATGATTGGCAGTGGCAGTTGCCATTTTTTAAGGAAGACCCCATAAAATGCGTAGAAGAACACGGCAATAATCATTAATGCATCACCAAGATGTCCACCACCACTTAACAGCTTATGAATATCTCCTTGGGACATGACATATAGCAAACCGGCGAAAGATAAAATACTGCCAAAAACTGCAAATCGATTAGGCACATCTTTTAAAATCGCAAGAGAAACAAAAATAGTAAAGATCGGAATGAATGCGTTCACAATCCCCATATTAGTTGCAGTGGTATAGTGAGCTGCTGTGTAAGCAAGACCTTGATAGAGCACCATTCCAAATGCACTTAGCACAGCAAGCTTAGGCAAATATGGTTTTACTAACTGTCTCTGTCTCCAAACTGACACAATCATAAATGGAGTCAAAATGATAAAAGCAATTAGCCATCGATAAAAACTAATGCTCACCGGAGAGATATAATCCGAGACGTATCGAGTGACTACAATATTTAAAGACCAAATCAATACTGCCAAAATGGGGAAAATAAATGCCCATTTGTGATATTTCATGACCTGACTCATAGTAATACACCCTCTACAAAAGAGATTTTATTTTGGAGAATGTCTTAATAAATTGAAATATCGCATTTCCGACATTGATATTGAACTTAGGACATTACTAATTTTTTTAAAATAATGCCCAAGCTTTCATAGCATGCTCTACCACTTTGTGTAGTTGCTCGGTACTTGCGCCATCTCTCGCTTGAATCGTCAGCCCTTGAATAACTGTGGCATAGAAATCTGTCATTTCTTGAAGAGGTGCATCGGCAGCTAAGTCACCCTGTTCTACCCCCTGTTCTAGACGTTTTAATAACTTTTCTTTGGTCTTTATACGCTTATCTAATAAATTTTGCTGTACGTCTTGCGTTGCATCAGAGCAATTCATAGCTGCAACCACCAACATACAACCTGCTGGCTTATTAGGTTGAACCAATCTTTTTACATTGTCATAAAGGTATAATTCAAAAGCAATTTTTGCTGTTTTTGCTTCTAAAAAAATTGTTTCTATAGGACATGCTTCATGAGCTAAGTAGTAATCAATACTCTTATAAAACAAGCCAGCCTTATCACCAAAAGTACTGTATAAGCTTGGTGCTGTAATTTCTAAAGCCTGCGTTAAGTCACTAATCGACGTTGCTTCGTAGCCATGTTCCCAAAAAAGTAACATTGACTTCTCTAACACTTGCTGCTCATCAAAGCATTTAGGGCGTCCACGCTTCTTTTTCAGCGTTTCTTCATTAACAACAAGATCTGTTTCATGCCTATTTGTCATAAAGATCACATCTATTTTTATAACAATCGTTATTAAATTAATTGACGTTCGATTTTTTATCAACTATTTTATTTTCATAATGATCGTTAGTTAATTAAAAAATTTGTCTTTCTTCACTTTGAATTTAGCCAAGTCAGGATTTCTTATGGAACAATCTACTACTTCTAAAGCGCGACCCACGACCTCCACTCAAGGGAGCTGGTTTGCCATTTTGGCCGTTGCCAATGCAGCATTTGCATTAGTAACAAGTGAATTTTTACCAGTCGGTGTTTTAAATAGCGTTGCGGCTGATTTGCATATTTCTGTAGGTACAGCTGGTCTTATCATTACTGTGCCCGGCATTATGGCAGCGATTGCAGCTCCGCTATTACCTGTTTCAGTCAAACAACTTGACCGTCGTTATGTGCTTATTTTACTCACTGCAATTATGGTCATTGCCAATACCATTACTGCTTTTGCAGAAAACTTCCATGTTTTATTACTGAGCCGCTTAATTTTAGGTATCTCAATAGGTGGCTTTTGGGCCACAGCTATTGCATTAAGCGGTAAGCTCGCACCTGCACATTTGCCTATTGCTAAAGCCACTGCCGTAGTTATGGCTGGTGTAACCTTTGCGACTGTATTAGGGGTACCAATTGGAACTTGGTTAAGTGAGTTTTATGGCTGGCGTAGTGCATTTGGTATTACTGCTGCGATCGGTCTTGTTGTACTCGTACTTCAACTGATTTTCCTACCTAAACTTATACCAGACTCAGCAATTCATATTCGTGATTTACCTGCGTTATTGCGCACACCTAAAGCACGTAGTGGCATGTTGATTGTTTTATTAATTGGTCTTGCTCACTTCTGTGCCTACAGTTATTTAGCTCCTTTTTTTAAGAATATTGCAGGATTTAACGGCACGACCATTAGTTCATTATTATTGCTTTACGGAATTGCTGGTATCTTTGGAAATGCATTTGCAGGATATAGCGGTAACTTAAATGTCCGTTACACTCTAGCCTTCGTTGGAACATGTTTTGCAATCGTGTTTTTCGGCTTCCCTATCTTTGCTATTCATGAATTTGGTGCCATCGTCCTTACTGCATTATGGGGCTTCGCATTTGGTGCTTTCCCTACCTCTGCCAATATTTGGATGTTTGTACATGCACCTCATGCCGTAGAAAAAGGTATGCCGCTTTTTGTTGGCATGTTCCAAGTCATGATTGCTACAGGTTCATTATTAGGTGGTTATGTAGTTGATCATTTCAATGAAAATACTTTAATTTATGGTGTATTAAGCTTCGTTGCTTTAGCATTAATTAGTACATTTACCTTTGCCAAAGGTTTAAATAATCCTAAAGTAACTTGTGAAAATTAAATATTACTTAGAGTAAATAGATGAAAAATGAGGGCCAACAATTTTCCTTATTGAACCATATAGAAGTTCATGAGTTTCTATATGAAAAAGAAGATATTGTTCGTCCTCATGCTTCACTTTGGGGAGATTTCAACTTCAGTTTGAATGGTATTTTGGAAATACAGGTAGAAGAACAAATCTACTTATCTCCTCCAAGCTATGGGCTTTGGATTCCCCCTCAAACGGTTCATCAATCTACCCATATCGATCATGAAATTCACTATATCTGTATTCGACTACACCCTAGCCTCTGTTCTATTTTAGGTGATGTCTGTAAATGTTTTAGTATTCAGCCTTTCTTTCGAATCCTCGTTTTACAAATTGTGGAACAGCAAAAACAAAATGGAAAACCTGAATATTTAGAACATCTTTTGCAAGTTCTATTTGATCAGTTACAACAAGCCACAGCATATTCTCATTACTTACCCCAAACACGTCATCCAGTTTTACTACCAATTTTGGAAAAGCTTTCAGACCCATTATTTTTCAATCACTCTTTACAGCAGTTACTTCAGAATTTTTCAGTCAGTGATCGTCATTTATTGCGTCTAAGCCAACAAGAGTTACAACTTTCATTATCAGAATGGCGTAATCGGGCCAAAATTGTTTATGCCATTCATCAAATTCGACAAGGCATGTCGATTAAACGTTTAGCATACGATTTAGGTTATCAGCATAGTTCTAGTTTTATTGAATTTTTTAAAAGGTATACAGGCCAGACACCTGTTCAAATCAGAAACAATTAGCTCACAGTCTGCTTTTTCTTCTCTTTTTATTTTTTGAACACGAATATTATTGCACTCCTCAAGAATAGCAGTTAAAACAAATGCGTTACTTGATATCAATTACAATCTTTAGGAAAGACTCATGACTCAATCTGTATATCACATTCCAGTAAAAGCCATTTCAGGCGAAGCGGTTGACCTTGACCAATATAAAGGTAAGGTTTTATTAATCGTAAACACAGCATCTAAATGTGGTTTAACTCCACAATACGAAGGCTTAGAGAAGCTTTATCAAGCAAAGAAAGATCAAGGTCTTGAAATCTTAGGTTTTCCTGCAAACAACTTTAAAGAACAAGAACCTGGTTCAGATGAAGAAATTCAACAATTCTGTTCATTAAACTACGATGTTCATTTCCCACTTTTCTCTAAAATTTCTGTAGCAGGTGAAGATAAACACCCGCTTTATCAAGCACTCACAACAGCTCAACCAGAACGCGTTGGTGAAGGTCCTTTCCGCGAGCGTTTAGAAGGCCTAGGTATTCCAACTAACCCAGCACCAGAAGTTTTATGGAACTTTGAAAAATTCTTAGTGAATAAAAATGGTGAAGTTGTTGCTCGTTTTGCACCAAACTTAACAGCAGACGACGAACAAATTGTAAAAGCAGTTGAAGCAGAACTCGCTAAATAATTTTTATAGCGCTTTAATAAAAAAGAGTGCTACAGCACTCTTTTTTATTGTCTGGTCAAAATGTTGTTCATTTGCAACAATACCTTATTTCTACATATTTTATGCATATAGTACGCACTTGCTTTAGTTGGTATTGTTTGTAGTTATGAAAAAAGTTTTACAAGGTGCATTTCTTCCTTTTGTGATTTTTGCTTCAGGTATGCTATTACTTGGATGTGATCAGGCACAAGATCGTGCAAAAGATCAAGACTCTGCTCAAGCTACTGAACAAACACTAGATCAAACTGATAATTCTCAAGAAGAAACTCTGCCTAAAAATAATAAAAATGAATTAAAAAATGGGAATGTTTTTTATATTGTTCGAGATGCTGCGAACTTACAGCTCAAAGCCGGTGACTATATTGAAAAGCTTAAGGACACTCAACTTGATGTTGAGCAAGCCATTCAAGATAAAGATCAGCAAGAGCTAAAAACAACTGTAACGACACTAAAACAGCAGTTAAAAGGCTTAAATCAAGCACTACTTAGTTTAGATATTAAAAGTCAGGAAGTTGAAAATATTCGTCAAAACTTATTACAAGCAAATCAACAAGTTTTAAGCATGCCTTTATTAAATGGAAAATTAGAACAAATCGATTTCGACCAAATTGAGAAACAGCTCAATACAATCCAAATGGATATGGTCAAACTTGCTGCACTAATTGTGGCAGGAGATGACAAGTCAGATTCAAAAACTGATTCTTAATTTTCTTTTTAGCAATAAAAAAAGCCACCGTAAGGTGGCTTTTTCAATCTCAAACCGTGTCTTATTGAGCGCGGTTTTTGATTTTACGGATTGTTTCAAGCTGACCTGCAATCTCTGAAAGAGATGCTAAAGCAGCAGCTGAGTCCAAATCACTCTTTTGGTTTGCAAGCAATTGTTCAGCATTTTTACGTGCTTCTAAAATTGCTGCTTCATCCAAATTGTCAGCACGGATAGCAGTATCTGCAAGAACCGTTACAACATGAGGTTGAACTTCTAAAACACCGCCAGATACATAGACGATTTCTTCTGTACCATTTTCCAACTGAACACGAATCGGGCCCGGTTGAAGCAAAGTAACAAGTGGAGCATGTCCTGGCAAAATACCAAGCTCACCACCTGCACCTTTCGCGATTAACATCGATACTGCGCCAGAGTAAATAGACTCTTTAACACTTACGATATCACATTGCATAGTCGCCATGAGATGATCTCCTTAAATTAGAGTTTCTCAGCTTTAGCAATCACTTCGTCAATACCACCAACCATATAGAACGCTTGTTCTGGGATGTGATCGTATTCACCAGCTAATAGACCTTTAAAGCCACGAATCGTTTCTTTAAGTGGTACTAATTTACCAGGAGCACCAGTAAATACTTCAGCTACGTGGAATGGTTGAGAGAAGAAACGTTGGATTTTACGCGCACGGTAAACAACCAATTTATCTTCTTCTGCCAATTCATCCATACCCAAGATTGCGATGATGTCTTTAAGCTCTTTATAGCGTTGCAATACGTTTTGTACTGCGCGCGCAATTTCATAGTGCTCTTGACCAACAACTAATGGGTCTAACTGACGTGAAGTTGAGTCAAGTGGATCGATCGCTGGGTAAATACCAGAAGATGCGATGTCACGGCTCAATACTACTGTTGCATCTAAGTGAGCAAATGTAGTTGCAGGCGATGGGTCTGTTAAGTCATCGGCAGGTACATATACTGCTTGGATCGATGTGATCGAACCAGATTTAGTAGATGTAATACGCTCTTGAAGAACACCCATTTCTTCTGCAAGTGTAGGTTGGTAACCTACCGCAGATGGCATACGACCTAACAATGCTGATACTTCAGTACCCGCAAGTGTATAACGGTAGATGTTGTCGACGAATAATAATACGTCACGACCTTTACCATTTTCGTCTTTTTGATCACGGAAGTATTCAGCCATAGTCAAACCAGTTAACGCTACGCGTAAACGGTTACCTGGTGGCTCGTTCATCTGACCGTAGACCATTGCTACTTTGTCAAGAACGTTAGAATCTTTCATTTCGTGATAGAAGTCGTTACCTTCACGAGTACGCTCACCAACACCAGCAAACACAGATAAACCTGAGTGTGCTTTTGCGATGTTGTTGATCAATTCCATCATGTTAACGGTTTTACCAACACCCGCACCACCGAATAAACCAACTTTACCACCTTTTGCAAACGGGCAAAGTAAGTCAATTACTTTAATACCAGTTTCTAAAAGGTCAGTAGAAGCTGCTTGTTCAGCATAAGAAGGCGCTTGACGGTGAATCGGCAAACGTTCTTCAGTCGCAACAGGACCTGCTTCATCGATAGGACGACCTAAAACGTCCATGATACGGCCAAGCGTAGCTGGACCCACTGGAACAGAGATCGGTGCGTTTGTGCTAGTTACATTAAGGCCACGTTTAAGACCTTCTGTAGAACCCATTGCGATGGTACGAACAACACCATCACCAAGTTGTTGCTGAACTTCTAAAGTAGTTTCAGTACCGTCAACTTGGAGAGCGTCATAGATCTTAGGAACGCTTGTGCGCTCAAACTCGACGTCGATAACCGCGCCGATGATCTGAATGATACGACCGCTACTCATTGCTGTCTCCTCAATTCAAACTTAATAATGTTAAACGGCAGCGGCACCGCCAACGATCTCGGAAATTTCCTGAGTAATCGCGGCTTGACGCAGCTTGTTGTAAATGAGTTGTAGGTCTTTAATCAATTGTCCTGCGTTGTCTGTCGCTGCTTTCATCGCGACCATACGAGCTGACTGCTCACATGCAACGTTCTCAATCACACCTTGATAAACCATAGACTCGATATAGCGAACCAACAAACCATTTAACAATTCTTCTGCTTCTGGTTCGTAGATATAGTCCCAACCATAAGTACGGTTGAGATCATCGCCTTCTTCTGCTGGTGCTAAAGGAACAAGTTGTTCTACTTTAGGCTGCTGAGTCATTGCATTAACGAAGCCATTTGATACGAGGTAGATACGATCTAATTCGCCTTTATCAAATGCATCAAGCATAACCTGCACTGAGCCAGTTAACTGTTCCAAACTCGGCGCATCGCCAAGTTGGGTAGTTGCACCAAGCACTTTACCGCCGTAATTCTTAAAAAACGAAACCGCTTTTTGACCAATTAAAGCAAATTCAACTTCAATTGACTGCTGTTGTTGTGCTTTGACATGCTGCACAACTTTCTTGAACAAGTTAATGTTCAAGCCACCTGCCAAACCACGATCTGAAGACACTACGATATAGCCAACACGCTTAACTGGGCGGTCAACCATATAACGGTGTTTGTATTCAGGGTTTGCTTGTACCAAGTGAGCAATTACACGGCGCATATTATCGGCATACGGACGGCCCTGAGCCATGCGCTCTTGCGCACGACGCATTTTAGAAGCAGCTACCATTTGCATCGCGCGAGTAATCTTTTGCGTGCTCTTGATACTAGCTACTTTGGCGCGAATTTCTTTTAAATTTGCCATACGCTTAACCTAGTATTCGAAAGCCCTTTCGAGCTTCCGAAGGTTGATCCGTGAACCAAACTTAACTAAAACTGAACTTAGTAAGTTTGAGTCGCTTTAAAGCTTTCAATACCTGCTTTGATTGCTGCTTCGATGTCTTTGTTGTAATCACCAGTTTCATCGATTTGTTTCATCAACGGAGCATATTCAGAACGGAAGTAAGCAATTAACGCAGCATCAAAGTCTACGATTTTCTTAACTTCTACGTCAGCCATATAGCCTTCGTTAGATGCATAAACAGAAACAGCTTGGTCAGCAATTGAGTAAGGAGCATATTGTTTTTGCTTCATTAACTCAGTTACACGTTGACCATGTTCAAGTTGCTTACGAGTTGCTTCATCAAGGTCAGAAGCGAACTGAGCAAACGCAGCCAATTCACGGTATTGTGCTAAAGCGGTACGGATACCACCAGACAATTTTTTGATGATCTTAGTTTGAGCAGAACCACCAACACGAGATACAGAGATACCCGCGTTCACAGCAGGACGGATACCTGCGTTGAATAATGATGTTTCTAAGAAGATCTGACCGTCAGTAATCGAAATTACGTTCGTTGGTACGAATGCAGATACGTCACCCGCTTGAGTTTCAATAATTGGCAATGCAGTTAAAGAACCAGTTTGACCAGTTACTGCGCCATTAGTGAATTTCTCAACGTAGTCAGCAGATACACGTGAAGCACGTTCAAGAAGACGTGAGTGAAGATAGAATACGTCACCCGGATACGCTTCACGACCTGGTGGACGACGTAAAAGCAATGAAATTTGACGGTAAGCAACAGCTTGCTTAGACAAATCATCATAAATGATAAGAGCGTCTTCACCGCGGTCACGGAAGTATTCACCCATTGTACAGCCAGAGTACGGAGCTAAATACTGCATTGCAGCAGGATCAGCAGCCGCAGCAGCGACAACAGTTGTATACGCCATAGCGCCAGTTTCTTCTAGCTTACGTACAACGTTTGCAATTGTTGATTGTTTTTGACCAATCGCAACGTATACACATTTAATGCCAGAGTTTTTCTGAGCGATGATCGCATCGATCGCCATTGCTGTTTTACCAGTTTGACGGTCACCAATAATCAACTCACGCTGACCACGACCCACAGGAATCATGGTATCAACTGATTTATAACCAGTTTGAACAGGCTCGTCTACAGATTGACGCCAAATTACGCCTGGTGCTACTTTTTCAACAGCATCAGTTAATTTTGCATCAATTGGGCCTTTACCATCAATTGGGTTACCCAAAGCATCTACTACACGGCCAAGAAGTTCAGGACCAACTGGAACTTCTAAAACACGACCTGTACAACGAGCTTTTTGACCTTCTTGAAGGCTTAGGTAGTTACCTAAAACAACGGCACCCACTGAATCCTGTTCTAGGTTCAGTGCCATACCAAATAAGCCGCCGTCGAATTCGATCATTTCACCGTACATTGCATCAGCAAGACCGTGAATACGCACGATACCGTCGGATACCATAACAATGGTACCTTCGTTTTTAGCGGTCGCGCTGGTGTCCAGATCTCCGATACGCTGTTTAATGAGCGCACTGATCTCGGATGGATTCAGTTGTTGCATTGCGCTATTCCTCAATCTTTTATTAGTTCAGTCTTCATCATTTGCATTATGCAAGAAGACGAGTACGCATTTTTTCAAGCTTGTTAAGCGCAGAATCATCTATCACTTGATCGCCTGCACGAATAACCACACCTGCAATCAAAGCAGGATTAACTTCTACAGAAACATTAACTGCTGCCTTGAAGCGTTTTTCTAACGCGTGTGCAAGCAATTGTTCCTGAACAGAAGTTAACGGAAACGCCGATTCAATCACGACATCAACCGTATTGTTATTCTGTGATTTAAGCTGTTCATATTCTGCTGCAATTTCAGGTAACAACACTAATCGATCGTTATCTGCAAGAAGTGTCAAAAAGTTAGACACTGCTTGAGATTGATCTTCACCTAAAACTTTAGCAAAAAGCTTCACTTGCTCCGCAGGAGTAAGTTCAGGGCGATTTAAATAAGCGGAAAATGCTTCGTCTTGCACCGCAGCACTGAGCACTTGTAACGCATTCGACCAATTGTCTGTTGCACCTTGCTCAGAAGCATAAGCAAATGCTGCTTTGGCATACGGACGTGCCAACGTCAAGAGTTCAGCCATAATTCGCCTCGCTTAAAGTTTAGCAGCCAGCTGAGACAGCATGGCGTTATGAGCTTCTGCATCAACTTGTTGGTTCAGGATCTTTTCTGCACCAGTTACTGCCAAGGCAGCTACTTGTTGACGTAATTCTTCGCGAGCAGAATTGATCTCTTGATCAACAACTTCTTTAGCTTGTTGACGAATACGCTCACCTTCAGCCGCAGCTTGAGTACGAGCTTCTTCGATCAATTGCGCTGCACGACGGTTCGCTTGTTCGATCAATTGAGCCGCTTGTGCTTTAGCTGCATCAAGTTCTTGCTTCACTTGCGCTTGTGCATCGGCAAGGTCAGCTTTCGCTTTTTCTGCTGCATTTAAGCCATCAGCGATTTTACGCTGACGCTCACTAATCGCATTGATTAGTGGTGGCCAAACAAACTTCATGCAGAATGCGACAAAAAACGCAAACGCAATCGCTTGACCAATCAATGTGAGGTTGATATTCATTGCAATTCCTCAAATAGTGGATTTAGGAATTAAGCTGATTAACCTACAAATGGATTAGCGAAGATGAAGAACAAGCCAATACCAACACCGATCATAGGCACAGCATCAAGAAGACCCGCGATTAAGAACATACGAGTTTGAAGTTGTGGAGCTAATTCTGGTTGACGAGCTACAGCTTCTAAAAAGCGACCACCCAAAAGACCAAAACCAATCGCAGTACCCAAAGCACCGAAAGCGATCAAGATAGCAGATGCAATTGCAACTAGACCTAAAGTGAGTTCCATGAAAAATTCCTCAGAGGTTAGGTTATTACCAAATTAAATTAAAAAAATTCAGCCCAACCATCATTTGATAGTTAGGCAATACCATTAATGTTTTTCGCTTGCCATGCTCAAGTAAACGATGGTAAGCATCATAAAGATGAATGCCTGCAACGTGATTACAAGAATGTGGAAGATCGCCCAAGGCACAGATAACGCCCATTGAATCCAAAACGGCAATAATGCAATCAGGATAAAGATTAACTCACCGGCATACATGTTACCGAACAGTCGGAGAGCCAATGAAATAGGACGAGCAAGGAATGTTACCAATTCCAAAATCAAGTTCACTGGAATAAGCAACGCTTTTGCAACTGGATTACTTGGGTTAAATGGGTTAAGTGCCAACTCGCCTACGAAACCACCAACACCCTTCTCGCGGATGCTGTAGAACAAGATAAGTACAAATACAGATAAAGACATACCAAGGGTAATGTTCGGATCTGTAGATGGAACGATCTTGAAGTAAACGTGGTGAGGATTCATACCAAATACGTTAGCACCAATAAATGCAGCTACTTGAGGAATCCAGTCAACTGGGATCAAGTCCATTAAGTTCATGAGGAAAATCCACACGAAAATAGTGAGTGCAAGCGGAGCGATTAAACGTGATTTGCCATGAAAAGTATCACGGACACTTGAGTCAACAAACTCAATGATCATTTCAATTGCAGATTGGAATTTTGTTGGAACACCAGCTTTCGCAGTTTTCGCAACCATCCAAAATAACAAACAGAAAATCACACCAAGGCCAATTGACCAACCCATTGAATCCAAGTGAATTGCAGTGAACCCCATCGAATGAGCTTCTTCAGCAGTCTCAGCCAATTTCCATGTACCATCTGGCATTTTGCCATAGGTCATATTGGTCAAGTGATGCTTGATATACTCTGTCGAAGTGAGGGCATGTTCTTCAGCAGCCATAAATCACACCTGGTCAATGTCAATTACTAAAAAGAAGGGAAACGAACATCGGCGTACTGTCGATATCTCGCCACCCTCCAAAAAATCTTCAATTCTTCTTGTTTCTATACTCGTTTTTGTAGACGTGAAACCCAAAAAGGAGCAACCCACGACATCATTTGAACGAGGATAAAACCAAACAGCAATGCTAACGGTGATAAAGGTTTAACATTGCTCAAAATCAAAATAAATCCAACGATCATGATTGCAAATTTGCCTAACATGCCCCTATACATGTTAGACAGCACTTGTTTTGATGCTCTCGCACCTGCTGTTCTGAAGGATTGCCACGCAAAATAACTGGTAGCAAGCCAGCAGACCAATGCACCAAGTGCCGCACTTAATGCTGCTGTCATGTCTTTTATGCTCCACGCCACAAGTGCGGAAACAGGGATCATGCATGCTTGTAAGAAGACCAAAGCTTTTGCTAATCGTCGGTCAATCAAGCGACTAGTTTGGCTCATTATTTATCCACTCACAGCATAAATGCTTGACAAGTTTAGCTGATGATCGCTTTTAATCGCAGGCATTATAGAGTTACACCCCTGAACATGCAATCTTTTCCCGACTTTAGTCGGGGTTTTTCGTGACAGGTGGTGCTGACGCTACAGTCAGCCTTTGTTTACTTTTTATCTTACTTTTGCGTATTTAATACGCATTTATCGGTTTTTATAGCCAGTTTCTTCCATGCTGTTACAAAATCGTCCTCATTATTCATACTTTCATCAACGGGTTGGAAGGTAATACTGCCCAGTTTCTGATATTGACCTTTTGTTGTGAAACTTTCTGCAAGTAAACACATCTGAGGTTTTGGTCGATTATCATTAAGATACTTAATTTGAGCCGCTGTAGGCGCAACATGCGGGTCATCCGTTAAAGCACCTGCAAACTTTAAATTAAGCGAGCGTTCCAAATACTGATAAGCATCATGATAAGACCAGTAAGGTTTACCATTACTTGAGCTATCGTAAGCTTGAGCTGCCTGCAACATATTCCGAGCAAATGCATTAGCATTATTCCAATATTTCGCTTTACTTTCAGGATGCTGCTGCGAACGCAAAGCCGCAATAAAAAAGCCAATCCGCACTGCATTGTTTGGTTCTAACCAGACATGAGTATCTACAGTATTTGGTAAAGCAACACCACGCGTATTACGCTGTGGCAAAACAGTAAGAATACCACTGTCTAATAAAGAAATTGCTTTCTTATTGTTACTCAGCAATTTGTTGAGAGGAGCTTCATGAGCTTTTCCTAACCAAATTACCAAAGAAGCATCATTGATTGCTTTACGATGCGCTGGGGTGAGTTGTACGTCATGCCCACTTTGCCCTTGCAGCAATAACTGAGGCTCTTCAACACCTTTAGTAATTTCTTTTGCAATCAAATAGATTGGGTGTGTAGAGACAACCAAACCCTGACTCCAACCTAGCGTACTCATTAGAGAGAACATACTGAAAACAAAAACGCGGAACATGACAGACCATCAATTAGTAATAGCTCGAAGCATGTTATAATATAACAAAGTTACAAAAATACCTAAGATTAATCGAATGAAGCATCGCTTCATGCTAATATTCCATTAAAAATTTGAGGTTATGTCTATGAGTTCTTGCACGCATGAACATCATGATTCTTTGCATGGTGTGCATGATCACCATAATGTCGCAAGTCGTTTAGCTGAAGCAGAAACTTTATGTTCTGCGGTTGGTGCGCGTCTTACGCCTTTACGTAAAGAAGTCCTTGAACTCATTTTAAATGCTTCAGGTCCAATGGGTGCGTACGACTTATTGGCACGTATTAAAAGTCAAACAGATCGCCCTGCCGCCCCTCCTACTGTTTATAGAACTTTGGACTTCTTATTAGAAAAAGGTCTAATTCATCGCTTAACATCTATTAATGCTTATATTCCATGCTGTCATCCACGTGAAGGACATCAAGCTGCATTCTTAATTTGCACCGAATGTCACACTGTTAAAGAAGCATCTTCACAAGGTCTGACTCAACAACTCGACCAACTTGCAGCTTTAGATGATTTCACAGCACAACACAGCATTATTGAAATTTCGGGGAAATGCCAGCAGTGCCGCACAGCTCGCTAAATCCTGTATTGATTCAACTTGAACAGGTTTCTGTTCATCGTGATGATCGGGATATATTAAAAAAAGTCGATTTTGATCTGCATCAAAATGAAATTGTGACCTTAATTGGTCCAAATGGTGCGGGTAAATCGACTTTAATTAAAGTTCTACTTGGAATTTTAAAACCAAGTAGCGGACGTGTCATAAGCGACAAAAAACTAAAAATGGCTTATGTCCCTCAAAAGTTTAACCCTTCTCATAGTCTTCCTTTACGTGTTCAAGATTTATTAGATCTTGAAAAATGTAGCCCTGCCCTTCGCCAAGAAATTATTCAAGACACT
Organism: Acinetobacter seifertii; assembly: GCF_000368065.1. Lineage (GTDB taxonomy): Bacteria > Pseudomonadota > Gammaproteobacteria > Pseudomonadales > Moraxellaceae > Acinetobacter > Acinetobacter seifertii. The sequence continues at coordinate 23,671 of NZ_KB851205.1, forward strand.
GGCATTGCAAAGCTACAACAATCAAAAGTACAGCAGCTTTCTGGTGGAGAGCGCCAACGTGTACTGCTCGCACGTGCTTTACTTAGAAAGCCAGACATTCTCGTTCTTGATGAACCGATGCAAGGTCTAGATATTCAATCTGAAGCTGAGCTTTATGAGTATGTGCGTAGTCTGCCAGAGCGTTATGGATGTGCCATTTTAATTGTTTCCCACGATTTACAGTGGGTTATGCAAGGGACGCATAGAGTTGTTTGTTTAAATAAACATATATGTTGCAGCGGTTTACCTGAAAATATTCAACAGCATCCTGAGTATCAGGCAATATTTGGTACCCAGCGAGTTTTTTATCAACACCATCATGACCACTGTGCGCATGGTGATGCCGCACACCCCTGCCCTCACAATAGTAGACCTCACATTCACCCAGAACCGGAAGCTTAAGCCATGATGGAATGGTTACAATTATTGTTGCCCGCATGGATTATGGGAACCTTATTAGTCTTTTTGACTGCACCACTTGGTTGTCTCATGTTATGGAGACGTATGTCTTTTTTTGCAGACACCATGGCACATGGAACCTTACTTGGGGTAGCAATTGCCGGTGCTTTAAGCCTTCCTTTGTGGCTTGGCGTGGCAGGTACGGCTATTTTATTAGTCGCTATTTTATGGGCACTGCATGACAATCGTTTGCCAAACGATGCTCTACTAGCTTTATGCTCCGCAACATTACTATGTAGTGGTCTTCTATTTATTCAACATGTTCCAAGTTTAAGACCAGAGCTTTTAAGTTATTTATTCGGTGATTTACTCAGTATCGACTGGCACGATTTACCTGTTTTCACATTAATTATTGCCGTATCACTGGCAATTCTTTATCGCTTTTGGCAATCTCAAATCCAAATTGCCATTGATCCAGACATTGCGATTAGTGAAGGGGTAAATGCGAAATGGCAGCGTCTCATTTTTATGTTACTGCTAGCCTTATTTACAGTTTTAGCTTTACGAGCAGTAGGTTCACTTTTAATGGGTGCTTTACTGGTTATTCCAGCATTGAGCGCTCGACTACTCGCTCATTCACCAAAGCAAATGGTTGTTTGGGCTTTTGTTTTAGCTCAACTTGGTGTCAGTGTCGGCCTATGGTCAAGCGCAGCACTAAATATCTCAACTGGCCTCAGTATTGTTTTATGTATGGCTTTGGGTTTTGCTCTTATTTTCATGGTTCAAAAAATCAAAAACCAAACTCAAGCGGCCTAAATCAGGCTGCTTGATGAACTGTACTGAGTAATAACGCCGCGCAACTAAACATGACAGCAAAACCACGATTTAAATATTTTTGTTGTTTAGGTGAGCGAAGTAATCTTAAAACCTTTGACGCCAGCCCTGTATATCCAGCCATTACAATTAAATCAATGGTAATCATAGTAGCTGCCATAATCAGATATTGTATCCATTGAGGTTTGCTTAAATCTAAGAACTGAGGCAAAACCGCCAATAAAAATACAATCGCTTTTGGGTTACTGATATTGACCACAAAGCCATTCAACAGCAGCGCTGAAATAGATTTATTCTTTTTTTCATGCTGAATTTCAATGTCTTTTATAGGTGCAGTCCACTGCAAATAGGCCAAATACAATAAATAAGCAACCCCAAACCATTTAACCATCTGAAAAGCCAACGGTGTTGTCGCGAATAAAACGCCTACGCCCGCCGCTACAATCATGATTTGAATTAACAAGGCAATTTGCAAACCAATCGCATTCCAGTAACCATGTCTAAAACCATAGTTTAGACCACTCGACATAGAAGCAATCGCGCCCGCTCCAGGAGAAATACTAATAACCCAACAGGCCAGCATATAAGCAAACCAAATTTGCAAAGACATAGTGAAATAAACAATAAAAGTGGAATTATACCGTTTTATAAAACTATCGCGGCGATAATTCAAACAATAAAATCAATAAATAGACTACTAACAGCTCTTCGCATCAGGCACAATAATTGAAGCTCATACTAAATTATAATTGAGGAGATACCTTCCAATGACTGCTCAATCTGTCATTTTGCCATTACCATCTGATCATGCCCGTTTTATTGTTCTTCGCTTAAAAGATCTAACAATTGCTGAATTAAAAGAACAACTCGAAGCTTTATTCGAAACACGTGACCGTCTCATTACTCAGCATTCAGACGCACAAATCAAAACAGCAGTCGCTTTTGGTCCAGAACTCTGGAAACAGCTTTACAGTCAATCTCCTGCTGGCTTTAAACAACTTGAACCAGAAAATGGTGCATTCAATATGCCTGTCGTACCAGCTGATGTGCTTATTCACATCGCCAGTATGCGTTCAGATATTTGTTTTGCATTAAGCCAAGCATTTTTTGAAGGTATTAAAGATAAAGTTGAAGTTCTGGATGAACGTGTTTGCTTCCGTTATTTCGATGGTCGCGATATTACTGGCTTTATAGATGGCACCGAAAACCCTCAATTTCCAGATGACCGTGTAGAAACCGCTCTGCTTCCAGAAAGTGCTGGAGTATTTGCAGATGGTAGTTTCATATTTGCACAGCGCTATGCACATGACTTGGAGAAATGGAAAAAACTTAAAGTCGACGCGCAAGAAAATGTCATGGGACGTACCAAACTTGAATCTATTGAATTAGATGATGACGTTAAGCCAGACAATGCTCACGTTGCTCGTACTGTCGTTGAAGATGATGAAGGCGAAGAAATGGAAATTTTACGCCATAGCTTACCTTATGGCGATGGCAAAGGTGATCAAGGCTTATTCTTCATTGCTTACACTAAAGACCTGAACATTATTGATGCTATGTTAAAGCGTATGTTTGGTACAAGCGGCGATGGTATTCATGACCGCCTCTTGCATTTTGTAACGCCACTAGACGGCGCATATTACTTTGCACCAAGTGAAGAGTTACTAGAAGAAGTTTTAGAAGATTAATTTTTTTAAAAGTAGCTATTACGGTAGCTACTTTTTTATTTCAAACCAAAGAATAAGTACTTTGACATTTTACAAAAATATTATTTTTATAAATTAATAAAAATTACTCTTAAATATAAACTTAAGGCCCATTCGCATTTCTTATTTCAAGCATTTCATTACAGTCTTTAGAAGTTGAATAAACAAAAATTCGTTTATCTTGATTTTCTAGCAAAATGGCATCTTTATTTTCACCAAAGGCGTTTTTAGAGATATCACACTTATAAGCTGACAGTTGAAAGTTCTTTACGACTTCACATTTAGGCTCAGCAACACTCTCATTAAAACCATACCATTGCGTAATATTTGGATTTGAACAAGAGATTTCCCCCACTTGATCAGCTGTTTTAAGCCCCTTCTCCGCACTCTCTTTCTTTTCACTTACAGCAGAGCCTGATTGATTTTTATCCACCTGCACCACATCTGACTTATGATTAGCATCATGTTGAGTTTTATCTGGACTTTTATCGCTACAAGCCATTAAAGCGCCTATAAAAATTAAAATATAAATATTTTTCATGAAAAAGTACTCATAATTATGTGTTATTTAAAACTGATCTTAATTAAAGCCATTACCTAGCAAGTATATCTAATATTAACTGAAGCAAAACTTACAAATAACTTATCATTTTAGATTAGTAATATTTTATAAAAGGTAAATTATCTATTTTAGAAGATTTAAAAGCCTTTGTAGCCAAATTAAGTTAATAAAAAAGGGAGCATCTTACTCCCTTTTTTACACGTCCAAGATTTTAGAAAGGAATACGCTTATATTTACGGTATTCTGGCTTCCAGAATGACTGATCAATTTTTTGCTTAAGCAAATCATCGCTAATGGTTACAGCCACACCGTCTGCCATTGCAGCTTTTGCCACTTCAAATGCAATCACTTTAGAGACTTGTTGAATTTCGCCTAAAGGTGGCAATAAGTCAGCTTGTGGATCTTTCAGCAACGGTGAACAGTCTGCTAAAGCACTACTTGATGCCATAAGCATGTTTTCTGTAACGCGTTTAGCACCTGATGCCACTACACCTAAACCAATACCAGGGAAGATGTATGAGTTGTTGCACTGCGAAATATTGTAAAGCTTGCCGTGATGATTTACAGGTGCAAACGGACTACCCGTTGCAATTAATGCTTTACCTTCAGTCCATTCCACAATATCAGCCGGTACAGCTTCTACACGCGAAGTCGGGTTAGATAAAGGCATGACAATTGGTCGCTCACAATTGGCAGCCAGGGTCTTAATAATTTCTTCGGTAAATAGACCCGGTTGACCAGAAACACCAATTAACACTGTAGGTTTGGCATTCTTGACAACATCAAGCAGTGAAATCACTTCTTCAATATTGCCCCATTGATCTACTACTTCAGCTTTCTGAGCTAATTTACGTTGGAAGTCTAATAGGTTTGGCTGATTTTCAGTGATCAAACCAAAACGGTCTACCATGTAAACACGAGCACGTGCTTCAGCATCGGTTAAACCTTCTGCAATCATTTGTGCAACGATTTGCTCTGCAATACCACAACCAGCTGAACCTGCACCTAAGAAAGCAATTGTTTGGTCTTTTAACTGTTTACCTGCTGCACGGCTTGCAGCAATCAAACTACCGACAGATACCGCTGCTGTTCCTTGAATATCATCGTTAAAACAACAAATTTTATCGCGATATTTTTCTAATAATGGCATCGCATTTTTTTGTGCGAAATCTTCAAATTGAATGAGTGCTTTTGGCCAACGACGTTTTACGGCCTCAATCACCATATCTACAAAGTCATAGTACTCGTCACCACTAATACGTGGTTGACGCCATCCCATATAAATCGGGTCATTTAATAATTGAGGGTTATTCGTCCCTACATCAATTGTGATTGGCAATGTGTAAGCAGGGCTAATACCACCACATGCGGTATAAAGTGAGAGTTTCCCAATTGGAATACCCATACCACCAATACCTTGGTCACCAAGACCCAAGATACGCTCACCATCAGTAATCACGATGACTTTAACATTGTTTTTATTAACGTTTTGCAAAATATCATCAATCACATCACGATCTGGATATGAAATAAAAATACCACGATGACGGCGATAGATATCAGAAAAACGTTGGCACGCCTCACCCACAGTTGGGGTGTAAATAATCGGCATCATCTCTTCAAGATGATTTTCGATTAAGTGATAAAAAAGAGTTTCGTTGGTATCTTGGATATTACGTAAATAGATGTGCTTATTTATATCATCATTAAAAGCGCAATATTGCTGATAAGAGCGTTGGCTTTGCTCTTCAATAGTTTCAATAATATGTGGAAGTAACCCGTGTAAGTTAAAGTTACTTCTTTCTTCTTGAGTGAAAGCAGATCCTTTATTTAAAAGGGGTAACTCTAAAAGTGTATAGCCTGCATAAGGGATATAAAGTGGGTGTTTACTTGGGTGTCCTGATATCATTGCCTATCTCATTTTCCAGCTTAGAACTCCGAAAAGTACAGTTTCAGCACTCTCTAAAGCTCGTTGTATGCGTAAGCTTAAGACTATTTGAGACGAAATAGGTATTTTAAACTGTGATATTAAAATTAAAGACTATTTAGTAAATACATGATATAAAATAAATATTAAAAATCAATTACTTATGATTTACAATTTTTTAAAATCATTCTTTATTAACACTATACTTGGCTTACAATCCTGTAATTTTTCAGCCCATTACATTTTTATAAAAAATACCAAGTGTTTTACTAGCTTATAATTTAGAAAATATTGTCTAAAAAGCCTATATTTACGTGCTTTAATGATTTACTTAGGCTTATTTTTCAATATTTACAAAAAAAATAGTTGTAGGGAACGAAAAGAAAGAAATTCAGTGAAAGCGTTAAATGCACTCCCCCAACTCATAGGAAATTTGCTATATTTGACGTTTTTCTGCGACATCTATTTTCGATTGATATGAATACGGCAATACAAGCAGCTCTCGACCATGCAGTGCAAACCCTTCAGCAAGAAGGCGTGCTTCCTTCGGATTGGAATAATTCAAGCAATTTAACGCGCACCAAAGACCGAAGCCATGGCGACTTTGCTTCTAATATTGCCATGATCGGCTCTAAAGCTGCTGGTATGAAACCACGTGATTTAGCTGAAAAAATTCTTGCGGCTCTACCAGAAGTTGCAGATATCAGTAAAGCTGAAATCGCAGGTCCTGGTTTTATCAATTTCTTCTTAAATGCAGACCAGCGTTTTGCGATTCTTGATCAAATTCAAGCTCAAAAAGAAATCTTTGGCCGTAGCCAATCAAATGCAGCGAAAAAGATTCAAGTTGAATTCGTTTCTGCAAACCCGACATCTAGCCTACACGTAGGGCATGGCCGTGGTGCTGCTTATGGTATGACTGTTGCAAACTTGCTTGAAGCAACAGGTGCTAAAGTTGATCGCGAATACTATGTAAATGATGCTGGCCGTCAAATGGATATTTTGGCGACTTCTACCTATTTACGTTATTTAGAATTATTGGGCCAAGACCTTGTATTTCCAAAAAATGCTTATCAAGGCGACTACGTTAAAGAGATTGCTCAAAGCATTATCGACAAAGATAACAATGCATATGTTCGTGATGTAGCAGACGTCTATAAAGACGTGCCAGAAGACGTGCAATATGCAGATGAACTCGATAGCGAAGGCAATAAAGTTGTATTGTCTGGTGACAAAGAAAAACACATTGATGGTCTTATTGCCAACTCACAACAATTATTAGGTGAAGGCTACCGTGTTTTCCATCAAGCAGCTCTTCATGCGATTTTAGATGACATTAAAGATGACCTTGCTGACTTTGGCGTAACTTTCAATCAATGGTTTAGTGAAGCATCATTGAGTGCAAAAATTGATGAAGCACTCGAAACACTCGATCAACGTGGTTTCTTGTATGAAAAAGATGGCAACATCTGGTTTAAATCGACTGAGTTTGGCGATGAAAAAGACCGTGTTGTTAAGCGCCGTAATGGTCAAACGACTTACTTTGCCTCTGACATTGCTTACCACTTAAATAAATTACAACGTGGTTATACGGACCTTGTTGATATTTGGGGTTCTGACCACCACGGCTATATCTCTCGCGTAAAAGCTGCGATTGATGCGATGGGTTATGACTCGAAAAAATTGACTGTTCTTTTAGTTCAGTTCGTAAGTTTGTGGCGCGGTGGCGAGATGGTTCAAATGTCATCTCGTTCAGGTCAATTCGTGACTTTACGTGACTTACGTAAAGAAGTTGGTAACGATGCTGCTCGTTTTTACTATGTAATGCGTAAAAGCGAACAACACATTGACTTTGACTTAGATCTTGCTGTATCACAAAGCAAAGACAATGCGGTTTATTATATTCAATACGCTCATGCACGTATCTGCCGTATGTTAGAAAAAGCAGCAAGCACTGGCTTACAGTTTGAAGTGGATGCTGCTCGTTCGCATGCTGCACGTTTATCACTTGATGCAGAAACTGAAATTCTTGCTAAACTTGCTGCATATCCAGACGTTGTATTACGTGCTGCTAATGCATATGAACCACACCAAGTAGGTAACTACTTAAAGGAATTAGCTGCGCTATTCCACGGTTGGTACAATGAACATAAAGTTTTAAGTGATGATGCTGAACTTACACAAGCACGCTTATTACTTTCAATCAATGTACAACAAGTATTGCGTAATGGCTTAGAATTACTTGGTGTTTCTGCACCTGAAGCCATGTAAATAAATGCTGGATATTTGGTAGAACTACATATCCAGCCATGCTGTAAAAGACATCGCTTTGTGATGATATAAAGCTATACAGAGCGATGTTTTAAAGTAAACTCGAAAGAAAACAATCAAAAGACAGAGGAATAATCCACGTGTTTGGCAAAACGCAACGCGGTGTATCTGAAAGACCTAATAAGCCTAAAAAGCCTTTAATCCCTAAATGGCTAGGGACACTTGTCGCTATTTTAGTCGTCTTATGCATTGCGGTAATGCTCATGCTGTGGAAACCGTGGCAACCTGTTTCTTCAAAAAATCAGATTACGTCTGATCACTATAAAGAAGAAGAGACCAATAAAGACTATCGCTTTTATGATCTATTGCCTCAGCAACAAGTAACCCCTATTCCGGAACAAGCAATCCCTGAAAGTAAAAATCAGGGTACAGCAATGATTGTAGAGGCGCCTAGTACAGCACAACCTGCTGCATCTGAGTCTGTTGCTACTACTGATAGCGATGACTCTACAGCTGCTGCCCCTCAACAACCAAATTACATTTTACAAGTCCGTAGCTATACAGATCCCGATCAAGCAGATGCTCGTCGTGCAGAAATTATTTTAAATGGCTTATCTGCCGATGTAGTCAAAAGTTCTGAAAATGGTAAGACTTGGTATCGAGTTATTTCTGGTCCATATGATACTCAAGATGCTGCGCTTGCAGCCCAGCAAACATTACAACATAGTGGTATTGACTCTATCGTAATTAAACGCAAATAAAGCAAGAGTGATAAAAAGGAACAAATATTTGTTCCTTTTCTTTTATATGTCAGCACAATTTCTTTCGTTTGAACCCAAACTCTTTTGTTTTGCCTTTTGAAAAGCTGGCCGTTGCTGAATACGATGTAAAAAGGCTTGAATATGCGGATATTTACCTTGTAAACGCGACTGAAGAGCTTCTAGTGGAAAGCTCATTTGAATATCAGCAAATGAAAAATTCCCTGCAAAATATTCATGTTCAGATAAGTAGTTTTCTAAAAAACTAATATGATCTTTCATACGTGGACGAACAAAACTTGCTTTAACCCCTTCTGTGATTTTTTTTGCTACAGGTTGGATTAACCATGGCACGTGTTTGTTTACACTATTCATGACTAAAGTCATGACCAATAAAGGCATAAGTGAACCTTCAGCATAGTGCATCCAGTAAATATATTGCTGTAAATCCTGAGATTGCTTAGGTTTAAATTGCTGATTTTGATCGTAACGCTGCTGTAAATACTCCAAAATGACCGCTGACTCTGCAATGACTTGTTCATCGTCTGTCAAAATTGGGGCTTTGCCGAGAGGATGAATACATTTCAGTGTTTCTGGCGCAGAATAGTTGGGAAGACGTTGATAATAATGAATATCATAATCTAAGCCTAATTCTTCTAAAGCCCATAAAATCCGAAACGATCGCGAACATTCCAGGTGGTGTACACTAATCATGCTATTGCCTACTTTTATTTTTCTTTTTTACATAAAAAACAGCATGTGAACATGCTGTTTTATTCCATTTGTGGGATGGATATAAAATCATCCACCTCAACAAAATAGCATTTTTACACTGTAACAAGCACAGTATGAATGTCTAAACTACGTAACAAAGTTTTAGTAACAGGCGTTTTACTACACACTGTTAATATTTTTTGCTGTAGTTCTTCGCTTGGTAACTCTTTAAAAACAATACGACGTTCAATATGTTCTTCATGCTCCCGATTGGTATGAAAATCAATTTCAACCGAGAACTCACCAAAGTCATAATCTTTATGCTTTGCATACATTCTTAAAGTAATAAGTGTGCAAGCTGCCAGACTTCCAGTAAGTAAATCATAAGGAGCTGGACCTTGGTCATGCCCTTCCAACTTCTCTGGTTCGTCACAAAAATATTGATGACGACCACTGGTGATTTCGCCCTTCCACTGCTCAGCAAGAGGCTTTGCTTTACTGCTTGCGATTACTGCTGTCATTTTGATGCTCTCATTTGATCTGGAAGAACTGGCGCTTCTAAACGCGCACCCACGTAGTCTGGAATTTCACCAAAACGCACATCATGATTAATCCACTGCTCCCGCGCTTCTTTTAAATCATCCATTGTACGTGCAACAAAGTTCCACCATAGTAAAATTGGAGTTTCAAACGGTTCACCACCTACTAACAGCACACGGTTCCCTTTCTTTACTTCAATTTCAATTTCACTTAAACCCGTATCTAATACAACCATGTTGTCGGCAGTGAGTTCATGGCCATTCACATGGGCAACCCCATCTAATGCCATAAAACCATATTCAAACTCAGGATTTAGTGGAATACGTGTTTTAGTATCTTCGGTAGCAATTAAATCAACACCCACTAACGGCGTATGCACTGCAACTGGGGAAGTAGTTGCCAAGTATTCACCCACAAGGACGGTAAACTCTAAACCATCCTTTTCAACAACAGGTAGTTCTGGGTAGTGTTCAAATTTAGGATCCATATTGCGCTTATGGTCAGGCAATGCGATCCAAAGCTGGGCAGCATGCATTTGAGTTTCTGTATCAGGGGCAACTTCTGTATGAGAGATACCATGACCTGCTGTCATCAGGTTTACTTGTTTAGGACGGATCAATTGCTTTGAACCTAAACTATCAGTATGCATCATGGTGCCTTCAATCATCCACGTGAAGGTTTGCAAACCAATGTGAGGATGAGGACCAACATCTAGACCATCACCAGCTGGAAAAGTTACTGGGCCTGCATGGTCTAGGAAACACCACGCACCAATCATTCGCTTTTGACGGCTAGGTAAAGCCCGCTTAATGACTGTCCCCTGTCCAATTTCAGCAGAGCGAATTGGAAATTCCTGAATAAATTGATTGGCAAATTTCTCACAATCTTTTGAATCAGAAATATCGTAATCATTATTATTGCTCATGATATTACTCTCTTTTACCTATGCTTTTGCAATGAGTTGTTATACTGATCTTAACAATACACTCATTATTCAATATAGTCTTTTAGTAATACACAGGGTGTTATGAATGAGACAATCCTTTTTTAGTTATAAAAATAAATAAAGCTGCATTCAGCAGCTTAAGATGACTGAGTTTTAACGAGCTGTTTTAGATTTTTCATAAATTGTCCGAACTGCGGAAAGAACTCTTGAAACAATGCATGATCTCGATTTTCCAACATGACTTCACTAAATAACTTTAGACCAACAGCAAAAGATTTTGTAGTTTGATCATCGAAAAATTCTGCATTCTTTAGCTTTTCAACAATCTCAAAAATATCGTCATGATTACCAGTATAGAACTCAAGTCTTTCCGTATAGGTAGAAACTTCGCCTTTGGCATCTTTTAAATGTTGTACTGTAACGTGATATTGATGTTGTTTCATATATAAATTCTCTATCAAAAATTAATGGTTTTGGATAATTTCAACCTGCTTCAAATCAACTTGAAATTGATTAAATACCGATTGCAAACTCGCTAGAAATTGTTCTTGTTTGGCTTCTGTGAGTTCTGCACATTGAATCTGTAGCAGTTGATTATTGGCTAAGTCTGATAAGTTAAATTTGGCTTCACCTCGTTGGAATTGAGTATTTGAAATTAGGCCTGCTCCTACCAAATCACTGACCACCCGATAAACTGTTGCCAAACTCAACTTCTGTTTTTGGGTATATAGTTTTTGATAAATCTGTTTAACCGTTAGATCTTCTGCTTGCTGTTGAATTAAAGACAAAACAGTAAGTCTTGGATGAGTGACTTTTAGGCCCGCTTCTTTGATTTTTTGCTGTAGCTCTAACATGTTGTATCTCAACTTATAGGCGCCCGATTGCAACCGCAGCCTGATCAATTTTTTCGGCAATTTGATAGATCTGCTCTTGCTGCAAATCAGTTGTATTCAATTTCAAACGTAAGGCTGTTTTTAAATTTTCCATGGCGCGGTGAATTTCAATTAATTGATCATTACTGTGAATTTCACGTCTTAAGCGTAATTTTTCTAACAGTGCACTTAACTTTTCTTGTTGTTCAGCTAAATAAGCTTCCCCAAACTCCGTAATTTGATATTGCTTGCGCTCTACATCTAGCAAACTAATCAAATTCATTTCTTCAAGACTGGTCAAAGTCGGATAGATTGTTCCCGCACTAGGCGTATAGCCATCACCGACTAAATCACTTATTTCTTTAATAATTTCATAACCATGCTTAGGACTTTGCTGAATAAGGTGAAGGACTAAAAGTTTCATTCGTCCAGCTTCAAAAAGTCTTCCACGACGCCCCGAACGGTGATGGCCGTGGTGATGTTCATTGTGCTCAGTATGATGATGTTCTGATTGTTGTTTCATCTTTGAAGATTCTCTAATATGTTTAATTTATGCATATTAAGATATATCTTAATATATCTTTTATCAAGTATAAGTAATAATATACGATCTATTGTATTGATAGTTATCAAGATTAATTTTTAGCTTTAAAAGTTAAGCAATAAAAAAAGAGTGCTTAAGCATCTTACTAGCTAGTTTTCTGAGAAGAAGTTTAAGCTGACGAAAGAAAATAATATTTAGGATGATGTTATTCACCAATTAAAATGTCTATGCGATAAACCATTTAAAATGTCCTGTTTTTAACCACAAGAGTCAAGCACAGGATTTAACTTTCTTTGTTCAATAACAGCTTTCTGAGCTTTACGACTCGGCATACTTTTCTTGAGACGGGAACGTTTATTCTGTTTTTCCAACTCTTCATGCTGTTGCTGAATATGTGCCAGAACTGTACCTAACCGTTTATTCTCAACGATCTCATTCTGCTGTAGCCCAGCTAATTTATTGAAAATGCTGTAGTTGAGCTTTCGTCCCTCGTACATGAGGGCCACAGTGCCATCTGGGTACTCCAGAAATGAAATATATTGCCCAACAAGCTTATGATTCAGCTCTGTCGGTTCAAGCAGATAAATACATTTGTCATAGGTCAGGGTCAGATTCTTGGTGACCTTACGCGGTTCCTGCCAGGTAAAAATATCATCCAGTTCAAGATGAGATTCGGTTAATGGCCGATGTAAATTCTTTGAGTTTCGCGCACACTTGGCAAACTTCTGATTGAAATGCTCAATAAAGCAGGGCAGCCAGGCATTTGCCTCGGCAATTGAACAGATACCTTCTAGGCGCATTTCCTTGATCAGGCGATCCTGGAGTGTTCTATTGGCACGTTCCACACGGCCTTTGGCCTGGGGTGAGTTGGCGAAGATAATATCAATATTTAACTCATTCAGAATCCGCCCAAATTGCGTGATCTGGCTGTCCTGGCTCGATTTCTGGTTCACTCGGAAGACCGAATGTTTATCGCTATAAAAGGCCAGAGGCTTACCGTATTGTTCAATGTAGGCTCGGGTTGAAAGCATATAGTCGAAGGTCGTTTCCGCCTCACAGAAGCGCAGATGCAACAGCTTTCCAGTGGCATCATCGATATAAACCAGCAAGCAGCACTTAGCAGCGCGTCCTTCGAACCAGTCATGATATGAGCCATCAATCTGGATTAGCTCACCGAAGCAATCCCGGTTATAACGTGGCTGATATGGACGTTTAAGGCGCTTGGATCGTGGAATCCAGAGGTCATTTGCAGTCATCCAGCGCCGAAGCGTTTCTACCGGGATATTCAGGTCAAACATGCTGCTGAGCTTCTCATGGGCCAAGGTAGGTCCAAATCCCAGCAGATGTTCAGAAATAATGGAAAGACATTTTGATTTTAATAAATCATCATGGCGACGATGGCCAGGTTGACCACGACTGGCATGCGCCATACCTGAAACACCATCTTGATTGAGCTTCTGTAATAACCGGGTAATTTGACGGGTTGAAAGATTAAGGATTTCAGCAGCACGGACTTGTGTAATACGATGATCTCGAACGTCTTGCAGAACAGCAAGACGTTGAATTTCTTTGTCAGACATAGTGATCAGCATCTATATTTCATATCCAGTCCATGATGTTTAAGCCATCATAAACTAGACATTTTTATTGGTGAGAATATAGACACTTTAAATGGGTTCTAACAGATGAATTTCTTATAAAATGTAATATGTTAATTTTTCTTTTTAATCATAAATAATATGCACTTGTGTTATTTAAGCGATTTAACATTAGCAGATGCCTCTAATTTAGTTAGACTTTATACAAATGATACGACTAGAAAGTATTTAGGTGGACCATTGGAAGTATCTCTAGCTCAAACGCGAGCACATACTGATATTAATACTCCAAGTAAATTACCTATTTGGGCAATTCGATCTTCTACTGATCATAATTTTCTAGGAATTATATCTCTGGATACTCATCATGACGGCTCAGATATCGAAGTATCATATGAATTGCTGCCGGAATATATGGGATATGGATATGCAACTCAAGCACTTGAATTTGTTTTAAATTATTCATTTAATGAGTTAAATCTTAAGAAAGTAATAGCTGAGACTCAAACACAGAACAAAGCATCAATCAAATTACTAGAACGTGTTGGAATGGTTTTTGAGAAATCAGTAGAACGTTTTGGTTCAAATCAAAGTATTTTTTTTATTACTAATCACCAGTATATCGATAAACATAAATAATGCTTTTATCAATAGACATAAAAAAGGCAGGATTAAATCCTGCCTTTTCATTTGCTTATTCCCACTCAATCGTTGCTGGTGGTTTAGATGACACGTCATATACAACACGTGATACATCTTTAATTTCATTCATAATACGCGTTGAGATTTTATCAACCAATTCGTATGGTAAATGTGCAAAACGAGCTGTCATAAAGTCAACCGTTTCAACCGCACGAAGTGCAATTACCCATGCATAACGACGGCCATCACCTACTACACCAACTGACTTAACTGGCTGGAACACAGCAAATGCTTGAGCTGTTTTGTCGTACCAGCCGCTGTCGCGAAGCTCTTGCATGAAGATGTCATCAGCAAGACGAAGAATATCTGCATATTCTTTTTTAACTTCACCCAAAATACGAACACCTAAACCAGGGCCCGGGAATGGATGACGGTAAATCATGCTGTGTGGCAAGCCAAGTGTAGTACCTAACTTACGTACTTCGTCTTTAAACAAGTCACGTAAAGGTTCAACCAATTCAAACTCTAAATCGTCAGGTAAACCACCCACGTTGTGGTGAGATTTAATAACGTGTGCTTTACCTTGTTTGCTTGCAGCAGATTCGATTACGTCTGGGTAAATCGTGCCTTGTGCCAAGAATTTCACGCCATCAAGTTTACGTGCTTCTTCAGCAAATACTTCGATGAATTCACGGCCAATGATCTTACGCTTTTTCTCTGGATCAACTTCACCAGCCAATGCAGTTAAGAAACGTTGTTCAGCATCTGCACGAATCACACGGATACCCATGTTTTCAGCAAACATTTGCATCACTTGATCACCTTCGTTTAAACGAAGTAAGCCATTATCAACAAATACACATGTTAACTGGTCGCCAATTGCTTTGTGTAAAAGCGCAGCAACAACAGATGAGTCAACACCACCAGAAAGACCTAAAAGAACTTTTTCATCGCCGATTTGCTGACGTAATTGTTCTACACGTAAATCGATAATGTGTTCAGGTGTCCAAAGGCCACCACATCCACAAATTTTATGAACGAAGTTTGCAAGTAACTCTTCACCTTTTGCCGTGTGCGTTACTTCTGGATGGAATTGCACGCCATAGAAACGACGCGCTTCATCACTTACAGCAGCAACTGGACAGCTTGGTGTGCTTGCAGTAATCGTAAAACCTTCTGGAATCTGGCTCACTTTATCGCCGTGGCTCATCCAAACATGAAGTTGGTTTTCACGGTCTTGTAAGTTACCAATAAGTTGGTCACGTTTAACGATATCAACTTCGGCATAACCAAACTCATGCACAGTACCCGGCTCAACTTTACCGCCTAACTGTTCAGACATGGTTTGTAAACCATAGCAAATACCCAATACTGGAACGCCTAATTCAAACACCACCTGTGGTGCTCGTGGGCTACCCTCTTCATGCACACTCTCAGGTCCACCTGACAAAATAATACCGTTTGGGTTAAAAGCACGAATGTCTTCTTCAGACATATCAAAGGCATACATTTCAGAGTAAACACCAGCTTCACGTACACGACGTGCAATGAGCTGACTATATTGAGAGCCGAAATCCAGAATCAGGATACGATCTTCAGTAATTTGAGTATTGGTAGTCATGACAAACCACTAAATGGCAAAAGAATTAAGCGCGCCATTTTAACATTTTTCACGCTTCGGCGCACCGCAAATCATCATATATCTTGTTTTTTTCATATCATAATCATTTTGATATTTAGATTGATCGATATAAATATAAATTTATTGATATTTATCAATATACTGCATGCCGCTTAAAATCTTCATACACATTGATAAATTCATCACATTCTATGCAACATCCTCATGAATTTGATGTTAAGATGACCCGATAAAACAGGCATTACCATGGAAAGGTAAATACCATTAAGCGATATTTGTCTGCCCTTAAACAGTGATCCGTTTTTTATGGCTTGTTGCCCCATATCAAAATCAATAGAAATCTAAGGAACAACAATGCTTCAAACTATGATTGCAGATTTCCAGCAACATTTTTGGTTGTATGTCTCTATTCCTTTCATGAGTGGTTTAATTGGCTATGTCACTAAAGTGATTGCCATTCAAATGATGTTCTCACCACTTGAATTTAAAGGTATTAAACCATTTTTTGGCTGGCAAGGTATTGTGCCTCGTAAAGCTGAAAAAATGGCAACCATTGCTGTTGAACTCATGACAGCCAAGCTTATTAAGCCCGAAGAAATTTTTGCTCGTCTTGACCCAAAACGTATTGCCAAAGAAATTGAAAAACCATTAATGGCAGCAGCAGAAGATATTACGCGTGAAGTTGCGCAAGAGTATCAACCCGGTTTATGGGAAGGTATGCCTGAGTTTGCCCGTCAAAGACTGATCCGCAGAGTGCAATCAAAAGCACCGGAAATTGTCGAGCACATCATGAGTGAAGTGCAACGTGACGTAAATCGATATTTTGATATTAAGCATTTGGTGATTAGTAATTTGCTTAAAGATAAGCGTTTACTCAACAATATTTTTAAACGTGTAGGCAAACAAGAATTTAAATTTTTCAGTAATGTTGGCTTTGTATTCGGTTTTGGTATTGGTGTAATCCAAATGTTGTGCTGGATTATCACGCAAGGTAAATATCCTTGGATGCTGCCGATGTTTGGCGGATTTGTAGGATTTTTCAGTGACTGGATTGCGCTACAAATGATGTTTAGACCGCTCTATCCTAAAAAGATATTGGGCTATACATGGCAAGGTCTGTTTATTAAACGTCAGAATGAAGTAGCAGCTGACTATGCAGCCTTGATTTCCAAACAGCTTTTAACTTCACGTCATATGATGGAAGAGCTATTTTCCGGCACTCACTCTGCACGCGTGATTGATTTGGTGAACCGCCATGTTAAACAGGAAATTGATATGCAGGCAGGTGTCATTCGTCCACTTGTTGTATACGCAATTGGTGGAGAAAAATACCAGAATATGAAAACACAAGTTGCAGAACGTATTATGCAACAGCTGCCAGAGACCATGAAATATGTTGAGTCTTATGCAGAAGATGCTATGAATATTCGCAGTACTTTAATTGAACGTATGCAAAAATTAACACCATCCGAATTTGAAGGGATGTTGCGTCCAGCGTTCAAAGAAGATGAGTGGGCACTCATTGCAGTAGGCGCCGTACTTGGTTTTGTAGTTGGGGAATTACAAATCCAGTTCATGCTCTAATTTTTAAATATAAAAAAACCGGATGAATTGCTCATCCGGTTTTTATTTTGTCTTGAATATTATTTTTCAATTGCATGGTCTAGGCTAATACGTCCAGCACCGTGAAGCATTAGGAAGAATAATCCCCCTGCCATTGCAAAATTTTTCATAAAGTGGATGCTATTATTATATTGCGCTGCTGCATCAGCCCCACCTTGGTGGAACAAGAACGCAGTCAAAATACTAAAGATTCCAAGACCAAAAGCTGCAAAACGTGCTTGGAAACCAAATAACAAAGCTAAACCACCACCAAACTCAACCAGGATGACTAATGGTAGAATTCCACCAGGAACCCCCATAGCTTCCATATAACCTGCTGTTGCTGCGTAACCGGTGATTTTCCCCCAGCCAGCAACAAGGAAGATATATGCAATAAGTACACGAGCAACCAGACTAATAAAACTATCCGCACCTGTTTGCGTTACGATATTTTTGACCACCACATTTGGATTAAACATACAGCCACCTTTATTTAAATGCTTATTTGTTGATGAACTCATTCTAGGTTTGGGACATTGATAATTAAATACTCAAAATCCATATATATCGTTGCACAAATAGGATGATTAATTTGTATCTTTTTGATGTTCTATACTGACTTTCTATAGTCTCACTGCTAGGATTTGAGCACGGTTTACCACTCAGCTATCTCATGGAACTTCTTGATTTTATTCTACACGTTGACCAGCATCTCGCCGAATTTATTACAAATTACGGAGTCTGGATTTATGGCATATTATTTTTAATTATTTTTGTCGAAACCGGTTTAGTGGTCATGCCGTTCTTACCGGGCGATAGTTTATTATTTGCAGCAGGGGCTTTAGCGGCATCTACAGGTAAGATGGATCCATGGTTGCTAGGTACTCTGCTCTTTATTGCTGCAGTTCTAGGTGACACAGTCAACTATCATATTGGACGTTTTATCGGTCCACGTGTGTTTGAAATGAACTCTAGATTCATTAATAAGCAGCACTTAACCAAAACTCAAGAATTCTTTGCCCGCCATGGTGGTAAAACGATTATTTTTGCTCGATTCATTCCATTTGCCCGCACATTTGCTCCTTTTGTGGCAGGTGCTGGTAGCATGAATTATAAGTTTTTCCTGACATATAACTTAATTGGAGCATTATGCTGGGTAGCTTCTTTTGTAACCTTAGGTTATCTATTTGGAAATATGCCAATCGTTAAAGATAACTTTACCCACCTTATTTTCGGCATCATTATTATTAGTGTTCTACCGGGTATTATCGGCTTTATACGTGAGAAGTTAAAAAACCGTAAAGCCAACGTTTAAAGCTTCATTTAGAAGAAACGGAATACCACCGGAAGCATACATAAAATGAGTAACATGGCCGATCCTTTATATAAATGATCGGCTTTTATTTTTTGCATTGAACCTGTCAATAAAGCTCGTCCAAAAACCATCCAGAAACTCGCCGCAGGAATAAGCGTCAATGTAAAAGCCGCAAAGACCATTAGAAAATTTTCAGGCGAATTCCATGTTTCGGCAGGAAAAATACCAGCTGCAAACAGTAAGGACTTAGGATTTTTTAAAGTAGAGAAGAATAACTGACGTGGGCGAATATTACGATGGTTCTGACTAAACTGCTGTAAATGCGTAGTTTTCCATAAACGAAATGCCATCCAGAACACATATAACACGCTCGTAATATGCAAAATGAGCAGTAACGCAGGCCAAACTGGAGCTGCTAAATGAATAAAGACAGCCCAAAAGCTAATCCCATAGGCATAACCCAACCATTGCATTGGAATAAGCCAGAATGTTTTAGATAAACCTTGTGAGTGAGCGGCGGTTGCAAGTAGTGCGTTTGTCGGCCCAGGGATAAGCAAAACAGCCAACATTGCTAATACAAAAAACCAGCTTTCAATCATAAAGTTTCCACATTGGTAAAGATGGGGCCACCTTAAACGAAATAGACAAAATATAGCAAGTTAAGAGCATAACTTGACGAGAAAAAATACAAGTATCATTTTAACCATATTAAACTAAGATGTTGATTTATATTTATTTTATTATGAAACATTTTGCTAAACTTTAATCATCACAATATGCTTCTATTAGCATATTGTGATGCAAAGATGACTATTAATTCGCCTTTTTACGGACAATTATTGGACAATTTTTAAACTGAGCTGCCTGAACAATTGCTTCTTGTTGGCCTAAAACACGTGAAAGTTCGGTGTTCTTGGTTGAAGAAGATTGCCCCATATTAACAGAGATGGATGGACCGAATCCCCAACCGCCTCGTCCCCAGCCACCACCAAGTCCAAGCCCAACACCCATACCTGTGCTTTTTGGAGTTTGTACGCCATTGTCGATATATTGTTGAATACGGTTATATTCACTTTGCAGTTGTTGGCAACTCAAAGATTGATACTGTGTCGGAGACACATAAGTCGGTTTTACCGTTGTAGCACAAGCGCCAAGAAATAACGTGGCTGCCACCAAAGGCGCAATATATAAGCCTTTCATCATTTTTCTCTTATCGTTTTGGCTCAATCTCACCAAATAATGTCTCATAAGCCTGAGTCAATTTATGTTCTGGTGCCAAATGAGCCAAAGGTAAATTTTTCTGATGCGATTCTTTCATTAAAATTGAAGGCGGTAACATGCTATTTAATACAGGCAACCCTTCATCTTTCAACTGCTGGACCACTTCCCGAGGTAATTTTGCTTGGGATTGGAACTGGTTCACCACAATTCCTTCAATTTCCAAGCGATCATTATGATCATCTTGCGTTTCGAGAACATTTTCAATCAATGTTTGTAACGCACGCTTTGAAAAGACATCACAATCGAAAGGAATCAGGACTTTATCTGCTGCAATTAAGGCAGACAACGTGAAAAAGTTAAAAGCCGGAGGTGTATCGATATAAATACGGTCATAGCGCCCAATTAAGCTTTGAATAGAATCTCGCAATTTATAAATTTTATGCTTGCTTTCAAGTGCATGCTCAAGTGCACCAAGCGTAGGACTTGCTGGAAGTACATCTAATTTATCAAAGGATGTTGAGTGCACAAAACTGTCGAGGTCTTTGTTCCGAGGGGCTTTTAAAATTGAGCCTAATGCATTACCAATTAGACCTTTTTGTTGATTGTTTCCCAGCACATCTTCAAAGAAGTTTTCAATATTTGGTTCTAAAACGGCTTTATCAGCAGCGTATGTTGCTTCTTCGCCTAAAAGGTATTGGCTAGAGTTGGCTTGAGGATCCAGATCGATAACCAAGGTCCTAAAGCCATGTTTGGCACTAATCGCAGCCAAATTTACAGTAATACTTGATTTCCCTACACCGCCTTTTTTTTTCGTGCATTGAATAATAATGTCAATATTCACAAATAACACTATATACAAGCCATTCATGATTTAATAGTATCTATTAAATCATTGACACATGTCAACCAACCATAGAGGGGACTACTTTTGGACAGCAGATACTTAAAAGGATATCCACGTCTAAGTACAATCCTTAATAATAGATTTATGCTTAAGCTACATAGTTTATTACCTGCTATATCGCAGACTCAAACACCAACTATGAATACTTACGCAGCTTTTATTGATATAACAGGTATTGGCAGCAATCATCCCTACACAGGTATGGATATACTCAATAGCAAGGAAATAGCTTACAAACAATTAGTACTTTTTTCGGGGTTTGTACATACTGAATTTGCCAATCTCCCTCAACATAGCCGACATCAAATTGTGTGGCTGCACGCAAATGCTATTGCGAAGTTTGTCAGCGAGAATGGTATTAAATTAGATACAAAGGAGCTGCTAAGCTTAGATAGTAATAAAATTGATCTACACATTAATACCTATCAATCACACCCGATAGACTTGGAAAGAAAACGTTATTACGAAGGCTGGTTTGTAACATCTCAAGATGGTGTAAATAGAAGATATCAACTACAGAAAGTTTATGATACTTATGGCAAAGAATTCGCTTTAGAAGTTCATAGTTTTATAGAAAATTACACTATAAAAAAAATAGATAGTAGCCTACGTTCTACATTAGAACTACTTATTACATTATTCAGTGAATTTTCCCTGGTTACAGACAATGTTGAAGAGCTCAAATATAGTCTAAATCACGGTAATTCCTATTACTTCATGCTGAACATTTATCATCGCTTTTTTGCTAGACGAATAGCAAATGGCGGCCAAGCTCACGCAGCTATTAAAGATTGGTCGAGAATGGTAGAAAAGTATATGAGTTGCTTTGTAGAGACAGGATTATTTGAAGAACCAATATATCCAATTGTTGTTCCAAAATTTAAAAAACCAAAAGAAGATAATAAGACACTTCCATCAGGCGGCTCATTCACAAAGGAAGAACAAGAGCAGTTATATGGAGGCATTCCATTATATATAAAAGATGAAGAGGCAGTCACAAAAATACAAATACGATTAGAAAATGAATTCAGTCACATAAAGCAAGCTCTTGATAATTATGTTGACTCATATATTTTGAACTACAAAAAAGTAGAATCTCAAATAGGTAATGTTAGAACTCAACCACAGGGGTTACGCATGGCTGAAAAAGATGGTGTTAAATGTGGAATAGGATATTCAGCCAACACTCTTGCAACACTAAAACACTATGGAATCGATCAATGTTTCAACCAAGTAATTGACATAGACGGTAATATCATAAAAAAAAGGAAATTTACTGATTATATATTGGGTATAAATAAAAAAAGAGAGGCCTTTAACGAACTATATCGGGTAAATAAAAATTTTATTTTTGCTATATATACTCTACTTGTTTTAGAAAACCCTGCTATAACACCAAGTTGGTTTGAAGCATGGGAATTATATAATAAACATGGAAATTTGACAGGTTATAAGCAAGTGGGGAATCACTGGATAATTTCATCCTTTAAAAAACGTAAAGGAGCTACACAAGCACAACAAGATATAGTTTTAACGGAGCGTTCAAATTATCTAGTTGCAACGTTGATTGAAATGACCTCTTTTGAGCGAAATTGTTTGAAAGCCATTAAAGATGATAACTGGCGATTTGCACCTCTCTACGCCTCAACTAATAAAATAAATATTGTGTCAAAACTAAGTACAGCTATGTTTAATAATGTTGAAACTTGTGGACTTTCGGATCTAAAAAGAGCTTGCTCAGAAATCCATTTTAATGAGAATGGGAAAGCATATCTAAATACAGATGAAATCAATGCTTTAATTTCTGTTTTCAGTTTAAGAAATATTAGAAAAAAGAAAGGAATACACACCTATCTTGATACTCGTTCAATTGAAGAAGTAAGTAAAAAACTTGGTCATAAGCAAGTTAATCTCGAGGTTCTAGAGGCTTATTTACCTCAGGCATTGCTTAATTATTTTAATGATCGTTGGGTACGTATTTTTCAAAATTCTTTAATGTTTGAAGCTATGAAAGACTCTGAATTACTTAATGAAGCATTTGATTTCGATATTAAACATCTTGAGCAGTTTCTTGAAAATCACAAGATGCGTAACTTTCCCGCACACATGATGGAAATTGAAAAGACCAAGACGAAAGAAGAAGAAAATGAAATTAAGAAAAAATTAGATGTTCTTGTTTTCATGATTAGTCCCTCTATTCTTCAAATGCTAATTGCTATACGCAATATTGTTGAAAAATACAATGAAACCGTTCCTGAGAATGTTAAGTATTGGTACATGACAGCAGTATTCATTTTGTCTCAGTATGAATGTAAAGATAAATCAAAACGAATCGTTAATGTTGACTCCACCATAGATTTTTATAACAAAGCATTAACTCAACCTCTTGATATTGAAAAAGTAAGACAAGGAATTTTTGCATGAGTAACGCATTAAATCAAAACCTAAAACTTATTTACTCAAGCACAGAAAATCCTTTCGCCGACCTTCAAACTGAGGCTATTAAAGAAATATTAAAACAAGCGATTGCAGTTAATGATATTCAAACTATGGCTAATATGACGAACTTGTATACACAGTCTTTTATTAGTCTTGAGTACAAACCAAATTGGTTGAAGTGTGAATTTGCAGATAATGAATGGAAAATCGTATTTCCTAAAAGTAAAACCATTAAAAATAGCTCTTCAATAGTTCTTAAATGGAATAAGATAAAATTAAATGATGGAACTTATTTGAGCGACCCATGTCATATTAAACTCTTAAATACTTTTAAACTTTGGCTAACCAATACTGATAACCCAAGTATTAATGGTGGAGGTCTCCTTTCATCTTTAAGTATCCGAAAAAGATTATATGGTATACTGAAGCTGATTGATTGCATTATTATTAATGGTTCTGCAATTAATTTAAGTAAATTCCACCTTTCGCTTTTAAGTACCGATTTCCTCATTGATGTATTAATATCTACAGTAACAGTTGATGCATATGGAGTTCTAAAATACTTACGATTTGAGGATTTGGCACGCAATCAAATTATCCAAGCATCATCTACATACCCTACTACCAATAATAAAAAATGCCTTTTGAATGTATTTAACTTTAATACAGATGAATACAATAGAGCCAATAATTTTATTATAGATAATTTTATTAACCCTGATCACAGTTTTAATTATAGTGAATTAAAAAAATTTATTTTTAAAAGTGAAATACTATTAAAAATTCAGTCGAATAGCTTTATTAACAATATACTACATGAAGATTACAGGAATAAAGAAGACCATTACGGACTATATGCCCCCTCTCAAAGTGCATCTAGAATTTCATATTCAGCAAATTTTGACGAGGTGCATAAACACAAAGTAACTGATGCATTAAAACTTTTAAAACAATTATCCTTTGCTGCCAATTTAGAAGAAACTCCTTTAGATCATACTATTTTTAGCAAATTAAATTTCAATACAGTTGCTAGATTGATTGATATCTCTGAAAGTGGGCGCTTTAAGACACTACCTGTAGTCCCCGTACTAAATTTAATGCGTGATACATTTGAATATTCATTTAAAAATATTGATGAAATTCTTGAGTCTGTAATTGAAGTATTAGAATTTCAAAAAAACTTAGAAACTATAGAAATCTCCCTTAACCAGTATGAACGCAGCAACTTTAGTGACCTTATAAATCGATTATATCCAAACAAATTAGTTTGTGGTGGCTACCTATTGCGTAACACTAATTTTGATAGAAAAAAAAATTCTTTATATAGCAATACATTAATAAATAGATACAACATATTAATATCAAGTGTGCAATTTTTATTTTCCATATTCTCTGCCAAAAGAATAAGTGAAATTAATAATTTAAAACCATACTCAAATCTAATTCCAGATATAAATCCAGAAGATGCAGATTATAGTACTCTTTTCTCTGTAAAGAGCTTGGTAATGAAGACAGGGGTTAGCGGTCATAATGAGACTAAAGCAGTTACACTCCGACCAATGATCCTCTCTATAGCCAAGCTGATGTGGAAAATTGAATCATTTAACAAAAAAGTTATACAACTTGGGATTAACTTACCATCTTTATTTAATTTATTAGGAAGCTCAGAAAAAAAATTAAATTTCCCCACCTCGGTAACAGTTAGTCCTTATACATACATTTGTGATTATTTTGAAACACCTTTTATTAATGAGAATGGCATAGCTAAAAAGCTTTATTTTTCAAATCACCAATTGCGAAGATTTTTCGCAATGATGTTTTTCTGGAGTAATGGTTATGATGGTCTAGATGCGATTCGTTGGATGCTTGGTCATAGCTCTTCAGAACATCTATATCACTACATTACAGAAACTTGTAATGGTGCTGTATTAAATGGTATTAAGGCAGCACATTTAGTAAATGAAGTACACAATGGGCATCTTAAGACAATTGATGCACTACGCAAAGCTATTAGCCAATACTATGACGTTGAACAAGCAAATATAGAATTAGAACGGATTTCAGATGCAATCAATGATTACATCAATGATGAAGACTATGAAACAAGACCATCATATATTAGTGATAAGGATCTTAGTGCAATTGAAGATACTATTTATCAATTATTACATCAGGATGTGATACGGCTAGAACCTGAGTTTTTTACAATTGTACGTGAGGGTAAAGCCATCCAAGATTACCGTATGATCTTAGAAGTCAGGGAGCTAGCTTAATGAAAATTTTGCAAAAAAACCAAGATAAAGTAGCTAACACTAAGAGCCTTCTTATCAACATCATAAACCAACCTGAAAAGTACAACATACCCGAAATCCAAAATGCGTTATCCAATCAGCGTAAGTTGGCAGCATTTACTAATACAGAATATGCTATTACTTCTTGTACTCTCAACACTCTGAAAAGTGCGGCAGAATACTGTTTATCACGTGGGTTCATTGAACTAGATGAGTTACGTCAAAATGCAAAGGCATCTCTTGAAAAAGAGATCATTAAAGACTCAAATCCTAATCACAACACTAAAGCATACTTCAAAGAACGCTTAAAAAATTCAGAAATAGAACTAGATAAGAGCAAACACACTATCATCAGTTTAACTACTATCATTGGTGAAATGTCCTTGGAACTAGCAAGAATGGCTAACTCAAATAATATGACAAATGAAGCGCGTCAGGCCCTCTATCAAGATCTGAATAATAAATTACAGCACAAATTATCGTTTACCTTAGGGAGTAAATGATGCCTGTTGAAATAATCAAAGATTATATTGGTTTGAGCCACTATTCAAACATTGAAAAAAAGCTCAACTTAACAAAGCCACAAACAATCCCCTATGTAACATATGGCAATGGTATCCCCTGTTTTGAAGCAAACCTTTATTTACTATCAAAGTTAGAAGAGGGTAAGTCCACACGTGTTGGTGGTGGAACATTACGAACATATGCAAACCAAATCATTCATTTAATTAACTTTTGCTATAACAACAATATAATCTTCACTCAATTAACAGACTCTCATTTTTCTCTTTTTATTAAAAGTTTAATAGCAAAACGCAATAGTTTGGGAAATCTAAAACGTACTGGAAAACAAGTACGACAAATAGGTACTCAGTGCCTCCATTTTCTAATATATGTACAAGATTTTTATCAATTAAAAAATTTTATCGGCCAAAATAAAAGTAGTACGATTAGAATTAAAATTAAAAGGACTAGTCAAAAGATTGAGGGGAATAAACTATTCGATACCGAAAGTCTAACTCACAGTTCTTTTCCTAATGACACGCCTCTGAAACGTAGACATCCTGTTTCAGAAGAGTCGGCAATGAAGGTTTGGGAGTACATCAATCAAGAACCTAATAGAGAAAAACGTATTCGCGATGTCGCTCTTTATTCGTTTTTAGAGACTACAGGAGCTCGTAACTCTGAAGTCCATATGGCTATGGTAAAAGATATTGATGATGCTCTAATGAAAGATGATGCACCATTATTGAGAGTCACAACATTAAAACGTAACAACCATGAACGCTTTATTCCTGTGCCACAGGCATTTTTAAGTACTGTTACTCAATATATTCGGAAAATTAGACGTAAGATTATTAAGAGAACTATTGGAACTGCTAACGATCACGGTTACCTTTTTGTAAACCTAAAGAATGGTGAGCCTTTATCAGCAGAATCAACACGTAGACGAATGAGTGAATGGAAAGAAGCATGTGAAATCAAAGAAAGCTTCCATCCTCATTTGTTTCGCCACGCATTTATAACCAACACTTTAAAAAGAATCATTTTACAGCACAACAATATCAACAATACAGATGATTTTCGTAAACACCTGCTGCATACCGAAAAGTTTAAATTGGAACTACAGCAATGGACAGGGCACACTCACATTAACTCATTAAACGCATATATTGATCTAGTATTTGCCGATATTAACGGTTATCAAAAAGCATATGATCAAGCATCATTAGTTAATACTACTGAAGATATTTTGGTTAGAGCTAACATTTTGGCGACCCAACTTAAGGGAAAGTTAATTAATATTAACGAAGCAACAAGTGACTTTATTGAGCTTATTGAAGCATTTAAAAATGATGTTAACAATGCTGCATCAAGAATAGAATGAAAAATGGGTAACTGTCAGATCAGGTTTGAGCTCAATTTTATCGTTCCTCTAGTGGCTTCAATTCCGAAGGAAAGACCTGAAATTTTTATTTCAGGCCTTACCTATTTATTTCACTAAATTCATTAAGCTACTGAAGCTATCAACTACTGCATATTTAACCGCATCACCTAACAGATGGTTTTCTTCGTTTAACGTACTAAAGAATTTCTTAGCACTCTCAATTTTACGCTTTTCTTTATCACGTAAATCAGCTTCATCCATCGAACCTTTGGTTTCTGCAACGAAATAAACTTGACGAACCTTATCTTTGTCAAAAGCAATTGCCCAGTCAGGGTTATAGTTACCAAACGGTGTCGGGATCTGGAAACGATCTGGCAATTTAGCGTAAACAATCACCTCATCGGCTCCATCCAATTCTTCTACAAACTTGCGTTCATTATCAGAATCAGTTACCACATAGTCCCAAATATGACGATCTGCTTTAAATGACCTTAATGGAATATTTTCATTACTTACGAAAATATCATTTTCAGGATAACCCTCTTTCAGAGGATTATATTTTAGACCCTGTATCACCATCGAAGCTTGTTGTTCGTTAATAATTCTACTCAGCTCACGAATAAATGCTTCAGGATTTAATTTAAATTGAGTAAACACAGAGGCATTAATCCCTTTAAGAATTTGAGCAACTGTTTTACGCGTTAAGTTTGTATCCTCTGCAATATTCCCTACTAAATCATATTGCACCTGCGAATGAATCGATAAAGTTCTATTTTCAGTTTTAGAAGTCATTTTTCCAAAGGCATCTTTTGACTTCAATTCGTCAAAACTCACCTCGTCTTTCATTGATGATTCTGCAAGTTTATAACTCAATGTTTCTACAAACTTGTTGTTACGCTCTTTTGCTGTACGCTCAACACAACTAATACTGTCAGTAATCAGCTTGTTAGAGTCAATCTGAATTTGATAAATCGCTTTACGATTAATTTTCTTCCATAAATCCTGAAATTCTTTACGCTCAAGGTTTTTTGAGTTGATGTGGTTCGTCAAATGCTTATTCGCATCTTCAGTCATACCATCCGTCGCTTTAGGATCAAAAATACTATCAATTAACTTTGTGATTTGAGCTGTATAAGGTTGTAACTCTTCAGGAAGTGCAACAAGTTCACCTTTGGCTTTATCTTGATGATACTTTGGTGCAATATGATCATTATCATCAATATAGTCATTTCGTGTCAGATACTTATGGATCTGTTTTGCCATGACTTTGGAGATTTCAAGTTTTGAACCATCTGGCAAAGTGAGTACTTTATTTTCAAAGTATTCAGGCGTTGCTTGGGTAGGGCGACTAGCAAGTGTTTTCACAATCTCTGTCTGTAAATTCGCAACAAAATCTTTGTAACTTTCATTGGTCACCACAGTCAGATTATTTAAGCGATGAACTTCACCAATTGCACCAAAATAGTTAGCATCCATTCGTTCGCCATTTTTATTCACTGCCAAACGTAGACCACGCCCTACTTCTTGACGACGAGAAATCGTATTGTCTGAATGCTTCAGTGTACAAATTACAAATACGTTTGGATTATCCCAACCTTCTCTCAACGCTGAATGTGAGAAAATAAAGCGTGTTGGCTCTTCAAAAGAAAGTAAGCGTTCTTTATCTTTTAAAATCAGATCATAGGCATCTATATCATCAGCTTGCTGAACAGACACTCCCGATTCTTCATCTTTGACTTTCTTTAATGCTGGGTCAGTTAGTTTTTTTGACTTTTTATCAATTGAGAAATAACCATTATGGGTTTTGTCTACGTCAATCGACTTTAGATAGTCTTGATATGGATCATTTTCTAAATTGAGATCTAAAACTTCATTTAAAACATATTGGTACTGCTCTTTAAAGATTTGAGTGTATTCACCATCAACAGGATTATTATCGTCATCATACTGACGGTATTTTGCTACTTCATCGATAAAGAAAAGACTTAAGACTTTAATGCCTTGACCATAAAGCTGACGTTCTTTTTGAATGTGTGCACGAATCGTTTCACGGATTTGAATCGTTCGCATGACTTTTTCATCAACATGTCCAACGGCTTCGCCTACTTGGATTTTGATTCCATTGACAAAAGTCACACTATTGTCACGAGCATCAATATCTGCAATCACATAGCGATCATTGTATTGTTCAGCTTGGTGAGAAATAACAAATAAATCATCGCCTTTAGATAGCTTTCTTACTTCGCGTTTAAAGCCTGTTTTGGTTTGTATTTCTAACTCTAACCGCGCAACTGGTGCAGACTTTGAAACCAGAATATCTTGCAAATACAAGTAACCATGTGTGCCTGATAAACCTTGGACTTCGATGCCTTTGACCGTAATTTTCTTGACTAATTTTTGATTATAGGCATCTAAAGCATCTAAACGATAAACTAGGTTGTAGTCCCGTTTATGCGTAGCAGAGTAACGTAAGATAAACAGTGGGTTGAAGTTTGCCAAAGACTGTAAAGTCTTTTCTGCACCCATCTTTTGCGGTTCGTCCATAATTAAGATTGGACGGTTACGGCTAATCACATCAATTGGTCGACGGGATTGAAACTCATCGAGTTCATCATAAATACGTCGGTTATCTTTACCTGTGGCATTAAACGCTTGCACGTTAATGACCATGACATTAATGCCTGCATTTGAGCTAAAGCTTTCTAAATGATGTAAGGCTTTTGAGTCATAAATAAAGAAACGTGCTTTTTTACCGTATTGTTCCTGAAAGTGATCCGCCATCATCTCTAGGCTTTTATGGACACCTTCACGAATCGCGACACTCGGTACAACTATAATAAACTTTGACCAACCATATTTTGCATTGAGTTCAAACATGGTACGGATATAGCAATAGGTTTTACCTGTACCTGTTTCCATCTCAATGTTTAAATTCAGTGGGCTGCTAGTGAGGTTTTTACCTTTACTATCATCAGTTACTAAATTTGGCGATGGTTCTAAAATATTCGTCATTTGTACATTTTGAATATTTTTAAGCACTGCATCTAAGTTAAAAATTTTAGCATTTTCAAAACCAACATCAGCCACCACTTTTTTAGACTTAGCACGATGTAAGTCTAATGTTTCTTCAAGCATATCGGCTTGTGCTGTTGGTTTTTTAGATTTGACTGCACCTTGGTCGATCATATAACGATGACCTTCCAATTTGGGTTGCCCGACAAAGCAATCAACCACCGCCTTTACAGCATCTTTCTGATAATCAAGTGTTTTAAAATGGATTTTCATGTATGCAATCCTCTTAAATAAACTTAACTTCAGTTTCAGGCGATAACTGCTTAAAGCGTTCTTTGATATTGGTTTTGTCGTGGTCGAGTTGAATTGCACGCTCTGCCGATACCACACGTAGTGGCTTGGCTTGTGCAATTTCGTCCACCATGGCAAAGTTAATTTCGTCAAAACATGCCACGAGGCTATTACCTGCGACATAGAAGACTTCTTTGCCTTGAATGATTTTACGCTCTATTGGTAATGAAAGTTCTAAACCCCAATCAAGCATGACTTGGAACAATAAATCTTCAGAAGTACGGTCTTCTTTAATGTGATCTGCTAAATCTAAAATATCCGCTTGTGTATAAGCATCAGGTGTGTAGTACACATCTTTCATATTGGTTGAGTCTATTTTTAAAACTCTAAAACCACTATCAAGTTTTTCATTAGCTAATTCTCCAGATTTCTTTAGTCTTAGTTTTGTGATTTCAGAGATGAATCTATAATTTTGTTTAAATGCTTCTGTTTTTTCATCTATCTCTTCAGGAATTTGGACTAAAATAAACTTTCTATTACCTAAATCTTTTTCGTTACAATTATAGACAGCATGCCCTGTACTTCCTGAGCCTGCAAAAAAATCTAAAATGATTGCATTTTCTTTAGGTGAAGTACTATAAGTAATTAAATCCTCTAAAAATGGAACAGGTTTTGGGTTATTAAAATCAATTTTACCCATCAAAGCTCGATACAATTTAGTAGCAGAATCAGTAGAATAATCCGCCCCAAACATCACAGATTTAGGCTTTAAACGTCTAATAACACCATCTTCATATAAACAATCTTTTTCATAAATATTATATTTTTCTGAATTTCTTACAGACTTACCGACCAAAAATTTAATATTCTTTTGAGCTGTATCTTTAGCCCAACGCCAACGTCCTTCTTCTCCGTTAGATTTATAAGGAAGTACCTCAATAGTATTAACAGCAGTAGGTTGCAAAGTAACAGTGCCATCTAAATTATTCAAATAAAATGGATAAAACATATTTGGACGCTCTTTACGCGTATCAGCTCCACCTCTTTTACGTAATTCAAGTAATCTATAGGGTCCAAAGCTAGCATCCTTCTCCGAATATTCTTTTAAAACATTCTCTGGCAAGTCCAAGCCATACTCATTGAATTCCTGACTTTTAACATAAATAAATAGTCGTTCATTTGCTCGAGCTATATACTTTTTATCATTTCTACCTTTTAAATTATTTACAACACATATATCAGCTACAAAATTATTTTCCGAAAAAACTTCATCACAAATTTTTCTTAAATTTTGAGATTCATTATCATCAATACTAATAAAGATAATGCCATCTTCTTTTAAAAGATTTCTTGCTAATCTTAAACGGCTATAAATCATACTTAACCAAGCTGAATGGAATCTACCTTCACTTTCTTTCCAAGCTACTAATTTATTTCCATCTTCGTCCACTTGGTTAGAACGCTCAAAAAACTCATCTGTACTTTCTGCAAAGTCATCTTCATAAATAAAATCATTACCCGTGTTGTAGGGTGGGTCAATGTAAATCATTTTGACCTTACCTAAATAATTCTCTTGCAGAAGCTTTAAAGCTTCTAAGTTATCACCCTCAATAAACAAGTTTTCAGTAGTATCGAAATTTACACTTTCTTCACGACATGGGCGCAAAGTCTTAGCAATTGGTGCGTTCGCAGTCAAAATAGACTCTTTTTTCCCGACCCAATCTAGTCGATATCGTTCTTGCTCACCCTCAACAATCACTTGAGATAGCTCTTGTTTAAGCAAATCAAAATCAATAGCTTTTTTTAGCTCGCCATTTTCATCTTGTGCTTCCGTCACACAGTTTGGAAACAACACTGCGATTTTTTCAATATTCGCATCAACAAGGTTTGGTGAATGCATTTTTAACTGGTCTGACATAGATAACTCTTAATTTTCTGAATGATTTAATTCGGTATTGGTACGGTATGCTTGCTTTTCATGCGTCGGTGTCGTTGGAAATGCAAGACAAAGCTGGTTGGCTTTTACCATTGGGGATAGATAACGCTTTCTTAATGGGTCAGCCTTACGATTCAGCAATTCACCTAAAGCGGAAATAGTAAAAAAATGCTCACTACAAAGTCGCAAAATAATGTGTTGCATGACCTCTAAAGAAAGACGCTGCTTTATTCTCGCTTCATTCGCCAATACATAAAGACTTTCCCTAAAATCCTCAGATAATTCCATCAAATTATCAATAATTGGAAAGTCCAAACGATCGCTACACAAGCGCCCCATCCCATCTCTATATGATCCATTAGGTATAGAGCTCGACTCTTTAAGACCTAAGCTCGCTTCGTTAGAACCTAAGCTCGCTTCGTTAGAACCTGAGCTAGAATCACTTATTCCTTTATTTGGTTCATTAAAAATATCATCTGGCTGAACAATATCTACCCCAGCCAAGGTATATACAGAACCACGACCACCACTCGTATTTAGAAAGCCCAATTTGACAAGATGTTGCAAATCACGAGTGATATCAACTGAATGTCCTGTCACAACAGTTTGTAACCGTGCATGTGTTACAGTGCCTTCAAGTTTGGCGATGGCAAGGGCAGCACGCTCATTTTGCGTAAGTTCAGTAAAACTTGAGCCAAATTGTTGCGTCAATTGCTGCATGGTGTCAGATGGAAATAAATCGACCATGGTCATTTCGAGAAGGGTTTGATTATTAGGTTGTCGCTTCTCATGTAAATAAGGTGGAATCCAATGCTGAGAATGCCACCCAGATAGAATTTTTGGAATTCCTGAACCTGCTTGCTCGCCCACATTAATAAGTCTAAATATTTGATGTAGCTTGCGATTACGACAGTCAGATTCACTACCTTTTAGTGCATGCTCTAGTGGAATCCGCATCAGCCCAGGATTTCGGAAACCAAACATATCGGGACGTTTTACAATAAGGACCGAAGCTCGATCTGTATAATCCGCATGTACAATACAATTCACCAAAGCTTCACGTAATGCAATATGAACTGGTGTGTCTTCTTGACGTACTCCATCTTTAAGCTCGAACGGAATTTTTAAATCTTGTATGAGTTTATTATAAACCTTACGGTAAAAGTCGTATAAGTTCCCGCTCCAAGAACCGTCAGGCACAACTCGATCAACCCAACGCGCTTCTGTTTGCGCATGAGGTCGTTCTTGATAGTCCACCATGTAATTTGGGAAAACTTCAGCTATTGTATGCTGCATTCCAAACATCAATAATCCCGCTTTGGTTAGACCACGTCCCCCTGTTTCACGGTTAATGCCATAAGCCCCAATACGACGTAAAAACTCGATATCAGCCAAGTCATTTAACTCAGCATTAGGATTTAAATTGCTATAACGTTGTCGATAAGATCTTAAGGACTCTATCGCTAGATCCTCCAACCCAAAACTTACAAGAATCTCATCATCTCGACCATCATATGCTTGTTCAGCCAACATGCGTTTGACATGTTCATCATCAAGTTTATAGTCACCTTCATTCTGACGAACATAAGTGTTATTGAGTGGATTATTATTTAAATAAATCGGCTGCTGCTTTCGTGATGCTCTAGGCACAGCAATCACTAACAAACTTTTGCCATCAACTTGCCATTCACGTACAAACTGATCAGTTAACAAATTTCTATTAACTTTTGCAGAGTTATTAAGTGTATTAAATAAATCTGCCTTGATCTGAACAAGATTTTCTATCCCACGTGCTTCAAATGTGCCATTTTTTAATTCTTTGGCACCTAAAATAATAATGCCACCATCCGTATTTGCAAAAGCACTGTATGTTTCCCAAAGGCTTTTAGGTAAACCACCTTTTCCATCGTGACCAATGGCTAATTTGCACTCAATATCTACGCTTTCTCGTAGAAGGGCAAAATCTCCTGCCATTAATTGTTCTAACTGCTGAATAATGGAATTTATCATTTCATGTCAACCATTAATGAATACGATTTATTTGTAATTGCAAATCTCGCAATTGTTTATTCAACTCAACTCTACGATTAAATTGCCTTTCATTTCTCAACTTGGATTTCAACTTATCAAGCTGCTTTTGCAAACTTTCAAGTTGTTGAACTTTTTGCAATTGAAGTTCAATAGAAACTGATTCATCATCATTTTCCAAATCTTTACTTGATGCGATCGGCAAGATTTGAGCAATGAAATGCTCATATAGATCAGCCAATTTTAAGTAGAGGGGCAATTCAACACGCTTATGATCTTCCAACCACTCAGAAGCATAATATTTCCCTATCACAGCTTTCGTTTTGTCTGCTTGACTTAAACGCTTATAGCTTGCAACAACTTTCACTTTATTTTGATAAACAACTTCAAAAATGATTGGAGTGAGAATGAGCTTATCAATAAAAGATAGAATTGACACATCTAAATCTTCAACCCGACTTTTCACTCGGAAGATTTGAATTTCCTTCAAATCTTCCTGATCTTGGAGGTGAATTGTAGATGAAGCCAGTTTATAAGCCCACCGTATATTTTCTACTTGATCTACAAATAGCTGTTCAATTTTGGTGTTGGCTTGACCTTGCTCATAGAACTTATTTTTAGGAATTAACTGATTAACTTTAGCTTGCTGGGGAAACTGATATAACTTCATGCTTAACACTCTTCAATTACAATAAAGCTAATCAGTTCAAAGTCGTTTAATCCAGAAACGATATCCACTAACGCAGAAGTGCTCAAGCCTGAAAAAAGGCTATCTATATCCTTCTCAGCTTTTACATCCTGAATTGTATGAATCACAATATCCAACAATTCTGAATACTGGCTCATATCTTGCCCATCATTAGTTTTCTTATTAAACTTTTCATACGCTTCAGGAATTGGGTGATCCTTTTCGCGACATGCTTTACGCGCTAGATCCAATAAGTATTTGGCTTTGGTATAGTCATAAATGACTTCACCACTTTGATTGATATAAACTAAGTAATATGGATATAAGCGGTTACTTTGGCTGTTAGGCGATTCAGGATGTCGTGCTCTTAGAGTGAAAATTACTCCTGCATTTAAACCGAGTTCTGGTTGTGCAGGGACAACGGTATGCAGTCCATTCGGTAATCGCTCCAATTCAGGATGTTCTTCCAAATAGCCAAGCAAATCCATACGGAAATCATTCAGACCTAAATCAGTAATCGAAACTCCTGTATTTGCATCTTCCAAGTCTAGTACTTCAGTTTGTAGCTTTTGTAATTGTTCACGACGATAAGCAATATCATTAGCTTGGGCACTGAGGACGTTATCATCTCCCGTACTGGTCATATCAACAATCACCATGCGATTCTCGACTCTTTCTCGTAAGTTAATATACTCATCCAGACTAATGTCAGGCCAGTAGTTAACGAGCTGAATAAAGCTGTTTGATGAGCCAATACGATCCACACGCCCAAAACGTTGAATGATACGTACAGGATTCCAATGAATATCAAAATTAATCAGATAATCGCAGTCTTGTAAGTTTTGTCCTTCAGAAATACAGTCCGTAGCAATCAGGACATCAATTTCTCTGGGCTCTTCAGGAAATATGTCTGCTTTTTGCTTTGATTGTGGAGAGAATAGAGTGAGCAAGCCTTGCATATCATAACTTTGACGACTTCCCACTCTGGTCTTGATCGTTGAAGTATTATCACTGCCGATCACTTTGGCACTGTGCAGACCGTAGGTTTCTAGTAAAATATGAGCAACATGCTCATATATATAATTTGCTGTATCCGCAAAGGCAGTAAAAATGATAACTTTACAGTTATTGGCATTAATTGGATTCTGAATCTTCTCAACAACATGCGCTTTAAGGTGCTGTAGTTTTGCATCCTTTTCAGCGTTAATTGGCTGAATCATTCGCATTAAACCGAGAATGATGTGGTAATCACCATCTAGATCCGTTTTCCAGCTCAACAGATCCATATCAGCCAAATGGATTTTTAGCTTATTCCCAATAAGATCTTCTGTATTGAGTAACTCACCATTCTCATCCTCATCATAGCCAAAGTCGGGTGAAATACTGACTTCATCATCTGCCTGACGAGCTTCAAAGTCCGCAATTTTAGCAAGTACATTTTCAATATTTTTCTTTAAAACGTTCAGTGTCAGCCTAAATGCATGGACAGAACTTTCTAAGCGTTTCAGCAGGTTAACCGTCATTAAAGCCTGTAAACTTTTTTCACGGTCTACCTGTCTTAATTTACCTTTACCTTCTACACGAGTATCAAAAATTTCTTCATATTTTCTTAAAGCACTTGGAAAGATATAACTGACTGGTGCATAGACTGACATCTTGATTAAAGACAGATCTGCATAAATTTGATTTAGAGAAACACTATCCTGATCAGTCGATAACGCGCAACGGAATGAAATCGGCTTCAGTCGTTGAGGGAACTGTCCAATATCTTTGGTGTCATAGTATGTTTGAATGTGCTTTCTTGAACGAGCAATTGTCACGCTATCCAAAAGCTTAAAGAAATCGAAATCTAAGAGGTTAAGAATAGCTTGAGTTGTCCGTTGCGCAGGATCTAGTTTTGCCCAAGCATTAAAGCTAGCCTGTGCTCTACGGAATATTGTTTCGATATCACGTTCAATATCGAGCTTATCTTCCAATAGAGCTGCATTGCCTTCATAGGCAAGGGCAAGCTGATTCTTAAGATCAGTAAAGTGATTGTTTACTGGCGTAGCAGACAACATTAGTACTTTGGTTTTCACGCCCTGACGAATCACTTGATTCATTAAACGATCATAACGCGTTTCCCGATCCTTAAACGTGCCACGGTTACGAAAATTATGCGACTCATCAATCACCACTAAGTCATAGTTACCCCAATTGATTTTCGCTAAATCTATACCTAGTGTTTCACCACCTTTACGAGAGAGGTCGGTGTGATACAGCACATCGTAACTAAATCGATCTTTAGCAAAGATGTTAGTGACTAGATTCGCATTATAATTTGTCCAGTTCGCTCCCAATTTCTTAGGGCATAAAACTAGAACACTTTTGTTGCGCAATTCGTAGTATTTGATTACGGCCAAGGCAGTAAATGTCTTACCCAAACCAACACTATCCGCCAAGATACAGCCATTATAGGTTTCAAGTTTATTGATGATGCCTACTGCTGCATCTTTTTGGAAATTGAATAACTTATTCCATACCAAGGTATCCTGATAACCTGTCAGATCATTTGGCATGACATCTGCATTAATATCTTCCAAGAAGTCTTTGAAGATGTTGTAAAGCATTAAGAAATAAATGCGTTCAGGTGGATTTTCCTGATAGACAGACTCAATATGTCGAATAATTTCACTGGTGACATCTTCAACTTTTGAGGGGTCATTCCAAATTTGATTGAATAGCTGAATATAGGTTTGTACCATCGGCTGCTCATCAAAGCAGTTCACCATATTGGAAATCGCATTGCCTTTTTCAAAACCGAGTCCCATCGGGGTAAACCCTTGAATAGGCATATAGGTTAAGGAATGCTCAGGTTTTTGGATGCTGATAAATTCCTGCATCGGTGCATTGCTGTTATTCGACTTAAATGTTGCTTTTCGTCGTATCCAATCTGCACATTCTTTAGCAATTGCCTTTTGTGATAACTGATTTTTTAAGTGAATTTCGAATTCTGTCCCATATAGGCTACTTTCACGATCTTGTTTAGGAATAACAAACTCACGTTTTTCCTTTTTAAACTTATCTGTGACGTTATCAGCGACAAAGGTTGGGGATGTAAAAACAAATTGCAGCTCTTGAATCTTCTCTACTTCTTTTTTTAAAGCAGCGTAAGCATAAATTGAGAAGTAGGAAGCAGCAATTTTTAATTTAGACCTACTACTGAGATTTTCTCCAATATCTGAACCTAATATGTTGTTAATATTATCAATGAGTTTCATAAGACTGAAGCAGAAAATTTAAAAGTTGCTGAATTATATCAGTCTTAAATTTTAGATGTGAAAATGAAGAAATCAAATGAATTATAGGCAACAAAATAATTTAAATAAAGATTTGAAACTTAATATACAACCTAAACGCTATGCCAATTCTTATGATAGTTTTCAGGGATCAAATCACTAGATCCCTCTGAGCTGTATTAGCTTTTGTAAAATACAAAAATTAATTCATTAGATAAAAGCATAGATAATTATCTATGCTTTTTCAATACACTATCAAATATCAATTCGAATGAACTAAAAGAAGAGATTGACACAATTATTCATAAAAAGATCCATGCCCGAAAACTTTTTGGTTAAATACCACACGAGTTAACATGTTTCCCTCTGCATATTTTTTATTGTATGCAGTTTAACCTAGAGCTTAAGCAAAAAGGCAAAGAATGTAGAACAATTAAGCAAAAACTGGTTTCACAATGACCAAAATAATAATGGCAATAAATGCGACTGCACTAATAGCTAAACCTGCACGGCGCTGTGCCAATAAAATAGTGTCATCCTTTTTAAAAGCCTTCATTAGTGATGATAACAGCACTAAAAATAAGATAATTTTCGCGTAAAACCATGGCTGAACCTGAAAGTTCTTCATCACCAGTAAAATTGCACCTGTAATAAAAACCACAGTAAAGGATAAATGCTGCAAAGCAACTAATGCTTTACGCCCTGCTGGGTTAGGTTGTTGCCCCTGAACACCAATAAATAGTGTAGAAGCGCGTAAAACAAACACCATAAGTGCGCCAGCCACCGCAGTCATATGAATAATCTTAGTGATTAAATGTGCATCCATGAAAGTTAACCCTTAGCTTTTAGGTGCATGTGCACATTCTGGGCTCGCTGGCGCTTGACCTTGCCACTCACTTGGCAAATAAGCATGAATTGCTAAAGCATGGATTTGACCTGGATTCATTAAATCAGAAGCCAACGCATACACTTTTTGATGACGTTGAACCAAACGCAAGCCGTTAAACTCTTCACTTACCACAATCACTTTAAAATGTGATTCTTTACCTGGGAAATAACCACCGTGGCCAGCAGACTCGTTAATAACCTCCAAATGGCTAGGTGCAAGGGTTTGTAACCGTTCAATCAACTGTTGTTCAAGGTTCATAGCTTTTCCTTTTACGATCATTCATATATTTAAACCTAGTATACCCTGTCTACACACAAACAAAAGTTGC
This sequence comes from Acinetobacter seifertii, assembly GCF_000368065.1. Classification (GTDB taxonomy): domain Bacteria; phylum Pseudomonadota; class Gammaproteobacteria; order Pseudomonadales; family Moraxellaceae; genus Acinetobacter; species Acinetobacter seifertii. The sequence continues at coordinate 63,772 of NZ_KB851205.1, forward strand.
TCTTGTATGCTTTGACTTCGAACAAAATGTCTATTTATTCGGCAACTTATCAATAAAAATAGCTCTAAATGCTCATTTCTGTTTTTATTTTATGCAATCAGCATAATTATTTGCATAAAGTTGTTGACCCTTGTTTTGCTTAATGTATTATAAGCGGCACGCGGGAATAGCTCAGTTGGTAGAGCATAACCTTGCCAAGGTTGGGGTCGCGAGTTCGAGTCTCGTTTCCCGCTCCAAATTGGTTTTTTTTGAGAAAGTTTTAGTAAAAACTGCTCATATATGCGGGAATAGCTCAGTTGGTAGAGCATAACCTTGCCAAGGTTGGGGTCGCGAGTTCGAGTCTCGTTTCCCGCTCCAAATTTAAAAGGCCCTAGTCGAAAGACTGGGGCTTTTTTCTTTTTATCGATTCTTATTTTTGTACTCAATCGATTCACAGCATAACTTACTAAGAAGAACTCAATTCAATTCCAACGAAAGATTTTCTACCTTCTACCAGATTCACTTTTTTAAATTGCAGTTCTTCATTTAATTTAGGTATATTCGCAAGGTGTCGGCTTCATTGGATGCATAGATATACACGGCAGTAATTGGAAACATTCCATATTAAAGCGTTCTATATTGTGGCTCTGCTGTAAACATATGGAAAAGATAAAATTGCAATCATAGATATAGCTTTGAAAATGATATTGTTCTGTGTTTTGAGCATAATGAGTTGCATCAAAAAACTGTATATGTTCAGAAAAGACATGGAAATTAAGCTTCTTTAAATGGCTGCTCATTCCATGACCAGTACATTTAATATAGGATTCTTTTAAGGTCCATATTTGAAAAAACCGCTGATATACACTGAATGGATCAGTACTTTCATTTTCCTGAATCCAGTCTATTTCACTCAGCGCTAACACACTGTCGACACGCCTCCATTCGAACTCTCGATTCACTCGTTCAACATCGACGCCTATTTCTCCTTCTTCAGTCACAGCAAGAACAATAACGTCTCCTGAGTGACTAAGATTAAAATAAATAGTCTTACCGCCTTGTACAAAAGGTTTGCCGTTCGGTTGTAATTGAATATTGACTTGATGGGGTGAAATACCCAGCTTATCTGCTAAAACAGACTTCGTTAAGACACGAGAGATCAAGAAAAGACGTGCTGCTTGAGGAAGATATTGATCATATCTCAACTTTTCTGCTGCGTTGAGAAAGCTGAGATAATGACTCAATATCACATGATCTTGTGGTACCCGTGAAACTGGGCAAACAAAAACTTTTACTTGGGCTATATTAGACATCACTAAGCTGTGCTGTAGTGCTGATATATTTAGTTAGAACTGGCGTGAGATAATCATAAACTGCTTCTACATGGGTCACATGCGGATTATGACCTGCACCAGCAATCATATGTACAGGAATATTAGGACTGATTGTAGTAACAAGTGGGTCCTTCTCTCCAAAAATGATTTCAACTTTAGAGCTAAGCTCGTTTAACAAAGCTGTTTGAGATGCTCGCTGCTGAGGCAAACTAATACGGTGCATATACTCACTAATATGCTTGGCTACCGACACCCGGCGTAATGAATCCATCGCATAACCAACAGATGGATTTTTTTGCCCCTCTGGATGTAAGTCTTTAGCAATCACATCTTTCGGCACAAAACGGAAAATCAGATTAGATATAGCTTGTATCTGAAACATTTTAGCAGCCTGTGCCTGAACAAAATAAGGCGATATGAGAATAAGACGTGCAACTTTATCTGGGTATTTCTTTGCAAGATTCAATGCAAAGAGACATCCTAACGAGTGGGCAACCACAACACTATTTGGCGCTAAAAGCTTTGCAGCAGTATCGATAAACTGATGATTGTTATCTTCAATCACCTCATAACTACCCGAACGCCCAAGTCCAGGTAAGTCCATCATAGCAACCTGATCATATGTAATTTTATTGATAATTGGAGACCAACATGCACTATCAAATGGAATGCCGTGTAAAAATAATGCAGAAGATTTTTCCGAACCAACTGACTGTTTAATATAAATTTCTGTCCAATATCGGTTTTGATAACTAAAAGAATTAGGTATTGAAACTTGCATACGACCAAAGCGTGTAAGCACCAGACGATCAATCCAACGAGAAAAATAAGGAGTGATATTAATCAAGTCCGCGATGCCCATCTTCGCTGCCATCGCCTCTGCCCCATCAACATGATAGTGCTCAGTAGAAATGAAAGAGAGTTGTTCTTTAGAACCGTCAAGTAATACTTCAGGTAGTTTTTCTAATAGACCTTTAGGTAGCTGTAAATGTGGTGAGCTAACCCCTAAATGCTCGGCAGCGAGGTGAACTAGGCGATGAAATTTCGGTGTCTTAGGATCAAGCAGCATATACTCCTGAGCAATCGTCTCAGGATAAGACATCGTTCGAATCAAAAAGCTCACAATATACTGCATATTGCATAGTGGCAAGAATGTGTCACGGCCACCAGGCAGTGCCAGCAGACGTCCCTGATAGAGCTTATCAATCATGTCAGCAATACCAATATATTGCATATCACCATAATTATAAAAACCATCAATGACTGTGGCTGGATTTATTGCAGTCCATGGCACATTTAAACGCTTACAAGCCTCAATGAAAGCTTGATAACCCAAAATTTTTGAAGCTTCATAGCCACCATGTTTGCAATACAACTCATCAGCCGACTCTTGCGGCGGAGCAGCCACACGATATCCACCAATCCAGATAAATCGCTCAAGCTGCTTCAATGTTGCGGCCCATTCAATCAAGGCGAGTCCTGACTTAACATTTGTACGCTCAGCTTCAGCTTTGCTAATACCCCAATTAAATGACGCTGCAAGATGATAAATTACATGGATCTTTGCCTGAGCATCCGCTAGCAGAGAATCCAGCTTAAAATCACGGCTCAAATCATATTCAACAAATGAAATAGATGGATCAGCAAGCCCTTCTGTTGCAATAAAACCTAGCAGCTTATCTTTCTTAGTTGCAGCATTACGTAGTGCAGCAATGACCTGATGACCCTCACGCAAAAGATCAACGACCAGTCTGCTGCCAATAAAACCTGCTGCACCTGTTACTAATATGGTCTTCCGTGAAAAATTATCTTTTTTTGCGTTATTTAAATTATCCATAAGTCACCTTATTAGGGCTGGGCAATCCAGCATTGTTTTGGAGCGAATTATCTTAAAAGTTATATCGGATCTGGGCATAGACCAGACTGTTATCTCTAAATTGTCCTAACACCGTATCATTTTTGCCCCAGAAGCGATCTCCACCTGCATTCAACTGCCAGTGATCATTGAGGTTGTAGTTAATACGCACTCTCAATAACTCATTAGGCTCTGGTGCAAAATAAAACCCTGTAAACTCTAGCTTTAGGTTGTCATTCATTAGGTTAAGTGCATAACGCAGCATAGCCCCATACTGATTCTGTTGATACTGGTCACTGATGGTTTGCTGATAACGGTAAACTGCACTCAATGATGGATTTGTTAGGCTATCGGCAGATCTAAAGTCCTCAGTATGTTTGTACACGCCCATTAAACTCAGCGTGGAATTTTTTAATGATAATTCTGGCCCCACGACCACAGTTAAATTATTTTTTTTGTGTGTAAGATCTTCACTGCCATCCGAGTCAGTCTTTGTATAAGCAGCTTCACCGCGCCACACAATATCGTTATGGTTATAACTGAAATCTACTCCATAGACAGACATAGGATTATTTTTCAGCTGCAATGTTGCTTCCCCTGTTGGAGATGCTGAAAGAACTGAAAGATCGGGCATGTGATCCAAACCTGAAAAATACGATGCCCCTACATCTAGACCATCTACAGAATAATCCCAGCGTACTGCAAACGCAGGGCGGCTCTTCTTATCTATTTCATATTGGATACCAGCAATCTGACGCAATGGAATCACATCTGAACGACTACGCGGATACCACAATGCGGTCCATTTATTAGTTCCAGATTCAGGAATATATGTCAATTTGAGTGCATCATTTCCAAGACGTTGATCTGTCTCATCTGGCACTAACCGCGTATAGTCACGAGGTGAGAGATTATCCGTTGGGTTAATCCCATCAGCCCTTCCCCAAATCACAATCTGACGACCAACATCAACATAAACGGTCTGATCCCAGTTATAATAGGCGTACAACTCACGTAAGTTACGATTTACCTTACTCACCTGATCTGGGTTCACAGTATGGTCGGTTTCGTCCGCAATCACTATGTCGTAATGCAGCTTAAATGCAGGGTTAAACTTGAGCGTACCATTGGACCAGAAACTTGCCTGTCCAATGTTTTTTAATGAACTTAAATCACGATCTGATGACCATACATCGAGTCTGGCTGAGTTCTGGCTAACAAAACTAATTTCACTGTCATCTGCATAAGCATGCTGCAGTAGCATAAAGCTACTGCAGCATGCAAACACCCAATAGGCACCTTGCGTCATTTTTCAAGGCTCTGCGGTGAGAAAAGCTTATCGGATAAAGTTTTTTCTGCCACAAAATCATTGACGATCACTTGCGTCATATGTTGAGTTTGCAGATTTTTCGCCATAGATTTCATAGCTTGCCATCTTGGTTTCACTTTGCCGTAAGGACGGATATCGGTGAATTCAATGTGTTTTAAAGGCTTACCTGCAGTATCCCAAATGTCGATGGTTGCTGTAACAAAGTTATCTTTGAGTATGCACATACGACGTTTGCTATAACCAAAGTCACTCTTCACAGTATTGTTAATTGGCGTTGCTTCAATCATGTAGCAATCTTTACCATTAAATTTGCCATCTGCCAGTTTCGTGTACTTCCAGTCACTGAGCTTATAGCCAAGCACATCACCATAACTAAAGTCCGTACCAATAAAAGCATCACCTTTATTCGCTGATGCAAGACGGCGTACTTTTTTCAATGCAGGCAAATAGACAAACATGCTATCGCTGCCTTTTGCATTTTCAATTAACAGCGTCGTGGTTCCTTGGACATCTGCTGGCGAGATGAACTCAGTCAAACGCATGTTGTTCTGAGTATTTCCAGCAAGCTTAGTCATATTTTTAGTTAAACGTACACGTTGCTCGCCATTTTTAGAGGTCAAAATAAATTTGGCGCTAGCGGTTGAAGACAAGAACTTAGAGGCATCATCACTACGATTAACAATGTCTTGAACTTCATCTGCATGAGATGTTTTAGGTAATGAAAAATTGAGTGCTGTACCCAACAAAAGGCTTGTCACAACTGTTTGTGCAACAGGAATGCTCTTCTTATTTGAAGAAAAGATAAAACGAGGTTTCAACATCAGAATCATTGTAGGTACCATAATTAAGGTTGCAAATACACTGAACAGCATCGCAATCACAATAAACATTGCGAGCCATTGATGGACGTGGAAGCCTTGTGATAAGGACAATACGCCATACCCACCGGCAACCGCAGTCGCGACAAAAAGAGAGGCCTTACCAGCAGTACTTAAAGTTTTACGAATAGCGTCTTTGATATCGCCGCCTTCTTCGCGCAAGATTTCACGCAAGCGGTAGAGGAAGTAAATGGCATAATCCGCACCAATGCCTACAGCCATGGCCGAGATGAGTGAGTTTGGAATATTGAGCGGAATGTCGAGCCATCCCATCACGCCAAAGATGGCAAGAATTGAGAATAGAAGTGGTGTTAGAACAATCAGTCCCGCTGAAATCGAACGGAAAACCAATGCTGAAATAAAGAATACGGCAAATGAAATTTGTAAAATGTTCATAAGCTTGCCGTGAACCATCGTTTCAGTTAAAGCAATGGTTTGTGTCACATCACCACCGAAACTCACGACTGCTTTATCACCCAATTGACCCGCCATATAGGTTTTTAGCGACTCAAGGATTTCTTTAATACGATGATTACTGCCTGTTTTCAGAAGAACAGTGATTTTGGCATAACGCTGAGTGGTATCAATGTATGAATCAAAATCAGTCGGCTCACCAGACATTGAATACAACAGCAGATACTGAGCAACGACATCTTTGGTTGCAGGAACCTGAAATGCTTGTGGCTGATCAGCATTCATTGCCTGATTCATTCGTTTGATATAGTCCACGATAGAGATGGTTTTACCGACCTCTGGAATTGAGTTTGCGAACTTTTCTGTATTATCAATCGCTTTTAGAATTTCAGGATTTTCAATACCATCACGAACCTTCGTATCAACCATAATGTAAAGGCTGTTTGTACCACCTAGAGACTGATTCAAGAATCTGTCGTCTTGCTGCATTGGTAAGTCGCGAGCGAAGAAATTACGGCTATCGTTGTCTACCACAATACGGCTCGTGCCAATAGCAAGAAAGACGCCCATTGCCGCAATCGCAGTCATTAACATCATTCGTGGACGAACCGACAAAATGACATCACCAATACGGTTTGGAATCCAATCCCAGATTGGCAAGCCTTTGCGTTTGACCTTCACAACCGAAGGCGGTGGCAACATTGAGCGAAGTGCCGGAATAAAAGTCATCTCAATCACCAGCGTACTGATGATCCCGATTCCTGTAAAAATACCGAATGAACGAATAGTGGGAATATTGAAAGTCAACAATGAGAAGAAACCAGCCGCTGCAATACCACCAGCCAATACCATAACTGGACCCACACGAACCAAAGACTGCACTACAGCTTCGCTATTGGCAGCTTTAGGTTCCATCCCTTGAGCAATCAGGCGATCAAAATCTTCATAGTAGCGCTTGAGCAACTGCACGGCGTGCCCTGCCGCAATAGCTAAAATCAGAATCGGCGTAGGCGAGTTAAAGATATCCATTGGCTGTTTGAACAAGCCCATCATGCCCATACCCCATGCCACAGCCAACAAAGCTGTAACGAGTGGCAGAATCAAACCTTGCTTGCTGCGGAATGCTTCAAAGTGCAATAAACCAATCACTAATACGGCAATCGGGAACAAGATGTTGATACGTTTAGAGTAATCTTCAGCTTTATCCAGATACACAGGATTACCACCGACACTGATGGTCATATCTTTAGATTGTTCACTCTCTACGATTTTGTTGATTGGGCCCATCATCTTTTGGAAGCCCTCTGGACTTTCCTCAAGCTCAAGCAAAATCGCAGCAGTTCTTTGATCTTTCGATACCACTGAATTCATATAGGTTGGATTCAGTGCCAGTAGTTTTTTCAGGTGATCGATATCCTCCTGAGTCACTGAACTACTCGGCAATAGTTTCTTGGCATCGAACCCTTCTGCATTCGCCTCGATACCTTTTGCCTGACGTGCAGCCAGACTCATCATAGTTGAGCGAACTACACCAGGTGCATTATCTACTTCTTCGGTAATGCGTTTGACTTTCTCCAACACTTGCGGCTGATAAATATCACCCTGCTTTGGAGTAATACCGATCACGACCATATATTTGGAGCCGAATTTCTTTTCAATCAGCTTGGTCGAGGTGATGTACGGATGCCCTTTAGGCGCAAGTGCATCTGGGTCAATAATAATTTTTACACCAGATGCCAGATACGCTAGAGCAAGTGTTAAGAGCATCACCACAGTCAACTCAATACGACGATGGCTAAGAATCCAACGTGCGTATTTCTCCATCATTTGTTGAGTCTTACGAGGTGGTTTACTGGTCTCGATAGTTGGTTTATTTTCATTGCCAACCGACTCATAGGCTTCACCCTTTTGAGCCAATGCTTGAAGATTATCGACATCTTTCTTGAACTGAGCGAGTACCATCTTTTTTAGCAGCGCTGGCGGCAATACACCAAAAAAGCTACCCGGCTCTGCCTCAAACACCCATTCAATCCACGTACCTTCCGGATGTGGTTTGAAACGGTAAGTACCTGTGTAGTGAAAGGGTCCTTCCACTACTTTAAACGCATACAATTCATTCGGTACTAGATGTGTAATTTCACCTTTAAAGGACATTTCACGACCAATAAAGCTAAAACCAATCTCGTACTTACTGCCCACACGCGGAGTACTGTCTAGCAGTTCAGAATGCTTACATGACAATTGCCAACCTGCATCATTGGCCGGGTTTGCAAGGTAGTTAAAAACCTTGTCAATCTCGGCCGGTATGAGGAAAGCATGTTCTATGGTCACCATAGTGGTTCTACCTTCTTGTATTTCTTATGCAGGAATTGGATACATCTGATCAATGGTCTGGGCCACAGCCACGACATTCTCAGCGTACATAATTGATGAATGGTCACCAGGCAAATCCACTTGTGTAAATGTTTCTTTGACCAGTTGATCCCAACCTAGACTTTCTCCGAAGTCTTCCTGCTCATCTTTGGCCTTGACCAATAGAATTGGAAAATCTTCAGGATCTGGGAAATAGGTCTGGAGTGCGATGCCATTCGCCAAATAGGTATCAAAGTAAAGTCGGAAATCTGATGGATCAGCATCTAACGGTAGAACATTGATGGCCTTAGCTTCTTTAAGTACATGATCAAACATTTGATCTGGACTCAATTCACGCAAGTATTGCGCTGGGATCGTTAACTTTTTGCCATAAGGTGCAGCTAAATCACGGGCGAACCAAGACAAAAGCATGGCATCGTCGGCATCTTCAGGCACATTTTCTGGAATTGGAGCACGAGTATCGATCATGACAATACCTGTGACCTGTTGGCCCATTTGACGCAACTGACGACTGATCTCATATGCAATTGCACCACCGAAACACCAGCCACCGAGGAAATAAGGGCCTTGAGGCTGCATCTTTTGCATTTCAGCAATATAGAGCGTCGCCATTTCTTCAATCGCCACTTCCGCAGCATCGGCTTCAATCAGTCCAGGAGACTGAATAGCACGTAAGGTACGGTTCGGATTGAGGTGACGCGAAAGCTCCATATAACAGAAGGTACTGCCACCAATTGGATGGAACAGCCACAGCGGTTGTTCATAGGTTCCACGGCGTAGTTCAATTACGATAGATGGCTTAATTTCTTTATTTTCGCGAATGATCTCACTCAGACTCGCCACAGTGGAATATTGTGCCAACAAAGCAACTGACAGTTCGGTACCGAAAGCCTTTTTGAGATGGTTGACAAGCTTCACAGCTAATAAAGAATGCCCACCTAATTCAAAGAAATCATCGTGTATACCCACTCGCTTGACCGACAAGATCTGTTCAAAGGTAGTACACAATTCGATTTCGATCGGATCACGCGGTGCAACATAATCATTGCTCTGCTCAAAGATCGGCTCAGGAAATGCCTTACGATCCAACTTATTGTTGGCCGTCATTGGAAATTCATCCAATCGGATAAACGCACTTGGCACCATATAAGCTGGAAGATGGATTTGCAGGGTCTTTTTTAAACCAGAAATATCAAGCTCTTGTCCAGTTACATACGCCACCAGTTTCTGGTCGCTGTCAGCTGTGGTCTTAACCAGCACTACCGCATCTGTGATACCGTCGATCTGTTTGAGAACATTCTCGATTTCACCTAGTTCAATACGGAATCCACGGATTTTGACTTGGAAATCTAGACGTCCGTGATGAGTCAAACGTCCATCTGTACGCAGGCAGACTTTATCCCCTGTTCGGTAGAGTCGACCAGCATTTGGTAGAGATGGTAATGTTCTAAATTGTGCATCTGTGAGTTCAGGTCGATGCCAGTAATCAACTGCCAGACCATCACCACCAATCCAAAGCTCACCCATAACGCCTGGCGGAACTAAACGCTGCTGCTCATCAAGTACATAAAGCTGGGTATTCGCCAGTGGTTCACCTAAATCAATATACTTTGCATCGGTGATACGAGCTGCACTAGACCACACTGTAGTTTCAGTCGGTCCATACACATTCCAGAGACAGCCGACTTTATCCAGCAGTTTTTCTGCAAGAATAATATCTAGCGCTTCGCCTCCACAGAGTGCAGTCAACCCTGCATTGCCGCTCCACTCGCTATCTAAGAGCATTTTCCAAGAAGCCGGTGTAGCCTGCAAAACATTGATAGACTTAGCATTTAGATAGTCTACGAGTTGATTACCATCTTGTGATACTTCACGTGGGCATACATGCACCACACCGCCGTACATAAGCGGAATGAGTAATTCAAGAATTGAAATATCAAATGCATACGTGGTGATTGCTAACAACTGAGTGTCAGCAGTCACTTGCAATCTATCATTCATAGATAGCAAGAAATTGATAATTGAAGGATGCCCAATACGAACACCTTTAGGCTTACCTGTCGAGCCTGATGTGTACATCACATAAGCGACATCACCAAAGGCAAGCGTCTCGCGCACTTTCTCAAGTGCCACAACACCAGCTTGATTGATATCTAAGCGAGGTACAGAACTGTTAAGAGCATCCATTAACTCGGTTTGAGTCAAGATGACTTTAGGTTCGGCATCTTCAATGATGTTTTGTAGACGTTCAGTTGGGAAGTTAGGATCCAGTGGCACATAAGCTGCCCCTGCCGCCCAGATCCCAAGGATTGCTGCTGGCAGTAACGCTGTGCGGTCTAACATGAGACCTACACGATCGCCACGTGTAATGCCGTGTTCACGCAAATATTCAGCAATACCAGCAATATGTTGACCTAACTCACGGTAGCTAACCGCATGATCGTTCGAGGTCAAAGCATGATGATCACCACGATCATCGATCTGCTTTAAAATCATTGCGAATAGATCATGCTGAGCATAATCAGTCGCCTTTCCACGGAGGGCCTCGAACTGAATGCCATCTTTATAATCAGGTGCGATATTTAACTCAACGATCTTACTTTCTGGATGAGCCACCATCTCAGATAGTACAGCTTGCAGCAGTTGCACCATATTCTCAGCAGACTGCGCAGAAAACAACTCAGAGTTGTATTTCAGTACACCAACAAGTTCACCCTGATATTCACCGCCCATTTCTAGCGTAATATCCAACTGACCTTCTTGCTGACGAACTGGAAAACTTCCTAAAGTTAAATCTTGACCAGCTAGAGTAGCTGGGGTCTGGATTGGCAGAAGTAGTTCTTTAAACTCATCCATTCCCCCTAGACGTTCCCAGAACATTCCTACCTGAGCCAATGGGTTAATACTGCCATCACGCTTTGGTGAAACAGCCTCAACTACTCTAGAAAAAGCAACTTTTTGATGCTTAAGGCTCTGTCTTAATTGTTCCTGAACTTGCTGGGTAAATTGACGTAAAGTTAAATCAGCATCGATGTCCATCTGGATAGCTATTGTGTTGACGAACTGCCCCAATGCATTACGCAAAGAGCGTTCAAGTCGACCAGCTACAGGTGTGGCAATAACTAGATTATTTTCATTAGATAGTTTGTGCAGCAGGATATAGAACCCCGATAGCACAAGTCCGAACAATGTGATCTCATAATTTTTCGCCAAGTTGACAAGACCAGATGACACTGACTCAGGTACACGGAAAGCCAGTGAGCTTCCCTTATGCTGCTGTACAGCTGGGCGAGGGTAATCAAGCGGAATGCTATGCACATGTGGTGCATGTTTCAGTGCATTTTTCCAGAAAATTAAACTTTCATCAGCCTCATCGATTACGCTGCTCTGCTGCTTATCGGCATACTGTGCAAACTCATTTCCGTTCACTGTATCCGACTCTGCAACAAGTCCAAAACGTTTGCTGACGTCTCGTAGCAACAGACCAATTGACCAAAAATCCATGAGCGCATGATGAATCACAACGGCAATCACATAGTGATTTTGTCCACGCTCATAACAATGAACACGCCACAATGGTGGCTGAGTCAGGTCAAATGGCTGCTTGGTGTCTTGCTCAACCAATTGCGTCAAATCAGAAGCTTCAATATGACGAGCATCAGAAAAGATGATATTCGGATAGACGCGATCCCAGATGAGTTGCTCAATCCCCTGATCATTGGCAGGCATGCTGACACGCAACAGCGGATAATCATGCATTACCGCTTCCAGAATCTCCATCGGCTTGTTGCCTAATGGTTGATTGACCTTCACATCAAAGGCCACCACCATATTGTAGGCACTGCAAGTTGGCTCAAGACGCTGGATGTACCAAATACCAAGCTGTTCCGCAGAAATCGCATGACGCGACAGAACTTCCGGTTCTAGTCGTGCAAGGTTGTTCATGAAGCAACTCCCTGTTGCAACTCAGAAACAAGATATTCGGCCAACGCATTGATTGTTGGGTAATCCCATAAGAGGGTCGGCTCAAGCTCCAGTTTTGTCAGATCTTCTAAATCCCCAGATACAGACAAAGCAACGATCGAATCAAGACCATAACTGGTAAATTTTTGATCTGGATCAATCGTCTCAGGCTCTACGCGCATTTCTTTGGCTACTAGCGTACGAATAATTGCGCTCCAGTAAGCTTTATCTTTATTCATGGGGTAATCTCCTCTTTAACCGGTTTGGCATCACGTGGTGCCAGTGCAAAATCGATGACGGATAACATATGGTTAGTTGAAATTCGGTCTAGCAAATCTGCCAATGTACTTTCACGTAATGACGTCATAGGAGGAGCTGTCTGTCCTTCAGCGGCATTTAAGAAAATGATCAACCATGCTCCGTCCTGCAAAGCTGGTCTTAGAGCCTTACGGTTAAAGACCCAGAAACCCAACACAGCAATACGAGCAAATAACTCGGCGTAGCTACGAGCAAGACTAAAGCGCAACGTTTCAAACTCTTTGCTCTGCTCAGAATTTGAGAAGTAATCCTGAATTTTTTGATCCAAAGAACGTTGTTCAACCAGAAGTTGGCCTGCTTGTTCACGTAGCGTAGTAAGTGTCTCAGCAGACAATCCTGCTGTGACATCGGCATCGTTGAGCATTTCGATGATTGTTTCGAGTGATTCCATCACCAAATCACCATCTCGGTTGAAAATCTCAAGCTCGCGGAAATCAATAGCGCCTGTCTCTACCTGCAAGTCATATAACTGGCGATAACGTGCTTTAGCTTCTGATTGATTGAGATGGTCGGCTTTTTTGCTACGACCTTTATTGGCAGATTTGAGCTGAAAACTCAGACTGTCTAGGCAAACGGTGCTACTACCGTCAAACACACTAACAATCAGATGGTCTCTGAATGCTTTCTGATACATTCCATCCGCATACGCATTTCTTAAGAAAAAGCGTGACCCAAGCACTGAAGAAGTGATCTTGGCAAGCGATTCTACATACTCAGGTACTAGTACTTTCACGATTGGTGACCATGTACTGAACTGATTGATACATACGTGCAAACCACGCGCACCAACAAGCGATAACACCTCAGCCGCTAAAAGGTAGGCATAGGCTGTCGCTAACTGTTCACGTACCAGCGGAATACTGATTACTTTTTTGTTATATAACTCGCGTTCAATAGCAAACTCGGTCGCAATGCGTAGCATCGTATCGCCGGCACCTAGAGAGAAGCTACTGCAATATGCACGTGTTACCTGTAGCGTCTTAAGCCCAAGCTCTAGGCCTTGGCCTTCTTCACCGATCAGGGCATCTTTGTGAATTTCAGCGTTGTTAAAACCAATACCGCTGATATCTAGACCACGCATACCCACTGTTGGTAGTCGGTTCAGGCTATATGTTCCTTTTGAGGCCATATGACGCTTATCGAGCCAGAATGCGCTTAGGCTACGTGGTCCACGATCGTCTGATGTTTTAGCGATCAGACTTAAAGAGTCTCCTAAAGTGGCACGGTTAATTGACCATTTTTCGCCATTTAAAACATATTTACTCTCGGTAGATTGCGCTGTCACTTCACTCGATAGCAGGTCGGCGCCATGGGCTTTCTCGCTATAAGCCAGCGCTGGAGCAGCACCACTCAAAATTCGACTAGCGATGTTTTGGCATTGATTCGCATTACCGCCGATCCAGACAATCACAGACCAAGCATTCGTGCTATAGGTCGAGTTGATAGTTAGATCACGTCGTGCCAGCACGCGATGTAGATATAGCAATTCTTCACCAATTTCCATACGACCTCCAAGTTCTGAAGGTACATAGAAACGGTTCATACCTACCGCATTCAGAAAATCAACAGCACGCTGAGGGTACTGTTCTTTCTCATCACGTTCGATGGCAGCAGACCAAGAAAAGTCGTTGTTAGTATCATGTACGGAGCCTAAAATTTGCTCCAGACGAGCAGCAGATTGAAACTGCCGCAAATTGGACGTAAGTGACATGAATTTTCACTCAAATGATTAAAGGGTAAGGGTTTAAAACAAAGCACTTTTCAGACGATTAAAAATCAGCTTGCGCACTTCACGTTCCTTGATCATTGAGTTGAGTAGATTGGAGCTATAACGAATCAGCTGCCCCCGCTGCTCACGATCACGGATGACTTCTAAACCGTTCTTGACATAGTTTCGAGCAATCACCGTTCTACGGTTTGGATGGGTTAAACAGACCAATTGACCGCGTTCGATCTGCTCTTTAATTTTTCTTCTTCTAATTTTGCCGCTCGTGGTCTTATTTATTCGGCCTTGATGTAGTAAAAAGACACCTTCTACAGGCAAGCCAATCTCAGCTGTCACTTGTTCTTTGACCTGAGTTCTAATGGCTTCAAAATTGAGAGTCTTGTCTAGTGACTTCTTCTTGATTTCAAGTACAACCGTAACACCGTCAGAATCAGCAACATTCACTGCTGCAACACAGCCTTTACGAACAGCAGGATGCGCCATTTCAACAGAGCACTCGATATCTTGTGGATAATAGTTCTTGCCACGGATGATAATCACATCCTTAAGGCGACCAGTCACATATAGGTCTCCATCTTTGACAAAGCCCATATCCCCCGTTCTTAAGTAATGCAATTGGCTAGGCTGACCCGAGTCATCGACAATAGTCGCGGCAAAAGTTTCCTGATTGACCTCTGGCTTCTGCCAGTAACCCGCTGTGACACTCTCACCTGCCAACCAGATTTCACCGACTTCATGAGCAGCTACTTCTTGATGAGTATGTGGATTGACGATACGGCAATCGATGTGTGCAGAGATCTTGCCACAGCTCACCACTTGTACAGCATTCTGGTCTTGACTGATTTCTACCAAGTGGGCATTTAATTTGTCACGATCAAGCGAAATGGCATTCAGAGGGCCAGTTACACCACTGACTAAAAGCGTGACTTCTGCCAAGCCATAACATGGCAAGAAAGTATCCAGCTTCAATTTCGACTGAGTATTAAACTTCTCCATGAAGCGCTGCATAACGTGAGCTTTGATTGGCTCAGCACCATTAAACATTACACGAACGCGACTCAGATCAAGCGCTGCAGCGTCCTCATCAGAGATACGATGCAAGCACAACTCATAAGCAAAGTTTGGCCCACCACTGATTGTGACGCCTTTTTCACTAATGAATTGTAGCCATTTCAGCGGTTTTCGAATGAAGTCCAGCGGCGACATAACATAACAAGTCAGTCCCACATAAACGGTCTGTAAAACTGAGCCAATTAATCCCATGTCGTGATAAACAGGCAACCATGTCAGGCCAATATCATCTGGCTGCGTACAAAAGGCTTCGGCAATCATGACCTCATTTGCCATAATATTTTTATGGGTAACGATCACCCCTTTAGGCCAACCTGTTGATCCTGAAGTGTACTGAAGGAAACAAACATCATCTTCATCAATAAGCGGAAAATCTTTTTCCACTACATCACGCTGCAATTGGGCATCAACGGCATGTAATATTAAGCTTTCATTTTGAGCCTTTAATGTGATCAGACCTGATAGCTCAAGAATCTTTTTTGTTGTGAGTACTATCTTTGGCTCACAGTCATTCATAATATTCAAAATATTAGAAAAACCATTACGATTAAACGGTAAGCTGACTGGTACTGCGATGATTTTAGCTTTTAGACAAGCAAAGAACGAAACGATAAAGTCTAGACCAGGTTCAAATAGCAATACTGCACGATCGCCACTATTTACAAGGCTTAGTAATATCTGAGCTTGATATTGAACTCGCTCGTTCAGATCTGCATACGTCAAGGCTTGAATACCACCCGATTGGCGCCCCAAATACTCGAAAGCTGTCTTAGCTCCATTTAATTTTGCGTGGGATTCCAAAGTTGCAATGATATTATCCGTACACATTACAGCCATAACTTACTCCGATTAATTATAATTAACCCTTCAAAGAAACCTGTTGTTTCAGAAATTCAACTTCTAGCTGGGGGTTTTAATAAAAATGAATATACTTTTTGTTTAAAATATAAATTCACATTATATTTTATGTGCGGGTGTTTTTTATTACACCTGTAAGTGTTAACAGGTTAGGCAACTTTTATTTAAAATTAAGAGCTTAGTTATCTTTTATAATCATTTTTATTCAGTTAAAGATTACAAATTCTTGTAATTAATTAAACTTAAAAAGCTACCCTAATAGCCTCGATTTAGGAAATGTTAAGCTAATATTATTAAGTTTATCTAAACCACAAAGCATACTGAGTTCGAATTTTCATTTTTTCTTAACTTTAGGTTTTTATTTTAGATAAAATTTATGATTTTACTGGTTACATGTAATCTAACTAAAAATTATATTTAACTCCACAACTTTTATTTCCAATAAAAACCTTAATTTAATTATGCTTAAGCTATGATTAAATACTTAAAACCAAATATATACATAGGTTGTGAAATTTACCTTACTTTCTGACCATAAAAAATAAAAGTGAAATTAGAATTAAATATATTAAAAAGAACATTTTAATTTTGACAATTATTATATTTCAAACAAAAATTAAATTTAAAAAAATAATTAAATTATTTATCTTTATTAAAATAAATAATTTTTTAAATTTAATTTAAAATACACATCACAACCATTTAAATTTAATATTATTTTTATTATAAACTTAGTTTTACAATAGTCCTAACATTACAGCACGAATTGCTGCTGAAATTTTATTATTCACATTTAGTTTTTGCATTGAATTACTCAGATGGAAATTTATGGTTCTTTCACTTACTCCAAGAATCTGTGCAATCTCAGCTGACGTTTTACCCTCAGCCGTCCAACGTAGTACCTCTTTTTCTCGGTTCGTTAAATATAGATTAAACTGAGAGAACTCAACATCATTTACAATTTTAGCAATGCTGGAATGCACAGTTTGAGTTAGCCAATACATATTTGTATATTGTGCTTTTTGTTCTTTTTCAGATAATTGGTCGCTGGATCTTGCCAAAGTTAGCATTCCACGTGTCCCAATGAAATCACGACTTGACTGTGCCCAACCGACATTTAAACCATAAGAACGCGCTTCCTCCCAGAAGTCTTTCTCTGCTTGTGTATGAGTGTATTGACTTGACCAGACAAGAGGTTTCAGTGAAACCATACAGTGCTGAACAGTTGGGTCGACCTTAACATACTGCTGTTCTACATAGCGTTGCTGCCATGCTTGAGGATAATTATTCAGCATAATTGTTTTTGGTTCAGCAATAGATAATGGTGACTGCATACCATAAGCACAATAATCAAATCCAAGCTTTGATGCTGTCGATTTGACGACTTCAAATAACTGGTATTCATCTTGCACGATCAAAAATGCTGATAATAAATCCTCTTGCCAACTTTCCATTTGCTCTCATTAGACTCCGGCCAAAAATCATTTTTTGTTCAGTTTCATCTTATGAATCCAAGCAATCAAATTGAAGTATAGGCCTTATCTTTTACCCTTATTCCAATAAAGCGCTGCGAGAATCTAAAAGATTTTTAGGTACTAAAATATTTTGAACACCTATTCCTCTTTTATTGATTTCTCAATTGCAGATTTTGAATTCATCATTCAATTAACAACACTTTTAAGCCTAAATGGGTGCAAATTCTTCAGATAAACTAAATTTCTAAAAGCTTTTAAGGTTGTTATATTTCAGGTGCAGATTATGCTTGAAAAATTTTTTTTATAGGATGCATTTTATTCCAAAAAATAATTATTTTTAAATAAACACTAAGACTCCACTACTTATTATCAATGAGATATTTTTATTAATTTAATTTAATAATAAATTCTAACAACACCTAAAATTATGAAATTTTACCATTTATTATATATAGAAACTAAAAGCATCTACAATAATTTAAAAAATCAAATAATTACACCATAATCTGTATTGCTTATGATTATCCTTTCAATAATGAGAATAGATAATCCATATAAAGTTCATCATCGGTCGTATGATTTCGTAAATTTCAACAAGTTATTTTCGACTAAAGAACTAAAGTTACTCTATTCTCATATAAGTAAATCTTAATATCCAAGCACCCCTCTAATAAGGTCAGCTTAACGATATAGGCCATGGAATTATCTTTAACCTGTTAAATATGACAGTATTTCATTGGCAATAATTTATGTTATTTATCAGTAGAATTCCATTTTAGGTTACTTAAACAGGTAGCATGGTCAGCATACCCACTCACTTTCCAATCTCAGCAGATGGTTTTATTCGGATGAATGAAAACCAGCTTATGAACCACCCTCTCCGACACATCTTATCCATTGTTGAATCAATACAAATCGAAGATTCACAAATTTTCTATTACGGTTTTACTGAATGGGCAACACTAAAGACCCCTGCTTTAAGTACTGGATGGGACTGGGTATTCATTGAGCAAAATGGGTCCGCTAGCTTAAAACGAATTGGCCTGCCGAGAAGCAATATCATGATCGTTGATGTATCTGGTACAGATATTGGATTTGATGTGACTGGATCATTAATCGAGAAGAAAATCGACAGCCTGTTCTGGGAACAGTTCATTTATGCCCAAATCAATACAAGATTAACAAAGTCTAAATTGAGCCCTAATTTCTCCTAGCAACCTGTAAATTTTTACAGTTACCGCCTTCTTAGCTGTTCAGTAAAGTCACATCAAAAATAAGTGGAAGCACTTGTAATGAATATTATTGCTGGATTTCAAAACAATTTTTCAGAAGGCTTATATACCAAATTTAAAAGTTACCGCTACAAGGTGTTTGTTGAACATTTGGGATGGGAGTTAAACTGTCCACATAATGAAGAATTAGATCAATTTGATAAAGTCGATACAGCTTACGTCGTCGCTCAAGACAGAGAGTCCAATATTATTGGTTGTGCCAGATTACTACCTACAACTCAACCGTATTTACTGGGTGAAATATTTCCTCAATTAATGAATGGAATGCCTATTCCCTGCTCACCAGAAATTTGGGAACTCTCAAGGTTTTCTGCCGTAGATTTCTCGAATCCACCTACCACAGCGACTCAAGCAGTATCATCACCTGTTTCGATTGCCATTCTGCAAGAAGCAATTAACTTTGCAAGAGAACAAGGTGCCAAACAACTTATTACCACCTCACCTCTTGGGGTAGAGCGGTTACTACGTGCTGCTGGGTTTCGTGCCCATCGTGCAGGCCCACCAATGACGATTGATGGATATGCTATGTTTGCATGCTTGATTGAAGTGTAATTGGTTAAATCAAAGTCTAAGAATAAGAATATTGGCGACATTTCAAAGATGAAGGTCTTAAGCGACAATCTCGTTTCACTCGCCAAATTTCAAAAGCCCTAGTCAAAAGATTAGGGCTTTTGAAATTTGAAAGACTCAAACTTAATATTAAGACTGCTCAGTAATTTTGTTTTTCAAACTTAATTCTGATTTTTTATGGTAAGCCTCATCAGTTTTAGTCTGCCAATCACGTGGCATAAATGAAGTCGATATAATCGCAACGATAGCCATAGATCCAATATAAATCATAATTAAATACGGATTACCCTGCCCGATACTTAAAAGTTTGGTCGCAATTAACGGCGCTAAACCACCACCAAGCACCCCAGCCAACTGTACCGAAATTGAAATTCCGCTATAACGAATTTCTGCTGGAAATTGACGTGCAAAAAGCTGAGCTTGCGGCGCATACATAATTGGGAATACAACTCCAATTGCTAAAACAATGGCTGTCCAGACTAATACCGGATCTTTGGTGTTGAGCATGGTAAAAAATGGATAGCTGTAAAGCGCCAGTATGCATAAACCAAACATAAACATATTGCGTTGGCCAACCTTATCAGACAAATGTCCACACAACGGCGTCATAAATAGAATGACTATTGCACCGCAAATGGTAGCAAACAAAATGTCTTGGCGTGCGATGCCAAGTTGCGCAGTGGTATAAGCCAATGTAAAGGTTGAAGCAATATAAAACCATGCGTTCTCGGCAGCACGCGCTAAAATAATAGTGATGAGTTGCTTTGGATGGTTTTTAAAAACTTTTAAAGCAGGAACTTTGACTTCTTCGGACTGCTGTTTTACTTTTTCAAAATCTGGTGACTCAGGCACTTTCACTCGAATGTACCAACCTACTGCCAGTAAAATAATGCTGGCAAGAAACGGTAAACGCCACCCCCAGCTAAACAGTGCTTGTTCAGGTAATAACGACACCAGACCCAACGCGATTGAGGCTAGCATTAAACCGCCACCTGTACTGGCTTGAGGTAAACTTCCCCAAAAGCCCTTACCACCTTCGGGAGCATGTTCAACGGCCATGAGCACAGCACCGCCCCATTCACCGCCCATTGCCATCCCTTGAATGAATCGTAAGACAACCAAACAAATTGCAGCCCAATAACCAATTGATTCGTAAGTTGGTAAGAGGCCAATGAGTACCGTTGGAATTCCCATGAGCATCAGAGTCAAAAGCAACATCGATTTACGGCCAATCTTGTCACCAAAATGACCAAAGACTAAACCACCAAGTGGACGGCCAATAAAACCAACCGCATAGGTAGCGAATGCCGCAAGTACACCTGTAAGTGGGTCTAAGTTAGGAAAAAATAGCTTGTTAAAAATCAGCGCTGCCGCCGCACCATAGATAAAAAAGTCATACCACTCAATGGTGGTGCCGACCATGCTAGAGATGCCTGCTAATCGATGTGACGACTTTTTAGTATTTGAACCGTTTCCATGTATTGATTGCATCGTAATATCCTTTTTAGATTTTCTTGTTTTATCTTTTTTATGCTTATGACCAGCCCTGACCATAAGCATTTTCAGGTCTCGCTTTATCTCCTTAAGCTTTTTAGAGTTGCGTAATAAGGCTTAGCTCAATTTTTCTAAAATTGGCTCAAATTTCGAATTGCGTTCTTGCCACTGTGGTTGTTTGTCTTTATCGACAATGAGAGCACGGACACCTTCAATAAAGTCACCATGCTCAAACCAAATGTCCTGTAAATCGCGCTCAAGCTGCATACACTGCTGTAGCGAAAGCCCACGACCTAAATGTTGAAGTTTCAGGCTAGTTTGTTTGGCAATAAATGAACGCTGCTGCAAAATATTGAGCATCTTGCTTGCCCAAGTCTTTAAGCTTTCATCTTGTTCATTTTCAAGACTTTGCTCAATTTCATCTAAATGCTGATATCCGAAGTGTTTACGAATACCTTCAGCCAATTGTTTGAGTTCACTTTCGGCAGGGCAAGTAATAAATCGGGTAATGATGCGTTCAATTCCCTCTTTACTTAAACTTGGTGCCTCAACAAGAGCATCTTGTAAAGCTTGTAACTGCTCGCTTGGCACATGGTAGTCAATTAAATCGAGATAAAGCGCATCGCTACTGCTGATCTGCTCGCCCGTAATTGCCATATAAACGCCAATATCATCAAGGCGAGACAGGAAATGCGTTGCGCCAACGTCTGGGAAAAAGCCAATCGCTGTTTCAGGCATAGCAAATCTGGACTTTTCACTGCTCACAACAATGTGACAAGCTTGAGCCAAGCCAAAACCGCCACCTAATACATAGCCATCAAGTACAACAATGACTGGCTTTGCATATTCACGCAGTATATCTAGCATTTTATATTCGGCACTAAAGTAGCCTTTGTAATCAGCCGTGCCATTTTTATAACTGTCGTAGAGATAGCGAATATCGCCACCTGCACAAAAGGCTTTTGGGCTATTTGACTTAATTAATACTGCCTGAACAGCAGCATCATTTCGCCACAGTTCCAATTGGGCACCAATACTTTTAATCATGTCTAGCGACAATGCATTAAGATGAGTCACACGGTCTAAAGTAATAATGCCCAACTTACCTTGTTGCTCAATCATTAAGTGATTTTCTGTATTCATTTTATTGATCTCTTACTGATTTTTAAAATTTGGTTTTCGTTTTTCAACGAACGCCTGCATTCCTTCTTTTTGGTCAAATGTTGCAAATATTGAATGGAACATACGTCTTTCAAAACGCAAGCCTTCAGTAAGGTTTACTTCAAAAGCTCGGTTAATGGTTTCTTTGAGCATGATATTTGCAGTTAAAGATCGTGCCGCAATTTTTTCAGCTGCTTGCAAGGTTTGTTCAAGTAATTCTTCTTTGCTAAACACACGTGCGACTAAACCACTTTGCTCTGCTTCTACAGCACCCATTTGACGAGCGGTAAAACACATTTCCATTGCTTTGGCTTTACCAATAGCATGAGTTAAGCGTTGTGTACCACCAATACCCGGAATTACACCTAAGGTGACTTCAGGTAAGCCAAACTTGGCATTGTCAGCACAATAAATAAAGTCACACATGAGCGCCAGTTCACAGCCACCACCTAACGCATAGCCGCTGACTGCTGCAATTAGAGGTTTACGGCGCTGTGCAATACGGTCTGCAAGATGGAAAAAGTCATCAAAATAAATATCTGGAAATGCTAAATCAGCCATTTCTTTAATGTCTGCACCTGCGGCAAAAGCTTTTTCAGAACCTGCCAATACGATGCAACCAATTTCACGGTCTTTTTCGAGCTGATCTAATGCCTGATTAATTTCACTAATTAATTCACTGTTTAAAGCATTGAGCGCTTGAGGGCGATTTAATGTAATCAGTCCAACCCCATTACGCTTTTCTAATAAAATACTTTGCCACTGCATTATTTATTCCTTGTTCTGATTTTATAGACTACGTGCAATCACTAAACGTTGGATATCACTTGTGCCTTCGTAAATTTGACAAATACGCGCATCACGATAAATACGTTCAATAGGGAAATCTCTGAGGTAACCATAGCCACCAAACACTTGTAGTGCGCTCGAGCACACACGCTCAGTCATTTCTGAAGCAAATAACTTAGCCATTGAAGCTTCGTTGAGACACGGTTGACCTGCTTCTTTTAAACGCGCAGCGTAGTGAACCAGTTGTCTCGCTGCTTCAATTTCAGTTGCCATGCTGGCAAGGCGAAATGCGATGGTTTGATGCTCAAAAATTGGTTTTCCAAAAGTAATACGCTCTTTGGCATAACGAGTCGCCTCTTCGAGCGCCGCACGTGCTAAACCGACTGCTTGTGCAGCAATACCAATACGTCCACCTTCTAAATTGGCAAGAGCGATTTTCAAGCCCTCACCTTCTTTACCCAGCATAAGGCTTTTATGGATGCGCACATCTGTCAGGGCAATCTGACAGGTATCTGATGCATGCAGACCGAGCTTTTCTTCTACACGAATTACTTCATAACCCGGCGTTTCACGTGGGACTAAAAATGCACTAATGCCCTTTTTACCCGCGCTCGGATCAGTCACTGCAAACACAATAATGACACCGGCATTATTACCCGAGGTAATAAACTGCTTGGCACCATTTAAGATGTAATCATCGCCATCTTTGACAGCTCGGGTTTTAATGGCTCCCGCATCCGATCCTGTATGCGGCTCAGTTAGGGCAAAAGCACCGATCATTTCACCTTGTGCCAGAGGTTTTAAAAAGCGTTCTTTTTGCTCGTCGGTACCAAACTTTAAAATAGGCACACAACCAACCGAGTTATGTACGCTCATGATGGTCGAGGTTGCACCATCTGCCGCCGCAACTTCTTCGAGTGCCAGTACATAGGCTAAGTTACCCGTGTCTGAACCGCCCCATTGCTCTGAAACAAGCATACCCATAAAACCGAGTTGCCCCATTTGAGCCAGAGTCTCTTTTGGGAAAGTTCCGTCTCGATCCCAATCGCTGGCATGAGGCTTAATTTGTTCTTGGGCGAAACTTTTCGCCATGTCACGGATAAGTAATTGTTCTTCGGTAAATTGCATTATTATTTCCTTTACCCTGCTTTAGCTTGTTGTTTAGCAATTTCTTGATTACGCAATAAAAAGCGCTGAATTTTGCCACTTGGAGTTTTAGGTAATTCACTCACAAATTCAACTAAACGTGGGTAAGCATGAGCAGAAAGTCGTCTTTTAACAAATTGACTGAGTTCTTCAGCAAGTGTTTCTGATGGTTGAGTAGTCGCGGATAAAATCACGAATGCCTTAACCACTTCGGTACGGTCTGGATCAGGTACACCAATCACTGCCGCCTCAATGACAGCATCATGTTCAAGCAGAGCACTTTCTACATCGAATGGTCCAATCCGATAACCCGATGTGGTGATTACATCATCACTACGACCTACAAAGCTCATGCTGCCATCAGCATGTAACTCGGCCGTATCGCCCGTTAAGTAGTAATGACCAACAAATGGCGATTTACGGCTTTCTTTATAGCCACCAAACCACATCATTGGAGACTGGCTAATATCGACCGCTAAAATTCCTGGTGTGTCTGGGGGAAGTTCTTCACCTTGTTCATTGACAATCGCAACGCGGTAGCCCGGACTTGGGAAACCTGCTGAACCAGCATGAATTTCATGTTTTAAACCATGATGATTACACACCACCATGCCGACTTCAGTTTGCCCATAGTGGTCATAAATCGGAGCATCAAGCACTTGTTTAAACCAGCGAATGACTTCAGGATTCAGCGGCTCACCTGCACTGCTCACCACACGGAACTGGCCTTTTAACGGCGCCATTTGCGCTGGATCTGCTGCCATCATCATACGGTAAGCCGTAGGTGCACCTGCCAAGTTGTTAACTTTATAATCTTTCACAATTTGGCATAGGCTATCTGTGCTGAACCCACCTTCATAGAACAAAGTAGCATAGCCCAAGAATAACGGCCCAGTAATCGCATAGTACAAACCATACGCCCAACCCGGATCGGCAATATTCCAAAACGAGTCTTCTTCTGTTAAACCAATGGCATCTTGCATATATCGCCCAAAGGCAATCAGTGCTTTTAAAGGCACTTCCAATGGTTTTGCAGGCCCTGTAGTGCCTGAAGTAAACATGAGCAAGAAAGGATCTTGGATGCTACGCATCACCAGATCACATTGATCGGATTGCTGCTTCACTTCATTCCAGAAATTAAAATCACCTGCTTTAAGCGGAGTACCTTGTGCGTCGGCCACCGTCACAATTGCAGGGCAATTTTCAATTTCATCAAGCTTGCTACGGTTACCCATATCGGTCACCACTAGCTTACTTTGTGCAAGCTGAATACGGTGCTCAATCGCTTTTGGGCCAAATGCAGTAAATAACGGTTGATAGACTGCACCAATTCGCCAAGCTGCCAAAATAGTCACAATCAGTTCAGGTGTTCTTGGTAATAGACCTGAAATACGGTCACCCGTTTTCACACCTTGTGCTTTTAAAAAGTTAGCAAACTGACTCGACCATTCTTTTAGCTCACGGAAGGTATATTGCTCTTTTCGTCCGTCTTTTCCTTGCCAGTACAGCGCGATTTTGTCGCCATCTGCATGTCGATCACAGCACTCATAACAAGCGTTCAGTGCATCGAGTGAACCTGACAACATCTGTTTTGCAGTACTTTCCAAATCGAAAGCCTGTGCAGCATTTTGATAATCCATCATATCTTTTCCCTCAGTCCGGATTTTTTGTTATTCACGACAGGGTTTGATTTATTGGTTTAAAGCCATCCTTTGGCTTTACCGTTATGCCTCTTGTGGCAGGTATTGCTGGATAATGCTCGAAAAATCGAGATTGGCATTACCACGCATACACATTTGCTGATAGAGCTGTTGCACCATACCACCTAATACCACTGGCTGTTTGACTTGGCCCGCGGCCTCTACAGCGAGTCCTAAATCTTTTAGCATCAACTGAGTGGCAAAACCATCTTGATAACCTCGAGATGCTGGCGCATTTTCATTAATATGCGGCCATGGGTTACATACATCCGAACTCCAGCAACGGCCACTTGAAGTGTTAATGACACCTGCCAATGCTTGTGGGTCGATGCCGAGTTTCACACCAAGCGCCATACCTTCGGCCACTGCGGCCATTGAAATACCTAAAATCAGGTTGTTGCAGATTTTGGCAATTTGGCCTGCACCGACATCACCACAATGAACAATATTTTTGCCCATGTGGCTGAGCACAGGTTTTACGTCGTTAAAGGTTTGATCATCGGCACCCACCATAAAGGTTAAAGTTCCCGCTTGAGCACCAATGGTTCCACCAGAGACTGGTGCATCACAGATTTTAATATTTTTGCTATGCGCAACAGCCGAAATATCTTTGATGGTTTGTGGGTCAATGGTACTGCTATCAATGCATAAGCTACCTGCTTTTAGCACCTCCAAAACACCATTTTCACCCAAGTAAACGTCTTTAACATGCTTTGCTGCAGGCAACATGGTAATGACCACATCAGCTTGTTTTGCTGCTGCCTGTGGGCTGTCGCAGACTATGCCACCTGCCTCGGCGAAGTGCTGAATAGCAACTTCACTGAGGTCATAACCATAAACTTTGATTCCGGCTTTAAGTAGGTTATGGGCCATTTTGCCGCCCATATTTCCTAGACCGATAAAGGCGATATTCATCCGTGATCCCCTTAACGTAAACTAATGGTTGTGTTTACACCGCCAACTTCATGGCTATCTTCAAACCAACGGCTAGTAATGGTTTTGGTCTGGGTATAGAACTGGACAGCCTGTTTGCCGTATGGTCCCAAATCACCCAGTTTTGAGCCTCTTGACCCTGTAAAACTAAAGAACGGCACAGGTACAGGAATTGGAATATTGATACCGACTTGACCAATATCAATTAAGTTTTGGAAAGTACGTGCAATGGCACCACTTTGGGTAAATAGACCTACACCGTTTCCAAATGGGTTGGCATTGATAAGAGCAATCGCTTCATCAAGTGTATCTACACAAATAATCGAAAGTACCGGGCCAAAGATTTCTTCTTTATAAATACGCATGTCGGTATTTACGCCACTAAAAATCGTCGCCCCTACAAAGTTGCCCGATTCATAGCCTTGCACTTGCACATTGCGACCATCAAGCAGAAGTTCGGCACCTTGCTCAACACCGCTATTAATTAAGTCCAAGACTCGCGCTTTAGCACGTTTTGAAATGACTGGGCCAATGTCAGTATTTGGCTCATGGCCTGCGTTTACTTTTAAGGTTTTCGCCTTTTCGACTAGCTCTTGAATCCATTGTTTGCTGTCGCCAACCATGACTGCAACAGACAATGCCATACAGCGTTGCCCAGCAGCACCAAACGCTGCACCGACTAAGGCATTTAGCGTTTGTTCTTTATTGGCATCTGGCATCACAACCACATGGTTTTTTGCACCCATCATTGATTGCACGCGTTTGCCATGTTGCCCTGCAAGGTTATAAACATGTGTGCCAACCGCAGTTGAACCCACAAATGAAATCGCTTTAATGTCTTTATGGGTACACAAACGGTCAACCACTTCTTTGCCGCCATGCACAACGTTTAAGACACCTGCTGGAATACCTGCTTGAATCGCAAGCTCGACCAACATCATGGTCGATAACGGGTCTTGTTCTGATGGTTTTAAAACGAAGGTATTACCGCACACAATTGCCATTGGGAACATCCAAAGTGGAATCATGGCAGGGAAATTAAATGGCGTAATACCAGCACAGACACCCAAAGGTTGTTGCAAGGTATACGTATCTACACCACGCGCTACGCCTTCGACATATTCACCCATTTGCAAAGTGCCGACCGAACACGCATGTTCCACTACTTCTAGACCACGTTGAATATCGCCTTCAGCATCTGCCAAGGTTTTGCCTTGTTCCGCCGTTAGTACTTGTGCAATTTCCTTCATGTTGGCACGGATTAAGTCTTGCAGCTTAAGCATGATACGCATACGTGCCTGAATTGGAGTTTGACGCCAAGAAGCAAAAGCATCTTGTGCAGCTTGAATAGCAGCGTCAACTTCTTGAACCGTTGCAAATGGTACGCGACCAATCACTTCCTGAGTGGCGGGGTTAATAATATCTTGCCATTCCTGTGTTTTAGATTCGATAAACTGTCCGTTAATGAGTAACTTAGCGGTTTCCAATTCGATTTTTTGGATTGTGTTCATAACCTCTCCGTAGGCCATATTTTTATTGTGTTCAGTTATTAGAAAATACTGATCTATGTATTTTCTTTATTCAGGTTTCATTTGAGACTAACAAAGAAAGCTTTGACCACCAACGCAAATTCATGCACGATTGTTGTGCAAATATGCACAGGGACAATAACAAAAATGAAAGTGGATTGGGATCATCTACAGTTTTTTCTGGTTTTAGCTCGCACTAAAACCTTAACCAATGCTGCACGTATTATTGGTGTCGAGCATAGTACAGTGGCTAGACGAATTCAGGCTCTAGAGCTTGCTTTGGGTACAACGTTGTTTAAACGTGAAGCAACAGGCTATGAGCTGACACTCGAAGGCATGGCACTTGTTCCTCGAGTTGAGCAAATGGAACAAGCATTCTTACAAATTGAAAAACCACATCAACCATTGCAAGGTCGTGTGCGAATTGGCACACCTGAAGGTTTTGGAACTGCATTTTTAGCACGTTTACTGGCTGAGTTCTCTATTCAATACCCACTGCTGACCATCGATCTGATTCCAGTGCCAAAAATGATTAAACTCTCCCACCGTGAGGCAGACATTGTCGTGTCGATTGAGCGCCCAACCTCGGGCCCTTATATCATTACCCGCTTATCAGACTACTGTTTAAAAATTTATGGCAGCCAAAACTATCTAGCGCAAAACCCACCGATTCGCGGTTTAGAAGATTTAACTCAGCATCGCTTTGTAAATTATATTGATGATCTGGTATATAGTCCTGAGCTGTACTGTTTAGAACGGTTACCTTTGAAGCTGAATGCTAACTTTCGTAGCAGCAGTATTTTGGCCCAGCAAATTGCAGTGAGTGCAGGCGCAGGACTTGCGATTTTGCCCAAGTTTTTAGCAGATGATAAACCAGAACTAGACGTCGTTTTAGAGCAGCAAGTTCGCTTTACTCATACCTTCTGGATGCTGACTTTTGTTGATTTACAACATGAACCACGCATTAAGTTAGTTTGGGATTATTTGCGTAAACAAGCCGATAAATATCAACACTTACTGGTTGATTAGACATCTCAATAAAAAAGCCAATCAATCATGATTGGCTTTTTTGGTAAATCGAGAAAGGATAATTAAAAAACTTCTCGGCCTAGTTTTTTCATACGCGGTTTATAGAATGCATAATAGGTAATACCCAAAACCACCAACCATACTGGGCTAACGTAGAGTGCTTTTAATGTATCTGGCTCTAGTGCCAAAATCACTAAAGTAAACAAGAAGAATGCAATGACAACATACGCCATCAACACCCCACCCGGCATTTTAAAGGTTGATGCTGCGTGAAGCTCAGGACTCAACTTACGATAACGTAAATAGCATGCCATGATCAGAAGCCATACACTAATAAAGAGAATCACACAGAGTGAACTTGCCAAAGTAAATGCTTCCATCGTGTTTGGAACAAAGTACTGAAGCACTGCCCCACCCATAATGAAAATACATGAGAAGATTAAACCATTTGAAGGTACGGCACGTTTTGATAAACGTCCCAATGCACTTGGCGCCTGACCATCTTTCGATAAACCGAACAGCATACGACTGGTTGAAAACACACCGCTGTTCATTGAAGACATCACTGAAGACAGTACGACCAAGTTCATGATGATGGCTGAAACAGGAATACCCGCATTTAAGAACAACTCAACAAATGGGCTTTTATCTGCACGAATGTGATCCCAAGGTGTTACTGACATCACCACAAAGAGTGCCAACACATAGAATAGAATAATACGTACAGGAATCGCGTTAATTGCCTTCGGTAGATTTTTCTCTGGATCTTTGGTTTCAGCAGCTGTTGTACCAATCAGCTCAACACCAATAAAGGCAAATACGGCGATCTGGAAACCTGCCAAAAATCCGCTTACGCCTTTTGGAAATATGCCGCCATGCGACCACACATTACTTACACTCACAACCTCACCATGCGGAGCTTGAAAATGAGTAAGGAGCATGTAGCCACCGACTCCAATCAGGCCAATAATGGCCAAAATCTTAATGAGTGCGAACCAAAATTCAACTTCACCAAACAACTTCACCGTAAGAAGGTTAAGCCCTAAAATGAATAGTACACAGCCTGTACTAATCATGGCTTGTTGCATGGGTGAGAAACTGGCGCCTTCAGGCAGCCAGAAACTTAAATAGTTAATGACCGCAGACAAGTCAGCAATACCGACCAGTACCCAGCCTAACCAATAAGTCCAGCCTATATAATAGCCAGCCCATGGTCCAATCAAATCATATGCCATATCGACAAATGATTTGTAATGTAAATTGGCAAGCAGTAGTTCACCCAATGCACGCATCAGAAAAAAGAACATGCCACCAATTATCATGTAGATAACGAGGATTGAAGGACCTGCGAGGGAGATGGTTTTGCCCGAGCCCATGAATAGGCCGGTTCCAATTGCACCGCCAATTGCAATCATTTGTAAGTGGCGATTATTTAATTTCCGTTGTAAATGATCAGGGGAGCTTGCCTCATCGGGATGATGAACCATTGTCATATTAGAAGTCCTTTTTATATTTTGCTTAACTTAAAATCAGCAACCTATAGGGAGAAAAACGAACCGTATATCGTGGGTTGCTGAGTCTATACCTCAGGACAAGATGTTCAAGTATATTTTTTCCTTAATTGATAAATCGTTTGTCCTGTTTTTTTAAGTCACATTATTTATGTACTGCCTTCACGGCAATTTTAATTAACATATCTGGATTCTCCAGATTAGCCGGAGTTTAGCATGCGGTAATACAAGATGTCGCTTTTCTACCCCCCTCTAAACTGTGCTATTGATTCAAAAATAAACAACATTATTCCGATAAAAAAACTGATGAAAATAAAAAAAGCCAATCATGATTGATTGGCTTTTTAATAAAACTTAATGATCGTTAACGAGTTCACGTCCTAGCTTTTTCATACGTGGTTTGTACAACATATGATAGGTCACACCTAAAATGACTAGCCATACTGGGCTGACATACAAAGCTTTTAAAGTATCTGGCTCTAGCGCCAAGATAACCAAAGTAAAAAGCATGAATGCCAAAACCACATAACTCATCCAAACGCCACCCGGCATTTTGAAAGTCGATTTTTCATGTAATTCAGGACGTAATTTACGATAGCGTAAATAGCACACCATAATGAGACTCCAGACACTAATGAATAGAATCACACACAGTGAACTTGCTAAAGTAAATGCTTCCATCGTGTTTGGAACAAAGTACTGAAGTACTGCTCCACCCATAATGAAAATACATGAGAAGATTAAACCATTTGAAGGTACAGCACGTTTTGATAAACGCCCAAATGCACCCGGTGCCTGACCGTCTTTTGATAGACCAAAAAGCATACGACTGGTTGAAAACACACCGCTGTTCATTGAAGACATCACTGAAGACAGTACCACCAAGTTCATGATGATCGCTGAAACAGGAATACCCGCATTTAAGAATAACTCAACAAACGGGCTTTTATCTGCACGAATGTGATCCCAAGGTGTTACTGACATCACAATAAATAGTGCCAACACATAGAACAAAATAATACGTACCGGAATCGCATTAATTGCTTTCGGTAAATTCTTCTGTGGATCCTTCGTTTCAGCAGCCGTTGTACCTACCAGTTCCACCCCGACAAAAGCAAATACAGCAATCTGGAATCCTGCCAAGAAGCCTTCTGTACCTTTCGGGAATAAACCGCCATGTGACCAGACATTACTAATGCTTGCAACAGCACCTTGCGGAGCTTGGAAATGACTGAAAATCATGTAGCCGCCCACTCCAATCAGGCCAATAATTGCCAGAATCTTAATGAGCGCAAACCAGAATTCAATTTCACCAAATAGGCGTACTGTTAGGAGGTTAAGTCCCATGACAAACAATACGCAGCCTGCACTAATCATGGCTTGTTGTGTTGGAGAGAAGCTTGCTCCATCGGGCAACCAGAAGCTCAAATAGTTAATGACTGCTGAAAGATCCGCAATACCGACCAGCACCCAGCCCAACCAATAAGTCCAACCCAAATAGTAACCCGCCCAAGGACCAATCAGGTCATGAGCCATATCAACAAAAGATTTGTAATGCAGATTTGCAAGGAGTAACTCACCCATTGCACGCATTAAGAAAAAGAACATGCCTCCAATAATCATATAGATCAAAAGGATTGAAGGACCTGCGAGGGAGATTGTTTTACCCGAGCCCATAAATAGGCCGGTTCCAATTGCACCGCCAATAGCAATCAGTTGTAAATGACGGTTAGACAGTTTTCGTTGCAGATGATCAGGAGAATTTTCTGCATCTGAATGACGAGCCGTTGTCATATTAAAATTCCTTTTTGAATTCCTTTGTTAAGATCAGCAACCTATGGCGAAAATTGAACCGTATGCCATAGGTCACTGAATCTGTTCACCAAAAAATGACTGGATAAACCGTATCTATCTTCCTTCTGTTAGATACATCATCATTTTTGGAGTAAAAACGAATTACTTTTGTGCTGCCGTCACGGCAATTTCAATGAGCCAATTTGGGTTGACCAAATCGGCCTGAATTGTGGCACGCGATGGAGCAACACACCCTTTTAACCAGTCAACCCAAATTGCATTTACGGTTGAAAAGTCAGAAAGATTTTTCAAATAGAGCTGTGCAGAGAGCAAGCGAGATTTGTCGGTATTGGCTAATGCCAAAAGTTCATCAATCGTTGCAAGAATTTCACGAGTTTGGCCTGCCACGTCTTGCTCGGTATTTTTAGGTACCTGACCTGACAAATAAACCACTTTATTAAAAACAGTCACGGCACTCATGACTTCGTTAGTGTTAATCTTTTGTATATCTGAATTAGACATTCGGATTTCCTTATACCTGATTAATAAATTGAACACGGGCGGTGACAGCACACATCAGTTCATAACCCACCGTACCGGATGAAACTGCAACATCATCAATAGGTAAAACAACGCCTGTACTTGATTGGCCCCAAAGCACGACTTCACTGCCGACTTTGGCACTTTCAATGCCTGTTAAATCGACTGCCAACATGTCCATGCTGACGCGGCCAATTGTACGAGTAAGGACAGAGTCCACTAAAACCGGAGTACCTGTTGGTGAAATACGCTGATAACCATCGGCATAGCCGCAAGCGACAATCCCAATCGTCATGGGTTGCTCTGCCACAAAGTTTGAGCCATAACCGACGCTTTCATTCGGTTCTAAATGCTGAACGGAAATAATTTCAGTGCGTAAGCTCATAGTGGGTTGTAAGCCCCAATCCGCAATACTATGGGTCGGGTAATCTGGTGAGCTGCCATAGAGCATGATGCCGCTACGGGCATAATCTGATTTGAGCTGATCTTGATAGCGCAAAATTGCCGCACTATTACTTACCGACCTTTCACCCGGTAAATCTTTTACAATTTCTTCAAATGCAGTGATTTGATAATCAATACCCTGCTGGCCGAAACGATCGCCATCTGCATCTGAAAAATGCATCATGTGCGTAATCTTGGACACATTTGCCAAGTTATTTAGACGCTCCCAAGCCTGAACATAGTGTTGTGGTTTAAAACCAAGACGGTTCATACCACTGTTCATTTTTAGGCAAACATCAAACTGAGCTGGATAAGGATGCTTTTCTACCCACTCGATTTGGGCTTCACTATGAATGGTGAAACTGAGTTGATAGTGCACACAATCAAATAAATCTTGAGGAGAAAAAATCCCTTCGAGCAATAAAATTGGACCTGTCCAACCTAGAGCACGAATTCGTTTTGCTTCATCAAGATCAAGTAAGGCAAAGCCATCTGCGGCTTTAAATGCTTCATAAACACGTTCAATGCCGTGTCCATAAGCATTGGCTTTTACAACGGCAAAGACCTTACTGTTTGGCATAGCCTTGCGTACCACCGCCAAGTTATTTTGTAAGGCTTGACGGTGGATGACTGCGGTAATAGGACGAGGCATGATTAATTTCCTAACGTCCGTTATGCAGCATGTGCGTGTGAATAACGCTGAATTGAAAGGCCATCGGTACTGATTTCAGTCTTATGATTCAATACGATGTCACTGATTAATTTTCCTGAACCACACGCCATGGTCCAGCCTAAAGTACCGTGACCTGTATTCAAGAACAGATTTTTAAAGCGAGTCGCACCAATAATTGGAGTACTGTCTGGTGTCATCGGACGTAGACCAGTCCAGAAAGATGCCTGTGCCATATCACCGCCCGGGAACAAGTCCTGAGTCACCATTTGCAAGGTTGCACGGCGGTCTTCGTTAAGACCTAAATTGAAACCGCTTAGCTCTGCCATTCCACCTACGCGAATACGTTGGTCAAAACGAGTAATCGCAATTTTGTAGGTTTCATCAAGCACTGTAGATTGCGGAGCAAAAGCAGGGTCAACAATTGGAATCGTCAACGAATAACCTTTGACAGGATATACAGGTAACTGTAGATCAAGTGGTTTCAAGAAATCACGTGAATAGCTACCAAACGCTAGAACATAACGATCTGCGGTTAAGACCTTACCATTGACCTGAACGCCCTTAATTTCATCGCCTTCAACAATCAATTTTTCTACGTTTTGGTTGAACTGGAAGTTAACACCTAACTCTTTAGCAATTTGAGCCAAAGCATTGGTAAATAAATAACAGTCGCCTGTTTCGTCATTTGGTAGATGTAAACCACCAACGAGTTTATCTTGCGCATTTGCCAACGCTGGTTCTACACGACCAAGTTCGTTGCCATTTAATAATTCGTAGCTTACGCCGCACTCTTGTAGCACGCTAATGTCGCGTTGAACCGCTTCCATTTGTGCTTCTTTACGGAATAACTGCAACGTGCCTTTTGCACGGTTTTCGTAGTTAATGCCCGTATCTTTTCTAAGTTCACGTAAGCAGTCACGGCTGTATTCAGCCACGCGCATCATGCGTTCTTTGTTTACAGCATAGCTTTGTGGATTACAGTTTTTTAGCATTTGCGCCATCCACTGTAACTGCCACATGCTGCCATCTAAATTAATGGCAAGCGGTGCATGGTGTTGGAACATCCATTTCACAGCTTTAAAAGGAATTCCTGGTGCTGCCCAAGGAGTCGAATACCCAGGCGAAATTTGACCTGCATTACCAAAACTTGTTTCTTCAGCAGGACCTGACTGGCGGTCAAGAACAGTGACCTCAGCTCCTTGTTGAGCTAGATAATAGGCATTTGCCACTCCGATAACGCCGCTACCTAATACAATTACGCGCATTTCCATTCCCTCACGCACACCAGTTTATTTAACTAGTATATTTCTGCTTCAATAGTTTATTTCACTGTTTTTCAGGCTATAATCTAGGTAAATTTATGTTTTTCTCACGAGAATTTTAAAAAAAGAGGAAATATCTATGCGCCCCCTAGATCGTATAGATCGCATGATTCTGGACATTTTGCAGCGTGAAGGACGAATTGCGATTAGTGAATTGGCATCGAGAGTTAACCTCTCTACCACCCCCTGTTCAGAGCGTGTAAAGCGTCTCGAACGCGATGGCATTATCATGGGTTATTACGCCCGTCTAAACCCCGCCTATGTGGATCGTAATCTGCTCGTTTTTTTAGAAATTAAGTTATCTGCCAAATCAGGCGATGTATTTGATCAGGTTGCCAGAGACTTAGTTGAGATCCCTGAAGTACTCGAATGTCACCTCATTTCAGGTGAGTTTGACTACCTTGTAAAAGCGCGCTTAAAAGAAATGAGCGCATACCGCCGCTTATTGGGAGATCTATTAAAGAAACTTCCCGCATCGGCATCGTCACATAGTTATGTAGTCATGGAAGAAGTCAAAGAAACTTTATATCTAGATGTGAGTAAGTAAAGCGAGTTCTCTCTAAACTCGCTTTACTCACGTTTGAAAATTAGAAATATTTTAAAATCGAAATATGCTTGTTTTGGTGCTTGAACTTCGAGAACCACTTAACCGCTGGATAGAGTGCAAAAGACAGCGCAATTGTAATGAACCATAGCATCCACACATGGTTGACCGATAAATAACTTCCATAGTTAGCTCCCCATATACTGAGTGCAAATACATACATCAGTTTCAGCACATATAAATGCAGTAAATAAAAGAACATTGGCACCGAGCCAAACACGACCAAGGGTTTCAAAAATGAGTATTGCTGCATACGTTCAAAAGCAACGAGCACAATCAAACCGATCCCAACATTTAGCAAAATAAATAACAAAGACGGTGGATATTTGGTGAGATTAAAAAAGCTCATTAACGTCAGTTGTAATGACTCAAAATGCTGCCACGCTTGGTCACCATAGACGTTGATAAAACGCAATAAAACAAATAGCCCAATACTTGCTAAACCAAGGCTAAGTAAAGCACGGCCTCTTTGCTTTGCTGTATATTTTGAAATAAAGAACTGGCCTAAAACGTAGCCTAATAAAATTACCCCTATCCAAGGTAAAACAGGGTAACTTGTACGAAGCTTAATACCCGCAAACTCAAGCCAGCCACGTTCATGTAAAACGAACCATATATTCTGTAGTATGCCTTGTGAGAAGTGCACAGAATCTAATAAGTTGTGCCCAAAAATAATGACTAACGCTACACCAGCAAGAACTGGCAAAGGCAAACTTACACAGCAAGCCAGCACCACCATACTAATACCGATCGCCCAAATCACCTGTAAGTAAATGACTTCAGGTGGAAAAGTCGCTGTCCATGCAAAATTCACAAGGGTAAGCTCTAACACAATTAAAAATAAGCCGCGTTTTAATAAAAAGGCACGCGTTTGTTGTAAGTCCTGTTTTTTGGACTGAAATAAAAATGCAGAGATACCCGTTAAAAGTACAAAAACCGGAGCACAAATATGTGCCAATAATCGACTGCCAAATAATGCTGGTTCTGTTACTGTTACGTCCATTGGATCGGTAACTTGTTTATGTAAATAGAAAGTTTCTCTTACATGGTCGAGCAACATAATGATGATCACCAAACCACGCAATGCATCAATCGACTGTAAACGTTCAATATTTTTTTCTATAGGCATAGCGGTAATAAACAAAATAATGTAACGTTATACTATTACATTATAGTTCTTTTGTCTTTCATGGCTGATTATTTATGCAACACAAATTAGGATTGTTGTCTTCGTTAGGGTTATCTTTTATATCAACATTCTCTTGGGGAGACGAAACCTCAACAGTACTTGAGACCATACGCGTGCAGGCTGAAAGTACCCAAGAAGGTGTGAGTCAAAATAGCTCGGCGACTAAATTTACTCACGATGTTTTAGATGTACCTTTTAACCGTGCTTATGTTTCAAAACAAATGATGGAACAACAAGACGTTCAACGGATTGATGACGCATTAAGCTTGGTGAGTGGGGTTTTTCATCAAAACAGTTTTGGTGGCGGCTTTTGGGATAACTACTCTTTCCGTGGTTTTAGTACCGATCCCAATTTAGGTGCTTCTATGATCCGTAACGGTTTGAGTGTCAACCGAGGGATTAGTGCGCCAAAAGATGTCGTAAATATTGAATCTTTAGAGTTTTTAAAAGGCCCAATGGCTGCGCTATATGGTCGCGGCGAAACAGGAGGTTTGCTTAATCTCAACAGTAAAAAACCACAGTGGGAAAGCGAAGTTAACCTACGTGCCAATACCCAAGAACAATATCGTATTAGTCTGGAACACACGGCGCCTATTAACGATGAAATAGCCTATCGTATAGCAGTGGCTCACGAAGATAACCAAAGCTTCCGTGATCATGTCAGTAGTGAACGTTGGTTCTTTTCACCACAGCTCACATGGAAAATTTCAGACCAAACACAACTCGACTTTGACAGTGAATTTACAGAGCATAAAGGAACCTTTGACCGTGGTGTCAGCACCGTCAATCACCAGTTTGTGATGGACCCGAAAACCTTTACAGGTGAAACTGACGACGGCGATTTGAAAATAAAAGATTACTTTTACCAATTACGTCTGAGTCACGAATTTAACCCTGACTGGAAGCTAAATAGTGCAGTCAGCTATAAAGATGCCAAAATGGTCGGCTTTGCAACCGAACCTCGTCGTATGCAAGCCGATGGCCGTACTTTAGAGCGTCAACGTCGCTATCGTGATTATACAAGTCAAGATGTTCTGGCTCAGACAGAGTTACTTGGCAAGGTTGATACGTCGTGGGCGCGCCATGAAATTTTGCTTTCAACCGAGCTTGGTCAACTCGACTATAAACAAAACCAGCTTCGTCGTAATCACAGTACTGGCATGCCAAACACAATTGATATTTACCAACCCGAATATGGCAAATATTTACCGAACTTAGCTCCGTTTACTAACACCAAAGAACAGCAGCGTTACTTTGCACTCAACATTCAAGACCAGATCTTTTTTAATGACCAATGGAGCGTGCTACTCGGCAATCGTTTTGATCAGGTCGAGCAAGACTTTAAAAATCATCTGACGCAGACTGAAAGCAATCAGACACTTCACCAAAATAGTCCGCGTTTCGGAGTAAATTTTAAAGCCTCTGAGCAATGGGCGTTTTATACAAACTATGGCCGCTCATTTGCCATGAATAGTGGTATGAACCGAAATGGTCAGACTTTTGCCCCTGAAAAAGGCGAAAGCTATGAGGTCGGCACCAAATATAAATTGAATGACCAAAGTGTGCTGAGTCTCGCTTTGTTTAAAATGAAAAAACGAAATGTACTGACAACCGACCCGATCGACAGTAACTTTCAAACCGCAGCAGGCGAAGTGAGCAGTAAAGGAATTGAGTTTGATTTAAATAGCCAAATCACTGACCGCTGGTTCGTCAATGCCAACTATAGTTATACCGATGCTCAAATTGAAAAAGACCAAGACTTGCCAAAAGGTGCCCGTCTAAGCAATGTGCCAAAACACCAAGGTGCTGTAAGTACCAATTATGAGTTTCTACAAGAAGGCTCAACAAAAGCAGGTGTAGGTGCCAATCTTACTTATGTGGGCGAACGTAGCGGACATAACCTTGATAATGGCTTTAATTTACCAAGCTATACCCTCGTGAACTTAAATGCTTACTATGCCCCATCGGACCGCTTACGTTATCAGCTGAACGTAAACAATCTGTTTGATAAAACTTACTATGTTTCAAGCTACAGCGATTTATGGATTCAACCGGGTGAGCCACTAAATGCTTCAATTTCGGCACAGTGGAAGTTTTAATTCATCTATAAAATAAAAAAGCCCGAATTATTTCGGGCTTTTTTATTAGAACATGCCATTTTCATTCACAAGCGGTTCAGGCTGTACTTGCCCGATATCCCAAAGCTCAGCAATTTTTCCATTTTCAAAACGGCAAATATGAACCACAGCCACAATGGTAGGTTTGTCATTCATTTGCATTTCAAGTTTCGAATGTACGGCAACCAAAGTCCCATCTTCAATGACATGTTGGACATCAAAGACTTTATTGGGATTTTCAGCCGCGCTTTCACGCATTCCTTCCTTCAACGAAGTTGCATCACCCGCATAATAAGGGTTGTGATGCTTGAAGTTAGGCGCAGTGTAATTGCTGTAGGCTTCATCAACTTCGCCTGCTGCGGCAAGTTCTAAAAACCGTACCGCAATTTGTTTTTGAGATAAGTTCATGAGTATCTCCTACTCTTTTTAGACCTTATTGTAAGAGGTCGTCTTCTTCACTTTCTTCCTCAAAGACATAGGCCATACAGCCCCATCCGTCATATTCGCCCTGAAATTTTTCAGCGATGCTGGCAAACCATTGCTCTAAGTCAACAATGTCTGAATACTCAGGTTCCATGTTCACGAAGATGGTAATCACCCACTCGTTTGGTTCAACAGAGTCATCTTGGAAAAGTGAAACTTTTTGTTCTTGGTAAAGTAAATAGAGTGCACATTGCTCTGCATTTTTTTGATCTTGAAATGCAATAGAAAATTCAATTTCATGCAGCTCGGTTAAATCATCCCCATCTTCAGCCATTTGCCAAAGTACATTGCCGTTATCGTCATCTGGAAATTGTTCGTAGTCACGAGTCATAAAGTGATCCTTGTTGTTGTCGCAGTATTAATATTATTCGGACTTAGAATACCCGACTTTTATTGCAGTTTGGGTATATATTCCGTTCCCAATTGCATCAAATTGAATTTTTAATTGTATGTAAATTTTAAAAAGGCACTTGGGATTGAATGACCACATCCGTGCCTTTGAATGGATGCTGAAAAGCCAGATAGGCAGCATGTAAAGCCATACGGTTTAAATGAAAACGTTTTGGTTCAGGGTGATACAACTTGTCACCCATAATCGGGTGTCCAATGTGCATCATGTGCACACGCAGCTGATGTGAACGCCCTGTGACTGGTTCAAGTAACACTCGCGTTTGATCTGTTTTTTCATCATAGGTGAGAGGCTGAAACAAGGTTTTAGCATGTTTGCCTAGTTCAAAATGTACAATTTGTCTTGGGCGATTTTCCCAGTCAGTAATGAGCGGAACTTCAACACTGCCCTCTTCTGTGACTTGGCCTTGCACCAACGCAATATAATGTTTTTTGACTGTTCTGGCCTGAAACATTTTACTTACCGCGACTTCTGCATCACGGTGCTTGGCAAACATAAGTAGGCCCGACGTCGCCATATCTAAACGATGCGTCACTTTAGCTAAAGGGAACTTTTCTAGCACCCTTAAATAAGCACTGTCATGATGCTCAGGTAAGCGACCCATCACAGACAACAATCCCGCAGGTTTATCAACCACAATCAAATCGTCATCTTCAAATAAAATTGAAAGCGGATCTTGTGGTGGAGCGTAAACAAAGTTGTCGTTCAAAGGCATGGTCGTAGAAACAGCAATGGAGCATGGCGGCAAATCATAAAGAAATTTCAGACCGACCGCAAAACAATCTATAAACTCTCATCATGTTCCACGTGAAACTCGAAAAATCTTTA
Source organism: Acinetobacter seifertii (assembly GCF_000368065.1). Classification (GTDB taxonomy): domain Bacteria; phylum Pseudomonadota; class Gammaproteobacteria; order Pseudomonadales; family Moraxellaceae; genus Acinetobacter; species Acinetobacter seifertii. Next base: position 104,903 of record NZ_KB851205.1, read on the forward strand.
TCGCTTTTTATTCATTTCAGCTAAAAGATCGAGCTGAATTTCTTGAATATGCGCAAGCCTTTCCCACTGATGCGATAAAAGATGGTCCATTTTTTCATGCAAATGGCGAATCTCAAGCTCGGCTTTTAAATTAATTTGATAGTCGTGTTGAGAGCGCAAACGATCTTTGGCTTCTTGACGGTTTTGACTCATCATAATAATAGGCGCCTGAATTGCCGCTAAGCATGACAAAACCAGATTAAGCAAAATAAATGGATAAGGGTCGACAGGACGTACCACCATCACGACCGTATTTAGAATAATCCAGCCTATTAAAAAGATGGCAAAGCAAATCAGGAAAGCCCAACTACCACCAAATGTCGCGATCTTATCTGCTAATTTTTCCCCAAACGTCCATTTTTGATCAAAGTCAGATTCGGTATCTCGGCTAATCAGCTCATGGCGTTGCATGCTGCCAATCACTTCGTTTTCTAAATTAGTTAACTCGCCCTTTTCGGAGCGTAATAGTGATTGAACGTATTTAATTCGATAATCTGCCAAATCGGCACGGCAAATAAAGCTTGAGAAAGACCAATCCGGATGATCTTGAATAATTTCCTCACTAATCACATTCCGAATGACTTCACCCGAAACCAGATCTTTTAACGGGAAATTCTTTCCGCATACGGCGCATTGGCGACACTGGTTTTTATTCTCCATATTATACAGCTCGCAATTATGATCATAGAGATATTATATAGGTGATTTCAGGTGACAACATCGTAAATAAAAAGAATGCTTTAACCCAATATTTGTAAAGTTGCTGGCACTATTTTTCGATGTGCAGGAATCACAGGAACCATGTAGAGTTTTCCAAGCCAATTTTTAATATGTACTACTGTGGTTATGGTCAGTACTTGAGTCTTTTCATTCTTATAAACAGATAAAGTCACATTTAAGTGCTTGTCATCGTCTCCAATCACCAACTCATTTTCGGTACGTTGTCGTAAGGTGAAAATTCCAATTCGGTCACCTGCGACATACTCATTTTCTTTTTTATTCGTATCTATTTGCTTAAAACTTCCTAAGTCTTTAAGCCCAATCTTTGAAGTAATTTTATTACGCATATTCATGCTCCACTCTATCCACGCTGGAGTGTGTTGAAATAGCTTAATAAGCTGCCCAAATACATTTAGGTCGGGCTGACCCAGCACAATACTCCACGAGTCGTGGAAGTAAGCATTGTTCAATTGAGATGAGATTTGACTGTCGCTAGGTAAAGCAGAAAGATAAGGCTTATTCATTAAATTATATTCTTGTAAAGTATCATTTTTATTATAGAGAATTTTTTAGGGTGTCAAGGGAAAACATCTATGGTTTACTTCAACAATTATAACTTTGTAAGTTAGAACCTTATGCCTATAAACTTTTGATCTATAGCGTCCTAAGCCGAATCGAGACCTTTTGGGTGAGTACACACTAACGTTATACGTTTTGGTGCATGCTACTCTTTTCGATCCCTATCACACCCTTGAGATATAGTTTAGCCAGCACCCTGCGGGATTGTTTTTCTAAGAAAAGCTAATTTTTAATATTTTTGGGAATTTTTACGCAATTAGACAAATTTAAAAGAAATTATTCCCATTTAGCTATAATTAGTTATATTTAAATTCCACTTTATTTGTATTTTTCGGTTTATTTTACCAAAGCATTAACTGTTTTGAGCAATTAGGCACCAGACTATAAAAAGAATCTAACGCCAGTAAAGTATGATTTATCTATGTAGAATCTCTTGTGTTTAGGTCACAAGAGAACTCTACTTTTCATTCCAGCTATTTACACTTATTCGTTATATTAAACTTTGGAGATTCGTTGAAACTCACTAAGGTAAAGCTTCTATCGATGAAGTTTTCTGTATCTTCATTAGGAGCATGAAAAAACCACTCTGAAATACCATTATTTTTTAAAATAACCTCAAAGTTAAAATTACTTCCCATATTCTTATCTTGGAAATACACCTCATACTCATTAGGCTTAATTTTCAAAATCTTAGTTACTTTATAAAATGGTTGATCAGGGGTATCAAATGAGAATTTAATGGACTGATTCTTTTGATCAAAACTTACAGAATTGATGTTAGTTGAATTTTTTTCCCAATTCGCCTGCACAGCACACTCATAGATCCATTTCTCTGGTTTATCTTTATAAATATAATAATTATTCCTTGCTTGAAACTTTGAAAAAAACTCATTCACAGTATTAGCAAAAGAAAGACTAGGAAAAACCAATAAAACATATAAGAAAATAATCCTCATCTACAAACACCTACACTCACAATATTCTTAACCTTACTTTTAGCTATAATGAAAAAAGATAAATTTTTCATCCTCTTATTCTCTAAATAAGTATCCCATCCAGACTATTCAAAACCAACTGACTTAATTAATGTTTTTCATATTTCTGTCTTGTTCTTTCTGCATTATTTTTAGATTTAATTTTTTCGCTTGAATACATTATAAAAACATATTATAAACTATTTCTAACCAAATAATTGGTTTTTTGGAACTTTATAATGAACAACAATATTATAATTTTTGGTTATGGAACAGGTATTTCCAAAGCCGTGGCACATAAGTTTGGTAAAGAAGGCTATAAAATCGGTTTAGTGGCGCGTAATGCTGAAAAACTCGAAAAAGCCATTTTAGAACTTAAAACACAAGGTATTGAAGCTTACGCTTTTACATGTGATTTAGCGGTTCTTGGAGATATACCAAACCTTATTCAACGTATTAAAGATCAATTAGGAGAGATTAAAAATATTCATTGGAATGCTTTCCATGATATTGAAGGCAATATCTTAAAAACCCCTCCACTAGAGCTTACCAAAAGTTTTCATATTCGTGTTTCGAGCTATATTGCGACGGTACAAGCTTGCTTACGTGATTTAGAAAAGAACCACGGTAGCATTTTATCAACAAATGGAATTTTTGCTTTCGATGCAGTAGGCATCGACTTGGTTGCCAAAGAGTACTCATCGTTAGCAACCACCGCTGCCGCTCAATACAAGGCCACCAACTTACTTGCTCATAGTCTTGCTGACTCAAATGTTTATGTGAGCCAAGTGATTGTAAACGGTTTCGTAGATGGAACCCCTGAAGCGAAGGATAAAACCTACGCGGTACATCCAGAAACAGTTGCAGATCAGTTCTGGTACTTACACCAGCATAAACAAGAAACTGTTTCTCTTTGTGGTGAAGCCATTCAAGCTGCTTAAACTATGTCTGATGAGAGAAAAAGCGTAATCCATTACGCTTTTCTTAACTATTTGAATTTATTTTTTCTAAAGCCCATATATATTTCGAGTTTTAAATTACCCTTCCCATTTTCTAAAAACCAGACAGGTATTTACCCCACCAAAACCAAAGCTATTACTCATGACTGTTTTGAGTTCGGTTTCTCTGCTTGTTTGAACAATATCGAACTTTTTAGCTTCTTCGCGCAGTTCGGTAATATTAATACTCGGCGCAATAAAGTTATTTTGCAGCATTAAAATAGAATAAATGGCTTCGTGTACGCCTGCTGCCCCCAAACTATGCCCAGTCATCGACTTGGTCGAACTCAGTGGCGGTACTTTTTCACTGCCAAAAGCTCTTTCTATGGCTAATAGTTCGGGAATGTCGCCTGCTGGCGTTGAAGTGCCATGCGTATTGATATAGTCAATCGTTTCAGAGCCGTTTTGCTTGGCTTCTGCGAGTGCCAACTTAATGCAACGGGTCGCACCTTCACCACTTGGAGCCACCATATCGACACCGTCACTATTGGCAGCATAGCCAACCACTTCTGCCAAAATTTTTGCTCCGCGTTTTTGGGCATGGCTTAAAGACTCCAAAACCACCATGCCACCGCCACCAGCAATCACAAAGCCATCGTTATCTTTTGAATATGGGCGTGAAGCCGTTTCTGGTGCATCGTTATATTTAGAACATAATGCGCCCATCGCATCGAATATTGCTGTTTGGGACCAATGGTCTTCTTCGCCGCCACCCGCCAGCATAAGGTCTTGTTTACCAGCGGCAATAAGGTGATACGCATAACCGATTGCATCGGCTGAAGTCGCGCAGGCACTCGCAACGGATTGAGATACGCCTTTTAAGTTGAAAGCACGCGACAGGTTAGAGCTAATGGTACTGGTGAGGTAGCGTGGTGCTAAATCGGGCGATACTTCGCTTGCACCTTTTTCTTTTAGGGTATGCAACATGTCGATGATAGACGCTGTTGAAGTGCCGCCTGTTCCCCCAATCACGCCATATTTTGAGTTGTTGGCAATGTCACTTGCGTTAAGCTCGGCATGTTGTAGCGCATCGAGTGCCGAGTTGTAGGCATACATCGCGCAAACGCCCATATGTTTTTTTAGTTCTGGATCAATATTTTCAAAATTCATTTCGGCAGTGGCGCTCACATGACTTCGAAAGTTTAGTTTTGCATAGACATCGTTATAGCGAATGCCTGAGCGGCCTGCTTTTAAGGACTCGGTTACTGTCTCTAATGTATTTCCAATACAAGAATTAATTCCCATACCTGTGATGACAACACGTTCCATTCTTATCTCTATAAAAACGACAAAAATAGATCTTAACAATCAAGTTCTTTTTTGGAACTGGCAAAATATTTCTATATTTATTATTTTTTCTCATCGAATATAAACAAAAAGTTAATAATAATATTTTTATTTTAAAATCTATTTAGTTTTATTATTAAATCAAAAATATTTTAAATATTAAATTGACGTATTTAAAATCACCGATTATTATCTCGTTACTGGCCTACATTGCCAGACGGTTTTGACAGACCGTAAGCTCATAGCGGATTATAGTTTTACTATAATTCGTTAGACCCTTGCGTCCCCTTTCTTTGCGGTAGGACGGGAGGGGGACGCCCCGTGCGTGCTGGGTCTATGAGCTCCAGTCTGTCAACCCCCTTTCGTTCTACCACCCTAATTAATTCGCGGTGATTTGGTGGTAGAACTCCATAATTTTAAGGAGTTGACCATGACAATTTTTAATCTCGTTTTCTCTGTTTTTTAACTATTTTATTGATTTAAAATTTGGTTTTTTACGCCTTATTTTTTTAAATTTATAAACTAATTTTATTTTAAAATTTTAATTATTTTATTTTCCTGTACTTTTAGGAGGATTAATTATTATTTAAAAAATTATTTTAAATCTCAAAGTCATTATATTTTTATTTTAGTTATACGCATAAATAATCATGAGAATAATATGAAAATTTATAAACCGCTTTTGGCTTTAAGTTTCATTCTAGGCAGCTACGGTGTTTCGATTTACGACCCAAAGACTCAACAGGAGTTTGAAAAAATTTGCCTGTCAGGTGGGCATACCGAGTCGAACTGTGACTGTATTTACCAGCGACTTGAGCAAGTTTACTCCCCCAAGCTGATGCAAGGTCTAGAACATGTCAGTTTGCAAAGTCCTGTTCTCCCACAGGACTTTGCCCCTACTTTTTTTAAGCACCATACAGCGGTGTGACAAAAGTAGTCTGGGCTAAGCGTTGGCTTAGCTCTTTATCTCTGTGTCGCAATGGTGTTTTACTTTAAATCAGCGCAAGAAATTAAAGTCTGTTGTGGTACAGAGGCCTAAGTTGTTTGATTTGCCGAACGAGCATTTTTAAAAATCACATCAACTTTATAACCAATCAAGTTATGCTGTGCTTACATTCAACTTTTGAACATTTATTAGAATGAACTACACATGGGATGAATTTGAGCAAAGACTTATCACCTATATAGATGTAAGGAGTGATCTGGCAAGAGTTTTAGATGCGTATGAGCTTCAAATAAAAGAACTTCTTCAAAAAATTCAATTATTAACTTATGAAGAATCTTTGCCTATATTTAATCAGTTATATGAAATACAAGATCATTTAGCTACTGCCAAGTTTCGCTATGACTTCGACCTAAATGAAGCTTTAGATATATTCGTTTATCATTTCGATAGAGATGACAAAGCGCTGATAAGCCAATATTGGTACAAAAAATTCAAGCAAAACAAAGATATTCTTTGGCCTTTACCTCAAGACGAATAGTAGCTTGTACGTTTTATCCTACAAACTTTTAGGGTTTTTGCGGATTGGCGATGCCCTGCTTTTTTCCTATTATGAACTCATACAGGAACAGGATGTTCCGGAACATAAAACAACAATAATAGGTTCATGCATCAGGATCGTGAGATACGACAGGAGTCATATCTAGTACCCAAATACGAAAAAGCCCAACAGGATGTTGGGCTTTTTTTATATCTGAATATTGAGAAGTTTTAGGGACTAAACGGATTGAATCATTCTTCAATGTAAGATTTCTCTTACAAGCTTTTAAGGTTTTTGCGGATTGGCGACACCCCTCTTTTTTCCTAATATGAAGTCATACAGGAACAGGATGTTCCGGAACATAAAACAACAATAATAGGTTCATGCATCAGGACGTGAGATACGACAGGAGTCATATCTAGTACCCAAATACGAAAAAGCCCAACAGGATGTTGGGCTTTTTTTATATCTGAATATTTATGAGTTTTTCTTTAAGTCTTCAATATAAGTGGTTGTGCTGCCATCCCAGTAACAATGTATACAACGCCCCTCTTTAAAAACATGCTCACAATTTGCATATCCATAAATTATAGAAGCGCATTCAGGACACAACGAAGTCATACTAGATTTACTTTTTAAATACTGGCTTCCGCATTCATCACATTTTTCACAACCACTCAGCATGGATATATCTCGATTTAAAACAACGCTATGAGAACATAATGATAAATTAAAAGGCAATCTTGTACGTTTTATCCTACAAACTTTTAAGGATTTTGCGGATTGGCGACACCCCTGTTTTTTCTTAATATGAAGTCATACAGGAACAGGATGTTCCGGAACGTAAAACAACAATAATACGTTCAAGCACCAGGAGCGTGAGATACGACAGGAGTCATATCTAATCACCAAATACAAGAAAGCCCGACAGGATGTCGGGCTTTTTTTATGCTTATTTAAAAATGATATTTACACTTACCTATAGTGGGGTATGCGCCTGTTCTTGCTTTTTATGGCGAATCCAACGCACCACCCAAATAACCGCAATCAGCACCACTATTGCCACAAGCGCAGGCACTAACATTGCTGATACCGAAAGTAAGATTGCTCCAATCCACTCACCTGTCGCAACAACAAAATTACCCAAGCCACCTGTGGTTGCAGTTGAAACACCACGTGCAGCAACGGTACTCATTTGCACCACACCAGCCGTGCCACCGCCCACAATAATGGCTGCCGCCCAACTGGCAAACTGAGACATTTCTCCGCTGCTAACCGCCATTGTCGCTAATGTACCCGCAATCATTGCCGCAGGGGTTGCGACTGTGTCTAAGGCATTATCGACCCACGGAATATAGTAAGCCGCAACTTCACACACCGTTGCCACGCCCAAAGCTAAACACACCGATGGCAGAGCTAACCATTCAAAACCTCTCGATGGCTCAAACCATCCCATCATAGTGGCAATGCTCATGACCAGTAGCGGCACAAACACCCGAAAACCGCAGGCAGCGCTCAGGCCCACGCCAATACATAAACCCAATATTGTTTCCATAATGGTTTCCTTTTCATGCCCATCACGGGTCTTGTTATATAAGTCTTATTTTTAAACTAACAAAAAGCCCCATCGGGTGACAGGGCTTTTTGTTAAATGCGAACGCAAATATTATTTCATTCTTAACGTTTAAATTGCGTGCAGTAGCATTTCGTGCAAGGTGGTAAAGGGTCTGTGTTAATTTCTAAAAACACTCTATGTCCGCACTGAGCACAGAAATAGAAGCCTGTTCCGGGTTTTTCGCCAGCTGTTACCATGATTACATTCCTATAATCGTATATATATTAAACAGGAATATAACCCAGTTAGAGTGAATGTCAATTGTCCATTTCACCCGATGATGATGGCATAAATGCAAAAAATGTTATTTGTACGATTTATCTTACACAGATTTAGGGATTTAGCGGATTGGCGACACCCTGCTTTTTTTCTAATATGAACTCATACAGGAACAGGATGTTCCGGAACATAAAACAACAATAATAGGTTCATGCATCAGGACGTGAGATACGACAGGAGTCATATCTAGCAACCAAATACGAAAAAGCCCGACAGGATGTCGGGCTTTTTTTTATTTAAAACAATTATGATTTTGAAACCAAATTAAAATATAAAATTATTTCAATTAGAGTGGGTTTAAAAAATATTTATTTCTCTACAAAAGTTGCTTTTACTCTTTTAGAAAACAACATATATGGGCGAATTCAAACATGAGGTGCGACAGTTTCAAAAGCCATATGATAATCAACAAGCTGAGCAAATTTCTCTAATGGTGTAAGCCAATCTAACGCCTTTCTAGGACGAGTATTCAGTGACATGGCAACTTGATTTAAATAATGCTGATCTGCCTGATTTAAATCAATCCCTTTAGGTAAATATTGCCTAATTAAACCATTCATATTTTCGCATGTGCCTTTTTGCCAGGGTGAATGTGGGTCACAGAAATATACATCTATGCCTAAATCTTCTTCGAGTATTTTATGTTCTGACATCTCACGTCCACGGTCATAGGTCAACGTTTTACGCAGTTCTGCAGGTAAATATTTCAGAGCTTCAGTTAAAGCCTTGCGCACTGATTCTGCCTTTGCATCAGGTAATGTTGCCAAGATACAGAGCCGTGTATTTCGTTCAATAAGTGTTGCTATCGAACTTTTATTGTCTTTACCTTTAATTAAATCAGCTTCCCAATGACCCGGTATTTTTCTTTCTTGAACTTCGGCTGGGCGCTCATGAATAGTTTTAATATCCTGTAATATAGAATCTTTTTTAGGTTCACCGTTAGCTTTTCGCTTTTTATTTTCATGACGTAGACAGGATAATAAGTCTTTTTTCAACTCACCCTTGGGTAATGCTCGTATCGTTGAATAAATCGTTGTATGGCTTACATTCATTGTTTGATCCAAATCAGGAAATGTCTTTAAACGCTTTGCTATTTGCTGAGGAGACCATAAACAACGGATCGCTTCAACAATAAATTTCCAGAGGATTGAATCGATTTTGAGTTTTCTGTGACCACGTCTACGTCTAGCAAAAGTGTTATCAGAAGCATATTGAGCTTGATAAACGTCATTGATGCTATTTCTTTTAAGCTCACGATAGATCGTACTAGGATGTCTTTTAATAAGTTCAGCAAATTTTCTGGCTGAAAAGCCTTCTTTTCTTGACTCAAGCATTAATGCAGTACGATCTTCAAAGTTAAGATGATGGTATGACAATTTTATATACTCCATAAACCCTTTAAATTAATTAGGTGGTTTATGTCGCACTTCAAGTTTTACTCTGCCATGGAATCCAAATCATTCCATAAAAGATACTTCTCATAAGCTCCTTTGAAGTATCGTTATCAAAAACTTCTTCATTAGGTAATATTAATTTTATTAATGATGCATCCACAAGAATAAGAATTATAATTAGAACGCAAAATGATATAAATAATTTTGGAAAAATAGAATGTTTTCTAAAGAATAAGTATAGCAAAATAAAGGAAATTAAGACTAAAAATATATTAACTGCTATTTCCCAAAAAAGATAATATTTCCAAAGTGGATGATAGTATGGAGAGTCAACTGAAGTTAATAAATTAAACACCCCTTCTGAAAACACAGGATAGTAATTCTGGTAACCAGTTACAATCAGCCTAATAGGAGAAATAATTAAGGCTATCCCAACTAAAGTTAACCAACCACCTAATCCTTTTAATTTATTAATCTCATTCATCTTAATTATTAAGTACTAAATATAAGTTTGATTTATATTATATTAATTTTATTTTTTCAACAAATAAGCCCCACTATTATGGGGCTTATTTAGTTATTTTAATGGCTAAGCCACTTGGCCTTCTAAAAAGTCTTGCGCAAAACGCTGTAATACACCGCCCGCTTCATATACAGACACTTCTTCTTCTGTATCTAAACGGCAAGTCACAGGTACTTCAAGAATCTCTTCTTTACCATCTGCTGTGGCACGTTCAATCACTAAAGTTAAAGTCGAACGCGGCGCAATATTACCAATCACGCTGTAAAGCTCTGTACCATCTAGTTTTAAAGTCTTGCGGTTTACGCCAGGTTTAAACTCAAGTGGTAACACGCCCATGCCCACCAAGTTAGTACGGTGAATACGCTCAAAACCTTCTGCCACAATCGCTTCAACACCAGCAAGGCGTACACCTTTTGCAGCCCAGTCACGGCTTGAACCCTGACCGTAGTCAGCACCCGCGATAATGATTAACGGTTGCTTACGGTTCATGTAGGTTTCAATCGCTTCCCACATACGCATCACTTCGCCTTCTGGCTCTACACGCGCTTTTGAACCTTGCTTAATGGTACCGTCTGAACGAACCACCATTTCGTTATAGAGTTTCGGGTTGGCAAATGTTGCACGTTGTGCAGTCAAGTGGTCACCACGGTGGGTTGCGTATGAGTTGAAGTCGTCTTCTGGTACGCCCATTTTGTGAAGGTATTCACCCGCAGCCGAGTCCATCAAAATAGCATTTGAAGGCGATAAGTGGTCGGTGGTGATGTTGTCACCCAAAATCGCAAGCGGACGCATGTTCGCCAAAGTACGTGGTGCAGCCAACGCCCCTTCCCAATATGGTGGACGGCGGATGTAAGTACTTTGCGGACGCCAGTCGTAAAGTGGGCTTTTCGCTTGTTCAACTTCGCCCAAGTCAAACATTGGAATGTAGACTTTACGGAACTGTTCAGGCTTCACGGCTTCTTTAACTAAGGCATCAATTTCAGCGTCAGATGGCCAAATGTCTTTGAGGTAAATCGGGTTACCTTCTTTGTCATGACCTAACGCATCTTTTTCGATGTCAAAACGAATCGTGCCCGCAATTGCATACGCCACAACAAGCGGTGGAGATGCCAAGAATGCTTGTTTTGCATAAGGATGGATACGACCATCGAAGTTACGGTTACCAGACAGTACTGCTGTTGCGTACAAGTCACGGTCAATAATTTCTTGTTGAATGACTGGATCTAACGCACCAGACATACCGTTACACGTCGTACAAGCGTAAGCCACAATACCAAAACCAAGTTGCTCTAAGTCTTTTAGAACACCCGCTTCTTCAAGGTAAAGTGCAGCCGCTTTTGAACCCGGTGCAAATGATGATTTCACCCAAGGTTTACGAACTAAACCTAGCTCATTTGCCTTACGTGCCAATAAACCTGCCGCCACGGTGTTACGTGGGTTAGAGGTATTGGTACATGAAGTAATTGCAGCAATAATAATTGCGCCATCTGGCATTAAGCCATCAGAACGGTTTTCAACAACACCCGCAATACCTTTTTCTTTTAAGTCCGCAGTTGAAACACGTGCATGTGGGTTTGATGGACCAGCAATGTTACGTGTGACTGTCGACAGGTCAAAACGTAGTACACGTGGGTACTCTGCTTTGGTCATGTCAGATGCCCAAAGGCCAATTTCTTTTGCGTACTGTTCAACCAATGCCACTTGAGCATCTTCACGACCTGTTAAGCGTAAGTAGTCAATCGTGTTTTGGTCGATGTAGAACATCGCAGCCGTAGCGCCATACTCTGGAGTCATGTTCGAAATGGTTGCACGGTCGCCTACAGACATGCTATCAGCACCTTCACCAAAGAACTCAAGATAAGCACCAACAACGCGCTCTTTACGCAAGAACTCAGTTAGAGCTAGTACGATATCTGTTGCAGTAATACCTGCCTGACGCTGACCAACAAACTCAACACCAATAATGTCTGGCAGACGCATCCAAGATGCGCGGCCTAACATTACGTTTTCAGCTTCTAAGCCACCCACACCCACAGAAATTACGCCTAAAGCGTCTGTATGTGGTGTGTGTGAGTCTGTGCCTACACATGTGTCTGGGAATGCCACGCCATCACGCGCCTGAATCACCGGAGACATTTTCTCTAGGTTAATCTGGTGCATAATGCCATTCCCCGCAGGGATCACATCGACATTTTTAAATGCTGTTTTAGTCCACTCAATAAAGTGGAAACGGTCTTCGTTACGGCGGTCTTCAACAGCACGGTTTTTTGCAAAAGCGTCTGGGTCAGCACCACCATATTCCACTGCTAAAGAGTGGTCGACAATGAGTTGTGTTGGTACAACTGGGTTAACTTTAGATGGGTCGCCACCTTTGTCAGCAATCGCATCACGCAAGCCTGCAAGGTCAACCAATGCAGTTTGGCCTAGGATGTCATGACACACCACACGTGCAGGGTACCAAGGAAAGTCCAAGTCCTGACGGCGCTCAATTAACTGCGTTAAATAAGCAGTTAAGTTCTCGGCATCGGCACGGCGTACCAATTGCTCTGCGAGTACTTTTGAGGTGTAAGGCAGTTTTTCGTATGCGCCTGGCTGAATATCTTCAACGGCTTGACGCACGTCGTAATATTCAAGCTGGGTACCTGCCAGCGGTTTACGGTATTTTGTGTTCATTAACCACGCTCCGCCAATGGTTTGAATTTGAGGTTTTCAGGGCCTGTGTAGTTCGCGCTTGGACGAATGATTTTGCCGTCTTGGCGTTGTTCAATCACGTGCGCTGACCAACCTGCTGTACGTGCAATTACGAACAATGGTGTGAACATAGCAGTTGGAACACCCATTAAGTGATAGCTCACCGCACTGAACCAGTCGAGGTTCGGGAACATGTTTTTCACTTCTTTCATCACTGCTTCTAAACGTTCAGCGATGAGGTACATTTTGGTGTTCTCTTGTGCTTCTGCTAAGTCATGCGCAACTTTCTTGATGACTTCGTTACGTGGGTCAGAAACTGTATATACAGGGTGACCGAAACCGATCACAACTTCTTTATTTTCAACACGTTTACGGATGTCAGCTTCTGCTTCGTCTGCGTTGTCGTAACGTTGTTGAATTACGAATGCAACTTCGTTCGCACCACCGTGCTTAGGTCCACGAAGTGCACCAATACCACCTGTAATTGCCGAGTACATGTCAGAACCTGTACCTGCAACCACACGTGACGTAAATGTAGACGCGTTAAACTCATGCTCAGCATACAAAATAAGTGAAGTATGCATTGCTTGAATCCATTCTTCAGATGGTTTTTCGCCATGAAGTAAATGTAAGAAATGCGCTGCAATTGAGTCGTCATCTGTTTCAGTTTCAATACGGCGACCGTTGTTGCTGAAGTGGTACCAATAAAGCAGCATTGAGCCTAGGCTTGCCATTAATTTATCAGCAATGTCTTTTGCGCCCGCTTCGTTGTGGTCTTCGTGTTCTGGTGTTAAACAACCTAGCACTGATACACCTGTACGCATCACATCCATTGGGTGTGCAGACGGTGGTAATTGTTCAAGTGCTGTTTTAAGTGCTGCTGGTAAGCCACGAAGTGCTTTTAATTTTGCTTTATAGGCTTTGAGCTCAGCTTTGTTTGGTAATTTGCCATGTACAAGCAAGTGAGCAACTTCTTCAAACTCGCTACCTGCCGCAAGGTCAAGAATGTCATAGCCACGATAGTGCAAGTCGTTACCGCTACGTCCTACGGTACACAGTGCTGTGTTGCCTGCAACTTGTCCGCTAAGTGCAACTGATTTTTTTGGTTTGAAGCCTGTTGTTGTTTCATTTGAGCTCATAAGATTTTCCTTTCCTATCTATCTGAATTTGTTGTTTGTTCAATTTTCACTTGGATAAAACCACGACAGCGTCTTGCCGAGTTCTCATCCAATTTTCTGATTAACCTGCGGTTCGCCTTACTTTTCACGGATGAAAAGTAAGCAAAAATCATTTGTTGGGCTGACGATATATCCCTATATCGCAGTCCAACGTAGCGGCATCCATGCCGCCCTCACGATAGCCAAGACCATCGCTTCCCCTTCTTTTAAAAGAGGGCTTGTTTATTTCTTTTTAGCAAATGCGTTGTCTAAGTAGTCTTCAAACGCATAGTAGTTAATGCGTTCATATAACTCTTTACGCGTTTGCATAATATCAACCACGTTCTTTTGCGTACCTTCTTTACGTAAGGTTTCATACACAGTTTCAGCTGCCTTGTTCATGGCACGGAAAGCAGATAACGGATAAAGCGCAAGGCTTACATCGGCAGATGCTAACTCTTCAGTGGTAAACAGTGGTGTAGAACCAAACTCAGTAATATTTGCCAAAATCGGTGCGCCAGTCTTCTGAGCAAATTGCTTGTACATATCAAGCTCGGTAATTGCTTCAGGGAACAACATGTCTGCACCCGCTTCAATGTAGGCACCCGCACGGTCAATTGCAGCTTGTAAGCCATCTACTGCCAATGCATCGGTACGTGCCATAATCACGAAGCTGTCATCACCACGTGCATCGACTGCAGCTTTAATACGGTCAACCATTTCTTCTTGAGTCACAATGGCTTTGTTCGGACGGTGACCACAACGTTTTGCGCCCACTTGGTCTTCAATGTGCATTGCCGCAGCACCAAACTTGATGAGTGCTTTTGTTGTACGTGCAATGTTAAATGCAGAAGCGCCAAAACCTGTGTCCGCATCGACCAATAATGGAAGATCACATACATCGGTAATACGGCGTACGTCTGTCAACACATCATCAAGGTTACTAATTCCCAAATCAGGTAAACCTAAAGAACCAGCGGCTACACCACCACCTGATAAGTAAATCGCTTTATAACCTGCACGTTTTGCCAAAAGTGCATGATTGGCGTTAATGGTTCCAACCACTTGTAATGGCTTTTCTTGGGCTACTGCATCGCGAAATAGCTGACCTGCGGATTGTTTAGCCATTGTTATGTTCTCCTTGTGCTTGTAGCAGTGTTTGCTCAATAATTTTGTAAGAAGCATTGATATGTCGATGCATGAGCAGCTCGGCAAGTTCACCATCACCTTCTGCAATTGCATCTAAAATACGGATGTGTTCGTCCCAAGCTTTGCTCGGTCGATCAGGTGTGTTTGAAAACTGAATTCGGTACATACGAATGAGGTGATAAAGCTCATCACATAGCATTTTTTCTAGGGTTTTATTGCCACTACTTTTGATAATGCAGTAGTGAAAATCGTCCTGCCCTTCTTGCAAGTAATATCCTTTACCTGCTTTAAAGTTTTCATCTTCAGCATGCATACGCAAAACATCACGCAGCGCCAAAATTTGCTTTTTATCAATATGCTGTGCCGCAAGTTTGCAAGCCAAACCTTCTAAAGACGCACGAATCTGGTAAAGCTCTTTAAACTGTTGCAGTGAGAGCGAAACCACGCGCGCGCCCACATGTGCAGTACGCTCAACCAAACGTTGCCCTTCAAGGCGATGAATCGCTTCACGCAAAGGCCCACGGCTAATGCCATAAGTCCGTGCCAGTTCAGGCTCAGAAATTTTGCTACCTGCCGGAATTTGACCCAAAACAATCGCCGTCTGTATTTGTTTAAATACATTCTCGGTCAGTGTTCTTCCCTGACTTTGTAGTGGCTCTGGTGCGAAGGTCAAATCTTGCATATTGTCGACAATTTTTAATCAATTATGGCTTTTATAGCGGTATGAATGAAAAAAATCAAGGTGATTGTTGACACTTTACAGAACGCATCAGGTCAATTTTTATCATTTGGCCTGTCATTTCACCTTATATTTATAGTATTACACCACTTTCCAATTTGTATTTATAAAACAGTTAGTTAATATTATTTTACCTATAAATTTATCGCACTTTTTTAGCTGCTTTTCGATCGCTAATCTTTTGTTTCAAACTTTAGTCTACAACCAATGTATTACAGCAAGATTGTAGACAATCTGCTTGAATGAAAGCATGAGTTATAAATTAGTATCTATTTACCGTAATTTCTTTTAAAACTTTTTATTATTTTCAGCCAGAAAATATCGATATTAGTGAAATTATCAGGTGCTTCACGGTGGCTTTATTGATACATTATTGAACATCGACATAGTTGTGGCGTATTTTTCGAGACAGAAAAAACCCAGCACTATGCATATTGTTGAATGAAAGGACTTTTTTGATGTTTCAACATATCCCCCCATACGCAGGCGATCCAATTCTCTCTTTAATGGAACAGTTCAATGCTGATACTCGTTCTGAAAAAGTAAACTTGAGTATTGGTCTTTATTATAACGAAGACAGTATTGTTCCTCAGTTAGAGACCATTATTGAAGCGCAAAAGCGTATCGAGCCTAAAAACGGTAAAACCAAACTTTATTTGCCAATGGAAGGCTTCAAACCTTACCGTGAAGCAATTCAAGCACTTTTATTTGGTGCAAACAGCCCAGCAGTTAAAGCTGGCCGTGCTGTAACCATCCAAACACTTGGTGGTTCAGGCGCATTGAAAGTTGGTGCAGACTTCTTAAAAACTTATTTCCCAAATTCAGACGTTTGGGTAAGCCAACCAACTTGGGATAACCACGTTGCGATTTTCAATGGCGCTGGCATCAAAACTCATTTCTATCCATATTTCGACAACGAAACACGTGGTGTAGATTTTGACGGTATGTTGTCTACACTTAAAACTTTGCCTGAGCAAAGCATTGTGTTGTTGCACCCATGCTGCCACAACCCAACGGGTGCTGACTTAAACCCAGCACAGTGGGATCAAGTGATTGCAGTATTAAAAGACCGTAACCTTATTCCATTCCTAGACATCGCTTACCAAGGTTTTGGTGACGGTATGGAAGAAGATGCGTATGCAATCCGTGCTTTAGACCAAGCAGGTCTAAACTTCATTGTGAGCAACTCGTTCTCTAAAATCTTCTCTTTATATGGCGAGCGCGTTGGCGGCTTAACTTTCGTATGTGACGATGCAGAAGCTGCTCAGTGCACATTCGGTCAGTTAAAAGCGACTGTACGCCGTATTTACTCTAGCCCTCCTACAACAGGTGCTTGGTTAGTTGATGAAGTGTTAAATGACGCTGAACTTAACCAACAATGGCAAGGTGAAGTGAAAGAGATGCGTGAGCGTATTATTAAAATGCGTAGCATCTTGAAAGATGAACTCACTAAAGCATTACCAGACCGTGACTTTAGCTATCTTGTAAACCAAAAAGGTATGTTCAGCTACACAGGTTTAACTGCTGAACAAGTTGATATCTTGCGTGAAGAATATGCAATCTACTTAGTACGTAGTGGCCGTATTTGTGTAGCAGGCTTAAACATGAACAATGTTTACACTGTTGCAAAAGCGATGGCTGAAGTACTTGCTAAATCTGTAGAAGCTGCATAAGACATCTATTAAAAAGGCGCTTCGGCGCCTTTTTTTATGTCTCGATATTAAGATTTAGCTTTGCCCCAATATTTCAGTTTTGAGGTATGCCCAATCCCCACATTAAAGCTATTGGTTGGGTCGAGTTTTTGATAGAAGTTCGCTAATGCAGGTTTGGCAATGTAAAGATGCCCAACATTATGCTCTGCTGGATATTCAGCACGGCGCGCGTCTAACAACTTCCACATTTGATGTTCCATTTCTAACGGGTCATTGCCCTTTTTAAGAATATAGTCCTGATGGAACACATGGCAAAAGAAATGCCCATAATAGAGTTTATGGAGAATTTTATTTTCCATCTCGGCTGGCAGTTGCTCTACCCATTCTCGGTCATTACGACGTAACGCAATATCAAGCGCGACAATATCTTCAACTTCACTACGATGCGTATCACGATAACGAATTGCCGCTCCTGCAATCGCAAAACGGTGTAAGAACGCTTTTCGACCTTCCTCTTCACTACATACGAAATAGCTACCTGACTGGTGCACTGCAAAATATTCTTTTAAAAACTGCTCTGTCTGTACTTTTGAATTATTTTCAACACGTAAAACCAAATGATGCTCATAACGATCTCGATATTCGATCATACGCTTAGGCAAATGACTCGGTAAAAAGAAGGTAATGGCCTGTAAAATATGATCCGTTAAGCCTCTAATTTTAAATCGTTCTAAAAAGCCATCGACTTTATCTTTCATCGCAAAAGCTTTGGGAACATTGGCTGTACCAAACTTTTCAATAAATAAGAACGTGTCTTTTCCGTACTTTTCACCAATCAAGTAAGCATCTCGGTGAATATATTCGCCCGCAATTGGCAGGCTTGGTAGTGAGGTGAGTAAGTAACGGCGAATCGCTGTTAAATCATCGGCATCATTCGTACCTATATAAAAGACATTACTCTCTACTTTTTCATAAGTATCAAGGCGTACAGCAAACACACAGACTTTACCTGCCGAACCCGATGCCTCAAACAAACGTGACGGGTCTGCATTAAAACGAGCAGGTGTATCTTCATCAACTTGAGTCACATCATGCGCATAACGATGGTCAGATGCTTGTTTTTCGCTATCATCTAAAATATCTACGGCTTGATATTTCTGCTTCTCTAAACGAGTCAAAATTTCTTCAGGAGTCGAACCTAAATTCACCCCTAAATGGTTCACCAGTTCTAATTGACCAGCAGCATTCACCTGAGCATATAACGCTAGCTCAGTATAAGCCGGGCCACGGCGCACCAAAGCCCCCCCGGAGTTATTACACACACCGCCAAGTACCGATGCTCCAATACACGATGAACCAATTACTGAATGCGGTTCACGGTCATAGCCTTTTAAAATTTGTTCTAAATTATCTAAAGTCGCGCCCGGTAAACAAATCACTTGCTTACCGTCATGAATAACTTGAATGCCCTTTAAACGGCGCGTACTCATCACCAAAACAGGACGGTCATAGTCATCGCCATACGGCGTTGAACCACCAGTAAGTCCTGTATTGGCCGCCTGCATAATCACAATACAGTCTGCCTCAATAGCAGCTTGAAGCACCTGCCATTGCTCTAGCAATGTGCCCGGCACCACCACAGCAAGCACTTTCCCCTCACCAAAACGACGACCTTGACGATACTGACGCGTGCTTTGATCATCGGTCAAAACATGCGAACGCCCTACAATATTTTGTAAGTGTTCGATCACTGCTTGAGGAGAAAATGTTTGCATGATGGTTTCCTTTTGGTCATCCATATAAAATCTAGCTGTACCTTATGCATGCTAAAACTAGATCAGCACGACGGAGTCTTACTGTTTATAAGTAATTATGTAAGTAGTTCATTCTGTTACTTTGGTTTTGCCCAAAGTAACCAAAGGCATTGTCACTTACAAAACCTGTTCGCTGTATCCATTTTTCAATTTATATTGCAAAAACAAATTCTTGCTCATACCACGCAGGCTGTAAGTGACGCTTAGCACTAGCAGCTAATCTCTAGGTGTTAGATTTAATTCAAATTGGCTACGCGTTGGCGGCAGGGATGCCGCCTGTTGAGCAACTGTACAAGGAAGTACTGTTTGCTCAACAAAAGGTTTTTGGTTACTTTTGACCTTTCAAAAGTGACAAATGCCTATACGCAAAACATTAGCAAATCACCAAATTTTGAGGCTGTGCTTATTGCTTTACTTAAAAAGTTATTTCTTAAAAACCCTGTTTCATCGCCTGTACTAAACAATCCGCATTAATATCCGAAATCGACTTAGCACCTGTCAGCGTCATCGCAACACGCATTTCCTTATCAATCAAATCAAGTAAGTTCGACACACCTTGCCCACCTGCTGCTGCTAAGGCATAAACAAACGCACGGCCAAGTAAAACCGTATCGGCACCAAGAGCTAACATACGCACCACATCTAAACCATTACGAATACCAGAGTCAGCCAAAATTGCTAAATCACCTTTCACCGCATCAGCAATTGCAGGCAATGCACGAGCAGACGACATCACGCCATCTAACTGACGACCGCCATGATTCGACACCACAATCCCGTCAGCACCAAAACGCACAGCATCTTTGGCATCTTCAGGATCTAAAATACCCTTAATCACCATTGGGCCATCCCAAAACTCACGAATCCACTCAAGGTCTTTCCATGAAATCGAAGGGTCAAAGTTCGAGCCTAACCAGCCAATATAATCTTCAAGCCCAGTTGGTTTACCTAAATATTTAGAGATATTACCCAAGTCATGCGGACGCCCCATTAAGCCGACATTCCACGACCAATGTGGATGGAACATAGACTGCATATAACGGCGCATCGCAGCATTTGGTCCACTCATACCCGAATGGGCATCACGGTAACGTGCACCTGGCACAGGCATATCTACAGTAAACACAAGTGTTGAACAGCCTGCTGCTTTTGCACGTTCCAAAGCATTACGCATAAAACCACGGTCACGTAATACATAAAGCTGGAACCACATCGGGCGGTTAATTGCAGGTGCAACTTCTTCAATCGGACACACTGAAACCGTTGAAAGCGTAAATGGAATACCCTTCTTATCGGCTGCCATCGCGGCTTGCACTTCACCACGGCGTGCATACATACCTGTTAAACCAACTGGTGCCAATGCAACCGGCATCGACAATGTTTCGTTAAACAGTTTTGTCTCTAAACTTAACGCCGACATGTCGTTGAGCACACGTTGACGCAATGCAATTTCTGACAAATCTTGTACGTTACGCTTTAAGGTATATTCCGAATACGCTCCACCATCAATGTAATGAAATAAAAATGGAGGTAAGCGACGTTGTGCCGCAGCACGGTAATCATTGCCAGAAGAAATAATCATTTTGAATCAACTCTATTTAAACGGTTTGCACGTTTCTGGCGAGCTTCGTCTTCATCCAGAGAACGTACATGATTAATCACAAATTCAATATGACCGCAGACAGCTTGGCGTGCGGCCTCGGGATCTTTACGATCAATAGCATCCATCACCTGAAAATGCTGCTCGCTGAGCAAGTCACCATTTATGGGGTCGTTATAAACTTTTTTACGTCCCAACAAGACGTTGTATTGCAACAAATCAAATAGACTACGCATCATTTGAATCAGCACCACATTGTGAGATGCCTCTGCAATCGCTAAGTGGAATTCAGCATCGGCCACAGCAGCCTGTGCTGAGTCACCCGCATTTTGGTGGCGACTAATTTCATTAAAATAATGATGAATTTTGGCGCGATCTTCAGGTGTTGAGCGCAATGCGGCATACCATGCCGTGCCACCTTCAAGTAATAACCGCGCCTCTTGCACATCAAAACGGTACAGCGGATCTTCTTCAATCAAGTTACTAATTGGGTTCACAATCAATTGCTGTGGCCACTGTTCAGGTAACTGCTGAATATAAGTCCCATCGCCACGGCGGCTACTGAGCACCCCTTGACTATTGAGCTGTTGAATTGCTTCACGCAAAGACGGACGAGAAACTCCTAAGCTAGTTGCAAGCTGGCGTTCGGCAGGCAAACGGTCACCTTTTTTCATGTGACGCTCTTCAATTAATGCCTGCAATTTCATGACCACTTGATCGGAGATTCTCATCGCGTTTCCTTCACTGGAGTTATGGAATCATCCACGGAACCAGATAAGCCTGAACCGTAATAATGATGCCAACAAAGACAGTGAATATGATGCTATGTTTTACCGTGAAACGGAACAAGTCAGACTCTTTTCCAACTAAGCCTACCGCTGCACACGCAATCGCAATCGACTGCGGAGAAATCATCTTACCTGTCACACCACCACTGGTATTGGCAGCCACCAATAACACTTCTGGAATACCAATTTGCTGAGCTGTAGTCGCCTGTAATGCCGAGAACAAAGCATTTGAAGAGGTGTCTGAACCTGTAAGGAACACACCAAGCCAACCCAAAAATGGCGAGAAGAAAGTAAACGCATGACCCGTATGCGATAGAGCCAAAGCTAAAGTTGCAGATAAACCTGAATAGTTCGCAATAAAAGCAAATGCCAACACCATACCAATCGAGTAAATCGGTGTTTTTAACTCATTGATTGTTTCACCAAAAGTCGTTACAGCCTCACTTGCTTTCATTTTTAAGAAAATAGCAGTGATGATTGCGGCAATAAAAATTGCAGTACCTGTTGCAGAGAACCAGTCAAACTTATAAATCGCTTCATATGGCTTCATCTCTGCCACAATCGGTGGCATTTTTTCGACCAATTTATGCAAGTACGGCACTTCAAGTTTAAAAATCCAGTGCTCAAGAGCACCATCTTTTGCAAATAATGCTTTAAACGGCTTAACACTCCAGATGGTCACCATGACTGTTAAGATGGCAAATGGAGACCACGCCTTAGCAATTTTCCCAATACTGTAACGTTGAACCGTAGTAGGTTGCTGAGCTAAAGTCTGACCAGCTTCAGGCTCAAAACGGAAAATATGTTTTGGTTGCCAAACGCGGAACAGCACAGTTAAGCTCACCAAAGACGCAATTGCTGCGGTAATGTCTGGTAATTCAGGACCAATGAAGTTAGATGTAAGATATTGGGCAATCGCAAACGAACCACCACCAACGACGACCGCAGGCCAAGTTTCTTTAACACCACGCCAACCATCCATAATCGCCATAATCCAGAACAGCACAATCAGCGTTAAAAACGGCAACTGACGCCCAACCATCTGGCTAATTTCCATAGTGTCTACGCCTGACACCTGCCCTGCCACAATAATGGGAATGCCCATTGCACCAAATGCCACTGGCGCGGTATTTACAATCAAGCATAAACCAGCAGCGTAAAGTGGCTTAAAGCCTAAACCTACAAGGAGTGCAGCCGTAATTGCGACAGGAGCACCAAAACCTGCTGCTCCTTCCAGGAAAGTACCAAATGCAAAACCAACGAGTAACATTTGCAGACGTTGATCTTCAGTAATTGACAAAATGCTTGAGCGAATAACCTCAAACTGGCCTGTTTTTACCGAAATCTTGTATAGAAAAACTGCCCCAATAATGATCCATGAAATTGGCCATAGACCGTAGAAGAAACCATAAATAATAGACGCAAAGGCCATTTGACCCGGCATTTGATAGAAAAATAGTGCAATCAATAATGCAATAATGACTGTGCCTGTACCCGCGATACTGCCTTTTAAACGAAAAACAGCCAATGCCAAAAAGAAGAAAATAATCGGGATTAATGCAACCGCACTGGACAGCCAAATATTATTTAAAGGGTCATAAAGTTGTTGCCACATATTGAGCATTGTCATCTCCTTGAAATGCCGGGGCGATTTTTTGTACCTTAAATTCTTAAACATTCAACACAATTGGTATGACCAATTAAAAATTAAGTGCAAATGTTATTCCTTAAACCACAGATCGCATCATAAACACAGATATTGGCAAGATCAATCATTAAATACCTATCATAATTGGTAAGACCAATAGTACTAAGTAAAATCAAGCAATTTCTAATTTATAAATTTATTTATTAGACTAAAGTCGTAAAAATCTTTCTTATAAATTTAGATATGAATTACTGAAATGAAGTGAAAAATTTGAATATAAAAACTATAAACATACCTGTTTCATGATCTATGTATAATGTGCACACAACTCAAACCACATGTATTGAATTGAATAATGACTACTTTAACGTGTTTTAAAGCTTATGATATCCGAGGCAAACTCGGCACCGAATTGAATGAAGAAATCGCCTATAAAATTGGCCGCGCATACGGACAAATCTATAAACCAAAGACCGTGGTTGTAGGTTGTGATATTCGTCTAAGCAGTGAGGGTTTAAAACAAGCGACTATCCGCGGGTTAAATGATGCGGGTGTCAATGTTCTTGATTTAGGTATGACAGGTACTGAAGAAGTTTACTTCGCCGCTTTCCATTTAGATGTGCAAGGAGGTATCGAAGTTACTGCGAGCCATAACCCAATGGACTATAACGGCATGAAATTGGTTCGAGAAAATGCTCGTCCAATTAGCGCAGATACCGGTTTAAAAGAAATTCAGGCTTTAGCAGAAACCAATAACTTTGAAGAAGTTAGCCAAAAAGGTACAACTCAAAGTTATAACATTTTGCCTGAGTTCGTTGATCACCTAATCACCTATATTGAACCAGCAAAAATCCGCCCACTTAAGTTAGTGGTAAACGCGGGTAATGGTGCAGCTGGTCACGTGATTGATGCAATCGAAGAAAAATTTAAGGCGCTTAATGTACCAGTTGAATTTATTAAAATTCACCATGAAGCAGATGGTACTTTCCCAAATGGGATTCCTAACCCAATTTTAATTGAAAACCGTGACAGTACTCGAAATGCTGTTCTTGAGCATAAAGCAGATATGGGAATTGCTTGGGACGGCGACTTTGACCGCTGTTTCTTGTTCGATGAAAAAGGTCAATTCATTGAAGGCTACTATATTGTTGGTCTACTGGCTCAAGCTTTCTTGATTAAACAATCAGGTGAGAAAATTGTGCATGACCCACGTTTAGTGTGGAACACATTTGATATCGTAGATGAATATAAAGGTGTTGCTGTACAGTCAAAATCTGGTCACGCGTTCATTAAAGACGTTATGCGTGAACACAATGCGGTATATGGCGGTGAAATGAGTGCCCATCACTATTTCCGTGACTTTGCTTACTGTGATAGCGGTATGATTCCGTGGTTACTTACTGTTGCTCTACTTTCTGAAACAGGACAATCACTTTCAACACTCGTTGAAAATATGATTACCAAATTTCCTTGTAGTGGTGAAATCAACTTTAAAGTAGCTGATACACAAATCACTATTCAAAAGATTTTTGATTTCTATGCTGCTCAAAACCCGGAAATTGACCGTACCGATGGTGTAAGCCTCGACTTTGGTGCATGGCGTTTTAATGTACGTGCTTCAAATACCGAGCCTTTACTACGTCTCAACATTGAAAGCCGTGCAGACCGTCAAGCTCAGCCAATGCAGCATTATGTAGATGAATTGACTGGACTAATTCAGTCTTAATAGAGCTCATCTCAAAGAGATGGAACATTATTGTTCTATCTCTTTTTGGCTATTCTGCATAATTTTATAAGTATGATTATGTCCATCTAATACATCCTTATTTAGATTTTCATAACCTTTCAACAGCGCTTTTTTATCAAAATTACACGTTTGATTTTCATTAATAAATTTTTGGTGAATGGCACTAAAACAACTCGATACATCATCAACAAATTGATAGTAATCAGACAAAGGCAACCCTGCCAACTTTAATAGTTTTGGAGCAACGAAACTTGCAGAAATATAAGGCTGATTCAAGGGCTTCTTATCTAATTTATAATTGCTCCACACTACAAACGGTGTCTGATAATTTTTTAAATTAGTCCGCTCAGGATCATCTTTAAAAAATCCATAACTCTCATAAACTTCTTGTAGATTCGGTAAATGATCGCCAAAAGCCACTAAAATTGTTGGTCGATCTACTGTCTTTAAATATTCAGCGAGCTCTTTTAGCTTTTGGTTAGCACGTGCAGTTCCAGCAGTATAAGTACTTAATTTTTGCTTTTCATTTTCAGACAGCTCTTTGTTAAATTTATAATTTTGCTTACCAAAACGATCATCATTATACATTGGGTGATTTTCAACAGTAATCGCATAAATAAACTTTGGCTGTTCCTCACTCTCTTCTAAAGTAGACTTAATCGAATCAAAAATAAGATCATCTGTAGCCCATCCACCCAAGTTAAAAACTGTAGATCGATCTTTTTGGGCAATCATATTTTCAAGTGATATAAATTTATCGAAGCCTAAATCTGGATATACCTTATTGCGATTATAGTAATATCCATAGTTATTATGCATTGCAACTGTTTTATAACCAATTGAGTTTAAATAATAAGGCAGAGCATAAATTGGCTTTTTCAGTTTAGAAACATATAACAACTCATTTGGGAAAAAAGTTGTATTAAGGCTTGTAAGGACTTCAAACTCAACATTCGCAGTACCTCCTCCAAAAGAAGGAGACAATAAATTAGACACTTGATTTTGATGAACAAAAGATAGTAAGTCTTTTGATAAACCACTATCTAAATGGTGAGAATCCCAAAAAGATTCTTCCATCACAATAACAATGTTCGGATATTCCTTCTCATTGTCTTCTAAAGATTGAATAGAATGGTGTTGCTGCAAAATCTGCTGTATCTCTTGCTCAGATACTTTACGGTTAGGTAATAAAACACTGGTTACATTATCCAATACCTTAGATACGTAAAAAGTCACAAAACCATAATCTTGAATTTTTCGATAGTCTCCAATCCAGTCATTTCTCGTATTTGGAAATTCCTGTAAGCTGGCACAAATCATGGGTTTGTTTTCTGCAAAACACGCTCCCGTAGGGTTTTTAATAAAATTTAAGTAAACTAAACCACTCCCAAGCAATCCAAAAATAACAATATTGGGAACATAGGTATGAAAAGTAGCTTTACTCTCTTTACGTATGGCAATCAGGAGTACAATAAGAAAGAAAATAATGAGAGTAAAAAAGATAAGTTGTAAGTGCCAAGGCGTTGCCTTCATAGCCTCTGGAAGTAAAAAAATATCTTCCGGACTTAAATTACTAAATAAATATTGTTGCTTCTTTTTATTAATAAAATTTAAAAATATAACGAATAATTGACTTAAAAAAAGAGCTGTATACTTTCGGCCCACTATAATAAAAAATAGTTGAATTACTGCATAGTTAAAGAGAATTGAAAAAATAGCTTTTTCTGAAATCAAATAGCTATAAAACTTATCCCATGTCAAGTTCATATCCCATGCAACATATACACCTACGCAGGTGGATAAAAAGGCAATAAAGATAAATAAAAGCTGTTGACGTAAAAAAACCATGACGACAAAAAAGAGGCTAACAGGGGATTATGGCGAATACTAACATGAAAGTAGTCACAGCAACTGTAGCCTCTTTTTAGAAAAGAGTACTATCTGACTTTAAGAAAGATATATAACTGATATTTAGAAAAATTAAATAATCAACTTTTATATCTCACTTTAATTTTGTCTAAGATTTTATCCGTCAACTTTTTCTAATAAAATTTTAATCAATCCACGTGTTGATGCGTCGAGTGCTGAAAGATCATTTTGGGCACCATTTAGAATAGGAAGTAATTGATCAGCAATCTGTTTACCTTTCTCAACGCCCCATTGATCAAACGGATTAATATTCCAAATTACAGACTGGACAAATACTTTATGCTCATATAAAGCAATCAACTTTCCTAAACTATAAGGATTTAGTTCTTTTAAAAGTAATGTTGAACTTGGTTGGTTTCCTTCGTATTGCTTATGAATAGGCAAGTTCTCTAGTTCTTTTGAATCTAATGCTTCATTACCAAAAGCTAACAACCGTGACTGCGCTAAACAATTTGAAAGCGCTAGATGGTGTTGTTCAATCAACGCTTCAGCATTCTCTACATAAGTAAAATGATCTGCATTATAACGTTGTATCGGCGCAATAAAATCACAGCTTACTGCTTGAGTTCCTTGGTGGAGCAGTTGGTAAAATGCATGTTGGGCATTTGGTCCAACTTCACCCCATACAATTGGGCAAGTATCTAATTCAACTTTCTGTCCACCACGTTGTATAGATTTACCGTTAGATTCCATTTCTAACTGTTGTAAATAAGCCGCAAAATATTTTAAACGGCCATCATAAGGTAATACAGCATGAGTCTGAATATTTAAAAAATTATTATTCCAGACCCCCAATAATGCCATGAGTACAGGAATATTTTGCTCAAAACTTGTATTTTGGAAATGCTCATCAACAGCATGAGCACCAGCTAAAAGCTGCTGAAAACCATCAATCCCAACTGATAATGCTATAGGTAAACCAATACATGACCATAGAGAATATCGTCCACCAACCCAGTCCCAAAGGAGTAATTGATTTTCAGGAGCAATTCCCCACTCTGACATTTTTTCGGCTTTTGTAGAAACACCGATAAAATGGCTTTTTACAACACGTTCATGTTTTCCTAACGCTTTTTCAAGCCACTGTCGAACAGTTTGTGCATTGGATAAAGTATCAATAGTGCCAAATGACTTCGAGGAAATAATAAATAAAGTAGTTTCAGGACGAAGCTGATGAAGCAATTCTGATAACTGACTACCATCCATGGTCGATACGAAATGGACATTGAGTGGTTTGGCTGTTTTAACTTTAAAATCTGATAATGCATGGGTCACCATTTGAGGACCTAAATCAGACCCACCTACGCCAATATTAACAACATCTTGAATGACTTCACCTGTAGCACCACGGTATTGTCCAGCATGGATTTTTTCGACCAATGCATACATTCGTTGTAATTGTGCATGGACCTGTTTACTCAATTCCGCAGACTTAGAATAATCTTCTGGCAAACGTAAAGCCCAGTGCATAGCTGCACGCTGTTCGGTACAATTAACTTTATCTTGAGAAAATAATCGTTCAATCCAGTGAGACAATTGTTTGGTTTTTGCTAGAGCAACCAAATGCTCTAAAATATTCTTTGTCACACGGTGCTTACTATAATCAAAAACCAGTTGATCAAATTTTACAGAGTATTTCTGAAATCGATCCGACTCTGAAGCGAATAATTCTTTTATATGTACATTTGAATGTTTATCAACCAAAGAATGAAGCTGAGCGATAGGCGAAACTAATTCTTTTGGAAACTTCTCGATAGATTTATTCATAATCGACCTACCCCTTCATAAGCAAAACCTTTAGATTTCACATATGCAGGATCATAAATATTACGCCCATCCAAAATAAGAGGATGTAGCATTAACTGTTGTAAATGGTTAAAGTCAGGACTCCAATATTGCTTCCATGCTGTAACCAAACACATCGCATGCGCTCCTTTTGCTGCTTCGTATCGATCAGCGCATAAAACTAAATCATCACGACTGCCATATATACTTGCAATTTCCTCAAGAGCTTGAGGATCGTGTAATCGAACCTTCACACCTTGAGCCCATAAAGCAGCCAATAAAATATGAATGGGAGAATTGTGCGTACTTGAAGTATTCTCTTTAAATGAAGCACCCCAAATTGCGACAGTTTTCCCACTCAAATCACAATGATAATAGTTCCATAATTTACGGAATAAAATTTCTTTTTGTTGTTCGTTAATTAACCAAACTTGTTCTAAAAGTCGACTTTTCACCCCTGTTTCAGAAACAGTGCTAGAGAGTGTGAGAATATCATGTGAAAAATTTTCACCGCCAAAACCAACACCTGCCGACAAGTAGGCCGCACCAATACGTGTATCTGCAGTAATACCATGTTTTACATTCGCAATATCAATACCCAACTTCTCAGCAACTAAAGCAAGGTCATTCATATAACTAATTCTGGTTGCCAACATCCCCGAAATGCTAAGCTTGGTAAATTCAGCATCTAAAATCGGCATGAATAAATATTGATAGCTAAAACGAAAGAATGGACGTAATAATTCTTGCATTGTATCTTGAGCAGAACTCGATTCAACTCCAACAATGACATGTTTAACATTGAGTACACTATTAATCGCATTTCCCTCTTGAATCACGTCAGGAAAATAGACCCACTCATCTTTGGGTAAATGATGCTTTAATTTAGATGTACCATGTAAACCAAAGGTAGATCCATTCACCATTAGTCTTGGATGAACAATTGGACGTTCACTTAGCTTTTCAACTGTTTTTAAAGCAAGTTCTATTTGTGTTGGACTAAAACAGAATAAATATACTTCAATATCTAAAGGAATTTGAGAAAACGGACTTTCTATTAAAAAACCAGCATTCCTTTGTTTATTTAAATAATGATTAACTTCTTGATCTTGATATGAAAGTACAGATATATTTTCCTCACAGGTGACACTAGTACACCAATAGATCTGATTACCATACTCAGCTAACAACGCTGCCATTACACCAGCATGTAATGTAGTTCCAAACACTGCGATTTTCATTTCACACCTGTTTTTAATATTTTATAGAATTCTCTTCCTTTCAAGGGAAGAGAATATATTACTTAGCTCGTACATTTATTAAATTTTACAAATGCTTAAATAGAGCCGCAAAATCTTATAATTTAAGTTCTTGAATTAACTTCTTAAAATCATGACCTAACTTAGGATGCTCTATGCCATAGTGAAGTACAGCTTTTAAATAACCAAGTTTACTACCACAATCAAAGGTTTCTCCTCGCATACGATAAGCTTCAACCCTATCAGATTGTTGTAACATCGCAATCGCATCTGTTAATTGAATCTCACTACTTGCACCTGTAGGAATATTCTCTAAGATCTGCATAATTTTTGCAGGCAATATGTAACGACCAACAACAGCGAGACTTGAAGGGGCAGTCCCTATCGCGGGCTTTTCAATAATTCCTTGTATAGCTACACTTTCGCCGATATATGGTATTTTCGAAACATCAACAATACCATATTGATCAACCAGATGATCAGGCACTGCTTCTACCATAATCTGAGCGGCTTTATGCTCCGTATAACGCGCAACCATTTGGGACAGATCATTTTTTTCTGAATTATCTTTAACCAAAACATCGGGTAATAATACAGCAAAATCATCATTTCCTATTACACTTTTAGCGCATAATACCGCATGACCTAGTCCTAATGGCTGAGGCTGACGTACACTTACAATGCTCACGTTGGAGGGTAAAATATCAGTAATCTCTTTAATTAAATCAATTTTTTGCTTTTGTTTTAGTATTGTTTCCAACTCAAAATCATGGTCAAAATAATCTTCAATAGCAACCTTCGCCGAATGAGTTACAAAAATAATTTGTTCAATTCCAGCTTCCACCGCTTCACGTACTACGTATTCAATAGCAGGACGGTCAACTACAGTAACCATTTCCTTAGGAATAGACTTGCTTGCGGGTAAAAACCGTGTACCTAAACCAGCAACTGGTAAAACTGCTTTTTTGATCATGTGACTAACTTTATAACTAACAATTAATATTGTACTTCATCTTTTTTTGAAGACCCTGAAAAACGGCTTGCTCCAACTAACTGATCTGGTGCATTAATACCCTCTTTTTTCAACATGACCTGAACGGTTTTTACCATAATTTTAAAATCTAACCAGATATTATGTTTCTCTACATATTCAACATCTAATTCGAATTTCTCTTCCCAACTTAAGTTATTACGACCACTCACTTGAGCAAGACCAGTCATACCTGGTCTAACGTCATGACGTCGCATCTGTCTTGAAGTATAGTGCTGCATAAAATCAGCAAGTTGAGGACGAGGCCCTACAATACTCATATCACCTTTTAATACATTAATAAGTTGTGGCATTTCATCTAAGGTAGTAGAACGTAATTTTTGACCAAAGGGAGTAATCCTTTCTTCATCCGGTAAAATATTGCCATCCTGATCAACTCCGTCCCTCATAGAGCGAAACTTAATCATTTTAAATAGTTTACCATCTTTGCCTGGACGTTCTTGTAAGAAAAAAACAGGAGAACCTAAATTTTTCCGAACTTTATAAACTACAATCAGAAAAACAGGCATTAGAATAAGTAAGGCAAATAGGGAAATAAAAATATCTAAAAGCCTCTTTAACATCTTAATATACCTACAATTTTCATTTTAAATTACATTATGTACGAAACTGGTTTAAGCATTTTTTATTAAGCTTACTACGGTCAATATCATAAAGCCATCCCCACTTATTGAAGTATTGTATAGCACTTTTCAAATGGGCTTTAAGTAATAGTTTGTTTTTGTATGATGCTTGTTCGTGAATATGTACTATTTGAGCATCTGGATAATACATAGTTCCAAAACGCTCAGCACAACGTCTTGATAAATCTACATCCTCCATATACATGAAAAATCTCTCATCAAAGCCATTCAGCTCTAAA
This sequence comes from Acinetobacter seifertii, assembly GCF_000368065.1. Taxonomy (GTDB): domain Bacteria; phylum Pseudomonadota; class Gammaproteobacteria; order Pseudomonadales; family Moraxellaceae; genus Acinetobacter; species Acinetobacter seifertii. Next base: position 136,666 of record NZ_KB851205.1, read on the forward strand.
AGGACGTTCGAACGGAACAACATAAAGCAGCCAGAAAGATAAGGCGCAAAAATTGGTTTTTCAATAGAGAAGCTTTTCAATAGATATTTTTGGTCTAAGCTCCCTGCCATTTTTTTGGAAAATCTTCGAGCAAAAAGGTTTAATGGAGTAGGTAAGAGGCGTGCACCAAACTGATTTTCCCCATTACTATAAATAATTTTTGGAAGAAATAGCCCTTCTGTACACTGACTTGCAAACTCAACTAAACTGGAAAACTCTGACTCTTGAAACATAATATCGGGATTACAAATCAAGAAAAAATCACTATCTGCAGCATACTTACTTATGGCTTGATTATGTCCACAACCAAAGCCAAAGTTACCCTGTGATTTTAAATAAATAACTTTCTCATTTTTAAATGTAGAGGCCCAATCACTTTGATGATTATCAACCAAAATAATTTTTTTTATATGATTTGAACCTATTAAACAATCTAATGTATTTTTAAGCTCAAGATAAGAATGTTTATAAATTACAATAGACGCATTAACTGTAATCATTACATACTTCCTTTACCCATTTTTTTGATAATTGCATCTTTAAATGCGAGAAAGAATATTTTTACATTATTTAATCTTGGTGACACAAATAAACATAGAAAAGCAAAGTACATAAAAGTTTTTGGTATTTGTACAATACGCCAATTTGCTTGTAAATTAGAGTATAAAATCAAGAAAAAAGCATTACGAATAATAAAATACTTTCTAAAATCAGAATGTATATTTACGTACTTGTTTGAAAATGGAACTTTTAATGAATGGTCCCCAATTGAATGTTTCATAACAACTTGATTAGCGACAAAACATTGATAACCTTTTTTCTTAGCTCTTAAGCCCCATTCTAAATCGACATAATCAATAAACAACTCCTCCATCATTAATCCAATATCTTTAAATACACCTGTATGAATGAGAGTCCCTGATGAAATAATATAATCTGCAGCAGTATATAAACTATCCTCTTTCGGTATAATTCTGTTGACTTTTAATCCATTAAACTGAATTACTGGCGCCATCGTATTTGTTTTAATATCAATATAGGAAGGACCTATAGCAGCTATTTTATTTTCTATTCTAGAAATATTTTCATAAGCAGAAATCATACTAGCAATAAAATTTTTATCAATTGATGAATCCTGATCAAAAATAATTACAAATTCTGAATTCAATTCTAAAGCTTTAAGTATGCCCTTGTTATGAGCGGCAGCAATACCTAAATTATCTTTTAAATCTATATAATTTACATTTAAGTTCTGAAAAAAATTCTCAGTATAGTTTTTATAAATTATTGGTGTATTATCAACCAAGATAATACTGTCAACTTGATTTGATAAATTATCCACTAGTTGTTTAACCGAATCAAGATCTGGCCTAAATAAAACAATAATAGCAGAAATAGATAGCTTCATAATTTTCAACCTATAACAATTTTAGTTGTACTATAGAAAAAAATAAAACTAAAACTTAATATAATAAAAAGATAAAAAGATTTAGTTAGATTGTTAATACTTTTGATTTCTAGTGGAAATACAAAAGTAAGCATTGAGAACAATATAAACAATTCTGAAAATCTTAACCCAAACGTCGCATTAAAACTTAACGTTATCTGTAGTGCACAACCAATACTACTTAATAATACTACAAACTTCTTAAAATCATTAAGATTTTCCCAGAAAAATGTAAGAAAAAAGATCATTAAAATTTTACTAATAAGGAAGACAGAAATTAATGACAAATTTTCATTACTATCAAGATAATCTTCAAATCTTAAATTATTAGAAAAATAAGTAATAAAAGTTGAAATAATAGTATTTGAAAACAAGAACTTTAAGATAAAACTAGAGAAAATTAGAGCGATAACTAAAAATTTTGATATACTAAATTTCCTTAATGTATACAAATAATATAAAATTACTAAAAATAATACTGAAATGTGAACACTAATTGCCAATAAAAAGATTAATGCTGTCCACAAATTGTTTTTATAAAAGAAAATACCTCGTACAATTGCATAAGAAGCTAAAGCTATAGCTAAACCAGCTCTTATTTGGGTAATTTCAAATAAAATAAAGGTTTGACAAAATAACAGCCAAACTGCCAAAACAATACTTAAGTTGAAATTTAAAAAAGTAGATACCTTATATTTAAAATAAAAAATAAACCAACTAAAAACAAAATAAATAACATAATATTCTGGTGATAGGAATTTTTGAATTATTCCCACTAAGAACTGAAAGCCTATATCTTTTCCAGAATCTACACCTCCAGTAAATATAATTTCACTCAAACTATAAGATTGAATACCTCGAAACCAAATAACATAATTTATATAATCTCGACTTAAGTTTTCTACATTTTGTGCTATAAAGAAAGAAAGAAAGAGACCACTCAACATATATGGTAATTTTAAATAGTCTTTAGATAACTTTTCATTGAAAACAACTAATAGTGTCAGACTATAGATAAAAAAACAAATGCCAAGTATATACACAAATATTTCACCTTAATTCAAGACTACATTTAAAAAAATATTTTCAATAAAATTAAATCATAAACTTATTAAGTTCTGACTTTAAATTAAAATTATTGTTCTCAAAAATTTTATGAATTACGTTAACATTCTTCAGACTTTTCCGAGCCTTCAATTGATCATTAAATTCATGCAAATAAATATATTCATAACCATAATTTTCAAAATCACCAATTTTTTCAGATAAAACAATTGGTACAATACCATAATTAAGATATTCAATAATTTTGGTAGGACAAGCAACTCTATTAACTAAAATATCATCCCTTAAAACAAAACCATAATGATTCTCTATATAATAACCTTCTAATTCTGTTGGTTTAACAGATTTGATAGTAATTTTTACATTTTCAATATTATAAGATTTTAACTTTTCTTCAAAAATTTTAGGCTCACCAGTCAAAATCGTAAAGTTTATTTTTATAGATTGATTTCTTTTAATGGCATCCAGCATTAAATCTATATTTTGCCATACTTGAGTATTACCACTATAAATCACCTTTATTTCTTCATCCTTTATTTGAAATGAACTCATATCACAAGGGTTTAAATGACTTGGCAATATAGAATAAATAATATATTTTGTATTGCTAAGAGGATATTTACATTTAAAATGCTCAGCCATTCTATTAGTTACAGCTATACATACATTAACTTTCTTAAATAGTATATTTTCTATTACAGAAAATATAACTGCATATTTCATTTTATGTTGTAATTTTAATTCTTCTGGCACCACACCATGCAAATCTAAAATATAAAAATTATGGATAAAAAATATAAAGAAAATCAAATTTAATGCATTATAAATTGATTGTATATATACAAATGAACTTTTTTTAAATAGTTTTAAAATATAAATAAAATGTAAGAAAAAATTACAATTAACTTCTGTTCTTAAGCCATGCTCTGCAATTTTAGCTTTAAAATTTTTAAAAAGACTAACACTTAAATATATTCTTTCATCTTCCTTGAAAAAATTATCTATATTTTCAACGCGTTGAAAAAAACCATCTCTATATTCTTCAGGAGATTGTGGATATTTACTTAAAAATAGAATCACTTGACCGATCTCTTTATTAGAACTCAACATAAACTCTTTAGTATTCTTACACAAGCTCTACCATCACCATAAGGATTATGGGCCTGAGCCATTTTCTCATATTCAACTTTATTATCAATTAATGTTTGTGCTTCTTTGATTAATGTATTTTTATCTGTCCCTACTAGCTTAACCGTCCCAGCCTTGACAGCTTCAGGTCTTTCTGTTGTATCTCTCATAACCAAAACTGGCTTACCTAAAGAAGGTGCCTCTTCTTGAATGCCACCACTATCAGTAATAATAAAATATGACTTATTCATCATATAAATAAATTCTTCGTATTGAAGTGGATCAATCAAATATACATTCGTCAAATCAGAAAGGATCTCGTTTACTGGTTTTTGTACATTTGGATTTAAATGTACTGGATAAACGATATCAATATCTGGATTGCTCTTCGCTAACTCTTTTAGTCCTTCACAAATATTAATAAAGCCTTGACCAAAATTTTCACGTCTATGGCCAGTAACCAAAATAATTTTTCTTTTTCCATCGAGTTGATATTGTTCAGAAATTTTAGACTTAATTTTCTCTTGTAGAGTCGGTTGATTTTCAATTCGCTGTAAAACATACATTAAGGCATCTATAACTGTATTACCCGTAACATAGATATCTTGCTGGTTTTTCCCTTCTTTTAATAGATTTTCTTCACTTTGCTGAGTTGGAGCAAAGTGATAATTGGCTAAAATACCTGTTAACTGTCTATTGCCTTCTTCTGGCCAAGGCGAATAGATATCATTTGTTCTTAAGCCTGCCTCAACATGCCCCACTTTAATCTTCGCATAAAAAGCTGCCAAGCTAGCTGACAATGTTGTAGTTGTATCACCATGTACCAGAACTACATCTGGTTTGAAATCCTCTAATACAGATTTCATACCTATTAGCACATTTGAAGTAATATCATATAAATCTTGACCAGGTTTCATAATATTTAAATCATAATCTGGTTTTATATCAAATATTTCTAATACTTGGTCTAACATTTGTCTATGTTGAGCAGTTACACATACTTTAGTTTGAAAGCTATAAGTATCTTTTTGAAATTCTTTCACTAACGGCGCCATTTTAATGGCTTCAGGACGTGTTCCAAACACAATTAATATTTTTTTCATAGTTTCAACCTAAAAATAAGTCCTAACATAGATAATGTTAAAAGGATTTCACCAAATATCATTGAAAATAATATACCATCAATCATAAAATGAGGAATTAGAACAATATTCAATAAAACCGTAGCTGATGCAGCAGCCACAAATGAGTATGTGTACACTTTATCTTTCCTCATTGCGGTTAAATACTGAATACCAATAATATTGTTAATCACACCAAAAAATAACCAAATCATCATTACAGCTAACACATAACTATAATTAATAAACTCTATTCCATAGATTAAATTAACGATAGTCTTAGATAATAAAGCAACGATTACACTCAGCATTAGTGCAATTCCACCCACAATAGTAAATATTTTTTTAATATATGTCTTTGCTAGATTCTCTTGATTAACTTTAGTACAACTTATTGGGTATAAAGCCTGAGTCACAGGTGTAAATAATCCAACTATAGCTCTAAAAAGCTTTTCGGATGCTGAGTAGTAACCAACAACAGTATTATTTGATACAAAAGATAAAATAATTGTACCTGAAGAAGTCAATAAATTACTTAGTGCAGAGGTTAAAAATAAATGTACTCCACCTTTTAAATAGGAGATAACTACATAAATTTTTTGAAAACTAAATTTAACATTAAATTTTTTATAGATTAAATATAAAGAGTAACCACCTGCCAATATTGCGCCTAAAGATGTCAACAACGGCACCAAATAATAATCAGATGCATGTTTTACAAATATAAAAACTGCTATGGTAAATAGAAATTTAGTTACGATATTAATTATTGTAATATACTTCATTCTCTCCATTCCCTGAAAAAACCATATAGGGAACAGAACTTGACCTAATACTGTTCCAAAAGTCAAAAAATATAGTTCTGGATCTGTACTAAACTTTTCAAAAAAAGAAACTAATACTAAAAGAATTATAAATGATATAACTAAAAGAAAAAATTTAATAATCATTACACTACTAAAAATTTCATTTAACTTCTCATTATTTTCTTTATGTACTGCAATTTCTCTGGTTGCTGTAAAATTAAAACCATAATCAGTTAATACAATAAAATAACTAATTATGGCTGTTGCAAAAGCTAATGTACCAAACTTTTCTGCACCCAATATACGTACAAGATAGGGTAACGTAAGTAATGGTAAAATATAGTTAAGCCCCTGTAACGTTGCTAGTGAAATAAAGTTCCCTAGAAATCTTTTATTTTCAGGGTTAGCTATCAATTTATTTAACTTAGCAAACAATTTACAAGCTCTTATAGAATATATAAATAAATTTAGTGATTATTTAATTAATCAAATAACTTTGCATCTTCTAAATTCAATGCAACTTTATCTTTATCACTCACTAAAACTTGATCAACACTACTTAAGGGCCAGTCAATCGCGATAGACGGATCATCCCAAACAATCGCTCCTTCACTTTCTTTATTATAATAGTTCGTAGTTTTATATAAAAATTGGGTATTATCTTCTAAAGCAACAAAACCATGTGCAAATCCAGCAGGAATCCAAAATTGCTTATGATTTTCGCCAGTTAACTCAACACCTACCCATTGACCAAAAGTTGGAGAACTTTTACGAATATCAACAGCAACATCCCAAGCTTTACCCTGCACAACTCGAACTAACTTACCTTGGGCATATGGATTAAGTTGATAATGTAATCCTCTTAAAACACCTTTTTGAGATAAAGAATGATTGTCTTGAACGAATTGAGGAATATCCAATCCACGTTCTTGTAACGCTTGCTCAAAAGCTTTTTGGTTAAAACTTTCCATAAACCAGCCACGATCATCGCCAAAAACTTTAGGTTCTAAAATCAAAAGACCCTTAATCTTTGTTTCAATTACATTCATTCTTTTATCTCTATATTTTGAAATATTTACAACCAACTCTAAATTATTATGAGAGCATCATTTTTTTTGATGTTCAGCATGCAATTTAAATAGATATTGACCATAACCTGTTTTCTTAAAGAAGTTTGCACGTTTAAGAAGTTGCTCTTCATCAATCCAACTATTGTTAAATGCAATTTCTTCTAAACAAGCGATTTTTAAACCTTGACGATGCTCTACAGTTTGAACAAACTGACTCGCTTCAAGCAGTGAATCATGCGTACCTGTATCTAACCATGCGAATCCACGCCCTAACAACTCAACATTCAAATCTTCTTGTTGAAGATAAACATTATTTACATCGGTAATTTCTAGCTCACCTCGTTGTGAGGGTTTAATATTTTTCGCAATATCAACTACTTTATTATCATAGAAATAAAGACCAGTAACAGCATAGTGTGATTTTGGATGTTCAGGTTTTTCTTCAATACTTAAAGCTTTTCCATTTTCATCAAAATCAACAACTCCGAAACGCTCTGGATCATTTACATAATAACCAAATACAGTTGCGCCAGTCGCTTTTTCAGTTGCACGTTTTAGCTGAGTCCCGAAACTTTGGCCATAGAAAATGTTATCACCTAAAATTAAGCAAACATTATCTTCACCTATAAATTCTTCACCCAATATAAATGCCTGAGCTAAACCATCAGGAGATGGCTGAATTTTATAAGAAAGTTTTAAACCAATTTCCTCACCAGTACCTAAAAGTTTTTCATAGTTAGGTAAGTCTTCAGGAGTAGAAATAATTAAAATCTCATTAATTCCGGCCAACATCAAAACAGACAATGGATAATAAATCATTGGCTTATCGTAAATTGGCAATAATTGTTTTGATGTACCCATTGTAATTGGGTATAACCGAGTTCCTGAACCACCAGCAAGAATAATACCTTTACGTTTTACTTGGCTCATTAAATAATTTCCTCTAAAACTTGTGCTACACCTAACTTCCAATTCGGTAGATGTATTTTAAAATTTGCTTGTAGTTTATTTGTATTTAAACGGGAATTTAAAGGTCGTCTAGCTGGAGTAGGATATGCAGAAGTTTCAATTGCATTTACTTTTTGAATTGCTAAAGATTGTCCTTTTTGTTTAGCTAACTCAAATACAAATTGCGCATAGTCGAACCACGAGCATTCACCAGCAGCAGCCAAATGATAATGCCCTAATAAATCTTTTTGTTGCTGAGCACCCATTAATGAATAATACTTTAATGCTTGTGCTGTCACATCTGCAATAAGGGCAGCCCCTGTCGGCGCACCAATCTGGTCATGAATAATACTTAGCTCTTCACGATTTGAAGCTAATTTCAACATCGTTTTTATAAAGTTATTACCATGCGAACCATAAACCCAGCATGTTCTGAAGTTAATAAAAGCACAGCCACTTTGCTCAAGTGCAATTTCACCAAGACGCTTTGTATTGCCATACAAATTTACAGGATCCGTTAAGTCTCTCTCAGACCATGCTTTTTCCCCTTCACCATTAAAAACATAATCTGTTGAATAGTGAATGAGTAAAATATGATGAGTTTGACAAAGTTCAGCTAGATTTTTGACAGCGAGATGATTAATTAAATCAGCATTTTCTTGATCTGATTCAGCTTTATCAACCGCTGTATAAGCTGCGGCATTTACAATTATATTTGGCTGGACTTTTTCAATAGTCTGTTTAATTTGATCAAAATTAGCCAAATCGCCACTTAGACCATCTAAACTTGTAGAACGGTCAATCGCAATCACCTCACCAAGTGTTTGCAGAGAGCGTTGTAACTCCCACCCAACTTGTCCATTTTTTCCGAGCAATAATATTTTCATGGTTATCACTCAAAATTTAGGCTTTTTTTGCCTGATATTGTTGTTGTACCCAGTTTTTGTATTCACCGCTTTGTACGTTTTCAACCCATTCTTGGTTGTTCAAATACCATTCAACAGTTTTACGAAGACCTGTTTCAAAACTTTCTTCTGGCACCCACCCTAGATCTTCTTTAATTTTCGTTGCATCAATTGCATAACGTAGATCATGACCAGGACGATCTGTGACATACGTAATTAAATCAACATAATGGGCCACGCCTTCAGGTTTATTTGGCGCAAGTTCCTCAAGTAACTGGCAAATTGATTTTACGACATCAATATTTTTTTGTTCGTTATGACCACCAATATTATAAGTTTCACCTACTTTGGCTTCAGTAACAACTTTATAAAGTGCACGTGCATGATCTTCAACATATAACCAATCACGAATTTGGTCACCTTTACCATAAATTGGTAAAGCTTTCCCTTTTAATGCGTTTAATATCACTAAGGGAATTAATTTTTCCGGGAAGTGATATGGACCATAGTTATTAGAACAATTTGTAATGACTACTGGTAAACCATAAGTACGATTCCAAGCACGTACTAAATGATCTGAGCTTGCCTTACTTGCAGAATATGGAGAACTTGGCGCATAAGATGTCGATTCATGAAATAAATCATCAGTTCCCTCAAGATCACCATATACTTCATCGGTTGAAATATGATGAAAACGGAATGCTGTTTTTTTATCGTCACTTAAATTATTCCAATAATGACGTGCGGCTTCTAATAATTGATATGTTCCGATAATATTGGTTTCAATAAATGCAGCAGACCCCGTAATTGATCGATCAACATGTGATTCTGCAGCTAAATGCATGACTAAGTCTGGCTGAAAATCTTTAAATAAAAAATCTAATGCTTTACGATCACAGATATCAGTTTGAGAAAATTGATATCTGGAATTTTGGTCAACTTCTTTAAGTGATTCTAAATTTCCTGCATATGTCAATTTATCAACATTAAGAACATCATTATTAGTATTTTTGATAATGTGACGAACAACAGCAGAACCAATAAAACCTGCTCCACCTGTAACTAAAATTTTCATAAAATTCCTATGTTAGTAATCTTTACAGCCGAATATCACTTTGTTCTTTGTTTAAAACATATTTTAAATCATATAAAACATGTTTTTCTTTGCCTAAGGAAACAAGTTCCTGTGCAGACATTTGTTTAAACTGGTCATGTGCAACCGCTATTATGATGGCGTCATACCGACCTTGTTTTAATTCCATAATTGGAGCTAAGCCATACTCTGCTTCAACTTCAGCACTATCTACCCAAGGATCATAGATATCAAGATCTAAATCGTATTCTTTTAGTGCTTTTACCATATCTACAATTTTGGTATTTCGTATATCTGGACAATTCTCTTTAAAACTTAAACCTAAAATTAATATACGTGCCCCTACAACTTGGATACGTTTCTTTACCATTTCTTTGATCAATTGAGTTGCAACATATTCTCCCATACGATCATTTAAACGACGAGCTGCTAAAATGATTTCAGGATGCAAACCAATCGACTCGGCTTTATGTGTTAAGTAATAAGGATCAACACCAATACAATGCCCACCCACCAAACCTGGTCTAAAATTTAAAAAATTCCACTTTGTACCGGCTGCTTTAAGCACATCCTCTGTATCAATACCCATTTTATTAAAAATAAGAGCCAATTCATTGATCAATGCAATATTGACATCTCTTTGTGTATTTTCGATGACTTTTGCAGCTTCGGCAACTTTAATAGTCGGCGCTTTATGTGTTCCTGCTTCAATGATTAAGTTATAAACTTGATCAATATAATCAGCTACCAATGGTGTTGAACCTGATGTAATTTTTAAAATATTAGTGACACGTCGTTGTTTATCCCCAGGATTAATACGCTCAGGGCTATAACCCACAAAAAAATCTTGGTTGAACTTTAAACCTGAATATTTTTCTAATTCAGGTATGCATACCTCTTCTGTCGCACCTGGATAAACCGTTGACTCATAAACAACAATATCGCCTTTTTTTAAAACCTTCGCAATACTTTGAGATGCTTTTATAAGAGGGGTCAAATCTGGTTGTTTAAAATCGTCGATTGGTGTTGGTACCGTGACAATAAAGAAGTTTGAATTCTGTAAATCTTCAATATTTGCTGTATACGATAAATGCTGTACGTATTTCAACTCATCTGAGGTTACTTCTAATGTATGATCATGTCCGTTTTTTAACTCCAATATTCGATTTTCATTTATATCAAATCCGATTGTAGGTTTATGTTTACCAAATTCAACTGCTAAAGGTAATCCAACATACCCTAAGCCGATAATTGCTATTTTTAGTTGCTCAAGTTGAAACATATATAAAACCTAACCATTTAATTTTAAATGGGGAAACATCATGGACACGACCTACTACGTTAATATAGCAGACTTTAAACAAAATTTTCTCGAAATATACAATCACTGCTTGGCAAATAAAGTATGATTTGGGTTAATTATAGACTACAATCCAATGTCTTCATGCAAAGTATCATTGGATTACAAACAATAAAGGGTTTGAATGTGAAGCATCAAAGCACATTATTATTTTTAGCCATTTCACTTTCGTTTACAGGATGTGCAGTCACCTCAGGCTTACAAACTTACGACTTACCTGAACAAGGTGCTTTTAAAACAGAACAAGGAGCAGAAGTCTCTGTTGTTCAACTCACCCAAAACAATATTCCAAAAATTAGTTCTGATGCTTTACGTCCTCAAGGAAACATAAGCGCCTTATTTAATACTCCTTTTTATCAATACCGCTTAAGCGCCGGGGATGTTTTATCTATTCAACTTTGGGCTTATCCTGAAATTACTCCTCCTATTCAAGGAGCCTCTACTGATATTAAAGCATTTGGTTATCCTATTGATTCTGCAGGAAATGTACAGTTACCACTTGTAGGACAAGTTCATATTGCAGGGAAAACACTGGCTGAAACCAATAAATATTTACGAAGTCAATTTGCTAAGTATTTAAAAACACCTGATGTTGTAGTTCGAGTCTTGTCATACCAAGCCAAACGGTATTTTGTTAATGGTCAGGTTATGAAAAGTGGACAATACACTTTAGATGATCAACCAATTAGTATTTATACAGCCTTAAGTATGGCAGGTGGTGTAAATCAAGAGTCTGGTGACAATACTGATATTCAACTCATTCGTAATGGCGAAGTTTATAACTTAAATGTCGTTGCACTTGAAAAACAAGGCTATTCTCTACACAAATTATTAGTTCAACCTAATGATACGATCTATGTAAATACTAAACAAAATCAAAAGCTTTATGTCATGGGTGAGTCTAATAAAAGCTCAGCAATTCCATTACGAGATCAGGGAATGACATTAAGTGATGTATTGGGCGAAAGTGAAGGTGTTAACCCATACTCGGCAAGTGCAGCGCGTATTTATGTCATGCGTACAGATTTACAAACAAAAAGATCAACAATCTATCAGCTTAATTTGAGTAGTATTGGTAACCTTGCTCTATCTAATCAATTCCAAATGCAAAAAAATGACATTGTTTATATTGATGCGACTGGTTTAACACGCTGGCAACGTATTATGAACCAAATTGTACCGTTCTCAAGTGCACTTTATACCTTTGATCAATTAGGTAAAAACTAGAATGCAGTTACAAAATATCTTAGTAGTCTGTGTGGGTAATATTTGCCGCAGTCCAATGGCAGAATACTTTTTAAAAGATCATCACCCTACATTAAATATCTCATCTGCAGGTATCTCAGCTTTAGTAGGACATGCTGCAGATGATAAAGCAATTCACTGTATGGATCAGCTCAACATTGATATGAGACAGCACGTAGCTCGTCAACTCAACGCTGAATTGATCAAACAAAATGATTTAATTTTGGTAATGAGCAATAATCAACAAAAGCATATTGAACAAACTTGGCCATTTGCTAAGGGTAAAATTTTTAGACTTGGCCATTGGCAAGGACAAAATGTTCCTGATCCTTACCAACATGACCAAGCTTTTTTTGATCAGACTTGCCGCAACATCCAAAGCTATGTGCAAGATTGGCGCACTCAATTATAATTGTATATTAGTTGTAAATTTATGAACCAAAACTCTAAAACTAGCGAAGATAGCATCGATTTAAAAGAATTATTCTTTTCATTGATTGCACAGTGGAAAATCATAGCATGCTGCGTGGTCTTAAGTTTAATTTGCGCCTTGTTATATTTGCGTATAACCCCAGACATCTACGCTGTAGATGCTATGGTACAAGTCGAAGATAGTAAAGGTGCTGCATCCGCTGCTTTACTAGGAGATCTTTCCAAAGTTAGTGGTGGCCTAACGCAAAAATCACCAGCCGATCCAGAAATAGAGATTCTTCGCTCTAGAATGGTTTTAGGACAAGTGATTCATAATCTTAATCTTGATATTAAAATTAAAGATAATAGATTAGGTTTGATTGGTAAACTTGTTTCACAAGATAAAAGTAAACTTGAGTATCACCATGATGCTGTAATTTATACTAATCAAAACAATAGCTTGATAGTTAAAAAACTTATCGTACCTGAATATTATCTAGATAAACCATTAAAATTAGAGTTTAAAGATCAGAATCAATTTACTCTAAGTTACAAAGACCAAGTTATATTTAATGGGATGTTAAACCAAAAAAATTTACTAAATACTGAAAAAGGTTTATGGCATATCCAACTTAATGCTCAAGGTGATTTGAAAAAACAGAGTTTTACTTTAACTAAAGCCGCTCTTCCAACAGCTGTTAAAAATTTTAATAATATCTATGGTGTTGCAGAAAAAGGAAAGATGACTGGTGTTATTGGATTAAGCTATTTAGGTCAAGATCCAGAGCATATTTCACAAGTGCTCAATAACGTTCTAAATGTTTATCATCAACAAAATATTGAGAGAAAGTCTTTAGAATCTAAACAGACATTGGCTTTCCTTGAGAAACAGTTACCAGATCTTAGAAAACAGTTAGAAGATTCTGAGATTAAGTTTAATCAGTTCCGTGAAAAGTATAAAACAGTGGATGTGAATGCTGAATCAGAGCTATTACTTAAACAAAATATTGATTTAGAAAAGCTTAAGATTGAGTTACAACAAAAGCAAGCTGAGCTTTCTGCTAAATATACCAATGATCATCCACTAATCCGTCAAATTGATGCGCAAATTGCCGAGATTAATAAAAAGATTGCCGATCTCAATAATCGTTTAACTCAACTCCCTGAAACTCAGCGTTTATATTTACAACTCTATCGTGATGTTAAAGTCAATACTGAGCTGTATACATCTTTACTTAACTCTTATCAACAGCTCAAAATTGCTAATGCTGGTGAAATTGGTAACGTTCGTATCATTGATACTGCTGTAGAACCAGTTAAACCCATTAAACCAAACAAACTAATTATCTTAGCTCTATCTATACTTGCTGGTGGATTTATTGGTGTATTAATTGCTTTATTACGTAATATGATGCGTAGCGGAGTTAAAGATTCTACACAAATCGAAACTGAGCTTGATCTACCAGTTTATGCAACTGTACCTCGCTCTCCTATTCAAGAAACTCGTATGAGTATTTTGAAGAAGAAAAAGAGTATTCCTATTTTAGCAGTTAAGAGTAGTGATGATATTGCGATTGAAAGTTTGCGTAGTATTCGTACTGCGATCCACTTCGCTTTAACCTCAGCAAAAAATAATATTATTATGATTGCAGGTCCTTCTCCAGAAGTTGGTAAATCTTTTATTTCAACTAACCTAGCAACTATTTTTGCACAAGGGAATAAACGCGTATTACTAATCGATGCTGATATGCGCCGTGGTTATATGCATAAATATTTTGATATTGATGTGAAGCCTGGTCTTTCTGAATTGCTAAGTGGCCAAGCTGATTTAACACAAGTTTTACATAAAACTCAAGTTGCGAATCTTGATGTGATTACTCGTGGTAAAAGTCCAACCAATCCTTCAGAAATGTTGAGTTCTACTCAGTTCAAAGACTTACTAGAAAAGTTCCAGACCCAATATGACCATATCATTATTGATACTCCACCAGTGCTTGCAGTAACCGACGGTATTATTATTTCGCAATATACTGGCGTAAACTTAATTGTTGCCCGTTACATCAAGTCTCATATGAAAGAGCTTGAATTAACCGTTAATCGTTTTGAACAAGCTGGTGTTAAGGTGAATGGCTTTATCCTTAACGACATTCAACGTTCTAGTGGCGGTGGTTATGGTTATAACTATGCCTATGCCTATAAAGCACAAAAAGAAGACTAAGTTTCAAGTTTTCATAAAACCGGATCAAGTGATCCGGTTTTTTATTTAATTTTTTAAGTTTCACCAAATTAAAACTAACTAAAATATATAAAAAAACCACTCGTTTTTTTTGTTAAACATTCTATGCTTAAGTCGAAGCATGCTAAGATCGAAGCAGCCTTTTAGACTAAAATGATTATTTTTGGAACCTTTTATGAGTAAAGCCTTACCCATTGCTGTCGCTGTAGTTTTAGGCGGTGCTGCACTTGTACCTGTATATTATGCAACTCAACATCCGACCACAGAAGTTGGACGTAAAGCAGACAAAAATGCTTCTCCAATTCAAAAAATCAGTTATGTGCTTGGGTATGAAGTTGCGCAACAAACTCCTCCAGAACTGGATACAAAGGCATTTGTTCAAGGGATCCATGATGCGCGTAGCAAACAGCCAAGTGCTTATACTCAAGAAGATTTAAAAGCAGCTGTTGCAGCTTATGAAAAAGAGTTACAACAAAAAATGCAGCACCAAGACAAACCAGAGCAAGCTGGCACATCTGCTGAATCTGCCGATGCACAATTCCTTGCTGAAAACAAAACAAAAGCTGGAGTAAAAACTACTGCATCAGGTTTGCAATATATCATTACTAAAGAGGGTACTGGTAAGCAACCAACAGCTCAGTCTGTTGTTAAAGTTCATTATGAAGGTCGTTTAATTAACGGTCAGGTTTTTGATAGTTCTTATAAACGTGGTCAACCTATCGAGTTCCCTCTTAATCAGGTGATTCCAGGATGGACTGAAGGTCTTCAACTTATGAAAGAAGGCGGAAAAGCGACTTTCTTTATTCCATCAAACCTTGCATATGGTCCACAAGAAGTTCCAGGGATCCCAGCAAACAGCACACTGATTTTTGATGTTGAACTCATTTCAGTGAAATAATGACAATCCAGGAGAGTAATTATACTCTCCTGTTTTTTGGAAAATGGCATGAAAAAAATTAGTTTGGTTCTTGCAGCTTCAACAATGAGTTTATCTGTTCTTGCTGCCACGCCGATAACAAATAAAAGCCCAGCAAAAGATCAGTTTAGCTATAGTTATGGCTATTTAATGGGACGTAATAATACTGATGCATTAACAGATTTAAATCTTGATATCTTTTATCAAGGTCTTCAAGAAGGTGCTCAGAACAAGTCAGCACGCCTCACTGATGAAGAAATGGCGAAAGCGATTAATGAGTATAAAAAAACTTTGGAAGCTAAACAGCTTGTTGAATTTCAAAAGCAAGGGCAACAAAATGCCCAAGCTGGGGCTGCTTTTCTGGCGGAAAATGCTAAAAAATCTGGTGTGATTACAACAAAATCAGGTTTGCAATATCAAGTTTTAAAAGAAGGTTCTGGTAAAACACCTAAAGCTACTTCTCGTGTAAAAGTGAACTATGAAGGCCGTTTACTCGACGGAACTGTCTTTGACAGTTCAATTGCACGTAATCACCCTGTCGATTTCCAGTTGAATCAGGTGATTACAGGCTGGACAGAAGGCTTACAAACGATGAAAGAAGGCGGTAAAACCCGTTTCTTTATTCCAGCTAAACTTGCTTATGGTGAAGTAGGTGCTGGTGATAGTATTGGTCCAAATAGTACTTTAATTTTTGATATTGAATTGCTACAAGTTTTGCCAAAATAAGTTTTTTTAAGATCAAAAAAAGCGATCATTTAAGATCGCTTTTTTATTTTAATGTTTTAAATCTCTTGGTCTAAAACCAGTAATCAGTAAGCCAATTAAGTAAGCAATCACACCTACTACACATAGACCTGCGACCTCAGCAATACGGATCCATTGAGAAAGTTCACCATTATACCAATTTAACCCAAACCAAAGCACTGCAATCATAGCAAGATTTGCTAAACCATATTGAAGAGCTAGTTTTTTCCAATGTGAGCCAAATCGGAAAATATTACGCTTATGTAGATAGAAGTAGAGCAAACCGGCATTTACCAAAGCTGAGCCAGAAGATGCCAATGCAAGCGCCATATGCTCAGCATGCCAATTGATTAATTTAAAAAATCCAATAAATACAACGTTTAAAATGGCATTTGCGGCAACTGACATTAAACCTACACGTACTGGTGTTTTAGTATCTTGCTGCGCATAGAAGCCTGGCGCAAATACCTTAATGAGCATAAAAGAAATTACACCAGCACTCATACATTGTAATGCGAGTGCTGTCATTTGAGTATCACGTAGGTCAAACTCGCCACGTTGGAATAAAGCTTGAATAATCGGTGTAGAAAGCATAAATAAGGCGATACTTGCTGGCAAACCAACCAACACAATAACTCTTGCTGCCCAGTCGATCATGCCGCGGAACTTTTCCTGATCTTGCTCAGCATGACGTGCTGAAAGCGAAGGTAAAATCACTGTACCAATGGCAACACCAATTAAACCTAAAGGTAGCTCAGTCATACGCTCTGCACTGTAGAGCCAAGATACCGAACCGTCTTGCATGAAAGAGGCCCAAATCGTATTTAACAATAGATTAATCTGAGTCACAGACACACCAAATAATGCTGGAAGCATTAATTTTAAAATACGCTCTACACCCTCGTGTTTAAAATCAACTTTGGGTGGAATCAGTAAGTTTTTACGCCATAATTCAGGAATTTGTATGGCTAACTGTAAAATACCTGCTGCGACAACAGACCATCCTAATGCTTTAATAGGCTCAGCCATATACGGCGTAAGCCACCATGCACCTGCAATCATTGCAACATTAAGCAAAACAGGCGAAAAGGCTGGAGAAGCAAAAGAACCATAACTGTTTAAGATACTGCTCGCAAAAGCAGTCAGTGACATAAACATTAAATATGGAATAGTCAGACGGAACATGCTGACCGCTAAATCGAATTTTTCAGGGTCATTATGGAAACCCGGCGCATACATATAGATGATTGCTGGTGCCAAAACCATGGCCACGAAAGTGAGTAAAGTCATGACCATAAGCAAACAACCAAATACCCGACTAATCAGGATTTGAACTTCAGCATGTAATCGACCTGTTTTATATTCGGTTAGTACCGGAATAAAAGCTTGCGAGAAAGCTCCTTCTGCAAATAACCTTCGAAAGAAGTTAGGAATACGAAAAGCAACGACAAAGGTATCGAAATCTTTACCCGCACCAAACACGTTGAGCAATACGACATCTCGTACTAAGCCCAATACCCGTGACAACATCGTCATCGCACTGACAATAAAAGTCGATCGCCACAATGCCATCGTACTCACCTACAGCTATATATTCGAAAGTCGCTATTGTAATGAAACTAGAAAATCTTTTCGTTGTGAAATGATGAATGAACTCAAGTTTTTTTCTGTGCTAACAGTTGTCTAAAGTGCTGCCATTTAAAATAAGGTCCCGGATCGGTTTTTCGGCCCGGTGCAATATCTGAATGTCCTGCAATATGGTTTTTAATTTCTGGATAAGCTTGGCGAATAGCGGCAACCACATCAGTTAGTACACTGTACTGTACTTCTTCAAAAGGCAAGTCATCACTTCCTTCAAGCTCTATACCAATTGAATAATCATTGCACTCAACTTTAGCTAAATAACTCGAACGCCCTGCATGCCATGCCCGATCATTAAAGTTAACAAACTGTAGGACTTCCCCACTACGTAAAATCAGCAAATGCGTAGAAACCTGCATCCCCTCAATAGTTTGAAAATAAGGGTGAACCGACCAATCTAATTTATTTTGAAAAAACTGCTCAATATACCCACCTCCAAATTGAGATGGCGGCAAGCTAATATTATGAACCACAATCATTTGAATTTCGGTACCAGTCGGACGCTGGTTAAAATTTGGAGAAGGGACTTGTCTCGCCCCTTTTAATTGTCCATCTATAACTTCATACGGTGTGATTTTCTTCATTGAAGTGCCAATAAATTGCTTGCCAATTGTTTTAGTTTAAAACAGTTATGTGCTTTTCAAAGTAGTCAGCACGATTATTTATCGCGATTAAACGAATAAAACAGCTTATTTTTAAAGTCGACGGTGCTAATATATCGCAAGTTTTAGGGTCATCGACAAAATGGAAACCGTATGAGCATACCTCAGTCTTTGCTTGAACAGTCAATTCAAATCAATATTCAACAAGCATTACAAGAAGATATTGGGGACGGTGACATTACCGCTATGCTCACGCCTGAAGATGAACAGGCAACCGCGACCATCATTAGCCGTGAAGATATGGTTTTAGCTGGACAGCCGTGGGTAAATGCACTCATCTCAGCTTATGACAATACTGTACAGATAACTTGGTTAAAACAAGAAGGTGACCGTGTTGCTGCAAATGAAGCCTTTTTAAAGCTTGCTGGTTCTGCACGTAGCTTACTGACGGTAGAGCGCCCTGCTTTAAACTTTATTCAAACTTTGTCTGCTGTTGCAACAAAAACTGCTGAATATGTTCAGCATCTTGAAGGTTTAAATACAAAACTTCTCGATACACGTAAAACTTTACCGGGTTTACGTATTGCACAAAAATATGCGGTTGCTATTGGCGGCGGTCAAAACCATCGTCTTGGTTTATTTGATGCGTTCTTAATTAAAGAAAACCATATTATGGCAGCTGGTGGTATTGCTCAAGCAATTGCAAAAGCACACCAAATTGCACCAGGCAAACCAGTTGAAGTCGAAGTTGAAACTTGGGATGAGCTCAACCAAGCACTTGAGGCTGGCGCGGACATTGTCATGCTAGACAACTTCAGCCAACAGCAAATGATTGATGCCGTAAAGCATGTAGCTGGACGTTGTAAACTCGAAGCTTCTGGCAATATCACCATTGAAAACTTGCGTGAAGTGGCAACTACTGGTGTCGACTATATTTCTATGGGTGTCCTGACTAAAGACGTCAGAGCTGTTGATTTATCTATGCGTTTTAATGCTTAAATAAAATCCACATCGTTATTGGTTTGTTTCTGCGACTTAGTTATGTCTGCCGCTTGTGTTTTTTGCCATGCTGACTGAGTCGCTTGTGCCCCGTTATCTCGTGGGTCGGCAGCCATTAAAACAAAAGTAACTACTGCTAATAATACAATAAAACCTTGTAGCATAAATTTTCCCCATCACTTTTAAAAATTCAGGGTTTCAAGGTAAAAGATAAATATGACCAAGCTTAGGAGATTCTGTTACAAAAGGTAAGTCTTTATTTTTATTATTCATCTATACGACAAGATATTACCCTCTCTTCCTTTATATTTCCCAACATGAGATTGTGCGAGATGTCATCTACAGCCTGCCCTAAATCTATAAATATATTGTTTTTGCAATAAATCAGATATATGCAGAAAGAGAGCAGGTTCTGTAGATGACAAATGCATTTGGTTACTTTGGGCGAAAGCAAAGTAACGAATTAGCTACTTTCACTGAATGAATAAACGATAAGACTCCGTCGCGCTAGCTAATTTAAAATAATTATTAACTCAAAACGTCAGCTTAATCATCCATCCATTACAGCAACTCAAGACTCTAAATAACCCATATATGGGTCAGAAATCGAATCTTCTTGAGTTTCTATACGTCCTGCAAAACGGCGACTAAACGTTGCATCATCAGCTAATGTCACCGTAAAGTCATACCAACCACCAAATTCAGACATATCCCAAACTAATTCTTTTTCAGAACTATTCGTTTCTATATTCCATGTTTTATTTGGTAGATAAGCATTTGCTTTGACGTTAAGTTTGACTGACTTATTGCCGTCGTGACGAACTTTTAAATACAAATTCGCATCACACTCTTCCACACAGACTCTAATTTCTGGTAATGCTTGAGTTTGATTGATTTGGATCAAATTACCTTTAAATGCGCGGTGGAAACCATTTGGACCAAGTACCCATAAATCGTACTGTCCATTTATCGTGCTCCACACGTCATCAAGCTGTTTACCCGCCTCAACCATATAGCGACGAGGAGCTACTGTAAGATCTAATCGATTATAGACATGGAAAACGGCTGCCTGTTTACCCGTATTAGAGAACATCAATTTAACTGTTTTTTGAGTGGCATCGACTTTGGCACTGGTGTGTAAAATATATGGCAAAGCACGTGATGGCCTAATTCCCATTTCCTGCTGAGGAAATTGCTGCTGACTTGGAACAGGAACTTGTGGCAACAAAGCTTGAGCAACACGAATCGCATCGGCCTCAGCTTTTGTTTTCTTCCCATTTAGTTCAGCAACAGGCAAAAGGTTCGGTGTTTTAAAATTAAATGCTGTCGTTAAATCACCACATACGGCGCGGCGATATGGACTAATATTCGGCTCTTGTACACCAAAGCGTTTTTCTAAAAACTGTAAAATAGAAGTATGGTCAAAGACTTGAGAGTTTACCCAGCCACCACGGCTCCACGGTGAAATTACATACATAGGAACACGCACACCCGGCCCATACACTCGACCATCTGGCTTAGGTTGAGATTTTGAAGTCGCTACTGCTGGATGATTAAAGTATTCATAAGATACTTGCTGATCGGTTAAAGTTGTTTTTCCATATACAACGCCATTTATATCTTTAGATGGTGCACTCGGTGAAGGAACATGGTCGAAGAAACCATCATTTTCATCGAAGTTTACCAATAAAACGGTTTGACTCCACAACTCAGCATTTTCAGTTAAAGCATTTAATACTTCCTGAATATACCAAGCTCCTTGTACTGGACTCGATGGTCCTGGATGTTCACTGTAAGTTGCTGGAGCAACTAACCAACTCACTTGCGGTAATTTACCTTGTGCAATATCAGCTTTAAAAGTTCCTAAAAAACCACCATCCGGCATGGTATTGGCAATACCTTTATAAAGTGGCTGTGTTGCATCGATTTTTTCATCGTATGCTAGGCATGTTGGGGTGTCATTACTGACAGGTTGACCAGATTGCTCGTTAGCACGGCGATATTGCTTGAAACCAGCTAAAGGGTTATCGGTAAAGTTATCTGGCATGTTTTGATAAACTTTCCATGTCACGCCAGCCTGCTGTAAACGCTCAGGATACGTCGTCCATTCATAACCTTCTGTTGATGATCCAATCCCATCAAATTCGTTGACCACACTGGCTACACCTGCACCTGTAGGTCCATTGGTTCCAGTCCAGATAAACTTACGGTTCGGGTTAGTTCCCGCATGCATAGCGCAGTGGTAAGCATCACAAATGGTAAAAGCATTGGCTAAAGCAAACTGATATTCAACTTCTTGCTTTTTATAGTAGCCCATTGACTGCGGTTTCTTATAAGCCACCCAGTCGCTCATACGACCATTGTCCCAAGCAGCTTGGCCATCAGACCAAGAGTGAGGAGTTCCTGAAACACGCTGAGCATTTCCTAAACGACTATCTAAATGGTAAGGCAATACTTTATTTTTCTTAGCGTCGTATTGCTCCCAGACCTTACGATTTTCTGTCATTGGAATGGTAAAGCGGTCACCAAAACCACGCACACCTTTTAACGTTCCAAAATAATTATCAAAAGAACGGTTTTCCTGAGTCAAAATCACGATATGTTTAACATCTTGAATAGTTCCACTTTCAACTTTGGCATCGATAGCCAGCGCTTTTTGAATACTTAGCGGGAAACTTGCCAGAGCAGCGGTCCCAAACATAGTTTTTGTAGAATTTAAAAGAAATTCGCGACGATTCATTTTTTCATCCTTAATTTTTATTATGGTGCACAGTGCATTTTGCAATTGCTGGTTGGCGGTGTTGTTGGCGATGAATTATCTGAGTTGTTGTCATCGTTACAAGCACTGAGCATAAGCGCTAAAGATGTAATAAATAAAAGTGAAAGTTTTCGCATCATTTTTTTCCAAACGGTTTAAATGCGAACTACTAATAAAGCGAAAAGGTGACAGGCAGGTGATGTTTTTATGTCGATTTGATGAAGGCATAAAAAAACGCATCCGAAGATGCGTTTTTTAGATAACTTGAAATTACCAGCCTAAAGCTTCTTGTTGCTTTTTAATCAGCTCGGCAATTCCTTTTTCTGCCATTTCTAACATGGCATTGCTTTGTGCACGAGTAAACGGTTTATCTTCGGCTGTACCTTGAATTTCAATAAACTCGCCCGCTTGTGTCATTACTACGTTTAAGTCAGTTTGACAGTTCGAATCTTCTTCATAGCAAAGATCAAGAAGTACTTCATCTTGATACATACCCACAGAAATTGCAGCAACTAAGCCTTTAAGCGGATCATGCTTAATTTTTTTCTGTGCAAGTAAAACATTCATCGCATCAACCAATGCTACAGCAGCACCAGTGATTGAAGCTGTACGTGTACCGCCATCTGCCTGAATTACATCGCAGTCGATAGTAATGGTATTTTCACCAAGCTTTTTCAAATCAACCATCGCACGCAAGCTACGGCCAATGAGACGTTGGATTTCTTGAGTACGACCAGTTTGTTTACCACGAGCAGCTTCACGGTCACAACGTGAATGTGTTGAACGCGGTAACATACCATACTCTGCTGTTACCCAGCCTTGGCCTTGGCCTTTTAAAAAGCGTGGCACTGAGTTATCAATGCTTGCAGTACAAAGGACTTTGGTGTGACCAAATTCGACCAGCACAGAACCTTCAGCATAACGGGTGTAGTTTCGTGTAATTTTCACTTCACGTAATTGGTCTAATGCACGTTGGTCAATACGCATAATCCTTCCTAAATTCTCTTAAATACAAACTTGGGCATAGTATAGCAAAGGATTTTGACAGGTTGAGTTTATTCCCTACTTTGAAATGTAAGTCTGCACTTTTCATGGCTCAAAAATAAAAATAGCCCCTAAAAAGGAGCTATTTTGGATTAACTGAGATTATGCAAATTTAAATTTTGCTTTTAACTTTTCTAATGTCTGCATCACTTTTCCAGTGGTATGGTTTGGCAATGAACATTTTGCTAAACGTACCCATACACTCCAGAACTGACGCATAAAGTTCGCTTCGTTGTAGTGAATACCATATTCTGTGCAAAGCGCCTTAATTTTCGGTGCCACTTCTTTATAGCGGTTGGCAGGCATATCTGGGAATAAGTGGTGTTCAATTTGATGACTTAAGTTACCACTCAGAAAATGAAGCCATTCTGTCCCACTAAAATTACTCGAACCACGAATCTGGCGTAAATACCACTCTGCCTTAGTTTCAGTGTCGGTATTATCCGGCTCAAACGTTTCTGCATCTTCAGTAAAATGACCATTAAAGATCACGGCAGATGACCACAAGTTACGAATAATATTGGCAACGACATTTCCTGCAAAAACTGGTAAAAACATAGGACCAGAGATCACAGGGAAAAACACATAGTCTTTTAAAACTTGGCGTGTGGCTTTTTTACGCACTTTAGCCGAATCTTTCCAAACCTGTTTCCAGCTCTTGGTTTTATAAACTAATGCATCTTCAAGGTGTAAGTTTTGTACACCTACATACCATTCAAAGAAAAACATTAACTGTAGACCGAGTGGAATATTAAACAGGTGACGAGGTTCCCACTTCTGTTGATCACTTACTCGTAAAATTCCATATCCGACATCGTGGTCTTTACCGACAATATTGGTGTAGGTGTGGTGTACATAGTTGTGTGTTTCACGCCAGTCATCACCAGAGGCAATGGTATCCCAATCATAGGTATTACCATTCAGACTTGGTTCATTTAACCAGTCAAACTGACCGTGCATAACGTTATGACCAAGTTCCATGTTTTCTACAATTTTAGAAATACCCAGTAAACCTGTACCAAATAACCAAACAGGTGGAATCCAGCCACCAAACATCAACATGCCACGTGATGCGATTTCGGTATAGCGGACAAAGTTACGGACTTTGTAGATATATTTTGCATCTTGCTCACCAAGACTTTGCATAACTTCTTGACGAATCTGTTCAACACGGTGGCCAAATTCTTCAGTTTGTTCCGGTGTTAAATGAGCAGATTTAGAAACAGTAGAAAATTCTAATGCCATATTCATAGGGTTAAACCTCTTTAATTCTTTTTATAGATCAATCGTGACTGGGCTTAATGCCTGGCTCACGCATAGTTTAATTGGACGGTTAGGTTGGTCTTCAATTTCACCGGTTAACAGGTTTTGGGTAACTCCACTTACCTTGGTACAGCTGCATTTATTGCAAACACCCATACGGCAGCCATGTTGCGGACGTAGTCCCGCCTGCTCTGCACTGCTCAGTAAATTTGTTTCAGCTAAAAATTCATGTTGAGCACGGCGGAAAATAACAGGCTGTGCTGCATGTGTACCAGTCACTTGAAGTGGTTGGAAATATTCTTGGTGAAGCTGAGACTGAGCACCTTTTTGCGCATAAATTTCATTCGCCTGCTGCATCATGCCGTGATGACCACATATATAGGTCGCAGTCTGCGCAAAATCTGGAACCAGCTTTTGCAGTAAGCTTTCGGTTAAATACTGTTTTTGCTCGCTGGTATTAAAAAAATGATACTGAAGCTGTGGATGCTGTTCTGCTAAAGCTTTTAATTCGGCATGAAAAATTTCCGCACGATTAAAATAAATGACATGGATTTGTTCAAGCTGCTGTTTTAAAGCTTGCTGCAAGAGTGAATAAATTGCAGTAATACCACTTCCTGATGCAATTAAAATCGCAGGCTGCTGACCTTCATGCAAAGTAAAATCACCTTGTGGCTGTGAAATCTCAACACACTCGCCCACATGTAACAGTTGAGCTGCACGAGACACCAAGCCTTGTACTTTAATACCTAAAGCGATTTCACCTTGAGTTGTTACTTCAATAATCGAATAGCTACGTTGTTGGTAAACGCCATCGATAAGCAACGTCAATAGAATACTTTGTCCCGCACAAACCTGATCGAAATTAAAATTACGATTCGGTTTAAGCCTAATAAGCACCATATCGGTATGAAGCGGCTGAACAGCGGTAACTTCTGCAAGTACCCTTTTCCAAGCCCAAGACACGTTAATTTTTTGCAAAATAAAATCAACGAAATCTTCTCGAACCCAATGCGGTTGATAGTTAAGTGTTGCGTTCATACGTTCCTCTTTTGTTTCTGGCTATTTATTTGAGTGAACACATGTTCGTATAGTGAACATGTGTACACTATATTTATAAGTGTTCACTCAGTCAACACTTGTTCACTATTTTTTTTATGAAAGTTTGCTCTTTTTTGTTAGACTTTGGCTCACGGTTTAAATAGGTTTTTTTAATGTCGATACGGGATGAACGAAAACAGCAAAGTCGTCAGGCACTTCTCGATGCAGCCTTGCATCTAAGCACGTCTGGGCGTTCGTTCAGTAGTATTAGTTTGCGTGAAGTTGCACGTGAAGTAGGTTTAGTGCCAACTGCGTTCTATCGTCATTTTCAAGACATGGATGAACTCGGGAAAGAATTGGTTGACCAAGTTGCCCTACATTTAAAAAGCGTTTTACATCAACTCGGCCAGAGTTATTTACAGCACAAGTCTGCAAAAACCCAAACCAGTATTGAACTATTTGTACAGGCAGTGAACCATAGCCCTAAACAGTGGCAATTTATGATTGCTGAACGTTGGGGAGGTTCCGAAACCGTTCGTGCAGCCATTGCCAGAGAAATTGAATTTTTAATTGAAGATCTAACAACAGATCTGACTAAACTCGAAAATTTTAAACATATTCAAAACCCTCAAGACTTAAATGTCTTATCTACCATTTTGACCAATATGTCATTTACATGGGCAATGACGTGGCTCAACCTCGCCAAACAATATCAAGGTGAGCAACTTAAACAGCAACAAACTGCGTTTATTGAAAATGCGTCTACACAAGTTCGCTTACTGTTTAGAGGCATTGCCAACTGGGAACGGTAAAACTGGCAAATGACAAAAAACAGGTTATGTGTTAATACGTAAAGAGTGAAAGAAAAAGGCTAAAATTTCGAGAAAAGTCTTTTTCTTTTTACAGGAAGTAAACTATTCGTTAGGCCAAACTGGTGTGGGAATACCTATGAATCTTGATCGTCATACACAATTTTTGATGCGCAAAGAAAAAATTCTAAGCGTTGCAGAAAAATTGTTACTAGAAAACAATCAGGAAATTACTCTAGATGAATTAGTGGCCGAGCTAGATATCGCAAAAGGTACGCTTTATAAACACTTTAGAAGTAAAAATGAACTTCTACTTGAACTCATTATTCAAAATGAAAAACAAATTTTAGAAATTTCTCAAAAATATAATACTGATTTCAAAGAGTATGCTCCGCGTTACATGCTCCACCATTTGCTCACACCGGGAAAAACGATTTTATTGCATCAGCTTGAAGAAAATCTGACGATGACAGAGTCTAAGTTGAAGCACCTTTTTGAAGAGCTGTATGAAATCCGTCAGCAACGTATTTTAGCGATTAAAGATATTACAGAAAGTTATTTAAAATCATTAAATTATGACATGTCGATTCGTGACTATTTATCTTATATCTGGTCACTGACTTACGGTGCATCACTACTTTTAAATTCGACTTATTATCAGCGCTCGATTGGTTCTCGCCAAAAATTGATTAATTTATATATTAATCAGGCGTTGTCGTTACCCACCCAAACCACCAATTTTGATGCGTTAAATTTTCAGATTGAAGATGAGAATTCTCAAAATTAATTGAATGATTTCGTGATTATGAAATAAATTTTATAAAAAAGGGCTTCTGATGAAGCCCTTTTTCTAACGCACTCAAAATTATTTTGCTTTACGTTCTTTCTCAATTAAGTAATTAAGTACTTGAGTAACTTTACCATCTTCACCCTGTACAACATACTTACCATTTACCACTACAGCAGGAACGCCTGTTAATTGGTACTGTTGAGCAAGTTTATTTGACTCGGCAACTTTTGCAGTTACTGCAAATGAGTTGTAAGTGCTATTAAATTTTTGTTCAGGCACACCGTAACGAGTAAAGAATTTAGCCGCAGAAGCCTGATCAAAAATCTGCTGACCATTCACCTGAATTGCATGGAATAATGGTAAATGCGTGCGCTTACGTACGCCTAATGCCTCAGATGTATAGTAAGTACGTGCCCCTTGTTCCCATACTTTGTTCATAGCAGCTGGCGTACGTACGAAACGTACATCGCTCGGAATCTGTTTTAACCACTCTTGCATATGCGGTTCAAGTTTAAAACAGTGCGGACAACCATACCAAAAGAACTCACGAACTTCGATTTTCCCCGGTACTTCCACTTTGCCTGGATTGGCAATTACGGTGTAGTCTTTACCAGCAACGAAATCTGCTGCCATTGCACTACCCGATACGGCCATAATTGCTGCACTCAAACCACCCAAAACCAATTTTTTCATTGTTACAGCTTTTCCTCTAAGTTGTTATGCATTAGCTTATGCCCTAAATATAAAACAAATATGCTAAATTCGTTTTGCTTCTGTGAAGTTTTTTATTGGGTTTATCGCTTTTTTCCCAATAATCGCTACACTAACAGCGAACTACATCAAAAAGATAACCCAAGTTTAGAGGTAGCACCATGTCGCAATTGAATGTTGATTTACAAGAAATCGCAAAATTTGAAGCTCTTGCTGCCAAATGGTGGGATCAACATTCTGAATTTCGCCCACTCCATCAAATTAACCCATTACGTTTAAATTGGATTGATGAACGTGCCGGTGGTCTTGCTGGTAAAAAGGTGCTTGATGTTGGCTGTGGTGGCGGTATTTTAGCTGAAAGTATGGCGCGCCGCGGTGCAGACGTACTCGGCATCGATATGGGTGAAGCGCCTTTAGCAGTAGGTCGTTTACATGCTCAACAAGAAAATGTCCAAAATATTGAATATCGCCAAATTCCAGTTGAAGAGTTGGCTCAAGAACAAGCAGGTCAATACGATGTGGTCACTTGCATGGAAATGATGGAACACGTTCCAGACCCTGCATCTATTGTTAAAGCATGTCAGGCTTTGGTTAAGCCAGGTGGCCATGTGTTCTTCTCGACCATTAACCGTAACCCAAAATCATATTTATTTGCCATTATTGGTGCTGAATACGTGCTACGCATGCTTCCAAAAGGTACGCATGATTATCACAAGTTTATTCGCCCGTCAGAAATGGCACATGACATTCGTAATGCAGGTTTAACTTTAAAAGAAATGACAGGTTTGCACTACAACCCAATTACGAAGCGTTATTGGTTAGCACCAAATGTTGATGTTAACTATATGGTTCATACCGTAAAGACAGGTGCATGATGAAAGCTGTTTTATTTGATTTAGACGGCACTCTCATCGATACCGCTGCCGACTTTATTCGCATTATTCAACAAATGTGTCGTGATGCAAGACGTCCTGTTGTAGAAGCAGACCTTATTCGCACTCAGGTGTCTGAAGGTGCACGCGCCATGGTCAAATTGGTCTATCCAGAGCTGGATGTAACCAATCCAATCTTCTTGGCACATCGACAAAATTTTTTAGATATGTATGGCAATAATATTGTCGTCGATACAGATCTATTTGAAGGGATGTATCCGCTTTTGGCAGAGCTGGAAGCCCAACAAATACCGTGGGGTATTGTCACCAATAAACCACGCGGTTTAAGTGAATCTCTTCTAGAAAAGCTAAACCTGACTGAACGCTGTGCAGTTTTAGTGTGTCCGGAAGATGTTTCTAAAACTAAACCAGACCCAGAACCGATGTATTTGGCTGCAAAGCAGTTAAATATTCCAGCAGATGAAATTATTTATGTGGGCGATCACCCACGTGATATTGATGCTGGTCGCAATGCCAATATGTATACCATCTTGGCAGCATACGGCTATTTACCTATCGAACATCGTGATGATTTAGCCGCGTGGCAAGCCGATTCGATTGTAAATACGGTGACAGAATTACACGAGATGTTACGTCAAAAGCTTCCTGCTCTACAGGAAAATCAGCGTATGATAAGTTAACACAAGAGTTTTACAGGCTTTTTTAACGGTTATTTATATCAGTATAAAAAGAAGGAGGTTTACCAATGAAATATTCAGAATATCAACCTCGTCCAGATCTACTCAAAGATCGAATTATTTTAATCACCGGTGCAGGTGATGGAATCGGGCGAGCTGCGGCCCTCAGTTATGCTTTACACGGTGCAACTGTGGTTTTGCATGGTAGAACCTTAAATAAACTTGAAGTAATTTATGATGAAATTGAAGGTTTAGGCGCCCCTCAACCTGCAATTTTACCGCTCCAGCTTTCGAGTGCTTCTGATCGTGATTATGACTTTTTAGTCAATACGTTAGAAAAGCAATTTGGACGTCTAGATGGTATTTTGCATAATGCCGGTATTTTAGGTGATCGAGTAGAACTCGCTCATTACCCAGCAGAAGTGTGGGATGATGTGATGGCAGTCAATTTACGTGCACCTTTTGCGCTTACTCAAGCCTTACTCCCACTTTTACAAAAATCAGATAACGCTTCTGTTGTGTTTACCAGCTCTGGCGTAGGTCGCGAAGCACGTGCACTTTGGGGTGCTTATTCAGTATCTAAAGTCGCGATTGAAGCTGTGAGCAAGATTTTTGCAGCTGAGCATACTTATCCAAATATTCGCTTTAACTGCATTAACCCAGGTGCAACACGTACTGCAATGCGTGCTAAAGCTTATCCTGAAGAAGATCCAAAAACATTACCAACACCAGAGTCAATCATGCCGGCTTATCTTTATTTAATGGGTGAAGATAGCCTGACGCTCAATGGTCAAAGTATTGATGCACAGGACTAAATAACTATAGATGAAAAGCTAAAATAAATTACGGCCGATCATCACATCTGGCTTGGCTATACCTGAAAAGATATATACAAGCCTTTTTTATTATTGATAAAACACTGGATTTATCCGTAATTTTAATTGAAGCATTAAATGATCTTCACAGTTTCTCTGCATTTTGCGCGTACAGTATTTAACATGAGAGACATCAGATGTAAACGAGGATGCATCATGAAAAAGTTGTTCACCATCTTAGCCCTTAGCATAACTGTACTGACCACCAGTATGGCAAGCTTTGCTGATCCTCCATTTGACCGAGGACATGGCCAGAAAGGACCTAAAGGTGGGCCTCGTGGTGAATGGAATGATCGTGGGCATAAACATGACCGTGACGATGATGAAGATCGTTTTCGCGATGAGCGTCGTATGCGCGAAGAACGCGGTTTTGAGCGTCTAAAACAACATCGCTGGCAGCCAGGCTATGTTATGCCACAGCATTATCGCGGTAATGGCTATAAGGTCGACTATAGAGACAATAACTTGCCTAAACCAGACCGTAATCAACAATGGTACAAAATCAATAATGACTATATTTTAGTCGACACAGATTCTAATAGCATTGTTAGCATCCGTGGTTTATAAAACTGATAGCTCCTCACTCATCAGTTAGTAAAAAAGGATAAAGCCCATCGGTTTTATCCTTTTTTATTTTTATATCAATAAGATATTAAAAATTTATATATTCTAAATTTCTTCTTATTTCCTAGATATTTTTCACATTTATTGTTCTTAGTCTTCACGATTTATCTGTAATTCTTCACTAATCTTCAATTATCGAAATTTAATTTATCATTCGAGGTTCATTATGAAAAAACTAACAACAGCAATTGTTCTTTCAATGAGTGGTTTAATCGCATCAACAGCGATGGCTGCACCAAATGATCATGACCATCATGATAACTACCGAAACCATGACGTCAGACCAGTCAAAGTAATTCATAAAGATGATCGTGCCAATATCTGGCGAGAAGGCCAAGTCGTACCACATGAATATCAGCACCCACGTTATGTCATCGACTATCGCACGCATGATAAATTGACTAAGCCTGGACGTTTTCAAAAATGGTATAAAGTGAACGGTAACTACGTACTCGTAAATGAGCAAAGTCATAAAATTATCAAAGTGATTCGTTAATTTAATAAACCAACAAACACCCAAATGTAATTTGGGTGTTTTTCTGAGCCTGTAAATTATTTTGTGTAAGTTCCATTTTTTATAAATGATCTTTTAATCGATCATCGAACTGAATCGTAAACCAATTCATTGCTAAACGCCAATTTTGAATTGGCATCGTCCATTTCTTCGCAGCATTTGATGTTGCTAAGTAAATGACCTTCTTTACTGAGTCATCAGATGAAAAGATTTTCCTTTTCTTCGTTGAATGGCGTATTACGCTATTCAACGACTCAATCGCATTTGTTGTATAAATTGCATGACGTATTTCGGCTGGATAGCTAAAGATCGTTCGGATATTTTCCCAATTGGCCCGCCAGGATTCTCCAATTTTGGGATACTGGTGATTCCATTGATCACAGAAGATGTCTAGGGATTTTAAAGCATTTTCCTCTGTACTTGCCTGATAAATCGCTTTCAGACCCGACGTAACAGCTTTGTAGTCTTTCCAGCTTACAAATCTCAGGCTATTGCGTACAACATGCACGATACACAGTTGAATATCAGTATGAGGGTAAACAGAGGCTATCGCGTCAGGGAAGCCTTTTAATCCATCTACACAGGCAACAAGAATGTCCTGTACTCCTCGATTTTTTAGCTCTGTCATGACTGACAGCCAGAATTTGGCACCTTCTGTCTGAGCAATCCACATACCCAGTAATTCTTTTTGCCCATCCATATTGATGCCTAAAGCAAGGTATACGGACTTGTTAATCACATTGGAGTGCTGACGGACTTTGACAACAATACAGTCAAGATAGACAACAGGATAAAGGCTATCTAAGGCTCTATTTTGCCACTCAGTCACTTGCTCAATCACAGCATCGGTAACTTTGCTGATGAGAGATGCTGACACATCGGCATCGTACATTTCTTTGAAGAAGGCTACAATTTCCCTATTAGTCATTCCTTTTGCATACAGTGAGAGGATTTGGTCATCCATACTGGTGATGCGTGTTTGGTGCTTTTTGATAATTTGTGGCTCAAATGAACCTTCTCGATCACGGGGAATATCTAAAGCCAGTTGTCCATCTTGAGTTGTAATGGTTTTAGAACTAAACCCATTACGGCTATTTGAGCCTTTCTTGGGCTGATGCTTTTCATAACCGAGATGGTCTGAAAGTTCAGTATTGAGTGCAGTTTCAATCATGAATTTTTTAAAGACTGCTGTCATTTGGTTTAAGTCTTCTGGTGTTTTTAGACCTTTAGCCAATTCGGCAGCCATACTTTTGATTGTTGCTTCATCCATGTGAAGTACCTTTTGTAATTATCCTCTGAAGGATAAATGAAAATTAAGTACTTACACAAAATTTAGAACAGTCCCGTTTTTCTATCTAATACATGCGACTTTAAGCTTTTTTGTTTAGAATCATCTTTATATCTTTTTGCTGTTGATTCGAGATCGGTATGCCAACTAAGTCTTTAGAGAAATCACATAATAACACCCAACATTATGTACATTGGTTCCGACATTCAGCACCTTATATTAATGCCCATCGCGATAAAACTTTTGTTTTAATGTTCGGCGGTGAAGCAGTCCGCGATCCTAATTTTGAACACATTATCCATGATATTGCTTTATTGCATTCACTTGGTATTCGCTTAATTTTAGTCCATGGCGCACGTCCACAAATTAATCAAAACCTTAAAGATAAAGGTATCGAAACACCTTTTTATGACAATAGCCGTATTACCACACGTGAATCATTAAGCTGTGTCATGAGTGCTGTCGGTTCTATTCGTTTAGAAATCGAAGCATTGTTATCTATGGGATTGGCTAATTCTCCAATGTACGGTGCTCGCATAGACGTCGTATCAGGGAACTTCGTAACAGCTAAACCTTATGGTATTCGTGATGGTATGGATTTTCAGCTTACAGGAGAGGTTCGTTCCATAGACACCGACGCGATTGAACGCCATCTTGATAACGATAATATTGTTTTACTTGGTCCAACTGGCTATTCAACCACAGGTGAAGTATTTAATTTAAGAGCTGAAGAAGTTGCAACGAAAACTGCAACCTATTTAAAAGCAGATAAATTAATATTTTTAGGTGAGCAACAAGGTTTGCTTAATGAAGAAGGACAATTATTGCGTGAATTAAGTCCGCATCAACTTGATTACTATATTCAGCAATACCAGACCAGTAGCCCCACCCTAACCCTACATTTACAGGAAGCAAAAAAGGCATCTTTATCGGGTGTTCATCGTGTTCATTTAATTTCTTACGCCTATGATGGTGCACTCATTGAAGAACTCTTCACCCGTGACGGTGTGGGTACCATGATTACCGATGCGCACTATGAAGAAGTTCGCACAGCCCATATTCAAGATGTGGGTGGCTTAATGAATTTATTGCGCCCGTTAGAAGAAGAAGGCATTTTGGTTTATCGTTCGCGTGAACGTTTAGAGCAGGAAATTAGCCAGTTTGCGGTTATTGAACGAGACGGTATGATTTTGGCTTGTGCTGCTCTTTATCCAATTCCAACTGAATTTAATGAAACTCGTTCGGCAGAAATTGCTTGTGTAGCAGTACACCCTAGTTATCGCAAATCAAATCGTGGTAGCCAAATTCTGCAATTCCTTGAAGAAAAGGCCAAACAACAAGGTATTCGTCAATTATTTGTGTTAACAACACGAACTGCTCATTGGTTTTTAGAACATGGTTTCCACCAAGTCACTGTTGATGAATTACCAAATGCCCGTCAGGCACTATATAACTATCAAAGAAATTCTTTAGTGTTTAAAAAACTGCTTCCCTAGTCTTTGCATTTTTTAAGATATTCTTATTTCAGATAAGCTTAGTCCCAAAATTACAACCATACATACCATTAATGTATGGTTGTACTTTTTTTAAATCTTTAAATTTTCTTCATTTCATATTTTTCATTTTATTTACAAAAACTTAAAAATTATTTCCTAAATATTATTCTGTTTAATAAATCATTTTTTTGCATAAGTTTATCGCCGAATGTTTTTAGCTTTTTTTTGCATAAATAAAGACTGAATACTTATTTTTTATGAAATAAAAATCCCTTTAGGGTATCTGCTCATCCAATTATTTTTCTTTTTCTCTTTCGGGGAGCACGAAACCACATGGCACTTTTTAATTCCACTTCATGGGCAAAATATTCAGTCATTGCTGCCAGCCTTGCGGGAGTGATGATGCTAGGTGGTTGTGCCAAAAAAGAGGAACAGACCACCACAACTCTAAATATTGGATACCAGAAATATGGCATCCTTCCTATTTTAAAAGCTCGTGGTGACTTGGAAAAAGCGCTAAAAGATCAAGGCGTACAAGTGAAATGGGTCGAATTTCCTGCGGGTCCTCAATTACTTGAGGGTCTAAATGTCGGAAGCGTTTCATTGGGTGAAGCAGGTGAAGCACCACCTATTTTTGCTCAAGCAGCCAACCCAAATTTAGTTTATGTTGCAAACCAACCTGCTGCACCAAAAGCAGAAGCATTATTGGTACAAAAAGACTCTCCTATTCACTCAATTCAGGATTTAAAAGGCAAACGTGTCGCACTGAATAAGGGTTCGAATGTTCACTACCTATTATTGAAAGTTCTAGAAGCCAACAACTTAAGCTTAAGTGATATTCAACCAGTTTATTTACCGCCATCAGACGCACGTGCTGCTTTTGAAAAAGGCGCTGTCGATGCATGGGTCATTTGGGACCCGTTCTTTGCAGCAGCTGAACATCAAATTCAGGCTCGTGTTTTAGCAACAGGTGAAAACTTGGTAAGCAATCATCAGTTTTACTTAGCTGATCGTAAATTTGCAGAAAGTAATCCAAAAGTACTCAACACTGTTGTGCAAACGCTAAATCAAACAACCCAATGGGTCAGCACGCATCAAGATGAAGCGGCCAAGCTACTCGAAAAACCTACGGCACTTGAATTTGATGTACTCAAAACTTCTATTTCGCGAATGGGTTTTGGTGTTCAGCCAATATCTGACAAGGTCACCCAAGAACAACAATATGTAGCCGATGCCTTTTATGCGCAAAAGCTCATTCCAAACAAGCTCACCATTCAAGATGCCATTTTAAAACTGAAATAAACCCAGCTTTGGCACAGCTTAAATAACGATATAAATGCTGTGCCTTGCCTGAAGGGAACAAGGATATCTATATGCAACATCAGTCATTATTTAATAAGAGTCAGTGGACTCAGTTAGTTAAGCGCTTTAGCGCAGTCGCTGTCTTAGGTTTAACGATTGCTGCACCTGCTTGGGCAATAGACCCTACTGTAAAAGAACTTCGTATCGGTTTTCAAAAAAGCTCGATCAACTTTGCAATTGCTAAGCAGCAAAAATTATTTGAACAAGAATTTCCAAATGCCAAAATCACTTGGAATGAGTTCCCTGCCGGCCCACAAATTTTAGAAGCCTTGGCTGTTGGCTCACTCGATGTTGGCGTTACTGGAGACACACCTCCAGTCTATGCTCAAGCAGCGGGCAAGCCTTTATATTACATTGCTTATGAAGCAGCCAAGCCATTGGCGTCAGCAATTTTAGTTCCTAAAAACTCACAGCTCACCCAGCTTAAAGACCTAAAAGGCAAACGTATTGCGTTGCAAAAAGGTTCTAGTTCACATTACTTGCTCGTACAGGCTGTGCGTAAAGCGGGCTTAAAATGGAGCGACATTACGCCAATTTGGCTCACAC
The DNA here is from genome assembly GCF_000368065.1 of Acinetobacter seifertii. Lineage (GTDB taxonomy): Bacteria > Pseudomonadota > Gammaproteobacteria > Pseudomonadales > Moraxellaceae > Acinetobacter > Acinetobacter seifertii. Next base: position 173,130 of record NZ_KB851205.1, read on the forward strand.
CTGCCGATGCGCGCGCTGCATTCCAAAAAGGTGCCGTTGATGCATGGGCAATTTGGGACCCTTACTACGCTTCAGCACAACTAGAAGACCAAGCTCGTGTACTTGCTTCAGGTAAAGGTTTAAGCCCGAACTATACCTTTTATTTAGCTGCTCCAAATTTTGTTAAGCAATATCCAAAAGTTGTTCCTGAACTCATCAAACAGATTAATCAAGCTGACAAATGGGTTCAAAGCCATCAAACAGAAACGGCGAGCGCGATTGGCCAAAGTACAGGACTAAAACCTGCAACCAGCGACTTATTTATTAAACGTCGTCCACGTCCATCAGCAGCAGCTCCGCTGAACAGCAAAGTGATTGCTGAACAACAGCAGCTTGCAGACATCTTTACTCAACAAGGCATCATTCCAAAACCAATCAGCATTAAACAAGCTGTTTGGGGTGCGAAGTAATTTCATATAGACATATAGGTAATGCACATGAAAATTTTCTGGTTTATTCCTACCCACGGTGATAGTCGCTATTTAGGTACAAGTAAAGGCGCTCGTCAGGTTGACCATGCCTATATGAAGCAAATTGCTGTGGCAGTAGATAATTTGGGTTATGAGGGTGTACTTATTCCAACTGGCCGTTCATGTGAAGATCCGTGGATTACGGCGGCGAGCCTGATTGATGCAACTCAGCACCTTAAGTTTTTAGTTGCGTTACGTCCGGGTGTAACAACACCAGCTTTGGCTGCTCGTATGGCTGCTACATTTGACCGCTTATCGAATGGTCGTGTGCTACTCAACTTAGTGACTGGTGGTGATGAAGCCGAACTGCGCGGTGATGGTTTATATGAAGATCACTCAACGCGTTACCAAACTGCCAATGAATATGTAAAAATCTGGCGTGAGATTTTGACACGCTCACATACAGGTGAAGCTTTTACATTCCACGGTGAACGCCTACAAGTAGATGATGCAAAACTACTTTACCCACCTGTCCAAAAGCCTTACCCACCACTTTGGTTCGGCGGTTCTTCAGACGTCGCTGTCGACCTTGCAGCGGAGCAAGTAGACACTTACCTTACTTGGGGTGAACCACCAGCAGCCGTGAAAGAAAAGATCGAGCATGTTCGTGCAAAAGCCGAGGCTAAAGGCCGTAAATTAACTTATGGCATTCGCTTGCATGTCATTGTTCGCGAAACCAACGAACAAGCATGGGCAGCAGCGAACGAGCTTATTCAATATCTCGACGATGCAACTATTGCTGCAGCACAGAAAAAATTTGCACAAATGGACTCGGTAGGCCAACAACGGATGGCCGCACTACATGGCGGTAACCGAGACAAGTTAGAAGTCTCTCCAAACCTTTGGGCAGGTATTGGTTTAGTCCGTGGTGGTGCAGGTACGGCACTTGTAGGTGACCCAGAAACAGTTGCTGCTCGTATTCAAGAGTATGCTGATTTAGGTATCGATACTTTTATTTTCTCGGGCTATCCACATCTTGAAGAGTCGATCCGTTTTGCAGAGTTAGTATTCCCGTTATTACCAATTGAGACCCGAGCTAAACTTGCTCAGCCAAACTTAACTGGTCCATTCGGTGAGATTATTGCCAACAACTATGTTCCAGACGAGAAGAAGCAAAATAGTTCCGTCAAGGAGCCCGCATGAGCCAAGATGTAAATATTGTTTCACGTGGAACAAAACAAATCGGGCAGCGTTTGCTGCCCTGGATTTTCCCAATTGTTCTATTGGTTGTTTGGCAAATTGCCTCAAGTTCGGGTCTTTTAGAAAGCCGTATTTTACCTGCTCCAAGTGCTGTCATTTCAGCTTTTTGGCATCTTTTGGTGAGTGGCGAACTATGGCATCACGTTAAAGTAAGTGCTGGTCGTGCATTGCTTGGGCTTTTAGTAGGCGGTGGTTTAGGCTTGCTATTAGGTCTGCTCAATGGGTCTTCGCGTTTCGCCTCCACCCTACTCGATACAACCTTACAGATGATTCGTAATATCCCAGCTCTTGCGCTTATTCCGCTGGTGATTTTGTGGTTTGGTATTGATGAAACAGCAAAATTGTTTTTAGTTGCTGTCGGTGTTTTCTTCCCAATTTATATCAACACCTATCATGGAATTCGTTCAGTCGACCCACAATTGATTGAGATGGGTAAAAGCTATGGGCTTTCCCGCTGGCAGCTCTACAAAGAAATTATTCTACCAGGAGCAATGCCTTCTATTTTAGTGGGTCTACGTTTTGCCTTAGGTTTGGTTTGGGTATTACTCATTGTGGCTGAAACGATCTCAGCGCAAGCAGGTATTGGTTATATGACCATGAATGCACGAGAATTTTTGCAAACAGATGTGGTACTCGTCGGTATTCTGCTTTACGCCCTATTAGGCAAGTTAGCCGATGTTTTAGCACAAATTTTGGAACGCTATTTACTACGTTGGCACGCGGGATATCAAAAATAAGGGAGCTTAAAATATGACAAATCTGAATTTAAATATTAATCAGAATGACGTAGAGCTCATTCCAGAAAATCATCCAGAGTCACAAGAACCTGTCGTAGGTGCAGAGATTCTGATTGAACAGCTTTATAAGTTTTATGGTGAGGTGAAAGTTCTTGAAGATCTTAACCTACACATTCAACCGGGTGAATTTTTAGCGATCGTTGGTCGTAGTGGCTGCGGTAAAAGTACGTTACTACGCTTAATTGCTCAACTTGAAAAAGCGAGTTTCGGAGAAATTAAATTTAAATCTGCGCGACATTTACGCGAAGGCATTACTAACGATGACATTCGGGTTATGTTCCAAGACCCACGCTTACTTCCTTGGCGAAATATTCTTCAAAACGTTCAACTTGGACTACCAAAATCACAACATGCTTTGGCAGAAGAATTACTGGAAAAGGTGGGTTTAAAAGAAAAATCGGGACAGTGGCCTTCACAGCTCTCAGGTGGCCAGCGCCAGCGTACAGCGCTAGCTCGCGCATTATCTCATACTCCACGTATTTTACTGTTAGATGAGCCGTTAGGTGCATTAGACGCGCTCACCCGTCTTGAGATGCAAAGCTTGATTGAACGTTTATGGAAAGAGCAAGGTTTTACTGCCATTTTGGTCACACACGATGTAAGTGAAGCAGTACAACTGGCCGACCGTATTATCCTATTAGATAAGGGCCAAATTGCCCAAAGTTTCCAAGTGAATTTGCCACGTCCGCGTAAAAAGAGCATAACTTTTGCCCAGCTTGAACAACAAGTACTCGATGCTGTTTTAGCAACTTAAAGCTGAGATGAGTAATGAGAACCATTTCAACTACAAAATGTCCAATTAACGAGCAATAAAACTGATGATTTATTGCTCTTTTTTGGGGCGAATATAAAAAAATATTTTTAAGAATAACAATAAACTAGTGAATCTCTCTATTTTTTGCACAATAGTATATCTATTGCTCAAATAACTATCCGTTTTTTCACTAAAAAAGTGAGACACCTGTGCACAAATCAAACGATTTACCTTACAATGGGAGCACTATCTTTTTAATTTATGCAGCAAATGGAACAAAAGAAGAGTACTCAAAAGCGCAATCAGCTTCTTGCTGCCGCCCTTGATGTGTTTTCACTATATGGGTTCAGTGGTGCAAGTCTGGATGAAATTGCTCAACTCGCTGACATGCATAAGTCGAATATTTTCTATTACTATGAAAATAAAGAGTCTTTATATGTGGAAGTGCTGACCACAGTTTTACAAAAATGGCTTGCTCCCTTACAAACCTTAGAAGCTGAGTTAGAACCAGCCGAAGCTTTGTCTCACTACTTAATACAAAAAATCGAACTTTCACGTAGCCAACCAAAAGCTTCGCGACTATTTGCTTTGGAAATTATCCAAGGGGCGCCGCACATTTTACCTATACTAAAAGGGCCTTTGAAAAAGCTATTTAAGCGCAAAGCTAAAGTCATTCAGACTTGGCAGGAAGAAGGTAAAATTTCCCCAGATATCGATCCTGAATTGTTAATACTCAATATTTGGGGTCTTACACAAAACTATGCCGATTTTGCCACGCAAATGGAAATGGTGACTGGAAAAACGTTGCGAAACCGCAGTATGTTCCAACGCTCGATTGAGCATACAGTACATCTCATGCTCTACGGCGTAATCCCTCGTTAAAACAAAAAAAGATCGGCAAATTTGCCGATCTTTTTTTTAGAAATGATTTTGATAAAGAGCCAAGAGTTTTTGCGCGCCCAATAATAAATTTTCTTCCCAATCTAAATGAGCGGTATCATCTGCGCCATCAGTAATATACTTGACTGAAATTAGGCGTACACCTAGCTTATGGCAAACTTTGGCTAAGGCATACCCTTCCATATCCACCACATCACAAGCGACTTTCGGCTGACCCGTTTCAAATGAGTCCCCTGTCCCGCAAATGCCTTTTGGTAAATCAGAAAAATGTGATTGAAGATGAATTTCAGCAGGTAAGTGCTCATCTAACGGCGTTACACCGACTTCAAACCCTAATGGTGAAACATCCATATCACGTTGCACAAAAGTTTTTACTTCGACCAAATCATGTCGGTTAAAAGACGAGCTTCCTGCCGAACCCAAGTTAATTAGAGTTTTGCAGCCTGTTTTTTGAATAACTTCAAATGCTTTAAAAGCAGCGTTGATTTTACCTATACCACTGTAATGGACTTCAATACCTGCTTGCTCAAACAAACCTTTAGATTCATTAGGAAGTGCCATAATTAAAGCGATATCTTTGTTCATTCAAAAAGGCTCAATTCAAGATTAATAAATTAGAAAATAAGTATAAATCAGGTGCAAAAGCTTTTTGCACCTTTTCACTATTACTGCATTTTTTGTTGTAAGGCGATTAAACATGGAGAGAAGAACAGTTGCCCACTATAGGCTCCGGCTAAGGTTTTCTTCATTACAACGCTCCACATCACTAATAATAAAACACTAAGTGCCACTGCAAGATACTGTAAAAATACAACTTCAACCTGATGCCCTAAATTAAATAAAGCCAAAATAAACACACCAAGTGGAAAGGTTAAGCCCCACCATCCCAAGTTAAACGGAATACCGGTTTTTGCATGACGAAGCGTTGTTAATATCGCAAGACCTAGCCACCATAACCCAAAGCCTAACAGTACCAAACTGCCTACCACGCCTAATGCTTGAAATACATTGGCAAACTGGTCAAATCCTACATTTGGCGCCACTCTTTTTGCCTGTTCACCTAGCAACAATAGACCTAACGCACCTGTTCCAATTGGACCTAAAGATAACCAGCTAGAAATTGCGACTTCTTTTTCCGGTAACTGATGCAAAGCCATACGCAGCATTAAAATGGTCAAAATAGCGAATGCAGGTAAAACAGAAATTCCCCAAAGTACATAGCCCGCCATTAATAAATGAAAGCTATGCAAATCTGCTGGTAAATGTGCAACCAACATGCCCGCAGAGCTTGCTGCTACTTCACAAGCAACGACAGGTAAAAGCCAGATTGCAGTCATGGTATGTAGCTGATGGTTCTGACGGCTAAACATGCAAAACGGCACAATCCAAGCAATTGCGAGTGCTAAAAATACATCGACGTACCATAAAGCTTGAGCAATATGCATTGCGACTTCACCATAAAGCCCGACACCGAAGCTTAAAAAGCCATTTAATATGGTTGCGAGCCCCATCGGTATAGCGCCTAAAAACAAGCTCATATTTGGATGATTAAATACTTGCTTCGCTTCATGAGGGAAAAGAAACCACCGCAATAAATAAAGAACTGAAAAAACACTAAATAGAACAATATTGAATTGCCATAACAGTGTAGCCAGCATAAATAAAAATGATTTGGCAAATGGAAGCTGAATTAAAATCATACTGACCACACCAGTACCCATAGTTGCTGTAAACCAATTTGGGGTAAAATGCCGTATAACATCTTTACTTTGATTTAATTGGTAAAAGGGTCTTTTCATCTTGAGTCTCTATTCAAAGAGTGGATGAAGCTATAGTAGGATAAATTAATAATAAGAAAAATTGATTTATTTTTATTTAATTCATCAATTTTTTAGATATAAAAGATATTCGTATTGAAAAATACCTGAGTAAAAACACAACAACAAGACGAATCTGTGAGATTATGGCAATATATAGCCCTTGCAAAAATAGCCATATTTTAAGTTCATGAAACTGCTTCGTCTTAATGCGTTATCGCCCAATTTCCAGTTGCCGCAAACAGCGGTAACTATTGGTAATTTTGATGGTGTCCATTTAGGTCACCAAGCGATGATTGCTCAACTCAAAAAAATTGCTGCAGCACAAGGCTTAAAAACATTGGTCATGATTTTTGAGCCACAACCGCTTGAGTTCTTTAAAGGCTACGATGCCCCACCCCGTATCAACTCATTACGGGAAAAAGTTGAATATCTAGCCGAACTTGGAGTGGATTACATTGCGGTTGCCAAATTTGACCAGCATTTCCGTAGCATGAGCGCATCAGAATTCGCAGATTTATTAAAAGACAAATTAAATGCGCAGGCTTTGGTTTTAGGAGATGACTTTCATTTCGGTAAAGACCGTCAAGGCAACAGCGAATTTTTAAGAAATTACGGCTTTCAAGTCACAAATTTACATACGATTGAACTCGAAGGTGAACGCGTCAGTTCAACTCGTATTCGCCAAGTGCTTCAAGTGGGTAATCTCGCTTTAGCAGCTAAATTATTAGGCCGTCCGTACAGTATTACTGGACGAGTTCAATATGGCGACCAAATTGGACGAACTTTAGATTTTCCAACGATTAATGTCCGTCTCAACCGCCATAAGCCTTGTTTAAATGGTATTTATGGCGTTGAAGTCATTTGCGAAACAACTTCGCTAACTCAAAAAGTGCTTCAGGATGACCCTGAAAAGCCAGGAATTGCCGGATATCATGAAAATAGCCTTTATGGTGCAGGTCATGTCGGTACTCGCCCAGCCATTCAGCAACAACATCCAGAGTGGAGATTAGAAGTACATTTCCCTGATGTTTCTGCTAATCTGTATGGCTTATTTATGCGGGTGACTTTTCTTCACTATCTTCATGGTGAATTGAACTACCCTTCGCTTGAGGCACTTAAGGCAGGAATTGATAATGACGTGCAACAATTACGACAATATCGTAACGACACGACACAATTTCCTTTTTAATTCGAATTTTGATTGTAAAACATGTCGGCTCCCAAGCTGATTAAACTGGAAGACAACTTGCATGAGCGATAAGCAAACTACTGAAAATGCAGTGGACTACAAAGCCACGCTAAACCTGCCGGATACTCAATTTGCAATGAAAGCAAATTTGGCAGTACGTGAAGTGAAATGGTTAGAAGAGTGGTATACCGACAACATTTATCAGCAGATTCGCGCATCGCGTATTGGCAAGAAAAAATATATTTTGCATGATGGCCCTCCATATGCGAACGGTACAATTCACTTGGGTCATGCGGTTAACAAAGTACTCAAAGACGTCATCGTAAAAAGCCGTACTTTGGCAGGTTTCGATGCGCCATATGTTCCGGGTTGGGACTGTCATGGCTTGCCAATCGAACTAAAAGTTGAAGAAAAAGTAGGTAAAGTGGGCGAAAAAGTTGACGCAGCGACTTTCCGTAAACTGTGCCGTGAATATGCGCTAAAACAAATTGATTTACAGCGTGCTGATTTTAAACGCCTTGGTGTTTTAGGTGATTGGGATAATCCTTACCTCACCATGAACTACAAACAAGAAGCCGATATCGTTCGTGCTTTAGGTTTAATTCAAAAAAATGGTCATATCCAGCCGGGTTTAAAGCCAGTGAACTGGTGTATGGACTGTGGTTCAGCACTTGCTGAAGCTGAAGTTGAATATGAAGATAAAAAATCTGACGCAATTGACGTTGGTTTTGGCGTTGTAGATTTAAAAGATTTAAGCGCTCGTGTAAATGTAGATGTTCAAGACCCAACAGATATCGTGATCTGGACCACTACACCTTGGACATTACCAGCGAACCAAGCAGTTGCATTGCATGCCGAAATTGAATATCAATTAGTACAAGTAACGACTGAACGTGGTAAACAAAACTTTATTCTTGCTAAAGACTTAGTTGCTTCTGCAATTGAGCGTTATAAGCTTGAAAACCCAGTTGTTTTAGCTGACTTTACTGGTTCAGCTCTTGAAAACCTTACTTTACAACATCCTTTACTTACCGATCGTCAAGTTCCGGTTATTTTAGGTGAACACGTTATCGCAACAAGCGGTACAGGTGCTGTACACACTGCTCCTGGCCACGGTGCAGATGACTATAAAGTAGGTCTTCAATACAATCTTAAAGTTGAAAACCCAGTGGGTGGTAACGGAGTTTACTTACCAACTGCACCAATCTTTGCTGGTGAGCACATCTATAAAGCCAATCCAAAGATTATTGAAGCTTTAGGTGCTGTAGGTCGCTTATGGGCTCATCAACCTATTAAACACAGCTACCCACACTGCTGGCGCCATAAAACTCCGATTATTTTCCGTGCTACACCACAATGGTTTATCAGCATGGATCAAAAAGGTTTACGTGACGGTGCGCTTAACGCCATTGAAAACGATATCGAGTTTGTACCGAACTGGGGTAAAAACCGTATTGAATCAATGATCGAAGGTCGTCCAGACTGGTGTATCTCACGTCAACGTACTTGGGGTGTGCCAATTCCTTTCTTCGTTCATAAAGATACGAATGAATTGCACCCTCGTACGCCGGAACTCATCGAAGAAGTTGCAAAACTTATCGAACAAGAAGGTATCGATGCATGGTTTAACCGTGATGCAAAAGACTTCATTGGTGAAGATGCTGAACAGTACAATGCGGTTCGCGATACGCTAGATGTATGGTTTGACTCTGGTACAACACATTATGCGGTACTTGAGCAACGTGAAGAATTAGAAAGCCCTGCTGACTTATATTTAGAAGGTTCAGACCAACACCGTGGCTGGTTCCAATCTTCTTTATTAACGTCTATGGCAATTCATAACCGCGCGCCATACAAAGCCTTGTTAACACATGGTTTTACAGTGGATGAAAATGGCCGAAAATTGTCGAAATCTTTAGGCAACTATATCCCGCTTGAAGAAATCATCAAACAACTTGGTGCTGACGGTTTACGTTTATATGTAGCGTCTAGCGACTATCGCTATGAAATCGCAGCATCAAAAGAAATCTTTAGCCGTGTAAGTGATAGCTACCGTCGTATTCGTAATACGCTACGCTTCTTGCTTGCAAACTTAAATGGTTTCAAACCAAGTACAGATGCTTTAGCAGTAGATGACCTTATCGCTCTTGATCAATACATCTTGCAACGTGCGAATGAAGTACAACAAACGATTATCACTGCTTATGAAGAAATGAACTTCCATGTCGTGTGTAGTGCGTTAACAAGCTTCTGTATTAATGACTTAGGTGGTTTCTACCTAGACATCATCAAAGACCGTCAATACACCACTAAGGCTGACTCACAAGCACGTCGTTCTGCACAAACTGCGCTTTACCATATCGTACAAGCATTTGTTCGCTGGATGAGTCCTATTCTAAGCTTCACAGCTCAAGAAGCGTGGCCACTTATTCCAGAACAAACTGAGAAGTATGTATTTACAGCTGAATGGTATGACCTACCTGTTTCATCAAAAGCAAACTTACTTTCTGAAGCAGATTGGCAAACATTGATTAGTGTAAAATCTGCAGTAAATAAACAGATTGAAGCAGCCCGTAACGCTAAACTTGTCGGTAGTAATCTTTCAGCCAAAGTTGAACTTTGGGCAAATGAATCATTACAAACAGTTTTAAACCAATTGGCTGATGAACTCCGTTTTGTTCTTATTACTTCGCAAGTAGTAGTACATCCATTTGCTGAACAAGGTGAAGCAACTGAAATGGAAGGCTTACGTGTACAAGTATCTGCAGCTGAAGGTGAAAAATGTGCACGTTGCTGGCACGTCCTTCCTGATGTAAATACACATGCCGATCATCCTGGTTTATGTGGTCGTTGTATTGTGAACGTCACTGGTCGTGGCGAAGTGAGAAAATATGCCTAATTCACAAGCTAAAAAAGGCTTATTCCAGTTTTATCCGCACAACCTCATTTGGCTTGGACTTTCTGTCCTTGCCATTGTGTTGGATCAATGGACAAAATGGATCGCAAGTACACATCTGAACTATGCAGATCCTGTACCTGTGCTTCCATTTTTAAACTGGACACTATTACATAACTATGGTGCAGCTTTTAGCTTTTTATCTGATGCTGGAGGATGGCAACGCTATTTCTTCACATCTTTGGCAGGCTTAGTTTCAATACTTTTTGTATTTTGGTTGCTACGTATGCCTAAAAAAATGGTGGTGCTACCTATAGCTATCGCTTTAATTTTAGGTGGAGCACTTGGTAATTTAATTGACCGTATTACTTTAGGGTATGTGGTCGATTTCATTCATGTTTATTACCAAAATCATCACTTTCCGGCTTTTAATATAGCGGACAGTGCCATTACTCTAGGTACCATTTTGCTACTCATCGATACATTCTTCCTTGAGAAGCAAAGACCTAAAAATTCGGATGCATAATATGACCGAAATTATTCAACCTAATGAAGAAATTCGTATTACTGACGGTTCTAAAGTTGACCTACACTTTTCTGTTGCTCTTGAAAATGGCGCAGAAATTGACAATACACGTAGCCGTGAAGAACCTGTTAGCTTGACTATTGGTGACGGTAACTTGTTACCAGGTTTTGAGAAAGCCTTATTCGGCTTACGTGCAGGTGACCGACGTACAGTACATCTTCCACCAGAAGATGCTTTTGGTCCTTGGAATCCGGAAAATATACAAACTTTTGATACGGTTAAATTCGAACAACGACCTATTCCTGGTCACATGATCGAGTTTGAAGATAAAGCAAAAGCAACTTTATTTGGTGTCGTGAAATCAGTGAATGATGATATTACTGAAATTGATTTCAATCACCCTTTAGCTGGCAAAAATATTACTTTTGAAGTAGAGATATTCAAAGTAACTCCAGCTGGCCAGCAAGGCATCAAGTTGATGTAAAAAGAGCCCTCGATTGAGGGCTTTTTTATTATTTAATCTTTATACATGACATAATAATCCTTACAAATTCTATATTCTCACGTCCTATGTAATGAATTAAGTTATAAGGATAAAAATCCTTAGGAAAAATATATGCTGGTCTATATTGTCGTGGGAAGTGTTCGTGAAGGACGTACAGCAATTAAAATTGCCAATTGGGTAGAATCAACAATTCCAACATTGGGTCTAAAAGATTTCCAAACCGAAGTAGTCGATTTAAAAGAATGGGATTTACCTCTGTTTTCAGGCTCTCACCCACCCGCTACCGGAATTTATGATCAACCTAAACAACAAGAATGGGCAAACAAAATTGCTCAAGCAGATGCTTTTATCTTTATTAGCCCAGAATACAACCACGGTTACAGCCCAGCTTTAAAAAATGCACTCGACTATGTAGGTAAAGAATGGAGCGGTAAACCAGCCGCATTTATTGGCTATGGCTCCACAAATGGCTCGCGCTCTATTAGCCAAATACGCCAAGTCACCTCAAGTTTAAGTATTGTTGACCCAAATGCTGTAATAGAAATACGAGATATCTTTAAACGCAATAAAGATGAAAAATTTGAAGCCAATGAATTTGAAGTAAAAGGTCTTCAATCAATTGTTGAAAAGCTACAAAAATATCATTTGTCTTAAATTGAATAAAAAGCCTCTTTTCCAAACACAAGGGGCCTTTTTAATTTTATAAACTTTTTAAATAATTCACTACGTCTGTATTACCAGCCATTTCTGCTAACTGTAGTGCTGTGTATTCACTTTTATAAGCAACTTGTGCACCTTTTCCTACCAAGAGCTTCACTATCTCTAAATGATCATTCTCAGCTGCTGCTTGCAAAGCACTATAGCCTTCCTCATCTATCTGATTAGGGTCCTCTCCATCTATTAATAATTGTTTTATTTGCTCTAGATCACCTAAAGATGCCCAATAGATCAACTCTGGAAGAGAAAGTTCTTCATTATCTTCAGGTAATTGAGAGAAAGAATTAAATTTCACGAGATCATGCCAAAATTAAAAGCTTCTTCATTATATCTCTGAAACAGGACAACCGTACAAATTTATTCCACGCAATAAGCAACACCCCGGTTTCTTTCGAAACCGGGGTGTTTGAATAATGAGCTGGCGATGACTTACTCTCACATGGGTAACCCCACACTACCATCAGCGCTAAGAGGTTTCACTTCTGAGTTCGGGAAGGGATCAG
>NZ_KB851205.1:187510-219970 GCF_000368065.1 Acinetobacter seifertii
AACTTCAACCAGTCAAAGTCATGGTGGGTCTGACAAGACTTGAACTTGTGACCCCACGCTTATCAAGCGTGTGCTCTAACCAACTGAGCTACAGACCCTCAGATACATCTATGAAGAACAACTTGTTGTGGATTCTTACCAATCGTCAATCTTTCGTTAAGGAGGTGATCCAGCCGCAGGTTCCCCTACGGCTACCTTGTTACGACTTCACCCCAGTCATCGGCCACACCGTGGTAACCGCCCTCTTTGCAGTTAGGCTAGCTACTTCTGGTGCAACAAACTCCCATGGTGTGACGGGCGGTGTGTACAAGGCCCGGGAACGTATTCACCGCGGCATTCTGATCCGCGATTACTAGCGATTCCGACTTCATGGAGTCGAGTTGCAGACTCCAATCCGGACTACGATCGGCTTTTTGAGATTAGCATCACATCGCTGTGTAGCAACCCTTTGTACCGACCATTGTAGCACGTGTGTAGCCCTGGCCGTAAGGGCCATGATGACTTGACGTCGTCCCCGCCTTCCTCCAGTTTGTCACTGGCAGTATCCTTAAAGTTCCCGACATTACTCGCTGGCAAATAAGGAAAAGGGTTGCGCTCGTTGCGGGACTTAACCCAACATCTCACGACACGAGCTGACGACAGCCATGCAGCACCTGTATGTAAGTTCCCGAAGGCACCAATCCATCTCTGGAAAGTTCTTACTATGTCAAGGCCAGGTAAGGTTCTTCGCGTTGCATCGAATTAAACCACATGCTCCACCGCTTGTGCGGGCCCCCGTCAATTCATTTGAGTTTTAGTCTTGCGACCGTACTCCCCAGGCGGTCTACTTATCGCGTTAGCTGCGCCACTAAAGCCTCAAAGGCCCCAACGGCTAGTAGACATCGTTTACGGCATGGACTACCAGGGTATCTAATCCTGTTTGCTCCCCATGCTTTCGCACCTCAGCGTCAGTGTTAGGCCAGATGGCTGCCTTCGCCATCGGTATTCCTCCAGATCTCTACGCATTTCACCGCTACACCTGGAATTCTACCATCCTCTCCCACACTCTAGCTAACCAGTATCGAATGCAATTCCCAAGTTAAGCTCGGGGATTTCACATTTGACTTAATTAGCCGCCTACGCGCGCTTTACGCCCAGTAAATCCGATTAACGCTTGCACCCTCTGTATTACCGCGGCTGCTGGCACAGAGTTAGCCGGTGCTTATTCTGCGAGTAACGTCCACTATCTCTAGGTATTAACTAAAGTAGCCTCCTCCTCGCTTAAAGTGCTTTACAACCATAAGGCCTTCTTCACACACGCGGCATGGCTGGATCAGGGTTCCCCCCATTGTCCAATATTCCCCACTGCTGCCTCCCGTAGGAGTCTGGGCCGTGTCTCAGTCCCAGTGTGGCGGATCATCCTCTCAGACCCGCTACAGATCGTCGCCTTGGTAGGCCTTTACCCCACCAACTAGCTAATCCGACTTAGGCTCATCTATTAGCGCAAGGTCCGAAGATCCCCTGCTTTCTCCCGTAGGACGTATGCGGTATTAGCATCCCTTTCGAGATGTTGTCCCCCACTAATAGGCAGATTCCTAAGCATTACTCACCCGTCCGCCGCTAGGTCAGGTAGCAAGCTACCCTTCCCCGCTCGACTTGCATGTGTTAAGCCTGCCGCCAGCGTTCAATCTGAGCCATGATCAAACTCTTCAGTTAAAATCATTTTGTACCTTATTTAAAGACAAGGTACCAATTCTGGCTCATCAATTACTGACTTAAATTTCGCTCAAATAAACTTCGAGTAATTTAAACCAATCAATCAATGAAAATTATTTCGATTAATCAATCAGTAAAAATCCACACAAGTTGTTCTTCAATTCTCTTAATGATTTTTCTGCTCTTCGTCAGAGACAGATTCGACACAATACCAAGCTTTTATCTCAACCCTGTAAGCTAAGATATTCTCGTGTATCGCGTCGGGATGAGTGCATTATAGGGAAAAAAAACCGGTACGCAAGCACTTTTATAAATATCAGTGTTCGACCGGTTCTTTTTCACTCAAATAAAGTTTATAAAATTATTAAGCATTTGATTTATATCATTAATTTATTTTTTCGATGTTTTAATCTTTATATCTACAATTTTTATAGGCTGTTTTGGCACGTTTTGATGCATGCCATAGTTTGATGTAGGAACCTGAACAATACGATCAACTACATCCATTCCTTTTACCACTTTACCAAAAACGGCATACCCAGGATTTCCCGGTGAACGGTTAAGAAATTTATTATCTGCAACATTTATAAAAAACTGGCTAGTAGCTGAATCTGGATCTGATGTACGAGCCATGGCTAAAGTACCACGCGTATTTGCAATACCATTTCCTGCTTCATTCTTAATAGGCGCTCGTGTTGTCTTTTCCTGCATATTTGCAGTCATGCCACCACCTTGTGCCATGAAACCTGGAATCACACGATGAAAGATTGTCTCTTTATAAAAACCAGACTTTATATAGCTTTTAAAGTTATTCACACTAATCGGTGCTTTGTCGTCATATAACTCTATTTCGATGTTGCCTAAATTTGTTTGCATCTCAACTAAGCTATTAGCCCATACTGAGTGACTACTTAGACCTAGACAAAACAACATCAATAGCTTTTTCATATTTTCCTACAATAAAATTTATAAAAAGATAATCATTAAATCTAATCGTCTACAGCAAAGAATTCTAGTGAGTATTTATTAAGAATTTTAATTCTATTTTCTAAGTAATCCATGTTCCACGTGAAACATGGATTACTGTGTTTGTTTAACTATTTTTATCCCAGAATTTTCTAAAGTTTTTACTAATTTCGATAGTATGGCGTTTCGCTTTTCTAGAAATTGGTGTCAGATTAATAAAACCATGTGTCTGTTCCGGAAATTCTTCGTAATACATTTTTACGCCATTTTGTCTTAACTTATGACTATATATTTTTGCTTCGTCATGTAAGACATCATGTCCGGCTGTAATCACAAAAGCTGGTGGATTTTTCTTTAAGTTGCCATAGGTAGGTGAAATAATTGGATCATCAAGTTCTACATTATGCTGAGTTGCATAATATTGTGTGACGTAATCAATATCGGTATTTGTTAAAACCAACCCTTCGTTATAAGCATAAAAAGAAGGATGTCTGCTTTTGAAATCCACTGTTGGATAAATAAGTAATTGTGCTTGCGGAGCATAAGCTTTATTTACTGATCTTTGCGCAACAACAGTACTAATATTTCCACCTGCACTGTCCCCTGCGACCGCTATTCTATTTTTTAAAATTTTTAATTGTCTGCGGTTTTGATAAACCCATGCTAATGCATCTTCACATGACTGAATTAAATGTTGTGGTGAAACTTCCGGAGCAAGAGGATAGTCGATACTGAGTACCTGTACTTTTGCATATTTAGCTAATAAACGACAAACCTCATCATGGGTATCTAAACCACCTACGACAAAACCACCTCCGTGATAAAACACGATTAATGGCAATTTCTTGTTAGGAGCAGGATGATAATGTCTGGCAAAGATTGTCCCGCTTTGTAGTGGTAGGCGAATATCCTCTACTGAATCAATATAAGTTGGTTTTTGGCGTATAGCCTGCATTTGTGCATCAAACATTCTTCTTGATTGAATGGGGTCAGAGCCAATAAAGCCCTCTTTCCCCTGTTTAATTTGCACAGCCATCATGCATTTAGTAAATGAATCAAGATCTGGATATTGATAAGAATATCCTAAAATTTTCGCAAGAGACTCTTGGGCTAGTCGAGGCAACCTATCGAGTGCTCGAGCGGCAGGGCCTTGCCCTTTATCTAGCAATGTTTGAATTTTTTGATTAAATGCTGTCATGCCTGTCTCCTTGAATCCCTCTTATCCTTCATATTTTCTACAGAATTCTTTGTTGTTTGACTATATTCGCATACAACTCATGCAATCAAGATACAAAGGTAAAAACCAATCTACGCTAATCTGATTTATAGCAAATGTCATTAACAAATCTGTCGATTAAAACAGGACTTTTTTGCCAATTATTGTTAACAGACAAAAAGAGGTACCGCTATGTCAGCAAAACTAGTTGTTACTATGTTAGCAACCAGTCTTTTAACTGTAGGCTGTGTTGCTTACCCAGATGATCCTTATTATCGTGGTGGCGGATACGTTTATCATGACCATGATCGCCGCTATGATCGTGATGATCAACGTCGATATAATGATTGGGAACGGAAGCGTTGGGAAGAGCGTCAACGAGTATACGAACAACAACGTAAAGATATTCGTGAACAAGAAAAAGATCGTCGTGAATGGGATAAAAGACACCGTGAATGGGATAAAAAACGGGTAGAAGATCGAGATCATGATCGCCGAGATTATCGTCATGATGACTAAACTTACTACTATATAAAAAGCCCCAAAGAAATAAGTCTTTTGGGGCTTTTTTGAGGAATATAAATTCTCTCTAATCTATAGAAAAATGAGTAGCAGCTCATTTCATATATGTATTGGCATCTTGAACATATATGTTCTATAAACTCATATCTCTTATTTTTAGCAGCAAATTACTGAGCAGTTGCAGAGCCTGAAACTGAACCAGAAGCACCAGCATCTACTTGACCTGGTTGTGCTTGACCAGAAACACCTGCATCAATACCAGCACCTGCTTGTACCCCAGATGGGCTAGCACTTGTTTGAGCAGAACCTGATGCGTTTAAACCGGCTTCAGATGCACAACCAACAGCTGTAAAAGCGACACCAGCAAGCACTACAGAGATAAGACCTAATTTTTTCATAATCACTTTCCTTTCATTACGACAAACGTTTAAATGCAAAGTTCATCTTCGCGCTGCCTATAATTCACAATTTTTTTTTCTGGCGTGCGTATCATTGGTTGTCTTTTCTAGTAATAGAAGTACAAATTCTGCAATTTTTTATTAAATTCAATTTTTTAATCTGACCAATCTATTTTATAAATTAAACCATAGATAAACGTTTGTTTAATTTTATCAATTTTTTCTTTTTATTCTGCTGAGCCATTATATTTAAAATTTTTCCATTTATAGAAACGCTATATAAGGTACGTAGACTGTTACAGAGCTTTTTTACCCTTAAAAGTGGTTTACTCATAAAAAAGCCGCGAATGATCGCGACTTTTTTTGAAAGTGAATATGGCTTAAACATTAAATTATGGCCACTGCATTTCACCTTTTACAACTTTAGCCCCTAACTCTAAGCTATCAACACTTTGAAGAGTTGGATATTGCTTTTGCATAACTTTGCTCAACTCAGCAGAGTTTTTAGTTGCTTTAGCTGCCTTTTCATAACTATTTAAATAGTTAATCGAGAAATTAACCGCATCGAGACCTTGTGGAGCTCCCTCAACCATATGTGCAGGCACAACAATTTTAGGCTGAAGGGCTTTGATACTTTCTAAGGATTGAATAACTTCCGCACGATCTTTAGTTTTAGGAGTATCGGCCATCCATAAATGAATGCCTGAAGACACAGGGATTCCGCCTACTACTGCTTTTGCAGACGGTACCCATAAATAGGTAAGTTCTTTTTTACCTTTAATTTCGATTGATTCATTTTCAAGTTTTAAAGTTTTAGCTGTATAAGCTTGAGGCACAATAATTTGGCTAGGTGCATTTGCACCCATTTGTGGTCCCCAATATTTAACTTTAAGCGCTTGAGTATCCTGAATATGCTTTACTGTTTCTGGAGTGGCAATAATCTGTACATTCGGGAAATACTGTTTAAATACATCTAAACCAAAGTAATAGTCTGGGTCGCCATAGCTTACAAAAATTGTTTTTAACGTTTTACCGCTATCTAGAATATTTGCGGCAATGCGCAATGCTTCAGATTTTGAGAATTGCGCATTAACCAATAGAACTTCTTTATCGCCTTCAATTAAAGTAGAAGTCACGCCAAAATGTTCGGGTTTAGCCAGAAAACTCTGAATTTTGAGATCTTGAGCAAAAGCTGACTGAGCCATAGTTAATGCCGTTGCAGTAGTAAGCGCAGAAGCTGTTAATTTAAATAATTTCATTAGGTATTCTCCTGTTTCATGAAGAACACTTTAAATTGCAATTTATGTAAGATAAATGCACTAATTTAAGATAAACTGTTGCATATATTGTAATAATAGCTAGACATATGGATACTTTAAAAGCGATTCAGGTCTTTGTTTCTATTGCACAACATGGCAATTTGATCAAAGCCGCAGAACATCTTAATTATTCTCGCGCCATGGTTTCACGTTATCTTGAGCATCTTGAACATACATTCTCAACTCGACTTTTTCAGAGAAATACCCGAAAAATATCCCTCACTCCCGCAGGTGAGAAAGCTCTGCTCTACTGTGAAAATATTTTACAACAACAACAACTTTTACAAGAGCTCGCAGCGCCTGAGCAACATAACGGTACAATCCGTTTTACATGCGGTTTATTTTTGTTTGAACTTGGAGTAGCAGAATGTATTCGCCAATTTAAACGTCAGCATCCGCATATTAATTTCGATGTTTATTTGACTGAAAACACTATGGATCTTATAGATGCACAAGTGGATTTAGCGTTACGTATTACCCAAAAGGTAGCCGATGGTTTAATTGCACGACCAGTTTGTCAGATCGAGTCCGTTTTCTGTGCTCATCCAGATTATTTAAAACAACACAGTCCCCTGCTCCATCCTCGTCAGCTGATTCAGCATGAATGTATTGCTCATCATAGTCAGCACCAATACTGGACACTGTTTGATAATGAACAACAACCTCAGAACTATCCTTTGAATGTGACTTTTAAAAGTAATGATGTAAATGCGCTTTACGATATGTGTTTACATGCACAGGGAGTCGCAATGTTACCGTCATTATTAGTTGAAAAAGATTTAAAAGAAAAACGTCTAACCGCTTTATTTAAAAATTTTATGGCTCCTGAGCTAAGCTTGTCGATTGTGTATGCCTCTAGACAACATTTACCTCGAATTACTCAAGAATTTATTGCTTTTATGATCGAAAATTTAGATTTTTACTTAAAACCGCAAAATTAAAAGCTTTAAATTGCCGTGTACGCTTGAATTTTTAGGTAATGCCCATACTTCATCCCTATTAATGAATTACAGCATATGCATGGCAGTTCAGGTTTTACACAGTAAATACTGATGCCAAAAAGGACTGTACATGTTTAAAAACCCATTTAAACGGAGATCATCAATGGCTAATGAGCAAAATGAGCAAGCTCAAGACATTCAAAATGAGCAAGCTGAGCAATCTAACGAGCAAACTCAAGCTGAAGGTGTAGAGCAAGCAAACGACGTTACCGTTGAATCTTTACAAACGCAAATCACCAAACTAGAAGAAAATCTTAAGCTGGAAAAAGCTCGTACAGCAAACGCAGTTTATGAAGCACAAAAAAGTGTAGAGCGTATTCAACGTGAGTCTGAGAAGCATAAAGAAACTGTGCTTGAAAAATTTGCAAAAGAATTGTTGGACTCTGTCGACAATTTAGAACGTGCAATTCAGGCTGCTGGTGGTGAAGAAACACCAGTACTTGAAGGTATTAAGCTAACCTTGAAGTCACTGTTAACAACTCTTGAGAAATTTGGCGTTGTAGAAGCTGATACTCAAAATGGTTTCAACGCAGATTTACATCAAGCTGTTGGTATTGATCCAAATGCCAAAGCCAATGAAATCGGCACCGTTTTACAAAAAGGCTATACCTTAAATGGTCGTTTGTTGCGCCCTGCTATGGTTATGGTTGGTCAATAAAACGAACAAAAGCGAAGCATCGCTTTGCTAAAAGCACAAGAATTTGAGAGTTTTTTGATTTTTTTTCATAAAAATGCTTGAAAAAAACCGATTGACTCTCATATCGAATAACAAGCAAAACATTGCAACAGAATTTTAGAGGAACACACCAAATGGCAAAAATTATTGGTATTGACTTAGGTACTACCAACTCATGTGTTGCTGTACTTGAAGGCGATAAAGTAAAAGTAATCGAAAACGCTGAAGGCGCACGTACAACTCCATCGATCATTGCTTATAAAGATGGGGAGATCTTAGTTGGTCAAAGCGCTAAGCGTCAGGCAGTAACAAACCCTAAAAATACATTATTCGCGATCAAGCGTTTAATTGGTCGTCGTTATGAAGATCAAGCAGTACAAAAAGACATTGGTCTTGTACCGTATAAAATCATCAAAGCAGATAATGGTGATGCTTGGGTTGAAGTAAACGATAAAAAATTAGCACCTCAACAAATCTCTGCTGAAATCTTGAAAAAGATGAAGAAAACTGCAGAAGATTATTTAGGTGAAACAGTTACAGAAGCAGTTATTACTGTTCCTGCTTACTTTAACGATGCTCAACGTCAAGCAACTAAAGATGCAGGTAAAATTGCTGGTTTAGATGTTAAACGTATCATTAACGAACCAACTGCTGCGGCTCTTGCGTTCGGTATGGACAAAAAAGAAGGCGACCGTAAAGTTGCTGTTTACGACTTAGGTGGTGGTACTTTTGACGTATCTATCATTGAAATCGCAGACCTTGATGGCGACCAACAAATCGAAGTGTTATCAACTAACGGTGATACTTTCCTTGGTGGTGAAGACTTTGATAACGCGTTAATTGAATACTTAGTTGAAGAATTCAAGAAAGAACAAAGTGTGAACTTGAAAAATGATCCACTTGCGTTACAACGTTTGAAAGAAGCTGCTGAAAAAGCAAAAATCGAGCTTTCTTCATCAAATGCAACTGAAATCAACCTTCCATACATCACGGCTGATGCGACTGGTCCTAAACACTTAGTGATCAACGTAACTCGTGCAAAACTTGAAGGTTTAGTTGCAGATTTAGTTGCTCGTACAATTGAACCTTGCCGTATTGCTCTTAAAGATGCTGGTCTTTCGACTTCTGACATCTCTGACGTAATTTTGGTTGGTGGTCAGTCTCGTATGCCACTTGTACAACAAAAAGTACAAGAATTCTTTGGTAAAGAGCCACGTAAAGACGTAAACCCTGACGAAGCAGTTGCAATCGGTGCTGCAATTCAAGGTGCTGTATTGTCTGGTGACAAGAATGATGTATTGCTTCTTGACGTAACACCATTAACTTTAGGTATTGAAACAATGGGCGGTGTATTAACACCAATCATTGAGAAAAACACGACGATTCCTGCGAAGAAATCACAAGTTTTCTCTACTGCTGCTGACAACCAACCAGCTGTAGATATTTCAGTTTACCAAGGTGAACGTAAAATGGCTCAACAAAACAAATTGTTGGGTAACTTCCAATTAGGCGATATCCCACCTGCTCCACGTGGTGTGCCGCAAATTGAAGTATCGTTTGACATCAACGCTGACGGTATCTTGAAAGTATCTGCGAAAGATAAGAGCACTGGTAAAGAGCAATCGATTCAGATTAAAGCAAACTCAGGTTTATCTGATGCTGAAATCGAAGCGATGATTAGAGATGCTGAAGCGAATGCTGAGGAAGACCGTAAGTTTGAAGAACTTGCAAAAGCTCGTAACGAAGCTGATGCATTAATTTCAAGCTCGAACAAAGCTGTTAAAGATCTTGGTAACAAAGTGACTGACGATGAAAAAACAGCGGTAAGCACAGCGGTTTCTGAACTTGAAGCAGCAACTAAAGAAAATGATGTTGAAGCGATCAAAGCAAAAACTGAAGCTTTACAAAACATTTTGATGCCTATCACTCAACGTGCTTATGAACAAGCACAACAAGCTGGTGGTGCTGAAGGTTTTGATCCTAATGCATTCCAAGGCGGTGAAGCTGGTCAACAAAAAGCTGATGATGGCGTTGTAGATGCTGAATTTACAGAAGTAAAAGACGACAAAAAATAATTTGTCTCTTTAAAAAAAAGACCGCGCGAAAGCGCGGTTTTTTATTGCTTACAAAAAATAACAATTACAATTTATATATTTTTTGAAATAATTTATTGTCAAAATAGTCACTTATAAAAACTAACTGTTTATTATTTATTGTATTTTTTAAAAAATAAAACCACTGTTATTAAATCCATTAATTTTAAAATTAATGCCAAATAAATAGTTTTATTTATTCTATTTCTTTAGCAAGATCACAAAATGATCGTCTTCTTTGGTCTCCTTTATCACTTTGACGAATCTAAATTTCTCACTAACAATAAGAATTTATTTATATTTTTATTTTGCCATGAAAAAATTTCTATGGTGGGGAATGAGCTTTTACTTAAGTATGAGCTTACACACAGTTGTTTTTGCTCAAAGCAACTTATCAAGTGTTACTTTTAATCAGCCTTTAAAATATAAGATTGATTTCATAGATCCACGCTTTCATCTTACTAAAGAACAATTTATGCAAATTGGTCAAGAAGCTGCTGAAATCTGGCAGAAAGAAACAGGAAAAACTTATTTTATTTATGACTCACAAGCAGAGCTTACAATTAACTTAGTGTTTGATGATTATCAAACTGCTCAAAATGAAAGAAAAATTAATATAAATAAGTTATTACAGCAGCAAGAAGAATGGCGGGAGAAAAATAAAGCTATTCATTTGTTAAAACAACAAATAGATCAGGAAACTGTACTTTTGAATGAGGAAAAACTTCAGCTTAATAATAAATTTGAACAGTATCAGAAAGATGTAACTCTTTATAATCAAGGAAATTTGGGAAAATTCAATCAAGTTGATTTAATCAAACGTCAAACTCAGTTAAATAAACAATCATTAGAATTAAAAGCTAAATTTATTCAACATAGCAATAAGATAGAAAGTCTTAATTCTCAAATTAAGCAAATAAATCAACAGCAAAGCCTGCTTAATGAAACTATTAAACAAATTAATTTAGCCACGACTGTTGGTCCAGAAACTTTTCATAAGGGCTTATTCAGTCATAATCAAATTCAGATTTATGGTTTTAGTTCATTCGATGATTTACGCCTAACCCTTGCTCATGAGTTTGGACATGCATTAGGTCTAAAACATACAACCGACCCAAAGTCTCTAATGTATCCTCGTTTAAAAGAGCAAGATATTCACAACTTCAAATTAACAGATTCCGATCTAAATTTGGTGGTGTTTCAAAAAGTATGCTGACATTAAATGAAGCCATTATTGATGTAAAAAAAGGTTAAGTCGAAAGCTTTAAAATGGTTTTCAATCTTTTTTGAAAAATTACAACTCCTTCTAAAACCACGCCTAATTCGATGCCTTATTTTGCAATTATTACCTTCAATACCTACAGTAAAAAATTTACCAATACTTTGCTTGCAGTTTTTAAAAGCAGTTATGAAACTGTCCCAATGATCACTTGCAATTCGGGTGTAGTGAATACCTAATTGTTTAAGCTTTGTTTTCAATCGTTGAACTGTAGCTAAGTCTCTTTTACCCCAAACATAAGCAACAATCTCACCTGTTTCTCGATGGTAGGCGTAAATAAGCCATTGTTTATTATTTTTATTTCCCACAAAAGTCCAAAACTCATCAACTTCAAGAGACTCATAATGACTTTGTTTAGGCTGAATTTGGTAGGTCGATTCGGTTAAAGTACGTAAAACTTTACCGATACTGATTCGCTCAACTTCAGCGATATCTCGTATACCACTACCTCTGACCATCAACTGTAATATTTTTCGAGTAATGCCTGAATTACATCCTAGATAGCTCAGAGCATGGTCACCAATAAACTGACGTTTACAGTCTTTGCACTGATAGTTTTGTTTCCCATCTACTTTGATGCCATTTTTCTTTATACTGTCACTGAGGCAGGTTGGACATTTGATTTCTAGAGTTATTCGCATTTCTCTATTTTATCAAAATTCAACCTGCTTTGTTTCAGCATACTTTTTGAAACACCACCCTAAATTTATTAGGCTCATTTTATAAATCAAATAGTGAAAACTATTAAAGCTAACCAGTTAAATAAACTAAATAAAATATAAATTAATCAAATTTTACTAATAAATGATTTTTTCAAAGGGTAAAAAATAATGAGACTAAAGTCTCATTTATTTATTCAAATTGTACATTTTTTGATTGATTTTTCACTTTATATTCTTATAATACGTTTTTTTTTAAATCTCCCCCCTGACGACTATGCGCTTAACATCTTTGTTATTAGGCTTAGCTTTTGCTTTCTCTAATTTTCAGGCCAATGCTCACTTGGCTACTTCTGCAAATACTCAAGTTCAGCAGAAAAATGCTCAACATTTGACATATAAAATTGCTGAAGTTGATCCTCGTTTTGGTTTAAGTCAAGATCAATTGCTTGAGATTACTCAGCAAGCTGCTGATATTTGGAAAGAAGGAACAGGTAAAAATTACTTTACTTATGACCCAAATGCAAAGTTAGAAATTCGTCTTGTATATGACGACAGCCAAAATCGTTCAGCAGAGCGTCAAAAAATTTCTGCTCAGTTTAAACAAGATCAACAACGTATCATTGATGAACAGCAGCAAATTAAACAGTTGAAGCAAAATCTAAGTCAAACTCAATCTGATCTTGAAAACAAAAAACAGATCTTAAATGAGAAGTTGAAAAATTTTGATCAACAAATGATGCAGTTTAATCAAGGTCAATTAGCACCTGAATACACAGCAAAATCGCTTGGTAAAACTCAGAAAGATTTACAGAAACAGACTGTTGCTTTAAAGAAAGATATTGCTGCTTATAATCAACAAGCTGCTGACTTAAATAAAAAGGTTAATCACTTTAACCAAATTAATGATAAGTTCAATCAATCTTTAAATCAGTTTAAGCAAAATGCACAAGCTGATGTATTTAAGAAAGGCATTTATAACGGTAAACAAATCACAATCTATGAATATAGCTCTATCGATGATTTACGTTTAACGATTGCTCATGAGTTAGGCCATGCGCTTGGTTTGAAACATAGCGATCAACCTGGTGCCTTAATGTACTCAGTTCGCAAAGACAATGATAAAAGAACTAATGTTTTAACTGACGCTGATCGTGATCTACTAAACGCTTTACCTCAATAATTAGATATGAAACATCAATGATGTATCTATTTTATAAGTAGATACATCGAAATTCATGTCAAAGTCATGTTATTGTGGTTGTAAGAGCTGACTAAAATAGAATGGAGATCAAGATGAGTTATTATCATATCCTGATTGAAGTAAATGACCACATTAGTACGATTGAACAAACTCGAGATATCGAACTATTTGATATTATTGAACTTAAACCGTACCTTCATTCTATTTTGTTGCCTTACTTTAACGAGCAAGAAATTGAGCTTGAAGATGAAAATATTGAATATAAAGATATTTTACATCTTGAAGTTAAGCAAACCTTACTCCCTATCGAGCATTTAATCGAAGAAGAACAAAAGCAGTTGCCAAGTGACACTGATGTCACTATTACTGCTTATGAAATCTTTAATGATCGTGATTTAAGCCAAGATGTCACTTCAGTTATTTTGGACATTTTGGAAGCTGTAAAGCTAGATTAATTCATAGTTTAACTGCTAAATAAAAAGGTCTGCATATGCAGACCTTTTTATTTAGTATCGTTATTACTGCATCATTTTTCGAGCTTGCTCTTGGCGAAATGCACGTAAAATCTGTTGCCCTGCCCGTCCATTTGGATTTAAACCTAAACGAGTTTGTTCCTGACGGATAGCAACGCGAGTTTTATCACCAATTAAACCATCCACAGCACCAATATCATAACCACGATTAATCAAAAACTGCTGAATTTCTCGACGTTCTGCTCGTGAAGTACCAGGGTCATCTGTTGGCCAAGAAGCAACGAATGGTTTACCACCTTTTAAACGATCAGATAAATGTGCAATCGCAAGTCCATAACTTTCTGCTGCGTTATAACTATAAATAGCATCAAAATTTTTAAACACTAAAAAGATTGGGCCATTTGCTCCTGCTGGTGCCATTAAACCAGCAGGCGTATTATCAGACAACGCACCTTGAATTAAAGGTGTACCATCAATTCGGGTTACTCCACGCGCATTCCAGCTACTCAATGATTTTTTAGAGCGACGCCCTTCTCCATCAATTGACATACCTGCTGGGATTTTGACTTCAAAGCCCCATGGCATACCCGTTTGCCAACCAGCTTTATTCAAGAAATTAGCTGTTGATGCCAATGCATCTGCTGTACTAGAGACTAAATCACGACGACCATCACCATCAAAATCAACAGCTAAGCGTTCATAAGTTGATGGCATAAACTGTGTATGACCGAATGCGCCTGCCCATGAGCCTTTAAGCTGATCTTCGGTTAAATCACCACGTTGTAAAATACGCATAGTGGCAAAAAATTCTGTACGGAAATAACTTTGTCGGCGCCCTTCACAACTTAAAGTTCCAAGTGCTTGCAATAAAGGATATTTTCCAGAAATATCACCAAAATTACTTTCAACGCCCCACACTGCCACAATTGTTTCTGGCGGTACGCCATAAGTTTGAGATGCACGATTTAAAACATCTCGATATTGCGCTAATTTTTGTTTACCAAGCTCAACACGCTCTTCATCTACAAGACCAGATAAATAGTCCCAAATCGGTGTCGAAAATTCTGGCTGATAATTTAACTTATCAATTACTGAGTAGTCCGGCGTCAAATTTTGTGTATAGCGGTCATAAGTGCTACCTGAAACACCTGCAGCAATCGCTTGCGAACGTAAATTTGCCAAACAACTCTGAAAATTATTATTAGGCGTGTAAGTATTGCTATTCGTTACAGGAACAGTCGCATTACTAGATATTGTAGAAGTAGAACCATTAATTATCAGCTCTGCTTGAGCCTGAGTCATTGTCAAAAATATAGACCCAACAATACAAGAAAAACGTCGCATATTATCCTAGTTCAATTTTTAAATTTAAATTTGTCTTTACCATACCATTATGGACTCAAAATTTTCAGGGAGAAATCGTAAATTTGAATTCATAATTAATTCTTTAAATTCATTTCAAGAGTTTTAAATTCAAATTTTGCATCTAGTTTTGAATTTAAAACTTCTTACACAAGATTAATTGGTTTTTAAATTCAGAAATCTCTCCTGTAGTTTAAATTCAAAATGCCTCTTTAAATTTAAAACTACAAGCCAAATCCATCTGTGGATAACTTACAAAACCACAGCTCTAAACTGCCTCAACCCCTATATTAGCTATGCTCTTCATCATTTTTATATGCTACAACCCCTTCACCACTCAGAGAGATATTTTAAATTTAAAAGTTAGATATAGTTTTGAATTCAAAACACCACCGAGATAACAAGCATTTTTTTAAATTCAAAACAAACAATAAGCTGATCCACTAGATTTAAATTCAAACTTTAGGTGCTGGGGATAACTTATTTTAAATTCAAAACCACCAAAACACCTTGTTTCATTTTTTAAATTCAAAATAAAAATCCTCATTTAAATTCAAAAAGCTTAATAAAAGTTATCCACAATAGAACAAGATTAGATTTTTTAAATTTAAAAGACAAAAAAAGCGATCCGAAGATCGCTTTTTAGAAATTTTAACTTAATTAAATAGTCATATCAGCTGTCAATGCGAGTGGTTCTGGCAAAATTTTCGCTAATTGACGACATAAACTCGTCAATTCATTACTATCCACAGGCATTAACGTAATGTGGCCCAACTTACGGCCAGCACGTTCTGATTTGTTATAAAGGTGCAGATGAGCGCCATGTAGTGCTAAAACATCTTCAGTTTTAGGATGCTGACCAATAATATTGATCATGACCGTTGGTCGAACAACGTCTGTTGAACCTAATGGTAACCCTGCAACAGCTCGAACATGATTTTCAAACTGCGAACATACGGCGCCTTCAATTGACCAGTGGCCTGAGTTATGCACACGTGGTGCCATCTCATTTGCGCATAAGCCTTGTTCTGTCACAAATAGCTCTAAAGTTAACACGCCAACGTAGTTGAGATGATTCAATAAACGCGTAATGTAATCTTGAGCAACAGGTTGTAGAGCTTCACTGTTCGGTGCAGGCACGATTGAGTGCGACAAAATACCGTTGTGATGGTGGTTTTCAGCCAATGGCCAAGTTTTTACTTCACCATTTTGGCCGCGTACTGCAATAATTGAAACTTCGCGAGAAAATTTAACAAAACTTTCAGCAACTAAGCTTTTTGCAGGGCCAAGTTCAGACCAAGCAGTATCAATTTGGTCTTCTGAACGAAGTACAAACTGACCTTTGCCGTCGTATCCACCAGTTGCTGTCTTAAGTACAATCGGCAAACCAAGTTCAGCAACAGCTTTTTTCAAGCTTTCTAAGCTATCTACAGCACGATACGGCGCAACAGGAATCGCAAGTTCATCAAACAATGCTTTTTCTGATAAACGATTTTGCGCAGTTGCTAAAGCAATACGAGGAGGGTGTAATGTTTTGGTTTGAGTTAAAACATCTACGTCCGCAACGGGCGTATTTTCAAATTCAAGACTGAAAACATCAGCACTTTCAATAAACTGCTTTAAACCTTGTTCATCTTGGCTAGAAAAAACTTGACCTAAAACACCTGCTGGACAATCTGTATTTGCTTCAAAAAAAGTACATTGAATATTTAATGGTAAAGCTGCTTGGGCCATCATACGGCCCAGTTGTCCACCACCAAAAATACCGATAGTTTTATCCATTTCAGCCTCTTAAACTTGTCCCGGAATGTTGTTGCTTGCAACTTTATCAGTTTGTGCAGCACGGAAATCAGCAACATTTTTTGCGATTTCAGGACGAGTTAAACCTAAGATTTGAGCAGCCATAATCGCAGCATTAGTCGCACCAGCTGGACCAATTGCCAAAGTACCCACTGCAATACCTGCTGGCATTTGTACGATTGAAAGTAATGAATCTACACCATTTAAAATTGATGATTTAACTGGTACACCCAACACAGGTAAGTCAGTTTTTGCAGCACACATACCTGGTAAATGCGCAGCACCACCAGCACCAGCAATAATCACTTGAATACCACGATCACGCGCAGTTTCTGCATATTCAAATAAACGGTCTGGCGTACGGTGAGCAGATACCACTTCCGCTTCAAATGGGACACCAAGCTGTTTAAGCATATTGGCAGTATGTTCAAGCGTTGCCCAATCGGACTGGGAACCCATGATAATTCCGACTAAAGGTTGGGTATCTGTTGCGACCGCGTTCATTGGCATTTCCAAAGCGTAAAAATGGTAAAAACTCGACTTGCATCAAGCCAAGCATGAGAGAAAAAGATGAGGCCAATATTATAGCTGTTTTTTCACTCACCCCAAAGCCCAAGTTTATGAGGAAAAAGCATGAATCCGATGGATTTAACAACGATCTGTCTGAAAACCCGATTTCAAATAATTTTACTGGCTTCTAAATACAAAATAGACGCAGCCAAACAGGCATAACATGGCCCAAACATAGTCTAATTTAAACGGCTGCTTAAACAGCAACACCATAAATGGCACAAATACAATAAGCGTAACCACTTCTTGGGTAATTTTCATTTCACCCAAGGTCCAGTTTTGATCACTCAAGATTCGAGTTGCTGGAATCATAAAACTATATTCCAGTAGGGCAATAATCCAACCGAATAAAATCGCTTGCCAGAATGGGGCATGGTGCAAAAACTTAAGATGCCCATACCATGCAAGTGTCATAAAACAGTTCGAAATAATTAATAGCACAAAAGCTAAAACCGTTGGGCTCAAAGGCACATCCTTCATCATTACGATGATATAAGTATTAATATGGATCAAAAATATTATAAAAGATAAAACTGTAATTCAGCTTAAATCTAAAAAATAAAGCTGTCCGTTTATAGGCATCTCAAACACATAGAACAACAACGAATTTTGACTATCTTTTCCAGTTGAGCCTTGCTATCGTTGCTGGCAAATTTATCAATAATGAAACCACAGTAAATCATATTTATACTGTGTACAAAAGCAGTGGAGAAGGCGAGCAATGCATCTGCATATCTTGGGTATTTGTGGCACTTTTATGGGCTCTTTAGCACTTTTAGCTCGTGATTTAGGACATAAGGTAACAGGTTCCGATTCAAACGTTTACCCGCCAATGTCTACCCAGTTAGAAAACGCAGGTATTGAACTCATGCAAGGCTATGACCGTAGCCATTTACAGCCTCATCCAGATTTGGTTATTGTCGGCAACGCCATGAAACGTGGTATTGATGCTGTGGAATACATGCTCAATGAAGGCCTGCCATATATTTCTGGTCCACAGTTCCTTGCAGATCACGTTTTACAAGGCAAACATGTCCTTGGTGTGGCGGGTACTCATGGAAAAACCACGACTACCACCATGCTCGCTTGGGTACTTGATCAGGCGGGTTTAAACCCAGGCTTTTTAATTGGTGGTGTGCCACTTGGTTTTAGTGAAAGCGCTCGTTTAGGTGGTGGCAAATACTTCTGCGTTGAAGCTGATGAATATGACTCAGCTTTCTTTGATAAACGTTCTAAGTTTGTTCATTATCATCCAAAAACGGCGATTTTAAATAACCTTGAATTTGACCATGCCGATATTTTTGATGACTTAGCAGCGATTCAAAAGCAATTCCATCATCTTGTTCGTACCATTCCAAGTGAAGGCCGTATTATTGCGCCAATTACCGAAACTCATATTGATGAAGTGCTTGAAATGGGTTGCTGGACGCCAGTGATTCGTACTAGTTTAGAAGCGAATGAAAAAGCTGCTTTATCTGCCGAATTAATTTCAATTGATGGCAGCCATTTTAAAGTACTCGAAAATGGCAATGCCGTTGGTGAAGTGAAATGGAATATGACAGGGCAACATAGCGTAGCGAATGCTTTGGCAACCATTGCAGCCGCTCAACATGTGGGTGTTGCACTTGAAACGGCTTGTGAAGCTTTATCTAACTTTGGCGGTGTGAAACGCCGTATGGAGTTACTCGGTACAGTCAATGGTATTGAGGTTTATGATGACTTTGCTCACCATCCAACAGCAATTGATACAACTTTAGATGGCGCACGCAAACGCTTAGGTGAGCGCCGTTTATGGGCCATTATTGAACCGCGTTCAAATACCATGCGTATGGGCAGCCATAAAGATGGCTTGGCGCATTCAGCACGCTTAGCAGATGACGTTATCTGGTACCAGCCAGAAGGTTTAGACTGGGATTTACAACCTGTAATTGAAGCTGCATCAAACCGTGCTCAAGTCAGCCATTCACTTGATGAAATTATTAACCGTATTGTTAATGAAGCAGGTGAGGGCGATGCTGTTGTGATTATGTCTAATGGCGGCTTTGGTGGCTTACATCAAAAACTTATAAGCGCATTAAAAGCAAAAGCTGCTTAACTTTATCTCTAGATGATTTAATAAAAAACGGGTTTCAGTTTGAAACCCGTTTTTTTAGTTTAATGGTTTTTAAACCTGCTTTGGCTTTATATCTTCTATAAATTTATTCGAGATGAATAAACGTAGCGTATAGACAATACCCATCGCAAATACGCTATATCCCACGTTATTACAAATAAATGGAATACATAAAATAATGAGTGCAGTAATAGGATAAAACCATTTAGAAATTCCAGCTAAACATTCAAACTCGTATAACATCCAGATACAAGTGGTATAAAGCACCACACTCACTGCGACAATTACACCCATATATAAATCAGAAATATGTGCATGATGGGTCGTGACATCCACGGCGGCGGCAAGCGCAGCACCTACCGCAGCAATACTCACAAAAACAAAATAATGACCATAACCCCATACAAATGGACGCACACCTTTAAAATGATGATGCTGTTCACTGCGATCAAAGTAAGCCCACCACATTGCGAACATGAGCATCAATCCTCCAATCATTAAGAAAACGGCAGGAATATTGATAGATTGAGCCGCAAGCGCATCACGTATGGCATTAAAACTACCTACAATTGATTCGCCCAAAACAATAATCGTGAGTAAGGCATAGCGCTCTACAATATGATGAGGATGCCACGGCGTAGGCGAATGTTTTTCTGCATAGATCGGAACAAATAACTCGAGCACAACCAGACATAAAAATAGAGGTATTGAAAGTACATGAGCAAAGTTAGCCACAAGCCAGCCAATTTGTACCAAGACTATACCGATCGCATAACGATAAGCCGTAACTCGCCGTTCAGGATCATGTTTTGCTGCGCGGAGCCACTGGGTGACTAAAGCTAAGCGCATAATCACATAACCCACAATAATGATGTCAAAGTCCTGACTACGAAATACATCAGGAATACCTGCGGCCATGACCAAGGAACCCACAATCTGTACAAAGGTAAGGCACCGATACAATGCATCATCATTATCGTAAGCTGAAGCGAACCATGAAAAATTCATCCATGCCCACCACAGCGCAAAAAACACCATTAGGTAGCTTGGCAGTGCATGCCAGAGATGATTTTCAATAATCGCGTGGTGTAACTGCTGACCGGCTGTTGCAATCGCGACCACAAAAATTAAATCGAACAATAATTCGAGGGGAGTTGCTGCTCTATGCGGCTGTTTAGGATCTCTTGGAGATAAAGGCCTCAAACTTAATTTTTTCTGTTTTTCTTGAGTAGTCATAAAATAACGTTCTCGAATAAAGTGCCAACACGTTAACACTTTAATATTAACCACCAGATCACGCATTAAAAATTATTTAGGTCTGCTGTTTAATGTTTAGTCACAAACAAACTATATTTCATTTTTGTGACAATTCTTTATCAAGACAACACGCTTAATTCTTTATCATAGCCCACGTTTTTTGTTCTTGTTTGGAATATGAATGTCTTTAGAAACACTCAACCTTAGCTTATTCCATGTCATAAATGGTGCTCAGGATGCGAGTCAATTTATCATTCGCCTTGCTATCTTTTTTGCTAATGATCTCCTCTATATTCTTTTATTCATCCTTACATTTTTATGGTTCTACGGCGATCAAGATTTAAAAAATAGGGTCATTAAATCTGTCTTTTTAACCTGCATATCACTTTTAGTGGGTTATGTTATTTCTCTGTTTTATCATCATCCAAGACCATTTGTGATGGGTGTGGGCACCACGTTTATTGAACATGCACCAACAGCATCTTTTCCAAGTAATCATATGCTGATTTTCAGCACCATAGCCCTGTCTTATTTGTTTGCTCAGCGCAAAATGATTGGAATCATTCTGTTATTTTTGTCATTTGTGGTAGCGTGGTCACGTATTTATTTAGGTGTGCATTTCCCTTTAGACATGCTGGGGGCTTTTATTGTCGCGCTTCTGGTCAATACGGCAGGTTATTACTTCTGGAATGCTTACGGTACAAGTTTGACCGCATTCTTTATTCACCTTTACCAAATTATATGCAAACCGCTTTTAGACCGCGGTTTGATTAAATAATCCGTAGATTTTTTTTATATTAAAACCACGACATTAAGTTCAGTTGCGTAATACAAAAAAATCTGCCATTCTATGTGTAATTGGATAGGTTTTATCCAATACAGAATTTAGTTTGACAAGGGGAGTAGCCTCCTCCAAACATAACAGCAATGTTATGTGTCAGATATCGTCAATACACTTTTATTAAAAAGTCGGTATCTGAGCATCGTGAAACTCATGATGTAGGCAAGACCTTGATCATGTTGATACAGATGTTTTAATTCATCTGGCAACTGGTCGAGGTTTTTTTATGCCCAATTGCTGGATGTGAGGAGGATTTATGGAAACAATCGGCAATTTATGGCTGTACGTAGCATTCTTTGGCATAGTCATTGTCATGCTTTTAGTGGACTTTTTAGGCTTTAAGCAAAAACAAGGTCAAGATGTATCAATTAAGCAAGCTGCTTACTGGAGTGTGGCGTGGGTAAGCGTCGCGGTGTTATTTGGTGGCGGTTTATGGCTTTATCTCCAACAAACAGTTGGGGTGACCTTAGCAAACCAAAAAACCATGGAATACTTCGCAGGTTACTTACTTGAAAAGTCCCTCGCAATTGACAACGTTTTCGTCTGGTTAATGATTTTTGCGGCATTTGCTATTCCAGCTGCACTACAACGTAAAATTTTGCTCTACGGCGTATTAGGTGCAATCGTACTGCGTACTCTGTTTATTTTCATTGGTGCATGGTTCGTTCAAGAATTTTCTTGGGTGCTTTATATTTTCGGTGCGTTCTTGGTTTATACAGGCTTTAAGTTCTTAAAGGGCCAAGAAGAAGAAACCAATATCGAAGACATCAAAATTTTAAAATGGCTACGTAAGCACATGCGTATTACCCCACAGCTTGATGGTGACAAATTCTTTGTACGTCAAAATGGTTTACTGTGGGCAACGCCGTTATTTTTAGTATTGATTTTGGTTGAAGCTTCAGATGTGATTTTCGCGGTAGATTCTATTCCTGCTATTTTCGCGGTAACGAGCGACCCGTTTATTGTTTTAACAGCGAACTTAATGGCAATTTTAGGCTTACGCGCAATGTTCTTCTTGCTTGCTGGCGCTGCGTCTAAACTGCATTACTTACCGTATGGTTTAGGCATCATCTTATTGTTCATTGGTGCAAAAATGTTGTTGCTTGATGTATTCCACATGCCAATCTGGATCTCGTTAAGCTTTATCGTAATCGTGTTAGCAATTACCGCTTACCTCTCTTTACGACACAACAAAAAGCAATTGCAGTCTTAATTCATCCTATCAAGGGATCTACATAAAAAAGCACTTTTAAAGTGCTTTTTTATTGGGTCTTTCTTGCAATCAATCAGTGCACTTTAAGTATAAAACGCATAATGAACTTTCATTTTCAAATCTAATTTAGAACAAAAATTCAAAAATAAAATTCCATAAAATTATGTATTTTAATAATTTTACTCTTAATTTCTTTATTAAAAATCAATATTGGCAAGCTCTTTGCATCTCCTAAAAAGAAAAAAGCCTAGATTTTAGGGGCTCGAAAGAGCCCTGATTTTTTAAAGGAGAGATGCCATGAATGCGATTCCAACTTTAACGCCACTTGCAATGCCGTGTAACAGCAGCTTTGAAGCAAAAGATTGGGAAATTTTATCTACTCACTGGTATCCAGTTGCGCGTATTCAAGATGTCTCCACAGCACCTCAACGAGTTACATTACTAGACGTCAACATGGCTTTATATAAGACAGAAAGTGGTGAAATTCATCTGGTGCGAGACATTTGCCCACATCGTGGCGTTCCTTTAACCAAAGGTTGGGTCGACGGTGAAGAAATTGTGTGTCCTTATCATGGTCTACGCTATAACACTGAAGGGAAATGTACCCAAATACCAGCTCAACCCGAGTTAACTAAAATTTCGGATCGTTTTTCTCTGACCAAATTTCCGGTTGTTGAACGTTATGGCCTGATTTGGACCAGTATTCATGGTCGTGATGTTGCTAAAGCCAATATTCCTGTATTAGATACTTGGGACCATGCAGAGCATCAATCAATTTTACCGCCATTTGTCGATATTGGTGGCTCTAGCGGACGTCAACTCGAAGGATTTATCGATGTCGCACATTTTGCTTGGGTACATCACAATGCCTTTGCCAGTCGCGATAATCCCATTGTCCCTAAATACCATACTGAACGTACCGAATATGGCTTAAAAACGGTCTATATCAGCAATGTCAGTAATTATCCGCATGAGCTAAAACATCTCGAACCAGAAGGTTTTTTATGGAAGCGTACCTTTGATGTCTATCCGCCTTTTTCAGCTGTGCTTACGGTCGATTTCCCAGAAGGTGGGGTCTTAAAAATCTTAAATGCCTGCTGTCCTATCTCAAGCAATAAAACTCGTTTATTTGTTCCACTTACACGTAACTTTGACCAAACTGGCGATTTAGAAAAGGTATATGCATTTAATGCGCAAATTTTTGCAGAAGACCAAGACATGGTCGAATCACAAAAGCCAGAAGACCTTCCGCTTGATTTAATGATGGAGGCACATTTTGAAGCAGACCGTTCATCAACGACTTATCGACGGATTTTAGCAGAATGGGGCCTAAGTAAACGTTATATCGTTTAAATCTTGGCTAAGTGGGGTACAATCAATCGAAAAAAGTGAAAATATAAAGGCTTTCCATGTCATTGATCGCAAATACCACCGTTGTGCGTGGTCGTTTTTTAGATATTCAACAAACTGTCTCTGAGCCAACTGATATTCCAAATCAAGTGCGTTATCTAGAAGATGGTGTATTGATTAGTGAACATGGAAAAATCAAATGGTTTGGTGCATGGGAAGACGCTCAACAGCATCTTCCTGCTGGAGTTGAGGTTCAACATTACCCAGAACAATTGATTGTACCCGGCTTTATTGATACCCATATTCATTTTCCGCAAACTGAAATGGTGGGAGCTTACGGCGAGCAACTTTTAAGCTGGCTTAATACCTATACATTTCCAACCGAAATCCAGTTTCAAGACAAAGCATACGCAAGTGAAATTGCCCAGTTCTTTGTTCAAGAGCTATTAAAACACGGTACAACCACAGCCCTCGTTTTCTGTACAGTTCATCCTGAGTCTGTGGATGCCTTATTTGAAGCCGCAGAACACGTTCAGATGCGTTTAATCGCCGGTAAGGTACTCATGGACCGTAATGCCCCTGAAGCGCTTTGTGATACCCCAGAAACGGCTTACAGCGACACTAAAGCACTCATTGAAAAATGGCATGGTAAAGGCCGTGCTCTATATGCAATTACGCCACGTTTTGCACCAACATCTACACCTGAACAGTTAGAAAGAGCAGGGCAGTTAAAACAAGAGTTTCCGGATGTTTATGTACATACTCATTTAAGTGAAAACAAAGATGAAATTGCTTGGGTGAAATCTTTATTTCCAGAACAAGCGGGCTATTTAGATGTTTATCAACATTATGGCCTAACTGGTAAACGTTCTGTATTTGCGCATTGCGTTCACTTAGAAGATCAAGAATGGCAATGTATGCATGATACGCAGTCAGCTATCGCATTTTGTCCAACCTCAAACCTGTTCTTAGGCAGTGGTTTATTCCCATTGAAAAAGACATGGGAAAAACAAGTGAAAGTAGGTTTAGGGACAGATATCGGTGCGGGTACATCATTTAGTTTGCTACAAACTGTTAACGAGGCTTATAAGGTTCAGCAGTTACAAGGTGATAAACTTTCAGCTTATGAGGCGCTTTATCATGCCACGCTAGGCGGAGCAAAAGCACTTGATCTACAAGATCAGTTAGGCAACTTCAACGTCGGCAAAGAAGCAGACTTTGTGGTACTGAATCTCAAACCAACAGCATTACAGCAACTTCGCCAGTCTAAATCTAAGTCTGTTGAAGATTCCCTATTTGCATTATTCACTTTAGGTGATGACCGTAATATTGAGGCGACTTATGTTTATGGAAAACGTGCTTATCAAAAAGAAACAGCCCAGTAAAAAAGGCATTGTTAAGTTTTTGTTATTATTTGGAATATGTGCTGTTGCGTTAAAGCGTGATCGACATATTCAGCAAAATCATAAAATTTCAACTCCTTCAAAGGGTGCATGAAACGTGATTTTGCTTTAAAATTTTACCATTAACTCAAATTTTCGAGGTGTTGCAGGTCAACACCTTTTTTATTTTTTCTTTTATATCTTGTAGGAATCTGCCATGACTGTTGCAATGAGCATCATGATTTCAACCGAAGAAATTCAAGCAAAAGTCAAAGAGCTCGGCGAGCAAATCAATTCTCACTATGCAAATAGTGATAAAGAATTGGTTCTGATTGGTCTACTTCGTGGTTCTGTTATTTTTATGGCAGACTTATGCCGTACCATTACCAAACCACACGAACTCGACTTTATGACAGTGTCTAGCTACGGCGGTGGTACCACTTCAAGCCGAGATGTTAAAATCTTAAAAGATCTTGACGGTGAAATTCGCGGTAAAGATGTACTAGTGGTTGAAGACATCATCGACTCAGGTAACACCTTAAGCAAAGTTGTGGAAATGTTGCAAACTCGCGAGCCAAATTCGATTCAATTGTGCACATTAGTGAGCAAACCGTCTCGCCGTGAAATTGATCTCGAAGTTAAATTTTTAGGTTTTGAAGTTGAAGATAAGTTTATTGTGGGCTATGGCCTAGATTACGATCAAAAATATCGTCATTTGCCTTTTATTGGTGAAATTGGCCTATAAATTTCATAAAAATAGCACCATAAGGTGCTATTTTTTTATATAAGGTTTTAGCTTTGAACAAAAAAGACACAAAAAGTCGCAATCTGCTACAGACAAAATAGACAGCTCTGTCGCACGATAGAATATGAAGCAAAATCATTAACTTCATCAAAAAAACAACTGGAGAACAAATATGTGGTCACTTATTGTTGCTATTGTGGTTGGTTTCTTCGCTGGCTTAATCGCTCGTGCTTTGCATCCAGGTGATGACAAGGCAGGCTTTATCGTTACCACTTTAATTGGTATTGCAGGTTCACTTCTAGCCACTTATGGTGGTCGCTTACTTGGCTTTTACGGAGAAAATTCAGCTGCGGGCTTTATCGCTTCCGTAATTGGTGCCGTCATTATTTTGTTTATTTACAATTTGATTGCACGAAAAAGCTAAACTTTAGTTCATTCATAAAAAAGCACCCTATGGTGCTTTTTTTAATATATTTATAGACCTAGCTCTTTCCAGACTTCCTGAATTTCTTCAGCAGACCTTGCACCTACCAATTTAAAACCGTTTGCAAAAATCAGAGTAGGAGTAGCATTAAAACCTAATTTTCTTCCAAGCTCCAAGTTTCGGTCAATTGGGTTTGTGCAGCTCGCAACCGTTGGTTTAACACCTTGTTCAATTAGCTTTTTCCAAGAGTATGATTGGTTTGGTGCACACCAAACTTGTCTGGAAACGACAATAGATTGAGGTTTTAAAGGATAGATAAACGTGTAAATTGTTACGTCTTTAAGCTTATCTAGCTCAGGTTCAAGCTTTTTACAGTAAGGGCAATTTGGGTCAGAAAATACCGCTAAAACATGCTGACCATTACCTTTAACTGTTTTAATAGCATCTTTTAAAGGCAATTGTTTCCAATCAATTGAGTTTTGCCCTAAAACTAAGTCTTTGGTTAAATTCTTCTGATCTTTTAAGCGAATCATAGAACCTACCAACATATGCTGACCATCTTCACCAAGGTAAATGATTTGTTGATCCAGATTAGCGCTATATAGTCCGGGCATTTCGGTTTTCTGAATATTGCTAATTTTCAAATTAGGATATTGTTTTTTAATATTTTCCCTAACAGTATCCACATTAGCGAAACTCAAACTTGTAGTTAAGCTAAATAATGCCAATATTCCTAATTTTTTAAGCATAAAACCGACTCATAGAGAGGAAAGAATATCATTTTAATCAGTTCATCTTATCAAAACAGAGCTGATTACGAGTTATAACCAAACTCCCACTTAGTTAATCCAATGTTTCACGTGGAACATAAACAGCTTTTAAAAGCTTTCTCAATCTGATTTTGATCATGACGTGATACACTATAGCCGTGCATAACATTTAAACCCAATATACTCCCTACCAGTATATTAAATTATTAAGAGAAAACAGATGAGTCACATTGGTCAGGATAAAAAAATTCTTAATCGTGTAAAACGACTAAAAGGGCAAATCAACAGCATCGAAAATGCGATAGAACAACCAGAATCCTCATGCATCGATATTTTGCAGCAAGTTGCAGCGATCAAAGGTGCAATAAACGGTTTAATGAGTGAATTGATGGAACAACACTTACACCACCATGTACTTCAAGGTGCAGAAGTTGATCAAAATGAGTTAGAGGAATTTTTAAAAGTTTTAAAGAGATACGGCTAAGGAAATTACTGGATGACATAGCACTCTACATCATCCAGTTTTTTTATTATTTTCCAATACAGAAAGAACCAAAGATTTTGCCTAATAGGTCGTCAGCGCTAAAGTCGCCTGTAATTTCACCTAAAGCATTTTGAGCAAGGCGTAATGACTCGGCAACAAGCTCACCAGCGTTAAATACAACAAGTTGCTCACGTGCTTCTGAAAGATAGAGTTGTGTGCGCTTCATTGCGTCTAAATGGCGTGTTCTTGCAATAAACGTATCTTCCTCAGGGTGAAAACCTGCATGCGCTGTAATCGCATCTACGAGGCCTTGTACACCCATCTCTTGTTTTGCAGAAACTGTAATATGACGGAACCCCTGAAAATCAGTGATTTCGGCTAATTGACCGGTTAAGTCGCATTTATTACCAATTAACATTAAGCGCCGAGGCTCAATATGTTCAGCAAAATATTCTTGAGCGAGTTGTAATGGGTCATCACCTTGATTTAAGTCGTAAACCAACAGCAATAAATCAGCTTGTTCAATTTCCTTGATTGCTCTGCGAATCCCTTCTTTTTCGACCACATCTCCCGTTTCACGAAGGCCGGCCGTGTCTGTTAAAGTGATTGGTAAGCCATTTAAGCTAATTTTTTCATGCAAAACATCGCGAGTAGTACCAGCAATATCGGTCACAATAGCCCGCTCTACACCAGCAAGTGCATTTAACAAGCTCGATTTACCCGCATTCGGTTTACCCGCAATCACAACTTGCAAACCTTCACGCAAAAGTTGTCCTTGTCGTGCAGATGTTTGAACTGCATGTACTGACTGCTGAACATCTTCGAGTAAAGCTAAAATTTTGCCATCTGCTAGGAAATCAATTTCCTCTTCAGGAAAATCAATTGCAGCTTCTACATGCAATCGTAAATGGATCAGTTTTTCTAGAACTGTATTAATTTTTGTTGAAAAGGCACCTTGTAAAGAACGGACTGCCGAACGAGCCGCAGCTTGCGAAGTCGCATCAATCAAATCCGCAATCGCTTCAGCTTGTACCAAGTCCATTTTGCCATTTTCAAAAGCTCGCATGGAGAATTCACCAGCTTTTGCAGCAATTGCACCAAGCTCAAATAAGCGACCAAGCAAGGCATTTTGAATAACTGGACCGCCGTGACCTTGTAACTCAACAACATCTTCACCAGTAAAGGAGTGCGGATTTGGAAAGCACAAAACTATCCCTTCATCCATGATGCTTCCATCTACATCATAAAACTTACG
The DNA here is from genome assembly GCF_000368065.1 of Acinetobacter seifertii. Classification (GTDB taxonomy): domain Bacteria; phylum Pseudomonadota; class Gammaproteobacteria; order Pseudomonadales; family Moraxellaceae; genus Acinetobacter; species Acinetobacter seifertii. The sequence continues at coordinate 216,578 of NZ_KB851205.1, forward strand.
GAAACCAGCCATACGGGCTTCAGGCAAGTTTTTTTGCGTCAGCTTTTGAGCAATTTCATAGGCCTTAGGTCCAGATAAGCGAATCACGCCCACTCCACCACGCCCTGGTGGCGTTGCAATTGCGGCAATTGTGGTTTGACTTTGCATATTACTCACCTAAAAAACCCAAAATACAGCCAAAGAAAAATCCGCTTAAGATTACCATCTTAAGCGGATTGATTCAGCAAAAGTTCAACGTTTAAGATGCTGATTCAGTCTTGTTTAGACGACTTTTCGCAACACTCTTGTTAATAAACGACTGCTGTAAAATAGTAATACTGTTGTTCACAATCCAGTACAACACTAGACCTGCAGGGAAGAACAACATAAATACCGTGAACATAATCGGCATAATGCGGAATACTTTAGCTTGCATTGGATCAGCAGGTTGCGGGTTCAACATTTGCTGAGCAAACATTGTCGCACCCATAATTAATGGCAAGATGAACCAAGGATCCATTGCTGACAAGTCTTGAATCCAGCCTAACCATGGCGCATGACGCAATTCCACACTTTCCATGAGTACCCAGTACAAAGCAAGGAAAATTGGCATTTGTAGCAATAATGGTAAGCAACCTGACAGTGGGTTAACTTGTTCACGTTTATAAAGTGCCATCATTTCTTGCGAGAAGCGCATACGGTCTTCACCGAACTCTTCTTTCATGCGTTGCATTTCTGGTGCAATCACACGCATTTTCGCCATAGAACGATAACTTTTTGAAGATAAAGGCCACAAAATCATCTTCACCATAATGGTAAGCAAGATGATCGACCATCCCCAGTTGCCTACAATGCTATGGAAGAATTGAAGACCTAAGAACAACAACTTGGCAATTGGCCATAACCAACCATAGTCAACAGTCTGGTTTAAACCTACAGCCAAATCTTTTAATTCAGATTGTACTTTTGGACCTGAATAAAGCTTCGCATCTACTTCCATTGAAGTGCCAGCTGGAACATTAATTACTGGCGACGTAAAGCCAATAATATTCATATGATCCGCAGACTGACGAGATTCAAGCTTCGCAACATAAGGCTGACCATTTGCTTGGGTCAGTTTAAGATTTCCAGGAATCCAAGCACTAACGAAATAATGCTGAACAATCGCAACCCATCCACCTTTAGCTTCAGTATTTACTTTTTCTTCTGAGAAATTAGCAAATTTAAGCTTGTTATAGTGTGAATCAGGCGTACCCCATGCTCCACCTAAGAAAGTTCCTAGTGTGAAAATACCTTGAGAAGACTTACCAGGATCCTCAGAGTTATCGCGCTTTAATTGTCCAAACATCTGACCTTGCCAATTTTGTTGGCTACGGTTAATGACTTGATGGCTTACAACAATTGGATACTGACCTTGAGTAAAGGTGAAAGTTTTAATAATTTCAACGCCTTCTGGTGTTTTAAATACCATAGGAACATTTAAAACTTTTTCAGCTTGACCCTTTTGATCTTGTACACCTTTAGCATCAGCCAAAGTATATGATGTTTTTTCAACCGCATATAACGGACGACCACCACGACTACTGTCTGGTCCATTCAAACCAATTAAGCCAGATTGAGCAACATATGTACGCTTGGCATCATTTTCAAGCATAACAAAAGGTTGATTACTGTCTTTGCTTTTGTCGTGAGAGAGTAATTCAATACGAACAATATCACCACCTTTTGGATTAATCCAAATATGGTAAAGGTCAGTTTGTACTGAAATAAGCTGTTGATTCACAGGTGCAGTTGCATCTGTGGTTTGTGACTGCGCAATATTTGCTTGTGGCACATCGGAAGCCACTGTTGCAGTTTTGGCATTTGGCAAATCAGCAGATACTTCATGCGAACTTACAGCCGCCGCTTGTTGTTGCGGTGCAGTTGCAGCATTTCCATAATCTTTTTGCCAAGCCAAAATGAGCAAATATGCGGTGACAAACATGGCCCCGAGAATTGCAAACCTGGCCCATTGTTGCATATCTATTACCCCAAATGGTTAGAGAGATTTTGCTTCATTAAACGATCACGAAAGGGTACAGCAACATGATGCGTTTGAGAATCTATTTGATGAAACGAAATAAAACGAATTGCTTTTGGCGGTACCGGATCATATCCGGAGCCTCCCCACGGATGACAACGGCAAATACGTTTAGAAGATAACCAAACGCCTTTAATTGCACCATGAGTTTGTAATGCTTCTATCGCATATTGGGAACAAGTTGGAATATAACGACAACGGGGTCCAAGAAGCGGACTAATCGCAATTTGATACAGACGAATCAACCAACGCAAAATACGAACCATTGGTCATCTCTTAGTTCTGCGAGGTTGGGACAACTTTAGAATGTTTTTTTGCCAAGCGTTGTAATTTTTGCCAAGCAAAATCTAATTGTTGATATAGCTCAGCATTCGTAATCGTTTCAATACCAACTTTAGGCATTACAACAACATCTATGTCTAACCCAAATTTCGGCTGATTAAGACGAAAGCTCTCACGGGCAAGACGCTTTATTCGATTTCTTTCATGCGCACGGCGCACTTTTTTCTTAGCAACGACAATACCCAAACGGCTATTAGGCTGTTCGGTGAATTTTGCAAGAAATAAAAAATGGGGCTGATGCACTTTAAAAAGCGCACCATCAAATACACTTTTATAATCTGCAGCACAGCGTACACGACGATCTGTGCTAAAACTGTAAAGTGCCATCACACCCAAGTCTGGTCAGCTAACAGTAATTAAACAGTTAAGCTATGACGACCTTTTGCACGACGACGAGCTAAAACTTGACGACCAGCTTTAGTTGCCATACGAGCACGGAAACCATGAACGCGCTTACGCTTTAATTCAGATGGTTGGAAAGTACGTTTCATATTGAAACTCCCAAAAATGATCTTTCTATAAAGGTCCGCGATTTTATTGTGCAATGTTTACGCTGTCAATGAAAAACCGAGAAAGTTTTGTATTTAAGTCAAATTTTTACTTTCCTACCTTCTGTTTATATTTAGCTACTTTTTCTTATTTAAGAGTTATACACAAAGTAATTGTTTATTTTTATTGAGACTTTTAAGATATACACTTCTTATTTACATACTTATCAACAAACCAAGATGTCAAAGTGGTTCTAGTTTGGTATATTTGAATTTAAATTCATATTTTTTAGTTATCCACAATTTGATGCGACCCTATTATATAAATTCAAATTTTAAAATTTAAATTTATTCTTATTAGTGTGGACTTTTTCTGTGGATTTCGTAGTTTTAAATTTAAAAAACATATATTTGAGTTGTTGATAACTCTGTTTTTATTAACTTTATAGATTGTGGATAAGTTTATGTGTTAATTTATCCACAGGATGTGCAAAAAGTTATTCA
>NZ_KB851206.1 GCF_000368065.1 Acinetobacter seifertii
TTAATGCAAGGTAAACCTCGTTTTAATGCAAGGTAAACCTCGTTTTAATGCAAGGTAAACCTCGTTTTATAGTCTCTAAGAATTTTATAAATAAAGGCTTTCAGCATGTCTAAAAGCATTTAAAAGATTTAAAAATATTTAAAAGCTCAGGTCATAAAAAATTGCCCTTGGTTTTCGCTTCGCTCAAACTCTATTGAACTTCGCTTTCGCTCAGTTCGTCGGGGCAATTTTTTGGTTAATACTTGCGTGACTTTAAGAAAAAGCAAAAGCAACTCGGAATTCGCTTCGCTCATGAGCTTTTTTCTCGCTACGCTCGGTCCAGGAGCAAATTTCTGCATGAAACTTAAGCTTTCTTAGGCTAAAGAGGGCAAAAAAATGTTTTTCAGAGAGTCTAGGCGCAAATTTTGATAGTTCGCTCGTAGACACTCGCTCTATGCAGCTATCTAAAGTCAAAACATCTCTTTACTTCACTCTCTTTTGCGTTTTTTGAGCTGTTTTCTGTTTTTCGCTATAGATCTATGTTTTTTAGATAAAGGCTCTTAAATCGCATTTGAATGCTTTCTGTGAAGCTTTTCATAATTAAAGTTTTAGGTTGAAATTTTTAACCTGGATGAATGAACAAAAACTGATCTTTTTACGTTTTTATAAACCAGAAAATAAATACTTTTTTCCATGTAAAACCAAGCACCAGTCCTACGTCACTTTAGCCAATTTTCTAATCCAGAATCCGGCACATGCCGGGATTTTTTTGTCACACACCACGCATCTAAAGATGATAACCCTCAAACCTTTGCTAGATATGGTTTTTATAGGTTTTTTTATCATATAGAAACTGTTTCAAAAAAAATGGATAAAAACTAATATAACTAGTTGTTTTTAAATAAAAAATAAACTTTCATTGAGTTTTTCAAAAAATATCCAATTTTTTGATTTAAAGTATTGAAATATAATGTAAAAACAACTTTCAAACCAACTTTCAGAATATATCTTAAAATTAAGGTTAATTTATTGAAATTATGAAAAAAATTGATGAAAGTTTAGATTTTTAAGTTTCAGAATTGTGTACAAAATTAATGGACTTTTTTATGCTAAAAATTTGATTTATATGATTATTGTTCTGTACATGGTGTTGTACAAAAATAAATACTATTTTGGGTCTAAGTGAATGAAAATTATAAAAAATAATATGTACACATGGATTATACAATAATGTACAAATTTTAGTGGCTAAATTAGGTATAAAGTATTGAAATTTATTAAAAATAAATATGTACAATCCAAGGTTACTTCTTATGTCAACAGAATTAGTCAATTCAGCCAATATCATCTCTTTTCCTAAGCCATGTGCCTTCTGTGAATCAAGGGAACATGTACAACTTTTTGCTGGGCTGATGCTTTGCAGGAGTTGTCAGGAAAACATCAAAATTACCAATCCTGATCTGTTTGCTACCAATGATCAGATTCAACAAAAAGCCCAGGATTAACCTGGTGTTATTCACCAATTAAAATGTCTATGCGATAAACCATTTAAAATGTCCTGTTTTTAACCACAAGAGTCAAGCACAGGATTTAACTTTCTTT
>NZ_KB851207.1 GCF_000368065.1 Acinetobacter seifertii
GTCTATATTCTCACCAATAAAAATGTCTAGTTTATGATGGCTTAAACATCATGGACTGGATATGAAATATAGATGCTGATCACTATGTCTGACAAAGAAATTCAACGTCTTGCTGTTCTGCAAGACGTTCGAGATCATCGTATTACACAAGTCCGTGCTGCTGAAATCCTTAATCTTTCAACCCGTCAAATTACCCGGTTATTACAGAAGCTCAATCAAGATGGTGTTTCAGGTATGGCGCATGCCAGTCGTGGTCAACCTGGCCATCGTCGCCATGATGATTTATTAAAATCAAAATGTCTTTCCATTATTTCTGAACATCTGCTGGGATTTGGACCTACCTTGGCCCATGAGAAGCTCAGCAGCATGTTTGACCTGAATATCCCGGTAGAAACGCTTCGGCGCTGGATGACTGCAAATGACCTCTGGATTCCACGATCCAAGCGCCTTAAACGTCCATATCAGCCACGTTATAACCGGGATTGCTTCGGTGAGCTAATCCAGATTGATGGCTCATATCATGACTGGTTCGAAGGACGCGCTGCTAAGTGCTGCTTGCTGGTTTATATCGATGATGCCACTGGAAAGCTGTTGCATCTGCGCTTCTGTGAGGCGGAAACGACCTTCGACTATATGCTTTCAACCCGAGCCTACATTGAACAATACGGTAAGCCTCTGGCCTTTTATAGCGATAAACATTCGGTCTTCCGAGTGAACCAGAAATCGAGCCAGGACAGCCAGATCACGCAATTTGGGCGGATTCTGAATGAGTTAAATATTGATATTATCTTCGCCAACTCACCCCAGGCCAAAGGCCGTGTGGAACGTGCCAATAGAACACTCCAGGATCGCCTGATCAAGGAAATGCGCCTAGAAGGTATCTGTTCAATTGCCGAGGCAAATGCCTGGCTGCCCTGCTTTATTGAGCATTTCAATCAGAAGTTTGCCAAGTGTGCGCGAAACTCAAAGAATTTACATCGGCCATTAACCGAATCTCATCTTGAACTGGATGATATTTTTACCTGGCAGGAACCGCGTAAGGTCACCAAGAATCTGACCCTGACCTATGACAAATGTATTTATCTGCTTGAACCGACAGAGCTGAATCATAAGCTTGTTGGGCAATATATTTCATTTCTGGAGTACCCAGATGGCACTGTGGCCCTCATGTACGAGGGACGAAAGCTCAACTACAGCATTTTCAATAAATTAGCTGGGCTACAGCAGAATGAGATCGTTGAGAATAAACGGTTAGGTACAGTTCTGGCACATATTCAGCAACAGCATGAAGAGTTGGAAAAACAGAATAAACGTTCCCGTCTCAAGAAAAGTATGCCGAGTCGTAAAGCTCAGAAAGCTGTTATTGAACAAAGAAAGTTAAATCCTGTGCTTGACTCTTGTGGTTAAAAACAGGACATTTTAAATGGTTTATCGCATAGACATTTTAATTGGTGAATAACA
>NZ_KB851208.1 GCF_000368065.1 Acinetobacter seifertii
GGCTTACAGCATTTTACGAAATTGTTTGTATCCAAGCACCAGTGAAGTCCCTATGATCGATCTATATGAACAGGATGTTCAATGACTTAAAACAACAATAATAATCAGTCAGGCACCATGACCATCAGGTAGTCAGCCCTACCTATGCGCTCCATACCGAAAAATCCCGACATGATGTCGGGATTTTTTATTTAATATAAAATAAAACTTACTTATTCAAATGTAATGCAACATCTTTGGCTACTTGCACTGCAATATCGTCCCATGCTGAATCCAATAGGCCAGTTTGCGATGATCCTCCTATTTTTGGATCTTTAAGCTTAGAAGTGAATGTTTTTGACCATTTTTCACCTTTATACTCAAACGTAGCAGTGAAAGTCACATTCGCAACATCGATAGCTGGAGTAACATTGAAAATCCCAGCAGAATATTCAAATCCTGATCTAGCACTCTCAACTGTGATTGTTAAAGGATTTCCATTTGGTGATAACTGAACAAACTGTGAAAGTGCTTCTTCAATTCGGCTAGACAATGCGACACCAGTAGGAATACGAGTTCGCGACCCTCCTCCTACAAAGCCATCTGCACCTTGTACATCAATACGTTGAGGAAAAGTATTCGGATTCCACTTTATCGTAATAACTTCCTTTGTTTTTTGTATTTCTGATAATTGAGATACAGATGTATAGTTCAGACGATTGTTAAAAGGCAGATTGACGGCACAGCCTGTCAGCATTGAAGAAAATAATACTGTAAGTACTAAACTGTAGTTTTTCATTCGAATTCCAATAATTGATAATATTTATGCATGTCAATTAACATGACCTATTATATTAATATTTATAAAAATATTTTTCCATGAGATCGAAGTGTGAAGTCATTTTTAAAGAATCTGACTTTAAATTAGCCACTATAAGATCTGCTAAGACCCAATATGAAATCTCGACTTTGTCATTGATTCGTATAAGAGTTTTTATGTTAAGTAATGATCATAAAATCTAATGAGACATAACCACAAGAAGTCGTGAAAAAAGCTCAATAAGAATTGGGCTTTTTCCTATCTGTTATTGATTGTTTATTACTTCAGTAGGGAAATGGGCATTCCAAATTTCTCTAGTTTTTAATGGGCGATCATATTCCGATATGAATTCGGTCAGATTTGCCAATAAGTAAGTTATCTGTGCTTTATTTAATACCGCAATCTGACTACAGATGAAACTTTCAATATCAACAAAGTTGAAAAGATGGGCTTGTTCTTTTGTAAATCCGCTAACCATCTTAGGTGAATAAGTTACTTCACTTAATAATGATGTATCCTGAGGAATCCTACAAAGGAAAGTAATAGGTGTATCTAAATATCCTTGTTCAGCTAATACATCATAACTATCGCTAAGACGTTTAGTATCAACGACTTTCAGCGTTACTTCAAAAATATTAGAAATAACATCATTTTTAGTGATTACTATATCTCCAGGTTTTTGAGATGTAGTATTTGTGCCTGATACGCTCTCTTTTGTTCCAGACACAATGGTATTTGGGTCATAAAGATAGATAGTTTCTAACAATGTACCAATAAAAAATTGAGGTATCGTTCCACCTTCTACCGCTTGAGAAACAAAACTCCATAATTTGATAGCTAATTCTTGCTGAGATTCTGTATCTGTAGTTATTGTAGTGACTACAGAGCTCGCATAGAGATCTGCTAATTCTTTAAGTCTAAACATAAAGAAATTAACTAAAAAATTATAATTATCTTTTTGACTAAAGTGGTTATCAAGCAGATGTAAATAATTCACGACAGCTTCAGCAGCGCGTTGAGGTCTTTTACCTTCTGCCCAATCCGCATTTAATACATTGGTATTTTTAGCCACATTCAATGGATCTGATTTTCCAGATGGTATTTTCAAATCTCTTAATGCCAAGAAGATACCATTTTCAAAAATTGCTCGTGGGCTACAGTCATAAAACTTGTTTAAAAAATCATAACTACTGTTTAAGTGTTTTCCCACAATAGCAGTGAGAACAATTCCCCTAAAACCCTTTGCAGTAATTTTGGCATGCACAACATTTTGTAAAATTGAATCGGCCTGTTCAAATAAAGGATGGCTAGAAAAATCATCTATAGTCAAATGATTTATATTTGAATATAAATCTTCAACATATTGTTTAGCTTTAATATTTCTTTCTTCAGGTGTGATCGACATTTAAAACTCAAAAAATTTTAGAACTAAGTTCTGAAGGTTCTGATTAGATGAAATTCGATAAATTTTCAGTAAACTTTTTAGCTCTAAGATGTCTAAACGTCTTTCTAATCTTTCAATTTTAGAAATGTCTGCCTGAGAAATATCTAACAATGTAGCTACTTCTTTTTGAGAGATTCCTAATCTTTTTCTTTCACTAGATAAGATTTGGATAAGCTCAATATAATCAGAATTATAAATAGTTTTTACTTTCATATATTTACCAAATATCTAGTGACTTATTTTAGGGAAAATGTAAAATATTCGAAATTAGAATATTTTGAGATTGATTTAATGAAGGCTATTTCTTTATTTAGTGGAGCTGGAGGCATGGATGTGGGAATGATTACCGCAGGATTCTCCGTTCAAATAGCCAATGAAATTGATCCAACTGCTTGTAAAACTTATGCTTTAAATCATAAAAGTTGTTTGTTGATTGAGGGTGATCTTGATCAAAATTTAGAAAAATTTAATGGAATCTCAAATATTGATTTAATCTTTGGTGGTCCGCCATGCCAAGGTTTTTCTGTAGCTGGAAAAATGGATTTGAAAGATCCTCGTTCGAAGCTAGTATTTTCATTTTTAGAAGTAGTTAGACGAGTTTCTCCTAATGCATTTGTTATGGAAAATGTTAAAGCCTTAGGTGCATTAGAAAAGTTTAGCCACATTAAACAAGAAATCATCTCCCAAGCTAATGATATGGGTTATAGAGTTTCCGTAATTCAACTAAATGCAAAAGATTTTGGCGTTCCTCAATCTCGTGAACGTGTCTTTTTCATTGGCTTAAAAAATGGGAATCACATTACATTAGATGATTTTGAACAATATTGTGAGGATGCTCCTAGTATTAGAGAAGCAATTTCTCATTTAGGGCCAGCAGGATCAGTAACGAATCCTCATATCACCAATGCAAAAATTACGATTGCCAAGAATCCAGTTTTAAGAAAATCTGCCTATGCAGGAATGTTATTTAATGGGCAAGGTAGACCCTTAAATCCTGACTCATGGAGTAGTACTCTACCTGCATCAATGGGTGGGAATAGAACGCCCATTATTGATGAAAATCACTTATATGATTACGGTGAAAGTTGGGTTGAGAAATATCATTCAGATTTAATGAGTGGTAAGGATATTAATATTCTACAAGTCCCTAAATCCTTAAGAAGGCTAACGATTGATGAAGCTAAAATCATTCAAACTTTTCCAGAGGATTATAAATTTCATGGAACTCAATCAAAAGTTTTTACGCAAATAGGAAATGCTGTTCCATGTAAATTAGCTGAAGTTGTAGGGCTGGTTGTAAAAAACAAATTAGATAATAAAGTCTTAAAAACAACTAGAAATGAATATCAAAGTGATCTATTTCCTGAATTGATGTAAGACTCTGAATTGTTTTTCTTCAATATAAGTTTTAAATCCTAGATCTGAGGTCTAGGATTTTTTGATTTCATATATATAACAGCGATTCTATCCTAGACGACCGATGTGTGGCTCCTCAGTCTAAAGGACTTGTCCAGTGACTGTTGGAAATTGAGTGAGAGCATTTAATTGATTTATGCGACAAAGGCTGTCGTTAGGATTTCTCCCCCCTATGTATATTGTTTCTATTACGTATTAATATTTATAAGTAAATTTTAAAATAAGAAGGAAATTATGGGAGTAAGAGCAACAATAAATTCTTATGATGAAATATTTTCACTTGATAATTTTATAGAAAATAAGGAAATCACCTTAGAAAATTTTGAAAATATTGTGGTTGATTATGAAATTAAAGATACAGAGCTAAAGTGTTGTTTAACCGATGAAAAAGGTAAGTGTGGTCAGATCCATCAAAAAGGTTATTTAGTCTTATTAAAGGATGGGACTTACAGTTTGATGGGGGGAACGTGTGGCAGAACTAAATTTAATGCAGATAGTACAATTTCCAAAAATATTGCCTATTTCGAAAATGAACGTAAAAGACAAGAAAAGCTGGGTAGGCTTTATGATTTTATAAATAATAAAGAAAAATACGAAAATATAATTAATAGCCTGAAAGAAATAGTTGGTGAAATAACAGCATTTTATCGAGAGATTCAAATACTAGGTTTTAACCTTAAAATATTGAATGATAGATATAAATCATCTGATAGAGCAGTTCTAATAAAAACATATAAATATGATGAGAAAGGTAATTCTAGATACCAAGCGACAGAAAGAATTGGGTATTTACAAGAGCTTAATCTGTTTGATGAAAAAGATACTGGGAGCTATGGTCTAGACGTTCATAGACTAATAATAGGACTAAAAAAAGCTTGTGAGCTAGATGATCAAATAAAGCAAAAGCCGAAAGCTCGGGTTGATAAGCAAGTCAATGATCTGGTAAGAGATTTAAGCCATTTTGAAAGTTTGCAAGATGAATTATTGATGAGAAAATCTAGCATAGAGCGGTTTAAAAATTCAGACTTATCACTGCTATGTTATTTAACAAATAGTTATCATATTAGAGAAGATGCTGCCAAGTATTTTCTACGAAGTAAAGGTAGAGATATTTCTAAGACGGAATCTTATTTAGCAAACAAAGATAGCTCCTATTTAGATCAATATAGTTGTGATGAACTAAGTGTTAAATCAAAGCATTAAGTTAAGTTTTCCTAAAATTAACATAATACACCTTATACGAAGCCCAGGTGTTAGAACCCATTTAAAGTGTCTATATTCTCACCAATAAAAATGTCTAGTTTATGATGGCTTAAACATCATGGACTGGATATGAAATATAGA
>NZ_KB851209.1 GCF_000368065.1 Acinetobacter seifertii
AAAAATATATTGAGTTGGCAGGTGGGGAGAATAATGCATTAAAAAATGCGCGGGATGCCTATGCTCAAGCTGACTATAGATGGGCTGCCGAGATTTTAAAACATATTGTGTTGAATAACCCTCAAAACCAACAAGCAAAAGACTTATTGGCAAATACGTATCGTCAATTGGGCTATGCTGCTGAGGCTTCAACTTGGCGTAATTTCTTTTTGGTGGGTGCTCAAGAGCTACAAAATAATGTACCCCTACAAAATACATCTGATCCGAGTGATTTATTGATTCACACGCCAACTGAAAGATTTCTTGAAGCCATGGCGACAAATTTAGATGTGGAAAATTTAAAAAATGAAAACCAGTGTATCAATCTGGTTTTGTCGGATACCCAAGAGAATTTTTCATTATGGGTTGAAAACTCAATCATGCAGTTTAAGCGTCATGATGACAGTAAAGATTTGGCATCGGATTGCCCAACATTAACCGTAACCAAGCCCTTATATCTAAAAATGATTACAGGTCAAATAAAAGGGGTAAAAGTCCTGCTTTCTAACGAAAGTAAAGTCAAAGGCAATCCATTGGAAATTGGAAAATTCTTTGCAATGTTTAAACGTCCAGACTCAACTTTTCCAATTGTCACTCGACCAAATGATTAGGATGAAATGACTGGGCTTAAAGAACCCTACCAAATTAAAGTCTCCGCTTTTATGTGCACACATTAGTGCACATAAATACAAAATTAGTTTAATTATTTCAATAATTTACAATCAATAAAAAAGCCTAACTTGTCTAAGTCGGGCTTTTTTATTGATTCTTCACGTTTCACGCCTAATATTTAATCATTGTTCCATATTTTTGATTAGCAACAGTCGGAATCGAGCATAAACCCTACATGCCAAAATTCATGCCCCGATCTCGCTTAGGTTGGGGCTGCTCCATTTCCTTTTTCCGTTCCTTCATTTGGACGATATTCGCTTCAATAGTTCGGACGTTTCGAGCAAATTCTGCTGAGCTTTGGCTACTTGTGACGAGACTGACCGTTGTGTGGTTGAGATTTTCTCCAGTACGTCCTCGTAATTCGTTGTAATTTGGCTCATCTCCCTGACTTTGCCATTGATCTGCTCGGTATAGGTCGCTGTATTTTTTTCCAATTCGTGAAATTGTGTCTGTATTGTCGATAATGACTTTTGTGTTTGCACTAAGTCTGTCTGTACGCTCTCCATTGCCTTTGATTGTGCTGATAAGGCTTGGATAATTTTCTTTTGCATCACGTCTAAACTCTGCTGTTGCTGCTGCAACTGAGTTTGTTGTTGCTGTAATTGCTGCTGTTGTTCTTCGATGATTTTCAATAACTGTGTTTCTAATTCGGTCATCACTTAATACCCCATCGGCACCATGAAGTTGTTCTGCCAATCCCCTGCGTCCTTGTTGATCTGAATACATAGACGTTGGGCTTTGCTGTTTTGCTGTCTGCATGTGCTGAACGTCAAACTGCCCCCCGATCGGTTCAGGTGATCCACTCGCATTTGTTTCTCGTTGATGGTCATATTGAGTGTCCGTATCTCGTTGTACTTGCTTTTGCCCATAAAACCGAGCGCAATAATGAGAATAATTAAAATAGCAGCTCCCAAAATCATTGCCATATTCAAAGTGGTAAGCTGTTTCAGTAGGCTTTTGTTCTGAACTTGCTGTTCTTTTGTCTGTATCTGCTCGTTCATTTGCTTTAAACGGCTCAATTTGGACTGTAGCAAGGCTTGGTACTGGTCGAGCTGCTTCTCGATCTGCTGTGAGCTGTTCTGTAGGTTCTGCGCTAATTTCTCGTCTGACTGCTGGATAGCGGTCGCTGTGATATTGGCTCTTGTGCTCAAGCTGTCTTTGATAATCTGTGACGTTTGCTCGATACCGCTCAGAAGTTGTTCCTCGGTACGTTGCAATTCGCTGTTGTACTTCTTGTCGATATTCGCCAGTAGCGCTAAAGCCTTGCTCATAAACCTCTCCACTTAAACGGATAGGACGTGTTGCGCCCTCGTATGGATTTTCGATTGATATTGATTTTTGGGTTTGTCGGGTGACTTTGATTTCATTCGATTCAAGCCATTCAACCAATTTTTGCCGATCGGCAACTTTGCCATCGACTACAGCTTGGTAAATCCTTTGGTGTAACTGATCTTTAAAATCCTTCACATCCTTGGGTAAGTTCTTCTTATTGATTAAAAGCTGCTGATTGTTCGGATCATCGGGATCATATAGTTGATGTTCTGCATTGGTAATCTGCTTAAACAGATCCACTCGATCTAAATCCACTGGCGCATAAAATGGCTGTAGCCGTTTGCCTGTCGAAAGCTCAACGTTTGGAATCACAAAATTCAGCTCAAGCCGTGTCTCTCCAGTATCTTGATTCACCTTATCTTGGTGCTGTACCCATAAAATTTGGTACTGATCTTTATCGAGACCAGGGAAAAGGCATTCCTCAAAATTTTGCATGATCTGCTGTTTATCCTGGTCAGATAAAGCATGCTCGTAAAAGGATAAACAACCACTGGTATATTTCTTGGCAAAAGGACTGCTATCAATCAGTTGAGCGGTCAAGTCAACATCACCACTTAAAACCTGTGCATGTTCTCGCTCTCTATCTTCACCAAGCAAATAATCTAGACAACCTTTAGATAATCCTGAACCATGTCTAAAAAAATCAACGATCATCTGGTCGTAACTCCCGAAGTTGTTGATCTATGGAAATCAACAAATGAAGTAACTTCACTTTGTCAAAAGTACCTGTCCCTGCAATATCCGTATTAATCGCTTTGGCAATCTGATTCACGTTATTACCTATACGACCCAATTCTAGGATTAAATTTCTCTCTGTCTTGCTATATGAAGATTCAACAATCTTTGTTGATTTAATTTTTTCAGCATCATCTGCTTTGGAATTATAAATCTTTGTTGCTTTATCTACTGCTGACTGACGTAGCAACTTTGCGATTGAACCAAAAGGATTATTGGCATCGAGCAATTGATATTCTGATTCTGAAAGTCTGACTTTAAACGTCCGTTCCCGTACTACTTTCTGTTTAGTTACTGAATCTATTTCCACTTGAACAATCCCATTCTTGGTCTAACCGGTTTAGAGGAAAATCTTTGATTTTTCTTTAAACCGGTTTTCGGGGGTATCGGGGGTGAAGCCCCTGATCAAGGTCACAGCTTAGCACTATTAAACGAAGTGAAATAGGGGTAACTGTGTATCCTTGCTTATTTAAAAAGGGAAAGAATTATTTATACTAAAATTTAATCAAATGATACAGTATATAAACCCTAATAAGAACTGGCATAAATCTTGTAAAACAATAGCACTCAACTCTTTCTCACCACCACCACAGCCCTCGCTTTGCTCAGGCAGATGGTGAGCGTTGAGAGAGTTTCGGCAATACTCTCCCTAAGGGCTGTCATTCAAAAAATAACACATCCCCTAAGTATTGCCGATTTAACCTGATTAGGCTGACGGAGCCACGCATCGGTCGTATCCGCACCATGCTTCACATACATGGCAGACAAGGACTAAAGGTACTGCACCTCTCCCCACGCGCTCCCTGTCGAAGTATGGCGGTATCTCTGCGAGGATTTCTCCAACATGCAACTTAACCAACCTATACAACTACTCTCAACGCTCCGCTTTTGTGGGATTCCCCTGTAACGGTTCAGCTCCTGCTTCTCAGCTTTCACTATCGCTACGATGCACCAGTGACACTTATTCCCTCCACATGCACCGCATATCTTCCTTAAAAAGGATGCACAGAAGCTGATAAGGCTCGAATACTGTCTATGTATTGCTTATTGGATGAACGAGAGTCAGGTAACGAAAGACTTTTTACTGATACAATGCTTGCCATTTTTTATCAATTTGATAGAATTTGAAAAGCGGTACAAGCCGAAAGGTGAAATCATAACGGTCGTCAAACCTTATGATCTTCGTTACTTGATGCTCGAACATCAAATAACTGCGTACCACCAAATTTAAGACAAAACCCCTCTAAGTTGCAAGACTCAGAGGGGTTTTTCTTTAGGTTTTAACAAAATTTTTATTTTTCTCTCCTACTAACTCATGCCCAATAAGGACTGCGTAGTTTTAATAAAAACAGGTATATTCTTGTAAAATATTATTTTATGATTCCATCATAAAAAATGATGGCTGTTATTATAATGTTTGAATTGAAAAGCTTCTATTAATTCAACACATATCAAAAATAGTATAGACAAGGAAATCAACATTTATGGATATTTTGAAGAAGGAAAGACAATGAAAGTTAAATTTTTAACGGTTTCATTGATGTTTATTTTGCCATTTTCTGTTTTTGCAGCAAATGGACAAGTCGAAAAAGCGGTCATTGAATCAAATAATGCGTATAAAACGAAATATAATTTAGACGATATGACAGAGTTTAATTATGCGCAAAAAGGCTTTATTGCCAAGCCAACAGGTCAAATTAAAAGTGAAAAAGGCAATGTGATCTGGGATTTTGATGCGTTTAATTTTTTAAATGATCCAGCACCAAATACTGTTAATCCTGCACTATGGCGACAAGCAAAGCTCAACAATAATGTTGGTCTATTTAAAGTGACAGATCGAGTTTGGCAAATTCGTGGTTTTGATTTGGCAAATATGACCATTATTCAGGGTGATACTGGCTGGATTATTGTGGATACATTAACCTCTAAAGAAACGGCTGAAGCAGCACTTAAATTTGCTAGGCAGCATTTAGGTGAGCAAAAAATTTCAGCCATTATCTTTACCCATAGCCATATCGATCATTTTGGTGGTGCATTAGGCGTTCTTTCTACAGAAGAAATTAACGCTAGAAAAACCCCAATTATTGCGCCACAAGGCTTTATGGAAGAAGCGACCAGTGAAAATTTGATGGCAGGTTCAGCCATGATACGTCGTGCGACCTATATGTATGGAACCTTTTTACCAAAGAATGCTGAAGGATTGGTGGATACAGGTTTAGGTAAGGCTGTTGCTGTTGGGAAAATGGGAATCCTTGAGCCTACACAACTGATCACCCAAGCAGAACAGAAAATGACCATTGATGGTTTGGATTTTGTGTTTTATAACGTGCCGGGTTCAGAAGCGCCAGCAGAGTTAACCTTCTCTATCCCATCACTGAAACTTTATAATGGCGCAGAAATTCTTTCGCATACCATGCATAATCTTTATACCCTCCGCGGTGCCAAAGTCCGTGATGCCTTAAAATGGGTAGGCTATTTAGACCAAGCAATGCAGCATGCCAAAGCATCCGATGTATTGATTGCACAACATCATTGGCCTGTCTGGGGCAATGACAATATTCAAGATTTTATTAAAACCCAGCGAGATGTTTATAAGTTCACACATGATCAGACGGTGAGATATATGAACTCTGGTTTTAATGGTGCTGAAATTGCCGAGAAAATTCAGCTTCCAGCGGCACTTGATCAAAAGCTATATGCGCATGGCTATTATGGAACCTTAAAGCATAATGTAAAAGCGATATACCAATACTATATGGGATGGTTCGATGCTCATCCTTCCAATTTAGATCCATTACCGCCTAAAGCTGTTGCAAAAAAATATATTGAGTTGGCAGGTGGGGAGAATAATGCATTAAAAAATGCGCGGGATGCCTATGCTCAAGCTGACTATAGATGGGCTGCCGAGATT
>NZ_KB851210.1 GCF_000368065.1 Acinetobacter seifertii
AACGCATTTCGTATAAGGTGTATTATGTTAATTTTAAAACCTCTAAATAATTTATTGCTTTCGAGTCGCTAACCAACACAAGACTGCTCCTGTTGTCACCATTGCAACACCTTGCCAAAAGATGAAAGATAAGGAAGTACTTAGAAGTAATGCCGCAAAAAAAGCAGATAACACAGGAGTAAAATAAGAAGCGCCAGCCATTAATGTCATGTTCCCTGAAATAATTCCAATATTCCAAGCACCATATCCCAAACCTAAAGCACCAGCCGCCATAATCAGAGTGACTGTATTGTCATAAGTAAAATTAATAGCTGACCCACTCATGAAAAAGTATTTTATCCATAGTACAACTGCAACCAGGGCAAAAAATATAGTGACTAGATTTTTACCCTGAGATGTTTTTACTGTCACAGAACAATATGCAGCCCACAAAATAGCAGCAGCAAAAGCTAAACCATAACTAAGAGGATTAACCTTCAAATTGTTCCATATCTGGAAGGGATTAAATCCAGTATCCCCCCCTAGCACCCAACAAATTCCAACCAAAGCCAATATGCAGCCGGGAATAATTAAAAGATTGGCCTTAACGTTGTTAAAAATAATTGCAAATACTAGGGTAAATGTTGGCCATAGATAATTAATCATACCAACTTCGATTGCTTGTCTACTGTTTTGTGCATAGCCAATAGAAAGAGCAAAACATAATTCATAAGCAACAAATAAAAGGCTTCCCCACCATAAATAGGATTTTGGGATTGTAGAAAACTTAGGCATACCAATCGTGAAAACTAAAATCATGGATGCGAAACTGTAAATTAGAGCAGCACCGGCTACAGCTCCAAAGCTCTCACTGACACTACGAATTAAGCCTACATTTGTACTCCAAAATATGACAGCTGTAAGACCAATTAAAGTCGATATATTTCTATTGAGTGCAGGTAGAGCATTTAAAAGCATAACTAATTCCTTTTAAGCTTTAGCACTGACTAAACGATGTGATTTCCTTTGTAATAAAGCCATACTTGCAAAAACTGCAACTACAATTAATAAGACACTAGGTGCTAAGGTATTACCTGTTTGTTGAATTAACCAGGTTGCAACCAAAGGAACTGTTCCACCTAACAGTGCATTAGCAGTATTAAAACTAAAGGCAAAACCGGTATAGCGCACTTGTATAGGGAATTGTTCTGTTAAATATGCAGGTAAACTACCATCGTTCATTGCTAACAATGTGCAAAACACCAGTTGGATCATCACCATTTCAACAAAACTGGCAGTTGAAAGTAAGTAGAATAAAGGGATCGTAAGTGCGATAAAGCTTAGACTTGCCCAAAGCAACATTTTCTTGCGTCCAATTCGGTCTGAATATTTTCCCATCGCAAAAACTACAGCGATATAAAATAGCAGTGAAATTGATCCTGAGATAAATGCTTGGGTTTTATTTACGCCTAATTCTGTTGCCAAATAGTTTGGCATGTAATTAAAAATAAGATAGAACGCAGTCGCATTTAAAGATGCAACAGCAAATGCTTTAAAAAGTGCTGGTCGATATTGATTAAATAAAGCTTTGATTGGAAAATTTTCTTTCTGGCCAGTTTTTTGGTGTTCTAAAAATTCTGGCGTGTCTTCTAGCTTTACACGGATATAATATCCAATTAGGCCCAATGGTGCGGCCAACAAGAATGGAATTCTCCAACCATATTCGTGTAGAAATGCCTCTGACATAAAAGCGAACATCGCTGCTGCCATTACAGATCCGAGTAGTAAACCCGCTGCAGTACTTGCGGGAACTAAACTGGTATAAAGTCCTCTTTTTTTCTTAGGGGCATATTCTGCAAGAAAATTTGCAGCACCTGCATATTCACCTGAAGCTGAAAAACCTTGTATCATCCGGAATACTAAGAGCAGGATCGGTGCAAAAATACCGATACTTTGATAGCTTGGTAATAGTGCTATACATACTGTCGCTAGGGTCATTAAGATAATCGACCAAGATAGTGCATTTTTTCGACCAAACTTGTCCCCAACGTGGCCCCAAAAAATACCGCCTAATGGACGTAAAATAAATGAAATTGCAAAGATTGCATAGGCAGCCATTAATGCAGTTAAAGGATCACTTTGCGGAAAAAAAACCACTGCAATGACTGTTGCCAAAAAACCATATGCAGCGTAATCAAACCATTCTACAAAATTGCCAATGAAGCTTGCACTTGCGACACGTTTTAAGGTTTTTTTTTGCTCTACCTGATTGTCTTTTGTCATTTTTGTCCCCTTAAATCAAATAGACACCTCTAAAAGAAGTGTCTACGCAATTGATTATTTGATGATGTTATGTTCTGGGCCATATGGGAACTTAGTGATATTTTCATTGCCTGTTTCAGTTACCACCAAGATATCATGTTCACGGTAGCCACCAGCACCAGCCATGCCTTGTGGAATCATGACCATAGGTTCCATAGAAATCACCATGCCTGGTTCAATCACCGTATCAATATCTTCACGTAATTCCAAACCTGCTTCACGACCGTAATAATGCGATAAGACGCCAAAAGAATGCCCATAACCAAAGGTACGATATTGTAATAAGCCTTCTGCATAGAAAATTTCATTTAATTCTTTCGCAATATCACTGCAACGTGCACCCGGGCGAATGAGTTTTAAGCCTGCTTCATGCACCTTAACATTCGCTTCCCAAATACGTAGTGAAGCATCATCACAGTGATCAAAGAATTGTGTACGCTCTAAGGCTGTGTAATAGCCTGCGATCATAGAAAAGCAGTTTAAACTTAAGATGTCACCTTTTTGCACTTGGCGTGTCGTAACCGGATTATGTGCCCCATCGGTATTAATGCCTGATTGGAACCAGGTCCACGTATCCATTAGTTCAGAGTTTGGGAACCGTTTGGCAATTTCACGTACCATGGCTTGGGTAGAGGCTAAAGCTACTTCATGCTCTGGTACACCCTCACGAATCGCTGCAGTCACTGCAAAACCACCAATATCACACACTGCAGCACCTTGGGTGATATGTGCAATTTCTTCAGCAGATTTAATCATGCGTAGCTTCATGCATGCGGCACTAATATCGACAAACTGCACATTCGGTAAAACTGTTTTTAACTTGTTTAAACGCTCTAAAGGTAAGTGATCAAACTCAATTCCTACACGACCTCTATTCGGAATTTCTTGTGCAACCGCTTTAAAATAGTTATCACGCTGCCAATCGGTATAAACCACGTTATAGTCACCAACCGTACGACGCCAAGGTTGACCAGCATCAATATTTGCTGAAATTGTCACCACTTTTTCTGGGCTAACCACCAGACCGTAGAAGCGACCAAATGAACAATAAATAAAGTCCGCATAATAGTTAATGTTATGTATTGAACTAAATAGAACATGATCAATTTCTAGCTCTTCCATTAGTTGGCGTAGCTTGCTTTGTCTATTTTGATACTCAGATAATGAAAATGTCGCAGAAACTTTTTCACCATTTTCAATGGTTAATAATGATGGTAGCTCTGAAACAGCAAAATTATTTACTAAAGTATTCATATATGTGCCTAGATCAATGTGATGTAACCAATCAACTAAGCTTATGCAGAATATGAATAGGTGTTTTCGCCAAAAACGACAGAAAGTTGTCAAAAACTGACAATATTAAAAAATACTAATTAGCAAAATCTAGAACATTCCGTTCAAATTTGGGTGAATAGTTAAAAAAAGCTTTATAGGCTTTAGTAAAACTAGAAGCACTACAAAAACCACATGCAAATGCAATATTTGAAATGCTCAAAGTGGACTGTTTCAGTAAATTTTGTGCATGAGTAAGCCTTAGTTTTAAGTAATATTCTTTCGGAGATATTTGCAGATGTATTTTAAATAAGCGTTCTAAGGTACGTGATTGCAGTTTTACATGCTGTGCAATTTCAGAAATCTTTAAAGGTTCATTAATATTATTTTCCATTAAGCGCAACACCTCTTGAATCGGCAAATCAAGCTTTTTACTGTGTTTAGAAATAGGCTGATGTTGAATTTCATTGCCATCACGTATTTGATGGACAATAAATTGCTCACAAATTTTTTTAGTAATATTAGGATAGTGCATTTCAACAAGCTGTAGGCCTAAATCAATTGCGGCAAGCCCACCAGAACAGGTGAAACGATTCACATCAATAGTAAAAATATGAGTGGTAAATTGTACTAAGGGAAATTCTTCTTGTGCGGCTAAAGTATTTTCCCAATGCATACTGGCACGAAAGCCATTGAGCAAACCCGCTTTTGCCAATACATATGCACCCGTACATAAACCACCTAGAGCGATTTTTTTCTGATCAAGTTGATATAAAAAATTCTTTAATCGTGGCGTCATATTTTTATATAATTGAAAGCCACCACAAATAAAGACAATGTCCATATTGAGTAAATGTGATAAAACACAGGTGTGTTGTATTTGTAAGCCATTACTTGCACAGCTATGATGTCCATCTAAACCCGTTACGTTCCATTGGTATAAATTATCTTCTATGACATAGTTAGCCATACGTAATACTTCAAGCATGTTTGAGAAGGCAATCATAGAAAAGTTATCGAGTAATAGAAAACCAATACGCTTAGAGTTTTGCAACATAAGAATTAATTTACTTCATTTCTTTCATATTTTTAGTAAGCAAGTTTAAGACCACAATTTCGATTCTTTAAAAATTTAAATTTTCCACCAAATAACTATCCATTTAACATAATGGCCGTTATACGAATTTAAAATGTTAGAACCCATTTAAAGTGTCTATATTCTCACCAATAAAAATGTCTAGTTTATGATGGCTTAAACATCATGGACTGGATATGAAATATAGA